>NZ_JBPZPT010000001.1:0-2708515 GCF_056156565.1 Bradyrhizobium sp. JHI2711
GTTGCTCCACGAATTGCCGTTCGCACTCTGCTGCCACTGATAAGAGACGGTGCCCGGCACTCCGTCCGCATCGCTCACGGTCGCGGTCAAGGTCTGGTTCTGCGTCGGCGTCCCGCTGACGCTTACCATACCGGGGCGGTTATTGGACTTCACCGGCACGTCAGTTGTACTCCCCCAGCTAGTCAGCGTGACTACATGCTATCTAAAATAGCAACACCAGCTGTACGGGTTGTAGTTTCGGTCGCGGCAGTCACGTTGGTTCGTATTTAACAATATAAATAACATTAAAAATATTAAATCGGAAGCGGTTTTTGCCTTTGTAGTAGCGCCGTTCGTCAACTTTCTCTTGAGCTTGAAGAAGCAGGCGTGCGTCACGGATCTCGTGCACTCAGCGGGATGTGCCGTTTGCCCAGCTTCGAACGCACTCGCGATGTCCAACTCTTATGGTTCCATCCGCTTCGCGATTAGGTCGGCGAACTCACCCAGATTCCGCGCCGCCTCGACCTCGCCAACGCGAAATCGAACGCGAAACTTCTGCTCGACGGCGATCACAAGCGAGATCTGCATGAGCGAGTCCCACTCATCGACGTCCGCCGCCGAGAGCTCGGGGATGGCCGCGATCTTCTCGAGGAAGATTCCGTCGAATACTTCCTGCAACTTCGCTAATACTTCAGCCTGCTTCATAAGCTCTCCGGGCAACATCTATCTTTGTCGAACGCACCTGATACTTCCTCACCTCCAGCTCGAACTCTTTTCGGGTTGCGGAGTCTTCCGTACGCGCGAAACCAAACTCCTCGTAGAATTCGGCGACGATCCCGTTTTTGGCCGTTGGGAGATAGATGCCGCGCACTTTCGTGCAGCCGGCAGCCGCTGCGAGCCGGAAAATCTCATTCATGATCTCGTCCTCGACCTGGCGCTTCAGCACGCGGCAACTCATGAGCCAGGTATCGAGAACGAAGACGCCACCATCGATCTTTGCAATGACTACGGAGATGAGCCCGGAATCACCGAATCTATCCTCGAGCCGCATCGTGAAGCACCGGTAGTCCGGCCTTCCTAGGAGCGCCTTAATCTCAGTCTCGGACCGACGGGCCGTCGTCAGGTTGAACTGGTTGCTGCGCGCGATCAGCTGGGCGATGCGAGGAACGTCGAGCGAGTCGAATTCTTTGATCGTGCCTCGCATCTCAAGTGAGGCGAGGTAGG
The DNA here is from genome assembly GCF_056156565.1 of Bradyrhizobium sp. JHI2711. Classification (NCBI taxonomy): domain Bacteria; kingdom Pseudomonadati; phylum Pseudomonadota; class Alphaproteobacteria; order Hyphomicrobiales; family Nitrobacteraceae; genus Bradyrhizobium; species Bradyrhizobium sp. JHI2711. The sequence continues at coordinate 1,204 of NZ_JBPZPT010000001.1, forward strand.
CAGGCATGTCGGTGACGCTCGCTGCGAGCTCCGTACGTCGCCGTTCCTGCCTGTACTGCGCCGTCCGTTCGAGATCCTCCTCGGTGATGGTCCGTGGCTCGAAATGACGTCCGGCCTGGATGCGAACGATGAATTCGGCGGGGTCCGGCCCGAGGAGTACACCTGTAACCAACGGCTGAAACTGGCGCACGATCTCGATTTCCGCCGGGTTGTCGTCGGCAAACACGAAGCTGTCCAGGCCAAGGCGGAGTTCCTCCGCGATCCTCTGCAGGTTGTCCGACTTCGGGTCCCAATTGGCTTTGAAGGCCGCGAAGTGCTCCAGCCGGACAACCATCTCAGGATGTTTCTCGAATACCTCGATTGCGCGTGCATGGTCGTTCTTGCTGCATACCGCAAGCAGGACGCCGCGTTGGGAAAGTCCAAGCAGGTACCTCTGGAAAGCCTTGAACGCTTCACCACGGGGGGACGAGTCGCCAAGTTCGATTCCCTCGATACCATCCTCCGCGATCACGCCGCCCCATAGCGTTTGATCGAGGTCGATCGCCAGGACCTTCTTGGGGCTCTGCTTCCGGGAGGCGATCAGATGGCTTAGCTCTTGCGCGATGTCGACGAGAAAGTCAGGTGAGCCGATCTGCTTCGATTCATACCACGCTCGCGCATCCGCCGCGGCCGAGATCCCTCGCCGCGCCGAGAGGAACTCGACGTCGCAGATTTGCACCTCAGCTGGGGCCCGAAGCCCGAGCTCGAGATTGACCGCCTTTCGGAAACTCCAGTCGGTGCCAAGCGTACGTGAACGAAACGAGCCGAGATCGAGGCCGCCGGGCAGCGCAAGATTGGCGAGGATCGCCGCCGCGCCGGAGCGCACGGTGAAAGTCTGCGCGAGGTCGAGGAGGTGCTCAGCGGCGCGGACTACGGCTTCGCGCTGATGTTCGACGTCATCGAGGAGCGAGCCTGAAAACCGGCAGTGGCTCGCGTTCGGCAGTATGAAGGCGAGATCCGGCTTGAAGGCGTACAGTGAGCTCGAGCCGTCAAGGATCTCCGAGACGAAATTATCGTACTCGCCGAGGAAACGTTCGCACTCGATCCCACGAATGGCCAGCAGATGTTCAACCAGTTCGTGCAACGGATAAAGGTTGTAGCCGCCTATGAGGGCGAGGCGGAGTCTTGGCTGGACGCTTCCGGGTGCATAAAGCTTCGCCTTTTTTCGAAGCGTCGACAGAAAGAACAGCTCGGAGAAGCTCGTCGCTTGCCGCGAGCGGGCGACAAGATGCCCCCAGGACGTGGCATCGCCTGACAACGCCAGGGACTTGAGTTCGGCATCATTGATGGGCCGGTCCGGCAGGGGTGCTGCAGCGAGAATGGCGAGCCTCCGTCAGGACAGCGACATGATGTATTGTCCCCCACATTAAATGATGATATGGCTCGGGTCAATTAAATGTATTTAAATCACTAATTAAGGTACAATAAACAGATGATGGTGCATATCAGGCCGGAGCCGGTGAGCCCAAGCACGCTTTCCACGAAAGCCGAGAATCTCAAACTGCTTCCCGGAGGAAATAACCTGCTTCTCCGAGAGCTCCGGCTGGAGGACTCCGCGCAAGTCATCGCTTGGCGGAATGATCCCGTTCTCGGTAAGTTCCTGACCCGCGAGAAGCTGACCTTGGCTCAGCAGGAAGAGTTTTTCCGGAACTATCAAGCGAGGGTCGACGACTACTATTTCATTGCCGAATTCAAGCGCTCGAAGAAGCCGGCTGGCAGCATCGCGCTGGCGAACCTGGATTTCGCGGCGGGACAGGGCGAAGTTGCGCGGTTGATCGTCGATCCTGCCGCGCGCCTTTTCCTGGCAGAGATGTTCGACCTTTTACTCGAATTCGCATTCGAGCAGCTGGGGCTTTCGGCCGTCGTGGCCAACGTTCAAAGCCGGAACAAAGCCGCGAAGAACTTTCATATTCGCCTCGGCTTCCAAATTGAAAAGGTTGCGCCGAAAGCTTGGTGGAACGGCGACGACGTGATTACGTTTCGGATGTCGCGCGCAGACTATCCACGGCTAAAACAGGCCTGGTCGGCGCTGCTCCTCGATGCACGAGAGAGTTAAACTGTTTGAGCAACCAGCCAGATTCCGCTCGACGCCGCCCGTCTCCTTAGGCTGCCAGGGAAGGGAGGAGCAGCGCATGGATTTGCACTTTCATCACGTGGGAATGGCGTGTCGAAAGATCGCGGCGGAGCTGTCCGAGCTCGCGGTCGTTGGCTATAGCCCTGAAGGCCCCATGTTCGAGGACCCCATCCAGCAGGTTCGGATACAGTTTGTATCAGGCGGCGGTCCGCGCCTGGAGCTCATTGAGCCGATCGGCGCACAATCGCCTGTGGCAGGTATCTTGAAGCGCGGCAGCAAGTTCTATCATCTTGCTTACGAAGCAGCTCGGTTCGACGACGCGATCGCTTGCTTTAGGTCGGAGCAATATCTTCCTGTATCGTCACCCGCGCCGGCGGTCGCGTTCGACATGCGCCGCATAGTGTTTCTTGCCTCCGCGACGCTCACGCTCGTTGAGCTCATCGAGGCGAGGGCCTAGCGCGAGTTGGCGATTGATCCGGATGCCAAGTAACGATTTGCGCGAGCCCGTCAGACGACACAGCTCCGCTGCGCCGAACCCATTCAGCAGCGCGCAGGCCGCCGGCCTGCAGTCTCACGACCGGCTCGGGGCCAAGCTCGGACAGCAGAATGCCCATGTGCCCTGATCCAGGAGGCGTTGTTGGCCAAACGCCCAACCCATTTTCTGACAATACGGTTCGATCGATGTCGCCCCAAAACTGCACGACAATGGCGCTAGGGGGCGCGCACGCAACGAGGTGAGCTGCTTCCGGCGCGCCGATGCGAGGCTTAGCCGCCGGTCGCAGCGCAACGATGATTGCGTCCCATTGGTCATGATACAAGGTCTGGACGTCCTCGAAGACGTCCACGCTCGCTCCGGAGCTCACGAGACCGGAGCGAAGCGAGCCAATGAAGTCGTTGTCGCACAGCAGGGCAATGCGATTCTTGTAAGCGGATAAGCCGCCATCGTGCAGTTGCTTCACGCACAGTGGACCGAGAAATGAGAAGACATCGACTGAGGGATGACGTTCGTTCACGCCGACGATTGGAATTCCGCGCCGCAAGCATGCGTCCATGTCGAGGTCCTCGGAGCGAAGTTCCCAGGCCTCGTACATCAAGGCGATGACGGCTTCCTTTGGTAGCTCATCAATAAGCGCAGCGGTCAGAGGCCGAAGATGGCCGCTGTTGGTTACGATATCCGTCTGATGGATGATATCGGGGGTGATCTGCTCCAGGATGTCTATGCGATTGGCCACGCCGACCGAATCTGCGAGCTTGAGGGTCTGGTCCATGGCTTCAGCCGAGGTGCCGTGCCGCGTAGTTTTCGTAAAGGCATAGACGTGCCTGGCTCCGGCCATCGCTGCGAGAACGGCCGTCACGGCATACGCCCCGGTCGCAGCCTCGGTGAGAACCGTTAGTTCCGAAAGGTCTAAGAGAGTTTCGGTGAGGGCGCGGCTCATCAGGGCGCCCAGACGTGGCAATGAGAAGCCTGGTCGTAAGGTGGTGTCGAAGCGAGACCGCAATTGCCCGAACGCTACACCGGACTCGGTCCCGATCATGAAATCGCCTCTCGGTTTCGTCAGGTGGGAAAGCGGTCGCTTGGGCGCATGTGCGGCGACTGCTCTAGCCCCATTAGCGCCGAAGCGACGCTGAAGAACGATGTGCCGCCTCATTTAATGCGATTAAAATATAATAGTAGCGCCCCCTGTGCATATAAGTCGTTTGGTATAATCTGCCTCTGGACCTCGCTTTGCGCAGGAGTTCACCGATGCGCCGCGACGGGAGCGTCGGCATGCGATAGTACTCAAGGTGTTGTTTGCGCGGAGACAATTTAAAAGGCGAGATTAACATATTTAACTTGCGACGCATCCAAATCCGCTTATTTTATATGGCCATCGCAGGGAGAGCGCCGATGAACCCGACCGACTCCAACAGTGAAGACCGCCGTGAGTTCTTGAGAAGCTGCGGAAAATTTGCCGCCGTCACTCCTCCCGTGATGACACTGCTGCTTTCGACCTCTCTGACCTCATCCGCCATCGCTAGTTCTGGCGGAAACGTTGTGCAGGGCAATAATGGCAAGGGCAACGGTGGTGGGGACGGCAGTCCTAACGGGAAAGAAGATAGCACTCGCTAAAGTGGCGCCTGGCGGCCCAGCCCTGACACCACCGTCCCGGGGACCGGTCGGAGGTTCAGCCGGCCCGGCGGCGCCGTTGTGCGGACGGGCGGTCGATCAGGAGATCGTTTAGCTTCTTGCCGGCGCGAAGCTGCGCCTTCAGCCATCGAGGCTGCTTACCACGGCCGGACCAGGTTTCGGACGGGTTCTTAGGGTTCTGATACTTCGGCAGCACGGGAGGGTAGGGGCGGCGTGCACGTCCCTCGGTCTGCCCCCCGGTCTTACCTTCGATCTTGCGAAGCCGCTCTTCGAGCTTGGCTTTTTCCGCGGTCATCCTGCGACTAAGAACAGCAGTGACCTCATCGTAGAGTCGCCACAGCTCAGCTGTGGTCATAGATGCCCAGTCATCGTTCTCCATGGAAGCCGTCCCCACTACCTCCGAACCGAAACAGGAGGGGGGCTTATCAGGTCAAACCGGGGTCCGGCAAGCACGATCACCCGTGCCGCTGCGCCAGTGTGCGTGGTGGTCGGAGTTACCGGCTGGGCCCGTGCCTCCGAACCAGCGGTCGCTTCGCCCTCCGCCCCCGGGCTCGTCGCCTCGGCGCAAGCAATCGCTGCTCGGCCTTCGACACGCGGCTACGCAAGTTCTGCAATTCAGTGAATTGAATGATGAGAGCCTGATGAGTTTGACGCAAAACTGCTGAAGAATACATGTGACCACCTACTCATTGCCAACGATGCCCTCCATGACCGCTCATTGAAGTTGCTGAATTGGCGAATATGCAGCTCCAATATGGGTGACCGGATTTCGTCGTTGCTACACTGGCTGCGCGACGCAGCCGTTTTCGTGCTTTACTAACCAGCTTCGCCTTGATGAATAGTATTACTTTTCCTCCCTTCAATAACGTGGCTTTTTGAACGATCTCGTGTTCGTCGAAACTTCGTCGAATGTTAGATTTGAATCGTGAATGACCCAATATATCGTTGGTAATAACGGTGCCAATGAAGTTAATTGGATGTTGACCATCATGACACAGCAGCCGATCCGTGCGCCTAGACATTCTATGGGAGAATTTTCTGATCGAATCTATCATGCGTTGTCGAAATTTGGCTTTCGTCTACAAGCTTGCGGCCTCGAATGTTGAGCACCGCATTCTTACGGTGCTGCGCATACTTGCCGGTCAAGTTACCGTGGCGCAGTCGTCGAACGTTCGGCTGTCTAGGATTTGAGACTGTGTGACATTGTCGCCGAGCGGACCCGTCATCCTCGCGTTTCGAAGAAATTGTTGGATTAAACGGCTGCACGGGGGGTTGTTAGCGATAGGCAGGGGAAGCATGCACCGCACCAGAATTGTCATCGCGGATCGACATCCGATCGTTTTGCAAGGAATCAGGAGCGTTCTTGCAGCGCAGCGTGATTTTACGATCGTTGCGTCCTGCAGCGATGGCGCAAGCTGCAATGAGGCAATCCGATTTCTTGTGCCGGACGTCGCGCTCGTCGATGCTGCACTGCCTGATGTCAGCCGGCAGCAGATCCTCGCTCCCGCAAACGCTTCAGGCCCAAGTCCCGCGGTAGTCTTTTTCGCCGGTGTCGCGGCGGATTGTGAGTTGCAAAGGCTGGCCTTGGAGGGCGCCTGCATCGTCCTCTCGAAGGATTCGGATGCCGAGATGCTGGTCTCAACCCTGCGGAAAGCCGCCCAGGGCCAAGCAGCGGCCTCGCCGAGCGCATGGCTAGCCAATGATGAGGCCCGCCCCGATGAGAAGCCCCTGGCACAACTGACGGACCGGGAGCGGCAAATCATGCGGCTTGTGTCGGAGGGTCTATCGAACAAGGAGATTGGACGTCGGTTGAACCTTGCCGACGGTACGATCAAGGTCCACCTTCATCATATCTTCCAAAAGCTGGACATCAGCAATCGCACGATTCTCGCGGCATTGGCGATTTCGCGAAACGAGCTGCATGCCGCGTCACGTAAGATGGATCCCCCTGATCTGTTGCATCAGGATCCGGCGAGCGTGAAATAATGGGAGTGTCTGGCTCTTCCGAACGTGCGCGGGGGTTATCGTGGCGCCAGAAGCCCAGCCATGTCGCTGCAGGCCCCTTCGGCCTCGGCTAACGTTCGAAAGGGCGAACCGCCAATCTTGATTGCGGCCTGGTTTTTGTGGAGCGGACGCCAACTCGCCAAATAGCCGGCGCGGCCATGAAAGCCGGGGCCTCTCGGGCTTCCGAAGCTGATCACGAACGAGAAGCCCTCGCTGGTTGCGCTCCAGATCTCCATGTCGCGGACAGACCGGTGGAATTGCAGTGGCATCGTCATCATCCGTTGCAATCGAGCCCTGCGCTCGACGTCCGTTAAAACGCAAATTAATCCTATTAAATGGCGAGCGCAACTCCGAAGCTGCGCCCGAAGGCCAGGAAGTACAGGAACGAGTACGGAAATTGCCCACGATCAATTGACGGCGCACGTCAAGAAACACCACTCACATAAAGAAAATTATCGGTTGAAAATACATTTAATGTATAATACCGTAATTAATATTTTAAACCGAGGAGAGCGTGTTGTGACCCGGGACGGCAACGAAGATGACGACCGGCGGGCGTTCTTGAAAACCTGCGGAAGATTTGCGGCCGTCACACCCCCAGTGATGACTCTGCTTCTATCCACTTCCCTGACCTCAGGAGCCATTGCAAGCTCGGGGGGCCTGCGTGGAGTGACGCAGAAGGATGGGAGGCAATCGTCGTTCTTCGATAACGACCGGCCGTCCGTATCGGGACCGGGGAGCTCCAGCGGCGGGTCAACAGGGGGCGGGGGAGCCCCTGGCGGGGGCTCTGCTAAATCATCTCGCGCCGGAGGAGGGGCAGCCGGTGGCGGTAGCGGCGGGTCTGGCGGTGGCGGAGGCAGTGCGAAAGGGCCTTTCGCAACCGGCGGCAGCTCTGGAATTCCAAACGCAAGTGGTGGGCTCGATTGCGCAGAAGAAGACGAGGAAAAGCGCAAGGCCGAGTGTCCGGGAGCTAACACCAGGATTTCGAGTGCAGCCGAATCCAGCCGATAGCAGTCTTCTCAGCCCATGCGTGAGCCTGCGGCGCCGTACGGTTTGGCAGGGCTGGACCTTTCTTAAACTCCGGCCGAGTCGTCCCTTGTTGCACCGCCGCAGCGCGATTTGCGGTGTAAACACTGCCAAATGTTCATGCGATTGTGGTGAATTACATACTTTTCCTGACCTTATGCGACTTCTTCTCAAGACCTCGATCAGGAGCGTGTCATGAATATCCGCGTTCGAGCGGAGAGTCCTGCGGCGCTGCTTCGAGAACGTCTCGAGGCGCTGGTGGCAGAGCTTGCGGAACTTGAAAAGCTCAGAGAGCGGGTAGGTCGAGAGGAGAATCTTCAGCGCAAGCTGCGCAAGGCGGGCAGCGCCAACAACCCGGCTCGGACCGCGGGTGGGCCTTCCGGCTTCGCACAGGCAAAGCTCATGGCCATACCGCTCATTCGCAAGAAGTCGGGCTGTTGTGACGAGCGTCCCAAGGCGAGTGGATGACAGGAATTTTCGTCCATTGTTCGCTTCGGCCGGGAGCCGGCCGCAAAGTCGAAAAAAATGCCGCGCAGGATCGGACGTTTGCAGCGACCGAGCCTCGCGCGGTTTGCCGAATGGCGCGGGCAAATGCGGGGTGGTTCGCGAAAACGAACTGGTTCTAAGAGCCTGTCCCGGCTATTCGGCCGCCAGGCGAGCGGGAGGCGCTCCGCGCTGGAGGCCTATGAACGAGCCCGACCGTGCTCTGCGAGACGATCCGATCGATTCTGCGGCTCATGACCTTGTAGCATTCGCATGCCATGGCTTCGAGCCGCGGCCGATCGATTTCAAGCTGGCCACGTCGATTGGATCTTAGTGCTCTTGATGTCCGCATTGTGCTCACGACATGTGTGACGGTGGTGCGGCGGACGCCCAGCAATTCCGACAACGTTTCTTGGGTCAGCGGGAGGAGATCGCTGCCATTTGCCCGATCGTGAATGTGAAGCAGCCAGCGCGCCAAGCGGGCTTCGACGGAATGTAATGCGTTGCAGGCAGCCACGTGCTGGAGTTGCGTCAGCAACGATCTCGTGAACACTTGCACCATCGCTGCGACGGCGGGGCTGCAATGTTGCGCTGTCAGGAATTGCGCGGGCGAGATCTGCAGCGCGGTCCCGGCGATGCGAGCAACGGCCGTCACGGGCGAGTGGGATGCGCCAAGCGCTGACGTCAGACCCACAGCCCCTTCATGCCCCACTATCGTCGTGGCGACCGTCTGCCCGTTCGGCAACTCCATGATAGTGGCTATCGCGCCGCTCAGGGGGAAGAGAAGATGTTCGATCCGATCGCCTGATCGGACGAGCACCGTATCGCGCTCGATCCCGATCTTCCGCAGATGAGGTGCAAGCAAAGCAAAATCCGCCGGCGGCAACGCTGCTAACAACCGATTACCAACCCTGGTCGCGTGGTCCATCATGGGATCAACCCCCCGACGGATGTTCGGCGCGAGAACTCATGCCGGCTCGTCAAGCTGCTGTCCGGCGTGCAGCTCAACAGCAGTCAACTGGCAACCACAGATATGGTTCCTGCGATGAAGGCCAGCACGCGCTGGTCCGCCATTCAAGGGACGGCCTGCGCCCGCGACTCCAGCTTGCGCTTATACGGACCTGTCGCGGACCTGCAATTGATGTCGTCGACTCGCCGACGGCAGCCTGCGCTGCGGCTGAACAGCATCCCAGCCAACGATCATTCTCCGAACAGCTGATCGGCCTTGAGTTGTGAAGCGCGCAGGCGCGCATCGCGAGCGCGCTCTGAAAGTCTCGTCTCAGGGAGGGCCAATTTCCAAGATGGTGTTCTGGCCGCCGGGGGACCAAAAGCGTTGGAATGACGGCCGTGAGCCGTTCGTGTGCCCCACTCGAAGCCCACCCAACGGCCTGGCGTCGCCGTACTGTTCGGCAAAAGGATAGGACTTACGGCAAATGGGCACATTTGCACGTCAAATTCGCGATTTTAGATATGGTTAAACCGGATTAAATCTCTTTCTTTATTCTATTCGTTGTATTTTAATGACCTCACTCGGTCTCGGCTATATGCCGAAGGACATAGACGGCCGGGTCGAGGCAGGCTCCATGTTAGACACGTCTGCGAAAGAGCGGATATTCAAGCCCATCCGGCTTGTGATCGTCGATCGACAGCCGATGGTTCTACGGGGGCTTGAGTCGGTACTCGGGGCACAGCCGGACTTCGACGTCATCGCGTCGTGCAGCGACGGGACAAGCTGCATCCAAGCGATGCGGAATTTGACACCCGACGTTGCACTTCTTGCTGACACCCTGCCAGATCTAACGGCATCCGAGATCCTCGTCATTGCGAAAGCTGATCGGCTGCCCACGCGCCTGGTGTTCTTTACAGATTCCGACACGGACCACGATCTAACCTTGGCCATCGCTGCTGGCGCGTGTGATGCAATCGCGAAGCATGTTGCACCGGACGCTGTGTTGCGATCGCTGCGACTGATGACGAAGCGTAGCTTTTTGGAGCAGTCCGATCTCTCGCCAACCGTCGAGAAAACCGACAGCAGCAAAATCGACAACCTACTGGAGCTATTGACGCCGCGCGAACGTCAAATTGTACGACTGGTGTCAGAAGGAATGTCGAACAAGGAGATCGCGCACCAGCTAAACGTTTCAGATGGAACCGTTAAAGTACACCTGCACAACATATTTCAGAAGCTTGAAATAACCAACAGGACGGTGCTCGCCACCCTCGCATTGCTACAACGCCCGTCCGGGTTCGGAATGCTCTCGCTGGCTCTCCTGGCGGTCGCCATTGCGGACGAACTCAAGGCGTCGGAGGCAAACGACATTCTTCCGCATGACGACAGCACCGGCCCCGCGGTGGAGTATGCCGAATATGAGCTCTGGAAGCGAGCTATCCTCCGTCACGCCATCGTCGCGGATTCCGACGAAAAGCCGTCGCTCACTCAGAGAGGCGTTTTTGTCGGGGCGAGCCAAATCTCGACCGCGGCCTCGGCAATGGAAGCGCCTCGCACCGCTGAGCAATCCGCAGGCTCGAAATCGTGGAAGGACTACGGTTCTGTTGGATCAAGCACGCCCGGTTTGGCCACACCTTCCCTGCGAGGAATGAACGACGCGAAGATTGGAGGTGACTCCACCGAGGAACATCTATTCTCGCGGCTGACATCCAATCCGACTTTGATTCACGGAGGGTATGGTACTTTCGCCACTCTCACCGGTGCGTTGATCTACACACTCAGCGATCCCCATTTGGCATTGCCGTCGCATGACCCGGCCAAAGCGCCGCTCGACAGCTTCGTGGACGTTACCGGATACAATGCGGCCACCAAACTGGCTGCGATCACCAATGCCGACGATCATCATGTAGATGATTCAGTCCCGGGTTTCCTTGCGCAGGCTTCTCACCTGCCTTCCGCGTTTGTGGTCGTTGAAAATGAAAGCGCCGCCGGAGAAGGCACTCGGGGCCACTCGAGTGATGGTACCGTAGGGGAGACTCTCCAAAAACTTGCCGGCCTCGTGCACTTCAGTCACGATGCCGGTAGTAGCGGATATAGCCACGATCAGCTGATGGGCGGCAACGTCGCTGAAAACGTTGTTCATCGCGACCCGACCGATTCCAGTTCTACCTCTTCCGACTCTGTCTTCAACTTCGCGTCTGGGCCGAGCAGGATCAATCTTGCGGCTTTCGGAGCCCTTGCCAGGCTTCATATGACAGCAGCAAGCAAGTCCATACCGCCACACACCGTCGCTTGGATCTTCAACTCCACAACCAATGAAACGATCGTCTATGTGAATGCGACCGATCATGTTCTGGAGATCGGAGACCGCGACCTGTTGGAAATCCATCTGCCGGGAATTGTATCCATCGCAGAATCGGATTTTGTCGGCCAGCCGACAGCCGCGGCGGCCGCTCTCACGTTGGAGCAGCTCGAAGAAGCGCTGACATCCGTGATTGCAATCGAAGCTATTCTGAGTACCGACAGTGCCCATGCAAGTATCGGGACGAGAGAGAGCACGCTCGGGACCGCTGGAGTTTGGGACAGTCTGGCTGATGCCGGCTTGAGGACTGAATTCGCGCCGGCCCGCACAACGGAAGAGAGCGTCGATGGGACCGAGGGGGCGGCTCGCATATCACCGATCGTGCTTGCTCATGCTGCAGCGGTAACGGAAGTTGAAAGTCTTACATTGAAGAGTCAGCGGAACGATGCAGGCACCGGCCCCAGCATCGCAGCGGCCGGTAGCGCGGGCGGCAGTAACTCACAGCATGTTCTGGAGTCATGGCCTGCAAAGGAAACAGGTGCGGAGCAGACGGACGGTGGCTTCATACCTGGGAGTGATGTCGGTGATGAGAACGAGCATCAATCCCCGGCTTCGGACCCTTCGGGAAAGTCAGGGAAGACGGCAGAAACAGGCAGCGCGGAACATGGCAAGCCGGTGCATTCAACCTCTAAAAACGCACCGGAAGCAGCCGATTTTGGTGAATCGAGCCTCGCGACAGCGCACAGGGACGACCGCGAAGGGGCGCAGCACGCTCCCGAGCAAATCTCTGCAATGGCCGGCGCCAGAGATACGGCCGACGTGAAGTCCATACCGGGCAATCGCGCCGGCAAGGACAACGCGCATGATCCACCGGCTTCGGACCGTTCGTCAGGGTCAGCGAAAACGGTCGAACCAGGCGGCCTGGACCACAGCAACTCGCACGCGTCGGAGCAAGGGTCGGCAAAGGCAGCCACGGAGACGGCCGAAGCGAAGTCCATGCCGGGCAATCGCGCCGGCAAGGACAACGCGCATGATCCACCGGCTTCGGACCGTTCGTCAGGGTCAGCGAGAACGGCCGAACAAGGCGGCCTGGACGACAGCAACTCGCACGCGTCGGAGCAAGGGTCGGCAAAGGCGGCCACGGAGACGGCCGAAGCGAAGTCCATGCCGGACAATCGCGCCGACAAGGACAACGCGCATGATCCACCGGCTTCGGACCGTTCGTCAGGGTCAGCGAGAACGGCCGAACCAGGCGGCCTGGACGACAGCAACTCGCAAGCGTCGGAGCGAGGGTCGGCAAAGGCGGCCATGGAGACGGCCGAAGCAAAGTCCGTACCGGGCAATCGCGCCGGCAAGGACAACGCACATGATTCACCGGCATCGGACGATTGGTCAGGGCCAGCAACAGCGGCCGAACCAGGGGGCCTGGACGACAGCGACTCGCACGCGTCGGAGCGAGGGTCGGCAAAGGCGGCCACCGAGACGGCCGAAGTGAAGTCCATGCCGGGCAATCGCGCCGGCAAGGACAACGCGCATGATCCACTGGCTTCGGACGATTCGTCAGGGCCATCAAAAGCGGCCGAACCAGGCGGTCTGGACGACAGCAACTCGCACGCGTCGGAGCGAGGGTCGGCAACGGCGGCCACCGAGACGGCCGAAGCAAAGGCGACACCGGGCAATGGCCTCGGCAATGACAATGAGCATCATTCCTGGACTCTAGCCTATACGCGCGAGTCAGCGAAGATGGCAGAGCCCAGCGGCGTGGAGCAGAGTAACAAATGGGAGCATTCGACCTCTGCTCACGGCCCGAAGGCTGACGAAAGTGTTGCAACGGCGGAGCCGGAGCCTGTAAAGGCGACAACCACCGAGTTGGCTGAAACTGTCTTCATGTCCGAGAAGAGTGTCGGTGAGGGCGACAATCATCGTGCATCGGACGCAAGCGCGTCGGCAGCAGTGGCCACGGCAAAACTGGCTGACCTGCAGCATAGCAATTCAGGATACAATTCACACTCGGCCTCCGCAAAGGCATCAGCAGCAGCCGAGATCGCCGAATCGAGCGCCACAAAAGGCGATAGTGCAGGGAACGGAAACTCGCAGCACGCTACGCAACCTGCTGCAATCGCATCGGTGGCCGCACAGCCGGCTAAAGCTGCGTTCGAGACCGGCGGCGCCCATCAAGATCGGGTGTTCCGCTTCGACAGCGACGCAACTCCTTTCACTCCCATCGTCACGATTGAACCTAGAGAGGTCCACATTCCGCTCGATCCACGCGCCAAGCCCGGTCAGGCGGCCACCCTCGATATCCTCGTCAAAATCCTGCCCAACGGACTGGATGATCCCGCGGCCAACCATGGCAATAACGGTCCCCATCACGCCCCTGTAGCTGCGCATCATGACCTGCTGATTTGAAATGTTACATTGTCTCGCGAGCAGGACGCAGGGCCGATGTTGAACAGCCTGCTCCGCATACTGGTCGGTTGATATGCGGCCTGGATCCTTGAGTGGCCGGCCGTGGGACCAACCCGTGGGACAGCGCGATCTCTCGAAAAACGCCACCCGACAAGACGCGCCCTGGGTGGCCTTCCTGAAAGATATTCTTAGACTTGAAATGCCCCTGATGCATTGATAGTCCTCGATAACTCATTGAAATCGCAGAAAATGCGACCGCCCTCCGAGCGCACCACCTCGCGCTGCACGCCGCGATTCGGAACCAAAGCCCTCGCCTCGCATTCGCAACTGGTCGCCGAATGCGCTTGAAGGTGGAGGACGATGAGGGACGCTATGTCCGATGTTGCCGAAATCCGCGGCGCCGTTCACCTGTGCATCGACATGCAGAACATTTTCGCCCCCGATGGCCTTTGGGCGACGCCCTGGATGGAGCGGGTGCTGCCGACGGTCGTCTCGGTCGTTGCGCGCCACGCGGAGAGAACGATCTTCACGCGCTTCATCACTCCGCAGGATCCGGAGGATCGCCCGGGGCAGTGGCAGAGCTATTTCCGCCGCTGGCGCCAGGCGACGCGCAGGCATCTGCCGTCATCGGCTCTGGAACTCGTGCCGGCCTTGGCACGTTTCGTTCCGCCGGCGGCAATGATCGACAAGCCGGCCTATTCCGCGTTCAGCAATCCCGGTCTTGCGAGCCTGCTGGTCGAGAAGAACGTCGGCACCGTCGTGATATCGGGCGCGGAGACGGACGTCTGCGTGCTCTCGACGGTCCTGAGCGCCGTCGATCTCGGCTTCAGGATCGTCCTTGTCGAGGACGCGCTGTGCAGCTCGTCCGACGTCGGCCACGACGCGCTCATGACGATGTACCGCACCCGCTTCCACGGCCAGGTCGACCTGGTGACAGCGGAAGAGCTGGCCGAGGTCTGGCGGGAGTAGGGTCCGACGTCATTGAGCCGCGCAAGGTCCTTGCGCCCACGAGGCGGATCAAGCGACCGCGATGTCGGCCGCCACCGGTCTCGCATGCGGCGGCCCAGCATCGTCCGCGCCGGACCGCATGCTCAGGTAGGTTGGGTCGAAGCCGGCGAGCCGGACCAGGCCCGGCCAGTCCGTGATGGTCAAGGTCTTGCCCTGCCATTGCAGCAGATGGCAGCGGCGCAGCTCCTGGATGGTGCGGTTGGCATGGACCGGGGAGATGCTGCAGGCTGCGGCGAGGTCGGACTGGGTGAAGGGCGAGGACAACCTGAAATCCCGGGCAAGCCCGACGGTTTGCAGCCGCACCGTGATCTCGCAGAGCAGGTGCGCCACACGTGTCAACGCGTCCCGGCTGCCGAGGTTCACCGTCCAGTTGCGCTGGATGGCGTGATCGGCAAGCAGCATCAACAGCAAGGCGTGCGACATTGCCGGAGATCGCACCGCGAGCTCGCGAAAGAAGCGGTGCGGCACGAGCGCGACGATTGCGGAACCGAGCGCGGTCAGGTTGCCCTCGATGCGCGGGCGATACAGGCTTTGCAGGTTGGCGATGTCGCCGGGCACGCAGATCGCGGTGATCTGGCCATCTGCGCTTTCGTCATTCTGCCAGGACAGATATCCCTGGAGCACCAGGCAGCATTGCGTTGCCTCATCACCGTGCCGCAGGATGGTCTGATGCGCGCCGAAATGCGCGATGCTGCTCGGCATGTCCGCAAGCAGATCGAGATGTTCCGGGGTCAGTTCGACGAGGCTCGTCAGGCGGTCGGCCAGCCTCGAGAAAGCAAATCCTGCCTGCATTTGATCTCCGACGGCCCCCGTCGGCCCAAGTGTGGCCGATAATGACGGCGGAAAGCATTAACGTTTGATAGGTTCGTCTGGAGTATCGGCGAGGCAGCAGGCCGCTTGCCGATACAAGATCCTCACGTTCAATTGACGTTGTCGCCGAGCATGTTGCGGACGCCTGTGGTCACGGCGGCGAGGCCGCGCGTGCCGTGCATCAGCGCGATCTCGCCCTGCTGCTCGTGGCGGATGGCATGCGCCATGATGCGCAGACGAGGGTCGCCGCGGCTGTGCCACATCTGGTCGGCCATCCTGACCGCACCGCGGTGATGCCGGCTCATCGCCTCGACGAACAGCGTGTCGAACTGGTCCGGCGGCGCGGTCTTGACCTGGCGCATCTCGGCCGGCGTCAGGAAGCCCGGCATCGCCGCCCGCTCCTCGGTGCTGCAATCGGGCATCTCCGTGTCGAACCAGCTCAGCCACCAATTCTCGAATATGCGGTTCTCTCCGGTCTGGCTCGCGACCATCAGCATTGCGAGCTTGCGCAGATGCGGATCCTGCGCGCGCTCGGCAGCCGTCCGCGCCAGCTCGATGCCCTGGGCATGATGCGTTGTCATGTGACGGATGTAGGCCTGGTCTTGATCCCTGTCGCGGCCCATCCACGGCGGCTCGTAACCATGACCGCCGAACAATGCGACCGCCCCAAGTAGCGCAATCACGGCCAGCGCGCCGGTGATCCACATATTCGTGAACCGCACGTCGCTGTCAGGCGCAGTCCCGCGCCTCCAGCGCAGGCGCGCGAACAGGGGATACATCACGGCGGAGGAGCCATGCACCAGCAGCCCGATCCAGTAGGGTTGTTGCAGCGTGAACAGCGGCTGCCAGAATGGAAACAGCGGCACCAGCACGAACCATTCCATGCCTGAAGAGAACGCGGCCCAGGGCAGCGCCAGCAGCAGGATCGTCATCGGCCGCAAGTCGGCCGTCCAGCGTCCGAGCACGCCGAAGAAAACCAATGCCCAGGAAAAATCGGCCCATTGGTGAAAGGCGATCCCGGCCAGGATCGCGCTCCAGGATGGCTCGGAGCTGATCGCCCAGTCGCGCGCAGGAATCGCGGCAACCGTCATCCAATCGACCGCCGCATCGCGGCCGATTCGGGCAGCGAAGAGCTGGCTGACGATTGTCGAAAACGTGCTGCTGATCAGGCCGAGTGCGGCCGCGGCAATCCAGCGCGAACGCCGCCGCTCGCCGGTGGTGCGCCGCGCCCCACTCGTGAGTGCTGGTCGCGGCTCCGCGTTCACGTCAGCTGCTTGAGCTTCTTCAGCGGATTGAGTTCGCTCGGCTTGTCCTGTTCGTCGCGCCCGCGCTCGGCCTGCGCCTTGCCGTCATCGTGCAGATCCTGGTCGCCGATGATCTCGCCGACGGCCTGCTTGGTCTTGCCGGCGATCCGCTGCTGCAGACCTTTGGTCTTGCCCATGAGCTGCCTCCGATATGTCCTGCCGTGGCTCACGCCGCTACCCCGGCGCCTAAAGGGGGCGTGGGCGCCGGGGCTGCGGTCTTGCAAATCGCCTCCGGCGGCGGGGGAAGACGCCGGAAGCGTTGATCAGACTCTTCGCGACGCGGATGGTTCCTCCTGATATCACCGAGGCTCGAGTGCGATGATCACGCCTTCGTTGCCCCGGAGCAGGATGGACGCATCCGGCACCGGCTCGGGCGGCCGATCCAGATGCGTCGACATCAAGAGACGGCCGCGACCTTGCCAGTGGAATTTCCGCGGTTCGGCCGCGAGATTGAGCGCGACCAGAATTTCGTTGCGGCCTTCCGTCCGTTTGAAGGCCAGGACATCGTTCTGCGAGCGCAGCGGCTCGTAGCCGCCCCGTTGCAGGCCGGCATGCTCGCGCCGCAGCGCCATCAGCGCGCGAAACAGAGCGAGGATCGAGCGCTCGTCGCGCTGCTGTGCAGAGACATTGGCCGCACCATCGGGCGGCTCGAGCGGCAGCCATGGGCGGCCCGTCGTGAAGCAGCCATCGGGGCTGTCATCCCACCGCATCGGTGCGCGTTCGGGATCGCGGCACAGGCCATAGCCGGGCACGAGCTTCTCGAAGGGATCGCGGACGCGGCCCTGCGGAATCGGCACGCGCTTGCGGCCGATCTCGTCGCCCATGAAGAAGAACGGCGTTCCCCGCAGCGTCATCAGCAGCATCGCCAGCACGCGCATCTGCGCCTCGCCGATCTTGCTCGCGATCCGCTGCTTGTCGTGGCCGCCGATGACCCAGACCGGCCAGGCACCGTCAGGGATGGCGTTGAGATAGGCGTCGACCGTGGCCTGCAGCGAGAGGGCGTCCCATTTGGAATCGAGCAGGGCGAAATTGAGCGGCAGATGCAGGCGCGGCCGGTCGTTGCCGTAGAAGTGGCCGATGCGGTCGGTCTTGCCCTGGACCTCGCCGCACAACATCCGTCCGGGATAGGCGTCGATCACCTCGCGGATGAACTCGATGCAATCCATCGTCTCGGGCCGATCGTCGGTGAACACCGTCGTGTGCCGCTGCGGCGGCGGCTTGCCCTCGGCTTGCGGATTCGCCGGATTGTCGCGCAACAGCCGGTCCTTGATCAGGACCGCACTGGCGTCGACGCGAAAGCCGTCGACGCCGCGGTCGAGCCAGAACCGCATGGAATCGGCGATCGCGGCGCGCACTTGCGGGTTGCGCCAGTTCAGGTCGGGCTGCTCCACCAGGAAGGAATGATAGTAATATTGTCGGCGCGCCTCGCACCATTCCCAGCCGCTGCCGCCGAACCGGCTCAGCCAGTTGTTGGGCGGCCCGCCGTTCTCGGCCGGATCGGCCCAGATGTACCAGTCGGCTTTCGCGCTGTTGCGCGAGCTTGCGCTCTCGACGAACCAAGCGTGATCGTTCGCGGTGTGATTGGGAACGAGGTCGAGGACGAGCCGAATGCCCGCACCGTGCAGCGCCTCGAGCAGGCGATCGAATTCCTCGAGGCTGCCGAAGGAGGGATCGATCGAACAATAGTCGGAGATGTCGTAGCCGAGGTCGCGGAAGGGGCTTTTGTAGATCGGCGTCAGCCACACCGCATCGACGCCGAGCCATTTCAAATAGTCGATGCGCGACATCAATCCGGCAAGGTCGCCCTTGCCGTCGCCGTTCGAGTCCTGAAAGGAGATCAGCGCGATCTCGTAGACGACGGCGGATTCCCACCACGCAGCTTCGTCACGGGACTCGTCGCTCATCACCTTGCTTCACCTCGTTTTGCCCAGCGTGCGTTGCGATCTGTCTCGCGGCAGTGCGGACGCTCTCGATGCCCTTGGGAAATCCGCTGCGGTTCGGATAGAGCTTGCGCCGTGCATCGCGCGGCGGGCGGCGTGGCCTGGTGTCCTGCGCGGCGCGGTAGTCGAGCACGGCGATGCCGCCGACCATCAGCAATGCGAGCGCGACATTGCCCTTCTTGGGATTGTCCGCCGTCAGCCCGGACAGCAGCGCGGCGGCATCGAGGCCGTCGCCGCCGACGCGAGCCCACAGGCCGGCGTTTTTCTCGACCGACAGCGTCATGATCCCGGCCATGATTTCGCGCACGCCGAAGGCGCGGACGAGGGTCTCATGGCCTTCCATGCCCAGCGTGTGCGTGACGCGCCTCGGCGCGAACAATTCGACGACGCCGAGGCCGATGCTGAACCAGCCGAGTGCGCGCGCGAGCTGGTCCGCCGGCTGCTTCAGGCTCGGTCCGCCCTCGACGATCTTGGGGTCGCCCTTGGTGCGAACGATGTTGGAGAAGTGAAACATGGCTGGCTCCTTCAGGGCTTCAGTACGACCTTGACGCAGGAATCGCGCTTGTCGCGAAACACCTGGTACATCTCCGGCCCCTGGGCGAGCGGGACGGTGTGGGTGATGACGAAGGACGGGTCGATCTCGCCCTCTTCGATGCGGCGGAGCAGGTCGTCGGTCCAGCGGTTGACGTGGGTTTGGCCGGTCCGCATCGTCAGGCCCTTGTTCATGAAGGCGCCCATCGGGAGCATGTCGGACAGGCCGCTGTACACGCCCGGCACCGAGATGATGCCGCCGGGACGGCAGACATAGATCATCTCGCGCAGCACGTGGGGCCGGTCACTCTCGGCCATCACCATCTGCTTGGCGCGGTCGAGCAGGGTGTCGGGCAGCGATGGCATCACATGAGATTCCATGCCGACGCAATCGATGCATTTTTCCGGGCCCTTGCCGTCGGTCAGCTCCTGGAGCCGCTCCACCACGCTCTCGGTCTCGAAGTTGATCGTGGTGGCGCCGCCGGCCTCGGCCATGCTGAGCCGCTCGGGCAGGCAGTCGATCGCGATCACCTGGTTGGCGCCGAGCAGGATGGCGCTGCGGATCGCCATCTGCCCGACCGGGCCACAGCCCCAGATCGCGACCGTATCGGTCGGCTCGATGTCGCATTGCGCGGCGGCCTGCCAGCCGGTCGGGAAGATGTCGCTGAGGAACAGCAATTGCTCATCCGGGATGCCGGCCGGAACCTTGATGTGGGTGGCGTCGGCAAAGGGCACGCGGAGATATTCGGCCTGGCCGCCGGGATAGCCGCCGGTCAGATGCGTGTAGCCGAACAGGCCCGCCGTCGTGTGTCCGAACACCTTGTCGGCCAGATGACGCTTGCGGTTCGTGGTCTCGCACACCGAGAAATTGCCGCGCTTGCACTGGTCGCATTCGCCGCAAATGATCGTGAACGGCACGACGATGCGGTCGCCCTTCTTCAGCTTGCCGTCGACGCCCGAGCCGACCTCGACCACTTCGCCCATGGTCTCGTGGCCCATGATGTCGCCGGGCAGCATGCCCGGGATGAAATTGTGAAAGAGGTGCAGGTCGGAGCCGCAGATGGCGCAGCTCGTCACCTTGATGATGGCATCGCGCGGATCCTGGATCTCCGGGTCGGTGACGGTGTCGCACCGGATGTCCTCCTTGCCGTGCCAGACCAGCGCCTTCATCGTCCGTCCTCCCGGTTGAGCCACGTGCCATCTAAGTCCAGGCACGAACGATGGTTGCTATCGCCGCGCGCAAATTCTTCGCACTGCGCAAATAGGAACGAGAGAGCAGGGCAGAGATTGAGCGTGATCACCTCATTCCAAAGGCTCAATCACAAGGGTTTGCCGCATGTCCGCCAATCAGCTCGCCGTCGTCACAGGCGCCTCAACCGGTATCGGTCTGGAACTTGCAAGGTGCTGCGCGCAGGCCGGATTCAACCTCGTGATCGCGGCCGACGAGTCCCAGATCGAACGCGTCGCCGTCGATCTGCGCCGGCTCGGCGGCAGCGTCGAGCCGGTCGAGGCCGATCTCGCTACCGACGAGGGCGTCGACAAGCTCTGCGCCGCGGTCGGTGATCGGCCGATCGATGCGCTGCTGGCCAATGCCGGAATCGGCCTGGGCAAGGCGTTCCTGGACCAGGACTTTGCCAGGGTGAAACACCTCATCGACACCAACATCACCGGCACGCTGTATCTGATCCACCGCGTCGGCAATGAGATGCTTCGCCGCAATGCCGGCCGCATCCTCATCACCGGCTCGATCGCCGGCTTCATGCCGGGCAGTTTCCAGGCCGCCTACAACGCCAGCAAGGCGTTCCTCGATTCATTCTCATTTGCGCTGCGCGAGGAGCTGCGCGACAGCGGCGTCACCGTGACCTGCCTGATGCCGGGGGCGACCGAGACCGAGTTCTTCCGCCGCGCCGACATGATGGACACCAAGGTCGGCACCGACAAGAAGGACGGCGCCTACGATGTTGCCAAGGCCGGCTTCGATGCGATGCTGCGCGGTGAGGCCGATATCGTCACCGGGTTGAAGAACAAGATCCAGACCACGGTCGCGAACGTCACGCCGAACGAGATGCTGGCCAAGCAGCACCGCAAGATGGCGGAGCCCGGTACTGCAACGTCTTAGAGCGACGCGCGTGCAATGTGGCGGCGCGCACGAACCGTTTTGCGAAGAGAAAAGAGAAAGAAGACCCCGATTCACATAGCCTAATGCGCCGCGGCCCTCAAACCGTCAAATTGTACGGGCTGAACCAAGAGGGGGGCTGCTCTGGCGATGGATCGCATCGAACAGGCCTTTATCGCGACTGCCGTTACGGGTTTTCTCGTGATGATGGTTGCGATCGTCTGGATGATGATGAGCTGAAGGTGGGGAGCTTGCCGTCTTGCGCATCGCGCTACCTTACGCCGCTGTTATCCTGTGCCTGGCGGTGACCGCGTGGCTTGCTTTCGCGCATCTATTTTGATCGTCCCCGGCTGCGAGCTTTCAACCGCTTTTGCTAGACCGGCTGTTCGGCGATGAGTCCGGTGAGCTTCCGTGCCATCGCCGCAAGATCGATCGGCTTTTCCAGGAGCGGCACGTCCTGAAATTCCGGACTGAGTGTGATCTTGTCGTATCCGGTGGTGAAAAGGAAGGGCACGTTACGCGCTCTCAGCTCGCGGGCGATCGGAAAGATCATCTCGCTGCGGATGTTCACGTCGAGCACGGCGGCGTCCAGGACGCTGCCGTCGTGCAGGATCTTGAGCGCGTCTTCGAGATCGCCGACAGGACCGGCGATCTCGGCGCCCAGCGCGCGGAATGTCTCGCCGATGTCATCGGCGAGAAAATACTCGTCCTCGACCACGAAGATGCGGCGCCCATTGAGCTCTGCGCGCTGATGCGACGATGTCTCCATGCTGTCTCGGCCTCCCAACGCATAGGAACATAAGCCGGCGATCCGCCTTGGTGCAAACTGCAAACGATGCAATTGGAGGCGGGTTCCATGGGCAACCGCGACATCATTGTCATCGGGGGCTCGGCCGGGGCGACCGCTCCATTGAAGCAGATCCTGAGCCGTCTGCCGGCGGATCTGCCGGCCGCCGTCTTCATCGTGCTGCACATCCCGGCCCAGGGCATCGGCATCCTTTCCACGGTCGCCAGCAGTGCCGGCCCGCTCCCCGTCCGGCAGGCCGAAGACGGTATGAAGATCGAGCCCGGTCAGATCTACCTGGGTGCTCCGGACCATCATCTTCTCGTCACGGAGGACCGCATCTTCCTCGGCCGCGGCCCGCGGGAGAACATGGTGCGGCCGGCGATCGATGCGTTGTTCCGCTCGGCCGCGCTCTATCACGGGCCGCGCGTCATCGGCGTGCTCCTGAGCGGCCTGTTGTCGGACGGCGCGGCCGGCCTCAACGCCATCAAACGCTGCGGCGGGATGGCCGTGGTGCAAGACCCCGCGGACGCGATCTCGGACGAGATGCCGCGGCGCGCCATGGAGGCGACCACGGTCGATCTCTGCGTCCCCGGCGCCACCATGGGCGATGTGCTGTCCGAACTCGTCAGGGAGCAGGCTGGCGCCGCGCTGCCGATCCCGCCGGAGATCCGGCTCGAGGTCGAGATCGCGGCCGGCGAGCGGATCGGAAGCGACAATCTCGCCTCGATGGCTGACCCTGTCGCCCTGACCTGTCCAACCTGCGGCGGGGTGCTCTCGGAGGTCAAGAACGCCCGTCCGATGCGCTTCCGCTGCCAGGTCGGCCACGGTTTCACCGCCGATGCGCTCGCCAAGGAGCAGGAGGGGCGCGTCGACGAAGCCCTACGCGTGGCATTGCGGATCATCGAGGAGCGGGCGGAGCTGGTGCAGCGCATGGCCGCCGACGGCCGGCGCAGCGGCAGGGCTGCCGTCGCCGAGATGTACGAGGCTCGGGCGCTCGAATACCGCGAATATGCCGACATGATCCGGCGCGTCGTGCTAAAGTCGCTCGATCCTTCCGTAGGCAAACGGGAGGCGTGAAGGCGTCGCCATGGCCATCTCCCTTGCCGAACGCACCGCACAGCTCGACGCCGAGCAACGCCTGCTGGTGAAGGCGGAACAGGACATCGAGGAGGGCTGGAAGCGCATCCGCAATCAAGAAGATTGCGTGCGTGAACTCATGGCGAGCGGACACGACACGCGTCAGGCGGAGCGGCTGGTCAGCCTGCTCAAGCAGACCCTGGTCGAATGGGAGCGCCACCGCGTCCTGATCGAGCAGCGGGTCGAGTATCTCCGGCAAGAGGTCGCGGCTGGGTAGTTGGCGGGGGGGGGGGAGGGTCGCACGGCAGCTCTCCTGAACTCCGCGCTGAGCTCAAACATGGCATCGAGCTGCCGCTCCGCGTACCGGCGCCAACGCTCGTTCTCGGCCAGCAGGCGGTGAGCGTCCGCCGTTGCGCGCTCGGCGCGCCTGATCAGAACGGCGAGTTCCTCGGAGATCGGCATCGCTGGTTCCTCCGCCGCCGGCCAAGTATGGACCTGGTGGCCGAGGCTGACAACGCTGAAGGCCTCGGGGACATTTTTGCGTTTGATCTGTTGGGATAATATTGATTTCTGCTATTTGCAGGAGCCGGGCGCCTGTTGGTCCCGGCGAGCAAACGAGAGCCACCAGAGCCATGCACGACGTCGGCGACCAGCCGGTCCAAGGAGAGCGCCAGATCAAAACTCCGCTGGTCATAGGGGTGGGCGCCTCGCCTGGTGCACTGGACAGCATCGAACGCTTCTTTGCCAAGCTGACCGTAGGCGCCGATCAGGCCATCGTGCTGGCGCTTCAGCATCATGAGACTTACGACGAGCAGCGGCTGCGCGGAATCGTGCAGGCGTCCAATGGCGGCAAGGTCGCCGATATCGGTGATGACCACGCGATCGAAGGCGGCATGATCTATCTGTGCCCGCCGGCGATGATCACCACGATCCAGAACAATCGGTTCGCGATCCGCAAGGCCGAGCAGGCGCCCGGCGAGCGCGCCACGATCGACAGCTTCCTGGTCTCGTTGGCCGAGGAGCGCGCCGAGCAATCCATCGGCGTCATTCTTGCCGGCACCGGCGGTGACGGCACGCTCGGCACGGCGACACTGAAGGATCACGGCGGCCTCGCCATTGCCGAAAAGCTAGCGAGCGAGGATGAGGCCGAGCAACTGCGCAACGGCAACACGCCCGCCGCCATCGCCGACTATGTGCTGCCGCCCGAGGACATCCCCGAGCACATCCAAGTCTATGCCCGTCATCTCAGGCGTCTGGAGGAGAAGCAGGGCTTCGACGAGGTCCTCGCCGCGGCCGCCAGTTCGCTGTCGCGCATCGCCGACATCCTGCGAAACAAGACCGGCAACGATTTCCACGGCTACAAGCAGAACACGTTCCTGCGCCGTGTGCAGCGGCGCATGCAGGTGGTCCGGATCGACGACATTGCCGCCTATGTGGATTTCCTTCGCAACGACAAGGACGAGGCCCAGTATCTCTTCAACGACCTCCTGATCGGCGTCACCGAATTCTTCCGCGACAAGCGCGAGTTCGAGGTGCTGGAGATGCAGATCATCCCGAAGATTTTCGAGGGCAAGGGCGCAGGCCAGCAGATCCGGGTTTGGGTGCTCGGCTGCGCCACCGGCGAGGAGGCCTACTCGATCGGCATTCTCCTGCGCGAGCACATGGCACGGATGGATTCCGTGCCGCAGGTGCAGATCTTCGCCACCGACATCGATGGTCGGGCGCTGGCGACCGCCCGCGTCGGCCGCTATCGCACCAATATCGAGACGGACATGACCAGCGAGCGGCTGGCGCGCTGGTTCGTGCGCGAGGGCGATACCTATTGCGTGGTGAAGGAGCTGCGCGAGATGTGCATCTTCTCGCAGCACAACGTCATCAAGGATGCGCCGTTCTCGAAGCTCGACCTCGTCTCCTGCCGCAATCTGCTGATCTATCTCAACGCCGAGCTGCAGAACCGGGTGATTCCGCTGTTCCATTTCGCGCTGCTGCCGGAGCGGTATCTGTTCCTCGGCAATTCCGAGAACGTGACCCGGCATCCGAAGCTGTTCGCGCCGGTCGACCGCCGCGCCCGGATCTTCAAGAAGCTCGAGACGGGAACGCGGCTGCCGCCGGAATTTCCGATCACGACCGCGGCGGGCAGGGTGCCGGTCGAGGTGCCGGCGATGCGCTCGTTCGGCCCCGACGTGGGCCTGGAGCGGCGCGCGCAGCGCATCGCGGAGCGCTATGCCCCGGCCTATGTCATCACCGACGAGAATTTCCAGGTTCTACATTTCTCCGGGCGCACCGGCCGCTACATCGAGCCGACGGCGGGCGCCGCCACGCTCGACCTGCTGCAGCTCGTGCACCGCGATCTGCGGCTGGAATTGCGCACCGCGCTCAGCCGCGCCTCCGATAGCAACGAGCCGGTTCATGCCGATCAGGTGCAGCTTGGCGCCAACGGTCACCGCGTCCTCGTCGACATCACGGTCGAGCCGATCCAGGAGGGCGCCGGCGGCCACCGCAATTTCGTCGTCCTGTTCAAGGACGGCCCTGCGCGAACCATCGAATCCGACCAGGCCAATCCCAACGTGCTGGTGCGCACCGAGCACGTCGAGCGCCTCGAGAATGATCTGCGCGCCACGCGCGAGCGCCTCCAGGCGACCATCGAGGAGCTCGAGAGCACCAACGAGGAGCTGAAATCGTCGAACGAGGAATATCAATCGCTGAACGAGGAGCTGCAGTCGGCCAACGAGGAGCTCGAGACCTCGCGCGAGGAGCTGCAGTCGGTCAACGAGGAGCTG
The DNA here is from genome assembly GCF_056156565.1 of Bradyrhizobium sp. JHI2711. Classification (NCBI taxonomy): domain Bacteria; kingdom Pseudomonadati; phylum Pseudomonadota; class Alphaproteobacteria; order Hyphomicrobiales; family Nitrobacteraceae; genus Bradyrhizobium; species Bradyrhizobium sp. JHI2711. The sequence goes on from NZ_JBPZPT010000001.1 coordinate 26,971, forward strand.
ACCACCGTCAACGGTGAGCTGGCACACCGCGTTCAGGAGCTGACGCGTGCCACCAGCGACCTCAAGAATTTCCTCGAAAGCACGCAGATCGCCACGGTCTTCCTCGACAACGATCTGCGCGTGATGAACTTCACGCCCGCCATCACCCAGCTGCTGCATCTGGTCGAGACCGATACGGGCCGGCCGATCAGCCATATCAAGGCGCGCATTCCGATCGAGGAGCTTTACGACGACATCCGCCGCGTTCTGCGCACGCTCGCCAGCGTCGAGCGCGAGCTGAGCGCGCCGGACAGCGGCACGCGTTACATCGTGCGCATCCTGCCATATCGCAGCGTCGACAATTTCATCGCCGGTGTCGTCATCACCTTCATCGACGTGACCGCCATCACCCGTGCCGAGGAGCGGCAGCGCCTGCTGCTCGCCGAGCTCCAGCACCGGGTTCGCAACACCCTCGGCGTGGTGCGCTCGATTGCCCGCCGCTCGGCGGAAACGAGCTCGACCGTGGAGGAATACGCCTCCCATCTCGACGGCCGTCTCAACGCCTTCGCCCGTACCCAGGCGCTGGTGACGCGCGATCCCGAAGGCGGCGTCGATCTCGAATATCTCGTGGTCGAGGAGCTGCTCGCCTATAATGCCAGGGAAGGCGAGCAGATGCGGGTCTCGGGCCCCAACATCCGCTTCCAGCCCAAGGCTGCCGAAACCTTCGCACTCGCCATTCACGAGCTCGCGACCAATGCGCTCAAATACGGCGCCTTGAGTCAGCCGAGCGGGCGCATCGAGGTGACCTGGCGCGTCGATGAGAGCACCGATCCGGCGGAGCTGGTGTTCGAGTGGCGCGAGCGCGGCGGGCCGCGTGTGACGGCAAGGCCGCGAAAGGGATTCGGAACCGAGCTTCTGGAGCGCACGCTGGCGTTCGAGCTGAAGGGGCAGACCACGATGACATTCAACCCGGCCGGGTTGCAATGCACCATCACCATCCCCCTGACCAAGCGTGCCTTCCACACACCGGTGGTGGCCGCCTGATGCCGTTGTCGACAGCCGATCGCAGCGTCCTGGAGCCGGCCATTCGCCGGCTGAATGCGTTGCGGCGGTTGTCGAACGAGGCTCGCGCGTCGCTGGAATACGCCATGCTCGAGGGTCTTCAACGTGCCGGATCCGGCGAGGATCTGATCACCGAGGGTGATCGCGTCGATGGCGTCCGAATCCTGTTGTCGGGCTGGCTCGGCCGCTACAAGACGCTGGAGGACGGCAGGCGCCAGATCGTCAATTTCATCTTCCCGGGCGAAAGCTGCGATGCGCACGCTTACCTGCTTTCGGAGATGGACCATTCGATCGTGGCGCTGACGCCCGTGGTCTATGCCGAGATCAAGCGCGCGCGATTCGAAGGTCTCCTCGCCAACAACCCCACGCTGTCGGAAGCCTTCTGGTGCGAGACGTTGCTCAACAGCGCGATCCAGCGAGAATGGGCGATCAATCTCGGCCGCCGGGTCGCGCTGGAGCGCGTGGCGCATCTGTTCTGCGAAATCGTCGAGCGGCTGCGCCCGGTGGGAATGGTCGACGGCAATTCCTGCCTCATGCCCGTGACGCAAACGGATCTCGCCGATGCCACCGGACTTTCCGTCGTTCACCTCAATCGGACGCTCCAGGAGCTGCGCGCGGCGGGGCTGATCGTGCTGCGCGAGCGGACGCTGACCATCCCGGACCTCGATGCGCTCAAGAACGCGGCGCTGTATTCGCCGAGCTATCTGCGGCTCTACCGCGAGACTGAAGCTATCAGGTGACGCCGTTCCGCCGCGGCGCGGGCTGGTTTTGCCCGTGACGCGCGGTCGCGATCATGCGGGTGTATGCCGCTGCCGGTCCTGCGCATCATCATCGTTCTCACTTGGAAACGGCTCGTGAGTTTGCCGGCCGAGAAACGTATCCGGGAGGGGTAGCTCCAGCGCTGCTCGTGCCTCGCGGATCGTCTTGCGAACCTCCTCGACGTGCTTCTCGTCCGACTGCAACGGATGGTGAATCGGCTTGGTCATCAAGCGCTCCCTAATCAGCAGGCGGGAGCACCATCGGTCTCTCAGCCACCAGCGCCTACGGGCAGAGCCTCAGCCGGTGATAATGTCACCGTACACCCGCTGTGTCGTTTCAGCTAAGGAATTCGGCGATCTGCTCGTTAAAACCCCTCCCGGGCCACGGGTGGCGGTTGAGAGCGTTCCGGCGGGGTTGTGACGGCTTGATCCAGGTTAATCGGCGACGCTTTTTGAGCCGTTGGCGCCATTTGAGTAACCTATGCAAGTGCGCGCTCGCGACTCTCCGTCGCATGATGCCTGATGCCAGAGACCCTGTTTGCCCGCGCAACACGCGTTATCGAAGAGAGCCGCGCCCTCCGGGAGCAGCACAGACAAGTCGCGGGACGCTACGGCGACGCGGTGAACGATTTGCGCCTCGCCATCATGGACAGCGCCATGCTTCGCTCCGAGATCAGGGCTCGCCGCGACAACGAAGAATCCTAACTCCGGTCTTTTCGCCGAAACAGGCAACCGTTCCCTTTCTGGAACGTTAGATCGTTGGCCAGGCTGTGTAGCCTGGCATCAACACCCGTCGGAACGCAACGGCGCGCTCGACCTCATGCACCAGGAGGACGCCTCATGAGGACGCGACATCGGTTCAAGCAAGTCGAAACTCTGGAAGCGCGGCTCGCCGCCGAGGCGGAGCGGCTACGCGAACAGGCCAGCTTGCTTCCGCCCGGCGCGGCGCGCGACGAAGTCCTGCGCAAGGCGCGTCAGGCGGAAACTGGGTCTCAGATGAGCGAGTGGCTGCGGTCGCCGGGCCTGCAGCCGCCAAGCTAGCCCGGCGCGATGCGCGTCGTCAGCGCCGCTTCGCGGCCTTGCTTCGCCGATTGTACGGGGAGCGGTTGACGGGCCGCAGCGAAATTCCTTCGCGTTGCGCCTTGCTGCGAATGGCCGTGACGGGGCGCTGCAGCTTGATGCTCATCACGCCGGTCGGCGTGTTGCCTTTCGCAAGCTGCTTCAGCTTGTTCACATCCGCCGCTGTCCACGGCTCGCGCGCGCGGCGCTTGTAGGCGGGATTTGCCTTGCGCGGTCCTTTGCGGCCGATCGGCGACCCCGGGCGTTTCAATGCTGCTTTTGCCATGATGATCCTCCTTCAGGTCGTCCTTGAACATACGAATCAGCATTTCGGTTCCGGCGCAGTCCGGATCGATCGGTCCTGCGGTTGTGATTTGCGCAAAATCGCGCAGCGTTAACTTATTGAAATGCCGGAACCGGCTGTTGCGACGGAAGCTACAGTCGTTGCCGGGCCGAGCCGCCTCGACCGGCAAGCGACTTGAGTGACAAGAGAGCCTGGGCCCCGGCGCCCGATCCCCCGCCGGGGCCGATTTCCTTTCAACCGAATTGTCCACGAAAGTTCAAAAGTACAAATGACCGCCAAACGTAACCGCAGGAAACAGACCCAAACGCTTCAGGAGCGGCTAGCCGCCTTTGCCGAAAGCGCCCGCGAGCGCGCCCGCAACTTGCCGCCCGGCAGGGAACGCGAGATGCTGCTGCGTCGCGCCAAGCAGAACGAAGTGACCTCGAACCTCACGGATTGGCTCAGCGCACCCGTCGCTCCAAGGCGAGGACATCTATAGTGGCAAGTATCAAGCACTACCGCGCGTTCCAGATCGATCCGGACGGGCACGTGTTCGGATGCATCAACCTCGTCTGCGACGACGACGAGCAGGCCAAGCGCGAAGCCGCCTCGCTCGTCCTGGTGCATCGCATCGAGCTGTGGCGGCTCGATCAACGGATCGCCAAATTCGATGCGCCGCAGGAGCTTGTTCGCCAGTAAGGCTTGGGAACCGCGCGCTGGGCGCCGGGTTGGGTCGGAGGGATTCGACTTCGCCAGGAGCCAGCATGACGGACGCCGACATTCGCAAGGGGATGCCGCCCGTCAAGCTGTCGCGTGAGGAGTTCGAGCGGCGCTACAAGCGTCAGTTCGTCGATCCCGCCTTTGCTCCGCTTGGGCGCGAGCTCGATGCCATCATCGCTGCGGCCTGGGACGCCTACAGCCATTCGCGCAAGGCACCGTTGACGCGGAAGGCCGGCGCAGGCTTTTCCGACCCGAACTACGATCTTGCCGTCGACTGGCTCGATGCGCGCTCAAAAATCCTGGAGGCGCAGCGTCGCCACGACGATGCCGACGAGACGCCGCGCATCCTGATCATCAACGGCTCGGCCCGCAGCGAGCACACCTGTCCCGGCGAGATGTCCAAGACCTGGCGGCTGGTCAAGCTGGCCGAGCCCGTCTTCATCGAGATGGGATTTGCCGTCGACATCCTCGATCTGTCGCGCCTCGCTTCGGAATTCGGCAAAACCATTCATCCCTGCAAGTCCTGCGTCGGCACCGCCATGCCGCTGTGCCACTGGCCGTGCAGCTGCTATCCGAACTACTCGCTGGGCCAGACCCACGACTGGATGAACGAGATCTATCCGCTCTGGGTTGCCGCCCACGGCATTCTGATCGTGGCGCCCGTGAACTGGTATCACGTGCCCGCCGGTCTCAAGGCGATGATGGACCGCATGGTCTGCGCCGACGGCGGCAATCCCGATCCGACCTCGACCCACGGCAAGAACGCCGCGGAAGCCAAGGCGATCGAGCTGAAGGGCTGGCCCTATCCGCGTCATCTCGCCGGCCGCCATTTCGGCCTCGTCGTTCACGGCGATGCGGTCGGCGCCGAGGGCGTGCGACGGGGCTTGTCCGACTGGCTGACCGACATGCAGCTGATCTCGGCAGGGCGCTACGCCGAGCTCGACGGTTATGTCGGCTACGACGAGCCATACGCCACATCCCATCGTGAGCTCGACGAGGACCGCGAATTCCAGCAGGAAGTGCAGAATGCGGCGCGCGCGCTCGGCAATGCCGTCCGGCTCGCGCGAAGCGGGCGCCTCGATGAGCCCGGCGCCGGTCTTGCGGACCCGAACCCCAAATGACTGGCGCGCCACCCCTTGAATGCCTGATCGTCGGAGGCGGGCCGGCGGGACTGATGGCCGCGATCTATCTAGCGCGCTTCCGCCGCCGCGTCTGCGTCGTGGACGCCGGCGCGAGCCGGGCGGCCCTGATCCCGCGCAGCCACAATGTCCCCGGCTTCGTCCACGGCCTGTCCGGCGCGGAACTGATCGAGCGGATGTCGGCCCAGCTGAACGAGCTCGCCGTCACACGCGTGGAGGCCGAGGTCACGGCATTGCAGCGTCACGAACACGGTTTCGAAGCGAGCTGGAATGGCGGCATGCATGCGGCCGCCACGGTCATTCTCGCCTGCGGGATCGTCGATACCCATCCGCCATTTGCGGAGTGGCGCGCGGCGGTCGCGGACGGACTCTTGCGCTATTGCCCGATCTGCGACGCCTTCGAGGCCGCCGGCCGCCGCATTGGCGTCGTCGGGCCGCTGGATCGTGCCGCCGCAAAGGCGCTCTTCCTGCGTGGCTATGCGCGCGACGTGACGCTGCTTGCGACCGGCGCGGACGACGCGAAGGCCGCAACGTCGGAGCTGTCCGAGGCGGGCGTCGGAATCGTGTTCGCGCCCGAGCTGCGCCTGGCGCGGCGAGGCGGCGGCGTTGAAGCGGATTTCGCCGACGGACGTACCGCGCAATTCGACATCGTCTATCCTGCGATGGGCGCGGAGGTCCGCTCCCAGCTCGCGATGGCGCTGGGCGCCGACCACACTGCGGACGGTCATCTGAAGGTCGACGATCACCAGCGCACGTCGATCGCCGGGCTCTACGGAATCGGCGACGTCGTCACCGACCTGCACCAGATCTCGGTCGCGTTCGGCCACGCGGCAATCGCGGCCTGCACGATCCACAACAGCCTGCCGCCGCGATTTGCGTGATGGGACGGCGGTGAGCCTCACAATCGACTGGAACCGGGAACGAAGCGCGTTGCCCCGCTTTGGTCGAGCGGAGCGGGGCGCGCAACTGGAGACAACCGATGGCTCAATCCGAAGACATGACCCGCTGCATCGCGCTTTGCATGAGCTGCTACCAGACATGTCTCGGCACGGCGATGAACCATTGCCTCGAGACCGGCGGCAAGCATGTTGAGCCGAAACATTTCCGCCTGATGATGGCCTGCGCCGAGATCTGCCGGACCGCCGCGCACTTCATGCTGATCAACACGCCGCATCATAAGCACACCTGCGGTGAGTGCGCCGAAATCTGCACCGAATGTGCCGAGGATTGCGCCCGGATCGGCGGCATGGACGAATGCGTCGCGACGTGCCGCTCCTGCGCCCAATCCTGCCGCGCGATGGCGGCTTGAGGAGGTGCCCATGCTGGAAGAGAAACTCAAGGAAGCGATCGTCGGCGAATTGCAGCGTCAGGCCGCCGACCGGCCGCAATCGCTGAAGGTGCAGGGCGCGGGAGACGCAGCGGCCTCGGAGGAGCTGACCGTCAACGGCAAGATCGACCTCGGCGCGCTTGTCATGGTGATCGCAGGATCGGTCGCCGGCGGGCCTTGAGCTCGATCGTCGACCGCGGCCTCAGCCATACTCCTCGCCGATGCCGTATTCCCGGTAGATCTGCAGCGGGTCGAGCTCGGGAAACAGACGGCATTTGGCCTGCGCAAGATGCAGGCTCACCGCTGCCGGCTCCTTGCCGTTCGCGAGCAGCTTGCGGATGTCCTCCATATGCGCGTTCGGCTGGTGCTTCGGTTCGAGCTGCTCCAGCGCGACCAGGGCGGTCGCGAGTGCCTCGGTCAGAACCCAGTCGTCGTGGCCCGTGATTCCCTTCTTCGACATCGGAAGAACCCCACATCTGGTGGCGGTCACAGTTTACCGCGCCTTCGGCCAAATCGCCATTGAGCCGTTGCGGGCCCCTCGCGCGCGAGGCCATGGGCCATGCTCCAGCTTGCCTTATGGCCGCGTCAGGCTAAAAGGCGGCTAGTTGCGGGGGCGGCAGTATCCTTGTTGAAACAAACTTGGCGTAGACGGGCCGTATCCAGGCTCGCCGTTCCGGTCTGGGTCCCGATCCCGCACTTCGCAGCACCATAGGGTTGCGACCCCCTGAAGGTTTCGAGCCAGCATGGTTTTTCTCAGTTTCGTCTACCGCTTCCTCACCAATTTCGCCTTCATGGCGGTGGTCTATTTCAGCTTGAACTTCATGGAAAAGTATCCGAACCGGGCGATCCTGGCGATCCTGGTGCTGGTCTATGCCGCCATGCGCGCGGCCTCGACGCTGCGGGCGTTCTACTTCTTCCAGAAGATCGAGAAGCTGGAGGCCGAGACCAAGCGCCTTCAGGCTCCGATCAACGACGGTTCGGGCAGCACCACCGCGCGCAAGCAGGTGATCACCGACGTCGCGCGGCTGCGGCGGGACGGCGAGCTCAAGTCCTACATGGACCTGTTCTTCCTGGCGCTGATCGTGCTGCTCTGCGTCGCCGCCATCATGCGGCAATAGCAGATCACGCGCGTTTTTTCAGGCTGGCGACGCGGGTCGGACGGGGCGGCACGCCCTTGGAGGCCGCGCCATTGGCCGCGGCGCTCTTCGCCGCGGTACTCTTGGGTACGATGTCGACGGGCTGCGCGGCGTGATCCGCTGCAGCCGGCGCCGCCTGGGCGGTACGCCGCCCATGCAGCTTGGCCGTCTTGCCCTTCGCGCCCCTGCCCTGTGCTGCCTTGTCCTTGGCCGGATGTGGCCTCTCGGCCGCCATGGCGAGCCGGGTCGCGGCGCGCCGCGATGAGGTCGTCGACATCAGCACCTCGACCGAGCCTTCCGGAATCGCGAACAGATCGCGACCCGGGACGGGCAGGGTGGATGCGAGGTCGATCTGGCCCTTGCTCCGGCGCGGCAGCAGCGACTGATGTTCGCCCTGCACATTGAGGTCCGCGAGCGCGGGCGCCGGCAGCGTCCTGGTCTGCGTGAACACGAAATGCGGCACGCGTGGCCAGCGCGCGATCGGCGTCGTCTCGGTTGGCGGATGCATCAGCCATTCGACCGGCGTGGTCGGCGTCGCCGGCCGCTCGGCCGTGGCAGGCACCACATGCACGATGCGATAGCCGCGCGCCTTGAGGTCGCGGATGATCTTGGGCAGCGCCGCCACCGTGCGGGCCTGAATGTCGTGCAGCAGCAGGATGCCCTTGCCCTTGGCCTCCAGCCGCTGGATCGCGAGCTGGTAGACGCGGTCGGACGAGACGTGCCGCCAATCGTCGGCCGGGAAGTCGGCGCTCCAGACCTGGAGGCCGCGCGAGATCAGATGGTTCTCGATGCCCTCGGCGCGCATCAGCCCGGGAATGCGGAAGAACGGGGCGAGCTGCGACGGATCGGTCATCGCGGCTGCGGTCCATTCGATGCCGCCATTGATCTCCGCCTCGGCCTTCTCGATCGGCATCCGGTCGAAGGTCAGCGGATGGTCCATGCTGTGCGTGCCGACGGTATGGCCCGCCGCGACCAGCTTGCGCACGCCTTCCGGATTGGCCTTGGCCTGGTTGCCGACGATGAAGAAGGTCGCCTTGATGCATTCGTCGGCGAGGATCTTGAGCACCTGGTTCGAATATTTCGGGATCGGACCATCGTCGAAGGTCAGGACGACCTCATGGTCCTTCAGCGGCAGCGTCTCGCGGTACTGCATGGTGCCGATCAGCGGATGTTCGCGCGGATCGACAACGAGGGTGCGGGAGGTGCCGAGGGCGTCGGGGTGGCCGGGACACTCGGCTGCGAGCGCGGCCGGCGAACCGGCGGTGAGCATTCCCAGACAGAGGACGATCCACGATCGCGTCCGCAAAACAACGCTACTTCCGATCATGAACCTCGTCTGCCCCCATGCAATTTGGCGCCCTAGATAGGTCGGAGATGGCTCAAAACGGTTCAGCCGCAGCCGCTCTCATCTTCACGGGGTAGCATGAACAGAGTGTTAATTGGCCCCAAATCACCCCATTTTGCCCGGGCGTGACATTCCGGCATCAGCGCGTATCGGCGCTCTTCTGTGATGTGCCCGCCGGGACGATGTGGACCACCCGATAGTCGTTCTCCCTCAGATACCGTAGAAACGCCGGCATCATTGCGGCCGTGCGCGCCTTGTTGTCGTGGAAGAGGATGATGCCCTTTCCGCTCGCGGCGAGACGCTCGGTGACGAGCTTCAATTGCTGCTCCGGCGTCAACTCCTCCCAGTCGCTGGCCCATAAATCGGCCCCGAACACAATGATGCCGCGCGACTGGAGCAGGTCGAGCTGCGCTTGGGTCGACTCGAAATAGGGAAAGCGGAAGAACGGCGTCGAGGGTGTCGTCGTCGAGACTCCGTGTAGCGCCATTTCGTCTGCGGCAATGCCCCGATCGATGTCGGCCATGGCCTTCTCGAACGGAATACGCCCCATGAACGGATGCGAGTAGGAGTGATGCCCGACGGTGTGGCCCTCGCGGGCGATGCGCTTGACCATGTCCGGGTGCTCGGAGGCGTGCTGGCCGATCAGGAAAAAGGTCGCGCGCACGCATTCCTGTGCCAGCGCCGCCAGCACTTTCGACGTCGTCGGCGGGTTCGGCCCGTCGTCGAAGGTCAGCACGACCTCGCGATCGGCCAGCGGCAGCGTCTGCGGAAAGCTCTTCAGGCCCACGCGCGGATAGGTCTTGGGATCGACGCTGAAGACGCGCGAGGTGCCGAGCGCGTCCTTGCGCGGGCACTCGGCGGCCTCCGTCTCGGCGGCGCCGATGACGGTCGCGGCATTGCCGATGACGGTTGCGACAAGCGCGCCCGCCATGGTCGAGGTCCACCTTAGTCGCAGCATCTTTGCCATTGCGCTCGGCTTTGCCTTGTGGGTATTGCCTGAAGCCTCAGCTCACACCACCGGTTCCAACCTGTCAAACGGCGAGGCGCGCCATGGATGAACATCTGGACGTTGCCCCATCGGCTGCGGATTCGGTACTCGACCACGTGCCGATGCGCAATGAAGACGGCGATATCAGGCACGAATTCGTCGAGGAGGTCGCCCGTGCGATCGAGGCCGGGGACAGCGCGGCGCTGCGTGCCTGCGTCGCGGAGCTGCACGAGGCCGATCTCGGCGATCTGATCGGCGCCCTCGAGCCCGACGACCGCGTCCGCCTGGTCGAGCTCACCGGCCGCGATTTCGATTTCTCGGCGCTGAACGAGGTCGATGAGACCGTCCGCGAGGAGATCCTCGAGGAGCTGCCGCCGGAGACGGTCGCCGAGGGCGTCCGCGAGCTCGAATCCGACGATGCGGTCGAGCTCTTGGAAACCCTCGGTGCCGAGGAGCAGGAAGAGATTCTGGAGAAGCTGCCGCTCAAGGAGCGCGTCGCGCTCGAGCGCAGCCTGCTGTACCCGGAGAACTCCGCCGGCCGCCGCATGCAGACCGAGTTCATCGCCGTGCCCCAGGATTTCACGGTCGGCCAGGCGATCGACTACATGCGTGAGACGCCGGATCTGCCCGACCGCTTCTACGAGATCTACGTCGTCGACAAGGAACAGCACTGGCAGGGCGCGGTGCCGCTCGACGTGCTCCTGCGCACGCGCCGGCCGGTGGCGCTGACCGAGCTCACCGACGAGGACCGCCGCCGCGTCTCCGTCCTGGAGGACCAGGAAGAGGTGGCGCGCATGTTCGGCAAATACAATCTCGTCGCTGCGCCCGTGCTCGACACCCAGGATCGCCTCGTCGGCGTCATCACCGTCGACGACGTCGTCGACGTCATCGAGGAGGAGGCGGACGAGGACCTCAAGGCGCTCGGCGGTGTCACCAGCGACGAAGAGCTGTCGGACACGTTCCTCACCATCGCCCGCGGCCGCTTCAACTGGCTGCTGGTGAACCTCGCCACCGCGTTCCTGGCGTCCTCCGTGCTCGGCCTGTTCGAGGGCCAGCTGGAGAAGATGGTCGCGCTCGCGGTGCTGGCGCCGATCGTGGCGAGCCAGGGCGGCAATGCCGCGACCCAGACCATGACGGTGGCGGTGCGGGCGCTGGCGACGCGCGAGCTCGGTCCCTCCAACGCCTGGCGCGTGGTGATGCGCGAGGCCCTGGTGGGCCTCGTCAACGGCCTCGCCTTCGCCGTGATCACCGGCATCGCCGCGGTGGCCTGGTTCAAGATCCCGGGCCTCGGCATCGTTATCGGGCTCGCCATCGTCTGCAACCTCGTGGCCGGCGCGCTCGGCGGCATCCTGATCCCGATGGCGCTGGATCGCGTGCGGGCCGACCCGGCGGTGGCGTCGGGCACGTTCGTGACCACCGTGACCGACGTCGTCGGCTTCTTCTCCTTCCTCGGGATTGCGACGCTCTGGTTCGGGTTGAAGTAGGTCTCACCCCATCGTCATTCCGGGGCGCGCCACTTGGCGCGAACCCGGAATCCATTTGTCCGCGTCGACGCTGCACAATGGATTCCGGGCTCGCGCTTCGCGCGCCCCGGAATGACGACAACCGTCTTTAATCCGACTTTAAGCGACCTGCCGCATCATCGCCTTTGCTTGGGGGAATGGGCATGCGGTTGCGGCTGAAGGCGGACGGACGGATCGTCGAATTGCGGAATGGGCAGGAATTTCCGGTCCAGCCGCTTTCGGTTCAGCCGACGACCAATGCGGCGCCGTCTGACACCGGCCCGCTCGCGGTGCGCGATCTGCGCCGGCGCGCCTGCCTGACCCAGATGGAGTTCGCCGCCAGGCTCGGCGTACCCGTCGAGACCATCCGCAACTGGGAGCAGGGCAAACGCGCCCCGCGCGGCCCGGCCCGCGCACTGCTCACGGTGATCGCGCATGCCCCCGACACGGTGTTCCAGGCGCTCGCCAAGACCTGACGCCAAGGCCTGACGCCAAAGGCCTGACGCCAAGGCCCGACGCCGAGGCCTGACGCACAACCTCCCGTTAGGCCTGCATCGAATATCCCGCCTGGCTGCCGCGGCTTCCGTTGGCAGTATCATCGACCGGGTCCATAATGACTTCTGGGGCTGTCGCAACGGAAGAGGATTCCTCATGCTGTTCGTCGAGGCCAATGGCGCAAGGATTCCGGCGATCGGTCTCGGGACCTGGGAGCTGAGCGGAAGGCCGGCCGCGCGCGTGGTCGAGCAGGCGCTACGGCTCGGCTATCGCCATATCGACACCGCGCAGGTCTACGACAATGAGCGCGAGGTCGGCGACGGTTTGCGCGCCTCCGGCGTGCGCCGCGACGACGTATTCCTCACCACCAAGGTCTGGACCAACCATTTCGCACCCCATGATCTCGAACGCTCGGTGAAGGAGAGCCTCGCTCGCCTGCGGCTTCCCTCGGTCGATCTGTTGTTGCTGCACTGGCCCAATCCTCATGTGCCGCTCGCGGAGACGCTGGGCGCGCTGTCGCATGCGAAGACGATGGGCCTGACCCGCCACATCGGCGTCTCCAATTTCACCGTGGCACTGATCGAGCAGGCGGTCGCGCTGTCGGCGGAGCCGCTGGTCTGCAACCAGGTCGAGTATCACCCCTATCTCGATCAGGCGAAGGTACGGGCGGCCTGCGACCAGCATGGCCTTGCCCTCGTCGCCTACAGCCCGATCGCCAAGGGCCGCATCAAGTCCGACCAGACGCTGGCCGAGATCGGTCGCGTCCACCGCAAGACGGCGGCGCAGGTCTGCCTGCGCTGGCTGGTGCAGCAGAATGTCGCTGCGATCCCGCGCACCTCGCGCATCGAGCGCCTGTCGGAGAACATCGAGATCTTCGATTTCGAGCTGTCGGAAGACGAGATGGACCGGATCGCCGCGCTCGCCAATCCGAAGGGACGCCTGACCGACTTTGGCTTCGCCCCGAAATGGGATTGAGAGGGACCCGGGGTATGCTAGGACCGCGGGGGCAACCCAAGATCGGTCGATGGAACTGGGGAAGATCATACGGACGGACATTGCCGCCTCGGCAATCGCCCATCTGACGTTGGTGGCGCTGATCATCGTGATTAGCGAGGTCCGTCCGTTTCATAGTCAGGCGCCCGAAACCGTCGCGGTCGACATCGTCACGCCGGAGCAGGTGAAGCAGGAGGAAACCAAGGCCGAGGAGAAGAAGGAAGAGGCGAAGCCGCCAGAGCCGCTCCCCGATCTGAAGCTGCCGAAGCCGGATATCACCGACAAGGCGGAGGCATCGAAGCCTGCGGCCAGGCCGCAGGCGGCAGAACCATCGCCGTCACAGCAGGCCTCGCCCGAGCCGCAGCAGAAGCAGCCGCAGGCCTCGAAGCAGCGTGAGGCCAACGCGCCGCCGCAGGCCGCGCCGCCGCCGGCCTATCAGACGCCGCAACCGGACGTCACCATCAAGTACGGGGTCATGCTGGGCTTGCCGCCCGAATTGCCGGTCGAGCCGAAAGGCGCCAAGGATGACGGCGGCGATGCCAACGATTCGATCGCTGCGAAGCTTCCGCCCGAGGTCGTCGCGGAGCTTCGCCGTCACTTGCGCGGCTGCGCCAAGCTGCCGGCCGGCGTCGCACCGACCGACAACGTCCATGTCAAGCTGCGCACCGTGTTCGCCACCGACGGCACGCTGGCGCGCGAGCCCATCCTGATCGAGGCGCCGCCGTCCGCCAAGGGCGTGGCCATCGTCAAGTCCGCAACGAGCGCGCTGCAGAACTGCCAACCCTACAAGATGTTGCCGGCCAATCTGTACGGGGAATGGAAGGTGCTGGATCTGCCGTTCAGCCCGAAGGATTTCGGCGGATAGCGCATCGTCGTGTAGTCGTGTAGCCCGGATGGAGCAAAGCGTAATCCGGGGCTGCTCGCCCGGCAGCTCGAATTGTCCCGGATTACGCTCGCGCTCCATCCGGGCTACGAGAGCAGGGTGTTTCGCTTCTCTGTCAACCTGCCCGCTCTAAAATATTCCGCTTTACCGAAATTCGGAAATGACGTATTTGTCGCTCATCCCGGCTCATTGAGGGGCGACCATGCGGTCGTCATTGTCGCGAGCCGGGCTTGCGGTGGACGCGGCAGCGTCGTGTACGAGAGCTGAGGGCAGGGCGGATTGCTCTCCGTGAGCCCGAGGCTTCGTACGGACGAGCGGCGCTGTCAGGTTCGTCGCGCCGGCATTTCGATGGCAACGTGCACAACGCCGTCGAACCCTGCGGCGCCAACGGACCGCGCGTACGGCAAAACCGTGTGGTCCTGGCCGTCGTTGCTACGGTCAAGCTCTGGCGAATGCGGCATTGGCGTCAACCGGCGCGGTGCCGGTGACTTTCGCGGGAGCGAGGGAGGCCAGAGGGAACTCGGCTCCCAGGAGAGCGCGGCATAAGCCGTCCGACCATCGCGCAGGGAAGGCCGTGTGTTGGGCTTCACCTGTATGCTGCTGTGCGGTTCTTCCTGCGTGTGCTCCAGCGCAGCGGACCGCGGGTGCCGCCGGCACCCGGCCTTCCCTGCGCCCTCTTGCATCTGAGGGCGGCGAGACGAAGCAAAGCTCGGGCGAAGCAGCCGCGAGATCGCGAAGGCATGTCTGTGATCCGATCTCGTGCCCCGGACGCAGCGCAGCGTCCCCCCGGCGATGCGAAGCATCGTCCGGTTCGACGATGCGCTGCAGAGCAGGGGCCCATGCCTCCGAGCAATCCGTGTGGCGCTGGGTCCCGGCTCTGCGCCGCAACGCTTCACGCGTTGCAGCTTGTCCGGGACACGTGGCTCAATGCCCTCGCTTCATCCCCTCACCACCATCCACCGCCCCGGTGCCATCGCGGCCCAGGCGCTGGACGCGAACTGCCGCCGCCAGGTCACGACCACGACCGCTGCCGTGGTCACGAACAGCACCCAGGGGCTGACGAACCAGCCGAGATAGCCGAGCGCGAAGAAGAAGGCACGCTGGCCGCGGTTGAAGTGGCGGCCGGCGGATTCGAACAGGCGCGAGGTGCGGATGACGTGGGCTTCGGCCTCGGGGGTGTCGCGCTGTGAGGCCGGCGGCATACCGCCAAACAGGATTGCGACATAGTTGAACAGGCGATAGGCCCAGGCGAATTTGAAGAAGGCGTAGACGCAAATCAGCACGAGGCCGACGCATTTCAGCTCCCACAAAGCGGGCGAGCAACGATTGATTGGCGGCAGGCGATGGCGCTAAAAAGCGGCTGCAACTGCAGGACTAAACGAAGGACCAGTGACATGGCTGCGCTGAAACTCGCGATCGGCAACAAGAACTACTCGTCATGGTCGATGCGGCCCTGGCTCGCGCTCCGCGCCAACGACATCCCGTTCGTGGAGACGCTGATCCCGCTCTACACCGACGATCCCGCCGACAAGGCGCAGATCCTGTCCTTCAGCCGCGCCGGCAAGGTGCCCGTGCTGGTCGACGGCGACGTCACCGTGTGGGATTCGCTTGCCATCATCGAGTACGTCGCCGAGCGCTATCCGGAAGCGAAGCTCTGGCCTGACGACGTCGCCGCGCGCGCGCATGCCAGGTCGGTATGCGCCGAAATGCATTCCGGCTTTGTGGCGCTGCGCAACGAATGCGGCATGAACCTGCATCGGCCGATCCGCGCCGTGGCGCTGTCGGCGGATGCCAAGGCGAACATCGCGCGCATCGAGGAGATCTGGCGCGAGTGCCGCACCCGCTATGGCGCACAGGGACCGTTCCTGTTCGGCCGCTTCGGTGCGGCGGACGCCATGTATGCCCCCGTCGTGCACCGCTTCCGCACCTATGCGATCGAGGTGGCGCCGGACACCAGGGCCTACATGGAGACCATGATGGCGCTGCCGGCGTTCCAGGAATGGACCCGGGATGGACTGGCCGAAACGCTCGTCATCGCCAAGTTCGAGGACGCCTGAGCGGCAGTCCGACCGGCGCCGGCCGGAGGCGGGGACGCCAGCCGATCGGGAGGAGGGTGCGACAGGCCTGCGACATGTCGGCGGAATAAGCAGCTCCGCCGGTATCATCGCCCCACCGGCTGTCCCGTTATCATCCTGAAATAACTGCAAAAATTGTGCGCGGGCCATGCCGGCATGGCGCTGGCCAAAAGCATCGGACGCGTGCTATACAGCCGCCCGGGTTTCCGGCCGGCCCTCGCAGTGGGACACTGGGCGAGGCGGGCGCTGTTTGAGTAATGGAGAGGGTGTTGAAGCACAAATTCCCCGTGGGAACGCGCGTCCTATTCACGGCCAGCAATGTCGCGCGTCCGGCTGCGAGCGGCGCGTATGAGGTCATCCGTCTGCTCCCGACCGAAGGCGACGACTGCCAGTATCGGATCAAAAGCTCGACCGAAGCCTTCGAGCGCGTCGCCAAGGAAAGCCAGCTCGCGCTCTCCTGAAGGCCGACGCCGTCAGTGCATAGGCGCCTCCCGGGAATTGTACTCTGCCGCCGTCAAAAGGCCCGCTTCACCTTCACAAGGGTGGGCGGGGGCAGTTGCCGACTCGCGGTGCTCGCTTGACCATCCGCTCTTTGCTCGCGTGAGGGGACGTCGCGCATGAACTGGGCATGGGCCACTTCGCTCGACCAAATCTGGCTCTCGCCGGCCTTCCCGATTTGGATGACGCTGGCGGCTGCCGGATTCTTCGGATTGATTCTGCTGATCACGCTGTTGCGCGCCGACAGATCGGTCGCGAACGGCGCGCTGACCGTCATTACCCTGCTATCCATCGCGATCGCCGGCGCAGCCACGGTGCGTCTCTATGGACCGGACGCGCCGTCCGCTCCGGCCGAGGCGCGCGCGCAGGCTGTGGTGAGCGCGAGTCTGCCTGCGCTGTCCTGTCTCGACGATCTCGCCGGCGATGCCGTTGGCGCCGGCTGCGAGAAGGCGCTGTTCGGCGCGCCTGACGCTGCGGCCGCGGCGGTCTCCTACACCGCCGCCAGGATCGACCGCCTGACCGCGCTCGGCGATGTCGCCACGGCGGAGAAGAGCCTGACCCTCGACATGAAGGTGCTGCGCAAGTCGCTCGAGCGAGATCGTTACGGTCTCGTTGCACATGTGCTGGTGGCGCGTGACGGCTGCACGCAGTTCGATTGCGCCGCGTTCCGCTCGCTGACCGACCAGCAGCAGGTTGCCGCCAACATGGACTCCCATCTCTACGAGACCCTGGTCGCGCGCTATGCGCCGACCTGGAACGCGCCCGCAGCAGCCGCAGCGGCGATGCCCGCCAACGCCGCGCTCGCCGGGCTGCCGCCGTCAATGCCGACGGGCAGGCCGACCAATGCCGAGTTCCCGAGCGCGTCCTCGACGCCGCCGGTGAGCATCATGAATCCGGAGCCCACGGCGGCGACGCGCCAGGCCGCGCCGGCCGCAAATGCGGCGGCAGCACCGCGTGCGCCGGCCGCGGCCTCCGCACAGGCCGCAGCGCCTCCGGCATCGAGCCCGCCGGCTGCGAAGAAGCCGCCGCCCCAAAAGGCTGCGCGTGCGCCTGCGGCGCCGGTTCCGCTCGCGCCGCCGCCGGCCTCGACCGCCGCGCCCGCGCCTGCGGATAACGAGTAGATCGGCATTCCAAATGCTGGGTTGCCCGGCTAATGCTTGGGCATGCCACTCCATCTGATCAAGCTCGCCGTCGGCTGCGACTCCGTCAAGGAATTGAAGGAGTGGGTGGCCGAACGGATGCAGACCGCCAAGAAGAAGGGTCTGCCGCAACATCACATCCACATCACCCGCATGGTGCCCAAGCGCGACGCCGAGATCCTCGCCGGCGGCTCGCTCTACTGGGTGATCAAGGGCGAGATCGCCGCGCGCGAAAAGATCATCGGCATCGAGCCGTTCCGCGACAAGGACGGCATCGGGCGCTGCCGGATCGTGATGCAGCCGAAAGTGATCTCGGTCTCGCCGCGGCCGATGCGCCCGTTCCAGGGCTGGCGCTATCTGACCGACGATTCCGTGCCGGCCGATCTCGGCAAGTCAGCGGCCGGCTCGATTGCGGCGATGCCGGAGCCGATGCGGCGCGAGCTGCGTGACCTCGGACTGCTCTAAACAGCCATATTGTCGATCAGCCGAGTGGTGCCGAGCTTGGCTGCGACCAGGATCCGCAAGGGGCCGTCCTTGCGCGAGGTGACCGGTGCCAGCGTCTCGGCATGGCGGACCTCGTAATAGTCGAGCACCAAGCCGGCCGCCTTGACCATGTCCGCACCGCCGGCCATCGCCGGTGCGATCGAATCGCCGGCACGGATGCGCCCGGCGCTCTCTCTCATGGCGCGGTAGAGGACAATGGCGGTCTGGCGCTCCTCGGGCGAGAGGTAGACGTTGCGCGAGGACATCGCGAGTCCGTCGCGCTCGCGCACGGTGCGGGAGCCGATCACCTTGACACCGAGGTCGAGGTCGCGCGCCATCTGCGTTACCACGCGCAATTGCTGGAAATCCTTTTCGCCGAAGATCGCGACATCCGGCCGGACTTGCGTAAACAGCTTGCCGACGACTGTGGCGACACCGCCGAAGAAGTGCGGGCGGAAGAGGTCCTCGAGGCCGGCGAGCGCCGGCCCCTCCGGCGCGATGCGGGTGGCAAACCCCTCCGGATACATGGCCGCGACGCCCGGGTGCCAGACGATATCGACGTCCTCGGCCGCGAGCTTGGCGATGTCGGCCTTCCAGGTGCGCGGATAGGCGCCGAAATCCTCGGTCGGAGCGAACTGGGTCGGGTTGACGAAGATCGACACCACGACGCGGCTGGCGCGCCGCTTGGCGAGGCGAACCAGCGACACATGCCCGTCATGGAGTGCCCCCATGGTCGGGACCAGTGCGATCGTGGCCTTTCGCTTGCGGAGATTGTCGACGGCGCGTCGCAGGGCGGGGACCGTGCGGGCGATCAATGGGCTTGCTGACATTGGGACTCGACGATTGGGAAGCGGCGCAGGTGCGGGGCGTCGCGCCCGGCGGCTAACCTTAACAAGCGGAGATCGTGGACGCCATGCATCCGGATGCGGCACAGCATCCCGCGCAAGGCGGCGTAGAACGTCGCGACATTGTGGGCTGGATCACAGACGAAAGACGGCGCCGCGACACATCGTGAGAACGGCGCGTTGCAATTTGCATTTCCTGTTACGCATTTCACTTGACCGCTGACGCGGTCAACTCGAAGATATTCGCAAGGGGTGTTGAGGATCGCCATGCTTGTGCAGGCTAGCCAAGGCCAATCCGGCTCGGCGCACGTGGTCGTGCTCGGCAACGAGAAGGGCGGCTCCGGCAAATCGACCACGGCCTTGCACATCGCCGTTGCACTTCTGAAGGCCGGCCAGCGCGTCGCCACCATCGACCTCGATTGTCGCCAGCAGAGCTTCACGCGCTACATCGGCAACCGGTCCGCCTGGGCGCAACGTACCAAGCTCGACCTCGAGCTGCCGGTGCATCGCTGCATCAAGCTCGGCGAGACCATGCAGATTGCCGAGAACGAGAATTCCGAGTTCCAGCAGTTCATGGAAGCCGTCTCCGCGGTCGAGAGCAGCTTCGACTTCATCGTCATCGATACGCCCGGCACCGACAGCTATCTGATGCGGCTCGCGCATTCGATGGCCGACACCCTGGTCACGCCGATCAACGACAGCTTCCTCGATTTCG
Organism: Bradyrhizobium sp. JHI2711; assembly: GCF_056156565.1. Taxonomy (NCBI): domain Bacteria; kingdom Pseudomonadati; phylum Pseudomonadota; class Alphaproteobacteria; order Hyphomicrobiales; family Nitrobacteraceae; genus Bradyrhizobium; species Bradyrhizobium sp. JHI2711. The sequence continues at coordinate 46,395 of NZ_JBPZPT010000001.1, forward strand.
ACGTGCTCGGCACCGTCGATCCCGCGACTTACGCAGTGACGGGCGAGAGCCACTACGCCGAGATGGTGCGTGACGTCAGGCGCAAGCGACGCCAGCTCGACGGCGCAACCACAGACTGGATCGTCGTGCGCAACCGCCTTTCCATGCTCGGCTCGCGCAACAAGCAGCTCGTCGCCGAGGGCCTGAAGGATCTGTCGCTGCGGCTCGGCTTCCGCTACGTCGACGGGTTCGCCGAGCGCGTCGTGTACCGCGAATTCTTCCCACGCGGCCTGACCGCCCTGGACGATATCGACGAGGCCACGCTCGGCATGCGGCCCAATCTCGGCCATCTCACTGCGCGGGAGGAGGTGACGAGCCTGCTCCGCCAGCTCAAGCTCCCGCTCGACGAGCGCGGCCGCCGCCGCGCGGCCAACCGGGCCGAGTGGTTCAGCCAGGTCGACAAGCCGCTCGAGGTCCACGATATCCTCGGCGCCTGACCTCGCGGTATAGCGCTACTCCCGGCCGATCCGGGCCTTCGGCTGGCGCGGGAACCGGGACTGCGCCGCGCGCGTTTTCACCCTGCATTTACCGCGAGTCGAACCCGATCAAGACCGGTTGCGTCGAATAGGGACCTGCACCCTCACGTAGGGTATGAGAATGGGGTGCTCACCGAAAGAGTGCAACGCACAATGAAAGGGCTGCCGATTCACAACATTTAGCCTTCCTGTCACGCTGCTGTGACATATATTAGGGAATAGGCGACAAGGGGACGAAGAGCCCCGGAGAACACGATTTTCAACAGGGATTCAGGCCGCTTAGGCCTGAGGCTGAGGACGAAAATGAAGCGTGGAATTGCCGTTCTGGTTTCGGTCAGTGCCCTCTGCGGCATCGCCTATTTCACGGCGAGCAAGTGGGCGATCAAGCACGAGACCATCACATTCTACGATGCCTCGCGCGATAACCGTCCGGTGCCTGTTTCCATCGCGGTGCGCCGCGACAAGGAAATGCAGGCCAATGCCGGCATGATCAAGCTGCCCGTCGCGGTGATCAATCACGGCAACACCGTCAAGAACACCGAATACGGCTTCCTCGCCAACATCTTCGCTGCGCGCGGCTACATGGTCATGAGCCCGCAGCACGATCTGCCGACTGATCCTCCGATGGTCACCAAGCCCGGCGAGCTCTATGTCGGCCGGCTGCCGCAGATCCTGCGCGGCGTCGCCAACATCCATCTCGCCGTGCACGAGATGAAGAAGGTTCAGCCCAACGCCGATTACGACAAGGTTACGATGGTCGGCCATTCCATGGGCGGCGACATCACCATGTACTTCGCCAAGCAGTATCCGGATGAGGTCAAGAAGGTCGTCACCCTCGACAATCTGCGCGTGCCCTTCGTTACCGCGGGCAAGTTCAAGATCCTGTCGTTCCGCTCCCAGGATCCGCAGTTCAAGGCCGACGCCGGCGTGATTCCAACCGACGAGGAATGCGAGCAGGCAGGCATTCAGGTCGTGAAGACCGAGTTCCAGCACAACGACATGCGCGATACCGGTCCGGATGTGGCGAAAAGCTCGATCCAGAGCATGCTCGACAAGTTCCTGAGCGCGACCGACAGCGAGATCGCACCGGTCGACACGCAGTCCGCCCCGCCCAAGATCCTGGAGCCGGGCCCGGTCGCCCTGATGGCTCCTGCCAAGAGCTGACGTCCAAGAGCTTACCGAGCTGACGTCGTCGCAAGGCTGCACCAATTGGCAAAGCCTCCGCCGGCGCCCGCCCGCGGAGGCTTTGCGCATTGACCGGGCCGCATGCGCTGACCACATTAGCTGTTGACGCAAGGTGTAGCTGCGATGTCGGGCGAACCCATCAAACCGCGCGGCCGCGATACCGTCTCGGCGCGAGCAGACGGCGTGCTGCCGCAAGCGCAAACCTCGACCTCGGAAGACATCGCCGCGTTCGTTGCCAAGGCGCGGACCCTCTCGCCGCATGCCCCGGGCGCAAGGGGGCGGCTGATCTTCGCGCTGGATGCGACCATGAGCCGGCAGCCGACCTGGGACATGGCCTGCGCGCTCCAGGCCGACATGTTTCGCGAGACCGCAGCGCTCGGCAGTCTCGACATCCGGCTGGTCTATTATCGCGGCCTCAACGAGTGCCGAGCCACGGCTTGGATTTCCGACAGCGCCAGGCTGGCGACGCTGATGAGCAAGATCGATTGCCGCGGCGGCGATACCCAGATCGGCAAGGTCCTGAGCGAGGCCAGGCGCGAGGCAGTCGCATCCGGCGTGCGGGCCGTGGTCTTCGTCGGCGATGCCATGGAGGAAGACATCGACGAGCTCTGCGCCAAGGCCGGCGAGCTCGGCATGCTCAAGGTGCCCGTATTCGTCTTTCAGGAGGGCCATGACGCGGTCGCCGAACAGGCCTTCCGCGAGATGGCGCGGCTGACTGGCGGTGCCTGGTGCCGGTTCGATCCCGGTGCGGCAGCGCAGCTGCGCGAGCTGTTGCGGGCAGCTGCGGCCTATGCCGCGGGTGGACGTGAGGCGCTGTTGAAGCTGGCTGGAAGCGTGAGTGGCGCGGCGAAGCTGATCAGCCAGATGAAATAGCGGCCCGGCCGGTGCGGCTTGCGGCGCTGGGCGCCATGCTTTTTGACAACAGCACGACTATATTCCGGCCATGACCCTGATCGCCGGCGCTGTCGCCGTTATCACGCTGTACCTGCTGCTCCAGATGTTCCGCTCCGCCAATCCAGCGGTGCTGGCGCGCACCCTCAAGTTCGGCGGCGGCGTGCTGGCGCTGGTGGTCGCGGCCTTCACCGGCTTGCGCGGCGAGCTGGCGGTTGCGATCCCGCTCGGAATTTTCGGCGCGGGCCTGCTCGGCTGGACACCACTCGCGAATGCCGGCTTCGGCAATGTCGGCGGGCTGTTCGGCGGTGGTGCGACGCGCCCGTCCGGGCAGGCCTCGCGGGTGCGCTCGCAATTCCTGGACATGCGGCTCGACCACGATTCCGGCCAGCTTTCCGGCCAGATCGTTGCGGGGCCTCATGCCGGGCGCAATCTCGACGAATTCGATCTCGCCGGCTTGCTCGCGATGGTCTCGACGTTCGACGCCGAGAGCGTGGCCTTACTTGAAAGCTATCTGGACCGCCGGTTTCCCGCTTGGCGTCAGAACGCGCAGGGCGATACGGCAGGGCGGCAGCGCCGCACGGCGGCGAGCAGCAAAATGACGGCGGAGGAAGCCTATCAGATCCTTGGCTTGCAGCCGGGAGCGGGGCGCGATGACATCAGCCGGGCCCACAAGTCCCTGATGAAGAAACTCCATCCCGACCAGGGGGGCTCGACGTATCTCGCTGCCCGGGTAAACGAGGCCAAGGATACTCTGCTTCGCACGCATAACGGCTAACTCCGGCACCAACGCTACAAACGCCCGTACCGCGTGAGCTCCGTTTGCTCTGTCTGCCGTCGCCCGCCCTTGTCGGCGTGGTCCATCCCCTTGAGCAAAGTTTTAACCGTAAATCCTTGACGAGAGGTTGTCGTGGAACAGCCTTGTCCGGAGCCTGCGGCATCACCGCCTCACCAAAACGAAAATGCCCGCGCAAGGCGCGGGCATTTGGTCTGGAGCGGAGAAGAAAATCAGTTGCGAACGGTGATGCAGGAGATCTCGGCACGCTTCAAGGTGCGGCAGACGGCTTCGGCCTGATCGCGCTCGAGCCCGGCGAAGCGGGCGCGGTAAAGCTTGCGATTGTCCTTGGCGACGACCGGCTCGGTGAACGGGTCCGCCTTGCTGAGCAGGCCGCGGGCCGAGTTGCGGGCCGCGTCGATGCGCTGCTGAGCTTCGTTCTCGCTCTCGAGCGCACCGACCTGGACGATCCAGCCGCTGTGGATGACGGCGGGCTTGGTGGTGGCGCTCATCTGGATCGGCTGCGGCGCCGGGTCGGCCGAGGCGAGCTTGGGTGCGGCGGGAGCCGGTGCGGCGGCGGTTGCGGCCGGCAGCACGCCAAGGATGCCGTTGCCGGTACCGAAGCCCGCCGGCTGCCGCGGCAGTTCGGTGCGGGCCATCTCGGCCTTCGGCGCTTCGGGCTGGCTCACCGCCTCCGGCTTGTTGATGAGATCTGCCCTGGCGACGACGGCACCGGAGGTTTCCGCGACGTCGGAGCGGTGCGGGACGGTGCTGGTGACCGGCGGCGCAACGACCTGGACACCACCTTGGGCCGGAGCCGCGGAGGCGACCTTCACGGCGCCGGCCTTGACCTGAACGGTCTTGACCCGAACCGGCTTCATCGGCTCGGACGAGCCGGGGATGATGGAGAGCGGCTGGCTCGAGATCACGCCATTGGTGAGCGGCGCCGGCTCCACCTTGGACTCCGTCGGCCGAGCTTCGGGTTTGGAGTGAGCGGGCGGCATCGCCGCAGTCGCTGCGGCCAGCGTCGACAGACGCGCGGCGAGGCGCGAAGGGGCGGCTTCGGGAGCAGGGGCCGCCGCGGCCTGGACCGGCAGGGCGGGCCGTGCCGGCATATCCGAGGCATCGGCGACATCGGTGTTGGCTTCAGTGCCGTTGCGCTCCGTGACCGCAGCGACAGTGCGGACGGTCGCACCCTTGTCGAGGTTCTCCGCGAGCAGGTTGCGCATGATGGCGTCGCGCGAGCCACCGCTGCGGCCGCCGAGCACCACGCCGATCAGGTGGCGGTTGCCGCGGCGGATCGAGCTGACGAGGTTGAAGCCGGAGGCGCGGGTGTAGCCCGTCTTGATGCCGTCCACGCCTTCGACACTGCCGAGCAGGCGATTGTGGTTGCGGATCGACTGTCCGCGCCAATTGAACGTCGAGGTCGCGAAATAGCGATAGTAGCGGGGGAAGCGCTCCTGAATGGCGCGACCCAGCGTGGCCTGGTCGCGCGCGGTCGTGACCTGCTCGTCGTTGGGCAGGCCGTTGGCATTGCGGTAAACCGTCCTGGACATGCCGAGCGAGCGCGCCTTGCGCGTCATCATCCGGGCGAAGTCGTCCTCGTCACCGGCGATCGCTTCCGCGATCACCACGGCTGCGTCGTTGGCCGAACGGGTGACGAGGCCCTTGATCGCGTCCTCGACGCGAATGGTCTGACCGGCACGCAGATTCAGCTTGGTCGGATCCTGGTCGGCGGCGTGCTTGGACACCGGCATCTCGGTGTCGAGCTTCATCTTGCCGGATTCGAGGCGCTCGAACAGCAGATAGAGCGTCATGATCTTGGTCAGCGAGGCCGGGTGGCGGATCGCGTCAGGGCTCGTCGCCTGGAGCACTGCGCCGGAATTGCCGTCGATGATGATGGACGCGAATTTCGAGCTGGAGCTCTCGGACACGTCGTGCTGCACCCGGTGGTGCGCGTAATGTCGACGATGGCGCCGCGCCTCGGCTGCGTCGACGGTGAAGATGACTGCGGTGGTGACCGTAAGAAGCCCGAAAACGCCAACCCGCGCCCAGCGCGAGGCAGACAAGTTTTTACGAAGCATGGAACCCCGTCCCCGTTTCTGACTTGATCACCGGCTCGTGAGGCGAAATTGTGCCCGACGGACCCGGGATCATTACCTGCTCAGGCTGTCCCTCCGCTGGTTGTTGGCCGCGGGGGACGTTGGACCCGAGCCGCTGTTCTGGCTAAGGTGATGTTCTCAAACGGCTTTTGGCCGCTCGCGGAAGTGACCACGTCCAGGGAATCAAGGTAGGGTGGCCCGGTTTCCAAAAGCTTAAGGAACCCTTGCGGGAAACCCCGGGAATCTCTGCGATTTGCGCCGGATTTGTGCGTCGCACAAGATTCTTGACTTTGTTGTGCGTTGCACTAATTTTGGGCGGAGTCAGGGAGCCGGGGCTTCCCGACGCGAGCCAGGGAAAAGGATTCCGAAATGTTCAAGGTTGAAGACTTCCAGAGCTACGGGAAAGAGCAGTTCGAGCAGTGCGTTGCCTCCGCGACCTCGGTGCAGCACGGCCTCCAGGCGATCGCCAGCGCCTATGGCGACTACACGAAGAAGTCGTTCGAAGACACCAAGTCCTTCGTCGAGAAGCTTTCCGGCGTGAAGTCGCTGGACAAGGCGATGGAAGCGCAGACCGATTTTGCCCGTTCCGCCTACGAAACCTTTGTCGCGGAATCGCAGAAGATCGCCGGCCTCTACAGCGACCTCGCCAAGCAGGCGTTCAAGCCGGTCGAGACCATCGTGTCGAAGTTCACCCCGGCCGCTCAGTAACGTCTCGAGACATCCTGGAATCGAAAAGCCCGGCTGAACCAGCCGGGCTTTTTGTTGGGGAGCGATGCGACCGTCAGCGTGCGACGCGCAGCTTCGACAGCGAAGTGCCGATATCCTTGAACACCGAGACCGTCTGGCTCGCCGAAGTGACCAGATAGAACTTGTCGCTGCCGCTGGCGCAATATTGCAGCACGCTCGAGGTCGGATCGCCGCCGGTGTTCACCTGCACCGTATAGATCGTGATGTTGTTGGGCTGGGCCTTGGCGTTGTCGCAGAGGACCTTCTGGCGAGCGTCGATCTGCGAAGCACCGCTGTACCAGCGGTTTTGCGTGTTGAGACCGTCGGAGAGCAGGACGATCGCATCCTTGTAGGTGTAGTTCGTGTCCTTGGCCGGGGCATTCATGGGGTCGCCCATCGACAGCGTCATCCAGCCCCAGGCAAGGCCGATGCCCTGGTTGGTGTTGCCGGTCGGAACCAGCTTGTCGATCAGAGATTTGAGCGAGGTCCAATCGTAACTGAGCGGCATGACCGGCTGGATGTAGGCCGAATTGCTGGAGTTGCAGTAGGAATATTGCTCGGCCGGGAAAAGCGTAGCCGAATTGCTGCTCACTGGAGTCGTGTTCTTGGTGTCATAGTCCTGGTCACGATCGGTGACGCACCCGTTCCACGTGTTGTGGTTCCTCGGTGTCCAAGTCTTGCCGTTATTAACGCAGGTCCACTGTCTCGTGTAGGAAGTGTTGCTACAGGTCCCGTTCACGGCCTCCCAGTCGGACCAATCGATCCAGCTCTTCGTGTAGTTGCTGCTGCCGACGTTGACGTCCTTGGCGAACGGCACGATCGAGATGTAGACGTCGCCGTTGGTCTTCGCGAGCGCGCTGAGCTGGTCGACCAGGTTCTTCGCGGCCGTTTTCATCGCCGGCATCTTGTCGTCGTACGCCATCGATCCCGTGACGTCGAGCACCAAGGCCACGCGCATGCGCGTTAGGCCCCAGGCGCTGGTGGATGAGGTGCCGACGTCGAGGGTCGGGAAGCCGGCGATCTTCATGAAGCTCGTCGTGTAGGTGCCGGTTCCGGTCAGCTGGATCGTCGAGCCGATACTGGTGCTCGCGTTGTAGGTGGCGCCGACGCTGACCGAGGGCAGGGTCTTGGTGTCCGTGAACAGGGCGTTGAAATAGGATTGGGCCTTGGTGGAGATCTGAGACGTCGAGATGGTGCCGGCGGACAGGTCCCGTGACAGCATCAGCGCGGTGGAATCGAGGGCCGACTGCATCGCGGTGCGCGCTTGGGCCGCGCGGCTATAGTCGATCGCCGCGCCGACGAAGCTCAGCACTGGAACGAGCGCAATGGCGAAGATCACTGCGATATTGCCTTGCTCGGCCGCTGCGAAACGGGCGAGTTGTCGACCAAGACGGCTGACGAGGGGCAGACCAGACATGACGATCCCCGAATTCTGTGTTTTGCCCGATTTCGCGCCATGCCATTGAATGGCAGGTAAATTGGACCGTAGAAAAACGGAGCGTTTTGCGGAAAACCGTCGCAGCCGGGTTAACGGCCGGGTTCCTGGTCAACACGTTCTAAACCTGCCGCGCGGAAATTTTTGTCAAATCGCTCCGGATTGATTAACCTGATCAGGATCGCCCCGACCGGGAATCGGGACTGCTGCGACCGCATGGGCTGAACCCCCGCGTGCTTGCGGCGGGCCGGGGGCAGGGCCATATTGCTGGCGAGCGATCCGGCCTCGACCGCATTTGCCGGGAGCGGCGATCCAAGGCGGCGCGCCTGCGCCAGGCTCCGAAGGGCGGGGTCGCGCGGTGACCGCCATTCGCTTCCGTGGGGAATTTGAACGCCTGTGCCATGCTGCAATTGACTTCCAGCCTCGATCTGTCCGCGCCAGCCGCTGCCGACGCGCCTCGCATGAGCAATGACGACAACCGTTCGGGTACTCCCTCGGGTCCGAGCACGTCGGTCATCACCAAGGTCAAGCCCAAGACCAAGCGGCCGAACCTGTATCGCGTGCTGATCCTCAACGACGACTACACGCCGATGGAGTTCGTCGTTCACGTGCTGGAGAAGTTCTTCAACAAGGACATCGAAGCCGCGACCAAGATCATGCTGCACGTCCATCATCACGGGATCGGGGAGTGCGGCGTGTTCACCTATGAGATCGCCGAGACCAAGGTGACGCAGGTGATGGACTTCGCCCGCAAGCACCAGCACCCGCTGCAATGCGTGATGGAAAAGAAGTAAGACGGCTTGCGGCGCGTTTGAAGCCGGCTCTTGTACAAGCCGCAGTGTGATTGTCGCGTAGCGGCTGCGCGCGGTGGGCTGCAGCCGGCAAAACTACGGAATTCTGCGCCGGCGCCGATCCCGCCCAAATCGGAACGGGTTTTGCATCGAAAATGCCGCAAGTGTGTCGCCGCCGAGTCGCGGAACCGGTCTTTCGCCGCGGTCTTGTATAACTATATGTGACAAAGGTTGTTGTTGCCTGACCGGGCGATGACGATCATGATGGTGGGGGCCATAGAGGACGCGAATGCCGACTTTTTCCCAAAGCCTTGAACAATCCCTGCATCGTGCGCTGGCGATCGCAAATGAGCGTCATCACCAATACGCGACGCTTGAGCATCTCTTGCTCTCATTGATCGACGACTCCGATGCAGCCGCCGTCATGCGCGCCTGTAGCGTCGATCTCGACAAGCTCCGTACGAGCCTCGTCAACTACCTTGAGACCGAATTCGAGAACCTGGTGACGGATGGCGCCGACGACGCCAAGCCGACCGCCGGTTTCCAGCGCGTGATCCAGCGCGCGGTGATCCATGTGCAGTCGTCCGGTCGCGAAGAGGTGACCGGCGCCAACGTGTTGATCGCGATCTTCGCCGAACGCGAGAGCCATGCCGCGTATTTCCTGCAGGAGCAGGACATGACGCGTTACGACGCCGTCAACTACATCAGCCACGGCATTGCCAAGCGGCCGGGCGTCTCCGAGGCGCGGCCGGTGCGCGGCGTCGACGAGGAGACCGAGACCAAGGGTAACGAGGACGCCAAGAAGAAGGGCGAGGCGCTCGAGACCTATTGCGTCAACCTCAACAAGAAGGCGCGCGACGGCAAGATCGATCCGGTGATTGGACGCAATTCCGAAATCAATCGCGCGATCCAGGTGCTGTGCCGCCGGCAGAAGAACAACCCGCTGTTCGTCGGTGAAGCCGGCGTCGGCAAGACCGCGATCGCAGAAGGGCTTGCCAAGCGCATCGTCGACAGCGAAGTGCCGGAGGTGCTGGCGGCCGCCACCGTGTTCTCGCTGGACATGGGCACGCTGCTTGCCGGCACGCGCTATCGGGGCGACTTCGAGGAGCGCCTGAAGCAGGTGCTCAAGGAGCTCGAGGCGCATCCCAACGCCATCCTGTTCATCGACGAGATCCACACCGTGATCGGTGCGGGCGCGACGTCGGGCGGGGCGATGGACGCCTCGAACCTGCTCAAGCCGGCGCTGGCCTCGGGCACGATCCGTTGCATGGGCTCGACCACCTACAAGGAATATCGCCAGCACTTCGAGAAGGACCGCGCGCTGGTGCGGCGCTTCCAGAAGATCGACATCAACGAGCCGACGGTCGAGGACGCCATCGCGATCCTCAAGGGCCTCAAGCCGTACTTCGAGGACTATCACCGGCTGAAGTACACCAACGAGGCGATCGAGGCGGCGGTGCAGCTCTCATCGCGCTACATCCACGACCGCAAGCTGCCCGACAAGGCGATCGACGTGATCGACGAGTCCGGCGCGGCGCAGATGCTGGTCGCCGAGAACAAGCGCAAGAAGACCATCGGCATCAAGGAGATCGAGACCACGATCGCCTCGATGGCTCGGATCCCGCCGAAGAGCGTGTCGAAGGACGACGCCGAGGTGCTCAAGCATCTCGAGCAGACCTTGAAGCGCACCGTGTTCGGGCAGGACAAGGCGATCGAATCGCTCGCCGCCTCGATCAAGCTGGCGCGTGCCGGCCTGCGCGAGCCGGAGAAGCCGATCGGCTGTTATCTGTTCTCTGGCCCCACCGGCGTCGGCAAGACCGAGGTCGCCAAGCAACTCGCGGCGACGCTCGGCGTCGAGCTGCTGCGGTTCGACATGTCCGAGTACATGGAGCGGCACACCGTGTCGCGCCTGATCGGCGCGCCTCCCGGCTATGTCGGCTTCGACCAGGGCGGCCTGCTCACCGACGGCGTCGACCAGCATCCGCATTGCGTGGTGCTGCTCGACGAAATCGAGAAGGCGCATCCCGACCTCTACAACGTGCTCCTCCAGATCATGGACCACGGCCGGCTCACCGACCACAACGGCAAGCAGGTCAACTTCCGCAACGTGATCCTGATCATGACCACGAATGCCGGCGCGGCGGATCTCGCCAAGCAGGCGTTCGGCTTCACCCGGTCGAAGCGGGAAGGCGACGATCACGAGGCGATCAACCGGCAGTTCGCGCCGGAATTCCGCAACCGTCTCGATGCCATCGTCTCGTTCGGCCATCTCAGCGTCGAGGTGATCGGCACCGTGGTCGAGAAGTTCGTGCTTCAGCTCGAGGCGCAGCTCGGCGACCGCGATGTGACCATCGAGCTGTCCGAGCCGGCGAAGGCCTGGCTGGTCCAGCACGGCTACGACGAGCAGATGGGCGCACGTCCCATGGCGCGCGTGATCCAGGAGCACATCAAGAAGCCGCTGGCCGACGAGGTGCTGTTCGGCAAGCTCAAGGGTGGCGGCCACGTTCGCGTCGTCCTTGTCAAGGACGACGCCGACGAGACCAAGGAGAAGATCGGCTTCGAATTCGTCGAGGGCCCGGTCACGCCGAAGCAGGAGAAGCTGCCCGGCACCCGCAAGCGCCCGCCGGGCAAATCCAAGCCGGGTGGCCCCGGCGGCTCAAAGGGGCCGACCTCCAAGGGGCCGCTGGTCAAGGTTTGATCGGCACGTGATGAAATCGAAAAGGCCGGCTGCAAAGCCGGCCTTTTTGTTTGCACCGATGTCTCCGCGAGGAGGCCTTACGTTCCGGCCTGCGGTTCGCGCGGTGGCCGCGGCTTTCTCGGTGCGCGCGGTGCTGCGTGCGGGACCGACGGCTGCATCGTCACGATGACCGGATTCGGCTTGTGATCGGTCGCGGCTCCGGTCGCTGCGTCGACGCCCATGCCGACGATACCGCCCAACAGGAGATTGCCCGCAAAACCCGCGGCTCCGCCCGTCTGGACGTCCCGGCTGAGCGGAACGATTTGCGGCTGATAGCCTTCCTTCTGGAAGGTGATCGAGATGTCGGCGTTCCGCTTGACGACCACGGAGCAAGGGGTCGTGCAGGTGGTCGGAACGTCCATTCCGCTGACGACGGCTTCCACGCCTGATGGTGTCGATGAAATGCTGATATTCTCCGTCGTACCGCGCGTGACCGACGCGCAGCCGCCCAGCATGACGCTGAGCGCCACAATTCCAAATGAACGCATGAAATGCCCCTTGTCCCACCGCCACTATGCGCAACCGGCGCGGGAGGGCAATAGGCCATTGCTCCGAATAGTTAAGCCACGCGGAGGTTGTGCACGACTACGCGCGAACCGGGTCGGGTCCGGCTATTCACCCCGCAGGCGCTGATCGTCCTGCACGCGGACGTGCTCGGCACCGCGCGCGCCGGCTGTGGAAAGCCGCAGCATGCTCAGCATCGCGCCGCACAGCGCAAATCCAACGCCGACAAGGAGCGCCAGCCTGGTCCCCTCAAGCGGATACCGTCCGAGCAACAGCGCCACCAGCGCCGCTCCGGTGGTCTGGCCGAGCAGGCGCGCCGTCCCCAGCATGCCGCTGGCGCCGCCGGCGCGCTCGCGCGGGGCGGCTGCGATCATGGTGCGGTTATTGGGGGTCTGGAACAGACCGAAGCCGGCGCCGGCGAGCGCCATCCGCCAGATCACGTCGAGCGGCGTTGGCGTCGCCGGCAGGAAGGCCAGCGCGCCAAGGCCGCAGGCGAATAGCGTGAGCCCAATACCGCCGAGCAGGCCGGCCGGATAATGCTCGACCAGGCGGCCGGCGAGAGGGGCCGCAAACGCCAATGCGATCGGCCATGGCGTGATCAACAGGCCCATATGCACGGCCGAATAGCCGAAGCGGCTCTGGAGATAGAAGGGGATCGCGACGAAGGCCAGCATCTGCCCGCAGAACGATGCGATCGAGGTCGCAATCGACAGCGCGAACACGGGGATGCGCAGCAGGTCGATTGGCAAGAGTGGCGAGGTCATGTGAGTCTCGCGATAGATCAGCAGCGCACCCGCGGCGATCGCGATGGCAAACTGCACGAGACAGGTGATCGCGGCCTCGCCATGACCGACGTTGTCGACCGCCGCGATGCCGACGCCGAACGTGATCGCCGACAGCCCCGCACTCTGCCAGTCGAACGAGCGGCTCGCGGGCTTGGTGTGCGGCAGGCTGCGCAGGCCCAGCACCAGCGTCACCACGCCGAGCGGCACGTTGATCGCGAACAACCAGGGCCAGCTTCCGACCGCGAGGATGCCGGCGGCGAGTGTCGGGCCGATCGCGGCCGAGAAGGCGACGACGAGCGCGTTGAGCCCGATGCCGCGGCCGAGCAGGCTGCGCGGATAGGTGAAACGCACCAGCGCGGCGTTGACGCTCATGATGCCGGCCGCGCCAAAGCCCTGGAGGATGCGCGCGATCGTCAGCAGCGGCAGCGTGTGGGCCAGCGCACAGAAGGCCGAGGCCAGCGTGAACAGCGCCAACCCGACCAGATAGACGCGGCGATAGCCGACGACCTCGCCGAGCGAAGCCAGCGGCAGCAGCGAGATCGTGATCGCGAGCTGGTAGCCGCTGACGATCCAGATCGACAAGGCCGGGGTCGCATCGAGATCGGCCGCGATCGTCGGCAGCGCCACATTGACGATGGTGCTGTCGACCACCGCCATGACGATGCCGAGCGCAATGGTCAGCACCGCCTGATTGCGTTGCGGCTGCGGCAGGCCGTCGGCATGCTCAATGGTGACTGTCGACATCGTGAGCGGCGTATCGTTGGCGAATCGGACTCGGCCACATGCCGAGTATTGCGCCAACAGGGCAGGGCCGCGATAGTTCCGGAACCGGCCGCCAGCGCGCCGGCTTACCCAAGCGCGCTTGATGCAGCTGTCCTACACCGCCGGTGGATTGCGGTCGCTGAAGGTCACGCGCTGGTGCCAGTAGGGATAGGGCAGCGTCACCGTGCTCGCGGCATCGAGCTTTGCGACCTGGTCCTTGGTCAAGGACCAGCCAACCGCGCCGAGATTTTCGCGCAGCTGGGTCTCGTTGCGTGCGCCGATGATCAGCGTCGAGACCGTCGGACGCTGCAGCAGCCAGTTCAGCGCGATCTGCGAGACGCTCTTGCCGGTCTCCTTCGCGATCTCGTCGATCGCATCGACGACACGGTAGACGTGCTCGTCCGAGACGGGCGGTCCGAATTCGGCCGTCTTGGGCAGGCGGCTGACTTCCGGTTTCGGCTGACCGCGGCGGATCTTTCCGGTGAGGCGCCCCCAGCCGAGCGGCGACCAGACCACGGCGCCCAACCCCTGGTCGAGGCCGAGCGGCATCAACTCCCATTCGTAGTCGCGCCCGATCAGGGAATAGTAGGTCTGGTTGGCGACGTAACGCGGAAAACCGTGCTTGTCGGCGACGCCGAGCGACTTCATCAGGTGCCAGCCCGAGAAATTCGAGACGCCGACATAGCGGATCTTGCCGGCGCGCACGAGCACGTCGAGAGTCGAGAGCACCTCTTCGGACGGCGTGAAGGCGTCGAAGCCGTGGAGCTGGAAAAGATCGATATAATCGGTGCCGAGCCGGCTCAACGAACCGTCGATGGCTTTGAGCAGGTGCTCACGCGACGAGCCGATATCGTTGGGACCGTCGCCAAAGCGGAAGGTCGCCTTGGTCGAGATCAGGACCTTGTCCCGGCGACCCTTGATGGCCTCACCGAGCACCCGCTCGGACTCGCCGAGCGAATAGACATTCGCGGTGTCGAACATCGACACGCCGGCCTCGAGGCAGATGTCCAGAAGACGCCGCGCCTCGGTCGCGTCCGTCGTGCCCCATGCCGCAAGGCGGCCGACGCCGCCGAACGTGCCCGTTCCCAGGCTCAAGGCAGGCACCATAAGGCCGGACCGGCCCAAGCGTCGGTATTCCATCGGAATGCTCCCTGGCTGGCCGCTAATGATCGTGGCGGCCTTGGCGGCGGAAGATACTGCAAGCAGGCGCCGTGTCCTATCACCTGCTCACATACCGGCCCTGCTCGGCATGACCTGATCGTGCAGATGACAGCCTGCTGGAATGCACCTCAATGCCGCAGCTGACTCTGCCTGAAGTCGCGCGGCGACATCCCGAAATGCTCGCGGAAGACGCGGCCGAAATGCGAGAGGTCGTTGAAGCCCCAGGCGAAGGCGATCTCGCTGATGTGGCGATGGGCGAGCAGAGGCGAGGCGAGATCTCTCCGACATCGGGCGAGGCGTTCGGCAAGGACATGACGCTGGAAGGAGGTGTCCTCGTCTGCGAGAAGATCGTTGACATAGCGCGGCGAGATGCCGAGCGCGGCTGCGGTCTCAGCGACCGAGAGATCGGGATCGGTGAGGTGCGCGCGGATGTGCGCCTTCACTCGGTAGAGCAGGGCCGAGCGGTGGGTCGAGGACGGCAGCGATGACTTGCCGAGCCGCTCGCTCAATGCCATCGCAAGCAGATCAACTGCCTGCTCCGACAGCGCCGTAGCCGTATCCAGAGCCAAGCTATCCGCATTCTGGCAGAGCCGGACAATGAAATCATAGGCGAGCCGCTCGAGCGGTGCGTCGGCGCCAAATGACATTGCTGTCAGCGTCTCGGTGCCGCCGAGCCGCCGCTGCAGCATCTCGCGTGGGACCTTGAAGATGGTCTGCGTAAAACTGTCGTTGAACTTCAGCTCGTACGGGCGCGTCGTGTCGTAGAGCGCGAACTCGCCGGGGTGGATCACGGTCTCGCGGCCGTCCTGTACAACGCCACCGTTGCCGCGATTGCCGAGTGCGACTAGGACGAAACCCTGATCCGAGCGCGCGATGCGCGACGGTGTGCGGAAGACGTGCTGGCGGTCCGAGCAGACCTCGGAGCACACGGCCTTGCCGAGCGAGGCCTGCGTGACCGAGCCATGAAAGGCGCTGCCGAGGTCGGACTTGCAGTCGAGCCCGACGAAGACGTCGCAGACGATGTCCTGCCAGAGCGCGAGCCGCCGGTAGCCGGGACTGCCGTCTGTCGTGAACTGGATTGGCATCAGGACAGCCTCCCTTTCACATCCTGCAAAACCGCATGTTGGCGCAGATCGAGCCTGACCGGAGGCAAATTCCGTACCGGGCGATCCCTTCCAGTCGAGTTTTTGTTCCGCCGTGGTCGAGCGCCTGGCCGCCCAGCTTGGCCAAATAGACTGCATCGGACGTGGCTTGCGATCAACCGGCAATGGAGGCGGCAATGGGCATCGAACATCCGAAATACAAGGTTGCGGTGGTGCAGGCGGCACCGGCCTGGCTCGATCTCGACGCCTCGATCGACAAGTCGATCGCGCTGATCGGGGAGGCCGCGGAAAAGGGCGCCAAGCTGATCGCCTTTCCTGAAGCTTTCATCCCCGGCTACCCCTGGCACATCTGGCTGGACTCCCCGGCCTGGGCGATCGGGCGGGGCTTCGTGCAGCGCTATTTCGACAACTCGCTGTCCTATGACAGCCCGCAGGCCGAGCGCCTGCGCGAGGCCGTGCGCAAGGCAAGGCTCACCGCCGTGATCGGCTTGTCCGAGCGCGACGGCGGCAGCCTTTACCTCGCGCAATGGCTGATCGGCCCTGATGGCGAGACCATCGCAAAGCGCCGCAAGCTGCGGCCGACCCATGCCGAGCGCACGGTCTATGGCGAAGGCGACGGCAGCGACCTCGCCGTGCATGCGCGGCCCGACATCGGCCGGCTCGGCGCATTGTGCTGCTGGGAGCATCTGCAGCCGCTGTCGAAATATGCGATGTACGCTCAGAACGAGCAGGTCCATGTCGCGGCCTGGCCGAGCTTCTCGCTCTACGATCCCTTCGCGCCGGCATTAGGGGCCGAGGTCAACAACGCGGCTTCGCGCGTCTATGCGGTGGAAGGCTCCTGCTTCGTGCTCGCGCCTTGCGCCACCGTCTCGCAGGCCATGATCGACGAGCTCTGCGACCGGCCGGACAAGAATGCGCTGTTGCATGCGGGCGGCGGCTTTGCGGCCATCTACGGCCCCGACGGCAGTCAGATCGGGGACAAGCTGGCACCCGATCAGGAAGGCCTGCTGATCGCCGAGATCGATCTCGGCGCCATTGGCGTTGCCAAGAATGCTGCCGATCCCGCCGGACATTATTCGCGGCCCGACGTCACACGGCTGCTGCTCAACAAGAAGCGGTACCAGCGGGTCGAGCAGTTCGCGCTGCCGGTCGACACTGTCGAGCCTATGGACATTGCGGCGGCGGCAAGCTGAACGCGGCGATCACGGGGAGGGCATCGCTATGGAATCCGCAATTCCTGCGCATCTCGAAACGCCACGCACGCGCCACAAGCGCGTGCCGGACGATTACCAGCCGCCATATCCGTCCTTCGTGGCGCGCTACAAGCCTTCGGTCAGCCGGGTCGTGATGGCCTATTTCGGTGTTCAGTATGGCGGTGCGGCACCGGAGGCAGCAATTGACGCGTTGAAAGAACTCGCAGGACTGTTCGCAATGGATGGCGGTCCGTCGCATTGGGACCGGGCAAGCTATAGAGATCAGTCCGGCAGCGAGAATGTTGTCACGGTCGCTTATTGGGACGATCTCGCACGCTTTGATGCCTGGTTCGCGCAGGCTCGCGAGATGTGGACCGGGCGGCAACGCGAAGGCATCGGTACCTTCGTCGAGGTGCTGCGTCCTATTGTGGCCCGTCACGAGACGCTGTTCTCCTCGCCCGATCGGCCGGAAGGTGTCGCCGTCGTTGCGGAGGGCATGAGCGGCGAGGTGCAGGAGCACGCCTATTGGGGCGGGATGCGCGACCGTATCCCGCTGTCGCAGACTGATGCGATGGCGCCTGGTGGCGCGCCTGAGCTGATTTGCGACGGCCCGCGGCTGAGAGTCGTGGCGCACGATAATCTCTGCCTGATCCGGTCCGGGCAGGACTGGAGCGATACGGAAGCATCCGAGCGAAAGCTCTATCTCGACGACGTCGAACCGGTGCTACGCGAAGGCATGGACTTTCTGCGCGATGATGGCCTCGCGATTGGCTGCTATGCCAACCGCTACATGCAGGTGCTGGCGGCCGACGGAAGCGCGAGCGAAAAATCCTACGGGCAGAGCTGGTGGAAGAGCCTCGCCGCGCTCGAACGCTGGGCGGAGTCGCATCCGACCCATGTCAGGATCTTCGGCGCGGCCATGAAATATCTGTCGACGCTCGGGCCGTCAGCCAAGCTGCGGCTCTATCACGAAGTGACGGTGGCGGCCGCCGACGAACAGTTCTTCGAATATCTGAACTGTCACCCGAAGACAGGCATGCTAGCGGCGGTCGAAACTGTCAGCACCTAAGCGACACAATGGCCGAGCAGCTCGGGATGTGCCGCGCAGATGTGATGCGCGCCGGCCTCCCGCAGCTCGCTTTCGCTGCCATAGCCGTAGAGCACGCCGATGGCGGTCATGCCGTTGGTGCGGGCGCCGACCACGTCGTGGCTGCGGTCGCCGATCATGAGCGCGCTGTTCGCATCGACGCTGGTCTCGTCGAGCGCGTAGCGAAGCAGGTCGCGCTTGTCGACACGCGTGCCGTCGAGCTCGGAGCCGAACACGCGTTCGAAATACGGCTTCAGGCCGAAATGATCGACGATGCGGCTGGCGTAGACGGCGGGCTTGCTGGTCGCCACGAACATGCGCTGACGTGTCGCTGCGAGCGAAGATAACGTGTCCGTAATTCCGCTGTAAGCCTCGTTCTCGAACAGGCCGATATCGCTAAAGCGCTCGCGATAGAGCAGCAGTGCTCGGTCGGCGAGCTCATCGGCTCCGGTGAGCTTGCGAAGGCTGGCAAGCAGCGGAGGGCCGATGCACCAGGTCAGTTCGTCCTCGCTCGGCACGGGAACGCCGAGCCGTTCCAGCGCATATTGGATCGAGCGGGTGATCCCGGGCTTCGGGTTCGTCAGCGTGCCGTCGAGATCAAAAAAGATTGTCACCATCGGGCATGACCGGTGTTGATACTGCCGTCTGTTGCTAGTTGGCTCTGGTTCCAAGTCAAGGTCCGATTTGTCCGATAGCGTCAATGCCATGCGAATAGCTCGGGTCATTACTGTGTTGTGCCAGGCTTTGCTGCTGGCACCGGCGCTCGCGGAGGAGGCACCCTCCACCGATGCGCCTCCGAAGGCCGAGGAACCCGAGAAGCCAGCGGAGAAACCGAAAGATGCCCGCGAGAGCGACACGCGGGAGTCGATCTGCCTGATCGTGGAGGCGGCCGCGCGCGACAATAACCTGCCGCTGGAATTCTTCGCGCGCGTGATCTGGCAGGAAAGCCGCTTCCAGGCCGATGCGGTCGGGCCCATGACGCGCAGCGGCCAGCATGCGCAGGGGATCGCGCAGTTCATGCCGGGCACTGCCAGCGAGCGCGGTCTGCTCGATCCGTTCAATCCGGTGCAGGCTTTGCCGAAGTCGGCCGAATTCCTGAATGAGCTGCGCAACCAGTTCGGCAATCTCGGCCTTGCCGCGGCCGCCTACAATGCCGGCCCCCGGCGCGTGCAGGAATGGCTCGCCGGCACCGGGCCGATGCCGGAGCAGACCCGCAATTACGTGTATGCCATCACCGGCACCAGCGTCGATGCCTGGGCCAAGGCGGGGAGCACCGGCAAGGGACCACCGAGCTCGCCGACGACGAGCTGCCGTGATCTGATCGCGCTGCTCAAGCGTGCTCCCAATCCATTCGTCGCCGAGCTCGAGCAGCATGTCGAGCTTGCAGCCGCAAAGATCTGGGGCGTGCAGCTCGCGGCCGGCTTCGACCGCAACAGGGCGCTCGCGATGTATTCCCGGGCCGTGACGAAACTGAGCACCGTGATCGGCGAGCGTGATCCGAGCTTGCTCTCCTCGGTGATGCGCAGCCGTGGCACGCGCGCGTTCTATCAGGTCCGCATCGGCGCGGATACGCGCGCCGAGGCTGATGATCTGTGCAACCGCATCCGCAAGGCGGGCGGGGCGTGTTTCGTGCTGAGGAACAGGGGTGTGGCGGGGTAGGATGAGCCGTCATTCCGGGTTCGCGCCAAGTGCAGCGCCCCCGAATGACGGCGGTGAGCCTGGCTGTCATGCATGCCAGCCCCGCCGCGCCTTTCCTTGACGCGCGCACCCGTCTCGCTCGTTATGCGGGCACGATTCCTCACCGGCCAAAGCTCCCGTGGCGCTTCCTCCGCTCGATTCACCGCAATGGAATAGTCCCTGGCGCGCCTTCGCGTGGGGACTGCGCTCGATCACGCAGACGATCCTCACCATCGTGCTGTTCGTGACCTATCTCGGCATCGGTGCGCTCGCTCACGACACCCATTTCAGCCTGCTCTGGGCATTGTGCTCGACGCTGTTCGTCTGGGCAGGTCCGGCGCAGATCATCCTGATCACCACGCTCGGCTCGGGCGCCACCATCATCCAGTCGGCGATCGCGGTGACCGTCAGCGCCATCCGCCTGTTTCCAATGGTGGTCTCGGTGCTGCCGCTGATGCGCACACCCACGACCAAGCGGCGCGATCTGATTTTCGCCGCGCATCTCACCGCAGTGACGCTGTGGGTCGAATGCCACCGCTTCCTGCCGCAGGTGCCGCGCGAACGGCGGATCGCCTTCGTCCACGGGCTCGGCTGCGGGCTCGTCTCCGTGTGCCTTGTCGCCAATATCGTCGGCTATTTCCTCGCCGCCAACCTGACGCAGACGCTTGGTGCGGCGATCCTGTTGCTGACGCCGCTGTCGTTCCTGTTCTCGACGGCGCGCAACAGCCGCGAGGTCGCCGACGTCGTCGCGCTCGTGCTGGGCATCGTGCTCTATCCGCTGGCGGCGAAGATGAACTCCGGCCTCGATATCCTCGTCAGCGGCGTGGTCGCCGGGACGATCGCTTATGGCGTGCACTGGTGGCGGGAGGTACGCGCATGAGCTTTGCGCAAGCGATCGGCGACTGGCACGCGCTGGCCGTCCTGTTCGTCGCCGGCGTCGTTCCCAACCAGATCTGGCGCATGCTGGGCCTGTGGTTCGGCGGCGGCATCGACGAGGGCTCGGAGCTGCTGGTCTGGGTCAGGGCGGTCGCCACCGCGATCCTGGCCGGCGTCATCGCCCAGATCGTGGTCCAGCCGCCGGGGGCGCTGGCCAGCGTGCCTGATGTCCTGCGCTATGGCGCGGTCGGTGCCGGGCTCGTCGTTTTCCTGCTGACCCGCCGTTCGATCTTCGCGGGCGTGGTCACGGGCGAAGTCTTCATGCTGGCCGGCAAGTGGTGGTTGGGCTAAAACCGCCAGCGAACAGCCAGGGAACAGGACATATGGTTCGCGAACAGGAGCTCCGCGAGGGCGAGGTCGCCATCGAGCTGCCGCCGACGCAAGATGCCGGCCTCGTCTTCATCGGCCGGATCCGCACGCCCTGGTCGTCGCGGCTGGAGACGCCGCGGCAGGGACGTCAGGACGGTCCGATCTGCCGCCTCGAGATCTTCGAGCCGTTCGTGCCGGCCATCAAGGGCGTCGACTTCTACAGCAACCTCGAAGTGCTCTATTGGCTCGACCGCTCGCGCCGCGACATCGTCCTGCAGAGCCCGAAGAACAATGAGAAGACCCGCGGCACCTTTTCGCTGCGCTCGCCGGTGCGGCCCAATCCGATCGGCACCTCGATCGTCAAGCTGGTCGGCATCGAGGGCAATGCCATCCTGGTGCGCGGCCTCGATTGCATCGACAACACGCCGCTGATCGACATCAAGCCCGACCGCTGCGAGTTCACGCCGCTGGCCGCGCCGCAGACGGGCGATTTCGAGACGGAGTGAGGGGCCTCCGCTCCAACGTCGTCATTGCGAGCGCAGCGAAGCAATCCAGGATCCCTCCACCGAGGCAGTCTGGATTGCTTCGTCGCAAGAGCTCCTCGCAATGACGAGGATGCAGCGCCGGCTACCCCTTCAACGCCGCCATCAGCTTCGCCGCGTGCTCTTGCAGCACCTTGTCGTCTTCCTTGCGGCTCGCAGGCGGCAGCATGGCGACGCCGTCGTGGCGCGGCATCACGTGCATGTGCAGGTGAAACACCACCTGTCCGCCGGCAGGCTCGTTGAACTGCTGCACTGTGATGCCGTCGGCATTGAACGCCTTCATTGCGGCGGCCGCGATCTTGTGCGCGCCTCGGGCGACATGGGCGTAATCGTCGGGCTTGATGTCGAGGATGTTGCGGGCAGGGGCCTTCGGGATCACCAGCGTGTGACCGGGCACGCGCGGCATGATGTCGAGGAAGGCGAAGACGTGCTCATCCTCGTAGACCTTGTAGCAGGGCAGCTCGCCGCGCAGGATTTTCGCGAAGATGTTGTTAGTGTCGTAGGCGGTCATGGCGGCGGCTCCTCGAACGATTTGCGCTTACTGTCACCAGCCGTGGCGAGGCGTCAAGGCGCCTCGTCGGCCGCTTTGCGGAACGGGCCGAGCTCGGCGAGCTCTCGTCCGGCTTCCGCGACATAGGCGCGCTCGCGCTTGAGGTAATCGTCGATGGCGCGGCGCAGGCCGGGATCGGCGATGAAGTGGGCGGAATGAGTGGTGCGCGGCAGGTAGCCGCGCGCGATCTTGTGCTCGCCCTGTGCGCCGGCCTCGACGTGTTTGAGGCCGCGCTTGATCGCGAAATCGATCGCCTGGTAGTAGCAGACCTCGAAATGCAGGAACGGGTGATGCTCGACCGCGCCCCAGTTGCGGCCGAACAGCGTGTCCGAGCCGATGAAGTTGATCGCGCCCGCGATCCAGCGGCCGTTTCGGCGGGCCATCACCAGCAGCACGTCCTCGCTCATGGACTCGCCGATCAGCGAGAAGAACTCGCGCGTCAGGTACGGCCGGCCCCATTTGCGCGAGCCGGTCTCCATGTAGAATGCGAAGAAGGCATCCCAGGCATCCTCGGTGATGTCCTTGCCGGTGAGCCAGTGAATGGTGACGCCGGCGGCGAGTGCATCGCGCCGCTCGCGCTTGATCGATTTGCGGTGGCGCGAGTTCAGCGTCGCCAGGAAGTCGTCGAAGCTCGCAAAGCCCTCATTGTGCCAGTGGAACTGCTGGTCGGTGCGCTGGAGGAAGCCGTGCTCGGCGAGCAGCTTCCATTCGCTTTCCTGCGCGAAGGTGACGTGGACGGAGGAGGCCTTGCTGACGCCGCACAGCGCGATGAGCCCACTCGCCAGCGCCTCGGTGATGCGCTCGCGATCGACGCCATCACGCACCAGCAGCCGCGGCCCCGTGGCCGGCGTGAAGGGAACCGAGACCTGGAGCTTCGGGTAGTAGCGCCCGCCGGCGCGCTCATAGGCATCCGCCCAGCCGCGATCGAAGACGTACTCGCCCTGGCTGTGCGATTTCAGATAGCAGGGCACGACGCCAGCCACGCGGCCGCCGAGCCGGGCGACCAGATGCCGGGGTCCCCAGCCAGTCCGGATCGTGGCCGAACCCGATTTCTCGGCCGCAGAGAGAAAGGCGTGGGAGACGAACGGGTTATAGGCGGGTCTTGAGAGGTCGAGGGAATCGCTTGGAAGAGCGGATGAGGTTCTGGTGCCAGCCCCATTGCACCGTCCGCCGGGATTGGCGCAGGCGTCCCAATCCTCCGGTGACACGTCGCCAATCGAAGGTACGGCCTCGAGCGTGATTTCCGATGATGCCATCGTGCCCAAGATCGTGCATTGCAGCAGCGACTTCAAGAGGGCGGGGGAACACAGGTCTCGTGCCCCGGACGCGGCGCAGCACTCCCGGCGATGCGAAGCATCGTCCCGTGTGGTGCGCCGCTGAGCCGGGCCCACGTGGCCGCGCGCTTGCGGAGAGATGGGTCCCGGCTCAGCGCTGCGATGCTCACGCGTCGCAGCTTGTCCGGGACACGGGCAAGCCCTACGGCACGAACCCCTCGAAGATCATCTGGTCCGCATACCGCCCGACCCGGCTCCGCTGCTCCGGGGTGCGGACGGTCCAGCCGAGCAGGGCGCAGCCGAACAGGTTGCGGGCGATCCAGGGGGCGGGGGCCGGCAGGTGGTCGACCTTGAAGGCGACGAAATGCGGCTGGGTCTGCAAGCCATGGCGGAGGTACAGCATGCTGTCGCGCTGTTCTTGGGTGAGGTTGGCCCAGTACTCGTCCTCATAGCTCCGCTGCGCGACGATGCCGCGCGGACGGTTGGGCAACAGGTCACGCAGCGCCAGCACCTGGTCGGGATCGAAGGACATGCCGACGGCGGGGCCGTCATACGAGGCCAACACCTCGGCCATCCGCTTCACCAGCTTGCGATCGCCACCGAAATGGCTCTTCACCTCGATCACCAGGGGCACACGTCCGGCGACCATGGCGCAGAGGTCGGCGAGCGACATCATCCGCTCGTCGGTGTCCTTGAACCTGACGGCCTTCAGCTCGGTCGCGGTCTTTGCGATCACCTCGCCGGTGGCCTCGGTGAGTCGGCCCAGGGCATGGTCGTGATGGACCATGGCCTCGCCGTCGGCCGAGAGCTGGATATCGACCTCGATAGCAAAATTACTAGCAATCGCAGCCTGCACCGCGCCCGGCATGTTCTCGACGATGCCGCGCGAAATGTCATGCAGGCCGCGATGGGCGACCGGCCGCGCTGTCAGCCAATCCGGAGCGCGCATTTGGCGTCAGGCGACCTCGAACACGCCTTCGACCTCGACCGCCGCATCCGCGGGCAGCGAGGCGACGCCGACGGTGGTGCGGGCGTGGCGGCCCTTGTCCCCGAAGGCGGCAACCATCAGGTCGGAGGCGCCGTTGAGCACCTTCGGCCCATCCAGGAAATCCGGGGCCGAGTTGATGAAGCCGCCGAGGCGCACCACGCGTACGACCTTATCGAGATCGCCGAGCGCCGCCTTGACCTGGGCCAACAGGTTGACGGCGCAGCCGCGCGCGGCTGCGGCGCCGTCCTCGATCGAGACGCCGGCGCCCAGCTTGCCCTTGGCGATCAGCTTGCCGGCGGGGTCGAAGCAGACCTGGCCGGAGACGAAGAGGAGGTTGCCCGTGCGCACAAAGGGCACGTAGTTGGCGACGGGGGAGGGGGCCTCGTGCAGCTTGATGCCTTGCTCCGCCAGTTTCTGCTCGACCGTGCCCGCCATGTCCGACCTCGTTGTCCAAAAATCCTTCGCTCCGGCGCGTCCCCTGGATGGCCGGGCGCGCCCTGTTTCGCCCATCGTGCCGCCACATGCAAGCAACCGGAGGGGCTGCATTTTGTTGAGGCAGGCCAGCAGGTTCAACGTGGAGGGGCAATTTACGTGGACGGCCTCAGTTGCGGCGCAATGGAACGGTCATTAAAATGTCGAATCTGCGCTTTCCTCAGGGAACAGACATGGTGCATCTTTTCCGGACTTCGCTCGGTGTGATGGCGCTTGCCGCGGCCAGTGTCGGCCTTGGCGGCGTAGCCGAGGCCGCCAACGGTCCGTTTCTCGCGCACCAGGCGCTGTATGATCTCCGCCTTGTCAAATCGCGCACCAATTCGGTCAATAGCGCCCGCGGCCGGATCCTCTACAATTTCACGGGGAACGCCTGCGAGGGCTATACCTCGGAATTCCGCCAGGTCTCCGAGCTCGACAGCGGCGAGGGCAAGGTCACGCTCAGCGACCTCCGCTCCAACTCCTGGGAGGACGCCGCCGGCAAGAGCTACCGTTTCAAGATCGAGACGCGCATGAACGAGACGGATGCCGGCCGCGTCGACGGCTCGGCCGAGCGCGACGGCGACCACATCAACGTCAAGCTGAAGCTTCCGGCGCCGAAGACGTTCACGCTCGACGGCAAGATCGTGTTCCCAACCGAGCAAATCCAGCGCATCATCGCAGCGGCGAGGGAAGGCAAATCGCTGCTCGAACTCTCCGTCTATGACGGCTCCGATGACGGCCAGAAGGTCTACAACACGCTGACCGTGATCGGTCAGCCGATCCCCGCCGACCGTGCCACCTCGTCCGATCCGTCGACTGCGGACGAGCACATGAAGTCGCTCAAGCGCTGGCCAGTCACCGTCAGCTATTTCGACCGCGACGCCCAGCAGAAGGAGGGCGAGCAGACGCCGGTCTATGCGATGGCGTTCGAGCTCTACGAGAACGGCGTCTCGCGCCAGCTCGTGCTCGACTACAACGATTTCGTCATCTCCGGCGCCATGGGCAAGTTCGACGTGAAGGACAGCAAGCCCTGTAATTGAGGGCTAGGTCTCTCGTCGCGAGCAGCGTCGTAGGGTGGGCAAAGCGGATCGTGCCCACGCTTTCTCTCGATAATCGTTGATAGATGGTGGGCACGGCGCAAGTGCGCCTTTGCCCACCCTACGAGATCTCTCTTGGTCGCTTCGCTCCTCGCAATGACGGGGCTAGCTCTCGTCACACTCTCCCGCTACGCTCCCTCCCAACCACAAATTCGGGGAGCCAGCCCATGCCGAAGCTCGACCATCTCCGCCCCAGCGGCCTGCATCACAATCCAGCCTATTCCCACGTCGTCACCGCGACGGGGGCGCGCACGATCTACATTTCCGGCCAGGTCTCGACCGACGAGGAGGGCCGGATCGTCGGCGAGGGCGATATCGCTGCGCAGACCACCCAGGTGATGCAGAATCTCGGCCTCGCGCTGAAGGCCGCGGGGGCGAGCTATTCCAACATCGTCAAGATCACGACCTTCGTGGTGAACTACAAGCCGGAGCTGCGGCCCATCATCGGCAAGGCCCGCTCGGCCTTCTTCGAAGGCATGGAGCCGCCAGCCTCGACGCTCGTCGGCGTCTCCGCGCTCGCTGCGCCGGAATGGCTGATCGAGATCGAGGCGGTCGCGGTTGCGGATTGAGGTTTTCCTGTAGCCCGGATGAAGCGCAAGCGTAATCCGGGAAGCCTGTCGCCACGGAGCACTGTCCCGGATTGCGCTCCGCTCCATCCGGGCTACAGCTGCTATGAGTGCTTCGCCTCTGACAGCTCTTGTAGAGCCGCCATCGCTTCGTCGGCTCTGTCGGACGGTACGAAGAGATGGTCGTGGTGGAACGCCGACACGGCATTCACGCTGATGCCGGCGTCGGCGAGGCGCGCCGTGATTGCCGCCAGGAAGCCGACCGCATCGAGCGCGGAGTGAACCGTGAGCGTGATCAGGCGTGAGGCGAATTCGTAGCGCAGTCCTGCGCGTTCGGCATCCTCCAGCGGTGCTACGACCGTTGTGCCCTCCGCCTCGCGGAAGATCAGGAGCGGATCGACTGCTGCGGGAATAGTCTCGTCTGCCGCGATCGTGCAAAATACGAAGGTGCCCGGTCGCGCTCCGGCTTCATCAGTCTCAGCAGCGCATTGAGATCGCGTTCACACGTCATCACTCCTGCGCCTTCTCCGGGCCCTCATAGGCAATGCCGCGGATCACCGCGGCGCTGCCGAACTTCTTGCGCAGGCTGTCGACCGCGCGTTCGGCGTGGGCGGCGCGGCGGTCGAGCATGTCGGTGTCATCGACCGCCGAGCCCTCGCGCAGCGCGCTGACGCCGGCGCCCATCAGGCGGAAGGCGGTGCCGTCGATTTCCTTGGCCAGCATCTCGCGGCAGATCGAGAAGATCTTCGCGGCCAGCTGCGTCGGGGCGGCGATCGATTGCGAGCGCGTGCGCTGGCGGAAATCGGCGGTCTTCAACTTCAGCGTCACGGTGGAGCCGGCGAGCTCGCTGCTCTTCAGGCGCGACGACGTCTTCTCGCAGAGTCGCCACAGGATCTTCTCCAGCGTCGCGAAATCGCGGATGTCGGTCTCGAACGTCGTCTCGCTTGAAATGGTCTTGGCGCCGCGGTCAGGCTCGACGCGGCGGTCGTCGATGCCGCGTGCGAGCCGCCACAGCCTGCGGCCCTCGCTCGGAAACTGCCGCATCATCTCGATCTCGTCGGCCTTCTGCAGATCGGCGATGATGCGGAAGCCGCGCTGCACCAGGCGTTCCTGCGTCGCGGGACCGACGCCGAAGATGAAGCCGACCGGCTTTTCCGCCAGCATCAACCGCGCTTCCTCCTGGTCGAGCGCGGCAAAGCCTCTGGGCTTGTCGAGGTCGGAGGCGATCTTGGCCAGGAACTTGTTGCAGGACAGGCCGACCGAGACGGTGATGCCGATGTCGCGCTCGACGTTGCGGGCAAAGCGCGCCAGCACCTTGGCGGGGATCATGCCGTGCACCCGCTCGGTGCCGGAGAGATCGAGGAAGGCCTCGTCGATCGAGAGCGGCTCGACCAGCGGCGTCAGCGCCTGCATGGCCTGGCGGACCTCGCGGCCGACCCGGACGTACTTTGCCATGTCCGGGCGGATCACGGTCGCATGCGGGCAGGCTTCCAATGCCTTGAACATCGGCATCGCCGAGCGAACGCCATAGGTGCGCGCGATGTAGCAGGCCGCCGACACCACGCCGCGCTTGCCCCCGCCGATGATGACGGGCTTGTCGGCGATGTCAGGGTGGTCGCGCTTCTCGACCGTCGCATAGAAGGCGTCGCAGTCGATATGGGCGATGGTCAGGCCGGCGAGCGAGCGGTGGCGGACGAGGCGGGGGGAACCGCAGGCCGAGCAGCGCCGCAGGCCCATATTCAGATCGGCCAGACAATCCCGGCAGAAGCAGCGGGGCCCGGCCGGCTCTGGGACGCTCACGGCACGTCGCGCTCCCAGGAGGGGTCACCGAGCGCATCGCCGAGGACCTGCCGCGCCGCGGCAACGTTGGTCGGGTGCAGTTCCGCCACCTTGGCAAAGGCCTTCACCGTGGCATCGTCCCGCATCACGAAATCGAGCACGCTGAGGAGGAAATTCGGGTCCGCGGCGGCGTTGCGCAGGGTCTCCGGACCGACCCCCGTCTCGGCCAGGAACAGGCCCAGCCGCTCAGGCTCGCCCGCGACGAAGGACAGGGCCTGAATCGCAACGATTTCAGCGACTTCGCGGGGGTTGTGAACAGGCTTTTTCACGGGGACGGTTTGCCTTTCCGTTAACTTTCGGTCTCTAATTTGGAATCATCATGCCCGAGTCTCGTGCTCAAGTCTTCCGGCCCCGGACGAGCAACTGGAAACCACATCGCAGAAAGTGGACCCTCGGGTTTAACGAAACTCAAGCGAATCTGAGGCTAGTTTGAATCCAGTTTTCGAAACGCCGGGAAGCGGCGTCTGAGGCGTCACATGTACCGGTCCTTCGGACCAATCAGGAGGGCGGGATGGCTAAGACCGTCCTGATCGTGGAAGACAACGAGCTCAACATGAAGCTCTTCCGCGACCTGTTGGAGGCGCACGGGTACCAGACCTCCGGCACCAGCAACGGCTACGAGGCGCTCGACCTCGTGCGCAAGATGCGGCCCGACCTCGTGCTGATGGACATCCAGCTGCCGCAGGTCTCCGGCCTCGAGGTGACGCGCTGGATCAAGGACGATCCGGAGCTGCGCGCCATTCCAGTCGTCGCGGTCACGGCGTTCGCGATGAAGGGCGACGAAGAGCGCATCCGCGAGGGCGGCTGCGAAGCCTATTTGTCCAAGCCGATCTCGGTCGGCAAATTCATTGAGACGGTCCGGCGTTTTATCGGATAGGAAGTGAGTTCACAGTGTCCGCGCGTATCCTGGTCGTCGACGACGTCCCCGCCAACGTCAAGCTGTTAGAGGCCCGCCTTTCCGCCGAATATTTCGACGTGATGACCGCCGCGAACGGCACCGAGGCGCTCGCGATCTCAAGGCGCGCCGAATGCGACATCATCCTGCTCGACGTGATGATGCCCGACATGGACGGCTTCGAGGTCTGCCGCCGCCTCAAGACCGATCCGGCCACGCACCACATTCCCGTCGTGATGGTCACCGCGCTCGACAGCCCCGCCGACCGCAATCGCGGGCTCGAGGCCGGTGCCGACGACTTCCTGACCAAACCCGTCTCCGACGTCGTGCTGATCGCGCGGGTGCGCTCGCTGACGCGGCTGAAGATGATGACGGATGAGCTGCGCATGCGCGCCATCACCTCGCTCGAGATCGGCATGCAGGCGCCCGAGCGCAGTGCGATCGCCGACACCGGCAAGGGCGGCCGCATCCTCCTGGTCGACGACCGCCAGTCCTCCTACGAGCGGCTGGCGACGATCCTCGCCGCCGAGCACACCATCGACGTCGAGCCGAACCCGACGGAGGCGCTATTCCACGCCGCCGAAGGCAATTACGACCTCCTGATCGTCTCGCTCGACCTCAACAATTTCGACGGCCTGCGCCTATGCAGCCAGGCGCGATCGCTGGAGCGCACGCGGCACGTGCCGATCCTGGCCATCGCCGACCCCGAGAACTCGACACGGCTGCTGCGCGGCCTCGAGATCGGCGTCAACGACTACCTGCTGCGCCCGATCGACAAGACCGAGCTCTTGGCGCGCGCCCGCACCCAGATCCGCCGCCGCCGCTACACCGATCATTTGCGCGACAACGTGCAGAACTCGATCGAGATGGCGATCACCGACGCGCTCACCGGCCTGCACAATCGCCGCTACATGGAGAGCCATCTGGCAACGCTCGCCGAACAGGCCGCGACCCGCGGCAAGCCGCTGGCGCTGATGATCCTGGACATCGACTATTTCAAGTCGATCAACGACAATTACGGCCACGATGCCGGCGACGACGTGCTGCGCGAGTTCGCGGTGCGGGTGCGCAAATCGATCCGCGGCATTGATCTCGCCTGCCGTTACGGCGGCGAGGAATTCGTCATCGTGATGCCCGAGACGGATCTCCATGTTGCCGGCATGGTCGCCGAGCGCCTGCGCCGCTCGATAGCGGGTGAGCCCTTCGCGATCCACAAGGGGGCCAAGCGCATCGAGGTCACGATCTCGATCGGCCTCACCACGCTCGAGCGAAAGGGCGAGGCGGTGGCCGACGTCCTCAAGCGCGCCGACACGGCGCTCTACCGGGCCAAGCACGACGGGCGTAACCGCGTGGTGTCGCAGGCGGCGTGAGGGCCGCCCGCACAAAGTTGCGAAAACAACCCCATGCACAGTAGCCGGCGCGAGCGGGATCAATGGGTTACGCGGGTGGCGAGATAATTTGCGCCGGCAGCGGCGTCGTTTGACCCGTCGGGCAAAACAGGAGCATATTGGTAGGGTCGCGAAATGGTCCTGACGGGTAGTCAGGCGCCCGCGCTTCCTCCACAAATTCCGGTGTCATTCCCCGCCTTGTGCGCAGTCGCGCTGGAGCGGGGAATCCAGTACGCCGCAGCGTCTCGGGTCTAGCCTCACTGTCTCTGGAATACTGGATCACCCGCTTCGCGGGTGATGACAGCGAGCGATCAGGCGACAGCGGTTAGTCTGGAGCGCGCTTGCTCCGTTTCTCCGCCGGGTTCGCATCCTCGCCCACATCCACCCCCGCATTTCGCAACAGCACCTTCGCCGCTTCCTTCGCCGCCCTTGCCATCGCCGGATCATCGCGCACGAGGTCCTGCGCGATGGAGCCGTCGACCAGCAGCACCAGCTGCGTCGCGAGCGCGTCCGCTTCGGCAACGCCGAGCTCGGTCAGGCGGTCGCGAAACCAGAGGCGGCGGCTTTCCTTGAAGGCGATCGCGATCTTCTTCACGGCGCGGTCGCCGGGGCCGAGCTCGGCGACCGCATTGACGAACGGGCAGCCGCGAAAGTCTTTCGCCGCGAAGCGTTGCTCCAGCGAATCGAACCTCGCGAGGATCTGCTCGGCGGGCGGCTTGTCGGAGGGGCGTGCGCTGACAAAGCGGCGCTCGAGATAGGCCGCGATCAGCGCGTCCTTGGACGGGAAGTGATTGTAGAGCGTGCGCTTACTGATGCCGACCTCGGCCGCGATGGTGTCGACGCCGATGGCGCGAATGCCTTGCAGATAGAACAGCTTGTCGGCGGTCTGAAGGATCCGCTCTTTCATCGTCTGTGGGAGGGGCGGGGGAGCCATGCAGCGGAATGCGTCCTGTTCGCTTGACAGCCGCTTCCATCTATAGCCTAAGTGCACAGGTCTGTGTACCCAAAAACATCGGCAAAAGCAGACGACGGCACGCGTGCCGCGCCCAAAAGGGAGAAGAAAAATGCCCCTGCTGCAGGTTCTGCGTCCCACCTTGCCGATCCTGATCGGCGCCTCGATCATGCTGACCTTGAGCATGGGGCTGCGGCAGTCGCTCGGTATCTTCATGCAGCCGCTGACGCGCGACATCCACATTTCGATCTCGGATTTCACGCTTGCACTGGCCGTGCAAAACCTCGCCTGGGGCTTCCTGCAGCCGCCCGCCGGTGCACTCACCGTGCGCTACGGCTTCCGACCGATCATGATCGCGGGCGCGCTGATGTACATCGCGGGCCTCGCGCTGATGGCAACGGCGAATGGGCTTCTCAGCATCATGATCGGCGCCGGCGTGCTGATCGGGACCTCGCTCGCCTGCACCGCGGCGGCGATCGCGATGTCGGTGGCGGCACGTGCGGTGCCGGAGACGGTGCGCTCGACCGTGCTCGGCATCGTCTCCGGCGCGGGCTCGCTCGGCGCGCTACTTTCGGCGCCGATCGGACAGATGCTCAACGAGGGCTTTGGCTGGCGCGTCGGGCTCGCGGGCTTCGTCATCATGTCGGTGCTGATGATCCCTGCGGCCTGGTATGCCGGGCGCGTCGACAAGATTCCGTTGCCGAAGCCGGCGGCCGACGAGATCGATGATGCCACGGCTGCAGCCGCGGCGAGGACCGCGTTCGGCAATGCCTCCTTCGTGGTGATGACCTGCGCCTATCTCGTCTGCGGCATGCAGCTCGTGTTCCTCACCACGCACCTGCCGTCATATCTCGCGATCTGCGGCCTCGATCCGATGCTGAGCGCACAGACGCTCGGCATGATCGGCGGCTTCAACGTGCTGGGCTCGCTGTTCTTCGGCTGGGCCGGCCAACGCTGGAACAAGCTGGCGCTCTTGGGCGGGATCTACATCCTGCGCTCGCTCGCACTCGCCTGGTACTTCATGCTGCCGGCAAGCCCGTTCTCGACGCTGCTGTTCGGCGCGATCATGGGCTTTCTGTGGATGGGCGTCGGCCCGCTCGTCGCGGGCGCGGTCGCCGAGATGTTCGGCCTGCGCTGGCAGGCGATGATCCAGGGCCTCGCCTTCATGAGCCACCAGATCGGCAGCTTCCTCGGCGCTTACGGAGGCGGGCTGCTCTACGACGCGCTCGGCTCCTACACCATGGCCTGGCGCATCGGTGTCGCGCTCGGCCTTGCCGGCGGCATCGTGCAGGTCGCGTTCGCGCTTGTCAGGCCGTCGCAGCCGCCCACGCCAGTGCTGCGGACAGCGTAGGGCGGGGCGGGTGGTCGTTTTCCTTGGCCTTGCACCGCTGCCGTTCTCACAAATTTGCATTTGCCTCAAAGCGCTCGGTTGCTGACGTGCGAGAGAACCTTTCGTCGACTCGGCAGGCGGTCGTTCATGGGCTTGCCAATTTCGCGTTTGGGTCGTGTCAGGCTGTGGTCAGCCTTCTCAGATTGAAAATGGGCTTGAGTTGCAGAGTGTTAGCCAGTTCATAATCCTAATCGCGCCGGCCAGCTTAAGCTTTCGAGACAACCGCTCGGGAGGCAACGATGACGCCCGGCTGGCTCATTTTCCCTGCGACTATCGCCTGTGTCTACTTCCTGGTCATTGTGAGTTTGATCATGCTTGGCGCTTGGTAGGCGGCTGAGGGAAGAGAATCTTGAAAGAGCGCGCTTTCAAGATTCGCCGATAGACCGACGCGAACTCATGTCGGTCGGAATTCGATCGGGTGCGGCCATGGATTGCGCGAATTGCGGCAGAGTCAACCCGGAGGGAACGAAGGTCTGCGGCGATTGCGGCGCGCCGCTGTTCTTTCGCTGCCCTGCGTGCGGGGGCGACAATCCGACAGGCAAGAACTTCTGTGGCGACTGCGGTGCCGCGCTCACGCCGACCGTACCGCCGCAAATGACGAGAGGGGCCGGCGCAGCGACGTCCATCGTGCCACCGGTCACGGAGCGCGCAGGCTTGTTGGCCGCACCAAGTTCTTCCGCCGAGCGTCGTCAGCTCACAGTGATGTTCTGCGATCTCGTCGGCTCGACGGCACTTGCGACAAAGCTCGATCCGGAAGATCTACGGGACATAATTGCTGAGTACCGCGATAGCGTAGCGGCGGTCGTCCGCAAATACGGTGGCACCGTCAGCCGTTACATCGGCGATGGCATGCTCATACTATTCGGTCATCCTTCAGCGCATGAGGACGATGCCGAACGCGCAGTGCGCGCTGCGCTTGAGATCGCCGCGACCAGGCACGCGCCGGGAGCCCCAGCCGAGTTCGAGCTGCGGGTTCGTCTTGGGCTCGCGACTGGCCTCGTCGTCGTAGGTGACCTTATCGGCAGCGAAGCGGCGGAGGCGCAGGCCGTGCTTGGCGAGACGCCGAACCTTGCCGCTCGACTGCAAGCGCTCGCCGAACCGGATGGGGTAGTCATCCCTGAGGACACGCGGCGGCTCATCGGCGGGCTCTTTGACTACGAGAATCTCGGCGCCGTGACGCTGAAGGGCTTCGCCGCACCGGTGCAAGCCTGGCGGGTGCTTCGTGAGGGAACAGCGGAGAGCCGGTTCGAGGCGTTGCACCCTTCGGTCCTCGCCCCGCTGGTTGGGCGTGAGGAAGACCTCGCGCGGTTGGAGCGGAGCTGGCGCCATGCGCGGGCGGGTACCGGTCAAGTCATGCTGCTTGTCGGCGAGGCGGGGATCGGCAAGTCGCGCCTCGTTGCGGCTCTTCAGGAGCGTATCGAGCGAGAGCCGCACACCTGCTTGCGCTACTTCTGCTCGCCTCATCATCAGGAAAGCGCGCTTTACCCCTTCATCGCACAACTCCAGCGAGCGGCTGGCTTCGATCGTGAGGACACACCGACGACCAAGCTCGACAAACTTCGAGCGCTCCTGTCGCCTGCATTGTCGCCCAACGAGGACGCGGCGATCCTGGCCGAGTTTCTGTCGATCCCCAACGATAATCTATACTTACCGGTTACGAGTACGCCGCAACAAAAGAAGGAGAGAAGCTTCGCCGCTCTGGTTCGCCAGCTTGAAGCTCTCGCGCAAAGACGTCCAATCATGATCGTGTTCGAGGACATGCAATGGATCGATCCAAGCTCGCGCGAGCTGCTGGACCGAACCGTCGATCGCGTAGCAAGCCTGCCGGTTTTGGTCTTGATCACCTACCGTCCCGAGTTCCAGTTAGTATGGACCGGAAAGCCGCATGTCAGCTTGCTCGTGCTGAACCGGCTCGACCAGAATGCGGGCGCTGCGCTCATCCGGAGCGTGGCAGGTGGCCAGACGCTGCCGACCGAAATCGTCAATGAAATTGCTGAACGTACGGATGGTGTGCCGCTGTTCGTTGAGGAGTTGACCAAAGCGGTGCTCGAAACAAGCCCCCAGAGTATCGCGCGAGCGATCTCCTTCGCGCCGCTGCCCGGACTTGCCGTACCGGCCACGCTACATGCTTCGTTGATGGCGCGGCTCGACCGGATTGGGCCGATCGCCAAGGAGGTGGCACAAATCGGCGCAGCTATTGGCCGCGAGTTCTCCTATGATCTGCTGGCCTCGGTCGCACAGCGGTGCGACAACGAGTTGCGGGCGGCGCTTGACCGGCTGATCAACACCGGCCTCGTGTTTGGGAGTGTCGAGCCGCCCGACGCCAATTTCTTGTTCAAACATGCACTGGTCCAGGATGCGGCATACGGCACAATGTTGCGCGGCCAACGCCGCGAGCTGCACGCTCGGATCGCTGGCGCACTCGAGGAGAGGCTCGCTAGAGGCATCCAAGAGCAGCCGGAAATCCTCGCCCACCACTGCGGACATGCGGGCTTGGCCGAAAAGGCGATTTCCTATTGGCAGGAGGCTGGTGAGCGTTCAAAGGCTCGATCGGCAATGACAGAAGCAATCGCGCAGATGCGAAAGGCGCTTGATTTGCTATCTCAACTGCCGGATGCTCCCGGGCGCCAGCGCACCGAAACTGAACTTCAACTCGCGCTCGGCGGTGCACTGATCGCCGCGAAGGGCCACGCGGCCGAAGAGACCGGCAGGGCCTACGCCCGGGCGCGTTGCCTCTGCGAGGCACTCAACGACACGCCGAATCTGCTCAAGGCACTCTGGGGCGAGTTCGTGCATTATCACGTCCGTGGTGAAACGGACCGATCGCATCGCATCGCCGAGAATCTGCTCGATTTGGCCGGGCGACAGAACGATGCGGCCATTCTTGTCGCCGGTCATCGGGCAGTCGGCGATAGCTGGCTTCATCGCGGACAATTGGCCTTGGCGCGCACCCATCTCGAGCGGGGGCTCGCCCTTTACGATCCGGCGCAGCAGCGCTCTCTGACGGCCCTGTTCGCAGAAAACGCCCGCGTGGCGATGCTTTCGTTCCTTTCGCTTACGTGTGGCCTTCTTGGCTTCGCCGATCAGGCGCGCGTGCAGAGCAGTGACGCCCTGGCAGAGGCCCGCGATTCGTCGCACCCGATCAGCCTCGCATTCGCGCTGAGCGTTGCCTGCCGGTTGCATTTCGTGCTCGAAGACGCGGGCATGGTTGGGCAACGGGCGGACGAGCTGGTTGCGCTCACCACCGAGCAGCGCTTTGCCTTCTTTCTCGCGATGGGGACGGCATATCGCGGCTGGACGCTGGCCGAAGCCGGCGACCCCGAGGCCGGGGTGGACTTACTGCGGCGCGGCATCGAGGGATTCCAGGCGTCCGGCGCAGCATGGACTCTTCCGTTCTACCTTGCGCAGCTCGCAGCAGCCGAGGCAAAGAGAGCACGATATGAAACGGGGCTCGGCCAACTCTCCGACGCCTTGGCACTAACCCAGAAATCGGGGGTGCGGTGGTTCGAGGCCGAGCTGCATCGGCGCCGAGGCGAGTTGATGCTAAGGGCTCGGCCAGGCGCGGAGGCCGATGCGGAGGCCGAGTTTCGCCACGCCATTGCGATTGCTCACCAGCAGGAGGCGAAACTCTGGGAACTTCGCTCCGCCGTCAGTCTCGCCCGGCTCTGGCGTGATCAGGACAGGGGTGATGAAGCACGCGGTCTTCTCGCGCCGGTCTACGGTTGGTTCAGCGAGGGCTTCGACGTTCGCGACTTGAAGGAAAGCAAGGCGCTGCTGGAAGAACTCTGAGTGTAACGTGGAGCTTGTCGTAAGCGCGCTCCATTGGAGCTCCGTAACGTTCTCGGGTTTCGCGACTCCGCTGCACCCTAAAGAAACGTAAGGGCAACGGTGACCTGCTCGGCGCCGTCAATTCTCGGGTCGGCCCCGTCGCTCCGGTTCGCAGCTGGAGTTGGTCCGCGCTGCTGGTCGCGCTTCGGGTTATTCGCATGACCTCTCCCGGCTTCGCACTTTGTGCTGACCCGGTCCGGATCAGGTACTCGACCGCAACCACTGCGAAAAGACCCGAATGGTCCGCGCGCGCGGGTGGCTTGGCCTGCTGACCACATAAAAGCTGTAGCCGGGTAGGTTCAACGAGAATGCCTTCACGAGCGTGCCGGCGGCGAGGTCGTGTGCCACGAGCACATCACTGAAGATCCCGACGCCCTGCCCACTGATCACCGCCTCGATGGCGTGCAGTTCTTCCCGGAAACTCAAGTGCTGCAGGTCCTTGTATTGGGGCACCTCGCGCCACCGGCGCTGGGCCAAACCGAGCCATCTCTGCCACGTCGGTGGCTCACGATCGGCCGGCGACCAATAGGAGTGGATCAGAACGTGCTTTGCGAGGTCGACTGGTCTCTTCAGCCGTCCGGTTGAAAGCAAATCCGGATTGCAGATCGGCCAGAACGTATCGCTAAAGAGTTCATCGACGATTCCGTCTGTCGGCGGTACGCGGCTGGTCGCATAACGGATGGCAACGTCACTGTCTCCGGCCTGCAGATCGAGCACCGTGTCAGTGCCGATCACTTCCAATGGCACGTCAGGATGCAACTTCCGCCACAGGGGCAGGCGGGGCACGAGCCAGCGGCTAGCGAAGGCGTTGGTCGTCGTAACCCGGAGCGGCTGCTCGTCACCTTCCTGCTTGAGGGACGCAATGGCAGCGGCAAACGCCTCGAGTCCGCCGCGAATGGCGGGAAACAGCCGCGCGCCGGCATCGGTCAACGAAAGAGGGCGTGGTCTGCGCCGGAATAGAGCGCGGCCGCAATACTGCTCGAGCAATCCGATCTGGTGGCTGATCGCGGTCGGCGTGACGCCGAGTTCTGCCGCGGCTTTCTTGAAGCTCAGATGACGCGCGGCAGCCTCAAAAGCGCGGAACTCGATCAGGGGCGGCAGCTTGTGCATGCGGCGAGTGTAGGTGAAATCAGTTCATCGTCACCTGAATTCTTCGGATTTGCTCTGAGACAGCCCGCGATCGAGGATGTGGCGGGCCAAGCTAGGGAGCTCGTGTCATGTCCATCGCATCTGTTGCCAGCGCTGCCGCCGAACTTAGCGCCTCCTTCGGAGGAGAACTGCTCAAGCCAGCGGACGAGGGCTACGACGAGGCGCGCAAGGTTCACAATGGGCTGGTCGACAAACGGCCAGCATTGATTGCCAGATGTCGCAGTGCGGCTGATGTCGTGGATGCCGTGGCACTTGCGACCAAGCTCGGCCTCGAGGTCGCTGTTCGCGGCGGTGGCCACAATGTGGCCGGGCGCGCAACCATCGACGGCGGGATCATGATCGACCTCTCACCCATGAAGGGGGTCCGGATCGACGCGATCGGCAAGACCGTATGGGCGCAGGGCGGGGTCACCTGGGGCGAGCTCAATCGAGAAACGCAGCTTCACGGACTTGCGGTGACCGGCGGCGTGGTCTCGACCACCGGCATCGCGGGCCTGACGCTCGGCGGAGGACTGGGCTGGTTGATGGGCAAGTACGGCCTCGCGTTGGATAATCTGCGGGCTGTCGAACTCGTCACCGCCGATGGCAAGGTTGTGCGGGCCAGCAAGCAAGAGCAGCCCGATCTTTTTTGGGCCGTGCGCGGCGGCGGCGGAAACTTCGGGATTGCCACCAGTCTTGAATACGACCTCCATACGGTAGGGCCCATCATCACCGGCGGCCCGATCGTTCACCCTATCGAGCGTTCCCGCGACGTGCTGGAATTTTTCCGGACCAGCACGCGATCGCTCACGGACGAGCACATGCTGTTCGCATCCCTGACCCATGCGCCCGACGGGTCCGGCAGGGAGGTCGCGGCCCTGGTTACCAGCCACTGCGGTCCAGTCGCCGAGGCCGAACGAGCGATGCAGCCGCTGAAACAGTTCGGGCCTCCCATTCTGGATGCGGTCGGACCGATGACCTATTGCGAGCTCAACCGCATGCTCGACGCCAACTATCCGAAAGGCGCGTTCAACTATTGGAAGTCGAACTTCCTCACGGAGCTGAGCGATGGTGCGATCGCGACGATGATCGAATGCTTCGCCCGCTGCCCGACTCAGATGGGGCAGCTGCTGCTCGAGCACATCCACGGTGCCGCGGCCCGCGTGGGTGCCGGGGATACGGCATTTGTGCATCGGCAGGAGGGCTACAATTTCCTGATCCTCGCGCAATGGACGCAGGCCAGCGATACCAGCCGCAGCATCTCGTGGGCACGCGCAACCTATGAAAGGATGCGGCCCTTCTTTGCCTCAGGACGCTATGTCAATTATCTCGACGACGATGAGACAGGCGATCCGGTTGCCGCTGCTTATGGGCGGAACTACAGGCGCCTGCAGCAGATCAAAGCGAAATACGACCCTACGAACTTCTTCCGGATGAACCAGAACATCCGGCCGCTCGCCTGATTGCCGGCTGACGATTTCTCGCTCTCATCAAGATGTGAGTAGAAACTAAGCCGCGACCCGATGCATCGTGGGCGGGGCGAGCTGACGCCCGGGAGGGACTAGAGAATGGCGGTCGTGTGCAGGCCCGCTCGCATCGACGACTTGAAGCAGGCCGATGACATCGTGGTCGCCAGCATCAATGAGCTAACCGAACGGCGGGGGTTCGGGAAGATGGCATCCTCTCGTCCGCCGAATTTTCAGGCCTTCTCGCTCGCGGATGATCCCGGGCTTATGGGTGGCCGATGACGACGGAGAAATAGTCGGCTTCGCGTGGAGTTGGGTCTGTGGCGAGCTTTGGTTCCTGGCCCAATTGTTCGTCGCGCCTGATCGTCAGAGCGACGGCATCGGCAATCAACTCATCAACAAGGCATTCGCGCATGCAGAAATGCGCGGAGCACCCATCAAGGCACTGATCACCTTCACGTTCAACAACGTATCTCAAGGCCTCTACATCCGCCACGGACTGTTCCCGCGCTTTCCGATCTACATGGTCGGCGTCCCTCGTGACCGCCTGGCGCCACGGTTGGCTGCGCCGCGGCTCCGTCTTGAATCTCTCACGGCCGACGCGATCCCATACGACAGGCTGGCGCAGATCGATGTCAGCGCAGTCGGCGTTTCCAGGGAGAAGCATCATCGATTTCTCCTTGGCGACAGCACGACGCGCGGATTCACCATCCACGCCGGCAATGAGTGCGTCGGGTACGTCTACATTTCGGGTGGACACATTGGTCCGCTTGCAGTCCACAGGCCAGATCTGGTTGAGTCCGCTTTCGCCGCTGCGTTGTCGTTCGCGGCCCAGAGCGATTGTCCGGCCATTTCGGCTTTTGTGCCGGGCGCGAGCGAGCCGGCGCTCAAGGCGGCAATCGACCACGGGATGCGGCTGACGTTCCCGATGCTGCTGATGTCAAATCGACCATTCGGAGATTGGGGTAGCTATTTCCCGCGCAATCCGGGTTTCATGTAGAGGATTCAACCGAGAAGGTCGACGTTGCGGGGCAGGCCGGAAGGCACGGAATGATGGCTGGATCGGCGCTCGTCACGGGCCGATCATGCTCTAGCCCTACCGGGGACGCGCGCTGCGGCCTGGAGGGGACGGCCGCTGCA
This sequence comes from Bradyrhizobium sp. JHI2711, assembly GCF_056156565.1. Lineage (NCBI taxonomy): Bacteria > Pseudomonadati > Pseudomonadota > Alphaproteobacteria > Hyphomicrobiales > Nitrobacteraceae > Bradyrhizobium > Bradyrhizobium sp. JHI2711. The sequence goes on from NZ_JBPZPT010000001.1 coordinate 86,583, forward strand.
CATATGGGTTTTCCAGGCACATCGCCGAACGGCCCGCCGCGCTGGCTCTGCATTCGTCAAATGAACGATACTGGCAAGAGATGTAGGTGCCGCCGCCCCATTCCCACTCCTGCAGACATACCGGAAAATTGCCGCCGAACCGCTGCGCTGCCGCTGGACCGGGCGCGGACATGGTGATCAGGACGAAGAGCAGACAGGCAAGCGCGCGCATCATGATCAGCGCGGCCGCTGCGGAGCGTGCTGCTTGAACCTCACGCGCGGGTTCACATCGCAATAGGTGTTCGATCGCCCGGATGCCGAGGCCAGGCACTGTTCCCGCGTCGAATACATGCAGTCTCCGGAAGCGCCGAGCCCTCCGCCAAAAACGCACCAGGGATAGTCATACTGAGCGTTTGCTGCGGAAGAAAATCCGATGACCATAACGACAATGAGCAGAGCGATGCGCATGCGATTCTCCCATCAAGTCAGTTGAGCGGCAACGCAAGAGGTTCGCTCCGAAAGATAGCCGCTTGACGATGCTGGCTCAACAACCACGACTCAAGCGAGTTCCTCTCGTCACGCCGGAGTGTCCCAGTGTGATCTCGCAGAGCCGGTCCGGATTTGCTTCGCTGCGCTAAGCAGCGCAGCGCTGGGTAGCAGGGTACATGAGCAGGGACATGCGAGCCGAAACGACAACGGGGCCCGCAAGGGCCCCGCAAAAAACCTTAGCGCGCTACGCCGCGATCTTACTTGATCTTGGCTTCGCGGAATTCGACGTGCTTGCGCGCGACCGGGTCGTACTTCTTCTTGACCAGCTTGTCGGTCATGGTGCGCGAATTCTTCTTGGCAACGTAGTAGAAGCCGGTGTCGGCCGAGGACACGAGCTTGACCTTGATGGTGACCGCTTTGGCCATGTTCTGAACCTCAGAATATCAGGGGAATCTGGAGCCGGCCAAACGGCCCGCGTTGGCCGGCAACCTAGTCAGAAACGACGGGAAGTCAAGGTTTCAGGCGGCGGAAACCGCTCAAATCGGGCCCATTAGGCCTCAAAGAACCGGTTTTTCGGCCGCGGCAGGCCCAGATTCTCCCTCAAAGTGGGCCCTTCATACTCTTTGCGGAAAATCCCGCGCTTCTGCAGCTCCGGGACCACCTTGTCGACGAAATCGTCGAGACCGGCAGGCAGGAACGGGAACATGATGTTGAAGCCGTCGGAGCCGCGTCCGACCAGCCATTCCTCCATCTGGTCGGCGATGGTCTTGGCGGTGCCGACGAAGGACAGGCCGCCATAGCCGCCGACGCGCTGGGCGAGCTGGCGCACGGTGAGCTTCTCACGGGCGGCGAGATCGACCAGGCGCTGCCGGCCGCTCTTGCTGGCATTGGTCTCGGGGATTTCGGGAAGCGGCCCATCGGGATCGAAGCCGGAGGCATCGGTGCCGAGGATGACGGAGAGCGAGGCAATGGCGCTGTCGTAATGCACGCGGCTGTCGAGCAAAGCGCGCTTCTCCTTGGCCTCATCCACGCTGTCGCCCACGACGACGAAGGCGCCGGGGAGGATCTTCAGGTGCTCGGGGTCGCGGCCGATCTTCTCCATGCGGCCCTTGATGTCGGCATAGAGTTTCTGGCCGTCGGCGAGGCTGCCGCCGCCGGTGAACACCGCTTCCGCGGTCTCGGCGGCGAGCTGCTTGCCGTCTTCGGAGGCGCCGGCCTGCACGATCAGGGGCCAGCCTTGCACGGGGCGGGCGATGTTGAGGGGGCCGCGCACTTTGAAGTATTTGCCCTTGTGGTCGAGGGTGTGCATCCTGGCGGGATCGAAGAACAGGCCGCTCTCGACGTCGCGCATGAAGGCATCGTCGGCGAAGGAGTCCCAGAGGCCGGTGACGACGTCGTAGAACTCGCGGGCGCGCTTGTAGCGCTCGGCGTGCTCCATGTGATCGTCGAGGCCGAAATTCAGCGCCGCGTCCGGGTTCGAGGTGGTGACGATGTTCCAGCCGGCGCGGCCGCCGCTGAGATGGTCGAGCGAGGCGAAGCGGCGCGCGACGTGATAGGGCTCGTCGAACGTGGTCGAGCCGGTCGCGATCAGGCCGATGCGCTCGGTCACGGCTGACAAAGCCGACAGCAGCGTGAACGGCTCGAACGAGGTTACGGTGTGGCTGCGCTTCAGCGCGTTGATCGGCATGTTCAGGACGGCGAGGTGATCGGCCATGAAGAAGGCGTCGAACTTGCCGGCCTCGAGCTTTCGGATCAGCGTCTTGATGTGCGAGAAGTTGAAATTGGCGTCGGGCCAGGCCCCGGGATAGCGCCAGGCGCCGGTGTGGATGCTGATCGGGCGCATGAACGCGCCAAGCTTGAGTTGCCTTTGTGCCATCGCCCGGTGTCCGTTCTTGGTGACGCTCGCAAAGACATAGGCATGAGTGGGAACTCCGCCATTGGGGGAGGCGGGAAGAATTTTTTGTTTTTCGTAGCTCTCTCAGCACGTCATTCCGGGGCGACGCGGATCGGCGAGCCCGGAATCCATAACCACCATCCGGAGTATGGATTCCGGGCTCGCGCCAAGAGGCGCACCCCGGAATGACGGAGGATAGACTTGATCGAACTACGCCCCAGCGCGCCAACTAGCTCAAAACGTCCTTCTGCATCTTGCCGGCGTAGAAGTGGAAGAACGGCACCGGCGCGTCGTGACGGAGCGGGCCGGTGGCGAGGCGGGTGTCGAGCTCGTTGAGCACGTTGCGCGTCATCGGATGCAGATCGGCGAGCGGCTTCGAGCCGAGCTCGACCCAGACCAGCTCGACCAGCTCCGCATCGGCATGGATCACGCCTTCGACGCGGTGGGTGATCGCGGAGGCATCGGCGGTGAAGAAACGCGTGTCGAAGCGCTTGACGCGGCCGGGCGGGGTGATCGCGCGCGCGATCAGGAACAGGCTGGAGGGATCAGGCAGCAGGCCCGCATCCGCGAACGGCTGCCAGGGACCTTCGAGCTTCGGCACTTTGCCTTCGGCCTTGCGGCCGAGGCAGAGGCCGGTCTCCTCGCAGGCTTCGCGGATGGCGGCAATGGCGAGCGATTTCGCGCGCGAGGCCGGCGTCTTCGGGCTGCCCTTGGCGAGATTGGCTTCCAGTTCGGCGGTGATGGGCGCGGCGCAGGGCACGCGATAATCGGCCTTGTCGACGCGTCCGCCCGGGAAGACGAATTTTCCCGGCATGAACACCACCTTGTCGTGGCGCTTGCCGACCAGCACTTTCGGAATGGCGCCGCTGCGGTCGACCAGGATCAGCGTCGCCGCATCCTTCGGGCGGAAGTAAGGATGATGATCGGCTTCCTTCTCCTCGTGAACCCTGGTCTTCTCCTCGGCCTGCGAAATATCGGTCATGTCCTCACCCGAACTGTTCTTTTACGTGTTTACACAGGCGGAATACCATCGGGAGGGTTGTCGTCAAACCCGTGCATGCGCAGAGCCCATTGCAAGCCGACCACAGCTCCCTTCACGGGCTGCAGCAGCGCGAGCGAGGCGACGAAGGTGAAGGGCAGATAGGCTGCGAAGCTGAGCCAGACCGGCGTCGAATAATTGGTCTCGATCCAGAGGATGGCCGGCACCACGATGTGGCCGACGATGACGATGACGAGATAGGCAGGCAGATCGTCGGCGCGATGCGGGGTGAAGTCGAGGCCGCATTTGGCGCAATGGTCGGCGGTCTTCAGGAAGGCGCGGAACAGCTTGCCTTCGCCGCAGCGCGGGCAGCGGCCGCGGAAGCCGCGCTTCATTGCTGACCAGACGTCGCGCTTCTCGACGAGACCGTTCTCGCGCGTCCAGATCTTTGGTGCCGTGCTCATCGTCACCATGCCTTGCCCTTCTTGCCCTTACCCTTGTTCTTTCCTTTGGCCTTCCTTCCCTTGCCGGACTTTTTCTTCTCCGGCTTGCGTTTTCGCTCCGGGCTGCGTCCGGGCTGCGGCTTGGACGATTTGCGCTGCGGACGGAGCGGCCTGCGCTGGCGCGGGCCGCTGTCGCTCTCCGACGACAGCAGCTCGAAGCGCAGCGCGCCCGCGATGGGAGCGGCCTCGATCAGGCGGACGTCGACGACGTCGCCGAGCTGGTACATGGTGCCGCTGCGCGTGCCGACGAGGGCATGGCGGCTTTCGTCATAGTTGAAATATTCCGTGCCGAGGGATCGGATCGGGATCAGCCCGTCAGCGCCGGTCTCGCTGAGCTTCACGAACAGGCCGGCGCGGGTGACGCCGGAGACGCGGCCCTGGAAGCTGGCGCCGATGCGGTCGGCGAGGTGATGGGCGATCAGGCGGTCGACGGTCTCGCGCTCCGCCTTCATGGCGCGCCGCTCGGTCAGCGAGATATGCGCGGCGACTTCGCTCAAGCTTTCCGGCGTCTCGCTGTCGGGCAGGGCGCCTTCGCCAAGGCCAAGCGCACGCACCAGCGCGCGGTGCACGACGAGGTCGGCATAGCGGCGGATCGGCGAGGTGAAATGCGCATAGCGGCGCAGGTTCAGGCCGAAGTGACCGTAATTCTCCGAGGAATATTCGGCCTGCGCCTGCGCGCGCAGTACGACCTCGCTCACCAGCGGGTAATAGTCGTGGCCTTCAAGCTGAGCCAGCACACGGTTGAACGTGGTCGGGCGGAGCGCGCCGGACTTGGCGAAGGGAACGTCCAGCGTCTCCAGGAATTCCGCGAGCGCGTGAACCTTCTCCAAGGTCGGCTCGTCGTGCACGCGGTAGATCAGCGGCAGAGATTTCTTCTCCAATGTCTCCGCTGCGGCGACGTTGGCGAGGATCATGAACTCCTCGATCAGCTTGTGCGCATCGAGACGCTCGGGGACCACGACGCGGTCCACGGTGCCGTCGCTCTTCAGGAGGATCTTGCGCTCGGGCAGATCGAGATTGAGCGGATCGCGCTCGTCACGCGCGCGCTTGGCGCAGGCATAGGCGGCATAGAGCGGCCTCAGGATCGGATCGAGCAGGGGGCCGGTGGTGTCATCAGGCCGGCCGTCGATCGCGGCCTGCGCTTGCGCGTAAGCGAGCTTGGCGGCCGACCGCATCAGGATGCGATGAAAACTGTGCGAGCGCTTGCGGCCGTCGGGGCCGAGCACCATGCGCACCGCCAGCGCGCCGCGCGGCTCGCCGGGCACCAGCGAGCAGAGATTGTTGGAGATGCGCTCGGGCAGCATCGGCACGACGCGGTCGGGGAAATAGACCGAGTTGCCGCGGTCGAGCGCGTCGCGGTCGAGCGCCGTGCCCGGCCGCACGTAGAAGCTGACATCGGCGATGGCGACATTGACGATGAAGCCGCCCTTGTTGTTGGGATCCGGATCGGGCTCGGCATGCACCGCGTCGTCGTGATCCTTGGCGTCGGGCGGATCGATGGTGACAAGCGGGACGTCGCGCCAATCCTCGCGGCCTTTCAGATTGGCCGGCTCCGCCGCTTCCGCCTCGCGCTCGGCGGCGGAGGAGAATTGCAAGGGGATGTCGTGGGCGTAGATCGCGATCAGGCTGATCGCCTTTTCCGACTTGACCGAGCCGAGCTTTTCTTTCACCCGGCCGGAGGCGAGGCCAAAGCCGCGGGTGCGGACGATGTCGACGCTGACGAGGTCGCCATCCTCAGCGCCGCCCGTATCGGTCCTCGCGATGTTCAGCTCGCGGTCGGCGAACTTCTTGTCGACGGGGACGAGCCGTCCGCCGCCCTCGGGCAGGCTGCGGAAGACGCCGAGGATGCGGCTCTTGGCCTTGTCGATGACCTTGATGATGCGGCCGCGATAGGCGGGACCTTCATCGTCATCGCTGCGCTCGACGCGCAGCAGCGCGCGGTCGCCGACGCCGGCGGCGGTGCCGGGCCTCGGCCGGCGCGGCATCTCGATGAGGATCTTTGGCGGCTCGCCGTTCTCGACCTCGTCCCATTCGGCGGGGGAGGCGATCAATTCGCCATCGGAGTCGCGGCCGGTGATGTCGGCGAGCAGCGTCGGCGGCAGCGCGTCCGGCTCGGAGACCTTATGGCGCTTCTTCTTGATGGTGCCGTCGTCGGCGAGCTCGCGCAGCATGCGCCTGAGCTCGGCGCGATCGGCGTTCTTCAGGCCGAACTCGCGCGCGATGTCGCGAGTCCCGACCTTTCCTGGATTTGCCTTGATGAAGGCGACGATGGCTTGCCTGTCGGGAAAGCCACGGTCTTTCTTTGGTTTCACTTAACCTCTAATTCTTGATCTCAGGTCTTGCCGGCACTCTTCTTGGCCGGAGCCTTGGTGGCGGCTGCCTTGGTCGGCGACGTCTTTGCGGTCGACGGCACGGCGGCGCGCGCCTTGCTGGTGGATTCGGATTTGGATTTGGCCGCGGCTTTCTTCGCAGCCGGCTTCTTCGGCTTCGGTGCGGCGTCCTCGCCGTCCGCAGCCTTCTCTGACGCTTTCTTGGCCTTGGCCGGCTTCGCCGCCTTCTTGGCCTTGCCGCCGCCCTTGCCGCCACCCTTGGCGGCGCGCTCGTCGATCAGCGCGATCGCCTGCGGCAGCGTGATGGTGTCCTTCTCGAACTCGGCCGGGATCGTCGCGTTGACGCCGCCCGCGGTGACATAGGCGCCGTAACGGCCGCTCTTCACGGTGACGGTGCCAAGCGTCGGATGATCGCCGAGCGCCTTCCCGGGATCGGCGCCGAAGCGGCGGCTCGGACCCTTGGCAACCTTCTCCGCGATCAGCGTCACCGCACGATTGAGGCCGATGTCGAACACCTCGTCGCCGGCCTCTAAGCTCGCATAGGTCTTCTCGTGCTTCACGAACGGTCCGAAGCGGCCGAGGCCCGCGGTGATCGGCTGGCCGGTCTCCGGATGCTTGCCGATCTCGCGCGGCAGCGACAGCAGCTTCAGCGCAAGCTCGAGATCGACGTCGCTGGGCGAGGTGCCCTTCGGAATGCCGGCGCGCTTGGGCTTCTCGCCTTCCTCATAATCCTTCTGCTCGCCGAGCTGGATATAGGGGCCGAAGCGGCCGGCCTTGACCCAGACATCGCGACCCGTGTCGGGATCCTGGCCGAGCGAACGGTCAGCAGTCGCCTCGCCATCGGCGGCGAGCTGACGGGTGTAGCGGCATTCCGGATAGTTCGAGCAGCCGACGAAGGCGCCGAACTTGCCGGCCTTGAGGTTCAGCCGGCCGGTGCCGCAGTTCGGGCACTGCCTGATATCGCCGCCATCGGCGCGGGGCGGATAGATGTGCTGGCCCAGCATGTCATCGAGCACGTCGAGCACCTGGGCGACGCGCAGCTCCTTGATGTCGTCGACGGCGCCGATGAAGCCGGTCCAAAAGTCCTTCAGAACCTGCTGCCAGGAGATCTCGTTGTTGGAGATACGGTCGAGTTGCTCTTCGAGGCTCGCCGTAAAGTCGTACTCGACATAGCGGGCAAAAAAGCTTTCGAGGAAGGCGACCACGACGCGGCCCTTGTCCTCGCCGTGCAAACGCTTCTTCTCCAGCTTGACGTAGCCGCGGTCCTTCAGAACCTGGAGGATCGAGGCATAGGTCGAGGGCCGGCCGATGCCGAGCTCTTCCATGCGCTTGACGAGAGATGCTTCCGAGAATCGCGGCGGCGGCTCGGTGAAATGCTGGGTGACGGACAGGCTCTGTCGCTTCACGGCCTCGCCCTGGCTCATCGCGGGCAGGCGGCGGGAATCCTCGTCCTCCTCGTCGTCGCGGCCTTCCTGGTAGAGCGCGAGGAAGCCGTCGAACTTGACGACCTGGCCGGTGGCGCGCAGCTCCAATGTGCGGGAGCCTGCCTTCGCCGTGATGTCGACGGTGGTCCGCTCGAGCTCGGCGGATTCCATCTGGCTCGCGATGGTGCGCTTCCAGATCAGCTCATACAGCTTGGCCTGATCGGCATCGAGCTTGCGGCTCATGCTGTCGGGGCGGCGGGAGAGGTCGGTCGGGCGGATCGCTTCGTGCGCTTCCTGGGCGTTCTTGGCCTTGGCCTGGTACTGGCGCGGGCTATCCGGCACGTAGGCGTTGCCGTAATCCTCGCCGATCACCTTGCGCGCCTGGGTGATCGCCTCGGGGGCGATCTGCACGCCGTCGGTACGCATATAAGTAATGAGTCCGGTGGTCTCGCCACCGATGTCGATGCCCTCATAAAGACGCTGGGCGATGCGCATCGTATGCGCCGGCGCAAAGCCGTATTTGCGGCTGGCTTCCTGCTGCAGCGTCGAGGTGGTGAAGGGCGCCTGCGGATTGCGACGGGCCGGCTTGGCGTCGACCGCGGTGACGGCGTAAGTCGCCAGTTCCAGCGCCTTCTTGAAGTCTTCGGCTTCCGCCCCGGTGCCGATATCGAGGCGCTGGATCTTCTTGCCGTCGGCGCCGACGAGACGGGCCTCGAAGGCATCGCCCCGCGGCGTGAGCAGGGTCGCGATCAGCGACCAATATTCGCGGGCTACGAACTTCTCGATCTCGAGCTCGCGGTCGCAGACGAGGCGCAGCGCCACCGACTGCACGCGGCCGGCCGAGCGGGCGCCCGGCAGCTTGCGCCAGAGCACGGGGGAGAGGGTGAAGCCGACCAGATAGTCGAGCGCACGGCGCGCCATGTAGGCGTCGACCAGGGCGCCGTCGATCTCGCGCGGATGCTTCATCGCTTCCGAGACGGCCTGCTTGGTGATGGCGTTGAACACCACGCGCTCGATCTTCTGATCCTTCAGCGCGCGCTTCTCCTTCATCACCTCGAGCACGTGCCAGGAGATGGCTTCGCCCTCGCGATCGGGGTCGGTGGCGAGAATCAGGCGGTCGGCGCCCTTCAGCGACTTCGCGATATCGTTGAGCCGGCCGGCCGCCTTGGGGTCGACCTCCCAGATCATCTTGAAATTGGCGTCGGGATCGACGGAACCGTTCTTCGCCGGGAGATCGCGGACATGGCCGAACGAGGCCAGAACCTCATAGGACGAGCCCAGATATTTGTTGATCGTCTTGGCTTTCGCCGGCGACTCCACAATGACGATATTCATTTAGTTCCAGTGGCTTACGGGAAAATCTTGGGCCGAAAACGAAAGGACTCGGGTCGGCCGTTTCGACCCGAACATGGGTGGTGAGCGGCCCCCTGTCAAATCGTGGGGTGTTGAAAGGCGCCACAATGGGAAAAGTTTCATATCGAAAAAGTTGCAGAATACCACCTTGGAGTTGCGGTTGATGTGGGCGTAATGTCCTGTCGGGGCATGGATTCGGGTGGGGTTCTGGTGACCAGGCCAGGAAAGAAACGGGCGCGCGCCGGATCCGGCGCGCCGGGGGGCACGCGTCACGAGGAACCGGGGGAGGGCGGTGCGGACGAGGCCGTGGCCTTCATCGCCGAGCAGACCGGGGCCTTACGCAAGCTGGCCGAGCGCCACAAGCTGGACGTGCTGCATTATCTCTTGGGCATGACCAAGCTCGAGGCCGACGAGCACCTGCGGCTACGGACCAAGCGCAAGCTGTCGTGATGGCGGTGGGGTACCACTTGGGACTTTCACGCCGACTTGCGTCGCGGTGCCGGCCGCGGCTTTAGCGTGGTGTCGGCCGGGCTGAGCAGGCGGCCATCTTCGGCGCGCATTTCCAGCTTCTTCACCGGACGGCCCTTCGCGCGATCGACCAGCATCGTCGCAATCTCCTCGGGGCGGTCGTCGAACTCCTCGCTCCACTGCCGCAGCGCGACCAGGATCGGGAAAGTGCCGCGGCCCTTCGGCGTCAGCACATATTCCTGATAGGCACTGCCGTCGGAGGCGGGGGCGGTTTCGAGAATGCCGTGGTCGACCAGCGATCGCAGCCGCGCCGCCAGGATGTTCTTGGCCATGCCGAGCTTGTTCTGAAACTCGCCGAAGCGGCGGACGCCGAACAGCGCCTCGCGGATGATCAAGAGCGACCACCAGTCGCCGAGCGCCTCCAGCGACCGCGCGATCGGGCAGGCATCACCCTCGAAGCTCGTCCGTTTCACCATCGTTCGTCCTTTCGCATTCACACGCCGCCAGCGCCGATCACGCGCTTGTGTGGTTGCATCATAAAACCAAATGGCCTAGATGGCAACTTAGTTTCATCATGCAACTACTGGAGGCGAGCGTGAGACTGAAGGACAAGACGGCGCTGATCACCGGCGGCAATAGCGGCATCGGGCTGGCAACGGCAAAACTGTTCGTGGCCGAGGGCGCCAAGGTGGTGATCACCGGGCGCAACAAGGAGACGCTGGCGGCGGCCGCGAAGGAGCTCGGGCCGAACGCGCTCGCGCTGCCAGCCGACGCGACGGACATCGCGGCGACGGAAGCTGCGATCAAGCAGGGCGCAGAGAAATTCGGCAAGTTCGACATCGTGTTCGCCAATGCCGGCATCGCCGGCGGCACACCGCTGGGATCGGCGATACCAGAGGTGTTCGAGAAGGTGATCAGCACGAACCTCACCGGCGTGTTCTTCACCGTTCAATCCGCGCTGCCCCATCTCAACGACAACGCCTCGATCATCCTCAACGGCTCGGTAATCTCGGTGCTCGGCATTCCCGGCTACTCGGCCTATGGCGCGGCGAAGGCCGGCGTGCGGGCGATGGCGCGGATCATGGCTTCAGAACTGTCGCCGCGCGGCATCCGCGTCAACGTGGTCGCGCCGGGTGCGATCCGCACCCCGATCTGGGGGCCTGCGACCGCGACGCCGGAAGCCGAGAAGGCGTTCGAGAAGCGGATCGCACTGTCGACGCCGCTCGGCCGCATCGGTGAAACGGATCACGTGGCGAAGACGGTGCTGTTCCTCGCCTCCGACGATTCCGCGCATGTGCAGGGCCAGGAGATTTTCGTCGATGGCGGCGCGGTGGCCTCGCCGAGCGGCGCGCCGATCTATCGCGGCTGATCAAATCAAGCGAATTTGCTCGGGCGCAACATTCGCGTTGCGCCCGAAGTGTTAGCCACGGCTAGGCTGCGCTCAGGCTTGTTGCCGATTGGAGCGCACCAGCGATCGCCTTCTCGCGGTGCTCCGGCCCGAGTTGGATACCGTCGGCCGGGATGAATTCGACGCTGGTGATACCCATGAAGCCGAACACCCAGCGCAGGTAGGTTTCGAGATGCTCGCCGGCTGCGTAAGGCGTCTCTGCGCCGTAGTGGCCGCCGCGCGAGATGGCCACGATCACCCGCTTGCCGCCGGCGAGCCCCTCCGGCCCGGCCGCGCCGTACTTGAAAGTTTTTCCCGCCACCAGGATGCGGTCGATCCAGGCCTTGAGCTGGCTCGGAATAGTGAAATTGTACATGGGCGCGCCGATCACGACGATGTCGGCGGCCAGGAACTCCTCCAGCGCCGCGGCGCTTGCGGCAAGGTCGGGCCCAAGCTCCGCCGGCGTGGCGGCGCCTTGCGCGGCGGCGAGGTGCGAGCCGGAGAGGTGGGCTAGCGGTGTCTGGGTCAGGTCGCGGTAGACGACTTGAAGCGAGGGCGTCGCCTGCCGGAGCCGGTCGACGATGGCGGCGGAAACCTGCCGGCTGACGGAGTGGGGGCCGAGCACGCTGGAGTCGACATGGAGGAGTTTCATGTGGGGTCACCCTGGTATAAGTTTGTAACCAGCACTACATGTGTGACTATCGAAATCCCCGCAAGAACGCACTTTTTTGAGCCATGGGCACATCATTGAAACCTGCGCACACCGAATTGCCCGCACCGCCGCGGCCAAATCCGAGACTGGATACCAGGCCGATGCCGGATCCCAACCATGCGGACTGCCGTGGGGTCGCCTCCGTGCTGTCCCGCGTCGGCGACAAATGGAGCGTGTTCGTCATCATGATGCTGAGCGACGGGCCAAAGCGCTTCAACGAGCTCAAGCGCATGATCAACGGCATCTCGCAGCGGATGTTGACCCTGACGCTGCGCGGCCTCGAGCGCGACGGCCTCGTCACGCGCACGATCTTTCCGACCATCCCGCCGCGGGTAGATTATGAGCTGACCGATCTCGGCCGCGGCCTATCGCGCCCCGTCGAGGCGCTCGGCAAATGGGCGAAGGAGCATCTGGATCAGATCGAGGCCGCGCGCACGAAGTTCGACCAGCGTAACGACGGCTAGCGTTGCGCCTCGATAGTTCATCCCGTCATTCCGGGGCCTGAGCGAAGCGAGGGAGCCCGGAATCCATTTGGCCACAGATCAAGTGGATGAATGGATTCCGGGCTCGCGACTTCGTCGCGCCCCGGAATGACACCTGGGGAGGCTAAACCAGCGACACCATCCCGCCGCCGTGGCGTTCGAGCTTGCCGGCGAGCTCGAGCTCCAGCAGCACGGTGCGCACGATCGCAGGCGAGGCGCCGGACATCCGGACGAGGTCGTCGATTGTAACAGGGGCCGGGCCGAGCAGGGCGGTGATCTGGTCGCGATCATGGCTTTGCGGATCGCTCTCGAACCGCTCGCTGTCGGGCTCGCCCACGGGATGCATCAGCGGCCGCTCCATGATCGGCTGAACCGCGTTGACGATGTCGGCAGCTTCCGTGACGAGCGTTGCGCCCTGCTTGATCAGGTCGTTGGTGCCGGCGGCGCGCGGATCGAGCGGCGAGCCCGGGACGGCGAACACTTCGCGGCCCTGTTCGGTCGCCATGCGTGCCGTGATCAGCGAGCCCGAGCGGTGCGCCGCCTCGACCACGACGACGCCGAGCGAAGCGCCCGAGATCAATCGGTTGCGCCGGGGAAAGTCGCGGGCGCGCGGCTCATGGCCGAGCGGCATTTCGGAGATCGCAGCGCCGGCGTGGTCGAGGATCGCGGCGAGCAGGTCGCCATGCTCGGGCGGATAGATGCAGTCGTGGCCGCCGGCGAGCACCGCGATCGTGCCGCTCTCGACGCTGGTGCGATGCGCGGCCTGGTCGACGCCGCGGGCGAGCCCGGAGATGACCACGAAGCCGGCTTCGCCGAGCTCGCGCGCGAGCTGGCCGGCAAATTTGAGGCCGGCGCCGGAGGCGTTGCGTGAGCCGACGATCGCGATCATCGGCCGCATCAGGAATTTGGTGTCGCCGCGCACCGCGAGCAGCGGCGGCGCATCGTCGATCATCGCCAGCCGCTCCGGATAGCCGTCCTCGCCGGGCGCGCGCCAGGCGATGCCGAACTTGCGGCTCGCGGCGAGCTCGGCCTTTGCTTCATCCGCGCTGCAGATGCGCGCCGATCGCGCCGCGCCGCCGCGGCGGGCGAGATCGGGCAGCCGCTCCAGCGCGGCGCGCGGGCTGCCGAAATGATCGACCAGCGAGCGGAAGGTGCGCGGCCCGACATTGTCGGAACGGATCAGCCGCAGGCGGTCGATCCGCTCGGCCTCGGTCAGCTCCACGCTTGAATTGATGGCGTCCACGGCGTCTCCTTGCAGTGACAGCATGGAACAACCAGAGGGCGTTGCGCAACAGGGACGTGCGCTTGCACGACCTTGTTGCGATGCTAAAAGCGATGCCAATAAGAAGGATGTTGTCATGATCTCACTCGCCGACCTCCAGCGCCGCATTGAAGCGGGGGAGCTTTCGCCCGACGCCGCCATCGCTCAGTCGCATGCGGCGATCGAAGCCAAGGAGAAGGACGTTCAGGCTTTCGTCCGGCACGACAAATCCGCGAGAGCGCAAGCCTCGGGCCCGCTGCGCGGCATTGCCGTCGGCATCAAGGACATCATCGACACCGCTGACATGCCGACCGAGATGGGCTCGGAGATCTATCGCGGCTGGCAGCCGCGCGCCGATGCGCCGGTCGTGATGATGCTGAAGCGAGCCGGGGCCACCATCATCGGCAAGACCACCACGACCGCGTTCGCCTCGAGCGATCCGACGCCGACGCTCAATCCGCACAATACGGCGCATTCGCCCGGCGGCTCGTCCGCGGGTTCGGCGGCGGCCGTCGGCGCCGGCATGATCCCGCTGGCGCTGGGCACCCAGACCGGAGGCTCGGTGATCCGGCCGGCGGCCTATTGCGGCGCTGCCGCGATAAAACCATCGTTCCGGATGCTGCCGACCATCGGCGTGAAGTGCTATTCGTGGGCCCTCGACACGGTCGGCCTGTTCGGTAGCCGCGCGGAAGATCTCGCGCGCGGATTGCTGGCGATTACCGGCCGCACTGAATTCGACGGCATCGGTCCAGCCAAGGCGCCGCGCATCGGCGTGGTCAGGCAGGAATTTGCCGAAGCCGTGGAGCCGGCGGCAGAGGAGGGTTTGCTGGCTGCGATCAAGGCGGCCGAGAAGGCCGGCGCCCGCGTGCAGATCATCGATCTGCCCGAGGCGGTCAAGGAAGCCTGGCGCATCCATCCCATCATCCAGAACTTCGAGGCGCATCGCGCGCTGGCCTGGGAGTTTTCCGAGCGTCACGACGAGATCGCGCCGCTGCTGCGCGCCAGCCTCGATGAGACGGTCGGACTGACATCGAAGGAATACGACGATGCGCGCCGCATCGCCCGCCGCGGCCGCCGCGAGCTCGGCGAGCTGTTCGAAGGGTTCGACGTGTTGCTGACCTATTCGGCGCCGGGCATAGCGCCAGCCAAGGAGCTCGCCTCGACCGGCTCGCCCCGTTACAACCGGCTGTGGACGCTGATGGGCAATCCTTGCGTCAATGTGCCGGTGCTGAAGGTTGGCGGCCTGCCTGTTGGCGTGCAGGTGATCGCGCGCTTCGGCAATGATCCTGTCGCGCTGACCTCTGCCTGGTTCCTGGAGGACGCGCTGGCGAAATCACGCTAGCGCAGGTTCGGAGGGAGCACGGGCCTGAGCGGGCGCTGAGCCGGCTCTTGCACGTTGTCCAAGCCAACGCTCCGCGGCCTCGCGACCGCTCCGGTGCAGCAGGCGAATGAAGCCGCGGCCGAGATCGGTGGATGAGCGCTGCGCCAGGCCGTCAACGGAGTCTTCCGCCGCGATCCTGGTGAGCCGCAGCGGAGAGGCCATGTGCGACTGCGCCCATTCGATCGCGGAGATCTCGGCATTGAGCGCGGCGTTCGCCGCGATCTGGTCGAGCCGGCGGTCGATCGCGGCGAGCGTGATCGGCACATAGCTGTCGCGCGTCGGCGTGACCTGGACCAGCAGCAGATCCGTTGCCGCGGTGTCCTGCACCAGGCGCAGCAGCGGCGGATTGCCGCCGAAGCCGCCGTCCCAATAGGCCTCGCCATCGATCTCGACCGCACAATGGACCAGCGGAGGGCAGGTCGAGGCCAGCGCGACGTCGGCGGTGATGGCCTCGTTGCCGAAAATCTGCTGCTGCCCGTCGCGGATCCGCGTCGCCGCGATCAGCAGTTTTGGGCACCGCGCATGGCGCAGGACGGAAAAATTGATGTCGCGGGAGACCGCCTGCCGCAGCGGATCGAGATCGAACGGATCGAACTGCCCGGAGCGCAGGGTCGGGCCGAACGCGACCGAGCTTCCCGCCGGCGAAAAGCCGCCGATCAGCATCAGTGAGCGGAACGAGGCCTCGTGCATCAGCCGGACCCAGAACCGGTTCAGCCGGGAGCGTGCGCCTTCACGGCCGCCTTCGGCCAGGCCGCAAGCGAGGAGCAGCGCATTGATGGCGCCGGCGCTGGCGCCGCTGACGGTGTCGATCTCGATGGAGGTCTCTTCGAGCAGGCGCTCCAGCACGCCCCAGGTGAAGGCCGCAAAGGTGCCGCCGCCCTGCAGCGCCAGCGAAAGCTTTCGCGGCGGCCATTGCTCGGAACGCGCCCGCGCGGGCGCGACCGGTGCAGCCTTGGCGACGGCGACATCGAGCGGAGCGTCAGGCTTGACTGCAGGCTCCGGCTGCGGCGCTGGCCGTGCAGCGGGCGCGGGCAGCGGCGCGTCGGACCAGATATTGGTCGCCGAGAGCAGCCGGCTTGCTGCAGTGCCGGAAGCACCGAGCGAGCCGATCCCGTCATTCACGCCGACAATCTTCTCGCTCATTCTGAGCAACCGCCTAACGCCGTTTCCCGTATCAGGATGACAGGCATGGAACCAGTTCGCTACAGCCTGCCGTGACTCGCAGGAGAATTGCGAACAGGATTTGGCATATAATGCGGAAGGGGTGCGGCGGTATCCGTACTTTTTCCGACCTCAAATTCTTGTTTGAGGCGTTGTCGCGACGCGAACCGGAATCCAATTCGCTCGAAAACGCTCTAAAGCGCGATGCGATTAGGAATCGTCATCACGCTTTAGGTTATTGTTTGAGCATGATCTTTTCGGAAAACCGCTACGCACTTTTCCGGATCATGCTCTAGGCCTTCTCGCCGATCCGGCTTTCCTTGCCCGCTTGCAGGCGCTTGATGTTCTCGCGATGCGCGTAGAACAACAGCAGGGTCAGCACGGCGGCGAGCGCCGACAATGCGAGATGACCGAACCACCAGAGGAACATCGGTGTGATGAACGCCGCCACCAGCGCCGAGAGCGAGGAATAGCGGGTGGTGAAGGCGGTCGCCAGCCAGAGCAGGCAGAACACGACGGCGCCCGGCCAGAACAGCCCCAGCAGGATGCCGATATACACCGCGACGCCCTTGCCGCCTTTGAACTTCAGCCAGACCGGGAAGAGGTGGCCGAGGAAAGCGCCGAGCCCGGCTACCATTGCGGCGTAGGGGCCTGCGATGTAGCCGGCGATCACCACCGCCACGGTGCCCTTGAGCGCGTCGAACAGCAGGGTTCCCGCGGCGAGGCTCTTGCGTCCGGTGCGCAGCACGTTGGTGGCGCCGATGCTGCCGGAGCCGATCGAGCGGATATCCTGGGTGCCCGCGAGCCTGGTCAGGATCAGCCCGAACGGAATCGAGCCGAGGAGATAGCCGATGACGAAAGCCACCGGCAGAAATGGTTCAAGCGCCATGGCGGCATCTCCAAAGGCCCATTCTCCACGTCGAACGAAGCCGCACGTCAGACATGCTCATATACCGTTCGTCCGCCGACAATGGTGCGCACCACCCGGCCTGTAAAGCGGGCCTCGTCGAACGGGGTGTTCTTGCAGGGCGACTTGAGGTCGGCGGGATCGACCACCCAGGGCACGTCGGGGTCGATCACGATGACATCCGCGGGGCTGCCGGCGCGCAGGGTTCCGCCCGACAGGCCGAGCAGCTCGGCCGGGCGGGTCGACATCGCGCGGATCAGCGTCTTCAGCTCGATCTCGCCGTTGTGGACCAGCCGCAGGCCGGCCGGCAGCATGGTCTCGAGCCCGACGGCGCCGGGCGCGGCTTCCGCGAACGGCAGGCGCTTGCCCTCGACGTCCTGCGGATTGTGGTCGGACATGATGACATCGAGCAGACCGGAGCCGATCGCCGCCACCAGGGCGCGGCGGTCGTCCTCGGTGCGCAGCGGCGGCGACAGCTTCAGGAACGAACGGTAAGGACCGATGTCGTTCTCGTTCAGCGCCAGATGATTGATCGAGACCGAGGCGCTGACGGCGAGCCCGGCATCGCGCGCGCGCTGAAGGATGTCGAGGGAATCGATGCAGGTCAGCGACGCCGCGTGGTAGCGGCCGCCGGTGAGGGCGACGAGGCGCAGATCGCGCTCCAGCATCACGGCTTCGGCGGCATTCGGGATGCCCATCAGGCCGAGCCGCGAGGCAAACTCGCCCTCATTCATCACGCCTTCGCCGACAAGATCGGGGTCCTCGGTGTAATGCACGATCAGCGCGTCGAAATCGCGCGCATAGGTCAGCGCGCGGCGCATCACCTGCGCATTGGTCACGCTTCTGGCGCCATCGCTGAAGGCGACGGCGCCAGCGGCTTTGAGCAGGCCGAACTCGGTCATCTCCTGGCCGTGCATGCCCTTGGTGAGGGCGGCCATCGGCTGGATGTTGACGATCGCGGTGTCGCGGGCGCGGCGCATCACAAAGTCGACCGTTGCCGAATTGTCGATCACCGGCGAGGTGTCGGGCTGGCAGATGATGGTGGTGATGCCGCCGGTCGCGGCCGCCTGGCTCGCGGTGGCAAAGGTCTCGCGGTGGCTGAAGCCGGGTTCGCCGACGAAGGCGCGCATGTCGATCAGGCCGGGTGCGACGATCTTGCCGGAGCAATTGACGATGTCGGTGCCCTCGGGGACGCCGGCCGCGCCGATGCCGCGGCGGGTCTCGCGGATGCTGCCGTCCGCGATCAGGACGTCGCCGACGCCGTCGAAATCCCTGGAGGGATCGACGACGCGGGCATTGGCCAGCAGGATGGGGCGGCGATCGGTCAGCATCGGCATCACGCGTTCGGCAGGTTACGGGCGAGCGCTTCCAGCACCGCCATGCGCACGGCGACGCCCATCTCCACCTGCTCGCGGATCAGGGATTGCGCACCGTCGGCGACGGCCGTGTCGATTTCGACGCCGCGGTTCATGGGGCCGGGATGCATCACGAGCGCGTCCGGCTTGGCGTAAGCGAGCTTCTTCTGGTCGAGCCCGAAATAGTGGAAGTATTCGCTCGACGAGGGCACGAAGGAGCCGTTCATGCGCTCGCGCTGCAGCCGCAGCATCATGACGATGTCGGCGCCGTTGAGACCCTCGCGCATGTCGCGCGCGACCTCGACGCCCATGCGCTCGATGCCCGGCGGCAGCAGCGTGGAGGGCCCGACGACGCGGACGCGGGCGCCCATGGTGTTGAGCAGGATGATGTTGGAGCGGGCGACGCGCGAATGCATCACGTCGCCGCAGATCGCGACCACGAGCCCCTCGATCCGACCCTTGTTGCGGCGGATGGTGAGCGCGTCGAGCAGCGCCTGGGTCGGATGCTCGTGCGCGCCGTCGCCGGCATTGATCACGGAACCGTCGACCTTGCGGGCCAGCAGTTCCACGGCGCCGGAGGCGTGATGGCGCATCACCAGGATGTCCGGGTGCATCGCATTGAGCGTCATCGCGGTGTCGATCAGTGTCTCGCCCTTCTTGATGGACGAGGAGGCGACCGACATGTTCATGACGTCGGCGCCCAGCCGCTTTCCCGCAAGCTCGAACGAGGATTGGGTCCGGGTGGAGGCCTCGAAGAACAGGTTCACCTGCGTCCGTCCGCGCAGGACGGTGCGCTTCTTGTCAACCTGGCGGTTGAGCTCGACATATTCTTCGGACAGGTCGAGGAGGCCGCTGATGTCGGCCGCGGAAAGGCCCTCGATGCCCAGCAAATGCCGGTGGCCGAGGACGAAGGTCGATTTCGATGTCATTAAAAGCAGAGCTATAGGGGCGGACGGCGGGGGGAGCAAGCTTCAAATCCCGCCGCCGGACTTATCCACGGCGCTTTGCGGCGGAGGCGGCGCCGCCAGCCGGTGTTCGGGGCAGCCGCTTTGCGCTAGACTCGCAACATTGGTTGCGTCACGGGCTGGATCATGACGGGCACGCGGTATTTTAATCGACTGGCGCGCAATGTTGCTGCGCTCGCGACCGCGTGCATGGCTGGCCTTGCGACACCGGCTTGGGCCGAAAAACGCGTCGCACTCGTGATCGGCAACGATCTCTATCCGAACCTGCCGGCCGACCGGCAATTGAAGAAGGCCGCCAATGACGCAACGACCGTGGCCGACGCGCTGAGGTCGCTCGGGTTCGACATCGTGCTCGGGACCAATCTTGGCCGCCAGGGCATGATCGACCGGCTTGCGGATTTCACGTCGCGGCTCGAGCCGGGCGATACCGCCGCCGTTTTCTATGCCGGACACGGCGTTGCGATCGCAGGCGTGAACTACCTCGTGCCGAGCGACGTTCCCACCGTGAACGAGGGCGCCGAGGCGCGGGTGCGCGGGGCCTCGATCGCCGAGCCCGACGTGATCGCGGAGCTTCAGGCCAAGGCAGTGCGGGTCGCCTTCGTCGTCATCGATGCCTGCCGTGACAATCCGTTTCCGCGCGCCGCCGGCCGTTCGATCGGGAACACGCGGGGGCTTGCTGACGCCCGGCCTGCGCGCGGGATCTTCACGCTCTATTCCGCAGGCATCGGCCAGACCGCGCTCGACCAGCTCGGCAGCAACGATACGGCGCACAATTCGGTGTTCACGCGGACATTCGTCGAGCAGCTCAAGCGGCCCGAGCTACATCTCGGAGACCTCGCGGTCGAGGTGCGCGAGCGCGTGGCGGCGCTGGCGCTGACGGCGACGGATGCCGGAGGACAAGCAGCACCGCACGAGCAGACGCCCGCTTATTACGACCAGACGCTCGGCGGGCGCATCTTTCTCTGGAATGCGGAATCGTCGAACGGGGCGCCGAAAGTGGCGGGCATGCTGGCGAAGCCGCCGGCAAGGCCTGCTGTCGCGGAGCGCGCCACCATGCGTCCGCCGCGTCCCTCCGCGGCAGGCGAAAGCTGCGCCCGCAGCGGCTTCGAGACCTATTGCGTCAGCTCGATGCTGAAGCCGCAATTCGGCAATTCGTACGGCGCAGCGAATTTGTTCGACGCCTCGACGGGGACGGCCTGGGTCGAAGGCGCATCCGGCAACGGCATCGGCGAATGGATCGCCATCGAGTTCGAAACCCTGCGGCGGGTCAAGTCGATCCACGTGCAGAACGGCTACCAGAAAAGCCCCGACATCTTCGCCAAGAACAACAGGGTTCGCCAGATCCGCGTGCTGTTCTCGGGCGGCGAGTCGCAGACCTTCATTCTCGACGACAAGCTGTCGGCGCAATTGCTGACATTGCGGCCGCCGGTGTCGGCCCATTGGATGCAGTTCATCATCGACGATGTCTGGGCCGGCAACAAATATACGGACACCGCGATCACGAAACTTCTGGTCAACTCGGATCCGGTGCAATGACCGCAAGGACCGGAACCGCGGCGCGCGTCGCGCTTGTCGTGCTGCTCGCACTATCGTTTCTCGTTCCCGTGCGGGCGCAGAGCTTGCCCGGTGACTTCGTCTATCTGCGCGATATCGATCCCAGCATCATCCAGGATATCCGTTACGCCACGTCGAACAATTTCGTCGGCCGTCCGCTCGCCGGCTACCAAGCAGGCGAATGCGTGGTGAAGCGCGAGGTGGGGCTGCGGCTGAAAGCGGTGCAGCAGGAGCTGGCGGCGCAAAATCTCTCGCTCAAGATGTTCGACTGCTACCGGCCGGCGCGGGCCTCGCTCGACATGGTCAAGTGGTCGCAGAACGGCCGCGAGACGGCGTCGGAGCGGCGCTACAATCCGAAGATCCCCAAGACCGAGCTGTTCCGCCTCGGCTACATTGCGAGCCGCTCGCAGCATTCGACCGGTGCGGCACTCGATCTCACGCTGGTCGATCTCAGGGCGGACAATTCTGCCAAATATGATCCAGCCAAGACCTATGCGGATTGCACGGCGCCGGTCGAGGCGCGGGCGCCCGAGGGCAGCGTCGACATGGGCACAGGCTACGACTGTACCGACCCGAAGGGGCACACTGCGGCACCATCGATCACTCCGGAGCAGCGCGCCTGGCGCAAGCGGCTGGTGGCTGTGATGGCCAGGCAAGGCTTTGTGAACTATTCGAAGGAGTGGTGGCATTTTTCGCTGCCGGGGGCAGGCGGGGCGGCCTATGATTTCCCGATCCAGCCGCGACGGAACTGATTCCGCGCCGAGGACGCAAAATGACCCAGCCCACATTTGCGACCCACGAGGTCTTCAACCAGTCGCCGCCGTTCGAGGACGTCGATCTTTTCGCCGTGGACCGACCGCTGGTCGAGGCGGTCAGGTCCAATGGCGGCGCAGCGGTGGAGCGGGAACTGTCGGAGTTCGGCCGGCATTGGGGCTCGGCAGCAATGGCCGATCGCGGGCGCCTTGCGAACGAGAACACGCCGAAGCTGCGCAGCTTCGATGCCAAAGGCAATCGCCGCGACCAGGTCGAGTTTCATCCCGCCTATCACGAGCTGATGGCGCACAGTGCGCATGCCGGCGTGCACAATTCGACGTGGATGGCGGACGGAAAACCTGCGGGCGATGCCACTGAGGTCATTCGTGCCGCAAAGTTCTACATGGCTGCGCAAGTCGAGACCGGCCACCTTTGCCCGATCACGATGACGCGCGCCTCCGTCGGTGCGCTGGCGATGCAGCCTGACTTGCTCGCGCGCGTGATGCCGGTGTTGTCGACCAAGAGCTACGATCCGAGCTTTGCGCCGTGGTGGCAGAAACGCGGCATGACGCTCGGCATGGGCATGACCGAGAAGCAGGGCGGCACCGACGTGCGCGCTAACATGACGCGTGCGGTGCGCGACGGGGACGGCTATCGCATCACCGGCCACAAATGGTTCATGTCGGCGCCGATGTGCGATGCGTTCCTGGTGCTGGCGCAGGCCGAAGGCGGGCTGACCTGCTTCTTCATGCCGCGCTTCGCGCCGGACGGATCGGTCAACGCCATTCAGTTCCAGCGGCTGAAGGACAAGCTCGGCAACCGCTCCAATGCCTCATCCGAGGTCGAATTCACGGGCGCCTATGCCGAAAGGGTCGGCGAGGAGGGCAAGGGCATCCGTACCATCATCCAGATGGTGCAGCTGACGCGGCAGGATTGCGCGATCGCCTCCGTCGGCCTGATGCGCTCGGGGCTTGCGCATGCGCTGCACCATGCCCGGCATCGCAGCGTGTTCCAGAAGCATCTGGCCGATCAGCCCCTGATGCAGGCCGTGCTGTCGGACATGGCCCTGCATGTGGAGGCGAGCACGGCGCTGGTGATGCGGCTCTGCCGCGCCTTCGACCGCACGCCGCACGATGCGGCGGAGGCGGCCTATATGCGGCTGCTCACGCCCGCGATCAAATACTGGACCTGCAAGAGCGCGCCGCCGTTCCTGTTTGAGGCGATGGAGTGCCTCGGCGGCAACGGTTATGTCGAGGACGGCATTCTGGCGCGCCATTATCGGGAGTCGCCGGTCAACGCGATCTGGGAGGGCTCGGGCAACGTGATGTGCCTCGACGTGCTCCGCGCGCTCTCGCGCGAGGGCGAGGCGGCGACGGCGGTGCTGCAAGCGCTGGCGGCCGAGACCAAGGGGCTGCCGGGGGCGGGCGAGGCGGCCAGCTTCATCGGCAAGACGTTTCGGCGCGCCGACGGCGAGCGCGTCGCGCGGCTTGCGGTCGAGAAGCTGGCATTGCTGGCCGCGACGGCCGCGCTCAATGGCGTGTCGCCGCGCCAGGCCGAATTGTTTGCCGCGACCCGCCTCGCGACGAACCATGCCAGCATGTACGGCGCGGTCGAGCTCGACAGCGCCGCCGTGCGCGCGCTGCTGGAGCGGGCGCTGCCGTGAATCTCCAAAACGAAAGCCTCCCGATGGACTCCCTCAATCCCGATCATCCGCCGCTGACCGCGACGCCGGCGGCGCCGCGCGTCTGGAAGTTCTGGGGCACGGCGGTGTGGGGCCTCTTCATCTTCGTTGCGATGTTCGTCGGGCAGATCGGCGCCGTCCTTCTGCTGGCGGCGCAGCGTGGTCTACCCATGGACCTCGCTTCGCTGCAGGTCGTCGGCCGCGAGCCCCAGACGCTTGCGCTCTCGGTCATCATGGGCTTGCCGGCGACACTGGCCGCGGTCTGGCTCGCCATTCGCATCAAGAAAGCTTCGTTCTTCGATTATCTCGCGCTGCATTGGCCGTCCTGGAAGCAGCTGCTGTTCGGCGCCGTCGGCCTCATCCTGATCGTGCTGCTCTGGGAGACGATGTCGCGCGCCCTCGGCCGCGAGGCGACGCCGGGCTTCATGACCGATCTGTTGAAAACGGGCCGCGACAAGGGCGCCGCGCTGCTGCTGCTGGCCGCATTCGCGGTGGCGGCGCCGATGTCGGAAGAGGTTCTGGCGCGAGGCTTCCTCTATCGTGGCTGGTCGGCGAGCTTCCTGCGCGCACCCGGCGCGATCCTGATGTCGTCGCTGGTGTGGACAATCGTCCATCTGCAGTACGACATGTACTTCCTCGCCGAAGTTTTTGCCATCGGCCTGTGGTTCGGCTACATGCGCTACCGCTCCGGCTCGCTGTGGCTCACCATCGTGCTGCATGCGCTGAACAATCTCACCGCGGTGGTGCTGACGATGTGGCTGGGGAGCTAAGCCGCCAGGGCGATCGCGATCGGCATCGTGATGGCTGCAAAGATCGTCTGCAGCGTGATGATCTGCGCCAGCAGCGGGGCGTCGCCGCCCATCTGGCGGGCGAGGACATAGGCGCTGGACGAGGTCGGCACCGCCGAGCAGATCGCCACGATCGCCAGGCTGTTGCCGGAAAGCCCGAACCAGAGACCAAGCCCCATCGCGAGCGCGGGCATCAGCAAGAGCTTGAAAACGACGCCGACGGCTGCGCCGAGGCTTGGACGGAAGAGCCCTTCGAGATGCAATCCCGCGCCTGTGACGAGCAGGCCGATGGCGAGGGAGGAGCTGCCGAGCGCGTCTGCAACCTCATGCCAAAGCCTTGGCAGCGGCAGATGGGTGACATTGACAGTAAGGCCGATGACGCAGGCCCAGATCAAGGGATTGCGCACCAACGTCATGAAGATGGCGCGGCCGGATTGCTTTTCCGGCGATGCGTAACGAGCGAGTACCGACACGCTGAACACGTTGACGAGCGGGATGATCGCCACCATCGCAACGGAGGCGAGCGCCAGCCCGACATCGCCGAACAGATTGGCGGCGATCGACAGCGCAACGAAGGTCTGCCAGCGCGTCGCCCCCTGGAAGATCGAGGTGAAGGCGGGGCCGTCGATGCCGAGCCGCGACAGGGCGGGGCGCAGCGCGAGGCACAACAGCGACATCGCCAGTGCCGACAGCAGCAGCGCGCCGCCGACGCCGGCGACCGGCACCTTGGAGAGGTCGGCTTTTACCAGGGTCTGGATCAGCAGCATCGGAAACAACACGAAATAGGTCAGCTGCTCCAACCCGTGCCATTGCGTGTCGAGTCGCATCAGGCTGCGCTTCAGCACGATGCCGAGCACGATCAGGATGAAGACCGGCAGCAGCGCCGCGATGACGACGGCCATGGATCAGTCCGGTCCCGGGCTCGTGCGAAGATTGGCAAGGCGATCGAGTGCGCCTTGCAGGATGAAGATCGCGGCGTGCTCGTCGATCACCTCGGCCCGCTTGGCGCGGCTGACGTCCATGCCGATCAGCTCGCGCTCGACCGCCGCGGTCGAAAGACGTTCGTCCCAGAGACCGATGGGCAGCGCGGTCAATCCGGCCAGATTGCGCGCGAAGGCGCGGGTCGATTGCGCGCGCGGCCCTTCGCTGCCGTCCATGTTGATGGGCAGGCCGAGCACGAAGCCGACCACCTTGCGCTCGGTGGCGACGGCCAGCAGCCTGGCGGCATCCTGCTTGAACTGCTTGCGCTGGATCGTCTCGACTCCGGTCGCCAGCCGCCGGTCCGGGTCGGATACGGCAACACCGATGGTCTTGGTGCCCAAATCGAGTCCGACCAGCGCGCCGCGCGCGGGCCAGTGGGTTGCAGCATCGATGAGAGGCAGGATAGGAGCCGGCATGGCTTTAGCGCATATCATGCGTCGCGCTGCGGGGTGAACTGATAACCATGGATGCACTGACACTATTCGGCCTGTTTGCCGTGACGGCGATGCTGGTCTGCTATGCCCTGGAGGATCGCAGCCACTGGTTCGTGCTGCTGTTCGCGGCGTCCTGCGCGCTGGGGTCGGCCTATGGCTTCCTGCAAGGCGCCTGGCCGTTCGGCCTGGTCGAGGCGATCTGGGCCGTCGTGGCATTGCGGCGGTGGCAGGTGAGGCCGCGGTGACGGAGGGGTGGGCGAGGGGCCTGCCGCGCGGCAAGCGGCTCCTCGCCCGGTTTTCAGCTCAGCGGATCGCGATCGGGTTGATCATGGCCTGCACGGCGCCGGTCCAGCGCGGCTGGCCCAGCACGAACAGGAATTCATAGCCCTTGTCGCGCGCGAGCGCCGCCGTGTCCATGTTCTCGAGGATATAGGTCCCGTTCATCGCGAGCAGAATCTGGTGGACCTCGAACACGGTCTTGCCTTCGAACGGCAACACCTCGAGCCCCCAGGTGTCGGCGCCGACCGCGACGACGCCCTTGCCGGCGAGGTACTTCGCGCCCTCGACGCCGAGGCCGGGCTCGCCGGCCGAGTAGCGCTTGTCGTCCTTGCCGATCAGGCTGAGCCAGCCGGTGTGGAAGATGACGACATCGCCCTGGCGGATCTCGACGTTCTGCTGCTTGGCGGCTTCCTCGATCTCCTTGACGTTGAAGGCGGTGCCTTCCTTCACCACGTCGGTCTTGAAATAGGCGGCCATGTCGAGCAGCACGCCGCGGGCGACCATCGGCGGCACCTTCTCGATGCCGAGCTTCTTCAAGCCATTGGGATCGGCGAAATCGGCCAGCTTGTTGCCGTTGTAGTAGACGTGCTCGACGCCGAGATGGCCGAGCCCGTCGAGCTGACTGCCGATGCCGACCCAGCTGTCGAGGATGTCATCGTTGTAAGTGGCCTTGTTCGGACCGAGACCCGGGGTGCCGGCCTGTCCGGGCTGCACGATGGTGAGCTTGAAGGTGCGCGGCGGGTAGGCGGGCGTCTGCGGCGTGACGGGGATGCCGAGGGCGTAGGTCTTGCCGGTCTTCACCAGCGATGCCGCCTTCACAACGAGCTCGGGCGTCATGTAGTTGGCGGCGCCGATCTCGTCGTTCGGCCCCCATTTCGATTTGGTCCAGTCCTGTGCGCTTGCAGTTCCTGAAATCGCCGACAACGCAGCGACGCAGCACAACACGAGCGTATTGCGCATCAATAGTCCTCCCGATGTTTTCTGCCGGTGTTTGGCTTCGTTTATGGTTTCGCGCTGGCCAGTCACTCATCCTAACGTAGAAGAAGCGCGGGCTTCAAAGCTTTTCGAAGTGCTGCGCTGCGATGGCAGCACGCAGCGCGGATCGATTCAAACGCGATGGATTTGTGACGAATTTCGTGGCGTGGAACGTTGGCGCTCCGTCATGCCGCGATGACGTCCTCGTCCTTCTTCAGGCAATCGGCAAAACCGCTCAGCGCGCTGTATTGATGTCCGGCGCGGCGCTGGATGAAGAGTGTCTCGACACGTGCATGTGACGGGCTCAGCGTGTGGACGGCGACGGCGCCGTTCATCGCGCTGCGTTCCACGACGGCGCGCGGCAGCAGGGTCACGCCCATGTCGGCGGCGACGCAGCCGATCATGCCGTCGAGCGTGCCGAGCTCGAAGCGCGCCGCCGATGGCCAGCCGAATTCGACGAAGATCTGTTCGAGCCGCTGGCGATAGGTGCAGCCGGTGCGGAACACCAGCGCGGTCGGACCCGACTCCGGCGTGCCGGCGCGCAGCTCGGCGAGCGAGGCCCAGCGGCGCGCGCTGACCAGCACCAGCTCTTCGCGGAACGCGCTCGTCGCGGTGAGGTCGTCATGCGTGATGGGTCCAGCGACGAAGGCGCCGTCAAGCGTGCCGTCGAGCACGAGGGCGACGAGGTCGGCGGTCGGCGCGGTGCGCAACGAAAGGCGCACGGCCGGGAAGCGGCGGTGGAAATCGGCGAGCAGCGGCGGCAATCGCACGGCTGCCGTGGTCTCCATCGATCCGATCGCGAGCGGTCCTTTCGGCTCGCCATCGTCGCGCGCGGCGAGCAAGGCTTCGCGCGACAGCGCTGCCATCTTTTGCGCATAGGGGAGGAGGCGCTTGCCGGCGCCGGTCAGCGTCATGCCGCGCGAGTGCCGCTCGAACAGCGGCGTGCCGATCTCCGCCTCCAGCGCCTTCACGCGCTGGGTGACGTTCGACTGCACGGTGTTGAGCTCTTCGGCGGCGCGGGTGATGCCGCCGGTGCGGGCGACCGCGGCGAAGGTCTTGATATCGCTGAGTTCCATGGTGTCGTTTCGCTTTTGAGATGGCAGCGTTCGCAACAATTCAATTTTCGAGAATGCTAGTCGCGCCTAGTCTCGCTGTCCAGATCGGGGAGGAGCCGTATGCCGATGACGACGTCGCTGACCACGCTGCTGGGGATCGAGCATCCGATCCTGTTGGCGCCGATGGATGTCATTGCTGGCAGCCGCCTGGTCGCGGCGGTGAGCCGCGCCGGCGGGTTCGGCATTCTTGGCGGCGGCTATGGCGAACGGGTCTGGCTGGAGCAGGAGACGGCGAAGCTCGCCGACCTCAGTGCACCGTTCGGGATCGGCTTCATCACCTGGAGCCTCGCCAAGCGGCCCGAGCTTCTCGATGTCGCGCTCGCTGCAAAACCAGTTGCGATCATGTTGTCGTTCGGCGATCCCGCGCCGTTCGCGCCCAAGATCAAATCCGCCGGCGCGCGCCTGATTTGCCAGGTGCAGGACGAAGCGATGGCGCGGCAGGCGCTCGATGCCGGTGCTGACATCCTGATTGCGCAAGGCACGGAGGCGGGCGGTCATGGCGCTTCGCGCACCACTGTCGATCTCGTGCCCGCCATCGTCGATCTCGTCGCGGGGCGCGTTCCAGTGGTGGCGGCTGGCGGCATCGCGGATGGGCGCGGCCTCGCGGCCATGATGATGCTGGGCGCGAGCGGCGTGCTGCTCGGCACGCGCTTCTATGCCAGCCAGGAGGCCGACGGTGCGGAGGAGGCCAAGCGCCGCATCTGCGCGGCGAACTCCGGTTCGACCGTGCGCGGCATCCTCTTCGATCTCTCCCGCAACAATGTCTGGCCGGCGCCGTTTACCGGGCGGTGCCTGGTCAACGATCATGCCAAGCGCTGGATCGGCCGCGAGGTCGAGCTGATGCAGAATGTTGCCGCAGTCGCTTCCGAGTATGCGGCAGCAAGGGCGGCGGGCAATTTCGATGTCGCGGCCGTGATCGCCGGCGAGGCGGTTGGGTTGATTCATGATATCCCACCGGCGGCGGAGATCGTCGAGCGGATTGCGGCGGAGGCGGAGCAGTTGCTGGCAGGACGCCGGAATTCAGCGAGAGGTGTTCTTCCTTCTCCCCTTGTGGGAGAAGGTGGCGCGCAGCGCCGGATGAGGGGTTCTTTCCGCGGAGAGTGAAGTCAAATCTGAGAGGTCTGCTTCCGCGGATGCAAACCCCTCACCCGTCTCGCCGCTATCGCGGCGATCCACCCTCTCCCACAAGGGGAGAGGGAAGAGCGAATGCGAGGCAAGCATCATGTGGCCTGACCGTCGACTGATCGATCTCTTCAAGACCGAATTTCCGATCGTGCTGGCGCCGATGGCTGGCGTGATGGATGCGGAGCTGGTGATTGCGGCTGCGCAGGGCGGGGCGCTGGGGTCGCTGCCGTGTGCGATGATCTCGCCGGAGAAGGCGCGCGAGCAGGTTGGTCTCATCCGCCAGCGCGTCAAGGCGCCGGTCAACATGAACTTCTTCTGCCACACGCCGGTCGAGTTGACGCGCGAAGCCGAGGCGCGGTGGAAGCAGCGGCTCGCGGGGTACTATTCCGAGCACAGTCTCGATCCCTCCGCGCCGATCGCGGCTGCGAACCGCGCGCCGTTCGATGCAGCGTTCTGCGAAGTGGTCGAGGAGCTGAAGCCGGAGGTCGTCAGCTTCCATTTCGGCCTGCCGGAGCAAGCGCTGCTGCGGCGCGTCAAGGCGGCGGGTTGCCTCGTCATCTCGTCCGCGACGACGGTTAAGGAGGCGGTCTGGCTGGAAGAACACGGCGCCGATGCCGTGATCGCGCAAGGTGCCGAGGCGGGCGGCCATCGCGGCATGTTCCTGACCGACAAGATCGCCGAGCAGCCCGGCACCTTCGCGCTGGTGCCGCAGGTCGTCGATGCCGTGAAGGTGCCGGTGATCGCGGCGGGCGGCATCGCCGACGGACGCGGCATTGCCGCAGCCTTCGCGCTCGGTGCCGCCGGCGTGCAGATCGGCAGCGCCTATCTGCGCTGCCCGGAATCCAAGCTCAGCGCGGGCGGCCGCAAGGCGCTTGCCGAGGCGCGGGACGATTCCACCGTCATCACCAATGTCATGACCGGCCGGCCTGCGCGCGGGGTGCAGAACCGGCTGATGCGCGAGGCCGGTCCGATCTCGCCGGATGCGCCGCCGTTTCCCCACGCCGCGACGGCGCTGGGGCCGTTGAAAGCGGCTGCCGAAAAGCAGGGCAGGGTGGATTTCACCAATCTCTGGGCAGGGCAGGCCGTTGCGCTGGGCCGCGAGCTTCCCGCCGCCGAATTGACCCGGGATCTCGCCAAATCGGCGCTGGGGCGCATGAAGGCCCTCGCCGGATAGGGGGAAGCGCCGGTTGCGGCGCAAAAGCGGCCTCTGCTATACGGCACATAGGTTTTGCCGTAAGAGGCCTTATATAATGTCCGTCGACGCCGCTACCGTCCGCCGCATCGCGCATCTGGCGCGCATTGCGGTTTCCGAGGGCGAGGTTCCGCATCTGCAGGGCGAGCTCAACGCCATGCTCGCTTTCGTCGAGCAGCTCTCGGAGGTCAATGTCGAGGGCGTGGATCCCATGACCTCGGTCACCCCGATGCAGATGAAGAAGCGGCAGGACGTGGTCGACGACGGCGGGATCGCCGACGATATCGTTGCCAACGCGCCCGCGACCGAAGGTCACTTCTTCCTGGTGCCGAAGGTCGTTGAATAAACAGGTTAGATCCGATGTGCCTGCTTTGCGACGATGAGAAGGCCTATCAGGCCTACATGAATTATCTCGACAAGATGGAACGGCAGGGCAAGGCTGCCGATCCCAACGTCGCCGTCAATGCCGTGCTCGACGAGATCGAGGCGGCCGCGAAAGCCGCCGCCAAAAAGGACGACCCGGCCAACGACAAGACCCTGTCTCCGTTCTTCTGCAGCCCGATCAATAAATGACCGATTTGACATCGCTGACGCTCGCCGAGGCCCGCAAGGGCCTCGCGGCAAAAAATTTCACGTCGCTCGAGCTGACCGACGCGCATCTTTCCGCGATCGAGAAAGCGCGCGTGCTCAACGCCTTCGTGATAGAGACGCCGGACCAGGCGCGCGCCATGGCGCGCGAGGCGGACAGCAAGATCGCCAAGGGCGATGCGGGCCCGCTCGCCGGCATCCCGCTCGGCATCAAGGACCTGTTCGCGACCAGGGGCGTGCGCACCACGGCGTGCTCGAAGATCCTCGGCAATTTCGTGCCGACCTACGAGTCCACCGTCACCTCGCAGCTCTGGCGCGACGGCGCGGTGATGCTCGGCAAGCTCAACAATGACGAGTTCGCGATGGGCTCGGCGAACGAGACCTCGTGCTTCGGCCCCGTCGGCAATCCCTGGCGGCGCGAGGGCAGCAACACCACGCTGGTGCCGGGCGGCTCGTCCGGCGGCTCGGCCTCGGCCGTGGCGGCGCTGCTCTGCATGGGCGCGACCGCGACTGATACCGGCGGCTCGATCCGCCAGCCGGCCGCGTTCACCGCGACCGTCGGCATCAAGCCGACCTATGGCCGCTGCTCGCGTTGGGGCATCGTCGCCTTTGCCTCCTCGCTCGACCAGGCGGGCCCTATCGCGCGCAGCGTACGCGATGCCGCGATGCTGCTGCGCTCGATGGCCGGCCACGATCCCAAGGACACGACGTCGGTCGATATCCCCGTGCCGGACTACGAGGCGGCGATCGGCAAGTCCGTGAAGGGCATGAAGATCGGCATCCCCCGGGAGTATCGCCTCGACGGCATGCCGGCCGAGATCGAGAAACTGTGGAGTGAGGGCGCGGCGTGGCTGAAGGCGGCCGGTGCCGAGCTGGTCGAGGTGTCGCTGCCGCACACCAAATACGCGCTGCCGGCCTATTACATCGTGGCGCCGGCAGAGGCCTCGTCCAACCTGGCGCGCTATGACGGCGTGCGCTACGGCCTGCGCGAGCAGGGTAAGAACATCATCGAGCTCTACGAGAACACCCGTGCGGAGGGATTTGGCGCCGAGGTGCGCCGCCGCGTCATGATCGGCACTTACGTGCTCTCGGCCGGCTATTACGATGCCTATTACCTGCGCGCGCAGAAGGTGCGCACGCTGATCAAGAAGGATTTTGAGGACTGCTTCGCCAAAGGCGTCGACGCCATCCTCACCCCGGCGACGCCGTCGGCGGCCTTCGGCATCGGCGAGAAGGGCGGCGCCGACCCGGTCGAGATGTATCTCAACGACATCTTCACGGTGACCGTGAACATGGCGGGCCTGCCCGGCATCGCGGTGCCCGCCGGCAAGGACGTGCAGGGCCTGCCGCTCGGGCTGCAATTGATCGGCCGTCCGTTCGATGAGGAGACGCTGTTCTCGCTCGGCGAGGTGATCGAGCAGGCCGCCGGCCGCTTCACGCCCGCGAGGTGGTGGTGAATGTCGCCGATTTCATCGCGAGCATCAGTGGCGCGGCGCCCGCGCCGGACCTGAACGCGCCGCTCGCCGGCCTGTGGTGGGCGGCGAAGGGCGACTGGGACCGCGCGCACAAGATCGTTCAGGACGAGAGCAGCCGCGAGGCCGCCTGGGTGCATGCCTATTTGCACCGCGTCGAAGGCGATCTCGGCAATGCCGGCTATTGGTACCGCCAGGCCGGCCAGCCGGCGGCAAAGGATTCATTGGAAGCGGAGTGGGAGCGGATCGCTGCCACGCTGCTCGGGAGCAGGACATGAGCACGGCCACGCACAAGCTTCTCAAGGGCTCAACTGGTGACTGGGAGATGGTCATTGGCATGGAGATCCATGCCCAGGTGACCTCGAACGCCAAACTGTTCTCGGGCGCATCTACCGCTTTCGGCGGCGAGCCGAACAGCCACGTCTCGCTGGTCGACGTCGCGATGCCGGGCATGCTGCCGGTCATCAACGAGGAATGCGTCAGGCAGGCTGTCCGGACCGGGCTCGGCCTCAACGCGCAGATCAACCTGCGCTCGGTGTTCGACCGCAAGAACTATTTCTATCCGGACCTGCCGCAGGGCTACCAGATCAGCCAGTACAAATCGCCCATCGTGGGCGAGGGTGAGGTGATCATCGATCTCGACGGCGGCAAGACGGCCACCATCGGTATCGAGCGGCTGCATCTGGAGCAGGATCCCGGCAAGATGCTGCACGACCGGTCGCCGTCGCTGTCCTACATCGATTTCAACCGCTCTGGCGTGGCGCTGATGGAGATCGTCTCGAAGCCTGATATCCGCGACGCCGAGCAGGCCAAGGCCTATGTGACCAAGCTGCGCTCGATCATGCGCTACCTCGGCACCTGCGACGGTGACATGGAGAAGGGATCCCTGCGCGCCGACGTCAACGTGTCCGTGCGCAAGCCCGGCGCGCCGCTCGGCACCCGCTGCGAGATCAAGAACATGAACTCGATCGCCTTCATCGGCCAGGCGATCGAGTATGAAGCGCGGCGCCAGATTGAGATCCTGGAGGACGGGGGCGAGATCGAGCAGGAGACGCGCCGGTTCGATCCCAACAAGGGTGAGACGCGCTCGATGCGGTCGAAGGAGGAGGCGCACGACTATCGCTACTTCCCCGACCCCGACCTGTTGCCGCTGGAGTTCAGCCAGGACTTCGTCGACGCGCTGAAGGCGAAGCTGCCGGAGCTGCCGGACCAGAAGAAGGCGCGCTTCGTCGCCGATTTCGGCCTCTCGGCCTATGATGCGAGCGTGCTGGTCGCCGAGCGCGAGAGCGCGCTGTTCTACGAGACGGTGCTCGACAAGCTCGCCACCCGCGCCCGCGACGGCAAGATGGCGGCGAACTGGGTGATCAACGAGCTGTTCGGCCGTCTCAACAAAGAAGGCCGGGATATTACGGCCTCGCCCGTCAATGCCGGGCAACTGGCTGCGATCATCGACCTGATCGGCGAGGGTACGATCTCGGGCAAGATCGCCAAGGATCTGTTCGAAATCGTCTGGCAGGAGGGTGGCGATCCCCGCGCGCTGGTCGAAAGCCGTGGCATGAAGCAGGTCACGGATCTCTCAGCGATCGAAAAGGTGGTCGACGACATCATCGCGGCCAATCCCGACAAGGCGGCGCAGGTGAAGGACAAGCCGCAATCGCTCGGCTGGTTCGTCGGCCAGGTCATGAAGGCATCCGGCGGCAAGGCCAACCCGCAGAGCGTCAACGACCTGCTCAAGTCCAAGCTCGGCGTCTAAGCCTGACGCATTCGAACGAGGTGACGGACGCGTTTCGTCACCTCGCTTTTGGTTCTCGCTGCGACGCTCGCGCGCATCCTCGACGGCAAACTTCATCCTGATCGACGGCGATGCGGCGGCCGAATCGCCGCCGCGCGATTCGCCCGAAACGGCGGCTTGAACGCGCTCCGGCGAGCGCCCGCGCCGTTAAGCATGAAAATATTTTCGTTGCCAAAAATCGCGACTCAGAGTCCGCGAAACGCCTTTGCGAGGCGACCGCACGATTGTCGATGCGCATCGCTGCGTTGGTCGCGCGCGATACGCGCGTGCGAAAAAATACTTGCTGCATAGTGTTTTCGTGCAATCGCATCGTTCGCGAACGTCGGCGATGCGCGCGCTCTGCATGATCGCAAGTGCACGTCGTACGAAGCGCCTGCGTCGCGCCCGCCAAGCGCAGGCGCCTTGCTGCGTCAACACTTCTTTAAGCGAGAAGCTGTTTTTTTCTTCGTGTTGGTGTATTCGGGATGAAGTGCATTCGATCCCCGAGTGCACGCAGCGATTAAAGCCATCTCACACATCGGAGGGCAACATGGCCAAGAAAGCGAAGAAGGCGAAGAAGGCGAAGAGCGCAGTGAAGAAGACTGCGAAGAAGACCCGCAAGGTCGCGAAGAAGAAGAAGTAACTTCGCTTCTGAAGTTGCCGGCTCCAGATAGCCGGCACGTCATCAGCGCCTCCTAGAGGTTCTGGTCGACGATAGAGGGTGTCGGCGAGACATCAGGTCAACGGTCGGACCGTTCTCTTTCGCGGTCCGGCAGAAGAAACGAGTTTTCTTCGTTCGGTGCGGTTCTCCTCAAACGGGCTCCGCAATTTCACGACAGGCCTTCGGGCCAAAGTGGAATCTGGTCCTGACGTGTTCGCCGACGCCCTCGTTCCCTTGAAGCCGGGGCATTGCCGGCATTCCTCTCCCTCACATCGTTGATTTGACCGCGTCGCGTCCGAGCGCGCTTCTGTCATGCCGGCTTGATCGCTTGGCTTGGAGAGGCAAGGCGTCCTGTGGCGTGATCGCGCACCGTTTCGCCCAGCGGTGTCGCCGCCCGGCTCCGACGGGCCGATCCAGCACGCGCGGCTTGTCGTGGAACGATTGCGGCCGCAGGATACTGGATCACCCGCCTGCCGCCTTCCGAACTTGGACGGCCCGAGACCGCATGCCCAGGCGAAGCCTTGGCGTAGCCGGGGCGCGGATGACGACAAGAAAAGCAGTCACATGACCTGCGCCACTGCGCGCGATGGTTATCGATGTCCTGAAATCCCAGGGTAAACCGAATCTGACGAATGACAGAAGTGCCTGCGAATCAGGGACTTTTTGAATTCTCGGCACAGGAGACGCGCGCCCGCGTTTACGTCTGCTTCATCGCGATGCTTAAACTGCCATTCAAATTTGCCCGCCATCATCGCCTCCAACAAGCCGGCAAACGGCGACGGGGAAGAGTTGAACAGTGCACCATCCCGGGACGGGTCATGCACATCAGAGGTTGGACGGGAGCCGCGCTCGGGGGACGAGGCGGCATAAGAACAAAGGGGATGCGTGATGTTTCAGGGTACTTTCGATCTGGAGACGGCGACGCCGGTCGATGCGAGCGCGCTGTCGGACGTGCTGTTCGAGCGCGGGATCTATTGGGCGAGCGGCCGCTCCGGCATCGTCGATCTCGTCGCCGCGCACAAATGGTTCAATCTCGCCGCGCTGAAGGGCCGCAAGGACGCTGTGGCGCTGCGCCAGGAAATCGCCGGGCAGATGTCGGAGACCGAGATCTCCGTCGCGCAGCGTGAGGCGAGAGCCTGGGTCTGCGCGCACTGAGCGTCACTTCGGTTGGGAACCGGACCTTGACCGGGCGGCGCCATCGCGCCGCGGCGGCTTCAGGTCGAGGTTTGCACGGCAAACGAGGCCGGCGCTTCGCCGGCGCAATGCCTGCGCCAGATTTCGTCGAATGCCTTTTCGATATCCCGCGTCATGCGGACGGTATCGAAAAGCGGCCAAGTGGTCCGGCGCGCCGCCAGCTTGCTCCTGAGCGCGACGCGAAGTTCGGAATCGTGCGCGATCCGAAGTGCCAAAGCCTCATATTCCTCCAGCGATCGCGTCACCAGCTCGGGAAGGCCTACGGCGTTCAGGAGACTGGCTGCAACGCGTCCGGCAAAAGTGGTCCCAAGGCACGTCAGGACCGGCAAGCCGGCCCACAGGGCGTCGCTGGCCCCGGTGTGGGCGTTGTAAGGCAATGTGTCCAGGAACAGATCGGCGACCTGGTGGCGCGCCAAATGCTCCTCAGCAGGGACGCGCGGAGCGAACACGATTCTCTCGGCGACAATCCCCCGCGCAACGGCTTCGCGCTTGAGATTCTCCATGGCGACCGGGTCACCATCTAGCAGCCAAAGGACGCTTCCGGGGGTCTTGTCGAGCAGCCGCATCCAGACGCCGAACAACGGGGGCGTGATCTTGGGGCTTCTGTTGAACGCGCAGTAGACGAACGCATCGTCCGCCAGTCCGAGCTGGCTCCGGCTCGGTGGCTTTGACGGGAGCGGTCGCTTCGCGTCGGTCGCCTGGTAGCTATTGGGAAGATAGATCACCTTCTCGGCGTAATAAGTCTGCTCTGCTTCGGGGATGACGATCCGGTCGGCCATGAGATAGTCGACATAGGGGGCGCCCATCGTGCCGGGAAAGCCGAGATAGCTGACCTGGATAGGAGCCGGCCGGCGCGCAATGATTTTCGGCCGTGCACCGGCGGTGAAGCCGCCGAGATCGACGAGAACCTCGATCTCGAGCTGGCCGATCAGCTTGACGACGTCCTCGTCGGCAAGGTCGCTGACATCTTCAAAACGTTCGAATGCGGCCCTCAGGCGGTTGCGCATCTGGCTGTCGTCGTCGGGCCCGTAGGAGATGGCGGTGACGTCGAAGCGCTCGCGGTCGTGCGCCTCGAAGATTCCGGCCATCAAATACGCGGTGGCATGACTGCGAAAATCGGCCGACATGTACGCGATCCGGAGCCGGGACGCCGGTCTCGGCGTTCCGGGCCTGGCGGCACCCCCGTCGGGGGTCACCTTGGCGACATAGGCCTTCGCGCAGGTCAATTGGCGTGCAGGCGATGAGGAGACATGAAAGAAGGTGAAGGGGTCGACCGGCACGCCTGCCTCGGCAGCGTCTTCCATAGTGGCCTGTTCACGTTCGAAGCTGCTCCAGTCGGCGCGCTTCCGCTTGCAAGCAACGAGGTTGCTCAGCGCAAACGGGAACGTCTTATCAAGTGCGACCGTTCGTTCCAGAGCCACGATCGCTTCGTCGTCTCGCCCCAGCTGGCCAAGAACCTCAGACAACGCGAAATGGTTCTGTGGGTCGGCCGGTGCAAGCTCGATGGCGCGGGCGTAGCTGTCACGCGCTTCCACGAGTCGACCAAGCTGCTGCAACGCGCTGCCTCGGTTGGCGAACGCGGCGCTCGACGGTGCGATCGCAATGGAGCGATCAAACTCGGCTATGGCTTCGCGAAGCTGCTGCCGTGCAATGAGGATCGCTCCGCGATTGAGATGCGCGTCCGCGAAGTTCGGAGCCAGGGCGATTACTTTCGCAAGCCAGACGAGCGCATCGTCCGGCTTGTCCAGCGCGCGCAGCACGTTGGCATAGTTGAAAAGAACGTCGGGATTGCCGGGGTCGACGCGTGCAGCCTTCTTCAGCAAAGGCTCGGCATCCGCAAAATGGCCGCGCTGGGCGTGCAACAGCCCCAGCATATGGAGCGCGACGGCATGCGTTCTGCTTCCCTTCAGAATGGTCGTGTAGGCCCGTTCCGCTTCCGACAGATTGCCCGAACGGTGCGCCGCAATTGCCTGGTCCAGAATAGCTGACGGATGGAGTGAGGAGGGGGCCGAGGCTCCCTTGTTGCGGCCTTGTTGCGACATGCAATGGGTTCTCGACCCGACGTAGGGGGTCTGTGCTCGGGCGAAATGGTGCAAAAACTCTAGTCACCTTTGCCGGCGAGAACAACGGCCGCGCCGCCTGCGCTCATTCGCACGGGCGGACGCGCTTGCGCTGGAGCAAGTTTCTTCTTCATGGCGTCGCCTAGAATCCGACGGCATGAGCAACCAGGCTACGAATGGACGATGGCTGCCGATTCAGATCGCTCCCGACGAGTGCGACCTGGAACTCGGGCGTCTGCACAAAACAGGTATTGTGCCATGGTCCTTTCCATGCCGGCGTAAGGGCGGCATCTGGTTCAATGTTTGGGCCGATGAGGCCGTGCTGATAGCGCCCTCGCATTGGCGGGTCTGGCGATCCGGCATTTAGGTTGGGGGCTCACATATATAAGGAGCGCGCGAATCGCGCGGGCTCGCCGCCCTCATCCTTGTGCGGAACTTTCGTACCGGCGTCGCCCATCGCCTTCCGCTGGACGCGCGCAGGGACCTTGATTCTGCTTCCGGGGATTCTGCTGCCGGGTGGCGGAGAGGGAGGGATTCGAACCCTCGATACAGCTTGAGACCGTATGACGCTTTAGCAAAGCGTTGCCTTCAGCCACTCGGCCACCTCTCCGGTGCGAGCCTTATGCATCTATTTGCTCGGGCTGGTCAATTTGGAAGCGCGTGTTTTCGCTCGAATATTCCCAGCGATTTGCGAAACGAGACGGGTTTGCGCTCGGATCAGGGCGTGGCGCTGAATTTTCGAGGAAATTCAAAGGTGCAAAGAAGGACTAGCACCTCTGCGTCCTCGCTCGCCGAGCTGTCCGGCCCGATTATCCCGCCAGCGTGACTTCCATATAGAGAGTGATGGCGAGCCCCGGACGGCGGAGGTATTTGCAGGCTGCCTGCGTCAGATTGCGCGACGGGGAGGCGGGTCGATGCCTGTCCACTGAGTCTCCTTCTGATTCCACGATTCGAGCGCCTCAAAGCTGGCTCAAGCCGAGCTCTCGCGCGCGGCGCCTCATGTGCGGAACTTTGATGGCATTTGGAACCGCTCCAAAAACGTTAATGTAAACAACGGGTTACGAGAGCGGTTTGATCACATCTGCGTGTTATTTGTGCAACACCCGTTGGAAAACACGCTGCACCGGCCCGTTTCGGAGCGTTCTCTTGTTGTGTGTGCAAGGACGTTCGGTAATTGTGACTGAGCGACGGAGGGGGGCATCCCGAGGTCGTCCCGTTTAGGTCATTCGCTTAAGTCCCTCGCGTTCATGCGGGTGTGTCCGAAGACGCGAAGGGGCCGAAAGCGGTGATTTAGAGGGGGTTGGGGAATTGGCCGTCCGGTCAGTGACCTTCCCTGAAGAGCAACTTGGAGGTTTAACATGAAGTTGGTTAAGAGCCTTTTGCTCGGCTCAGCGGCGGGTCTGATCGCCGTGGGCGGAGCTCAGGCAGCCGATCTCCCCGTGAAGGCCAAGGCGGTCGAGTACGTGAAGATCTGCTCCCTGTACGGTGCTGGATTCTACTACATCCCGGGCACCGACACCTGCATCAAGTTCGGCGGTTATCTGCGTGCCGACATGCTGTTTAACACGAACAGCGACTACGGCATTGGCCAGGGTGCTCCCGGCGGCGCCAACAACCGTCTGGACAACTACTATCAGACCCGCGCTCGTTTGGACTTCACCATCGATACCCGTACGGCAACCGAGTATGGCGTGGTCCGCACCTACGCCGATACGGTTTTCAGCTGGGATGCCACCTCGGTGACCGGCAGCGCCCCGTCTGCCTTCTCGGTCGGTTCGGCTTCGCTCGGCCTCTACC
The DNA here is from genome assembly GCF_056156565.1 of Bradyrhizobium sp. JHI2711. Lineage (NCBI taxonomy): Bacteria > Pseudomonadati > Pseudomonadota > Alphaproteobacteria > Hyphomicrobiales > Nitrobacteraceae > Bradyrhizobium > Bradyrhizobium sp. JHI2711. The sequence goes on from NZ_JBPZPT010000001.1 coordinate 126,033, forward strand.
ATGCGTTCATCCAGTTCGCTGGTTTCACCTTCGGCCGCACCGTCTCGATCTTCGACGCACCGTGGCAGAGCTATCCGGCTGGCGGTCCCGACTTCCTTCCGGGCGGCAGCAACAACGTCACCGGTGTGAACCAGGTTGCCTACACGGCTGATTTCGGCCAGGGCATCACGGGTTCGGTCGCGTTGCAGGATATGACGACCGCCGCTGGCGGCCAGTCCAACCTCTGGAATGCGAGCGTGACGGGCGTTGCCGGTGCAGTGGGTGGCTTCGCCACGACTGCGGCTGCGGGCGCTGCCTTCATCCAGGGCATCTACGGTGTCAACGATTGGGGTGGCACGCGCATGCCCGACATCGTTGGTCAGGTTCGTGTCGATCAGGCTTGGGGTCTGTTCCAGATCTCGGCGGCGGCGCACGAACTCCACTCGGCGTATTACGGTACGACGGAGCTCACGGGTCATCCGTCGGACAAGTGGGGCTGGGCGGTGCAGGGTGCCTTGTCGATCAAGAACATCCCGACTGGTGCGGGTGACTCGATCAACTTGCAGGCGGTCTACACCGACGGTGCTTCGCGGTACAACTTCCAGAGCCTGTTCCCGCAGACCATCTTCATCTACGGCGGCAGCGGCATCGCTTATCAGAGCATCGGCTTCGCCGGTATCGCTGATGGCGTGTTCGGTTCCGGTCTCGGTATCGAGACCGTCAAGACCTGGGGCTTCCGCGGTGGTTATACCCACAACTGGTCCCCGAACTGGGCGTCGGGCATCTACGGTGCTTATGCTTCGCTCCGCTACGGCGATCAAAGCAAGGCTCTGATCTGCGCCAACTTCGCTGCTGCTCTGGCCCCCGCCGCTGGCTCGACCTGTAACCCCGACTTCAACCTTGCGGTTATCGGCGGCAACTTGGTCTGGACTCCGGTCAAGGGTCTCGCCTTCACGGCTGACGTGAGCTACGTCTGGCTCGACCAGAAGCACTCTGGCGTTGTCACGGGCGCCAACACGGCCAACCTGGCTGTTGCCAAGCCCGCAGCCACCTACGAGCTGAAGGATCAGGGCAACCTGCAGATGCTCCTGCGCGCTCAGCGCAACTTCTAAGATCGACCCTAGGTTGATCCATGAACCCCGGCAGGAAACTGCCGGGGTTTTTCTTTGGAGCGTAGCGCTTCGCTTAACGTGCGGACCTTGTTGGCTCGCAAGCTGGAATGTCGGCAAAGTGCTATCAAACTACCATCTCAGGCCCTTCCACTCCTTGAAGGCATAGGTCGGGTTGAGACCGCAGGCATCGATTGTGCCCGACGCGGTCGCCATGCACTGGCTGTAATTGGACAACTGGCAGTTGCCAGGATTCTCCCAACGCCGTTCTTGCAGGCAATAGCGATCCTGGATGCCGGTTACCTGTGGCTGGGCAGGATGGCGGTTCTTGCCGAAGGGGGGAGCCGCCGGTCGCGAGGCCCGACGAGATCACGGCTGCGAACAGGAACGCACCGACCACGCGCAGCGTGACACGTTCCCAGCCTTGTGAGGCATAAGCTAACCGGTGCGTGGGAACGCTTGGCGCAATCCTATCGTCAGGTCGCTGGCGCCGTCGACGAATCCTGCCGAGCCCTGCCCAGCAACCAGGCTTTGATTCTAACGGGCCATCGACGCCCGTTACTGCACGCTGACGGCGCCGCGGCGCAGATCGGCTTCGATCTGCAAGCGGGTGCCGCCGCCGAAACGGGCGCGGTAGACTTGAAGGTTTTCCATGATCCGCTGCACATAGTTGCGCGTCTCGGAGAACGGAATCAGCTCGACCCAGTCGACGGCATCGACCTTGGGGTCGCGCGGATCGCCGTAACGCTCGACCCACTTCTTCACGCTGCCGCGGCCGGCATTGTAGGCGGCGAAGGTCATGATGTAGGAGCCGCGATAATCCTCGAGCAGTCCGCCGAGCTCGGCCGAGCCGAGCGTGGCGTTGTAGACGGAGTCGTTCTTCAGCCGCCCGAGGTCGTAGGTTGCGCCGTGGCGCTTGCAGACGTAGCGGGCGGCATCCGGCGTCACCTGCATCAGCCCGTAGGCCTGCGCCGGCGAGACCACCGACGGGTTGAACGCGCTCTCCTGCCGCGCAATCGCATAGATGATGCTGCGTTCGACCTCGGGGCCGATCGGCGTGAACTGAGGGATGCCGTTGACGGGGTAGGCGTAGAAGTCGAACGGGAGGCCGCGGTTGAGCGCGGCCTTGCCGAGCAGCAGCATGCCGCGCGCGTCGCTGTAGCGCTGGGTGAGCTCGCCGAGGCCCGCGAGCGCCTCGGGATCGCCGTTCTCGCCCATGTCGGCGAGCAGCGGTATCGCGAACTCGCGCTCGTCCAGCTCGTAGAGCAGTTGCGCGGCGCGCACGATCTCGAGCCGCTCGGCGCCGCGACCGCGCGGCTGGCTGTTGAGCTCGATCTGCGGCAGGCCGAGCTTTGCGCGCGCGAGCTGGCCGTAATAGCTGGTCGATTGCTCGGCCGCCCGCGCATAGGCATTGCGTGCCTCCTGCTGGCGGCCCATCGCCTCGGCAGCGCGGCCCTGCCAATAGCCGGCACGCGCCAGCGCGGTGGGATTGACGCTGCCGACGCCGATGCGAGCAAAATGCTGGGCGGCGGTCGCGGGATCGTTGAGGAAGCGCAGCGCGATCCAGCCGGCGGTGAACTCCTGCTCGGTCTTGTAGATGTCGCGCGAGGGCAGGGCGGCGTCGCGCGCGATCAGATAGGCGCTGCGGAATTCCTCGGTGTCGATCATCTTGCGCGCCAGGAGGCGCCGCTCGATCCACCATTCATCGAGATTGTGGAGGCGACCCGGATCCTTCGGCGCCGACAGCATCAGCTGGGCGGCTTCAGTGAACTTCTCCTCGCGGCGCAGCAGCTGGATCTTGCTGAAGATGAAGCCTGGATCGCCGTGCAGCTCGCGCGGCACGGCATCGAGCAGCGCCCGCGCGTTCGGCGCTTTCTTGACCGCGGCGATGCGGGCCTTGGCGAGCGCGACATAGCCGGCGCCGAGACGCTTGGCGGCGCGTAGCGCCGCCTCGTTCTCGCTGCCGTAGAGCAGGTTGTCCATCCGCGCTTTCTGGTCGCCTGGCGTGAGCAGGGCGCCGAACTGGTCGAGCGCGTTGTTCTCGGTGTCCTCCGACATCGGATCGGCGCGCCAGGCGTCGCGCACCAGCCGCTCGGCATTGGCGCGGTCGCCGCGCGCCAGCATCGCCCTGGCCAGCGTGAAGCGTCCCTTGGCGGAGATCGGCGACTCGTTCTCGAACCACGACCACGCGACCGACTCGTCGCGCCTGTCGTCCCACATCGCGGCCTCGAGCCGCCGGCGCAGGAAGGTCTGCGACGGCCAGCTCGGATTGGCTGAGAGGAAGGCGCGATAGCGTTCCACGGTCGCGCCGTTGTCCTCGCTGCGCAGGATGATCCATTCGGCGAGCTTTCGCGCGACCGGATCGGAGATGCCGGCCGCGGCATTGGTGGCGTCGCCGGCCTTGCGCTTACGCACGAGCTCGATGACGCTCTCCAGGGTGTCCTTGTCAGCCTGCGACGTCGACGATGTCGCAGCGACGGCGGCCGGGATGACCGGCTTGCGCGGCGCTGCATGCTGGCGTGTTGCAGGCGCCAGTATGGGAGCTGCGGCCGGTCTGGCTGGGGCCGGCGCAGTTGGTTTGACGGTGGCAGTCACGGCCGGGGCGGGGGCTGCCTTGGGCGGCGCGCCGCTCGCAGTCGGCGCTGCCTTTGGCGCGGAAGCAGGTGCCGTAGCAACGGGAGCGGTGGCCGCAGGCTTGGGTTTGTCTTTGGGCTTGTCCTTCGCCGGTTCCTTGCTGGCGTTCTTGCCGGCGTCCGGCTTCTTCGCGGCGTCCTTGGCGGGGGTGCCGAGCGTACCCTTTGCGGCCTTCGCGGCGTCCTTGCCGGTTCCCTTGGCTGTATCCTTCGCCGTTTCCTTGGTTGATCCTTTGGCCGGGCCATTCGAGGCGTCCTTGGCTGCTGGCTTGGCGGGATCCTTGGTCTCCGCGGCCGTCTCGTTGGACTTGGCGAACGCGGCGCAGTCCATCGACAGCCCGGCCATCAGGCACAATGCCATACTCAGGGATCGCCACGCGGCAGATGCAAAGGAGGTCACGGCGTTTCGTCGCCCCGAATCAGTGAAGTGGCTCAAGACCTAGCTGAATTTGCTTGAATATGCGGAGAAAATACCAACAGCCGCTTACCTCGGGCCGATTTGCACCAGCACCGCGGCAAAATCGCGGCCTAAACCCAGCCTGGCACCGACCCCGGGTCTTTTACCGGCCGGATAGACCCGATATGAAGGGGGCTTGCTCAAGAGATCGCCGCGTACGGAGGAAGTCCATGGCAGCCAAGACGAAATTCCGAGGGTCGTTCACCGCCTTGGTCACCCCGTTCAAGAACGGCTCGCTCGACGAGGCGGCATTCCGCTCCCTGGTCAATTGGCAGATCTCCGAGGGCACCAATGGCCTCGTTCCGGTCGGCACTACGGGCGAGAGCCCGACGCTCAGCCATGACGAGCACAAGAAGGTCGTGGAATGGTGCATCGCTGAAGCCAAGGGCCGCGTGCCCGTCATCGCCGGCGCCGGCTCCAACTCGACCAAGGAGGCGATCGAGCTCTCCCAGCACGCCGAAAAGGCGGGCGCGGACGCCGTGCTGATCGTCACGCCCTATTACAACAAGCCGACGCAAGAAGGCATGTACCAGCACTTCAAGGCGATCAACGATGCGATCGGCATTCCGATCATCATCTACAACATCCCACCGCGCTCGGTGATCGACATGTCGGTCGACACCATGAAGCGGCTGTGGGAGCTGAAGAACATCGCCGGGGTCAAGGACGCCACCGCCAGCATGGTCCGCGTGTCGCAGCAGCGCGCGGCGATGGGCGAGGACTTCAACCAGCTCTCGGGCGAGGACGCCACCATCATCGGCTACATGGCCCATGGCGGCCATGGCTGCATCTCGGTGACCTCGAACGTCGCGCCGCGCCTGTGCTCGGAGTTCCACGCCGCCTGGCAGAAGGGCGACACCAAGGCGGCGCTCGCGATCCACGACAAGCTGATGCCGCTGCACAACAACCTCTTCATCGAGAGCAATCCGGCGCCGATCAAGTACGCGATGTCGCTGCTCGGCAAGCTGGACGAGACGCTGCGGCTGCCGATGGTTCCGGTGTCCGAGCCGACGCGGGTTGCGGTGCGCAGCGCGATGGTTCACGCCGGCCTGGTCAACTGACGCATTACCGTTCGGGGGAGCCTTTCATGAGCGTGGAGGAAAAGGGCGCGCGGATCCTCAAGGAGTTCCGCGAGTTCGCCATGAAGGGCAACGTCGTCGATCTCGCGGTCGGCGTCATCATCGGCGCGGCCTTCGGCGGGATCGTCACCTCGCTGGTCGGTGACGTCATCATGCCGATCGTCGGCGCGGTCACCGGTGGCCTCGACTTCTCGAACTACTTCATCCCCTTGTCGAAGGCGGTCACCGCCACCAACTTGGCGGATGCGAAAAAGCAAGGCGCCGTCCTTGCTTACGGCAGCTTCCTGACACTGACGATCAACTTCATCATCGTCGCCTTCGTGCTGTTCCTGGTAATCCGCGCCATGAACACGCTGAAGCGCAAGGAGGAGGCGGCGCCCGCCGCTCCGCCAAAGCCGTCGGCCGAGGTCGAGCTGCTGACCGAGATCCGCGATCTCCTCAAGAAGTGACGCGCCCACTTCATCCGAACTGTTAGAATCCGAGCGCATCTCGATCAGGTTTGCCCGTCATGGCCGATAAGAACGAACGTCCGATCAAGGTGATGGCGGAAAATCGCAAGGCGCGTTTCAACTACGCCATCGAGGACACGATCGAGGCGGGCATTGCGCTGACCGGCACTGAGGTCAAGTCGATCCGCAACGGCAAGAGCACGATCGCGGAATCCTATGCCGATTCCAAGAACGGCGAGATCTGGCTGATCAACGCCACCATTCCCGAATACCTGCAGGGCAACCGCTTCAACCACGAGCCCAAGCGGCCGCGAAAGCTGCTGCTCCACCGCCGCCAGATCAACAAGCTGATCGGCGCGGTCGACCGCGAGGGCATGACGCTGATCCCGCTCAAGCTTTACTTCAACGAGCGCGGCCGGGCCAAGCTGCAGCTGGCGGTTGCGAAGGGCAAGAAGCTGCACGACAAGCGCGAGTCCGAGAAGAAGCGCGACTGGAGCCGGGAGAAGGGCAGGCTGCTGCGGGCGAGGGGATGACGAGATGAATCAACGGAACCTGCTCGAGGTCGACTGGAGCCAGATTCCCGCGCCTTCCGACGATGGCGCCGCCGCGCATCTCGAAGGCATGACGTTGCCGCCGATTGGCCTGCTCGCGACCGACGACACATCGGTCACCCTGTCGGCTTTGCGCGGCCGCACCGTGGTGTTCGCCTATCCCCGCACCGGCGAGCCCGGCAAGATCGCGCTGGTCGACGATTGGGACATGATCCCCGGAGCGCGCGGCTGCACGCCCCAGACCTGCGCCTTTCGCGATCTCTACGCCGAGCTGAAGGCCGCCGGCGCCGCGCATGTGTTCGGCCTCTCGACCCAGAGCAACGACTATCAGATCGAGATGGCGTCGCGCCTGCATCTGCCGTTCCCGGTGCTTTCGGACGAGAAGCTGGCGCTGACGCGCGCCTTGAACTTGCCGACCATGGAGGTCGCGGGCCTGACGCTGATCAAGCGCCTCGCGCTTGTTATCGACGACGCCAGGATCACGCACGTGTTCTATCCGGTGTTTCCGCCCGACCGGAACGCCGGCGACGTGCTGGCCTGGCTCAAGGCAAATCCCGTCAATAAGGCGCGATGCGATTAGGATGAATCGTCATCGCGCTTTAGCTTATTGTTTGAGCATGATCTTTTCGGAAAACCGCTACGCACTTTTCCGGATCATGCTCTAGCTAATCGAGATCCGCCTTCACCTTCGCGAACACGGATCTGAACATGTCTGGCGTCAGCACGCCGGTGTTCGTGTTGTAGCGGGAGCAGTGATAGCTGTCGTAGAGCCTGAACGCGCCGGCCTGATGCACCGCGCCGTGGCCGAAGGGGGCTTGCGAGGCCTTCAAATTCAGCGGCTTGAGCACGCTGTCGTGCGCAATTCGCCCGAGCGCGACGATAGCGCGCAGCTTCGGCATCGTCGCCAGATTGGCCACGAGAAACTGGCGGCAGGTGTTGATCTCGATCGGCAGCGGCTTGTTCTGCGGCGGCACGCAATGCACGGCATTGGCGATCCGGCAGTCGACGAGTTTCAGGCCGTCGTCGGGACGCGCCTGATAGGTGCCCCTCGCAAAGCCGTATTCGATCAGCGTGGCATAGAGCAGGTCGCCGGCATAATCGCCCGTGAACGGCCGCCCCGTGCGGTTGGCGCCCTGCATTCCCGGGGCGAGGCCCACGATCAGGAGGCGGGCCTTGATGTCGCCGAAGGGCGCAACCGGCGCATTGTGCCACGAGGGCTCGCGCGCGCGGTTCGCCTCGCGGAAGGCGACCAGGCGCGGGCAGAGCGGGCAGTCACGGTCGGGAACGATTGTGAGAGGCTGGCGGCTTGACCGGGCCGCCTCACTCCTCGAAGTCGTCATCGCCCCTCGGCGCCGTCGTGGTCGCGCGCTGGAGGAATTGCGGGGCGTGGTGGCGTTCACCACGCTCGCCGCGGTCACGCGGGGCGGGGCGCTCGGACGGATCGCGGCCGAGCTTGGATTGCAGCTCGACGAGGTCGGTGAAGACGTCGGCCTGGCGGCGCAGCTCGTCGGCGATCATCGGCGGCTGGCTGGCGATGGTGGAGACCACCGTGACCCGCACGCCGCGGCGCTGGACGGCCTCGACCAGGGAGCGGAAGTCGCCGTCACCCGAGAACAGCACCATCTGGTCGATGTGCTCGGCGAGCTCCATGGCGTCGACGGCGAGCTCGATGTCCATGTTGCCCTTCACCTTGCGGCGCCCGGAGGCGTCGATGAATTCCTTGGTCGCCTTGGTGACGACCGTGTAGCCGTTGTAGTCCAGCCAGTCGATCAGCGGGCGGATCGAGGAGTATTCCTGGTCCTCGATGATGGCGGTGTAATAGAACGCCCGCAATAACGTCCCGCGGCTCTGAAACTCCTTCAGCAGGCGCTTGTAGTCGATGTCGAAGCCGAGGGTTTTCGCCGTCGCGTAGAGATTGGCCCCGTCGATGAAGAGCGCGATCTTGTTGGTAGGAGAAGGTGACATTCAGTTTGCTCGCGTAGCGTTCGTGATTGATCGTTTTTTGTTGGCGCGGCGACAACAGGCCGCGCAGTTCTAGAGTGCCGCAGAAACCCGTCGAAACCGCAAATCCGGAGAAGTCGGGGCAATCAAGGTATAGTTATGGCGGACTTGCATACACCCCGGGGCCGCCCCCAACGGCAGCCCGGAAAACCACCCGTCCCAGCCCCAATGTGGGGGTAGCAGAGCGGTTTGGCGAGGCCAAATCACAAAATGGTCTTGCGAAACCGTCCCGGCCCCTATAACTAGCCCCAATCATCCACATATTTCGTCCCACCCACAACGGAGCGACAGTCCATGGCTCGCGTCACCGTAGAAGATTGTATCGACAAGGTCGACAACCGGTTTGACTTGGTCCTGCTGGCCGCCCACCGTGCCCGCATGATTTCATCCGGTTCACAACTAACGGTTGACCGCGATAACGACAAGAACCCTGTTGTGTCTTTGCGTGAAATTGCCGAGACGACGATCTCGCCGGAGGACCTCCGCGAGGAGCTGGTCCACTCGTTGCAGAAGTTCGTCGAGGTGGACGAGCCCGAGCCGGATACAGTGCCGCTGATCGGTTCCGCGGGGGCAAGCGTCGATGCCGACGACACCGAGGTCGCCGTGGAGCGCATGACCGAGGAGGAGCTGCTGAAGGGCCTGGAAGGCCTCGCGCCTCCCGAGGAGCAGCCCGAGGAAGACGAGTAATTCCTCCATCGCGATCATCTTCTTCTTGTGATCATATCAAAGGCCCGAACGATGGTTCGGGCCTTTGCTTTTGTTGACCTTTTCGTGGTTACCATAGCGCTGCGGTCGGTGCTTGGCCCTGTCACTGAATTGATCGGACACGAGCGCGATCGGAGTTAGGATGTATGCAGCGGGCCGGCTCAAGCCCGTTTGAAGGCAGGACGGCATGGTATATCGGCGCCGCAGATCCACGCAGATGCAGGCCGCAACCGAATCGGTTGCCGTGGCCCCGACTGCGCCGGTCGCGCGCCCCGCCAGGCCTCGCGCCCGGATGATGCGTCAATATGACCTCGTCGAGCGCGTCAGGTCCTACAATCCCAACACCAACGAAGACCTGCTGAACCGTGCCTACGTCTACGCCATGAAGGCCCACGGCTCGCAGACCCGCGCCTCGGGCGATCCGTATTTCTCGCATCCGCTCGAGGTGGCTGCGATTCTCACCGACCTCAAGCTCGACGACGCCACCATCGTGGCGGCGCTGCTGCACGACACGATCGAGGACACCGAGGCGACGCGGGCCGAGATCGACCAGATCTTCGGCTCGGAGATCGGCGCGCTGGTCGATGGCCTGACCAAGCTGAAGCGGCTCGAGCTGGTCTCGCGGGAGGCTAAGCAGGCCGAGAATCTGCGCAAATTGTTGCTGGCCATTGCCGACGATGTCCGCGTGCTTCTGGTCAAGCTCGCCGACCGTCTGCACAACATGCGCACGCTGGACTTCGTGCCGACGGAATCGCGCCGGCGCATCGCCGAGGAGACGCTCGACATCTATGCGCCGTTGGCGGGGCGCATGGGCATGCAGGAAATGCGCGAGGAGCTGGAGGATCTGTCCTTCCGCACCCTCGATCCCGAAGCCTATTCGGTGGTGATGCAGCGGCTCGACGCGCTGGCTGAGCGCAACCGCAACCTGATCGGCGAGATCGAGGACCAGCTCTCCAACAATCTGCGCCACCGTGGCTTGGGGGCGCGGGTCTATGGCCGGCGCAAGAAGCCGTTCTCGATCTGGACCAAGATGGAGCGCAAGTCGGTCGGCTTCGAGCAATTGTCCGACATCTTCGGCTTCCGCCTCGTCGTCAGCGACGTCGAGGCCTGCTATCGCGCGCTCGGGATCGTCCACACCACCTGGCCGGTCGTGCCCGGACGTTTCAAGGACTATATCTCGACGCCGAAGCAGAACGACTACCGCTCGATCCACACCACGGTGATCGGCCCCGGCAACCAGCGCGTCGAGCTGCAGATCCGCACCGAGGCGATGGACCAGATCGCCGAGCGCGGCATCGCCGCGCACGTTTTCTACAAGGAGGGCGTGGGTTCGCCGACCGAATTCCTCAAGCGCGAGTCCAACGCGTTCGCCTGGCTGCGCCACACCATCGGCATCCTCTCGGAAAGCGCGAACCCGGAGGAATTCCTCGAGCACACCAAGCTCGAGCTGTTCCACGACCAGGTGTTCTGCTTCACCCCGAAGGGCAAGCTGATCGCGCTGCCGCGCCATGCCAACGTGATCGACTTCGCCTATGCGGTGCATACCGACGTCGGCAACAGCGCGGTGGGCTGCAAGATCAACGGCAAGTTCGCGCCGCTGTCCTCGGAGCTTCAGAACGGCGACGAGGTCGAGGTGCTGACCTCGGAGGCGCAGTCCGCGCCGCCCTCGGCCTGGGAAACGCTCGCCGTCACCGGCAAGGCGCGTGCCGCGATCCGCCGCGCCACGCGCACCGCGGTGCGGGATCAATATGTCGGGCTCGGCCGGCGCATCGTCGAGCGCCTGTTCGAGCGCGCCAAGATCGAATACGCCGACGACAAGCTCAAGGGCGCGCTGCCGCGGCTCGCGCGCACCTCGATCGAGGACGTCATGGCGGCGGTCGGGCGCGGCGAGATCAAGGCCTCCCATGTCGCGCGTGCGATGTACCCGGATTACAAGGAGGAGCGCATCGCGCGCTACGGCGTCAAGAAGGGCCTTGCCGCCAAGCTCAAGGAGAAGGGGGTCTCCGAACAGTCGCGCAGCCCGGTCGCGATCCCGATCCGCGGCATCAATTCCGACCTTCCGGTGAAGTTCGCGCCGAACGGCGGCGCCGTCCCCGGCGATCGCATTGTCGGCATCGTCACGCCGGGCGAGGGCATCACGATCTATCCGATCCAGGCGCCGGCCCTGAAGGATTTCGAGGAGGAGCCGGAGCGCTGGCTCGACGTCCGCTGGGACATCGAGGATTCCGCGCCGCAGCGCTTCCCGGCCCGCATCAAGGTCGAGAACGTCAATGAGCCCGGCGCGCTGGCGCAGATCGCGACCGTGATCGCCGAGCACGACGGCAACATCGACAACATCAGCATGCAGCGCCGCTCGCCCGATTTCACGGAGACGACGATCGATCTCGAAGTCTACGACTTGAAGCACCTCAGCGCGATCCTGGCCCAGCTGCGCGCGAAGGCGGTCGTCGCCAAAGTCGAACGTGTTAATGGATAGGCGCATCTCGCATGCGCCGTTCCCTCTGATTTCGCGAGTTCTGAAATGCCCGCACCTCCGCTCCGCCTCGGCGTCAATATCGATCACGTCGCAACCGTGCGTAACGCGCGCGGCGGCCGCCATCCCGATCCGGTGCGCGCCGCGCTGCTCGCGATCGAGGCCGGCGCCGACGGCATCACCGCACATTTGCGCGAGGACCGCCGGCACATCCGCGACGAGGACATGGCGCGCCTGAAGGCGGAGATCTCCAAGCCGCTCAATTTCGAGATGGCCGCGACGGACGACATGATGCGGATCTCGCTCGCCACCAAGCCGCACGCGGTGTGCCTGGTGCCGGAGCGGCGCCAGGAGGTGACGACCGAAGGCGGGTTGGACGTGGTCGGCCAGCGCAGCGCGCTCGCGCCCTATATCGCGCGGCTGAGCGAGGCCGGCATCCGCGTCTCGCTGTTCATTGCGGCCGATCCCGCCCAGATCGAGATGGCGGCACGGCTGCGCGCCCCTGTGATCGAGATCCACACCGGTGCCTGGTGCGATGCCGTCGTCGATGGCCACACCGACAAGGCCGAGGCTGAATGGCAGCGGATCGTGGCCGGGGTGAAGCTGGCGAAGGACGCGGGACTCGAGGTTCACGCCGGCCACGGGCTGGACTATGCGACGGCGGAGAAGATCGCGAGCTTGCCCGAAATCATGGAGCTGAACATCGGTTATTACATGATCGGCGAGGCGCTGTTCGTGGGGCTGGCCGAGACCGTGCGCAGCATGCGCGCGGCGATGGATCGTGGCCGGAGCCGGGCATGATCATCGGCATCGGCTCCGACCTGATCGACATCACCCGCGTCGCCAAGGTGATCGAGCGCCACGGCGAGCGTTTTCTCGACCGCATCTTCACCGCGGCCGAGCGCGCCAAGGCGGAACGGCGCGCCAAGAACGAGAAGATGGTGGTGGCGACCTACGCCAAGCGCTTCGCCGCCAAGGAGGCCTGCTCCAAGGCACTCGGCACCGGCATCAGGCGCGGCGTCTGGTGGCGCGACATGGGGGTGGTCAACCTGCCGGGCGGGCGGCCGACCATGCAGCTGACCGGCGGCGCGCTGGCCCGGCTCCGGGCCCTGACACCGGAGGGGTTCGAGGCGCGGATCGACCTTTCGATCACCGACGACTGGCCGCTGGCGCAGGCTTTTGTCGTCATTTCCGCCGTCCCGCTGCCGAAACCTTGATCGCGGTTCGGGCGTTTTGTGATTTTCTTTATAAATCAATATCTTAATCAGTTTTGATGCGATCCTTGATTGCGTGGCCTCCGACAACCGTCTAAAAGTCCGCGAACGCAAATCAGCCTGGGCGAATTCGGCTTTACGCCGGAATTGGCCCTCACTATCAGAATCAGGACAATCTCCTTGCGCCGCGAACCGGTGGGCCGTTCGCGGGAGGAGGGCGCTCTATGATCGCCGGCCGGAATTGAGAGAGCAATGAGCGTGACTTCGGGAACGAAAACTGAGAGCGGCGTCGGCGAAACGATCCGAGTCGTCATTCATGCTCTCCTGATCGCGCTCGTGATCCGCACCTTCCTGTTTCAGCCTTTCAACATCCCGTCCGGCTCGATGAAGGCGACGCTGCTGGTCGGCGACTATCTGTTCGTCTCGAAATATTCCTATGGCTACAGCCATTACTCGATTCCATTCTCGCCGCCACTGTTCTCGGGACGGATCTGGGGCTCGGACCCCGCTCGTGGCGACATCGTCGTGTTTCGCCTGCCGAAGGACGATTCCACCGACTACATCAAGCGCGTGATCGGCCTTCCCGGCGACCGTGTCCAGATGCGGGACGGGCTGCTCTACATCAACGATACGCCCGTCGAGCGGCAGCGCATGAGCGAATATGTCGGCGAGGACCCTTGCGGCTCGGAAGGCGGCGGCATCTCCCGGGTGAAGCGCTGGAAGGAGACGCTGCCGAACGGCGTGTCCTATGAGACGCTGGACTGCGCCGACAACGGCTACATGGACAACACCAACGTCTACACCGTCCCGGCCGGCCACTTCTTCATGATGGGTGACAACCGCGACAACTCCACCGATAGCCGCTTTCTCGGCCAGGTCGGCTACGTCCCGCAGGAGCACTTGATCGGCCGCGCCCAGATGATCTTCTTCTCCATCGCTGAAGGCGAGCACGCCTGGATGCTCTGGCGCTGGCCGTGGGCGGTGCGCTGGAATCGGTTCTTCAAAATCGTCCGATGAAAGACGAAGCCAAGGACATCGCGATCCAACCGACCGAGGTGCAAGCCGCTCCCGAGGGCGATGCTGCGGCGAAGGCGCCTGCCAAGAAGAAACGGCCGCGGAGCAGCAAGGCCAAGGGCACGAATGCCAACGCGGCGCTCGAGGCGCGGATCGGCCACAGCTTCGCCGATCCAAATATGCTGATGCAGGCGATCACGCATGTCTCGGCCCTGAAGTCCGGGCGCAAGCGAGGCGACAGCTATCAGCGGCTGGAATTCCTCGGCGACCACGTGCTCGGGCTCGTCGTCTCCGACATGCTCTATCACGCCTTCCCGAACGCCGATGAGGGCGAGCTGTCCAAGCGGCTTGCCGAGCTCGTGCGCAAGGAGAGCTGCGCGGACGTCGCCAAGTCGCTCGGTCTCGTCGACGACATCAAGCTGGGCTCGGTCGGCTCCAGTGCCGATGCCCGCCTGCGCAAATCCATCCTCGGCGACATCTGCGAGGCCGTGATCGGCGCCATCTACCTCGACGGCGGCCATGCGGCGGCAGCCGAATTCGTCAAGCGCAACTGGACCGAGCGGATGCACAAGCCGCGCCGGCCCTTGCGCGATCCCAAGACCGTGCTGCAGGAATGGGCGCAAGGCAAGGGACTGCCGACGCCTGTCTATCGCGAGGTCGAGCGCACCGGCCCGCATCACGATCCGCAGTTCCGTGTCGCCGTCGATCTGCCGGGCCTGGCCCCGGCCGAGGGTATCGGCGGCAGCAAGCGCGCGGCAGAGAAAGTGGCAGCCTCAGTGATGATCGAACGCGAAGGCGTCGGCGGCAGCAATGACGGTTGAAGCAAGCGGCGGGGCACCCGGCGCGACGCGCTGCGGCTTCGTCGCGCTGATCGGCGCGCCGAATGTCGGCAAGTCGACGCTGGTCAACGCGCTGGTCGGCGCCAAGGTCACGATCGTCTCGCGCAAGGTGCAAACCACGCGCGCGCTGATCCGCGGTATCGTCATCGAGAACAACGCGCAAATTATCCTTGTCGACACGCCCGGCATCTTCTCGCCCAAGCGCCGGCTCGACCGCGCCATGGTCTCGACCGCCTGGAGCGGGGCGCATGATGCCGATCTGGTCTGCGTGCTGCTCGATGCCAAAACGGGCATCGACGAGGAGGCGGAGGCGATCCTCGCCAAGGCCGCCAGCGTCAATCACGACAAGATTCTCGTCATCAACAAGGTCGACCTGGTCCAGCGCGAGAAGCTGCTGGCGCTGGCGCGGGCCGCCAACGAGCGCATGGCGTTCGCAAGGACCTTCATGATCTCGGCGATCTCGGGCGATGGCGTCGACGACATCCGCAAGACGCTCGCGGACATGGTGCCGCCGGGTCCGTTCCTCTACCCCGAGGACCAGATGTCGGACGCGCCGATGCGGCAGCTGGCGGCCGAGATCACGCGCGAGAAGATCTATCAGAAGCTGCACCAGGAATTGCCCTACCAGTCCACGGTCGAGACCGACAAGTGGGAGGAGCGCAAGGACAAGTCTGTGCGGATCGAGCAGACGATCTACGTCGAGCGCGAAAGCCAGCGCAAGATCGTGCTCGGCAAGGGCGGCGCCACCATCAAGTCGATCGGCGCCGACTCGCGGAAAGAGCTGATGCAGATTCTGGACGTGCCGGTGCACCTGTTCCTGTTCGTCAAGGTGCGCGAGAACTGGGGCGACGATCCCGATCGCTATCGCGAGATGGGCCTGGACTTCCCAAAAGAATAACCAAGAAAAGATCGGCATTCGATGAGCCTACCCACCAACGTCCAGCGCTTCGAAGCGCTGCTCTATGCATCGTTGATGCTGGACGCCGTCTCGGTCGCCGTGCAGGACCGCACGCCCAATGCCGCGGTGACCGAGCAGATGATCATGACCGGGACGCTGCTCGCCGGCGGCATGATCCTCCTGCTGCTCTATTTCGTCCGGCTGGCCGCGCATCATCGCAAGAACTGGCCACGCTGGGTGCTGGCGGCGGCCCTCGTGTTGTCGGTGATCTCGCTCGGCCAGATCATCGGCGAGAAGGGCCTGGAGCTCGACAGCGCCATCGAGATCGTCTCCTGCGCGCTGACGACGATAGGCCTGTATTTCTCCTTCAGCGGCGACGCGCGGGACTGGTTCAACGCGTGAGGCGCCGTAGGGTGGATTAGCGAAGCGTAATCCACCTTTGACGTGCACGGGCGATTGGCGGGTTACGCCTTCGGCTAATCCGCCCTACGATTGAACGCCGGAATCCGCTACACTTCCCCTATGGAATGGTCCGACGAAGGCATCGTGCTGGGGGTGCGGCGGCATGGCGAGTCCAGCGCCATTGTCGAGCTGTTGACGCGCGCGCATGGCCGGCATCTCGGCCTCGTCCGCGGTGGCGCCGGTTCGCGGATGCGGCCGCTGCTGCAGCCGGGGAACAGCGTCAGTGCGGTGTGGCGGGCGCGGCTCGACGAGCATCTGGGGACCTACGCAATCGAGGGATTGAAGCTGCGCGCGGCAACGCTGCTGGCATCGTCCCACGGCGTCTATGGCGTCACCCATCTGGCCTCGATCGCGCGGCTGTTGCCGGAGCGCGATCCGCATGAGGACATCTTTGCGCTGCTCGAGCATTCGCTCGACGATTTCGACGACATCGGCAGCGCGGCCGTGCACCTGATCCATTTCGAGCTGGCGATGCTCGCCGAGCTGGGTTTCGGCCTGGCGCTGGACAATTGCGCGGTGACCGGCGAGACCACGGACCTGATCTATGTCTCGCCGAAATCAGGCGGCGCGGTATCGCGCGGCGCGGGCGAGCCGTGGCGCGACCGGCTGTTGCGGCTGCCGCCGTTCCTGCGCCAGGGCGAAACCGCGGGCGATCTCACCGAGCAGGATCTCCAGGACGGTTTTCGGCTCACCGGCCTGTTCCTGCTCCGCCACGTGCTGGAGCCGCGCGGCCAAGGCCATTCCGATGCGCGGGCCGGCTTCATCAACGCCCTGATGCGGCAGCAGGCGAGGGCGGCGATCCCGGCGCCATGACGTAATGGCTACCCAGCCTTGCCCAGCAGCATGCAGTTCCCTGGAACGAAATCGGCCCGCGCGGACTTGGGGCTTGAGGTTCCACATCGGGGGACAGCCCAAATGTTGATCAGGGGATTCGCCTTGTCCGCGACGCTGCTTGCGTTCGCGCCCGACGCCATGGCTGGCGAGCCGCAGCCCGGGGCGTTTCGCCGGGCCTCGTGCACGGTGGTGCGGTACTATGTGGCGAAATATTCCGCTGCCGCTGCAGAGACATGGGCGCGGTCGCGGGGCGCGACCGACGCCGAGATCGAGGCCGCCCGCCGTTGCCTGACCAATGCGCCGGCGCCTGCGCAAACACCTGGTCCAGCCCCAACCCAGACCGTCACAGCCGGCTGGGCAGGTTAGTACGTCGCCCACAGGGAACCATTCGATCCTTGCCCGATTCGCTTCCACGGTTTAACCGGGCGGCATGGGAAAACGAATCGTTCCGCCGGAAGAACCGGCTGAAATCCACGAGGTGCCGCTGCGTGAGGCGCTGGAAGAGCGCTATCTCGCTTATGCCCTCTCCACCATCATGCACCGTGCGCTGCCGGACGCGCGCGACGGCCTGAAGCCGGTGCACCGGCGCATCCTCTACGGCATGCGCCTGCTCAGGCTCGACCCCGGCACGGCCTTCAAGAAGTCGGCCAAGATCGTCGGCGACGTGATGGGCTCGTTCCATCCGCACGGCGACCAGGCGATCTACGACGCCATGGTCCGCCTCGCGCAGGATTTCTCCTCGCGATATCCGCTGGTCGACGGCCAAGGCAATTTCGGCAATATCGACGGCGATAACCCCGCCGCCTACCGCTACACCGAAGCGCGCATGACCGACGTCGCGCGGCTTCTGCTCGAGGGCATCGACGAGGACGGGGTCGAATTCCGCGCCAACTACGACGGCCAATCGAAAGAGCCCATCGTGCTGCCGGGCGGCTTCCCGAACCTGCTCGCCAACGGCGCGCAGGGCATCGCGGTCGGCATGGCGACCTCGATCCCGCCGCACAACGCCGCCGAGCTGTGCGATGCCGCGCTGCACCTGATCGAGAAGCCCGACGCAAAGTCGAAGGCGCTCTTGAAGTGGGTCAAGGGCCCGGATTTCCCGACCGGCGGCATCATCGTCGATTCCAAGCAGGCGATTGCGGAAGCCTACACCACCGGCCGCGGCTCGTTCCGCGTCCGAGCGCGGTGGACGCAGGAGGAGGGCGCACGCGGCACCTGGGCCGTCGTCGTCACAGAGATTCCGTTCCTGGTGCAGAAGTCGCGTCTGATCGAGAAGGTCGCCGAGCTGCTGGACCAGAAGAAGCTGCCGCTGGTCGGCGACATCAGGGACGAATCGGCCGAAGACGTCCGCATCGTGATCGAGCCGAAGTCGAAGAACGTCGATCCGGCGCTGATGATGGAATCGCTGTTCCGCCTCACCGAGCTCGAAAACAAGATTCCGCTGAACCTCAACGTCCTGATCAAGGGGCGCATCCCCAAGGTCGTGGGGCTCGCGGAGTGCTTGCGCGAATGGCTCGACCATCTGCGCGACGTGCTGATCCGCCGCAGCAACTACCGCAAGGCGCAGATCGAGCACCGGCTGGAAGTGCTCGGCGGCTTCCTGATCGCATACCTGAACATCGACAAGGTGATCAGGATCATCCGCACCGAGGACGAGCCGAAGCCTGAGCTGATGAAGGCGTTCAAGCTCACCGAGGTGCAGGCGGAAGCCATCCTCAACATGCGCCTGCGCTCCTTGCGCAAGCTCGAGGAGATGGAGATCCGCACCGAGGACAAGAACCTCCGCGCCGAGCTCAAGGGCATCAATGCGGTGCTCGCCTCCGAAGCCGAGCAGTGGAAGAAGGTCGGCGAGCAGGTCGGCAAGGTCCGCGACATGTTCGGACCGAAGACACCGCTCGGCAAGCGTCGCACCACCTTCGCGGATGCGCCCGAGCACGATCTCGCCGCGATCGAGGAGGCCTTCGTCGAGCGCGAGCCGGTGACGGTGGTCGTCTCCGACAAGGGCTGGATCCGCACCATGAAGGGGCATGTCGAGGATCTCTCGGGCCTTGCCTTCAAGCAGGACGACAAGCTCGGCTTCGCCTTCTTCGCCGAGACGACCTCGAAGCTGCTGCTGTTCGCCACCAACGGCAAGTTCTACTCGCTCGACGTCGCCAAGCTGCCGGGCGGCCGCGGCCATGGCGAGCCGATCCGATTGTTCATCGACCTCGAGCAGGAGGCCGCGCCCGTCGCGCTGTTCGTCAACAAGGGCGGCCGCAAATTCCTGGTCGCCAGCCACGAGGGCCAGGGTTTTGTGGTCAACGAGGACGATTGCGTTGGCACCACCAAGAAGGGCAAGCAGGTCCTCAACGTGGACATGCCGAACGAGGCCCGCGCGATCACCGAGGTGACGGGCGACACCGTCGCCGTCATCGGCGAGAACCGCAAGATGCTGGTCTTCCCGCTCGACCAGGTGCCGGAGATGGCCCGCGGCCGCGGCGTGCGCCTGCAGAAATACAAGGACGGCGGCCTGTCCGACGTTGCGGTATTCGACGCCAAGGCGGGCCTGACCTGGAAGGATTCCGCAGGACGCGAATTCTCCGCGACCATGAAGGAGCTGGCGGAATGGCAGGGCACCCGCGCCGACGCCGGCCGCCTGCCGCCGAAGGGTTTCCCGAAGTCGAACAAGTTCGGTCGGGTGATCGGGTAGGGCACTGGCCCCAACTGTCGCCACAACGACGCTGTCATCCCCCGCCTAGTGCGCAATTGCGCACGGGGGCGGGGCATCCAGGACGCCGCGGCTTCTCCGTATCCATCAGCTGTCTCTGGAATACTGGGTCGCCCGATCAAGCCGGGCGGCGACAGCGCGTGTTGTGCTCTCTGCTCCACCGTCATTGCGAGCGCAGCGAAGCAATCCATAATCCCACCGCGGAAAGACTCTGGATTGCTTCGCTGCGCTCGCAATGACGAGCTGCGCCAGCCTCGCTCTCCAACTCTAAGTATGTGCATCCTGCAAACGCGTGGCAGCTAGCTATGAGCGCATACGTGTGGGCACGAACATTGCTTTTTCCTGGCGACTGTAAACGACTGGTCAAAAGGCAAAAAACACTCCAATGTTCAAACTGAAGTCATTCCCGCGCTGGTCGGCCTTGCGCTGGTGACGGCGCCCGCGCATGCGGCGGGCAATCTCGTCGCGGTGCTCGAGGCGGAGATTGTCACGCTCGATCCGCATTTCTCCACGGCCTATATTTCGCGCACGTTCGGCTACATGGTGTTCGACACGCTGTTTGCGAAGGATGCCAAGGGCGACATCAAGCCGCAAATGGTGCAGGACTGGAAAGTTTCGCCCGATGGCTTGACCTATACGTTCACGCTGCGCGACGGCCTGAAATGGCACGACGGCCAGCCCGTCACGGCAGCCGATTGCGTGGCCTCGCTGCGTCGCTGGGGCACCCGCAGCGCGCTCGGCCGCCGCATTTTTGCGATCACGGCTTCGCTCGAGCCGGTCGATGCGAAAACCTTCGTGCTGACGCTGAAGGAGCCGTCCGGGCTCGTCATCGACGCACTCGGCAATCCCGTCAGCCCGGTCGCTTTCATGATGCCCGAGCGCATCGCGAAGACGCCCGGCGACCAGCGCATCACCGAGATCGTCGGCTCCGGCCCGTTCGTCTACAGCAAGGCCGACCACCGCACCGGCGACCGCATGATCCTGAAGAAGTTCGGCGACTATGTGCCGCGTCCCGAGCCCGCGGACTTCCTGGCCGGCGGCAAGCGCGTCAATGTCGACACGCTCGAGGTCCGCGTCATTCCCGATGGTGCGACTGCCGCCTCTGCGCTGCAGGCCGGCGAAATCGATTTCATGCAGTACGCGCCGTTCGATCTGCTGCCGCAGCTGGAGAAGAACACGCGCGTCAAGCTCGTCAACTTCACCGGCGGCAACATGTTCGCCGGCGCCTACCGTCTCAACGCGGCCTCGAAGCCGTTCGATGATCCGGAAATCCGCCGCGTGCTGTGGAAGCTGGTCGACCAGCGCGAAGTGCTGGATGCGCTCGGGCTCGACGCCAAATACGCCACGCCTTGCGCGACCTACTTCACCTGCGGCACCACATATGAGAGCAAGGCCGGCACGGAAGCGGCGGCCAAGCCCTCGATCGAAGCGGCGAAGGCTGCACTGAAGGCGACCAAATATGCCGGCGAGTCCGTCATCGTGATGCAGGCCAACGATCTCGAAGCCCCGCGCGTTTCGGCGCAGGTGCTCGCCGAGCGGCTGAAGGCGGCCGGCTTCAATGTCGATCTGCAGGTGATGGACTGGGCGAGCGTGCTGGCGCGCCGCGCCAAGAAGGAGGGCTGGAGCGTCTATGGCGTCCACGCCGGCGGCTTCGACCTCGGCTCGCCGCTGACCAATGTCATGGTTGCCTTCAACTGTGCCGACTTCACCGGCTGGCAATGCGATGCGCGTATCACCCCTCTGATGGAAGCCTTCGCCAAGGCGCCGGCCGAGGCGGACCGGAAGAAGATCGCGGGCGAGATCCAGGCCGTCATGTACGATCAGGCGCCCGGAATCCCGTGGGGCCAGTTCGCGCAGCCGGCCGCCTATCGCGCGACTTTGCGCGGTCTGATACCGTCCGCCATCCCGGTGTTCTGGAACGTTGAGAAGTAGCGCGATGTACGATGTCATTGTTGTCGGCGGCGGCTCCGCCGGCGCCGCCGTGGCCGCAAGGCTCTCCGATGATCCCGCACGGCGCGTCCTGCTGCTCGAGGCGGGGCTCGACTGGCGCGCCGACGAGGCGCCCTGGGAGGTGCGGACGACGAATCCGATCCCGATCATCCACAAGCGCGAGTACCAGGAGAAATGGCAATGGCCCGATCTTCTGACGCGCCGCGTCGCTGGGCAGGAGCCGCGCTTCTACTGGCGCGGCAAGGGGCTCGGCGGCTCGTCGATGATGAACGGCCAGATCGCGATCCGCGGCGTTGCCGATGCGTTCGACGAATGGGCGGCCAATGGCTGCACCGGCTGGTCGGCGAAAGAGGTGATGCCGCTGTTTTCGGTGATCGAGGACGATCTGGACTTCGGCGATGTCGAGGGCCACGGCCGCGGCGGGCCACTGCCGGTCTACCGCGCGCCTTTGCAAAAGTGGGGTCCGATCGACCGCGGCTTGCGCGATGCGGCACTTGCGAGCGGCTATCCCTGGTGCGCCGACGTCAATGGTCCGGACGGCGAGGGCGTTGCGTGCTACCCCATCAACAGCCGCGACTTGCGCCGCATCACCACCAATGAGGGCTATCTCGAGCCCGCACGCGGGCGCGCCAACCTGGAGATCCGCGGGCATGCGCTGGTCGATCGCGTGCTGATCAGCGACGGACGGGCGACCGGTGTCCGCGTTCATGTCGAGGGGCAGGGCACCCAGGAGATCAGCGCCCGCCAGATCGTGCTGTGCGCCGGCGCCATCCACAGTCCGGCGATCCTGCTGCGCTCGGGCATCGGGCCGGCCGAGGAGTTGAAGGCAATGGGGATTGCTGTCACGCGCGATCTGCCGGTCGGCCGCCATTTCTTCGACCATCCGCTGTTTCGCGCCACGATCCAGCTCCGGGACGAGCTTCGTCCCACCGATCCGGATACGCGCCACACCAATTGCTGCGTGACCTATTCCTCCGGCCTCGCCAATGGCGGCAAGCGCGACATGATCCTGATCGCCTTCAATCATCGCGGCATCGGGAACCCCGGAGCGATCGGCGCGGGGCTGTTCAACGCCTATTCGCGCGGGACGCTCAAGCTGGCCTCGACCGATCCTGCAATCGATCCGGTCGTCGAGGAGAACATGCTGGCCGATCCGCGCGACATGCTACGCATGATCGATGCGGTGAAACGCCTCGCGGTCATCACATCGCAGCCGGCGCTGTCAGGCATCGCCGACTGGATCAGGCTCGCTGACACGGATCTGACGCTGCCGCAGGCCGCCAGCCTGCCCGATCACGAGCTCGAAGCGGTGCTGCGCCGCGAGACGGGCGACATCCAGCATGCCGCCGGCAGCTGCCGTATGAGCGGCTTGGACGACCCGGATGGCGTGGTCAACCCCGACGGCACCGTGAAAGGGATCGGCGGCCTGCGTGTAGCCGACGCCTCGATCATGCCGTCCGATTGCCGCGCCAACACGCATTTCACGACGGTGGTGATCG
The DNA here is from genome assembly GCF_056156565.1 of Bradyrhizobium sp. JHI2711. NCBI lineage: Bacteria > Pseudomonadati > Pseudomonadota > Alphaproteobacteria > Hyphomicrobiales > Nitrobacteraceae > Bradyrhizobium > Bradyrhizobium sp. JHI2711. The sequence goes on from NZ_JBPZPT010000001.1 coordinate 148,886, forward strand.
GGGAAGCGATCTCGCGGATGATGATGCGGTAGCCGGCAGCCGGGATTCAAGGCGCATTGTGTTGAGTCATGCGCGCGTCGCGGAAGATGGGCGAGTGGCGGGACCCAGATTCAATTCAACGTTGCGCGACATCGTTCCTACCAATGTTGAAAGCCTCCGACGAATATCATCAGGAACGTTTGCGCGCGGCTTCGATTGGCATGTCATCGTCAATCGGAGTTTGAACAATGCGAAAGACAATCTTCTCAGTGGCCATGTGTGCGTTGCTTGCTGGCGCGTCGATCGGGTTCGCCCATGCGCAGGCGGGCGGAGGTGCCGGAGGCGGGGCAGGCGCAGGTGGAGCGGGCGGCGCGGGTGCGGGCGCTAGCGCCGGGGCCGGAGGAACCAGCGGCGGAACGAGCGGCGCGGCGGGTGGAACAGGAGCGGGCGATGCAGGTACCGGCAGTTCGACGGGATCCAGCGTAGGCTCCGGCGGCGGCAGTGGCGCGGGTTCCGGCCAGGGCGGTCCTCAGACCATCCGCCCGGGCGGCACAAACGATCCAACCCGACGCTAACAAACGCCGGCGCTTACGACGTGAATAAGGGAAGGCTGCAGGGTTCGACTCAGCAGCTTTCCCGCGGCATCAGCGAGCCGGCCCAAGGTGGAACGGGTCTATGGACTGAACAAGCTGCGGAGAAACCGCTCCTTTTCGCCGGGCGCATAACCTTGAGAAGCGCCGAAATAAGGTTCAGTGGCGCCAGGATGAGCTGAGGTTTCCGGCGGCGGCGCGTAGGCGAAGCCCGAAGCTGGACCGGACGGGACCATACCCTGACCGGAATGGACAATCGCGTGCCGCCGGTGTGGATGACGCGCCTGTGCGGCGTCGGCAACGCCGACCAAGGTGATCAGAAAACTGAAAACCAGAAGGAAACGCATCGCTGTTTCTCCAAACGCCCCCTGCCTAGGTGGCGTTCGGCCGCGGCGTTCCAACTCATCCTGGACTCACGATTAGTCACGTCCCTGGCATCAGATCATCCCGGCCATCCGCAACGCCACGCCCGCCGCGCAGCTGCCCGCCAGCACCGTCAGCATGCCGAGCTTGAACCGGAAGATCGCGGTGGCCGCCGCGATCGCCAGCACCAGCGCCGGCACGTCGACGCTCCTCAGCACCGGCATGTCGAAGTTCAGCGGAAACGCATGCACCGGCACGGTCTCGCGGAACAGGATGTGCAGCGCGAACCAAATCGACAGGTTGAGGATCACGCCGACCACGGCGGCGGTGATCGCGCTGAGCGCGCCGGCGAGGCCCGCGTTGCCGCGCAGGCGCTCGATGTAGGGCGCGCCGACGAAAATCCAGAGGAAGCAGGGCATGAAGGTAACCCAGGTCGCGAGCAGGCCGCCGAGCGTGGCCGCGAGCATCGGCGACAGGCCGCTAGGGTCGCGATAGGCCGCCATGAAGCCCACGAATTGCAACACCATGATCAGCGGGCCCGGCGTGGTCTCGGCCATGCCGAGACCGTCGAGCATCTCATGCGGCTTGAGCCAATGATAATGCTCGACCGCCTGCTGGGCGACATAGGCCAGCACCGCATAGGCGCCGCCGAACGTAACCAGCGCCATCTTCGAGAAGAACAGCGCGATCTGGCTGAACACATTGGCCTGACCCAGGGCCATCAGCAGTGCGATCACCGGCACCAGCCAAAGCGCCAGCCACAATGCACCGACGCGGATCGCGCGCGCCGTGTTCGGCCGGACGTGATCGGGCACGGCCTCGCCGAGCATGCTGTCGATCGCGGCGCCGCCGCCATGGCCGTGACCGGCCGGCGCGAATTCCGGACGGCCGCTTCGGGCGCCGGCATAACCGATGAGGCCGGCGGCGATGATGATGATCGGGAAGGGGACCGCGAAGAAGAAGATCGCGACGAAGGCGATGCCTGCGAGCGCGATCATGATGCGGTTCTTCAGCGCGCGCTTGCCGACGCGCACTACCGCCTCGACGACGACGGCGAGCACGGCCGCCTTGAGCCCGAAGAACAGCGCCTCGACGAAGCTGACATTGCCGAAGGCGGCATAGATGTAGCTGAGGCCCATGATGGCGATGATGCCGGGCAGGATGAACAGCCCGCCCGCCATCAGCCCGCCGGCGGTGCGATGCATCAGCCAGCCGACATAGGTCGCGAGCTGCTGCGCCTCAGGTCCCGGCAGCAGCATGCAATAGTTCAGTGCGTGCAGGAAACGGCCTTCGGAGATCCACTTCTTCTCCTCGACCAGGATGCGGTGCATCACCGCGATCTGGCCCGCGGGCCCGCCAAAGCTCAGGCAGGCGACACGGAGCCAGACGCGGAAAGCTTCGTTGAAGCTGATGCCGTGACCGGCACCAGCTCCCGCTTGATCGGCGCGAACGTCCATTACGCCTTCACCTTGTTGGTCGGCCAGTTGTGAGTCTCGGTGGTGGCGTCGCGGCACCAGCGGTAGAAGGCATCATAGAGCAGCATGCCGGCCTCGAGCTGCTCGAGGTCGTCGTCATACATGCGCGACAGCCCGAGCGAGGCCGCGAGCAGGCCGGGCGCCTCCGGCGCGAGGTCGGGTCGCGCGGTGTCGGCGCCGCGCACCAGCGTCGCGAGGCGCAGCAGGGGCGGAGTCGCGATGCCGAACTCCTCGATCATCACGTCGAAGGTGCAGAGCTCGCCGCGGTGGCTCCAGAACACGTTCTCGATGTCGAAGGGCGCTGCGCCGAACCGCTCGCCGACGGCGACCACCTCGGACGGCGCGACATAGAGGAACACTGCGCCCGGATCGACGAAGCGGCGGATCAGCCACGGGCAGGCGATGCGGTCGACCTTCGGCCGCGCCCGCGTCACCCAGACGGTGCGACCCTTGGCATCGCGCGGCGGCAGCTTGCGGGCGTCGACCAGCGGCAGCTTGGCCGCCTTCCAGCCCTCGAAGCCGCCCTCCAGCGTTTCGGCCTGCGCGCCGAGCTGGCGTAACCAGGCCGCGGTGCCTTGCGCGAGCTTCTCGCCGCGGAGGCAGGAGACTACGGCGCGGCGGCCGGCGAAGGCGCCGCCCCAGTCCGCCACGTTGTCGTGGCCGAGCTTGATGGAGCCGGGAATCAGCCGCCGGTCGGCGGCGAAATCCTGCTCGGTGCGCACATCGATCAGAACCGGCGCATTCGCCGTGCCGATCAGCCGTGCCATTTTGTCGGATGAGATGGTCGTGAATGTAGACATGATGCGTCCTCGAGAACCAAACGGGACGCGATGCTTGGGCCTGTCGCCTCGTGGGGAGATCGCTCAAATCCCCATGGCGCAGATTACAGCGAAACTAAGAAGCACTGTCAATCCGCGGGACGATTGGTCCTTAGAAAATTGGTGCCTGCCGTCTATATTGGAGGCCAACAGAGCTGAATCTTCGGGAGAATTCGATGCATTCCCATTCCATCGAACAATGGACCCATGACCACGCCTTCCTGGGCGAGAAGCACGACGACAACGAGCGCCGCACCTGGTTCGTGGTCGTGCTGACGCTGGTCATGATGGTCGGCGAGATCGTCGCCGGCTCGCTGTTCGGTTCGATGGCGCTGCTCGCCGACGGCTGGCACATGGGCACCCATGCGGCGGCGCTCGGCATTGCCGCCTTCGCCTATCGCTTCGCGCGGCGGCATCTGGGGAATGCGCATTTCACCTTCGGCACCGGCAAGTTCGGCGATCTTGCCGCCTTCGCCAGCGCGATCATCCTCGGCCTGATCGCGGTCGAGATCGCCTATGAGAGCGTGCTGCGCTTGATCAATCCGGTGCCGATCGTCTACGGCGAGGCAATGGCCGTGGCTGCTCTCGGCTTGGGCGTCAATCTCGCCAGCGTGTGGCTGCTGCGCGACAGCCACGATCATCACCACGGCCATGGCCATCCGCATGATGACCACGCTGAGCATGACCACGAGCACGATCGTCACCAGCATCAGCACGACAACAACCTCCGCGCGGCCTATGTCCATGTCATGACCGATGCCGCAACCTCGGTGCTGGCGATCGCAGCGCTCGGCCTTGCCATGTATTCCGGCTGGGTCTGGGCCGACCCGGCGGTGGGTCTGATCGGCAGCGCCGTGATCGCGAGCTGGGCATTCGGCCTGATCAAATCATCGGGTGCGGTGCTGCTCGACGTGCGCGCCGACGAGAAGCTGGAGCGGGTGATCCGCGCCCGCATGGAGATCGGTGAGGATCGCGTCACCGACCTGCATCTCTGGCAGGTCGGCCCCGGCCATTGTGCCGTGCTGCTCTCGGTGGTGTCGGACAAGCCGAAGCAGCCGGCCGTCTACAAGCGGCGGCTCGCCGGGCTGAAGGGCCTCAGCCACGTCACGGTCGAGGTCGAGACCTGCCCGCATTAGCGGTGAGTGAACGTGACTTCGCGCATGACGAGAAGAAGTTTGCGTTTTCATTTTGAGTTGTCGCGATTGCGACCCACCCGGGCGTTTCGCAAATCGTGATCTGGTTCATAACCGAGCGGCCAGCTGCGCAGTATGGATTGACGTGCGCTCGATGAGGACGTGCGTGCGCTGAGTTCGCAACTGCCGGGCAAGGTCCGGTCAACATCAAGGTAGTGAAGCAGTACCGGCCTTAAGGGCCATTCACCTGAGAGCCCGGTCAGCGGAGGCCGGGCTTCGGAGAGACGAGCAATGGGCCTCGTGCAGCAGGACACCGTGGTCCTCTTGGTCGACCTCGTCGAGTCCGTGCGTCTGATGCGGGAGCATGAGGCGTCCGCGGTGCGTCGATGGACCGACTTCGTCCAACTTGCCACCGGCCAAATTCTGCCGCGTTATCGCGGCGGCCTCGTGAAGAGCCTCGGAGACGGGCTCATGGCCCGCTTCGAATCCGTGCGTGATGCCGTCAATGCCGCCGCCGAAATGCACCGGAGTATCGCCGTTCAGAACACCGGGCGGCCTGAAGATCAACACTTCCAGCTTCGTGCGGGGATCAACTCCTCCACCGCCTGGAGTGACGGCACTGACATCTATGGCACCGGCATCAACCTCGCAGCCCGGCTCGCAACTCTTGCCGGTCCCGGTGAAACCATCGCCAGCGAGGCCGCGCATGAGCAACTGGCGACAGCTCTTGCCAGCCTGGCCAGTCCGGGGGAGACGATTGGCAGCGCTGCGGCGCGCGACGAGCTGACGCACGGAGTGGATGCGCTGTGCGAAGATTTGGGCGACTGTATCCTCAAGCACTTTGACAAGCCGGTTCGCGCCTACCGCGTTGGTCCGGCCAGTCCACACCCAAGCCTCGCAGCTCGGCGAGACTATGGAACTCCCATGGAGCCGACGATCGCCGTCATCCCCTTCGACGCGCGCAAGGACGCGGAGGAGCATCTCGACGTTGGTAACCTGATCGCGGACAGCGTGATCTGGTGCCTCTCCAGATCGGCGAACCTCAAGGTGATCTCGCGTCTGTCGACCAACATATTTCGCGGCAGGGTCAGCGATGTGGCGGAAGTATCGGCGCATCTCGGTGCCACCTACATTCTCAGCGGCAGCTATGTGGTCGATGCGGACCGGATTCTGGTGACGGCGGAGCTGTCCGCGGCGCGAACCAATCAAGTCGTCTGGACCGACCGCCTGAGCGGCAATATCGGCGATCTGCTGCAGCCGGAGAGCGAACTGGCTCACCGCATCGCCGCTGCAGTGCATCTGTCGGTCTTCGATGCCGAGGTCGAGCATATCCTGACCCAGCCGTTACCGACGCTAGAAAGCTACTCGCTGCTGCTTGGCAGCATCCGCCTGATGCACCGGTCGAGCAGGGAGGAGTTTCTCCAGACCCGGACGGTGCTGGAGGAACTGATCAATCGCCACGGCCGAATAGCTGCCCCGCGCGCCTGGCTCGCCAACTGGTACATCCTGCGCATGACGCGCGGCTGGTCCGAGGACCGCAAACGCGAGGCCGCCGAGGCCTTGAGCGCCACTCGCGCGGCGCTCGACCGTGACCCGTCCGACGCGCTTGCGCTTGCGACCGAAGGCTTCGTCTATTGTCACATGTTGAAGGATCTGGACGCTGCCCGAAAGCGGTGCGAGCAGGCCGTCGATGCCAACCCCAGCCACGCGTTGGGCTGGCTCTACCGGGGCACCGTCGACGCCTTCAAAGGCGACGGCGAGGCAGCCGTGGACGCAACGCGGCGCGCTCTGAAACTCTCCCCGCTCGATCCGCAGCGGTATTATTTCGAGTCCCTGGGCGCCACGGCGCTTCTATCGGCGCATCGATACGACGAGGCGGAAGAGCTCGCGCGCTCATCTCTCATTCTCAATCGCATGCATCCGTCTACGTGGCGGGTCCTCGCTATCGCACTCGTTTCGCAGGGACGGGTCGCGGAGGCCCGCGAAGCCTTGGGCAAGATGTGCGAGCTCGAGCCGCATTTGACCCTAGATCGATACATCGGGCGCCTCCCCAATGCGCATCTCGAAACAGGCAGGCACTGGGCTCGCTGCCTCGAAGTGGCAGGACTACCGACGACAGGCTGACTAACCTCATACCGACTTGTTTTCATAAGGAGGCAGGCAATGGCTCAACTAGGCGGGGCGGGAGGAGCAGGCGGTGCAGGTGGTGCTGGCGGAGCCGGCGGCGCAGGGGGGGCAGGAGGTGCAGGCGGAGCGGGCGGCGCTGGAGGGGCCGGTGGGGCGATAATTGGCACGCTCGGCGACGTCTGGGCCAATCCCATCATGGTGGATGCACTCATCCACGCTCGCGAAGGGACAATCGTTGTTCCGGAGCGACCGACCTCTCCGTATTTTTACTACTACGCGCCGGCCTTGCCGGCGATCGAAGACCCAGCCCAATTGGATCGCTGGGAGCCGTGGGTGCGCGCCTACACAGCGGTCGGGGAGATGCTGCAGGGCATCACCCTTCAGGTGTCGGGCGCCGATCCGAACGCATTCCTGGTTCGCTCGCCCGCATACGTGATTGCGGAGTTAGGGCGTCCGGTCCAATCGACGTTTCAAGACCAGATTGAGATGGTCGTGAGCTGGGCCGAGCTGCGCAACGAACGCGCCACAGAAATCATAGCGCAGATCGATCCCCAGTATGCCTTCTGGTCCTCGATCGTCTACCTGCATCCCGAGAGGACCAGGCGGACATTCGAGCTCATCAACATGGTCCTGCAATTCTGCGTTTACGTGGAAATGCGCTTCAAGCATGCGCTGGGGTGCTCGCGTCCCGTGGAATACAACGCCCAGGTTCAGCCGATGATCACGACGCCGGGACACGGAAGTTTCCCGAGCGGACATGCGACGCAGGCTTACGCGGTAGCCTACGTGCTGAAACGGCTATTGAGCCTGCACAAGACGACATCCGGATTCCCGGAGATCGTCGAGCAGCTCGACCGGCAGGCCGCACGAATCGCAACCAATCGGGTCGTGGCCGGAGTCCATTTTCCAGTCGACAGCATGGCAGGGCGGATGCTGGGTATCGCCTTGGGCGAGTACTTCGTCGGCCGTTGTCTCGGGAGCACGGCAACCAAGAGCCGCAAATTCAACGCCAGCCACGCCGACAGTAACTCTCGCACGGATTTCAATCCCTTCCACGCTGACCAGGCGCTCAATGCCAACAAGTTCTATTCGGAAACCACAGGAGGGACTGTTACGCAGTCCCTCCTGATGAAGGAACTATGGGACAAGGCCTACTACGAAGTTTCGACAAGATTTCCGTAGGAAACACGTCCCTGCAACCGAAGTGGAGAGCATTCCATGGCCGAGGAATTGCCGAGATGCTTCGACCCGTACCTCCGGTACGCAATCGCGAGCGAATTTAAGAACTTCGATTTTTTCGACGAGCAGGAGTCCAAGCTATTCCTGTTCGTGGAGCTTAAGCACGCCGGGCTGGCCGATAATTTTGTGAGAGCCATGAGTCCTAGTGACTTCGGCGCCGAATTCGGGCTGACCAGCCCGAACTCGCGATATCTGACCATGCGGGCTTACATAAGGGCTGTCGAGAAGGACAGTTTCCGGGCGTGGGACGACAACGTATCCCGGGTCGAGCTGTCCCTCCCGTTGAAGCCGACGGCCATACAAAAGGGTGCGCAGCGCAACAGGTCCGCGAGCGAACAACCACCGACACCTCTCCTCATCGGCGTGATCGACGATGGCTGTCCGTTCGCGGCCGCTCAGTTTGTCAAAAGGATCGCGGGTGTCGCAACCGGGACACGCGTGCGCGGCGTCTGGGATCAGAACGAGCACGCAGGCCGAGTCCCGATCCCGGTAGGTGCCGACGTCTTTGGCGAGAAGCCGTTCGATTTCAATTACGGCCTCGAGTTCCTTCGAGACTCCATATCCGGCGTGGTTGGACTCAACGACTGGATCCAGTTGCACAAGAGGGCAAACACGATCGACGAGGATGGCTGCTACGCGCGTGGAGGTTTCAAGACCCTCAAGCATCAGGCCTCGCATGGCGCACATGTAATGGATGTCCTCGCCGGACGCATTCCGCTCTCGGCACGCATCGCGCGCCGCGATCCGCCAAGTTGGCAGCCCGGAGATCCCCTGACCGATCCCGCTTGCGAAGCAGATATCGTGTTCGTGCAGTTTCCCGAGAGCTGCCTTCGTGACGCGACCGGCGTCTGGCTGAAAGGTTACGTCGCCGATGCAGTCGATTACATCATGTCATTTGTCAATTCTGGCACAACGAACGTGGTGATCAATGTCAGCTACGGGCCGACAACCGGACCTCACAACGGCACGTCGGAGCTCGAGGGCAAGCTGAGGGAGCTTGTCACCCACTATGACGGCGTTTCCGTAAGTCCAAAGCTCGACGTCTTCCTGCCTGCCGGCAACAACTATCTGAGCGATGGGCACATCCATTTCGTCAGGCAAAGCATGGCAGAGCCCGACCATGTCGAATGGACGTGGCGCCTTCCCCCCGACAATACCGTGCTCTGCTTTGCCGAAGTCTGGATGAAGAAGAACTGCACGGACAATGTCATTGTTACGCTCACCTCGCCCGGCGGTCGTAGCTCCTCGTCGACTGCCGGTCCAGCGCCTCCCGGTCCCCCACCCCCGCCGCCCGCTGCACCGGCGCTTCCGCCCTATACCGGTGCGTATGGCCCCGTTGACTGGGGTGACAACAGGGTGTGGCTGATTGCGGTCGAGCCCACCATCGCGGGAGCCGGCATGGTGCCCGAGCATGGGAATTGGAAGATCAAGGTGGAGGGCATCGAGTTGGGGAGCGAGGTTCATGCCTATGTGGCACGTACCGATCCGAACATGAACATGCGCACGGGTGCGAAGCGTTCGTACTTCATCGACGCCGGATGGGAGGCGGGCCGCGCGGCCGAGGCCGGCTGCACGTATGCCGGTGGGGAATTTGACAGGACCGGCTCGCTTGTTTCTCGCCTGGGCACCCTCAACGGGATCGGTACGGACAGCGTCGCGGGTGTGCACGTGGCCGGCGGCTACATTCTGTCGGCGCCGAAACGCAAGTCGCCTTATTCGTCGGCGGGCCCCGCACGAACCGGGCCGCTCCCACGGCGAGTTGGTCCCGACTATGCGCTGTTCTGCGACGAGTCAGATGCTCTGCAGGGTGTACGTGCCGGGGGCAATCGAAGCGGCGTGGTGTTTCGGCTCATCGGTACCAGTGCCGCCGCGCCGCAGCTGGCGCGATTGGTTGCGGATCGGCGACCGTTGACGGTGCACGATGCTCCAGCCAGCCCTCCGGACGAGAAGCGAGGTGATGGCGATCTCTATCCGCCGTGATGTGGGCGAAGAGCGCGCCAGCTGGAAGGGCATCCGGTCGGGGCAAGCTTCCGGCCGCCGCCGGCCTCGATGCAGAAGATCGCAGACACGCTCGCCAAGGAGAAGGCGCAGCTCTGGATCAACCACGACAACCGCCCAGCGCGACAGCCAGAGGATGGCGCCGGAGTTTTACCGACTGACCTTTCCCTGAGGCCGCTGCCACAAGGGTGGCAACAGCATCATGCTAGGGCCCGCGAAAGCTCCGTGACAGGAGAAGGTCGTGGGCGAGTGGGGCGGAGTTACGATCGCGCTTGTCTCGAGCAGCTTCGGCGGGACTGCCGCGGCCGTCACCCGCTACCTCGTCGGCGGCGCCGATCCCGTCCTGCTCGCGGCCCTGCGTTGGGGGATCGGCTTTCTCTGCCTGTTGCCTTGCGCGTTTCTGCTCGGCGTGTCGGCGGCGCTGGCGGCTGGCCTCGCGCAAAGCCCACCGGGCGCATGGCGCGGCGAGTGATCATGACCGGTGTGGTGTTCTGCATGGCGTTCTACAACGTGCTGTCGCGACCGCTGATGCAGCGCTCGAGCGCGCTCGGTTTTCTCACCGTCGGCATGGGCGCGGGCGCCGTCGTACTGGTGCTGGCGGGGTTGGCGAAAGGCAGCTTTGCAGCGCTCGAGCACTTCACGGCGGCGCAATGGATTGCCGGCGTGCTGGTCAATCCGGCCGCCGGCCGGCGCGGATCAGGAACAGCGCGGCCAGCGCCGAGAGGCTGAGCGCGGATGAGACGATCAGCACCTTGGCGCCCATGAGGTCGATGAGCAGGCCAAAGGCGAGCGGCGCCACCGCCTGCGCCATCCGTGCCGGCGCGCCGATGATGCCGAGGCGATAGCCGAAATCCTTCGGGCCGAAGATCGACAGCGGCAGGGTGCCGCGGGCGATCGTCAGAATGCCGTTGCCGGAGCCGTGGAACAACGCGAACGCGCTCGCCGCAGCGCCACCGAAAATCGCAACGATCACGGCGCCGAGCGGGTGGGTGAGGCTGGCGAGCCGCGTCGACCACAGCGGATGGAAGCGGCTGAGGAAGCCGGCCTCCAGCATGCGGGCACCAACTTGCGCCGGCCCGATCAATGCGCCGGCCGCGATCGCCTCGGCTGGCGTTGCCCCCATCGTTTCCAGGATGCGCGGGAAATGCGCGGCCATCGCGCCGGTGACAGTCCAGACCGCCGCGAAGATGAAGGCCAGCAACATCATGGTGCGGTCGAGCGGCACATGCGGCTTCGCGGCCGCGGCTGCCGCCTGCTTGGCGCCCTTGATGACCGGCAGCATGAAGAAATTGAGCGGCAGGCCGATCAGGATATTGGCGGCGGCCCAGGCAAAACAGGTTTCGCGCCAGCCGATATGCGACAGGCCCCAGGCGGTGAGCGGCCAGCCGACGGTGGAGGCGAAGCCCGCCATCAGCGTGATGCCGGTGATCGGCCTGCGCGCCTCGGTGCCGTAGATGCGCCCCAAAGCGGCGAAGGCGGCATCGTAGAGCCCCATTGCCATGCCGATGCCGAGCGCCAGCCAGGCGATCGCCATCACCATCACCGACTGCGAGATGCCAAGCAGCACGAGGCCGGCGGCAATGGTCAGGTTGGACGCCGACAGCACCTGACGGCCGCCGACGAGATCGATCTGCCGTCCAATGCGCGGGCCCAGCATTGCGGAGATCACCAGCGCGGCCGAAAACGCACCGAAGATCCAGTTGGAGGAGACACCGAGCTCGCGTCCCATTGGGTCGGCGAGCAGCGCCGGCAGATAATAGCTGGAGGCCCAGGCGAGGGTCTGCGTGGTGCCGAGCGCCAGGATGATCGGGAGCTGGTGCCGGGTCATGTCCCCGTATTTTTGATCGGCCGTGTCATCGGCGCATTTGCAGCTCGCGGCGAGAGCGCGTCAACCGCGTCTGCGGCATATTCGACCTGCTGCCGGCGGGGAGCCTTTGGGTTGTATGCAGATACCCGCCTTCCGCTCGTCACGAATGCACGCCATAATGGCGCATGCAATTGACCTCGCGCCTTACGCTGATGAACTGGCTGACCGGCCAGGGGCTCACGGGCCTGCCTGAAATTGAACTGCTCCGCGGCTTCTGCGAGCGTTGCTGCGCCGAGGGGCTGGAACTGTCGCGTGGCCTCGTCGTCATCGACACGCTGCATCCGATCTATGAAGGCCGCGGCTTCCGCTGGAGCGATCGTCCCAGCAACGAGAGCGATGCCTTCGAATACGGCTCGACCGCCGACGGCGACGCCGCCAAGAGCTGGCGCCGCTCGGTGTTCTTCCACATGCTCGAGAATGGCCACGACGAGATGGTGATCGATCTCGCCGATGCGCCGTCGATGGATTTCTCGCAGATCGGCGAGCTCGCCGAGAAGGGCCACAAGCACTATCTCGCCTTCGTCCACCGCTTCGGCGAGAACGGGGCGCTCGGCCTGATGGATTGCCTCTATTCCTGCTGGACCACCCGCCGCGCGAGCGGGTTCTCCGGACTGGAGCTGGAAGCGCTGCGCGATCTGGTTCCGGTGTTGGGGCTCGCGATCAAGTCGGCGCAGCAGGTCGACATCGCGCGCACGCTCGGCCGGGTCTATCTCGGCCGCGACGCCTCCGAGCAGGTGCTGCGCGGGCGCATCTCGCGCGGCGTCACCGAGCGCATCAATGCCGTGCTTTGGTATTCGGACCTGCGCGGCTCGACCGGCATCAGCGAGAGCATCGGTCCCGACGAGATCATCCCGTTCCTCAACGACTATGCGCAGGCCGTGATCGATCCGATCCACGAAGCCGGCGGCGACGTACTGAAGCTGATCGGCGACGGCGTGCTCGCGATGTTCTGGGGCGAGGACATGGCGGATGCGCGGCGGGCCGCGCTCCGCGCCGAGCACCTGTTCCGCAAGAATGTCGCTGCGCTGAACGAACGGCGGGCGGCGGAGGGCCGTCCGACCACGTCAGCCTATATCGGCCTGCATGTCGGCGAGGTCTTCTACGGCAATATCGGCAGCGAGGACCGGCTTGATTTCACCGTGGTCGGCCCGACCGTCAACGAGGTCAGCCGCATCGCCTCGATGAGCCGCTCGGTGGATCGCGAGCTCTTGGCCTCGTCCGAATTCTACAAGGGCCTAGATGCTGCCGGCCGCCGCTATCTCGTCTCCACCGGCCGCTACGCGCTGCGCGGCATCGGCCGCGCGCAGGATCTCTACACGCTCGATCCGGAAGTCGACGCGAGCGAGCCGGTCAGGGGCAGCTACGAGCGCTATCTGGCGGGTTAGTCTCCGCGGCGTCACAGACGCCGTCATTGCGAGCGCAGCGAAGCAATCGAGGGTCCCTCAACGGAGGGACCTTGGATTGCGTCGTCGCTACGCTCCTCGCAATGCACTTGTGGTCAGCACCGCGCCGCCACCTCATCTCCCACCATGTCTGGCTGCCGGTCCAGTCCCACTGCCGGTGACAGCAGGATCACCAGCGCCTGCACGCCGAATAACGCCGCGGCGAGATAGAGGCATGCCTCCGCGCTCCAGAGGCCGCCGACGAGCGCGCCCAGCACTGAACCGAGCGGGCGGGCGCCGTAGCTCATGATGTTGATGGCGGAGACGCGGCCGAGCAGGCGCGGCGGCGTCACGGACTGGCGCAGCGTCGTGGTCGAGATCACCCATAGGATCGGGCCGACGCCGAGCAGGAAGAAGCTCAAGCCCGCGAGCCAGGGCGAGGGGACCAGCACCGTCAGCGCCATCACCAAGGCGGCGACAAAGCCGGTGACGGGGCCGAGCCCCACCACGGTGCCAAAGGCGATGCGCTTCATCACGCGCGTGGCGAGGAGCGCGCCGATCACCATGCCGACGCCGTACATCGTCAGCACCGTGCCGACACCGGCGGCGCTCAGACCGAGATGGCGCACGGCGTAGGGCACGAACACCGCGATCTGCAGGAACCAGCCGGTGTTGAAGATGAACTGGGTGATGAAGACCGGCCGCAGCAGCGGATGGTGAAACACGAAGGCCGCGCCCTCGCGGATCTCTTGCAGCGGATGCCGCCGGGGCGCCGGCGCACGTGCGGGCTCGTAGATGCCGGAGAGCAGCACGACCGCGATGGCCGAGAGCGCCGCGGCAAAGCCGAACGCCGGGCTCGCGCCCCACCACCCAACCAGCGCACCGCCGAGTGCAGGCCCGCTGGCGAAGGCGATGGTGCGCGCCAGCTCGATGCGCGCATTCGCCGCCGGCAACAAGTTGGAGCTCACCAGCGAGGGCACCAGCGCCGGTGCTGCCACGCTGTAAACGACGGTGCCGCACACGGCGGCGAAGCCGAGCAGGGCCAGCAGCGGCAGGTTGAGGGCTCCCAGCGTGAGCAGCAGCACGACGGCCGCGAGCGCCACCGCCCGCAGTGCCTCGGCGCTCGCCATCAGCCTGCGGCGGGAAATTCGGTCTGCAAACACGCCGGCGGGGATGGCGAACAGGACGAAGGGCAGGGTGAGCGCGGTCTGCAGCAGGCCGGTCTGGCCTTCGGCCACCCCCAGCGTCAGCACGGCGACGATGGGCGCTGCCGCGAGCGCGATCTGCTCGGCCGACTGCGCTGCGAGATTGGACCAGGCGAGGCGGTTGAAAGTGTCAGGAAGGCGAGGCGGCGTTGACATGGCGCATATCCCGTAGAGGCGAATTTGCGCCAATGTTGGCCCCCGATGACCACCAAACCCACCCGCTTCCCGACAAGAAGCGATTTCCGCGATCGGCGGCGGGAATGCCCGCCGCTAGATGCAGTTGCAAATGAGTTGCAATAAGAATGAACTTGGGTATTCTGCCGATATGGATGCCCGATCACCCCACATAACTCCCGACCTCGCCGGCTGGCGCGCTGATGCGCCCACCACCAAAAGCCTCGCTGAGGTTAATTCCACCGTTGCCATTCCCGCCGCGGGCCGCTGGTGGCGCCGGCTGCTGGCCTTCGTCGGGCCGGGCTACCTCGTCTCGGTCGGCTATATGGACCCCGGCAATTGGGCGACCGATCTCGCCGGCGGGTCGAAGTTCGGCTACACGCTGCTCTCCGTCATCCTGATCTCGAACTTGATGGCGATCCTGCTCCAGTCGCTGGCGGCTCGGCTCGGCATCGTCACCGACCGGGATCTCGCGCAGGCCTGCCGCGCCTCCTATCCCCGGGTGGTGAACTTCCTGCTCTGGCTCGCCTGCGAGGCGGCCATCATTGCCTGCGATCTCGCCGAGGTGATCGGCACGGCGATCGCGCTGAAGCTGCTGTTCGGCATTCCCCTGATTGGCGGCGCATTGATTGCAGCCCTCGACGCCTTCCTGCTGCTGCTGCTGATGAACCGGGGCTTCCGCTTCCTGGAGGCTTTCGTCATCGCGCTGCTGGTGGTGATCGCCGTTTGCTTCGCGGTGCAGATCGCGGCGGCGGCTCCGCCGGTGGCAGAGGTCTTGCGGGGCTTCGTGCCCAAGAGCGAGATCTTCACCAATTCCGACATGCTCTACATCGCGATCGGCATCATCGGCGCCACCGTGATGCCGCACAATCTCTACCTGCACTCCTCGATCGTGCAGACGCGCGCTTATGAACGCAACGACACCGGCCGGCGCGAAGCGATCAAATGGGCGACGACGGACTCGACCATCGCGCTGATGCTGGCGCTGTTCATCAACGCCGCGATCCTCGTCGTCGCTGCTGCGACCTTCCACAAGAGCGGCCACTCCGACGTGGCCGGGATTGAGCAGGCGTTCGAACTGCTGTCGCCGCTGCTCGGCCTCGGCATCGCCTCGACGCTGTTCGCGGTGGCGCTGCTCGCCTCGGGCCTCAATTCGACGGTCACCGCGACGCTCGCTGGCCAGATCGTGATGGAGGGCTTTCTCGACCTGCGCCTGCCGAGCTGGGCGCGCCGCCTCTTGACCCGCGGCATCGCCATCATTCCCGTGATCATCGTCACCGCGATCTACGGTGAGCGCGGCACCGCGGATTTGCTTGTGTTCAGCCAGGTCGTGCTGTCGATGCAGCTGCCTTTCGCGGTGATCCCGCTGGTGCGCTTCGTCTCGGATCGGCGCAAGATGGGCAAGTTCGCGATCCCGATGTCGGTTGCCGCGGTCGCCTGGATCGTCGCGGGCATCATCGTGATTTTGAATCTGAAGTTGCTGGCAGATACGTTCTTTGGGTGAGTGGCGAATGGCGAGTAGCGAGTGGGGGCGTTCTCCTATTCGCTACTCGCCATTCACTAATCCTGCGGCTCGGACGCCGTGTCGCCCTGCGCGTCGATGCGCAGCCAGCCTGAGGGGGCGAGGCGCTGCTGCGGCAGGAAGCGGGCCTTGTAGTCCATCTTCTTGGAGCCTTCGATCCAGTAGCCGAGATAGACGTAAGGCAGCCCTTGCCGTCGCGCACGGGCGATATGGTCGAGGATCATGAAGGTGCCCATCGAGCGGCTGACCTGGCCAGGCTCGAAGAACGAATAGACCATCGACAGGCCGTCGCTGAGAACGTCGGTGAGCGCCACTGCGATCAGCTCCTCGCCGCGGCCGGTGATGCCGCTGTCGGGGCCGCGCTTGCGGTATTCGATGATGCGGGTCTCGACGTGGCTGTCCTCGACCATCATGGCGTAGTCGAGCACGGTCATGTCGGCCATCCCGCCGTGGCGGTGGCGGGCGTCGAGATAGGCGCGGAACACCGAATATTGCTCGGAGGTCGGCACCGCGCTGCGCTGCTCGCCGATGATGTCGGCGTTGCGGGCCATCACCTTGCGGAAGTTGCGCGAGGGGCGGAACTCGTTGGCGATGACCCGGACCGAGACGCAGGCCCGGCACTGGTCGCAGGCGGGACGGTAGGCGATCGACTGGCTGCGGCGGAAACCGCCATGGGTGAGCAGGTCGTTGAGGTCACCGGCGCGGTCCCCGACCAGATGCGTGAACACCTTGCGCTCATGTCGGCCCGGCAAATACGGGCAGGGTGAGGGCGCCGTGAGGTAAAACTGGGGGGTGTCGCGCGAGTGCTGGGTCAAGGGACGTCGTGGGCCTCCGAAACAGGCATCAGCATCGCGCTCCAAAAGCCCCCGGTCAATCGATTAGCTCACCACGTCCGCGCCGCCTGCGGAGTGGGTATGCGAACCGAATTGTTGATCACGACCGTTCCCAGCACGAAATCGTGCAGCAGGCGACGGCGGCCGTTGAACAGGCCGACCAGCACCACGAACGGCGATAGGAACGAGACCGTCACCCAGAACAGCACGGCATGGGTGGCGCCGAGCACGAAGTAGCCGGGCGCGCCGTACCAGGTGCGCAGCTCCAGGTCCATCAGGCGCATGCCGACCGTGGCGGAGGACGCACCGCCGATGCTGGCGCCGTAATAGACGATAGCCCAGATCACGGAGGCCGGCCAGGCGATCCAGAACAGCGCCCAGCCGATGCCGAGGGTGACCACGCCGAACAAGGCGATGAAGATGTAGCCGAGGATCACCGGCACCGAGATCACGACCATGTCGATCAGGAAGGCGAACACCCGCCGCGTCGCGACGCCCCGGAACAGTTCCGGATGCAGGTCAGGGTCGTAGGCATGCGGTTGCATGGCGCCGTCATTGCGCCAGCCGCCTGAATTGCCCGAGTTGTACGACATGGTCCGTTCTCCCAGCGAAGCTCCCCTCGCAGGACATGGGAACAGGCCATGCCCGTGCCAAGGGCGCGCGGGCGGCAGCAAGCCGAAATATTCCGGCGATTCGGGGGCGGTGATCGGGCGGTCCTGTAGGGTGGGCAAAGGCGCGCTTGCGCCGTGCCCACCATTGCCCGCCGACTTACACGATGGATGAATCGGTGGGCCCGCTTCGCTTGGCCCACCCTACGACAGCTTACGTCTGGCCCCGCAGCTTCTCCGCCGCCTTCGGCGCAAAATAGCTCAGCACACCGTCGGCGCCGGCGCGTTTGAAGGCGAGCAGGCTTTCCATCATGGCACGGTCGCCGTCGAGCCAGCCGTTGTTCGCGGCTGCGGCGATCATCGCGTATTCGCCGGAGACCTGATAGGCGAAGGTCGGCATCGCAAACGTGTCCTTCACGCGGCGGACCACGTCGAGATAGGGCATGCCGGGCTTCACCATCACCATGTCGGCGCCCTCGGCGATGTCGAGCTCGACCTCGCGCAGCGCTTCATCGGTGTTGGCGCTATCCATCTGATAGGTGCGCTTGTCGCCGGTGAGCGTCTTGGCCGAGCCGATGGCGTCGCGGAACGGGCCATAGAAGGCGGAGGCGTATTTCGCGGCATAGGCCATGATCTGCACGTCGAGCAGGCCGGCGCGGTCCAGCCCCTCGCGGATCGCGGCGACGCGGCCGTCCATCATGTCGGAGGGCGCGATGATGTCGCAGCCGGCTTCGGCCTGCACCAAGGCCTGACGCACCAGCACGGCGACCGTCTCGTCATTCAGGATCTTGCCGTCGGAGATCAGGCCGTCATGGCCGTGGCTGGTGAAGGGATCGAGCGCGACGTCGCAGAGGATACCGATCTCCGGAAACTCCTTCTTGATCGCGCGCACGGCCTGGCAGACCAGGTTGTTCGGGTTGGTGGCTTCCGAGCCTTCCTCGTCGCGCAGGGACGGATCGGTGTAGGGAAACAGCGCGATGCAGGGGATGGTCAGCTTCATCGCGCGCTCGGCCTCGCGCACGGCCTGGTCGACGCTGAGGCGGTCGACGCCGGGCATCGAGGCGACCTGCTCGCGCTTGTTGGTGCCGTCGATCAGGAACAGCGGCCAGATCAGGTCGTCGGTGGTGAGGACGTTCTCGCGCACCATGCGCCGGGCCCACTCGGCCTTGCGGTTGCGGCGCGGACGGACGGTCAGATCGAGGGCATGCGGCACTGCCGTGCTGTCCCGGCGCGAAACGTCGCGCAATTCGATCGGACGTCCGTATTTGATCGCCATCACTCTTCCTCCGGCTGGAATTATTCTTATACCAGCTCGCATGGTTCCCGTCACCGCGGCTTGACCTGCCGCAAGGCAGATCTGAACCTGACTTGGGCAGCCGATTGATTTTGCGGGCCGAAGCAGCCAGAAGGGGCCATGTCCGAGATCTCCACCCGCGATGCGGCCCAAGGCGGCGCCAATGCCAGGGACGCTGCCCGTGACACTGCCCGAGAGAGCGCGCTCTCAGTGGCGGCGATCTCCTCGGAGCGCTCGGAGTCCGACGACAATGTCTGGACCCGACGGCTGGTGCTGTTCCTGCGGGTGATGGCGCTGCTCTCGATCCTGAAAGGCCTCTATCACTGGGCGCAGGTCACGGGCTTCGTCGGCGGCGAGGACGAGGCGTTCGAGAACCAGTCGATGGCCTGGCAGGCCGCGACGGTCTACTTCGCGGTGATCGAGCTCGTCGCCGCCGTCGGCCTCTGGCTGGCGACGCCCTGGGGCGCGGTGGTGTGGCTGACGACCGTGGTGTCGATGGCCGTGATCGAGCTGATGTTCCCGGGAATCTACGGCGGCAGCCTCGTCGTGGTCGGCGTCGAGGTCTTCATGCTGGCCGCTTATCTTGCGCTCGCCTGGATGGCCGCGCGCGAGCGGCCGCCGTAGCGCGCAGAGATTCACGCTCACGCTCTCGTGCCCCGGACGCAATGCAGCACGCCGAAGTTTGCGGCGTGATGCGTTGCAGAGCCGGGGCCCATCTTTCCGATATCTCGCTTTTGGCTTCTGGGATCCCGGGTCGGCGCGCCGCTTGCTGCGCTTGTCCGGGACAGGAGAATGTTGCGTTTGGTTGACCGCTGGTTGCCTAAAATTCGCGGTAAGTTTTCATTGACCAGCCGGTTCCGCCACAGCTCTTACGCGTGCGTTTCGAAACGGGGCGGGGCTGTTCTGGAATGCGACAACAGCGGCGGACGGAGGGTGAACAGGACCTTGCGAAGGTCAACAGAGGCTTTCAAAAAGTACTTGTGGCACAGGCTTAATGCGCAATTCACTGTCTTAAATTCATGATCTCTTTATTCTCTTATTTAAGCCGATCTTCAAACGCCCCTCTTAAGTTGCACCTATCAGACGGGACACAAGTTTCGTCGAATAAGTGTCGATAAAAACGACAACAGGGGAAGTGTCATGATGAAAGCCGTCGCAACTGCGGCAGATACCGCAGAGCGCGTCTCCGGCCAGCAGGGTTCGGTGCAGTCGCTCTATCTGGAAGCTTTGACTCTGGTGGAGCGGCTGCATCGCCGGCTCCTCGACGTGATCAAGGACGAATTCGATCGCCGCGGCCGCGCGGACATCAACTCGGTCCAGGCGCTCTTGCTCTACAACATCGGCGACAAGGAGCTGACCGCGGGCGAATTGCGCACGCGCGGTTACTATCTCGGCTCCAACGTCTCCTACAATCTGAAGAAGCTCGTCGAGCTCGGCTTCCTCGATCATCAGCGCTCGCGCGTCGATCGCCGCTCGGTGCGCATCCGCCTGACCCCGCAGGGCCAGGAAGTCCGCCGCATCGTCGATGCGCTCTACCAGAAGCACGTCAAGACGGTGGAGCAGGTCGGCGGCATCTCCGGCGACGAGTTTGCGAACCTCAACAAGTCGCTGCACCGCCTGGAGCGGTTCTGGACCGACCAGATCCTCTATCGCCTCTGAGTTCTAAAGGGATCTGGGCGAAGCCGGCCCGCAACAAGACCGGCAGCCCTCCCGAACGTGCCTGACTTCCCCAAGCGCGCTGGTCCGGAGTTGCCCCGGACCGGTGCGTTGATATTTTTTTGCACCTGCGAAAAAATCCCCCCGGCAGCCAGGAACCAGTTCCGGGCTCGGCGCTTATCTTCTTCGGATCGGAGAAACGGCGATGCTGGTCGAGCGCGGGCTTCGGGTGATGAACGTGGAACTCGTCAGCGAGGCCTACGCCATCGCCGCGAACTACCTTCGCCGCTCCGGCGCAATCCCGGACACTCTCGTCACCGACGACCGCCTGCTTCACCTGATCGTCAAGCTGCTCCAGCAGGGCGAATTCAACAAGATCAGGCTGGCCAACAGGGCGATCGCCCGGTTCCAGGCGCAGACCGAGGCCAGAGCGGTTGCCTGATCAAAACCCCCAAGATCCCGACCAACCAGAGGATGCCATGGAAGCTGCCATCGACCGCATCATGCAGACCTACGACCTGCTCGCCAACCGCACCGCGGCGGCCAGCGCCGAGGCGCGTGAAAAGGTCACGAACTACCTCAACATCCTGATGGAAGCCGGCGAGACCGACACCCATAGGTTGACGGTCTGCGGCCTGACCTATCTGCGCCAGCTCGACGGCAGCGTCGACCCCGTGAAGGCGGGGTATACCGGGCTGTAAAACGACGCCGGCTGCCCCGGCGGCAGCTGGCAAGAAATAAGGCCCAAAGCGGCCCCACCCGGATATTGACGGGGAGCGGATCTCGCAAGACCGCTCCCGGGCTGAAAACCTCCAATCCCACCATATCTTGCATAAATATCAGGCCCGACCCGCAAATGCTTGGCCGCGGTCGGCCGATGTGGTAGATCGCGCGTGCTTCCGACCGCCACACCAGACCCGCCCGTAGCCCGCCAAAAGGCTGCGGCGGTGGAGATATTCGCAAGATGACCGCACCCAAGTCCGCCTCCGCGCCCGATTCGTTTTTCACCGCCTCGCTCGAGCAGGCCGATCCGGAAATCGCTGCCGCCATCAAGGGTGAGCTCGGTCGGCAGCGCCACGAGGTCGAGTTGATCGCCTCCGAGAACATCGTCAGCCGGGCCGTGCTGGAAGCGCAGGGTTCGGTCATGACCAACAAATACGCGGAAGGTTATCCGGGCGCGCGCTATTACGGCGGTTGTGAGTGGGTCGACGTCGCCGAGAACCTTGCGATCGATCGTGCCAAGAAGCTGTTCGGCGCCAGCTTTGCGAACGTGCAGCCGAACTCCGGCAGCCAGATGAACCAGGCGGTGTTCCTGGCGCTGCTGCAGCCCGGCGATACCTTCATGGGCCTGGATCTCGCCGCCGGCGGCCATCTCACCCATGGCTCGCCCGTGAACATGAGCGGCAAGTGGTTCAAGGCCGCGCACTACACCGTGCGCCGCGAGGACCAGATCATCGACATGGATGCGGTGGCCAAGCAGGCCGAAGAGGTCAAGCCGAAGCTGATCATCGCCGGCGGCTCGGCCTATTCGCGCGCCTGGGACTTCAAGCGTTTCCGCGAGATCGCCGACAGCGTCGGCGCTTACCTGCTGGTCGACATGGCGCATTTCGCTGGGCTCGTCGCCGGCGGCGTGCATGCTTCCCCGGTGCCGTATGCGCACGTCACCACCACCACGACGCACAAGTCGCTGCGTGGTCCGCGCGGCGGCCTGATGCTGTGGAATGACGAGACGCTGACCAAGAAGCTCAACTCGGCGATCTTCCCGGGTCTGCAGGGCGGTCCTTTGATGCACGTGATTGCAGCCAAGGCGGTCGCCTTCGGCGAGGCGCTGCGTCCGGATTTCAAGGTCTACGCCAAGAACATCGTCGAGAACGCCAAGGCCTTGGCCGAGACGTTGAAGGGCCATGGTCTCGATATCGTCTCCGGCGGCACCGACAATCATCTGATGCTGGTCGATCTCCGGCCGAAGGGCCTGAAGGGCAACGTCTCGGAGAAGGCGCTGGTTCGCGCCGCCATCACCTGCAACAAGAACGGCATTCCGTTCGACCCGGAATCGCCCTTTGTGACCTCGGGCATTCGGCTCGGCACGCCGGCTGCGACCAGCCGCGGCTTCGGCGTGGCCGAATTCCAGCAGGTCGGCGGCATGATCGCCGAGGTCCTCAATGCGATCGCGCAATCCTCCGACGGCAAGGCGCCGCTGGTGGAGGCTGCGGTCAAGGAACGGGTCAAGGCGCTCACCGACCGGTTCCCGATCTACCAGTAAGGCGCCGCATGATCCGGAAAAGTGGGTACCGGTTTTCCGAAGAGATCATGCGAAAATAAAGGTCACACGGATGCGCTGCCCGAACTGCAACAGTCTCGATACGCAGGTAAAGGACTCGCGTCCGACCGAGGACTCGTCCGTGATCCGCAGGCGGCGCGTGTGCGTCGCCTGCAATTTCCGCTTCACCACCTTCGAGCGCGTACAGCTGCGCGAGCTCACGGTGATCAAACGCAACGGCCGCCGCGTGCCGTTCGATCGCGACAAGCTGATGCGCTCGGTGCAGATCTCACTTCGCAAGCGGCAGGTCGAGCCGGAGCGCGTCGAGAAGATGGTCTCCACCATCGTGCGCGAGCTCGAGACCGGAGGCGAGGCCGAGATCTCCTCGGAGGTGATCGGCGAGACCGTGATGGAGCATCTGCGCACGCTCGACGACGTCGCCTATGTGCGCTTTGCCTCGGTCTACCGCAATTTCCGCGAGGCCAAGGATTTCGCCGACGTGCTCGGCGAGCTCTCCGGCGAGGAGGAAGCGCGGCTCGCCGCGATCCGCAAATGATCTTCCGCATCCTGGAAGACCAGTTCGCGCAGAAGGCCCGCGAGGCCAAGGATGCTGATCGCCGTTTCATGGAGCTGGCGCTTGCGCTCGGTCGGCGCGGGCAGGGCCGGACCTGGCCCAATCCGGCCGTGGGCGCCGTCATCGTCAAGGACGGCGTCATCGTCGGCCGCGGCTGGACGCAAGCAGGCGGACGTCCGCACGGTGAGCCCGAGGCGTTGCGGCGGGCGGGCGAAGCAGCGCGGGGCGCCACGCTCTACGTCACGCTGGAGCCGTGCTCGCATTTCGGCAAGTCGCCGCCTTGCGCCGATGCTGTGATCGCCGCCGGCATCAAGCGCGTGGTGGCGGCGATCGAGGACCCCAATCCGGAAGTTGCGGGCCAGGGCCATGCGCGCCTGCGCGCCGCCGGCATCAATGTGGACGTCGGTCTGTGCGCGGCGGAGGCCGCGTTCGACCATGCCGGCCATTTCCGCCGCATCCGGGACCAGCGTCCTCATGTGATCCTGAAGCTCGCGGTCTCGCCTGACGGCAAGATCGGTGCGGCCGGCGGCAAGCCCCTTGCGATCACGGGGGAGGCGGCACGCAACCGCGTGCATCTGCTCCGCGCGCAAAGCGATGCCATCCTGGTCGGCATCGGCACGGTGCTGGCGGATGATCCGCAGCTCAACTGCCGCCTGCCGGGCATGGCGGCGCGCTCGCCGGTGCGTGTGGTGCTCGACCGGAGCCTGCGCATTCCCGCATCGAGCCAGCTGGTTCGGTCCGCGCGCGAGACGCCGCTTTGGGTGATCGCGTCTGAGCTTGCGGAAGCGGCCGCCGCGACGCGCCTTGGCGCGGCCGGTGCGCAAATCATGCGCATGCCTCCGGGGAGTGCATCCGGGCTCGATCTTTCGGCCGTGCTGCATGCGCTGGCGGACAAGGGCATCACACGGCTGATGGTCGAGGGCGGCAGCCGCGTTGCGGCATCGTTCGTCGCGGCCGATCTCGTCGACGAGGTCTGGCTGTTCCGCGGAGCGGAAGCGGTCGGCGAAGGCGGCGTCGATGCGCTCGATGCATTGCCCCTGTCGAAAATCACGCAGTCGCCGGCCTACAAGGTTCATGCTAGCGAGACCTGCGGCAAGGATACTCTCACCATCTACGAGCGCGCGTAATGTTCACCGGCATTGTCACCGATATCGGCGAGATCGTCAGCTTCACGCCAACGGCGCCGGGGCAGCTGCACCGGCTGCGGATCGCCTGCCGCTACGATCAGAGCACGATTGCGGACGGCGCCTCGATCGCCTGCAACGGCGTCTGCCTGACCGTGGTTGCCTCGGGCATCGCAGACGGCAGAACGTGGTTCGACGTCGATACCGCGGCCGAGACGCTGGCGCTGACGACGGCCAAGCACTGGAAGGTCGGCACCAGGCTCAACCTCGAGCGCGCGCTGAAGATCGGCGATGAGCTCGGCGGCCATATCGTCGCCGGCCACGCCGATGGCATTGCAACCATCGTCAGCCGGGAGGACTTGCCGGATATGGCGCGTTTCGTGCTCTCGACGACGCGGGAGCTGGCCCGGTTCATCGCCACCAAGGGCTCGATCACGCTCGACGGCGTCTCGCTGACGATCAATACGGTTGCAGACGTGACCTTTTCGGTGCTGATCATTCCGCACACGCTTGATGTTACGACGATCGGCAGCTGGAAGGCGGGGGATGAGGTTAATATCGAGGTCGACCTGATGGCCCGCTACGCGGCGCGGCTGACGGAAATGACGGTCTCTTAGAACTTGGCTTACATGCTTCCGGCGACTACATAGCGCCGACCCCTTTCGAAACGGATTGAACGATGGCAGACGCGCGGCGCGCACCCCTGAAGGACCAGACCGACGTTTCCGGCGCGCGCGCGCTGATTGTCGAGGCGCGGTTCTATGACGATCTCCAGGATGCGCTGCTGGACGGCGCGGTGGCCGAGCTGAAGGCGGCCGGCCTGACCCACGACGTCATTACGGTTCCCGGTGCGCTGGAGATCCCCGCGGCAGTCGCCATCGCGGTCGATGCCGCGGCGGCGAACGGCAGGCCCTATGATGCGGTGATCGCGCTCGGCTGCGTGATCCGCGGCGACACCATTCATTTCGAGATCGTCTCGCAGGAATCCTCGCGCGCGCTGATGGACCTCGCCGTGGCGCGGAAGCTGCCGCTCGGCAACGGCATCCTCACCGTCAACACCGAGGCGCAGGCCTGGGCGCGGGCGCGTGCCAGCGAGCTCAACAAGGGCGGCGATGCCGCGCGCGCCGCGCTTGCGATGCTGCGCATTAAACGCCGCCTGGCGCGGGCCTGAAGCCATGGCCGATAACACCAAGAAGCCGACCGGCGTTGTCGAGAAGAAGGCGAACCGGCGCGGTGCGGCACGGCTCGCAGCCGTGCAGGCACTGTACCAGATGGACATCGCCGGTGCGGGCATCAACGACATCTTTGCCGAATTCGAAAGCCATTGGCTCGGCAACGAGGTCGAGGGCGAGACGTATCTGCCGGCGGAAGCCGCCTTTTTCCGCGACGTCGTCTCCGGCGTCGTCCGCGACCAGAAGAAGCTCGATCCTCTGATCGACGAGGCGCTGTCGAAGGGCTGGCCGCTCAAGCGGATCGAGGCGATCCTGCGGGCAGTGCTGCGGGCAGGAGCCTATGAGCTCCAGCATCGCAAGGACGTGCCGGGCCGGGTGGTGGTCTCCGAATATGTCGACGTCGCCAATGCTTTCGTCGACCGCGAGGAGACCGGCATGGTCAACGCCGTGCTCGACCAGATCGGCCGGCAGTTTCGCGGCGACGAGTTCGGGCGGGGGTAGTTTCCCGCGAGGGCGGTGAAGTGATGCGAGACGACTGCCCCATTCTCCGTCGTCATCACCCGCGAAGGCGGGTGATCCAGTACGCCGCGGCCTATCGGGCTAACACGACTGTCTCTCGAATACTGGATCGCCCGGTCAAGCCGGGCGATGACAGCGGTGGATGGGGCTGACGCCGATGGAAACCACACAAAATCCCTCCGGCGAAGACTCCCTCATCGCGCGCTATTTCAAACCGCTGGCGACCGATCCCGGCGCGTTCGGGTTGGTCGACGACGCGGCGGTGCTGTCCTCGTCCGGCGAGGACATCGTCGTCTCCACCGACGCGGTGGTGGAGGGCGTGCATTATCTTGCCGGCGATCCGCCTGACAACATCGCGCGCAAGGCGCTGCGGGTGAACCTGTCCGATCTCGCGGCGAAAGGAGCGACGCCGGCAGGCTTCGTGCTGACGCTGGCGCTGCGCAGCAAGGAGGATGCCTGGCTGCGTCCCTTTGCGGACGCGCTGGGCGAGGATGCGAAGACCTTCGCTTGTCCTCTGCTCGGTGGCGACACGGTGTCGACGCCGGGCCCGCAGATGATCTCGATCACCGCCTTCGGCCGTGTGCCTCAGGGGCGGATGATCGGCCGCACCGGCGCAAGGCCGGGCGACCGCGTCCTGGTCACGGGCACGATCGGCGATGCCGCGCTTGGCCTCGACGTGCTCAAAGGCGGGGCTGCCGCCAGCGCGCTGACCTCCGATCCCGCGGCACGGGATTTTCTGGTCTCGCGCTATCGGGTGCCGCAGCCACGCAACGTGCTGGCGCCAGCCCTGCGCGATCATGCCACCGCGGCGATGGACGTCTCCGACGGCCTCGCCGGCGATCTAACCAAGCTCTGTGCCGCCTCCGGGGTCGCGGCTTCGGTCGACGTGACGAGCCTGCCACTCTCGGCCGCGGCAGCCGGCCTTCGCGCCCGCAACGTCGCGTCTGTCGAGACGCTGCTTGCCGGGGGCGACGACTACGAGGTGCTCTGCACCGTTCCGCCGGCACAATGCGAGACGCTGATTGCCGCGGGGCAGTCCCTCGGCGTTGCCGTGACTGCAATCGGTACCATCACGGAGGGGCAGAAGCCGCTGCGCTTCCTGGACGGGCAGGGCCAGGATCTGCTTTTGACGCGGCTGTCCTACAGCCACTTCTAGGAATTGCTCCAAACCGGCATCTGAGTTCTCAGCGCTTGGTCCTAAATACCTGCCAAGATCGGCCTTTTCGGGCTGATCCGGCGTTGCACCCTCAATGTGATTTTGGCAAGCTCGCGGCCGACTGGAGCCGTCCCTTAAGGGCAAGGGGGCGGCTTTGTTCAAAATCAAGGCGCTGCACCGCACGACGGACAACAAAAGGCGCCGGGGGTACATCAAGGATCTGAGGCAAACATCACATGACAGCATTATGGTTGATAGTGCTCTGCGGAGCGCTTTCCGTCGCCTACGCGATTTGGGCGACGTCTTCGGTCTTGGGCGCGGATGCGGGGTCGCCGCGCATGCAGGAGATCGCAGGGGCGGTGCGCGAAGGCGCACAAGCCTATCTCCGGCGGCAATACACCACGATCGGTATCGTCGGCATCGTCATCTTCGTGCTGCTTGCCTATTTCCTCGGGCTCTATGTCGCGATCGGTTTCGCCATCGGCGCGATCCTGTCCGGCGCTGCGGGCTTCATCGGCATGAACGTCTCGGTCCGCGCCAATGTGCGCACCGCCCAGGCCGCGACGACGTCGCTGGCCGGCGGCCTGGAGCTCGCCTTCAAGGCGGGCGCCATCACCGGCCTTCTGGTGGCGGGTCTGGCGCTGCTCGGCGTGACGCTCTATTTCGGCTTCCTGGTCCATTCGCTGAAGCTCGCGCCGGATAGCCGCGTCGTCGTCGACGCCCTGGTGGCGCTCGGCTTCGGCGCCTCGCTGATCTCGATCTTCGCCCGTCTCGGCGGCGGCATCTTCACCAAGGGTGCGGACGTCGGCGGCGACCTCGTCGGCAAGGTCGAGGCCGGCATTCCCGAGGATGACCCGCGCAACCCTGCGACCATCGCCGACAACGTCGGCGACAACGTCGGCGACTGCGCCGGCATGGCCGCCGACCTGTTCGAGACCTATGCGGTGACCGCGGTCGCCACCATGGTCCTGGCGGCGATCTTCTTCGCCAAGACGCCGATCCTCGCCAACATGATGACGCTGCCGCTCGCGATCGGCGGCATCTGCATCATCACCTCGATCATCGGCACCTTCTTCGTCAAGCTCGGGCCGAGCCAGTCGATCATGGGCGCGCTCTACAAGGGCCTGATCGCTACGGGCATCCTGTCGCTGATCGGCATCGCCCTGGTGATCTACTACCTGATCGGCTTCGGCAAGCTCGAGGGCGTCAACTACACCGGCCTGGCGCTGTTCGAGTGCGGCGTGGTCGGTCTCGTCGTCACCGCCCTGATCATCTGGATCACCGAATACTACACCGGGACCGACTATCGTCCGGTGAAGTCGATCGCCCAGTCCTCGGTCACCGGCCACGGCACCAACGTGATCCAGGGCCTCGCCATCTCGATGGAAGCGACCGCGTTGCCTGCGATCGTCATCATCGCCGGCATCCTGGTCACCTACAGCCTCGCCGGGCTGTTCGGCATCGCGATCGCGACCGCCACCATGCTGGCGCTGGCCGGCATGATCGTCGCCCTCGACGCCTTCGGCCCCGTCACCGACAATGCCGGCGGCATTGCCGAAATGGCGGGACTGCCGAAGGAGGTGCGCAAGTCGACCGACGCGCTCGACGCGGTCGGCAACACCACCAAGGCGGTCACCAAAGGCTACGCGATCGGCTCCGCTGGTCTCGGCGCCCTGGTGCTGTTCGCGGCCTACAACGAGGACCTCAAGTTCTTCGTGGCCCGCTCCGCGCAGCATCCCTACTTCGCCGGCGTCAATCCGGACTTCTCACTGAACAATCCCTACGTCGTGGTGGGCCTGCTGTTCGGCGGTCTGTTGCCGTACCTGTTCGGCGCGATGGGCATGACCGCGGTCGGCCGTGCGGCCGGTGCGATCGTCGAGGAGGTCCGTCGCCAATTCCGCGAGAAGCCGGGCATCATGCAGGGCACCGACAAGCCCGACTACGGCAAGGCGGTCGACCTGCTCACGCGCGCGGCAATCAAGGAGATGATCATCCCCTCGCTGCTGCCGGTGCTGTCGCCGATCGTCGTCTACTTCCTGATCTATGCGATCGCGGGCGGCGGCGCGGCCGGCAAGTCGGCGGCATTCTCGGCCGTCGGCGCCATGCTGCTCGGCGTCATCGTGACGGGCCTGTTCGTCGCGATCTCCATGACCTCGGGCGGCGGCGCCTGGGACAACGCCAAGAAGTACATCGAGGACGGTCATTTCGGCGGCAAGGGCTCTGATGCCCATAAGTCCGCGGTGACCGGCGATACCGTCGGCGATCCCTACAAGGACACGGCGGGACCTGCGGTGAACCCGATGATCAAGATCACCAATATCGTGGCCCTGCTGCTGCTGGCGATCCTGGCGCACTGAGCGGCGCTGACGCGACAAGAGAAAACCCCGCGGCGTGAGCCGCGGGGTTTTTGATTTGGCGATCCGACGCTCTCCCGACGTCATTGCGAGGAGCTCTTGCGACGAAGCAATCCAGCATCGTTCCGCAGAGACAGCCTGGATTGCTTCGCTTCTCTCGCAATGACGTGAGAGAGACCTACTGTACGTCCATCTGCAGGCCTTCCTTCTGGATGATGCCGGCGAACTTCTTCGTCTCGGCGTCCACGAAGGCGGCGAACTGCTCGGGCGTGCCGTAGTCGGCGCGGGCGCCCATGGCGGCGATCTGCTTCTTGACGTCCTCGCGCTCCAGCATCGCCTTGACCTGGAGATTGAGCGCGCCCAGCACCTCGGGCGAAGCGCCCTTCGGCAGGAAGACCGCGAACCAGGAGGACACGTCGAAATTCGCCAGCTCCGGCGCGCTCTCGCGCATGGTCGGCAGGTCTTTGGCGAGGTCGCTGCGCTCGGGCGTGGTGACGCAGAGACCGTTGAGCGTGCCGCTCTGCACCTGAGGCAGGGTCGGATAGAGATTGTCGAACAGGATCTGGATGTCGCCGGCAAGGGCGGCCTGGAGCGCGGGGCCGGCGCCGCGGAACGGGATGTGCGTCATCTTCAGGCCGGTGAGCTGGAGAAACCAGGCGCCGGTGAGGTGGGGGCTCTGGCCGACGCCGGAGGAGGCGTAGCTGAGCTTGTCCGGATTGGCCTTCAGATACGCGATCAGCTCGGGAATCGTTTTGATGCCGGTCTTCGGATGCGCCGAGACGATGTTCGGAATCCGGATCATGTTCGAGACCGGCTGAAGCTGGTCCGGCTTGTAGCTGAGGTTCTTGAAGATGCTGTAGGCGATCGCGTTCGGGCCGGGGTTGCCGACCAGGATGGTGTGACCATCCGGCTTGGCGCGCACGGCCTCGGCGGTGCCGATCGTGCCGCCGCCGCCGGAGCGGTTTTCCACCACAGTCGACTGACCCCAGGCGGTTTGCAGATGCGCGGCCAGGAGGCGGCCCATCACGTCCGTCGAGCCGCCGGCCGCGGCCGGCACGATGAGACGAACGTTTTCAGTGGGCTTCCAGTCGGCAAGGCTCGATCGCGGTAGAATCGCTGCGGCCGAAAGGCCGGCAGCACCGGCGAGCACACGACGGCGGGACAACAAAGGCTTATGCACGAATCCACTCCTGCTTTTTGCTTTGCGGGAACCGTAGGGAACGGCACGTGCGACCGCAAGTCGCGCGCGACGACAAGTGCCGCGCAGAGAGCGGCACGACGACGCAGGCGTAAGCCCATATACCTTGCGATGGAATTAAGCGGCTTCAGGAGCCTCGTTCGACGCGCATTTTCGACGCGAAGCGACAAGCCGCTTCGATCGAATCCTTCGACGGCCTCAGTTGAAGCTGAGCAGCTTGAACAGCGGGGTAAGGTAGCTCATCTCCTGACCCGACGTCGGCGTGGTGCGGCTGATGAAGTCGAAGATCTTGCCGTCCTGGAGACCGTAATTCGCAAGCCGGCGCACGCGCCGGGTCTTGTCGAAATAGACTGCGATGACACGCTGATCGACCACCTTCTGGTTCATGAAGGCGACCGGGCGCTCCGAGCGCTGCGAAATGTAGTAGAACACTTCACCGTCGAGGGTCGCGACCGTCGAAGGCGTGCCCATCACGATCAGCACCTGATCCTGGCTCGCGCCGATCGGAATCTGCTCGAGCGCGCCGGGCGGCAGGATGTAGCCTTTCTGGAACTGCTCGCCGGTGCAAGCTGCAAGGGCCACGCCGATCACGGCGGTGGCCGCGAGCATGCGCAGGCCGCGCCAACAGGCATGAAGGCCGCGCCGCATGTCCGCGCGCAGGCTGATCTGGTTCGTTATCGTCATAGCGGAACTGATTCCGTCCCCTTGCGTCGCGCGAGGCGCTGAAGTACCGGGCTGGGCGTCTGAATGCAACTCGCGCGCGCCCGCTTGCGGAAACCACAATGCTTTGGCCGTTCAATCACTTCAGGAAACCCCGGCGAACCCCGCCTGGCACCATTGAGGCCATCTATGGCATGATCGTGACGCAGGCGCGAGAACCCCTGTTTTACCGGGTCTTGGGTGTGCCCGATACGGTTAACGGGCGTTTCGACCTGTTGCTGCTGCATCTCTGGCTGCTGCTGCGCCGTCTGCGCGCGGTTCAGGGCGCCGCGGAGCTGTCGCAGGCGCTGTTCGACCGCTTCTGCGAGGACATGGACGACAATCTGCGCGAGATGGGGGTGGGCGACCAGACCGTGCCGAAGCGGATGCGGGCCTTCGGCGAGGCATTCTACGGCCGCGTCCAGGCCTACGACCAGGCGATGGAAGCCGGCGGCGAGGCGCTGGCAGCGGCGATCTGCAAGAATATCTTGAATGGGACCGGCTTCGACCAGGCGGAGCGGCTCGCGGCCTATGCGAGGGCCAGCGAGGCCGATCTTGGCCGGACCGACGAGGCCGCGCTGCTGCGCGCGTCCTTCAAGTTTCCCCGGGCGCTGTCAGAGGATGTCACGCCATGAGCCGACCAGATACCGAGCGCGATCCCTGGCGGGCGCCCGTCATCGTTGCGCAAATCCCGGACGGCGGGTTGCATCGCGAGCTCGAGGCCTCAGTGGCCGAGCGGCAGGCGATGGCGGAGGTCGCGGGCTTGCGCGAGATCCTGTCCGCCCATGCCAGCTTCGATATCGTGCCGAAAAGCGGGGGGCGGGTCCAGGTCACGGGCCTGGTTCGTGGCCGGATCGGCCAGACCTGCGTCGTCACGCTGGATCCGATCGAGAGCGAGATCGAGGAGGAGGTGGACCTGATGTTCGCCCCCGAGGCCGAGGCGCGCCGCCTGGCCGATCTGATCGAGGAGGGGCAGGACGACGAGGCGCCGCCCGAGGTTGCCGACCCGCCCGAGCCGATCACGGGCGGCATCATCGACCTCGGCCGGCTCGCCACCGACGTCCTGTTCCTGGCGATCGATCCCTATCCACGCAAGGAGGGGGCCGTGTTCGAGGCGGAGGTCACCGCTCCCGACCCCGAAGACCATCCCTTCGCCGTGCTGAAGGCATTGCAGGACAAGAAGAAGGGCCAATGAGGGGCATTTTGGCTCGCGGGCTGCCTTGGCAGGGGACGCGAGCCATTTGCCTCGATGGTTTGAGACAGCTGTTTATCTGTCTGATTTCAATGGATTTCTCGCGAAATCCGCGCCCGGCGGCCGGATTGCCCCGAATGCAAAAGGCTGGGGGCAAGAGGTTGTTTCGGGGGTACAAAACGCTATTGTCGCGCCCCGGTCCGGGTGCGGCGTGGCGCTTGGCCGGCCGCCGTCCCGGTGGCGAACCCATTTTGCGGCCCCGCTGATCCAAGACCGCACCAGACCAGGTTTCCAGGACTTACATGCCAAGCAAGGTTCGCATCGCGCTGGACGCCATGGGGGGCGATGTCGGCCCCGCCGTGGTCATTCCGGGCGCCGCCATCTCGCTTGGCCGGCATCGCGACACCGAGTTCCTGCTGGTCGGCGACCGCGCCAGGATCGAGCCCGAGCTCGACCAGCACCCGAAGCTGAAGGCCGCATCCAAGATCGTCCATACCGACGTCGCCGTCAGCATGAAGGACAAGCCGAGCCAGGCGCTGCGGCGCGGCCGCAAGACCTCCTCGATGTGGCTCGCGATCGACGCGGTCAAGAAGGGCGAGGCGGACGTCGCGATCTCCGCCGGCAACACCGGCGCGCTGATGGCGATGGCGCGCTTCCATCTGCGCACCCTGCCGGGCATCGACCGGCCGGCGATCTCGGCGATCTGGCCGACCCTGCGCGGGGAGTCCGTCGTGCTCGACCTCGGCGCCACCCTCGGCGGCGATGCCCACCATCTGGTGTCGATGGCGGTGATGGGCGCGGCCAAAGCGAGCGTGCTGTTCAACAAAACCCGGCCCACGGTCGGGCTGCTCAATATCGGCGCCGAGGAGATCAAGGGCCACGAGGAGATCCGCGAGGCCAGCGAGATCCTGCGGGCGCGGAACCTGCCGGAGCTCGACTATATCGGTTTCGTCGAGGGCGACGGCATTGGCAAGGGGCTCGCCGACGTGATCGTCACCGAAGGCTTCAGCGGCAACATCGCGCTGAAGGCGGCCGAGGGAACCGCACGGCAGATGGCGGAATTGCTTCGTCACGAGATGCAGCGGAGCTGGATGTCCAAGCTCGGCTACCTCTTCGCGCGCAGCGCCTTCAAGGCCCTGCGCGACAAAATGGACCCCAACAAGTCCAATGGTGGCGTGCTGCTGGGACTAAACGGGGTGGTGGTCAAGAGCCACGGCGGAACCAACGCCGAAGGCTTTGCCTATGCGATCGATGTTGGCTATGAGATGGCTCACTACGATCTCCTGAACAAGATCAATCAGATGCTCAACCGCGAGGGTGGTGCACTCAAATTCGTGCAGCCCGCGCCGGAGGATGTTTCGTGACTCAGATTCGTTCGGTCGTGCTCGGCTGCGGCTCTTACTTGCCGGAGCAGGTGGTGACCAACGCCCAATTGGCGGCGCGCATCGATACCTCCGACGAGTGGATCGTGCAGCGCACCGGCATTCGCGAGCGGCACATCGCGGCCGAGGGCGAGTTCACCTCGCACCTCGCCATCAAGGCGGCACAGGCGGCGCTCCGCGATGC
The DNA here is from genome assembly GCF_056156565.1 of Bradyrhizobium sp. JHI2711. Lineage (NCBI taxonomy): Bacteria > Pseudomonadati > Pseudomonadota > Alphaproteobacteria > Hyphomicrobiales > Nitrobacteraceae > Bradyrhizobium > Bradyrhizobium sp. JHI2711. The sequence goes on from NZ_JBPZPT010000001.1 coordinate 182,963, forward strand.
CGGCGTTGACGCGCAATCGATCGAGCTGATCGTGCTGGCGACCTCGACGCCCGACAACACCTTCCCCGCGACCGCCGTCGCCGTGCAGCACGGCCTCGGCATCAATCATGGCGCGGCCTTCGATCTGCAGGCAGTGTGCTCGGGCTTCGTGTTCGCGCTCGCCACCGCCGACAATTTCCTGCGCACCGGGGCCTACAAGCGCGCGCTGGTGATCGGCGCGGAGACCTTCTCGCGCATCCTCGACTGGAACGATCGCGGCACCTGCGTGCTGTTCGGCGACGGCGCCGGCGCCGTGGTGCTGGAGGCGCAGGAGCAGCCCGGCAATGCCGCGACCGACCGCGGCATCGTGACCACGCATCTGCGCTCCGACGGCCGCCACAAGGCAAAGCTGTTCGTCGACGGCGGGCCGTCCTCGACCCAGACCGTCGGCCATCTGCGCATGGAGGGCCGCGAGGTCTTCAAGCACGCGGTCGGTATGATCACCGACGTGATCGTCGATGCTTTCAAGGCGACCGGGCTCGATGCCGACGGCATCGACTGGTTCGTGCCGCACCAGGCCAACAAGCGAATCATCGACGCTTCCGCGCACAAGCTGCACATCGCGCCGGAGAAGGTGGTGCTGACGGTGGACCGTCACGGCAACACCTCGGCGGCCTCGATCCCGCTGGCGCTCTCGGTGGCGCGCAAGGACGGCCGCATCAAGAAGGGCGACATGGTCCTGCTGGAGGCCATGGGTGGCGGCTTCACCTGGGGCTCCGCGCTGGTGCGCTGGTAAGCCACACCGATAAAATTTTGCCGGAATCCGCGCCGATTATCGCGACGTGTGCATTGATGTGCGGTGTTGACCGCCGTATCGTAAGCTCATAATTTCAGACAAGAATTGTTCGCCGTGAGGTGGGGCAGGGCGATGAGTGAGACCAGCAAAACCGTAACGCGTGTCGATCTGTGCGAAGCCGTCTACCAGAAGGTGGGCCTATCGCGCACGGAATCGTCTGCCTTCGTGGAACTCGTGCTGAAGGAGATCACCGACTGCCTGGAGAAGGGCGAGACGGTGAAATTGTCCTCGTTCGGCTCCTTCATGGTGCGCAAGAAGGGCCAGCGCATCGGCCGCAACCCGAAGACCGGCACCGAGGTGCCGATCTCGCCGCGCCGCGTCATGGTGTTCAAGCCGTCGGCGATCCTGAAGCAGCGGATCAACGCCCAGCACCGTACCAACGGTGACGCCACCCAGGCTCAAGAAGAGGCGTAACCGCCTTTCGGAAAGGACTGGCCTTTGGACAAGGCGCCGGATGCGTTCCGAACCATCAGCGAAGTAGCGCAGGAACTCGACATTCCGCAGCACGTGCTGCGGTTCTGGGAGACCCGCTTCTCCCAGATCAAGCCGATGAAGCGCAGCGGCGGCCGCCGCTATTATCGCCCCGACGACGTCGACCTGCTCAAAGGCATCCGCCGGCTGCTCTACGGCGAAGGCTATACCATCCGCGGGGTGCAGCGGATCCTGAAAGAGCACGGCGTCAAATCGGTGCAGGGCCTCGCCGACAGCGCGGCCGCGGTCTCCTTTGGCGCCATCGAGGACGCGATCGGCGCGAGCCTGATGGAGCCCGAGGACGAGGCCCCCATCAAGGGCATCACCGACACCGACGATGACGACTATCAGGGCGATGAAGAGGAAGGCATCGACTTCCGCTTCACCGAGGTCGACGACGAGGAGATCCTCACCACCTTCCGCAAAGGCGGCGCCGCCGTGCCCGCCGGCCCCAGCGCGCTCGACCGCGAGCGGCTGGAGCGGGTCCTCGGCGACCTCGTCGCCTGTCGCGAGATGCTGGATCAGGCCCTGAAGGAGGGCTAGGGCGGTCCCCGGCTTTGCGGGGCAGTTCCGGCCCCGCTTGGGCGGATACACCAAAATGCTGCGGCCTCGCCTTGCGCAAAGCGGCGATCCTAGCTAATGGAACGGCATTCGGAGCGTGGCGCAGCCCGGTTAGCGCACTAGTCTGGGAGACTAGGGGTCGGAGGTTCAAATCCTCTCGCTCCGACCATTTTTTCAACCTCTGTCGGGTGACCGTCGGCGTGGAGCGTGCTCCGGCCGCGACGATGCCTGTGGCCAGAAGCGGGGCCTGCGGTGGGCGGTACATCGAAACGACGAAAACAACCCCATGCACAGTAGCGATGTCATTGAGTCATATTGTTTTTCCGAATCGCCGCGTCGGACAGTGGTAGGAGCTGATCGTCCAGAGGACAATCACGGTCGAGCGGTCGGCTAGAGCCTCAACTCTTCACCATCCTCCTCGCAACTCCGAAACTGTTCGGGTCCGATAAGAGTTTCGATTCGCGGCATCAGGACGCTTCCATTCAGGCGAGGGCAACATGTTTCAGTTATCGTGGAGCGAGATCTTCGTCCCGACGCATTCCATCATGGAAATGATCGTGCGGGGCACCATCATGTATCTCGGCATCTTCACCCTGATGCGGTTCATTTTGAAGCGACAAACCGGCGGACTCAGCATTCCCGATTTGCTTCTCGTCGTCCTGTTGGCGGACGCGGCGCAGAATGGCATGGCGGGCGAATACCACTCGATCACAGAAGGTATCGTGCTCGTTGCCACCATCATTTTCTGGAATCTAGCCATCGACTGGGTCGGGTATCACGTGCCTTTCGTGGAGCGGCTTGCTCGGCCGGCGCCGCTCCTGCTCATCAAAAACGGGCAGGTCCTTCGCCGCCACATGCGGCAGGAGCTGGTGACGATGGATGAGTTGATGAGCAAGCTTCGCGAGGAGGGGATAGCGAGTCCCTCGGACGTCGTAGAGGCATATATCGAGGGCGACGGAAATATCAGCGTGAAGAAGAAGGAAGCCTGACGACCTTCGTCTGCCCGCCGACATGATCGGCGTTGCGGGACTACTTGTTATTCTGCGAGGCTTCCGCCGGCTTCCCCAAAAGGCACAAGCGCTGATACCTCAAATACCCCATCGCCATCCCGTTGAAGGCGGTGAGTACTCGAGGTCATATCCACAAACGCGTCGGGTTTTCAATGTCACGGCCGTTCAAAAGCCGCCCGCTACAACACCTCGGCACGAACCTGAGCTACGCCGCGATTCGTAATCCCCAAGCTGCGCGCGGCAGCGAGCGAGAGATCGAGGACGCGGCCACGAATGAACGGGCCTCTGTCGTTGATGGTGACGATGACGCTGCTTCCTCCATGGGTCACGCGGACCTTGGTGCCGAACGGCAGGCTGCGATGCGCCGCCGTGAGGTGATTCCGATTGAATGTCGAACCGCTCGCTGTCTTGCCTTTGGAATATGAATAATAGGAGGCCTTTCCCGAAAAGACTCGATTGAAAGATCGCATGCCCGAGCGATCAGCCGATGGCTCTTGTGCGGTTGGAGGTGGCGCCTCAATCTGATCCTTCTTCGGCTGTTCGGGTCCAGCAGGCGCCGGCTCTGCCTGAGCCTTCGGAATGATGGACCACCGGTCATGGAAATCCTGTGCTGCAGCGCCGTTCGCGTTCAATCCGATCCAAGCAGGGACTGTCGCAATCGCCGCCATTCTGACGAGAAGATGCATTGTCGACCTCGTGAACGATTGAAGATCAAGCCGACAATGCAAGCTCAGAGGTCGCGTTCCTCAAGACGCGCAAAACGGTGATGACATACCGACATCGCGGAGCAAGAGCGTGCCTGACTGAGATTGACCACGCTCCGGTTCTGCCCGGCCTCAAATAATAATGATTTAATTTGTCAAAATTAAATATGCATAAATATTTAAATTGGCGAGGCGAGTTACCGCGCGACGACTGACGCGGTCGCGTCCCGGCGGAGGATGAGTCGCGCAAATACGATCAGCTTTGGACGCGGGCAGTGCGATCGTCATCAGGCCAGATGCGAAGCTCAAGAAGCATCGTGCGGAGCTAGATCGCAAGTGCCCTGGCTTGTCGCCCACCCAGCTCAAATACCCCACCACCATCCTTGTCGTCTCGTCCACCAGCACCTTCACCATTTTCTCCGACAGCATCTCGGCTGCGTTCAGCGCCGTGTTGTGCGCGATGGCTTCGATCGTGCTCACGCACATGAACGCTGCGAGCGCGGGGTCGAGCTTGCGCATCTCCTTCCGGTGACGTTCGAGATAGGCGCGCACGAGGGCGTGGATTTCGTGGCTGTAGGCCTCGACCTCGGCGAGGTGGCCGGAGCGGGGGATCTGCTCGGCGAGGACGCGGTGCAGATTCGGGTCGATGGAATGGGCCTCGATCGCGATCTTGACGGCCGGCGCGGTTGTCAAACTTCCCTTAACGGCTGCTGCTGCGTACCCGTCCCGCAAGCGACCTGCGGCACCGTTCCGGCGGCGCGCACTACAAGATGCTCGAGGGGGCCGGTGCTTTCCGGCGCCCTCTTTCCATCCACCGGACTCTCATGTGAAGGTTTCTCTACTCGCTTTGACCAGGATCTGTAGTAGGCAACCGCCGTCATGATCGCGATTCCCGCAGCTCCGACGAGCAGTTGAGCGAGGATGCCGTTCCCTGCCAACTGCAGGATGAAGTACCCGATGAAGGCCAGGAGAATGCCCACACAGAACACTTCGAGGGACTGCTGGCCGCACTTTACCAGGGGTCGCAAGATGGTGGCTTGTAGCCCGCGCGCATCGATCGGTATGAACCGGGCACCAAGGATAATCAGTACCATCAAATGAAGATAGCGGTAGGGCGCCAGATTGGTCTTGTCGTTGGGATTGAAAAGCTCGAACAAGGCAGGCGCAAACAAGGCCCGGAGCTGAGGCTGGTGAGCAGCTAACGTCATGATCGCCGCAAAAATCAAATAGGCAACCGCAACAACCAGCACGAACCTGGACCGCAGCAAGAAATGCAGACGCCCCGCACCGGTCAACGCGAGCCATGCGCCCGTAACAAACAGAAGCTGCCACGCCAGCGGATTGAAGTACCAGCTTCCCGACGGATAGGAAGGCAGGTTCCAATGGAATTGCCGCGCAGCCAGATATAACAGCACCGACCCGATCATGGCGGCGTCGGGAAATCTCAACATCAACCAGAGGATCGGAGGAAACAGGCCCATCAAGACGACGTACAGCGGCAGCACGTCCAAATTCAGAGGCTTGTATCGCAGCAAAAGCCCCTGCGTCATCATCTCGATCGGCGCGCTGGTGACCGGTCCGGCGTTGAACAGATCGATCAGATCAGGCGCGTTGAACCTCTCCGACAGGAAATGGATGAAAGCCAGGTAGATCATGAATAGCACGATATGGGCGGTGTAGATTTGCCATACGCGCCTGAAGAGCCTGCTCGTTCCGAACACAAAGCCTCGCTCCATTTTTCGGGTATAAACGAGCGCCGAGGTGTAGCCGGAGATGAACACGAACAGGTCGGCCCCGTCGCTGAATCCATAATTTCGGAACGAACACCACACCAGCACTGTGCCGGGCACATGGCCGAGAAACATCGCCCAGTTGGCGAGGCCGCGAAACAGGTCGAGACGCAAATCACGTTGCGGTGGTGGCAGCGCAAGCGCGAGCTTCATTCTGCTTTCCGTCGTGTCACGATTCACGATCGATGTCCGCGCCCCGGCACTCCGCCGGGATCGCTCACGCTAGATGGCAGGCAATACAACACCCATACGACAATGTTGGCGCGCTGAGGCCGGCGGGATATTGACCTGAGTCAAGCGGCCCGCCGAGAGCCCCGGTACTATGCATGGTAACTTGGTCCCGAACAAACGCGGTGCGCTTTGTGTCATCGGGCCTGGCGAAGTGGGCGCTTCCTCGATCCGTCGTGTTCGGACATTACGGTGACAGTGCTGGACTGCATTCTGGCGCGCCTCTCAGGGCGCAGGACGCTGCCTCATCCAAATGGGCGCGCTGTCGCCGATTTCCGTAATCTCAGGCTCCGCTACCTCAAATACCCCACCACCATCCGCGTCGTCTCGTCCACCAGCACCTTCACCATCTTCTCCGACAGCATCTCTCCGTTCAGCACGGTGTTGTGCGCGATGGCTTCGATCGCGCTCACGCACATGAATGCTGCGAGCGCGGGATCGATCTTGCGCATCTCCTTGCGGTGGCGTTCGAGATAGGTGCGCACGAGGGCGTGGATTTCGTGGCTGTAGGCTTCGACTTCCGCGAGGTGACCGGAGCGGGGGATCTGCTCGGCGAGGACGCGATGCAGGTTCGGGTCGATGTGATGGGCCTCGATCGCGACGGTGACGAGGCGGTGCACGGCCATCTCGATCGGCAGGTCGGCGACCTCCGCGAAGGCGGCGCGGACGACATTCATGATCGCATCATTGTGGCGATCGATCACGGCGGCGACGAGGGCCTCCTTGCTGGGAAAATATTGGTAGAGCGAGCCGACGCTGACGCCGGCGATCTCGGCGATGCGGTTGGTACTGGCCTTCTCGAAGCCTTCCTTGACCAGAATGCGAGCAGTTGCCTCGACCAGCGCGTCGACGGTGGCACGGGATCGCTCCTGCGAGGCATTTTTCCGGGGTGTTGTGGACGGTTTGCGGGCCACGGACTTGTGATCTGAATGCGAGTAGGAAAAGCGAGTGAATGCTCGCATTATATCGACCAATGGCGGCGGGTCGGCAACCCTCTTCGTCGCCGGGTCGAAACAGCCGGATGGGGATGTGGCGATGAGCGTTGCGAGACTTGTATCGGCCTTCCAATTCTGTCCGGGCGGCTGCGTATTCGGCGCGCGGGCGCCGCGCGATCCAGCACCAAGCCTGCAAAGCCGGGCCCTCAACCTGCTGCTGCGGCAGCTTCCCTACAAGCAGCAGCTTGCATCCGCCGAGGCGGTGCTGGCGCGTGTGCAGAAGCTGGCGCTGGCGCCGGCCTCTCACGAGCCGGTCGGGGTCGGCAACGTCGAGGTGACGCTGACCAAGATGGGCGGCTGGCCGGTCTACTACACCGAGCCGGCGTCAGGCCACGAGGGCTGCAACTACGTCATGTTCCTGCATGGCGGCGGCTACATCAACGAGATCGCGCCGGCGCATTGGCGCTTCATCGGTGAGATGACGCGCAAGGCGCGAATCTGCTGCGTCGTGCCGATCTACCCGCTGGCGCCGCGGGCGACCGCCAAGGACGTCGTGCCGGCGACGGCCGAGCTGCTGCGCATGCTGCTGGAAGACGCTGGCGATGCAAAAGTGACGGTCGTCGGCAATTCGGCCGGCGCTGGGCTTGCGCTCGCCGCCTGCCAATGGCTGCGCGATCGCGGTCATCGGCAGCCGAGCCGGTTGCTGCTGATCTCGCCCGCGGCCGATGCCTCGGTCGGCCGTCCGGAGCAGGTTGCGATCGCGGCGCGCGATCCGATCCAGGATATTCCGGGCATCGTCGAGGCCGCGCGGCTCTATGCCGGCGAGCTCGAAGTCGGCCATCCCTTCGTCAGCCCGCTCAACGGCAGTTTCCGCGGGCTCGCGCCGATGACGATTTTTTCGGGCACGCGCGATCTTCTGTATCCAGACAGCGTCGACCTTGCCGCAAGAGCGAGGGCGGTGGGCGTGCCGATCGAGCTGCATCTATTGCGCGAGCAACCGCACAACTTCGCGCTGATGCCGACGCCGGAAGGACGGCGGGCACGCGCGATCATCTTGCGTGAAGTGGCTTAGAGGGAGGGCGTGATCATTGTCACAGAGCGCCTGCCGTGATCGGTCTGGCGCTGGCAGTGTCCGCACGCAGGGATAAGCGGCCCCCGGGCGTTTCCTCTTGGATCGATCGTTCTGGTATCCGTGGTCTCGGTACCAGTGGTTTTGCGGGGCCTTAGGCGTGGCCCTTGATCTCGTAATGACCCGGCACGCATTTGTAGCGCTCGAGGCGCCAGTTCGCGTGATAGATCGGATGCTCACCCATCCACTTCGCGAGAGGCGCTTGTGCGCCGATCGCGCACTGCATTAGCGAAATCTCGGGTGTCATGTTGCTGTCTGTCACGATTTCCTCGACACAACTGCCTGAGCTGGCTGCGCCAAGCCGGCAAAGCACGGCAACGACGGTCACGAACATTCCTATCACCTCGTTGGTTGTTTCTGACCACGAAGAGGATGCAAGCGGAGTGCCAGAGCCTGTGACACGCAAACAACACGCTGGCCTGGCCGACTCAATCCAGCGTCCACCCCCATTTGGCGATTCGGATTGTAGAAAAATTGCCATTAACCCGAAGCCGGACAAATACGGGGAATCCGCTGGAAAATACTCAGGAATGATCGATTATCCGGGCCGTGTCGCCTATGAGCCACTTCACAAGGCCCGCGCGCAACATCGCGCGTAGTCCGCCCGCCGAAATTACCGAAGGCGAAGAGGGCAGCGCACGGCTTTTACCCGCGGATGTCGCGCTGCTACAGTTTTGCGCGCGCCGCGGTCAGCGGCGCCGTGACCAAGAAACACACCGACAAGGGGAGGGACCGAAGTCCCATGAAGGATTTTGCTGGAAAGATCGCAGTCATCACCGGCGGCGGCACGGGCATGGGGCGCGAGCTCGCGCGGCAGCTCGTGGCCGAGGGCTGCAACGTCGCCATGTGCGACGTCTCGGAGGCCGCGATGGCCGAGACCAAGCGGCTGTGCGAGGCCGAGAAGCTGCCGCAGGGGCTGCGCGTCACGACGCACGTCGCCGACGTCGCGATCGAGGACCATCTGAAGCGTTTTCGCGACGAGCTCGCCGAGCAGCAGCAGACCGACAGGATCCATCTGTTGTTCAACAATGCCGGCATTGGCGGCGGCGGCAGCCTGTTCACCAACACCCGCGAGCAATGGGAGCGCACCTTCAACATCTGCTGGGGCGGCGTCTATCTCGGCGTGCGCACCTTCCTGCCGATGCTGGTGGCCGCGGACGAAGCCCACATCGTCAACACCGCCAGCGTCAACGGCTTCTGGGCCTCGATCGGCATGAACCAGGCGCACACCGCCTACAGTGCGGCCAAATTCGCAGTGAAGGGATTCACCGAAGCGCTGATCAACGATTTGCGCCTGCATGCGCCGCACGTCAAATGCTCGGTGGTGATGCCCGGCCATATCGGCACCTCGATCGTCTCCAACTCGCGCAAGGTGCAGAGCGCCGACGGCTCGGAGCGGCTCAATGCCGATGAGGTCGCGCTGACCCGCAAGCGCATGGTCGCGGCCGGCGTGCCGGATGCCGACGGGATGTCGGACGAGGACATCCAGGCGGCGTTCGCCGAGCGCGCCCGCAGCTTCCTGGAGGATGCGCCGACGACGGCGGCAGAAGCCGCCAAGATCATCCTCGACGGGGTCAAGGCGGAGCGGTGGCGCATTCTGGTCGGCGAGGACGCCAAGCTTCTCGACGAGCGCGTGCGCGCCGCGCCGGAGCAGGCCTATGACCGTGCCTTCTTCGAAAGTATTACGCAGGAGGTCGGCTGGCGGCTTGGTTGAGGCCGCTGCCGGGGCGCCCACCCATCGCACCCGAGGAGGCACGTCAGCGCCGTCTCGAAGGAGAGGCGTGCGCGCACGCCGCCGCTAGGGGTCATATTCTTTAGCGCGCCCAGCAAGGCGCGCCGATATGGCTATGATGGTCGTCATGGCAAGAGATACTTGGACAATTCTAAGTGCCAGCTCCCGCCAATGTTCGTCGCGCACCATGATCTGTTGCAATGTCACGCATCCGTCATGACGTTGTTCAAGCGATGTTGATCTCACATGCCTGTAATGACGCGCGCGCCGGCTTGGTCGGCGACTTGAAATGGTTTAGTCAATCGGGGTAACGCGACGATTAGAGCGTAGCTCCCAATGATGCCCGCATGCCTCTCCGACGACTGGACCTTTTGCCCGGAGCGAGAGGACATTTCAGCTGAGTTCACGCGGCTGCTCGCGGCGGCCCAGGAGGGCGGCGCCACGATCGCGGAATGCCTGATGATCGCGCGGCAGCTGAAGCGCGGCGACGACCGCTCCTGGCACCGCGAGTGGAAGAAGCTGGCGCAGACCAATCGGCAGCGCGCGGAGACCGCGTTCGCGGAGGGCCACCGCGCCAGTGCGCAGCGCAATTGGCTGCGCGCCATGAACTATTATGGTGCCGCAGCGATGCCGCTCGATCCCGCCGACGAGCGCCGCTGGGTCGCCGTGCTGGCCATGCAGGAATGCGCGCGCCGCTATCTCGCCGCGCGCAGCCCGGCCGGCGAGGTGGTGACGATACCCTGGCTCGACGGGCACTCGCTGCAGGGATACTTCCTGCCCGCGCCATCGGGGAAGGAGCCGGCGCCGACCGTGATCTGCATCGGCGAGCCCGGCCACCGCAAGGAAGAATTTCTGTTCAAGCTCGTGCCGCACGCGCGCGAGCGTGGCTTCTCGATGCTGGCGCTCGACCTGTTCGGCGACCAGCGCGACGATTTTCTCGAGGCGCTATTGCGGCGCCAGGATCTCGAGAGCGCGATCCCCGGCGTCATGGATTATCTGGAGATGCGGCAGGACGTCGATTTCGCGCGGGTCGGGATCATCGCCGATGGCTGGGGCTCGTCCTTCGTGGCGCGCGCGGTGCTGCAGGAGCCGCGGCTTGCCGCCGCCGTCTGCGACGGCGGCCTGTGGGATCTGCACGAGCGGGCCTTTTTCGCCAGCCGATTCGCGATGAGCGACGTCAGCATCGTCCCTGTGCCGCATGCGCCGCTGATGGCCTCCAGCGCCGACTGCCCGGTGCTGATCACGCTCGGGGAGGACGGCTGGCTCAAGGCCGACCGGGCGCGTCAGCTCGTCCGGAATTCCCGGCTCGGCAGCTCGGATGTCACGCTGAAAGTGTTCACCGCGGCGGAGACCGGCGCCGCGCAGGCCCATGCCGACAATCCGAGCCTTGCCAACGAATATATATTCGACTGGCTGGAATCGCGGCTCCGTGGCGCGGGGCGGATCTAGCGGCGAGCCGTCAGAGGTCCAGGCTGAGGCGGACGCAGGCCTTTTCCAGCCGGGTCTTCAGCGTCGCGAGCTTGGTGGTGAATTCGGCGAGCTCGGCCTCGTCGAACTCCTGGAAGACGAATTCCTTGATGGTCTTGTACTGCTCGTTGAGGCTCGCCAGGTGCTTCTGCGTTTTCTCGGTCAGGGATAGCCGGACCACGCGCGCGTCGGTCGGCGAGGGGCGGCGGCGCAAAAGGCCCTTCTTCTCCAGCAGCTTGGACTGGGTGGTGACGAAGGACGGATCGACGTGGAGGAGCTTGGACACGACGTTGACCGGAATGCCGTCGTCCTTGTCGAGGTCCGAGATGGCCATCAGGATCAGCCATTGCGGTCCGCTGATGCCGAGCGTCCTCGCCCAGAACTGACGCAGCTCCTCGAGATACATGTTGATCGACGATATCTCCCAGGTGAATCGCCTGATGATATCCAGGTTGCCGATGGTGCGCAGGCGCGCGCCTTCCTTCCTCGTCGCGGACACAGCGTCACTCCCGCAAGCTGATTCTCTTTCCGGCTCATTTTCGGCGGGCATAGTCCACGCAACTCTGCTCTGACGCAAGTGCAGAGCAGGGTAATGGTGTCACGAAAACTACAAATATGACCCGATCAGGCTTTTTGGCTCAACACCGGTGTTGCGTTGCGGCCACAGGGTTAGTGAAACCACAAAGCTGATCTAATAAACTATTTTGATTAACGGAACGGCGCGGGCATATTGATCCCGACGGTGGGGGGTTCTCGATCGTCCCGTTGCAGGTGGTTCGCTCACGTCCCTCGCGAATGCAGGTACGTCCGAAAACGCGAAGCGGCCGAGCGGATTTGATGAAGAGACGGGGATCTGGGGGGCCTCACGGTCCGGTCTCCGTGAAATGAGCAACTTGGAGGTTTTAAATGAAAGTGGTGAAGAGCCTTTTGCTCGGCACTGCGGCGGGACTGATCGCCGTTGGTGGAGCTCAGGCGGCTGATCTTCCGGTCAAGGCCAAGGCAGTCGAATACGTGAAGATCTGCTCGCTCTACGGCGCGGGTTTCTACTACATGCCGGGCACCGATACCTGCATCAAGTTTGGTGGTTACATCCGCGCTGACATGCTTCTCGGCGGCGGCGGCGACTATGGCTTCAGGAACAGCTCGAGCAGTGTGAACGGCGGGTCCAACAACCGTCTGACCAACTACTACTACAGCCGCGCTCGTCTGGACTTCAACATCGATACCCGCACGGCGACCGAATACGGCGTTGTTCGCACCTACGCCGACCTGGTCGTCAGCTACGACTCCACGAACGTCACCGGCAGCAACCCGTCGGCGTTCTCGACCAGTTCGGCCTCGCTCGGTCTCTACCATGCGTTCATCCAGTTCGCGGGCTTCACTTTCGGCCGCACGGTCTCGATCTTCGACGCTCCCTGGCAGAGCTATCCGGCCGGCGGCCCCGATACCCTTCCGGGCGGCTCCAACCACGTCAACGGCGTGAACCAGGTTGCCTACACGGCTGACTTCGGCCAGGGCATCACTGCTTCGTTCGCGCTGCAGGACGAGACCTCGGCGAACAATGGTCAATCGAACCTCTGGAACGTGTCGTCGGGTACGGCGGCGCAGTTCGTGACCGGCGTCTATGGCGCCAGCGCCTGGGGCGGCACGCGCATGCCCGAGGTGATCGGTCAGGTTCGTGTCGACCAGGCCTGGGGTCTGGCGCAGATCTCGGTCGCGGCCCATGAGCTGCATTCAGCCTATTACGGCGCGACTGAAGTCACCGGTCATCCCTCCGACAAGTGGGGCTGGGCCGTGCAGGGCGCCTTGTCGATCAAGAACATCCCGACCGGCGCGGGTGACGTCATCAACCTGCAGGCCGTCTACACCGACGGTGCGACCCGCTACAACTTCCAGAGCCTGTTCCCGCAGAGCTTCTTCATGTTCAGCGGCAGCGGCAACGGCGCGTATCAGAGCACCGGGTTCGCCGGTCTCGCCGACGGCGTGTTCGGAACCGGTACCGGCATCGATACCGTCAAGACCTGGGGCTTCCGTGGCGGCTATACCCACAACTGGAGCCCGAACTGGGCCAGCGCCATCTACGGTGGCTACGCCCAGCTGAAGTACGGCAACACGGGCAAGGCCCTGATCTGCACCAACTTCGCCGCAATCGGGTTGGCCGGTTCGACCTGTAATCCGGACTTCAACTTCGCGGTGGTCGGTGTGAACACCGTGTGGACCCCGGTCAAGGGCCTGGCGTTCACTGCCGACTTGAGCTGGTCGCGTCTGGACCAGAAGTACTCCGGCTTCATCGCGAGCCCGGGCATTGCCAGCGCTGCGAAGCCGGCGGCCGTGTACGAGCTGAAGGACCAAGACTCGGTGAGCATGCTGCTGCGCGCTCAGCGCAACTTCTGATCATCGATCGCGCAAATCGATCGGAGACCCCCGGCGGGAAACTGCCGGGGTTTTTCATGGCAAGAGTTTCGGAAAATCGAATGCCGTTGCGGAACACGAAGGCGAGCCATGCGATTCCGTCGCGTCAAACTTATTTACTTACTTGAGCTACTAAGCTATATCACTGCCAGCCAGATACGAAAGTTGCGGCTCTTAGCTTCATGCTAAGCCTCCAGAAACCTCCGGCGATGCCCCGCCGGAGGTTTTTTGTTGTCCAGATGCCCGCAACGTCAGCCGCGTATCACGCGGGTGCGCGCCGCCGGCCGATAGGCGAGGCGGCTGTGGCCGGCGCAATAGGGCTGGCCGTCCGGCGCCGTGTTGCCGCAGAAGCAGAAATCGGCTGCGCCCGGCGTCGAGATCGGCCAGCGGCAGCGATTCTCCGACAGCTCCAGCAACGAGCAGCGGTTGGCCTCGTCGATTGGGCCGGCAAACACCGGCGCATCGGTCTCGCCATAGATCGAGGCGAGCATCTCGTATTGCAGCCGCGGCACGGCCTTGCGCATCCGCGCCGGCGCCAGGCCTTTGTCCTGGACCTTTCGGTCGTCGACCGTCCGGCCGCGCGTCAGATTGAGCCGCGACAATTTGCCGATCACCGCGTTGCGGCTGACGCCGATGTCGGCGGCGATCTCGCGACAGGAGAGGCCGGCCTCGAAGTGCTGCTTCAGGAGTTCGATTCGTTCGTCGGTCCAGGTCGGTGAGAGAACAGGCATTTGTCGGCGATCCCAGGTTGCAGATGTCGGCCATCCGCGGTCTCGAGATCCGCCCGCCTCACGTACCGGGTGCGCTCACGTCCTGCCATTGTCGCGGATCGACAGAAGACCGTCCTTGATGGCGAGACGGATGCCTTCCTCGATCAATGTCCGTGCGACGCCGGGAACGCTGGTGCCGTGGGTGCCCTGTCTCACCAGCTTCTCCAGATACGCGATGGTCGAGAGCGCCAAGGTTACGGGAATGCGGTCAGTCTCGGCTTTTTCGGTGGCCATGGCCCGAACGCTAGCCTCTTACTCGGGTACATAAAAGTAACGATTAAGACTCTATTTAGGTTCGGGGGTGGAAGTCAAATCAGCGCTGGGGCGGAAGCTCACGTGATTGGAATCGCTTGAGAATCGGACACATCACGACGCGCCGCCGGGAAAACCGGGCTCGGCGTGATGTCGGCAGGTCAGGAAAGGGCGCGGCGGCTCAGCCGTGCACGATCGCCTTTTCGATCATGCAATGGATGCCTTTGGCGCCGTTGACGGTCTGGGTCACCCGGAGATCGGCGGCGAGGCTGCACAGCGTGTAGGCATCCTCGCGCGACAGATTTCGCGTTTCGCCGAGCAGCGCGATCATGTCGCGGAGCGCGCGCACCACGCATTGGTCGAGATCGGGGTCCATCGCCATGGTCATGTAATGCGTCGGCGTCTCGGCGCGGGGGTAGTCTAGCTTCAGGTCCTTGCGCAGCGTCAGGCGGAAGCGGCCCTGCAGCGCGGTCTCGATCGCGGTGACGCAGACCTCGCCGTCGCCCTGCACGCCATGGCCGTCGCCGCAGGAAAACATCGCCCCCGGCACGAACACCGGCAGATACAGCGTCGCACCGGCTCCTAGCTCCTTGTTGTCGAGATTGCCGCCCATCGCGCGCGGGATCAGCGAGGAGATGCGGCCCCAGGCTGGCGGCGGCGATACGCCCATCACGCCGAAGAACGGCTTCAGCGGCAGGTCGAGGCCCCACGGCATGCGGCCGACCATCGTGGTACGGTCGAGCGGAATGTTCAGGATCCGCGTCTCGTGGAAATCGTCGGGCAGGGTGCCGGACAGCGGCTTGATCATGTTCCAGCCCCAATCCTGCCGGAGCTGCACGTCGAGGATCTCGACCGCGAGCACGTCGCCGGGCTCGGCCCCTTCGATCGCGATCGGACCGGTGAGGATGTGGCCCGGCAGCATGCGTTCGCTCCTGGCATGAACCTCGTGCATCTCGGGCGGAATGTGAAACCTGTCGCGATCAGGCAGCATGTCGGGACCGCCGCTGATGGTGTCGACCGTCACCTCGTCGCCGCTGGCCACGGTGAGGACGGGCTCGAGTGCGGCTTCGAAGAAGCCCCAATGGCAGGTTTCGGGGCTGGAATGCAGGTGATGATGGGTCATTTGCCGCGTCCGGTTGGTTTGATCGGTCCGGGCTTGACCCGGCGATCGATCCTCTTTCAAGAAGGATTTCCGAACAAGGCCGTGCCGGCCAAGCCCGCGCATGGCAGGCACGATCATTCCAGCGAGGCTCCTCTGTTTTTCGCTCTCTCCAAGACCATTGGCGTCGCGCTGCTGCCGATCAATCTTCTGGTCGAGCTCGGAATTGTATCTGTCGTGCTGATGGCGACGCGCTTTGCCGCGTTTGGCCGCCGGCTTGCCGTGACCACGCTGGTGCTGCTGGCGCTCGCAGCGTTCTCGCCGCTCGGCAATCTCCTGATCTACCCGCTGGAGTCGCGCTTCCCGGCGTGGGACGCCTCGCGCGGCGCGCCCGACGGCATCATCGTGCTTGGCGGCTCGGTCGACACCGATCTGTCGGCGGCGCATCGCACGCCGGTCGTCGCGCACGCGGCCGATCGTCTGTTTGCGCCGGCCGAGCTTGCGCGCCGCTACCCCAATGCGCGCATCGTCTTCACCGGAGGCTCCGCGAACCTGGTGTCGAGCGAGGCCAGGGAGGCCGACTATTCCGCGCCGATCCTGGAGAATCTCGGCATCGCGAAGGACCGCCTGATCCTCGAGCGTAACTCCCGCAACACCTGGGAGAATGCGATCTTCACCAAGCAATTGGTATCGCCAAAGCCCGGCGAGCGCTGGCTCCTGGTGACGTCGGCCTTCCATATGCCGCGCTCGATGGGAATCTTCCGCAAGGCCGGATTTGACGTCGAGGCCTATCCGGTGGACTGGCGGATGGGGGGACGTGAGGATCTATTCTCCTTCACCAACATGGGCGCGGACGGCTTGAGACGAACCGAAGTTGCGGTGCGCGAGTGGATCGGTCTTACCGCTTACCGTCTGATGGGCAGGATCTCCGAGTTGCTTCCGGGACCGGGCAGGGACTAGAACAAAGCCGCAAAACAAGAATACGCGGCGCACCATCGCCGGCGCGGAGGAAGCCATGCAACAGCAGAGTACGGACAGGATCGACCTTGCTGGCCTCGTCGCCGATCTCAACAGCCTGCTGCGGCTGAAGACGAACGTGATCGGCATGAAGCTGTTCGCGAGCGTCGCAGAAATGGAGGCGATCCCGAAGATCCGCCGCCCGAACGCAATTCACACCACCGATCAGATTGTCAGCATGGCCGCGCGCCTGGGCTGGACCGTCGGCATCACCGCCGACGATCTCGTAGGCGCCCAATGCCGCGCGGTGATCGGTCTTGCGCCGCAGGACGAGAAATGGCTCGCCGGCGAAAACTATGTCGGGGTCTGGCACGGCACGGCGGAGGACGCGCGCAAGCGCCAGGCGGCGCTGGACGTGGTTCCGTTCGGGCACTATCAGGCGCTCGCCGTCAGCCCGCTCGCGAGCGGCCGGCTCGATCCTCCCGATATCTGCCTCGTCTATGCGACGCCGGGGCAGATGATCATCCTGATCAACGGGCTGCAATATACCGGCTACAAGAAGTTCGAATGGGGCGTGGTCGGCGAGACCGCCTGCGCCGATTCATGGGGGCGGGCGCTCAAGACTGGGGAGCCCAGCCTGTCCTTGCCATGCTATGCCGAACGGCGCTATGGCGGCGTGCCGGACGAGGAGATGCTGATGGCATTGAAGCCCTCGCATCTCGCCAAGGCAATCGAGGGCATGAAGGCGCTGGCGAAGAACGGCCTGCGCTATCCGATCCCGCCCTATGGCATTCAAAGCGACGTCCGTGCCGGCATGGGCGTGAGCTACGCGAAGAAGTAAAGGCCGATCATGAGCTCTGCGAAATTCGACATCGTCGTCTACGGCGCGACCGGCTTCACCGGTCAACTCGTCGCCGAATATCTGGCGGCGAGTTACAAGGACGACAAGGCGCTCAAATGGGCGATGGCGGGACGCAGCCTCGACAAGCTGAAATCGGTGCGCGATGCGATCGGCGCGCCGGCCGACACGCCGCTGATCGTGGCGGATGCGTCGGATGCGGCGTCGCTGAAGGCGATGGTGGCGCAAACCAAATCGGTGATCACGACGGTCGGCCCCTACCAGTTCTACGGCGAGGACCTGTTAGCTGCCTGCGTCGCTGCGGGTGTCGATTATTTCGATCTCTGCGGCGAGCCGGTCTGGATGCGGCAGATGATCGACAAGTACGAGGCGGCGGCCAAGGCGAGCGGCGCGCGCATCGTGTTCTCCTGCGGCTATGATTCCGTGCCGTTCGAGCTCGGCACCTTCTTCGTGCAGGAGGAAGCCAGGCGCGTGTTCGGCGCGCCGGCACCGCGCGTGAAGGGCCGCGTGCGCGACATGCGCGGCACGTTGTCAGGCGGCACGGCGGCGAGCGCGAAGGCGACCTTCGACGCCGTCGCCAAAGATCTCAGCCTCGTCGCCATCCTCAACGACCACTTCGCGCTGACGCCTGATTTCACCGGCCCGAAGCAGCCCAAGGGCAACAGGGCGGTCTTCGAGGAGGACCTGCAATCCTGGGCCGCGCCGTTCATGATGGCGCTGATCAACACCCGCAACGTCCATCGCTCCAACATGCTGATGGGCTTTCCCTACGGGAAGGACTTCGTCTACGACGAGATGGTGCTGACTGGCCCCGGCGAGAAGGGTGAGGCCAACGCCAAGCGCGTGATGGCGGCCAATGCCGAGAAGACCGGCCCGAACGCGCCGAAGCCGGGCGAGGGGCCGTCGAAGGAGGAGCGGGAGAACGGCCTGTTCAACCTGCTCTATGTCGCGATCGCCCCCGACGGCCGCATGGTCCGCGCCGGCGTCACCGGCGACCGCGATCCCGGCTACGGCTCGACCTCGAAGATGATCTCCGAATGCGCCATCTGCCTGCTGCGCGATGCGAGCGACGTTCCCGCCGGCTTCTGGACGCCGGGCGCAGCGATGCAGCACAAGCTGATCAAGCGGCTGCAGGACAATGCCGGGCTGACGTTCAAAGTGGAGAGCTAGGTTGGCTCTCGTAGGGTGGGCAAAGGCGCAACGCGCCGTGCCCACCATCTCTCGGTGGTGGGCACGCTGCGCTTTGCCCACCCTACGGCACCGTCTCTGTCACACCGCCCTGGCATCATACGCGTACATGAAGTCCATGCCCTTGGCACCCAGTGGCAGCAGCCATTTCAGCATCTGATTGCGCATCCAGGCGCCGGTGGCGCTGAACTCGCGCTTGTTGTTGCCGTTGCGGCGGGCGATCGCGACGATCTTCTCGGTGCGCGGGCGGCGCTCGGCCTCGAAGGCCTGGAAAGTGGCGCCGAGCTCCTGGCCCTCCTGCATCAGCCGAGCAAATCGCATCGCGTCCTCCAGCGCCAGCGAGGCGCCCTGGCCGGCGTGAGGGCTGGTCGCGTGCGCGGCATCGCCGATCAGAAGCGAACGCTTGCGCGACCAGGTCGGCAGGGTCGCGACGTCGAGCGTGTCGGTGACCACGATGTTCTCGGCCGTTTCGATGATGGCGGGGATCGGATCATGCCAGCCGTGATGGAAGCTGCGCAGATGCTGCTTCAGCGTCGCATGGTCGAGCGCGCGGAACGTCGCCACGTCCATGCCGTGCGCCGGCTGCGTGCTCCACCACATCACGCCGTCTTTTCGATCGGAGCTGCAATAGCCATAGCCGAAGAAGCCGCTCTGTCCGAAGGTCGTTTCGACGTGCTGGCCGATGGATCTGCCGTCAAGCACGGCATGCGGCACGAAGCCGCCGAAGCCGATCAGGCCGGTGTCGAACGGCTGCGGGCCGTCGGGCACGACCTGGCGGCGCACGACCGAGTGCACGCCGTCGGCGCCGATCAGGAAGTCGCCTTCGGCGGTGGTGCCGTCGGCGAAGTAGGCGATGATCGGCTGGTCGCCGCGATCCTCGATCTTGATCAGGCGTTTCTCGAAATAGAGCGAGACAGAGGCGCACCAGGCCTTGTCGATCAGGATCTCGTTCAGCGTGGCGCGCGCGATGTTGACGGCCGGCTGGCCGAAGCGCCGCGCCAGATCGCGGTTGATCGAGCCGAGCTTCTCGCCGCCCTGCGAATAGAAGTTGAAGGCTTCCGCGACCGAGCCGCGGTCGATCAGCTGCTTCGCCAGCCCGATCTCGTCCAGAACATGCATGCCGTTCGGTGCGATCTGCAGGCCGCCGCCGGTCCCTTTCGAATAGGGCCAGGCCTCGTAGATCGCGGATTCGATGCCGGCGCGGCGCAGCAGGATCGCGGCGACGGGGCCGGCGATGCCGGCGCCGATGATCAGCCCCTTGCGGGGACGGTGGGCCATGGCTTGCTCCCGACGTTTCCGTGGTGCTAGGAGAAATTACGGTCACTAATTATCTTAGTGACTAAGATATATATTGCCTAAGAGATGAGGTGGGCCTTGTCAAGGACGAAGGCGCGCGCTGCGCTGCTGCAGGAACTCGAGGACGCCATGCGCAGGTCCTCCGCGCAGGGCGTGCTCTACGGACAGACCGTTGCCAACGTTGCCGGAATTGCCAATTCCGATCTCGAATGCATGGACATCCTGTATCTCGAAGGCCGCGTCACGGCAGGGCGGCTCGCCGAGGTCACCGGCCTGACCACCGGTGCCATCACCGGTGTTGTCGACCGGCTCGAAAAGGCGGGCCTGGTGCGGCGCGAAAGAGACGAGAAGGATCGTCGCAAGGTCTTCATCACGGTCGTGCCGGAGGCGATCGCCGGCCTCGGCCAGTATTACGTGCCGATGCAGCAGGCGATGGAGAACGTCTGCAACGGCTATTCCGACGAGGAATTGCGGCTGCTGCTTCGCTTCTCCAATGAAGCATACAAGGGCACGCTCGCGGCGACCGAGGCACTGAAAGGTCTGCTCGACACGCCGCCCGAAAAGCGGCCGGATCTCAAGCTGAAGAAGCGTCCTCGCCGGACCTGAGCTTGTAGGCTTGCGCGGCTGCGATCATCCCCCACACTGCGCCCAGCATCATCCAGAAGTGCCGCCAGTGGTCGGTGTCGATCACGAAGCTTTCGCCGACGGTGCCGAGGAAGGCGGAAAAGATCGCGAGGTAGGCGCGCTGCCACGGCACACGGATGAAGACGTGGCGGAAACCCATGATGACGGTGGTGAACACCAGCGCGGGATAGCACACGCCGGAGAGCCAGCCGCCGGACATGAAGGCGTTGAGGTAGGAGTTGTGGGTGTCCTCGGGGAAGTAGCGGTTGAATTGCAGTGGACCGATGCCGAACGGCAGATCGAGCGCCATCTCCGCACCCAGGATGTGCCGGCCGAACCGGCCGAAGCGGCCTTCGTCATAGCTCTGGCCGAAGCTCGCGCGCTGCTTGAACATCTCCGCCGTGGAATCGAACGACAGCAGCACGGCGATCAGCGCGAGGCCGAGCACCGCGGCGACGATCGCCATGATGACGATGCGCGAACGTTGCGCATTGGTGTGGCTGGTCAGCACCATCAGCGCCAGCATGAAGGCGGAGGTCAGCACCAGGCCGCCCCAGGCCGCACGCGAGAAGGCGAGCAGGATCGCCAGCGACATGATGCCGAAGGCGATGACGTTGCGGAATGCCTTGGCCAGTTTATCGGAGACCACGCTCTGAAGCGCGAACAGCGCCGGCAGGATCAGGTAGGCGCCGAGCACGTTCGGGTCCTTGAAGGTGCCGCGCGCGCGGCCGTAGAGCGTCAAGAGCTCGTTGCCGCCGGGAACCAGGTGGAAGTAGCCGGCCATCGCCAGCAGCGAGGCAATCATCGCGCCGACCACGAGGCCGCGGCGCAGCATGTCGAGCCGGGCCTCGGTGTCCTCGGAGATGACCATGGCGAAGAACAATACGGTCACCGCCATGTACCAGGAGGTCGCGATCCAGCTCACCACCTCCGTCCGCTCGTACAGCGGAATCGCGCTGATGGTGTAGCCGACATTGAGCAGGATCAGCATCAACAGCAGCGGCATCAGCACGAGACGCAGGCGCAGGCCGGTGGCGAAAAAGGTGACGGTCGCGAGCAGCGTCGCGATCTCGTAAGGGCTCGGCTCGATGAAGACGATGGCGCCAGAGGCGCCGACCAGCCACACCAGCGCGCGCTGCAACGCCAGCACGCCGGGCGCGGCCGTTGCGGCTGCGTTCACTCCACCGGCTGTCGCCGCATACGCCATCACACGCTCATACGCTTACGCAACTCATGCGCCACAACACAGCCGTCATCGCCCGGCTTGACCGGGCGATCCAGTACTCCGCGGCGCCTATCGTGGAAACCACTGGCGCTACGGAGTACTGGATGCCCCGCCTACGCGGGGCATGACAGAGAAACTCAATACGCGTTCTCGTTCTTGGTCAGCAGCGAGATCGGCGTCTTCAGGAGAATGACGAGGTCGAACAGCACCGACCAGTTCTCGATATAATAGAGGTCGAACTCAACGCGCTTCTGGATCTTCTCTTCGTTGTCGATCTCGCCGCGCCAGCCGTTGATCTGGGCCCAACCGGTGATGCCCGGCTTGACGCGGTGGCGGGCGAAATAGCCGTCCACGGCTTCGTCGAACAGCCGGCTCTGCAGCTTGCCCTGCACCGCATGCGGGCGCGGGCCGACCAGCGACAGATTGCCTGAAAACACCACGTTGAAGAGCTGCGGCAGCTCGTCCAGGCTGGTCTTGCGGATGAAGCGGCCGACGCGGGTGACGCGCGGATCGTTCTTGGTCACCACCTTCGAGGCGGTCGGGTCGGCCTGATGGTGGTACATCGAGCGGAACTTGTAGACGTCGATGCGCTCGTTGTTGAAGCCGAACCGCTTCTGTCGGAACAGCACCGGGCCGGGGCTGTCGAGCTTCACGGCGAGCGCAACCAACGCCATCACCGGCAGGGCTGCGAGCAGCGCAAGGCTGCCGACAATACGGTCGAACAGCCATTTCATCACCAGGTCCCAATCGGTGATCGGCGCCTCGAACACGTCGAGCGTCGGCACCTCGCCGAGATAGGAATAGGAGCGGGGCCGGAAGCGCAGCTTGTTGGTGTGCGCGGAGAGGCGGATGTCGACCGGCAGCACCCAGAGCTTCTTCAGCATCTCCAGGATGCGCGTCTCCGCCGAGATCGGCAGCGCGAACAGCACGAGGTCGACGCGGGTGCGGCGGGCGAACTCGACGATGTCGTCGACCTTGCCGAGCTTGCGCGCGCCGGCGCAGGTGTCGAGCGCGCGGCTGTCGTTGCGATCGTCGAACACGCCGAGCACGTGGATGTCGGAATCCTCCTGCGCCTTTAGCGCCTCGACCAGTTGCTCGCCGTTGCTGTCGGAGCCGACGATGATGGTGCGGCGGTCGAGCCGGCCCTGGCGCGCCCAGGCGCGGACCAGCGCGCGCAGCACCAGGCGCTCGGCAATCAACGCGGCGAGTCCGAGGAAGTAGAAGGCGGCGAGCCACAGCCGCGAGATTTCGCTGCCGAACTTGGCGAAGAAGGAGATGCCGATGAAGAGCAGGAAGACGAACGACCAGGACGAGATCATCCGCGTCATCTGCCGGAGCTGACCGCGGAACAGCTGCACCTGATAGATGTCGGCGGCCTGGAAGCAGACCACGGCGGCGATGGCGACGGCGATGACCTCGGCTGGATAGATCCAGCTGAACGCCCCCGCGAGCGGCATGACGTAGCCGAGATAGATTGCGATGCCGACGAGGCTCAGCAGCGCGAAATCGGCAAGGCGCACGAAGCCGGCGATCACGATCGGCGAATAGGCGCGGGCGACCTTCTGGTTGACGACATCGAGCGCGGCAGGCGAGAGCCGGCGACGGCGCTCCACGAAGGGCTGGTCAGCAGGCTTTGCCGCAGCGCTGGCCGCGGCATCGAGCATCGAGCGTGCGTTGAGCGGTTCCACGGGCGTTCACGTCCATTCCAGAACCCGCGGCACGGCATTGCGCGCCCGGGCAAGCATACCCTGGCGCTTCGATTATCGAACAAATCGGAAGATTCTCTAAAGCTGGACTTAAGGATGGTTAATGATTGGCAAATGCGTCGCGATAGCCGGCGAGCACGCCCTCGACCATCGCGGCTTGTGAGAAGTGCGCCGAGATGCGCTCGCGCAAGGAGAGTGCGCGTTGCGCGGTGGTTTGCGGATCGTCCAGCGCTGCGGCGATCGCCTCCGCCATGGCCTCGGGATCGCTGGGCGCGAACAGCGCGGGGCTGTCGACGCCCAGGATCTCGGGGATGCCGCCGATCTTGGATGCGATCATCGGAATGCCCGCGGCGCCGGCCTCGATCACGACATAAGGCATGGAATCGCCGCGCGAGGGGACGACGAGCAGCCGCCCCTTGGAGAAGCCGTAGCGCGCCTTGACGTGACCGATGAAGCGGATGGCGTTCGCCAGGCCGAGCCGCTCGACCTGCGCCTTCAGCGCGGCCGTCTCCTCGCCGTCGCCGCCGAGCGTGAGCGTGACCTTTTTGCCGCCCTCGTGCAGGCGCGCCACGGCATCGACCAGCAGGTCGGCGCCCTTGATGTGCCTGAACTCGCCGACATAGCACAGGTCGGTCGCATCCTCGGCGGTGATGACCGGCTCGAATTCCTCCGGCGTCACGCCATTGAAAACGCAGTGCACCACGCCCTTGGGCGTGCCGACGATACGCTGATAGGTGTCGCGCGCAAAGGCACTCTCGAACAGGAACAGGTCCGTGGAGTCCATCAGCGCGCGTTCGAGCCGCGCGTAGAACTCGCCTTTGAAGGTGTTGAGCGGATAATGCAGCGAGCCGCCATGCGGGGTGTAGATCCGGATCGTGTCGTCCGAGCGCCGCCGCATGCGGATGAAGGCACCGGCCTTGGCGCCGTGGCCGTGCAGCACGTCGGGCTTGAGCGTGGCGATGAGCCGCCGCATGCGGAGCCATACCAGGACGTCATCGGGCGACGGCTCGCGGCGGATCGCCATGCGGTGGACGCCGAGCTTCAGGCGCGGCGCAAGCTCGGTCAGCGCCTTGTCGGCGCGCTCGCCGCCGGTGAGGCTGTCGGCGAGGATGCCGACATGATGGCCGCGGTCAACCTGGCCGTTGGCGACGTCGAGGATGTGGCGGAAGATGCCGCCGACCGGAGCGCGCACGGCGTGAAGGATGCGAAGCGGCCGGTCGGGAGAGGGGGGCATGATCAAAACCAGCTCGACGGCGACTTGCCGAACAATTCTCACGAAATAATCGAGATGGATTAAGGGGCCTCGTGGTTAACAAACGGTGACGGGACGACGCGCGCAAGGCGCGTGTCGTCCCGATTAACCCAGCGGCAACCTTAATGGAGTGTAATCGCCCCGGTTGAGGTAGAGTCGCAGCATTGCCCTGCGGGAGTGTTCGATGCGTTTAGCGTTCTGGCGTGCCGGCAAGGACAAGGCTGTGATCGCGCGGGCCGTCGCGAAGTCCAAAGGCGAAGCTGCGCCCAAGAGCGAAACGAAGGCCGAAAAGCGCGAAGCGGAAGCCGAAAAGATCGAAGCCAAGTTTGAGGCCAAGATCGAAGCGAAGCCCGAAGCGAAGCCCGCGCCCGTCATCGCCAAGCCTGGACAGGTCGAATCCGGCGACATCGACCTGCACGCGCTCGGTGCGGCCCTGGCGCGCAAGCGCGGCTGGGTCATCGTGCCGACGGTGCTGGCGCTCGTTGCCTCGCTCGCCATCGTCAATCTCGTCACGCCGCGCTACAAATCTGAAACCCGGATTCTGATCGACGGCCGCGAGAACGTGTTCCTGCGTCCGAACAGCGACCGCACCGAGGAGCGGCAGGCGCTCGATGCCGAGGCCGTCACCAGCCAGGTGCAACTGGTGCTGTCGCGCGATCTGGCGCGCGAGATCATCAAGAAGAACAAGCTCGCCGAGCGCCCCGAATTCGACCCGGTGCTGCAGGGCATCTCGCCGCTTAAGTCGCTTGCCGCGCTCGTCGGTATCGTCCGCGATCCGTTCGCGATGACGCCGGAAGAGCGCGTGCTCGATTCCTATTACGAGCGACTTTCGGCCTACGCCGTCGACAAGTCGCGCGTGATCGTGGTCGAATTCCAGTCCGCCGATCCCGAGCTCGCCGCGCGCGTCGCCAACTCGATCGCCGACGGCTATCTCGTGCTGCAGCAGGCCGCGCGCCAGGAGCAGGCCAAGAACGCCAGCCAATGGCTGGCCGGCGAGATCGAGAGTTTGCGCAAGAAGGTCTCGGACGCCGAGGCGCGGGTCGAGGACTTCCGTTCCAAGTCCGGCCTGTTCATCGGAACCAACAACACCACGCTGTCGAACCAGCAGATGGGCGAGGTCAATACCCAGCTCAACAATGCGCGCTCGATGAAGGCGGATGCGGAATCCAAGGCACGGCTGATCAAGGAGATGCTCCAGAGCGGCAAGCCGATCGAGGCGTCCGAGGTCGTGAACTCCGAATTGATGCGCCGGCTGTCGGAGCAGAGGGTGACGCTGCGGGCGCAGCTCGCCGAGCAATCGTCGACGCTGCTCGGCAATCATCCCCGGATCAAGGAGCTGAAGGCGCAGCTCGGCGACCTCGACAATCAGATTCGAGACGAAGCCGCCAAGATATCGCGCTCGCTCGAGAACGACGCCCGGATCGCCAGCGGTCGGGTCGATGGCCTCACCGTGAGCCTCGAGCAGCTCAAGAAGCAGGCGGCCTCCACCAACGGCCAGGACGTCCAGCTCCGTGCGCTGGAGCGCGAGGCCAAGGCGCAGCGCGATCTGCTCGAGACCTATCTCGCCAAGTACCGCGAGGCCAACACCCGCGAGACCATCGACACGGCGCCGACCGACGGCCGCATCATCTCGCGCGCCATTGTCTCGAACACGCCGGCCTATCCGAAGAAGCTGCCGATCGTGCTGATCGCAACGATCGCAACGCTGCTGCTCTCGTCCGGCGTCGTCGTCACCGGCGAGTTGCTGCGCCAGACCGCGCCGGGCGCGGCAATGGGCTCCGCGCAGACGCCGGTGCGCCAGGAGCCGCTGGTCGTTCAGCGGGCCATCGAGCCCGTGGTCGAAAGGGGCGGCGAACCAATGTTGGATCCGGTCTTGGCGGAGCCCGCGCCGCTGCAGCCGGAGATGGCGGCCGATTTGGATACGAGTGAATTCGCCGAGATCGAGCGTCTGGCCGACGATCTGCGTGCCGCAGGCACTGCGGCCAAGAAGGTCACGGTGCTCGGCACGGCGCTCGGCGAGGCCATCACGCTGTCGACGCTGACGCTGGCGCGGAACCTGGCGCGCGATGCACGCGTCGTCGTGGTCGATCTCGCCGCCTCCTCGCCGACCATTGCCGCAGTCTCCGCCGATGCGCAGGCTCCCGGCCTTGCCGAGCTGATGCAGGGCGAGGCCTCGTTCGCGCAAGTCATCACCCGGGACAAGCTGTCGCGGCTGCATCTGGTGATGGCCGGCCGTCCCGGCTTCGACCGCAGCCTGCTGCAGTCGCCGCGCGTCGCACTCGCGATCGACGCGCTGCTGCGAGCTTACGATCACGTGCTGATCGACGCCGGCAGCGCCTCGGACCTGCCGGCCGACCTGTTGACGGCCCATGCCCGCGCCGTCGTGGTGCCCGATGCGTCGATGGCGGCGGATGCGCGCGCGCAGATGTGCGAGCAGCTTAGAGCCGTCGGCTTCAGCGCGGTGGCGATGCTGAGCAAGCCGGTGCAGCCGTCCGATGCCGCCGAGACGCCGCGCGTGGTGGCGGCGTAGGCTTTCTTACCCTCTCCCCTTGTGGGAGAGGGTGGCTCGCCGCGTTAGCGGCGAGACGGGTGAGGGGTATCTCTCCGCGAGTTCACCTTTCCATTCGAGCTCGCGGAGGCATACCCCTCATCCGGCGCTTCGCGCCACCTTCTCCCACAAGGGGAGAAGGGAAGACAGCCGTGCAAGTGGAAAGAGCTACCCGAACGCCTGCCGTAGCCGGCGGGCCATGTCGAACAGCATCTGGTTCTGCTTCACCAGCCGCTTGCCGTGGCTGAGCGAGGACATCGCCATGGCCGCGAGCTTGCCGCGCGAGGTCAGGGGGACGAAGCTGTCGAAGATCGCCTCGTCGTCCTTGCAGAACATCCGCTTGTAATCGTCCGAGCCGATGCCGAGGTCGAGCGAGCGGTAGCCGCGTTCGCCGTAGCGGTCGATGATGTAGCGCATCAGGATCAGGCCGGGGCTGTAGCGGGCGTGCTCGGACATCGTGTAGGTGTTGAACATCATCGAGAAGCGCTCGCCGTCGGCGACGCCGGCGAAGATCGCGATCACCTCCTCGTCGCATTCCAGCGCATGGATGTCGATGACATGACCTTCGCCGCGCGGCGCAAGGCAGGCGCTGCGGACGAACTGCTCGACGCCGGGTTCGGCGAAGACGTTCGGCAGCTTCTGCTCCGCCATCCGCGCCGGCTTGACGCGGAAGAACCAGTCGAGCAGGCGGGTGATGTCTGCCTCGGACGTCGCCAGGTGATAGCGGTAGCCGGCGAGGGACTGAAGCTTCTTCTCCTTGCTCTTGAGGCGTCGGCGCAGGGAATTGCTGATCCGCGAGGCCGGCGGGCCGCCCGGCTCCATCACCAGTCGCGGACAGCCGTTGATCGGGCGCTGCCGCGGCAGGGCTGCAAATGGGTTCTGCTGGTCGTGCCAGCGCTCGGGCTGCTGTGTCAGTGCGAGCACGTCGGCGTGCTCGCCGAGCGGCGCAAGCAGTGCATCGAGATCGGCGCTGGCGGCCTCTGCTGCGAACTCGGCGTTCCACAGGCCCATGTTGAAGGTGGTGTGCTTGCCGCCCATGAAGCCGGCGGTGCGCACGCCGTGACCCTGCCGCAGCGAGAGCGGCAGCAGCAGGAGCGGGCGCCGATCGGCGTCGCGGGCGATCACAATGAACGGCCGGGCACCTTCACGGGCGCCGACCAGCCGCTGCCAGGGGTCGAGCAGGTCGAAGCGCTGGTAGGGCGTGAAAAGATGGCCACTGGCCTCGAAGCCGCGCCAGACCGCCTCGACCTCGGCGAGATCGGTGACGATGTCGACCTGTGCGATACGGCTCGCTTTCGACCGCGCTGGCGCTTCTGCCGTCCGGCTTTGCATCGCCGCAGCCATGGTCATTCGCGAAACCTGTCGAGAAATCGAAAATACGTATTTCAGCCCGTGGCCGACCTTTGCAAACAAAGGTCAACAAAGGGTAATGACTGGGGCGAGGGAACTGACCGCCGGCGCGCGCGAAGGGTGGGATTTTGGCTTCCGACGACAGATGGTTGGAACGGCTGCGCCTCGAGCTGGCCTGGTTCACCGGCCAGGCCATGCTGCGCAGTCGCGGTGCCGGCGCCATCCTGCGTTTCCGCTACGTGCGGCCTCGGCGGCGCGGATTTCAGCCGCTGCGCGAGCACGAGATTACGCCGCAATTCCTCGATCGCGCCATCCGCGCGCTGAAGCGGTGGAACTACGATTTTCTCGGCATGGACGGGGTCTGCCGGCGCGCGGTGATGCTGCCGGAGAAGCGTCGCTTCGTGGCGCTGACCTTCGATGGCGCCGGCAAGGATCTCATCACCTTCGCCTATCCGGTGCTGGCGCGTCACGCCGTGCCTTTTACGATCTATGTGCCGACCGCTTTTCCCGACGGCGTCGGCGAGGCCTGGTGGCTCGCCCTGGAGCAGGTGATCGCGCGCGAGAGCCGCATCGACCTGATGATGGGCGACAAGGAGCAGCGCTTCACGGTCGCCGACAAGGCCGGGAAGCAGGCGCTGTTCTCGCATCTGGAGAGCTGGCTGCGCTCGCTGCCGCCGGCGGATCTGTCGGCCGCGATCGCCGATCTCTGTACGCGCTACCGGATCGACCTCGCCGCGCTCTCGCGCGAGGCGTCGATGGATTGGGAGGACCTCGCCAGGCTCGCCGGCGATCCGCTCGTGACGATCGGCAGCGCAACGGTGAACTATCCGATGCTGGCCAACATGAAGGACGCGGCCGCACTGCGCGAGATGACGATGGGCAAGGCCGTGGCGGAATCGGCCTTCCAGTGCGAGATCAGGCATTTCGCCTATCCGTTCGGCGACCGCGCTTCGTTCCGGCGCAGCCACGTCGTGATGGCGGAGCAGGCGGGCTTCGCCAGCGCGGCCTCGACGATCCCTGGCATCGTGGAGGCGGAGGGACGGACGAACTTGCGCGCGCTGCCGCGGATCTCCTGGGACGGGCGGGTGCGCTCGCTGCGGATGCTGCGCGTGCTGGTGTCGGGCGCCGCTTTTGCGCCGGTGCGGCCGACCGGGAGCGCTACGAGCCAGACCTGAGGCGATCGGGCCGCTGCATCCAGCTCACGATCGGCATCGCCGGCAGCACCCAGCCCATGCCGACCACGACGTAGTAGATCGCCTGCCGCCAGCCGGATTCGGCGATCCACGGCATCTGCGCCGCCGCCATGCCGAGCAGGGCCCAGACGGTGGCCAGCACCAGGAGCAGGATGGCGCCGAGGAACTTGCGGGTGCGGATCGTCATGGCGGGAACTTCAAGGCTATCGCGTTACTTGCGCTGCGGGAGCGGGGGACTATAAGGGGCACGCAACCCGGTTCAAGTCTCTTCGCCACAGGCTTGGTTTTGTACTTGAATGACGACGATTTCCGCCCCATCCGAGCCGCATCGCGCCGTGCGCTGGTGGCTGATCTGTGTGGCCGCGCTGATCGCACTGATGGTGCTGGTTGGCGGTGCGACACGGCTGACGGAATCGGGCCTGTCGATCGTCGAATGGAAGCCGGTCACGGGCAGTGTTCCGCCGCTGTCGGAAGCGGCATGGGCCGAGGCGTTCGAGGCCTACAAGAAGATCCCGCAATATCGCGAGCTCAATTCAGGCATGAGCCTGTCCGAGTTCAAGACGATCTTCTGGTGGGAATGGAGCCACCGGCTGCTCGGCCGCTTCATCGGCGTCGCCTATCTCCTGCCGTTTCTGTACTTCCTATGGCGCGGCGGACTGTCGGGTGAGCTGAAGCGCAGGCTGTGGCTGCTGTTCGCGCTCGGCGGCCTCCAGGGGGCGGTCGGCTGGTGGATGGTGGCCTCGGGCCTGACGGAACGCACCGAGGTGTCGCAATATCGGCTGGCGACGCATCTTTCGCTCGCGCTCCTGATCTTCGCCGGTATCGTCTGGACGGTGCGGCGGCTCGAGCAGCGACCGCAGATCGCGGCGCCCGCGCGGCTGCGGTTCACGAGCGCGGTGCTGCTCGTGGTGACCTTCGTGCAAATCTATTTCGGCGCGCTGGTCGCGGGCCTGCGTGCCGGGCGGGCCTACAACACCTGGCCTGAGATCGATGGGGCGCTCATCCCCTCGGCGGAACGGCTGTGGTTCGAGACACCGTGGTGGCGCAACATGTTCGACAATGTGCTGACGGTGCAGTTCGAGCATCGCATGACCGCCTACGTGTTGATCGTGCTGGCGCTGCTGCATGCGATCGACGCGGTGCGCTCGCGTGCAGGTGCGGCCGCGAGCGGCGCGTTGTGGCTGTTCGCGGCGGTGAGCGTGCAGGCGGTGCTCGGCATCCTCACGCTGCTCAACCAGGTGCCGATCGATCTCGCGCTGACCCACCAGGCGGTTGCGATCGTGGTGTTGACGCTGGCAGTGATGCAGGTGGAGCGGCTGGCGTCACGGCAGTCTGTGCAGGCGCAGCCGCGCGCGGTCCCCGTGGGTCAGCCCGGCTGATCACCATCAGCCCGGCTGATCAGCAATAGCCGTAGACGCCGCACGCATAGGGCAGGCGCCAGAAATAATCGACCTGTTCCCCGCCGTAATAGGCGCCCTGATAATCGTAGCTCCAGGGGCGGCCGTAATAGCCAGGCAAGGTGTGGGAGCCCGGCAGCAGCGGCGTGCCCGGCAGGTTGCGGATGTAGCTGCCGATGCCGTAGGCCGGCGAGATCAGCGCATCCGGATCGGTCTCGACATAGACCTGAGGTGGGTCCTGCGGCGGCCCGGCCGCGCGCCGCTTCGGCGTCGCCGGCAGATCGGCGGCAATGGCCGCCGAGGCCGTCAGCATCACAGCCAGAGCGGGCACCATCCAGCGCAGCATCGTCGGCTCCGAATCAAAGGGGCGATCCAAGCACGATGTATGAGGCAGATATGGTTAATGAGGGTTAACCGACGGCGGCCAAAACGGCCGCCGTCGTTCCCAGGCGCTACGTCCCCAGCGCCTGTTCCAGATCCGCGATCAGGTCTTCCTTGTCCTCGATACCGACCGAGATCCGGACCACGTCCGGGCCGGCGCCGGACTTGATCTTGGCGGCGTCGTCGAGCTGGCTGTGCGTGGTCGAGGCCGGATGGATCACCAGCGAGCGGGTGTCGCCGACATTGGCGAGGTGCGAGAACAGCTGCAGCTTCGACACCAGGCTGACTCCGGCGTCATAGCCGCCCTTCAGGCTGAAGGTGAACACCGCGCCGGCGCCCTTTGGTGCGTATTTGCGCGCGAGCTGATTGTACTTGTCGCTCGGCAGCCCGGCATAGCTCACCGAGGCCACCGCCGGATGTCCCGCGAGGTATTCGGCAACGGCTTTGGCATTGTCGCAGTGCTTCTGCATGCGCAGCGGCAGAGTCTCGATGCCGGTCAGGATCATGAAGGCGTTGAACGGCGACAACGCCGGGCCGAGGTCGCGCAGGCCGAGCACGCGGCAGGCGATTGCGAAGGCGAAATTGCCAAACGTCTCCTGCAGCCGGATGCCGTGATATTCCGGCCGCGGCTCCGAGAGCATGGGGTACTTGCCGCCCGTGGACCAGTCGAAGGTGCCGGCATCGACGATGATGCCGCCGAGGGAATTGCCGTGGCCGCCCAGGAATTTCGTCAGCGAGTGCACGACGATGTCAGCGCCATGATCGATCGGACGGATCAGATAGGGCGAGGCTAGCGTGTTGTCGACGATCAGCGGCACGCCCGCCTTGCGCGCCACGGTCGAGATCGCCTCGATGTCGGTGATGCTGCCGGCGGGGTTGGCGATGGACTCGATGAAGATCGCTTTCGTGCGCGGCGTCACCGCACGCTCGAAGCTCGCGATATCGTCGGGATCGGCCCACACCACGTTCCAGCCAAAGCTCTTGAATGCGTGCGTGAACTGGTTGATCGAGCCGCCATAGAGCTTTCGCGCGGCGATGAATTCGTCGCCGGGTTGAAGCAGCTGCTGCAGCACCACGACCTGCGCGGCATGGCCGGAAGCGACCGCGAGCGCGGCCGTGCCGCCTTCGAGCGCGGCGACGCGCTCTTCCAGCACCGCATTGGTAGGATTGCCGATGCGGGTATAGATGTTGCCGAACGCCTGCAGGCCGAACAGCGAGGCGGCGTGATCGGCATCGTTGAAGACGAAAGAGGTCGTTTGATAAATCGGAGTCGCGCGCGCGCCGGTGGTGGGGTCGGGCTGTGCACCGGCATGCACGGCGAGCGTTGAAAATCCCGGAAGGCGATCGCTCATTTGGGCGTCCTGTTCTTGTGGCCTGAAATTCGCGCGGCATGCTGATCGGCGCCGTGCCCGCCGTCAAGGCGCGGCGTCACATCGGAATCATTTTGGGAACGATCGTGCTGCGCATTGTCGCGTTTGCGAAACGAAGCCTTCGCAATCGCGTCAGCTTTGCTCGCTCTTGTTCTTCGCAGCGCGATCCGATGCGGCGGTGTCGCCACCGCCGACACTCATCCGATTGAGGGACAGCCTCATGCCCTGCGTCGGCGCCGGCGCGCGCTTGGAGCTGAGCGTGCGCGAATTCACGCCCATCCAGGAGATTTCTGACGACAGGCGGCCATATTCGATCTTGGGGCAGCGGTTCATGACCACCTTGATCCCGACTGATTCCGCTTTCGCGGCCGCCGCATCGTCGCGCGCGCCGAGCTGCATCCAGATCACCTTCGGCAGCGGGTCGAGCGTGAGCGCCTCCTCGACGACGGGCATGATGTGGCTGGAGTTGCGGAAGATGTCGACCATGTCGACGGGGCGGCCGATATCCGACAGTGATGCGACGAACGGCTTTCCGAGCAGCTCCTTGCCGACATGGCCGGGATTGACCGGGATCATGTCGTAGCCGCGCTGCATCAGGTATTTGAACGCGAAATAGCTCGGCCGCACATTGACCGGCGAGGCCCCGACCATCGCGATGGATTTCACGCTGTTGAGGATGCCGCGGATGTAATTGTCGGGATAGGCGTCGTGGTTCATCACTTATCTTTTCTTGTTGGCGGGGGTCATTCATCCCGCCATGTCGGCGCGCGCTTCTCGATGAAGGCGCCGATGCCTTCCTCGGCGTCGCGCGCCATCATGTTCTCGGTCATCACCTCTGCGGCATAGCGATAGGCGTCTGCAAGGCTCATCTCGGCCTGGCGGTAGAAGGCCTCCTTGCCGAGCTTGATCGTGTAGGCGGATTTCAACGCGACCTGTTGCGCGAGCTCGATCGCGGCGCCGAGTTCGGTGCCGGCGGGAACGACACGGTTGACGAGCCCGATCTCGCGGGCGCGGTCGGCCGTGACAGGCTCGCCCGTCAGCAGCATCTCCATGGCCTGCTTGCGCGGGACGTTGCGCGACAGCGCCACCATCGGGGTCGAGCAGAACAGGCCGATATCGACGCCGGGTGTAGCGAACTTCGCCTCGTGCGATGCGATCGCAAGATCGCAGCTGGCGACGAGCTGGCAGCCGGCAGCGGTCGCGATGCCCTGGACGGCCGCGACCACGGGCTTCGGCAGATGCACGACGGCCTGCATCATGGCGCTGCAGGCCGTCATGATCTGCGCAAAATAAGCCCGACCCCGATCCGGATCGGTGCGGCGCGCGGTCAGTTCCTTTATGTCGTGGCCGGCGGAAAAAGCGGGGCCGTTGGCCGCGATGACGGCCGCGCGGATGTGCTTGTCTTCCGCGATTGCGTTTAGGCTCGCATGCAGCTGTCCGATCATCGCCTCGGAAAGGCTGTTGCGCGCGGCTGGTCGGTTCAGCGTGAGCACGGCGACGCTGCCGACGATCTCGCGCAGCAGGATCGGCGGTTGCGGGGTGGGGGCGCGGGCGGCCTGAACGGACATCGAAGCGTTTCCGTTGGATTATTGCATTTGAATGACGCAGCTAACTTAATGTAACAGGGCAAGTGAAGCGAGGGTGGGAACAGCATGGCGGCAGCGAAAATGAGCGTGGCGGAGCTCGAGCAGTTCCTCCGCCACGAGTTTCCCCAGGCCTTCAGCGGCGACGACATCACGATCGAAAGCGCGGACGGACAGACCTGCCTTCTGCGGCAGCGCTACAGCGAAAAGATGCTGCGACCGGGCGGCACCGTGTCCGGCCCGACGCTGATGGCCTTGGCCGATTTCGCCATGTACGTGGTGCTGCTGTCTGCCATCGGGCCGATCGGGCTCGCCGTGACCACCAATCTCAACATCAACTTCCTGCGCAAGGGCCAGCCCGGCCAGGACGTGCTGGCGGAGGCGCGACTGCTCAAGCTCGGCAAACGGTTGGCGGTCGGGGAGGTGAAGCTGCTGTCCGGCACCTCGCCGGATCCGATCGCTCATGTCACCTCGACCTATTCCATTCCAAATGTTTGAGGTTTTCGCAGGTATTATCGTACCATATTTTTAAGCCATTGATTTTACGTAACTAATTTCATCTCTGAGGCATTGACCGTTGCGCCGCTCTTCTCTAGAACCGCGCGCAGTCTGGTGCGGTGTTCGCGCCGATATCTCCCGTCCACGGAAACTCCGACATGAAAACCTTTTCGGCAAAGCCGGCTGAGGTGACGAAGAAGTGGGTGCTGATCGACGCCAAGGGTCTGGTCGTCGGCCGCCTCGCCACCATCGTTGCCATGCGCCTGCGCGGCAAGCACCTCCCGACCTACACCCCGCACGTCGATTGCGGCGACAACGTCATCATCATCAACGCGCAGCATGCGGTCCTCACCGGTCGCAAGCGCGAGCAGAAGACCTACTACAAGCACACCGGCTATGTCGGCCACGTCAAGGAGCGCACCGCGCGCCAGATCCTCGAAGGGCGTCATCCCGAGCGCGTGCTCGAGAAGGCCGTCGAGCGCATGATCCCGCGTGGTCCGCTCGGCCGCGTGCAGATGGGTAACCTCCGTGTCTACGGCGGCGCCGATCATCCGCACGAGGCGCAGCAGCCCGAGAAGATCGATATCGCCAAGTTGAACCGCAAGAACACGAGGGCCGCATAACATGGCCGAATCCATTCAGTCGCTCGACCAGCTCTCGCAGCTCAAGACGGCGGCCGCGCCCGAGGCGCCCAAGCACGAGAAGAAGGTCGACAAGTTCAACCGCGCTTACGCCACCGGCAAGCGCAAGGACGCGGTCGCCCGCGTCTGGATCAAGCCGGGCGCCGGCAAGGTCACCGTCAACTCGCGCGAGGTCGAGGTCTATTTCGCCCGTCCCGTGCTGCGCATGATGATCGAGCAGCCGTTCTCCGTGGCCCAGCGTTCGGGCCAGTACGACGTGATCTGCACCGTCGCCGGCGGCGGCCTGTCCGGCCAGGCCGGCGCGGTCCGTCACGGCATCTCCAAGGCGCTCACCTATTTCGAGCCGGAGCTGCGCTCCGTGCTCAAGAAGGGCGGCTTCCTCACCCGCGACTCGCGCGTGGTCGAGCGCAAGAAGTACGGCAAGGCCAAGGCCCGCCGGTCCTTCCAGTTCTCGAAGCGTTAATCGCTTTTGTCGCATTCGCCGCGAAAGCGGCTTCAATGAGATGCAAAAGGGCGCTGATTTCAGCGCCCTTTTTGTTGTTCGTTTGTATGCAAATTGATGGCGTGTTTCCCGAAAACTTAGGGACCGGCGAAAACCTGAATGGAACCCGCGAGACCTAGCGTCGCCTTCGGAAGGGCGCGCAAATCGGCTGGGCCGATCGCGTAACTGCTATGTTCTAGAGGGGGCCGACATGATGTCGCTCGATAGCATCACGCTCTATTTGGTCGCCACCATGGTCGCCGCATTGCTCGGCGCCATGATGGTATTTTTCGGCAAGCAGGAGAACAGCCCGGCGCTGAAATGGTGGGGCACCGCCTATCTGCTCGGTGCCGCCTCCGTCGCACTATGGACCGCGGCGGGCGACAGGCTGGGGCCGCACATTTACCTTGCATTGAACGCGGTCGGTTTCGTCGCCTGCGGCATGGTCTGGAACGCGGCGCGCGTCTTCCACGGCCGCAACCCGAACTGGCCGGGGCTCGTGCTCGGCGCGCTCGCCTGGGTCGCTGCTGCGACGCTGCTCGATCCCACGGCATCGATGCTGCGCATGCTCGTCGGTGCCGGCATCGTCTCGGTGTACGCGGCGTTGACCGCGAGCGAGCTCTGGACCGAACGGCGCAAGAGCGTGCAACGGCGCTGGCTCGCCTTCGTGATGCCGGTGATGCACGGCTGCGTGTTGATGCTGCCGATCCTGATCGGCAGCTTCCTGCGCCCGCATGATGCCGGCTTCTCCTCGAGCATCTGGGTCACCGTGTTCGCGGTCGAGCTCATACTCTATGCCGTCGGTACCGTGTTCGTGATCTTCATGCTGGTGTCGGAACGCACCGTCACCGCGCACCGGACGGCGGCATCGACCGATCCCTTGACCGGCATGCTCAACCGGCGCGGCTTCTCGGAGGCTTGTGCGCGCGTGATCGAGCGCGAGGCCAAGGCCGGGCGGCCGGTGACCGTGATGATCTTCGACATCGACCATTTCAAATCGATCAACGACCGCTTCGGCCATCCCGCCGGCGACGAGATGCTGAAGCTGTTCT
This sequence comes from Bradyrhizobium sp. JHI2711, assembly GCF_056156565.1. NCBI lineage: Bacteria > Pseudomonadati > Pseudomonadota > Alphaproteobacteria > Hyphomicrobiales > Nitrobacteraceae > Bradyrhizobium > Bradyrhizobium sp. JHI2711. Next base: position 219,959 of record NZ_JBPZPT010000001.1, read on the forward strand.
CCACCGTCGTGGTCAGCAATTTGCGCATCTCCGACCTGTCGGGCCGCATCGGCGGCGAGGAGTTCGCCGCGCTATTGCCATGCTCACTGGAGGAGGGCGTGCTGGTCGCCGAGCGCGTGCGCGAGGCGTTCGAGACCTCCGGCGTCGTGGTCGACGAAGGTCCGGTCGATACCACCGTCAGCATCGGCGTTGCCGGAGGTCCGGCCGGCACCGAGCTGGAGGTGCTGCTGGCCTCGGCGGACACCGCGCTCTACCAGGCCAAGCGCGGCGGCCGCAACCGCGTCGAGGCAGCCGAGGAGCTGCCGCTGTCGCTGGAGAACTGGCGCCGCCAGAGCGCGGCGCGGACCGGCGCATCGCAGGCGCGTCCGGTCACCGCGTGAGCATGCAGGGCGGGCTTGCGGTAAATCTCTGTTTACCATTCGATCCCTACCATCGTGGTCATGGAATCGATCCGTCGACGGAATCCGCAAGCCGCCCTGATGTCGCTCGAAGCCGAAGCTGCCTCGGCCCGCGGCGGTTTCGCCTGTCTGTTCTCCACTGCGGACGAATACGAGAGCGCGCTGATCACCGAGCGTCGTGCGCAAGGCCGCTACACGCAGCAACGCAGCTACTGGCCGTTCGTGTTGTTCGCGGGTTGTGCGCTGATCGTCGCGGGCACGGTCCTGCTGTTCGCCTGACAGGCCTGCATTTCCAGACCGGGCAGGGCGCCGCTTCAGCGCCTTTTTCTTTGTCGCCATCTGCGGTAGACACGGCCATCAACAAAAAGGGTGGAAAGCCGATGATCACCGAGATCGCGCAAATTGACGTCAAGCCGGGCAGCGAGAAGGATTTTGAGGCCGCCGTTGCCAAGGCCAAGGCCGCTTTCGGCCGCTCCAAGGGCTTTCACGGCTTCGAGCTGCACAAGTCGATCGAGAAGCCGCAGCGTTACCGGCTGATGGTGAAATGGGCGACGCTGGAGAACCACACTGTGGACTTCCGCGGCTCGGAGAATTTCACCGAATGGCGCGGCCTGGTCGGCCAGTATTTTGCCGCGCCTCCCGAGGTCGAGCACACCGAGACCGTGCTGACGACCTGAGGCTTTATCTCGGGAGCATGATCTTATCGGAAAACCGCTCCACACTTTCCGCTAACGCGGTCCTCCGGGTCCGGATCATGCTCTAGGCCGCCTCCGCGAGAGGCGACGCCTCGTAGGTCTTGACATGGTCGATCATGACCTTGGCGATCGCGACCAGCGGGAGCGCCAGCGCCAGGCCCCAGATGCCGAACACGACGCCCAGCAGGATCTGGAACGCGAACAGCGTGGCCGGCGGGATGTCGAGTGCCTGGCGCTGCAGGATCGGCGTCAGCACGTAGCTTTCCATGGCGTGCACGCCCATGAACAGCAGAAATGCCGACAAAGCGGGGATCCAGCCGGAGGCGAGGCTCGCCAACACCACGATGACGCCGGCGATGATGGCTCCCACCGTGGGGATGAAGGCGAGCAGGCCCGCCTGGATTCCTAGGATGAACGCGCCGGGGATGCCGATGACGGCAAGTCCGATCCAGGTTACGACACCGACCGCGATCATGACGATGATCTGGGCGATCAGCCAGCGCTCGAGCGTTTCAGCGATACGGTCGATGACGATGGCGAAACGGGTACGGTGCCGCGCCGGTGCCAGGAACAGCAGGCCGTCATGATAGACGCTGGGCTGGGCGGCGAAGGCCAGGCCCAGGAACAGCACGATGAAGATGTTGCCGACGCCGTGAATGGTGCCGAGCAGCAGCTTGAGGGTCTGGCTCACGATCGCCCCGCCGCTGGAGGCGAGCGTGCCGGCACTGGGCAGCGGAGCGCGCGAAGGCGTTGCCGGCGCGGGCGTTGCCTCCGAGGAGGTGTTGGCGGCGGGGTCCGAGGCAGCGTTGCCGAGGTCGAAGAAGCTGGTGTCGATGCCGTGGCTCTCGAGCAGGGACCTGACATTGGTGATCTGCGACTTGATGGTCTTGCTCAGCAGCGAGGCCTGTTCGGCAATGGTGGCGCCGCCGAGATAGGCGACGCCCGCGAGCAGCAAAGCGAGCGCAACGCAGACGATTGCAAGCCGGATCGTGTGAGGCAGCTGGACCCGGCGGCCGAGCGCATTGACCAGAGCGTTGAGACCGAGGCCGAGCAGCATGCCGGTGAAGATCAGCAGCAGGGTGGCGGCAAAATACCAGGTGAAGGCGAGCAGCGCGGTGAACAGAACGACGCCGATGCCTCCGGCCGCGATCGCCCAGGCCTGATCCCGCGCGAGGTCGGCACGGGAGCGGGATCGTTCATCTGCGGGAAAGGTCACATCGTATCCTGTCTTTGGTGGCTGCAATGGGGCACTCTTTCGACAAACACGCTTCCGATCAAGAGCGGCAACGCGCCGGTTTGACGCTGCCGCGCGAACGGTGCAGAGCGGTGGCGAAAAGGAAGTGAGGGGCGCTTGGGCGTTATCAGCAAGTGGGCCGGTCTGCTCGGGCTGTTGGCTTTGCTCGTAGGCGGCGACCAGATCCGGATCAACCGGCCGGACCACAAATACCGCCTGACGGTCGAGGTGACGACGCCCGCCGGGATCAAGACCGGGTCGGCCATTCTCGCTGTCGTGCCCGATCGCAACTATAACCGCAGCGGCCGCACCACGACGCGCGGGGAGGCCGTGTTCGTCGATCTCGGCCAAGGCAAGAACATCGTGGTCTTGCTGGCGCACCAGCAGGGCGCCAAGCTCGACCTCGACGACATCAACTATGTGGCGCTCCGCGCCTATGGCGCCGCGCGCGGCAGCCGGGTGTCGTTCAAGGACATGAGCCGGCAGACCGGCATTGTCCCGGTGCAAGGAGAGCTCATCCCCGTGCTCGTGAGCTTTGGCGATCTCAGGGATCCCAACACCGCGCGCCTTGTCGCCAGCGACAAGGCAGAGGCAATCCTGGGCGAGGGCTATGCGATCCGCGGCTTCTCCGCCGAGGTGGTGCCCAACGGGTTCTGGCCGATCGACTTCGGAGGCGTGCTCGGGGAGCCCGTGACGCGCGGAATCGAGGCCAAGCTTCCCTGGCTGACCGCGCCGGGCGAGACAGCGGCAATTGCGCTGAGGGCCGCGGGTCTGCCCGTGGAGGGCGGGTTGGACGCCCGGGAGGCATTTGCGCGAAAATAGCATTGCCGTCCCGCGATCCCCTCTGTTGAATTTGTTCCATCGGAGGGGCATCTTTGGGGAATCTTCTTATCGGGAGGCGCGGAACGACAGATGAGAAAGCCGGTCGTCGGCGTGATCGGGAATTCCTATCGCGTCGAGAATCGATTTCAGGTCCAGATGGTTGGCGAGCGAAACCTGCGCGCCGTGGCCGAAGTCTCCGGCGGCTTGCCGTTGATGTTCGCTGGAGCCCCCGACATCACGGATATCCCGGCGCTGCTCGATACCGTCGACGGCATCATCCTCACAGGGGCCCGGGCCAACGTTCACCCGACCCGCTTCAACGTCGATCCCTGCGAGAAGCACGAGCCCTACGACATCCACCGCGACGAGGTCGCGCTGGCCCTTTCGGTCGCCTGCGTCGCTCGCGGCATTCCGCTGTTCGGCATTTGCCGCGGCCTGCAGGAGATGAACGTCGCCTTCGGCGGCTCGCTGCATCCCGAGATCCGCGAGATTCCCGGCCGCATGAACCACCGCATGCCCCGGCTCGAGAACGGCGAGATCCATCCCGATCCGACCGTGGTGTTCGCCGACCGTCACGACGTCGAGCTGACGCCCGGCGGCGCCTTCGCCACGATCCTCGGCTGCGAGAAGATCCGGGTCAATTCGCTGCATGGACAGGGCATTCTCGATCCCGGCAAGCGCGTGCTGATCGAAGGCATCGCCGAGGACGGCACCATCGAGGCGATCCGCATCGCGGAAGCCCCGAGCTTTGCCCTCGGCGTGCAATGGCACGCGGAGTACGACCCGCAGCACAATCCGATCAACCGCAAGCTGTTCGAGGCCTTCGGCGAGGCGCTGGTGACAAGGCAGAAGGCGGAGGCGTAGCCGCGGTCGTGTCCCGGACCAGCTGCAACGCGGAGCGTTGCGGCGCAGAGCCGGGAATCCAGCTTCTGCCACGTTGCGCACTCAGCTTGGACTGAGTAGGGCGGATTAGCCGAAGGCGTAATCCGCCATCTTTAGTTCATGGGGCAGCTGCAATGCCGAACTACCGCCGTGCATTTGTTCCAGGTGGCTGCTGGTTCTTCACGGTCAATCTTCATGATCGTAGGCAGCGGCTGCTCGTCGAGCACATCGCAGCGCTGCGCGCGGCCGTTGCGGCGACCTGTCGGGACTATTCGTTCACTATCGATGCGTTTGTCGTGCTTCCGGACCACCTTCATGCGGTCTGGACGCTTCCCCGCGGCGATGCCGACTTTTCGATGCGGTGGAGATTGATCAAAATGCGCTTCGCGAAGTCCCTGCCGAAGACAGAGCCTTTAACCGCTGTACAGATCGCAAGACGGGAGCGTGGCGTATGGCAGAACCGGTTCTGGGAGCACCTCATCCGCGACGAAACCGACCATGCACGCCATATCGAGTATTGCTACATCAACCCAGTCAAGCAAGGATATGTGACCCGCGTGTTGGATTGGCCGCATTCGTCATTTCACCGAGATGTCGAGGCCGGACTGTTTCCGGCGGATTGGGCAGGAGATAGCAACGCGGATGGTAACTTTGGCGAACGTGCGTGAGCGTCGCACGCAGTAGGCGGATTACGCCTTCGGCTAATCCGCCCTACGAGGACTGTTTATCCAAGGTGCATCCCGAATTTCCGACGGAGTAAACCAATCAGTAGGAATTGCTCCGTCCTGGTTTTTGCGGCTCTGATTTGTTCTTTGAGAACGAATTGGAGTCAGATGCAGAACGAAAGCTGATGGCCGCTCCTTGGCGCAGGATTTCTCTACCGTGTTGAATCGTAGATGCGCTCAGGCTGTGCCCAGCGAGAGCGCCGCGACCGGACTGCGTCCATCGGTCATGCCAACGGCACCAGCCTCACACCGCCCGCTCCATCCGTCGCGCACGATAGGATTGCGTGACATCAGTGTCAGCTTGCGGAAGCTGCTCTCATCCTCATAGCCGGCAGCGCGCGCGATCGTCTTGATCGGCTGCGTCGTCGATTCCAGCAGGGTGCGCGCGTGCTCGACACGGCTGCGCATGATGAAGGATTGCGGCGGCTCGTGCGTGAGTCCTGGAATTTTCGGTTCAACGTACGCTCGCCGAGGCCGAGCGCATCGGCAATCCTGCATGGGCATTCCCATTGCGTTGCACAATCGCAACGTTGATCTCCACGCGCAGCATTGAGGTTCATGAGAAGAATTACCATATGCTCTGCAAGGGAGCCCGTGCCGTGCAGACCATGAAGGCGGCCCTCGTTGCGGCGATCACCGTCGTGGCTTTGATCTGCTGCCTCCTTCCCAGCTCAGCGGAGGAGAGCAAGCGCGTAGCCCTTGTTGTTTCGATCGACGGGGCGATTGGCCCGGCGTCAGCCAGCTACGTCCGGGAGGCTTTGGCCACGGCGAGCGAACGGCGCGCCGAGGTCGTGCTTCTGAGGATGAACACGCCCGGCGGGCTCAATTCCAGCATGCGCGAGATCATCGCGGATGTGCTCGCCTCGCACGTCCCGGTCATTGGCTACGTCGCTCCCTCCGGGGCCCACGCGGCGAGTGCGGGGACCTATATCCTTTACGCGACCCACATCGCGGCGATGGCACCAGGTACCAACATCGGTGCGGCGACGCCGGTCCAGATTGGCGGACCGCTGCCGGGCCTGCCGAGCGGCACACCCGACAAGGATGGCAAAGACAAGAAGGATGAGCCGAAGGACGCGATGACGGCGAAGGCCACGAACGATGCCGTCGCCTTCATCCGAAGCCTCGCCGAGCTGCGCAACCGCAATGCGGAGTGGGCGGAGAGGGCGGTCCGCGAGGCCGCAACACTCTCCGCCAACGGCGCGCTGGAGGCACATGCCATCGATCTCGTCGCGCGCGATCAGGCTGAATTGCTGCGGCAGGTTGATGGCCGTGTGGTGGAGCTCGCAGGCGGCAAGACGCAACGCCTCGCAACAAAGGATGCTGTCGTCGAAGCCATCGAGCCCGGACAGATATCCCGGTTCCTGGCGGTCATCACCAACCCGAACGTGGCGTTCATTCTCCTGATGGTCGGCATCTACGGCCTGATCTTCGAGTTCATGTCTCCCGGAGCCGTCGCCCCCGGAGTTATCGGCGCGATCTGCCTGCTGATCGGCCTCTACGCGCTCAATTTGCTGCCGATCAACTATGCCGGCCTCGCCCTGATGCTGGTGGGACTCGTGCTTCTCACCGTCGAAGCCTTCAACCCGACCGTGGTGGTCGGCTTCGGCGGGATCATCGCTTTCGTGCTGGGAGCAATGATGCTCTTCAGGAGCGAGGCGCCTGGATACCAACTGTCCTGGTGGGTGATCGGCACCACTGCGGTCGTGTTCAGCGGCTTTGCTCTGATCGTGCTCGGCTCGCTTCGGCGCGTCCGCAAAGCTCCTGCGCTGGTCGGCGCACAGGCCATGCGCGGTTTGCCCGCCGAGGTTCTCGACTGGAACGGGAACGAAGGTCATGTCTTCGCCCATGGTGAGCGCTGGCAGGCGCGCGGCGCCGAAACCTTCAAGCCCGGAGAGACGGTGGAGGTCGCCAATGTCGTCGACCTGACGCTGCTGATACGCCGCACACCCGCCCGGACAGGCGAGGGAGGTACATCATGACGCTGGAATATCTGACGTATGCGGCGCTTGCGCTGCTTGTCATCGTGTTTCTATCCCAGGCTATTCGGATCCTGCGCGAATACGAGCGCGGCGTCGTCTTCACGCTCGGCCGCTTTACCGGTGTGAAGGGCCCGGGCCTGATACTCCTCATCCCGATCGTGCAGCAACTCGTCAAGGTCGATTTGCGGGTGATGGTGCAGGTGGTGCCGCCGCAGGACGTGATTTCGCGGGACAACGTCTCCGTCAAGGTCAACGCCGTCCTGTACTTCCGCATCGTCGACCCCGAGCGCGCCATCATCAAGGTCGGCGACTTCATGGCGGCGACCAGCGAGCTCGCCCAGACCACGTTGCGTTCGGTGCTCGGCAAGCATGAGCTCGACGAGATGCTTGCCGAGCGCGACAGGTTGAACGCCGATATCCAGGAGATTCTCGACAAGCAGACTGACGTCTGGGGCATCAAGGTCACCGGCATAGAGATCAAGGACGTCGATATCAACGAAACCATGGTTCGCGCGATCGCCAAACAGGCTGAGGCGGAGCGCTTGCGGCGAGCCAAGGTGATCAATGCGATGGGCGAGCAGCAGGCCGCCGAAAAGCTCGTCGAAGCCGGCCGGATCCTGGCGCAGGAGCCCCAGGCAATGCAGCTACGTTACTTCGCAGCTCTGCACGACATCGCCGGTGAACGCTCGTCGACCGTGGTGTTTCCGCTCCCCACCGGCCTGCTCGACCATTTGATGCCGCGACCTGACAACCCGTAACAGAAAGCGGCGAGGTGCTGATCGCGAGCGGGCGCCACGGCTCCGGCCGAGCTGCAGCGGGCGTTCACGGCGACGTGGTAGCGGTCGAGACCCCTCAAACGAAAAGGCGCCTCCTTCCGGAAGCGCCTTTTGCTTGTCGCGGATAGTTCGGACCGCTTAGCCCGAATAGTACATGTCGAACTCGACCGGGTGCGGGGTCATCTCGAAGCGCTCGACCTCGGTCATCTTCAGCTCGATATAGGCGTCGATGAAGTCGTCGTCGAACACGCCGCCGGCCTTGAGGAAGGCGCGGTCCTTGTCGAGGTTTTCGAGCGCCTCGCGAAGCGAGCCGCACACGGTCGGGATCTGCTTCAGCTCTTCCTTCGGCAAATCGTAGAGGTCCTTGTCCATCGCCGGACCCGGATCCATCTTGTTCTTGATGCCGTCGAGGCCGGCCATCAGCATCGCGGCGAAGCCGAGATAGGGATTGGCGAGCGGATCGGGGAAGCGCACCTCGACGCGCTTGGCCTTCGGCGAGGCGGTGTAGGGGATGCGGCACGACGCCGAGCGGTTGCGCGCGGAATAGGCGAGCAGCACGGGGGCCTCATAGCCCGGGACCAGACGCTTGTAGGAGTTGGTCGACGGGTTGGTGAAGGCGTTGATCGCCTTGGCGTGCTTGATGATGCCGCCGATATAGTGGAGGCAGGTCTCCGACAGGTCGGCGTATTTGTTGCCGGCAAACACCGGCTTGCCGTCCTTCCAGATCGACTGGTGCACGTGCATGCCCGAGCCGTTGTCGCCGTAGACCGGCTTCGGCATGAAGGTGGCGGTCTTGCCGTAGATGTGCGCGACCTGGTGGATGCAGTATTTGTAGATCTGGATGTGGTCGGCCATCAGCGTCAGCGTGTCGAACTTCATGCCGAGCTCGTGCTGGGCGGAAGCGACCTCGTGGTGATGCTTCTCGACCTTGACGCCCATCTTGGCCATGGCGCCCAGCATCTCCGAGCGCATGTCCTGCACCGAGTCCTGCGGCGGCACCGGGAAATAGCCGCCCTTGGTGCGGACGCGGTGGCCGAGATTGCCGCCTTCATATTCGGTGTCGGAGTTGGTCGGCAGCTCCGAGGAGTCGAGGCGGAAACCGGTGTTGTAGGGGGTGGAGGAGAAGCGCACGTCGTCGAACACGAAGAACTCGGCTTCGGGGCCGACGAACACGGCGTCGCCCACGCCCATCGACTTCACCATCGCCTCGGCCTTCTTGGCGATGCCGCGGGGGTCGCGGTTATAGGGCTCGCCGGTGGTCGGCTCGAGCACGTCGCAGGTGATGACCATGGTGGTCTCGGCGAAGAACGGGTCGATCGTCGCGGTCACCGGATCGGGCATCAGGCACATGTCGGACTCGTTGATCGCCTTCCAGCCGGCAATCGAGGAGCCGTCGAACATCGTCCCTTCGGCGAAGATGTCTTCATCGATCATGCTGACGTCGAACGTGACGTGCTGCCACTTGCCGCGCGGATCGGTGAAGCGCAGGTCGACGTACTTCACGTCGTTGTCCTTGATCGATTTCAGGACGTCTTTGGCGGTCTTCATGCATACCCCTTATGGCTCTGCGGGTCGGTTTCCAGGTGAGCAAGATTGTTCTCGCTTTTGGCGAGTTCGCGCGCGACCGCACAAACGAAATCAGGCCGCCGAAGCAGCCTTATTTCTTGTCAGAGTGTCGCAAAATGCGGGATAGCACCCGGTTCAGATAGCGTCCAGCCCGGATTCGCCGGTTCGGATGCGGATCGCCTCTTCGATGTTGGAGACGAAAATCTTGCCGTCGCCGATGCGGCCGGTCTGCGCGGCGCGGCGGATCGCGTCGATGGCGCGCTCGACCAGATCGTCGCCGATCACGATCTCGATTTTGACCTTCGGCAGGAAGTCGACGATGTATTCTGCGCCGCGGTAAAGTTCGGCGTGACCCTTCTGCCGGCCAAAGCCCTTGGCCTCGGTGACGGTGATGCCCTGCAGACCGACTTCTTGAAGCGCTTCCTTCACCTCGTCGAGCTTGAATGGCTTGATGATGGCTTCGATTTTCTTCACTGCGCGACTCCCGGCCTTTCGATCCAATAGCAACGTCTTCGTCAGGACGCGCATTTCTCAACGCACGATCTTGTCTTCTCTGTGCCGGGATCCCTGACCCGTCCGGCAACAACGGCCGGCCACGCCCTTCAAGATGTCAGTGAGCACGACGAACCGAAGCGGCTTCCTCGAAAGCAGGGTCTATGCCAAGTTGCAAATGCCCTGATTATCGGAGCGTTATCAGCCTTTTAACGAGCATCTCTGAGTGATGGTGCCGACCTGCACAAAATACCGAAGACCGCAAAATAGGCAAACGGTTCAATATATGTGCATTTCGACGTTCCCACCGCCGGATCGGCGCAAAAGATGCCTGTTCAAGAGGCGTTTGTACTAGGAAGTGGCATGGAAGTTCTGACCAACGCCGAAATGCAGCGCGCCGACCAGCTTGCAATCGCGGCCGGCACGCCCGGTTTCAAGCTGATGCTCAGCGCCGGCCAGGCGGTCGCCGAGGCCGCCCATGCGCTGGTGGAGGAGGGGCCGATCCTGATCGTCGCCGGCCCCGGCAACAATGGCGGGGACGGTTTCGTGGCCGCGGCCGAGCTCGCCGCGCAGGGGCGCGAGGTTTCGGTGATCCTGATGTGCGAGCGGGACCAGCTCCAGGGCGATGCCGCCTCGGCCGCGCGCGGCTGGAAGCACCCGGTGCTGCCGTTCAACCCGCAGGCGATCGGCAGGCCTGCGCTGATCATCGATGCGCTGTTCGGCGCCGGCCTCAGCCGCACCGTGGATGGCGAAGCGCGCGCCATGATCGAGGCGATCAACGCCAACGGTGCCCCGGTGCTGGCGGTCGACCTGCCGAGCGGCATCAACGGCACCAGCGCGGCCGTGATGGGCGTGGCGGTGAACGCCACCGAGACCGTCACCTTCTTCCGAAAGAAGCCGGCGCATCTGCTGTTGCCCGGGCGCATGCATTGCGGCCGCGTGCGCGTTGCCGACATCGGCATCGATGCGCAGGTGCTGGAGGAGATCGCGCCGCAGACCTTCGAGAACGATCCGGATCTCTGGGGCGCGGCCTTTCCGGTGCCGCGCATCGATGGCCACAAATATGCGCGCGGTCACGTGCTCGCGGTCTCGGGCGACGCAGCCGCGACCGGCGCGGCACGGCTCGCCGCGCGCGGCGCGCTGCGCGCCGGCGCGGGCCTCGTGACGCTGGCGAGCCCGCGCGATGCGCTCGCAATCAATGCTGCCGCGCTCACCGCGGTGATGGTTCGCCCCGTCGACAGCGCGATCGAGTTCGGCGAGCTGCTCGGCGACAAACGCTACAACACCTGTATCATCGGCCCCGGTGCGGGCATCGGTGAGCGCACCTGCGATCTCGTCCACACCGCGCTTACCGCGCAGCGGCATCTGGTGCTCGATGCGGATGCGCTGACCAGCTTTGCCGCAACCCCCGAGCGCCTGTTCGAATCGATCAAGTCCTCGCAGGACAATGCGGTGGTGCTGACCCCGCACGAAGGCGAGTTTCCGCGCCTGTTCTCCGACCTCAGCAACAAGCATCCCGGCCGCTCCAAGCTCGAGCGCGTCCGCGCCGCCGCCGAGCGCTGCGGCGCCGTCGTGCTGCTGAAGGGCCCGGACACCACAATCGCCGCCCCCGACGGCCGCGCCACCATCGCCGCCAATGCGCCGCCCTGGCTCGCCACGGCCGGCGCCGGCGACGTGCTGTCCGGGATCATCGCCGGGCTCCTGGCGCAAGGCGTGCCGGCGTTCGAGGCCGCCAGCATCGGCGTCTGGATGCATGGCGAGGCGGGAAGCGAAGCTGGGCCGGGCCTGATCGCGGAGGATCTGACCGAGACGCTGCCGGCCGTGCACCGGCGGATCTATAACGCGCTGGGCATCGAATACTGAACGTTCACTCCACCCCGTACCAGCGCACCAGCCGCGGCGCGGTCCAGTCGGTCACGACGGATTCGATCAGCCAGCGTCCGGGCGAGGTCGCGGCGAACGCGATGCGCTGGGTCTGGCCAGGCTCGATCGCGAGCGTGTCGAGCCAATAGGGCTTCCAGCCGTCATCGAGCTTGTCGAGCAGCCGGAAATGGTGGCCGTGCAGGTGAAACACGGTGGTGACCGGGGCGGGGTTCTGCAGCGCCAGGACCACGGTGCGGCCGGTCTTGGCGCGGAAGGCAGGGGCGGAGGCGGTGGAGAAGGTCGCGGGCCGTGCCCAGCCGGCATCGGCCGTACCGAGCGCGACATCGAACCGCAGGGCGGCTCGTAGATCGAGCTTCTCGGGCAGATCATTCGGCGGGAGCGGCTGCGGCGGCGGCAGCGGGGCGCGCTCCAGCTTCCCGGAGACAGTCAGGTGTCCGACCTGGCGCACCGCCTTGCCGTCATGCAGCATAAACGGGGCCGAGGTGGCCGCATCCACGAAGGCGTCGGCCCGCGCACCCGGGGCCAGCACCAACGCGCCGTTGCGCGCGGGGAACGGCTCGGCCGGCTGGCCGTCGAGGGCCATCACGCGGACTTCGTGGTTTTCCAATTTGATTGCGAGAACAGAGCGTTGCGAGCCGTTGATGAAGCGTAGCCGCAGCCGCTCGCCCGCCGAAGCTGAGAGTTCGAATGAAGTCTTGCCGTTGATTGTGTAAAGCGGCGTCGTGTCCTTCGGGTCCTGGCCCGGCGGGACCGCGGTGCCATCCGGCCGCAGGCGCCATTCCTGGATCAGCAGGAGCTCATCACGATCGACGGCGACCGGGCCGGTTTCGGCCACGATGATCGGAAGCGCGCGTGCGGGCTGCTGCAGGCGGTGCTCGAAGAGGCGGAAGTCGGCCAGCAGGGTGCCTGCATTAGGCACTGAAATGATTGATGTTTCTGTCACATCCGGCGCTGCCGGGGCGCGGCCGCGAAGCGGGTCGGCGGCCATCGGCGCGTGGAGGCTGTACCAGACTGGCGCAATCGGCACAGGGAGGTTGTTGCTGAAGACCACCTGGCAGCGGTCGAAACGCTTGAGACGTACGTCTCTGGGGTGGCTTACGGCGGCCAGCTCCCAGATTGGTGTAGCCGGCTGACCCGGTCTCAAAGCCAGCGTTGCCGGTCTCGCCTGCAGCGCGAGCTGGGCCGTGACGGAGGGGCCTGCACCGCCCACGATCAGCCCGGCTGCCGAGGCCCCTAAGCCGGCCAAAACCTCGCGCCGATGGGGAGCATGGATCCGCGTTGTCATGGCACGATCCGGACCACGCCGTGCTGGATAAGTCCAGCCGCAGTGCCTACTTGAAGCTTGCCTCATCAGGCCATTTTTTTGCTGCGAACAGTCAGGCACATGCTATAAGCCCGGCCGCCCGCGGCATCGCGGCCGGTCTTGATGCGAATTCACGCGGGCGTGGCGGAACTGGTAGACGCGCTGGATTTAGGTTCCAGTGACGAAAGTTGTGGGGGTTCGAGTCCCTCCGCCCGCACCAAGCGCTTATCGCGTTTGCACGGATTACGAGGCCTGCTTTCGCGCGGATGATCATCCGCCTGGAGCGGGTCCGATGAACCACCGGCGTGAAGGCGTTTGCCTCGCGCCGGATCGATTAACGACAGCGTCCCGGCGCGCGACGTGCCGGGGCCGAACGAAAAGAAGATTGGACGCCATGCAGGTCACAGAAACCCTCTCGGAAGGTTTGAAGCACGAGTTCAAGATCAGCGTTCCCGCGTCTGATCTCGACGCCAAGGCCGGCGCCAAGCTCGTCGACCTCAAGGACAAGGTCCGTATCAACGGCTTCCGTCCGGGCAAGGTGCCGGTCGCGCATCTGAAGAAGGTCTATGGCCGCTCGGTGATGGCCGAGACCATCGACCAGACCATCCGCGACACCAACACGCAGCTGTTCTCCGAGCGCGGCTTCCGTCTCGCGACCGAGCCGAAAATCACCATGCCGACGGAGCAGAAGGACGTCGAGGAGCTGCTCAGCGGCAAGACGGATCTGACCTACACGGTCGCCATCGAGGTGGTGCCGGCGATCGCGCTCGCCGACTTCAAGAGCTTCCAGGTCGAGAAGCCAGTTGCTGATGTCACCGACGCCGATGTCGACGAGGCGATCAAGCGCATCGCCGATTCCAACCGCACCTATGCCGCCAAGGGCGAGGGCACCAAGGCTGAGTCGGGCGACCGCGTTACCATCAACTTCACGGGCCGCATCAACGGCGAAATCTTCGAAGGCGGCACCGGCGAGGGCATCCAGGTCCTGATCGGCTCCAACACCTTCATTCCGGGCTTCGAGGAGCAGCTCATCGGCATCGGCGCAGGCGAGACGCGCACGCTGAAGGTGTCGTTCCCGAAGAACTACATGAACGACAAGCTCGCCGGCCAGCCGGCGGAGTTCGAGACCACCGCGACGCTGATCGAGGCGCCGCAGGACCTTGCGATCGACGACGAGTTCGCCAAGTCGCTCGGCCTGGAATCGCTGGACAAGCTCAAAGAGGCCGCGCGCGAGCGCCTCGTTGCCGAGTTCGCCACCGCCACGCGCCAGCGCGTCAAGCGCGCGCTGCTCGACCGCCTCGACGAGGTGCATCGCTTCGAGGCGCCGCCCTCGCTGGTGGACGAGGAGTTTAATCTGATGTGGAACTCGGTCAAGGCCGAGATGGACTCCGCCGGCAAGACCTTTGCCGACGAGGACACCACCGAGGACAAGGCGAAGGAGGAGTACCGCAAGATCGCCGATCGCCGCGTGCGGCTCGGCCTCGTGCTCTCCGAGATCGGCGAGAAGAACAAGATCACGGTGACCGACGACGAGGTCGGCCGCGCCGTGATCGAGCGCGCTCGCTCGATGCCCGGCCGCGAAAAGGAGGTCTGGGACTTCTACCGCAACAACGCCCAGGCGTTGGCCCAGCTTCGTGCGCCGATCTACGAGGACAAGGTGGTCGACTTCATCCTCGAGCTCGCCAACGTGACCGAGAAGAAGGTTTCGCGCGAGGACCTCTACAAGGACGACGACGCGGAAAAGACCGCGGCCTGAAGGGTTTGAGATAGCCCGCTATTAAGGATGATGAGCGAAGAGGCCCAGCTAGCCAGGTGGCCGGCTGGGCCTCTTTATGCGAATCAGCTTCAACTGCCCCACGGATTAAGCCTTAATGCGCTGCGCACTTGTCAGAAGCGAAATGGGCTATATCTGTCGCTACGCCTTTCTACTTCTTACCCAAGTTCCTGCATCACAGGACGTCCATTCGCCTTCCGGCAAATCCAGCCAAGCTGGCAAGCCAGCCCGGCGATGTCCGTCTCCGAAACCCTAGGTGACTCATGCGCGATCCGGTTGAAACCTACATGAACCTCGTGCCCATGGTGGTCGAGCAGACCAACCGTGGCGAGCGCGCCTACGACATTTTCTCGCGCCTCTTGAAGGAGCGCATCATCTTCGTGACCGGCCCGGTCGAGGACGGCATGTCGACGCTGATCGTCGCGCAGCTCTTGTTCCTCGAGGCGGAAAATCCGAAGAAGGAAATCTCGATGTACATCAACTCGCCGGGCGGCGTGGTGACGTCGGGCCTTGCGATCTACGACACCATGCAGTTCATCCGCCCGCCGGTCTCGACCCTGTGCACCGGTCAGGCGGCTTCGATGGGTTCGCTGCTGCTTTGCGCCGGCGAGAAGGACATGCGCTTCTCGCTGCCGAACGCGCGCATCATGGTGCACCAGCCCTCCGGCGGCTTCCAGGGCCAGGCAACCGACATCATGCTGCACGCCCAGGAGATCCTGAACCTGAAGAAGCGGCTCAACGAGATCTACGTCAAGCACACCGGCCAGACCTACAAATCGATCGAGGACGCGTTGGAACGCGACAAGTTCCTCACTGCGAACGACGCCAAGGAGTTCGGCCTGGTCGACAAGGTGATCGACAAGCGCGCCGAGGAGCCGGCGCCGGCGAAGGCCCCGTAGCACTACTGAGGCGTCACGACGAGCCCTCGGTTTGACGTGGACCCGTCAGGGCGGCGTTCACGTTAGGTGCGCGTGCGCACGGCGCAAAACGCGGTTTTGCGCCCTGCGACAAGCAGAAAGTTCCGCTTTCGTGCTTGTTTTTCGTGGCAATCCAGCAACGCCGGGGTGTTTTCGATCACTTCGCCCGTGCCAAGACCGGAAATCACGGTATTGTCACGGGTAGCCGGCGACCCCTGATTAGCGAATTCTTGATAGTCGGGTGACAGCATGGTTGGCTACGATTGATCGGCTATGATCGCGGGAGAATCGAGCCACCGTGATTCGCACGGAATGTAGTAAAGCGTAGGGTCTTTTTTGGTACGGAATTTGCTCTACTTAAGCTTCATGCCGACCATCGTGTCGGAATGGAGCGATCGAGCGGAACGGGATCGAACCGCGGACGGAGACATGAATGAGTAAGGTCGGCACGAGCGACTCCAAGAACACGCTATATTGCTCGTTCTGCGGCAAGAGCCAGCACGAAGTCCGCAAACTGATCGCGGGTCCCACGGTCTTCATCTGCGACGAGTGCGTCGAGCTCTGCATGGACATCATCCGCGAGGAGAACAAATCCTCGCTGGTCAAGTCGCGCGACGGTATTCCGACGCCGAAGGAAATCTGCAAGGTGCTGGACGATTACGTCATCGGCCAGAGCCATGCGAAGAAGGTCCTGTCGGTCGCGGTGCACAACCACTACAAGCGCCTCAACCATCAGACCAAGCACAACGACGTCGAGCTCGCGAAGTCGAACATCCTGCTGATCGGTCCGACCGGCTCGGGCAAGACGCTGCTCGCGCAGACGCTCGCCCGCATCCTGGACGTGCCGTTCACGATGGCCGATGCGACGACGCTGACCGAAGCCGGCTATGTCGGCGAGGACGTCGAGAACATCATCCTGAAGCTGCTCCAGGCCGCCGACTACAACGTCGAGCGCGCCCAGCGCGGCATCGTCTACATCGACGAAATCGACAAGATCAGCCGCAAGTCCGACAACCCCTCGATCACGCGCGACGTGTCGGGTGAGGGCGTGCAGCAGGCGCTGCTCAAGATCATGGAAGGCACGGTGGCTTCGGTCCCGCCGCAGGGCGGCCGCAAGCATCCGCAGCAGGAGTTCCTGCAGGTGGATACCACCAACATCCTGTTCATCTGCGGCGGCGCCTTTGCCGGCCTCGAGAAGATCATCTCGGCGCGCGGTCGGTCGACCTCGATCGGCTTCGGCGCCCAGGTGCTCGCGCCGGAGGATCGCCGGACCGGCGAGATCTTCCGTCACGTCGAGCCTGAGGACCTCCTGAAGTACGGCCTCATCCCCGAGTTCGTCGGTCGTCTGCCGGTCGTGGCGACGCTCGAGGATCTCGACGAGACCTCGCTGAAGAAGATCCTGACGGAGCCGAAGAACGCGCTGGTGAAACAGTACCAGCGGCTGTTCGAGATGGAGAACATCGAGCTGACCTTCGCCGACGAGGCGCTTGGCGCGGTCGCCCGCAAGGCGATCGAGCGCAAGACCGGCGCGCGAGGCCTGCGTTCGATCCTCGAGGCGATCCTGCTCGAGACCATGTTCGACCTGCCGGGCCTGGAAGGTGTGGAAGAAGTCGTGATTTCCCGCGAAGTCGTGGAAGGCACGGCGCGTCCGCTCTACATCTATGCCGATCGGTCCGATCGTGCCGTCGAGAACGCCAGCGCCTGATCTGACGGCGCTGGAAAGCTCCAATCGTCTCCTCGAGTTGGCTGCGGAGCCGTGGTTCCGCAGCCGGTGTTGCGTCGCTTGCCGCGTTGCGTAAGCGCCTGATGGCGCGCGTTTTTCAATGACTTGACACCCCCCGGGTCGATAGCCACCTAATGTCGGCGGCGAGCGAAAATTCTCTTCAAGATTCGCCTCAGTTCCGTTCCGGCGAGCCGGTCCAACTTGTAGAGGACCGACCGGTTCTGCGGATCACCTCGGCACCTTGTGGCGGTTGCGCATGATCGCGGGCTGCGTGCAAGGGGGCAAAGCAAAAGGAAAAGGCCATGACCAATCCAAAACCCCGGCCAACAATCGTTCATGGCGAAGCACACGCCTATCCCGTGCTGCCGCTGCGCGACATCGTCGTCTTCCCGCACATGATCGTTCCGCTCTTCGTCGGTCGCGAGAAGTCGATCCGCGCACTCGAAGAGGTGATGAAGAACGACGCGCTGATCATGCTCGCGACGCAGAAGAACGCGTCCGACGATGATCCGGCGCCCGATGCGATTTACGAGACCGGTACGCTTGCCAGCGTGCTGCAGCTCCTGAAGCTTCCCGATGGCACCGTGAAGGTGCTGGTCGAAGGGCTCGAGCGTGCGCGCGTGGCGAAGTACACCGACCGCGCCGACTATTATGAGGCGACCGCCGTCGCGCTTGCGGACACCGACGCGAAATCGGTCGAGGCGGAAGCGTTGGCGCGCTCGGTCGTGTCCGACTTCGAGAGCTATGTGAAGCTCAACAAGAAGATCTCGGCCGAGGTCGTCGGCGTCGTGCAGGCGATCACCGATTTCGCCAAGCTCGCCGATACGGTCGCCTCGCATCTCGCGGTCAAGATCGCAGATCGCCAGGGCATACTGGAGACGCTGTCGGTCACCACGCGCCTGGAGAAGGTGCTGGGTCTGATGGAGAGCGAGATCTCGGTGCTGCAGGTCGAAAAGCGCATCCGGTCCCGCGTCAAGCGCCAGATGGAGAAGACCCAGCGCGAGTACTATCTCAACGAGCAGATGAAGGCGATCCAGAAGGAACTCGGCGACGACGACGGTCGCGACGAGCTCGCCGATCTCGAAGAGAAGATCTCGAAGACCAAGCTCTCCAAGGAAGCGCGCGAGAAGGCGCAGCATGAATTGAAGAAGCTGCGCCAGATGTCGCCGATGTCCGCGGAAGCGACCGTCGTGCGCAACTATCTGGATTGGCTGCTGTCGATCCCGTGGAACAAGAAGTCCAAGGTGAAGAAGGACCTGGAGCAGGCGCAAGCCATCCTGGACTCCGATCACTATGGGCTGGAGAAGGTCAAGGAGCGTATCGTCGAGTACCTCGCGGTGCAGTCGCGCGCCAACAAGCTGACGGGGCCGATCCTGTGCCTGGTCGGGCCTCCCGGCGTCGGCAAGACCTCGCTCGGCAAGTCGATCGCGAAGGCGACGGGGCGCGAGTTCGTGCGCGTCTCGCTCGGCGGCGTGCGCGACGAGGCCGAGATCCGCGGTCACCGCCGCACCTATATCGGCTCGATGCCCGGCAAGATCATCCAGTCGATGCGCAAGGCGAAGTCGTCCAATCCGCTGTTCCTCTTGGACGAGATCGACAAGATGGGCGCCGATTTCCGCGGCGATCCGTCCTCGGCGCTGCTCGAGGTACTCGACCCCGAGCAGAACGGGACCTTCAACGACCACTATCTCGAGGTCGACTACGATCTGTCCAACGTGATGTTCATCACCACCGCGAATACGCTCAATATTCCGGGGCCCCTGATGGACCGCATGGAGATCATCCGGATCGCGGGCTACACCGAGAACGAGAAGGTCGAGATCTCGCGCAAGCACCTGATCCCGAACGCGGTGTCCAAGCATGGCCTCGACTCCAAGGAGTTCTCGATCGACGACGAGGCGCTGCTGCTTCTGATCCGCCGCTACACCCGCGAAGCGGGCGTGCGTAACCTGGAGCGTGAGCTCTCTACACTGGCCCGCAAGGCGGTGAAGGAGCTGATGATCTCCAAGAAGAAGTCGGTCAAGGTCACCGAGAAGACTCTGGAAGAGTTGCTCGGCGTGCCGAAGTACCGCTTCGGCGAGATCGAGAGCGAGCCGCAGGTCGGTATCGTCACCGGGCTTGCCTGGACCGATGTCGGCGGCGAGCTGCTGACGATCGAAGGCGTCATGATGCCCGGCAAGGGCAAGATGACGGTCACGGGCAATCTGCGCGACGTCATGAAGGAGTCGATCTCCGCGGCGGCGTCCTACGTCCGCTCGCGCGCGATCAACTACGGCGTCGAGCCGCCGCTGTTCGACAAGCGCGACATCCACGTGCACGTGCCGGAAGGGGCGACGCCGAAGGATGGCCCGTCCGCGGGCGTTGCGATGGCCACCGCGATCATCTCGGTCATGACCGGCATCCCGGTCCGCCATGATGTCGCGATGACCGGCGAGATCACGCTGCGCGGCCGCGTGCTGCCGATCGGCGGCCTCAAGGAGAAGCTGCTGGCTGCGGCCCGCGGCGGCATCAAGACGGTGCTGATCCCCGAGGACAACGCCAAGGATCTCACGGAGATTTCCGATGCGATCAAGGGCGGCATGGAGATCATCCCGGTCTCGCGCCTCGATGACGTCGTCGCCAAGGCGCTGGTGAAGAAGCCTACGCCGATCGTCTGGGAAGAGGACACCAAGGTGACGGTGAAGCCGGACGGCGATGAAGCCGCCGGCGGCCTGACCGCTCACTGAGATCGCAGCTCGAAAATGATGATAAAACGGCGCCTTCGGGCGCCGTTTTTGTTTGGGGAAGGGGAGGAGGCAATGCACGTCGATGGGCAATGCCATTGCGGGAAGGTCGCGTTCGAGGCCGAGGTCGATCCGGAGGCAGTCTCGGTCTGTCACTGCACCGATTGCCAGACGCTGACCGGCTCGCCGTTCCGCGTGACGGCCATCTGCACCAAGGCCGATGTCCGCCTGACCCGTGGCTCGACCAAAATCTACGGCAAGCGCGGCGACAACGGCCGGATGCGCTTTCAGCATTTCTGTGCCGATTGCGGTTCCCCGCTGTTCACCAGCGGCGAGGGCGACCAGGCCGACGATTGGGGCATCCGTTGGGGCTCGATCCGCCAGCGGGATGCGCTGCGGCCGGTGAGGCAGATCTGGTGCCAATCGGCAGCGGTGTGGATCGACGCCGTGCCGCTGCTGCCCGGGCGGCCAAGGGATTGAAGTTGGCTGGCCGAGCCCGCCTTCGCCGTTGGGCTTCGGCGCGGCAACCTTCGATCGCTTCTCGCTTACGACCTTGCTGTGCTGGCTTGCCGAGCCGTAGCTCGCGAAGCGAGCGAAGGCTGGTGGGCGGTCACGGATTCGAACCGCGGACCCTCTCGGTGTAAACGAGATGCTCTAACCAGCTGAGCTAACCGCCCAATGGCGCCTCTTTAGCGCCCCGGCGGGGGCCGAAGCAAGGGCCGAGCGCGCCCGACCCGGCTGCAATTGCCGGCCCGGTGAGAGCTTTCATGCCGGACACGGCCAACCCTGCAGCAGGTCCGCTGCAGGGCAATCTTTCTCGCAGCGCGATCTCGACGTAAGGCCGAGGAGCCAGCGATCATGCTGCGGGTGTCAGGCTGTCTTGGTGAACATCGTCAGGACACCGTCGACGATGTTGATCGCGACGACTTGTGCCGAGCTCAAGCCCTTGGCCTTGAGCACGGAGGCGGCCTGCGGTGTGGCGTCGATGGACTGCCGAAGCGACTGGATGTCCGTCTCGCTCGTATGCGCCACGAGTTCATCGACCTTCGCGCGCACGGCCGGCTGCAGTTCCTTGACGTCCACAACCTGTATGCTCCGGATCACAGTGCTGGATTGCGTGGACGATTGCTCCGTGTCGGATTGCGACGATGCGCCCTGTGCCTGCACCAGGGCAGGTGTTCCCAGCGAGAGAGCTGCAACGAGGACGGATGCCGTGAAGCTGCGCATGGTCATGCCTTTTCCAGTTTGAGGAAGCGCGAACCTAGCGCGGAAATCTGGTTGGCATCTGATTCCGATGTGGCCGTTCGGTGAAACAATGCGGCCGCAATGCGCGGATGAGACGCTTGCGTCGGATCCAGAGCCCAAAGCGCAACTCTGTTCCAGACTTTCATATGACCGAATGCAGAAAGCAAAAGCCCCGGACGAACCGGAGCTTTGCCTTAGCGACGACCAGCAGTGGGGTGATCAGTACTTCGCCACGACGGGGCCGCCGCCCCAGTTGAAGCGATAGACCAGCTGGCTGCGAACGGCATGAACCCATTTCTCGGAATCGATCGACGCTCCAACCGACAGACCGGTTGCCGTGTCGCGGACGGCGTTCGTTGCGGTGTCGAATTCAGAGAACCGATATTCGGTCTTCCAGAACAAGCCCGGCACGATCTTCAGCGCGTGTTCTTCGCCGGCGCCGATGAACCAGCCCCTGTAGGTACGCTTGTCCATGAACACGCCGCTTGGTCTTCCGAACGGCGCAGCGTTGAGGGTGAAATCGGTACGGTCAAAGCTGGCTTCGGTATAGCCGACTGAGAAATAGGTCAGGAGGCTCGGGGTCGCCAGCCAGCCGAGCCGGCCGCCGCCCGCCCAGGCCGAGCTCATCTTCTCTTCACCCACGATCCCGAAGCGAGGCGGGCTGAGCTGGCCCTTGAGGCTGCCGATATCGTAGTCACCGAATGCGCCGACGACGAAGGCCGCGCCCGCTGCCGCAAACTGGTAGTCGCAGCCGCCCTGCACAGTCCCGAAGAAGCCGCGGCCTCCGGTCGTTGCTGTATCGCTGAAGCGGGTTCTGGTGGGGCCATCGATGTAGGTCGTGTTGTCCTGATTCCAGAGCCCATAGCCTCCGCCGCCGCCGACGTGGCAGCCGGTCCAATTCGTGAGCGGCGTGGGGGCCGGAGGCGCCTTCAGATAGGCAGGGGACGTCACATCGGCGGCGGGGCCGCTCGAGTTGAAGCGGTAGACCAACTCGCTGCGGACAGTGTGGACGTACTTCTTCGAATCCTCGGAAAAGCCGATCGGCAATCCGCTCGCCGTATCCCGGATCGGATTTGTGCCGACATTGAAGTCGGAGAAGCGGTATTCCGTTTTCCAGAAGAGACCCGGCAGGAAGCCCAGCGCATATTCGGCGCCGGAGCCGATGAACCAGCCATCGTAGGTTCGCTTGTCCTGATAGAGGCCGGCCGCAACTCCGAAGGGCGGAAAGTTCAGATTGAAGTTCGTGCGGTCGAAGGTCGCTTCGGTGTAACCCGCCGAGACATAGGTCAGCAGGCTAGGCGTCGCCAGCCAGCCGAGACGGCCGCCGACCGCCCAGGCCGAGCTCATTTTCTCGTCGCCAACCATCGAGAAGCCGGAGGGAGTGAGCCGCCCGGTTAGACTGGCGAAATCATAATCACCGAAGGCGCCGATCACGAAGCGCTCGCTGGCCGCCGCAAACTGATAGTCGCATCCCGCCTGTACCGTCCCGAAGTACCCGCGGCCACCGGTGGTGATCGTATCGGCATTCTGAAAGCGGAGCGGACCGTCGACAAAAGTCGAATTTTCCTGATTCCACATGCCGTAGCCGCCGCCGCCCGCGACATAGCAGCCGGTCCAGTTGACGAAAGCTGCGGCGACAGCCGGTGGCTTGGCGTATTTGCGCGGAAGGTCGGCTGCCAATGCTGATCCGGAAAACGTCACCAATGCCACGAGGGCGGGCGCAACCTGCTTCATTCCAAACATTCCCATTCCACCAGACCGCGGCCAAGCGACCCCTCGCCAAGCCACAATCGACTCCTCGGACAAACATACGAAGTTTGATTCAGAATGCTGTTGCAGGAAGGCTACAATCGCGGAAAGTGTGCGGCTCGCCTGTGCATATCCAGCCGCGAGCCGGGCTTTTCGCGACACCGCGTTTCTGGTGTCGGTCTCGTGGGAGCAGAGGGTGCGAGCCTTGGCCCTTCGAAGGGACCGGATGGCGTCCAGCAGAACCTCTTTGCTAGCAGAGGGTTCTGACGTTCGACGCGTGCAGTCCAGGGCTGCGGACATCGACAGCTTTCCGAAAGTCAGTCTCTGATCGGACGCGGCCCGGACGGGCCGGTACGCGCCGACGCGGCAATCCGTCGCGCGACCTCCAAAGCGCTCTCACACGTGCCTGACGTTAGGGCGCCCGCTTTTCGACCGAACAGGCTTCTATGATAGGGCAAGAATAGATGATGGAGCCTTGAATGGAACGACCCGCCGGGCACGCAGAGAACGCCGACCAGATCGCCTATTGGAACGGGCCGAGCGGGCAGCGCTGGGCCGATCGCCACGCGGCGCAGGAGAAGCTGCTCGGCCCTATTGCCGACGTGTTGATCGACCGCGCCAAGCCGAAGCCGGGCGAGCGCGTTCTGGATGTCGGCTGCGGCTCCGGCGCGACGACGTTTGCCTTCGCAAAGGCGGTGGCGCCCGATGGCTTCGCGCTTGGCCTCGACGTCTCCGAGCCGATGCTGGCGCAGGCGCGGGCGCTCGCGCCGAAGGGCCTGCCGCTCGACTTCGTGCTGGCGGATGCGACCGTTTATCCGTTCGAACCGGCGAGCTTCGATCTGCTCGCTTCACGCTTCGGCGTGATGTTCTTCGCCGATCCCATCGCGTCCTTCGCCAATCTGCGTCGCGCGCTGAAGCCGGCCGGCCGGCTCGCCTTCGCCTGCTGGCGGGAGCCGAAGGAAAATCCGTGGGCGATGACGCCGCTGATGGCGGTCTACAAGCACGTGCCCAAGATGCCGCCGGTTGGGCCGGAGGAGCCGGGCCCGTTCGCCTTTGCTTCGGAAGAGCGCGTCATGCGCATCCTGAAAGGCGCAGGATTCGCGGACGTCGCGATGGAGCCGCACAATCTGGCGATGGACATTGCTATCGGCGGCGGGCTCGAGGCCGCCGTCGACGGCTCTCTCCAGATCGGTCCCGCCAGCCGCGCACTCCAGGGCCATCCGCCCGAGACCTATGAAGCTGCCAAGGCTTCGATCCGCGAGGCGCTCGCGCCGTTCCTGAAGGAGCAGAGCGTGGCGCTCCAGGGCGCGATCTGGATCGTGACGGCGAAGGCGGGGTAGGGCGCAGCGCTCTCCACCGTCATTGCGAGCGAAGCGAAGCAATCCAGAATCCCTCCGCGGAGACAATCTAGATTGCTTCGTCGCAACGGCTCCTCGCAATGACGATGCGGAGGCAGAGTCGCCTCACACCACATCATCCGGCGCGAGCGCGCAGCCGTTGTCGGGATGCGTCTCGACCTGGAGCGTGGTGTGGCCGATGCGGAAGGATGTCTTGAGGAGCTCCGTCGTCTGCATCAGGAATGCGTCGTCGCTGCCTGCGGGCATAACGAGGTGGCAGGTCAGCGCCGTCTCGGTGGTCGAGATTGGCCAGACGTGGAGATCGTGAATCGCCGAGACGCCCGGTCGCGCCAGCAGGAACGCCCTGATTGCGGCGAGGTCGGTACCCTTGGGCGCGGCCGCCATCGACATGTCGATGGAGCCGCGCAAGAGGCTGGTCGTGCTCCAGAGGATGGTGGCGCAGATGATGAGGCTGGTGATGGGATCGAGCCAGAGCCAGCCGGTCCAGATGATCAGCGCGGCCGAGACCACGACGCCGAGCGAGACCGCGGCGTCGGCGGCCATGTGCAGATACGCGCCTTCGATGTTGATGTCGTCCTTGCGTCCGCCAGCGAACAGCAGGGCGGTGAAACCGTTGATGAGGATGCCGATGCCGGCGACCACCATCACGGTGACGCCTGCGACCGGCTCCGGCTCGCGCAGGCGCAGGATCGCCTCCCAGCCGATCGCGCCGGTCGCGACCAGCAGGAACACCGCATTGGCCAGCGCCGCCAGGATGGTGGAGGCGCGAAAGCCGTAGGTGAAGCGGCCTTTGGGCGCGCGGCGGGCTGCGATCGAGGCGCCCCAGGCAATGACGAGGCCGAGCACGTCCGACAAATTATGGCCGGCATCGGCGAGCAGGGCGGTGGAGTTGCCGACATAGCCGTAAACCGCCTCGGCGACGACGAGCGCGATGTTGAGCGTAATGCCGAGCGCGAACGCCTTGCCGAAATTGGCGGGTGCATGGACATGGCCGTGTCCATGACCATGATCGTGTGTATGGCCATGCGCATGCGAGTGGCCCGCATGATCATGGTCGTGATAACCGTGGTGGTCGTGGCTGCCCAATTCTAGCGCTCCGCAGACGCCGCCAAATCAGGGGCCATTGTAGGCGTTTCATCTGCCACGTCACGGCGGAAGAGCACGTACAGCGCCGGCAGCACCAGCAGCGTCAGCACGGTCGAGGAGAGAATGCCGCCGATCACCACGGTTGCGAGCGGCCGCTGCACCTCGGCACCGGCGCCGGTGGCGAGCGCCATCGGCACGAAGCCGAGCGAGGCGACGAGCGCCGTCATTAACACCGGGCGCAGCCGTGTCAGCGCGCCTTCGCGCACGGCCTCCGCGACCGAGCGTCCCTCGCTGCGCAGACGCTCGATGAAGGCGATGATGACGAGGCCATTGAGAACGGCAACGCCGGATAGCGCGATGAAGCCGACGCCGGCGCTGATGGATAGCGGAATGTCGCGCAGCAGCAGCGCCGCGACGCCGCCGGTCAGCGCCAGCGGCACGCCGGAGAACACCAGCGCCGCATCCGCCGCCGATCCCATGCCCATGAACAGCAGCAGGAACACCAAGAGCAGCGCCACCGGAACCACGATCGTCAGCCGCTTGGTGGCCGAGACCAGCTGCTCGAACTGGCCGCCCCAGCCGATCCAGTAACCCGGCGGCAGCTTGACTTTCTCGGCAACGGCCGCCTCGGTCTCCGCGACGAAAGAGCCGAGGTCGCGCGCACGGACATTGGCCGTGACGACGATGCGCCGCTTGCCGTTCTCGCGGCTGATCTGGTTCGGCCCCGGCGTCGCATCGACGGTGGCGACCGACGACAACGGCACATAGCGCATCTGGGTGAGGGGCGAGCTGGCCAGCGCCGTTCGAACGGCGCTGCCGGTTACCGCCTCCTCGGAGGGCGGCAGCGGGATCGGGATCGCCCGGATCGCCTCGAGATTGCCGCGCAGGTGCTCCGGCAGGCGCACCACGATGTCGAAGCGGCGATCGCCTTCGAACAGCTTGCCGGCCGACTTGCCGCCGACCGCGATCTCGACGATGCCCTGCACCTCGGCGACGCTGAGGCCGTAGCGGGCAAGCGCCTGGCGATCGAGGCGCACGGTGAGGATCGGCAA
The DNA here is from genome assembly GCF_056156565.1 of Bradyrhizobium sp. JHI2711. Taxonomy (NCBI): domain Bacteria; kingdom Pseudomonadati; phylum Pseudomonadota; class Alphaproteobacteria; order Hyphomicrobiales; family Nitrobacteraceae; genus Bradyrhizobium; species Bradyrhizobium sp. JHI2711. Next base: position 246,345 of record NZ_JBPZPT010000001.1, read on the forward strand.
GCCCGAGACCTGCTCGATCTTGACGTCGCTGGCGCCGCGGATGCCGCGGATCGCGGCCTCCACCTGCTTGGCGGCGCCTTGCAGGATGTCGAGATCGTCGCCGAAGATCTTGACGCCGACATCGGTGCGGACGCCGGAGATCAGCTCGTTGACGCGGAACTGGATCGGCTGGGAGATTTCGTAGGCGCTGCCGGGAATCTCGTCTGCAGCATGCTCGATGGCCTCGACCACCTCCGATTTCGACTTGCCCGGATCGGGCCATTCGGCGCGCGGCTTCAGCATGACGTAGCCATCGGTCTGCGCCGGCGACATCGGGTCGGTGGCGATCTCCGCGGTGCCGATGCGGGTGAAGAACTCCTTCACCTCCGGAATCTGCATGATGCGCTTTTCCAGCGCCTTCTGCAGGTCCAGCGACTGCGTGAGGCTGGTACCTGGAATCCGGATCGAGGCCAGCGCGACGTCTCCTTCGTCGAGGCTCGGAATGAACTCGCCGCCCATGCGCGAGGCGGCGATGCCGCTCGCGGTCACGATGAGCACGGCGGACAGGGCGACGGCGAGCCGGTTATCGATGGCAAAACGGAGCAGGGGGAGGTAGGCGCGCTTCGCCGCGCGCATGAATAGGTTTTCGTGCTCGGACACCTTGCCGGTGACGAAGATGGCGACGGCCGCCGGCACGAAGGTGATGGAGAACAGCACGGCCGCGCCCAGCGCCATCAGCACCGTCAGCGCCATCGGCGTGAACATCTTGCCCTCGACGCCGGTCAGCGTCAGCACGGGCAAATAGACCACGGCGATGATCAGCGTTCCGAACAGGCTCGGCTTGATCACCTCACTCGACCCGCGCAGGATCGCGCGCAGCCGTTCGGGCGTCGTCAGCAGCCCGCCTTTCTCGCGCTGAGCCACCGCCAGCATGCGCAGGCAGTTCTCGACGATGATCACGGCGCCGTCGACGATGATGCCGAAGTCGATCGCCCCCAAGCTCATCAGGTTGGCGCTGACCTTGGTCTCGACCATGCCGGTGATCGTCAACGCCATGGATAGCGGAATGACGCAGGCCGTGACCAGCGCGGCGCGGAAGTTGCCGAGGATCAGGAACAGCACGGCGACCACCAGCGCCGCGCCTTCCAGCAGGTTGTTCCGGACGGTGCGGATGGTGGCTTCGACGAGATCGGTGCGGTCGTAGACGGTCCGCGTCACGACGCCCTCGGGCAGCGATTTGGCGATGTCCTCCAGACGGGCTGCGACGCGGCGGGCCACGGTCCGGCTGTTCTCGCCGATCAGCAGCATGGCGGTGCCGAGCACGGTCTCCTCGCCGTTCCAGGTCGCAGCGCCCGTGCGCAAATCGCGCCCCTCGGTGACAGCAGCGACGTCCCTGATCCTGACCGGATTGCCGCCGCGCGAGCCGATGACGATGTCCTGGATTTCGCTGACAGTGCCGACCTGGCCCGGCGAGCGAACCAAATATTGCTCGCCGTTGCGCTCGATATAGCCGGCCCCGACATTGGCGTTGTTGGCGGCGAGCGCGGTCATCACGTCGCGGAAGCCGAGCCGGTAGGCCATCAGCTTGCCGGGATCCGGCAGCACGTGGAATTGCCGCTCGAAGCCGCCGATCGTGTTGACTTCGATCACGCCCGGCACGTTGCGAAGCTGCGGTCGGATGATCCAGTCCTGCACGGTGCGCAAGTCGGTCAGCGAATAGTCGCGGTCGCCCTGCGTCTTCGCGCCCGCCTTGGCCTCGACGGTGTACATGAAGATTTCGCCGAGGCCGGTCGAGATGGGACTCATCGCGACCTCGACACCCGCCGGCAGCTGGTCTTTCACCTGCTGGATGCGCTCGCCGACGAGCTGCCGGGCGAAGTAGATGTCGGTGCCGTCCTTGAAGACGACCGTGACCTGGCTGAGTCCGTAGCGCGACAGCGAGCGGGTGTAGTCGAGCTTTGGCAAGCCGCCCATCGCAGTCTCGACCGGGAAGGTGATGCGTTGCTCGGTCTCGAGCGGCGAATAGCCGGGAGCGCGGGTGTTGATCTGGACCTGGACGTTGGTGATATCAGGCACGGCGTCGATCGGCAGGCGCTGGAAATTCCAGGCGCCAAAGGCGACGGCGCCGAGCGCGAGGACGAGGACCAGCCAGCGCTGCTGCAGCGAGACGGCGATGAGACGCTCAATCATGCTCGGCCTCACCCTTGCCCATCTCCGCCTTCACCACGAAGCTGTTCTCCGCGACGTAATGCTCGCCTGCCGAAAGGCCGGCCTTGATCTCGACATGGCGCGGATCGGAATCGCCTGTTTCGACCGGGCGCGCCTCGATCTTGTCGCCGTCCTCGCGCACGAACACGATGGTCTTGTTCTCCAGCGTCTGGATCGCGCTGCGGCGCACGGCAACCGCGACATTGCGCGCTGCGAGGATCAGCCGCGCCGTGACGAACAGGCCGGGCCGCAGCCGTCCGTCCGGATTTGGCAGCACCACGCGCGCCAGCGCGGTCTGGGTCTCGCTTGAGCCGATCGGTGCCATGTAGGAGATCGTGCCCTTGATCTCGCCGCGGCCGTCGTCGGGATCGATCAGGACCTCGTCGTTGAGGCGGACGCGGCGGAGGTCCTGGCGGTAGATCGACAGGTCGACCCAGATGGTGGAGAGGTCGGCGACCACGAAGGCCGGCTTCTGCTCGGAGGCGTATTCGCCGAGCGAGATCTGCCGCTCGATGATGGTGCCGGCAATCGGCGCCTTCAGCTCGTAGACGGTGAGGCTCTGGTTGCTCTCGATCGCGGCGAGCAGGTCGTCCTTGCCGACCTTGTCGCCGATCCGCTTCTGGATGGATTTGGCGAGGCCCGGAAAGCGCGGCGTCACCTGCACCACGGCTTCCTGGTTGGCGCGCAGGATGCCGTTGAAGGCGAGCGTGTCGGTCAGCGTGGCGCTGGCGGCTTCCGCCAGCGTGACGCCCGCGGCCGCCAGCTTGACGTCGGAGATGCGGATGCGGTCGGCGCCGTGCTCGTCCTGCTCGACATGGTCGCTCGGCTTCTTGTGTTCGGAATGCTCGGCGTGCTCGCCATGATCGGTGTGTGCGAGCTTGTCCGCTGCGAGCAGGGAATAGCCGTAAGCGCCTAGCGCGGCGGCGACGATGGCTACAAGGATGGTGGAGGACGTCTTCATCGCGCGCTCTCCCGGGCCAGCGTAAAGGGATTGCCGACAAGGCCTTCGATGATGGCCACGCCGGCGTGGAAATTCTGCAGCGCCTCCTGCTCGCGCAGCCGCGCCTGGGTGACGCTGGCCTGCGCGTCCAGCACTTCGAGCAGGGTGAAGCGGCCCTGGCCATAGCCTTGCGAAATCGCCTCGGACGCTTCGACGGCCTTGGGAATTGCGGTCTCGCGCAGCACCGCGAGCTCGCGCAGCGATCCTTGCAGCGAGTCATAGGCGCGGCCGGCGATCACGATCAGCGCGTTGCGGTTGGCCTCGCGCTCGGCTTTGGTCTTTGCGAGGCTTTCCTGGGCCGAGAGGATGTTGCCCTGGTTCTGGTCGAACACGGGGATCGGCACGGAGACGGTCAGCCGCGCCGCATCGTCGCCCGTTTCGTTGAAGTGGCGCCAGCCGGCCGCGATCCGCACGTCCGGATAGGGCCTGAGCCGCGCCAGTAGCAGCTCGGCATTGCGCTGGGCGTAGACTGCGGTCCAGCGCACCAGCTGCGGATTGGCGTCGATGGCGGCAACCACGGCCTGGAACGCCGGCGGCCGCCCGGTGGTGTCGAGCCGGCCGGACACCTCGCCGAATTTGGCGGCGGGATCGCCCATCAACACCGCAAGCTCGCGCCGGGCGCTCGCCAGCGTCGCCTTGAAGCGCTCGCGGTCCGCCTTCACCAGGGCGGAGGCGACCTCGGCGCGGCCGGTCTCGGCCGGCGAGGAGGCACCGGCCTCGACACGGCGGCGCAGAAGCGGCGTCAGGCGGTCGATCGCGGCGATCTGCTCGTCGAGGATCTGGATGCGCCGCTGCGCGCCGAGCACGCTGAGAAAGGCGATCGCGGTCTCCGACAGCACCTCCAGCCTGATCGCCTTGCGCTGGATCGCGGCGACCTCGACGCCGGCTGCGCCTGCGGCAATCCGCGCCTCGCGCTTGCCGAACAGCTCGAAGGCCTGGCTGATCTGGAGCGTGGTCTCCGCCGAGCGCGTTCCGCGATATCTGCCGGAGCCGAATGAATCGTCCTGTTCGTAGGACAGTTCCGGATTGAGCAGGGCGCCCGCCTGGATACGCTGGCCCGTGGCGATGCCGACGTCGCGCTCGGCTGCCGTCAGGCGCGGGCTCGCCGCCAGCGCGCGCGACAGCGCGCTTCGCATCGTTAAAGTCTGGGCGTGAGCCGGTGCAAGCGCCGATGCTGCAATCAGACACGCTGCCGCGCACGCGAGGCGCGCGGCCATTCCCCTGCAAAACATGAAATCGACCTGTGAAGGATGAACCTAATGGGCGCGCCGCGCCCGACCAATCCGTTCAGGCAATAGGTCTGGGAGGGGGAGAGTCGGTATCGGGCACAATTCCGGCGAGGCGGGGGGCCTGTTGCGGGCTCGGTGCCGACACGAGCGCGATCGCCGCGGTCGATGGTGCCGGCTGTGCCACGGTCAGCGAAAAGCAGCCGTGGCAATGATGTCCGCCGATGGTCTTGTGGTCGCCATGGCCGGAGGCGCGATCGAGGACCGCGGCGATCTCCGAACTGCCGCGGGGCGTGGTGATGTCGATGTCGTGCGCGCCGTGCAGAGCGCCCGCGAGCAGATAGACCGCCGCGATCAGCACGGACAGCAGCCCGCGCGGAAAACGCGAGCGGCGGGATCCTGAGGGCTGACGGTTTGCGAGCACGAGTTCACTCTGGTTGCGGTCTGTGCCCGGCCTAGCATGGGTGCGGGAACAGTGTCGACCCGCAACATTGTTACGTCCCTGGAACAATTGCCGCAGCAGTGCATGCGCTGCCAGCGCCTCTCACTGGCGGATAATGACGCGCCGATGCGGCGTCATGGTTTCGAACGCGGGGGCCGGAGCGTCGCTGCCATTGTCACCTTCCATGGTGATGACCGCCCGACAGCTCGCTTCCATAGCCCGTTCCAGCCATTTGATGGCTTCGTCGATCCATTGGTCGTGGTGCTCGGGATCGGCGAGGGCCTTCTCCCGGAATGCATTCGCCTGATGCAGGCACGCCGTTCTGCGGTCCACGCGCCTCTCCTGATCCGGAGGTTCCGCCCCGATCGCATCATTGATGATCCCGGATCCGGCGTCGTTAACATACGACAGGAGGAAACCTGCCGGCCGCAACGCGGAAAGGCCCCAGCCGGACGAGCCGGCTGAGGCCTCATGTGCTCACAATCTCTATCCCTAGGACTTGGACAGACAACCCGCATCCTCCAAGTTCGTTCCATACGATCTGTCCAATTTGGAACGTTCCTCATACCTCGCGATTAGCGAGAGAAGAAACTGAGGAGGACGGACAATGGACGGACTGATTTATCTGATCGGCTTGATCGTCGTCATCATGGCGATCCTGTCGTTCTTCGGCCTGCGCTGAGAGCGCCGCGATGACGGTCGAGACTCTGATGCGGGAAGAGGTCATGGAAGGCGGCTTGGCAGTTGAGGCGCCTCGAACCATCCAGTGGAGCTCGGTGTTCGCGGGCGCGCTTGCTGCGAGTGCAATGTCGTTCATCCTGATCGGTTTTGGTGTCGCGGTCGGCCTCGGTGTCAGTTCGGCCTCGCCGAGCTGGCGCGATGCGTCGGCGGCGCTGGCGCTACTCTCCGGGCTCTATCTGATCATCCAGGCGATCGTCAGTTTTGGATTTGGCGGTTACGTCGCCGGCCGGACCACCCGGTCCGAGCCCGCGCTCGCAACGATCGAGGATGACGGCGAGCGGCGGGACGGGCTTCACGGGTTGACCGCCTGGGCGCTGGCAGTCCTGGCCGGCGCCGCGCTGCTGGCCCTTCTCGGCGCTGCCGCGATCGACCGTTCCCCGATGCGCAGCTCGGCGAGCAACACCTCGGCCGCCGAGCCCCTGTTGAGCTATGAGCTCGACAAGCTGTTCCGCGCGCCGCGCCGCGCTCCGAACACCGACCTAAGGGAAGCGCGCGCCGAAGCCGGACGTATCCTGATGACGTCGTCCAGCCACAGCGGCGTCGCCGCCGATGACCGGACGTACCTCGTGCAGCAGGTCGCCGCGGTCACGGGACTGGCGGCCCCCGACGCCGAAAAGCGCGTTGACGCCCTGATCGCAGACGCGAAGACGGCGATCAACCGCGCGCGGCGCAACTCGATCATCGTGGCGTTCTCGGTCGCAGCCGCGACCCTGATCGGCGCCGCAGTGGCCTGGGCCGCGGCGGTTGCCGGCGGACGCCATCGCGATGGAGAGCCGTTGCCGAACTGGATGGCGAGCGCCAACCGCTTCCACCGCAACCCGCGCGCAATGCCGGTGCCGTAGGCCCCTCAACCAAATGGAAATGGCCGGGCACAAGCCCGGCCATATTCGACTCTTCAGGAAGCGTCAGGCCTTCTCTTCCCAGATCATCGCCAGATGCACGATGGTCTGCACCGCCTTCTCCATGTCCTGCCGGCTGACCCATTCGAGCCGCGAATGGAACGCGTGCTCGCCGGCAAAGATGTTGGGGCAGGGCAGGCCCATGAAGGACAGGCGCGAGCCGTCGGTGCCGCCGCGGATCGCGGTGCGCATCGGGCGCAGGCCGGCGCGGCGGATCGCCTCGATGGCGTATTCGAGCACGTGCGGGTGACGATCGATCACCTGCTTCATGTTGCGGTACTGCTCCTTGACCTCGAACGTGTAGGTCGAGCGCGGGTAGTCCTTCATGACGTCCTTGACGATGCCCTCGAGCAGCGCCTCCTTCTCCTTTAGCCCCTCCTCGGTGAAGTCGCGGACGATGAAGGAGAGCGTCGCCTGTTCGAGCGCGCCGTCGATGCCGATCGGATGCAGAAAACCCTGCTTGCCTGAGGTGGTCTCGGGCGAGCAGCCCTCCTTCGGCAGGCGCTCGACGATGGCGGCGGCGATCTTGATCGCGTGCTCCATCTTGCCCTTGGCGTAGCCGGGATGGGCGCTGACGCCGTTGATGGTGATGGTGGCGCCGTCGGCCGAGAAGGTCTCGTCCTCGACGCAGCCGGCGCTCTCGCCGTCCATGGTGTAACCGAAATCGGCGCCAAGCTTGTTCAGGTCGACATTATCGACACCGCGGCCGATCTCCTCGTCCGGCGTGAACAGGATCTTGATGGTGCCGTGCTTCACGTCGGGATTGTTGATGAAGAAATGCGCGGCATCCATGATCTCGGCGACGCCGGCCTTGTTGTCGGCGCCTAATAGCGTCGTGCCGTCGGTGGTGATGATGTCGTTGCCGATCTGGTTCTTCAGCGCAGGGTGCTCATTGAAGCGGATCACCTGGCTGGTGTCGCCGGGCAGGACGATGTCGCCGCCGCGATAGTTCTTCACGATTTGCGGCTTGACGTCCTTGCCGGTGACGTCGGGCGAGGTGTCCATGTGCGAGCAGAAGCAGATCACCGGCACCTTCTTGTCGGTGTTGGCCGGGATCGTTCCGTAGACGTAGCCGTAATCGTCGAGATGCGCGTCCACAACGCCCATGGCCTTCAGCTCGGCAGCGAGCACGCGGCCGAGATCCTTCTGCTTCTCGGTCGACGGCGAGCTGGGGGATGCCGGATCGGACTGGGTGTCGATGGTGACGTAGCGCAGGAAGCGCGCGGTCACGGTATGCGAAAAGGAGAGGGAGGACATTCTGGTCAAACCGCCGGGTGTTCTTGAAGCTGGCGGTATATCAGAAAAGCGGGCCGTGATGCGGCCGCAACGGGCTCGGGGGCGGGCTTTAGCGGCCTCAGATCGCTTCCTTCAGTTCCTTCACCGGGCGGAACGCGACCTTCCTGGTGGCCTTGATGTGGATCGCTTCGCCGGTGGAAGGATTACGGCCGGTGCGGGCGGCGCGCTTGCGGACCTGGAGGATGCCGAGGCCGACGATGCGGACCCGGTCGCCCTTCTTGAGGTGCTTGGTGATCAGATCGACCATGTCGGTCAGCACGGCCTCGGCATGCTTTTTGGAGACATCCTGGCGCTCGGCAATGTCGGCGGCGAGGTGCTTGAGCGTGATCGTGGCGGGCGCGGCTGCCTTCTTCGCAGAATCCTTCTTAGCCGGATCCTTCTTAGCCATGTCTGGCCTCCTCGATCTTGCAGATCGTCCAGAGGGAGATGGCCCCTGACCCGCAAGTTCCCGGAGGCGTAGACGATTCGGGACCGGACTGACTACGCCGCCGGCGTTACCGAGGGCCGCGTTCGTGTGTGCCAGCAGTGGAATCCGCTGGTTTGAGCTGTGGATGCAACATCCTTGACTTCACCAGATCGGGCCTTTAAGTCCCCCCTCGTTCCGCAGACATTGCGTGTCACGCGGGAGTAGCTCAGTTGGTTAGAGCGCCGGCCTGTCACGCCGGAGGTCGCGGGTTCGAGCCCCGTCTCTCGCGCCATTTTTGGCAGATGGATCAAATAGTTGCTGTCTTTTGCAGCCAAAAGCGCCGCTTGGACTGCTGTTTCATCCCGATCGCTTCCTCCCCGCCAGAATTCGTCTATTTCGGCTTGGACTCCTCGATATGCGCGAGGATTCGCCGTGCGTCGGTGCTGCCGGCCTGCGCTGCCTTGGCCAGGAGCCGCCTGGCCTCGGCAAGGTCCCGTCGGCCGCCGATTCCGTTGGCGTTGCACCGGGCGAGATTGACCAGGGCTTCGAGTCCGCCCATCGCGGCGCCCCTCTGGTACAGCGCCCGAGCCAATTTCAGGTCTCGCCTGGCTCCCAGTCCCTTCTCGGCAAGCTCCCCCATCCTGTTGACGGCCGTCGCATCGCCGAGCTCGGCGGCCCGCTGGTACAACGCATAGGCCTTTGCGGGATCGCTGGCCGCGCCGATTCCACGCTCCTGCTGTAGGCCGAGGCTGACGAGTGCTGGCGCAATCTTCTTCTCGGCGGCCATCTCATAGTAGAAGCGCGAGCGGGCGGGATCTTTCTCGACGCCGTTGCCGTTCTCGTACATCAATCCGAGCTCGTAGAGCGCGCGTGCGTTGCCGAGCTCGGATGCCGCCTTGTAGCTCGCCACCGCTCCTCCGTAATCGCGCATGGCGAACAATGAACGCCCGAGCTGGTAGTGCAGGCGGTCCGCCCCTGGCCACCGCTTGACCGCCTCCGCGCACGCCGCAACCGCGCTCGCCGCCTTTAGATTGTCGCGCGTCTCGCCTTGGTCGGCGCCGGCTGCCCTCAAATCCGCGAGCCCGGCAACGGCGTTGTCGCAGTGCTGCATGACGGCGGTATCGTCCTGGACGACTTGCTTGACGGGATGGAGATAGATCTTGTCCTTGGAAAGCTGACCATACATGTAGGGCGTCTGCTTCCGGTGCGTTGCCTGCCGAACCTCGTCGCGAACGTTGCGAAACACGAAGTTGATCTCGAGGTCGGCCTGCCGGAGGTATTTCAGCAGCGCCGCAGCGAAAGGGCTGTTGCGGCCTTCGCCTTCTTCCGCGGTCCGCCCCGGCTCCGCTGGAAAGAACACGAGCGTGTTGCGGATCGGTGTGCTTCCGGCTGAGGTCAGGGAAGAGCTGCTGCTGCGGCCATTCGGTATCGCAGGGAACGGGTTCTCCCGCATGGCATCCAGGATCACCAGACCCAGCCTGCGAGCCCGCCCTGCGGCAGCGGTCACCGCAGCCAGGGGAACGGTCTCTGCGTTGGCCGATTCAGGTGTGGCGAGATGCGCATCGACGGGGATCAGGTAACTGCCGACACCGGCGGCTGCGCTGTATCCGGCAAAATAGAAGATCGCGATGTCCGCAGCGGCGGACTTCTCGGTGAAGGCGACGAGCCCCACGCGCAGATCGTCGATGGTCGTGTTCTTGCGCAGATCGACATCGAAGCCGAGGCCGGCGAGACCCGCGGCAATGTCCTCGGCATCATTGACGGGAGAGCCGAGCGGCGGCGCGTTCGCGTAGCTCGCGTTTCCAATGACCAAGGCGACACGGCGGTTGGAAGCTTCTGCTTCGGCGTCGAAGAGAAGCCCGATGGCAATGAACAGTGCCAGCCAGCGCAAGTTGGAGTCGCGTCCCTTAGTCGATGCCCGAACGGAGCTGCCGCCTCATCCAGTCGCGGTCGGTGAGAAAATCGAGGCCGAGCAGACCATAGTCGACGCGCAGAAACCCGTCCACTCCAGACGACACCGCCGCGGGAGTCTGCCGCGCGACCTCCTGCGCCATCACGCCGACATAGAACCTCGCATCGCCCTTGTATCGATAGCGATAGAGGCGGAGGCCAGTATCGGTCCAGCCGAGTGCCGTAATGTCCTCCTTGAGGCGGATGTCGGATGGAATGGTGACGCGGCTCGCGGCATTCGAAGCGGCAGTCGAGGCCGCTCTGCTGGCCGCGCTTGATGCAGCGCTCGAGGCTGATCGGCTGGCAGCGTTCGACGCTGCGGCTGATGCCGCCTGCGATGCCGCCCGGCTTGCTGCGCTCGACGCGGCATTGCTGACCGCAGTCGAAACGGCATTGCTGACCACGTTGCCGACGACGTTGCTGACGACGCCGCTGACCACATTGCCGACATTCTGGTTCACGCGTGCAACCACTCGCCGATATTCGCGATTGCGAACCTTTTCCTCTTCCGAGCGGGTGTAGGCGGAAACCAGCAGCCCGCGCCGGCGCGCCTCGGTCACCGCGTTGATCATGCATCCCTTGGGATTGCCCTTGGACCGGCAAAGCTGGAATTGAAGCTGGACGTAGTCGGGGTATTTTTTGATGGATCTGGCGCACGCCCCGGAATCGCCGTCGAAGCAGGCGTTCACGTCGCTGTCGTGCGCTGATTGCAGCATCAGCTCGGTGGAATTGACCGGTCGCAGGGCAAGGTCGCTGCCCGGCGGCAGGCGGTTATGGCGCGAGCTCGGATAGCGCTCGGCAAACCGGCCAACCACGCTCTTGTCGCGTGATTCCTTCAGGACATCCCATGCCTTCTCGACTGCCTCCGAATTGCCGGTGGTCGTCTCGGCCGAGGCGAGCTGATAGCTCGCCGGTGGCGGACCGGGCATGTCGATCTGCCCGGTGGCTTGGCCCGGCTTAGCCGACTTCTCGAGCGAAGCCAGCGCGACCCGGGCGCTCTCGACATGCTCGCCAAACGGATAGAGATCCAAATAGGCGCGGTAGGCCGCGAGCGACTTCTGTCGCTCGACGATCTTCCAGGCGTTCGTTTCAGCCGTCTGCAACTGCGCAATGCGCTGGTCGATCTCGGCCGTATGCGCGCTCGCCGGGAATTGCTGGGCGAAACGGCGCAAGGTCGCGATCTCGTTGGTCGAGCGGACGAACTCCCAGGCGAGCTGCTCGGCATCTGCTCCACCATCGCCGCTTGCGATGTCGGCTTCGCCGTTGAGATAGATGTCGCCCTTCGGCAGCGTCCCGTAGATTGCCGGCTCTTGTGTCCCGGTCTCCTTCCAGACTTCGTCGTGCACGATCCGGAAGAGATAGTTGATCTCGAGTTGCGGCGTTTCGACATGGCGCAGGAGCGAGCCGGAGTAGGGGCTATTCCGCCCGGCCCCGTCGCTCGCCGTCGTGCCGGCAGCGGCCGCAAAGGCAACGAGCACGTTGTCGCTCACCTCGACAGGGGCAAGACCGCGCGTGTCGGCCGCGAAAGGCGTCGGGGAACGGGGTGCGCCGGACACTGGCGCGGCCGCCTTGGATGGCCGCGACGACACCGCGCGTCCCGCGGCGGCGACCTTCGTCGTTTCGAACGGGTCGTTGCGGCAGGCGTCGAGAACCACGAGGCCGATGATCTTCGGCATCACGGAGATATCGATCAGGGTCTCGAGATTGATCGCCTCGGCATAGGCATCGATCTCGGACTTGATTTCGGCATCGACCGGGATCAGCCAGTTCTTTCCGTCCATTTCGACGCCATGGCCTGCGAAGAAGATCACCGCCTTGTCGGCCGTCTTCGCCGCATTGCCGAATTCGATGAGGGCCTGCCGGAAATGATTGTAGTCGAGGTCGGCGAGGTGTCTGACGGAATATCCCAGACGACCCAGTGACGTCGCCATGTCGGCGGCGTCGTTGGCCGGGTTGATGAGTTTTGGGACCTTGCGATAGTTGCTGTTGCCGACAACGAGCGCGATCCTGTCTCCGGCGGTCGCCTGCAGTATTGTCGAAACGAGCATCGACAATGCTACGCAGCTGAGAACGGCGATCCGGCGTGCCAGATCCTGCAACGTGAAGAGGGGACGCGAGCTTGCGAGAACGAAAATCCCGAAATGGGCAGGCATCGGCAGAAACTCAGAAAATGAAAAATCGCAGAAACGGGCTAAGGCGGCTTGTTCGTGGATTTTACATCAAGGGATGCTGGATGACGACATCAAAGGCCTCCGTGTTCAGGATTTCGTGAACCGGGAGTGGCGATGCTTCGACCAAGAGGCTGCACATCGCGAGCGGTGAAACCAGTCGCGCTGCGCTGGTGTTGATGGCGCAGGCGGCCGAGGCCGGCGACATCTTCGGAGACTGCGGATGACCAGGATAGTCAAGTTCGCCTGTGCGCCGATTCTGGCCCTGCCGCTGCTCGTCGCTTTGTGCAGCGTGGCCCGCTGCAATGATCCGGCCGAATCGTCACGCGACTCGATCATTCAGAACGTTCGAGAGGACGTGCGGCGGCACATCCGGGCACGGGAAGCAGGCAAGCCTAAGAAAAGTCCGGAGCTGAGCCAGGCGCCAACGCAGCGTGGTGCCACGAAGAAGCGAAACCGCTCGACGGTGGAGTAGAGGGATATCGGCGCGACCCCTGCGTTGGGTTGCTTCTCGTATCCGGGCGTGTTGCTCGGCGTGCAGCGCGGCCTGGGAAAGTGTTGCAAATGAGCATCAGCTGCGCGCGCTTGATGGAGCCGAACCCCCAATTCAGCCAATCAGGTGAAGACGCCGCGGGTGCTTTGCAAATAAATTCGGCGCCTGAAGCTTGCGGGAATTTACCTCCCGCCAAGGCTCGGGGCTGAACCAGCAGGGGGCTGATCGAATACCATGACGGCAGGAATTCTCCTCCGCGGCTTTGCCGTGGCCGTACCTTTTTTGCTTAGTCTGTTTGCGACGCGACCGGTCTCCGCACAGGAGGTCAATGTTCCGCAGCAAGTCATCAACAACACCGTTCAGAACATCATCCAGAACGTCCGCGACCAGATTCAGCATCGCAGGGTCGTTGCTCCTCCTGGAATGCTGCGCTTCAGCGGCGAGGAGTCGGATTTCGACCGTCGTGATCCGTTCGCCGCAAGCGGTGTCAGCAATCCGTTCGGTGCGCTGGCCTACGCCAAGGCTCCGGCACTTGCGGCGCCGCCCCCGGCGACCTGGCTTTACGGCGCGAACCTCGTCGGCAGTGGCGACAGTGCGCAATCGAGCGGGGTCCAGGTCAGCGTTGCGACGGTGACCGGCGCAGTCGATGTGACCAAGATCGGTATCTTCACTGCAACCGACGCGCTGACCTTCATCGGGACTGGCTCCCATTCGTGGGCGCACACCTTCACGAATGGTGGACTGACGACCGATGGTTCAATTCCATCGACTTCCGGCACCCTGTCGTATCTCAACGGCGGTTTCTCGACTGACTTCACCGCGCTTGCGAGCTGGACTCGCACCACATCCAATCTTCCCCTTGCCGCGACCGCGGACGGCACCGGCATCGCCTATACCTGGAACGGCCAATACCGGTTCGACTTCCCCTACACCGTGTGGTTCGAGCCCACGGTCGGCGTAACCTATTCGGAGGGCTATACCGCCAATTTCGGCAGCAAGACGGGCGATTCAACCGAATTTCACGGTGGCATGCGCGCCGGCTTCGAGACGGACTGGCTGGGCTTTAAGATCCAGCCGTCGATCTCGGGTCAGTACTACAGGATCGTTGACGCGAGCGGCGCCGGCGCCGTTGGAGGTGCGGTCCCCGTTGCGGCCGGCGTGATCGGTACTAATGGTCTTCGCGGTTCCGCAAAGGTCAACGTGCTCTGGACGCCGCAGCTGTCGTCCTACCTCGAAGTTCATGGCAGCAGCATCACCTTGCCGGACCCCCTGCTGCCTGGGGTTGGCGGATTCGGAACCTCGATCGCGGGTACTCAGGCCGGCCTTCGCTATACCTGGTAGAGTGATCTCGAAGACGGATGCCCGCCGTGCCCGGCGGGCATCTTATTGCGCTCCTCTCGCGCCTGGCGGAGGCAACATCCCCCGCGGCGCCGTCGCATGGGTGAAACCGAACGAAAAGGCCGCCTGAAGGCGGCCGTTTGGCATCAAACCGGATCTTTTCGGTTGTTCAGCGAATCTCGGACGTGCCCGCGCTGGTCACCACCACCGGCTTGCCGGCCTTGATGACCTGGGTGGACTGGGCGGTCTGGCTGTAATCGGCATGGGTGCGGGCCGCAATCCCGAAGCCGGCCACGGCAATGCCGGCCACCAGCGCCACCACCACGATCTTCAGGTGGGTCGCACGATCAGCAGAATGAATTGAGTGGTTCATCTGAGCCTCCCGACGGGCTTTGCCGTCGTCTACGGGCTCATCTTCTAAGCGCCGTCTGTTTCCGGATGGTTTCGCGGGTTCCGCAAAATGGTTTCATCTCCGGCTTGGCGGGGCTCGTCCGGGGCGGGGGGTAGCGCCCTTCCGAGGCCCGGCATGTCGATCCTCAGTGAGGACGTCTCCGAGGCGGCGGAGGCTAAGCTCATCTCAAGCGGCCAAAGTGTTGGAGTGCTTCTAAGAGTCTTTCTAAGAAGCATTCAATTAGGGAATTCCCGCGCCCTCACATAAGCGTCGTCGCGAGCGCATGCCGTTCCGGGGACAGGCGGCATGACGCATCGAAACATGCAGCTTTGGGGTGGCGCGTTGAACAGTCTTGGAATGCTGCGGTCGGCCGTGTTGGCGACCGCATCCGCTTGGGTTTTGATGCCTCAGGCATCGCTTGCACAATCTTCCGCGCAGAGTGGCGCGCAGAACATTCCGCCGGTGACGGTCACGGCGCCGGAAGCGCGCCGCCGCACCGCGGCGACGCCTCAGCGCCGCGCGACGCGGATCTCGGCGCAGACCCCTGCCTCGAACAGGCCGCAGCCACGGCGCGACGTCGGCTTCGTCGAGACGCCGCGCGGGCCGGTGAATGGCTATGTCGCCGGCCGCAGCTCGTCGGGCACCAAGACCAACACGCCGATCATGGAGACGCCGCAGGCGGTGTCCGTCATCGGTGCCGAGCAGATCCGCGACCAGAAGCCGAACAAGCTCGACGAGGTTCTGCGCTACACCGCCGGCGTGCGGGCAGGGACTTTCGGTACGGACACGCGCAACGATTGGTGGCTGATCCGCGGCTTCAAGTCCGAGGACATTGGGCTGTTCCTCGACGGCATGCAGCTGTTCTACACGTCCTATGCGAGCTGGAAGCTGCAGACGCCCAACATGGAGCGTGTCGAGGTGCTGCGCGGTCCGTCGGCGGTGCTGTATGGCGGATCGAGCCCGAGCGGCATCGTCAACGTCATCAGCAAGATGCCGCCGGCCGAACCGATCCGTTACATCGAGACCGGCGTCAACAACTTCGGCAACGCCTATGTCAGCTTCGACATGGGCGGTCCGGTTGCGACCAGTCCTGATAACGGCAAGCTGTTCGCGCGCGTGGTCGGCCAGGTCCAGAACGGCGGTACGCAGGTCAACTTCACACCTGACAACAACTACTTCATCGCGCCGTCGGTCACGTGGAAGCCCGATGCCGACACGACCTTCACGGTGCT
The DNA here is from genome assembly GCF_056156565.1 of Bradyrhizobium sp. JHI2711. Classification (NCBI taxonomy): domain Bacteria; kingdom Pseudomonadati; phylum Pseudomonadota; class Alphaproteobacteria; order Hyphomicrobiales; family Nitrobacteraceae; genus Bradyrhizobium; species Bradyrhizobium sp. JHI2711. The sequence goes on from NZ_JBPZPT010000001.1 coordinate 262,114, forward strand.
GGCGTCGGCCTCGAAGCAGGATACCCGCGGCATCAACTTCCTGCCCTATCAGGGCACGGTGACCAGCGCGCCGTTCGGCAAGATCCCGACCAGCTTCTTCGTCGGCGATCCCAGTGTCGATAAGTTCACGCGCGAGCAGGAGATGCTCGGCTACCAGTTCGAGCGTCATCTCACCGACGATGTGACGTTCCGTCAGAACGCGCGCTTTGCGCATGTCGACATCACCTATCGCGGCTATGTCGGCAACGGCTGGGACAACATCAACACGGCGACGATGGGCCGCTATAACTGGTATGCGAAAAACACCGCGAATCAGGCCAATCTCGACAACCAGCTGGAGTATCGTTTCAACACCGGCGCCGTCAGGCACACGATGCTGTTCGGTGTCGATCTGCGGGGCTATCAAATCGACGATTACCAGGCCTTCGGGTTCGGTGTGCCCTCGATCAACGTCTTCAATCCGGCCTATGGGGGAGCGGAGGTTCCGTTGCCGGGCTCGCCATTCCGCAACTTCCTGATCACTCAGAAGCAGGCCGGCACCTATCTCCAGGACCAGATGAAGCTTGGCAACTTCACGCTGGTGCTGAGCGGCCGCAACGACTGGGTGGAGACAACGCAGGAAGCGCGCGACACCGGCGCTTTGGTCAGCAGCCGTGACGACAGCAGATTCAGCGGCCGCGCCGGGTTGATCTACAATTTTGACAATGGCATCGCGCCTTACGTCTCCTATTCGACGAGCTACAATCCAATCATCGGCCTCAATGCGTCGAACCAGCTGTTCCTGCCGGAGACCGGCAAGCAGGCCGAAATCGGCGTGAAGGTCGCGCCAAGAGGTTTTGACGGCTATTTCACCGTTTCGGCGTTCGACCTTGTCCGTCAGAATGTCCCGACAACGGTGCCGGGCAGCGTTCCACTCCTGCAGAACCAGACTGGCGAGGTGACCTCGCGCGGCATCGAGCTCGAGGCGGTGGCCAATGCCACGAAGGAGCTGAAGTTCATCGGTGCCTTCACGGCCTATAATCTCTTTGTGAGCAAGGATCTCGATCCGACGCTCGTCGGCAAGACACCGACCAACACGCCCGAACTCCTGGTGTCTGGGTGGGCAGATTACACGTTCAAGGACGGACCGCTCGCAGGGTTCGGCTTCGGTGGCGGCGTCCGCTATATCGGCTCGTCCTGGGCCGATACCGCCAACACGCTCGAGGTTCCCGCGGTCGTGCTCGGCGATCTCGCGCTCCACTATGAATGGCAGAACTGGCGGACGGCGCTGAACGTGATCAACCTGACCGACAAGATCTATGTCGCAAGCTGCGCGTCGGCCACGTCCTGCTTCTACGGCGACCGTCGGCGCGTCACCGCCAGCGTCTCCTACAAATGGTGAGGACAGGCGAGGGCAGGGCCGGAAGGCTCTGGGACGAAGCGCAACCGATCGTGACGTTCGCTCGGCTCCACCTGGGCGTCCGCTGATCTGCGGTTACGATGAGCTCGCGGGCCATGCCCCCCGGCCCAAAGCTCATCCGGGCGCGGCGCGAGCGACCGGCAGGTCGCCGCCGCGCCCGCGACCGGCTTGGAGCCAATCGCGGGCACATTCGCCGGACGAGCCCCGGTCCTGTGATGACGCATGGCTCCTCCGATTACTCTGAGCTGTGGACAGGTCTTTCCTGCACCTGAGGCGGCCGCACCAGCATGGGTGTCCTGGCCGCGCCGATCGGCAAATCGGTCGCCGCGATAACGGGGGAAGTTGCCCCCTGCGGCGCTGCGCTGCCGCACCAAAAGCCCGAGCATTCGGTCGATTAGCGCGCAGCGAATAGCTGGCTCGGCCCGAGTGCCGCAATCTCAGAACGGCTGACCTGCGAGACCGTGGCAGCCCTTGCTGGGTAGGACGATCTGCTCCATACCAGCCGCGGGGTGATTCCGGGATTTTCACCGTGCTGGGGGCGGCAAAGGGCCTGAAAAGAGCGTGTCTTGCGCCCATTGGTGCACTGCGCTAAGGCTCAGAATAATTCCAAATCGGACGAATCCGTGGCTGTCCCGAGGCTGCGGGAAAAGGGCTCGCCAATGAGCGGCATTCTGCAGAACTATCTTCCACTCGTCGTCTTTATAGGGGTAGCGGGCCTGATCGGCCTCGTGCTGCTGATTGCGCCGTTCATCGTGGCGTTCCAGCAGCCGGATCCCGAAAAGCTGTCGGCCTACGAGTGCGGCTTCAACGCCTTCGACGACGCCCGCATGAAGTTCGACGTCCGCTTCTATCTCGTCGCCATCCTCTTCATCATCTTCGATCTCGAGGTGGCGTTTCTGTTTCCCTGGGCGGTGGCGTTCGGCAAGCTTGGCGCGACCGGCTTCTGGTCCATGGTGGTGTTCCTCGCCGTGCTGACGGTCGGGTTCGCCTATGAATGGAAGAAAGGGGCCCTCGAATGGGATTGAACCCGGCTACACAATCCGCAGGTCCGGTGATCGCACCGGCCCCGAAGGGCATTTTGGATCCTTCGACCGGCAAGCCGGTCGGGGCCAATGATCCGTTCTTCCTCGAGGTCAATTCCGAGCTGTCCGACAAGGGCTTCTTCGTGGCCGCGACCGACGACCTCATCACTTGGGCGCGCACCGGCTCGTTGATGTGGATGACCTTCGGTCTCGCCTGCTGCGCGGTCGAGATGATGCAGGTCTCGATGCCGCGCTACGACGTCGAGCGCTTCGGCTTCGCCCCGCGTGCCTCGCCGCGTCAGTCCGACGTGATGATCGTTGCGGGAACGCTGACCAACAAGATGGCGCCGGCGCTGCGCAAGGTCTACGACCAGATGCCCGAGCCGCGCTACGTCATCTCGATGGGCTCCTGCGCCAATGGCGGCGGCTATTATCACTATTCCTACTCGGTCGTGCGCGGCTGCGACCGCATCGTGCCGATCGACATCTACGTGCCGGGCTGCCCGCCCACGGCGGAGGCGCTGCTCTACGGCGTGCTGCTGCTGCAGAAGAAGATCCGGCGCACCGGCACCATCGAACGCTAAGGTTTTACGTCATGGACGACGCCAAGCTCGACGCCCTGGGGCAGACGATCGTTAGCGCGCTTCCGGGCGCCGCGACCGGTCACTCGTTGGCCTTCAACCAGCTCACCGTGGACGTCGAGGCCGCCAGGATCGTCGAGGTGGTCAAGTACCTCCGCGATGACCCGAACTGCCGGTTCGTCAACATCACCGACATCACGGCGGTGGACTACCCGGATCGCGAGAAGCGCTTCGACGTCATCTATCACTTCCTGTCGCCGACCTTGAACGCGCGCATCCGGCTCAAGGCGCAAGCCGACGAGACCACGCAGGTGCCCTCGCTGATCGACGTCTTCCCGGGCGCGGACTGGTTCGAGCGCGAAGCCTACGACCTCTACGGCGTGTTCTTCGTCGGCCATCCCGACATGCGCCGCATCCTCACCGACTACGGCTTCGAGGGCCATCCGCTGCGCAAGGATTTCCCGCTCACCGGCTTCGTCGAGGTCCGCTACGACGACCAGGAGAAGCGGGTGGTGTACGAGCCGGTCCGGCTCAACCAGGAATTCCGCAAGTTCGACTTTTTGTCTCCTTGGGAAGGTGCCGACTATCCGGTGCTTCCGGGCGATGAAAAAGCGGGGCCGAAGGTCTGATCATGAACGAGCAACCGCAGAATCTTCGTAACTTCACGATCAACTTTGGTCCGCAGCATCCTGCGGCGCACGGCGTGCTGCGCCTCGTGCTGGAGCTGGACGGCGAAGTGGTAGAGCGCGTCGATCCGCATATCGGCCTGCTTCACCGCGGCACCGAGAAGCTGATCGAGCAGAAGACGTACTTGCAGGCGATCCCTTATTTCGACCGGCTCGACTACGTGGCGCCGATGAACCAGGAGCACGCCTTCTGCCTCGCCGCCGAGAAGCTGCTCGGCATCGAGGTGCCGCGCCGCGGCCAGCTGATCCGCGTGCTCTATTGCGAGATCGGCCGCATCCTCTCGCATCTGCTCAACGTCACCACGCAGGCGATGGACGTCGGCGCGCTGACCCCGCCGCTGTGGGGCTTCGAAGAGCGCGAGAAGCTGATGGTGTTCTACGAGCGCGCCTCGGGCAGCCGCATGCATGCGGCCTATTTCCGTATCGGCGGCGTGCACCAGGACCTGCCGCAGAAGCTGGTCGACGACATCGAGGCCTGGTGCGATCCGTTCCTCAAGGTTGTGGACGATCTCGACCGTCTGCTCACCGCCAATCGCATCTTCAAGCAGCGCAACGTCGACATCGGCGTGGTGCCGCTCAAGGAAGCCTGGGAATGGGGTTTCTCGGGTGTGATGGTGCGCGGCTCGGGCGCGGCCTGGGACTTGCGCAAGTCGCAGCCCTATGAGTGCTACGCCGAGATGGATTTCGACATTCCGATCGGCAAGAACGGCGACTGCTACGATCGCTATTTGATCCGCATGGAAGAGATGCGCCAGTCCGTGCGCATCATGAAACAGTGCATCCAGAAGCTGAACGCGCCTGACGGTAAGGGCCCCGTTGTCGTCGAAGACAACAAGGTCGCGCCGCCGCGCCGTGGCGAGATGAAGCGCTCGATGGAAGCGCTGATCCACCACTTCAAGCTCTACACCGAAGGCGTTCACGTGCCGGCCGGCGAGGTCTACGCTGCGGTCGAGGCGCCCAAGGGCGAGTTCGGCGTCTATCTCGTCGCCGACGGCACCAACAAGCCCTACAAGTGCAAGATCCGCGCGCCGGGCTTTGCACATCTGCAGGCCATGGACCACATCTGCCGCGGCCATCTGCTGGCCGACGTGTCGGCGATCCTAGGATCGCTCGACATCGTGTTCGGAGAGGTCGATCGGTGATGGCGCAGGCGCCAATCCAGTTTGACCGTGCCTCGGGGGCCCTTGAAGGGGCCAACCTGTGGGAGCGGACGGCTGCCTTGGCGCTGGTGACGGGATCGAAGATCTCTTCGCACTTCTCGCATATGGGCTACATCGCCTGCGCGAATTTGCTGCGCAAGACGCTGCCCGAGCGCAACATCGCGATCAGGCTCAATCCCGACGCGGTGTTCGAATTCCCTTACGGCGACGGCTATTGGAGCAAGCTGCTCAACCGCTCCTACATTTACGAGGACGAGCTCGAGCTCTTGTTCGCCGATTCCATCGACGTCGACTACACGCTGCTCGATTGCGGCGCCAATTACGGTTATTGGTCGGTGCTGGTCTCGAGCAAGCCGTTCGGCGCGCACAAGGCGATCGCGATCGAGCCGTCGGGCCAGAACTATTCGAAGCTCGCCAACAATGCCCGCATCAACGCTGGCCGCTTCGAGACCATGAAATGCGCCATCGGCGCGGCGCGCGGCACCGCGCGTCTGTCGGGCACCAAGCACGAAGCCTTCAGCATCGCCGGCGATCAGTCGGCGGGCGGCGAAGAGGTGCCGGTGATCGCGCTCGACAATTTGATCGAGGACGGCAAGGTCGCGGCCACCGGCAAGTACCTGATCAAGCTCGACGTCGAAGGCGTCGAGATCGAGGCGATCAAGGGCGGCGTCCGCCTGCTGCAGACCGACAGCGTCATCATGTGCGAGGAGCACGGCAGCGACCGCTCGCACGCAGTGTCGCGCTTCATCCTCGAACAGACCCCGCTGAAGCTGATCGTGTTCGATCCGCGCAGCAACCGCATGGAAACCGTGACCGAGCTGTCGATCCTCGACCGCATCAAGGTCTCGACCCACGTCGGCTACAACGTTTTCGGCACCGCAAGCGCATTCTGGCAGGACAGGATCGAGGCCATGAACGCCAAGAACCTGGATACCAAAAATCTGAATGCCAAGAATCTGAATGCCAAGTCCGCGCGCCGCATGCAGTGAGAGATTGAAGAGATGTCCGTTCGCCGATTAGCACCGAAGGAAGTCCAGCCCGCGAGCTTTGCGTTCACGGAGGAGAACCTCGCATTCGCCCGGCAGCAGATCGCGAAATTTCCCGAAGGCCGCCAGGCCTCCGCCGTCATCGCCATCCTCTGGCGTGCGCAGGAGCAGAACGAGGGCTGGGTGTCGGAAGCCGCGATCCGCGTCATCGCCGACATGCTCGACATGCCCTATATCCGCGTGCTGGAGGTCGCGACCTTCTACACCATGTTCCAGCTCGCCCCCGTCGGCAAGAAGGCTCACGTCCAGGTCTGCGGCACCACGCCGTGCCGGCTACGCGGCGCCGAGGATCTGATCCACGTCTGCGAGCACCGCATCCATCACGAGCCCTTCCATCTCTCCAAGGACGGCAATTTCAGCTGGGAGGAGGTGGAGTGCCTGGGCGCCTGCGTGAACGCGCCGATGGTGCTGATCGGCAAGGACACCTATGAGGACCTGACCAAGGAAAGCTTCGGCAAGGTGCTCGATGGCTTCGCTTCGGGCAATCCGCCCAAGCCCGGTCCGCAGAACGGCCGCCAATTCTCGGCGCCGATCACCGGACCGACCACGCTCAAGGAGATCACCTGATGCGTGATCTCGTCGTAACCGGAGGGACCGCGGCCGTGAAGAAATGGGGCTTCGTCGCCATGCACGCCGCGATCGCGGCTGCCTTCATGTTCCTGCTGCAGCGTTACTTCATGAACGCGTCGCAGGAGACCAGTCTGCTCTGGGCGCTGTTCTTCGCCGTCTGCGCCGCCGGACTTGCCTACAAGCAGTCCATTCGTTGATCGGAAAGCACTGATATGCTCGAGGACAAGGACCGCATCTTCAAGAACCTCTACGGCCTCCATGATTGGGGGCTCGAGGGTGCGCGGCGTCGCGGCGCCTGGGATGGCACCAAGAACATCATCGACAAGGGCCGCGACTGGATCATCAACGAGATGAAGGCCTCGGGCCTGCGCGGCCGCGGCGGCGCCGGCTTCCCCACCGGTCTCAAGTGGTCCTTCATGCCGAAGGAATCGACCGACGGCCGTCCCAGCTATCTCGTCGTCAACGCCGACGAATCCGAGCCCGGCACCTGCAAGGACCGCGAGATCATGCGGCATGATCCGCATCTGTTGGTCGAGGGCTGCCTGATCGCGAGCTTCGCGATGAACGCGCATGCCTGCTACATCTATGTCCGCGGCGAGTTCATCCGCGAGCGCGAGCGCCTTCAGGCCGCGATCGACCAGGCCTATGAAGCCAAGCTGATCGGCAAGGACAATCTCAACGGCTGGCCGTTCGACCTCTACGTCGCCCACGGGGCCGGCGCCTATATCTGCGGCGAGGAGACCGCGCTGCTCGAAAGCCTCGAGGGCAAGAAGGGTCAGCCGCGGCTGAAGCCGCCGTTCCCGGCGAATGTCGGTCTGTTCGGCTGCCCGACCACCGTCAACAACGTCGAATCCATCGCCGTTGCGCCCGATATCCTGCGCCGCGGCGCGGCGTGGTTCGCCGGCATCGGCCGCCCGAACAATGTCGGCACCAAGCTGTTCTGCATCTCCGGCCATGTCGAGCGGCCCTGCAACGTCGAAGAGGCCATGGGCATCCCGTTCCGTGAGCTGATCGAGAAGCATTGCGGCGGCATTCGCGGCGGCTGGGACAACCTCAAGGCCGTGATCCCCGGCGGCTCGTCGGTGCGCATGGTGCCGGCCGAGCAGATCATCGACACGCCGATGGATTTCGATAGCCTGAGCAAGCTGCGCTCGGGCCTCGGCACCGCCGCGGTGATCGTGATGGACAAGTCGACCGACCTGATCCGTGCGATCGCCCGCATCTCCTATTTCTACAAGCACGAGAGCTGCGGCCAGTGCACGCCGTGCCGCGAAGGCACAGGCTGGATGTGGCGCGTCCTGACCCGCATGGCCGAAGGCCGTGCCCACAAGCGCGAGATCGACATGCTGCTCGAGGTCACCAAGCAGGTCGAAGGCCACACCATCTGCGCGCTCGGCGACGCCGCGGCCTGGCCGATCCAGGGCCTGATCACGCACTTCCGCCACGAGATCGAAGCGCGCATCGACCAATATTCGCACAAGGCCGATGTCGATGACATCGGGGTCCGCGATCCCGTGAACATGGTCGCGGCGGAGTAAGAGACATGACCAAGCTCATCATCGACGGCAAAGAGATCGATGTCCCCGCCGAGTACACGCTGCTTCAGGCGTGCGAGGCGGCCGGCGCCGAGATTCCGCGCTTCTGCTATCACGAGCGGCTGTCGATCGCCGGCAATTGCCGGATGTGCCTCGTCGAGGTGAAGGGCGGCCCGAAGCCGGTCGCGAGCTGCGCCTGGGGCGTGCGCGACTGCCGTCCGGGCCCCAAGGGCGAGCCGCCGGAGATTTCGACGCGTTCGCCGATGGTGAAGAAGGCACGCGAAGGCGTGATGGAATTCCTCCTGATCAACCATCCCTTGGACTGCCCGATCTGTGACCAGGGCGGCGAGTGCGACCTGCAGGACCAGGCGATGGGCTACGGTGTCGACACCAGCCGTTTCGCCGAGAACAAGCGCGCGGTCGAGGACAAATATCTCGGCGCGCTGGTCAAGACCTCGATGAACCGCTGCATCCAGTGCACGCGCTGCGTCCGCTTTTCGGCGGAAGTCGCCGGCGCGCCCGAGATGGGCGCCACCGGCCGCGGCGAGGACATGGAGATCACGACCTATCTCGAGCACGCGCTGACGTCCGAATTGCAGGGCAACCTCGTCGACATCTGCCCGGTCGGCGCGTTGACCTCGAAGCCCTATGCCTTCGCGGCGCGCCCGTGGGAGCTCGGCAAGACCCAGTCGATCGACGTCATGGACGGCGTCGGCTCTGCGATCCGCGTCGACACCCGCGGCCGCGAGGTGATGCGGATCCTGCCGCGCATCAACGAGGCCGTGAACGAGGAGTGGATCTCCGACAAGACCCGGCACGTGGTCGATGGCCTCCGCACCCAGCGTCTCGACCGGCCCTATATCCGCGAAGCCGGCAAGCTGCGCGCAGCGAGCTGGACCGAAGCCTTCGCTGCGATCGCCGCCAAGGCGGCGCGCACCGACGGCAAGCGCATCGGCGCGATCGCAGGCGATCTCGCCGGCGTCGAGGAGATGTTCGCGCTGAAGGACCTGCTCGGCAAATACGGTTCGAGCAATCTGGCGGTGCAGGGCGGCGACGCCTTCGATCCCGCGCTCGGCCGCGGCTCCTACATCTTCAATCCGACGCTCGCCGGCGTCGAGCAGGCGGACGCGCTGCTCATCATCGGCGCGAACCCGCGGAAAGAGGCGGCCGTGTTCAACGCCCGCATCCGCAAGCGTTGGCGCGCCGGCGGCTTCAAGGTCGGCGTGATCGGTGCCAAGGCCGACCTGACCTATGATTTCGACCACCTCGGTGCCGGTACCGAGACGCTGGCCGAGCTCGCGGCCGGCAAGCATTCCTTCATGGACGTGCTGAAGAACGCTGAGAATCCGATCATCCTGGTCGGTGCGGGCGCGGCCGCCCGTCACGACGGCGCCGCCATTCTCGCCGCCAGCGCCAAGCTCGCGCTCGATGTCGGCGCAGTCAAGGACGGCTGGAATGGTTTTGGCGTGCTGCACGAGACCGCCTCGCGCGTCGGCGCGCTCGACATCGGCTTTGCCGCAACCAGCGGCGGCCTCAATGCTGCGCAGATGACGACCTTCGGCACGCTCGACTTGCTGTTCCTGCTCGGGGCCGACGAGATCAAGGCGTCTGACGGCACCTTCGTCGTCTATATCGGCACCCATGGTGATCGCGGCGCACACCGCGCCGACGTCATCCTGCCGGCGGCCGCCTACACCGAGAAGTCCGCGATCTACGTCAACACCGAAGGCCGCGTGCAGATGACGGGCCGCGCCGCGTTCCCGCCGGGCGAGGCCCGCGAGGACTGGGCGATCATCCGCGCACTGTCGGAAGCACTCGGCAAGAAGCTCGGCTATGACTCGCTTCAAGCCCTGCGCCAGGCGGTGTTCAAGGCCGTGCCGCATCTGATCCGTCTCGACCAGATCGAGGCCGGCTCGGCCGACCAGATCAAGAAGCTGGCGGGCAAGGGCGGCTCGCCCGAGAAGGCGCCGTTCAAGCCTCTGGTCGAGGACTTCTATTTGACCAACCCAATCGCGCGTGCGTCCGCCGTGATGGCGGAATGCTCGCGCCTCGCCTCCGGGCAGATGCTGACCGCAGCGGAGTGAGCGTGATCTGATGGAATTCTTCGAAAGCGCATTCTGGACCGGGTTCCTCTGGCCGCTGATCATCATGGTCGCGCAGAGCGTCCTCGTGCTCGTCGTCCTGCTGGTCGCGATCGCCTACATCCTGCTCGCCGACCGCAAGATCTGGGCGGCGGTGCAGATCCGCCGCGGCCCGAACGTCGTCGGCCCGTGGGGCCTGCTGCAATCCTTCGCCGACCTGCTCAAGTTCGTGCTGAAGGAGCCGATCATCCCGGCCGGCGCCAACAAGGGCGTGTTTCTTCTTGCTCCCTTGGTCTCATGCGTGCTCGCGCTCGCCGCCTGGGCCGTGATCCCGACCAATCTCGGCTGGGTGATCGCCGACATCAATGTCGGCGTCCTCTTCATCTTCGCGATCTCGTCGCTGTCGATCTACGGCATCATCATGGCCGGCTGGTCGTCGAACTCGAAGTATCCGTTCCTCGCCGCGCTGCGCTCGGCCGCGCAGATGGTGTCGTACGAAGTCTCGATCGGCTTCGTCATCATCACCGTGCTGCTCTGCGCCGGCACGCTGAACCTGACGGCGGTGGTCGAGGCCCAGCACGCGCGCGGCCTCGCCAGCCTGATCGGGCTGCCGCAGCTGACGATCCTGAACTGGTACGTCTGGCCGTTGTTCCCGATGTTCGTGGTGTTCTACGTCTCGGCGCTGGCGGAAACCAACCGTCCGCCCTTCGACCTCGTCGAAGCCGAATCCGAGCTCGTCGCCGGCTTCATGGTCGAGTACGGCTCGACGCCGTACCTCTTGTTCATGCTCGGCGAGTATGTCGCGATCGTCACGATGTGTGCGCTGGCGACCATCCTGTTCCTCGGAGGCTGGCTGCCGCCGGTGGACCTGCCGCCCTTCAACTGGGTTCCGGGGATCATCTGGTTCTCGCTCAAACTGTTCTTCATGTTCTTCCTGTTCGCGATGGCGAAGGCGATCGTGCCGCGCTACCGCTACGATCAATTGATGCGCCTCGGCTGGAAGGTGTTCCTGCCGCTGTCGCTGGCGATGGTGATCGTGGTGGCCGGCGTGCTGCATTTCGCCGGCATCGCGCCGAAGTGAGGGCCGTCATGGGTATCAACGTCAACGCCACTGCACGCTCGCTTCTGCTGTCGGAATTCGTCTCGGCGTTCTTCCTCGCCATGCGTTATTTCTTTCAGCCGAAGCCGACGCTGAACTATCCGTTCGAGAAGGGCCCGATCTCGCCCCGATTCCGCGGCGAGCACGCGCTGCGCCGCTATCCGAACGGCGAAGAGCGCTGCATCGCCTGCAAGCTGTGCGAGGCGGTCTGCCCGGCGCAGGCCATCACCATCGAGGCCGGCCCGCGCCGCAACGACGGCACCCGCCGCACCGTGCGCTACGACATCGACATGGTGAAGTGCATCTATTGCGGCCTCTGCCAGGAGGCCTGTCCGGTCGATGCCATCGTTGAAGGCCCGAACTTCGAGTTCGCGACCGAGACCCGCGAGGAGCTCTATTATGACAAGGCCAAGCTGCTCGCCAACGGCGACCGCTGGGAACGCGAGATCGCCAAGGCGATCGAGCTCGACGCGCCGTACCGGTGAGGTGAGGGCATGATCCTTCCCGCGCTGTTCTTCTATCTCTTCGCCGGCGTCTGCGTCGCCTCGGCCGTGATGGTGATTGTCTCGCGCAATCCCGTGCACTCCGTGCTGTACCTGATCCTGGCCTTCGTCAACGCCTCCGGCCTGTTCGTGCTGATGGGCGCCGAATTCCTCGGCATGATGCTGATCGTCGTCTATGTCGGCGCGGTCGCGGTGCTGTTCCTGTTCGTGATCATGATGCTCGACGTCGACTTCCTCGAGCTGCGCGAGGGCTTCATCGAGTACCTGCCGGTCGGCCTCGTGATCGGCGGCATCTTCATGTTCGAGTTGCTGCTCACCGTCGGCTTCTGGGTCATCAACCCCGGCGTCTCCAAGACGATCACGGCGGCGATCCCGGCCAACGTCAGCAACACCGAGGCGCTTGGTCTCGTGCTCTATACGAAGTACATCCACTACTTCCAGCTCTCGGGCATGGTGCTCCTGGTCGCCATGATCGGCGCCATCGTGCTGACGCTGCGCCACAAGGAGAAGGTCAAGCGGCAGGACATCAACGTTCAGAACGCGCGCACGCCCGACATCGCGATGGCGGTGCGCAAGGTGGCGCCGGGGCAGGGGCTCTCGGACGCGGACGCGGCGGAGTGGGTGAAATGACGATCGGGCTCGGACACTATCTGGCGGTCGGCGCGATCCTGTTCACGCTCGGCATCCTCGGCATCTTCCTGAACCGCAAGAACATCATCGTCATCCTGATGTCGATCGAGCTGATCCTGCTCTCGGTCAACATCAACCTCGTGGCGTTCTCGAGCTTCCTCGGCGACATCGTCGGCCAGGTCTTCGCGCTGCTGGTGTTGACGGTCGCGGCTGCCGAAGCTGCGATCGGTCTCGCCATCCTGGTGGTCTATTTCCGCAACCGCGGCTCGATCGCGGTTGAGGACGTCAATCTGATGAAGGGCTGAGCGCATGATCCGGAAAAGTGGGTACCGGTTTTCCGACCAGATCATGCGGAAAGAGTAAGTCATGGTTCAGGCAATTGTCTTTCTGCCTCTGCTGGGCGCCATTCTGGCTGGCCTGATCGCGCTGTTCGGCGCGCATGCCCGCAATCCCTCGGGCGACGAGCTCGATCATCACGGCGGCCACGGCCATGGCGCGCATGCCCATGCGTCCGACAAGATCAACGAGGATGCCTCGGTCATCCACGAGAGCCATCACGACGACGCTCACGACGATCACGGCCATGGCCCGACCGAGCCGCCGGCGGCGGGCTCGCGCGCGGCCGAGCTGATCACCACCGGGCTGCTGTTCGTCTCGGCGGCCTTGTCCTGGATGACGCTGGTCGACGTCGGCTTCATGCATCACGACTACAGGATCCAGTTGCTGCCCTGGATCTTCTCCGGCGATCTCCAGGTCTGGTGGACGCTGCGCGTCGATACGCTCACCGCCGTAATGCTGGTGGTGGTGACGACCGTGTCCTCGCTCGTGCACCTCTATTCCATCGGCTACATGGACGAGGACCCGAACCGGCCGCGCTTCTTCGGGTATCTCTCGCTGTTCACCTTCGCCATGCTGATGCTGGTGACGGCCGACAATTTGGTGCAGCTGTTCTTCGGCTGGGAAGGCGTGGGTCTCGCCAGCTATCTGCTGATCGGCTTCTGGTACCAGAAGCCCTCGGCGAACGCTGCCGCCATCAAGGCCTTCGTGGTCAACCGCGTCGGCGACTTCGGCTTCGCGCTCGGCATCTTCGCGGTTTTCATGCTGGTCGGCTCGACCGATTTCGAGACCATCTTCCACGCCGCGCCCGGCCTCACCGGCAAGACCATCAACTTCCTCGGCTGGCACGCCGACGCGCTGACGCTGACCTGCCTGCTGCTGTTCATGGGCGCGATGGGCAAGTCCGCCCAGTTCCTGCTGCACACCTGGTTGCCGGACGCGATGGAAGGCCCGACCCCGGTGTCGGCGCTGATCCATGCCGCGACCATGGTCACCGCCGGCGTCTTCATGGTGGCGCGCCTGTCGCCGCTGTTCGAGCTCGCTCCGAATGCCCAGGCCGTCGTGATGTTCTTCGGCGCGACCACGGCGTTCTTCGCCGCGACCATCGGCCTCGTCCAGAACGACATCAAGCGCATCGTCGCCTACTCGACCTGTTCGCAGCTCGGCTACATGTTCGTGGCGATGGGAGCAGGGGCCTATTCGGTCGGCATGTTCCACCTGTTCACGCACGCCTTCTTCAAGGCGCTGCTGTTCCTGGGCTCCGGCTCGGTGATCTACGCGATGCACCACGAGCAGGACATCCGCAACATGGGCGGCCTCTGGAAGAAGATTCCCTACACCTATGCGGTGATGGTGGTCGGCACGCTGGCGCTGACCGGCTTCCCGCTCACCGCCGGCTACTTCTCCAAGGACGCGATCATCGAGTCCGCCTACGCCTCGCACAATCCGTTCGCGGTGTACGGCTTCCTGATGACGATCATCGCCGCCGGCCTGACCTCGTTCTACTCCTGGCGCCTGATCTTCAAGACCTTCCACGGCGAGCCGCATGACGAGCATCATTACGAGGCCGCGCATGAGGCTCCGCTCTGGATCCTGATCCCGATCGGCGTGCTCGCGGTCGGCTCGTTCGTCGCCGGCCTGCCGTTCAAGGAGCTGTTCGCCGGCCACGGGGTCGAGGAGTTCTTCCGCGAGTCCGTCAAGATGAACCCGCACATCATCGAGGAGATGCATCACATCCCGCAGACCATCGCCTTCCTGCCGACGGTGATGATGGTGCTGGGTTTCCTCGTCTCCTACCTGTTCTACATCCGCCGGCCCTACCTGCCGGTCGAGCTCGCGAACACGCAGCCGATGCTGTACCAGTTCCTGCTCAACAAATGGTACTTCGACGAGCTCTACGACATCATCTTCGTCCGACCGGCGAAGTGGATCGGCTACCAGCTCTGGAAGAAGGGCGACGGCTTCATCATCGACGGCTTCGGCCCCGACGGCGTCTCGGCCCGCGTGCTGGACGTCACCCGCAACGTCGTCAAGATCCAGACCGGCTATCTCTATCACTATGCATTCGCCATGCTGATCGGCGCCGCCGGCCTGATCACCTGGTTCATGTTCGGCTTTGGAGGCCAGTAAATGACAACCTGGCCCATTCTTTCGGTCACGACGTTCCTGCCGCTGGTCGGCGCGCTGATCGTCTATCTGAGCCGCGGTGACGACGAGGCGGCGCGGCGCAATTCGCGCTGGATCGCGCTCTGGACCACGCTGATCACCTTCGCGGTGTCGGTGATCCTGGTCATGCGCTTCGACCCCAGCAACCCCGACTTCCAATTCGTCGAGAAGGCGAACTGGCTCGCCACCGGCATCACCTACCACATGGGCGTCGACGGCATCTCACTGCCGCTCGTGATCCTGACCACCGCCGTGATGCCGTTTTGCATCATCGCGAGCTGGAAGGCGATCACCAACCGCGTCCGCGAATATATGATGGCGTTCCTGATCCTGGAAACGCTGATGATCGGCACCTTCTCGGCGCTCGATCTCGTGCTGTTCTACCTGTTCTTCGAGGGCGGCCTGATCCCGATGTTCCTGATCATCGGCGTCTGGGGCGGTCCGCGCCGGGTCTATGCCTCGTTCAAGTTCTTTCTCTACACGCTGCTCGGCTCGGTCCTGATGCTGCTCGCCATCATGGCGCTGTACTGGAACGGCGGCACCACCGACATCCCGACGCTGATGCACACCGCCGTGCCGCGGTCGTTGCAGACCTGGGCGTGGCTCGCCTTCTTTGCCTCCTTTGCGGTGAAGATGCCGATGTGGCCGGTGCACACCTGGCTCCCCGACGCGCACGTGGAGGCACCGACCGCGGGCTCCGTGGTCCTCGCCGCGATCCTGCTGAAGATGGGCGGCTACGGCTTCCTGCGCTTCTCGCTGCCGATGTTCCCGCTGGCCTCGCACGACTTCGCGCCGCTGGTGTTCACGCTCTCGGCCATCGCCATCATCTACACCTCGCTGGTGGCGCTGATGCAGGAGGACATGAAGAAGCTGATCGCGTACTCCTCGGTCGCGCATATGGGCTTCGTCACCATGGGCATCTTCGCCGGCACCATGCAGGGCGTCGCCGGCGGCGTGTTCCAGATGATCTCGCACGGCATCGTCTCCGGCGCGCTGTTCCTCTGCGTCGGCGTCGTCTACGACCGCCTGCACACCCGCGAGATCGCGGCCTATGGCGGCCTCGTCAACCGGATGCCGCTCTATGCGATGACCTTCATGGTGTTCACCATGGCCAATGTCGGTCTGCCCGGCACGAGCGGCTTCGTCGGCGAGTTCATGACGCTGCTCGGCACCTTCAAGGTCTCGATCCCGACCGCGTTCTTCGCCAGCTTCGGCGTGATCCTCTCGGCGGCCTACGCACTATGGCTCTATCGCAAGGTCGTGTTCGGGGCGCTGGTCAAGCCGCAGCTGGCGAGCATGAAGGATCTCACCTTGCGGGAGTGCGTCATTCTATTCCCGATGATCGCGCTGACGATCCTGTTCGGCGTCTATCCGAAGCCGGTGCTCGACATGTCGGCCGCCTCGGTCCAGCAACTCGTCAACAATTACAATACCGCCGTGACGGCCGTGAAGGCCGCCGCACTGCTCCAGTGATCGGGCAGGTCAGGATATCGCCATGAGCTTTTCGACTGCAGGTTATCAACTGGCGCCGGTGCTGCCCGAGCTCGTGCTCGCGGTCGGCGCTATGGCGCTTCTGATGCTCGGCGCCTATCGCGGGCAGGAGACGACCAGGACCGTGACGTCGCTGGCGGTGTTGCTCCTCATCGTGGTCGGCGCGCTCGTCTACATGCAGCCCGCGGGCAAGCAGGTGACGTTCGGCGGCAGCTTCATCGTCGACGACTTCGCCCGCTTCATGAAGATCCTGGCCCTGATCGGCTCGGCCGTGACGCTCGTCCTGTCGACCGAGTTCCTGTCAGACCCGTCGCGCCGGATTTTCGAATACGCCATCCTCGTGCTGCTCTCGACGCTCGGCATGATGGTGCTGATCTCGGCCGGCGACCTGATCTCGCTCTATCTCGGCCTCGAATTGATGTCGCTGGCGCTCTACGTCGTGGCAGCCTCGAACCGCGACAACGCCAAGTCGACCGAAGCCGGCCTGAAGTACTTCGTGCTCGGCGCGCTGTCCTCGGGCATGCTGCTGTACGGCGCCTCGCTGGTCTACGGCTTCACCGGCACGGTGAGCTTCACCGGCATCGCCGCGGCCGCGACGGTCTCGAATGTCGGCCTGGTGTTCGGCCTCGTCTTCCTGCTCGTCGGCCTCTGCTTCAAGGTCTCGGCCGTGCCGTTCCACATGTGGACGCCTGACGTCTACGAGGGCGCGCCGACCCCGGTCACCGCCTTCTTCGCGTCGGCGCCGAAGGTCGCCGCGCTCGCCGTCTTCACCCGCGTCACGCTCACCGCATTCCCCGGCATCGTCTCGCAATGGCAGCAGATCCTGGTGTTCGTGTCGATCGCCTCGATGGCGCTCGGCTCCTTCGCCGCGATCGGCCAGAGCAACATCAAGCGCCTGATGGCCTATTCGTCGATCGGTCACATGGGCTTCGCGCTGGTCGGCCTTGCCTCCGGCACGGTGGAAGGCGCGCAGGGCGTGTTGATGTACATCGTGATCTATGTCGCGATGACGCTCGGCTCGTTCTCCATCATCCTCGCGATGAAGCGCAACGGCCAGGCCGTGGAGCAGATCAGCGATTTCGCCGGCCTGTCGCGCACCAATCCGCTGCTCGCCTTCATGTTCGCGATGCTGCTGTTCTCGCTCGCCGGCATTCCGCCGCTCGCCGGCTTCTTCGCCAAATGGTACGTCTTCGTCGCCGCCATCAAGGCGAACCTGTTCACGCTCGCCGTCATCGGCGTGCTGACCAGCGTGGTCGGCGCCTACTATTATCTCGCGATCGTCAAGACGATGTATTTCGACGAGCCGGCCGGCCGG
Source organism: Bradyrhizobium sp. JHI2711 (assembly GCF_056156565.1). Taxonomy (NCBI): domain Bacteria; kingdom Pseudomonadati; phylum Pseudomonadota; class Alphaproteobacteria; order Hyphomicrobiales; family Nitrobacteraceae; genus Bradyrhizobium; species Bradyrhizobium sp. JHI2711. The sequence continues at coordinate 279,734 of NZ_JBPZPT010000001.1, forward strand.
GTCGATCCGGTGCGCATCGAGGTGCGGACGGTGCTGGCGGTGGCGGGCCTGTTCAATATCCTGTTTGCGCTGTTCGCGGGGCCCGTGGTGAGCGTCGCCTCCGCCGCGGCAAAGTCGTTGTTCTAGGATGGCCTTCGCGCTCGGTCCTCGCGCATCGGCTGCGGGCTACAGGCTCGCGGCGTTCGAACGGACCGGCTCGACCAATAGCGAGGCGATCGAACACGCCAGGGCCGGCGAGCGCGGCCCGATGTGGTTCGTCACGTCCGAGCAGACCGCCGGCCGCGGCCGGCGCCAGCGCGCCTGGATCGCGCCGCGCGGCAATCTCGCCGCCAGCATCCTCGAAGTCATGGACGTCGCCCCCGCCGTCGCCGCCACGCTCGGCTTTGCCGCAGGGCTGGCCGAGGAGGCGGCACTGGAGAAGGTGAGCCTCGAGGCCGCGCTCCGTCTCGGCGAAGGCCGGCCCCGCTACGCGCTGAAATGGCCGAATGACGTGCTCGCCAGCGGCAAGAAGCTGGTCGGCATTGGCCTTGAGGCCGAGGCCGTCGGTGGCGGCCTTGCCGTCGTGGTGGGCATCGGGACCAATGTGGTCGCCGCGCCCGAGGGCACCCCGACGCCCGCCGTATCGCTGGCCGCCCTCGGCGTCCAGATCAGCGCCGAGGAGCTATTCATGGCGCTGTCGGATGCCTGGGTCGAGTTCCGCGGCATCTGGGACAATGGCCGCGGCTTTGCCGAGATCCGCAGGCTCTGGCTGGAGCGCGCCGCCGGCCTCGGCGAAAAGGTTGCCATCCACACGGGAACCATGACGCTGGAAGGTGTTTTTGACACGATCGACGACACCGGCTGCCTGATCGTCCGCACCGCGGAGGGCCGCCTCGTGCCGGTTGCGGCCGGCGAGGTGTTCTTCGGCCCCGTCGCCTCGGTGGGAGCAGCGTGATGGCAAGGCCGGACGAATTGGTGTTTGCGCCGCTCGGCGGCGTCGGCGAGATCGGCATGAACCTGTCGATCTACGGCCTAGGCAACCGTCACCAGCGCGCCTGGCTTGCGGTCGATCTCGGCGTCTCCTTCGGCGATGAGGAGCATCTGCCCGGCATCGACCTGATCATGCCCGACATCTCCTTCCTGGAGAAGGAGCGCAAGAACCTGATGGGCCTCGTGCTGACCCACGCCCATGAGGATCATTTCGGCGCCATCATCGACCTCTGGCCGAAGCTGAAATGCCCGATCTACGCAACCAGGTTCAGCGCCGCGCTGTTCGAGGCCAAATGCGCCGCCGAGCGCAACGCGCCCGAGATTCCGGTCACCGTGGTGCCTTCAGGCGGCCGGGTCGATATCGGTCCGTTCAACGTCGAGTTCATTCCGGTCGCGCATTCGATTCCGGAAGCGCATGCGCTGGCGATCCACACCGACGCCGGCATCGTGCTGCACACCGGCGACTGGAAGATCGACCCGACCCCGACGCTTGGAGCCGCGACCGACGAGAAGCGGCTGCGCGAATTGGGCGAGCAGGGCGTGCTCGCCTTGATCGGCGATTCCACCAATGCCGTGCGCGACGGCCGTTCGCCCTCGGAGGCCGAGGTCGCCCGAACCATCATCGACCTCGTCAAATCCGCCAAGGGCCGCGTCGCGGTGACGACGTTCGCCTCCAACGTCGCCCGCGTCAAAGCGGTGGCTGACGCGGCGAGGGCCGCGGACCGCGAGGTCGTCGTGGTCGGCCGGGCCATGGAGCGCGTGGTGCAGGTTGCACGCGAGACCGGCTATCTCGAGGGCGTGCAGAACTTCCGCTCGCCCGAGGTCTATGGCCACCTGCCGCAGGACAAGGTGCTGGCGTTGTGCACGGGCAGCCAGGGCGAGCCGCGCGCCGCGCTGGCCCGCATCGCCAATGACGACCATCCTGAAATCACGCTGAACCGCGGCGACAGCGTCATCTTCTCCTCGCGCACCATTCCCGGCAACGAGAAGGCGGTCGGCTCGATCATCAACAATCTGGTGCTGCAGGGCGTCGAGGTCATCACCGACCGCGATGCGCTGGTCCACGTCTCCGGCCATCCCCGCCGTGACGAGCTGCGCGATATGATCTCCTGGGTGAAGCCGCAGATCCTGATCCCGGTCCACGGCGAGGCCCTGCACCTGCATGAGCACGCCAAGCTCGCCCGCGCTGCCGGCGTGCCGCGCGTGCTGGTCTGCCGCAACGGTGACCTCGTCAAGCTCGGCCCCGGCGATCCCGGCATCGTCGGCGAGGTGCCGTCGGGACGTCTGTACAAGGACGGCACGATCCTGGAAGACTCCAAGTCCCGTGCCGTCGTGGAGCGGCGCCGCATGGGCTTTTCCGGCTGCGCCTTCGTCGCCATCGCGATGACCGCGCAGGGTGAGCTCGCCGGTGATCCCGAGCTCGATTTGGTCGGCATCCCCGAGAAGAACAGGGCCGGCGAGGCCTTCGACGACGTCGTCTTCGATGCCGTGATGTCGACCATCGAAGGCTTGCCGAGGGCGCGCCGGCGCGATCCGGACGCCTTGGCCGAGTCGGTGCGACGCGCTGTCCGGGCCGTGATCAACGAACATTGGGGCAAAAAGCCCCCCTGTCTGGTACATGTACTGACGGTATAGGGAGGGGAACATGTTGGGCCGGCTCAACCATGTCGCGATCGCGACCAAGGATGCGGTCAAGGCCGCGAAGATCTACGGTGCGGCCTTCGGCGCCCAGATTTCCGAGGCCGTGCCGCTGCCCGAGCACGGCGTCACCACCGTGTTCGCGACCCTGCCCAACACCAAGATCGAGTTCATCGAGCCGCTCGGCGAGGCCTCGCCGATCGCGAAGTTCATCGAGCGCAATCCCGACGGCGGCATCCATCACGTCTGCTACGAGGTCGTCGACATCATCGCCTCGCGCGACACGCTGGTGAAGGAGGGCGCGAGGGTGCTCGGCGACGGCGTGCCGAAGATCGGCGCCCACGGCAAGCCGGTGCTGTTCCTGCACCCCAAGGATTTTTCCGGCGCCCTCGTCGAGATCGAGCAGGCATAGGGCCGCGTCATGGCCATCCAGATTTCAACCTGGCTCGCGATCTATTTCGTGCTCTGGTGGGTCATGCTGTTCGTGACGCTGCCGTTCGGCGTGCGCAGCCAGCACGAGGACGGTGTTGGCGCGCCCGGCACCGATCCCGGTGCTCCCATCCTCACCCGCATGGGGCACAAGCTGATCTGGACCACGATCATCTCGGCAATCGTGTTCGGCATTGGCCTTGCGGCCTATCATGCCGGCTATCTCTCGATCGAGCGCCTGTCGAAGATGATGGGAATGCCGTTTTAAGTTTTGATTGGCGTTGTTATGGGGTCAAAAATGACATTTCAGCGTATCGTCATTGCGCTTCTGGTGCTGATCGTCGCAGGGCTCGGTGCCATCGGCTATTTCGAATGGCGAATGGCGGCGCAGGTGCGCACCCTGAAGGCGTTCGTCGAGGGCTATGTCTTCAACGAGGCTGTGCTGGCCTGCGAACAGGCCAAGAGCTCGACGCCGTTCAAATGGAACGGCGGCAAGAGCACCTCGGTGATCGGCCTGAACTCGGTCAAGACGGACAAATACACGGTCAGCGCCAGCTACACGCTGGTCGCGGACAGCGTCTATTGCGACTACGATCCGATCAAGAGAAAGGCCGACATCGGCTCCAGCTTCCTGGAGCGGGAGACTTTCTAGCTAGATCGCGCGGCGCTGCCGGCCGGCGAAGAGACCGTAAACGAACAGCACGATGATCGCGCCGACCACGGCACCGATCAGGCCCGCACCCTCGCCAGGGCGATACCAGCCCAGCGCTTGCCCAAGATACGAAGCGACGAAGGCGCCGACGATGCCGAGGATGGTCGTCAGGATGAACCCTGAAGGTTCGTTGTCGCCCGGCATGATGAACTTGGCGATCACGCCGGCGAGAAAGCCAATGATGATGGTCCAGAGAATGCTCATGAGTACACCTTTTCGAGTTGAGCCGCTGCTTCTATGCGTCGGGCAGGCGTCCATCCGGCGTGTATTTGTCGATTGCGGAAGGAAGCTCGCGGGTTAGCCGTGAGACGATCTCCTCCTGGGAAAGCCCGGTTTGCTGCGCGAGCTTCTCCAGGACGTCGCTGCCGATGGCTTGCTTGAGCTCCGGCGGGGAGATCTCCTTGTTGGGGCCTGGCTTCACCCATGAATCGGCGATCTCGCCCTGCCCATTCTGGTTGAACCTCTCCAGGAGCTCGCCAATCCCGCCATTGAGCAGGCCCCCGATTCCGCCAGCGCCGAGCATGCCGCCGAGATTGCCGAGCATGCCTCCGAGCGGTTGCTGGCCGCCGGTGGACGAGCCGGCGCCGGCGCCTTTCAGCAGCTCCGCCAGCTTGTCGCGGTTCTGATATCCGGCGATGGCCAGCATCGCCAGCAGGGCAGTCATAGATGGCATTCCGCGGCTCATCGCTCGCTCCTTTTAGAAGGTCAGAAACCCAAAACCGTCTCAGCTTGCTTGGGTTCCTCAATCGACCAATCGGAGCTCGCGACCAAGCGTCCCAGCTTGGCCGCCACCAAAGCACCGGGTGGCAGACAACGTACATTGTGGCTACGATCCGATGAAAAGAATGGCCGGATCGGCTCGAGCTTGCCAGCATCGGGAGTAGCGATCCGGCCCAGACATGGGATGGGATCGCAATGACCGGGGACCGGGCAGGGGACTATCGGATTTTGCACGAGGCGGACTTGCGGGACTATCTCGCGGGCTTGCCTGATATCGCCGCGCTCCTTGGCGGCGAGGCGTCCTCCTGGGCGATCACCGAGGTGGGCGACGGCAACCTCAACCTCGTCTTCATCGTCAAGGGCGCGCGCGGCGGCATCGCCGTGAAGCAGGCGCTGCCTTACGTCCGCCTCGTCGGCGAGAGCTGGCCCCTGCCGCTGTCGCGCGCCCATTACGAATATCTGGCGCTGTCGCGCCAGGCCCAGCTCGCGCCCGGCCTGGTGCCGGCCGTGCTGCATCACAACGAGGCGCTGGCGCTGACGGTGATGGAGCTGCTCGAGCCCCACATCATCATGCGCAAGGGCCTGGTCGCGGCAACGCGCTATCCGCGTTTCGTCGACGATATCACCACCTTCATGGCGCGGACGCTGTTCTTCACCTCCGACCTCGCGCTGTCAGCGGCCGAGAAGAAGGAGGCCATCGCGGCCTTTGCCGGCAACCACGCCCTGTGCAAGATCACCGAGGACCTGATCTTCACCGATCCCTACCGCATCGCCGAGCAGAACCGCTGGACCGCGCCCTATCTGGACGGCCTTGCCGCGAACCTGCGCGAGGACTTGGAGCTGCATGTCGCTGTCTCCCGGCTGAAGCTGAAATTCATGGCGAGCCCGGAAGCGCTGATCCATGGCGACCTCCACACCGGCTCGATCATGGTCACGGACGGCCAGACCCGGGTGATCGATCCGGAATTCGCATTCTACGGTCCGATGGGCTTCGACATCGGCGCCGTGCTGGCCAATCTCCTGATGGCCTATTTCGCTTCCGCCGGCCACGAGCGCGCGCCGGGCGAACGGGCGGCATTCGAGGCCTGGGTGCTGGAGACGGTCGAGCAGGTCTGGACCGAGTTCGCCCGAAAGTTCCTCGATCTCTGGCGGGCGGGAGGCACCGGCGATGCCTATCCGGTCACGCTTTTCGCCGGCGAGCAGGGTGCCGTGCGGCTGGAAGCCGAGCGAAAAAGTTACGTGCAACGCCTGTTCGCCGACGCTGTCGGCTTCGCAGCCGCAAAAATCATCCGCCGCATCTTCGGCCTCGCCCACAACATCGATTTCGAGCTGATCGAGGACCCGCGCACGCGGGCGGTCAGCGAAGCCCGTGCCGTGCGGCTGGCGAGGGCGATGATGGTGGAGACGGCGTCGTTCCGGACCATCGCGGATGTGACGAATGCCGCGCGAAAACTGCGGGACTGGATGCCGGAATTGTCGGGCTGAACCAGCCTCATGAGGAGCCCGCCCACGCTCCGTGATTGCGAGATGAGAGATCGTCCCCGGAACGTTAGTAAAGCCGCATCGGCAGCAGGACGCCGTCCGCGCCGGCCAGCAAACCCCAGGTCTCGTTGGCCGCGACCTCGAACTCCCGGCTCGCTGCCGCTCCGCCGTCCACCTTGAGGGTGACCTTGTACCTGCCGGGCGGCAGATCGAGCTTCTGGCTGTCCGGCAATTCGCCTGCGGCACCGTCAGAGTTCGCCAGTTCTTCGCCGGCGTGCGCCGCCAGATTGACGGCCTGGTCGGCGACGGTGATCACCGCCGCTTCATCCGTCTTGTTGCCGAGCATCAGCCTCACATGCCCGGGCTTCGGCAGCAGGCCGATGGTCGCCGAGGCGAGCTTGCGCCTCGACAGCTCGGCAATTGTCTTGTCGTCCTGACGTGAGAGCCGGAGCAGGACCGGTCCCTCTCTCGTCAGGAACGTGATCACGGCCCGGTCCGGCTCTTCGACGGCACCTTCTTTCTCCGTCCAGCCACGCTTGCCGAGTGCGTCGCGATAGAAGCCGAGCACAGAACCGAGATCGCGCGGCGTCTCGGCGTAAATCGACCGGATCTGCGGCGAATCTTTCGCCGTCGCGAGGGCCCAGCCTTCGGGCAGCGGCAGGCCGGTATGCTCGGAGAGCTTGGCTTCGAAACGTGCTCCCGCACCGCGCGCCATCATCCCGACGGGAATGCTGAGCAGTCGTTCGACGAAATTGTCCAGAGTGTCATGGCTCCGGACCGCCCACCAGGTCTGGTCGACATTGTCGTTCGCGCCGGAGGTGCGACTCCAGCCGAACTGGATAGCGTCTGTCACGCTCTCTCCACCTAGGCCGGCCGCGACCGGGCGCGCCAGCACGGCCGTCGCGGCGACCAGACCGGCCGCGAGCAGGGCAGCTAGCGTTCGGCGATTCATTTTTTTCCAGATCCCTTGGGGCTCAGATAATGATCCTGAGCTTGGTCGCGTTGATCAGGAAAAATGTTCATCAATCCTTCTCGCCCGATGACGCACCGCGTCAATGCCCCGCCGAAAGACTGCCTCAGGAACCGGCATCATTTGCCGTCAAAACGAAGCTTGCTTTCGGCAGGCGACGAATGATCAAATCACTCATCGCAATACGCCTGCGTCGGGGGGACACATGATGTTCAAGACCATCGCGATCGTTGCCGGTTTGGGACTGGCGCTCGCCGCCACAGCCGAGGCGCAGACACCGCGCAAGGGCGGAACCATCCGCATGACGGCGCCCTACGGCTCGAGCTTCACCAGCCTCGACATTCACACCACGCAGCGCGCCCAGGATGAGATCTACGCCAAGGCCCTGCACCGTTCGCTGTACATCTGGAATTCGGCGGAAGGAAAGCCGGTGCTCGAGCTCGCCAAGGAGGATGTGGTCTCGGGCGGAGGCCTCGTTCACACCTTCAAGCTGCGCGACGACGCCTATTTCCACAGCGGCCGCAAGATGACGGCCGACGACATCATCTGGTCCTACAACCGCATCATGGACGGCAGCAAGGCCTATCCCGGCGCGCGTTACGTCCGTGTCATCGAGGGCGCAGCCGCAGTCGAGAAGGGCCAGGCCAAGGAGATCTCGGGCCTGAAGAAGATCGACGACTTCACCATCGAGATGAAGCTGACCGAGAAGGTTGATCCCGGCTTTTACTTCTTCACCGCGCTGACCTCGATCTATCCCGCCGACGAGGCCGCCAAGGAAAGCTTCATCCAGAAGCCGATCGGTCTCGGTCCGTTCAAGTTCGTGGAGCACGTGCCGGGATCGCGCATCGTCCTGGAGCGCTGGGACCGGTTCTACAAGCCCGGCAAGCCCTATGCCGACAAGATCGTGGTGTCGGTGATGGGCGAGGCCGCGGCGCGCGACGTCGCCTTCCGCAACAAGGAGATCGACACCTCGGTGCTGGGACCTGCGCAGTACGTCGCCTACCAATCCGACGCCGACCTCAAGGGCACCATCGTCGAGGTCGCCGAGGTGTTCACGCGCTACATGGGCATGAATCCCGCGGTCAAGCCGTTCTCCGACAAGCGCGTGAGGCAGGCGATCAATTACGCCATCGACACCGATTTGATCATCAACAAGCTGGTCAAGGGCAAGGCCTACCGCGCCACCAGCTGGCTGCCGCTGACCTCGCCGGCCTACGACAAGGCGATGAAGCCTTATCCCTTCGATCCCGCAAAGGCCAAGCAATTGCTCACCGAAGCCGGCTATCCTAACGGCTTCGAGTTCGAATGGACCACCAGCCAGAATGAAAGCTGGGGCCTGCCGATCGTCTCGGCCGTCATTCCGATGCTGGACAAGGTCGGCATCAAGGCCAAGGTCAAGCAGGTCGAGACCGCGGTGCTGGCCGAGGTGGTTCGCACCGGCGACTATCAGGCCTTCATCTATTCCCAGGCGAGCGGCCCCGATCCTCAGGCCGCGCTCAAATGCTTCCATTCGGCGACGCCGCAGGCGGCCTGTAACTACACGACCTACAAAAATCCCGACTTCGACAAGATCCTCGATGAAGCCGGACAGGCCGACGATCCCACAAAGCGCATCCAGTTGCTGCAGAAGGCCAATGCGCTGCTCTACGAGGAGGCGCCGGTCTGGTTCTTCAACTACAACAAGGCGGTCATGGCGGTGCAGCCCTGGCTGAAGGGAATTCAGCTCAACGCGACCGAGCTGACCCACCAGAACGTCGAGGACCTCTGGGTCGACGAGACCTCGCCCGCGAAGTGACACGCGCGCTCCCGCCTAGCGCGACGGGCGAGGGAGGGAGCGGGGAAAAGTTGAGATGCTCGCGTTCCTGATCCGCCGCGTCCTGCAGACCATCCCGACCGTGCTCGCCGTGGTGCTGCTGGTGTTTGTGCTGTTCAGCGTCGTTCCCGGCAGCATCGTCTCGAGCATGAGCGACGACAGTGATCCGCAGGTCGAGCTGCGCATGAAGAAGCAGCTCGGCCTCGATCAGCCCGTCTATATGCGTTTCGGCACCTACATCGCCGGGCTCGCGACCGGCGATTTCGGAACATCGTTCCGGACCCGTGAGCCTGTCACGACCATGATCGCCAAGCGGGCATGGCCGACGCTGCAGCTGATCTTCGCATCCATGGCGTTTGCGATTCTGCTCGGCGTGCCGCTCGGCTTCGTCGCCGCCTTGCGGCCGGGCAGCCTCGTCGACACCGTCTCGATGATGCTGGCAGTGTCCGGCCTGTCATTGGCCAAGTTCTGGCTCGGGCTGCTCTTGATGTACCTGTTCGCGCTCAAGCTCGGCTGGCTGCCGAGTTTCGGCTACGGTGACGGCAGCCTCAAATACCTGATCCTGCCCGCCGTGACGCTTGGCGTCTCGCCGATGGCGCTGCTGGCGCGGACGACGCGCGCCGCGGTGCTCGAGATCATGACCGCGGATTTCGTCCGCACCGCGCGCTCGAAGGGCATGAGCGAGACCAGGGTCGTCAAGTGGCACGTGATGCGCAACGCGCTCGTCCTCATCCTCACGACCATGGGCCTGCAGTTCGGCGCCCTGATGGGGCAGGCGGTCGTGGTCGAGAAACTGTTCTCCTGGCCGGGCATCGGCTCGCTGCTGGTCGACAGCGTGCTCCAGCGCGACATTCCCGCCGTCCAGGGCTCCATCCTCGTCGTGGTGATGTTCTTTCTCGCGATCAATCTGTTGATCGACATGCTCTACGGCGTGATCGATCCCAGGATCAGATACGCATGAAGCTGCGCGCCAATCTCGTCATCGGCGGGTCGTTGTTCGCGCTGGCGATCGTGGTCGGTCTGCTCGCGCCATGGCTGGCGCACACCGATCCCGTCATGGACGCCAACCTCATGAATGCGGAGGAGCCGCCGAGCTGGACCTGGTGGTTCGGCACCGACGCGCAGGGCCGCGACATCTATTCCCGTGTCCTCTACGGCGCGCGCGTCTCGCTGACGGTCGGTATCGTCTCCCAGCTCATCAACAGCGTCATCGGCGTGGCGCTCGGCCTCAGCGCCGGCTATTTCGGCGGCTGGTGGGACGATGTCGTCAACGCCCTGACCAATCTCATGCTCGCGATCCCCTCGCTGATCTTCGCGCTCGCCATCATGGCCGTGCTCGGTCCCGGGCTGACCAGCCTCTTGATCGCGCTCGGGCTGACCAACTGGTCGTTCACTTGCCGCCTGGCACGGGCCTCGGCGCTGTCGCTGCGGAGCCAGGGCTATGTGCAGGCGGCCACCGTGCTCGGCTACGGTGATATCCGCATCATGATCACGCAGCTCCTGCCGAACATGCTGGGGCCGATCGTCGTCATCGGCACGCTGGGCATGGGCAGCGCGGTCCTGTCCGAAGCCGCATTGTCGTTCCTGGGCCTCGGCGTCCGCCCGCCCTTTCCGAGCTGGGGCAGCATGCTGTCGGAAGCGCGCGAGCAGATCACGACGGCGCCGTGGCTTTCGATTTTCCCGGGCCTTGCCATCTTCCTCACCGTGCTCGGCCTCAATCTGCTCGGCGATGGCCTGCGCGACATCCTGGATCCGCAATCGCGGAGCCGGCGCACATGACCGGCGCGCCGCTGCTCGAGGTCGAGGATCTCCGCATCGATCTCGATGACGGATTAAGGCGCGTTGCTGCGGCCGAAGGCGTTTCATTCCGCATCGATGGCGGCGAGACGTTCGGCCTCGTCGGCGAGTCCGGTTGCGGCAAGAGCATCACGGCGCTCGCTTTGATCGGCCTGCTGCGGCCACCCTTGTCGATCGGCGGCGGCGTCATCCGGTTCCAGGGCCAGGAGATCCAGCACCTGTCCGCTGCGAGGCAACGGCAACTGCGCGGCAATCGCATCGCCATGATCTTCCAGGAGCCGATGACGGCGCTGAACCCGGTCTCGCCGGTGGGGCGGCAGATCGCCGAGATGTTCGTGCTGCATAAGGGCAAGAGCTGGCGGGAGGCCAACCAGCTGGCGGTCGAGGCGCTCGCGAGCGTCCGCGTCCCCGCGCCGGAGCGGCGCGTGAAGGACTATCCGCATCAGCTGTCGGGCGGGATGCGCCAGCGCGTGATGATCGCGATTGCGCTCGCCTGCGGTCCGGACCTGCTGATCGCCGACGAGCCGACGACGGCGCTCGACGTCACCGTGCAGGCGGAGATCATCGAGCTGATGCGCAATCTGTGCGCCGAGCGCGGAACGGCGATCCTGATGATCAGCCACGATCTCGGCCTTGTTGCCAATGTCTGCCGCCGCGTCGCCGTCATGTATGCCGGCCGCATCGTCGAGGAGCGCGGCTCGGCCGACATCTTCCGAGCGCCCTCCCATCCCTATACGCAGGGCCTCGTCGACTCCCTGCCGCGTCTCGGCAGCCGTGCTGCGCTCGGCCGCAGCAGGCTGAAGGAGATCGCGGGCGTCGTGCCGGCGATCACGCGCTTCCCCGATGGCTGCCGGTTCAATCCGCGTTGCGCGCAGGCGACGGATATTTGCCGAACCACCGCGCCTCAGACGGAAGGGCTGGAGGCGGGCGGTTTCGTCCGGTGTCACCACCATGCATGAGCCAAAGGGGAGAGCGGATGACGATGTGATCCTCAGCGTGGAGGATCTCGCCGTTCATTTTCCGCTTGGAGGCGGCCTGCTGGGCCGCGGCCGTCGGCTGCTCCGCGCCGTCGACGGCGTCGACCTCAGGCTGAAGCGCGGCGAATGCCTCGGCCTCGTCGGCGAGTCCGGCTCGGGCAAGTCGACGGTCGCGCTCTCGATCCTCGGCCTGCTGACGCCGACGCGCGGCCGCATCGTGCTGGACGGGCAGGTCGTCACGAACCGGCAATCCGGAGACCGGAAAGCGCTCGCCCGCATCGTGCAGATCGTGTTCCAGGATCCCTACGCGTCGCTCAATCCGCGCCAGACCGTGCGCCGCACGCTCGAAGATCCCCTGCGCGTGCACGGCGTGACCGCGAAAAGCGAGATCGAGGACCGCCTCGCGACGATGCTCAGGCACGTCGGCCTGCGCCCCGAGCAGGCCGACCGCTATCCGCATGAGTTCTCCGGTGGCCAGCGCCAGCGCATCGGTATCGCTCGCGCGCTGATCCTCAACCCCAGAATCGTCATCTGCGACGAGCCGGTCTCGGCGCTCGACGTCTCGATCCGCGCCCAGATCATCAATCTGCTGCTGGAATTGAAGGACACGCTCGGCCTGTCCTACATCATGATCAGCCATGACCTCGGCGTCGTCGAGCACATGAGCGACCGCGTCGCGGTGATGTATCTCGGCCGCATCGTCGAGAACGGCAACTGGCGCGAGATCTTCGAGCGTCCCGCGCACCCCTACACGCAGGCCCTGATCGCCGCCATCCCCGATCCGCTGCGCCATGCCCCGCTGGCAACGACCGGCGGCGACCTGCCCAATCCGCTCAACCCGCCGAACGGCTGCGCCTTCAGCCCGCGATGTCGCTACGCGGAGGCGGTGTGCCGGAGCGAGCCGGGGCCAACGCTGGAGACGCGCGCAGATGGGCACGCGGTGCGGTGCTGGCGGAGCGAGGAGATTGCCGGGCGGTCGGCACTAGTCTCGGCGGAGGGCTGATGGCCCAAGGGGGAAGGCACGTCTATTCCACCTGGGCGTGTACTCACAGAAAGGCGATGTCAGCTTCTGAGGGCATAGGAAAATCCTGTGATCAATCAGAGCATTATCGCACGTGACCGGGAGCGGACGTCTTGCGCATGAGCTGGCGACTGTGCAGCCCCATTTGTGCCGAACATGCTATAGCACCGTCTGCGGTTAGCTGACCGGATGTTTTCGCGCCACAGTTCGTTGTCTTTTTGCGGGGAGCTGACGGAAACCAGTTGGCCCTTGACCGAGATCGAGCTACCCGTAGCTCATGAGGACGAACAAGACTTTCCGGCTTGTTCTGATCAAGCCGTCACATTACGACGACGATGGCTACGTCATTCGATGGTGGCGCGGCGGCCTGCCTTCGAATTCGCTAGCCTGCCTTTACGGCATCGCGCTCGATTGTCGCGAACGCGGGGTTCTCGGGCCCGATTTCAACATCGAGATCGACGCCATCGATGAGACCAACTGGAAGGTGCGTGTCGCGGATCTGGCGCGTGCGATCAAGGCTGCGGACGCCGGCATGGTGATGCTGGTCGGGGTCCAGTCCAACCAGTTTCCCCGATCGCTCGATCTGGCGAGACAGTTTCGCAAGCTCGGAATCCAAGTTGCGATCGGCGGCTTCCATGTGTCCGGCACCCTCTCGATGTTGCCGGAGCGCGATCCCGGCGTTCAGGAGATGATGGACGTCGGTGTGTCGGTCTTCGCAGGCGAAGCCGAGGGACGGCTCGAGGAACTGTTGCAGGATGCGGTCGCCGGGCGGTTGCGGCCTCTCTACAACTACATCGACGATCTGCCGCACCTGGAGAGCCAGCCTTTGCCGATCATTCCCCGCCAGCAGATCGGAAGGGTCATCGGCCACACCACGAGCTTCGACGCGGGGCGCGGCTGCCCGTTCCAGTGCTCGTTCTGCACCATCATCAACGTGCAGGGCCGCAAGTCGCGACGCCGCAGCGCCGACGACATCGAGGCCGTGATCCGCGCCAACGTCGCTCAGGGCGTCTTCGCCTTCTTTCTCACCGACGACAATTTTGCGCGCAACAAGGATTGGGAGATCTTGCTCGACCGCATCATCGCGCTGCGCGAGACGGAGGGCTGGGACCTCCGTTTCACGATCCAGGTCGACACGCTCTGCCACAAGCTGCCCAACTTCATCGAGAAATGCGCCAAGGCCGGCGTCCGGCGATGCTTCATCGGCCTCGAAAACATCAATCCGGACAGTCTGCTCGGCGCCAAGAAGCGACAGAACAAGATCACCGACTATCGCGAGATGATGATGGCCTGGAAGAAGGCCAGGATCATGACCGTCGGCGGCTACATTATTGGCTTTCCCAACGACACACCGGAATCGATCGTCCGCGACATCGAGATCATCAAGCATGAGCTGCCGATCGACATGCTGGAGTTCTTCTTCCTGACGCCGCTGCCGGGCTCGGAAGATCACAAGACGCTCTACCTGAAGGGCGTCGCGATGGATGCGGACCTCAACAAATACGACCTGGACCACGTCGCGACGGACCACCCCGCCATGTCCAAGGCGGACTGGGAGCGCGCCGTCGAGCTCGCCTGGAACACCTATTACAGCTGGGAGCACATCGAGACGCTGATGCGGCGTGCCGCGGCGATGGGCAATAATGTCGGCAAGATCGGCACCTACGCGCTCTATTTCAAAGGTTACCATCCCATCGAGCGCGTCCATCCGCTCGAAGGGGGTGTGCTGCGGCTCAAAAGCCGCGACGAGCGCCGTCCGCATCTGCCGGTCGAGCCGGCCTGGTCCTTTTATCCTCGCTATGCCGCCGACACCGCGGTGAAGGCGGTACAATGGGCTTCGCTCGCGCTGCGCCTCCACCGGCTGGCGCGCAAGGTCAAGTCGGATCCGCACCGGCTCGCCTATGTCGATGCGGCGATCACGCTGCAGGCCGACGAGACCGAGTCTCTGGATTTGTACAAGACGCGGTCCAGCCAGGCGTTTCTCGATCAGCGGCGCCATATCGAAGAGGCACAGAAAGCGACTCGCGTTAATTGATTTCTCACCCGCCGCGAACCATCGAATCAGATTGACCGACGTCCTGTTGCGCCAGACAGCCCCAAACCATCACGTCGGCTTCTGTGCCCCAAGCTGACCAGAGACGAGGCGCCGCCATGTCGGCTTTCTACGGGATACCGGACATGGCACCATGGTGGCACTGACCGCCGCTAATGACCCAAGCGGACGTCAACCCTCCGGCACCCCGGCCAAGCGCAGACCCTCGTAAATTCGGTCGCGTCCGGCAAGGAAGGTCGGATTGTTGCTCGGTGCTGTGGCGCGCAAGCGGCGGATGGTGAAAGTCGGATCAAGGACAAGGGCCGCTCGCGCAGCGGCCTTTGCCTCATCCAACTCGCCAAGTCGCACCAAGGCGCCGGCGAGCCAAACCTGCGCAAGTGGATTGTTGCGATTGGCCTCAATGCTGCGCCTTAACCAAACCACCGCTTCCGCGGCGGCATCAAGGTTCAACTTGGCTGCGCCAATGACCATCAGCCAACGGAAGGCTCTTATGTCGCGAGGAGACAGCCGGAGCGCCTCAAGGATGTGCATCTCGGCTTCCATGGCTCGACCGGTGTAGGTTTTTGCCAGACCAATCCAAGCGTGGGCCTCGGCCAAATTGCGATCCAGAGCCAACGCTCGTTCGCATGCCGCAATACCTTGAGCGGCGCGATTTGTGGTGATCTGGACGAGGCCGAGAAGCAAGTGCGCCATGGCATTCTGTGGCGCCAGCGACAAGGCCTTGCCCAGCGTCTTCTCTGCCGCTGCAAGGCGAGGGGTCGCGTCGTCGGTCAAGAAAGACGCTGGAAAAGTTACATCGACCTCTGCTCTGCCGACCAGTGCCTCCATGCAGGACGGGTCGAGCACCAAGGCACGTTCGAAAAAGCCCTGTGCTTGCGTCAGGAGCTCGGGGGTCTGCCCCATGTTGGAGATGGCTCTGCCCCGGAAATACAGGTCCATCGCGTCCGGGTTTGCGGAGCTCTCGGCTCGCCGCGCCTCAGCTGCAATCAGCTCGGCGTTCAGCGTGTTGGCCAGCCGTGACACAATTTCGTCCTGCATGTCGAAAAGGTCGGCGACAGGTTTGTCGAATCGCTCTGCCCAAAGATGGTTGCCCGTTTCGGCGCTGATCAGCTGTACGCTTACGCGAAGCCGGCTACCGGCCCGCTGAATCGAACCTTCCAGGATATAGCGAACGTTCAGGTCGCGGCCGACCTGTCTGAGATCGATCGACTTGCCCTTGTAGGTAAACGCTGTGTGTCGGCCAATGACGAACGAACCGCTGATGCGCGACAGGTCCGTGGTCAGGCTCTCCGTAACGCCGTCGGCGAAATAGTCTTGTTCGGCGTCGCCGCTTATGTTTGCGAACGGCATCACAACAATGGAAAGACGAGGTGCCGGGGTGGGGGAGGTCTCCTTGTTGTCATGCGCCGCTGCAACTGAACGCTCCTGATCTTCGATGACCCTGCCGACGAACCGGAAGCCCTGGCGCTGCAGCGTCCTGATTACCTGCTGCCTTTCGCCGGTGTCGCAGACGGCGGTCCGGGCTGCATTGAGACGGGTCGTCAATGCTGCATCCGAGACAATGCGGCCGTTCCAGACTGCGCTGATGATGTCGTCTTTGCTGACCACCCGTTCCCTATTGCGGATCAGGTAGTGAAGCAGGTCGAACACTTGTGGTGCGAGAGCGATCAGCTCGGCGCCTCGACGCAGCTCGCGCCGGTCCGTGTCAAGTGTGTGTTCTTCAAAGTGATAGCGCATCTGCCACTTCCTCCATGCCCAGGGATGTTCGGGAGGCGCTGCAACGGCCGACTGCAAAACATTAAGCCGCCGGTAATCAAAATGTAAGCCGCAGATAAAGCAGGTCTGTTCGGGCGCAGGCACGTTCCTTCCGGTGACCGCTTACCCGGAGGCAAATTTCATGAGCACGAACCACGTTACAGGCGGAACGGCACGTCTGAATCTTTCCATCCATCCGATCTGCGCCTTCTTCAAACAATACTGGCGTACTTTTCAGGAGGAGCGGCGGCGTCAAAAATTGCGGACCGCTTTGTATGCACTCAACGATCATTACCTCAAGGACATCGGGATTTCGCGCGGCATGATCGAACATATTAGTTCGAACCCGACCGTCGACCCGCGATTTGTCGGGAGCGACTACCTGGAGAGTGGCTGAAGATGGGGCCTATTGGTTCGGTCGCAATGGTCCGCTTGTGGCCCGTCGGCGAAGTTGCGCCTCGGCGGTCGCTAGTCCGGTCGCTCGGCCGGAGCGGACCAGATTTGCTCAACCTGAGTTCTTCGGGTTTTAACTCAATTGCCGACATCCGGCTTTGAATCTGCTAAATTGTCTCAGTGCAGCCCTGGCATTGGGAGGGACACATGCGACGACGCGATTTTATTGCGTTTGTTGGTGCAGCATCCATGCTGCCTGCTGTGGCACACGGGCAATCGAGTAAAGTGCACCGGATGGCGATATTGCATCCATCGCACCCCGTAACAGAGCTGAACGAACTTAGCCGCTTTCGCTATTACCGGGAGTTCTTCAGGGAACTTCGTCGTCTTGGATATGTCGAAGGGAGAAATCTATCTATTGAACGCTTCTCCGGAGAAGGTCGCGTTGATGGCTATCCTAAGCTCGCAACCGACGCCGCAGCTCGCAATCCAGACGTTGTTTTTGCGATCAGCGTTTCCCTGGTCCTTGCAATGAAGCAGGAAACGCCAACAGTCCCGATCGTTGCCATGACCAGCGACCCCGTGGGTCACGGCATTGCAGCCAGCATCGCTCGGCCGGGCGGAAACATTACTGGCGTTACCGTCGATCCCGGCTTGGAGCTTTGGGCGAAACGCATCGAGCTTCTGAGGGAGATTGCCCCCAAGATATCAAAACTCGGTATTTTAGCTACAAGAGCAAATCCGGAGGCAGCCGCAATGCGTGAGGCGGCCGATAAGGCCGGGATCACCGTTGTGGGCCCCTCTTATGTAGATAATGGGAGTGAGGAAGAGTACCGAAGTATTATTGAGACAATGTCGCTGACAGGTGCCGATGCTCTCTTCGTCGACGGTAGTCCGGAGCACATTACAAAGCGACGACTAATCGTCGAATTGGCGGCGAAGTCCCGATTGCCGACCATTTACCCGTTTCGTGCATTTGTCGAAGCCGGTGGGCTGGTAGCTTATGGGATCGATCTGGTTGAAGTTTTTCGCCGTGCCGCAGGTGCCATTGATCAAGTTCTTAAGGGCTCAAAGCCGGCTGACATTCCGTTTTACCAGCCAACAAAGTTCGAGCTCGTCATCAATCGGGCGGCTGGAAAGGAAGTCGGAGTAGTGTTCTCTGAGCAGCTATTGGCGCGGGCCGACGAAGTGATCGAGTAAAGAACTGTAGTTGTCACGGTGCATGAGTCCGCTCCTGGCCCGAAGCAGTCATTGCACCCGGTATGGTCTCACGAAAAAAGTGCTAAGCTGATCTTCCCACAGGCGTGATCCCTAGAGGGAGCGACGCATGCGACGGCGGGAATTCATAGCCTTCAGCGGTGCCGTAGCAATCCTCCCATTTGCTGCGGGGGCTCAAGCCCAAGTCCGCCGCGTGGGTGCGCTCCTAGCTAGCCCTCTAAGCAGGCCAATTCTCGAAAGAGTATTGAAGGAGAAAGGTTGGCTGTTGGGTCAGAACCTGCTCATAGATTATTGCATAAGCGATGGCGATACTGAGGAGAGCCGCAAGTGCGCGCGCGAATTGATCTCGTTGAAGCCTGATGTCTTGTTCGCGGTTACCAACACGTCGATGGCGTCACTGCAAGCTGAGGGGTCTAACATCCCGACCGTATTTGCGATGGTCAGCGATCCGATTGGAATGCGCTATGTCGAGACTTTCGCGCGGCCCGGTCGTAATGTTACCGGCTTCACTGCCTTTGTACCATCTCTCGGGGGTAAGTGGGTCTCCCTGCTGAAGGAAATCGCGCCGCAGATTGAGCGGATCGGCGTTGTCTACAACCCAGAACCAGGGAATAACTCTGCTGCGTTTCTCGCTTCGATAAAGGCCGTCGCACAAACCTCCGGAGTGGTTTCGGTGGAGACGCCCCACGGCGATAGCTCCAGCGTCGAACGGCTAATCGTATCTCTCCAAGACGCGCGGAACGCTGGTCTTGTTTTTCTACCTGACGCACTGACTGCCGCACGACGGAAGGAAATGACCGCGCTTGTTGCTAAGTGCAGGTTGCCCGCGATCTACTTCCTACGACTATTCTGCGATGTAGGGGGTCTTGTTTCGTATGGAGTAAACCTCAATAAAGTATATGCAGGCGCGGTATCCTACGTTGATCGAATTTTGCGCGGCGCCAATCCGGCGGACCTGCCAGTGCAAGCTCCGACCGAATTTGAATTCATCATCAACCGCAAGACCGCGAGAGTGCTCGGCTTGGAATTACCCGAAAGCCTCCTCGCCCGCGCCGATGAAGTTATCGAATAGAGAGCCGACTTCCGCTTGTGGCCCAACTCTGACGGCTGGTGAGGCCGGCTTCTGGGCAGCTATCAGGAGCACAGCGGACCTCATCCGCGTTCCAACTGCGGCGCGGGTTTATGACGACGCCTAGACGGTCACCACGACTTTCTTTGCGGCTAAGGATGCGTTAAGTTGAACAGCAGCCCTGGGCCTCGGCACGCAACGTCGGGCCTCTTCAACTCCCGACGCCGCCGACCAGACGCGGGCGGCGATTTGCGAGCGGTTTTGCCGCGGGCAGGCTGCGTAGCCATTCACGAAAACTGACGATCTCCGGACAATCCGCCGTGCCTTCCGGCGCAACCAGCCAATCACCCGCGCCTGATCCCTCATCGATCCGTTCGCAGCGATAGCCGGGATGGTGGCTCACGCCGCGGGCGATCAGCACGTCCACCTTTCCCTCGACCAGCTCGTGCAGGCCGGCGGGCTGCAGCACGCGCACACCGATCTCCGCATGTGCGCTGCGAAACGCTGCAAGCTCGAGGCGGCGCAGGTCGTGACTTCCGTGCACTCCCACTTGCAGCAGCACCGTGCCTGACGGCTTCAATTGCGAGGTCGCCTCGGCGATGTGGCGAAAGCCTTCGGAGATCCCTGGCAGATAGGCCTGGCCGGCCTCGGTGAGGATGAGCTGCTTGTGCAGCCGCTCGAACAGCTGCACGCCAAGGCGCGCCTCCAGCGCTTTCACCTGCTGCCCCACGGCGGCGGGCGTCACGTGCAGTTCGTGCGCGGCCAGCTTGAAGCTGAGATGGCGCGCGGCGGCCTCGAAGGCGCGGAGCGCGTTGAGCGGGGGAAGGGCGTAGGTCATCGCAACTGCACTTTGACACCGATAGGCCGCGTCCTTGCAATAGATTTTCTTGCGCTGAACCGCAGCAATGATGCTTTGCGTGGCCCTGATGCCGCCGGATACGCTTGACGCGCAAAATCTGGAGAAACGCCATGCCGCCAGCTCACATCGTCAGCCACAATCCCGCAACGGTTCACCCGCCCGCCGGCGGCTACTGCATGGGTCTGGAGCTGAAGCAGCATAACCGCCTGCTGTTCATCAGCGGCCAGGTGCCTCAAAATTCCGACGGCACCGTGCCTGAAGGCTTCGAGGCGCAATGCGAGCAGGCCTGGCGCAATGTCAGGGAGGTGCTCGCCGCGGCAGGCCTTGGCGTCGAGCACCTGGTCAAGGTCACCACGTTCCTGACTGATCGCAGCCAAGTCGTCACCAACCGCGCCATTCGTCGGGCCATGCTCGGGGAGCACCAGCCGGCACTGACCGTTGTGGTCGTCGAGACCGTCGACAGCAAATGGCTGCTGGAGATCGAGGCGATCGCCGCGGAATGAGGCGGCGTCGTCGATGTTGCGATGAGGCAAGCATATCAGGTGTCCAATGGCTGAGATTCATCCGTTCTACCAGACGCATCGCCATGCGATGGAGGCCGCCATGCGCGAGCGGATAGGCCTTGCCGAAGCGAAGCTCCGCGAGCGCACGCATCTCTCCGACATCGACGCAATCAGGCAGGAGGTGATGGACGAATTTCAGATCGTCCTCACCCAGATGCCCTATGTCGGCGGCGCGGCAAGCCGCATGAGCGATTTCTTCATGCGTCTGACCGGCTTCATGGCCATCAGTCGGGTGCTGCGGCGTCACGGCGTGCCGGTGCCCGTGATCGGCGAGATCGAGCGGGAAACCTACAAGGCGCAACTGCTGACGACGCCTGAATCCGAGCGTCTCGCCGCAGGGCGTCAGTTCATGTCGCCCGAGAACCAGGCCTTGATGCGTGAACAGGCGGCAAGGAGCGTCACAGAGGCTCACCAAGCGGAGTTTCCGGAAGATTTCGTCTACGATTTCGTCGAGCCGGGTCCGCAGGACACTTTCGAATTCGGCATCGACTACAAGGCCTGCGGCTTCTGCAAGCTCGCGGCGCGCCGCGGCGACAAGGAGATCCTGCCGAACATCTGCGGCCTCGACTTCGTCGCCTACGCCACGCGAGGCATCCGCCTGGAACGGACCCAGACGCTGGCGGGCGGCGCAACCCACTGCAATTTCCGCTTCTCGCGATTGCCATCGAATGCCAAGACCGGGAGTTAGACCGCACCCGCGATATAGCTGATCCCGAATCCACGTCGTCATTGCGAGCGCAGCGAAGCAATCCAGAAATGCATCCGCGGAGAGAGTCCTGGATTGCTTCGCTGCGCTCGCAATGACGGGGGACGGGGGCGCACCGACCTTTCAAAGCCGGCTGCCGATGATGCCACTATACCCCTGTTTTGCCCGACGGAGCAAATCGACTTCGCCGAATCCGCAATTTAACGACACCCACCGGCAAGTCGTTGATTCCGCTGGCCCCGGCTACTGTGCATGGGGTTGTTTCGCATTTTTGTCTTGCCGGCCGTCTATTCCGCCGCTTTCTCCCTCAAGCGCTGCGCATAGACGTTGATGACCAGCGCCGCCAGGAGGATCAGGCCGCGGATCAGGATCTTCAGGAAGCTGTCGATGTTGACGTGGTCGAGGCCGTTGTTGAGCACGCCGAGTACGAACAGCCCGACGATGGTGTTGCCGATGCCGCCGCGGCCGCCGAACAGGCTGGTGCCGCCGACCACGACGGCGGCGATGGAATCGAGCAGGTAGGTGTCGAACTCGTTCTGCTGCGCACTGCCGAAATGGGCGACGCCGAGCATGCCGCCGAGGCCCGAGCACACCGCCGAGATCACCATGACCGCGCCGAGGATCAGCTTGACGTTGAGGCCCGAATATTCGGCCGCTTCGCGATTGCCGCCGACCATGTAGACGTAGCGGCCGAAGCGCGTGTAGGTCAGCACCAGGTGGCCGCCGAGCAGCATCAGCGCGGCGACAATGACGATCCAGGGGATGCCCCCGATCGAGCCGGAGCCCAGGGTCGTGATCAGGCTCGGCACCTTGTAGGCGATCTGGCCGCGCACCAGCAGCGCGGAGATGCCGGCGGCGATCTGCATCATCGCCAGCGTCATGATGAAGGAGGGGATGCCGATCACGGTCAGCCCCACCGCGTTGACGAGACCGAGCAGGGCGCAGAGCAGGAGCGACAGGATGATCGCGACGGCGCCGGGCAGGGGGATGTTGGCGATGTTGACGTAGGATTCCTGCAGCGTGAAGTAGGCGACCGCAATGCCCGTGACGTTGGCGATGCTGGCGACCGACAGGTCGATTTCGGCGCAGAGGATCACGAAGGTGAGGCCGACAGCGATGATGCCCGTCACCGACACCTGGGTCAGGATGTTGCCGAGATTGTCGAGCGTCGCGAAGGAGGGGCTGGCGAAGGCGAAGAAGGCGGTGAGGAAGATCAGCGTCAGGAACGGGGCGATGTTGCGCATCTGCGAGCGCAGGAAGGGGGCAAGGCCCCGCGCCCTCCGTCCTGCCGCCAAAGCCGTCTCGCTGCTCATGTGCTTCTCCGTCACGCCGCTTCCAGCAGGCGGTCCTTGCTGACCGGCTCGTTCTTGAATTCCCGCACCAGGGCGCCGCGCTTGAGCACCAGGATGCGATCGGCCAGCGACAGCACCGTTTCCGGCTCGGTCGACAGCACGATGATCGCGAGCCCCTTTGTTCTGAGGTCGCGGACGATGTTGATGACGTCGTTCTTGGCGCCGACATCCATGCCGCGGGTCGGCTCGCACAGCACCAGCAGCTTGGGCGGATAGGTCAGCCATTTCGCCAGCGCGACCTTCTGCTGGTTGCCGCCCGAGAGCATGCCGAGATCGAGGCCGACCACCGGCGGCCTGATCTGCAGCTGCTCGACCTGGCGCTTGGCGATGTCGCGCTCCTGCGCCGGCTTGAGCAGCAGCGAGGAGATGCGGTCGAGAATGCTGATCGAGATGTTCTTGTAGACCGGCTCCTGGTGGAACAGCATGTCGCGCCGGCTCTCCGGCACCAGCGCCACGCCGGCGCGCCGCGCCGCCGCTGTGCTGGCGAAGGTTTTCGTCACGCCTTCGACTGCAAGCGTCCCGCCGTCCGGTTTCAGCTTGCCGAACAGGACGCGGGACAGCTCCTGCTGGCCGCAGCCCATGAAGCCGTAGATGCCGAGCACCTCGCCGGCGCGGGCCTCGAACGAGACGTCCTGAAGGCTGCGTGACAGCGACAGCTGATCGACGCTGAGAATGACCTTGCTGTCGCTCGGCTCCGGCAGCATCAGATCGTCGGTGTAGCTATGCTCGAGCGCCTCGCCGCCGCGGCCGATCATGGCCTCGATCAGCGCGCCTTTGCTGGTCGCGGCGCTAGCCGTCTCCGCAACCTTGCGGCCGTTGCGGAACACGGTCACCGTGTCGGACACCAGCAGGATGTCCTCGATGAAATGCGAGATGAAGACGATCGCGGTGCCTTCCTCGCGCAGCCGTCGGAGCGTTGTGAACAGTCGCTCGACCTCGGGCGGGGAGAGGGCGGAGGTCGGCTCGTCCAGGATAACGATGCGCGCGCCGGAGAACAGCACGCGCGCGATCTCGATCAACTGCTGCAGCCCGATCGGAAGGTCGCCGAGCCGTGCCATCGGATCGACGTCGATGCCGAAGCGGGCGAGCTGCTCGCCCGCCTCGCGCGCCATCCGCCGCCATTGCACGAGGCCGAAGGCGTTGGTCGGCTGGTTGCCGAGGAAGACGTTCTCCGCGACCGTCAGGTCGGGCGCGACGCTGAGCTCCTGGTGCACCATGGCGATGCCGGCGGCGTGCGCATCGCGCGCCGAGCGAAAATGCATCTCCTGGCCGTCGACCAGGAAGCGGCCGGAGAACTCGGTGTGCACGCCGGCGATGATCTTCATCAGCGTGCTTTTTCCGGCGCCGTTCTCGCCGACGAGACCATGGATCTCGCCGGGATAGAGCGCGAAGTCGACACCACGAAGCGCTTCGACGCCGCCGAAGCTCTTCGTGATGCCCTGCAGTTCCAGGATGGGCTGTTGTCCCACGCTCATGAAGGATCTGGAGGCTCAGATCAGGAAGTGATCCTGCATCCACTGCATCCCGGCGGCGTTGGCCTTGGTCACGACCGGGCCGTCGGTGACGACGTTCTTCGGGATGCCCTGTCCGCTCTTCTCGCCGCCGACCACGGCGGAGACGCCCGCGACGATCGCGCCGCCATGGATGCGGCAGGACGGATTGCGGACGGTCGCGAACATGCGGCCTTCGCTGACCGCCTGGATCGCCGGCGGCATGGCGTCGACCCCGCCGATCAGGATGTTGGTGCGATTGCGCGCCTTCATGATGTTGGCGGCGGCCAGCGCCATGTCGTCATTGTGGAAGAAGGCCGCGTCGATCTGCGGGTATTTGGTCAGATAGGTCTCCCAGAGACGGGCGGTCTTCGACACGTCCCAATCGGCCGGCTGGGTGTCCAGCACTTCGATGCCCGGGAATTGCTTCACGACCGAGTTGAAGCCCTTGGCGCGGCCCTGCGCACCGGTGTGGCCGAGCGCGCCCTGCGTCATGATGATCTTGCCCTTGCCGCCCATGGCGTTGCACAGCGCCTGTGTCACCGAAGCGCCCATGAACTCGTTGTCGGGAGCGAGGAAGGAATGGACGTTGATCTGATCGAGCGGCGCGATCAGCGTGTCCATGTCGATCACAGGCGTGCCGGCATCGATCATCTTCTGCACCGGCTGGGTGAGGGTGCCGATGCCGAAGGCCTGGATCGCGACGAAGTCCCATTTCTGCGAGGCCATGTTGTCGATCGCCGCGCGCTGCTTCACCGCATCGAGCTGCCCGTCGAACCAGGTCACCTCGACATTGAACAGCTTGCCCCAGAATTCCGCCGCCTGCTTGCCTTGCGCGCACCAGGTGGCCTGGAGGCCGGCGTTGGAGAACGCCGCCTTCAACGGCTTCTCGCTGCGTCCGACTGCGGCCAGTGCGGGGTTTATGCCCATGCTGCCGAGGATGGCAGCTCCGGCGCCGGCGGTTGCAGCCGCCTGAAGAAGATCGCGCCTGGTCGTCGAGAAATCTTTCGTCCCGGACATCGCTCGCTCCCATATATTTTGTCGTCGGCGCGTCATTGGTAGCGCTACCGACTCCGAAAGTCTCTCACAAGAGTTGTTCGCACTCAATCTGCATTCAGCCGCAGTGTCGTCGCAGCCCGCGCGTTGGTGCAGCGCAAAGCGTCAGGTGGCCGCGACGGCGAATGCGTCGATCTCGGCGGGCAATGTATCCCAGGACTGCGCGATCTCGGGCGTCCATTCATCGCCGAGCAGATCGCGGAGCGCATCCCTGATGACGGCGAAGAACGCGATGAACAGCTCGCGCGGCGTGCCATAGGCGTCGTGCGAGGCGACCTCGCACGCGATTAGCCGGAAATGCCCGCGGCGCTCGCCGGCGAAGTCGAGAATCGCCTCGATCGTCAGCGCCAGCATCGACCCCTTCACGAGGTCACCGCCGTCCGTGCGGAACATCGCCTGCGTTTCCGGATGGAGATCGAACAGACGTCGAGAGACGAACGGCGTGAGGTCGGCGCAGCGCGAGGCCGCACGTTCGAAGCTGTCGTGGATGGGATGAAAGGCCGCGTTCATCGACGGTTCAGCGCCGCGGGCAAAAAAAGAGCGGGGCCCCGGCCCCGCTCAAAAATTGTGTCGACCCTATTATCCCCGATCTTAAGATTTGATCTTGATTGACGGGGCGACGCTGCGTTTTGCGCGCCAGGGGCTCCTCCCGAGACTTGGACCACCAGGCCTCGACCTCGCGGTCAGCGCCTGAGCAAGAGGGATGCTAGATCAACTTTTCTCACTTGTCATCATTTTCGGCAACGAATGTTCAAAATAGGAGCAGCTGACGAAACGATCGGGCTTTCGGTCCCCTAAATATATGACAGATATAAGAAATTTGCGGATGGCCGGGCGGGTTTTCCTGCCTCAGATGCCGGCCCGCCCGGGGGGTGGGGTCGTCCGACCACAATTTTTCGAGCAGTTTGCGCAGGGCCCAACAGGCGGTGGAACTGGCCTCGACTCGGCCGCGCCCGAGTGATTAGTTAGCGCACGAACGAATGGTCCGGCGGATGCGCGCACGTCTGCAAAAATTCCTGCCTCTGGTCCTGCTCGCCCTGGTGATGCAGGTGCTGGCGCCGATCGCCGCCTGTCTCGCGGCCGGCCAGGCTGCGGCCGATCCGTTCTCTGCAGGCGTCATCTGCCACAGCGCAAGTGAGCAGGGCGGCCCGGTCGACGAGACCGGGACACCGGCCGCAAAAGCTGGCGCATGTGCGCTTTGCTGCCTCGCGCACGCTGACGCCTCGCTTGACGCGCCGCCCCATGCGGCGTTCTCAACTCCCGTCCGCCCCATCGCCCGCATCGTCTGGCACGTGGCGAACGCGCCCGTCCTCGCCGCCATCGACGGTTCGAGCGCTTGGGCGCGCGCTCCCCCTCGCATTTCCTGATCCGCGAAACCTTCAGCTCCGCGCCGGCTTCGGCCGTGCCGGGATCGCTATGCACCGGCTCTCTGCCGGCATCAGGAATGACCTCATGCCTCGTACAGGCTTCTTT
Source organism: Bradyrhizobium sp. JHI2711 (assembly GCF_056156565.1). Lineage (NCBI taxonomy): Bacteria > Pseudomonadati > Pseudomonadota > Alphaproteobacteria > Hyphomicrobiales > Nitrobacteraceae > Bradyrhizobium > Bradyrhizobium sp. JHI2711. Next base: position 306,249 of record NZ_JBPZPT010000001.1, read on the forward strand.
CGACTGCTTTCCGCACGCAAAATTCTGCTTGCCTCAGCTTCTGCCCTCGTTGTGCCATCCAACGCAATCGCGGAGGAAAACCGACGCGAGCTTCCTCCCGTCACAGTCGACGCGCCGCGGGAGAAACGGGCCTCTCCAGCCCGCGCACAGCGAACCGCCGCGCGATCAACGCGGGCCCGCGCGCCCGCAACTGCGCGTCCGCAACCGACGGCAGCTTCCGAAGGGGCCCCTGGCCCTGGTGCCCTGGCGGTTCTCACCGCCCAGCAGGCGCTGAGCGAGATCAACCAGACGCCGGGCGGCGTAGCGCTGGTCGCAGCGGAGGCCTACCGGAATTCGACTCCCGCCAGCACGATCAAGGATGTCCTGGACTACGTTCCCGGCGTGTTTGCGCAGCCGAAATGGGGCGACGACACCCGGCTTTCGATCCGCGGATCCGGCCTGTCGCGCAATTTCCATCTGCGCGGCGTGCAGCTTTACATGGACGGCATCCCGATCAATACGGCGGACGGCTATGGCGATTTCCAGGAGATCGACCCGACCGCCTACAAATACGTCGAGGTGTACAAGGGCGCGAACGCGCTGCAGTTCGGAGCCAATTCGCTGGGAGGCGCCGTCAACTTCGTGACGCCATCGGGACGCGACCGATTTCCGAATGGAGTCTCGCTCGACGTGGGAGCCTTCGGCTTCAGGCGACTGCAGGCCAATGCAGGAGGCGCCAACGGGCCGTGGGATGGTTTCGTCACCGCATCAACGCAGGCCACGGACGGCCTCCGCGATCACAGCTTCGGCTCGGGCAACCGCGTGAGCGGCAATGTTGGCTACCAGTTCTCGCCGGATTTCGAGACGCGATTCTATCTTAACGCCAACGAGGTGCGGCAGCGCATTCCAGGAACCGTCACCAAGGCGTCTGCCTTGACCAATCCGGAGGCCTCGGCTCCGGCGAACGTTGCGCTGGACCAGCAGCGCAACATCGACACGATCAGGCTGGCAAACAAGACGACGATCCGATTCGACGACACCAGGTTGGAGTTCGGCGCTTTCGGCGTCGACCGGCACCTCATGCATCCGATCTTCCAGTGGCTCGATTATCGCTACAAGGATTATGGCGGCTTCGCGAAGGTTACGGACGACCGCATCATCGGCGGTTACCGCAACAGGCTGGTTGCGGGCGTCAACCTGTTGAACGGCAGCGTCGACAACCAGCAGTTCGCCAACATTGCCGGACAGAAGGGGGCATTGCTGTCGTCGTCGATCGATCGCTCGGAGAACACCTCGGTTTACGTGGAGGACACCTTCTACTTTCTGCCGAATGTCGCCGCGATCGCCGGCACGCAATTCCTGCATGCGACCCGCAATCGGCAGGACCGGTTTCTCAGCGACGGCGACCAGTCGGGAGCAACCCGCTTTGATCTGTGGTCGCCGAAGGCGGGCCTGCTGTGGCAGATCGACCCGACGTGGCAGGCCTTCGCCAATGTTTCGCGGAGCGCCGAAGTGCCGAGCTTCGGCGAGAGCGCGCGCGGTCCTGGCATTCCGACGATTCCGTTCACCAGCATCCGCCCGCAGATTGCGACGACCTACGAGATAGGGACCCGCATGCGACGGCCCGACTATTCGTGGGAATTGACCACCTATCGCGCCGATATCCGCGATGAGCTGCTGTGCCTGTACAGCGCGTTCGGCAATTGCAACGTGACCAATGCCGACCGAACCTTCCACCAGGGCGTCGAGGCGGGGGCAGGGGCAGCAATCTTCCGCGATATCTTCGTGACAGGAGGCGCGCCCGACAAGGTGTGGCTCAACCTCGCTTATACTTACAGCGATTTTCGCTTCGACAGCGACACGGCGTTCGGCAACAACCAGCTGCCCGGCGCGCCGCGTCACTATTTGCGCGCCGAGTTGCTCTATAAGCATCCGACCGGGTTCTATGCTGGTCCGAACGTCGAATGGGTGCCGCAGGCCTATTTTGTCGACAGTATGAACACGTTGACGACCGAGCCGTATGCACTGCTCGGATTGAAAGCGGGCTTCGACAATGGCGGGCCGTTCTCCGCCTATATCGAGGGTCGAAACCTCACCAACAGGACCTACATTGCAAGCGTCAGTATCATCGATCGCGCCACCGCGACGTCGGCGTTGTTCGAGCCAGGTGCGGGCCGGGCGGTCTACACCGGAATGAGGTATCGATGGTAAAGCGCACTGAGGCTGCCGAGACCACCACGACCGATCCAATCAGATCAAAACCGAGGGAACCAAATGAACAGGATCAAGCTATCACTTCTGGCGGCCGCCATGCTGCTCGGCACCAGCGCGGCAGTCGCAGCCGACGACGTCAAGGCCGGCGATCTCGTCATCTCGCAGGCCTGGAGCCGGGCGACGCCGGGCGGCGCCAAGGTCGCCGGCGGCTATCTGACCATCGAAAACAAGGGGAGCGCCGCCGACAGGTTGGTCAGCGTGTCCGCCGATATCGCAGGCAAGGCCGAGATTCACGAGATGGCCATGGACAACGGCGTGATGAAGATGCGCGCGCTCGACAAGGGATTGGCGATCGAGCCCGGCAAGACCGTGAAGCTCGCCCCCGGCGGCAATCATTTGATGCTTCAGGAGCTGAAGGGGCCGTTCAAGCAGGGCGACAAGGTGCCGGTGACGCTTCAGTTCGAGAAGGCCGGCAAGATCACTGTTGCCCTCGACGTCCAGGGCGTCGGCGCGCAAGCACCGGGCGGCGGGGGGCACTCGGGTCACATGGACATGAAGAAAATGCCGGATCATTCGGGAATGAAGATGAAATGAGACTGTTCTGGACTCTCGGGAGACCGAATATGTCGAAGCGATCCTGCCTGATTCTGATTGCCGCGGTCGCCGCATCACCAGTGGCGGCGCATGTCTCTCTCGAGACCAAGCAAGCCACAATCGGCGCGTCCTACAAGGCGGTGTTCACCGTGCCGCATGGCTGCGCGGGCTCGCCGACGGTGAAGCTCCGCGTGCAGATTCCGGAAGGGGTCATCGCGGTGAAGCCGATGCCGAAGGCCGGCTGGACCATCGACGTCGTCGAGGGCAAATATGCGGGGGAATACGACTATCACGGCAACAAGCTCTCGTCCGGCGTCAAGGAGGTGGCGTGGTCCGGCGGCAAGCTGCCGGACAAGAACTATGACGAGTTCATCATGCAGACGGTGCTGACCGACAAGCTCAAGGCGAACACGACCTTGTACTTCCCAGTGGTTCAAGAATGCGAGACCGGCGTCAGACGCTGGATCGAGATCCCAACCGAGGGGTCAAGCCATTCGCATGAGGGCAAGTCGCCGGCGCCTGGCGTCAAGCTCCTGCCGAAACCCTGATGCGCCTCCTCGCCGCGCTCGCGACGCTGCTCTTCGCTGCGGGCTTCGCGAGCGGTGCGCTCGCGCATGCGGCGCTGATCTCGGTCGAGCCGGCGAATGGCAGCACGCTCGCGACCGCGCCCAAGATGGTCGAGCTGCGGTTCAACGAACCGGTAACGCCGGGCGCGATCCGGCTGATCGACGGGACGGGCAGGGCGCGGGACGAGACGCGCGTCAGCGCGTCCGGCGACACGATTTCGATCCAGATGCCGGCGGATCTGCCTGAGGGGACCGCGGTCGTCAGCTATCGCGTGGTCTCGCAGGATGGCCATCCGATCGTGGGATCGGTGATGTTTTCAGTCGGCATGCCGTCGGAGACGAAGCCGTCCGCGAGTACTGACCATTGGTTGGCCGCGCTGATCTGGCTGGCGCGCGTTGGCCTCTATCTCGGTCTGTTCGTAGGCGTCGGCGGTGTGTGGTTTGCGCGCTGGATATCATGGTCTCTGGCCGGCATGACCGTGCCGCGCATGGCGCTCGCGGTCGGCCTTTCCAGCGCGGTGGTGTCGCTCGGTGCGCTGGGTCTCGATCTCCTCGGCCTGCCGCCGGCGGCGCTCGCGACGGCCGCGCCTTGGAAGGTCGCGGTGGCAACCAGTGCCGGCCGCGCGTTTCTAGTTGCTGCCGCCGCGATGCTGTTCGCCTTGCTGGCGCTCCGCAGCGCATGGTCTTCGCGGGCTCTTGCGATCATTGCCATGGTCGGCGTGGGCCTGTCGCTCGCCATGAGCGGGCATGCCGCAACGGCGCCGCCTCGAATGATGATGCGCCCGGCGATCTTTCTTCACGGCCTGTGCGTTGCGCTATGGATCGGCGCTCTTGCTCCGCTCGCGGCTTTGCTGTCGAAGCCGACGCCGGCAACACTCGCCGTCGTGAAGCGCTTCTCGGGCATCGCCATGCCGGCGGTCGGCGTGCTGGCATTGACGGGCCTCGCCCTTGCGATTGTTCAGCTCGAAAAAGTTTCGGCGTTGGTCGAGACCCGCTATGGCCTCATCCTCTCGATCAAGCTCGGCCTGGTTCTCATGCTGCTCGCACTTGCGGCGCTCAACCGCTTCCGCCTCACTCCGGCACTCGCCCGCGATCGTGGAGCCCAGACCATCCTCAAGCGCTCGATCCTCCTCGAATGCGTGATCGCCCTCGCCATCTTTGCCGTCGTCGCCGGCTGGCGCTTCACGCCGCCGCCGCGAACGATCATTCCGGAGACGCCGTTGGCGATCCACATCCACGGCGACAAGGCGATGTTCCAGGTGCTGGTGTCACCTGGAAAGGTCGGCAAGGACGATTTCGTGCTCCAGCTCATGACCGGCGAGGGGACGCCCCTGGCGGCCAAAGAGGTGACGTTGACGCTCAGCCTGCCTGAGCGCGGCATCGAGCCGATGGAACGGGACGCCTTGCTCGGGCCGGATGGCTACTGGCACGTGCGCAAGGTCGAGCTGCCCTTCGCCGGCCGCTGGCGTGTGCGGATCGAGGCGCTTGTGAGCGATTTCGAGAAGATCACGCTGGCGGATGAACTCGAGGTGCCACCGCCCTAGGCTCACCGGCTTTGCTGAGCACGGTGCTCCTGAAGTCAAACCTGAAGGCAACGGAAAAATGACAGGTATTTCGCCGCGTTAGCGGCTTTTCCTCATTCCCGTCTTGTGTTTTCGCTCCCAATCCGGTTTCACTGCAGGCGATCACTGATTCCCAGAGTATTACCATGCGGTTGTCGCGGTTCTTTCTGCCCATCCTGAAGGAAAATCCGAAAGAGGCGGAGATCGTCTCGCATCGGCTGATGCTGCGTGCCGGCATGATCCGGCAGGAGGCGGCGGGCATCTATGCCTGGCTGCCGCTCGGCTTTCGCGTGCTGAAGAAGATCGAGCAGATCGTGCGCGAGGAGCAGAATCGCTCCGGCGCGATCGAGGTCTTGATGCCGACGCTCCAGCTCGCCGACCTCTGGCGCGAGAGCGGCCGCTACGACGCCTACGGCCCGGAGATGCTGCGCATCGCCGACCGCCACAAGCGCGAGCTGCTGTACGGACCGACCAACGAGGAAATGATCACCGAGATCTTCCGCGCCTATGTGAAGTCCTACAAGAACCTGCCGCTCAATCTCTATCATATCCAATGGAAATTCCGCGACGAGCAGCGTCCGCGTTTCGGCGTAATGCGCGGCCGCGAGTTCCTGATGAAGGACGCCTATTCCTTCGACCTCAACGAGGCCGCGGCGCGCGTTGCCTACAACAAGATGTTCGTCGCATACTTGCGGACCTTCGCGCGGATGGGGCTGAAGGCGATCCCGATGCGCGCCGAGACCGGCCCGATCGGCGGCGATCTCAGCCACGAGTTCATCGTGCTCGCCGAGACCGGCGAATCCGGCGTGTTCATCAATCGCGATGTGCTGGACCTGCCGGTGCCGGGCGAGGACGTGGATTATGAGAGCGACCTGACGCCGATCATCAAGCAATGGACCTCGCTCTATGCGGCGACCGAAGACGTCCACGATGCCGCGCGGTTCGAGCAGGAGGTGCCGGTGGACAAGCGGGTGAACACCCGCGGCATTGAGGTCGGCCAGATCTTCTATTTCGGCACCAAATATTCCGAGCCGATGAAGGCGCTCGTGGCGGGGCCTGATGGTGTCGACGTGCCGATCCATGGCGGCTCGTACGGTGTCGGCGTCTCGCGCCTGCTGGGTGCCATCATCGAGGCTTGCCATGACGATGCCGGCATCAAATGGCCGGAACCGGTGGCACCGTTCCGCGTCTCGATCCTCAACCTGAAGCAGGGCGATGCGGCCGTCGATGCGGCCTGCGAGAAGCTCTATGCCGAGCTCACGGGCAAGGGCGTCGACGTGCTCTATGACGACACCGATCAACGCGCCGGCGCCAAATTCGCCGCCGCCGATCTGATCGGCATCCCCTGGCAGATCATGATCGGGCCGAAGGGGCTTGCCGACGGCAAGGTCGAGATCAAGCGGCGCAGCGACGGCGCGCGCGAGACCATGTCGCCTGCCGACGCGGTCGCAAGACTTGTGGGCTGAGAAGGCTGATCGGCTGAATATTGTTCATCGCGCGATATCGCGGCCGCCAATCCGGCCACAATTGACCCCGAATCATGGGATTATCGAGCGATGGATGAGACCATGACCGAAACCGTGCAAACCGCGCCTTTCGCGCCCTTCGAGTGGATGCTGTCGGCGCGCTATTTGCGGGCGCGGCGGAAAGAGGGATTCATCTCGGTCATCGCCGGGTTCTCCTTTCTCGGCATCATGCTCGGCGTTGCGACGCTGATCATCGTCATGGCCGTGATGAACGGCTTCCGCAAGGAGCTGCTCGACAAGATCCTGGGCCTCAACGGCCACATCCTGGTCCAGCCCCTGGAATCGCCGCTGACCGACTGGAAGGACGTTGCCGACCGCCTCAGCCAGGTCGAGGGCATCCGGCTCGCGGCGCCGGTGGTTGACGGTCAGGCGCTGGCGTCATCGCCTTGGAACGCCTCGGGCGTCCTGGTGCGCGGCATCCGCTCCGACGATCTCAACAACCTCACCTCGATCGCCAAGAACATCAAGCAGGGCTCCCTCGAGGGCTTTGACGAAGGACAGGGCGTTGCGATCGGCCGGCGCCTCGCCGATCAGCTTTCGCTGCATGCCGGCGACAGCATCACGCTGGTGGCGCCGAAGGGCGCAGTGACGCCCATGGGCACGACGCCGCGGATAAAACCGTACAAGATCGTCGCGGTGTTCGAGATCGGCATGTCCGAATACGATCTCGGCTTCGTGTTCATGCCGCTTGCCGAGGCGCAGGCCTATTTCAACCGCAGCAACGACGTCACCTCGATCGAGGTGTTCACGACCAACCCCGATAGGATCGACGCCTTCCGCAAGGCGGTGACGGAGGCGGCGGGCCGGCCGATCTTCCTGGTGGATTGGCGGCAGCGCAACTCGACCTTCTTCAACGCGCTCCAGGTTGAACGCAACGTGATGTTCCTGATCCTGACCATGATCGTGCTGGTCGCCGCGCTCAACATCGTCTCCGGCCTGATCATGCTGGTGAAGGACAAGGGCAGCGACATCGCGATCCTGCGCACCATGGGCGCCTCGCAAGGCTCGATCATGCGGATCTTCCTGATCACGGGCGCTTCGATCGGCGTCGTCGGCACGCTGGTCGGCTTCTGCGTCGGCCTCGTGATCTGCGTTAACATCGAATCGATCCGGCAATTCCTGTCCTGGCTGACCTCGACCGAGCTGTTCTCGCCGGAGCTCTACTTCCTGTCGAAACTGCCCGCCGAGATCGACGTCGGCGAGACCACGGCCGTCGTCATCATGGCGCTGACGCTGTCGTTCCTGGCGACGCTCTATCCGTCGTGGCGCGCCGCGCGCCTCGATCCCGTCGAAGCGCTCCGGTACGAGTGAGGGGCTGATGGAGCAGCAGCAGGGGGCAGAAGATGTACCGGTCATTTATCTCCACGAGATAAAGCGGCAGTACTTGCAGGGAGAGGTGCCGCTGACGATCCTCGACGGCGCCAAGCTGGCGCTGTGGGCCGGTCAGTCGGTCGCGCTGGTGGCGCCGTCGGGCTCGGGCAAGTCGACGCTGCTGCACATCGCTGGGCTGCTGGAAGCCCCCGATTCCGGCGAGGTCTATGTCTCGGGCGCGCCGACCTCGCAACTGCCCGACATCGAGCGCACGCAGCTGCGCCGCACCGATATCGGCTTCGTCTACCAGTCGCATCGGCTGCTGCCGGAGTTCTCGGCGCTCGAGAACGTCATGCTGCCGCAGATGATCCGCGGCCTGAAGAAGTCCGAGACCGTCAAGCGTGCCAAGGAGATCCTCGGCTATCTCGGCCTCGGCGACCGCATCACCCACCGCCCCGCCGAGCTGTCGGGCGGCGAGCAGCAGCGTGTCGCCATCGCCCGTGCGGTGGCCAACGCGCCGCGCGTGCTGTTTGCGGACGAGCCGACCGGCAATCTCGACCCCGGCACCGCCGAGCACGTGTTCCAGGCCCTGATGCAGCTGGTCAAGGCGACGCATGTGTCGATGCTGATCGCGACCCACAACATGGAGCTCGCCGGCCGCATGGACCGGCGGGTCTCGCTGTCGAACGGCCAGGTGGTCGAGCTCGACTAAAGAGCTCGAAAACAACCCCATGCACAGTAGCCAAGTGCTTGGTGAGACTTCCGAAAAAAATCGAAGACGGCGGTCCGTCGCCGCCTCACGATTCAGGGCCTGATCACCGTCAATTTGAACGGTCCGCCATTGGCGGCAGCATGCGCCACGGCTTCGTTGGCGTGGTCGAGATCGAAGGTCTCTGTCTCGTACTCTTCCAGCCGCAGCAGCCCGGCACGCACCAGTGCGATCAGGCGGCTGGCCGCATCGGGCGGATACATCCAGACGCCGTGGATGCTGATGCAGTTGCGCATGATCCAGGGGTAGGGCAGCTCGAGGCCCGGCCCGCCCGCCATGCCGACGCCACCCATCAGCACGACGCGTCCGTAAGCGCGGACCGTCATGACTGCCGCGCGCACGACAGTCGGGCTCACCGAGGGCGGCATGATGTCGAAGACGCAGTCGATCGGCCCCGGTGCGGCGCGCTTCATCGTCTCACGGTCGTCGTCCTCGTCACCCGAGAGCTTGACCGGCTTCACCCGCGCCCCGAAGCGGCGGACGAGGTCGGCGAGGATCCGTTCGTTGCGGCCCGGCGCGACCACGCAGGCTGCGCCCATCGCCAGCGCGACGGAGACGGCGGCGCTGCCGAAATTGCCGGTGGCGCCGCTCACCAGCACGGTCTCGCCCGGGCGAAGATTTGCCGCAAGGAAGCCGCCATAGGGCACCAGCAGCGTGCCCAGCGCGCACCATTGTGTCGCCTGCTCGGACGTGATCGGGCCGAGCGGTTTGACGTTCTCGGTCGGCACCCGCATCTGCTCGGCGAAAGAGCCGTGGCGAAAGTGCCGTTGCAGGCGCATGCCGCCAGCTCCCGCGGCGGTCAGGCCCTGCAGGGCGATATCGGGCGCCACGGCATCGTCGCGCGAGCGTACTGTCGGATCGCAGAACACCCAGTCGCCGACGGCAAGCCTGGTCGCGTCCGGACCGATCGCGCGCACGCGGCCGACGCCGCCGGGGCCGGGGACGATGGGCAGGTCGAGCGCGTAGTTGCGCGTCCCGTCGAAGACCTCGTTCATGTAGGACAGCACGCGCGTCGCGACGACGTCGATGATGACCTCGCCGGTGCCGAGCACCGGTTCGGGGACAGTCTCGATCGCCAGCGGCGATCCGAAGGATTTGAGTACGGCAGCTTTCATGATGTTCACCTCGAGGTCGGGTGAGGTCCATATGCTGCCCTGGCGGAAGTCAGGAAGGCCTGGTATTATCCTAGTATTTCATAGGCCCTCCATCGCCGGGACACCCGCCATGGTCGATCCACGCCGCGTTGAATTCGGGGACTTCCTGAGGTCCCGCCGCGAAAAGCTGTCGCCGAAGGCGGTCGGGCTTCCGGTGGGCCGGCGCCGGCGCACCGCGGGGCTGCGCCGCGAAGAAGTCGCGCAGCTCGCCGGCATCGGCGTCGACTGGTACATCCGTCTCGAGCAGGGCCGCACGGTCAGCCCGTCCGTGACCACCGTGGATGCGCTGGCCCGGGCCCTCCGTCTCAGCAAGGCCGAGCACGCCCACCTCAAGGCGCTGGCGCGCGAGCCCGCAAGGAGCCCCTTCACCCGCGAGATCGTGCCTCCGCCCATTCGTCGCATGATCGAGAGCCTGCATCAGCCGGCCTACATCACCGGCCGGCGCTGGGACGTGCTGGCCTGGAACGATGCGGCCGAGGAGGTGTTCGGGTTCGGGCGATTGCCGGAGCAGGATCGCAACACGCTGCTTCTTATGTTGACGAACAAGCAGACGCGAAAATCCTACGGCGCCGGCTGGACCGACGTAGCCAAGGCGATGGTGGCGATGTTTCGCGCCACCCACGACGTCTGGGCCGGCGATCCCGCCTTCACGGAGCTGCTGACGCGGCTGCGCGAGGGCAGCCCGGAATTCGTCAAATGGTGGGAGGCGCACGACATCCGCAGCACCATCTCGGGCCGCAAGACCATGAACCATACGAGCAAAGGCGTGCTGCACTTCGAGCACACCAGCTTCCAGGCCAACGACGATCCCGCGCTGAAGCTCGTGATCTATACGCCGCTCTAAGCCCGCCGTTGTTGAAGACACTTGACCACCTGCATCGCGCGCTGGGCCGAGCAGGACCCGAGAGGCGTCTTGATGCTGAGCCGCCCCTCGCGCCGGGAACCGAAGGCCCCGCCTACAGTTACTGTCTCATCATTGTGCAGGTGGAGCGAGGGACGTGTTCGGGGTTGACCGATGACGACAGCGACCGGGGGATCCTCGGCCGACCGCAACGCCGTCTTGGCCACCCTCGGCGATCATATTCGAGAGATCGGCAGCCCCGACGATCTCGCCTATGCGGCGGCCGAGCTGCTTGGCCGCAGCCTCAATGTCAGCCGGGCAGGTTACGGCACCGTCGACACCTCCGCCGAGACCATCACGATCGCGCGCGACTGGAATGCGCCTGGGATCTTGAGCCTGGCCGGCGTGCTGCGCTTTCGCGACTATGGCAGCTATATCGAAGACTTGAAGCGGGGCGAGACGGTCGTCTGCGCCGATGCTGAAAAGGACGCTCGCGTCGGCGACCGCGCCCGAGCTCTCGAGGCGATCTCGGCGCGCGCATTCGTCAACATGCCGATCTCCGAGCCCGATGGGGTCGTGGCGCTGCTCTACCTCAACAATGCCACGCCGCGCGAATGGACCCCGGCGGAGCTCGAGCTCATCCGCGAGGTTGCCGAACGCACCCGCACCGCCGTTGAACGTCGCCGCGCCGAGAGCGCGGTGCGCGAGAACGAAGCGCGACTCCTCTTCCTGGACGCTCTCAACAAGGAAACGGCGAAGACGCGCGATGCAGACGGCGTCATGGCAGTGACGACGCGAATGGTCGGTGAGTATCTCGGCGTCTCCAACTGCGCCTATGCCGACATGGATCCTGATCAGGACGGCTTCACCATCCGCGGGGATTGGGCTGCCCCCGGTGCGATGCACATAGTGGGGCACTACAGCCTTGCCGACTTCGGCGAGAAGGCGGTGCGAGAGCTGGGCGCCGGCCGCCCCCTCATCATCAACGACAATCTGAAGGAGATCGCCCCCGAGGAAGCCGCCACCTTCCAGCGCATCGGCATCGGTTCGACGATCTGCATGCCCTTGGTGAAGGAGGGGCGCCTGACCGCCTTGATGGCCATTCATCACCGTGGCCCGCATCTTTGGACGCCGCGCGAACTTGCCTTGCTCACCGAGGTGACGGAGCGATCATGGGCGCACATCGAGCGCGTCCGATCGGAGCAGGCGGCGCGCGAAGCTGCCGAGCGGCTCGTCCTCGCCAACAAGGCCGCCGGAATCGGCACCTGGGACTACGATCCGGTCAACGACATTCTTCGATGGGATAACCGCTGCAAGGAGGTGTTCGGTCTCTCACCGGATGCCGAGGTCAGCTACGAGGGCTCATTCCTGAAGGGCATCCATCCCGACGACAGGCAGCGCGCCCATGAGGCCGTCTCGACCGCGTTACAGCCCAATTCTCCGGGAAGCTACAACATCGAATACCGCACCGTCGGCATCGAGGATGGTGTCGAGCGCTGGATCGCCGCAACGGGTCACGCGATCTTTTCTGACGGCCACGCCACGCGATTCATCGGGACCGTGCTGGATATATCCGCGCAAAAGAAGACCGAGCGTCATCTGAGGATCCTCAACGACACGGGAGCATCGGTTGCCCGCGAACGCGATCTCGAGAGGATCGTGCAGATCGTGACGGATGCCGGCGTCGAGCTGACGGGCGCCCAGTTCGGAGCCTTCTTCTACAACGTCCTGGCCGCGGACGGCGGCAGCTACATGCTGTATTCGCTGTCCGGCGTGCCGCGATCCGCTTTCGAAAACTTCCCGATGCCGCGCGCCACCGCCGTGTTCGAGCCGACCTTCAAGGGCACGGGCGTGGTGAGGTCGGACGACATCCTGCAAGACCCGCGCTATGGCAAGAATGCGCCGCGGAAAGGCATGCCCGAGGGCCATCTTCCGGTCCGGTCCTATCTGGCGGTCCCCGTGATCTCGCGCAGCGGCGAGGTGCTCGGTGGGCTTTTCTTCGGTCATGCGGAGGTCGGTCGATTCCACGAGGAGCACGAATCCGCATTGCTCGGCATCGCCGGCCACGCCGCGACCGCGATCGACAATGCCGGGCTGCTGACCAGGCTCGAAGCGCTCAATGCCGAGCTGGAGCAACGTGTCGCCGACGAGATCGCCGAGCGCATGAAGGCCGAGGAGCAATTGCGGCAATCGCAGAAAATGGAAGCCGTCGGGCAATTGACCGGGGGGATCGCCCACGACTTCAACAACATGCTGGCCGTCATCCTCGGCAGCTTGAATCTCGCCAAGCGGCGGCTCGGCAAGGGCGAGCTCAACATTGACCGTTTCTTGGATAGTGCAACGGATGGTGCGAACCGTGCCGCCACGTTGACACAAAGATTGTTGGCGTTCTCGCGGCAGCAGCCTCTTGCGCCCGAGGTCGTGGACATCAACAAGATGGTCGGTGAGATGAGTGAGTTGCTCGAGCGCTCGCTCGGCGAGCTCGTTCGTCTCGAGACGGTCCTCGCGGCTGGCCTTTGGCGCGTCAAGGCAGACCCTGCCCAGCTCGAAAGCGTTCTCGTCAATCTTGCTGTCAATGCACGCGATGCCATGCCGAAGGGTGGCAGGCTGACGATCGAAACCGCCAACGCCTCGATAGATCGAAAATACGCCCGCGAATACGCGCTGCAGCCCGGGCAGTACGTGCTCACTGCGGTGACGGACAACGGCACGGGCATCGCGGCCGACGTGCTGGGAAAGGTCTTCGATCCGTTCTTTACGACCAAGGTCGTCGGCAAGGGGACTGGACTTGGCCTCAGCCAGGTCTACGGCTTCGTGCGGCAGTCGGGCGGCCATGTCAAAATCTATTCGGAGGTGGACGTCGGTACGACCGTGAAGATCTATCTTCCACGGTTCGCGGGCCAGGAGCCTGTCTCAACTCCGTCGCACGGCGTGCCACATCCCGGTGCAAGTCCGCAGAGCGAGACCATCCTCGTCGTCGAGGACGACGAGCGGGTCCGCGGCATCTCGTCCGAAAGCCTGCGCGAGCTTGGTTATACCGTCGTCGAGGCCGCCAGCGCCCGGGAGGCGATCGGCAAGATCGAAGGCGGTTTCGTTCCGGATCTGCTGTTCACCGACGTCGTCATGCCCGACATGACCGGTGCCGAACTCGCGGCCGAGCTGTCGAGACGATACCCGGATCTGAAAGTGCTGTTCACCACCGGCTACACGCGCAACGCGATCGTCCATAATGGCGTGCTCGATGCCGGCAAGCATTTACTTTCCAAGCCCTTTGCGATCGAGGACCTGGCCGCCAAGGTCCGCTCCCTGCTCGACGAGGGGTGAATGAATGTTGCGCGTTGAATCGTCCCCCGAGGCGATGTCCGACGTCATTTCAAGGCGACGGAGCGGGCCGAGGGTTTGTGCTGACGGTCAGTTGGGGGGCGGGCGTCCAAGGGCTCTCGGGCCAATGAACTGCCTGCCAGGGAGCCGCTTTCCCAGGCGTCGTCGGCCAGGAGCTTGTCGGGCCCGGCGTCGGCAATGCGCAGGATGCCTTGAGCCGAGCCCATTGTGACGGCAGGCCCGCCAGGTCGAGCTCGAATGTCATGATGTCCGTCTTGTCGTCCGCGATCGGCGTGCTTTCGCGGACATGCAGGGAGCGGGAGGCCAGTATCGCCTTGACCATGTCGGGGTCGATGTTGCTGCGCCAGACCTCGTGCTTGCCGGTCCGCAGCGGAGATCCTCCGGTCGTCTTCTCCTTGTCGGCATCCGCCGTGATCAGGATCGTGCTCTTGCCGGTGGCCGTTTCGTCGACCTCGGCCGCAAATGTCAGCGGTGCGCCCTTGCTGCTTTCGCAAGACAGGCGCAGCTCCATCGTTCGGAACGTGGAGGCGTTCTCCTTCTTGGCGGTCGCGATCTTGCGGATGAACGGCCGGGCCTCTTTCTCCAGCGTCCATTTCGTTTCGGCGAGCGGTCGCGTGTCGATGCCGAAACCGTAGAGCTCGGATCGCGTCAATACGTGTAGGCTTTCGAACTTCACCGTCCGGATCAGCGAATCGAGCTCGCGGCCAATTCCCATCGCCGCGATGAACGCGGCGCGATCGCGATCGGCCGCCAACAGCCGGCGACGCCTGTATTCCGCGACGGCCGCCGGATCGGGCCGTCCATCGAAGGCGAGCACCAGCCTGGAATTATGGACCGCCATTGCGGCGTCGGGGGCGACTTCGCGCGATGCCGCCCCCAGAAACAGGTATGCGCAGGCCGAGTTGCACATGGCACGGGTCGTGGTGAGTTCGGCCTCGAACTCGCCGCTCGCGTTCTTGAGCTTCAAGCAAGCGGCGTCTCCCTGCGTGCCCGCGGCGCAGGCGGTCGCGATCGTCCGGCCGACCCTGGCAATCGCCTTGCGGCTGCGCAGCAACCGCGCGATCGCGTAGGACTGCTCGACGTTGCCGCCGGGCGAATGAACGTAGATCGGACGCTGCAGGTCCTTGACGGCGGCGAGGAAGCGGCGAATGCGCAGCGCAGCCTCGCGATCGATCTCGCCCTCGATGGCGATCCAGCGATCGCAGCCCGGGCCGCATGCGTCGGCCGGCCCCTTGGCGAGATAGATCGTCAGCCTGGAGGCAAATCCGGTTTTCTCGGCCGGCATTGCTTCGGCACGCAAAGTGCCGGGAAGCAAGAGCGAGGCAAGGAGGAGCAGGATACGGACATGCATGCAGCAAGCGACCACGCACGGCGAGGAAGAGGTTCGACCCTATATGAGGACCACCGTTATCACAACTTTTGATGGCCGGCCGGTGCACGCTTATTTCGTTCACCGGCCACCGCAGCAACGCACCCATGCGCGGCGTGCTGTCGTCCGTCAGGTCAAGATCAGGTCAGACGATCGATGATTTGCAACAGTCGATCGCAGGACGCCTCAATTCGTTTGAGCGGAGACGTTGCCACGCCGAGCAAAAGTCCCGGGCGCACTGATCCGTTCGACGCATACCAGAGCGATAGCGGCGTAGGCGCAAGTCCCAGCCGTGCTGCTTCCCTGGCGACGGCCAGATCGGGTGCTCCGTCCGCCAATTGCAGGACCGCCGCCAACCCGGCAAGCGCAATGTTCGCGGTGCGCGCGCGAAGGTACTTCAGCAATGCATCGCCTTGTGCAGCGTAAACCCGCTTCGTGCGCCGAAGATGCCGCAGATAATGGCCCTCGCGCATGAAGTCGGCCATCGCGCGCTGCACCGCCGGCCCAGGCGCGGGCGCAAGGCACGCAGCAGCTTCGGCAAATTGCGACGCCAGGGCGGCCGGTGCGACGACAAAGCCCAGCCGCAGGGCAGGCGTCACCGTCTTGCTGAAAGAGCCGATGTGAATGACGCGGCCGGCGCGGTCGAGCGATGCGAGCGCCGGCGTCGCCCGGCCCTTGAGCTGAAGCTCGCTGAGATAGTCATCCTCGATCACCCATGCCTTGCTTTGCGCTGCCCAGTCGAGCAGGCGTGAGCGCCGCACAAGCGACAATGTGGAGCCGAGCGGCGCCTGCTGGCCCGGTGTCACGACCACCAGTGCCGCATCAGGAGCATGTTTCATGCCGTAATCGACATCGATGCCGTCCGCATCAACGGGGATCGGCGCAACCGACAATCGCGCAAGCGCGAGACCCTGCCGGGTAAAGGGAAAGCCAGGGTCCTCCATCCAGGCCTTCTTCTGCTCGAGTCCGAGGACGCGGAGCGCCAAGCCAAGGCCGCCGCTGAAACCGGCAGTGACGATGATCTGGAACGGCGCGCATTCGATCCCGCGCGCCAGCGCGAGGTAGGCCGCGATCTCGCGCCGCAACGCCAGCTCGCCGCGTGGATCCGGGTAGATCGCCGGTGCGCTCACCTCCGCCCGAACTGCCTGCGCGCGCATCCGCGCCAGCAATGTCGCGGGAAGGGTCTCCTGCGCAGGCACGCCCATCTGGAAGATCGCGGGCCCCGCCGTCAGCTCCTGGTACATCTCCATGAACGAGCCGGGCGACGGGGCGCTGTCCCGCCTTACTGGGAACGGGGGCCTGTCGGCGACATGGGTTCCTGTCGCGCGGCTTGCGACGATCAGTTGGGCGGATGAGAGCTTTTCGTACGCCACCCGTACGGTGCCGCGGGCGACGCCGAGTTGGGCGGCGAGATCCTGCCAGGAGGGCAGGCGTGCGCCGGGGGCGAGAACGCCGCTTTCGATCGCGGTCCTGATCCCCTTGTGGATCTGCTCGGCCAGCGGCGTCTTTGCAGATCGATCGAGCTCCAGGTGCAGCGGCCTCGTCATGCCTGCGTGGTACACGAGTTTTGTACGTTCTTGGTGCTTTTTTGTGGACCAGTGCAGGGGCACCTAAGGGGGCAAGAGGGAGGGTTCATCCCCGATCATCAAGGAGCAGGCAGATGAGCGAACGGCTCAACTACAATCACGTCGCACCGGCAGGTATGAAGGCGCTGGGCGGTGTCTACGGCTACGTCATGCAGAGCGGACTTCCCGCGACGCTTGTCACCCTGGTCTATCTTCGCGTGTCGCAGATCAACAATTGCGCCTACTGCCTCGACATGCATACACGCGACCTGCTGAAGAGCGGCGTGAAAATCGAAAAGATCGCGCTGGTCCAGGCCTGGGCCGAGGCGGGCCATCTTTTCGACGAGCGCGAGCGTGCGGCTCTCGCATGGGCCGAGACGATCACCCGCGTCGCCGAGACCAACGTCCCGGATGAGGCCTATCAAGCTGTTCGCAAAGTCTTCAGCGAGCGCGAGCTAGTCGATCTCACGATCGCGATCAGCCTGATGAATGCGTACAATCGCATGTCGATCAGCTTTCGAAATACGCCGCAGGCCGCGCTCGAGGAGGCCGCCTGACCCGAAGGGAATCAGCCGAAACAGAAAGCAGGAACCTGAAAATGACGAGAGTGATCTCCGGCGTCAAAATTCCCGACAGCCAACTGGCTCGCGAGGCCGCCGAGCTGGTGCGCAGTTACGAAGACGAGATGTTGTTCAACCATTCCGTTCGCGTCTACGTGTTCGGCGCGATGACGGGATTGCGCCAGAAGCTGAAGTTTGATTCCGAGCTTCTCTATGTCGCGGCCCTGTTTCACGACCTCGGCCTCGTCGATCACTACCATACCGCGACCAAGCGGTTTGAAGTCGACGGTGCCGATGCAGCGCGCGAGTTTCTGCGGGCACGCGGCATCGCTGATTCCCAGGCCGATCTGGTGTGGGAGGCCATCGCCCTGCACACCACGCCCGGCATTCCGCAATATATGAGACCGGAAATCGCGCTCACCAACGCAGGCGTTCTGGTGGATGTGGTGGGCATCGGGTATGATCATTACACACCGGAGCAGCGCGAGCAGGTGATCTCGGCGTTCCCGCGCGGTGACTTCAAGAACGAGTTCGTGAAGGTACAGACCTGCTCGGCGCTGAAGAAACCGCAGACGACGTTCGGGACGGTCAACTTCGACTACATCGCAGATCACGATCCGAGCTTCCAAAGGCCGAACGCGTGCACGCGGATCCGCAATGCGCCCTGGCAAAGCTGAGCAGACGCAGCGCGCTCATCGCAGGGCTATGGCATTTGAGAGCTGTTCAGCCGTTCCTGCGACCATCCTTCGAGATGTCCGCTTCAGGCGGGCTTTTCAGGTGAAAGACGGTGTGTGAGGCTGCAGCTTCCAAAAGGCACTGTCGCTGATTGGCCTCATCACGCAGACGACTCTGATCGCGTATGGGGTGTCGCTTTGTCCGGCGAAGTACGCGCGGAGGCGAGCTAGCGATTGACGCGCCCACGAATGTGATGAAAGCGAGCGAAAAGATGGCGACAATTTGGATGAGGAACTTATTCGCATTCGCCTCTTCCATCACGCTAATGTGCGCGCGACGATGTTGCGCGCGCATGCAGCTTGTCTCGCCTCGTCAACATTGAAACTGCTGCAAAACCCCTTGTTTGATAGGGTGTCCGCGATGCTCGATTAACATTCGTTAATGAGCAAAGTCCTTTCGATCACACTGTGGCGCCGCGGCTACAGCAATTCCGTCGATCGCTGTTATGACGACCCACGGCCGGGGGGCCCACTACTGAAGAAACTGGAACGGGAATCAAATGAAGAAGAATTTGTTGCTTGCAGCTGTCAGCCTGGTCGCGCTTGGTGCGACTGCGCCGGCACTTGCGGCTGATCTCGCGGCACGGCCCTACACCAAAGCACCGCCCGCGGCGATCGCTGCGGTGTATGACTGGAGCGGCTTCTACATCGGTATCAACGGCGGCGGCGGTTCGGCTGACACGTCGTGGGATCTGGTCGGCTTCGGTCCGGAAGGCTCCCACAACTCGACCGGCGGCACCGTCGGTGGCCAGATCGGTTACCGCTTTCAGTCCGGCCAGTTCGTGTTCGGTCTCGAGGGCCAGGGCAACTGGGCCGACTTCTCGGGTGACAACATCAGCGCAATCACCGGTTTGCGGAACCGGACGCGCGTCGATGCGTTCGGTCTGATCACAGGCCAGGTTGGCTATGCCTGGAACAACGTCCTGCTCTACGCGAAGGGCGGTGCGGCGGTCGTCAGCAACAAGTACGACGTCTACAGCGTCGTGACGGGTGCGAATCTCGACCGGGCCGACGAGACCCGCTGGGGTGCCACGGTTGGCGCGGGCCTGGAGTTTGGTTTTGCTCCGAACTGGACGGTCGGCGTCGAGTACAACCACATCTTCCTCGGCGACCACAACGTCACCTTCGCCAGTGGCGCTGTCGAACGCATCGGGCAGGACATCGACATGGGTCTCGTCCGCCTGAACTACAAGTTCGGCGGCCCGATGATCGGCCGTTACTGAGACTGACCGCTCCACGTGAGTGGCTGACGAAAGCCCCGGCCTCGGCCGGGGCTTTTTTGCTGTTTGTCTTCAGCGAGTTAACCATCTCCTTTCGGCGGCTTCCGGATCGCTTGACTCCATAGAACGAAATGAGAACAATGTTCTTCATACGTTCCAACAAGGGAGCAGGCCATGTTCAGGGTTTTCGTGGAAGAAGCCGCCGCACTGGCGTCCATCACGCTGTTCGTCGGGATGATCGCGATTTGGGCCCAGGTCATTCCGCAGCTGTAGGCCGGCTTTCTCCGACCTCTTGGGGAAAAGCGGGACGACGCGCCCAAGCGGCCGCTCCGGCGTGGACTCTCAAGCTGTGAGACCCCACCATTGAGAGGCGAGTCGGCCGCGAGTGCATGATGCCTTGAGGCGCCGGCGACCGCTCCATCTCATCTGCAAGAGGCCGTCACGCGACCATGCCGAGCGCCGGATTTGTCCACCTTCACGTTCACTCGGCCTATTCGCTGCTCAAGGGCTCGATCAAGATCGCCAAGCTCGCCGAGCTTGCCAAGAAGGACCACCAGCCGGCGCTGGCGCTGACCGACACCGACAATCTGTTCGGCGCGCTGGAGTTCTCCGACAAGATGGCGGGCTCCGGCATCCAGCCGATCGTCGGCTGCGAGCTCGCCATCGATTTCGGCGACCAGGATCCCAACGCGCGCAACGCGATGGGACCCTCGCGCGTGGTGCTGCTCGCCGCGCAGGAGCGCGGCTATCGCAGCCTGATGCGGCTGAACTCGCGTGCGTTCCTGGAATCGCCCGACAGCCATGCTCCGTTCATCAAGCTCGACTGGCTCGAGGGCGAGACCGAGGGCCTGATCGCGCTGACGGGCGGGCCGGACGGGCCGATCTCACTGGCGCTCGCCGGCGGCATGGCCGAGCTCGCCGGGGCGCGGTGCGAGCGTCTGGCTGCTCTGTTCGGCGACCGTCTCTACATCGAATTGCAGCGCCACAACGCCGAGAAGGAGCGGCGCGTCGAAGGCGGCCTGATCGACATCGCCTACGCCAAGGGGCTGCCGCTGGTTGCGACCAACGAGCCATATTTCGCGACCACCGACGATTACGAAGCGCATGATGCGCTGCTCTGCATCGCCGGCGGCCGGCTGATCGCCGAGACCGACCGTGTGCAGCTGACGCCGGATCATCGCTTCAAGACGCGCGCCGAGATGGCGGTGCTGTTCGCGGACATTCCGGAGGCGCTGGCCTCGACGGTGGAGATCGCCGAGCGCTGCTCGTTCCGGCCGATGACGCGCAAGCCGATCCTGCCGTTCTTCACCGTCGGCGCCGCGGCGAGCTCGGATGCCGCCGCGGTCGAGGCGGCCGAGCTGAAGCGGCAGGCGGAGGAGGGGCTCGCCAATCGTCTGCGCGTGCACGGCCTCTCTCAGGGCACGACGGAAGAAGACTATAACAAGCGCCTGGCGTTCGAGCTCGACGTCATCATGCGCATGAAGTACGCGGGCTACTTCCTGATCGTGTCCGACTTCATCAAATGGGCCAAGGCTCACGGCATTCCGGTCGGGCCGGGCCGCGGCTCCGGCGCAGGCTCGCTGGTGGCGTGGGCGCTCACGATCACCGACCTCGACCCGATCAAGTTCGGCCTGCTGTTCGAGCGCTTCCTCAATCCGGAACGCGTCTCGATGCCGGACTTCGACATCGACTTCTGCCAGGACCGCCGCGGCGAGGTGATCAGTTACGTGCAGCAGCGCTACGGCCGCGACCAGGTCGCGCAGATCATCACCTTCGGTACGCTGCAGGCGCGCGGCGTGCTGCGCGACGTCGGCCGCGTGCTGCAGATGCCCTACGGCCAGGTCGACAAGCTGACCAAGCTGGTGCCGCAGAATCCGGCGGCGCCGGTGACGCTGGCCGCCGCGATCGAGAGCGAGCCGAAGCTGCAGGCGTTCCGCGACGAGGATCCCGTGGTGGCGCGCGCCTTCGACATCGCCCAGCGTCTCGAAGGCCTGACCCGCCACGCCTCGACCCACGCGGCCGGCATCGTGATCGGCGATCGCCCCTTGAGCGAGCTCGTGCCGCTCTACCGCGATCCCAAATCCGACATGCCGGTGACCCAGTTCAACATGAAATGGGTCGAGCCGGCGGGCCTCGTGAAGTTTGACTTCCTCGGCCTGAAGACGCTCACCGTGCTCGACGTCGCCTGCAAGCTGCTCAAGCCGCGCGGCATCGATGTCGATCTCGCCACGCTGCCGATCGACGATGCCGAGAGCTATCAGATGCTGGCGCGCGGCGACGTGGTCGGTGTGTTCCAGGTTGAAAGCCAGGGCATGCGGCGGGCGCTGATCGACATGCGCCCGGACCGTTTCGAGGACATCATCGCGCTGGTCGCGCTCTATCGGCCGGGCCCGATGGCGAACATCCCGACCTATTGCGCGCGCAAGCACGGCGACGAGGAGCCGGAATATCTGCACCCCGTGCTGGAGCCGATCCTGAAGGAGACCTTCGGCGTCATCATCTACCAGGAGCAGGTGATGCAGATCGCGCAGGTGATGTCGGGCTATTCGCTCGGCGACGCCGACCTGTTGCGCCGCGCCATGGGCAAGAAGATCCGCGCCGAGATGGACAAGCAGCGCGACATCTTCGTCGCGGGGGCGGTGAAGAACGGCGTGCCGAAGGGGCAGGCCGAAACCATCTTCGAGCTGCTGGCGAAATTCGCCGACTACGGCTTCAACAAGAGCCACGCGGCGGCCTATGCGCTGGTGTCCTACCACACCGCATACATGAAGGCGCATTATCCGGTGGAGTTCATCGCCGCGTCCATGACGCTCGATCTGAACAACACCGACAAGCTCTCCGAATTCCGCTCCGAGGCGCAGCGGCTCGGCATCAAGGTCGAGCCGCCGAACATCAACCGGTCGGGCGCGACCTTCGAGGTCGGCGAGAACACGATCTACTACGCGCTCGCCGCGCTCAAGGGCGTCGGCATTCAGGCGATCGAGCAGATCATCGCGGAGCGCACCCGGGGCGGCCTGTTCACCTCGCTCGCCGATTTCGCCGCGCGCGTCTCGCCGCGCGCGATCAACAAGCGCATCATCGAAAGTCTCGCCGCCGCCGGCGCCTTCGACACGCTGGAGCCGAACCGGGCGCGCGTCTTTGCCGGTGCGGATGCGATCCTCGCCGCCTGCCAGCGCGCGCATGAAGCTGCGACCATCGGCCAGAACGACATGTTCGGCATGTCGGCGGATGCGCCGACCATCATGCTGCCGCAGGTCGAGCCATGGCTGCCGGCCGAGCGGCTGCGCCGCGAATACGACGCGATCGGCTTCTTCCTGTCGGGACATCCGCTCGACGATTACGCGACCGTGCTGAAGCGGCTGCGGGTGCAGAGCTGGGCCGAGTTCTCGCGCGCCGTGAAGACCGGCGCCACCGCTGGCAAGGTTGCCGCGACCGTGGTCTCGCGCATGGAGCGGCGTACCAAGACCGGCAACAAGATGGGCATCATGGGGCTGTCCGATCCCACCGGCCATTTCGAGGCGGTGCTGTTCTCGGAAGGCCTTGCGCAATATCGCGACGTGCTGGAGCCGGGCGCGGCCGTGCTGCTGCAATTAGGGGCCGAGCTTCAGGGCGAGGACGTCCGCGCCCGCGTGCTGCATGCCGAGCCGCTCGATGATGCCGCGGCCAAGACGCAGAAGGGGCTGCGCATCTTCCTGCGCGACACCAAGCCGCTGGACTCGATTGCCAAGCGTCTCGCCGGGCCCGAGATGGCGGCTTCCAACGGCGGCGCGCCGAAGGTCGGCAGTCCGGGCATCGCACCGCGCGGAAACGGCGACGGCGAGGTCTCGCTGGTGCTGATGCTCGACCTCGAGACCGAGGTGGAGATGAAGCTGCCCGGCCGCTTCAAGGTCTCGCCGCAGATCGCCGGCGCGATCAAGGCGGTGGCAGGCGTCGTCGACGTGCAGCAGCTCTGACCTTGCTCGCATCGCTGCAAACTAAAGCTTAACTATTTGCTTCGCGCGTGGTTTCATGCTTGCGCGGGCGCAGCTATCAGTTGCTGCCCCGACAATCTCGTTCGGCGAGAAACCAGGAAGAAATACAACCATGTGCGACAAATGCTCTGAAAACCTGCATCAAGCTGTTACTCCGTCCCGGCGCTCGATGATGCTTTTCGCCGGTTCGGCACTTGCAGCGGCGGTGTTTGGCGGGTCCGCGCTGGCCAAGGAGGCGAAGGCGCCGCCGAAGCCGCAGAACGTGTTGTCGCCCGATGCGGCGCTGAAGCGGCTGATGGAAGGCAATGCGCGCTACGTCTCCGGCGTGTCGCGCCGCCACGACTTCAAGCACGAGCGCGAGGCGCTGGTCGGCGGTCAGAATCCCTACGCGGCCGTGTTGAGCTGCGCCGATTCCCGCATCGCGCCGGAATATGCCTTCGACAGCGGACGCGGCGACCTCTTCGTGTGCCGCGTCGCCGGAAATTTTGCCGGCGACGAGACCGTTGCCAGCATGGAATACACTGTCGCGGTGCTCGGCACGCCCGTGATCCTGGTGCTCGGCCACGACAATTGCGGTGCGGTCGATGCGACGATCAAATCGCTGAAGGACGACAAGCCGTTGCCGGGGCACATTCCCTCGCTGGTCTCCGCGATTGCGCCGGCGGTAAAGACGGCGGCCCAGCAGAGCGGCAACGCGCTCGACAACGCCATTCGCCAGAACGTCATCGACAACGTTGCCAAGCTGAAATCGGCGGCGCCGATCCTCAACGCGGCGGTCGCGCAGGGCAAGCTCAAGGTGGTCGGCGGCATCTATCGGCTGAGCACAGGGACCGTCGAGTTGCTCGCCCAAGGCTGAGAGCATCGGGCGTGGGGTGGTCGTGCCTCTTCCAGAGAGAGGCCGGCCGGCGGATTATCCCGTTGACGCTCCACGCAGTGGTCGCCGGATGCTGTTGCAACCAGGTAGTGTTTTCCACTAGAATGCTTCCGGGGAATTTCTGGGGGCGTAATGTTGCTGCGTGGACTGGTACTGTTCGTGGCTGCCTTGTTGCTGTGCGGCTGCGAAACCGCAAGGAGCGGGCTCGACTATGCGACAGCAGAGCGAAAGATCGGTCCACCGAAAGCAGGGCAAGCACGTGTGGTCGTCCTGCGCGAAAAGGGCTTCGGCGGGTTTGGCGATCCCGACTGGGCATTCAGCATCGATGGAATGCCGGTCAAAGGTCTGAAGACCGGGACATACGTCTATGTCGATCGGCCCGCAGGCCAGCATCAGTTCGTGGCGGAAGAGGCGGCGCTCGGTGTCACGCGCGTTGACTTCACCGCGCGATCGGGCCAGACCTTGTTCTTCGTTGCGCGCTACAGCGAGCGAAAAAACGCGATGATCGCAAATTCGAGTACGGGATTGCTCGGCTGGGGCCTCACGCTCGCGATCACGTCTGGCTACAAGAATCAGGGCCCCCTGGATTTCCTGCCGCTGGAGGAACAGGCCGCGCGGACGACGGTCGCAGCGCTTCGACTGGCCGAATAGGCGAGCGGGAGGCGTTTACGGAAGTCCGCTCGTCGTGCCTCCGCCGGCCTTACGCTGGCGGCGGCGCGGCCATGTCGCCGCCTCAATCCGGTCATCTCGTTCAAGTGCCATTCAGCCGGCCGCGCGCCTCATGCGTGCTGGCACCTCATACGATAGCAGGCACAAGCCATGCGTGGGACGCTCAAAGCCGTCATCTGCCTTCTCCTCCCGATCATTGTCCTTGCCGCAAGCCCGGTCCGTGCCCAGCAGCAGGAAAAGCGTATCGCGCTCGTGGTCGGCAATGGCGCCTACGCCAAATCGCCGCTCGCGACCACCGCGAACGATGCCGGCCTGATCGCGCAGACGCTCCAGGCGGCCGGCTTCGACGTGGTCGGCGCGCGCGATCTCGACGGCGACACGCTGCGCAAGAGCTTGCGCGATTTCATCCAGAAGGCCCAGGCGTCGGGCCCGGGCACCGTCGCGATGATCTATCTTGCCGGCTACGGCGTGCAGCTCGCCGGCGAGAACTATTTCATCCCGGTCGATTCCAACATCAGCCGCGACACCGACATACCGACCGAGGCCCTGCGCATCAGCGACTATGCGCGCCAGCTCGCCTCGATTCCGCTCAAGGCCAATATCGTCGTGCTCGACGCAGCCCGTGCGCAGCCCTTCATCGAGGGCGGTCAGCCGATCGCGAGCGGTCTGGCGCTGGTCGAGCCCGAGGCGAACATGCTGATCGCCTTCAATGCCGCGCCCGGCACGGTGGCGCCGGAGGAGCCGGGGCCCTACGGCATCTATGCGCAGTCGCTCGCCGAGATGATCCGCACCGGCGGCTTGCCGCTGCCCGAGGTGTTCGATCGCGTCCGCCTGCGCGTCAACGAGGCCTCCAAGGGTGCGCAGGTGCCCTGGAACGAGCAGAAGATCTCGGCGCCATTCTCGTTCTTCGAGCGCGCGCCCGATGCGCCGCCGCCGCAGGCTGCGCCCGACCAGGTCGCCGCGATCCGCAGCAAGCCGATCCGCGAACTCGGCGTGCAGGACGCCTATGCCGCCGCGCTCGAGCGCGACACGCTGGCGGCCTATGAGGAGTTTCTCGCGGCCTATCCGAATGATCCGCTTGCCAAGCGCGTGATGGCGATCGTTGCCGCACGCCGCGAAGCCATCACCTGGCGGCGGACCTACCGGACCGACACGCCGGAGGCCTATTGGTCGTATCTGCGCCGCTATCCGCGCGGGCCGCATGCGGCGGATGCGCGGCGCCGCCTTGCGATCCTCACCGCGCCGCCCGAGCCGCCGCCGACCTTCGCGATGATCGACTACGACGTGCCGCCACCGCCGCCGGAGGAGGTGGTCTATGTCGATCGCCCGGTGCTGTATTTCAGCGATCCCGATTTCGGCTTCGCGCCGCCACCGCCGCCGCCGGTCTATTATCTGCCGCCGCCGCCGCCGGATTTCGTCGTGCTGCCGCCGCCGCTGCCCGTGGTCGGCCTGTTCGTGCTGCCGCAGCCGGTGTTCGTGCCGATGCCGGTGTTCGTGAGGCCGCCGGTCTATGTCGCGCCGCCGCCGAACAACATCATCTACCAGAACATCCACAACACCACGGTCATCAACACCGTGATTAACCGCCCGCCGGCGCCGCCGCCGGCCGCGGGGCCGGCGCTCGGATCTGGGATCGGACCTGGCAATCTGGCGCCGGCGGTTGCCGGCCGCGCCACGCCGGCAGGACCGGCCGTGCCGCAGGCGGTCGTTCAGCGCGCCGCCCTGATCCAGCAGGGCAAGGCGCCGATGCCGCCGAGCGCGACCATCCAGCCGACGGCAAGGCCGGGTATCCCGACACCAGCTCCTGCCAATGTCGCCCCTGGCACGACAGCGCCGCCGCCCGCCAGCGCCAAGCTGCCGCAGGCCGATACTGTGCCGCCGCCGGGAACTCCCGGCAGCCCGCCAGCCGGAGCGGCGCCCGGAGCTGGGACGCCGGGAGGCACACCCAGTCCGACCGCAAACGCTCCCGCCGGCAGCGCCGCTACAACCCCGCAAGTGCTGGCCCCGACCAAGC
The DNA here is from genome assembly GCF_056156565.1 of Bradyrhizobium sp. JHI2711. Classification (NCBI taxonomy): domain Bacteria; kingdom Pseudomonadati; phylum Pseudomonadota; class Alphaproteobacteria; order Hyphomicrobiales; family Nitrobacteraceae; genus Bradyrhizobium; species Bradyrhizobium sp. JHI2711. The sequence goes on from NZ_JBPZPT010000001.1 coordinate 333,083, forward strand.
CGCCGCTGGCCAATACGCTGCCGGTGCCGCGATCTCCGGGCAGCCCGCCGGCCGGAGCGCCGCCCGCGACGGGGACGCCCGGCGGCACGCCCAGTCCGAGCGCGAACGCTCCCGCCGGCAACGCCGCAGCAACCCCGCAAGCGCTGGCCCCGACCAAGCTGCCGCCGGCCAATACGCTGCCCGTGCCCGGCACCCCCGGCGGGCCGCCGCCGGCCAGGGCAGGGGCTGTGCCCGGGACCGTCCCACCCCCTGGCAAGCCCGCCGCGACCGCCACGGCGCCGAGCGGCAACGTTCCGCCGGCGCAGCCGAACGCGGCAACGACGCCCAATCCCCCGCCGGCTTCCGGAACCGCGGCGAGCCCGTCCGCGGCCCTGCCCAGGCCGCCGGGGACAACGACCCCGCCTGTGCCTGACCTGCGCGGCAGGCCGGGCGGGCCCCAGCCGGGCGCTTTGCCGCCGCCGAGCGCGGCCACCGGCAAGCCCGCGGCCCCGACTGCGGTCAAACCCGCGACACCTCCGCCGCCGCCCGTAGCGGCGCGGACACCGTCCGGAGTTCAGGATCGTCGGCCCGCGCCACCGCCGCCGCAGGCCGCCAGGCCCGCCGCTCCGCCGCCGCCTCCTCAGGCTCTGGCAAGGCCGACGCCGCCGCCTCCGCCGCGCGTTGCGCCACCTCCGCCGCCGCGAGCGGCGCCTCCGCCCGTGGCCGTGGCACGGCCGGCGCCGCCGCCACCTGTTGCCCGGCCGGCGCCGCCTCCGCCTCCGCCAGTAATGGCGCGGCCGGCACCACCTCCGCCGCCGGTTGCGCGGCCAGCGCCGCCGCCGCCGTCACCTCCGGTCGCCCGACCGGCGCCGCCGCCGATGGCCGCCGCGCCGCATGCGCCTCCGCGGCCGGCCGGACCGCCACCGAAGAGCTGCCCCCCGGGCCAGCCCAGGTGTTAGGAGGCGCGAGGGGCAGGGGATGCCGGGATGCGATAGCAGCCTAGAGGCGTCCCCAAAGGCCGTTATTTCCTTGCTTCTGGCCGAAATGGCGCTATATAGCGCGCCATCTCACACGGAAACATGGCTCACAAGGCCGTCCGGTGGCAACCGGGGCGTGAACGCTCCGTTTTGCTCACACGTTTCCGGAGGAACCAACCGGAGAATTAGAACGATGGCACTGCCCGATTTCACTATGCGTCAGCTGCTCGAAGCTGGCGTGCACTTTGGTCACCAGTCTCACCGCTGGAATCCGAAAATGGCTCCGTTCATTTTCGGCACCCGCAACAACATCCACATCGTCGACCTCGCCCAGACCGTGCCGATGCTGCACCAGGCCCTCCAGGCCGTCAGCGACACGGTGGCCAAGGGCGGCCGCATCCTGTTCGTCGGCACCAAGCGCCAGGCGCAGGACGGCGTTGCCGACGCGGCCAAGCGCTGCGCGCAGTATTTCGTCAATTCGCGCTGGCTCGGCGGCACGCTGACCAACTGGAAGACGATCTCGGCTTCCATCAAGCGCCTGCGTCACCTCGACGACGTGCTCTCGGGCGGCGAAGCCAATTCCTACACGAAGAAGGAGCGCCTGACGCTGCAGCGCGAGCGCGACAAGCTCGACCGCTCGCTCGGCGGCATCAAGGACATGGGCGGTCTGCCCGACCTGATCTTCGTGATCGACACCAACAAGGAAGACATCGCGATCCAGGAGGCCCAGCGGCTCAACATCCCGGTCGCTGCGATCGTCGACACCAATTCGGACCCGAAGGGCATCACCTATGTGGTGCCGGGCAATGACGACGCCGGCCGCGCCATCTCGCTGTACTGCGATCTCGTCGCGCGTGCGGCGATCGACGGCATCTCGCGCGCGCAGGGCGATTCGGGCATCGACGTCGGCGCCTCGGCCCAGCCGGTCGCCGAAGAGCTGCCGGCGGCGTCCTCGAGCGGCTTCCAGGGCCTTGCGGGTCCCCGCGGCACTGCCGACGACCTCAAGAAGCTCCCGGGCGTGTCGGGCGCGATCGAGAAGAAGTTCAACGACCTCGGCATCTTCCACTATTGGCAGCTCGCCGAGCTCGACCACGACACCGCGCACACGATCGGCGAAGAAGTCGGTCTGCCGAGCCGTGCGGATGCCTGGGTGGCCAAGGCCAAGGCGCTGACCGCGGAAGCGGAATAGTCAAAAAGAGCGATGGGTTGGCCGGATAGGATCCGGCCACCATTTCAGTTGACGCGAATTCCTGAGATGGACCGCGGCGGGGCGATTCGATGCCGCGCCGCGGCAAACCGGCAGGCACAAAGGATTTTCAACGATGGCAACGATCACAGCTGCGATGGTCAAGGACCTGCGCGAATCGACCGGCGCGGGCATGATGGACTGCAAGGCCGCGCTCACCGAAAACGACGGCAACATGGAAGCGGCGCAGGACTGGCTGCGCAAGAAGGGGCTGTCCAAGGCCGCCAAGAAGTCGGGCCGCGTCGCCGCCGAGGGCCTGATCGGCGCGCTCACCAAGGGCACCAAGGGCGTCGTGGTCGAGGTCAACTCCGAGACCGACTTCGTTGCGCGCAACGGCCAGTTCCAGGGCCTCGTCAAGATGATCGCCCAGGTCGCGTTCGACGTCGGAGCGGACGTCGAGAAGATCAAGGCCGCCAAGGTCGGCGACGTCACGATCGAAACCGCCATCAATGATGCGATCGCCACCATCGGCGAGAACATGACGCTGCGCCGCGCCGCCCAGCTCGAGGTGAGCCAGGGCGTGGTCTCGCACTACGTCCATGGTGCCGTCATCGAAGGGGCCGGCAAGATGGGCGTGATCGTGGCGCTGGAATCGCCGGGCAAGGCCGATGAGCTCGCAGCGCTCGGCCGTCAGATCGCGATGCACATTGCGGCCGCCAACCCGCTGGCGCTCGATCCGTCCGGCCTCGATCCGGCGGTGGTCAAGCGCGAGAAGGACGTACTGGCCGACAAGTACCGTCAGCAGGGCAAGCCCGAGAACGTGATCGAGAAGATCGTCGAGTCCGGCCTCAAGACCTACTACAAGGAAGTCTGCCTGCTCGAGCAGGCCTTCATCCACGACACCGGCAAGTCGGTGGCGCAGGCGGTGAAGGAGGCCGAGGGCAAGGTCGGCGGGGCTGTGAAAATCGCGGGCTTTGTGCGCTATGCTCTCGGCGAGGGAATCGAGAAGCAGGAAAGCGACTTCGCGGCCGAGGTCGCCGCGGCCAGCGGCAAGAAGTAAGCGCCGGAAGTTCCTTCCGGCGTGCCGCCGGAAGCGGCGCCCGGACAAGGAAAGTGCTCATGACTGATCCGGTCTATCGTCGCGTCGTGATCAAGCTGTCCGGCGAGTATCTCGCGGGACGGCAAGGCTTTGGCATCGATCAGCCGACCGTCGACCGGGTTGCGGACGATCTGATCGCCGCCCGCAAGCTCGGCACCGAGGTCGCGGTCGTGATCGGCGGCGGCAACATGGTCCGCGGCGTCGAGGTCTCCTCCCGCGGGGTGTCGCGCACCACCGGCGACACCATGGGCATGCTCGCCACCATGATGAATTGCCTCGCGCTGGAAGCGGCGATCGAGCGCAAGGGAACGCCGGCGCGGACGCTGTCGGCCTTCGTCATGCCCGAGATTTCCGAGCTGTTCACCCGCACCGCGGCACACAAATACCTGGCCGAAGGCCGAATCGTGCTGCTCGGCGGCGGGACCGGCAACCCGTTCTTCACCACCGACACGACCGCGGTACTGCGGGCCGCCGAGATCGGCGCGCAGGCGGTCCTGAAGGCGACGAATGTCGACGGGGTCTACTCGGCCGATCCGAAGCAGGATCCGACCGCGACGCGGTTCGACCGCCTGACGCATTCGCAGGCGATCGAGGGCGGTTACAAGGTGATGGATGCGACCGCCTTCGCGCTTGCCCGCGAGACATCGCTGCCTATCATCGTATTCTCGATCGCGGAGCCGGGCTCGATCGGCGCGATTCTGCGTGGCGTCGGCCACGGAACCATCGTCGCCGGCTGACGGCTCATCTGGCGCGCCGAACGGACGGTGCGGAGCGGTCGCCGGGATTTTGAAGGAGAAACGTGATGGCCACGGGTAATTTCGATCTCAACGAAGTGAAGCGTCGCATGCAGGGCGCCGTCGCCTCGCTCAAGCACGAGCTCGGCGGCCTGCGCACGGGACGCGCCTCCGCCTCGATGCTGGATCCGGTGCAGGTCGAGGCTTATGGCAGCCACATGCCGCTCAATCAGCTCGCCACCGTCAGCGTGCCGGAGCCGCGGCTGATCTCGGTGCAGGTCTGGGACAAGTCGATGGTCAAGGCCGTCGAGAAGGCGATCGTGGATTCCAATCTCGGCCTGTCGCCCGCGACCGAGGGCCAGGTGCTGCGCCTGCGCATTCCCGAGCTCAACGAGGAGCGCCGCAAGGAGCTGGTGAAGGTCGCGCACAAATATGCCGAAGCCGCCAAGGTCGCCGCGCGCCATGTCCGCCGCGACGGGCTCGACGTGCTCAAGAAGCTCGAGAAGAATCACGAGATGTCGGAGGACGACCAGAAGCGTCACGCCGACGAGGTACAGAAGGCGACCGACGGCACCATCGCCGAGATCGACCAGTTGCTGGCCGCCAAGGAAAAAGAAATCCTCACCGTCTAAAGCGCGATGAGTATCATCATCGCGCTTTAGACTATTGTTCGCGCATGATCTTGTCGGAAAACCGCTTCGCACTTTTCCGGATCATGCTTTAAGGCATCGCCTTCATGTCCAACGCCGCCGCGCCCGCAACGGAAGGGCCCGACAGGTCCGAGGCGCCTGCGCATGTCGCCATCATCATGGACGGCAACGGGCGTTGGGCGGCCGCGCGCGGTCTGCCGCGTGCGGAAGGGCATCGCCGCGGCGTCGACGCGCTGCGCCGCGTGGTGCGCGCCTCGCACGAGCTCGGCATCCGCTATCTCACCATCTTCTCGTTCTCGTCGGAGAACTGGTCGCGCCCGGCAAGCGAGATCGGCGACCTGTTCGGCCTGCTGCGGCGCTTCATCCGCAACGACCTGGCGAGCCTGCATCGCGACGGCGTCAAGGTCCGCATCATCGGCGAGCGCGAGGGGCTCGAGAGCGACATCTGCGCCTTGCTGAACGAGGCCGAGGAGCTGACGCGCGACAACACGCGCCTGACGCTGGTCGTCGCCTTCAACTACGGCTCGCGGCAGGAGATTGCGAAGGCGGCGCAGAAGCTGGCCCGCGAGGTCGCCGAGGGCAGGCGGGATCCTGCCACGATCGACGCCGAGACGCTTGGCGCGCATCTCGATGCGCCCGACATCCCGGACCCTGATCTCATCATCCGCACCAGCGGCGAGCAGCGCCTGTCGAACTTTCTGATGTGGCAGGCCGCCTATAGCGAGCTCGTGTTCGTGCCGATCCATTGGCCCGACTTCGACAAGGCGGCGCTGGAAAGCGCGATCGCCGAATTTGCCAGGCGCGAGCGCCGTTTCGGCGGCCTGGTTGCGAAGACCGCCTCGTGAACGAACCCGATCCTGCATCGGCGGGCGCCAAGCCTGCCCCGAGCAATCTGGTGATGCGGGTCCTCGCAGCGCTGGTGCTGGCGCCGCTGGCCATCGCGATCGCCTATGCCGGTGGCTGGTTGTGGGCGCTTCTTGTCACCCTGGTCTCGATCGGGCTGTTCGCGGAATGGCTGATGGTGGTGGGCGCAGCATCGGCCGCGCTGACCGGGGCAGGGACGGTCGTGATCGCCATGATGGGAGCCTCCGTCGCTTTCGGCGCGCTCAAGACCTCCGTCGTCACCGGCCTCATTGGCGGTGCCATCGTGACGCTGATCGCCCGGGGCAAGTTCTTGTGGGCGGCGAGCGGGTTTGCCTATGCGGCGGCGGCGCTGCTGGCCTCGATCCTGGTGCGCAAGGATCTCGTCAACGGCTTCTCCGCGCTGATGTTCGTGCTGCTCGTGGTGTGGGCGACCGACATCGGCGGCTATTTCGCCGGACGCAGCATCGGCGGCCCGAAATTATGGCCACGCGTGAGCCCGAAAAAGACCTGGGCCGGCGCGCTCGGCGGCTTTGCGGCGAGCCTTGCGGTCGCTGCCGGCTTCGCCGCCTGCGGGATCGGAAAGCTGGTTCCGCTGCTGCTCGTCGGCGCCGTCCTGTCGGTGGTGTCGCAGCTCGGCGATCTCTTCGAATCCGCCGTGAAGCGGCGCTTCGGTGTCAAGGATTCCGGTCACTTAATTCCCGGCCATGGCGGGCTTATGGACCGCCTGGACGGTTTTGTCGCCGCCATCCTGGCGGCCTGGTTTATCGGCTTTTTCCGCCATGGTGTGCATAGCGCCGGAAGCGGTCTTATGGTTTGGTGAAGATATGAGCGCCGTTCCCTTGCGTAACAACAGGCTTGCTGCGTCCGACATTCGCAGCGTCACGGTCCTCGGTGCCACCGGCTCGATCGGCGACAGCACGATGGATCTCTTGCGCGCCTCGCCCGAGCGCTACCGTGTCGAGGCGCTGACGGCGAACGGCAATGTCGCAGCGCTCGCCAAGCTCGCCAAGGAATTCAATGCGCGCTATGTCGCGATCGCCGACACCTCCAAGCTCGCCGAGCTCAAGGCTGCGCTCGCGGGCACCAGTACCGAATGCGGCGCCGGCGAAAGCGCGGTGATCGAGGCCGGCGCGCGTCCGGCCGACTGGGTGATGGCGGCGGTCAGCGGCGCTGCCGGGCTGAAGCCGGCGCTCGCCGCGGTCGATCGCGGCGCGCATGTCGCGCTCGCCAACAAGGAGTGCCTGGTCTGCGCCGGCGACTTCTTCATGCAGCGCGCGGCAAAAGCCGGCGCCTGCATCCTGCCGGCCGATTCCGAGCACAACGCGCTGTTCCAGGCGCTGAGCTCAGGCAATCGGGACGAGCTCGTCCGCGTCATCATCACCGCGTCCGGCGGCCCGTTCCGGACCTGGAAGCCTGTCGACATCGAGCAGGCGACGCTCGAGCAGGCCCTGAAGCATCCGAACTGGAGCATGGGCCAGAAGATCACGATCGATTCGGCCTCCATGATGAACAAGGGGCTCGAGGTGATCGAGGCGTCCTATCTGTTCGCGCTCTCGCCGGACGAGATCGACGTGCTGGTTCATCCGCAGTCGATCATTCACGGCATGGTCGAGTTTTCCGACCGCTCGGTGGTGGCCCAGCTCGGCGCGCCCGACATGAGGACGCCGATTGCCCATTGCCTCGGCTGGCCCGATCGCATCAAGGGCCCGGCGGCCAAGCTCGACCTTGCCAAGATCGGCCAGCTGACCTTCGAAGCGCCGGACTTCGAGCGCTTCCCTGGACTGCGGCTGGCCTACGAATCGCTCCGGACCGGGAAGGGCGCGACCACGGTCTACAATGCCGCCAACGAGGTCGCGGTGGCCGCCTTCATCGGCGGCAAGATCCGGTTCGGTGCGATTGCCCGGCTGGTCGAGGCGACCCTTGAGGATTGGATCAAAGGCGGCAACCAGGCGCCTCTGACCTCCGCAGACGATGCAATCTCTGTTGACCATGTTGCGCGAAATAGGGCTGCCGCCCTATTGCCTCAAATTGCCTTAAAGGCATCCTAGTTGGTTCGGGACCAGGGCCTTGCGGCGCTGGGTGAGGGAATTCGATGATCGACTTTTTCGTCCATAGTTTCAATACGTTGAGCCATGGGCTCCTCGGCTACGCGGTTCCCTTCCTGTTCGTCCTGACCATTGTCGTGTTCTTCCACGAGCTCGGCCATTTCCTGGTCGCGCGCTGGGCGGGCGTACGCGTGTTAACCTTTTCGCTCGGCTTCGGCCCCGAGCTGGTCGGCTTCAACGACCGCCATGGCACCCGCTGGAAGATCTCGGCGATCCCGCTCGGCGGCTACGTCAAGTTCTTCGGCGACGAGAGCGAGGCCTCGACCCCGTCGGCCCAGACGCTGGCGGCTATGTCGGCCGAGGAGCGCGCCGGCAGCTTCCACCACAAGAAGGTTGGTCCCCGGGCGGCGATCGTCGCGGCCGGACCAATCGCCAATTTCATCCTGGGCGCGCTGATCTTCGCCGGAATGGCGCTCTATTACGGCAAGCCCAGCACGATCGCCCGGGTCGACGGTGTCGTCGCCAACGGCGCGGCGGCTGCCGCCGGCTTCAAGGTGGGCGACGTCGTCATCCAGATCGACGGCAAGCCGATCGAGAGCTTTGCCGACATGCAGCGAATCGTTGCGATGAACGCCGGTTCGGCTCTTACCTTCCAGGTGAAGCGCGACGGCGCCGTCGTCTCGCTGACCGCGACCCCGGCGCTGCTGGAGCGCAAGGACCCGTTCGGCAACAGCCACCGTCTCGGCGTTCTCGGCATCGAGCACAAGTCGCAGGCCGGGGAGGCCTCGACCACCCCGGTCGGCGTCGGCGAAGCGCTCAAGATCGGCGTCGAGCAGGTCTGGTTCATCATCACCAGCACTTTCAAGTTCCTGGGCTCGCTGTTCGTCGGCCAGGGCAATCCGAACGAGGTCAGCGGCGTCCTGGGAATCGCGAAAATGTCGGGGCAGGCGGCCAGCGCTGGGTTCCAGTTCGTGATCAATCTCTGCGCGGTGCTGTCGGTGTCGATCGGCCTTTTGAACCTGTTCCCGATCCCGCTGCTCGATGGCGGCCACCTGATGTTCTATGCGGCCGAGGTGGTCCGGGGCCGGCCTTTGTCCGAGCGGACCCAGGAAATGGGGTTCCGAATCGGGCTTGGCCTGGTGCTGATGTTGATGGTGTTTGCGACCTACAACGACATCCTGCGGATGGCAGCTTCCTGATAGGGGCTTTTTTGTGGCGTTGCTGTTGAGCAACGTCTTGGAATGAAATTGAAATTACGGCGCTTTCGGCCGTTTGCGGCGTCGGCGAAATTGGCTACAAGCGGCCTGAACTTGGGGAATCTCCGGACCGGCGTTGGGGTTGGGTCTGGCAGGGAATGATAAGGGCGCGTTGCGCGATGAAGTTTGGACTGCGACTCCGGGGGGGCTTGCTCGCGACCCTGATCTTGTTCGGCGCGCCGGTGGTTGCCCCGGTTGGGGCTGTTTTCGTGTCTTCGTCTGCGCTCGCCCAGACCGTTCAGTCGATTTCCGTCGAAGGGAATCGCCGCGTCGAGGTGGAGACGATCCGCTCCTATTTCAAGCCGGGTCCCGGCGGCCGGCTGGATCAGGCCGCCATCGACGACGGCCTCAAGGCGTTGATCGAGACCGGCCTGTTCCAGGACGTCAGGATCAACCGCGGTTCCGGCGGCCAGCTCATCGTCTCCGTGGTGGAAAACCCGGTGATCGGCCGTATCGCCTTCGAGGGCAACAAGAAGATCAAGGACGAGCAGCTCACTGCTGAAGTCCAGTCCAAGGCGCGCGGCACCTTCTCCCGCGCCATGGTGCAGTCGGACACGCTCCGTATCGCCGAAATCTATCGCCGCTCCGGCCGCTACGACGTGCGCGTCACGCCCGAGATCATCGAGCAGCCGAACAACCGCGTCGACCTGATCTTCACGGTCGAGGAGGGCGTCAAGACCGGCGTCCGGTCGATCGAGTTCGTCGGCAACAATGCCTTCTCGTCCTACCGCCTCCGCGACGTGATCAAGACGCGCGAGACGAATCTGCTGAGCTTCCTCGGCAGCGGTGACGTCTACGATCCCGACCGCGTCGAAGCCGATCGCGACCTGATCCGCCGATTCTACCTCAAGAACGGCTTCGCGGACGTGCAGGTCGTCGCGGCGCTGACCGAGTACGATCCGGAGAAGAAGGGCTTCAACGTCACCTTCAAGATCGAGGAAGGTCAGCAATACCGCGTCGGCGCGGTGGATTTCCGCAGCAGCATTCCAAACTTCGATCCGAGCTCGATGCGCGCCTATTCGCGCCTCAATGTCGGCTCGCTCTACAACGTCGAATTGGTCGAGAAGTCGGTCGAGGAGATGCAGATCGAAGCCTCCCGCCGCGGCTATGCCTTTGCCGTGGTCCGGCCCGGCGGCGATCGCAACTTCGAAGCGCACACCGTGTCCGTCGTGTTCAACATCGACGAGGGCCCGCGCACTTATATTGAGCGCATCAACCTGCGCGGCAACACCCGCACGCGCGACTACGTGATCCGCCGCGAGTTCGACATCTCGGAAGGCGACGCCTACAACCGCGCGCTGGTCGACCGTGCCGAGCGGCGGCTGAAGAACCTCGACTATTTCAAGAGCGTGAAGATCACGACCGAGCCGGGCTCGTCGAGTGACCGCGTCATCCTGATCGTCGACATGGAAGAAAAGTCGACCGGCGACTTCTCGGTCTCGGGCGGTTACTCCACCACCGACGGCGCGCTGGCCGAAGTCTCGATCTCCGAGCGCAACCTGCTCGGTCGCGGCCTGTTCGCCAAGGCTGCGGTGACCTATGGCCAGTATGCGCGCGGCTACTCGCTGTCGTTCGTCGAGCCGTACCTGCTCGACTACCGCGTCGCGCTCGGCCTCGACCTCTATCAGCGTGAGCAGAAGTCCAACAGCTACATCTCCTACGGCACCAAGACGCTCGGCTTCTCGCCGCGCCTCGGCTTCTCCTTGCGTGAAGATCTCTCGCTCCAGGTGCGCTACTCGATCTATCGGCAGGAAATCACCCTGCCGGGCTACCTGGCGAACTGTAACAACGTGGTTGGTTCGGCGGCCTTCAATCCCAGCCCGGCCTTCTCTGCTGCCACCGGTATACCTCTGGATCCGTCCACCAACGGCCTCGGCTGCTACAACGATGGCGAAGCCTCGCTGCCGGTGCGCAAGGAGCTCGCCAACGGCAAGACGCTGACTTCGGCGCTCGGCTACACGCTGACCTACAACACGCTGGACAACAACAAGAACCCGACCGACGGTCTGCTCGTCGACTTCCGGCAGGACTTCGCCGGCGTCGGCGGCGACGTCTCCTATCTGAAGTCGGTCGTCGACGCGAAGTACTACACTCCGCTCGTCTCCGACATCGTCGGCCTCGTCCGCTTGCAAGGCGGCATGCTGAACAAGATCGGCACCGATCTGCGCATGCTCGACCACTTCCAGATGGGCCCGAACCTCGTCCGCGGCTTCGCCCCGAACGGCATCGGTCCGCGCGACTTGAACCCGTTCGGCACGCAGGATGCGCTCGGTGGCACCCAGTATTGGGGTGCTTCGTTCGAATTGCAGATGCCGTTCTGGTTCCTGCCCAAGGAAGTGGGTCTGAAGGGCGCCGTCTATGCCGACGCCGGCGGCCTCTACGACTACAAGGGACCGACGAGCTGGACCACCACCAACGAGGTCAATGCGCCGGGATGTATCCCGTCGAGCATCAATCCCTCGAGCACGGGGACCTGCACCGGTCTCGTCTATGACGACAGCAAGGTCGTTCGCTCGTCGGTCGGTGTCGGCGTGATCTGGCAGTCGCCGTTCGGACCGCTGCGCTTCGACTACGCCGTGCCGCTCAGCAAGGGCAAGTACGACCGCACGCAGGAATTCCGGTTCGGCGGCGGCACCACGTTCTAATTCGATCAGCACGGCACGATCCGGATCACCGGAACCGGTTTCGGAAAGGGATCGTGCCGATCCAGGACATGAGGCATGATGCGGCCTGACCGCTTCATGCCGAAGCCGGACCGCGACGGGGTGGAATGGCGCAGCCGATCTTCTTCACAAAGCCGCCTGCCGCAGCGTTGGCCGACATTGCCACGCTGACAAAGGCGCAGCTGGTCGACCCCGCGAGGGGCGGCCACGTCATCACGGGCCTTGCTTCGCTCGACGAAGCTGGCCCGATGCATCTGGCGTTCTTCGACAACCTCAAATACGCCGATCAGCTTAGGGCGACCAAGGCGGGGGCCTGTCTGGTCAGTCCGCGCTTCGAGGCCGAGGTGCCCGAACATGTGGCCGTGCTGCGGGTGGCGCAGCCATTCCGCGCCTTTGTCCGGATCGCGCGGGAATGGCACGCCGACGCGCTGCGGCCGCAATCCTGGGTCGGCAACGACGGTATCGCGCCATCGGCCATCATCGATCCCACGGCCCGGCTCGAGGACGGCGTGGTCGTCGACCCCCTGGCCGTGATCGGCCCGGACGTCGAGATCGGCAGTGGCACTGTGATTGGCGTCGGGGCGGTGATCGGTCCCGGCGTCAAGATCGGCCGGGATTGCAATGTCGGCGCCCGGACCGCTATCCAGTGCGCCCTGATCGGCAACAACGTGCTGATCCATCCCGGCTGCTCGATCGGCCAGGACGGCTACGGCTTCATCTTCTTCGGCCCGGAGGGCCATCTGAAGGTGCCGCAGACCGGGCGCGTGCTGATCCAGAACGACGTCGAGGTCGGGGCCAACACCACGATCGACCGCGGGTCCTTGCGTGACACCGTGATCGGCGAGGGGACCAAAATCGACAATCAGGTCCAGATTGGCCACAATGTGACGATCGGCCGGCACTGCCTGCTCGCGGCCCAGATCGGGCTCGCCGGCAGCCTGACCATCGGCGACAACGTGGCGCTCGGAGCGAAGGTTGGCATCAACAATCACCTCAAGATCGGCGACGGGGCGCAGGTGACGGCGATGAGCGCGGTCAAGGACGACATCCCGCCGGGCGGCCGCTGGGGCGGGCACTTCGCCAAGCCGACCAAGCAATGGTTCAAGGAGATCATCGCGGTGGAGCGGCTGGTACGCGACAGCAAGGCCGATCCGAAGGACGAGGGACGGGAATGACGGCGGAATCACCTGTTAAGTTCGAGCTGGTGGACATCAACGCGATCCTCCAGACACTGCCGCACCGCTTTCCGATGCTGCTGATCGACCGCGTGATCAACATCCGCGCCGATTACAGCGGCATCGGCATCAAGAACGTCACCTTCAACGAGCCGGCGTTCCAGGGACATTTCCCCGAGCGTCCGGTCTATCCCGGCGTCATGATGATCGAGGCGATGGCGCAGACCGCGGGCGTGATCGGCATCAAGTCGGTCGAGGGCACCGAGAAGCCGCGGGCGGTCTATTTCCTCACCATCGACAAGTGCAAGTTTCGCAAGCCGGTACTGCCGGGCGACACGATCGAGTATCACATGCGCTCGCTCGGCCGCCGCAAGACCATGTGGTGGTTTCACGGCGATGCAAAGGTCAACGGTCAGGTCGTCGCCGAAGCCGACGTCGGCGCCATGCTGACCGATTGAGCGGCACTGGGCTCAGGTGCAATCGTAGCGGCTGCCGGCCGCCTCCCGCCTGATAGTCCGGTTGAAGAACTGGCCCATGGACGGCGCGCCGAGGAGGCGCTCGACGGTGTCGGCCGTCACGCCGCAATAGCGGTGATAGGCGCCGTTGCTCGCGACGATCAGGTCCTGCTGCGCGCGATCGTAACAGACCCGCTGAAGCACCGTGCTGCGGGTGATGTCCCGGCACTCGAATGTCCGGAGATCGACCAGGCGGTGTTCGCCGGTCTCGACCGCCTCCGACACGATCGGAGTATCCGCGAGCTGCGCCAGCAGAAGGATCAGGGCCCTGACCACGATCGTTGAAGCTCCGCATGAACCTGACGACGGGACGGGAAGGCCGCCTCATCCGGCACTTGAAACACGGCGAGATGATACGTCACTGGACAGATCGGGCATAGTCGCGCTAACCAGCCGAAAACCGAGCGACTTCAATACATAACCCGACCTTCTTGACGAGTAAGATTGGCTTGATGAGCAAGATTGATCCCACCGCGCGGATCGCGGACGGCGCCGTGATCGGCGAGGGCACCGAGATCGGACCCTATTGCATCATCGGCCCGAACGTCGTCATCGGCGCGAACTGCAAGCTGATCGGGCAAGTCACTGTCATTGGCCATACCTCGCTCGGCGATGGCTGCGTGATCTCGCCGTTCGTTGTGCTCGGCGGCGCCCCGCAGGATCTCAGCTATAAGGGAGAGCCGACCCGGCTCGAGATCGGGTCTGGCTGCACCATCCGAGAAGGTGCGACGATGAATGTCGGCACGACCAAGGGTGGCGGGCTGACGCGCGTCGGCAACGGCGGTTATTTCATGAACAATAGCCATGTCGGCCACGACTGCATGGTCGGCGACAACGTGATCTTCGCGACCTCGGCAACGCTCGGCGGTCATTGCGAGATCGGCGATGCCGTTTACATCGGTGGCCTGTCCGCCGTGCACCAGTTCACCCGCATCGGGCCCTACGTCATGGTCGGCGGGGTGTGTGGCGTACGCGACGACATCATTCCGTATGGATTGGTCAACGGCCAATATGCGGTATTGGAGAGTCTCAACCTGATCGGCATGAAGCGTCGCAAGTTCACCAAGCAGCGGCTTGCCACCGTACGTGCGTTCTACCAGAAGCTATTCCATGGCGCCGGCACCTTCGCCGAGCGGCTGGAGGCGGCGCGGCCGCTCGCGGGCGAGGACCCCGCGATTGCCGAAATCCTCGACTTCATCGGCAAGGGCAAGCGCCCGCTCTGTCTTCCCGCCATCGCGAAGTGATCTTGAAATGATCTTGGAGTGATCTTGGGATGGCCGCGGGCACGACATCGGCGGCTTTGCAGGTTTCGTCACCGGTCGGCATCGTCGCCGGCGGCGGTGCCATGCCGTTCGCGGTCGCCGAGTCGCTCGCCGCGCACGGCATCACGCCGGTGCTGTTTCCGCTGCGCGGGGCCTGCGATCCCCAGCGAGTGGAGAAGTTCCGGCATCGCTGGATCTCCGTCGGCCAGCTCGGACGCGCGATGCGGCTGTTCCGCGAGGAGGGCTGCCGCGACCTGATCTTCATCGGCACGTTGGTGCGGCCTTCGCTGTCCGAGATCCGGTTCGACTTCACGACGCTGCGCCTGCTCGGCAATGTCATCCGCGCCTTCCGCGGCGGCGACGATCATCTGCTGTCGGGTGTCGGCCGCATCCTCGAGCAGGACGGCTTCCGGATGGTCGGCATCAAGGACGTTGCGCCGGATCTCCTGATGCCCGAGGGCTGCATCAGCCGCGCCTGGCCGAGCGATGCCAGCAAGGCCGACATCGCGCGCGGCCGGGCGGTGCTGACCGCACTCGGTCCGTTCGACATCGGCCAGGCCGTGGTCGTGATCGATGGCCACGTGGTGGCGGTCGAGGACATCGAGGGCACCGACTCGCTGCTCGCCCGCGTCGCGAGGCTGCGCGAGGAGGGCCGCATCCGCGCCGCCACCGGACGCGGTGTGCTGGTGAAGGCGCCGAAGAGCGGCCAGGACCTGCGCTTCGACCTGCCGACGATCGGTCCGCGCACCATCGAGGGCGTCGCGGCTGCCGGCCTTGCCGGCATCGCCGTCATCGCGGGCAACACCATCGCCGCCGAGCCGCAGGCCATGATCGCGCTTGCCGATGCCAAATATCTCTTCGTCATCGGCCTGCCCGCGTGATGTCGCGTGATCCCAAGCGCAAGATCTTCCTGATCGCGACGGAGGAGTCCGGCGACAGGCTCGGCAGCGCCTTGATGAAGGTGCTGCGCCAGCGCCTCGGCGACGGCGTGCAGTTCGTCGGGGTCGGCGGCCGCACCATGGCGCGCGAGGGCCTGGAATCGCTGTTTCCGATTGAGGAGCTCTCGATCGTCGGGTTTGCCGCGGTGCTGCAGCAATTGCCGAAGATCCTGCGGCTGATCCGGCAGACCGCCGACGCAGTGACCGAGGCCGCGCCCGACGTGCTCGTCATCATCGACAGCCCCGACTTCACCCATCGCGTCGCCCGCCGCGTGCGCGCGCGCAATCCCGCGATCCCGATCGTCGACTACGTCTCGCCGCAGCTCTGGGCATGGCGGCCAGGACGGGCGCGGACCATGCTCGGCTATGTCGACCACGTGCTCGGCCTGCTGCCGTTCGAGCCCGAGGAATACCGCAAGCTCGGCGGGCCGCCCTGCAGCTATGTCGGCCATCCCCTGATCGAGCAATTGGGCTCGCTGCGGCCGAGTGCGGAGGAGCAGGCGCGCCGCGACAGTGAGCCGCCGGTGCTGCTGGTGCTGCCCGGCAGCCGCCGCAGCGAGGTCAGGCATCATCTCGACGTGTTCGGCGCAACGCTCGGCCGCTTAAGGGGTGAGGGCTGTGCGTTCGAACTGATGCTGCCGACCATGCCGCATCTCGAAGCCACCATCCGCGAAGGCATCGCGAGCTGGCCGGTCAAGCCTCAGATCGTGATCGGCGAGAACGAGCGGCGTGCGGCCTTCCGCATCGCTCAGGCCGCGCTGGCGAAATCCGGCACGGTGACGCTCGAGCTCGCGCTGTCGGGCATTCCGATGGTGACGGCCTATCGCGTCGGCGCGATCGAGGCGTTCATCCTGCGACGCGCGATCCGTGTCTCCTCGGTGATCCTTGCCAATCTCGTGATCGGCAAGGATGTCATTCCCGAGTATTTGCAGGAGGAATGCACGCCGGAGAAGCTGGCGCCGGCGCTTCGGGACGTGCTGACGGAGTCTCCGCTGCGCCGGCAGCAGGTCGAGGCCTTCGCCAGGCTCGATCAGATCATGTCGACCGGCAACACATCGCCGAGCGTGCTCGCCGCCGACATCGTGCTCGCAACGATGCGCCAGGGCCGGCGAACGAGCTAGGGTGTTTCAAAAAGGCTGCTTGAGCTGCCCCCTCCAAAGCGTGAGCTGCCCTCAAAGACCAGACGCCAAGAAACGCAACAGCGAAGGCGTGAGTTACGCTAAAGCGACGTGGATCACTCCTGTTGCGAAGGCAGACTAAAGTGAAACACCGCCCCCCGTGGTTCATTCGCACCAGTCCAAAGTCGTCCTCCGTGAGCCTCGATGATCGATTGGCAAATCGACAAGCCCATGCCGGTCCCGTCCGGCTTGGTGGTGTAGAAGGGCTCGAACAGGCGGTCAACGATTGCGACGTCAAGTCCAGGTCCGGTATCCCGTACGGCGACAACAACGCGATTTGAAGCATCCGCAGCCGTGCTGATCCGCAGCTCTCGTCCGCCAACGTCGACGCAGTTCATTGCCTCGATCGCGTTGAGGATCAAATTGAGAACCACCTGTTGCAGCTGAACGCGATAGCCCTTCACGAGCGGCAAGCCCGGAGCGAGGTCGGTCTGGATCGAGACATCATGTTTGAGCAGCTCGCTACGGGCGATGGTGATCACGTCCAGGATTGCACCATTGACATCGACGCTCTCCTTCGGCGCCGGAGCTTTCTTGATCAAGGAACGGATCCAACTGATGATCTCGCCGCCTCGCTTGGCTTCTGTGACGATGGATACGAGCGCCTGCTGTGCCTTTTCGAAATTCGGAGATTGTGTTCCTAGCCAGTTCAGTGCGGCCTCTGCGTTGCAGAGCACCGCGGTGATTGGTTGGCTTAGTTCGTGTGTCACCGAAGCCGTGACCTGGCCCATTGCCGCCGCGCGATTGGCGTGTGTTAGTTCAGCTTGCATCTCGCGGAACGTCTCGGCGGTTCGCTTGCGTTCGGTGATGTCGCGGCTCAGACAAATGATTCGTGACTGTCCGACTTCGCAGAACTCGCGCATACGAACTTCGACGGGAAACACAGTGCCATCCTTTCGGCAATAGCGCCTCTCGAGCGTAGCGATGCCGCCGGCCTTGAGACGCTCGCGGTTGCGACGCCAAGTCGCTTCATCCATCTCCAGATCGAACAAGGCCGCAGTTGCCCCAACCAGTTCGGTCCGGCTGTAGCCGAGACTTTCGCAGGCATTCCGATTCACATCGAGAACGTGACCATCTTCACTGTGCAGCATGAACGTATCGGTCGCGTGGTCCACGAAGGTACGGAAACGGGCCTCGCTCTCGATCAGCGCCTGTTCGGCGCGCTTGCGCTCCGTGATGTGGCGCCCCACACCTCGGTAACCCACGAAGTTCCCTGTCTTGTCAAAGATGGGCAGCCCAGAGACGGAAATATAGCGCTTGCCGCCGTCGGGCATCGGCCGCGCGAGCTCGAAATCGCGAAACGGGAGGTGAGCGTCGAGTATCTCCCGGTGTTTGCGCCAGCCATCTGCGTCAGGTTCGAGATACGGGACCTCCCATCGTGTCCTGCCGATCTCGGAGACAGGCGGCTCGGGAAGCGTCTCGGCGAACTCCTGGCGGATGAAGCGATGCTCCGCGTCCGTTTCCCAGTACACATCGAAGGAGAATTGCACCAGCGTGCGAAAGCGCTCCTCGCTCTCGCGCAGTGCCTCCTCGGGGCGCTTGCACTCATTCGAATCGAGGGCGACCGACGGCACTTCAATCGCATGTTGCATGATCATCTCTTGCTCACGCGTGATGGATCAATCGACAGATTTCTCGTGCCGGATCGCGTCCCCCCGGAGCCGATCAAGATCGATCGGGAATATGCCTTTGGCGACTATACTCCCGTATACAGGGCTTCTCTATAGCGACGTGGCTGTGACGACCCCGAGCCGAAACAACGCGAGCTAAAACCCGGTTCCATCAACGTATGCGTGTGAGGTGGGCCCTGTTTCTGTCTCGCGGGTGGCCGACGCTTATTTGCAAAGTAACGACGCGGCCGACATGGACGGGAGGGCAAGGACGTTCGTGGTGAGCTCTTAACCAGTGTTTCTGACCGCCTCAGCCAGAATGGCGTAAAGCTGCTGCCGGCTGAATTCCTTTGGCAGCTCCCTCTCTGCTGTACTCGGCGACACCCTCCGCGCGATGGGACGGGCGCAGGCGGCCGACGACGGCCTCAGCTTCGGGGCCGGCCTTATCTGGGGCTGCGCTGTGGGCGGCTTGTGGCCGCGCTTCAGGCCCAGACGGTTCAGCATACCGCATACCGCGTTACGACTGCAGCCGAGATGGCGCGCAATCTGCGCCGCGCTCTGCCCCGCGGACCAGAGCCTTTTGAGAAGCGCTATGTCTTTCGCATCCCAGCCCATCAGAGATAGTATAACGGCGACTGCCAGACACCGGCTAGTCTAGTCTTCGTCCGGCTCGCGCACGACCGCCGGTTCGTCGGCATCATCTTGCTCATCCTCGTCTTCGTCCTCCTCGTCTTCATCCTCCTCGTCTTCATCGGGGTCCCTGGGTGGCATCACGATGCGCATCCGCATGAGCAGTTTCCTGGCTGTGGTGGAAAATGCTTCGGAGGTGTGTTGCTTCATGGCATTGTGCTCCTCGAAAATTGGCGCAGTCGCCAGATTCTTGGCCGGCATATGCCGGTGCCGGGGCGCGACCGCCGCAAACGCGATGCAGGTCGGGTAGACTGCACGATCAGCGGGCGGCGGGCCATGCAACAGGCAGCGTTTTCGGCTACTTGATGCCCGAGGACCCATTGGGCTCTATGTTCACCAAAACCTCGCCGGCAGCGATTTCAGGAACTCCAAGTTCGAGGTCCGGTAGACTGGCTTGAACAAATGCCAGTATCTTGGCGTTCGCTGCGTTGGCGCTTTCGCGGTCGTCAAATATCATCACCGCGATACCGACACCGTCGCCCGCATCCAGCACATGGTAAGATTTGAATCCCTGCGATTGTCTTAGGATCTCACCAACGCCGCTCTTGGCGCGACGAGCGGCGTCCGCGACCGAACGAACCTTGCTGTACTTGCGAATGACCATGTACATGGGGCCACCACGCGCCATACGCTCCTGCGCATCAAAGCATTTCGGTCCCGCTCGGACTAGTGCCAACTTCCGGGATGGGCCACAGCGTCCGGCTGGCGGACCGCAACGCGCCTGTCCAATGAGCCGTCCTCGCCCGAAGCGGCGAGGTGCTGAGGCTCAGGAGCCCTCGAACTTGAACGATACGTTGAGCTTGGCGCGATAGGCCTCAACTTTTCCCTTGTCATCCAGTTGCATATCGAGCTTGACGACTTCTGCAATGCGGAGATCTCGGAGAGATTTAGCAGCTTGCTCGACTGCGTTAGCGGCCGCCTTCTCCCATGAGTCGCTGCTAGTACCGACCAGTTCAATGACCTTGTAGACGCTATCGGGCATGTTCGTCCTCCTAATCGGTAGGAGCAGGAAGTCTAGCACTGAGATCTCGACGCTGATACATCTCGGGGATGCCGCGGAAAGGGTCCGATTGGCTGTCACTTTCCTGTTCGACCCAAAGAAGAACTCGGGTCGTCCTGTCGGAGATTATGTTCGCATTTTCAGCCCGGACGAACGCGGACAGGTATCTTCTTCGCGCTCTCCGGCTTCCGAGTATAATTTGCGCGCCTAAGTCGTCATTGCCGCCAAGGTTCCGATCCATGAAGCGATGGCACCGCGTAAGCATCAGTAGCTTGGTGATTGCCCTGAGTCTGGTGTGTGCCGGAGCCCTGGTGGTCAATCAATCGCACGTGCCATCAGAAGCCATAGCCTCATCGGTCACACGTACTCCGGAGCTTATTGAGCGTGCGTGGCACCTGCCCGTGGCAGCAACATTTGAAGGACACGTTGATTGGCAGTCAAATGGCTCTCGCTGCGGACCTGCCGCTGTTGCAAATGCGTATCGGTCCCTTGGCGAGGCGGCAAGGACGGAAGGCAAGGTGTTGGCCGGGACGTGGAGTTGCTGGACAGGCGTATGCATCATGGGGCTCACGCTTGACGAACTGGCCAACATCGCCCAGTCCAACACCAGCCGGAAAGTTACTGTCTTGCGCGATCTCAGCGAAAATGAGTTTCTGGAGCATCTCCGTCGCTCCAACGATCCGCGGCGACGCTACATCGTGAATTTCGATCGCGCTCATATTTTTGGTGCTGGTAGTGGACACCATTCCCCAATTGGGGGCTATTTCGAAGCCGAAGACCTCGTTTTCGTGCTCGATGTCAATTTCGATTTCCAGCCGTGGCTAGTCGAACGGAAGCGGCTGTTCGACGCTGTAAATACGTTTGACGGCGATAAGAAGAGGGGACTGCTGTTCATAGAGTAACATCCCGCTCCAGGTCGCACCGTGGCCCTTAGCCGGATAATTTGAGGCAGCTTGGATGTCGGCTATCGGCGGTGGACAGAACGCGGAGGCCGTCCTTGCCTCGACTGGCGCTTGTGCGCCCTATGACGGCCCGCACTTGCCCCCGGGGTCTCGCTCCACGCGTACACTGAGCGCGACATACTGACCCCGGGAGGACATTTGGGCGGCAACCAGGCGGACGACCCGCTAACCCGGGACCGCATGCGACCCGTGAATTGGCCACTTCCGGCGCCCGCGCAACTCGCCGTAGACGCAGAGCAGGCCGAGTGTTCTATTTCGGAGTGCCGGTCTGGCTACCCGAACCCGTGGTCTGCTCACTTCCCGGTCGGCCCGGAGGATGCGCCGAAGCGGCCGGCTTGTCTTGATCGGCCACGTATCCGGACTCTCCGGAGTTGCGGGTCTTGATCCCTTTGTCCGCATCGCGCTGCATCTGCTCGTTGGGCTGGCCAGCCTTGAGCTCCCGGTCCACGTCGCGCTTCATCTCCTCCTTGGTTTGCTCACTGGGTGCGGCCTTTTGCTGTTGGGCCGTTGCTTGGAAGCTCATTGCGCTTCCGGCAACTACAATCAATGCGAGAATTGCTGTTCGCATGCTTCTCCTCCACGGCTTGCTCCGGCCCCTAAACGCGCGAACCTCCCAAGGTTTCCTAGTTCCAATCACTATTGTCGAACGTCACGTAGGGCTAAGCAAAGGGCACTCGAACGGTCTTATGCGCACCGGCCTAGGCGAGTCCGCCATCAACCCTGAAACACTGGCTGGTGATGCGCTGGCTTTCGTCGGAGGCGAGGAACAGTGCCATATTGGCAATGTCTTCGGGCGTTACCGCATCGGGCACCGCCTGGCGCGAGCGTATCTCGGCGATGACCCGATCGTCCGGATACCACAGCCTGCGCTGGCGCTCGGTGATGACCATGCCCGGCGCGATCGCGTTGACGCGAATGCGGTCGGGACCGACGGAGCGCGCCAGCGAGTTGGTGAAGCCGACGATCGCCGCTTTCGCCGCGGCGTAGACCGGCAGTGCCGGCGCGCCGCGCATCCAGGCGATCGACGACATGTTGATGATCGAGCCGCCGCCGCGCGCCTGCATCTGTGGCACCACCGCTTGCGCCGCGAAGAAGACGTGCTTGAGATTGACGCCGATCATCCAGTCGAACTCGGACGGCGTGACCTCGGCGAGAGCCTGGCGCTGATCGTTGGCGGCGTTGTTGACGAGAACGGTGGCGTCGCCAAGCGAGCGGCGGGCTTCTGCCATCGCGCTGCGCAGGGCATCGATGTCGAGGAGATCGCAGGGCACGAACAGCGGCGCAGGCCCGGACGAGGCCGCTATTTCCCGCACCAGGGCTTCGCCGGCGTCCTTATCGATGTCGAAGAAGGCGACCCGGGCGCCTTGGCCCGCGAAGGCCCGGACGAAGGCGGCGCCGATGCCGCTGGCGCCTCCGGTGATCAGCACCACGCTGCCGGCTAGGCTGGAATAGGTCGTCTTCGTCATGCGATCAGGCGCTCCGTCTCGGGGTCGAACAGGCAAATGCGGCGGGTGTCGAGCGCGAAGGCGGCGGACGTGCCGGGCGCGGGGCGGATATCCGGCGAGACTCGTGCCATCGCGGGCTCGCCGCCGAGCCGCAGGAGCACCATCGTCTCGGCGCCGGTGGGCTCGACCAGCTCCACCGGCGCCTCGACGAGGACAGGCGCTTCGCTGGAAAACGTGCGGCTCCCCTCAGCGATGCATTCCGGCCTGATTCCGAACACCACCTTGCGCCCGACAAAGGGTGCTGCGGCGTCATATCCCCTCAGGCGCAGACGAAGCTCGTCGGGCCGTCCCGCGCCGATCACGACGACCGGACCGTCATTTTCGGCCTCGAGCCGCGCCGGCATGGTGTTCATCGGCGGCGAGCCCATGAAGCGTGCGACGAACAGATTGGCGGGATAGCGGTACACGGTGTCGGGATCGGCGAATTGCTGCACGCTGCCCTGATGCATCACGGCGATCCGCGTCGCCATCGTCATCGCCTCGATCTGGTCGTGGGTGACGTAGACGATGGTGGCGCCGATGCGCTGGTGCAGGCGCTTGATCTCCATCCGCATCTCGACGCGCAGCTTGGCATCGAGATTGGAGAGCGGTTCGTCGAACAGGAAGAGCAGGGGATTGCGCACCAGCGCGCGTCCCATCGCCACTCGCTGGCGCTGGCCGCCGGACAATTGCGAGGGCTTGCGGCCGAGCAGCGGCTCGATCTGGAGCAGTTTTGCGACGTGGCCGACCGCAGCGTCCTGCTCGGCTTTGGGAACGTGACGGCATTCCATGCCGAAGGTGATGTTCTGGCGCACGGTCATCGAGGGATAGAGCGCGTAGGACTGGAACACCATGGCGATGTCGCGGTCCTTCGGCGCGACGTCATTGACCACGCGGCCGCCGATTTCGATCGTTCCCGCGCTCGGGCGGTCGAGCCCGGCGACGATGTTGAGCAGGGTGGACTTGCCGCAGCCGGACGGGCCGACCAGCACGGTGAACTCGCCGCTCTCGATGTCGAGCGCGATGTCCTTCAGCACCTCCAGATTGGCGTAACGCTTGGACAGGGCGCGAATGCTCAGTGCTGCCATGACAACTCCATCATTTCACGGCCCCGGCAGTCAGGCCGCGGACGAAGTACTTGCCGCCGAGCAGGTAGATCAACAGCGTGGGCAGCGCGGCGATGATCACCGCTGCGCTCTGCACGCCATGCTGCGGGATATCCGCGACGGCGGCGGACAGCGCGATAAGCGCTGCGGTGACGGGCTGCTGCTGGCCGGTGGTGAACGTCACGCCATAGAGGAACTCGTTCCAGATATGGGTGAACTGCCAGATCACCGTGACGATCAGGATGGGACCTGAGAGCGGCAGGATGATGCGCCAGAAGATGCGGAAGAAGCCGGCGCCGTCGATGCGGGCGGCCCTGATCAGTTCATGGGGAATGGCGACATAATAATTCCGGCAGAACAGCGTGGTGAATGAGAGCCCCTGAATGGTGTGAATCAGCACGAGGCCGGTCAGCGTGTTGATGAGGCCGATGTCCCGCAGCACGATGGTCCAGGGCAACAGGCGCATCTGCTGGGGGAGGAACAGGCCAAGCGTCACGATGCCATAGATCCAGTTGTCGCCTCGGAAGCGCCAGAGCGACACGGCGTAACCGGCGATTGCGCCGAGCAGGGTGGAGAAGATCGTGGCGGGAATCGTGACCAGCGCGGAGTTCAGCATGTAGGGCCGGATGCCGGCGCAGGTCTCGGCGACACAGAAGCCGCTCCAGGCTGCGGCGTAGTTGCTCCAGGACAGATGCTGCGGCCAGCCGATCATCGATCCCTGCGCGATCTCCTCGTTGGTCCGCAGCGAGTTCAGCACCACGACCACGAGCGGCGCGAGCCAGGCCGCGGCGATCAAGAAGACGGCGAGATAGATCAGGATCCGGGTCGGTGCGAAGCTGCGGTCAGGCATGGGCGCCTCGCCGTCGCTGGATGTATCGCCACGCCGCGTAGGGCAGCAGCACCGCGAGAAGAATGAGCAACATCAGCACGGCCGCCGCCGCGCCGCGGCCGAGCAGGCTGCGCTGGAACATCAGGTCGTAGACGACGAGTGCCGGCAGCTGGGTCGCGATTCCTGGTCCGCCGTTGGTGAGTGCGCGCACGAGATCGAAGGTCGAGATCGCGAACTGCAACTGGATCACCACGACGGTGACCGTGATCGGCCACAGCGACGGCAGGATGATACGCCGGTAGGTTCGGACCGGTCCCGCGCCGTCGATCTGCGCGGCCTTGATGATGTCGGGATCGACCGAGCGAAGGCCGGCAAGGAACAGCGCCATGGCAAAGCCGCAGGATTGCCAGATCGCGGCGATGACAATGGTCCAGATCGCCATGTCGCGGTCGATCAGCCAGTCGAACTTAAAAGAGGTCCAGCCGAGGTCGTGCACCAGCTTCTGGATCCCGAGACCGGGATTGAGCAGCCAGCTCCAGACCGTGCCGGTGACCACGAAGGACACCGCCAGGGGATAGAGGAAGATGGAGCGCAGCACGTTCTCGCCACGAATGCGCTGATCGAGCAGGATCGCGAGGATGAGGCCGGTCGCTGCGCTCAGCAGCACGAAAGCGCTGCCGAACAGCAGCAAATTGTCGAAGGCGATTTGCCAGTTGCGCGATGCCGTGACCGCCGTGTAGTTGCGCAAGCCGACCCAGCCCGCAACGGGAACGAGGGTGGACGGCGTGAACGAGATCCAGATCGTCCAGAGCGAAAACGAGACGAGGTGCGCCGCCGACAGCAGCAGCGGCACCCAGATCGTCAGATATTCGGGCAGCCGGCGCACCCATTCGGGAAGCGCCGGCCGGCCCGGTCTCATCGTGGCGGCATTGCTCAACGCGCGCCCTCGACGGCCTCGGCGAGGCGGGTGGCCGCCTGCTCCGGCTTGATCGTCTTGTTCTTCACGTACTCTGTGATTACGTCGATCATCGCCGCGGTCATTCCGTTTTCCTGCGCCATGTTGTGCGCCATGCTGAGGACGGCCTGATTGCTGGCGATGGCCTCCTTCAAGGCCTTCGAGGTTGTTCGTTGCCCCTCTGACCAGCCTTCGCCTGATAGATCGACGTCAGTGCGCACGGGGATGGAGCCGGTGATCTGCGAGTACATGGTCTGGATCGCCGGATCCATGACGAGCTGAGCCATCAGGGTCTGGCCGGCTTGCAGGTCCGCCTCCTTGCGCTGCCAGAAGATGAAGGCGTCGGCATTCAACAGGAAGACCGGCTTGCCGTTGTCGCTCGGGCCTGGCGCAATCATGAAGTCCTCGAGCTTGAAGCCGGCATTGCGCAATACGCCCTGCGCCCATCCGCCCATGATCATCATGCCCATGTCGCCGTCGATGAAGCGCTTCAGGTTGGTCGAGAAATGCTGGGCGCCGACGTTGGGGTCCATCCAGTCGGCGATCTTGCGGACCTGGGCGAACGCGGCCTTGATCTCCGGACCCTCGAGGGCCTTCTTCTCGAGATTCATGATGGCCGCGCGATAGGCGAGCGGACTGATGCCCGCGAGAGCCGCCTCGAATTTCTGTCCGTCGTCCGGGCGGGTGCCGCCATTGGCGATAGGAGAGGCGACTCCGCCCGCCTTCATCTTTTCGGCGAGGTCGTTGAAGTCGGCCCAGGTGACGGGGACCTTGTCCGCCTTCGCCTTGTCCATCGCGCGCTTGGACAGGAAGAGCATGTTGGTGCTGTAGATCTGTAGCGGCAGCGCAATCCATTTGCCGCCGGGCTTGTGCAGCTTTGCAAGGTCCGGAGCGACGACCTTCTCGTAGCCGGCGGCCGCGACGAGGGCATCGAGATTGACGGTGGGCGCAATCTTCGACCAGGCCGCAATCTCGGGCCCCTTGAGCTGCGAGCAAGCCGGCGGATCGCCGGCCATGATCTGCGCGCGCAGCTTGTTCATCATCTCGGTGGTGAAGCCGGGGACGGGCGAGTGCTGCCAAACGCCGCCCTTCTCCTCGAATTTCTTGCCGAGCGCCGTAATGGCCGCCCCGTCGCTGCCCGCCGACCATTGCGAGATCGCGGTCAGTCGCGGCTTGGCCGCGCCTTGCGCGCGGGCAAGGTGCGGAAAGGCGAGCGCGGCAGCGGAGCCAGCGAGCAGACGACGCCTTGTTGTTGTGATCGGCATGGCAGTTCCTCCCGGTGTGAAATCTTTCGCGCTTTACAGGCCGTTTGGGCTCAGCGCATGTCAGGCCGCCTCCGTCGATGCCGCGGGCATGCCGCCACGGCTGGCGAGACAAAAGGCGGCGAAGGCGAGCGCAGCCTGCGGATCGTTGCCGGTCGACGGCGGCACGAAGGCGAGGGAGACCTGCGCCAGTTTGCGTCCGCCCAGCAGGCAGGCGTCGATCCCATCGACCAGTGCTTGCCGATCCTCTTCAGCGAGAAGCGACGGCCAGCCGCTGATCGCAACGCCGCCGCACGGCTTGACGTTCAGCGTATTGCCGATCGCAAGGCCGAGCCGGAACAGCCGACGGCGCAAATCCTGCCGCACGCGCGATGAGATCGGGACCGTGTTGACCCATTCGTTGCCGAGCTGGAGCAGCTCGGTCTCGGAAACGCCGAGAAGCGCAGCCAGCGCGGGAATCGACGTATAGGCCTCGACGCAGCCGTGATGTCCGCAGCGGCAGCGCGGTCCGTCAGGCCCGAACACCATGTGGCCGAGCTCGATCGGCTGCAGAGCATCGGTCTCGGCCGGATCATCCATCCAGGCGCCGGCGACGCCGTGGCTGACGAGCACGAACAGATGCGTGTCGTTGAACGGGTAGTTTTCCGTGCGGCAGCGGTGAAAGGTGGCATGCGCGACGACCGAATTGGTGAATTCGAGCGGCACGCCGGCGAACATCTCGCCGAACATGTCGCTGATGCGAGCGACGTCGCAGGGAATGATCGGATTGGCCGATATGCTGAGACGGCCGAGGCCGGGAATCGAGACGCCGATCTGCGAGAGGGTGATCCGGCGGCGCCGCGTCCAGTCGCGCAACAACGTCATCGCTTCGCGAAATGCCCGGCCGACGGTCTCGACGTCAGGCGTCTTCGGGAGCGGCACACGCTCGGTGTAGTGCAGCTCACCCGACAGGCCGCCGACCCCGACGCTGAGCCGCTGCGTCGTCAGCTCGAAGGCTGCCAGCGCCACCGCGCCGTCCAGCGACACGAGACCGGTCGGGCCGCCGACGTAAGGGGCAGGGCGCCGCACTTCCTCGATCAGACCCTCGGCCTTCAGGTCGAGCAGGATGCGCGACAGGCTCGCTTCCGACAGACGCACGGCCTTGGCCAGCGGCGGACGAAACGAGCCGCCCGACTGAAGCAGATGAGTCAAAATGGCAGCGCGCGTCTGCCGCCGACTTCTCGGCTGCTCCGGCATTTCCATCCCTGTCGTCATTCTTACTTAGAGTAAGAATGCGCGCGGAGCATTTAGGCTGTCAAGGCGCTTGCCGCCGTGAGCATGGACTTGTTGTTGTGCGTGGCAGCACGAGGGAAAGTGCGGGCGCAAACAAAACGGCGCCATCTTGCGATGGCGCCGCTGCGAAAGGCGTGATGGCCGACGTTAGCGCTTGTCGATCGGCACGTAATCGCGCTTGGCGACGCCGGTGTAGAGCTGGCGCGGGCGGCCGATCTTCTGCTGGGGATCCTCGATCATCTCGCTCCACTGGCTGATCCAGCCGACGGTGCGGGCGACCGCGAACAGCACGGTGAACATCGAGACCGGGAAGCCCATCGCCTTCAGCGTGATGCCCGAATAGAAGTCCACGTTCGGGTAGAGCTTGCGGTCGATGAAGTACTGGTCGCTGAGCGCGATCTTCTCGAGCTCCATCGCCACCTTCAGCATCGGATCGTCGCCATGGCCGGTCTCCTTGAGCACGGCATGACACATCTTCTGCATGATCTTGGCGCGCGGATCGTAGTTCTTGTAGACCCGGTGGCCGAAGCCCATCAGGCGGACTTCGGAATTCTTGTCCTTCACCTTGGCGATGAACTCGGGGATCTTGTCGACCGTGCCGATCTGATAGAGCATGTTCAGCGCGGCTTCGTTGGCGCCGCCATGGGCCGGGCCCCAGAGGCAGGCGATGCCGGCCGCGATGCAGGCGAACGGGTTGGCGCCCGAGGAGCCGGCGATGCGCACCGTCGAGGTCGAGGCGTTCTGCTCGTGGTCGGCGTGCAGGATGAAGATCTTCTCCAGCGCGTCGGCGAGCACCGGGCTGACCTTGTAGTCTTCGCAAGGCACCGCGAAGCACATGTTCAGGAAGTTCTCGGCAAAGCCGAGCGAGTTCTTCGGATAAACGAAGGGCTGGCCGACGGTGTATTTGTAGGCCATCGCAGCCAGCGTCGGGATCTTCGCGATCATGCGCATCGAGGCGATCATGCGCTGCTTCGGATCGTTGATGTCGGTGCTATCGTGATAGAACGCGGCCAGCGCGCCGACGGCCGCGACCATGATCGCCATCGGATGGGCGTCGCGGCGGAAGCCCTGGAAGAAACGGGCCATCTGCTCGTGCACCATCGTGTGATGGGTCACGCGGTAGTCGAAATCCTTCTTCTGCGCGGCGGTCGGCAGGTTGCCGTAGAGCAGGAGGTAGCAGGTCTCCAGGAAGTCGCCATGCTCGGCGAGCTGCTCGATCGGGTAGCCGCGGTATTCCAGCACGCCCGCGTCGCCGTCGATATAGGTGATCTTGGACTGGCAGCTCGCGGTCGAGGTAAAGCCCGGATCGTAGGTGAACAGGCCGGACTGGCCGTAGAGCTTGCCGATATCGATGACGTCAGGCCCGACGCTGCCGCTGAGGATCGGAAGATCGAAATTCTTGTTTCCGACCGTCAGCGTCGCGGTCTTTGGGCTTTCTTTTGCGTCCATCAGAGGTCCCCGATGTGTGGTGAGACGGGCCGGAGCCGGAGACCCCCAGGGCGACCATGGGGGCAGGCCGGATGTTCCAGAATGTGGGGGAGATGGGTATATTATTGCTATGTGCGCTGCAAGATCGCCGCACGCATGGTCGACTTACGTCGTAGACTGATCCCTAAGCCGGCCGAGGCTTTCCTGGCGTCCAAGCACCTCCAAAACCTCAAATATACCAGGGGACGTCGTCCGTCCGGTGAGCGCCGCCCGAAGCGGCTGGGCGACCGCGCCGAGCTTGAGACTATTTTCCTCGGCAAAGGCGCGCAGCGCGGCCTCGGTGGTGGCGCCGCTCCACGTCTCGACTTTCTCCAGCGCGGAATGTAGCTGGCCGATCAGCTTGCGGTTCTCGGGCGTCAACAGCGCCTGCGCCTTGGGATCCGGCGCCAGCGGCCGGTCGGCGAAGATGAAATGGGCGCCGTCGATCAGCTCGATCAATGTCTTGGCGCGCTCCTTGAGCGCCGGCATGGCCTTGAGCAGCTGCGCGCGCGTGGTGTCGTTTAACTTGGCCTTGATCTCGTCGCGGCTCGGCACGACGTGGTCGAGCACGTCCTCGAACATCTTCACGAGCGATTGATCGTCGGCGTGGCGGATGTAGTGGCCGTTGAGGTTTTCCAGCTTGGCGAAATCGAAGCGGGCGGCGGCGCGGCCGACGCTGCCGAGATCGAACGCGTCGATCATCTCCTCGGTCGAGAAGATCTCCTGGTCGCCGTGGCTCCAGCCGAGCCGGACCAGGTAGTTGCGCAGCGCAGCCGGCAGGTACCCCATCGCGCGGTAGGCATCGACGCCGAGCGCGCCGTGCCGCTTGGAGAGTTTCGAGCCGTCCGGGCCGTGGATCAGCGGGATATGGGACATGCTGGGCAGCTCCCAGTCCATCGCATCGTAGATCTGCTTCTGGCGGGCGGCGTTGATCAGGTGGTCGTCGCCGCGGATCACATGGGTGACGCCCATGTCGTGGTCGTCGACCACCACGGCGAGCATGTAGGTCGGGTTGCCGTCGCCGCGCAGCAGGACGAGATCGTCGAGGTTCTCGTTCTGCCAGACCACGCGGCCCTGGACCTGGTCCTCGATCACGGTCTCGCCGGTCTGCGGCGCGCGCAGGCGGATGGTGGGCTTGACGTGGCTCGGAGCCGTGGCCGCGTCGCGGTCGCGCCACATGCCGTCATAGAGGCGGGTGCGCCCCTCGCTGCGCGCCTTCTCGCGCATGGCGGCGAGCTCTTCGGCGGTGGCGTAGCAACGGTAGGCCTTGCCATCGGCGAGCAGCTGCTCGGCGACCTCGCGGTGCCGGGCGGCGCGGGCGAACTGGTAGATGACCTCGCCGTCCCAGCCGAGCTCGAGCCACTTCAACCCGTCGAGGATGGCGCCGATCGCCGCTTCCGTGGAGCGTTCCCGGTCGGTGTCCTCGATCCGCAGCAGCATCTTGCCGCCGTGCTTCTTGGCATAGAGCCAGTTGAACAGCGCCGTGCGGGCGCCCCCGATATGGAGGAAGCCGGTCGGCGAGGGAGCGAAGCGCGTGACGACGGAATCGGACATTCTTGGCAGGGCCTATGCATTGGAGGCGGTGGTGTATAGCAGGAACGGGACATAACTAAAGGGCGACGGCGGACCCGGCAGGCCTTGCTTAAGCTCTTGTAAGCTCTTGGCGCGGCCACGCGAATTTGGCAGAAGGACCGCTGATTTCCCTACAGGATTTTCGTAATGATAGAACCGGTGGCAGCTGAGGTTGGGCGCGATTTCATTCGTGACATCATCCAGGCCGACCTCGATCAGGGCAAATACAAGGAGATCGTGACCCGGTTCCCGCCGGAGCCGAACGGCTACTTGCATATCGGCCACGCCAAGTCGATCGCACTCAACTTCGGCGTCGCCCAGGAGTTTCCGGGCCGCTGCCACCTGCGCTTCGACGACACCAACCCGGTCAAGGAAGAGCAGGAATATATCGATTCAATCCAGGCCGACGTGCGCTGGCTCGGCTTTGACTGGGGCAAGAACCTGTTCTTCGCCTCGGACTATTTCGACCGCCTGTACGAATGGGCGGAGCAGCTGATCCGCGACGGCCTCGCTTATGTCGACGACCAGACCCAGGAGGAGATCCGCCTCTCGCGCGGCACGTTGACCGAGCCCGGCAAGAATTCGCCGTTCCGCGAACGCTCCGTGGAGGAGAACCTCGACCTGTTCCGCCGCATGAAGGCGGGCGAATTCCCCAACGGCGCGCGCGTGCTGCGGGCCAAGATCGACATGGCCGCGGGCAACATCAATCTGCGCGACCCAGTGCTGTACCGCATCCTGCATGCGCACCATCCGCGCACCGGCAACGCATGGTGCATCTACCCGAGCTACGACTATGCCCACGGCCAGTCGGATGCCATCGAAGGCATCACGCATTCGATCTGCACGCTGGAGTTCGAGGACCACCGACCGCTCTACGACTGGTTCATCGAGAAGCTGCCGGTGCCCTCACAGCCGCATCAGTACGAATTCGCGCGGCTGAATCTCACCTATACGCTGCTGTCCAAGCGCGTGCTGACCCAGCTCGTCCGCGACGGCCATGTCGCGGGCTGGGACGATCCGCGCATGCCGACCATGGCGGGCATGCGTCGCCGCGGCGTGCCGCCGGCTGCACTTCGCGAGTTCGTCAAGCGCATCGGCGTCGCCAAAGCCAACAGCGTGGTCGATGTCGGCATGCTGGAGTTCTGCATCCGCGAGGAGCTGAACCGCACGGCGCAGCGGCGCATGGCGGTCTTGAAGCCGCTCAAGGTGGTGATCGAGAATTATCCGGAAGGGCAGACCGAGGAGCTCGAGGCGATCAATCATCCCGACGATCCCTCGGCCGGCACGCGGAAGATCACGTTCGGCCGTGAGCTCTATATCGAGCAGGACGACTTCATGGAGAACCCGCCGAAGAAGTTCTTCCGCCTGTCGCCTGGCAACGAGGTGCGGCTGCGCTATGCCTATTTCGTCAAGTGTACCGGCGTGATCAAGAACGACAAGGGTGAGGTGGTGGAGCTGCGCTGCACCTATGATCCCGCGACCAAGGGCGGCAACGCGCCCGACGGCCGCAAGGTCAAGGCGACCATGCACTGGCTGCCGGCGGCGGCCTCCAAGCCGGCGGAGATCCGCATCTACAACCAGCTGTTCGCCAATCCGAGCCCGGATGCCTCGAACTTCGCGACCGATCTCAACCCGAACTCGCTGGAGATCCTCGCCGATGCGCGGGTCGAGGCGTCCGTTGCGGAGAGCAATTCGACCGAGCCGATGCAGTTCGAGCGCCAGGGCTATTTCGTGCGTGACAAGGACTCGACGCCCGGCAAGCCGGTGTTCTCGCGCACGATCGGTCTGCGCGACACGTTCGCGAAGGAAGTCGCCAAGGGTTGAGAAGGGCTGAGCAGGACATGAGCAGCGAGGCCGACGCCATCGTTTCCGCCATCATCGCGAAATGGTGCGCCGGCTTCGCGACGCTCGATGCGGCCGCGCTGTCCTCGCTCTATGCGAAGGACGCATTCTTCTTCGGCTCCAACCCGAAGCTCTATCGCGGCCGGGACGGCGTCGCCGAATACTTCAACGGCCTGCCGCGCTGGCGCAGGCCAAGCGCCGCGTTCTCCGATGTGCACGCCGCGCAGGCCGGCCCTGATCTGATCAACATGGCCGCGAAGATCACGTTCGATCTCGCGGGCGAGCGGGATGATCTCGTCGTCAAAATGAGCTGGGTCATCATCCGCGAGGACGGCGAGTGGAAGATCGTCAATCACCACGCCTCCTCGCAGGCGCCGCTGATCTAGCAACGGGCGCCAGCCCGGAGAAAAGTAGGGCGCTCTTCGCCTGTTCCCGATCCGTACCGCTATTCGTGCAGCCGCACGGTCCGGTAGCCTCCGCAGCCGTCGCGTATCGTAAGGTGCAGGGGAATGGCGGAGCCGGGCCGGCCAGGACGGTCCCAGGGAGTTGCCGGGACGTGGCCGGTCGGCCGCGCTACCCCGGCCGGCGGTTTTGCGCCGGTGGGCTTTGGCATCTGGCCGGCGATCATCGAGACGCTGCGCCAATGGGCTCGGGGCGAGGCCGGGCCTGGCCGGCTGTTGCCGTGGGTGCCGGTCGCCTTCGGCGGCGGCATTGCGCTTTATTTCGCCGCCGATCATGAGCCGGTGCTGTGGGTGGTTGCCGCCACAGCCATCGCGCTGATGCTCGGCGCGGTGCTGCTCCGGCGGAGCCGGCTGTTTGCGCCCGCCATCATGCTCGCGGCGGTCGCGGCTGGTTTTGCCGTGGCGACCTGGAAGACCGCGCGTATCGCGCACACCGTTTTGGCAAAACCGCTCTATTCGGTGTCGCTGTCGGGCTTCGTGGAAGCGCGCGACATCCGCGAGCGCACCGATCGCTTCGTGCTGCGCGTCAGCGCGATGGAGGCGCAGCGCAGCGACGTCAAGCTCGAGCGCGTCCGCCTCTCGGTGCGCAAGGGCACGGCGCCGGAGGTCGGCAGCTTCGTGCAATTGAAGGCGCGGCTGATGCCGCCGATCTCGCCGGTGCGCCCCGGCAGCTATGATTTCTCGCGCGACATGTTCTTCCAGGGCATCGGCGCCTCCGGCTTCGTGATGGGCGCGATCACGGCGTCCACACC
This sequence comes from Bradyrhizobium sp. JHI2711, assembly GCF_056156565.1. Classification (NCBI taxonomy): domain Bacteria; kingdom Pseudomonadati; phylum Pseudomonadota; class Alphaproteobacteria; order Hyphomicrobiales; family Nitrobacteraceae; genus Bradyrhizobium; species Bradyrhizobium sp. JHI2711. Next base: position 366,868 of record NZ_JBPZPT010000001.1, read on the forward strand.
GCCGGATGGCGGCGGCCTGCGGCTGCGCTATGCCGCCTTCATGCAGGGCCTGCGCGACGCGATCGACGCGCGCATCCGCGCAACGCTCGAAGGCGACAACCGCGCGATTGCGACGGCGCTGCTCACGGGGCGGCGCGATGCGATCACCGCGCCCGTGAACGATGCCATGTTCGTCTCGGGACTCGGCCATGTGCTGTCGATCTCCGGCTATCACATGGCGGTCGTCGCCGGCGTCGTCTTCTTCGCGGTGCGCGCGCTGCTGGCCTTGATCCCGGGGCTGGCGGCCGGCTCTGCCATCAAGAAATGGTCGGCCGCCGCGGCGCTGGTCGCGGCCGCGTTCTACCTGTTGCTGTCGGGCGCGGAGGTTGCGACGCAAAGATCGTTCTTCATGACGGCGGTGGTGCTGATCGCAGTGATGGTCGACCGCCGCGCCATCACCTTCCGCACGCTGGCGGTTGCCGCGCTGATCGTGCTTGCGGTCGCGCCGGAGGCGTTGGTGCATCCAAGCTTCCAGATGTCGTTTGCGGCAACGCTCGGGCTGGTGGCGCTGGTGCAGATCGGCATGCCGAACCTGCTCGCATCGCCCGATCATTCCGCGACTGCGCGGATCGCGTTGTGGGGCGGCCGGGAGATCGCGATGCTGTTCCTGGCCTCGCTGATCGCGGGGCTCGCGACCACGCCATACGCCGCCTTCCACTTCCATCGCGTGACCCCATACGGCGTGCTCGCCAATCTCGGCGCCATGCCGGTGGTCTCGGCGCTGGTGATGCCGGCCGGGCTGTTGGGGCTGCTCGCGGCGCCCTTCGGGCTCGACGGCGTGTTCTGGTGGTTGATGGGGATCGGCATCGAGTGGATGGTCCTGGTCGCGCGCTGGGTGGCGGCCCTGCCGGGCGCCGTCGGCCGCATTCCCGCCTTCGGGATCGCGCCGCTGATCGCAGCGAGCCTCGGGCTCATCGTGATGGGCCTGTTGCGCACGCCCTTGCGCTGGTCCGGCGCCCTGGTGCTGCTGGCAGCGATCCTCTGGGGACTGTCGGTGCGGCAGCCCGATATCCTGATTGCCGGGGATGGCGCGAGCGTCGCGGTCCGGGGCGGGGATGGGCGCTTGCAGGTGATCCGCGCCAGCAAGGACAGCTTCCTGCTGAAGGAGTGGTTGGCTGCCGATGCCGATCCGCGCGATGCCGGCAACGCCTCGTTGGCGAGCGGGGTGTCGTGTGACGAGTCCGGCTGCGTGGCGCCGCTCGCGGACGGACGACTGATCGCGTTGGCGACGCGTATCGACGCGCTGGCCGATGATTGCAGCCGCTCCGCGCTGGTGGTGACGGCGCGGCCTGCGCCACCCGATTGCGCGGCGATGGTGGTCGATCGGGCGCGTCTTGCCAGTCAGGGCGCACTGGCTCTGACGAGACGCGGCGAGGGCTTTTCGGTGCAGGCGGTGAGGACGAGGGGAGCAAGCCGTCCCTGGCTGCCGGCCGGCGCCGGCGAGGGGGATTTCGACGGCAGCCTCGTGCCGAAGGCGGCCGTGCCCCGCAACCGGGACGCAACGCCATCGGAGGCCGACTTGCAGGCCGACGATTGACGCGGATCACAAATACCAGGCCAGCACGGCGTCAAGCCTTCCGTTGCCGATAACCGGCAGGGCCACCATTCGGCTCAGCCCGGCTGCGCAGGCTTCGGAGCCGGCGATCGAGCCGTCACAGGTGAGATCGTCGTTGAGCGCGGGCATGCCGGCGGCCCGGGCGCCGCCGATGCTGCCTTCGCCCCTGGCGATGGACTGCGCCGCATAGCGTGCGGCGAGGTCGGTCTGCGCGCTGCAATCGCCGGCGCGAAAGACCAGCGCCGAACGGTCCTCGTTCGGGACCCAGATTTCGAAGCGTCGTGCAATCGGCGTTGCCTGCGCGGAGAGGAATGTCAGAACCCAGGTCTGGTCGGTACCGGTTCGGTAGGGCACGCCGACGCCGAGATTGATCCCGACCTTGGCGGCATCCTCCCAGCGCAGGAAACTCTTGGCGTCGTGCAAGTCCTTGATGATCAGCGGCAGGCCCGCCTTCCAGGTGCGTCCGGGCAGGCCGAAGCCGCGCGGAAATCTGGTGTGGCGGGAGTTGAATTCGAACATGTCCGCGGTGCCGTAATAGCCATCGACGAGCCCCATCTCATGCGAGAGATCAGGATCGTTGTGCCAGAGTTCGATCGCGCCGACATGCGCCTCGTCGTCGCCGCAGAACAGCACCAGCACGGCTTGCAGGAATTCGCCCGCGAACACCGGCACCGCCACGCCGCAGGTGAGGCCGGCCGCAGCGGCCTGATCGGTCCGCTTGAAATAGGAGTTGGCGAATTTCGTGAGGATGACGGGGTGGCCACAGGCCCAGGCCTTGCCTGGAAGTCCCTCGTCATATCCGAAGTGCAGCTCTTCGCTGACGGCTTTGAACGCGGACAGCCCATCGTCGTAGAGGCCGCCGCCGAATTCCAGCCGCATGCGCGTCCGTTCGGGTACCCAGAGTTCAACGACGCGAATGAAGGTCTTCATCGAGCGTGTCCGCCGCCTCAAACCACGACAGCATCGGTCATTTGGCTGCGGAGCGGACGTTCAAAATGCGGGCAGCACGGCCCAAACTTCGTGCGACGACGAGGCGCGGCGGTGGGCTCGCCGATCGAATGTCCTGAAACACAAACTTACCGGGCTCGCCGGCCTCGGCCGGCGACGGCAATTTCAATCCCGGGCTCGGCCTGTCGGCCGAAGGGCGTCAGCCGATCGGCAGGCGCGTGATCGTGGGCCGCGTGTCGGCGACGATCTGCGGCTTGTGCTCGCGCTCGGGGGCTGGCTGCGTCACCGGCAATTGCAGCACGGTCGCGCGCTGGCCTTCGACGAGCTGCGTCACCAGCACGTATTTGCCGTCGGGGAATTCGATCGCGTCATGATGGCGATCGGGAATGTGCGGGTCGATCTTGCCGAACTTGCCGACGCGAGAGTTCACGGTGCGCGTCCAGATCCAGCGGTTGTCGTAGCGGACATTGTCGGCGAAAGCGAGCTCCGTCCCCGGCAGCAGACAGACCGCGACGGAGGGATCGGCTTCGGAAGCGAAACCGCGCGTCGAGGTGCCGCGGAAGGTTGTCGTGACGATCGTCTCGCCGACTTCGGCGGGGCGCGTCGCGACGGCATGCAGGCTGTAGTCACACATCGGGTGCTCCTCATGCTGGGATAGCGACCCGCGTCTCTTTCGAGGCGCAGGCCTCTATCAGAGTGGAAGCATACAACGCTCTGCTCGGTTATGGGCAAATCTGCGGCTCGCGTTCGCAGCACGCGATCACATTATCTTTCCCGGATTCGATAGGAACAAACCTCGCGTCCTTGCATTTGGCCGCAGCTATCAGCACTGCCGGCACAACTCTACCGGCGAAGCAGAGAGAGATTGCTGCGCGCCTGCACGGGCGAATGTCGCGCGGGAAGATGGACCGGACAGCTGGCGCAGAACCAGACAAACCATCCGGCCGGAGCGGACAAGTATCCGCTCCGATCCTGGATCGCCGATGCCGATCGAAGCGCGCGCGGCGCTTGAGACTTCCGGTATCAGTACTTCCGATAAAGCCCGATCAACTTGCCCTGGATCTTCACGCGGTTCGGCGGAAGAATGCGGACCTCGTAGGCGGCATTGGCGGGCTCGAGCGCGATCGAGGCGCCGCGGCGGCGGAAGCGCTTGAGCGTGGCCTCCTCGTCGTCGATCAATGCCACCACGATGTCGCCGGTATTTGCGGTCTCGTTGCGCTGGATCAGCGCCATGTCGCCGTCGAGGATGCCGGCCTCGACCATCGAATCGCCGCGCACTTCGAGCGCGTAGTGCTCGCCCGAGCCGAGCATGTCCGGCGGCACGCTGATGGTATGGCTGCGGGTCTGCAGCGCCTCGATCGGCGTGCCGGCGGCGATGCGGCCCATCACGGGTACCGCGACGGGGCGCTCGCCATCGTCCGCAGGCGGGCTGGAGCTCGCGCGCACCTTGCCGAGATTGCCCTCGATCACGCTCGGGGTGAAGCCACGGCGATTGCCGGCGGCGGCCTGGAGCTCGGGCAGCTTGATCACCTCGATGGCACGGGCACGGTTGGGCAGGCGGCGAATGAAGCCGCGCTCCTCGAGCGCAGTGATCAGGCGATGGATGCCTGACTTCGAGCGCAGGTCGAGCGCATCCTTCATCTCATCGAAGGACGGCGGCACGCCGCTTTCCTTCAGACGTTCGCTGATGAACCGCAGAAGCTCGTATTGTTTGCGCGTCAACATCTCGACCAAAGTCCCCCGGTTGATGTCGTTCGATTCCGACACGATGAAGTCGGCACTAAGCCGCTACATCCTCGAAACAAATCATGAACGGACACTATATGTTCGATATGTGTTCCGCAACTGCTTAATTTATGGTGAACGCGGCCAAGCTCGCGGAATGCGTGTGGCTGGGCGGCTCAGACGGGCAGCCGGAGCACCTCGCAAGGCGTGCCGGCCTCGGCCTTCGGCGCGAACGGTGCGCGCACCAGAAGTACCTGTGCCGCAGCGAGATTCGCAAGAAGGGAGGAGTCCTGATGGCTGACCGGAAGGGCGACGCGCGTGCCGTCGTCGCGCTCCTCCAGCCGCGCACGCAGATAGTCCTCGCGCTGGTCGTTGGCGGCGAGATCGCGGCCCAGCACGGCGCGCTCGCGCCGATGATGAATCGCTGAACGGCCCGACAGGGCGCGAATCAAGGGGACCATGAACAGGAAGGCGCACACGTAGGACGACACGGGATTGCCGGGCAGGCCAATCACGCGCATCGCGCCTATCCGACCGTGCATCATCGGCTTGCCCGGCCGGATCGCGATCTTCCAGAACGCCATCGCGATGCCTTCGCCCTTGAGCGCCTGCTGGACCAGGTCGTGGTCGCCGACCGAGGCACCGCCGGTCGTGATCAGGATGTCGGCGCCGCTCTCGCGCGCGCGGCGGATGCCGGCGGACGTCGCCTCCAGTGTATCGGCGGCAATTCCGAGGTCGATGGTCTCGGCGCCCTCGCTGCGGGCGAGCGCATGCAGGGCATAGCCGTTGGAATAGACGATCTGGCCGCGACCAGGCGTGGTGCCCGGCATCACGAGCTCGTCGCCGGTGGCGAGAACGGCAACCCTCGGGCGGCGGATGACGGCGAGATGCGGATGATTCATTCCGGCGGCGAGGGCGAGATCGCGCTCGGTGAGGCGGATTCCCTTGCGCAGCAGCACGTCGCCTTCGCGGAAGTCGACGCCTGCAGGGCGGATGTGCCGGCCGAAAATGGCGGCTTCCTTGATCGTCACATGTTTGCCGTCGGCAGCCGTGTCCTCCTGGATCACGACGGCATCGGCGCCGTCGGGAACGACGCCGCCGGTGAAGATCCGCACGGCTTCGCCGGGGCCGACGCTTCCCGCGAACGGCCGGCCCGCCGCGACCTCGCCGACGACGGTCAACCTCGAATCGTTTGCCGCGTCGGCCGTGCGCACGGCATAGCCGTCCATCGCCGACATCGCCTCCGGCGGCTGCGTGCGCCGCGCCGCGACATCGCGGGCGAGCACACGATGGTAGGCCTCGTCGAGGCAAACCATCTGTTCAGCCAGCGGCTCGACGCCGGCCAGCACCGCGGCAAGCGCGTCAGAAACCGGCATCAGGGCCACGGGCGAACTCCGCAACAAATCAGGACTGGGTCGGCAAGTTCTAGCCGAGCGGAGGAGCTGAAGCAAAAGGCCTCCCTTGCCAGCCAGGAACCACACTTCCTTTTGGTCTCGACCCGGCTTATCTTCTGCCAATGACAGAACTGCTCGACAAGGCGCTGAAGGCCGTGCGGCGGCTTCCTGCGGATAGCCAGGACGAGATTGCACGCGCCATGTTGGCGTTGAGCGACGCCGGAGAGGAGGCTGAGGAAGTCGATCCCGGTCATCTTGCGGCGGTCCTCGAGGGGCTCACGCAGGCGAACCTCCGGCAATTTGCGTCTGACGCCGAGATCGAAGCCGCCTTTCGCCGCTTCGAGCGATGAAGCTCAGATTTACGCAACGCGCGGCCAAGGATCTGATTGAGATTGCCGATTATGTTAGGGAGCACAGCCCCAAAGGCGCATTGCGCGTGCGCGCTGCGATCCTTGAATCCCTTCGAGATCTTGTTCGCTTTCCGCAACTTGGACGACGGCAGGAGGTCGAGGGCGTGCGCAAGCTGGTAACGCGGCGGTACCGTTACCTGGTTTACTACCGGCTGGAGGTAGAGGCCGGCGAAATCGTCGTTCTTGCGATCAAGCATCCCGCACAGGAACGCGAGCACTCTGACGTCTGAGCGGGCTCAACTCCGCCGCGGCATGATGCGGAAGGCGAGACAGACCGGAACGAGGATTGCCATGGCAAGGACGAGAATGACGAGCGCCACGGCCAACATCGTTCAACGCCCCGTCGGATCGCCCGGACTGAAATCCGCGACGTCGGGCGGCTTGGGACCCTGATCCTTGTCCGGCAGCGGGTCCGCCTGGGATTTTAGGTCGGCGGCCTTGCTGATCAGCTTGGCGGAGAGGTCAGAATCCGAGGTGGTTCTGGCGAATTCGAGCAGGAGAGAGGCTTGCTTGGTGAGATAGGTCTTGCCCAGCACGTCGATCAGTCCAATGTAGAAGTTCCAACGGACTCATGAGTCCGAAGGGTGGTATTCCGTTCCCGGAACTCTGTATAAAAATGCACAAAGTGATCAGGTTCCACATCTTCAGCAGTTTTTGTTCCGGCAAGTGAGCGCGCTCCGGGCTTTCCCGCGGCTCAGATTCCCAGTGCTTTCAATGCGTTCCCGACATCACGCGGCGAGGTGACATGCACGGCGGTCAACCCGCGCGCCCGCGCTCCCTCGATGTTCTCGGCGAGGTCGTCGAAGAACACGATGCGCTCGGCCGGCACGCCGATCGCCGCCACGACATGGTCGAAGGCCTCGGCATCCGGTTTGCGCAGGCCGATGCTGGAGGACAGATACAGCTCGCGGAAATGGCCGAGCAGACCGGCATATTCCTTCGAGAAATAGTCGACGTGCGGCCGATTGGTGTTGGAGAAGGCATAGAGCGGCATCTGCTTCGCCGCCCGCGGCAGCAGCTCGGCGATATCAGGCATCTCGCCGGCGAAAATCGCGTTCCAGCCTTCCAGGAATTGCGCATCCGAGATGCCGATCCCGAGCGAGGACCGCAGCGAGGCGAAATAGTCCCCATCGCTGATCTTGCCCATCTCGTGCAACCGGTAGGCCTCGTCGCGCACATAGCGCGCGATGATGGCCTCGGGCTGGCAGCCGGCATGTCCCGCCCAGCAGGCGATCGCCTTGGAGAAGTCGATGTCGAGCACAACGCGCCCGAGGTCGAACAGCAGCGCATCCGCGCTGCCGGGAGAGAGCGATGTCATTGCGTCCTTTTCACTTCGGTATGGCGCGTCAGTAACGATAGGGCTCGTGGTCGAACAGCGGGAACGCGCTGAACACGCTGGGCGCGTTGGTGGCGGCCGCCGGATGCAGGCAGGATTTGTCGAGCTCGGCGAATGAGGTGGCGCCCAGGAGGCCGAGGCAGCGCAGCACCTCGTCTTCGAGCAACTCCAGCATCCGCGCGACGCCGGCTTCGCCGGCTGCCGCCAGCGCCCAGCATTGCAGCCGGCCGATGCCGACGAGGTCGGCGCCCGCCGCGATCGCCTTGACGATGTCGGTGCCGCGGCAAAAGCCGCCGTCGACCATGATCCTGGCGCGGCCCTTCACGGCGTCGACGATCTCCGGCAGCACGTGCATGGCGCCGCGGCCGTGGTCGAGCTGGCGTCCGCCATGGTTGGAGACGTAGATCCACTCGACGCCGTGATCGAGCGCGATCTGCGCATCCTCGGCCGTGGCGATACCCTTGAGGATCAGCGGAATTTTGAACGTGTCCTTGATCATCTTCACGGTCCGCCACTCCAGGCCCTTCTGGAAATCGCCGCCGGTGGCGCGCAGGCGGCTCTCGCGAACGTAGCGCTTGGCGATGTCACGTTCACGACGGCTGTAATGGGCGGTGTCGACGGTCAGGCAGAAGGCGGCATAGGCGTTCTTCTCGGCCCGGCCGACGACGTCGGCGACGAAGGCATCGTCGCCGCGGACATAGAGTTGATAGAGACGCAGTGCATCGGGGGCAGCCTCGGCGGTCGTCTCGAGGCCGGGCTCGGACACCGAGCTCAGCATGTGCGCCGCGCCGAACCTGCCCGCAGCGCGCGCGACGCTCGCCGCGCCATCCGGATCGAAGATCTCGAGTGCGCCGACGGGAGCCAGCACCACCGGCAGACGCAGCTTGCGGCCGAACTGCTCGACGCTGCCATCGATCCTGCGCACGTCGCGCAGCACGCGCGGGCGGAAGGCGATCTCGTCGAGCGCCATGCGGTTGCGCCGCATCGTGGTCTCGGTCTCGGCGGCGCCGATGATGTAGTCCCAGGCATTCTGGTTGAGGTTGGCGCGCGCCTTCCGGATGAACTCGTGCAGGTTCTGGAACGGCTCGTCGCTAGCGCCGAGCTCGACGTTCCGTTCCGGCCGGATGCGGGGCGCTTCATTCATTGTTGTCCTCCCGAGAATTTGAAGTCTTGTCGCCATCGCCTATCGCGTCCGGCCCTCCAAAACCATCCTAAAATCGCATAGCTGCGAAGCGTGGGCGGCCCGGACCGGTGTCGTGTTGCTTCGAAACAGTTTCGGAACGTTGCCAAAAGTTTAGGCCAAGGCGAAGGGATTTCTTCGGTGTACCCGCCAGCGCGGCATCCCGGCCTTGAAGAAACCAGAATGGTATTGTGAGAGATGGACTGGATCGCCATTTGCATGGCGTCTCCCAGCCTCAAGAGAAACGCCAAGCACAAAAGGCACCTTCATGCGGAAAACCCTGCTGTTCCCCCTGGGCACGCTCACGGGAGCGTGCCTGACCCTTCTGGTAGCCAGCCCGCAGGGCGGCGTATGGGCAGCGCGGGCGGCAGTGAGTGCGGGTGATGCTTATTCCCAGCTCAATCTGTTCGGCGCGGTGTTCGAGCGGGTCAAGGCCAGCTATGTCGAGAAGCCGGACAATGCCAAGCTGATCGAGGGGGCGATCACCGGCATGGTGACCTCGCTCGACCCGCATTCGCGCTACATGAACGCCAAGGCCTGGACCGAGATGCAGGAGACCACCTCCGGCGAGTTCGGCGGGCTCGGCATCGAGGTCACGATGGAGGATGGCCTCGTCAAGGTCGTCTCGCCGATCGACGACACGCCGGCTTCGAAGGCCGGCATCATGTCCGGCGACCTCATCGGCAAGATCGACGGCGAGGCCGTGCAGGGCATGACGCTCGAGCAGGCGGTCAACAAGATGAAGGGACCGGTCGACACCAAGACCAAGCTGACCATCATCCGCAAGGGTGCGGATGCGCCGCTCGAGGTTGCGATCACGCGCGAGATCATCCATGTGCGTCCGGTGCGCTTCCGCGTCGAGAACGGCGACATCGGCTATATCCGCATCACCTCGTTCAACGAGCAGACCGCCGACGGCCTGAAGAAGGCGATCGCCTCGGTCTCCAAGCAGGTCCCGCCGGAGAAGCTCGCCGGCTACGTGGTTGATCTGCGCAACAATCCGGGCGGCCTGCTCGACCAGGCCGTGTCGGTGTCGAGCGCCTTCTTGCAGCGCGGCGAGGTCGTTTCGACCCGCGGCCGCAGTCCGGAAGAAACCCAGCGCTTCACCGCCCATGGCGGCGACCTCACCAAAGGCAAGCCGATCGTGGTGCTGATCAACGGCGGCTCGGCCTCGGCCTCGGAGATCGTTGCCGGTGCGCTGCACGACCACAAGCGCGCGACGTTGATCGGCACGCGATCGTTTGGTAAGGGCTCGGTGCAGACCATCATTCCGCTCGGCTCCGGCAATGGCGCGCTGGCGCTGACCACGGCGCGCTACTACACGCCGTCGGGCCGCTCGATTCAGGCCCAAGGCATCGCGCCCGACATCGAGATCCTCCAGGACGTGCCGCCCGAGCTGAAGGGGCGGATGGACACCATGGCGGAATCCCAGATGCGCGGGCATCTGTCGGCCGACGGCACCGAGCAGACCGGATCGCAGTCCTACGTTCCGCCGGAAGAGAAGGACGATAAGGCTCTGCACGCAGCCTACGACTTCCTCCACGGCGTTACGGCAAATGCCGTCGCTGCCAAGCGCGCGACGAAGGCTGCAGTGCCGAACTAGATCTTACGACGTTCCGGATCATGTTTCGCCCGGGAGCGGAGGACCGCTTCCGGGCGATTTCGTTTCCAGCGCCGTTTCGACCTAACCGACCTCGCGGCGGCGGCTCTCGCTGCCTTCGCGCCGGGCGAGCCGGCTGCGGTGCAGCGCGAACAACTCCAGCATCTTGTCGGCGGGCTTGGCGGCGCTGAACAGATAGCCCTGCATCTCGGAGCAGCCGAGCGTGCGCAGCAGGCGCCGCTGCTCCTCGGTCTCGACGCCCTCGGCCGTCGTGGTCATGCGGCGGGCGGCCGCCAGGTTGACGACGGCCTGAACGATGCTGGCGGAGCCGTCGGGACGGGCGATGTCCTCGACGAAGCAGCGGTCGATCTTGATCTTGTCGAACGGGAAGCGGTGCAGATAGCTCAGTGACGAGTAGCCGGTGCCGAAATCGTCGAGCGCGATGCGCACGCCGATGGCGCGGAGCTGGTGCAGGATGGCAAGCGCGGCATCGTCGTCGCGGATCAGGACTGCCTCGGTGATCTCGAGCTCGAGCCGGCTCGCCGGCAGGTTCGACGCGGCGAGCGCCGCCATGATCTTCAGTGCCAGCGTGCCGCTCTTGAACTGCACCGGCGAGACGTTGACGGCGAGGCGGATGTCGTCGGGCCAGCTTGCCGCGTCCCGGCACGCGGTCGCCAGCACCCATTCGCCGATCTCGTTGATCAGGCCGGTGTCTTCGGCGATCGGGATGAAGTCGGCCGGCGAGACCCAGCCGCGCTCGGGATGGCGCCAGCGCACCAAAGCCTCGCAGCCGGTGATGCGGTCGTCCTTCAGGCCGAGGCAGGGCTGGTAATACACCTCGAGCCCACCCTTGCGACCGCCTTGTGCGATGGCGTGGCGCAGGTCGCCCTCGAGCTGGCGGCGTTCGCGGACCTTGGCGTCCATGTCCGGCTCGAAGAAGCGGTAGGTGTGGCGTCCGGCGGACTTGGCCGCGTACATTGCCATGTCCGCATTCTTCAGGATCTGGTCGAGCGCCGTGCCGTGCTCCGGCGCCAGCGCAATGCCGATGCTGGCGTCGCTGGTGAGATGATGACCCATGCAGTCGAACGGCGTGCGGATGGTTTCGAAGACGCGTGCGACGAGCTCGTTGACCTGATTCAACGACGTCACCGCGCCCTGGACGATGGCAAATTCGTCGCCGCCGAGCCGCGCCACGAAGTCTGTCGGGCCGGCACAGCGGCGGAGGTTCGTCGCGATCGATTTCAACAGCTCGTCGCCGACGAGATGGCCGAGCGCGTCGTTGACGCCCTTGAACTCGTCGATGTCGATGTAATGGATCGCGACCTGCTCGCCGTCGCGGACTGCGGCCAGCTCCTGCCGCAGATGCTCGTGGAACATGGCACGGTTGGGCAGGTCCGTCAGCGCGTCGTAATGTGCGAGGTGGGTGATGCGCTCCTCGATGCGACGGCGCTCCGTGATGTCCTCATGGGTCGCCACCCAGCCGCCATCCGCGAGCGGTTCGTTGAGGATGTGGATCGAACGGCCGTCGGCGGTATCGACCACCATGGAGTTGCGGAGATGGATGTCCTTCAGGACACGCGCGACGTAGGCATCGACGTCGCCGGTGAACGAGCCGGTTGTCTTGCGATGGGCGATGATGTCGCGAAAGCTGCAGCCGGGCTTCACGATCTCGGCCGACAAGCCGTACATCTCGATGTAGCGCTGGTTGCAGACCACGAGCCGCTGCTCGGAATCGAACAGCAACAGGCCCTGCGTCATGTTGTTGACCGCGCGGTCGAGCCGCTGCTTCTCCAGCGTCAGCTGTTCGCGCGAAAGGCGGTGCTGCTCCAGCAGCTTGCGCACGACGGCAATCAGCACGCCTGCGATCGCGAGCGCGGAAGAGGCTGCGATCGAGATCAGAATGCCGATCTGCTCGCGCCAGTCAGCCAAGGCCGCTGCGCGCGTCGTGGTGGCCATCACCAGGATCGGGAAGTGGGGCAGGGCACGGGAGGAGATCAGCCGGTCCTCGCCGTCGACGGGGCTGTTGAAGCGGCCGGCGAAATGATCGAGCCCGAACACCCTTTGATGCTCGAACGGTCCGGTCTTGAAGTTTCGCCCCATCAATTCGCCGGACTGCGGATAGCGGGCGAGCAGTGTGCCGTCGCGATGCAGCATCGAGATCGTCGCGCCTTCGCCGAGCACCACGGAGGCGAAGAATTTCTCGAAATTGGCGGGTTCGATCCCGCGTCCGACCACGCCGAGGAACTCGCCGCGTGGCCCGACGACCCTCCGGGCCACCAGAATGGTCCACGCACCGGAGACGCGGCTGTGCAGCGGCTCGATCAGGACATCAGGCGCATTGGGATCGTACTTGAAGGTGCGGAAGTAGGCGCGATCGGCGACATTCACTTTGGGCGTCGGCCATGCGGTCGACGAATTGATCAGATTGCCTTCGGCATCGATGATGTTGAGGCCGCCCATATAGGGCAGCGCCTCGATCTTCGACCGCAGCATCCGGTGCACGTCCTCGCCCGAGAGGCGCTTGCGATACTCCTCTCCGGAGGTAATTCCGGTGGTGCGGACGTAGTCGACGAAACCCTTCTGGATGACGGCGAAGTCCTGCAATTGCTGATCGAAATGATGAGCAAGCAGCAGCACGGTGTTTTCCAGCTCGCGGCCGGAATTGCGCAGCGCCCGCTCCCGGAAGTTCTGCGCCATCAGGACCGAGCCTATGGCGATGGCCGCGATCAGCAGCGTGCCGCCAACCACAAGCCAGCGGATCGGGCCGCTGCGCACGAAGACCTGGTCAAAGAGACGACTGCCGAATTTCATCTTCATGCTGGATCGTTGCCGCGCACACGTCAGGATCAATTCAGGACCCCGAGAACATCCGTTGGTTTACGGTGGCGGTGTGGAAGTAAAGTTAGGAAGCGCGGTTAACGAGACGTGAATACCCGCGCGCAAAAGCAATCCATGCGCGCGGCGCGAAAGTGGGGCGCTAACGCAAGCCCGCGTCAGGCGCGGTAATGGCCGGATTTGCCGCCGAGCTTCTCGACCAGATGGATGCCCTCGATGCGCACGCCGCGCTCGACGCCCTTGATCATGTCGTAGATGGTGAGGCAGGCGACCGACACCGCCGTGAGCGCCTCCATCTCGACGCCGGTCGGTCCCGTCACCTTCACGGTGGCCCGTACCACGCAGCCCGGCAGCTTGGCGTCAGGCTCGATATCGACAATGACCTTCGACAGGGCGAGCGGATGGCAGAGCGGGATCAGCTCCGAGGTGCGCTTGGCGGCCATGATGCCGGCGATGCGCGCGGTGCCGAGCACGTCGCCTTTCTTGGCGTTGCCCGACACGATCAGATCGAGCGTCGCCTTGGTCATGACGACGTGGCCCTCGGCGACCGCCAGCCGCTCCGTCGCTGGCTTGTCCGAGACGTCGACCATCCGCGCCTCGCCGGAGGCGCCGATATGGGTAAGGGCCGGCCCGGCCTTGGCTTTGGCCGGCTTCGTCTTGGCTGAAATGGTCTTCGCTGGCTGGCGCGCCATCAGCGCGCGCCTGTGGCGCGCGCGCTGGCCTCGCGCGCGAGCAGCGCGCGCGTCGCCGCCGTGACGTCGGCCTGCCGCATCAGGCTCTCGCCGACCAGGAACGTCGACATGCCGACGCGCTCGAGCCGGGCGAGGTCGGCGGGCGTGAAGATGCCGCTCTCGCCGACCATCAGCCGGTCCGAAGGGATCAGCGGCGCCAAGGCCTCGCTGGTCGCGAGCGTGGTTTCGAAGGTCCGAAGATTACGGTTGTTGACCCCGATCATCGGCGAGCGAAGTCTCAGCGCCCGGTCGAGCTCGGCGCGGTCATGGATCTCGATCAAGACGTCCATGCCGTAGGCGAGGGCGGCGTCTTCGAGGTCTCTTGCCGCGGCGTCATCGAGCGCCGCCATGATGATCAGGATGCAGTCGGCGCCGTGTGCGCGGGCCTCGACCACCTGATAGGGATCGAACAGGAAATCCTTGCGCAGCACGGGGAGCGAGGTTGCTTCGCGCGCGGCTACCATGAAGTCGAGATGGCCCTGGAACGAGGGCGTGTCGGTCAGCACCGACAGGCAGGCGGCGCCGCCGGCTTCATAGGCCTTTGCGAGTGCCGGCGGGTCGAAATCGGCGCGAATGAGTCCCTTGGAGGGCGAGGCCTTCTTGATCTCGGCAATCAGCGCGTAGCCGCCCTTGGCGTGCTTTGCCTTGATCGCGCGCAGGAAGCCGCGCGGCGCGGAGGCGGCCTTGGCCTGCGCCTCGACGGTGGAGAGCGGACGCGCTCGCTTCGCCGCCGCGATCTCCTCGCGCTTGTAGGTCTCGATCTTGGTCAGGATGTCGGACATGCGGGAGTTCAGCTCTTGGAGACCGTGACCAGGTGCTTCAGCTTCGCGTTGGCTGCGCCGCTGTCGATCGAGCGAACGCCGATCGCGACGCCCTCCTTGAGGTCCTTGGCGCGGCCGGCCACGACCAGCGCGGCGGCTGCGTTGAGCAGCGCCACGTCGCGATAGGGGCTCGGCTTGCCGTCGAGCACGCTCTGCAACGCGATCGCGTTGGCATCGGCGTCACCGCCTTTGAGCGCACCGGCCTCGCAACGCGGGAGCCCGGCTTCCTCCGGCGTCACCTCGAAATTCCGGATCTCGCCGTTGCGGAGCGCGGAGACGAAGGTCGGGCCGGTGAGGGTGATCTCGTCGAGACCATCGGACCCGTGCACCACCCAGGCGGAGTCGGAGCCGAGATTCTTCAGCACCTGCGCCAGCGGCTGTACCCATTGCCTGGAGAACACGCCGACCATCTGCCGTTTCACGCCGGCCGGATTCGACAGGGGACCGAGCAGATTGAAGATCGTGCGCGTGGCGAGCTCGACCCGGGTCGGGCCGACGTTCTTCATGGCGGGATGGTGGGCGGGGGCGAACATGAAGCCGATGCCGCATTCGCGCACGCAGCGGCCGACCTGCTCCGGCTTGAGATCGATCTTCACCCCGAGCGAGGCCAGCACGTCGGCGGCGCCCGAGCGCGACGACAGCGCGCGGTTGCCGTGCTTGGCCACGGGCACGCCGGCGCCCGCGACGATGAAGGACGCGCAAGTCGAGACGTTGACCGAGCCGGAGCCGTCGCCGCCGGTGCCGACGATGTCGACTGCCTCCGGCGGCGCCTGCACGGTCAGCATCTTCGCGCGCATCGCCGCGACCGCGCCGGTGATCTCGTCCACGGTCTCGCCGCGCACCCGCAGCGCCATCAAGAGCCCGCCCATCTGCGAGGGCGTGGCCTCGCCGCTCATCATGGCATCGAAGGCGGAAGCGGCTTCGTCACGCGACAGGCTAGCGCCGGTCGCCACTTTTCCAATGATCGATTTCAGGTCGTCCATCGCGTGCTTTCAACTCACTGGTTCGCGCCGGTCACCTGCGCGAAGGCGGCCTGATTAATGGTGGTCCCGATGTCGGTTTCAAGCTTGTTGACGTAGGAAGCGACCTGCTCCTCGGTTTGGGCGCGGTCGAGGCTCTCCTTCAGCTTCTTGACCGCGTCGGAGGCAAAGTCGACCGCGGGATCGACGATGTCGGTGACGCGGAACACGATCACCTCGCTGCCGCCGCTCACGGCCGTCTGTCCGATGCCGTCCTTGTCGGTGCGGAAGGCCGCCGCCACGACGGTGCCGGGCACGCCGACGGGCGAGTCGTCGCGCTTGAAGCCGCTCGCGGTCTCGACCTTGGCGCCGACGGCGGTGGCCTCGTCGGCGAGCTTGCCGCCCGCATCGAGCTTTTGCACCATCTCGGTCGCCTTGGCCTTCAGCTTGGCGGCGATCTGGTCCTGGCGCCATCGCGCCTCGACCTGATCGCGGACCTCGTCGAGATTGCGGTCGCGCGAGGGGGTGATGGCGAGCACGTCGTACCAGACATAGCCGCCTTTGAACGAGATCGCGTCGTTGTCGACGCCGACATCGGTGTTGAAGGCCTGCGATACCACGTCGAGGCCCTGCGGGATGCTGGCGACCGGCTGGCCGTTCGGGGCGCGACCGGAGCGGTCGACGGCCTCGATGGTCACGGCGGTGAGGCCGAGCTTCTGCGCCGCGTCGATCACGCTGGAGCCGCCGCCACGCTCGTCTTCCATCTTGTCGCGGAGGTCGGCGACCTTGACGCGTGCACGCTCAGTCGCGATCTCGCGCTTGATGTCGCCGGCAAGCTTGGCGTAGTCGGCCTCGGCGCCCGGCTCGATCTTGTCGACCCTGACGATCGCGACGCCGAGCCCGCTCTGGATCGGCTGGCTGATCTCGCCGGCAGGCAGCGCGAACGCGGCATCGCCGACGGCGGGCGCGAGCGAAGACTTGGTCACAAGCCCCAGGTCGACGTCGGAGGCGCTCAGCCCGCGTTCCTTGCCGATGTCCTCGAAGGACGTCCCGCCGACGAGGCGCTCGCGAGCGGCCTGCGCTTCGGCAACGTTCGGAAACACGATCTGCTGGATCTGGCGCTTCTCAGGCGTGCCCAGCCGATCCTTGCGCTGCTCGAACATCTTCTTGGCGTCCTCATCGGAGACCTCGGTCCATTTGCCGATTTCTTCCGGCGAGACCACGACAAAGGAGATCTTGCGATATTCGGGCGCGCGGAACTGGACCTTGTGATCCTCGAAATAGGCGGCGAGCGCCTCGGGCGAGGGCGGGTCGATCGGACCGGCCTGCGCGGCGTCGAGCCGGACGAATTCAATCGAGCGTTGTTCGTTCTGGTAGCGCGTCAGGACGTCGACCATGGCCTTCGGGGGCTCGAGGCCGGCGCCGACCGTGCCGGTGATCTGCCGGCGCAGCGATACCTTGCGCTGCTCGGCGACATAGCGCTGCTCGGTGTAGCCGAAATTGCGGATCAAGGCTTGGAAGCGATTGGGGTCGAAATTGCCGCCGATACCCTTGAAGTTGGGGTCGTTCATGATGAGCTGGCGGATCTGCTCGTCGGATTGGCCAAGGCCGAGCCGGCGCGCCTCTTCGTCGAGCGCGGCCTCGGCAATGGTCTGCTGCAGCACCTGGCGGTCAAGGCCGAACGCGCGCGCCTGGTCGGGCGTCAACGGACGGCCGAACTGGCGGCTGATCTGTTGCAGGCGGTCGGTGTAGATCTGGCGGAACTCGTTGAGCGAGATCTCGGTGCTGCCGATCTTGGCGACCGTGGACTGGCCGAAGCCCTTGAAGATGTCAGCAATGCCCCAAATGCCGAAACTGATGATCAACACGCCCATCACCACGGCCATAACGATCTTGCCGAGCCAGTTCGATGAGGCCTTGCGTATTCCTCGGAGCATTTGGTCCAACTTGTTTGGTCAGGAAGGGGAACGGAGCGCGTCTTAATGCAGATTCCGCAAAAGCGCGTCACCAAATTGATAGATCATCATAAAGTGGCGGCTTTCCCCCCGCAACCTCGCCTCGGGCAACCGCTTGAAGCTGCGGCGAAAGGGCCTCTGGTCTCTGGAACTGCAGGGGCACCTCTGCTAGCGCAAGAACAAACCTCATTCTGCTGGACATTGACATGACCGACGCCATCCGACCGCTGATCGCGGGCAATTGGAAAATGAACGGCCTGAAAGCCCAGGCTGCTGAATTCGACGCCATGCTCAACGGCGCGGCAGACGTGGCTGGCAACGCGGACCTGCTGGTCTGCCCGCCGGCGACCCTGGTTGCGGCGTTCGCCGAGAAGGCGCGCGGCAAGAAGGTCGCGATCGGGGCCCAGGACTGCCATCCCAAGGCCTCCGGCGCTCATACTGGCGATATCGCCGCCGAAATGCTCTCCGATGCAGGCGCGACGGCCATCATAGTCGGCCATTCCGAGCGCCGCGCCGACCACGGCGAGGACGATGCGCTGATCCGGCAGAAGGCCGAGGCGGCCTGGCGCGCCGGGGTCATTGCGATCGTCTGCATTGGCGAAACGCAGGGCCAGCGCGACGCCGGCCAGACCCTGGACATCCTGCGCGGCCAGCTCGCCGGCTCGCTGCCCGATGGCGCGACGGCGGCCAATCTGGTCGTGGCCTATGAGCCGGTCTGGGCGATCGGCACCGGGCTGACCCCCACAGCCAAGGATGTCGAGCAGATTCATGGGTTTATCCGGGAACTCCTGACCTCCCGGTTCAAGGCTGACGGTGCCAAGATGCGCATTCTCTACGGCGGCTCGGTCAAGCCCTCGAATGCGGCCGAGCTGATGGCGGTGACTAACGTCAACGGGGCACTCGTCGGCGGCGCCAGCCTGAAAGCGGCCGACTTCCTTGCGATTGCCAAAGGCTGCCCCTAACTCATTCGGACCGTTGGTCCGGATCTGATCGGGGGTGGCAATACCCCCGACGATCGTGTAACACCGCGCAACTTCAGGAAAACCCGCGAAGCGCGCTCGGCCGCCGTCAGGCGCCGCCCGCTTGTGACGGAAGGATATCATGCAGACCGTTGTCATCATCATCCACCTCATGATCGTCGCCGTCATGATCGGGGCCGTCCTGCTCCAGAAGTCGGAAGGCGGCGGTCTCGGCATGGGCGGAGGTGCGGGCTTCATGTCGAGCCGCGGCACCGCGAACCTGCTGACGCGGACCACGGCGATCCTGGCCGTCGGCTTCTTCCTCACCAGCCTGTTTCTGTCCTGGTATGCCGGTTACGACCGCAAGCCGTCGTCGATCATCGGCCAGCCCTCGCAGACCCAGCCGGTCGGCGGGTCGCCGATCGCGCCGCCGACCTCGGGCGGCATCCTGGATTCTCTGAAGAAGGCGGACGAGCAGCAACAGGCGCCGGCTCCGACCGGTCCCCAGGTGCCGCGCTCGCAATAAAGCAGGGGGGGCATGCAGGGCGGCGGCTACCGTCCTGCATCAACAATCCCCATCAAGGCCCTGTCATCACTCTTCGTTTCGGCTCACCCACAGGCCCGCAAAATCTTTGGGGCGGAATACGAATCGCTTTGGCGAATCGTATTTAGGGGATTAGAGGTTAAGTCCCATGGCGCGGTACATATTCATCACCGGCGGCGTGGTTTCTTCGCTCGGCAAGGGTCTGGCTTCGGCGGCACTGGGTGCCCTGCTGCAGGCCCGGGGCTACAAGGTCCGCCTCCGCAAGCTCGACCCCTATCTCAACCTCGATCCCGGAACGATGTCGCCGTATCAGCACGGCGAAGTGTTCGTGACCGATGACGGCGCGGAGACCGATCTCGACCTCGGTCACTACGAGCGCTTCACCGGCCGTCCCGCGACCAAGGCCGACAACATCACCACGGGGCGCATCTACCAGGACATCATCTCCAAGGAGCGCCGCGGCGATTATCTCGGCGCGACTATCCAGGTCGTTCCGCACGTCACCAACGCCATCAAGGAATTCGTCCTCGACGGCAACGACGATTACGACTTCGTGCTGGTCGAGATCGGCGGCACCGTCGGCGACATCGAGGGCCTCCCGTTCTTCGAGGCGATTCGCCAGCTCAAGAACGAACTGCCGCGCGATCATGCCGTCTACATCCATCTGACGCTGCTGCCCTACATTCCGAGCGCTGGTGAATTGAAGACCAAGCCGACGCAGCACTCGGTGAAAGAGCTGCGCTCGATCGGCATCCAGCCGGACATCCTGCTCTGCCGCACCGATCGCGAGATCCCGAAGGAAGAGCGGCGCAAGCTCGGGCTGTTCTGCAACGTGCGCGAAAGCGCCGTGATCGAGGCGCGCGACGTCGACAACATCTACGCGGTGCCCGAGGCCTACCACAATGCGGGCCTCGACGACGAGGTGCTCGCCGCTTTCGGGATCGCCTCTCGGATTCCGCCGGAGCTGCGCAGCTGGCAGGAGATCAACGAGCGCATCCGCAACCCCGAAGGCAACGTCACCATCGCCATCGTCGGCAAGTACACCGGCATGAAGGATGCGTACAAATCGCTGATCGAGGCGCTCTCGCATGGCGGCATCGCCAACAAGGTGAAGGTCAATCTCGACTGGATCGAGAGCGAGATCTTCGAGAAGGAAGATCCGGCGCCGTTCCTCGAGCACGTCAACGGCATCCTGGTGCCCGGCGGCTTCGGCCAGCGCGGCGCCGAGGGCAAGATCAAGGCAGCGCAGTTCGCGCGCGAGCGCGACGTGCCGTATTTCGGCATCTGCTTCGGCATGCAGATGGCGGTGATCGAGGCCGCGCGAAACCTCGTCGGCATCGAGGACGCCAATTCCACCGAGTTCGGCCCGACCAAGGAGCCGCTGGTCGGCCTGATGACCGAGTGGCTGCGCGGCAACGAGCTCGAGAAGCGCTCGCAGGCCGGCGATCTCGGCGGCACGATGCGGCTTGGCGCCTATCCGGCAACGCTGAACCGGGGCAGCCGGGTCTCGCAGGTCTATGGCGGCGCGACCGAGATTTCCGAGCGTCACCGCCATCGCTACGAGGTCAATACCGCCTACAAGGACCGCCTCGAGCAGCACGGCCTTAAATTCTCAGGCCTCTCGCCCGACGGTGTGCTGCCTGAAATCGTCGAGTACGAGGATCACCCCTGGTTCATCGGTGTCCAGTTCCACCCCGAGCTGAAGTCGCGCCCCTTCGAGCCGCATCCGCTGTTCGCCTCGTTCATCGAGGCAGCGGCGAAGCAGAGCCGGCTGGTGTAGCCGGCTGGGTCTGCCCTGACAAAGTCTTGCTCGCACGTCCGGCTACGCGGCCGCGATGTCCATCCTGCGGCAGAAGCAAGATGCCTTGATCGGCACCTCCGCCCGCGACTGGGCAAGGTCAAGTCGCTGCTTGATCAGCGGCCTCTCGGCCTTGTCGCCACGTCGCATGAGACATTCGTGCAAGCCGTGAAGCGACCACAGATTGTCGGGATGCTGGCAGGCCCGGCTCAGCTTTCCGTCGAGGCCGAGATCGGAACGGTACACCGCCTCGGCTTCCTGGATCCTTCCCTGCTCCAGCAGCAGCGCGCCGAGTGCGTGACGCGGTGGCTGCATCCATCCCCACGGCTCGTCATAGGGCAGGGCGTCGCTGAGCGCGACGGATCGGCGCAGCTCAGCGAACGCAAAGTCGTAGTTGGCTTTGCGATATTCCAGTTCGCCATTCAACATGGCTTCGGCCACGTCGAGCAGGGCGATGACCTTGTTGTTGTGCACGAGTCGGCTCTCCGGCACGCGCGTCTTCGCCTGTGCGAACAACGCTTTCTCGGTTTCGGCCTCAGTTATGTGGCCAAGCGCCGAATGAGCCACCGCCTTGGCGTAGTGGATCATCGCCGTCACCGAGCAGTATAGCTGCCGATCCTCCGGTAGCTGTTGGGCAATGATGTCGTGCCATTTGCCGAAACGCACGAGAACGTGCTGCTTCATCGTCAAATAGCCTTCTAGGAAGTCCGCCATCGGGGGCGATTGAATGCGCAGCACTGGCTCGGGCACGGTGGCAATGAGTTCCTCGGCCGCTGCGATCGCGGGGGCGTATTGACCCAGGAACATCGCGCCGTAGATGGCGAAGTGGAAGTTGTGAATGACATAGACCAGGTAGACACCCGGATCGTCCGAATAGGCGAGGAACCTGCGGTCGGTCGCCAGCGCCTTCTGGTTGTAGAGCAGGACGTCGTTGTACTGTCCGCACAGCACGTCGAGATGCGTCGGCATGTGGATCAGATGGCCGCTATCGGGAGCGATCCCGCGCAGCCGGTCCCCGGCCCGCATCGCCCGTTGCGGGAAGGGCGACATCTCCATGAGGTGGACGTAGAGATGGAGCAGACCCGGATGATTCCACGCAGCCGGCCATCGATCGAAAGCTTGTTCGAGCACGGCCCTGCATTCCTCGGTGCCAGCGCCCTTGGTGGGTTCTCCAGACGAGAGGTCCCACATCAACCACGGCGTCTCGTTCATGATCGATTCGGCAAAGATGGCGAGGACCTCGAGATCGTCGGGATAGGTGGCGAAGACCTTTCGCATCTCTCGCGTGAAGGCCTTGTCCCACGGCGCCATGTCCTCGATCGCTTCACGCTGCGGATAGCGCACCGACAAGGCGCGGATCAGCGCTTGCTCGACCGGGCTCGCCTTATCCGCCTGCGCGAGCGCGTTCTGCGTCGCATCGTATGATGCCGCCAGCGCCAATTGACGGCCTTGTGCGTCATAGCGGACCCAGGGCAGGTTGTAGTTGGGACCCGCGGCGTAGCCGATGCCCCAATGCGCCATGGCGCAGCTGCTATCGAACTCGAGCGCCTTGCGAAAACATTTGATCGCCTCGCCGTGGTTGAATCCGAACACCCAGTTGAGCCCTCGGTCGAACCAGAGCTGCGCATCGGGCGAAGTCGTGCTGATTTTGCGGCTGTAGGGTCCGAGATCAAAATAGGTCATTGCCTTCGCCCCCTTTGATCGCTTCGGTCGTTTTGCCGATTGCTCTCGGGCAGTCGGCGGCTGATACGTCCGGACCGAGCCTGCACATTATCAAGAGCGCTGGCCCCGCGCTATCGAGCTATGCGCGGAACGCCATGAGGGGGCCCCGGGTGAGGCTCAAGACAGAGTTGTGGCCAGCGGGTATAACCGCCTCTCCTGCCAGGGAGGGAGCAAGAATGATCTACGAAATGCGTATCTATCGTTGCGTGCCCGGCCGCCTACCGGCATTGCTCAAGCGGTTCGAGACCGCCACGCTCAAGATCTGGGAGAAGCATGGCATCAAGCAGGCCGGGTTCTTCACCACCCTGATCGGCGAATCCAACCAGGAGCTGACCTATTTCCTCGCCTGGGATTCGCTTGCCGAGCGCGAGAAGAAGTGGGGCGCGTTCATGACCGATCCGGACTGGATGAAGGCGCGCGCCGAGAGCGAAGCCGACGGCCAGATCGTCGCCAACATCGTCAGCCAGATCCTGGCGCCGACCGCCTTCTCGGCGGTGAAGTAGCAGGCGGCGGGCAGGGAACCCTGGCGCAACCCTGATATTCGGACCGTCCGGGCGGAAGAGGGTTGATCCGACCCTCATGCCGGCTATGGTCGCGCCGAAACGAGGGATGTGCCTTGAGCTCTTCGAATTCAGCGGCGCCGGTCGTCACCATCGGCAGGGTCAAGTTCGGCAATGATTTGCCGATCGCGGTCATTGCCGGGCCCTGCCAGCTCGAGAGCCGCCAGCATGCGCTGGAGGTCGCCTCCGCGCTGAAGGAGATCGCGGAGCGGCTGAACATCGGCCTCGTCTACAAGACCTCGTTCGACAAGGCCAATCGCACCAGCGCGGCGGCGGCGCGCGGGCTGGGTCTTGCGCAGTCGCTGCCGATCTTCGCGGAAATCCGATCCTCGCTCGGCTTGCCGGTTCTGACCGACGTGCACGAAGCCACGCAATGCGCCGAGGTGGCGCAGGCCGTGGACATCCTGCAGATTCCAGCCTTTCTGTGCCGGCAGACCGATCTGCTGCTGGGGGCGGCTGCGACAGGCAAGGTTGTCAATGTCAAGAAGGGCCAGTTCCTGGCGCCCTGGGACATGGCCAATGTCGTCGCCAAGATCACGAGCGCGAACAATCCGAACGTGCTCGTTACCGAGCGCGGCGCCTCATTCGGCTACAACACGCTCGTGTCCGACATGCGCGCGCTGCCGATCCTGGCGCGCACCACCGGCGCGCCCGTGATCTTCGACGCCACCCATTCGGTGCAGCAGCCGGGCGGGAAGGGGACGTCCTCGGGCGGCGAGCGCGAATTCGTGCCCGTGCTCGCACGTGCGGCGGTGGCAGTCGGCGTTGCCGGCGTCTTCATCGAGACTCATCCCGATCCCGATCGCGCGCCGTCGGACGGCCCCAACATGGTGCCGCTGCGCGAGTTCGAGGGGCTCATCGCCCGGCTGATGGCGTTCGACGCTCTGGCAAAGAATCCGCGCTGATGCAACAGAGCGAGGCGCGGCCGCAAGATGGCTTGCCGACGGCGCTCTACGTCATCTCAGGCGCAAGCTTTGCCGCTGCCTTGTCGGCTCGCGCGCTCGATCCGGTGCTGCCGCACGTCGCCGAGGATTTTGGCGTCAGCATCGCCACCGCCGCGGGCTTTGCCGCGGTGTTCGCCTTCACCTTCTCGATCATCCAGCCGATTATCGGAGCCGCCGCCGACCTGTTCGGCAAGACGCGGCTGATGATCGGCTGCCTCGCGCTGCTCGGCCTTGCCAACATCCTGGGCGCATTCTCGACGTCGTTCTCGGTTCTGTTCGCAACCCGCATCCTCGCGGGGATCGGCTCGGGCGGCGTATTTCCGGTGGCGCTCAGCCTGACCAGCGACCTCGTCGGTCCCGAGAAGCGCCAGGTTGCGATCAGCCGCACGCTCGCCGGCGCCATGACGGGCAATCTGCTCGGCGCCTCGGCCTCAGGCCTGATCGGTGATTTCCTCGGCTGGCGCGGCGTGCTGGCGGTGCTCGGTGTCCTGGTGATCATCGCATCGATCGCGGTCGCGGCCGGCTTTCGTGGCGCCAAGGTCAAGCATCCGCCGAAGACGAGCCTGTCGGCGTTGAAGGCCGGCTATCGCACTATCTTCACCAACCCGAATGCCTATGTCTGCTATTCGGCGGTGTTCATCGAAGGCTGCTGCGTGCTCGGGCTGTTTCCTTACATCGCTTCGTTCCTGTTCGAGCTCGGCCAGACCTCGCTATCGATCGCCGGCATCGTCATCGCCGGCTTTGCGGTCGGCGGCCTGTTCTACACGCTGACGGTGTCGCGCCTGCTGCCTTGGCTCGGCGTGAAGGGCATGATGATCGCAGGGATGACGCTGGTGGCCTCACAGCTCATCGCCGTCGCCTTCGGTCCACGCTGGGAAGTGCAGGCGCTGAATCTCGTCGTGATGGGCTGGGGCTTCTACATCGCCCATGGCTGTCTCCAGGTCTTCGCCAGCGAGCTCTCGGTCGAGGCGCGCGCCACGGCAATGTCGCTGCATTCGTTCTTCTTCTTCATGGGACAGACGGTGGGACCGCTCGCCTATGGCTTCGGGCTTCAGCATGCCGGCAAGATGGCGACCCTGTCTTCGAGCGCCGCGATCATGGTGCTGCTCGGCCTCGTCTGCGCGCGGCTGCTCAAGCAGCGGGCGCCGTCAGACGCCCGCGTCTGAGGCCGCGTCCGGACGAAGCGCCCTCTCAAAAACCTTCGCGAGCGGTCTTTGTGGTGGTCAAGCGCCCGCGTGGGCCTCCTGCCAGAGGTCAAGCACCTCGTGACGCGGAATGCCACGGGTGATGAACACGATGCGCGAACGGCGGTCGGTATTGGGCCATTTTGCAAGCGCCACCGGCGGATGGAAGACGTGGTGGATGCCATGGACCGCGACCGGCGCCGCTTCATCACGAAGATTCAAGATGCCCTTGACCCGCAAGAGGTCCTCTCCCCGGGTGGCGCGCAGATGCGCGAGCCAGCGCGATACGGCCATCCAGTCAAGGGGATCGTCGAATGCGATCATGAAGTTAAGGATCGATGCATCGTGGCTATGATGCTCGTGATGGGCATGACCGTCATCGTGATGATGGGCGCGCTCATGTGCAGCCTTGGCGACGTCGGCGAACGCCTGCTCGTTGAGCCAGCGCTCGATATCGGCTGTCTTCTTTTCGGGGTCAATGAGGGCGGCGCCGAACAGTTGAGCCGGATCGACATCGCCATGCGCCACGTTCTCGATCCTGGCGCTAGGATTGAGCCGACGAAGCCGCAAGTCCAGTGCGTCAGTATCATTGACTAAATCGCGCTTGGTGATCAGCAGCCGGTCAGCGAGCGCGACCTGCTTCACCGCCTCGTATTGGCGGTCGAGCTGCCGCGCAGCATTGACCGCGTCGACGGTCGTCACCACGGTGTCGAGCCGCAGGAAATGCGAGACCAAGGGGTTGTTCAGCAGCAGCTGAGCGATGGGAGCGGGATCAGCCAACCCCGTCGTCTCGACCAAAATCCTGCGGAACGGCGGGACCTCGCCACGATCGCGGCGCACCAGCAGCGCGCGCAGGGTCTCTTCCAGATCGCTGCGAATAGTGCAGCAAATACAACCACTCGCAAGCACGGCGACTTCGCCATCCACGCGTTCCACGAGGAGGTGGTCGAGGCTGACCTCGCCATATTCGTTGATGACGACGGCGCTGTCCTTCATCGCGTCGTGGCGTAGCAGGCGGTTGAGCAGTGTGGTCTTGCCGCTGCCAAGAAAGCCGGTGATCAGTGACACCGGAGTCCGCTCGGCGGATTTGTCGCTCTCGAACAGGCTCATCGGCGTCCTCAACCCTGGTCTTATTTTTGTCGCTGGACAACAGCCTAATGGAGGACGAGCATTCCGAAAACAGGATCTTAAGCCCGATCTCAGCGGGCACAACCCGGGAGGAAGCGATGGACGACACCAAAGGCGACGAAGAGAAGGGCGGTGCTGCGACCGATCGCCGGACCTTGCTCCGCACGGCAGGCCTTGCTGGTGCGGCTGGGGCGGCATTCGCAGGTGCGATGCACGGCAAGTTCTCACTCGCACCGATCACAGCGGCCCAGGCCCAAACCACAACGATGCCAAAGGGCGTGGACAAGCCTTGGTGGCCCTCGAAATGGGGCAAGGACGACGAGGCTGGCGCGTCGAACCATATGACACCGGCGAAGGTTCTTGATGCCGTGAAGTGGATCAAGGATGGCAAGATCTACAAGATCGGGCGCGTTTACGAGCAAGGCATGCCGTTGTTCGGCGCCCGCGCATTCTCGTTGCGCATTCCCGGCGGGCCGACTGGCGGCCCGTTCGGCGACAACAAGCTCGTCTATCACGACGAGTTTCTCGCTACCGAGATCGGCCAGACCGGCACACAATTCGACGGGCTCGGCCATATCGGCATCCAGCTGGGCAAGGACGGCGACAAGAGCGAGATGCGCTTCTACAACGGCTTCACCGCCGCTGAGATCAGCGACGCCTACGGCCTGAAGAAGCTTGGCGCCGAGAAGCTCAAGCCGCTGTTCACACGCGCCCACCTGATCGATATGGTCGCGCTGAAGGGCGGCATGATGGACGCGGGCCAAGAGATCACCTCGGCCGATATCAAGGCGGCGCTCGCGAAGCAAAGCATCGCGGAGAGCGACATCAAGCCGGGCGATGCGATCATGTTCCACACCGGCTGGGGCTCCCTGTGGATGAAGAACAATGATCGGTACAATAGCGGCGAGCCTGGAATCGGTCTCGATGCCGCGAAGTGGATCATTGAGAAGGATCTCGCGCTGACTGCGGCCGACACCTGGGCGGTCGAAGTGGTGCCCAATCCCGACAAGTCGCTCGCTTTCGCGGTTCATTCCGAATTGCAGACCAAGCACGGCATTCTCAACCACGAGAACCTGATCTTCGACGAGTTGATTGCCGACAAGAAGTACCAGTTCGTCTACTGCTTCACGCCGTCGCCGATCAAAGGCGCGACCGGCAGCAATGGCTGTCCGATCGCGATCACCTGAGGCGGATGAAAAAGCGGGTGGGCGGGACGTCCCCGCCCACCGCGCGAGCTGCGGAGCGGCGTGCGGCTCGCCTCGCATGGTCCCGGCATGGAATTCGGCGAGATGGCGATCCTGGAGCACAGCCGCAGCGCCGACGTCTTCGCCGACACGCCCGTCACCTGCCTCGAACTGCCGCTCGACAGCTTTGCCGATTACCGCCGGCTGCACCCGGAAACGTCGTTGAAGATCATGCGCAATCTTGCCGCCATCCTGGCGCGGCGGCTGGTGCTGGCGAATGCCAAGGTGGATTTGCTGAGCGCCTACTGACTATACCGAGACATTGTTTTTCGTTCCCCTGATGCGACGCAGCGCGCCGCACTTGCGGCGTGGTGCGTTGCTGATCCGGGGTCCGGAATTCGTGGCGCTCGGTCCCGGCTGTGCGGGGCGCAGCGTTTCGCGCTGCACCTTGCGCGGAACACGGGTGGGCTGTCTCACTTCGTCCACGTCACACTGGGTGGAGGAGGCTAGCTCACGCAGCTCTTGCGATACTCAGCTGGCGTGACGTTCATGTACCTGCGGAAAATCCGATTGAGATGGCTTTGATCGGAAAATCCGCTTAAGAGCGCAATCTCTTTCAGGGCGAGCCGATCCTTGCGCAGATGTTGGCGGGCGCGCTCCACCTTGCGGCTCAGGACATAGGCATGCGGCCGCATGCCATAGTGCACCTGGAACTTGCGCGCGAACTGCACCGGCGAGCAGTTGCAGATGTTGGCTAGCTCCTCGAGCGTGATGTTCCTGGAGATGTTCTGTTCGACATAGTCCTCGATCAGCCTTGCATGCGCTGGCCTGAAGCGCCCCTGCGGACAGGGCAGCTTGAATTCCACCGAGGCGTATTTTCGCAAGATGTGCACGCTCGCCTGAAGTGCCAGCGCATCGTAGCAGAGCCGGCCGCCCGGGCCGCCTTCGGACACTTCCTGCACCATCCGGTCACCGATCCAGGTCAGCACCGGATCTTCGATCCTGAGCAGATCGTAGAGTTCGACGCCGTCTGACTCGCGGTCGAATGCCTCGCTCGCGGTCTTCGTCATCAGGCTCGGCGAGATGTAGAAATGGCTGACTTCGAGGTCATTGCTCCAGCGCCAGTTCGAAGGCTCCGCACGTGTCAGCAGGGTTGTGACACCGCGTCCGACGTGATCCTGCTTCCACGCGCCGGTCACACGGCGGTTCATTGACGTGGTGCCTTCGCGATAGACGACGATCAGGAAATTCTCGGACGGCGGCACCCAGATGTCGGACGGCGCATAGCGGAAGACGCGCAACCGAAAGTCAGCCTTGCCCACGGCGGAACTGTCCAGCATCAATTGGCCGGGAGCGTAGCGGGGGAGCTCCTCAACCGTGATTAATTGGCCCATCGCGCGCCACTCCTTCCCTGATTCTAAGGCGCGGTTGACCGCTTCTGCTTCTCATTGGCCGAACGGCGGAGACGAGCATAAGCCGGTTTTGCCATTTGCCAAGCGAGCCGTGTTGCCGAACTGCAGGACCGGCTGAGGAGCGCGCGGCTTCGTTCAAAGAATTGTCCGATTTGTTCAAGCTCCAGCCGGCGGAATACTCATAACTTTTCCCCGTCCCGTACTGACGGGATCAACAATGACGCGCTGCACCACCCCCGATCGCATGACGGATGGGGAAGGTCGTGCGCACTCAAAAATCACCGAGGAGGAAAAAATGGCGGAAGCCCTGACCAAATCCAATGGAAGCAACGGTTCGCATGGAACAGCGAGGTTCGATGCCGTGGTTGTCGGAGCCGGCGTCGCCGGGCTCTATCAACTCTATCGTCTGCGCGAGCAGGGATTGAGCGTCAGGGGGATCGACGCCGCGTCAGGCGTCGGCGGCACGTGGTATTGGAATCGATATCCCGGCGCGCGCTTCGACTCCGAGGCCTACATCTATCAATATCTTTTCTCCGAGGAGCTCTACAAGGATTGGAGCTGGAGCGAGAAGTTTCCGGGCCAGCCCGAAATCGAACGCTGGATGAACTACGTCGCCGACCGTCTCGATCTGCGCAAGGACATCCAGTTCAGTACGACGGTCAAGAGCGCGCACTTCAACGAGGCTTCGCAGCGCTGGCTGGTCACGACCGACCGGGGCGACGTGATCGATACTCAGTTTCTAGTTACCTGCTGCGGCATGCTGTCGGCTCCCTACGTATCCTTTCCGGGGCAGGAGACTTTCAAGGGACAGTTGTTCCATACGGCGCGCTGGCCGGAGCAGCCTGTCGAACTCGCAGGCAAGCGCGTCGGAGTCATCGGCAACGGTGCGACCGGCATCCAGGTCATCCAGACGATCGCCGGCGATGTCGGCCATCTCAAGGTGTTCATCCGGACGCCGCAATACATCATCCCGATGAAGAATCCGAAATTTGGGGCCGCGGAGGTCGAGGACTACAAGTCGAGATTCAAGTCACTCACCGAACGCCTGCCGCGCACATTCACCGGCTTTGAATACGACTTCGAGCACGCCTGGGCAGACCTCACGCCGGAGCGCCGCCGCGCGGTGATCGAGGCCTGCTGGAATGACGGTTCTCTGAAGCTATGGATATCCTCGTTCGCCGAGCTGTTCTTCGACCCGGAGGTCAATGCCGAGATCTCCGAATTCGTGCGCGGGAAGATGCGCGAGCGGCTCGAGGATCCGAAACTGTGCGATGCGTTGATTCCTGCCGATTATGGCTTCGGAACGCACCGTGTGCCGCTCGAGCAGAACTTCCTCGAGGCCTTCCATCGCCCCAACGTCGAGATCGTCAGCGTCAAGAGCAATCCGATCGATCGCGTCACGCCCACTGGTATTCAGACCGCTGACGGTACGGTCCATGAGCTGGATGTCATTATCCTAGCAACCGGCTTCGACGCCGGCACCGGTGCCTTGACGCGCATCGATATCAGGGGTCGCGACGGCCGATCGCTGAGGGAGGACTGGGGCAGGGACATCCGCACCACGATGGGCCTGCAGGTTCACGGCTATCCCAACCTGTTCACGACCGCCGTTCCGCTCGCTCCATCGGCTGCGCTGTGCAACATGACCACGTGCCTGCAGCAGCAGGTCGAATGGATCGATGACTGCATCAAGTACATGCGCAGCAAGGATCTGAAGGTGGTCGAGCCGACAAAGGACGCCCAGGACAGCTGGGTGGCCCATCACGATGAGATCGCAAACGCGACGCTGATCGCGAAAACCAATTCCTGGTACCTGGGCTCGAACGTCGAAGGCAAGCCGCGCCGTGTCCTGTCGTACTGCGGCGGCGTCGGCGCGTATCGACAGAAGTGCGACGAGGCCGCGGTGAACGGTTACGAGGGCTTCGCGATGCAATGAGCGCTCGCGACGCGAGCATCGACCACATCAAACAATCCAGCACGGGAGGACGATCATGATCATGAATTTTGGCGCGACGGCAGATGCCGTTCTCGACGGCGTCGTCACATCCACGCCGCGCGTGCCCGGCGTTGTCGCGATGGTGACGGACCGCCGGCGCAACATCTATGAAGGCGCAGCCGGCAAACGCCGTCTCGATCGGCCGGCGGACATGACCACCGACAGCGTCTTTGCCCTTTTCTCCACCACCAAGGCGATTACCGGCACGGCCGTTCTGCAACTCGTCGAGGAGGGCAAGCTCGATCTCGATGCGCCCGCGAAGCGTTACGCGAACGAGATCGGAAAGCTGCAGGTGATCGAGGGCTTCGATGCAGCGGGCGAGCCGATCCTGCGTGCACCGAAGCGCGATATCACCACGCGCATGCTGATGACCCACACGGCGGGCCTGAGCTACCATTTCATCAACCACATCTACAACCGGCTGGCGCAGGAGAAGGGGCAGCCCAGCGTGATCACCGCGACCAAGGCCTCCCTGATGACCCCGCTGCTGTTCGATCCCGGCGAGCGCTGGGACTATGGAACAAATCTCGACTGGTGCGGCCAGATCGTCGAGGCCATCGCGGGCAAGCGACTCGGTGAAGTCTTCAAGACACGCATCTTCGAACCGCTCGGGATCGAGGACATGACCTTCGAGCTGACCGATGCGATGCGCCAGAAACTGGCCGGCATCCACGCGCGGAATGCCGACGGGTCGCTGACGCCGATGGATTTCGAGCTTCCGGCAAAGCCCGAAGTCCATATGGGCGGCCACGGCCTGTACGGCGCGGTCGGCGACTACATGCGTTTCATCCGCATGTGGCTGAATGATGGGGTTGGCGAACACGGCCGCGTGCTGAAAGCCGAAACCGTTCGGATGGCGGAAAGGAACCACCTGGGCGACAGGAAGGTAACGCCGATCACGGGTGTCATCCCGTCACTGTGCAACGACGCGGAATTCTTTCCGGGCCAATCCAAATCCTGGGCGTTGAGCTTCATGGTCAACGACGAGGAAGCCCCGACAGGACGTCCCGCCGGCGCGCTGGGCTGGGCCGGGCTTGCCAACCTGTTCTACTGGATCGATCGGCAGAACAACGTCGGCGGGTTCTGGGCCACCCAGATTCTGCCCTTCGGTGATCCGACATCATTCATCGGCTATATGAACTTCGAGACGGCGCTCTACCAGAGCCTGAGGCAGCGCTTGGCAAGCTAGGACCGTGCTGCGAGAGCGGCCTCGTCGCTGTCGACCGAGGCCGTTTTCTCTTGATGGTCACACGTGACCGAGCATGCCCTAGCCCCGCCCGCGATAGGGCGCCACGCCTTGCTCCGGCACCCAGAGTCCCTTCGGCACGCGGCCGGTCTGCCAGAACACGTCGATCGGGATGCCGCCGCGCGGATACCAATAGCCGCCGATGCGCAGGAATTTCGGCTTGATCTCGGACGCGATACGCTTGCCGATCATCACGGTGCAGTCCTCGTGGAAGGCGCCGTGATTGCGGAAGCTCGCGATGTAGAGCTTGAGCGATTTCGACTCCAGGAGCCACGCCCCCGGCGCGTAGTCGATCATCAGATGCGCGAAATCCGGCTGGCCCGTGACAGGGCAGAGCGAGGTGAATTCCGGCACGGTGAAGCGGACCAGATAGTCCGTGCCTTTCTGCGGATTGGGCACGCGGTCGAGCTGGGCCTCTTCCGGCGTGTGCGGCCATTCGACCGCGCGGCCGAGCTGGAGGGACTTTTTCGCCATCGTCGTCAACATCCTGTGGAGCATGATCCGGAAAAGTGGGCACCGGTTTTCCGAAAGATCATGCTCAATTAAGCAATAGGAGCGCGATAAGATCGCGCTCCAGAGGATGCCGGGATGGACGCAAACGGGCTCGTCGTCAACCTGCGGCGATTGTCTGGATCATGACGATGCGGTCGTTGCCGGACTCGCAGCCCCAAAGCTCGCCCGGCCGCCCGTCGAGCTGGCGGACATTGGCGTTGGCCTTGTCGCTGGCGAAGACGTTGAACTTCTCGGTGGCGGGATCGAAGCGCACGATGGCGTTGGCGGAGAAATCGGTCAGCCAGACCTTGTCCTTGTCGTCGACATAAACGGCATAGGCGCGGGGACGTTCGCCTGGCAGCTTCCAGGTCTTCCACGAGCCGTCCGCGGGATCATGCACCGAGACGTGGCCGCTGTTCCACTCGCTGACCCAGATCCGGCCCCTCGAATCCGACCAGACGCGCCGCGACCCCTGGTTCGGGGTCGGCGGCTCGACCACGGTCGCATTGCCGCCCGCGCGGTCGATCTTCGCGATATGGCTGCCGCCGAGGGAGGCGTACCAGATATCGCCCTTGGGCGTGACCGTGATGCCGTAGGGGCCGACCCCCTTCGGTGCCTTGAACACGTTCATCTCGCCGGTCTTCGGAGACAGCCGGCCGTAATAGCCGGACTGGCCGGTGAACCAGTAGGTGCCATCCCTGTCGAACACGCCGGTGTTGAGATTGGCGGAGGCTAACTTTTCCGGCAGGCGGAACAGCGTCACCTTGAGATCGGCAGGGTCGACCCGCGCAATCGCGTTCTGGCCGCCTTCGGTGATCCAGGGCGCACCGTCGGGCCCGACGGTTACGCCGTGTGGGGCTGCGCCCTGGCCTAGGCTGACCGTCTTGAAACGGCCATCGCGTGGATCGAGACTGCCGAGCAGACCCTTGCCCTGCGCCGTGAACCAGATGGTGCCGTCAGGGGCGGGCGTGAGATCGTGCAGGCCGATACCCGGACTGATCGGGTAGTATCTCGTCCGGAACGGGCCTTCCTGCGCAAAACCTGGACGGGCGGCGAGCAGCGCGGCGCTCGAAGCAAGAAATTGGCGGCGATTCATGGCGTTACCCCGACTGTTTGAGATTGAGGTTGGGCACGCGGACCAGACGTGGTCGAGCATATTCTGAGGCGCCTTTCGCGTCAGTCGGAGCCGTGCGTCCAAGCGTTCACATTTGCTTGCGGCCCGTGTAAGACCCGCGGCACCGATCAGCCCCAACGAACGGAAGTGGACATCATGACCGCCATCATCGACATCATCGGCCGCGAAATTCTCGATAGCCGGGGCAATCCCACCGTCGAGGTCGATGTCGTGCTGGAGGACGGGGCGCTCGGCCGCGCCGCGGTTCCGTCCGGCGCCTCCACCGGCGCCCATGAGGCCGTGGAACTGCGCGACGGCGACAAGGCGCGCTATCTCGGCAAGGGCGTGACCAAGGCGGTCGGCGCCGTCAATGGCGAGATCTTCGAGGCCCTGAGCGGCCTCGATGTCGAGCAGCAGGCCCAGATCGACCAGATCATGATCGACCTCGACGGCACGCCGAACAAGAGCCGGCTCGGCGCCAACGCCATCCTCGGCGTCTCGCTGGCCTGCGCCAAGGCGGCCGCGAATTCGCTCGACATGCCGCTCTATCGCTACGTCGGCGGCACCTCCGCGCGCCTGCTGCCGGTGCCGATGATGAACATCATCAATGGCGGCGTGCACGCCGACAACCCGATCGACTTCCAGGAATTCATGATCCTGCCGGTCGGCGCCTCGAGCTTTGCCGAGGGCCTGCGCTACGGCGCGGAAGTCTTCCATACGCTGAAGTCCGAATTGAAGAAGGCCGGCCACAACACCAATGTCGGCGACGAGGGCGGTTTCGCTCCGAACCTGCCGTCGGCGGACGCCGCGCTCGACTTCGTCATGAATGCGATCGGCAAGGCCGGCTTCAAGGCGGGCACCGACATCATGCTCGGCCTCGACTGCGCCTCGACCGAGTTCTTCAAGGACGGCAAATACGTCTATGAAGGCGAGGGCAAGACCCGTTCGATCACCGAGCAGGCGAAGTATCTTGCCGACCTCGTCGCGCGCTATCCGATCGTGACCATCGAGGACGGCATGTCGGAAGACGACATGGACGGCTGGAAGGAGCTCACTGACCTGATCGGCAAGAAGTGCCAGCTGGTCGGCGACGACCTCTTCGTCACCAACGTCAAGCGCCTTGCCGAAGGCATCAAGACCGGCCGCGCCAACTCGATCCTGATCAAGGTCAACCAGATCGGCACGCTGACCGAGACGCTCGCCGCGGTCGAGATGGCGCACAAGGCCGGCTACACCTCGGTGATGTCGCACCGCTCCGGCGAGACCGAGGATTCCACCATCGCCGACCTCGCGGTCGCCACCAATTGCGGTCAGATCAAGACCGGCTCCCTTGCAAGGTCCGACCGGACCGCCAAATACAACCAGCTCTTGCGCATCGAGCAGCAGCTCGGCAAGCAGGCGCTCTATGGCGGCAGGGCGGCACTGAAGGCGCTGGCGTAAGCCGGCGTCTCGATCCGCGCGAACAGAAGGACAGGGGAGGATCGACATGAGTGACGGCAAGACCGGACTGGAATTGCGTTCGCTGCTCAAGAAGAGCGGCGAGCTGGAATTGTCTCTCGTGACGGTCCCGACCCCGGAGCCGGCCGACGATGAGGTCGTGGTTCGCGTCGAGGCCACCCCGATCAACCCGTCCGACCTCGGGCTCCTGATCGGTCCCGCCGACATGTCGGCCGCCAAGGTCTCCGGCAGCAAGGAGATGCCGGTCATCACCGCCACGATGCCGGAGGCGGCGATGCGGATGATGGCGGCGAGATTCGATCAGTCGCTGCCGGTCGGCAACGAGGGCGCCGGCACGGTGATACGGACCGGATCGTCGGATGCGGCCAAGGCCCTGATGGGCAAGACGGTGTCGATGATCGGCGGCGGGATGTACACGCAGTACCGCGTGCTCAAGGTCCGCGACGTCATGGAGCTGCCGCCGGGCACCACGGCGGCGGACGGCGCTTCCTGGTTCGTCAATCCGCTAACTGCACTCGGCATGACCGAGACGATGCGGCGGGAGAACCACAAGGCGCTCGTGCACACGGCCGCAGCCTCCAATCTCGGTCAGATGCTCAACAAGATCTGCATCAAGGACGGCATCGGCCTCGTCAATATCGTCAGGAACAAGGAGCAGGCCGACATCCTGCACAAGATCGGCGCAAAGTACGTCGTGGATTCCAGCGCGCCCAACTTCATGGACGATCTGACCAACGCGCTGGTCGAGACCGGCGCCACCATCGCCTTCGACGCCATCGGCGGCGGCAAGCTGGCGAGCCAGATCCTGACCGCGATGGAGATCGCAGCCAACAAGACCGCGAAGGAATACAGCCGCTACGGCTCCAACGTGTACAAGCAGGTCTACATCTATGGCAGCCTCGACACGCGGCCGACGGAGCTGAACCGCTCGTTCGGGCTCAGCTGGGGCGTCGGCGGCTGGCTGCTCACGCCATTCCTTCAAAACATCGGCCCGGCCGAGATCGGCCGCCTGCGCCAGCGCGTGGCATCCGAGCTCAAAACCACCTTCGCCAGCCATTACACCAAGGTTGTCTCGCTCGCCGAGGCGCTCGATCCCGCCAATATCGCAGTCTACGCCAAGCGGGCCACCGGCGAAAAATTCCTCATCAACCCGAACAAGTGATCGCTTCGGTCGGTTATCGACACGCATCAGGCCGCCGCTTGGCGGCCTGATTGCTTTTGATCGTGGCCTGGACGGATCGCAACCGGACCCATTTCCAGAAACGCAGCGTTTCCAAATCGGACCGGTTCATGC
The DNA here is from genome assembly GCF_056156565.1 of Bradyrhizobium sp. JHI2711. NCBI lineage: Bacteria > Pseudomonadati > Pseudomonadota > Alphaproteobacteria > Hyphomicrobiales > Nitrobacteraceae > Bradyrhizobium > Bradyrhizobium sp. JHI2711. The sequence continues at coordinate 403,391 of NZ_JBPZPT010000001.1, forward strand.
ACTTGCATCTATTGACCCGGATGGCTTAAGTGCCGTCCCGGCATTTCCGCTCGAGCCTTCAAGGACACCCAATGGCCTACAACATCGTCACGATCGCTGGCAGCCTGCGCAAGGACAGCTTCTCACTCAAGATCGCCAATGCGCTCGCCAAGCTTGCGCCTGCCTCGCTCAAGCTCGAGGTGATCACGCCGGCGGGCATCTCGTTCTTCAACCAGGACCTAGAGGGCGCGCCGCCCGCGGACTGGCTCGCCTTCCGCGAGAAGCTCAAGACGTCGAATGGCGTCCTGTTCGTCACGCCCGAATACAACCGCTCGATCCCGGGCGTCCTGAAGAACGCCATCGACGTCGCCTCGCGCCCCTATGGCAAGAGCTCGTTCCTCGGCAAACCGGTCGGCATCATCTCTAATTCGCCGGGGCTGCTCGGCGGCGTCAGCGCGGCCAAGCATCTGCAGAACATCCTGCCGGGCATTTCCGGTCCGGTCCTCCAGCAGCCGGAAATCTATCTCAGTAGCGTCGGCGATGCCTTCGATGCGGACGGCAATCTGACCAAGGACTCCCTCAAGACGGTGCTGCAGCAATACATCGACGCCTTCGCCGCGCATGTGGCGAAGAATCAGGGCTGAGCTTCCGGCCAAGCCGACGCTCCGTCATGCCCGGGCTTGTCCCGGGCATCCACGTTCTTCGTTATCGCCGGCAAAGCACGTGGATGGCCGGGACAAGCCCGGGCATGACGCGTCATGGAGATAGTGCCTCGTTCTGGCAATTAGCACTTCCTTAACCAACCTGTCCCATCTTCCAAAGATGGTCTCCCGCGCGCGCCTGAAATCGATCCTGACCGGTCTTGCCCTCTATGCGATGGCGGCGGCGATCGTCGGCTATTTCGGCGTCAACGCCTACACCGGCAAATACGGTCTCAACGCCCGCCAGGAGCTCGACCAGGAGATCATCGCGCTGACCAGCGAGCTGGCTCAGCTCAAGCGCGAGCGCGCCAGAAGCGAACAACGGGTGTCGCTGCTGCGGTCCGAGAAGATCGACCCGGACATGCTGGACGAGCGGGCGCGCTTCCAGCTCGACTATGTCCATCCGCGCGATCTCGTTCGAATGATCCCGGCGAACTAGCGGCATCCGCAGCTTTCGAACGCCGCAGGGAAAGTCGCTGCTGACATCCGACCACCACAACTTTGCCTCCTCCTGCGAAGGTCGTAACCCCCGATCCGGGCGGTTCCCTTGACGGCGGCGCCGCGGCGGGCTCATGCCTTTGCTGGCGCGCGCTGAAGTTGACGCAGATCAACCGGGGAGCACCGGCGCGTCCTACAATCGATATCCGGAGGAAACTGTGATGAATGGGACAATGCCCCGGCATCACGCGGCCCGCGTCGAGGCCGCCATAGCGTCAGGCCAGGCGGCACGGTCCGCGCTCGTGGCCTCGTGGCGCCGTTCCTCCCGGTTGCACCATCTCGATCCCGGCGGCCACGCCGCGCCGATGCGGCTGACCGAGGCCGAGCTGCAGCAGGCGCGCGAGCGCATCGCGCCGCTTCTGGCGGCCGCCCAGGGCGCCATGGACCGGCTTTATCAGGCTGTCGGCGCTGCGGGCTGCTGCGTGCTGCTCGCCGATCGCGAGGGCGTGCCGGTCGATCGCCGCGGCACGGTGGCGGACGATGCGACGTTTCAGTCCTGGGGCCTTTGGACCGGTGCACTCTGGAGCGAGGAGCACGAGGGCACCAACGGTATCGGCACTTGCCTCGTCGAGCTGCGTCCGCTGACCATCGATCGCGACCAGCACTTCTTTGCGCGCAACACGCTTCTGAGCTGCACCGCCGTTCCGATCTACGATCACGAGGCGGCGCTCGCGGGCGTGCTCGACGTCTCTTCCTGCCGCGCCGACCGCACCGACGCCTTTGCCAGCCTGATCGCGCTCGCGGCAGGCGAGGCGGCCAGGCGGATCGAGGCCGACCTATTTCGCAAGGTCTTCGCCCATGCCCGCATCGTGCTGACACAGGCGGCGGATGGAAGCTGCGGCGGCCTCGTTGCGGTCGATGCGGACGATCTCGTGATCGGCGCAACGCGCTCCGCCCGGCTGGCGCTCGGCATCGCGCCCGGCGGTGCGTTGCGGCCGGTGCCCGCGGCCGATCTTCTCGGCGGCGATGCCGCGCGCGATCATCTTGCCGGCGGCCAGCGCGCGGTGCTGCAGCGGGCGCTGCTCCGCGCCGGCGGCAATGTCTCCGCCGCCGCCAAGGCCCTCGGCGTCAGCCGCGCCACGCTCCATCGGAAGCTGAAGCGGTTCGAGCTGAACCACTGAGCTCATCCGTCATTGCGAGCGCAGCGAAGCAATCCAGAATCTTTCCGCGGAGGGACTCTGGATTGCTTCGCTGCGCTCGCAATGACGATAGGGTGGCCGTGAGCGCTCCATCTCACGCTTACCTCGTCCACGACTGTCGCAGTTCTGCGACAGGTCCGCCCCACCATCGCTTCCGCCCGGGCTGACAGAAAACACCTCCCGCATCATCGTCGGCGCAAGTCGCGAACAGGCGACGACAAGCGCAAACAGCAACATCGGGAGTGATCAATGAACAAGGTGGAATTCCTCAGCGTCACCAAAGTGCCCTTTGCCGAACGCTACGACAATTTCATCGGCGGCAAGTTCGTCGCGCCGATCTCCGGGAAATATTTCGACAATGCCTCGCCCCTGACCGGCCGGGTGGTCTGCAAGATCGCGCGGTCCGACGCGCAGGACATCGAGGCAGCGCTCGACGCGGCGCATGCCGCCAAGTCCGCCTGGGGCCGCACCAGCGTCGCCGAGCGCGCCGCGGTCCTGAACCGGATCGCCGACCGCATGGAAGAGAACCTCGAGCGCCTCGCGATTGCCGAGACCTGGGACAACGGCAAGCCGATCCGCGAGACGCGCGCCGCCGACCTGCCGCTCGCGATCGACCATTTCCGCTATTTCGCCGGTGTCGTCCGCGCCCAGGAAGGCTCGATCGGCGAGATCGACCACGACACCATCGCCTATCATTTCCACGAGCCGCTCGGCGTGGTCGGCCAGATCATTCCCTGGAACTTTCCGCTTCTGATGGCCTGTTGGAAGCTCGCGCCGGCGCTGGCCGCCGGCAATTGCGTGGTGCTCAAGCCCGCCGAGCAGACCCCGGCCTCGATCATGGTCTTCGCCGAGATCATCGCCGACCTGCTGCCGGCCGGCGTGCTCAACATCGTCAACGGCTTTGGCCTCGAGGCCGGCAAGCCGCTGGCGTCGAGCCCGCGCATTGCCAAGATCGCCTTCACCGGCGAGACCACGACGGGCCGGCTGATCATGCAATATGCCAGCCAGAATCTGATTCCTGTCACGCTCGAGCTCGGCGGCAAGTCGCCGAACATCTTCTTCAAGGACGTCACCGCCGAGGACGACGATTTCTTCGACAAGGCGATCGAGGGATTCGTCATGTTCGCGCTGAACCAGGGCGAGGTCTGCACCTGTCCGAGCCGGGCGCTGGTCCACGCCGACATCTATGACCGCTTCATGGAGCGGGCGCTCAAGCGCGTCGCTGCGATCAAGCAGGGCGATCCGCGCGATCCCACCACCATGATCGGCGCACAGGCCTCCAGCGAGCAACTCAGCAAGATCCTCTCCTATATCGACATCGGCAAGCAGGAGGGCGCCAAGGTGCTGGCCGGCGGCGGACGCGCCGATCTCGGCGGCGATCTCACCGGCGGCTTCTACGTCCAGCCGACCGTGTTCGAGGGCCACAACAAGATGCGAATCTTCCAGGAGGAGATTTTCGGCCCCGTCGTCTCGGTCACGACCTTCAAGACCGACGAAGAGGCGCTCGCGATCGCCAACGACACGCTCTACGGCCTAGGTGCCGGCGTTTGGAGCCGCGACGCCAATCGCTGCTACCGCTTCGGCCGGGAGATCCAGGCCGGCCGGGTCTGGACCAATTGCTACCATGCCTATCCCGCCCATGCGGCGTTCGGCGGCTACAAGCAGTCGGGCGTCGGGCGCGAGACCCACAAGATGATGCTCGATCATTACCAGCAGACCAAGAACCTCCTGGTCAGCTACAGCCCGAAGAAGCTCGGCTTCTTCTGATCGGATCGGAGAGGGCGGCGCCGCTTCGGCGCCGTCCGCTCCGCATGTCGGAATTGGCGTCGTGCACCGTTCTTGATCCGGTCACGAATCTGCGCGCGCGATGGCGCTCATAGATTTGTTGCCCGATCAGCGCCAAAGATTTTGCAATATTTCGATCACGTTGCAGTGCGGCATAATGAAAGTCGTGCCATGCCGCCGCGGTGCTTTCCAAGGGCGTTTGACTTGGGTTAGAGAGGGCGAAAGTTTTCTCTGACCCGGAATTCCCATGGCCGCACCCAAGAAAGCCGCCGCAAGCGCTCCACAGGACAAGACCGACGGCGGTTCGCCCCCGGAATTCACGAAGGAGCAGGAACTCAAGGCGCTCCGCGACATGCTCCTGATCCGGCGCTTCGAGGAAAAGGCAGGCCAGCTCTACGGCATGGGCGCCATCGGCGGCTTCTGCCACCTCTATATCGGCCAGGAGGCCGTGGTGGTCGGCATGCAGATGGCCCTCAAAGAGGGCGATCAGGTCATCACCGGCTATCGCGACCACGGTCACATGCTTGCGACCGGCATGGATGCCAACGGTGTCATGGCCGAGCTGACGGGACGCCGCGGCGGCTATTCCAAGGGCAAGGGCGGCTCCATGCACATGTTCAGCAAGGAGAAGCACTTCTACGGCGGTCACGGCATCGTCGGCGCCCAGGTCTCGCTCGGCACCGGCCTTGCCTTTGCCAACCACTATCGCGGCAACGACAATGTCAGCGTCACCTATTTCGGCGACGGCGCGGCCAATCAGGGCCAGGTCTATGAGAGCTTCAACATGGCGGAGCTCTGGAAGCTGCCGGTGATCTACGTCATCGAGAACAACCGCTACGCCATGGGCACCTCGGTCTCGCGCGCCTCGGCGCAGCAGGATTTTTCCAAGCGCGGGGCGTCATTCAACATCCCGGGCAAGCAGGTCGACGGCATGGACGTCCGCGCCGTGAAGGCGGCGGGCGAGGAGGCGGCGGCCTGGTGCCGTGGTGGCAAGGGTCCTTTCATCCTGGAGATGCAGACCTATCGCTATCGCGGCCACTCGATGTCTGATCCTGCAAAATATCGTACGCGCGAGGAGGTGGAGAAGGTTCGCCACGACCAGGATCCGATCGAGCAGGTTCGCAATCGCCTGCTCGCCGCCAAGGTCAGCGAGGCCGACCTCAAGGCGATCGACGCCGAGGTGCGCGACATCGTCAACGCCTCCGCCGATTTCGCCCAGCATGATCCCGAGCCGGATGCCGCCGAGCTCTGGACCGACGTGTACCGCTGAACGCGCGCAAGCTTTCTTTGGAGAAGATATGCCAATTCAAGTGCTGATGCCCGCGTTGTCGCCCACGATGGAGAAGGGCAACCTCGCCAAATGGCTGAAGAAAGAGGGCGAGACGATCAAGTCCGGCGACGTCATCGCCGAGATCGAGACCGACAAGGCGACCATGGAGGTCGAGGCGACCGACGAGGGCACGCTCGGCAAGATCCTGATCCCCGAGGGCACCGCCGACGTCGCGGTGAACACCCCGATCGCGACCATCCTCGCAGACGGCGAGAGCGCGGCTGATCTCGCCAAGGCACCCGCAGCGGCGGCGAAGGCTGCGGAGTCCGCGCCGCCGGCCGCAGCAAAGGCCGAGGCGCCCACGCCGAAAGCCGCTCCTGCTCCGCAGGCCGTCGCCGAGCCGGATCCGGAAGTCCCCGCTGGCACCGAAATGGTGACGCAGACCATCCGCGAAGCGCTGCGCGATGCCATGGCCGAAGAGATGCGCCGCGACGCGGACGTGTTCGTGATGGGCGAAGAAGTTGCCGAATATCAGGGCGCCTACAAGGTGACCCAGGGCCTGCTCCAGGAGTTCGGTGCCAAGCGCGTGATCGACACGCCGATCACCGAGCACGGCTTCGCGGGCGTCGGCGTCGGTGCCGCGATGACCGGTCTCAAGCCGATCGTCGAGTTCATGACCTTCAACTTCGCCATGCAGGCGATCGACCAGATCATCAACTCCGCGGCCAAGACGCTCTACATGTCCGGTGGCCAGATGGGCTGCTCGATCGTGTTCCGCGGTCCGAACGGTGCGGCCGCGCGCGTTGCCGCCCAGCACAGCCAGGACTATTCGGCGTGGTATTCGCACGTCCCGGGCCTCAAGGTGGTCGCGCCGTATTCCGCCGCGGACGCCAAGGGCCTGCTCAAGGCTGCGATCCGCGATCCCAACCCGGTGATCTTCCTCGAGAACGAGGTGCTGTACGGCCACACTGGCGAAGTCCCGAAGCTCGACGACTTCATCATTCCGATCGGCAAGGCGCGCATCGTGCGCGCCGGCAGTCACGTCACGATCATCTCCTGGTCGAACGGCATGACCTATGCGCTGAAGGCTGCGGACGAGCTCGCCAAGGACGGCATCGAGGCCGAGGTAATCGACCTGCGCACGCTGCGCCCGATGGACACGGAGACCATCATCAACTCCGTGAAGAAAACGGGACGTGCGGTTACGGTGGAAGAGGGGTGGGCCCAGAGCGGCGTCGGCGCCGAGATCGCCGCGCGCATCATGGAGAACGCCTTCGACTATCTTGATGCGCCGGTGACGCGCGTGTCTGGCAAGGACGTGCCGATGCCCTATGCCGCGAACCTGGAGAAGCTCGCGCTGCCCTCGGCGGCGGACGTCGTCGAAGCCGCCAAAGCCGTCTGCTACAGGTAGATCATGGCAGGCCCCAAGGAGCAGCCACTGCCGCCAGACGTCATGACCCGCGACGACGCGGTCGAGATCCTGCGCGTGTTCGTTCTGGATGGTGGGCTGTCGATGGCGTTCCAGCGCGCCTTCGAGGAGCCGGACATGTGGGGCCTCCTGCTCGTCGATCTCGCACGTCATGCCGCGCGCGCCTATGCGCGCGAGAGCGAATATACCGAGGAGGACGCGCTGAACCGGATCCTCGACATGTTCCAGGCCGAGATCGAGCGCCCCACCGACACGGGCACTACCACGCCACGCGGCAAGGGGCACTGACCATGGCGATCGAAGCCTATCATTACGATTTCATGCTGGAGGCGATCCGCGAGGCGGAAGCCTCGATCGTGCAGGGCGGCTTGCCGATCGGCGCGGTGCTGACGCGCGACAACAAGATCATCGCCCGCGGCCACAACAACCGCGTGCAGGAGAACAATCCGATCCTGCATGGCGAGATGAGCTGCCTGCGCGAGGCCGGCGCGATCTCGTTCCACGACACCGTCATGTACACCACGCTGTCGCCTTGCTCGATGTGCGCCGGCGCGCTCGCGCTGTTCAAGGTCAAGCTGGTGGTGATCGGGGAATCCGTCACCTTCGAAGGCTCCAGGGACATTCTCGACAAGTTCGGGATTCCGTGGATCGACCTTGCCGACGACCGCTCCATCACCATGATGAAGAATTGGCGTTCCATCCCTGCCAATGAGCGCCTGTGGCAGGGCGACATCGGCAACTAAACCTGGTCTGTTCGTCGCCGCTGTCGGATGACGACGTTTTGCAAAGTTCTTCTTGAGGTCAGCATGCCCATCAACATCCTGATGCCCGCTCTCTCGCCGACGATGGAGAAGGGCAACCTCGCCAAGTGGCTGAAGAAGGAGGGCGACAAGGTCAAGTCCGGCGACGTCATCGCCGAGATCGAGACCGACAAGGCGACCATGGAGGTCGAGGCGATCGACGAGGGCACGATCGCCAAGATCCTGGTGCCCGAGGGCACGCAGGACGTTCCGGTGAACGACGTGATCGCGGTACTCGCCGGCGAGGGTGAGGACGTGAAGGCTGCAGGGAGCGCCAAGCCCAGCGCTTCGGCCGCGCCGCCGAAGGCTGCTGAGGCTCCTGCTTCGCCGGCTCCCGCGCCTGCGCCTGCCGCACCGAAAGCTGCTGCGCCCGCCGCGGCACCCGCGCAGCAGGCTGCAGCTCCGGCAGCGCAAGCCAATGGTCATGGCGGCCGTGTATTCTCGTCGCCGCTGGCGCGCCGTCTCGCCAAGGAGGCCGGCATCGATGTCGCCCTGGTCGCCGGCACCGGTCCGCACGGCCGCGTGGTCGCCCGCGACGTCGAGCAGGCCAAGTCCGGCAAGGGTCTGAAAGCGCCCGCCGCGGCACCGTCAGGCGCGCCTGCGATCGCGCCGACCATGTCGGACAAGCAGATCCTATCGCTGTTCGAGCCCGGCTCCTACGACATCGTCCCGCATGACGGCATGCGCCGCACCATCGCCCAGCGCCTGACCGCATCGATCCAGAACGTCCCGCACTTCTACCTCACCATCGACTGCGACATCGGCAAGCTGCTCACTGCCCGCGAGGAGATCAACACCGCCGCGCCGAAGGACAAGGAGAAGAAGCCGCTCTACAAGATCTCGGTCAACGATTTCGTCATCAAGGCGATGGCGGTGGCGCTGCAGAAGATCCCGAACTGCAACGTCAGCTGGACCGAAAGCGGCATGGTCAAGCACCACCATTCCGACGTCGGCGTCGCCGTCGCGATGCCCGGCGGCCTGATCACGCCGATCATCCGGAAAGCGGAGACCAAGACGCTCTCGACCATCTCCAACGAGATGAAGGATTTTGCCGCGCGCGCCCGCTCGCGCAAGCTCAAGCCGGAGGAATACCAGGGCGGCACCACGGCCGTTTCCAACCTCGGCATGTACGGCATCAGCCACTTCACTGCGGTGATCAATCCGCCTCATGCCACGATCCTTGCGGTTGGCACCAGCGAGGAGCGTCCCGTGGTGCGCGGCGGCAAGATCGAGATCGCGCACATGATGAGCGTGACCTTGTCCTGCGATCACCGCGCCATCGACGGCGCGCTCGGCGCCGAGCTGATCGGCGCGTTCAAGCAGCTGATCGAAAAACCCGTGATGATGATGGTCTGAAGCGGCGGCAGAGGGGGCAACCTTGCATGTCCGGACCCGCTGGCCATGGATATCGCTATTGCTCGGAGTCATCGTCGCGCTCAACCCCGTCGGGCTCGATTTTCTTCACTCTGCGTTCTTTGCCGGCGAGCAGCTGGCACGGAACATCGCTCAGCCGATCGTGCTCACTGCGCTTGCCATCATAGTCCTGGTGGTGCTGCTCGAATGGCTGGTGAGGTCTTTTCTGGTCAAGCGCCGCGCCCGCGGCGCTTCTTGAGTTGAACGGGAGCCGCTATGGCCGACACATCCTTCGACGTCATCATCATCGGCTCCGGCCCCGGCGGCTATGTCACCGCCATCCGCGCCGCGCAGCTCGGCTTCAAGACCGCGATCGTCGAAAAATCCTATCTCGGCGGCATCTGCCTCAACTGGGGCTGCATTCCGACCAAGGCGCTGCTGCGTTCGGCCGAGATCTACCACTACATGCAGCACGCGAAGGACTACGGGCTCTCCGCCGAGAAGGTCTCGTTCGATCCGAAGGCGGTGGTGCAACGTTCGCGCGGCGTCTCCAAGCGCCTCAACGACGGCGTCGGCTTCCTGATGAAGAAGAACAAGGTCAGCGTGATCTGGGGCGCGGCCTCGATCGATGCGCCCGGCAAGGTCACGGTGAAGAAGTCCGACGTCGAGGGCCCGAAGGGCGCGCTAGGCGAGGGGACCTACCAGGCCAAGCACATCATCGTCGCCACCGGCGCGCGGCCGCGCGTGCTGCCCGGCCTCGAGCCGGACAAGAAGCTGGTCTGGACCTATTTCGAGGCGATGGTGCCGGAGCGGATGCCGAAGTCGCTGCTGGTGGTCGGCTCCGGCGCGATCGGCATCGAGTTCGCCTCGTTCTTCCACACCATGGGAAGCGACGTCACCGTGGTCGAGGTGCTGCCGCAGATTCTGCCCGTCGAGGACGCCGAGATCGCGGGCCTCGCCCGCAAGCGGCTGGAGAAGCAGGGCATCAAGATCATGTCCTCGACCAAGGTCACCAAGCTGGAGAAGAAGGCCGACAGCGTTCTCGCCACCATTGACGACGGCAAGGGCAAGCCCGTCACATCAGAGTTCGAGCGCGTGATCTCGGCGGTCGGCGTCGTCGGCAACATCGAGAATCTCGGCCTGGAAAAAGTCGGCGTGAAGACCGACCGCGGCATCATCGTGGTCGACGGCTACGGCAAGACCAACGTCCCCGGCATCTACGCCATCGGCGATGTCGCCGGTCCGCCGATGCTGGCGCACAAGGCCGAGCATGAGGGCGTGATCTGCGTCGAAGCGATCAAGGGCCTCAATCCGCATCCCCTCGACAAGAACATGATCCCGGGCTGCACCTATTGCCACCCTCAGGTCGCCTCGGTTGGCCTCACCGAAGCCAAAGCGAAAGAGAGCGGCCGCGAAATCCGCGTCGGCCGCTTCCCCTTCGTCGGCAATGGCAAAGCGATCGCGCTCGGCGAGGACCAGGGCCTGGTCAAGGTGATCTTCGACAAGAAGACCGGCCAACTGCTCGGGGCCCACATGGTCGGCGCGGAGGTCACCGAGCTGATCCAGGGCTACGTCGTCGCCATGAATCTGGAGACGACGGAAGAAGAGCTGATGCACACGGTCTTCCCGCATCCGACCCTGTCGGAGATGATGAAGGAAGCCGTGCTGGATGCGTATGGACGGGTGTTGAACATTTGACAGCCGTCATTGCGAGCGAAGCGAAGCAATCCAGACTGCAGCTGTGGAAACAGTCTTGATTGCTTCGTCGCAAGAGCTCCTCGCAATGACGAGTGGATAGAGCGGATTGAATAAACAAGAAGAAAGAAGCAGCATGAACGACAACGACAATCTCACCATCGAACGCCCGACCTTCGTCACCCATCTCGAATGCGCGATGGACGGCGATCATTACGCGGCCGACGAGGTTCACAACCTCTCCAAGGCCGGCAAGCCGCTTCTGGTCCGCTACGACCTCGCGGGCGTGAAGAAGGCGCTGACCAAGGATGCGCTCGCCCAGCGCCCCGGCGACATGTGGCGCTATCGCGAGCTGCTGCCGGTGCGCAAATGCAAGGACATCGTCTCGCTCGGCGAAGTCACGACGCCCCTGATCCGGCTGCCGAAGCTCGGCGCAAAACTCGGCGGCGGCGAGGTCATCGTCAAGGACGAGGGACGGCTGCCGACCGGCTCATTCAAGGCGCGCGGCCTCGTGATGGCGGTGTCGATGGGCAAGGCGCTCGGCATCAAGCACATGGCGATGCCGACCAACGGCAATGCCGGCGCGGCGCTGGCGGCCTATGCCACGTCCTGCGGCATCAAGACCACGATCTTCTGCCCGGCCGATACGCCCGAAGTGAACGTCAGCGAGATCGAGCTGCAGGGCGCGACCGTCTACCGCGTCAACGGCTATATCGACGATTGCGGCAAGATCGTCGGCGAGGGCAAGGCGAAAGTCGGCTGGTTCGACACCTCGACCTTGAAGGAGCCGTACCGCATCGAGGGCAAGAAGACGATGGGCCTCGAGCTCGCCGAGCAGCTCGGCTGGGACGTGCCTGACGTGATCTTCTATCCGACCGGCGGCGGCACCGGCCTGATCGGGATGTGGAAGGCGTTCGACGAGCTGGAGAAGATCGGCTTCATCGGCTCAAAGCGCCCGCGCATGGTCGCGGTGCAGGCCTCCGGCTGCGCGCCGATGGTGCGCGCCTATGAGGCCGGGACCGAGCATGCGACGCGCTGGGAGGACGCACACACCATCGCCTCGGGCATCCGCGTGCCGCAGGCAATCGGCGATTTCCTCATCCTGCGTGCCGTGCGCGAGAGCAAAGGTTTTGCCATTGCCGTCGATGACGACAAGATCTCGGCGGCACTGAACGAGGTCGCGCGCGAGGAGGGGCTCTTGCTCTGCCCCGAGGGTGCCGCGACCTACGCCGCCTACAAGGAAAGTCTCGCCGACGGCCGGGTCAGCAAGACCGATCGCGTCATGCTGTTCAACTGCGCGACCGGCCTGAAATATCCGCTGCCGCCGGTCACCCGCACGCTCGATCGCCACAAGCCGATTGACTATTCGAAGTTCTAACTTGCTTCTCCCTCTCCCCGTTCTTACGGGGAGAGGGTCGGGGTGAGGGGCTGCTTCCGCAAACACAGTGACAGTTGAGTTCGCGGAGACTCCCCCTCACCCGAATTGCTTCGCAATTCGACCTCTCCCCGCAAGCGGGGCGAGGTGAAGAAAAAGACATCACTGGGGAGAAGACAATGAAGAAGGCCTTCTGGGCTGCGCTGATTGCTGTTCTCGCTGTTGCAGGCGCCGCGCGCGCCGACGATTTTCCCTCGCGTCCCATTACCATCATCGTGCCGTTCGCGGCCGGGGGCCCTTCGGACGCAATGGCGCGGGTGCTCGCCGAGCGTATGCGGGTGCCGCTGGGCCAGCCGGTCGTGGTCGAAAACGTCACCGGAGCAGGCGGCTCGATCGGTGTCGGTCGTGCCGTGCAATCGCCGCCCGACGGCTACACCATCTCGTTCGGCCATCTCGGCACCCATGTCGCCAACGGCGCCGTCTACAAGCTCAAATTCGACCTCGTCGCCGACCTCGAGCCGGTGGTGCTGCTGCCGAGCAACCCGATGATCGTGGTCAGCAAGAATGCGGTGCCGGCGACCTCGCTGAAGGAGCTGATCGACTGGCTGAAGTCGCGACCGTCGCCGCCGACCGCCGGCACGGCCGGCGCGGGCTCCGGCAGCCACATCGCCGGCGTCTATTTCGAGAGCGTCTCCGGCATCAAGCTGCAATACGTGCCGTATCGCGGCACTGCACCGGCATTGAACGATCTCATCGCCGGCCAGATCGACATCATCGTCGACCAGACCTCCAATTCCATCGGCCAGGTCCGCGCCGGCACCATCCGCGCCTACGCCGTCACCGACGACAAACGCCTCGCCTCCGCGCCCGAGATCCCGACCGCGGACGAGGCGGGCCTGAAAGGCTTCAACATGACGCTGTGGTCGGGCATGTGGGTGCCGAAGGGCACACCGAAGGAGATCGTCGCAAAGCTCAACGCCGCGACCGTGGAGGCGCTGAACGATCCTGCGGTGAGGAAGCAGCTCGAAAGCCAGGGTCTCGAGATGACACCGAAGGATCAGCTCACGCCCGAAGCGCTCGGCACGCGGCAAAAGGCCGAGATCGCGAAATGGTGGCCGATCATCAAGGCGGCCAACATCAAGGTGGATTGAACCGGCGGCGCACTCCTCGCGGCGTCACCGCCGCGTTTGCTGGCGGCGGGGCGCTCAAGACGTGGTTTGGTGACCTGGTGCCAGCGCACGGTCCAGGCATTGCATCAGATCCGAGGCGGCGAACGGCTTACCGAGAAAACAGATTGCGCCCGCATCGAGCGCCCGCACACGCACGCCCTCATCCGGGAAAGCTGTGATGAATATGAACGGCGTAGCCGACCCCTGCGCCCGCATTTGCGTCAACAGATCGATTCCGCTCATCAGCGGCATCTGCACGTCGGCGATCACGCACGAGGTGTCGCTCGAATCGGTCGAGCTCAGGAACTCTTCCGCCGAGGCGAAGGTGTGGACGTTGTATCCGCGCGATTCCAGGAGATTGTTGATCGCGGCCCGAACGTAGGGGTCGTCGTCAAGCACCGAGATGACCGAAGCCACTGACAAGACGTCCGCTCCTCGCCGGGAATTACGCTTGCCGTCGCCACGGCTAGAACATAAAGGCGCAAGGTGGACCTGCCGGTCACGATTGGAAACTCATACTTAGGTTTGTGCATCGGGCTTGTTCGGGCCGATCCCGAGCGCCTCGCTCATTCTCACCAGATCGGCCAGCGACTTCGCGCCCATCTTCCGCATGATCTGGCCGCGGTAGATCTTGACGGTGATTTCGGCCAATCCGAGCTGGGCGGCGACCTGCTTGTTCATCAGGCCGGACGTCACCAGTGACAATACGTCTCGCTCCCGCGAGGACAGTGACTCGAAGCGTGATCTGACCGTCGAGACCGTCCTGTTGATGTCGCGGCGCTTGCGGTCTCGCTCGATGGCGGCCTGAACTGCGTCGAGAATGTCCTGATCGCGGACCGGCTTGGTCAAGAAGTCGATCGCCCCGCTCTTCATGGCCCGAACCGTCATGGGGATATCGCCATGACCGGTAATGAAGATGATAGGCGTGTGGATATTTGCCTTGGCAAGGTCGGCCTGCAGCTCGAGGCCGCTCGTTCCGGGCAGGCGGATGTCGAGCACCAGGCAGCTCGGGACGTCTGGCGGCTTGGCCTGGAGGAGCTGCGGCGCCGAGCCGAATGCTTCGACCTTGAGACCGACCGACTCGAACAGATTGGTGAGCGCACGGCGCATGGACGCGTCGTCGTCGACGATGAGGACAAGGGGCTGATCGCCGTCCTTCTGCGGCGGCGAAGATTCCGCGCGCTCGGTCACGATGCTTCCTCTCGGTGGAGGGGCAAGGTGATCTGAAAAGTCGCGCCGCGCTCCTGATTTGGTATGGCGGAAAGTCGTCCGCCATGGGCCTCGATGATCGATCGACAGATCGACAGGCCCATGCCCATGCCGGAGGACTTCGTGGTGAAGAACGGCGTGAACAGGCGGTCTATCGCCTGTTCGCTGATGCCGGTTCCGCAGTCGGAAACGCTCACCTGCATCGCGCTATCGCCGCTCGCCTGTGAGCGAATCGCCAGCTCGCGCGGGCGATCGTGGACGTCTGCCATGGCCTCGATCCCGTTCATGATCAGGTTGATCAGGACCTGCTGCAATTGGATGCGATCGCCAAAGATCCTCGGCAGTGCCGACGACAGCTCCATGCGGACGGACACGGCGTGGCTGGCCATCTCGCGTTGAACCAGCGCGACGGCCTCCCGCACGACCGCATTGGCGTCGAGCGGAACCATCTCGATGTCAGAACGCTTGGCGAGCGCCCGAACGTGACGGATCACGTCGCCGGCACGCCTGCCGTCCTCGATGATCCACTCGACCGAGCGGCGGGCCGCTTTGAGATCCGGCGGACTGCGCTGCAGCCAGGCGAGGCAGGCGTCGGCGTTTGCGATCACTGCAGCGAGCGGCTGATTGATTTCGTGCGCAATCGAAGCGGTCAGCTCACCCAGTGTCGTGACACGTGTCACATGGGCGAGCTCGGCCTGGGCCTTGCGCAGTGCGTCTTCGGCTTGGTTGGCCCGGATGGCGGCGGTTACGTCCGTGCAAACGCCACGGTAGCCCAGGAAAGTGCCGTCCGCGTCGAAGAAGGGTTTGCCGCTGGTCCGGACGTAGATCGGCTGCCCACTACGGTCTTTGCTGCGGTACACCAGGTCGCGGAACGGGACGTGGGCGTCGAGCGCCGCTCGATGTTGTCGCCATTTTTCGGGCTCGAGAGCGGCGTCGGGCGCAATGTCCCAACGCGTGAGCCCGATCAGGCCGGCGGGGGCGGTGTTGGTATCGGAGTGCTCGGATATCTGGGTGACCCGGTGGTCCGGCCCGGTTTCCCAGAACCAGTCAGACGCGGTTTCGGCATAGTCGCGAAAGCGCTGCTCGCTGTCACGAAGCCTGCGTTCTGCCTCCTTGGTCGCGGTGATGTCGGTGACCGATCCGACGAACTCAACGCGACCGCTCGCATCTCGCGTTGCCCGTGCCACCGCTCGGACGTATTTGATGGAACCGTCGGGCATCACCAGCCGGTATTCGTGATCATAGTCCTTGCCCTCGCGCGCCGCCCGGCCCGTCGTCTGCTGCACAGCGAGCCGGTCCTCCGGATGGATCCGCTGGAGCATGAAGGGGATCGCGGGCTTCGTCCCTTCCTCGCATTCGAAGATGCGATAGGTCTCCTTGGACCAGGTGATCTCGCGGGTTGCGGCCTTCCAGCCAAAACTACCAGTGTGGCTCAATTCCTGCGCCTGGGCGAGATAAGCCTCGCTCTGTCGCAGCGCGTTCTCGGCCTCCTTCCGCTCAGTGATGTTCTCGCAGGCGACCAGCACGATCGGCCCGCCATTGGCTCGCAGCATGGCCTTGGCGTTCTCGCGCACCCATAACATCGAGCCGTCCTTGCGAACCTTCCGGATCTCCCAGGTGTGTGACTGATCAAGGGTCTTGAGGCACAACGCGACACAGGCGCGGACAGTGGCGCGATCTTCCGCGAGGAAGACATCCAGCACGGATCGGCCGATCAACTCCGCCGGCGTGTAGCCCAGCTGCTCGGCGCCGAATGTGTTCACGTTGATCACGGTACCGGCCGGATCGACCATGAAGTACATGACCGGCGTGTGCTCGAAGACCTGCTGCCATTGCTTGACCGCCTCGAGCAAGTCGGCGGCATTGGCATCGGTGCGCTGCTTGGCGGGAACAGTTTGCCTCAAGCAGCCGACGAGGAATTGCGCGGCTGACTTTCCGAACGTCGCTGCCCGGCCAGGCTTCATCGCTGACGCTCCCGGCACTCTCTGCGTGAACAGGAGTAGAGCACGTTGCGGCCAGAGGAGCAATTCCAGCCAAAGTCGGGTCGGCCGTCATGACGTTCGCCTTTGGACCGTCCGCTCACCGCCAGGTCCATTGCGGCGCCTCAAGGACACCGTGCCGGCCGAGGTTCACGGTGACCGTGCAGCCGGTGCGTCGTGCGCCGTCTCGTTGAACTCGGGCCGCGTGGGCCCGGGCGAATACGGGACAAACTTAGGTATAGCTCCTCCATGCCTAGTCATGTCGGCCATTTTACCTCCGTACAATTGAGCGTTTCGTGCCCGGCGGACTAGCCTCTCGACCATCGGGAGTGTCGAAGCGAACAGCCGAGAAAAGCGCAAGCAACAGAGGGAGACAGCAATGTGCGATATGTCGGTACTTCCTGAGCGTCGCCCATCGGCGTCCGAAAGTTGCTCCTCAGTCAAGGGCTGTGCAGTGTGCGGCGGCAAGTTTGGCCTGATCCGCTACTATTCCTGGCGCACGGCGCTCTGCTCCAAGAAGTGCGTTGATCGTTTCCGCACGCGAAGCGAACGCGACCGCCGGTGGTTGTTTCGGGCCCAGGTCGCATAAGGCTGGATTGGAGAGTTGATCCGGGAGGCCGTGCGTTGAACCGCTCATGCAAGCTCTTCTGCTGGATCGTTCTCATCGCCCCCATCGCGGCCGGCCAGGCACAGGAGACGGGACACGGTGCCGTTCATCGCAAGCACCCACCCCAGGACCAGGCGCTGCACGAAAAGTTCTATTCCACCTGGCACATGCCTGATAACCCGAGCCTCAGTTGTTGCAACAGCGCCGACTGTTATCCGACCGACATCAAGTACATCGACGGCCAGATCTATGCGCGGCGCCGGGAGGACGGGAGATACATTCTGATCCCACCGCAAAAGGTGGAGCGAAACAGGGATAATCCGGACGGCCGGAACCATCTGTGCGCTCCACCGCCCGCACTGTCTCCGCTCGACAGCGTTTACTGCTTCGCTTTGGGAGGTGCCACATGAGATTCGCTTTCGTGCTGGTCAACGGCCGGACCCCCTTCCGGCAGACCTCGTGCATGCAGTGCTGCGAGCCGATCAGGGGCAGCTATTTGCGCGAGATTGCGACCCGTCTGCCTTACTGCGATCATCAGTGCTACGCGCTGTTCTGCGAGACGCTCGCCAAAGATGGCGTGAGAGCGGCTTCATGAAATTCGTGGTGGTCAATCACGAGCCGCCGTTGCACGCGGCCGCGTGCAGCACATGCTCGCGGTCGCTCCGCTCCGGCTATGTCCGCCATGCGCGGACGCAGCGCCGTTACTGTGACGACGATTGTTACCGGCGCGGCGAATTCTCCACGCTGTTCATGCACTGGCCGGTGCCTGGGCGGACGGAACCAATTGCCGGCAAGGTCGAGCTCGCCGCTGGCAGCATGATCCAGACGTTGACGGTGATGAGTGCCGTCTGGTGCTGGAGCTGCACGATCACCGCCTGGACCTTCGCGAGAGCTTTGACCGGCGCATATTTGGACAGTCGCGACCCGATCACGATGGAAGGAGGTGACACCTAGAGCATGATCCGGAAAAGTGTGAAGCGGTTTTCCGAAACGATCATGCTCAAACAATAACCTAAAGCGCGATGACGATTCATCCTAATCGCATCGCGCTTTAGCTGCGCGGCTGCACGCGCGTAGAAGCCGCAGCACCGTATTCTTGCAGGCGCCGCGTCCAGCCCCGGCGGCGTTGATCAGGGAATGGGTGCTGCGGCCGCCGCTGGCTCCGTTGCGCTGGCCTCGTGCGTCACCACGCGCTGGTCGCTCTTGCCGGCGATCATGCTGCTGCCCTCGAACCTTGCCCGGTAGACCAGCACGTTCTCCATCACGCGCTGGACGTAGTTGCGCGTCTCGGACAGCGGGATGCGCTCGACCCAGTCGACCGGATCGATGTTGGGGTCCCGGGGATCACCGCGCTTCTGCACCCATTCACGCACGCGGCCGCGGCCGGCATTGTATCCGGCGAAGGTCATGATCTGGTTACCGCGATATTCCGAGAACAGCGCGCTGAGCTCGGCGGCGCCCATCTGCGTGTTGTAGACGGGGTCGGAGACCATCCTGTCCCAGTCGTAAGTCAGGCCGAAGCGCTTCGCGGTGTCGCGTCCCGCTTCCGGCGTCACCTGCATCAGCCCGACCGCGTTGGCATGCGACTTGTCGCGCTGCTCGAACGAGCTCTCGGTGCGTGCCACCGAATAGATCACGCTGGTCTCGATCGCCGGTGCGACCTGCTTGTGCTCGGGGATGCCGATGGTCGGGAAGGCGTAATGGTCGAGCGCGAGCCCGCGCGCCAGCGCGGTCTTGCCGACCTCCAGCATCACGCGCGCATCGTTGCGCCGGCCCGCAAGCTCGCCGAGCGCTTCCAGCGCGGCGACGTCGGTGCTCTCTTTGGCGAAATCCTCGGCGTAATAGAACACCATGTCGCGCTCGCCGATGCCGTAGAGCATGTCGGCGGCGCGCACGCGCTCGTCCGCAAGCTGCGCATCGGCCGAGGCCAGCACCGGCGAGGGCGGACGCAGTTCGATGCCGTCGAGGCCGAGCCTGGCGCGGGCGAGCTGGCCGTAATAGGCGGTGTGATAGCGCGCCGCCGCCCGGTAGCTCATGCGCGCGTCGGCCGCCGCGCCCATGGCTTCGGCCGCGCGGCCGCGCCAGTAATGCGCCCGCGACAGCGCGATCGGATTGGACGAGCCAGCGTCGATCGAGGCGAAATGCACCATCGCCGTCTTGGGATCGTCGAGATAGCGTAGCGCGATCCAGCCGCACATGAAGTGATAGTCGACGCGGTAGACCTCCTTTTCCGGCACCGCGGCCGTATGCACCACGTCATAGGCGATCCTGGCCTTGCCCTGATCGAGCAGCTTGCGCGCCAGCATGCGGCGCTCGCGCCACCAGGCATCGGTGTCCTGCGCGGCCATCATGTCGGGCTTGGCAGCGAGGATCACCTCGGCCGCGTCGTCGATGCGGTCGTTCTGAAGATGCCACTGCGCGCGGCACAGCACGTAACCGAGATCGCGTCGCTCCTCGGCCGCGACGTCCTCGAGCAGATCCTTGGCCTTGCTCGCCTTGCCGGTGACGGCGGCGCAGGCCTTCACGATCGCGAGCGCGTCCTCGCCGAGCCGCTTCGCCGCGCGCCGCGCACCTGCATAATCCTTGGCGCCGAGGCGCTTGTCCATGCGCGCGCGGTGATCGTCGGCGGACAGAAGGTCGCCGAACGCCGCATAGGAGTCCTCTTCGCTCCGCTCGGACAGTTCCTCCGCGCGCCAGGTTTCCCGGACCAGCCGCGCAGCCCTGTCGGTCTCACCTTCGGCGAGCAGGACGCGCGCGAGTGCGAACTTGCCCTTGGCGCTGGTCGGGCGATCCATCGTGAACTTGTGCACGATGGCCGCGTCGGCCTTCTCCTGCCACAGCCGTGCCTCGGCACGGCGGCGGAACAGGGCGCTGCTCGGCCAACCGGGATTGGCGGCGAGGAAGGCGGCGTAGCGCTTGAAATTCGCGGTGCTGTCGGGATGGCGCAGCATGAACCAGTCGGCGAGCTTCTGTCCGGCAGGGTCCGTGATGCGGTCGCGCGCAGCGCTCGCGTCTTCGGTCTTGCCCTTGCGCGTCAGGTCGATGGCGTCCTTGAGCGCGGCAAGATCGCCGGTCAGCGGCGGCTTGGCCGCGGGCTCCTCGACCGCCTTCTTCGATTTGCGTTTGGCCTCGGCGTGCTTGCCGTGCCGCGCTTTGCCGGCGGATGCGTGGCGGTGCTTGCCCGCTTTCGCCTCATGCGTCTTCTTCGGTGCGGATGAGTTTTGACTGCTCTTCGCCGCAAGCTCGGTGGGAAGGAGGGCCATCGCGGCCACGGCAACGACACACGCGAGCGAGCGTAGGCACTGGTTCATTGGATGGTCCCCCCTGCGAAAACCACTACAAACCAAGGTCCGCGACATGCGGCTTGCGAATCAAAGTACCGAACGATGCGTCGGCATCGTGTCGCATCCTCAGGCTGTCGCAACAATGCGGCAAAATACGGATTGGAACTGGGGAACTTCCGAGTGACGGAAGAGGCAGTGGCTTTAATCTTTGTTAACGATCTGGACTCGCGCGACGATTGCGCACGGTACAGGACGCCGGAACGGCCAGATTGCGCGTGTTCCCTCGGCGAAATCCGGTGTATGAGTTCCTTCTCTTCATCCTTTCAACCTTTGCCCTGTACCTATGCCGATTTTCAACCAGTCGATCCGGCGCAAGATCGTCGGCATCGCGCTCGGATTGATCGTCCTGATGCTGGTCACCTCGATCCTGTCGATGGTGATGTCCAGCCAGGTCGGCATTTTGCTCGACGAGCTGACCAACCGCTACATCCCGGCCTATAGCCATCTGGCGCGCGCGAACATCCGCTCGCTGGAACGGGCGCTGGCGCAGCGGCGGATGGTGATGACCAGGATGGAGGCGCCGTCGGACGAGGAGGCCTACGCGGCGCGGCTTCGCGACTTCGAGGCCTTGGACCGCAATTTCGAGCGGGAGGCCGAGGCCGCTCGCAAGCTCATCAACGCGATCATCGACGACCCCAGGACGTATTCCGACAACGCCGCGCTGGCACGGCTCGACGTCCGGATCGAAAGCTCCGTCACCGAGCTGCGGCGCGATCTGGACGAGGGCAATGCGAAACTGCTCAAGCAGGTCGACGCCAAGGATATGGCCGCGGCCCGCGGCACGCTGGAACACCTCGACACGCTGCGCGATGCGTTCAACCGGAAGGTCGATGCGATCCGCGCCGACATGCTGGCGCAGGTCTATTTCTCGACGTCTCAGGTGATCGGCCGCCAGCACCAGACCATCATCGTCTCGGGGGTCGTAACCCTGCTCGCGGCGATCGTCGGCTTCGTGTTTGCGCTGCTGGTGAGTAGCGGCATTACGCGACCGGTGCGCCTGCTGCTGGCCGGCGCCCGCGAGGTCGAGGCGGGCCGGTTCGACAAGCCCATCACCGTCTCGACACAGGACGAGATCGGCGAGCTTGCTGCCGCCTTCAACCGCATGATCGAGCAGCTCAGGCACAACGAGCGCATTCGCGAGACCTTCGGCCGTTACATCGACCCGAAGGTGGTGCAGGGCCTGATCGACCGGCCGGAGGTCGCCATCGACGGTGAGCGCCGGGTGATGACCATCTTGTTCTGCGACATGAGCGGCTTCACCTCGATGAGCGAGGGCATGACGCCGCGCGGCCTCGTCAAGGTGATGAACCACTACTTCACCGTGATGTCCGCTCCCATCAGGAACAATCGCGGGATCATCGACAAATATATCGGCGACGCCATCATGTCCTATTGGGGGCCGCCCTTCATCGAGGAGGATGAGCAGGGTCTGCTCGCAGGGCTCGCCGCCGTCGAGATGACCGATCAGGTGCCCGCGCTGCAGAAGCAGCTGCCGGACCTGCTCGGCATCCGCGCCATGCCGGCGCCGTGCGATCTTCGCATCGGCATCGCCACGGGCGAGGTCCTGACCGGCAGTATCGGTTCCGAGCTGATGATGAGCTTCACCGTGATGGGCGATGCCGTGAATCTCGCCTCGCGGCTGGAGGCCGTCAACAAGGTCTACGGCACCCGCATCCTGATCTCGCAGGCGACCGCGGACGGGATCGGATCGCGCCTGGAATTGCGCGAGATCGACCGTCTGGCGGTCGCGGGCCAAAGCGCGCCGCAGGCGATCTTCGAGCTGATGGCGAGACCGGGCGCGCTCAGCGATGCGCAAGTGAGCTTGCGCACGCATTATGCCGATGGTCTCGCCGCCTATCGTGCGCGGCGCTTCGACGAGGCCCGCGCCGCCTTCAACGCGGCGCTCGAGGCGGTCCCCGGCGACGGCCCCTCGCGCACGATGCTCGGCCGCATCGCTCAATTTGCGGCCAATCCGCCGGATCCCGATTGGGACGGCGTCTGGCGGCTGGAGCAGAAATAGCCGTGCTTTGCGGTCGGGCACGCCGCGCCGGAAAAAAAGATGCTACTCCATAACGATGTTCGCCGTGACCTATTTCCCGGGCTTAGGTTGGGTGTCCATGAGGCGTCTGATGGGGACACGCCGATGACACATCTCGAAGACAGGCTGGAACGGTTCGAGACGCTCACCGCCGAATGCGAGCTGATCGCCAAGCTCGCCACCGACAGCAGCAAGCGCGAGTTCTATTTGAAGCTCGGGGAACAGTACCGTCAGCTGGCCGTCGATATCCGGCAGGCGATCGCGACGACGGCTGCGGCCTGAGCCGGCTGAAATCCGTTCTTAACGTTTGGCGCGCATCCTTGGAGCAAGCGAGCATCGCCGGTCGGTGACACTCGTTGGTGGGAAGGCCGGGGTTCGCTGCAATGCAGCGCGCCTCGTGAGTGTGATTTGCCATGTCTGACAGGGCAATCCCATGCGCCTCGTTGCAGTGATCATATTCGCGCTCATGACGGCGGCCTGCGATCAGGAGCAGGACATCACCGGCTCGACGACGCCGGCCTGTCCGTTGCGCAACTACAGCTACAATCCACGCGACATGAACCAGTGCGTCAGCGCCTGCAAAACGTGCGACCGCGGCACGACGGTCACCTGCACGACCTCCTGCACCCTCAAGGGCGCCCGCTGAGCACTTTGCGGATGCGCGGAACCGGTAGGGCCCTCGAGCCAATGCCGGCGGTGCTGGAGCACCGGAACGATTCACATGCATTAATCATTGAAGGAGGCGGCAGGACGCGGAGTCCAATGGAATGGGTATGCTCGATCCCGGTCGATTTCTGGTGTCGTGCTCGCATTGCGATGCCTGGCCGATGGCGGCCAATGTGAAACGGTCGAGCTGGTCGGCGTCGCCGCACGAGGTCCGCTTCGTCTGCACGCGTTGCCGCCGCGAAGAAACGGCGATCGTCTCGGCCTCCGGCGAATTGACCCCCATCAAGCGCGTGGATGCCCCGCCACGCGATGTCGCTGTCGCCTGGGCCCAGGCGCAACGCTCGCGCGGGCGGTCCTGATGTTCGGCGTCGCCGTCTCGTCGGTGTTTCGCTTCTCTGTCAATCTGCCCGCATAGAAATATTCCACTTTACCGAAATTCGGAAATGGCGTATGTATCGCCCATCCCGGCTCAATCTCGAGGGGCGATCATGAGGTCGTCATTGTCGCGAGCCGGGCTTGCGGTGGACGCGGCAGCGTCGTGTACGAGAGCTGAGGGCGGGGCGGATTGCTCTCCGTGAGCCCGAGGCTTCGTACGGACGAGCGGCGCTGTCAGGTTCGTCGCGCCGGCATTTCGATGGCAACGTGCACAACGCCGTCGAACCCTGCGGCGCCAACGGACCGCGCGTACGGCAAAACCGTGTGGTCCTGGCCGTCGTTGCTACGGTCAAGCTCTGGCGAATGCGGCATTGGCGTCAACCGGCGCGGTGCCGGCGACTTTCGCGGGAGCGAGGGAGGCCAGAGGGAACTCGGCTCCCGGGAGAGCGCGGCATAAGCCGTCCGACCATCGCGCAGGGAAGGCCGTGTGTTGGGCTTCACCTGTATGCTGCTGTGCGGTTCTTCCTGCGTGTGCTCTAGCGCAGCGGACCGCGGGTGCCGCCGGCACCCGGCCTTCCCTGCGCCCTCTTGGCTATGAGGGCGGCGAGACCAAGCAAAGCTCGGGCAAAATGCGCTGCGGGGCTGAATACGCACGTCTGCGTCCACACATTCGGTGTCATCGCCCGGCTTGACCGGGCGATCCAGTACTCCGAGACGCCAGTGATTGAATCGAGAGGCCGCGGCGTACTGGATTCCCCGCTCCAGTGCGCGATTGCGTACAAGGCGGGGAATGACAGTGTTACTTGGAGAACGCAGCGTCGCCTCACACTCCGTCATTACGAGCGCAGCAACTTGTCCGCGGAAGCCTTTGGCGAAGGCGGAAGCAATCCAGAATCTTTCCGCGGCGGGAATCTGGATTGCTTCGTCGCAAGGGCTCCTCGCAACGAGGAGGAGAGTGCGAGCGCTAAACTCTCTCGTGCCCCGGACGCAGCGCAGCGTCCCCCCGGCGATGCGAAGCATCGTCCGGTTCGACGATGCGCTGCCGAAGCCGGGGCCCATCCATCTGCGCCGTACCATGTCGCCCCTGGGTCCCGGCTCTGCGCCGCAACGCCCCGCGCGTTGCAACTTGTCCGGGACAACGAGCGAACCGCATCGCTTCGCGTGGGGCTGCCGCCGACTCACTTCGGGAATGCCCGCCTGTCGTCCAGAGTGGATGTTCTGTGCCTTCCGAAAGATCTGAGGTTGTGGATCGTCACTTTAGCGAGGTATCTCGTAAGCAAACCCGTGTCTTCCCGGTAACGATTGTGCTGTCTGTGCAACACCCACATCGGATTTAACCCTTATCACCGGCGGTTCGCATCGCCGCCGCTTTTTGGCCACACCCGGACATGAATAAAATCGCTCTAATGTTTTAAGGGCAGTGGCGGTCTTCGAAGGCGACGAGAAAATCCCAAGGTCGATTCAAATCTTGGCTCTGATTTTTCGGGTCTGAAAGGGTTGGCCGGAGAAGCTGGTTGCGATGGGCGCGAAGATCAACAAGCAAAGGCTGCCGAGCCGTCACGTGACGGAAGGCCCTGCGCGCGCGCCGCACCGGTCCTATTTCTACGCCATGGGTCTGACCACCGAGCAGATCCACCAGCCCTTCGTCGGCGTCGCCTCGTGCTGGAACGAAGCTGCTCCCTGCAACATCGCGCTGATGCGTCAGGCGCAGGCGGTGAAGAAAGGCGTCGCGTCCGCCGGCGGCACGCCGCGCGAATTCTGCACCATCACCGTGACCGACGGCATCGCCATGGGCCATGACGGCATGCGCTCCTCGCTGCCGTCGCGCGAATGCATCGCCGATTCGGTCGAGCTGACCGTGCGCGGCCATGCCTATGACGCGCTCGTCGGGCTCGCCGGCTGCGACAAGTCGCTGCCGGGCATGATGATGGCGATGGTCCGCCTCAACGTGCCCTCGATCTTCATCTATGGCGGCTCGATCCTGCCCGGCAATTTCCGCGGGCAGCAGGTCACCGTGCAGGACATGTTCGAGGCGGTCGGCAAGCATTCGGTCGGCGCCATGTCGGACGAGGACCTCGACGAGATCGAGCGCGTCGCCTGTCCCTCGGCCGGCGCCTGCGGCGCGCAGTTCACCGCCAACACCATGGCGACCGTGTCTGAGGCGATCGGCCTCGCGCTGCCTTACTCGGCCGGTGCCCCCGCACCGTATGAAATCCGTGACGCCTTCTGCATGACCGCGGGCGAGAAGGTGATGGACCTGATCGCCCAGAACATCCGGCCGCGCGACATCGTTACCCGCGAGGCGCTGGAGAATGCGGCCGCCGTGGTCGCTGCATCCGGCGGCTCGACCAATGCTGCGCTGCACCTGCCTGCGATCGCGCACGAGGTCGGCATCAAGTTCGACCTGTTCGACGTCGCTGAAATCTTCAAAAAGACACCATATGTCGCGGATTTGAAGCCGGGTGGCCGTTATGTCGCCAAAGACATGTTTGAAGTAGGTGGCATACCGCTTCTGATGAAGACGCTGCTCGACAACGGCTTCCTGCACGGTGATTGCCTTACCGTCACGGGCCGCACGATCGCCGAAAACCTCAAGAGCGTGAAATGGAATCCGCACCAGGACGTGGTGCACCCGGCAGACAAGCCCATCACCGTGACAGGCGGTGTGGTCGGCCTGAAGGGCAATTTGGCGCCAGAAGGTGCGATCGTGAAAGTCGCGGGAATGTCCAACCTCAGGTTTACCGGTCCGGCCAGGTGCTTCGACCGTGAGGAGGACGCGTTCGAGGCGGTCCAGAATCGCACCTACCGCGAAGGCGAAGTCATCGTGATCCGCTACGAGGGGCCGAAGGGCGGTCCCGGCATGCGGGAAATGCTCCAGACCACGGCAGCGCTGACCGGCCAGGGCATGGGCGGCAAGATCGCGCTCATCACCGACGGCCGCTTCTCCGGCGCCACCCGCGGCTTCTGCATCGGCCATGTCGGGCCGGAGGCGGCGGTCGGCGGCCCGATCGGGCTGCTCGAGGACGGCGACGTCATCGAGATCGACGCGGTGGCCGGTACTCTTAACGTAAAATTGAGCGACGCCGAGCTCGCCCAGCGCAGAACCAAATGGAGCGCCCGCGCGACTAACCACACGTCGGGTGCGCTCTGGAAATATGCTCAGCAGGTTGGACCGGCGGTCGGGGGGGCAGTGACCCATCCGGGCGGCGCGCACGAGAAACAGTGCTATGCGGACATTTAGGCGTGCCACAGTTGCGTTTGTGTTGGGGGCGGCTGCGCTGGCCGCGCCGGCGTTCGCCTTCGACGGTGCGCCGGTCAACCCGAAGGATGCCACCATCCCGGTCGTGACGACCTTGCCCGGCGCTGCGGGTGCGGTGCGCACCAAGGTTCCGCCGCAGGTCGCGACCCAGGAAACCTCGCTCACCGCCTTGCAATATGCCGCCGAGGGCGGCCACCCCATCGCGCAATGGAAGCTCGGCCGCATGTACGCCAACGGCGACGGCGTCGCCCAGGACGATTTGCGTGCCTTCGAATATTTCAGCCGGATCGCCAACGCGCATGCCGAGGACAGCCCGTCGGCGCCGCAGGCGCAGATCGTGGCCAACGCCTTCGTCGCCCTCGGCCGCTACTATCTGGCCGGCATCCCGAATTCGAAGGTCAAGGCCGACCCGGACCGCGCCCGCGAGATGTTCTCCTATGCCGCATCCTATTTCGGCAACGCGGACGCGCAGTACGACCTCGCCCGTCTGTACCTGAAGACCCCGGACGCCTCGCGCGAGGACTACCGCTATGGCGCGCGCTGGCTTGGCCTCGCGGCGCAGAAGGGCCAGCATCAGGCCCAGGCCTTGCTCGGTCAGATGCTGTTCAACGGCGACCGCCTGCCGCGGCAGGCCGCACGCGGCCTGATGTGGCTGACGCTGGCGCGCGACAGCGCCGGTGCCGACGAGGTCTGGATCAAGGAAAGCTACAACCGCGCCTTCGCCAAGGCCTCCGACGACGACCGCGCCATGGCCCTGCAAATGCTGGAGCAATGGGTGCAGGGGCGTCGGGAGTGATCGGCTGAGGCGGCCTTAAGCCGCCTCGAGATCGAGATCCGCCCACACCGGCACGTGATCCGACGGCTTCTCCCAGCCGCGCACATAGCTGTCGATGCCGACATTGGCGAGCTTGTCGCTGGCCTGCGGCGACAGCAGCAGGTGGTCGATCCGCAGCCCCTGGTTCTTCTGCCAGGCCCCGGCCTGGTAGTCCCAGAACGTGTAGAGCCCGCCCTCGTCGGTGACGGCGCGCAAGGCGTCGCTGAGGCCGATGCCGAGCAGGGACTGGAAGCTCTCGCGCGTCTCGGTCTTGAACAAGGCGTCCTCGGTCCAGGCGGCCGGATTGTGCACGTCGCGGGCATGCGGGATGACGTTGAAGTCGCCGGCCAGGATCAGCGGGACCTCCTCCTTGAGTCGCTCCTTCGAATAATCAAGAAGCCGCGACATCCATTTGAGCTTGTAGGGATATTTATCGGTCCCGACCGGATTGCCATTGGGCAGATAGAGGCAGGCGATGCGCAGCACCCCTCGCTTCAGCGTCACCACGCCTTCGAGGAAGCGGGCATGGCTATCCTCGTCGTCGCCGGCGAGGCCCGACTTGGTCTCGTCGAACCTGAGCTTGGAGAGCAGGGCGACGCCGTTGAACGTCTTCTGCCCGTGCGTCACCACGTTGTAGCCGAGTGCCTCGATCTCCAGCCGCGGAAAGGCCTCGTCGACGCACTTGATCTCCTGCAGGCAGACGATGTCCGGCTGGCACTCTTTCAGCCAGGTCAGGAGCAGATCGATCCGCTGCCGGACCGAATTCACGTTCCAGGTGGCTACTCTGATGGGCATGGGGGGCTCCGGGCAGGGGTCTTTGTTAGAACAAAATGCAAACGCACCCGTCAAGCCGGCCGCAAAATCTCCCACAAAATTAACCCGGCTTAAGCAGGCCGCAGGCCATTGATCGTCAAGAGGTTCCTCGGATGGATGGCCGGACAAGGCGATGAATCGAACTCAGCCGCGTGACGGCCTGATCGGCGCGTTCCTGTATTGGCTCGGCGGCTTCGAGATCGAGGACGGTCTGACCGCCGATCTCAGCGAGCGCGAGATCCGCCGCATCCGCGCCAAGCAGATCGACGCGGTGACCCAGCTGATCCCCGTGACGATGGCCGTGACGATGCTGAACGTCGCCATCGTGCTGATCCTGTTCTGGGGCAGGGGCTGGAACGACTTCCTCGCGATCTGGGGCCTGACGCTCGCCGCCACCGCTTCGCTCGCGGTGCGCGCGTGGCACAAGTCGCATCAGAACCCGCCGCAGGAGGCATCGCCGCACGCGGCGCGGCAGATGCTGCGGCAGGCGTTTTTTCTCGCCGCGATCTGGGGCGCGCTGCCGCTCGCTCTGTTCAGCCGCATCGAGCCGACCAGTCAATTGCTCCTGGCCTGCCTGATGGTCGGCATGATGTCCGGCGGCGCTTTCACGCTCTCGACCTTCCCGCGCGCGGGCCTCGTCTATCTCGCGACCATGACGATCGCCTGCGCCGGTGCGCTGCTCCTGTGCGGCACCGGCCCATATCTGGTGACCGCCGTGTTCCTGCTGCTGTTCGCATTCTTCATGGCGCGCAACATCGTCTCCCAGGGCAACCTCTTCCTCGGCAATCTCAAGGCCCAGCTCGAGCTCGAGCGCCAGACCGAGATCATCTCGCTGCTGCTGAAGGATTTTCAGGAGAACGCCAGCGACTGGCTCTGGCAGACCGATGCCGAGGGACGCCTCGTCGACGTGCCCGAGCGCTTCGCGGACGTCGCGCAGCTGCCGCTTCCGCTGCTGAAAGGCGCGCAGTTCGCCGACGTGCTCGACATGCTCTGCCCCGAGGACAAGTCAGCGGCCTACAACATCGTCGGCCTGATGGAGCAGGCCGAGCCGCTGCACGAGATGAATCTCAAGGTCGTCGCCGGCGGCGAGGCCCGGCTGTGGTCGCTGACGGCGAAGCCGGCCCATGATCGTGACGGTCATTTCCTGGGCTATCGCGGCTTCGGGCGCGACGTCACCGAGCGCTGGCGCGCGGAAAAGGCCGAGGCCGAAAGCCGCGCCAAGTCAGACTTCCTGGCGGTGATGAGCCACGAGATCCGCACGCCCATGAACGGCGTGCTCGGTCTTGCCAGCATGCTCCTCGAAACCAGGCTCGATCCGGAGCAGCGCGAGGCCGTCACCACGATCCGCGAGTCCGGCGACAACCTCCAGCGCATCCTCAACGACATTCTCGATCTCTCCAAGCTGGAAGCAGGCCGCTTCCAGTTCGAGGCGATCGACTTCGCGCCGCAGGCGCTGGTCGAGACGGTTGCGACCGTGGTGCGCGCCAGCGCCAAGAGCAAGGGGCTCACGGTCAAGGTCGAGCTCGATCCGAACCTGCCGCCGACGCTCCGCGGCGACGTCGCGCGCATCCGCCAGGTGCTGCTCAATCTCGCCTCCAACGCTGTGAAGTTCACCGACGAAGGCGAGGTGACGATATCGGCGACCTGCCAGGCGCGGCGCGACCTGCTGGCGACCGTCGAATGGACGGTGACCGACAGCGGCATCGGTATCGCGCCCGACAAGCTCGACCTGCTGTTCAGCGACTTCGCCCAGGCTGATGCCTCGATCAGCCGCCGCTTCGGCGGCACTGGCCTCGGCCTTGCCATCAGCAGGCGGATCATCGAGCAGATGGGCGGCACGATCGGCGTCATCTCGACGCCGGGAGAGGGCTCGACCTTCCGCTTCACGCTGGTCCTGCCCTGGAGCCAGGCGCAGGCGTCCGATCAGGCTGGCGGCCGCGACGAAGCCGACGAGCTCCAGGCCCGGATCTCCGGTCTCGACCGGCCGCTGAAGGTGCTGGTCGCGGAGGACGATGCGGTCAACCGCATGGTCGTGAGCAAGATGCTGGGGGCATTCGACATCGAGCTGCGTGTCGTCACCGACGGGACCGAAGCCGTCGCGGCAGCCTGCGAGGGCAATTACGACGTCGTGCTGATGGACGTGCGCATGCCCGACATGGACGGGCTCGCCGCCACCCGCGCGATCCGCGCGCAAGGCGAGCGCTTCGAAGCCATGCCGATCATCGCGCTGACCGCCAATGCCTTCCCCGAGGACATCAAGATCTGCCGCGAAGCCGGCATGTCGGACTTCCTGGCCAAGCCGCTGCGCAAGCCGGCACTGGTCGGAGCGCTCCTGCGGGCGCTGGACGGTCACGTCATGTCGGAGGACGCACCGCTCCAGCCGACGTTGATGCCGGTCGAGGTGGCCTGGACGGACGAGGAAAGGGAGATAACGGGCGCGTAGGCGCGCTAGACCGAGAAGCTCGTCCCGCAGCCGCAGGACGCGGTGGCGTTGGGATTGTTGACGCGGAACGAGGCGCCGATCAGGTCGTCGACGAAATCGACCTGCGACCCCGCCAGGAACGGCTGGGAGGCGGAATCGACCAGCACCACCGCATTGTCCTGCTCGATCACGAGATCGTCTTCGGTGCGGGCGCGGTCGATGTCGAACTTGTACTGGAAGCCGGAGCAGCCGCCGCCCTCGACCGAAATGCGCAGCATCGCGCCCGAGCCTTCGCCCTTGAGGATCTCCCCAATCCGGCGTGCGGCCCGGTCGCTGATGGTCACGGCAGTCGTCATTGCTGGTCTCCGATAGTCCCGGCGTCATACCCAATTCATTTGGTATCCCGCGCCCGACATAGTTAAGTGCCACCATACGCAGAATCAAATGGATAGGGACTAAATTCGCCGTGTCCGTCGGAATGGCAGCCCCCCGCGCGCCCTATGCCTGCGACCCCGATCGCAGCCGCGGCCGGCTGGTCGCCGAGCCTCCGAGCCGGACCCGCAGCCCGTTCCGGCGCGATTGCGATCGGGTGATCCATTCCACCGCGTTCCGCCGCCTCAAGTACAAGACCCAGGTGTTCGTGTTCCACGAGGGCGACCACTACCGCACCCGGCTGACCCATTCGCTGGAGGTGGCCCAGATCGCCCGCGCGCTGGCCCGCCAGCTCGGGCTCGACGAGGACCTCACCGAAACTCTGGCGCTCGCGCACGATCTCGGTCATCCGCCGTTCGGGCATGCCGGCGAGCGGGCCCTGGACGCCTGTCTGAAGGCGTTCGGGGGCTTCGACCACAATGCCCAGACGCTGCGCGTCGTGGCTTCGCTCGAGCACCGCTATCCCGAGTTCGACGGGCTCAACCTGACCTGGGAATCGCTGGAAGGCATCGTCAAGCATAACGGTCC
This sequence comes from Bradyrhizobium sp. JHI2711, assembly GCF_056156565.1. Lineage (NCBI taxonomy): Bacteria > Pseudomonadati > Pseudomonadota > Alphaproteobacteria > Hyphomicrobiales > Nitrobacteraceae > Bradyrhizobium > Bradyrhizobium sp. JHI2711. The sequence goes on from NZ_JBPZPT010000001.1 coordinate 435,070, forward strand.
GCTGACCGACCGCAGCGGCGCCCCGGTCGGGGGCTACCGCGAGCATGGCGTTCCCGTCGGGATCGCCGACTACGTCAAGACCTACGATCTCGAATTGTGGAGCTTCGCCTCGCTGGAGGCGCAGGTCGCCGCGATCGCCGACGACATCGCCTATGATGCCCACGACATCGATGACGGTCTGCGCGCCGGCCTGTTCCAGCTCGACGATCTCAAGGTGATGCCGCTGACGGCGGAGATCATCGCCGAGACTGCGGCGCATTATCCCGATCTTGAAGACGTCCGGCGCGGTGCTGAGCTGGTGCGCGAGCTGATCTCGCACCTGATCGGAGCGGTGTTTGCGGAGACAGGGAAGAACCTGGCGGCCGTGAAGCCGCAATCGGCCCAGGATGTCCGCCGGCAGAGCCGGGCGCTGGTCGCGTTCCCCGCCGAAGTGGCCGAGGAAGAGGCCGCCATCAAACGCTTCCTGTACCAGCACATGTACCGCCACGCGCGGGTGATGCGGGTGATGGGCGAGGCCGAGCAGATCCTGTTTGACCTGTTCGCAAAATACCTGAAATCCCCCAGCGAGCTGCCGCCGGAATGGCTGCTGGGGTCGGAGGCGGACGATGAGGGCGACCGGGCCCGCCGGATCGGCAATTTCATCGCCGGAATGACCGACCGTTTCGCCCTGACCGAGCACCAGCGGCTCTTTGACTCGACCCCGGATTTGCGTTAGGCGGCGGCCATGCCCCAGACATCCTCATCGCTGCATCTGTTCGCCGACGTGCTCGCACGCGTGCACGGCGCCTGCCGCGCGCTTGCGGCGGATTCCAGCTGGCCCGAGGGCATCGATTTCTCCCGCGTCGTCGTCGAGCCGCCGCGCGATGCCTCCCATGGCGACATGGCGACCAACGCCGCCATGGTGCTTGCGAAAGAGGCAAAGGCAAAGCCGCGCGATCTCGCCGAGCAGATTGCCGAACGGCTGCGTGCCGACGCGCTCATCGCCAGGGTCGATGTCGCCGGTCCCGGCTTCATCAATCTGACGCTGAAGCCGGCCGCCTGGGCCGAGGCGCTGCGTACGGTGCTGCGCGAAGGCGCCGATTACGGCCGCATCCGGGGCGGCGCCAAGGTCAATGTCGAATACGTGTCGGCCAATCCGACCGGGCCGATGCATGTCGGCCATTGCCGCGGCGCCGTGTTCGGCGACGCGCTGGCCAGCCTGCTCCAGTTCGCCGGTCACGACGTCACGCGCGAATATTACATCAACGACGCCGGCGCCCAGGTCGACGTGCTCGCGCGCTCGGCCTTCCTGCGGTATCGCGAGGCGCTCGGCGAGGACATCGGCGCGATCCCGGAAGGGCTCTATCCCGGCGACTACCTCAAGCCGGTCGGGCAGGCGCTGGCGACGGAGCATGGCGACAAGCTGCTCGCGATGAGCGAGGCCCAGTGGCTGCCGACCGTGCGCGCCAAGGCCATCGCGATGATGATGGACGAGATCAAGGACGATCTCGCCGCCCTCAACATCCGCCACGACGTGTTCTTCTCCGAGCGCTCCCTGATCGAAACCGGCAACAACAAGGTCGCCGAGACCATCGATTTCCTGAAGGCCAAGGGCGACATCTACGAAGGCCGCCTGCCGCCGCCGAAGGGCGCGCCGGTCGAGGATTGGGAAGACCGCGAGCAGCTGCTATTCAGGGCGACCGCCTACGGCGACGACGTCGATCGTCCGCTGATCAAGTCGGATGGTTCCTACACCTACTTCGCCTCCGACATCGCCTACCACAAGAATAAGTTCGACCGCGGCTTTGCCGAGATGATCGACGTCTGGGGCGCCGATCACGGCGGCTACATCAAGCGCATGCAGGCGGCGGTGAAAGCGACGACCTCGGGCAAGGGATCGCTCGACGTCAAGATCGTCCAGCTGGTGAAGCTCTTGCGTAACGGCGAGCCGGTGAAGATGTCCAAGCGGAGCGGGGACTTCGTCACCTTACGTGAAGTGGTGGATGAAGTCGGCCAGGACGCCGTCCGCTTCATGATGCTGTACCGGAAGAACGACGCGGTGCTCGATTTCGACCTCGCCAAGGTCATGGAACAGTCGCGCGACAACCCGGTGTTCTACGTCCAGTACGGCCATGCTCGCGGTCACTCGATCTTCCGCAATGCTCGCGCCGAGGTGTTCCCGGAACTCCCGGAGGATGCCGGCGCGCGGATCGCATGGCTCGCTGAGTCGGCGGTGGAACGGCTGTCGGACCCCGTCGAGCTCGATCTTCTTAAGCGCCTCGCAATTTATCCGCGCATGCTGGAAGCTGCCGCCGCGGCCCATGAGCCGCACCGAATTGCCTTTTATCTCTATGATTTAGCCAGCGAATTTCATGCACTTTGGACGAAAGGGCGCGATTTGCCCTATTTACGCTTCATTATCAATAATGATGCAGATCTTACAAAGGCGCGATTGGCAATGGTCCAGGGCGTCGTCTCGGTCCTGGCATCGGGCCTCGCCATCCTCGGCGTCCATGCCCCGGACGAGATGCGGTAGTTTGGGGCGAACTACTTAAGGGGAATTCGGGGGTAACCGGCAGAAGCCGGATCGCTTAGACTTGGTTCAAAGCCTTGTGGGTCGAAAGCCGTGCCTTGGTCGAGGGGCGCGCGGCTTTCCCGAAGGGACGCATCATCACGATGGCCGAACGATATCAGGACAGACCGTTTCCTTCCGATGACTATGGTCGCGGCGGCGACCAGCATGGGAAGGCGGATAGCGATCCGTTGGCCGAGCTCGCCCGTCTGATCGGGCAGACCGATCCGTTTGCAGCGCAGTCGCGTCCGCCGGTCCAGAGCTATCAGGACCACGATTACCGCCAGCTCGATGATCAGCAGGACTACGCGGAGCAGGCACCGTCGCCGCCCTCATGGATGCGGCGTGCCAACGTGCAACCGCAGCCGGCACCCGCGCCGGAGCCTGACTATCCGGTCACCGTAAGCCCGGTCCACCCGCTGCATCGCTACGCCGCCAAGTCTGCCGCGCCCGAGCCTGTCGTTTATCAGCCCCAGGCCTATCAGGACACCTATCAAGATCAGGCTCATCAAGATCAGGCTCATCAGGAGCAGGCCTATCAGCAGCATGGTCAGGCCTACCAGGAGCAATCCTATCAGGAGCCGTATGCGCAGCCCGATCCGTCGCGCTACGACGATGCGCTCTATGGTCGGCTGGAGACGGGCGAGCAGGACTATCAGCGCGAGCCGGCCTATCCCGACGACCCTTACGCCGACCAGAGCGACTATCCGGAGGACGAGGTCGAGGAGCCGAAGAAGCAGCGCGGCGGCATGATGACGGTCGCGGCGATCCTGGCGCTTGCCGTGCTCGGCACCGGTGCTGCATTCGCCTACAAGACCTATATCGGCTCGCCTCGTAGCGGCGAGCCGCCGATCATCAAGGCCGACAACACCCCGACCAAGATCGTGCCGGCGCCGACGGACTCCGCGGTCAAGGTACCGGACCGCATGGTCAGCGGTGACGGCACCGAAAAGATCGTGCCACGCGAGGAGGCGCCCGTCGACGTCAACGCCAAGGCGGGCGGGCCGCGCGTGGTGTTCCCGCCGCTGAACCAGAATGCGAACCCGCCCTCGGTGGCGAGCGTGTCGCCATCCACCGTGCCGCCGCCGAGCGCGGGCCCGAGCCCGAGCAACGGCACGCTGCCGAACAATTCGCCGCGCGCGATCAGGACCGTTGCGGTGAAGGGCGATCAGACCGATAGCGCCGTGCCGCAATCGGCAGCCGCCAAGCCGGCGCCCGCGGCGCCGAAGCCCGTTGCCGCGCCGGTTGCGCCCGCCGCGCCGCGCAATCCGCCGACCTCGGCCAATGCCAGCGCCAACCAGCCGATGTCGCTGGCGCCGCAATCGTCCCCGGCGGCCGAGCCGCCGCAGCGGATAGCTGCGACCAACCCGACGCAGATCGCGCCCACCAGCAGCGGTGGCGGCTACATCGTGCAAGTCTCCTCGCAGCAGAGCGAGGACAGCGCCGCCGCATCCTACCGGGTGCTCCAGGGCAAGTACGGCAGCGTGCTCGGTTCCCGTTCGCCCGTCATCAAGCGTGTCGACCTCACCGACAAGGGCAAGGGAGTCGTCTACCGCGCCTTCGCCGGCCCCTATGGTTCGGCCGAGGAAGCGACGCAAGCCTGCAACAATCTGAAGTCCGCAGGCCTGTCTGCCTGCTTCGTCCAGAGGAATTAACGGTCGTTTCCTTGACCCCCTCGCGGGGCAGAGTTAATCGGCCGTTATGAGCACGCGGGCCTTCATTACCGGCGTATCCGGAACGGAACTGACCGCCGCCGAGCGGGAGTTTATCCGTGCCGAACGCCCATGGGGCTTCATCCTGTTCAAGCGTAATGTCGCAACACCAGCACAAGTTGCTGCGTTGGTTGCAGAATTGCGTTCGGTCGCGAAGGCCCCCGACGCGCCGGTCCTGATCGACCAGGAGGGGGGACGGGTGCAGCGGCTGGGGCCGCCACACTGGCCGGTTTATCCGCCGGGGGCCGTATTCGCGAATTTGTACGACACTGATTCGGCCCTCGGGCTCACTGCGGCGCGCCTCAGTGCCCGCCTGATCGCAGCCGATCTCGCCGATCTCGGCATCACCGTGGATTGCCTGCCGCTGGCCGACGTGCCGGTGCCGGGCGCCGATGCGGTCATTGGTAACCGGGCCTACGGCACGGAGCCGGGCAAGGTCGCGGCGATCGCCCGTGCAGTCACCGAGGGCCTGGAGCAGGGCGGCGTGCTGCCGGTGCTCAAGCATATTCCCGGGCATGGCCGCGCCACCGCCGACACCCATTTCAAGCTGCCGACCGTCGACACGCCCCGGGACGAGCTGGAGCGGACCGATTTCGCCGCATTCAAACCGCTGGCTGATCTGCCGATGGCGATGACTGCACATGTTGTGTTTAGCGCCTTCGACCCCGCCCATCCGGCGACGACATCTGCGACAATGATTGCTGACGTGATTCGCGGCGCAATCGGGTTCCAGGGTTTGTTAATGAGTGATGACGTGTCGATGAACGCGCTGTCGGGAAATATCGCCGAGCGGACTCGCGCGATCTTCGCGGCCGGCTGCGACGTGGCCCTGCATTGCAACGGCAACATCGAGGAGATGCGCGACGTCGCCGGCGAGACACCTGAACTGGCCGGTGGGGCGCTGGAGCGGGCGAACGCCGCGCTCGCCGCACGCAAGCCGCCGCAGCCGTTCGACCGCGTGGCCGCACGCGCCGAACTGGATGCATTGATCGCACGGGCAAACACGGCATCGGCATGACTGCAGAAATCCTATCGTTCGAAACCGGGCGGCCCGCAGAGCTCGCCGAGGGTGAGCCGGCGTTGGTGGTGGACGTCGAGGGCTATGAGGGCCCGCTCGATTTGTTGCTTGCGCTGGCGCGGCAGCAGAAGGTCGATCTCGCCAAGATTTCGATTCTCGCGCTCGCCGACCAGTACCTCCATTTCATCGAAGCCGCGCGAAAGATCCGGCTGGAGCTCGCCGCGGACTATCTGGTGATGGCCGCATGGCTTGCCTTCCTGAAGTCGCGCCTGCTGCTGCCGGAGCCGCCGAGCGCGGAAGGCCCGAGCGCCGAGCAGATGGCGACGGCGCTCGCCAACCGGCTGCGCCGCCTGGAAGCCATTCGCGAAGCCGCCAACCGGCTGATGAACAGGCCGCAATTGCAGCGCGACATCTTCGCGCGTGGCGAGCCCGAGCACATCGCCGAGATCAAGCACCCGAAATACACGGCCACGCTCTATGATTTGCTCACCGCCTATGCCGCGCAACGCCAGTCGCGCGTGCTGGCGAGCGTGCATCTGGCCAAGCGCACGGTGTGGTCGCTCGCCGAAGCACGCGCCACGCTGGAGCGGCTGGTCGGCAGCATCACCGAGCAGGACGATTGGGGTGTTCTCGACGACTTCCTGATCCGGCATGTCGCCGACCCGACGCAGCGCGCGACGGTGTTCGCCTCGAGCTTTGCCGCCGCGCTCGAACTGGTGCGCGAAGGTCAGCTCGAGCTGAATCAGAAGGAAGCGTTTGCGCCGATCTATTTCCGGAAGGGGCGCCCAAAACCGGTCCCGGACGCAGCTCCTGCGCCTGATGCGCCGGTCGCTTAAGTGCAAGAAGGAGAATCTGCCATGGCAAGCCTGGCTGAAGTGCGGGTAGAAGAGGCCGAGCCGATGGAGAACGAATCCCAGGCGCGTCCCGAGGAGTTGCGGCTGCTGGAGGCGCTGCTGTTCGCCTCGAATGAACCGCTGGACACTGCGACGCTGGCCAAGCGCATGCCCGAGGGCGTCGACGTCAAGGCTGCGCTCGAGCAGTTGCAGGCCGATTATGCCTCGCGCGGCGTCAATCTCGTTCGCGTCGCCAACAAATGGACGTTCCGCACCGCGGGCGATCTGGCCTGGCTGATGACGCGGGAGAGCACCGAGACCCGCCGCCTGTCGCGGGCCGCAATCGAGGTGCTCGCGATCATCGCCTATCACCAGCCGGTGACGCGGGCCGAGATCGAGGAGATCCGCGGCGTCGTCACGTCGAAGGGCACGCTCGACGTGCTGCTGGAGACCGGCTGGATCAAGCCGCGCGGCCGGCGCAAGACGCCGGGCCGGCCCTTGACCTTCGGAACCACCGAGGAGTTCCTGTCGCAGTTCACCCTGGAACAGCTCGGCGACCTGCCGGGCCTGGAAGAGCTGAAGGGGACGGGCCTGTTGGATTCGCGCCTGCCCACCGGGTTCAGCGTGCCGACGCCGTCGGATGATCCGGCCCTGCGGGAGGACGAGGATCCGCTGGAACCGGGCGATGACCTCGATCTCGCCCTTGCGCCTGCGGTCGAGCCTGAGAGTCCGCCAGAAGGCGGTAATGAGGGTGGCAGCGAAGGCGGCGCCGAGGACTGACGTACCGGCGAAATACGGGCCCCTGCGACCAGTTAACACTAGCAAGATTGCGTAGCGCCGACAGCGAATTGGCGCTGCCTTGGTCCTTGTTTTTGAGGTCTGCCAAGCCTAGGTTTCGGTGAGATCGGCCGGGTCCCCGGCCATGCGCGTTTGGAGGGTTGCAGGATGGGTTCACTCAGCATTTGGCACTGGATCTTGGTGATCGCAGTGGTCCTGCTGCTGTTCGGCCGCGGCAAGATTTCGGATCTGATGGGCGACGTGGCTCAGGGCATCAAGGCGTTCAAGAAGGGCATGCAGGACGACGACAAGGCTGCCGAGAAGCCCGAGCCGGCGAAGTCGATCGAGCACAATGCTGCGCCGACCGCGACACGGTCCGACGTCGGCAGCAAGGCCGTCTGAGCCGGAAGAAGCACGCGAGACGCGGGTAGCGGCCCGATCCTGCGCGCAAGGGATTGGGCCGGCTCCGGCTTCGCGTGAACGGAAGACCTCATGTTCGACATCGGGTGGAGTGAACTGGTCCTCATCGGGGTCGTGGCCCTGATCGCCATCGGCCCGAAAGAGCTGCCGGGCGTGCTGCGCATGGTCGGGCAGTGGATGGGCAAGGCGCGCAAGATGGCGGCCGAATTCCAGGGCCAGTTCCAGGAGGCGATGCGTGAGGCCGAGATGGCCGACCTCAAGAAAAGCTTCGACGAGGTCAAGGAAGCCGCCACGGGTTTCAATCCGATGAGCTCGCTCCAGAAGGACGTGAGCGACGCGCTTCGCATCGATGCGCTGGACAAGCCGGCCGAGACGCCGGCCGCTACTACCATCGATCCGCCCGTCACGCCCACGACACCGGAGACCCCGACGCCGTCGACCTTCATGGAAGCCGAAGCGCATGCGGCCGCGAACGAGCCGCTCGCGATCACCCGTGAGGTCGAACAGGCAGAGGTTGCGCAGGACACCGCGCCATCCGAAGCGATCAAGGACGCCAAAGCGTCATGACCGACGCCGATATCGAGGCCAGCAAAGCCCCGCTGATGGACCATTTGATCGAGCTGCGCTCGCGGCTGATCAAGGCGCTGCTCGGCTTTGGCCTGGCCTTCATCTTCTGCTTCTTCTTCGCCAAGCAGATCTACAACGTGCTTGTCTGGCCGTTCGTGTGGATTGCGGGGCCGGAGAACTCGAAATTCATCTACACGGCGCTGCTCGAATATTTCATCACCCAGCTCAAGCTGGCGCTGTTCGGCGCCGGCTTCATCTCGTTCCCGATCGTGGCGACGCAGATCTACAAGTTCGTCGCGCCCGGGCTCTACAAGCACGAGAAGCAGGCGTTCCTGCCGTATCTTGTCGCGACACCGTTCTTCTTCGTGCTGGGCGCGGCGCTGGTCTATTTCGTCGTGCTGCCGATGCTGGTGCGCTTCTCGCTCGGCATGCAGCAGACCGGCGGCGACGAGACCGCGCAGATCCAGCTGCTGCCCAAGGTCGGCGAATATCTGTCGCTGATGATGTCGCTGATCTTCGCCTTCGGCATCGCCTTCCAGCTGCCGGTGATCCTGACGCTGCTCGGGCGGATCGGCATCGTCAGCTCGACAATGTTGCGCGAGAAGCGCCGCTATTTCATCGTCTTGGCCTTCGTGATCGCAGCCGTGCTGACGCCGCCCGACGTGCTCAGCCAGTGCTCCCTCGCGTTTCCGCTGATGGCGCTCTACGAGGGCTCGATCCTCGCGGTGGCGATGGTGGAGAGGAAAGCGGCCGCCGCACAGGCTGCCACCGGCACTGACGTGTCGACGCCGGCCAATCCGGCGGAGTAGGGCGACCAAGCCCACCGGTGTCATTCCCCGCCTTGTGCGCAATTGCGCACTGGAGCGGGGAATCCAGTACGCCGCGGCCCCTCGGGGAAACACTGACGTCTCTGGAATACTGGATCGCCCGCTTTCACGGGCGATGACAGAATGCTAGGGGAAAGCGCGCCAATGTAAGTTGTCGGCATAAACGTTGACTATTTACGCGCTGATCCAGGACCACAGCCATGCACGACATCAAAGCGATCCGCGACAATCCGCAAGCCTTCGACGCCGGCCTCGCACGGCGCGGTTTGAAGCCGATGTCGGTCTCGCTGCTCGCGATCGACGAGAAGCGGCGTGCGGCGATCCTCGCCTCCGAGCAGGCGCAGGCGCGGCGCAATGCAGCTTCGAAGGAAATCGGCGATGCCAAGAAGGCCAAGGACGAGCCGCGTGCGTCGAAGCTGATGGCCGAGGTCGCCGAGCTCAAGACCACGATGCCCGAACTCGAAGCGGCGGCAAAAGCCGCTGACGATGAGCTGACCAAAGAGCTGGCCGCGATCCCGAACATTCCATTCGAGGACGTGCCCGACGGTCTCGACGAGCACGGCAACGTGCAGCATCACGTGTTCGGCAACAAGCGCAACTATGGCTTTGCGCCGAAGCTGCATGACGATCTCGGCACCGCGCTCGGCTACATGGATTTCGAAGCGGCGGCAAAACTCTCCGGCGCGCGTTTCGTCGTGCTGAAGAAGGGGCTGGCGCGGCTCGAGCGTGCCATCGGCCAGTTCATGCTCGATCTGCACACCACCGAGCACGGCTACACCGAGATCAATCCGCCGCTCCTGGTGCGCAACGAGGTGATGTTCGGCACCGGGCAATTGCCGAAATTCGAGGACGATCAGTTCTGGGCGATCAAGGGCGAGCTGCTCGCCTCGCCGGACCATGAGCGGCTGAAGACCGAGCGCCTCGGTCTGATCCCCACCGCCGAAGTGTCGCTCACCAATCTCGCCCGCGAATCCATCCTCGATGAGAAGCAATTGCCGATGCGGCTGACCGCGCTGACGCCATGCTTCCGCGCCGAGGCGGGTGCGGCGGGGCGCGACACTCGCGGCATGATCCGCCAGCACCAGTTCACCAAGGTCGAACTGGTCTCGATCACGACGCCGGAAGTGAGCAAGGACGAGCTGGAGCGGATGCTGTCCTGCGCCGAGCAGGTGCTGCAGAAGCTCGACCTGCATTACCGTGTGATGACGCTCTGCGCAGGAGATATGGGCTTCTCGGCGCAAAAAACCTATGACATCGAGGTCTGGATGCCCGGGCAGGGCGAGGGCGGGGCGTTCCGCGAGATCTCGAGCTGCTCGGTCTGCGGCGACTTCCAGGCACGGCGCATGGATGCGCGCTCGCGCGGGCCCGACGGCAAGCCGCGCTTCGTGCACACGCTGAACGGCTCCGGCACCGCAGTCGGCCGCGCGCTGATCGCCGTGATGGAAACCTATCAGCAGGAGGACGGCTCGATCGCGGTCCCGGACGTGCTCCAGCCCTATATGGGCGGGCTGAAGGTGATCGCGCGCGACTAAAGCGTTTTCCCGCGAAGTGGGCACGGGTTCGCGTCCGAAAACGCGGCATGACGAGAATCGCGTTGCGAAGATCGGGCGGCCGGCTATCCTGCCGGCCCGTCCACGCGAACCCTCCCCTCATGGCCTTGCACCGCGACATCTTCTGGGTCGGAAGACAATGGGCGGTGACCGGGGCCGGGATCCAGGCCATCGACCAGCGCCTCCGCGGCGTTCTCGACATCGGGATCGCGCGGCTCTGGGACGACGATCTCGTGCAGAGCCGGCGGGCCAAGCCCGGGGTCAATGCCGCGGATTTCGACAAGGCGTTGAGCGTGGCACGCGAACGCTTTCCGCAGGAGCCGACCTCCGATCCGTTCCTCGCGCAGCTGAAGGCGCTCGGCGTCATCGAGGCTTCCGTCGTGAACCCGGTCGTGCCGGCGATGCAACTGCGTGCAGAAGGCCGGCTTGCGCGCTTCCTGCCGCAATGGCGCGTTCGCCGCTAGCGGGACCAGCCAGGGAACCAGCCGCCGGACCGCAATCGTCCGGTTTGCCTGATCGGCGCTGGCCGGATAAGACGGCTCAGACCCGCTTTCAGGAATCGAACCTTCCGCATGCGCATTCTCTGCACCAATGACGACGGCATCCACGCTCCCGGCCTCAAGGTCGTGGAGGAGATTGCGCGCGCTTTGACCGATGATGTCTGGGTGGTGGCGCCCGAGCTCGACCAGTCCGGCGTGTCGCACTCGCTGTCGCTGAACGATCCCTTGCGTCTGCGCGAGGTCGGCCCACGGCACTTCGCCGTGCGCGGCACGCCGACCGACTGCGTCATCATGGGAGCGCGCCATATCCTGGGAGCCAAGCTGCCCGATCTCGTGCTGTCCGGCGTCAACAAGGGCCGCAACGTCGCCGAGGACGTGGTCTATTCCGGCACCATTGCCGGCGCATTGGAAGGCACCATCCTGGGGTTGCCGTCATTCGCATTGTCGCAGGAGTTCAGCGTCGAGACCCGCGAACGGCCGCCGTGGGACACGGCCCGCAAATTCGGGCCCGATATCCTGCGCAAGGTGATCGCCGCCGGCGTTCCGAAGGACACCGTCATCAACATCAACTTCCCATCCTGCGCGCCGGAGGATGTGCTTGGCATCCGCGTCACGCGGCAAGGCAAGCGCAATCTCGGCTTCCTCAGGATCGACGAGCGCCGGGACGGCCGCGGCAATCCTTATTTCTGGATCGGCTTCGAGCGGACCGCGATGCTCGACACGCCCGCCGATGGCACCGATCTTGCGGCGCTGCGCGAGCGCTACGTCTCGGTCACCCCGCTCAGGCTCGACCGCACTGACGAGGCGTTTTCGGAGCAGCTTGGCCTCACCCTGAAATAAGTGTTAGCTGCCGCGAAGCGCGGCCTCGATGGTCTTGCCGAGCGCGTCGAGCTGAAACGGCTTCTGGAGCGCCGGCCGGTCGCGATATTGCTCGGGCAGGCCGGAGGAGCCGTAGCCGGTGGCGAAGATGAACGGGCAGCCCTTGGCCATGATGACATCGGCGACCGGCGAGATGACCTTGCCGTTGACGTTGACGTCGAGAATGGCGAGATCGAACTCGGTGGATTGCGCAAGCCGCATGGCCTCATTGATGTCGCCCGCTTCGGCGGCAACCTTGTAGCCAAGCTCCTCCAGCATGTCTGCGACCATCATTCTGATCATGACCTCGTCCTCGACGAGGAAAACAGAGCGGCCCGAAAGCCCTGTCGCAGTCATGGTTGAGTCCTTGCCCATTCTCGTAAACGTTCGCAGATAACGATAGGCGACGCAATGCGCGTTTCGGCGAACGCAAACCTCGCAAATGGCTTAGCGCTTTGAAGGCCTTGTTGTGGTCAAATGCTGTGCCGAAAGGATATCATGAGTTCCTGAGCCGGAACAAGATTCTCGTCTCGGGTTCTTGCGGTGCAGTACGGCGATCCGCCAGACGAGACGAGCGATAGCAGCAATGACGTCCCACCAGCACCCGCCGGAAAAGATGATGTTTCAGCTCACGCTGAGGCGTCGGGGCATCAGCGATCAGGCCGTGCTGCGGACCATGGAAGAGGTGCCGCGCGAGCTTTTCGTCGACGAGGCCGATCGCGAGGGCGCCTATCGTGACAGCGCGCTGCCGATCGCCTGCGGGCAGACCATCAGCCAGCCCTTCGTCGTCGCCTACATGACCGAGCAGCTCCAGCTCCAGAAGCAGCACCGGGTGCTCGAAATCGGCACCGGCTCCGGCTACCAGGCCGCCGTGCTGTCGCGGCTCGCCGGCCAGGTCCTGACCGTCGAGCGCTATCGCAAGCTCGCCGACACGGCACGCGCCCGGCTTGAGAAGCTCGATTGTCACAATGTCGAGGTGATGCTCGGTGACGGTCTCAATCTGCCTCCCAACATCGGCCCGTTCGATCGCATCATCGTCACCGCGGCGATGGAGCAGATACCGGAGAACCTGGTCGAGCGGCTTGAGGTCGGGGGCATCCTGATTGCCCCGGTCGGCCCGCATCAGGGCGTGCAGACGCTGACCCGCCTGGCCCGCAGCGAAACCGGAATCGAGCGCAAGGAACTCGTCGAGGTCCGCTTCGTGCCGGCACTGCCCGGGGTGGCGCGGGAGCTGTAGAATCCCGGATCGGCAGTGCCGCCAACATCTTATTGTGAGGGTTAAGCCGTTATTTACTCGCCGCGTGTTTACTTAAAACACCAGTTCTGTTGCGTACGAGTGAGTAACCATGTCCGCTGTCGCCGAGTTGCTTTACTCGCGCCGCGTGCCGCAGGTCGCGGTGCTGGCGCTGATCTCCTTCAGCTTTGCAGGGTGCAGCGCCGACATGTCGTCGCGGCTGTCCCAGACCAACTTCTCCAATCCTTTCGCCTCCGAGCAGACCGGTTCGGTGCAGCAGCCGCCGCCGCCGCAGCGTGAGTTGCCGCAATATGCGCGGCCGCAGACGCAGCCCGGTTACTACCAGTCGCAGGCTTTGCCTCCGCCCGCGGTATCTGCCCCGCAGTCCTATCCCGTTGCCTCCGGGGGCGGGGTGTCCGGCGGCGGACGCGGCGTCAGCTCATATGCGCCTCCGGCGCAACCGCATCTGGAGACCACGGCCACTGTCCCGCCGCGGTCGGTCGCGGCAGCCCAGCCGGCCGGCGGGACCAAGATCATCGTCGGCACCAGCGACACGCTCGACGTGCTCGCCAAGCGCTATCGCGTCACGCCGCAGGCGATCCTTGCCGCCAACGGCTACAAGGGTCCGCGGGCGCTCTCGCCCGGCCAGCAGCTGATCATTCCGTCGCCGGCAACGGCAGCGGCGCCGGCGCCAGCGACAGCTCCAGTCCCCGCAGCGCCTGCGGCGAAGCCGGTTGCTGCCGTCGCGGCACCGCCGAGCACGCACTTCGTCAACCGTGGCGACACGCTCGCCAGCATCGCGCGCAAGAACCGCATCTCGGCGGTAGAGCTCGCCCGTGCCAACGGCATCGATCCGTCGGCGAAGCTGAAGCTCGGCACCAAGCTGACAGTGCCCGGGGCCAAGACCGCTGCCGTTGCGGCGCCGGTTGCTGCGGCTCCGGTCGCGGCTGCACCGGTGGCCGGAACGCTCCAGCCCGTTGCGGCAGCTCCGGCACCCGCGACCAAGATGGCCACTGCCGCCGCGCCCGTGCAGAGCGCGCGGCTCGCCCAGGCCACGAGCAATGTGGAAGAGAAGGCTGCCGAGACGCCGGCGAAGGCTGCGGAGGCCACCGGCGCGCTGCCGACCTTCCGCTGGCCCGTCCGCGGCAAGGTGGTCACGAGCTACGGTGCCAAGACCAATGGCAAGTCCAATGACGGCATCAATCTGGCGGTGCCCGAGGGGACGCCGGTCAAGGCGGCCGAAGATGGCGTCGTCGCCTATTCCGGCAACGAGCTGAAGGGTTACGGCAATCTGGTTCTGGTTCGGCACTCCAACGGCTACGTCACCGCATATGCCCATGCGAGTGAGCTGTTGGTGAAGCGCGGCGATACCATCAAGCGCGGCCAGGTCATTGCCAAGTCGGGTCAATCCGGGGAGGTGGCGTCGCCGCAGCTCCACTTCGAGATCCGCAAGGGATCGAGCCCGGTTGACCCGCTTCAATTCCTCAACGGGGCGTGAGGCTTACGTAGCCTCCGCGCGAACGGTGTCGTCGCCCGGCTCGACCGGGCGACCCAGTACGCCGCGGCCTCTCGATTGACAACAACCGTCTCTGGAATACTGCATCGCCCGCTCCAGTGCGCAAGTACGCACAAGGCGGGCGATGACAGTTGAATTCGGGGTAACAGCTCGCGCTACTACGCCGTCAGCTTCACACCCAGCCGTCCCGCCAGCTCCTGCACGAACTGCCAGGCGACGCGGCCCGAGCGCGAGCCGCGCGTCGTCGACCATTCCAGCGCCTCGCGCTCGAGCGTCTCGTCGTCGACCCTGATCCCGAAATGGCTGCAATAGCCGCGCACCATGGCGAGATATTCGTCCTGGCTGCAGCGGTGGAAGCCGAGCCAGAGGCCGAAGCGATCCGACAGCGAGACCTTCTCCTCCACCGCTTCGCCCGGATTGATCGCGGTCGAGCGCTCGTTCTCGATCATCTCGCGCGCCAGCAGATGGCGCCGGTTGGAGGTGGCGTAGAGGATGACGTTCTCGGGCCGGCCCTCGATGCCGCCTTCGAGGACCGCCTTGAGCGACTTGTAGGAGGCATCATTGCCGTCGAAGGAGAGGTCGTCGCAGAACACGATGAAACGGAAGGAGGAGGCCCGCAGCTGCTCCATCAGGGCCGGCAGGCTCTCGATGTCCTCACGGTGGATCTCGATCAGCTTGAGCTTGTCGGCCGGTTTGCGCTCCGCGTTGATGCTGGCATGCGCCGCCTTCACCAGTGACGACTTGCCCATGCCGCGTGCGCCCCAGAGCAGGGCATTGTTGGCGGGCAGGCCGTTGGCGAAGCGCTCGGTGTTCTCCATCAGGATGTCGCGCATCCGGTCGACGCCCTTGAGCAGGAACAGCTCGACTCGGCTCACGCGCGGCACCGCCGAGAGGCGTCCGTCGGGATGCCAGACATAGGCGTCCGCCCGCTTGAACGACTCGGCCTCGACCGCCGGCTTGCCCTGCGCGGAGAGGTGCGCCGCAATGGTCTCCAGGGCGTGGACGATGCGCTCCTGCGCGAGGTCCGGGCCTGCCTTGGTGACCGCCGCCGTGGGGCGTTTTGCCGCGAGGCGGGTGGGCTTGTTGGCAGGGGTGCGGGGGCCTTTGCCGGCCGGGCTTTTGCTATGGTTTTTGGGCATGTCCGAAGTTCCTGAGAACGCAGCCTTATCGGGCCTGACGGGCCGCCGCAAGGTGGCCCAAAAGGGCAGTCTGGCAGCGTTGCAATTGGGGCAATGGCCGCTATAGTCCGCGCGAATTTGACCGAACCGGTCGCCTTTGAGGGCCTGACCGGCTTTCCCCCGTTCTCGCGAGGATCGTCCGAATGCTGATTACCCCTGCGTATGCCCAGGCCGCGGCCGCTGGCGACACCAACAGCATGTTGATGTCGCTGCTGCCGTTCGCCCTGATCTTCGTGATCATGTACTTCCTGATTCTGCGCCCGCAGCAGAAGAAGGTCCGCGACCACGCCGAGCTCGTGAAGAATATCCGCCGCGGCGACACCATCGTGACCTCGGGAGGCCTCGTCGGCAAGGTCACCAAGGTGGTCGACGACGACCAGATCGAGTTCGAGATTTCCGACGGCGTGCGCGTGCGGCAGATGCGCCAGATGATCTCGGGCGTGCGCGCCAAGGGCGAGCCGGCCAAGGAAAGCGCAAAAGAGAGCGCCAAGGACGACACCGCGGCGAAGTGAGAGCTTCACCGCGAGTCTCAAGTCTCCTGATCTGACAGGTCCAGTCGATGTTGTATTTCACGCGGTGGAAGGCGCTGGGGATTATCCTGACGGCGCTGATCGTGTGCCTCTGCGCGGTCCCCAACTTCTTCCCCGAGGCGCAAGTCAAGAGCTGGCCCGCCTGGGCGCAGCGCCGCATCGTGCTCGGCCTCGACCTCCAGGGCGGCTCCTATCTGCTGCTCGAGGTCGACGCTGCCTATGTGAAGAAGGAGCGGCTCGACCAGATCCGCGACGACGTTCGCCGGACCCTGCGCGACGCCAAGATCGGATTCACCGGCGGCGTCACCGTGCGCAACGATGCCGTCGAGGTTCGCATCACCAAGGAGACCGATGCGCAGCCGGCGCTTGCCAAGTTGCGCGAGCTGTCCCAGCCGCTGGGCGGCCTGATGGGATCCAGCGGTCAGCGCGACCTCGAGGTGACTGATGCCGGCGGCGGGGTGATCCGCCTGAGCGTCCCGCAGGCTGCGGTGCTCGATCGCCTGCGCAAGACCATCGAGCAGTCGATCCAGATCGTCGAACGCCGCGTCAACGAGCTCGGCACCGTCGAGCCCGTCATCCAGCGCCAGGGCAACGACCGCATCCTGGTGCAGGTCCCCGGTCTTCAGGACCCGACCCGCCTGAAGGAACTGCTGGGCAGGACCGCGAAGATGGAATTCCGCATGGTCGACACCTCCGTGCCGCCGGATCAGGCGCAAGCGGGCAGGGTGCCGCCGGAATCCGAACTGCTGATGAGCGCCTCGCCTCCGCCGACGCCCTACGTGGTCAAGAAGCAGGTGCTGGTCGCCGGCGGCGACCTGACCGATGCGCAGGCGACCTTTGACCAGCGCACGGGTGAGCCGGTCGTCAGCTTCAAGTTCAACACCTCGGGCGCGCGCAAATTCTCGCAGGCCACGCAGGAGAACGTGGGGCTGCCGTTCGCGATCGTGCTCGACAACAAGGTGATCTCGGCACCGGTCATCCGCGAGCCCATCACCGGCGGCCAGGGCCAGATCTCCGGCAATTTCACGGTGCAATCGGCCAACGATCTGGCCATCCTGTTGCGCGCCGGCGCATTGCCGGCGCCGCTCACGGTGGTCGAGGAGCGCACCGTCGGTCCGGGCCTCGGCCAGGACTCGATCGAGAAGGGCCAGCTCGCGGCCTATGTCGGCTCGATCCTTGTCATCATCTTCATGCTGCTGACCTACCGGCTGTTCGGAGTGTTCGCCAACATCGCGGTGGCCATCAACGTCGCCATGATCTTCGGCTTATTGTCGCTGCTCAACGCCACGCTGACGCTGCCCGGCATCGCCGGCATCGTGCTCACCGTCGGCATCGCGGTCGACTCCAACGTGCTGATCTACGAACGCATCCGCGAGGAATTGCGCGGCGGCCGCAATGCGATCTCGGCGATCGACGCCGGATTCAAGCGGGCGCTCGCCACCATCCTCGATTCCAACATCACCACCTTCATTGCTGCCGCGGTGCTGTTCTACATCGGCACCGGTCCGGTGCGCGGCTTTGCCGTGACGCTCGGCATCGGCATCATCACCACGGTGTTCACCGCCTTCACCCTGACCCGGCTGATCGTCGCCTGGTGGGTGCGGTGGAAGCGGCCGCAGAGCGTGCCGATCTAGGAGCCTGATCGTGACTCACACCGTTCTCATCGGGCTCGGCGTCCTCATTGCCATCCTCACCGTGGTCTCGGCCCTCGGCCTGCTGCCGTCGCTGCGCATCGTCCCCGACGATACGCATTTCGACTTCACGCGTTTCCGTCGCATCAGCTTTCCGATCTCGGCGGCGCTGTCGATCCTCGCTATCGTATTGTTCTTCACCCACGGCCTGAATTTCGGCATCGATTTTCGCGGCGGCACGCTGCTGGAGGTTAAGGCAAAATCGGGCGCCGCCGACATCGCGGCGATGCGCACGACGCTCGATTCCTTGCGTCTCGGCGAAGTGCAGTTGCAGCAGTTCGGCGGGCCAGAGAACGTCCTGATCCGCGTCGCGGAGCAGCCGGGTGGGGACACCGCCCAGCAGGAAGCCGTGCAGAAGGTCCGCGCCGCGCTCGGCGATTCCGTCGAATATCGCCGTGTCGAGGTGGTCGGCCCGCGCGTCTCTGGCGAATTGCTGGCCTTCGGCATGCTCGGCCTGATGCTCGCGATTCTCGGGATCCTGATCTACCTCTGGTTCCGGTTCGAATGGCAGTTCGCGCTGGGCGCCATGATCGCCAACGTGCACGACATCGTGCTGACGATCGGCTTCATGTCGATCAGCCAGGTCGATTTCGATCTGACCAGCATCGCCGCGCTTCTGACGATTCTCGGCTACTCGCTCAACGACACCGTCGTCATCTACGACCGCATCCGGGAAATGCTGCGTCGCTACAAGAAGATGCCGATGCCGCAGCTGCTCAATGAATCCATCAACTCGACGCTGTCGCGCTCGATCATCACCCACGTCACGGTGACGCTCGCGCTGCTCGCGCTGCTCTTGTTCGGCGGCCATGCTATCCACAGCTTCACCGCGGTAATGATGTTCGGCGTGGTGCTGGTCGGCACCTACACCTCGATCTTCATTGCAGCGCCGATCCTGATCTATCTCGGCGTCGGCGAGCACCGCGAAGACGCGCCCGATACGGCGACGCCGGCGAAGAAAACCAAAGCATGATCCGAACCTCATGCCCTTGCAGGCGTTTGCGAGGGCAGTAAGCCCATTCGGACGAAGCTCATGGCCGGCGATCCCAACGCTCCGCATTTTCCGCGCTCGGCGCCGATCGATGCCTATGGCAAGGGCGGCTTCGCCTTTGCCGGCATGTCGCATCGGGGCTCGCTGCTCTGTCTGCCCGACGCGATCTGGGCCTGGGACGTGATCGATCCCGCGAAGATCGACCGCTACTCGCTGGATCGGGTGTTCACGGCGGCCAACAGCATCGACACGCTCCTGGTCGGCACTGGAACGGGGCTGTGGCTCCCGCCGCCGGAGCTGCGTCAGGCGCTCAAGGCGGTGAGGGTGGTGCTGGACACGATGCAGACCGGCCCGGCCGTGCGTACCTACAACATCATGATCGGCGAACGGCGGCGGGTTGCCGCCGCGCTGATCGCCGTGCCATGAGCAACCCGCCATCCGACTCCGCCGCGTTCTGCGCCGATCTCGTGCGCAGCCACGACTTTCCCCGCTACGCCGCGACCCTGTTCGCGCCGGCCGCCGAGCGCCGCGCGTTACTGGCGATCTATGCCTTCAACGTCGAGATCGTTCGCGTCCGCGACCAGGTGAGCCAGCCCCTACCCGGCGAGATCCGCCTGCAATGGTGGACCGACATGCTGTCGGGCCACGTCCATGGCAGCGCCGAAGGCAATCCGGTGGCGGCCGAGCTGCTTCGCGCGATCCGCGATTTCGACCTGCCGGTCGAGCCGCTGTCGCTGCTTGCCGAGGAGCATCAGTTCGATCTCTACAACGACCCGATGCCGACGATGGCCGCGCTGGAAGGTTACCTCGCGGCGACCTCATCGGCGCTGTTCGCCCTGGCAGCGCAGGTCTTGGGACCGCCTTCGGAGGCGGCCGAGCATGTCGCCCGCCATGCCGGGCTGGCGCAGGGTATCGTGCAGGTCATCGCCAATCTGCCGCGCGATGCCGCGCACCGGCAATTGTTCGTGCCGCAGCAGGTGCTGGAGCAGCACGATTGCAGCATGGAGGATGTCTTCGCCGGCAAGGAAACACCCAATCTCCATGCGGTGCTTGAGCAACTGGCGGGTGAAGCCCGGCAGCATATGACCGCGGCTTCATCGCTGCTGGCGCAGCTGGCGCCGCCGTTGCGGCCGGCGTTTCTGCCGCTGCGCCAGGCGCAGGCCGATCTCGAGCGCCTGTCGCGCCCGGGACGCAATCCGTTTAGGTTGCAGCCGACCTCGCGGTTGCGCACGCTCTGGACGCTGTGGCGCGCCTCGCGATCGCGTGAATTTACCAAATAGACGCCGGCTTATCGCTTGGCCCGCCCAAATGCTCTATGCTGTCCTATGGCTGACATGTCCCAAAGCTCGTTCGATCTCAGCGGCCTTCCGGTCGCACCGGAAGACATTCAGGCCGCCGCCAAGACCATACAAGGCGCCGTCGTCGAGACGCCTTGTAGCCATAGCCGGACGCTGAGCAGCATCTGCGGCTGCGACATCTGGCTCAAATTCGAGAACCTGCAGTTCACCTCCTCGTTCAAGGAGCGCGGCGCGCTCAACCGGCTTACCGCTCTGACGGCGGAGGAGCGCGCGCGGGGCGTGATCGCGATGTCCGCGGGCAACCACGCGCAAGGCGTTGCCTACCACGCCAAGCGGCTCGGCATTCCCGCCACCATCGTGATGCCGATCGGCACGCCCATGGTGAAGATCGAGAACACCCGGCATCACGGCGCCGAGGTGGTGGTCACGGGCGCGACGCTGGAGGAGGCGGCCGCCTTTGCGCGCAGCCACGGTGAAGCGCACGGCATGGTCTTCGTCCATCCTTACGACGATCCGCTCGTCATCGCCGGGCAGGGCACGATCGGGCTGGAAATGCTGAAGGCGGTCCCGGAGCTCGACACGCTGGTCGTCCCGATCGGCGGCGGCGGTTTGATCAGCGGAATTGCCATTGCCGCGAAGTCGATCAAGCCGTCGCTCAGGATACTGGGCGTCGAGGCCTGGCTCTATCCCTCGATGTACAACGCCATTCACGACGGCAATCTGCCGGCGCGCGGCGATACGCTCGCCGAGGGCATCG
This sequence comes from Bradyrhizobium sp. JHI2711, assembly GCF_056156565.1. Taxonomy (NCBI): domain Bacteria; kingdom Pseudomonadati; phylum Pseudomonadota; class Alphaproteobacteria; order Hyphomicrobiales; family Nitrobacteraceae; genus Bradyrhizobium; species Bradyrhizobium sp. JHI2711. The sequence goes on from NZ_JBPZPT010000001.1 coordinate 455,878, forward strand.
CGGTGAAATCACCGGGCAAGATCACCACCGAAATCGTTCGGCGCCTCGTCGACGATATTGCGCTCGTCAACGAAGCCGAGCTCGAGCGTGCAGTCGCGACCCTGATCTCGATCGAGAAGACCGTCGTCGAGGGCGCCGGCGCCGCCGGCCTCGCCGCGCTGATGTCCGATCCGTCCCGCTTTGCCGGCGAGAAGGTCGGCCTCGTGCTGAGCGGAGGCAATATCGACACGCGGCTGATCGCCTCCGTGCTCACCCGCGAGCTCGCGCGCGAGGGGCGGCTGACGCAATTGTCGCTCGATATCCCCGACAGGCCGGGGCAGCTCGCCGCGGTAGCGGCACTGCTGGCCGAAGCGGGTGCGAATATCATCGAGGTCTCACACCAGCGGACCTTCTCCGACCTGCCGGCCAAGGCGACGCTGCTGCAGCTTGTCATCGAGACCCGCGATGCCGCCCATCTCAACGAGGTGATGGCCAGGCTCAGCGCATCCGGACTGAGCGCGCGCTGCACCTGAGCACGCGCTAACGTGACGCCAAATCCGCGACGTGGTCGATCAGCCGGTCGATCTCGGCTTGGGTGTTGTAGTAGTGGGGGGAAGCTCGGACGAGCGGCGGCAGCTCGCGGTTCTCGGCATCGATGCGGGTACTCGACGGGTCTGAAGCGCCGATTGTGATGCCCGCCGCCGCGGCGCTGCTGACAATGGCCTCCGCTTCATATCCATCCAAAGTGAAGCTGACGATGGCGCCAGGCTTGCGGCCAAGGTCGTGAATAGTGATGCCGCGAATGGAAGCGAGGCCGCTGCGAAGGCGGCCCGCGAGCAGCCGGCAGCGCTCCTCGATGGCATCCATGCCGATGTCGAGCGCATAATCGACGGCAGCGCCGAGCCCAAGCCGGGCGGCGTAATTATTCTCCCATGTCTCGAAGCGGCGGGCATCGTCGCGGAGCCGATACTCATCGCGCGAGACCCAGGGCGCTGCAAAATGGTCGATCATCGGTGGCTCGAGCTGCTGCAGGAGCGCCCCGCGCACATAGAGAAAGCCGGTACCACGCGGTCCCCGCAGGAATTTGCGTCCCGTGGCCGACAGCATGTCGCAGCCGATGGCCTCGACGTCGACCTCCATCTGGCCGACCGCCTGGCAGGCATCGAGCAGATAGGGGATGCCGTGTGCTCGCGCAATTCTGCCGATGGCCGCTGCGGGATTGGTCAGCCCGCCATTGGTCGGAACCCAGGTGATGGCGATCAGCTTCACGCGTTCGTCGATCATACGTTCGAGTGCGCCGACATCGAACTCGCCCGTCGCATCGCTCGGCACCACATCGATGACCGCGCCTGTGCGTTTGGCGGCCTGAAGAAACGCAACATAGTTGGCGGCGTACTCCGCTTCGGCCGTCAGGATCCGGTCGCCCTCTCGAAATGAAAGCGAATAGAACGCCATCTGCCAGGCAACCGTCGCGTTCTCCACCAGGGCGATTTCATCCGGCGATGCGTTCAGGAGCCGGGCCACTGAGCCGTAAACGGCTTCGAGCCGATCTGACGCGCGATCGGCTGCGGCATAGCCGCCGATCTCGCTCTCGAGATCGATATGTCCCTTCATCGCCGCGACGATGGGCGCGGGCATGAGAGCCGCACCGGCATTGTGGAGATACGCGAGCCGGGAGGCAGCAGGCGTGTCGGCACGAATCTGGTTGATGTCGATCACGTCAGAGCCTCCATCTTCAGGTTCCTCGTAGACACAATGACGCACGCGAGCAAGCTCGGGCAAACGACTGTTCCAGCTGGAGCATGCAGATCGGGATGCCTATGCTGATCGGAAGCGCAATCTGGCACGGAATCACAGGGAATACCCAATGGCAAAGAACACGATCTGCCTCTGGTACGACAAGGATGCTGAAGCCGCGGCCCGCTTCTATGCCGAGACGTTTCCCGACAGCGCGGTGAGTGCGGTCCATCGCGCGCCCAGCGACTATCCGTCCGGCAAGGCAGGCGATGTCCTGACCGTCGAGTTCACGGTAGCCGGCGTTGCCTGTCTCGGTCTCAATGGCGGACCCGTCTTCAAGCACAACGAGGCCTTCTCGTTCCAGATCGCCACCGACGATCAGGCGGAGACCGATCGCTACTGGAACGCCATCGTCGGCAATGGCGGGCAGGAGAGTGCGTGCGGCTGGTGCAAGGATAGATGGGGAGTCTCCTGGCAGATCACGCCGCGGGTGCTGACCGAGGCGCTGGCCGCCGGTGGCACGGAGGCCAAGCGCGCCTTCGATGCGATGATGGGGATGACGAAGATCGACGTCGCCGCGATCGAAGCCGCGCGCCGCGGCTGAGACGGTCGCGCCTCAGATGCAGAGGCCGAGCAGCTTGACGTGACAGTTGCCGGACTTCGGCTTGCTCGCGGGCGGTACCTCGCGCTTCACCGCGACGACGGGCTCCTTGTCCTTTTTCTTGCCTTTGCCCTTCTCGTAGTCGCCGGCGATGACCATGGCCCAATAGGTGCGCTTGCCACTCGCATTCTTGGCGCTGGCAATGCCGACGCGGGAGGCATTGTGCAGCAACAGGTTCTTGCGGTGCCCGGAGGAGTCGATCCACTGGCCCAGCGTCTTGTCGAAACTGTCGTAGCCGTAGGCGATGTTCTCTGCGGCGCGGCCCGCGCCGGCCGGTGCGACGCGGCGATTGAATGGGCCGAGTGTGTCGTGGCTGAGGTCGTCCTTCGCCGCCATCGCGCGGGCCTGATCCATGGCGATGCGATCGAGGGTGGCGTCGCGCACGACGCGGGCCTCACCATGCTTGAGACGGAAGCTGGAGATCAGCTCCGCCGGTGAGTCGGCCAGCGCAGGCGCCCCTGCCAGCAGCACAAGGCCGGCGATCGTTCCGCCAACCATACGATGCATCATCGTCCCCCGAGCGCCCATGATCTCTGCCAACCCTTCCTGATCCAAGCGCTTCTCGATCGCCATTGTGGAGGCTTCAAGGCGCAGATTCCGCGCTAGCTCGTCGGGAGCTTCGCCTCGAAATTGAAGCGGTCGCGCAGGTTCTTGCGCTGCTCCAGGATATCCTTGAGGAAGGCGCGATCCTGCTCGTTCTTCATCATCGGCTCGATCAGGTCGAGCTGGTTCATGGCGACCAGTTGCAGGACCTCGATGCGTGGCTTGCCGCTGGCGTTGCGTGGCAGGGCGTGCACGACCTGGATGTGCTCGGGCGGCTTCGGTCCCTTGGCGGCGGCAAGCTCGCTGCGGAGCTGGCCCTCGAGCGCGGCCTGATCGGCTTCGACGAAGGCGTAAAGCCCGACACCGGAGCGACGGTCGGCAAAGGCGACGATGGCGGCGTCGCGCACGGCGGGATTCCGGCGGATCAGCTCGGCCAGCACCGGCGCGTCGTTGACGAGCCGACGGCCGCCGCCCTCGCGATCGGTGAAGTTGAACAGGCCGCGGGTGATGGCGCGATAGACCTTCTTGCCGGTGGCGAGCCATAGGCTCGCGGCGAACGACTTCCTCGCCAGGATCTTTCGCTCTCGCGGCGTCAGCGCCTCGGGCGCGTAGGAGCGCTTGTGCTTGAGCAGATGCCGGAGGTCCTCATAGGCGAGGATGCGATAGAGCCGGCCGCGGCGCTTGAAGCACGCGGCGAGCTGGAAGTCGGTGACATAGGCGCGGCCGTCGCGGCCGACCAGCCAGTTCTGCTCCTTGGCGAGATCGTTGTGGCAGATGCCGGCGCGGCGCAGCCGACGCAGTGCGGCCTTGGCGGAGCGGAAATAGGCGACATCGCCATGGGGCTTTGCCAGGTGCAGCGCGACGCCGTCGACGAAGCCGCGCACCAGAGCGCGGCGCCCGGCCCAGAGCAGCTCGGGGCCGACGTCGAGGCCTTTGGCCCGCACCAGGGCCTGCTTCTCGCGGGCGAACAGGTGGCGTGCCAGCAGAAACGACCACCATGGCACCTCGTCGAGCCGGCGCAGCACCGCGTCGATCTCGCCGCTTTCGCTGCGGAAACGGCCGCGCTCGACGGTCGAGAACACGTCGCGCTTGAGCATCACGCCTTCGGTCCAGCGCGCCGACAGCTCTGCGGCGTCGTCTTTGGGCAAGCTCATTGCAAACTCACGCGGCGGCGGCAATGCGCAGGTGATCGGCGATCCAGCGATCGAGATCGGCGAGCGCCCGTGCGCTCAGCGCCTGCTTCTTGGCCACCGTCTTCTCGTTGCCGCGCAGCCGCGTGCCGTCGGGCTTCTTCGTTGGCACGCTCGTGAGCGGTGGAAACAGGCCGAAATTGATGTTCATCGGCTGGAACGAGCGCGTGCCCGGCTCGATGGTCTCGATATGGCCGCCGGTGATGTGACCGAGCAGCGATCCCAGTGCGGTCGTAGCCGGCGGGCTGACAAGCGTCTCGCCGCGCACTTCCGCGGCTGCATAGAGACCCGCGATCAAGCCGACGCTGGCGGATTCCACATAGCCTTCGCAGCCCGTCATCTGGCCGGCGAAGCGCAGCCGCGTCTGTGCGCGCAGCCGCAGCTGGCCGTCGAGCAGCTTCGGCGAGTTCAAGAAGGTGTTGCGATGCAGGCCGCCGAGGCGGGCGAATTCGGCGTTCTCCAACCCCGGAATGGTGCGGAAGATGCGCTGCTGCTCGCCATACTTCAGCTTGGTCTGGAAGCCGACGATGTTGTAGAGCGTGCCGAGCTTGTTGTCCTGGCGCAGTTGCACGATCGCGTACGGTTTCGTGGTGGGATCGTGCGGGTTGGTGAGGCCGACCGGCTTCATGGGACCATGGCGCAGCGTCTCGGAGCCACGTTCAGCCATCACCTCGATCGGCAGGCAGCCGTCGAAATAGGGCGTGTTGGTCTCCCATTCCTTGAACTCGGTCTTCTCGCCGGCGATCAGCGCGGCGACGAAGCCCTCATACTGCTCCTTGGTCATGGGGCAGTTGATGTAGTCGGCACCGTTGCCGCCGGGGCCGACCTTGTCGTAGCGCGATTGGAACCAGGCCACCGACATGTCGATGGACTCGCGGTGCACGATCGGCGCGATGGCGTCGAAGAAGGCGAGCGCGTTCTCGTCGGTGAGCTCGCGGATGGCGTCCGCCAGCGGCGCGGAGGTGAGGGGGCCGGTGGCGACGATGACGTTGCTCCACGCGGCCGGCGGCAGGCCCGCGATCTCGCCGCGCGCGATCTCGATCAGGGGATGATCGTTCAGCGCCTTGGTGACGGCCGCCGAGAAGCCGTCGCGATCGACCGCGAGTGCGCCGCCGGCGGGCACCTGGTTGGCGTCGGCCGCGCGCATGATCAGCGAGCCGAGGCGGCGCATCTCCGCATGCAGCAGGCCGACGGCGTTGTTGGCGGCGTCATCCGAGCGGAACGAGTTGGAGCAGACGAGCTCGGCAAGTCCGTCGGTGCGGTGCGCCTCGGTCATGCGGGTCGGCCGCATCTCGTGCAGCACCACGGGCACGCCGGACTTCGCAATTTGCCAGGCAGCTTCCGAACCGGCGAGGCCGGCACCGATCACGTGGACGAGGTTGGATTGGGGTCCTGTCATGGGGCGGACAGGTAGCGCTTTTCGGCGGAGAGTGGAATCGCCGAGATCGAGTTTTCTGCCACCAGATGCGACAACGCCCGCACGAGGCGGGCGCTATCGGTCCGTTCTAGTGAAGGGCTGAAGGACATCAGCCCTGATACTGACCGGCGGCAACGCGCGGGATGTCCGAGCGATCGAGGCCGATATCGGCCAATTCGCGATCGCTGAGCTGGGACAGCTCGGCAACATTGCGCTGATAGTCCCGGAAGGCCTGGATCATGCGGATGAGCGAGAGCAGCATTGGTAGTCTCCTGTAGTTCGATTCAGCCTTTGCTGGAGGCCTCATCGTTGAAATGAATATAGGTGAGAGTGGTGCAGTGCGAAAGTTTCGATGTTGCGATGCAGCTAAGCGCTATGCGCATGGCGTACGTAACGGATGATTAACCGGAAGGCGCTCCCGCCCAGAGCTTAGCCAAGGTCGTCCGGTGTCGGCGATAAGTACCCGTGAAATAACGGGTTTATGTCAAAGATTGATCTGGGTCATCGCGGAAATAGGTTGCCTATGAGCGGCCAGCAAGTTCAACCCAGCAGCTTATAGACTCAAGTCATGCCTGCCTGATTCGCATAGGACGCGACGCTATTATATGAATATAGATTCACTTTAAGATCCATTGAATACCGAAAATGCGCCCATGAGCGATGCGCTGGCGCCGCTACAGGCTAGGCCCGCTTGCCGGGGTTCGGCAGCGGCGATTCGGCGCGCTTCGGCTGGGCTGAGATCTAAGGGGCGCGTGCGAGCTGGGCGGCAAAATAGGCCACGGTCTTGGAGTAGACCTCGCTCTTGTTCCACTGCTTGAGCACCTCAAAGTTCGGGCTGCCCGGCTGCCAGTCCTTGCCCTTCTGCCAGCCATAGCCGACCAGATAATTGGCCGTGGAGGCGAGCACGTCGGGCACGTTATGCAGAAGATCGCGCTTGCCGTTGCCGTCGAAGTCGATGGCATATTTCATCCAGGATGACGGCATGAACTGGGTCTGGCCGAGCTCGCCGGCCCAGGCGCCTTTCATGTCGGCAGGCGCAAGATCGCCGCGCTGGACGATGCGCAACGCATCCAACAGCTCGGCGCGAAACTGCTCGGAGCGACGGCAATCGTAAGCGAGCGTTGCAAGCGAGCGGATCGTTGCAAACTTGCCGGTGTTGACGCCGAAATCGGTCTCCAGGCCCCAGATCGCGACCAGGACTTCGCCCGGGACGCCATAGGCCTGCTCGATGCGCGACAGCACCGAGCCGTATTGCTTCATCCTGTTGGAGCCGCGCTCCAAGCGTGGCGGCACCATGCGGCCGGAGAACTCCTCGAAACTCTGGGTAAAGACCTTTTGCGAGCGGTCGCGGTTGAGCACGCTCTGGTCGAACGTGACGCCGGCAAGCCCGGCAGTGATGGTCTGCTGCGAGATGCCCTTCGCCGCAGCGTCGGTTTTGAAATCAGCCAGCCAAGCGTCGAAATTGCCCGAGTCGCAGGCAACCGCGGCGGGCGCTGGCTGGACTGAGAGAAGGGACGCGGAGACGGCCAAGGCTGCGAGAGCAAGACGAGAAATCGTCGGAGTCATCAGATGAAATGGATTTCCGTGAATTGACCTGACCGGCAGCATAATCTCGGCTGTAACCGCGGCCAAAGCAAGGCGCGCGGCCCTGTCCGAACCGGCCAGGGCCGCACGTCACGAGATTGTCAGACGTCAGTCCGATTCCGCCACGGGAAAAGGTTGGCCGGGAAGTCGGCGGCCGGCTTGCGCGCCCGATGCGGCGGAGGGGGGACCGGACGTGCGCCCGGATCGGACGCGATCACCTTGCGGTAAAGGTGCCACGTGGCGTGCCCGAGCAGCGGGACCACAACGGCGAGGCCGAGGAAGGCCGGGATCGTGCCAAGCGCGAGCAGCACCGCCACGATTAGGCCCCAGGCCGCCATCGGCACCGGGTTTTTCGCGACCACGCGCAGCGAGGTGCTCATCGCCTCGAACGCACCGGCATGGCGGTCCAGCATCAAGGGGAACGACACGGCACTGAGACAGAGCGCGGCGAGCGCGAACAGGAATCCGGTGCCGCAGCCAACCACGATCAGCCACCAGCCTTGCTGCGTCGTCAGCACGCGCATCATGAAGTCCGAGAATCCGGTGACGCCCTCGTAGCCGAACGCCGCGACATAGATCGCCTGCGCGGTCGCCACCCAGGTGACGAACAGGGCGAGCAGCAATGTACCGAGGCCGAGCATCGCGCCGAACGACGGCGATCGCAGCACCTCCATGGCATTCCAGGCGCTGGCCGGTTCATAGCGCTCGCGCCGGCTGGAAAGCTCGTAGAGCCCGAGCGCAGCGAAAGGCCCGATCAGCGCGAAGCCCGCGGCGAGCGGAAACAGCAGCGGCAGCACCGAATAGCCCATCACCACACGGGCGAGCACGAGGCCGAGCACCGGGTAGATCACGCAGAGGATGATGGCGTGGCTCGGAACGGCCTTGAAATCCTCCCAGCCGCGCCTGAGCGCGTCGTGCAGATCGGACAATTGTATGGTTCGGATCACCAGTCCAGCCTCATCCGTGGGCTGGGCCATCGTGGGGACATTGCCCTGGTAGAGTGTGGCCATGGTCGCTAGCTCCCTTGCCAAGCGGCTGCATCCGGCGCCGGCAAACGGCACAAGCGGCCGCCCATTCTCTTGAAATCCCACGATCCCGACCAGACGCGAATTCCGGATGGATCGCGAGCTGAACGGCAAGCATACTCCCAAGTCCGAGTCCTGTCCCTCACGCTTGGGTGAAATTTCGATGCCGCGACGCAATCAATGCGGCGTCATTCTGTCGTCATTTCGCCGCAGATAAGCTGATGCTGCTGTCCGTTCGCGCAACTTCGCGGGCGCGGCGCACCAACTTCGTCTATAAGTGCCACGCAAGGCCCTTCCAATGGTTTCCTTTTCGGGGAGCAGACATGAGCATTTTCGGGAAAATCATCAGCGCGATCTTCGGCGGCCAGCCGGCCTCCGCTGCGCCGGCCGGTGGCGCCGCTTCGCCGGGCGCCCCCGCAGGGTCGGCAAGTCCTTCGGCGCCGGCCGCCGCACCCATGGCTGCGGTCGACGTGGCGGCGATCGTCGACAAGGCGGCCGCCGCGCACAAGGGCGAGAAGCTGGAATGGCGTACCTCCATCGTCGACCTCATGAAGGCGCTCGACATCGATTCCAGCCTCGCTGCGCGCAAGGATCTCGCCAAGGAGCTGGGCTACAGCGGCGACATGAACGACTCGGCGAGCATGAACGTCTGGCTGCACAAGCAGGTGATGTCCAAGCTCGCCGCTAATGGCGGCAAGCTGCCGCCGGAGATCAAGCACTGACCGGACCTGGGGTAGTGCCTCAGGGGCCCGCGATCGCCGCCGGCCCTTTTGCATTCAGGCGACCAGATCCGCATCCTCCGGATGCCGATCGAGATAGTCGACGACGAAGCCGCAGCCGGCGATCACCTTCTTGCCGTCGCGCCGGATCAGGTCGAGCGCGCCCTTGACCAGCTCGGAGCCGATGCCGCGCCCGCGCAACGCGCGCGGCGTCTCGGTGTGGGTGATGATTACGGCCGACGGCGTCAGCCGGTAATTGGCGAAGGCGATGTCGTCGCCGACATCGAGCTCGAAGCGGCTCCTGTCCTTGTTGTCGCGTACCGAAGCCGCCATGCGGGGTCCCTCCGAACTGCAGGTGCCTCCTGATCTAGGAGGCTGACACGGCCCTTGCCAAGGTGAGACCAGGGGGAGATTGCGCAGACGAGATATCTGCAAATGCGCGCCGCCCTGACCGCACTGCGGTATGGCCATGGCGCCCGGCGAGCATGGTCCCGCGACTCCGCAAATAATTCCCGATACCGCTCTTGCAAGCCGGACTTCGGTTCCCACGTCCTGGAAAGGACATACGCCCGAATGCGGCCGGCAGGGTCGCCAGATATTCGGAGTGTCATGATCGCCAGCCGCAGACGTATGCCTCTTTTGCAGGAGGGTACGATGTCGGATTCTGGTTTCTTGAAGACTCATCGAACGTGGGAAGACTGGTGTGGGATGCTGCTGGGCGCGTTGATCGTGGCCTCGCCGTGGTTCCCGATCCAGGATCAGGCGATCTCCGGTCACCAGACGGCCATCCTGAACACCGTTGCGATCGGTCTCGTCGTATTTGGCATCAGCCAGCTCGAATATGTCGCCTTGCAGCGCTGGCAGGAGGTGATGACGATCCTGGCCGGACTGTGGCTCATCGCCTCGCCATACGTGATCGGCTATTCCGGTGAGGGATTTCTCCGCATCTATCACACGACCCTCGGTGCGGTGGTGGTGCTGCTCGGCATTCTCCAGCTATGGCAGGACTGGGATATGAATGACCAGGACTTGCTCAAGCACGGACAATAGACCGTAAGTACGGCAGGCCCGCCGGCCACGAGCGGCGGGCCTGTGCACTCACCGTGTCACGAGATCCGCATAGTCCGGGTGCTTGTCGATCCACGCCTTCACGAACGGGCATTGCGGGATCAGCTTCAATCCGTCGGCGCGGACCTGGTCGAGCGCGCCTTGCACCAGCTTCGAGCCAATGCCCTTGCCGCCAAGCTCCTTCGGCACGTCGGTGTGCTCGAAGGTGATGACACCGCCGTCGAGCCGGTAGTGCTCGGTCGCAAGATGACCCTCCACGTCGAGCTCATAGCGGTGATGGGCCTTGTTGTTGATGACGTCGCTCATATCATTGCCTTGCAGCTGCCGGCCTCGCGCACGAGATCGTAACGCGCGGTCCGGCCGGGGTTTCCAATCCGAAGCTGTTCCGTTCAATCGGTCGCTTTGGCGAGCCTGGAATCTTCGGCTTGTGGCTGCGGGCGGAGGCAGCCCTGGCAGATGACCAGGGAGCGGCTGACCCTGGCGTCCTGTTCGGCCTCGATGCCATCCTGCGCCTGCCACCGTTCCTTCGAATGGGGCTGAGCGTCGGCTTGCAACCTGTTGCGCTCGGAGCGGCTGGAGGTTCGTGTCGGCTGCGAGGCGGCGCGGGGCCGGTTGGGATCCTCGCCGGCGCCATCCCAGGCATAACGCGCAGGCTTGACGGCGAGATCGGATGCCAGATGCGCTTGCGGAGTCGCGGCACATCCGGCGAGCGCCAGTGACAACAGAAGGAGGGCAGGCGCTTTGACCATGATGCGGCACTCTGTACGCGAGAACTGAGCGAGGTTGCGTCGATCATGTTTAAGATTTCCTGAACGATATCGTTTGTGGTTGCGACCAACACCAATGCGATATCTGATCCTCCTGCTCAGCTTGCTCGTGACCGGCGCGCGTGCCGACGACGCAAAGCCGTTCAATCCGGCCGATTATCCGCCCGGCGTGCAGAAGGCTGTGCGCTTTGCCAATGAGGAATGCGAGAGCCAGCAAGGCGGCGAGGTGACCTTCGCGCATGATACGGTTCGCAGGATCGACCTGACCGGCGATGGTCGTGAGGACTACATCGTCGATTTCCAGGACACCAAATGCGGCGATCGCGAGACGACCTATTGCGGAACCGGCGGTTGCGTTATGAAGATCCTGGTGACGCTGCCGGACGGCAATCTGCGCGAGGTGTTCGACGGCTACGTTCTTCGCTACAAGATCATGGCAGCGCCGGTGAAGCGCGGCGCCACGCGCACCATCCGCTTCGATCTGCATGGCAGTTTCTGCGGCGGCTTTGGTCCGCAAGCCTGCTGGAAGACCAAGGCCATCACGGCGACGCCTTTTGCGTTCAAGCAGTAGGCCAAGTCTGCGGCAGCCGGCCTTGCGGGGGCAACGGCGTTGGCGATAAATGGGCTGCAATGAACGGACGGCTTGCGTGCCGCCCGTCGTCCAAGAGGAAGCCCGATGCAGCCCCTGCGCATGTCCCGCCGCGTCATGAATCTCGCCTATATGCTCACCCAGAATGCGCGGCGGCATGGCGCGCGTCCCGGCTTCGTTTGGGGGGACAAGTCCTGGACCTGGCGCGAGATCGATGCGCAGGTCTCCGCCCTGGCCGCGGCGCTCGCCGCGCGGGGCATTGCCAAGGGCGACCGCATCCTCGTCCATGCCAAGAATGGCGATGAGATGTTTGTCTCGATGTTCGCCGCGTTTCGGCTCGGCGCGGTCTGGGTGCCCACCAATTTCCGTCTGATGCCTGATGAGGTCAGCTATCTCGCGCAGGCCTCCGGCGCCAAGGCGTTCCTGTGCCATGTCGATTTCCCCGAGCACGCCGCGGCGGTGAAGGACGGTGCGCTGGAGTTCACCTGGAGCGTCGACGGCAAGGCCGCGTTCGGCGAGCGCTCGGTGGCCGATGCGATCGCCTCGCATGCGGGCGCCGTTGTGGAGAATGTCGCGGTCGAGCATGACGATCCCTGCTGGTTCTTCTTCACCTCCGGCACCACTGGACGCTCCAAGGCGGCCGTGCTCACCCACGGCCAGATGGGATTCGTCGTTACCAATCATCTCGCCGATCTGACGCCCGGCACGACCGAGCAGGATGCCTCGCTGGTGGTGGCACCGTTGTCGCACGGTGCCGGCGTGCACCAATTGATGCAGACCGCGCGCGGCGCGCGCACCGTGCTGCTGCCGACCGAGAAATTCGACATCAACGAGGCGTTCCGCCTGATCGAGGCGCATCGCGTCAGCAATCTCTTCACCGTGCCGACCATCCTGAAGATGATGGTCGAGCATCCCGCCGCCGGCAAATACGACCATTCCTCGCTGCGCTACGTCATCTATGCGGGCGCGCCGATGTATCGCGAGGACCAGAAGGCGGCGTTGAAGAAGCTCGGCAAGGTGATCGTGCAGTATTTTGGCCTCGGTGAGGTCACCGGCAACATCACCGTGCTGCCGGCGGCGCTGCACGACCCGGAGGACGGCCCGCACGCCAGGATCGGCACCTGCGGCTTCGAGCGCACCGGCATGCAGGTGTCGATTCAGGACGATGAGGGCCGCGAGCTCAAGGCTAACCAGAGCGGTGAGATCTGCGTGATCGGGCCTGCCGTGTTCGCCGGCTATTACGACAACCCCGAAGCCAATGCGAAGGCGTTCCGCAATGGCTGGTTCCGCACCGGCGACCTCGGCCACATGGACGAGGAGGGTTTTGTGTACATCACAGGACGTGCGTCGGACATGTACATCTCCGGCGGCTCCAATATCTATCCGCGCGAGATCGAGGAGAAGATCCTGACCCATCCCGGGATCGGCGAGGTCGCCGTGCTCGGCGTGCCCGACGCGACCTGGGGCGAGGTCGGTGTCGCCGTCTGCGTTGTCCGAGAAGGCGCGAAGGCGGTGACCGAAGCGGAGATGGCGGCGTTCCTGTCGCCGAAGGTCCCGCGCTACAAGATGCCGAAGCGCTTCTTCTTCTGGGACGCGCTGCCGAAATCGGGCTACGGCAAGGTGCCGAAGCGCATGGTGCGCGACGAGCTCGAGGCGCGCGGGCTGCTCGACCTCGACAAGGCGAGCTGAGCGCACCACATGCGGAGCATCAAGCAGCCGGGCGCGCCGCTTCCCGAACGCATTCAATGGGTGGAGGCGAGGGGACGCGCTTTCTCGTTCACACTTCAGGCCGGTCTGCCGCTGCTGGAGGCCGCGCGGCGCGGCTTTGCCGCGGAGGGCTTCGCCGGCGGCGTGCTGAATTTTCGCCATGGCGCGCTCGGGCCGTTCGCCTATGTCATGCCGGCGCTGTCGAAGACCGGTGAGAATGCGGCGTTCTACAGCGATACGTTCCGGCCCGCTGGCGTGACGCGTTTGAGGCTCGGCAGCATGACGCTCGGCACGCGCGACGCTGCGCCGTTCTTTCATTGCCACGGACTGTGGACGGAGGCTGACGGCAAGACGAGCGGCGGCCACATGATGCCGGACGAGACCGTCGTCGCCGAGCCGTTCGAGGTCGAGGCCTTCGGTCTGAACGGGGCGGTGTTCACGGCCGAGCCTGATGCGGAGACCAACTTCAAGCTGTTCGGACCGGTCGCGGCTGCAAGCACCGACGCGCGCACGACGAGCCGCGCCTTCGCGCTCCGCCTGCGCCCGAACCAGGATTTTGCCGGCGCACTCGAAGCGTTCTGCCGCACGAACGGCATCGCCCACGCGAAGATCCACGGCGGCGTCGGCTCGACCATCGGCGCGCGCTTCAGCCATGGCGGCGTGACCGAGCCGTTTGCGACGGAGCTGGCGATTACGGCAGGGACAATCGCGCCCGGCGCCTCCGGCGCGCTGGAAGCTGCGCTCGATGTCGCCCTGATCGACTATACCGGCCGCGTTGCGGAGGGGCGTCTGATCCGTGGCGACAATCCGGTACTGATGACGATGGAGCTGGTGCTGGAGGCAGGGGACTAGCTCGTCAGCCGTAAGGGAGTGGGTGCAAGATAGCGCTTTTGCACTCCAAATGTTCCTGTCATGTTCCGTTGGGGATGCGAGTAGCGGCGGGACGTCATGGCACGAAGAGGCAATCGAACGATCAACCTGCCAGCGCCGTATCTGAAGCGGGTATGGCTCGATCCGTCGCAGGTTCGCGACCGCGAGGCCTATCCGTTCTGCTTGCCCATCTTCCCTGACGATTTCGAGCTTAGCTTCGACAGCCCCATCACGATCATCGTTGGAGAGAACGGTACCGGGAAGTCGACCATCCTCGAAGGCATCGCAGCGCTCGCCGGCTATGACGATGCCGGTGGCGGCAAGGGCTACAAGCCGGTCGATCATTCCGAAGCGCGCGAGGAGATGGGCGGCCAACTCTCCAAGGCGCTGCGCGCAAGCTGGCTGCCGAAGATCACCAACGGCTGGTTCTTTCGTGCGGAGAGCTTTTTCTCGGTCGCGCGATATCTGGACAAGGCTGCGCGCGACGCCGGCCAGGTCGGTCCCGATTTCTTGTCGCACTCCCATGGCGAAGGTTTTCTGCGCTTCTTCGAGGAGCGTTGCCAGCGCCAGGGCATCTTCATCTTCGACGAGCCGGAATCGGCGCTGTCGCCGGCGCGCCAGATCGAATTCCTCAAGCTACTGCGGCGCATGGAAGACTCCCGCATCTGCCAGGTCATCATGGCAACGCATTCGCCGATGCTCATGGCCTATCCCAACGCGCGGCTGCTGCGGCTCGGCAAATACGGCCTGGAGCCTGTCACGGTGGAGCAGACCGACCATTACCGGTTGATGCGTGAGTTTTGTGTCGATCCGCGCGGGTTCGTGGAGGCGACGCTGGGGGACTAGGTGAGGGAATCCTGTAACAGTAGCTCTCTCTGTCGTCGTTGCGAGCGCAGCGAAGCAATCCAGAATCTTTCCGCGGCAGCAGTCTGGATTGCTTCGCTGCGCTCGCAATGACGGAGTGTGGAGCAGCAGTGCGCCAACTCCCGTGTCCCGGTCAAGCTGCAACGCGTGAGCATTGCGGCGCAGAGCCGGGACTCAGAAAGCCGCAGCATCGCGGATGCATGGGCTCCGGTTCTGCAGCGCATCACCATAGCGTCGAAGACGCGCGTGAACGCGCTTATGGTGCTGCGCAGCGTCTGTGGCACGAGACCGTTATCAATTCGCTGGCGCGGCTTCACATCCTCGCGGCAGAGTCCGCCCGAGCTTTGCTGCATTCGCCACCCTCGAGAGTGCCGAGGGCGCAGGGAAGGCCGGGTGCCGGCTGGCACCCGCGGTCCACTGTGCGAAGCGTGTGCTTGAAAAAGCTGCACAGCGGCATACAGGTGAAGCCAAACATCCGGCCTTCCCTGCGCAGTGGGTTGACGGCTTATGTCGTGCTCTCCCCGGGGAGCGATGCACTATTGCCCCCGTCGCCTTGCGGATGACTGACGGTGCGGGCCCGGTCGGCCCGCAACGTCACCGCAAGCCTTGGCGCACAGACCCCGGGCGCCAGGACCACACGATTTTGCCGTACGCAGACTGCGCCCGTCGTGTGCGCGCCTCGCCTGCTCACGGAGTGATCCGCCCTGCAAACCGCTTGCGCGCGACGCTGCCTGCGTCCACCACCTCCCATCCCGCGTTCGTGACGATCGCGATGCGCCCCTCGGCCCGGGTTGGGGTGGCCGCAACATGCGATAATTCCGAATTCGCGTAAAGCGAATTATTTCGGCTTGGCCAGGTTGACCCCGGTCTGGTGTTTTGCCCGTCGACCAACCCAATCAATGGTGTGCATTGGCTTTGCCACCACCGTGCCACGAACGGGTCTCCCCATGGCCCAAAAATGCGCTAGCATGACCTCAGCGCGCGTTCCAAGTCGCGCAGATTGAGAAACGAGGAAACGAGATGAGGATGAGAAGCGGACCGGCGATCGCCGGGGTGGCGGCGCTGGCGGTGGCGGGGATGGCTCTGATGACCGCCTTCGAGCCGGTCTGGGCCCATGGGCCGACGCGGCAGAAGGTGAGGGAATCCATCGAGATCAACGCGGCCCCCGCCAAGGTGTGGGCGGTGATCGGCAATTTCCAGGACATGAGCTGGCTTCAGCCGGTCACCAAGACCGAAGGCGAGAAGGGCAACGAGATCGGCGCGACGCGCAAGCTGACCCTGACGGGCGGCGGGACGGTCGAGGAGGAGCTCTACAAATACGAGCCCGACATGCAGAGCTATTCGTACCGGATCACCAAGGTCGACGTGAAGGTGCTGCCTGTGACCAATTATTCCTCGACCCTGACGGTCTCGCCCGCGCCTGATGGCAAGGCCAAGCTGGAATGGGCCGGCGCGTTCTATCGCGGCTATCCCAACAACGACCCGCCGCCGGAGCTGAGCGACGAGGCCGCGATCAAGGCCGTGAGCGGGCTGTACAAGGCCGGGCTCGAGGCGCTCAAGAAGAAGATCGAGAGCGGCAGCTGATCGTGCGAGCGCTGGTTCTGGCGGCGCTCGCCGCCAGCCTTTGTTACGCCGGCTTTGGAAGCGCGCGCGCCGACGAGGCGTTCGTCACCAACCAGCTCAGCGAAGATCTGATGGTGGTGGATCTCGCTGGCGCGCGCGGCGTTGCGACCATCCCAATCGGCGGCAAGCCGGCCGGCGTCGCCGTCAGCGCCGACGGGCGCTTTGCCTATGTCACGAGCCCGGATGCCAAGGCGGTGACGGTGGTCGACGCTGCCACGCGGCAGGTCGCCGGCCGCGTCGAGGTCGGCGGCGGGCCGCTCGGCATTGCCGTGGCGCCCGATGGCAAGACGGTCTATGTCGCCGATTGGTACGCGGCCGCGGTGCGGGTGATCGATACGGCCTCGCGCAGCGTTGTCGCCAGCATCGCGGTCGGCGCCTCGCCGTCGGGTCTTGCGGTGACGCCCGACGGCAAGCTGCTGCTCTCGGCGGACCGCGACGACGACAGCGTCTCGGTGGTCGAAACGGCAACGCGCCAACGCAAGGCCGTGATCAAGGTCGGCACCCGCCCGTTCGGCGTCACCATCGATGCCGAGGGCAAGCGCGCCTACACCGCCAATGTCGGCTCCGACGATGTCTCCGTGATCGATATCGCGGAAGGCCGCGAGATCGGCCGCGTGCCGGTCGGCATGCGCCCATATGCGGTGGCGCTGACGCTAGGCCGAGGCTTCGTCACCGACCAATATGGCGGCACCGTCAGCGTGTTCGACCTGGCGAGCCTCAAGCCGGTCAAGCGCATCCATGTCGGCGACTATCCCGAAGGCATTGCGGCGACTGCCGACGGCAAGCGCGTCATTGTCGCCTGCTGGGAAAGCAACACGCTAAGCATCATCGATGCGGCCGAGCTCAAGGTGATCGGCGAGATCAAGACCGGCGACGGCCCAAGGGCGTTCGGGGCGTTCCTGCGCAGGACGGAGTAGTTCGTCACAACCCGAGGCCGCTTGCTCCGGCCGGCCGAATTCAAGCGGCCATTCCGCCAGAGCTCAATTGACGTTCTGCGCTTCCAAGATCGTGTTCTCCGGCGCGCCTCGGTCGGTCCAGTCCGGCGGCAGCCCGATTCTTTCTCCGGCCAGGCCTGCCAATCCTGGCGCCCGGCCGAATGTTTCGCAGATCGCTTCCTTGGGCGCACCACCGAGAGAGGCGCTCAATCTGTCGACGGAAGGCGGCGTGGGGACCTTCCCGAACGGGCTCTCCGCGGCAACGAGAAACCTCCCGAAATCGCTTCCGAAAGCCTCGGCCAGGTCATAGGCGTCGCCATCGCTCGATACACGCGGAGCGCTGGTGAAGGAGTTCGCTCCGCGCGCCCAGATCATGGCCGCCTGTTGGTTGCCGCTGCGGTCACGGGCCTCGGCCTCGACGGACAGGCTTCCCAGTCCGATCGGAAGGCGCGGCACCGGAATGGGCACGCCGGGAGCGACGATGGACGGCACGACGCTCGCGACCTTGGAGACGCCGGCTGCCGCCGCATCGGTCGGCGCAATCTGTGTGATGACGGCGCGAACATTCAAGTCCGCAGCCTCCGTGGGAGCTACGATCCGGAAGCGCTCGCTGAGCGCAAGACACATCGCTCTGTTGATTGCGTTCTTGATCAGCCTGCGCTGCTGCGGCGTGAACGGCTGGCTGGCTGCGGTCGCCGTGAACGCGGTCGGCTCGATGCGAGCGGTCTTCGCGGCGAGAACATCAGCCTTGCTGATCCGGAGCTGCGACTTGGTCAAGAGACCATCGGACGGCGTGAGATCGTCGTAGGAGGCCAGCGACCCCGCTCGTTCCAGCGGAGCCGCCGCGCAACCGGCGGCCATCGAGCTCAAGACCGCAACTGCGAGCCACCTCATGGCGAGGGAACGAGACCGGTCGCCACTCCCTGGGCCACGCGCCGGGACTGCGCGACGGGCAGGGGAGAAGGTGCGGCGCCCGGCGCCGAGGCGAGCATGGGCTGCCAGGTCACGTTCCAGCGCGCCAGCGTGGCACCGTTGCCATCGAAAACCAGGTCGAGAAAGGCCAGGGTGAGCTCGGCCGTCGCGAGCTTCACCTTCGGGTTGAGCGCCGGACCACCGGTGAACGAGCGATCGGTGAAGATGCTGTGCGAGCCGCCTTCGAACACGGCAAGCAGCTTGCGCGGTGTGGCAATGGCGTTGAAGACCTCCAGCCGGTCGGCAGCGGGTGAGTAATATCCGGGGATCTGGATGACGTCCTTCGTCGCCGTCACGTGCAGGGTTGGAACGGTGATCCTGCTCAACACCGAGGCAAGATCGGGTTCGCCATAGAATGGAGGGGCCGAAATGACGATGGCGGCGGCAAAGCGCGGGTCGCGCGCCTCGACCCACTTGCCGTCGCGCATCACGCGGGCGCCAACCGCAACAAGCGCCGTGTTCGCCCCATAGGAATGCCCCGCCGCCATGATGCGCCGGCGGTCTACGTGGGCACCATGGGGACTCGACAGCATGCGATCCAGGGCAAAGCGCAGATCCAGGGCTCGCGCCAGCGCCTCGCTCTCGTGAGCGGCACGCTGCAGGCGGTCCACGACGGCGAGGGGATTGCCCGCCCAGAGCGAGGAATCGCTGCCGGCATGCTGAACATGCAGGCTGGCGACGCCGCGGGCCGACCAATATCGCCCCAGATAGCTGTAGCCCCGGCGAGAGCCGCCGAGCCCATGGGAGAACACGATGAGCGGCACGCGCGATCCCGGCGCAACATCCGCCGGCCAGTGCAGGCGCGCCGGAACGGGCCGCGAACGCGCCGGATCGACCCAGTCGAAGTCGACGACCGCGGGGGGCGCGGACTGCGCCCGGGCTGGAGGCGCGGCGAGCGTGGCCGTGACGGCGACCGCCAGCAGCGCGGCACCGAACCGCCGTCGGGTCAGGCTTGTCGCTCCGCTCGCACCGTCCGCGCCATTCGCGTGCGCGGATCGCACATGCTGAGAGGAAGTGTCGCTCAACCCGTTCACCATGAAGGCACCTTGTATGAAGTCGCACCAAGTGTAATCGACGTATTGCACTTAGTGTAATTTTGCAAACTGGTCGATTTCATGGCAAAACAGGTCATGAAAAGTTCATGCCGGAAGGAGGAAGGCCTGCGCGAGCGGAAGCGGCGCGAAACGCTGCATCGTATCGCCGAGCAGGGCCTTAAACTGTTTCTGACCAGGGGCTATGATGCCACCACGCTCGACGCGATCGCGGAGGCGGCGGGGATCTCGCGGCGGACGTTCTTCTACTACTTCAAGTCCAAGGAAGAGATCCTCCTGGCGTGGCAGGATGGTGGTTTCAGCGAGACCTTGCGTGCCGCCGTGCTCGAGCAAACGACCAAGCAGTCGCCGCTCGATGCCGCAAGGAACGGCCTGCTGGAGCTGACAGCCCGCTTCCCGGTCGATTACAAGCAAACAAAAGTGATCGAGCGCCTGATGTCCGCGAACGAGTCGCTTCGCATCCGGCAGCAGGCGAAATACGTCGAGAAGGAAGCTGCCGTGTTCGCGGCGCTGTCCCAGATGTGGCCGCAGCCGCATCGGCAGGCTGCGCTGCGCGTGGTCGCCATGATGTCGGTCGGAGCCTTGCGGCTTGCGATGGACAGTTGGAATCGCGACCAGGGCAAGCGGCCCTTGGCCGTCTACGTGAAAGAGGCTTTTGCGTGCCTGAACCGGGAGATCGGAGCGGGAGCCTCGCGCAAGGCTGCCGGTCGATCCGGCGAGTGAGTGAGGGCCGGCCCGGGCTCTCGATGGAAAAGCAATACGGCCGCGCGGTGGTGTTAAGCCCTCATCGGAGCTGTGACGCCGATCAGCGCCGGCGCGATGTCACGGATGTGCTCGAACACATGGTCGGGCCGAAGCGCCGTTAGCGCCGCCGGTGCCGCATAGCCCCAGCACACCGCGCCGCAGGCGATCCCGACCGCCCGCGCCGCGTCGATGTCGCGGACCTCGTCGCCGATCGAGATCACCCTGCTAGGCGCGACGCCGGCGCGGCGGATGACCCGGCGGAATTTCGCGGCCTTGCCGAACAGCGACGCTGCGCAGTCGAAATGCGAGAACAGCGCTGCGGCGTCCCCGAGCTTCTCGCGCGCATTGGCCTCGCTGTCGGACGTCACCAGCGCGAGCTGCACGCCGTTCTCGGCCAGGGTTCGCAGCATCGTCTCGACGTCTGCGAACAGCGAAATCTCGGAAGCCGCCTCCGCCTTCAGCCGCCGCGCATGCCGCGCGATCGCCGGCAGCTTCCACATGGGCACTTCGAGCTTGGCGAGGATCTCGCGCGACGAGGCGTGGCGCAGCTCCTCGACATCCTCGTCCTTTACGCGGCGAAAGCCGAAGCGGTCCGCGACGTCGTTGATGGTGCGCAGGAACCACGGGAAGCTGTCGGCGAGGGTACCGTCGAGGTCGAATATGGCGAGGGAATAGGGCATGAGGCCGGATTTTGAGCTCGCTGACAAGCGTGAGGTCGCGTGCTAATATTCGTGGAGTTCGAGGACAGCCATGCGACACGAGCGGATCGAAATCAACCCTGCGATCGGCCGTTACGTCGTGATCGACGAGGTTCGATTCCGATCTCGACCCCTGTAGCTCCCTCACCGCAACTTACGAACATCGACATTGATGTCGAGATCGATATTCGTCACGCAGGTCTGGGTGCTCCTATGCGAGCCGCCTTCATGCCAGCGGCCATCCCGCGCCCGGGCCCCACTGACATTGGCCAGCTTCAGGCAGCGCCCATTGCGGCAGCGCCTGCTGCTTTCGCCTGCAAACTGCCAGGCCAGCACGGCTTCGTCACCGGACTTGTCGGTGCCGATGATATGCGGACAGAGCTCGCGACGGCGACCCTCGTAGACGCAAGTCACCTGTTGCTCGGCGAGGATCGCGTTCCGAAATAGCGTATAGGTTCGACTGGCTCATTGCTCCCTCCAGATCGATCATCTGGCCTTGCCAACCACTTGAGTGTAGTGATGCGGGACTGGAAGTGTAACCATGCCGATCAATGACACCCAGCTCAGCAAATTTCTGAGCCTGGTCCTGCGCCACCAGCCGGAAACGATCGGGTTGGTGCTGGATTCGCACGGGTGGGCCAGCATCGACGACCTGATCGCCAAGGCAAATGCCGCCGGCACAAAGTTTGGCCGCGACGATCTGCTGCGCGTCGTCGCAGAGAGCGACAAGAAGCGTTTCTCGCTATCCCCTGGAACTGATCGCATTCGCGCCGCGCAAGCCGTCTCGGTTGAACTTGGCTTGGCGCCGCAGGAGCCGCCGTCGATCCTGTATCATGGCACGGCGACACGGTTTGTCGAGGCGATCCTGTCCGAGGGCCTGAAGCCGCAGGCGCGCCAGCAGGTGCATCTGTCCTCCGACGAGGCAACTGCGCAGCGTGTCGGTCAGCGCCACGGCAAGCCGCACATCTTCAAGGTCGATGCCGGCAGCATGCATGCCAAGGGATTCAAGTTTTTTCGCGCAGAGAACGGTGTGTGGCTGACCGACCATGTGCCGCCGGAGTTCCCGGCGTAGCTTACGTCCTGGATTTCCAAACGGTCTCCTCGGTCCAGCCGAGTTCGGCGAATTCGGCGGCTCGCAGCGGCGCTTCGCCTTCCGCGAAGAACTCGTCGAGCTGCGGGGGCGCGACATCCGTTTCGCACAGCATGGCATGCGCCTGTCCGCGATGATGAATTTGATGCTGGAAGAGATGCATGAGCAGTCGGTCGCAGCGTTCGGTCTGCACGGTCGTGTCGCGGTTGATCCGGACGAAGGCGTCGAGCCGTTCAGTTGTCAGCGCATCGCAGATCGCAATCAGGCGGTTGTCCATTGCGGCCTGGGCAGTTTTGAGCTCGGCTAACGAGGGGTACGGCACCTCGTTCTTCCAGGCTGCCGGTCCGAGCCAGCCCCCTTCAAGCGCATCGATGTAGAAGAAGTCGATGATGTAGATGTGGTTCAGCGTACGCTGCAGGCTTGGAAAGAAGCCGGTGCGGGGGGCTTCGAATTCAGACTGGGATAGCGCAGCGCAGGCGGCGAGCAGGCGATGGTTCGCCCAAGCGTTGTTGTGGGCGAAGGCGCGGTAGGTTTGGACGAGTCCAGCGGACATGTCGGTTCTTTCCCGATCGAATAGTGGCGGATTACGCTCAGCTAATCCGCCCTACAGCCCTGCGGCTTCGATGCAGCGCAATCTACTCCGCCGCCTCGCTCGCCGCACGCCTCCGCTTTGGCTTTCGCGCCTTCTCCAGCACCGGAGCCAAAAATTTGCCCGTATAGCTTCGCGGCGCCTTCGCAATGTCTTCCGGAGGTCCCCACGCCACGATCTCGCCGCCGCCGTCGCCGCCTTCGGGCCCTAGATCGATGACCCAGTCGGCGGTCTTGATGACCTCGAGATTGTGCTCGATGACGACGACCGTGTTGCCCTGCGCGACCAGCTCGTGCAGCACCTCCAGCAGCTTCTTGACGTCGTGGAAGTGCAGGCCGGTGGTGGGCTCGTCCAGGATGTAGAGCGTGCGGCCGGTGGCGCGCTTTGACAATTCTTTTGCCAGCTTGACGCGCTGGGCTTCGCCGCCCGAGAGCGTCGTCGCTTGCTGGCCGACATGGATGTAGTCGAGGCCGACGCGGTGCAATGTCTGAAAAGTCTCGCGCACGCGCGGCACCGCCTTGAAGAACTCGGCAGCTTCCTCGACAGTCATGTCGAGCACGTCGGCGATGCTCTTGCCCTTGAACAGCACCTCCAGCGTCTCGCGGTTGTAGCGCTTGCCCTTGCAGACGTCGCAGGTGACGTAGACGTCGGGCAGGAAGTGCATCTCGATCTTGATGACGCCGTCGCCCTGGCAGGCCTCGCAGCGGCCGCCCTTGACGTTGAAGGAGAAGCGGCCGGGCTCGTAGCCACGTGCTTTCGCTTCCGGCAGGCCGGCGAACCATTCGCGGATCGGCGTGAACGCGCCGGTATAGGTCGCCGGATTCGAGCGCGGCGTGCGGCCGATCGGCGACTGGTCGATGTCGATGATCTTGTCGATGTGCTCGAGGCCCTCGATGCGGTCGTGCGGGGCGGCGCCCTCGCTGGCATTGTTCAGCTTGCGGGCGATGGCGCGGTAGAGGGTATCGATCAGCAGCGTCGACTTGCCGCCGCCGGAGACGCCGGTGACGCAGGTGAACAGGCCGAGCGGAATTTCCGCCGTGACGTTCTTGAGGTTATTGCCGCGCGCGTTCACCACCTTGATGGTGCGGCGATGGTTCGGCGGACGCCGCTCCGGCACCTCGACCTCGAGCTCGCCGGTCAGGTATTTGCCGGTCAGCGATTTCGGGTTGCGCATGATCTCGGCGGGCGTGCCTTCGGCGACGATGTTGCCGCCATGCATGCCGGCGCCTGGGCCGATGTCGAGCACGTAGTCCGCAAGGCGGATGGCGTCCTCATCATGCTCGACCACGACCACGGTGTTGCCGAGGTCGCGCAGCCGCTTCAGCGTATCGAGCAGGCGGGCGTTGTCGCGCTGGTGCAGGCCGATCGAAGGCTCGTCCAGCACGTAGAGCACGCCTGTGAGCCCCGAGCCGATCTGCGAGGCGAGGCGGATGCGCTGGCTCTCGCCGCCGGACAGCGTGCCGGAGGAGCGGGACAGCGTCAGATAATTGAGGCCGACGTCGAGCAGGAAGGTGAGGCGCTCGCGGATCTCCTTCAGGATGCGGCCCGCGATCTCGTTCTGCTGCGCGTTCAGCGCCTCCGGCACGGTCTCGAACCATGCGCCGGCGCCCTTCACGGACAGCTCCGAGATTTCGCCGATATGCTTGCCACCGACCTTGACGCAGAGCGCCTCGGGCTTGAGCCGGAAGCCCTTGCAGCCCTCGCAGGGCACGTCGTGAAAATATTTCGCCAGCTCCTCGCGGGCCCACTCGCTCTCGGTCTCGCGGTAGCGGCGGTTGATGTTGGTGATGACGCCTTCGAACGGCTTCTTGGTGTCGTAGGAGCGCACCCCGTCCTCGTAGGAGAACTTGATCTCGTCCTCGCCCGAGCCGTAGAGAATCGCGTTTTGCGTCTTCTTCGGCAGATCCTTCCACTTGGTGTCGAGCGTGAACTTGTAGTGCTTGCCGAGCGCGGTCAGCGTCTGCACGTAATAGGGCGACGACGACTTGGCCCAGGGCGCGATCGCGCCCTTGCGCAGCGTCAGATCCTTCTCAGGGATGACGAGGTCTTCGTCGACATGCTGCTCGACGCCGAGGCCGCCGCAGGCGGGGCAGGCGCCGTAGGGATTGTTGAAGGAGAACAGGCGCGGCTCGATCTCGGGGATGGTGAAGCCGGAGACCGGGCAGGCGAACTTTTCCGAGAACAGGATGCGCTCGGGCCCGCTCTTGTCGTGGATTTTCGCGGTCTTCTTCTTTTCCTCCGCAGGCGCAGCCGCCGCGGACGCATCGGCGAACTCGACGACGGCAAGGCCTTCGGCGAGCTTTAGCGCGGTCTCAAAGCTCTCGGCGAGGCGCTGGCCGATATCGGCACGCACCACGATGCGATCGACCACCACGTCGATATCGTGCGGGAATTTCTTGTCGAGGCTAGGAGCTTCCGCCAGCTCATGGAAGGTGCCGTCGATCTTGACGCGCTGAAAGCCCTTCTTGAGCCATTCGGCGAGCTCCTTCCTGTACTCGCCCTTGCGGCCGCGCACGACGGGGGCGAGCAGATAGAGGCGGGTGCCCTCGGGCAACGCCAGCACGCGGTCGACCATCTGCGAGACGGTCTGGCTCTCGATCGGCAGGCCCGTGGCCGGCGAATAGGGCACGCCGACGCGGGCCCAGAGCAGGCGCATGTAGTCGTAGATCTCGGTGACGGTGCCGACGGTCGAGCGCGGGTTCTTCGACGTCGTCTTCTGCTCGATCGAGATCGCCGGCGACAGGCCGTCGATCTGGTCGACGTCGGGCTTCTGCATCATCTCCAGGAACTGGCGGGCATAGGCCGACAGCGATTCGACGTAGCGGCGCTGGCCCTCGGCATAGATGGTGTCGAAGGCGAGCGAGGATTTGCCGGAGCCGGATAGCCCGGTGAACACCACCAGCTTGTCGCGGGGAATCTCGACGTCGATATTCTTGAGGTTGTGCTCGCGCGCGCCGCGGATCGTAATTGCGCGCAGGCTGGAGCCCGCGTTCTGTTGTTGGCGCTTCGCCTTGATCACTTCATCCATCCGAGTTGCCCTCAAGGAAGCCCAAAGGTGCGCGATCGCGCCAACAAAAAAGGCGCGCTGCGCCCGGAACCGGGATCGGCGCCGATGGGTATGGCAGCGAACGTAGGAAGAACGGCGGCGGATTTCCAGTGGGACTTGCGAATCGTCAACGGATTGTTGGCGTGCTGGCGGGATCTGGCAGCAGGAACGCGCGGAACCGCTCGCGGAGCACCCAGCCAAAACAAAAAGGCCGGCGCGAGGCCGGCCTTTCGTGACGATGTGACGTCGATCGTGATCAGTACTTCGCGACCACCGGGCCACCGAAGGTGTAGTTGAGTCGAACGGTAGCCATGTCCACGTCCTGCTTGATGCTGTCGGTGCGAGTGGTCACGCCGAGGAAGGTGAAGGTCTCGTTGTGCCTGCCCATGAACAGGTGGTTGTATTCGACACCGACCGACCAGTTCGGAGCGAAGCCGAATTCTATGCCGGTGCCGACGGTACCGCCCCAGCGCGTTTCGTTCGCGGTGTCGAGCGTAACGCCGCCAAAACTACCAGTGTACTTGTTGTGAGTGACGGCAGCGCCGCCCTTCACGTACCAAAGCACGTTGTTCCAGGCATAACCGACCTGGCCAGTGAAGAGGCCGATGGCGTCGATCCTGGTCTCGTTCACCAGCGGCGCGAGCGCGGCAGGCGAGCTGATGTTCGAACCCTTCAGGTCAGCCCAGTCGCCCTGGGCTTCGAGACCGAACACCCAGTTGGCGGACTGCCAGCGATAACCGATCTGGCCGCCGACGAGTGCGCCGGTCGCATTGTGACAACCTTCGGCCACCGCCGGAGCGACCACGAAGGGGCCGACACTGGTGAGATCCCAACAGTTGCGGCTCCAGCCACCGCCGGCGTTGGCGCCGAGGTAGAAACCGCTCCAGTTGTACGCCGCGATCGGCGCCACCGGTGCCTTGGCGTAGGGGCGGGCCGCCAAATCGGCCGCCGAGGCCGGTGCCAACGCGCTGAGTGCGAACAAGCTGGCCGAAGCCAGCAAAAGCTTCTTCATATCCATTCCCCACTTCCATTTCTCATTCCGGTCTTCCGGAGAGCGGAAGAGCAGCGGACTTATGACCCAAGCAACGTCATTGCTTTACACCATTGAAGCCAAAGGTTGTGTCACCTAGAGGTCACATCCCTCCGAAAACGCGAGCGAACGGGCGGCCGCAACAAACAAAAAGGCCGGCGCGAGGCCGGCCTTTCGTGACGATGATGCGTCAGAGACGAAGCTCAGTACTTGGCGACGACCGGGCCGCCGAAGTGGTAGTTCACGCCGACCTGCACGGTGTGGAGGTCGAGAGTGCCGGTGTTGACCGGGAAGACGCCCGAGAAGTAGGTCTCGCCGCCCAGGCTGCGATAGAGGTACTCGCCCTTGACCGACCAGTTCGGAGCAAACATCGCCTCGACGCCCGCGCCGACCGTCCAGCCCGAATGGAACTGGCTCTCCGAGAGGCTCAGAACGGGGGGCGCGCTGACGCTGATCTTGTTGTTGATCCAGGCGTAACCACCCGTGGCGTACAGCAGGACGCTCGGGGAAGCGAGCCAGCCGATGCGACCACGCACGGTGCCGAGCGCGTCGATACGCGAACTGACCGTCGTGGGAACGAGGGCGCCACCAAAATCAACAAGACCGGTCGCCGAGGCGTTTACGTCAGCCCACGCGCCATCAGCTTCGATGCCGAACACGACGTTGGAGGTCTGCCAGTTGTAGCCAACGGTGCCGCCGACGAAACCGCCCTGCATGCGCGGATCATCGGAGCTGTTTTCCCAGGCGCCGCCGCCGACGATACCGAGATAGAAGCCGGTCCAGTTGTAGACCGAGGCCACAGGCGCGGGGGCCTTGGTGTAGGGGCGGGCTGCCAGATCAGCAGCCGAAGCGGGGGCCGCAAGGGCGAATACACAGGCCGAAGCCAACAAAACCTTCTTCATTTTCAACTTAATCCCAGTCCCAGTTTCTGTTGTTGCCTTCCGTGGCGGAAGGGCAGCGGACTCAAACGGCCCAACTGACGCCGTCTTTACACCACCAAAGCCGCAAGTTGTGTCTCCGAAAAGCCACAACAGCGGAAAAGGTGATGGTTGCTGACTTATCTACGTCCAGCCGTCGTGCTGCAAAAAAAAGGGCCGGCGCTGGGGCCGGCCCTTCGTTTCGCTCACGATAGGTGGGATATCAGTACCTCGCGACCAACGGGCCGCCGAAGCGATAATTCAGGCGGACTAGACCCATGTCGACGTCCTGACTGATGCGATCGCTCCCGAAGGCAACGCCCGCAGGCGTCGTGAAGGCGATCGTACGGTCGCCGAGGAAGATGTGGTTGTACTCGACGCCGAGCGTCCAGTTCGGAGCAAATCCGAATTCCAGGCCGGCGCCAACGGTGCCGCCCCAGCGGGTCTCGCGAGCCGACGCCAGCAGCGTGCCGGCGCCAGGCGTGCCAGGCGCGGCATAGACGTCGTACTTGTCCCCGACTACGGCGGCGCCGCCCTTCACATAGAGCAGCACGTTGTTCCAGGCATAACCGACCTGGCCCGTGATCAGGCCAAAAGCATCGATGTGAGAGCGGTTACGATCACCGGTGACCAAAGCGCTTCCAGGGAAGAGGAGGCTGACGTTGTCCCCCGAGAAGTCAGCCCAGTTGCCCTGGCCCTCGAGGCCGAACACCCAATTGGCCGACTGCCAGCGGTAGCCGATCTGACCACCGACCGTGCCGCCGGTCGCATCGTGACAGCCTTCAGCCACCAGAACGCCCGTGACCGGGGTCACGAAGTCCCAGCACTTGCGGCTCGTGCCGCCGCCGCCGTTGACGCCGATGTAGAAGCCGCTCCAGTCGTAAACCGCGGCGACCGCCGGGGCCGGAGCCTTGGTGTAGGGACGCGCAGCCATATCCGCCGCGCTTGCCGGAGCCGACAGCCCCAATGCCATTGCACAGATTACGCCGAAAAGAATCTTATTCATTGCAGTCTCCCCAAGTTTCGTCCGCTTCATGAAAGTCCCTGAAGCGGCTGATCAGACGCGACACCCATATGAATCAATTCCAAGGCAAAGGTAGCCTAAGGAAAGGGCAGAGTCCGTCTCCGGAAAGCCACACTCGCCAGACTATTGACAGGTTCCATCTTGATGAATGTTAAGAGTTTTTTCCTATTCAAGGGAACTCGAAAAGGTTCCATTCGGGGCTGACGTTTTTCGCGGCACGCGGGAAAATGTCTGCCCGCCCATGATGAAGAACAAATCTGGAACAAACGTGCGCGCGATGCTATATGTGGGGATAACCTTGGGGGTGGCAGGCTGATCGGTGTCCGCAAGCGTATAGGGTCGCCCTAGCGGGCGCAGAGGAACGCGGGCAGCGGATTCGCCCTTTTGAAATTCAGTGGCATTCGGAGTGGAGAGCGGCGATGGCGGGAAGCGTCAACAAGGTCATTCTGGTTGGAAATCTCGGCAAGGATCCCGAAATCCGCCGCACCCAGGACGGGCGGCCGATCGCGAATTTGAGCATCGCGACCTCGGAGACCTGGCGCGACAAGAACACCGGCGAGCGCAAGGAGAAGACCGAGTGGCATCGCGTCGTGATCTTCTCTGAGCCGCTTTGCAAGATCGTCGAACAGTATCTGAAGAAGGGCGCAAAGGTTTACATCGAAGGCGCGCTCCAGACCCGCAAGTACACCGACCAGAGCGGCGTCGAGAA
Source organism: Bradyrhizobium sp. JHI2711 (assembly GCF_056156565.1). NCBI lineage: Bacteria > Pseudomonadati > Pseudomonadota > Alphaproteobacteria > Hyphomicrobiales > Nitrobacteraceae > Bradyrhizobium > Bradyrhizobium sp. JHI2711. The sequence goes on from NZ_JBPZPT010000001.1 coordinate 485,027, forward strand.
ATACTCGACCGAGGTCGTGCTGCAGGGCTTCAACTCAACGCTGACGATGCTGGACGGCCGCGGTGGCGGCGGCGGAGGTGGCAGCTTCGGCGACGAGCCGGGCGGCGACTTCGGCTCCTCCGGACCCGTCAGCAGCGCGCCGCGCCGTCCCGTTGCCGCCGGCGGCGGCCGCAACAGCGACATGGACGACGATATCCCGTTCTAGGACTTGGGAAGAGGCGGCTAGTCTCGGCGCAGATAACGGCCGACTCGGTTTTCAAGGATCCGCACCAGGACAGGATCCATGAATTCATAGTCGTCCGGAATGTCGAGACAGATGACCCGCTTGTTGTTCAAGCTGGACCGGAATTTCCGGTTCAGCTTGGTCCGGTGGGTCTTTTCCATGACGAAGATGACGTCGGCCCATTCAATCTGCTCGGCGGACAGCAAGACGTCCGCGCCGTTCGAAATGCCGGCCGAGTCGGTCTCGATCCCCGGCCAGGTCGAAAACACCTGCTCGGCGGTAGGGCTGCGGAGGCGATTGGCGCTGCAGACGAAAAGGACGTTGGTCACTTTGCCGCTCTCGGAGACGATCGGGCAGGTATCGGCGGGAATGATTGGTCGGTGCTTCTCGGGCGGGCTTCCGAGAGTTCCTGCTACATAAATACAGTTCTTTGGTCCACGGCTTTTCCGGCCTAAGCTTATGTGCGCCTCCGCCGGACACGAGGAAGCCCTGCATGAGCCTTGCGCCGCTGCTTGAGGCCGCGCCGGTGGTCCCGCTGCATGCCTTTGCCGCAATGGCCGCCCTTGTGCTTGGCCTCTTCCAGTTCTCCGCCCCCAAGGGCACGCTGCCGCACCGGACTATCGGCTGGATCTGGGTGGTGCTGATGGTGTTCGTGGCCGCCTCGTCGTTCTGGATCCACGAGATCCGTCTGGTCGGGCCGTTCAGCCCGATCCATTTCTTGTCGATCTTCACCCTGGCGGTGCTGCCGCTGGCGGTATGGCGTGCGCGCACCCATCGCGTCGCCGACCACCGGCGGATGATGATCTTGATCTTCTTCGGCGCCCTGGTGGTGGCGGGACTGTTCACGCTGGTGCCTGGGCGCATCATGCACCGGGTGACTTTCGGGGCGTGAGAGCCGGTTCCGCCCAGTCCGTTCCGGCCCCGTCCGCGGCCGTGGCGCGAAGGGCGTAAGTCTCTGGAAAAACAGTGGGAAAAAGCGCTTCCCCAAAGCTCGGCAAGGGTGGTTATCAGGGGTGTGATGCGCTATATGATTCCCAGATAAAACCTCACCGGATTTCCCCTTGGCTGACGACGATAACAAGCCCGGCGACCAGCCGGCGCAACCCTCGGACATTCGCCCCGTCTCCATCCTCGACGAGATGAAGAAGTCCTACCTCGATTACGCCATGAGCGTGATCGTGTCGCGCGCGCTGCCCGATGCGCGCGACGGCCTGAAGCCGGTGCATCGGCGCATCCTGTTCTCGATGAACGAGCAGGGCTTCACGCCCGACAAGAAGCACAAGAAGTCCGCCGGTATCGTCGGTGACGTCATGGGTAAATACCACCCTCATGGCGACCAGGCGATCTACGACGCGCTGGTGCGCATGGCGCAGGACTTCTCGATGCGCGAGTTGCTGGTGGACGGGCAGGGCAATTTCGGCTCGGTCGACGGCGACCCGGCGGCGGCCATGCGCTACACCGAGTCCCGCCTGACCAAGATCGCGCTGAAGCTGCTCGAGGACATCGACAGCGACACCGTCGACTTCCAGGACAATTACGACGGTTCCGAGAAGGAGCCGGTGGTCCTGCCGGCGCGGTTCCCGAACCTGCTGGTCAACGGCGCGGGCGGCATTGCCGTCGGCATGGCGACCAACATCCCGCCGCACAATCTCGGCGAGGTGATCGACGCCTGTATTGCGCTGATCGACAATCCCTCGCTGACCATCGACGAGCTCATCAACATCATTCCCGGCCCGGATTTCCCGACCGGCGGCATCATCCTCGGACGCCAGGGCATCCGCAGCGCCTACCATCTCGGCCGCGGCTCCATCGTGATGCGCGGCAAGGTCACGTTCGAGACCATTCGCAAGGATCGAGAGGCGATCGTCATCACCGAGATTCCGTATCAGGTGAACAAGGCGACGATGGTCGAGCGCATCGCCGAGCTCTACAAGGAAAAGAAGATCGAGGGCATCTCCGATCTGCGCGACGAGTCCGACCGCGAGGGCTATCGCGTCGTCGTCGAGCTCAAGCGCGACGCCGTGCCCGACGTGGTACTGAACCAGCTCTACAAGTTCACCCCGCTGCAGACGAGCTTCGGCGTCAACGCGGTTGCGCTCGATTCCGGGCGTCCGCAGACGATGAACTTGAAGGATATGTTGACGATCTTCGTCGGCTTCCGCGAGCAGGTCGTTACCCGGCGCACCAAGTACAAGCTGCGCAAGGCGCGTGAGCGCGCCCATGAGCAGGTCGGCCTCGCCATCGCGGTCGCCAACATCGACGAGATCATCAAGGTGATCCGCACCTCGCCGACACCGGCGGCGGCCCGTGACACCCTGATGACGCGCGATTGGCCTGCGCGCGACGTCGAGGACATCATCACGCTGATCGATGACCCGCGTCACCGGATCAACGAGGACGGCACGATCCGCCTCTCGCTGGAGCAGGCGAGGGCGATCCTCGAATTGCGTCTCGCACGTCTCACCGCGCTCGGCCGCGACGAGATTGGCGGCGAGCTGTCGAAGCTCGCCGGGGAGATCGGCGACTATCTCGCGATCCTGCGCTCACGCGCGCGCATCCTGGACATCATCAAGACCGAGCTTGCCGAGGTGAAGGCCGAGTTCGCAACGCCCCGCCGCACCGTGATCATGGAGCAGGAGGGCGAGGTCGAGGACGAGGACCTGATCCAGCGCGAGGACATGGTCGTCACGGTCTCGCACGCCGGCTACGTCAAGCGCGTGCCGCTGTCGGCCTACCGGGCGCAGCGCCGCGGCGGCAAGGGCCGCTCCGGCATGCAGACCCGCGACGAGGACTTCGTCAGCCGGCTCTTTGTCGCCTCGACCCATACTCCGGTGCTGTTCTTCTCCTCGCGCGGCCAGGTCTACAAGGAAAAGGTCTGGCGGCTGCCGATGGCCGCGCCGAACGCGCGCGGCAAGGCCATGATCAACATCCTGCCGCTGGAGCAGGGCGAGCGCATCACCACCATCATGCCGCTGCCGGAGGATGAATCGACCTGGGGCCAGCTCGACGTGATGTTCGCGACCACGGGCGGCAACGTCCGGCGCAACAAGCTGTCCGACTTCGTTGACGTCCGCCGCTCCGGCATCATCGCCATGAAGCTCGACGACAACGAGGCGATCGTCGACGTGCAGATCTGCACCGAGCGCGACGACGTGCTGCTGACCGCTGCGGGCGGCCAGTGCATCCGCTTCCCCGTCACCGATGTGCGCGTATTCACCGGGCGCACCTCGATGGGCGTGCGCGGCATTGCGCTCGGCGAAGGCGACAAGGTGATTTCGCTGGCGATCCTGCGCCACGTCGACACCACCTCGGACGAGCGCTCGGCCTATTTGAAGATGCGCCGCGCGGTCGCGGGCGAAGCCGCCGCAGACGAGGCGCCGGCCGATGCCGAGGCCGAGGAGACCTCGGGCAGCTTCCAGCTCCCGCAGGAGCGCTATGTCGAGATGTCGGCGCAGGAGCAGGTCGTGCTGACCGTCTCCGTCAACGGCTACGGCAAGCGGACCTCGTCCTACGAGTACCGCACCACCGGCCGCGGCGGCAAAGGCATCGTCGCTATGAGCGTCAACCACCGCAACGGCAATCTCGTCGCCTCGTTCCCCGTGGAGGAGGCGGATCAAATCATGCTGGTCACCGACAAGGGCCAGCTGATCCGCTGCCCGGTCGAAGGCATCCGCATCGCCGGCCGCTCGACGCAAGGCGTGATCGTGTTCGACACCGCCGAGGACGAGCACGTGGTGTCAGTCGAGCACATCACGGAAGAGGCCGAGAACGGGAATGGAGCGAACGGGGAATAGAGGCTGGCGAATCGGGACTCATCCACCCGCCGTTCCTCGCAGCCGATAGTGCCCCTGAACGAGATCGCGCCCGTCGGGCCATTCCGACGGGCGCGAGCGTCGCGTAGTCTGCGACGAGACGTCACAAATGTTCCTGGGGTCTTGAGGGACCCGCCCGACGCGAACCTGACAGATCCGATTACGGCGTGCGGTTGGCGGTCACGAGGCGGGCCTCGCGGACGTTGGCCTTGGTGCCGGCGCTACGCAGGCAGGACGCTTCGAAGTTCGGCCAGGCCTGCTGCGAGCAGTCACGGCCGATGCTGCGGATGTCGAGCCGGTCGCTCTTGGCCAGCGGCTGCGGCACGCTGGCTTCGACCTTCGGAGCAAAGCCGGGCAGGAGGGTGAGGGCCGCGGCAACACACGCAGACAGAGCGATCGCTGAAATGGTCTTGATCATGACAGTCCCCTGTGATGCGGCCGCCTACGCCCAGTACGCGGCCCGTCATTCGTTGGCCGGATTAGTAACCATGGCCAGTTTCCGGACGTCTTCGCCGATGTGGGAAATGGTTTCGTTCGCGCTCCGTTTTGTTTCGTGGCCGCCCCGAGACGAAACAAACCGGCTGCCGCTGACGCCCAACGGGACATTTTCGGAGGGGCTGGACCGGAAACGGGCTAGGAACCTGCCCGGCTTGCCGGCCCGGGCGGGGCGCGGTAGGACGGGGCCATGCCGCGCATCGCCTTCTACCCAGGTTCCTTCGACCCCATCACCAACGGCCATCTGGACGTGGTCCGGCACAGCGTTTCCTTGTGCGACAGGCTCGTGGTCGCGATCGGGGTGCATCCCGGCAAGAAGCCGCTGTTCTCGACCGAGGAGCGCCTCAAGATGCTCGAGGACGTCTGCGGTCCGATCGCGGCGCAGGCCGGCTGCGTGCTGGAGGCGACGACGTTCGACGATCTGTCGGTGACCGCGGCGCGCAAGCACGGCGCGACCATCATGATCCGGGGCCTGCGCGACGGCACCGACCTCGATTACGAGATGCAGCTCGCCGGCATGAACGAGGCCATGGCGCCGGAGGTGCATACGGTCTTCCTGCCGGCCTCTCCCATGGTCCGCCCGATCACCGCCACTTTGGTGCGCCAGATCGCCGGCATGGGCGGGGACGTCTCGGCCTTCGTCCCGCCGCAGGTCGCGGCACAGCTCAAGGCCAAATTCGCCTGAAAACGGCGCGCTTCCTCTTCTCTCTGATCCGGAGTTGTCATGATCCGAATTCTCGCAGTTCTTGCCGCGCTTCTGTTCGCGGCGCCGGCGGTGGCGCAGCAATTGCCGGCAAATCTCGACAAGGCCAACGCCATCGTCATCGACAGCACCAAGGGCCGCATCGTCATCAAGCTCAGGACCGACATCGCGCCCCAGCATGCCGAACGCATCAAGCAGCTGGCGCGCGAAGGCTTCTACAACAACGTGCCGTTCCACCGCGTCATGGACGGCTTCATGGCGCAGACCGGCGACGGCCAGAACGGCAACGGCACCGGCGGCTCGAAATACCCGAACTTGAAGCAGGAATTCTCCAAGGTGCATTTTGCCCGCGGCATCGTCGGCATGGCCCGGCGCGGCGACAGCGTCGACAGCGCCAACTCGCAGTTCTTCATCATGTTCGCCGACGGCGGCAGCCTCGACGGCCAGTACACCGTGATCGGCGAGGTGGTGCAGGGCATGGACGTCGTCGACAAGCTGAAGAAGGCGCCCCCCGGCTCGCCCGGCGGCTCCGTCACCGATCCCGACAAGATGGTGAAGGTGCAGGTCGCCTCAGACATCAAATAGGCGCGGCCATGGCGCGCCGCGGTGGCAGGCTCCTGCTGGTTGCCGCGGTGCTGTTGCTCGCCACCTCCCTTGCGGCCGTGGAGGCCGCCCAGGTCGACACGATCCAGGACATCTTCCGGCACCTGCGCACCTGCTGGAGACCGCCGTCGCCGGCGAGGGCCCGCCCACTCGACATCACCGTCCTGGTGAGCTTTAACCGGGCCGGAAACATTCTGGGCCATCCGAGGATTACCTATGAATCCGCGGAGGCCTCTGACAACGACCGGCTGCAATACCGGATCGCGGTGATGGAGGCGTTGCAACGCTGCACGCCGGTGCCATTTACCGATGCAATGGCCGGCGCCGCCGCGGGACGTCCATTCGCGATCCAGTTCCGCAGCCGCAAGACGTCACCCGACAAGACTTCACCCCCAACGCAAGAGAGACGAGCATGAGCGTCACCGAAAACACCCTGATCCTCGAGACCACGCAGGGCCCCGTCACCATCGAGATGCGCCCCGATCTCGCGCCCGGCCATGTCGCGCGTATCAAGGAGCTGGTCCGTGAGGGCTTCTACGACGGCATCGTGTTTCACCGCGTGATCGAGGGCTTCATGGCGCAGACCGGCTGCCCGCACGGCACCGGCACCGGCGGCTCCGGCAAGAAGCTGAAGGCCGAGTTCAACAAGGAGCCGCATGTGCGCGGCACCGCCTCGATGGCCCGCGCCGCCAATCCCGATTCCGGCGACAGCCAGTTCTTCATCTGCTTCGACGACGCCCGCTTCCTCGACAACCAGTACACGGTGTGGGGCAAGGTCACCGAGGGCATGGAGAACGTCGACAAGATCAAGCGCGGCGAGCCGGTGCAGAACCCCGACAAGATCGTCAAGGCGCGGATGGCCGCGGACAAGGAATAGTCACTCGATCCTCATCCTGAGGAGCGCGGAACGCGCGTCTCGAAGGATGAAGGCCCCACTGCTGCAACCCGGCCTTCATGGTTCGAGACGGCGCTAAGCGCCTCCTCACCATGAGGGTCTGGCTGTGTCGCGCCAAGCCTGCTCATGCGCACCGATCTCTTCGATTTCGATCTGCCGCCCGAGCGCATCGCGCTGCGCCCGGCGAGCCCGCGCGATTCCGCGAGGATGCTGGTCGTCGAGAATGGCGCGCTGCGCGATCAGATCATTTCCGACCTGCCGCAATGGCTGAGGCCCGGCGACCAGCTCGTCGTCAACGACACCAAGGTGATTGCGGCGCAATTGAAGGGCCGCCGCATCGGCCGCGACACCGAGCCGAAGATCGAGGCGACGCTGATCAAGCGCCTCGACGGCTCGCGCTGGCAGGCGCTGGTGAAGCCGGCCAAGAAGCTCGCCCCCGGCGACCGCATCCGCTTCGGCAACGAAGGCAAGGTCTGCCTGCTCGGTCATCTCGACGCCGAGGTCGAGGCCAAGGGCACCGAGGGCGAGGTGACGCTGGCGTTCTCGTTCCACGGCCCGGCGCTGGACCAGGCCATCGCCGATCTCGGCAGCCCGCCGCTGCCGCCCTATATCGCCTCCAAGCGCACGCCAGACGATCAGGACCTCGCTGACTACCAGACCATGTTCGCGGCGAATGAAGGCGCAGTTGCAGCGCCGACCGCGGGGCTGCATTTCACGCCCGCGCTGGAGCAGGCGCTGCGCGACCGCGGCGTCGGCCTCAACCGCGTGACGCTGCATGTCGGGGCAGGGACGTTCCTGCCGGTGAAGGTCGACGACACCGAAGCCCACAAGATGCACGCCGAGTGGGGCACGATCTCGGCCGCAACGGCGCAGCGGCTCAACGCCGCGCGGGAGACCGGCGGCCGTATCGTTGCCGTCGGCACCACGTCATTGCGGCTGCTCGAAAGCGCAGCGCGCGAGGACGGCACAATCCAGCCATTCGCCGCCGAGACGTCGATCTTCATCACGCCCGGCTATCGCTTCCGCGCAGTCGATATTCTGATGACGAATTTCCATTTGCCGAAGTCGACGCTGTTCATGCTGGTGTCGGCATTTTCGGGGCTGGAGACGATGAAGCAGGCCTATGCTCACGCGATCGCGAGCGGATACCGGTTCTATTCGTATGGCGATGCGTGTTTGCTGCTTCGGGCCGAGCGGTAGGGTGGATTAGCCGTCAGGCGTAATCCACCGCTTCTGTTTCCGCGGATATGAAAGAGGTGGGTTACGCCCAGCGGCCGCGCTTCGCGCATCCGCTAGGCTAACCCACCCTACGCACCTCCCGTTACGCCATCACCTTCTGCGGTAACAGCTCGGCGATCTGCACCGCATTGAGCGCCGCGCCCTTGAGCAGCTGGTCGGCCGCCACGAACATCGAGATCGAATGGCCGGTGGGATCGCTGAGATCCTTGCGGATGCGACCGACCAGGACGTCGTCCTGGCCCGAGGCGTCGATCGGCATCGGGAAGTAGTTCTTGGCGCGGTCGTCGACCACCTTGACGCCGGGCGCCCGCGCCATGATGGCATGGACCTGGTCCTCGCTGATCGGCTTCTCGCATTCGAAGGTGATGGCTTCGCAATGGGCGCGCAGCACCGGCACGCGCACGCAGGTGACGCCGACGGCGATGCTTTCGTCCTCGAAGATCTTGCGGGTCTCCTTGATGACCTTGGTCTCTTCGTCGTTGTAGCCGGTCTCGGGGTCGATGGCGGTGTTGTGGTTGAACAGGTTGAAGGCGTAGGGGTGTGGCATCACCTTCGGCGTATAGACCTGCCCGTTGAGGTTGGCGCGGGTGGATTCGACGAGCTCCTCCATCGCGGCGGCGCCGGCGCCGCTGGCCGCCTGATAGGTCGAGATGATCACGCGCTTGATGCGGTTCTGCTGGTGGATCGGCCACAGCGGCACCAGCGCAGTGATCGCGGCGCAGTTCGGGTTCGCAATGATGCCCTTGTGGTCGCGGATGCGGCTCGCGTTGATCTCGGGGATCACCAGCGGCACGTTTGGGTCCATGCGGAAGGCCGAGGAATTGTCGACCACGACGGCGCCGGCCTTCACCGCGATCGGTGCATACTTCCTGGAGATGCTGCCGCCGGCGGAGAACAGCGCGATGTCGACGCCGTCGAAGGAGCGCTCGGTCAACTCCTCGATGGCCACGCTCTGCCCGCGGAACGACACCGTCTTGCCGGCCGAGCGGGCGCTCGCCAGTGCCTTGAGCTTGCCGACGCGAAAGCCGCGCTTGTCCATGGTGGCGATGAATTCGGCGCCCACCGCACCGGTGACGCCGACAATCGCGACGACGGGATCGTTACTCACTTTGTCCTCCGTTGCATTGAGAATTTAGACAACAAAAAAGCCCCGGACCATCGAGGGCGGGGCTTGCCGTAGAGCTGATGCGTTTAAGTCGACGACCTACGCGCGCACGCCTCCCCGGGCCCCTTCGGCCGTGGTGGTTTTGGTCGTGCGTTTGGTAGTCGTGAACATGGCGGCGACTTATGCGGGAGAGTCTTGCGGCCGTCAATGGCTTTTCGGCCCGGCCGATGCCGGGGGCAGCCTGCCGCTATTTGGCACCCGCTATTTCCCCTTGGCGCCAGGCGGCTCCAGGGTGACCTCCTTGAGGTCGTCGCCGCTGACGACGACGATCGAGAAGTTCAGCCGGCCGCGCTCGCGGACCAGCCCGCCGCTGATGGCCTTGCCTGCGGCGGCGCGCTCGGCGACGCGTACGGCATCGGAGAGGCGGTGCCTGATCGCACCCAGCGCTGCGAGGTTGCTGCGGTCCTCGCGGTCGAGCTCGGTGAGGGGTAGGGCCGCTTCCCCGCCGACCAGTTCGCCGGTCGCAGCATTTATGGTGTGGCGCCAGATCCGGTCGTTGTGCAGTGTCTTCACCCGGTAGACCGGCACGCCCGAGCCGCCATCGAAGCTCACATCGGCGGTGGTGGCGCCGGCATGGCGGGCTTCGGCAATCGCCATGGCCTGGCTGATCGTGATCGAGGAGCCGCGGAATCGCTCTATTTCGCGGCTGACTGCCTGGCGGTCCGCTTCGGCATCACCATCTGTGTCGCTGTGAAGCGCGGTCGGCGTGCTCGCGGTCACGACAGCATGTGCCGGCGCAGCGATGAGCAACGCGGGCAATGCGATCGCAAGCAGGTGCGAGGTCCATCGTTGGGCAGTCGTCATGCTCGAAACCCTCGGCCAGCGAGTGTGCCGGATGATCGTAAAGAATTCGCGGCCGGCCTTGGGCATCGGCCGGCCGCGGAGCGCCGCGGCGGGCTGTACCCGCCGCGGCGATCGAAGCGGGTCCGGACCTCTTTGGGGCTGGTGAAAAATGCGGCCCGAACCGACTGTAATGAAACCATACCGTATCGTTTTATTTCGGTCAATGACGCCGCATCGTCGCCGCCTGGGGAAAGCACGCAAGCTCACGGAATTGTCAGCGGGAGGAGCGGCGCCGTGGCGCGAGTTTCGAGGTGTCCTGGACGCGGTCGGCAGGTCCCAGCGCGCCGGCCAGGAACAGCTTGATCGCCGCGCGCATGCGCTTCTCGGCAGCCTTCAGCTCCAGCGCCGTTCCGAACGTCGCCATGCGGTGGGTGTGGCCGACGACGACGTCGAGGAACACCTCGGCTGCGATGGTGGTGTCGTCGACATCGAGCGCGCCTTGCGCGACCAGATGGTCGAAGAAGCGCGCCGTGGTGGCGACGGCCTTGAGCCAGCCTTCCTCCTTGCCGAGCTTGGCGACGTCGGGGAAGTTGATGGCCTGTGCCGTCATCATGCGGCTGAAGGCGACGGCATCCGGGCCGCAGGTGAAGGTCAGCATCTCGCGTCCGATCTCGACCAGCCGCTGCTCGACCGGGATGTTCGAGGCGCTGGAGAGCTGCGTCTCCGCCGCCGCCGACAGCGGCGCAAGCCAGCGCTCGATCTCGCGCCTCAGCACGGCCGCGAACAGGCCGCGCTTGTCGCCATAGCGGGAATAGACGGTGGGCTTGCTGACCCGCGCAGCTTCCGCGACCGCATCGAGCGAGGTCGCATCAAAGCCGCGATCAAGGAACAGGCGGGTGGCGACCTCGATCAGCCGCAGATCGCGCTCGATCGCAGCGGTCTTCGTCGGCCGACCACCACGCGATTTCGGCACCTCGCGCCGTGGCGCTGCCGGTCTTGTCCTGGTCGCAGTCAATCCCATGCCCAATGATTCCTGCGCGGTCGTGATATCGGTCATTCGCTCTATATCGCGCAGGAGCGGAGGCGTCATCGCGAATCTGGCCGAATTGGCCATATCGTCAACGGTTTCGGTATTGCCTCGTTCCGTCACGAGGGATCACGGCAGCGTCGAGGTCCAGGCCTGGCCGGATGCAGCCTTCTCGTATCCGTACTGGTAGAGCGCCCGCATATAGGTTGTGTCGAACCCTTCCGACGGCGGCGCAGGATAGTCGCGCGCGATGTAGGAGAGATGGAAGCCCAGCCGGTTGCGCTTGGCGAAATCGTAGGTCGAGAAGATGATCGAGCGCGTCTGCGATTGGGTGATCGCCGACAGGCTGCGCGAGGCGACGTCGATGGTGCCGTTGGAGACGAGCTCGAAGTTGCGTTCGATCTTCTTGTTGACGAGGATGTAGATGTCCACCTTCGCATTGCCGGGCAGACGGCCACTCTGGAACAGCAGAGCTTCGGGCAAGGTCAGCACCGGCGCGGTCACGCCGCCATCGACATGCATCTCCTGAAACTTGCGGCCCCCGCCTTCGGCATCGATCATGATGGGCGGAAACACCAGGGGAATGCTGGCGGAGGCCGCCATCACGTCGCGAAACAGCTTGAGCGCCTCGGGCGTTCCGACCGCGGCAATCTTGCCCATGTCCCAGATCGCGGTGCGCTGCGTGTCGAGGTCGGTCGTCACCACGAGCAGCCTGCGGCCCTTGGCGTGCTCGCGCGCGACTTGCGCCATGATCTCGGGCCCGACATAGCGTGCAACGAGCTCGCGCAGCCTAGTGTTGCCAAACAGGCCGGATCCGAACAGCACGCGCATGATGCTGGGATCGTTCAGGAGGCTCTCCGCGATGCCGCTGGTGTAGACCTCCTTCAGCGTGTCGTCATATTGCGGTCCGAGAAACGCGAACGGCGCGATCAGGCCGCCGGTGCTGACGCCCGAGACGACCGAGAAGGTGGGGCGGGTTCGGGCCGCGGTCCAGCCGTTGAGCACGCCGACGCCATAGGCGCCGTCAGCGCCGCCGCCGGACAGCGCCAGATAGGTTCTCGTCGCAGTGCTGTTGTCTTTCTCCAAGCTGAACTTGGTGGCCGGCTCGTCGGCGTAGCGCCGGAGGCCGTCGATATCCAGCACGCGCGAGGCGCTGGCTTCAGCGGCCGTGTAGGGCGTGCGGGGCAGGGCGGTGCAGGCGCCGAGCGCCAGGCTGCAGATCAGGACCACCGATCCGATCAGCCCGACGCCAGTCTGCCTGATCCGGTCACGCGAGGAGACGGATGCGTCGGTCGAACACGGAGGGTACGGCATTGTCGGTGGCTGGCGATCACGCATCTACCGCCGCCGGCAAGTTCGCCGCGGCATCTCGTTCCAGCCCCCAGACAAAAACTACACTGTATCGTTTCGTTTGACAAGGGTGCGGGCACACGATCCTTGTGTGGGTCGTTGTCCAGTCTGATGCACAAACCGGCCCGAAGCGCGGTCGGCGGGTTGATCAGCCTGCTCCGACACGCAATAAGCACCGCCATGAATCCCGACAATGACCTTCCCAATCACTTTGAGTTGCTCGCCACCGACGGGGCCGCGCGCACCGGGCGCCTGACCACCCCGCATGGCGTGGTGCGGACCCCGGCCTTCATGCCGGTCGGCACCGCCGGTGCCATGAAGGGCATGCACTGGCGCGAGGTGCGCGATGCCGGCGCCGACATCGTGCTCGGCAACACCTACCATCTGATGCTGCGTCCAAGCGCCGAGCGGATCGCGGCGCTCGGCGGCCTGCAGACGTTCACAGGCTGGAACGGACCGATGTTGACCGATTCCGGCGGCTTCCAGGTGATGTCGCTGGCGGATTTGCGCAAGGTCAGCGAGCACGCCGTCACGTTCCGCTCGCACATCGACGGCGCCAAGGTCGAGCTGTCGCCGGAGCGGTCGATCGAGGTGCAGCGTTTGCTCGGCTCCGACATCGCCATGCAGATGGATGAATGCGTACGGTTGCCTGCCGAGCGCGCCGACATCGAGCGCGCGATGCAATTGTCGCTGCGCTGGGCGGAGAGAAGCAAGCGCGCCTTCGCGAGCGCCCCGGATGGCTACATGCTGTTCGGCATCGTGCAGGGCGGCGACGTGCCCGAGCTGCGCCATGCGAGCGCGCAAGGCCTGGTCGGGATCGGCTTCCATGGCTATGCGATCGGCGGGCTCGCCGTCGGCGAACCGCAGGCGGTCATGCTGGCGATGATCGACGAGACCGCGCCGCTGCTGCCGAAGCAGCGGCCACGCTATCTGATGGGCGTCGGCACGCCCGACGACATCCTCGAGGCGGTGAAGCGCGGCATCGACATGTTCGACTGCGTGATGCCGACCCGCAACGGCCGGCACGGCGTCGCCTTCACGCGCTACGGCCAGGTCAATTTGCGCAACGCGCGCCATGCCGACGATCCACGCCCGCTCGATGAAGAGAGCTCATGGCCGTCGACGCGGAACTGCGCGCGCGCCTATCTGCATCATCTCGTCAAGGCCGGCGAGACGCTGGGCGCGATGCTGCTGTCCGAGATCAATGTCGCGTACTACCAGTCCCTGATGCAGGGCATCAGGGACGCGATCGCGCAAGGAAATTTCGAGGAGTTCTATCAGCGTACGCGCGCGGACTGGGCGAGGGGCGATATCGCCCCGCGCTAGCTCAACAGTCCAAACTCAGTTGCACACGAGCCGCCGCTTCACGGCATGCTTGGTCACGAAGCCGTAGCCGCAATTGTCGCAAGTCCAGAGGTAGCTGATGATGTGGTCCGAGACGTAGGCAGATGCTTCAGCGGCGACCATGGAGTCGGCGCAGACGGGACAGGTCGGCAACTCGCTGCAACGCGGATCACGCCTTAGCGCTACGGTCGACATCACTTCAGCAACCGCTGACATCGTGGTGACCTCCCTGCTTTGAGACCTAAGTCTAACATAAGCAGAATCAGTTGACGAGGTCGCAACACAAATGCGTTGGTTTTCTGCTAATTAAAGCTCACGCGATTTTGCGATGCAGCGTATTTAACATGTGCTGCATTGCCGCTTGCGTGTCGCCGCAAGCTGTCCGTAACTGCGCAGGGCCGCGACAGACGTGCAGATCGTCGCCACAGGGAGTTCATCATGGACGTATCGTCCAACACGGGTGCAGCGCACCAACCCGGCCGTGGCCGGATCTATGACTCGATCGTCGATGCCTTCGGCAACACGCCCATCGTGCGCTTGCGCCGGCTGCCCGGCATGCACGACGTGAACGCGACCATTTTGGCAAAACTAGAATATTTCAATCCTGCCGCGAGCGTGAAGGACCGCATCGGCGCGGCCATGATCATCGCGATGGAGAAGGCGGGCATCGTCAAGCCGGACACCGTGCTGATCGAGCCGACCTCCGGCAATACCGGCATTGCGCTCGCCTTCGTCGCGGCTTCCCGCGGCTACCGGCTCAAGCTGGTGATGCCGGAATCGATGTCGATCGAGCGACGCAAGATGCTGGCCTTTCTCGGCGCGGAGCTGGTGCTGACGCCGGCGGCGCAGGGCATGAAGGGCGCCATCGCGGCCGCCGAGGAGCTCTTGAAGACGACGCCGAATTCAGTGATGCCGCAGCAGTTCAAGAACCTCGCCAATCCGGAGGTGCACCGCCGCACCACCGCGGAGGAGATCTGGAACGACACCGGCGGCAGCATCGACTTCTTCGTGGCCGGCGTCGGCACCGGCGGCACGATCACCGGCGTCGGCCAGGTACTCAAGCCGCGCAAGCCGGGCTTGCGTGTGGTCGCGGTCGAGCCGGAGGAGAGCCCGGTGCTCTCGGGGGGACAGCATACTCCGCACAAGATCCAAGGCATTGGTGCCGGCTTCGTCCCTGACATCCTCGACCGCTCCGTGATCGATGAGATCGTGAAGATCAACTCGACCACGGCGATCGAGACCTCGCGCGCGCTGGCGCGGCATGAGGGCATTCCGGGCGGCATCTCCTCGGGCGCCGCGATCGCCGCCGCACTCGAGATCGGCAAGCGGCCGGAAGCTTCCGGAAAGACCATCCTGGCGATCGTGCCGTCCTTCTCCGAGCGGTATCTTTCGACGGCTCTGTTTGAGGGAATCTAGGACATGGCGGATCAACCGAGACGGCCGCGCACGCTGGGCGATGCCAGGACCGAGGCCGAGGCGGCGTTCAAGAAGGTGACGGCCAAGGTCGCCACGGCGCCGCCCAAGCAAAACGCCGTGCCCGGCATCAAGGAGCAGGTCACGCTGCGCATCGACCAGGACGTGCTGGAGTTCTTCCAGGAGGGCGGTCCCGGCTGGCAGGATCGCATCAACGAGGCGCTGCGCAAGGTGGCAGGGAAGTAGACTTCGCGGATGGGCTGTAGCTCCTCATCCTGAGGAGCTTGCGAAGCAAGCGTCTCGAAGGATGAAGGCCCCGCTGGTCGAGGCGCGCCTTCATGGTTCGAGACGGCGCTTCGCGCCTCCTCACCATGAGGATCACAAACGAAAAAGCCCGGCGCGAGCCGGGCTTCTGTCGTCTGGGATCCGTCTCGCTCTCAGCGGCGGAACATGCCGCCCATCATGCCGCCGACGACGCCACCGACGAAGGCCGCACCGGCAGCATCGCCGGGATTGCTGCGTGGCTGGGGAGCCGGTGCCGGCGCGCTGCTCTGAGCCGGGGCGGTGGCGGCGCGCCGAGCCGGCTTCTGGCTGCCGTCGCTCGCCGTTGCCGGGGCAGCCACGATTTCCGAGAGCAGGGCCTTGTGCTGGTTCTTGTTGAGATAACCCGACGAGGGATAGCCGCGCGCAGTCTGCCAGCGCTTGAGCACGGACCGCGTTTCGTCGTTGAAGACGCCGGTCTGGTTGGTGTCGAAGCCGAGCGCCGTGAGTCGACGCTGCACGTCGCGACGCTTGTTCTTGTCGAGACCGATTTGGTCCTCGGTCACTTGGGTAGCCTCATCCGTGAAGGTGGCGGGATCGACGCCGGCATTGAGCGTGCGGGTCGCGGTCGAGGGGCCGCTCTTGATCGCCGCTAGCCGCGCCAGCGCCAGCGCCTTGAACTGGCCGTTCGGGAAAGCGGTGAGGTAGGCATTGAGCTCCTCGGCCTTGTTGGACTCCTTAACCGAGCGCCAGTATTCGAGCTCGACACCGTCCGAGCTTCCGGTCGCCGCCGGCACAATGCCGGTCGCGGTCGGGGCCGCAGCGGCGACCTGGGTGGTCGGCGCCTGATTGAGATAGACGGAGCCGGTCAGGTTGGTGTGGCCCCAGGGCAGCTGGCCCTTGCGGGTCTCTTCATTGACCTGAGCGCGCACCGACGTCATGGCCTGCTGGATCTCGACGCCGGGCTTGGTGATGTTGTCAATCAACGCCCGCGTGAACGGGCTGTTGTTGCCTTCCTGGCCGTCGAGTGCGGTCTGGCCCGGGCCGGTGGCGAACGCGATCAGCGTGCCTTCGCCGGACTTCATCTCGGCGAGGCCGCTCTGGACGTTGACGCTGCGGGTCGCCGAATTCGACTTGATCTTCGCGGCGAACGGATTGTCCCGGCAGGCGTCGAGGAAGACGAGCTTGACCTTGGCATCGCCCATGGTCTGCTCGAGCGTCAGGTCGATGTTGATGGCGGCGCCCAGCTTGACGTCCATCTCCGACTTGATGTCGGCATCGACGGGCAGCAGGTAATTGGTGCCGCTGACGGCGATGCCGTGGCCGGCATAATAGAACAGCGCGATATCGGAGCCTTGCGCCTTGCGGCCGAAATCAAGCAGCTTCTCGGTCATCTGGTCGCGGCTGAGATTGGAGCCTTCGATCACCTCGAAGCCGACATTGCGCAGCGTGGCCGCCATCGCCTTGGCGTCGATCGGCGGGTTCGGCAATTGCGCGACGTTCTTGTAGGAGCCGTTGCCGACGACGAAGGCGACGCGGCGGTCAGCCTTGGCGGCACTGATCGACAGCGCCATGCACATCAGCGAAGCGAGGAGGGTGAGATAGCGCATTCTGAAATCCCCAGAATCGAATTGCAGGCAGCAACAAATCGGCCACGAACCTACACGAAGTGCCCGACTTCGCGCCACCAAAACGGCAGTCCGTTGCGTTCAACCCGCTGCTGTGTGGCCGAATGTGCACGATGGAGTGTCACTCCAACGTGATCCAAATCACACGGCCACTTGGTTTTGTCGCGCGAGACGGCGCGAGGTTCACCTGGCCCGGGCGGGAACCGACGAAGCGGGCTTCAAATTGAGTAAATTGCCGAACAGGATCAGCGCGGCGCCGAGCACGGTCCAGGCGTCGAGCCGCTCGGAATACAACAGCCAACCGGCAGTTGCAGTCAGTGGAACCCGCAGAAAGTCCATCGGAACCACGACCGTCGCGTCAGCGTAGCGCATCGCGCTGGCCAGGCAATAATGTGAGAACGTGCCGCAGACGGCGATCACGCCGACCCAGCCCCAGACATAGAGCGACGGCCACGTCCAGACCAACAGCGTCGGAATGAAGCCCGCAACCGACTGCACCACCAGCATCCAGAACAGGATCGAGAGCGCACTCTCGGTGCGGGTCAGCGATTTGACCAGCGCCATCGCGACGCCAAATCCCATGGCGGCGCCAAGCGCGATGAGCTGCCCCGGATTGATCTCCCCGGTCGAGGGGCGGACAATGACGATAACGCCGACGAGGCCGAGCACGATGGCGGCGATCTTCCATGGCGTCATCCGCTCGGACAGGAAGCTCGCCGCGAGGACGGCCGTCCAGATCGGCATGGTGAACTCGATTGCGACCACCTGGCCGATCGGGATCAGTGTCAGTGCGAAGAACCAGCCGAGTTGGGCAACATAGTGCACCAAATTGCGGCCGACATGCTGCGGCAACCGCGATGTCTTGAGCACCTTCCAGCCGCCGGCGCGGTAGATGATCGGTGAGAGCAAGACGAAGCCGGCCAGCGACCTCATTTCCATGATCTGAAAAACATTCAGCTCGCGCGTGGTCTCGCGCCCGGCCACTGCCATGATCAGCATCAGCGACAGCCAGCCGGCCATCCACAGTGCAGCCATCATTTTCGACGGTGTGGTGCTCATCTGCGGCGGATACGGAAAGGGATGGACAGAGGAGGGGCGGCCGGTATCGGCGACATTGCCGCCGTTTGCAACGGCCAAATCTGCGGATGCAGCGATGCCGGGCGGCATGCTAAGCATCAGCGAACAACGACAAAGATCGGGAGACATTGCCCATGCGCATCTTGCAGCCGGCCGAGTGGAAAAAACCGCGCGGCTTTTCCCACGGCGTCGTGACCGAGGGGCCGGGCCGATGGGTGGTACTCGCCGGCCAAACCGGGGGCGACGAGGCCGGCAGTTACGATCCCGACATGGCAGCCCAGGTCGCGACGGCGCTGAAGCGGATCGTCAAGCTGCTGGGCGAGGCCGGTGCCGGCCCCGAGCACATCGTCCGCCTGATCTGGTACCTGTCCAGCCGCGCCGAGTACGAAGCGGCAGGTGCCGGCATTGGCGCGGCCTGGAAGGAAACGCTCGGCCGCAATTTTCCGCCCTCGACGCTGCTCTATATCGGAGGCCTCGTGGACGAGCGTGCCAAGGTCGAGATCGAGGTCACGGCGTTCGTGCCCGGCCCATAAAAAAATCGATCCGGCGCGGGCGCCGGATCGATTGTCGCGTGAGCTAGCGTCTTATTTCGACATCGAGATGTGCGCGCCGCGGAACTGACTGTCCGCGCGCATCGTGACGTTCTGCTTGTTGCCGGACGTCTTGAGAGAGATGTTGGCGTTGAAGCCCGCGGTGGAGGCCACCAGCTCGTAGCTTCCGCCGCTGCCGCGGCCCTGGAGCGAACCGGAGATGTTGCGGCTGGTCTCGGACCAACTGCCTGCAATGGCGCCGCCTTCGGCCTTCACGTTGGCGCCGAGGTTGAATTTGTAGGCATCGCTGGCGCAGGTCAGCGACATCTCCATGGTCGGTCCGATCGGAGCGTATTTGGCCCGGCAGCGGATCCGCTCGGTCGAGCCGTCATCCAGCGTGACCGTGCCACTACCGCTCCAGCTGCCCGCCAGCGGGGCGAACGGGCCGGACTGGGCACTGCTTTCGGTCGCGGCGATCCCAGCCCCAAACAAAACGGCGGCCGCGATCAGCAGCCGCCGGTTCCGGGCGCGAGCCTCAATTGGTTTATTGGCGCGATGCTTCCCACCGCCCGCTGCACGGTATGCCTGCAGATGCTCCATTCCACTTCCCCGATCCGGCGTTGCCGCTGAGTTGACCGTTGGCATATGCACCATTGATCGAAACTTTCACAAGTCCCCCGCTGCCGATGGTGCCGGAAACGTTAGCGCCGGGCGCGGTGATCTTGCCGCCGGCAACCGTCAGCATCGAGCTTGCGGTCGGCTCGCACGAACCGCTCTTGGTCACGATGGTGACTTGCCAATTGCCGTCATAGGGATTCTGGGCGAAGGCGGGGGCGGCAAGGGTGCCAGCGAGAACTGGGGCGGCACAGAACACCGCAATGCGACCAAAACGCATGAATTCGTCCTTGAATGTGTCTGAGTTGTTGACGCTTATTCGGACGAAATGTGACGGAAATTTGTTGCGATGCCAAAGCGAAAATTGTTCCTTTGGGAACAATGGTTTATTTGCGCTTTTGGCTCCAATTTCCGAAGCAGAATCAAGGGCGCCGCACGTTAAGGGTAAACGTCAGGACGACTCGGAAAGAGCTTGCTCCAGGAGACTTCGGCTCAGAGGGCTGGCTCAGAGGGTCTTGGCTCAGGAGAGGCTCGGCGCGGAGGTGGCGAACTGCTCGTCCTGGACTTTGGCGGGTAGCGCCTTGTGGACCTTGGCGTAATCGATCACGTCGGCCAGCAGCTTGAGCCCGAGCGGCGCCAGCGCGCGTTCCCAAAGCTCTCGTGCGGTCTCGCCCTTCTTGACGAAGCACCAGTCCTGGGCGGCGATCGCGCCGGCATCCATGCGGTCGGCGAGATGGTAGATCGTGCCGCCAGCGATGGGGTCGCCTTCCTTGATGGTCCATTCCACCGCGGCCTTGCCGCGGTGGCGCGGCAGCAGCGAGGGATGATAGCCGATCCCGCCGAGCCTAGCGGCGGCGAGCGCATCCTTGCCGATCCTGGCATGGCTGTGCGCGGTGATGATCAGATCGGTGTCCGGGGCGATCTCGGAGGCCACCACCAGCTTGGGATTGGCTTGCACTTGCACCTCGATGCCCGCCGCCTTGGCCGCCGCGGCGAGGCGGTCGTCGGCGTCCGCCACCACGACCCGGACGACCGAGACGCTGTGCTCCCGGAGCATGTTCAGGGTGGTCACGCCAAAATGGCGGGAGCCGACGAGGGTAATTCGCATGGGTGTCCGATCCGTCTCGCAACTGCGTCATCCCCCGATAACACGTCCGCATGCCCTGTCACCACCCGCGCAGCGTTTGCGTGGGTTATCAACAATGCGCCGGGCGCCGCTTGCGCGAACGCCGGGATTGCGCCGTCGAGCCGTCCGGCGCCTTCCAAGCGGGCATGACATCGGCTTGGGAGCGAAGGCAATGCGCAGCGTCGGGTTTTTCGCTGTCGCGACACTGCTGGCGGCCACTTCGGCCCAAGCTGGCGGGCCTTACCCGGCGGTCCCGACCGGCGTTGCGCCATCAGGTGGCGCCGATCTCGGACGCCTACCGTTGCCTGGGGCCCTGCGTCGTGGACGAGAGCCTGTAGCGGGTTCCTGTGTTTCGTTTCTTAACAGAGATGCCTCGGATTGGCTGACTCGGATTGGCTGATAAGGGTGCGCCAACCGGGGCTGGTGCATTTCAAACCCGCATCCGTTTTCGACCCCGGCTTTTGGCCGCGGGCGGCCTTTCATGCCCACGACTGACGAAATCATCGAACGGTAACACGATCTCAACCAGCTTGGCGTATCGACGAATCCGTCGCGGATTTGTATTGCGTACCGCGACACCGAAATCGTCCGCCGGCGTGGGCGCGCCGCCGGGCCTTTTCGCCGGGACAGATCTCATGCCGAACGCGATCGAGCAGATCGTCGACGCCTATGTGCGTCTGAAGAACCGCCGTGGACTCGACGAGCTGATGATGCACAGCCAGCGGCTCGCGGTCGATCTGAAGAGCCGGTCCGGCTATGATTTCAGCCTGCCGATCGGTCAGATCGACGAGGAGATCGCGATCATCGAGGCGGGGCTCAGCCGGCTCAAGTCGGATAAGTCCACGATCTAGACGTCGGCATCGTGCGCGATGCCTGGCGTTGACGCATTGTCGCAGTCCGAGCCCGGTTCATGCGGGGTTCAGGCCAGCCATGCGTCAATTGCCATGTCGTTTCGTGGGACGCGAATCCTGATAGGCTTGTCCCCGTGTTTTGAAGGAATCGTCATGATCGAACTTGCGCTGGCCGGCCTGCTTGCGTTTGCAACCGGGCCTGCGGCGCCGACAGCGCCCATGGTGGAGCAGGTTCAGTTCAGGGGCGGTCCGGGCGGGCAATGTCCACACGGCTACGATTACAACCACTCGAACGGCCGCTGCTATCCCAACGACCGTCACGCGCCGGGTGTCTACACCGGGGGCCACGGCTCGGGCTATGGGCGCCGTGGTGGCTTGTGCCCGCACGGTTACGACTATAATTACTCGACAGGCGAGTGCTACCCGAATCGTGCGCACGCGCCCGGCGCTTACGGTCGCCCTCAATATTACGGACGACGCGGCGGGCTCTGTCCGGACGGCTATGATTACAATTACTCGCAGGGACAGTGCTACCCGCACGGGGCACGTGCGCCGGGCATGTATCGGCGGTAGTCATCGCCGTGCTGAGGCGGGCGCTCAGTCGCGTCGGCCGCCGTCGATCACCGTGAACAGCGGCCGCGCCGGGGTGGGTTCGACCAGCAGCTCCTCTACCAGTGCGGTTGCGGCATCGACATATTTTCGGGTCGGCTTGTCGAGAGGGCGCTTGGCCTCGTCGTCGAGCGCGACTTTTGCGGCCTCGACCAGCTTGCGCATGCGCGCGGCATGGTCGTCGCCCGCGGTCAATGTCGCGCGCGCCAGCGAGCGCAGCACGAACAGCTCGCCCTCGAGGCGAAGCAGACGGTCGTTGAGCCTGGTCAGGACGGCGTTGAGGTCGGCCATGGCGTTCGAAGCGGAGGATCCGTCCTGATCTAGCCGCGATCGGTGAACGGAGTGCAAACGGCGCCGGCGCAATTCGGCGGATCCGGCGTCACCGCAGGCGGCTTACCATTCGACGCCGGCCCAGCGCCGCCCGAACACCGGTGGCCTCGTCTTCACGGCCTGCCAGCCGAAGAAGTGGTGCTTGCCGGACCAGGCATGCACGATGCCGCTGCAGATGCCGCATTTGAAGCTGCCGCTGTGAGCCTCGCTGTGCTCCTCTCTGGTCGCGGTGTAGTTCATGCCGCAACCGGTGCAGGTGAATTCTTCGATCGTCCAGATGCTGTTGGCCATGGCCCAGAATGCGTTTCGGTGACTACGAAGAAAGGTAGTCACCAGCATTTGCAGCGGCGTAAACCGGCGCGGGGAAATCCGGTTAACCCGCGTTAGCCAAGCCGGGTTGGGGGCGGGCGATGTGGTATCCGGCAGCCGGTCGTCTTGACGCCAGATACGTTGCTGGCAATAACGGCTGAGCCCGCAAGCGCGGAAGTTGCGTTCATGCCGCAAGGAAAGCTGTGCCCGTGAAAAGCCTCCGTCAGTTGCTGACGGGCGAGGACGTCATCCAGCTCGTGATCCGCCTCGGCCTGCTCGCCTTGCTGATCATCTGGACCTTCCTGATCATCCGCCCATTCGTGCCAATCCTGGCCTGGAGCGGCGTGCTGGCGGTCGCGTTCTATCCGGCATTCAGCTGGGTCGCCAAGATCCTGGGCGGCCGACCCAAAACCGCAGCAATAATCCTGACCCTGATCACGCTGGGTATCGTCATCGGCCCGGCGACCTGGCTCGGCATCAGCGCGGTGGACGGCGTGCGTGAGCTGGCGCACCAGCTCGGCACCGGCGACCTCGTGCTCCAATCGGCTCCGGAGCAGCTTAAGTCCTGGCCGCTGGTCGGCCCCTGGCTCTACGAGCTCTGGGATCAGGCCTACAACAACGTTCGGACGGCGGTGCGCGAGGTGGCGCCGTATCTTCAGCCGCTGGCCGGCCCGCTGCTCTCGCTCGCGGGCGACGCCGGCCTTGGCACGCTCCAGTTTCTCGTCTCCGTGTTCGTGGCCGGCTTCCTGTTTCCGCATGGGCCGCGCCTGGTCGCGGCCGGCCGCAACTTCCTGTTTCGCATCGTGCCGGAGCAAAGCGAGCATTTCCTCTCGCTCGCCGGTGCGACCATCCGCGCCGTGGCGCAGGGCGTCATTGGCGTGGCGATCGTCCAGGCGCTGCTCGCCGGAATCGGCTTCAAGCTCGCCTCGGTGCCGAGCGCGGGCCTTCTTGCCTTCATCGTGCTGCTGCTCTCGATCGTGCAGATCGGTGCTTTCCTGGTGCTGCTGCCAGTGATCATCTGGATCTGGACCGCTAAGGACGTCACCACCGCGCTGCTGCTCACCGTGTTCTTCGTCCTGGTCGGCTTCATCGACACCATGCTGAAGCCGCTGGTCATGGGCCGTGGCCTGACCACCCCGACCATCGTGATCTTCGTCGGCGTGATCGGCGGTACGCTGGCCCACGGCATCGTCGGACTGTTCATCGGACCGATCATCCTGTCGGTGGCCTGGGAAATGATGATGGCCTGGATCAGGACCGAGGACCGGGCGGAGACGGGGAAGGGGTGATCTCGCGCCCGCCAGCGCGGTGTCAGCCGCCCATGCCGGTTAGCTCGTGGCTTGTGATCAAGGCGCGTCGCTAACTTGTCTGTTTGACTAGACAAGTTACCATTGGGTCGATTCTGTTTTCGACAACGGCAGCAATGGCAAAGTCTTCCAAGCTGGTTGCCGCCAGGCGCGGCAAGGTATTGTTGGTCAGACGCCGGTCGGACGGCCTGTGGATGTTTCCGGGCGGCCGCAAGCGTGCGCGCGAGTCGGAGAAGGACTGCCTGCGGCGGGAGATCAAGGAGGAATTGCCCAAGCTGAAGCTCGGCAGGATCAGCCTCTGGAAGGAAGTGAAGGCGAGGAACAAGCGCTCCGGCCGCAAGATGAGCGACGCGATCTTCATCGCCAAGTCCGCCAAGGGCAGGCTGGCGATCGGCGACAAGAAGGAGATCGACCGCGCCGCCTGGCACAAGCCCCGCGGCATCCGCCTGACGGCGACCTCGCGCTACATCCGCGACCGCCTGTTTCCGCGCAAGCGGCGGCGAAGCTGAGCCGCTAGTCCTCCCGCGCCGCCGATCGCGTCCTGCCAGCAAACCTCCTCGATTGCGCCACCTCCGGCTCGGGTGCGGCGAGCTTCGCGGCCTGGAGCTCCCGCATCTCCTTGCGGACCTGGCGCGCACTGCGCATCGCCCGCTTGATGAAAGGATGCTGCGAGTCCTCGGCGAAGAACAGCACGACTTCGCAGCTCGGACATTGCCTGGAATAGCCGTCCTGCAACCGGCCGGCGCGATCGCGAAACACGTTCTTGCACCGCGTGCACTGAACCTGGACCGAACTCATGCGCGGATGACAATCACTTTGAAATGGATCGTCAGCTGATCCGAAATGTCTGAAGAAAGCTTGAATGCCGGCCTGGCCCGATGCCGCCAGACATCGCCGAGCCAACAAGACGTGTGAACCAGTTCACAAGCGCGCGGCGAAACCGCTGCTATGAAGACGTCATTGCTTAACCGATTCATTTCGAACGAAACGCCCCAGCGTGGCTCCAACCGCTGGGGCTTTTTCGTGCCTCCATTCTCACAGCCAAGAGCAGATCGAAAGGATCGCGCCGCCGCCTCGAACGTTATCGAGGAGGGGTGCGTTCGCAGGGCAAATCCCATATGCATGGCGCCGAGCTGCCGATTCGAGGGGCAAGGCGGCTCGCATTCAGTTTGCGGCGGTTCAAGAGCAGAAACGGGTCCAAGTGAGGCTTTCCACGAAGGCAAGGGTGGCCAAGAAGCCGCCGAAGAAGAGCAAAGGATCGCAGCGCGCCACGATCTCGTCTTCGTCGCCTCTCGGCATGATGGCCCTTCATCTGCTTGGACAATGGAAGCAGTCCGGACGCAGCGGCATCGTGTTTCTCGCCGAGAGCGAGAACAGGGCGGAGCGGCTCGGCAGCGTCATTCACGCGCTCGACCCCGCCTGCGAGGTGCTGGTGTTTCCGCGCTTGAATACCTTGCCGTTCGATCAACTGGAGCCCTCGCACGAGCTCGCGGGGCGCAGAGCCTCCGTGCTGAGGCGCCTTGCGAAGTCCAAGAAGCCGGTGTTTCTGGTATCGACGGCCGAAGCGGTGATGGAGCGGATGCCGCCGCCGGCCAGCCTGTCGCGCCTGAGCCTGAGCTTGAAGGTGGGCGGCACGTTCTCCGAGCAGGAGCTGGAGTCCCGCCTGCAATCCCTCGGTTACGATCTTGACGATGAGCCGGATTATCCGGGCGGGGCGCTGTTCCACGGCCAGACCTTCGAGATATTTCCCGCAGGCGCGCTGGGGCCGTTCCGGATCGAGCATTCGCAGCACACGATCAAACGGATCGTGGCCTTCGACCCGCATGAGCACAGGATCATCTTCGAGACCAGGGAGCTGCTCGTCGATCCCATGTCGGAGCGGCTCGGCCTTGCCGGCAAAGGCGGCAAGCGCGCCAGCCTGTTCGATTATTGCGCGGGCGCCAGATGGATCGCCGATGCCGGCGTGCCGTCGCATGCCGACGGATGGCTCGATACGATCGAGGAGGCCGCGCCCCGCAGCGAGCGGGAGCGCGAATATCTCGGGCGCAGCGATTGGAAGCGGCTCTCCAAGGGCATCAAGGTGCTGCCGCGGACGGCACCGTTCCAGGCCATCCCGGAATTTTCCAAGCTGACATCCTCCCGGAAGGCGTTGCGTGGCTTCGTCGAGGAGACGCGCCGGGCCGGGTCGCGGCTGATCCTCGTTGCCGCGCACGAGGACGATCTGCGCGTGATGGAGCGGATGAGCGGCGTCAAGGCGGAGCGCTGCGAAGACTGGGAGGAGGCGGCGCGCGGGCGGGGCGGCGAGACGGCGCTGCTCGCCGATCTCGATGCCGGTTTCGTCGTGCCGGCGAAGAAGCCTCTGGTCGTGGTGACGGCGTCCGACGTGCTCGGCAGCCGCGCGCATCATCCGCAGCCGATGGCGCGCGCCTGGAGCGCGGCCTTCGACCATGCCGATGCGCCGGAGCAGGGCACGGTGGTCGTTCATCTCCAGCGCGGCCTTGCCGTGCTCGACGGCCTGCAGACCGTCAACACCGGCGGGGGCGCGATGCGCGAGATGATCCGCCTGAAGTTCGCCGGCGACAATGCGGTGCTGGTGCCGCCGCCCGATCTCGCCTTGATGTGGCCTTACGCCGCCGAGCTCGGCAGGCTTTCGCTCGATAAGGCGGACGGCAGCACGTGGTGGGCGCGCCGCAGCGAGGCCGAGCGCGAGATCCAGATCGCCGGCAAGGCGCTCGCCAAGCACATCAGCCAGCGCCGGCGGCGGCGCGGCGAAAAGCTGGTGCCGCCGGGATCGGCCTACGAGAAGTTCGTCGCGCGTTTTCCTTACTTCACGACGATCGACCAGGCCCAGGCGATCCGGGACGTGCTGGATGATCTCGCATCCGGCCATCCGATGGATCGGGTGATCTGCGGCGATGTCGGCTTCGGCAAGACCGAGGTCGCGCTGCGCGCCGCAGCCGCGGTGGTGCTGTCAGGCAAGCAGGTGGCGGTCGCGGTGCCGACGACGGTGCTGGCGCGCCAGCACGTCGCGACATTCCAAAAGCGATTTGCCCCGTTCGGCATCGAGGTCGGCAACCTCTCGCGCGCCACTTCGGGCGCGGCGCTGCGGGAGACCAAGGAGGGCCTGCGCAGCGGCCGGATCAAGGTCGTGATCGGCACGCAGGCGCTCACCGGCAAGGACGTCAGGTTCGACGATCTCGGCCTCGTCATCGTCGACGAGGAGCAGCATTTTGGCGCGGCGGAAAAGGCAAAGCTCGCGGGGCTCGCCAAGAACGTCCATGTGCTGATGATGAGCGCGACGCCAATCCCGCGTACGCTGGCCGCCGGCCTTGCCGGCTTCCGTGATCTCAGCGTGATCGCCTCGCCCCCGGTGCACCGGCTTCCGGTCGCGACCCGGATCGCGCCGCTGTCGGATGCGGCGATCGCCTCGGCGCTGCTGCGCGAGCAGCGCCGCCACGGCCAAAGCTTCCTGATCTGCCCGCGCATCCAGGATCTCGATCCCATGCTGGCGCGGGTGCGGGCCGTGGCGCCGGACCTGCGCATCGTCTGCCTGCACGGCAGGCTGGCCGCGGACGAAATCGACGACCGCATGATGAGCTTCGTCGAAGGCCATGCCGACGTCCTGCTCGCGACCAACATCGTCGAGAGCGGTCTCGACATTCCCCGCGCCAACACCATCGTGGTGTGCTGGCCGGAAAAATTCGGCCTCGCTCAACTGCACCAGCTGCGCGGACGCGTCGGCCGCGGCGGCATCCGCGCCTTCGCGCATCTGCTCACCGAGACGGAGTCCGGACAATCCGAGAAGCGCCTCGCCGTGCTCGAGGAGTTCAGCCGGCCGGGCGCGGGCTTTGCCATCAGCGAGCGCGACCTGGATCTGCGCGGCGCGGGCGATTTGTTCTCGGAGCAGCAATCCGGCCACGTCCAGGTGTTCGGGCCCGTGCTCTACAGCCACCTGCTGAAAATGGCCTCGGAGAAGAGCGACGAGCAGCTGTGGGTGCCCGACCTCAACCTGCCGGTCGGGGACATGCTGCCCGAGAGCTATGTGCAGTCCGAGCCGGTGCGGCTCGAGCTCTATGCCCGCGCCGCACGATGCAACGACGAGGACGATCTCGACGACCTCGAGGAGGAAACCTCCCGCCGCTTCGGACCCTTGCCAAAGCTCGCGCGCGACTTCTTCGCCGCGGCCAAGCTCAGGATCGAATGCAAGCGACGCGGCATCATCCGCCTCGACGTCGGGCCTGAAGCTGCGGCCGCGACGTTCCTGCCCGGACGCCTGCGCAAGTCGCGAGGCAAGTCACTGCAACGCGACGGCGACCGCGTCGTCTATCACAGCCCGATGCGCGATGCGCCGTTCGAGCGGGTGGAGGAGCTGTTCGAGCTGCTGGACGAGGGGTAGGGGCTTGCGCGTTCGTCAGCGCTCGCAACTGCGAATTCGTAGCGGAAACCCTGCTCCACCATTATAGTTAATTTGGGCGTGGCGAAGGAGATCGTCCGATGTCACATGCCATTCGTCCAGTGATTGCCACGATTGTCGCAGGCTCATGTCTGTTGGCCCTGGTGCAAGCGGGCGGCGCAAATGCCGGCTCCGCCGGAGCGGGCATGGGAACGGGGCAAGGTAGCGCTGGCGGCTCGGCGCCTTCTGGAATGGGGACGAGTGCGGGCAATGCAGGTCCCTCAGCACCCCCAGGGATGGGGACGAAGGACATCGCGCCCGGCGGAGATCTGGGCACCAACAGCGAAGCGACCAATTCGAACGTCCAGCCCGCCACGCCTGCGAGGTCGCGGGCGGCAGCTCAGGCCGCGAGAAATGCCGGGGCTGGTCGCGCTCAAAATGGCCTGCCGATCGGCGCAATTGGCAGCGGCACGAGCAATGAAGATCAAAAGGCCGCTGGTTCGGCGTTCTCCCAAAGCAGATTCCGACCGGCAACACAGGCTCAAGGAAACGCCAGTGTTGGTTCAAATAGTCTGTCAGGGAGAGGCTCGAGCCTTTCGGACCAGATCAGTCGGCCGCGAGCCGCACGAGCTGGAGACAAGGTGCTGGATGCCAAGGCCCGGGTCGAGCGACGAACGACTGTGTCGCCCAAACGCGTTACGAGCCCGATAGGACCAGGTTTGTAATCTGCGAGTGACGGGGGAACAGGTCGACTCGGTGCATCGCGCTCTACCAAAGCACATGTGGCGCTCGCGGTTTGAGCGGACGCACGAGCTGTTCGAGCTGCTGGGGGGGGGTAAATCGGAAAGTGCGAAAACAACCCCATGCACAGTAGCTATGTGCTTGTGCGATAAGGCGTTCTGCATTCGGCGCGTCCATCGCGGCCGAGGTGGCCCAAGCAAGCGTGGTCCACGACCCGGATCAGGCCTATCGTGCCGAGTCCGTGCCGGAGGCGCCGTCACTTGGCCGTTGATTTGTCGGGCAAAACAGTGGCATTATGCCAACTTCGGAAAATCCGTTGCTGGCATGGCTGTTGCCGGATGCGCGGCGAGGAGCTTGCGCCGGATCCGTAATCGGCCGGGGGCGCCGGCCCGTCCGCCGGCCGCGCCGCTAACGCGGAATTAATCCAGAAAGCCGACAATTTTAGGCAGTTGTGTATGGGTGCTGCGTAAGCGGATCGTCGCGAGGGCGTTCCAGGGGGCGGCTTCCTGTTGCTCGCTCCATGGGGGGTCAGTGCAAATGACCACGTCCTTCGAAACGCTAAGCTTCGCCGAAGAGCTCGACGCCGTCGCCCTTGCAGACGCTGCAGGCGCGCAGGAACCCGCAGGCCCGGAAGCTGAAACGCCGCCAATCACGCCCCGCCGCAAGACGATCCTGCCGCTGGCGGTGTGTGCCCTCGCCATCAACGGCGCGGCGGCCATCTATACGTCGCCCTCCGGCATGCCGTCATTGAATGTTGCCAGCCTCGCCGAACTGCTGCCGCGGCAGGAGGCACCGGCACCGAAACCGGATCCGGTCGTCACCGCCCTGAAGGAGATCCAGTCGGCCCAGCAGCAGCACACCGCTTCGCTGCATGAGAACAACCAGACGCTGCAGCAGAATGCAGCCTTGCTGCAGCAGGATTCACTCTTGCTGCTGTCGCTGCGGCAGAGCATCACGGACGAGCGGGTCGACGTGAAGAAGATCTCCTCGCAGCTGTCCACGCTGATCGCCAAGGTCGACTCGCTGCAGAATGTGATGATGTCGGACGTGACATCGTCCGTTCGCAGAGCGAATGCGCGCTACGGACTATCCGCCGCGATGCGCAAGCGGCTGGTGCGTGAGCCCAAGCCCCTGGGGCCTCTAGGGCCGGTGTCGATCGGAGGGGCTCCGCTGACCGCGCCGGCTGCGGTGGCGGCGCCGGAGAGCTGAGGACGCGTTCTGGCTAGGCCGCTTCCTCCTCGAACGAGGTATAGACCCGGCCTG
Organism: Bradyrhizobium sp. JHI2711; assembly: GCF_056156565.1. NCBI lineage: Bacteria > Pseudomonadati > Pseudomonadota > Alphaproteobacteria > Hyphomicrobiales > Nitrobacteraceae > Bradyrhizobium > Bradyrhizobium sp. JHI2711. The sequence goes on from NZ_JBPZPT010000001.1 coordinate 515,119, forward strand.
TGGGATCAACGACCTGAACGTCCCAGCATCCGTCCTCGACCAGCTCCCTGGCCTTTTTGAGGGCCGCGGCGAGTGAGGACCGCTTGAGATTGACGACGCCCGCCGTGTCGAAACCGTTGATTTCAAACATGCCGTTCCTCCGGTTTTGGGGAATCCTACACGTTTCCGGCGCGATGTCAGCGGGTGTGTCAAAGTTTCAGTTGCTGGGCCTTGGCCTCCAACCGTATTCCTGATGGGAAATCGTGGCGGTGATGTCGGCCTCTTTGTCTGCCGAGAGGCGCCAGGCCGCCACTCCGAAGCACAACGTCAGGACCAGGGCCGTCGCAAGCAGAAGCATCGAGACGAAATGGCTCACGCGGGTCACCAGCGGTTGGAAGCTCCGAGAGAGCGAACACGGGCTGCCGATTCGAAAAATACAGACGGGCTGACCTAAAGCCCTGGTTTCCACATCAAGTCACACAGGACCAAAGGCGCTCACGATCCCGATCGTGATCGGGACCAGCGCGACGATCGTCCATAAGGCGGGCGAGCTGGAAGACAGACCGGCGAAAAAGATCAAAAGACCGAAGCCCACAAGGGCCGCCGAGATGGCATAGGCGAGTGCTTTTTCCATCGTTCGATCCACGAGGAAACGGGATGGATTGCGCCTGTAGGACTCAGTGCCGATCGAAACGTTCCCATGCTGATCTGGATTGGCGGTGCATCAGCATCTCCGCAGCTCCGCTCAGCATGTCGACCACCACTGCGGCTTCGAAGCCTGGAGCCACAAAATCACTGGGCCATGTCTGCGCGGATCGGGCACCGGATCCGCGGCGTGCTTCTAAGGCCGAGACGGGTCGGTCCCGGCCTTCCGCTCAACCATCGCCATTTCCACTTGGTCAGCAAGGACCGTGAGGTGGCTTGCGAGCCTGTCGAACACTTCGCGCTTGGCTGGATCGGTAGCCAAGTCGCGGATCAGGGCGCGTTCGGCCGCATCTTTGCCAAGTTTCTCGATCTGCGCCAGATAATCCTTCATTGGCAATTGGCTTCGTTCTGCGCAAACAAAACGTACAAGCAATGTGCGAAAGCGAGCAGAAGCGATTGCCGATTTTTCCTAGTCTTCGGTGGCTTTGGCCTTCCCCAAAGGTCCAAGCACCTCCAGCGGCCCCGGCCTCACACCCCAAAAGCCCCCCACGGTCGGGGCCGTCATTGGCGCTAGCCGCGATTTGCGATCGTGGCCGTGGCGCCTGCCTCTGAGCGTTCGCGGATGGAGGAGCCGAGTCGCATCGCACGAACTGCGACAACGGCGCAGCACTCTTCAAAGGAACTGACTCCATGCCTCTGCATTCCTCGATTGCATGATTTTCCCACTTTTCGGTCGGCTCGTTGACGGAGGGGGTACATGGGCACTTTCGATCACACCGCTGTTCTGAAGCAGCGTTTCGATGAGCTTGCTTCTGGGCTTTCCGCATTGGAAGATCTGCGCTCGCGCGTAGTCGCAGCCGAGCAAATGCAAGAGAGGCATAGTCACGCGGGCAAGCCGCCCCCGACAATTCGCAAGGGTGGCAACCCTAAATCGCGATCAGCAGAAACCGATCGGCCAAAGAGGCGCTAGGCGCGGCCCCCGGTTCACGCTTCAGAACAAGGGCCGCCGCTCTGGAACAGCGGCCCTACCGGGTTACGATAGATCCGAGATGAAACTTGCCGGCCCCGGTAACGACATGTTCGTCCTGGAGGGACGTTCCTGCATCAACAAACGTGAATCCAAAGGAACGGCCCCGGGCGTCCCGGGGCTGGCTGCGGACACACCGAGGCCGCCCGACGCACCACTCAGCGTGGCACGCCGGGTGATATCGTCTGCTCAAACATTCGAGCTGGGTGTCTCAAAAGATACCGTCCAGCATTAAATTTTCGAGGTCTAGGCCAGAACCAGCCCCGACGGCAACGCGAACGGCGGCCGGTGAACACGTTCGAATGCGGCGCGCGAGAAAGGAGGCCGCAACCATTGGGCCTACCGGTTCACGCTGGCGAACCACCATCGTTCGCCGCACGCGACCTCTCCGCGCGTGAGGGCATCAGCAGAAGTAGCAATTGTTCAGCTCGCTCCTTGGTCAGATTGGCCGCCATATCGGTCCCGATCAGTGCTGGGCCCCTGCGTTCTCGATCGTAGACCATCCAACCCTTGCCGCCCATGCGAATGAAAAATCGGCTTTGCGACGGAACCTCGTCAGTCAATGAAGCATGCTCCCGATTTGCCCAGCACCTCTCAGGAAGCGGCATTCTTCTTTGTAGCTTCATTCGCATATGTGAATCGTTTCGGGAAAAAATGGCAACTGGTCGAGTTTTCGTTCACAGTTGAGTGCACTGTCACCGTAGATTGTCAGATCCGGCGGGCGGGCTGCTTGGAACGCCTCGCTTGACTTCACGACCCTGGTCACGCGCCAGCGGTTGTTGAGTTCGTGGGGAAGCCAATGATGTGCGCATCAACCGGCGAAGCTCCGGCCTTCCTGCGTCAGCTCGAAGCTCTCGCCATTTGCGCAGAGCAAACCCGCCTCGACCATTTGCTTGGCAAATGACAGGCTGCACACCGGCTGCGAGCCGCCCGGATGATACAGCCGCGTGCCCCGCGCGATCAGGTGCCCATACAGCAGAGCGAGCCGCAGCGGCCTGACCATCCCGGGCGAGACATTTGGCATTCCTGCCAAAGCGTGCGGAAGGCCCTTCGTTCCTGCGTGGAGTCGAACGACTGACAATTGTCAGTCTGCAAAGCATTGACCGCGGCTGGCTGCAGCTAATCGCCCGCGAGCGACTGCATCGCTTCCAAGAGGCGTTCAAGCCCGAACGGCTTCTGGAGCATGATGCTGCCGGACACCGGACGCGGAGCGGCGTGCGTGTAGCCGGTGGCGTAGATCACAGGCATGCGCGGATTGGATTGCCTGCACTGGATGGCGACATCCCAGCCCGTCAGCGAGCCCGCCAACCTGATGTCGGTGAACAAGAGATCGGGTGTGGCTTCGGCACAGAGCTCGAGCGCGCGCTCGCCGCTATCAGCTTCCATCACCTCGTGCCCGTGAGTCTCCAGGATGTCGACCACCACGTCCCGGATCAGGTCTTCGTCTTCGGCTACAAGAACCCGCAAGTCTCCCTCCAGTCGCGCTCTTCGTCCACGACATGAGGACCCATGCGCAGAAAACATAGTGCCGGCTGGTCGGCGCCGCCTCCGCCAACTCGGCCGACGAGCCAGCGAGACTCAAGCTGGAACGGGTGACCTTTGTTCCTGCCCACCTGCTGAGCCGGACGGCATTTCGATTTTTGCTACTTGATTTTATTGGTGAGCGCGCTGGGGCTCGAACCCAGGGCCGGGAGCCTGGATCGGGCAATGAACCAAGAGCATGCGAGGCGACTATTTCACCGACATGGAGCAGGACGACAGCGACGCTGAGGACGATGATTTGGAGGAGGCGAAGCAGCAGGCTCCGGAAATGTGCCCGTGCGCTTGATTCTGCTCATGCCATAGCGGTTGTCTCACGAGTCTCGAATTCGAACGCTGCCGGGCTCGAAATACATGTCCCGGCAGCGTGTCATTCTCAAACTGAGCGCTGAAATCCCAGTTGGCTTCGACTGTGCAACGGACATGCCACAGGCTTGTGACAGGAGCCCGCCGGTTCGCGCTGGCGGGCCTTTGATAGCTTAATAGTAATGGCGCCTTGGGCGGTGATAATAGTCGCCATAACCGTAATATCCCTGCCGGCCCTGCTGAAACTGTGGCGGCACCGTGCCGTTGGGGTAGCACCGACCGTCTCGAATATCGACGTCGGCGCCGTGGCCGCATCGGACGGGATGTCTACCGTAGCCTCCACCGTAACCTCCGCCGCCGCGATGATAGTACTGCCGCGCAGCCTGTTCTTGAGGAGGGAGGGCCCCGTTCGGATAACACATGCCGTCTCGGGCGCTCAGGTCCCAACCGTGGCCGCATGGAGGCGGGTGTCTTGGCACACCATACTGGACCTGCTGGATGGGTGGCTGAACCAGCCCCGGCACGGGCGGGCCCATAAGTAATGCTGCGGCGAGCACGGAAACGATCATCTGAGAATCTCCATGGGGCGCAGCGTGCCTCAGCACGTATGAACCCGCTGTGAATGGCACGGCTCACGTTGGCGGCTTCTTCGCAAAGCCTAGGGTTAGCACCAGAACCACTGCCAAGAGAACCCAGCCGACAATATCGATGGCGGTCATGGCTGCACCCGGCGAGTGTGCACACTGTGTGCAGGCCCCAAAAATCCCCTCAACTCGAAGGGCTGAATTTTGGCTCTAGGTGCTTGATTAGCTTGGTGAGCGCGCTGGGGCTCGAACCCAGGACCCCGTGATTAAAAGTCACGTGCTCTACCGGCTGAGCTACGCGCTCCCATGGCCGCTGATGGCTCGAAGAGATCGCCATCGTGTTCGGACATTCGAGAGGCATGTCTTGCCGCTTCGCCTAGAGATCGCGTCGCGGGGAAAACCGGCTGTTTCCGGATCATGCCTTCGGCCTGCGCTGTGTAGGGGGAGTGGCTGCGGAGGTCAATAGTGCGGGTGGTTGCCGAAGATCGCGGCAGGAGCGGGGATTTGCCTGGGCTATCCGTCGCTTAGGCCAAAATTCTCACCTCGATTGGCGGCCGGTCATCCACGCCGGAGACCGCGTGATTCCAGGCACGAGGCCGAAGACCGGCGTGGAGCAGGATCAGTTCGTCTCCCGCCGGACCTCGCTCGGCACCGGCTGCGGCGTGCCGGTCGGGTGGGGCAGCGCGACCGGGCGCAGGCCGATCAGCTCGGCGGTGCGGATCGCGCTGTCGCGCCAGAACTGGAACGAGTTGATGCGGCTGAGCTCGAGGGTGGCGATGGCGACCGCGGCGAGGAACGGCAGGCTCTGCAGCACCAAAACGCCGGCGAAGATGTAGATCTCGGTGATCTGCTTGTAGCTGTTGGTGGCGATCAGCACGCCGGCGCCGACCAGGAGCAGGGTGCCGATCACGGCTTCCCAGAACGCCTGGAACTCGATCGACATGCGGGACAGGCCGCCTTTGGAGGTGCGGGCGAAGGCGATGTGCTCGGTGATCAGGCCCTGCGCCACCGCGCGCGACACCGTCCATTGCACACTCATCGCCGCGATCATGGCGCCCAGCATCTGGCCGGGCTTGATGGCGACGCGGGCGCGGTACATCGACAGGAAGTGCACCAGCGAGACGATGAAGGCGCCGACAATCGGCAGCGTCAGGATCTTGTCGGGAATGGCGATGTCGGCGAAGGCGACGATCGGCACCCAGACGAGGTTGAGCAGCGCCACGACCACGCCGAGGCTTTCGGCGCCCAGCCAGTTCAGCCAGCCGAGGCCATATTCGCGCTTCTGGTCGGGCGTCAGCCGGCTTGCGCCGGGCAGGAAGCGGCGCCAGTGCTTCTTGACGATCTGCAGGCCGCCATAGGCCCAGCGGTGCCGTTGCTTCTTGAAGGCCTCGTAGGTGTCCGGCAGGAGGCCTGCGCCGTAGCGGGTATTCGTGTAGTGGGTGGTCCAGCCGAGCTCTTGGATGGCAAGGCCGAGATCTGAGTCCTCGCAGATCGTGTCGCTCGACCAACCACCGGCCATGTCCATCGCGGCGCGGCGGATCAGGCACATCGTGCCGTGCACGATGATGGCGTTGGCCTCGTTGCGCTGGACCATGCCGATGTCGAAGAAGCCGGCATATTCGCCGTTCATGATGTAGTGCATGATCGACAGATCGCCGTCGCGGTGCTCCTGCGGCGCCTGCACGAGGCCGACGCGCGGGTCGGCAAAAGCAGGCACGAGGTCCTTCAGCCAATCGGGCTCGACGACATAGTCGGCATCGAGAATGCCGATGATCTCGGCATCCGCCGCGGTGCGGTCCATCGCGATCCGGAGCGCGCCGGCCTTGAAGCCCTGCACCTTCTCGGCGTTGATGAACTTGAAGCGTTCACCGAGCGCGCGGCAATGGTCCTGGATCGGCTGCCAGAAGGCGGGATCCGGCGTGTTGTTGATGATGACCACGCATTCGTAGTTCGGGTAGTTCAGCCGCGACAGCGCATCCAGCGTCTGCTTCAGCATCTCGACCGGCTCGAAATAAGCGGGGATATGGATCGAGACCTTGGGGCAGTAATCCTCGGGCACGTTCTCGACCGGCTTGTTCTTGGCGATCAGGCGCTGCGGCGGCCGGCCGAAGGCAACCGCGGCGATCTCGTCGATGCGCGCCATCGCGATGAGGACCAGCGGAACAAGGAGGATCATGCCGAGCGTCAGCGCGAAAGCCGAGCCGAACAGGAAGTAGTGGCCGTTCCAATAGGCGAACACGGTCGCGGCCCAGGCGCCGACGCCGTTGGCGGTCGCCGACAGCAGGAAGGCTTGCCTCGCGGTCGCTTTCTCGATCCGCAGGATCGGCAACGACAGCAGCACGCCGACCAGCAGCGCGATGCCCATCAGCTTCCAATAGTCGGGGTTCTCGACCGGGCCGGTCCAGGCGAATTTCGGCTCGCCGCTGGCATTGAGGACGCCCCAATACGGACCGACGCCGCCTTCGAAGAATTTCCAGGGCCGATCGAGGGCTTCGACGATGTTGTAGTCCATGCCGAGCGCTTCGGCGCGGGTGACGAAGTTGCGCAAGGTCAGCGCCTGCTGGAACGGACCTGGATCTGCGTTGCGCAAATTATAGCCTGCGCTCGGCCAGCCGAACTCGGCGATCACGATGCGCTTGCCCGGGAACTGATTGCGCAGGAGGTCGTAGCGGTCCACGGCCTGGTCGACGGCCTGATCCGAACGGAAGTTTTCCCAATAGGGCAGCACGTGCGCGGCGATGAAGTCGACGCTGGAGGCGAGGTCCGGAAAATCGCGCCAGATGTTCCAGATCTCGCCCGTCGTCACGGGAACACGGACCGCGCTCTTGACCTTCTTGATCTTGCTGATGAGGTCCTCGACCTTCATCTCGCCGCGGTAGATCACCTCGTTGCCGACCACGATGCCGATCACGTTGCTGTTCTTGCGGGCGAGCTCGATGGCGGCCTTGATCTCCCGCTCGTTGCGATCCTCGTCCTTGTCGATCCACGCGCCGACCGTGACCTTGAGGCCGAACTCGGCCGCGATCGGCGGCACCAGCTCGCTGCCTTCCGTCGCGGTGTAGGACCGGATCGCTCGCGTGAGGGTCGAGAGCTTCTTCAAGTCCGCGCGAATCTTGTCGGGGTCGACCTTGAGGTCGACGACATGGCCCGGTTCGAACGGCGTATAGGACAGGCTCGGCACCAGGCCCTTGAAGTCCGGCGCAGGTTCCCTGTCGCGCAGGACTCCCCAACTGCCTGCGTGGAGCGCAGACACGAGCAACAGAACGGCGGCGACAACGCGCATCGCGGCTAAACCAATAGGGGCTGAGGTGGCAGGGAAGCGGATCCGACCCCGAGATCCGACCAAGTCCGCGGCAAAGGGAGCATATCTCTGCCGCGCGGTTTCACAACTGTCATGGCCTCATGTCCTTATGAGGGCATGGCCTTTTCGAACGACGCGCGGCAGTGCCAACCGTCTCTATGGCCGGTCGTTCCTGAACGGCAGCTGAAACGACCGGAGCGATTTTGGCTTGGGCTATTTCGCCGGCGTGGGGGACGGGCTTGCCGCAGGCGAGGGGCTCGCGGCCGGCTGCGGCTGCGCATTGGCGGCCGGCGCTGCCGGCTGGGCGGCCGCGGCCGCCGCCTGCTGCGGCTGGGCGGCCGGGTTGATCCAGCACGCGTGCACGCGGCTATCCAGAGTTTCGGCCACCTTGGGGTCGATCTGGCCGCCGAAACGGGTCAGGCAGCGGAACGCGGCCTGGATGTGGCCGCCGGGACAGCCGAAGCGGTCGTAGAGGTCGAGATGACGGAATGCGGTATCGAGGTCGTCCCGCCACATCAGCCGCACCACGCGCCGGCCGAGCCAGACGCATTCGGGATTGCCGGCCGGGCCGTTGATGACCTGGGCGGCTTCTGCGAACTCGTCGGTGCGGCGCTGATTCTGGGCGGCGTCCTTGGCGGCGTCGGCGGGCTGGGCGGCCGCCTTGCCCTGTTCGGGGCCCGGCGGACCGCTCTGGGCGGAAGCGCCGCCAGCACCGGTCAGAACGAGCAGGCAGGAGACGGCCAAGGTGGCGGCGAACTGCCGCAGGACCGCATTTCGTGACTCGAACACCCGTTGCCGCATGAATTCCCCAATGTATCCGCTGGCCGTCCGCGTCAGGAGCCCCGCGGACGCGCTAGCTGATGGCGTCCAAATGGGTCTCCAATGCGGCGGAAAAGTCTTTCGGAGTCCATGACCTGTATTTCGAATTTTGTCCAGCAAAGTCACGATCCTAGATCCCGGTGAACCGGCGCAGGTAAATTCCTTGGGGGCGCAAGGGATCCACGGGACGTGCCCCCTTGGCAGACGGCGTGCGAGAAGGTAATCGACGGCCCTTCGCGGAGGACGGAACCGATTTCTCTTCGTACGCCACTGGCGCTTCTGCTCGTCTCACTGGGTGCGATCGCTGCCGTGTGGTGGTGGCTTGCCACGCCGATCACGCTCGCGCGCGCCCCGATCGATCCCGCCGACAAGGTTCAATGCGTCTCCTACGCGCCGTTCCGCGGCGAGCAGTCGCCGCTGGACGCATGGACCCATATCGATGCCGACCAGATCGAACAGGACCTGCGCCAGCTCAAGGAGATCACCGACTGCGTCCGCACCTATTCGCTGGAGAACGGGCTCGACCAGGTGCCGGCGATCGCCGCCAAGGTCGGCGGGATGAAGGTGCTGCAGGGCATCTGGCTCTCGAGCAACCGCACCAAGAACTACGAGCAGGCCGGGCTCGCCATTCGCCTCATCAAGCAATTCCCTGACGTCATCACCTCCGTCATCGTCGGCAACGAGGTGCTGCTGCGCGGTGAGATGACGACGGCGGACCTCGTCGCTCTCATCCGCCTGGTGAAGACCCAGGTCGGCGTGCCCGTGACCTATGCCGATGTGTGGGAATATTGGCTGAAGAACCGCGAGGTGTATGACGCCGTCGACTTCGTCACGATTCATATCCTGCCCTATTGGGAGGATTTCCCGATCAGGGCGAAGTTCGCTGCCGCCCATGTCGAACAGATCCGCGAGCGCATGGCGGTGGCGTTTCCCGGCAAGGAGATCCTGATCGGCGAAACCGGCTGGCCGAGCGCGGGCCGCATGCGCGACGGCGCACTGCCCTCGCGCACCAATCAGGCGCGCGTCGTCTCGGAAATCCTCGGCCTTGCGAAGGCGCAGAAGTTCCGCGTCAATCTCATCGAGTCCTACGACCAGCCCTGGAAGCGCAGGCTGGAAGGCACCGTCGGCGGCTATTGGGGCCTCTACGACTCGGTGCGCAGGAGCCTGAAATATCCGCCGGGACAGCCGATCAGCAATTTCCCGTACTGGAAATGGTACATGGGCGCCGGCATGGGGCTTTCCGTGCTGGTGTTCGCTGTCGCGCTGATCACGCTGCGCCGCCGGCCGTGGACACCGCGTTTCCCGGCCTGGCTCGGCGTCGGCATCTCGGCGACGACCGCCGGAATCCTGCTCGGGATCGGCGCCGACAAGATGTACTACGAGAGCTACGGGATCGGCGGCTGGCTGCTCTGGGGCGCGTTGCTGCTGGCCGGCATCCTGTCGCCGATCTTCTGCGCGCAGGCGATGGTGATCGGCCGCAGCCTACCGACCTTCCTCGACCTGCTCGGCCCGCGCGAGGGCCGGAAATGGTCGAAGCTCACGGCGGTGCTCGGCCTGACGCTGGCGGTGACCGCGGTGATCGCTTCCGCGACCGCGCTCGGCTTCGTGTTCGATCCGCGCTACAAGGATTTTCCTTACGCCGCGCTGACGATGGCTGTGGTGCCGTTTGCGCTTCTGATGCTGAACCGGCCGCAGATCGGCCAGCGTCCGATCGCCGAAGCGGTGTTCGCGGGGGTGCTGGCGCTGTCCGCCGTGTACGTGCTGTTCAACGAAGGTCGCGACAATTGGCAGTCGCTGTGGACCTGCGCGATCTATCTGTTGTTCGCGCTCACGCTGTGGCGGGCGCGGGCCGAGCAAAGCCAAGAATAAGCAGGCCGATCGCAAGGCCCGACAGCACGACATTGTAGAGCACGATGCCGAGGCCGGCGGCGATGAGGCCGACGGTCAGCAGCACGATCGACGGCCGCATCAGGTTCAGCGTCGCAACCACCAGCGCCACGATGCCGAACACCGAATTCTTGAACAGCACGGTCGAGACCGAGCGCGACTTGCAGACCAGGGTCTGAAGCCCGGCGTCGCAGGCGAGCGCGACCTGCGAAAACTCGATCGCGAGATAGCGCACGTAGAGCGCGCAGCCGACGGTGACGAATCCGACCACGAGCAGGAACTGCACCTGGTAGGGCGTGAGGCGGAAGGGCTTCTTTGTCATGGCCGCAATATGGTCGGGAAGGCGCGGCCAGGCAACAGGGCAGGCGAGGTTTCTGTTGATCTGCCCGGGCACTCTCCAGGAACACGCGAGCCTCCCGCTGGTTCTCAACATTGTGTTGCCAACACCGCCTAGGAGTGAGGCATGGACAAGCCGACGCAGGAGCAGCTGAGCGAGCTCAAGAGGCTGAGCAACGAGGCGCGGGTCGAGGATTGGTCGGACATCGTCCAGTCCAAGGACGAGGCGGAGATGCGCATCCGCGACCTGAAGGAGAAGGCGCGCATGGAATAGGTCATCGCCTGCGCCAAGGGGCGATCAGCAGGCGATCAATTGCGACCTTGCGTGTTCCGGCTCTGCTCCGCCAGCCGGCGCTCGTATTTTTCAGCCAAGGCGAGCAGTCGCTTCCTGATGTGGGGATCGGCCCGCTCGGCCAGTTCGCGGATCAACGCGAGTTGCTCCCGCAGAAAGTTCGCGTCCGTCATCTCCGCTCCGAATCAAGTCCGGTACGGAGTGTGCCGTGTCAGGGTGGTCTCGTTCGTATCATTTGGTACTTGGGCGGAGGCATGAAGCCGCTCACCGGCCATGTGCGACTACCAGACTTACTTCAACCCCAGGCGACGTTCGAGCCAGCTGAGCGCGAACAGCACGAATAACGTGACTGCGATGGCGGCGCCCACCAGCAGCCAGGCGCCCAGCGCGCAGGCGATGCCAAGACCGGCAGCGATCCAGACAGTCGCCGCGGTAGTGAGGCCATGAACCGTCTTGGCCTTGACGTCGTGCAGGATGACGCCCGCACCGATGAAGCCGACGCCGCTCAGCACGCCGGTAACAATGCCTTGGACCACCCTCGAGACTGCATCCGGGTGGTCGCGCAAATTCTGAAACTCGATCACGGAAATCGAGATCAGCGCAGAGCCCAAGGCCACCAGCGCCAGGGTGCGCATGCCCACCGGCTTGTCGTTCATGTCGCGGTCGATGCCGATCACGAGGCCCGTAGCCGCCGCGACGAGTAGCCTCAGCACATCATCCAGTTCGTTCATCAAGACCCGCGTTTCTGGAGGGGCGACGCTTCGCGCACGTCGGACATGGACCTGCGAACTTGCTGCCAAGCGCGGCCGAGGTCCAAGCGTCCGTTGGTCGCATGCTGGCTGCGTGCGCGCCGGGACCGAGGCGTCATGGCCGCCTGAAGAACGACGACAGCGTCGATCCCGCGGACGACGCTGCCGCCTCCGGTTTCGCCGGCGCTGGCGCCGGCTGCGCGGCGGGAGCGGGGGCGGGCTCCTCGCGCTTGGTGCGTTTTGAGGAGTAGCTGCGGCGGCGTTGCGGCTTTTCGGGCTTCGCGCTCGTCACAGGCGCCGTTTCGGCTGCAGGGCCAGCGTCCTGGCTCGTCTCCGAACCCTTGTCCGGGACTCTGTCCTGAGTCTTCTCTTGCATCTTGTCTTGTACCTTGTCCGGACCGCCACGCATCGACAGGCGCTGGCCATCGAACACGGTGGTCTCGCAGTGACGATTGCTCTCGGCGAGGCTCGCGCAGAATTTTGCGGCGGCGGCGGCATTGACCAGGGGGCCGGCGCCCAGGCGGAGCTGCATGCCGAGGCCGGTGTTGCCTTCCTTGATCATGATGATCGGCCGCAGCGCTGCGATCTCCGGGTTGGACTTGGTCACGCCGCGCCAGAGCGCGCGCAGGCCGTCAACCGAGTTGGCGCCGCCGAGATCGATTGCAAAGCGCGTCTGCTGAACGGCTATGGCAGGGGATTCGCTCTCGGCTGGCTCCGGCGGCTTGTTTGCTGCCGCCACGATTTCGGCTGCGGCGGGCGCCGGCTCGGCCCTCTTCTCTGCGGCCTTCTCAACCGCTTCGGGTTGAATCAGCTTCGACGCGGCCGGATCCGGCGGCGCCATCAGCGACTTGGCGGGCACCAGCGGAATGGTCGGCAGCGCCGAAGTCATGGCCGGATTCTGTTGCACGAGCGAGGCGGCGGCCGCGGTCTGCGGCGGCGGGCTCGGCGGCTCCTTCAACGTTTCCTTCTGAGCATCCTTTGGCGAATCCTTCTGAGCATCCTTGGCGGCTTCGCTGCGCGGCTTCTCGCTCGTCGCCGTCGGCGTCGAAGCGACCGGCGCGACATTGGGAGCCGCGGGTGCTGCGTCCTGCGGCTTCGCGCCCGGCGGCGGCGCGGCCGCTTGCTTCGCTATGGCGCCGGTGACGGAATCGAGCCCTTGCTCCAGCACGGTGACGCGCGAATACAGCCGGTCGCGGTCGCTGTTCAGCGTCTCGATCGCGGCGGCGAGCCGGCGCGCTTCGTTCTGGCTCTCCTTGGTCAGCAGCTGCAGCCGGTCGGCCTGGCGCACGAGATCGGCGGACGCAACCTGGTCGCGCCGCCAGCCGAGCTGGGCCTGGTTGGCCATCACGGCAATGACGACGGCGCCGACGGCCGCCACGCCCCACGAGCCCAGCCGCCACATCATGCGCCGGTCGAAGGCGCTTTCCTCGGCCAAAAGTCCGGAGAACAGCCCGCCGGTCTCCTTGATGGAGAAAGCGTCCGCCAGTGGGTCGGAATCCCTTGCCATGAATGTTAAGCGCCCAGCCCCGTCCGGCTTCCCCGAATCAATCAGGGAACATTAACAGGAAAAGCGCGCCGCACTTGAATTCCGGGCGTTTGCGGGGGTAGCAAGGCGATAGCTTCCGAGGGCGTTGCCGCCCGTCCGCGCCAATTTGATTCGGCCATAGCTGTCAGGATTTCGATGACCGCCCGTTCCAGCCTCACGATCGTGCTCGCCGCCGGCGAAGGCACGCGCATGCGATCGAGCCTGCCGAAGGTGCTGCATCCGGTCGCGCACCGGAGTCTGCTCGCGCATGTGCTCGCCGCCGCACCCAAGGGAACCGGCACCTCGCTCGCGGTTGTGATCGGTCCCGATCATCAGGCGGTCGCCGACGAAGCCAAGCGCATCCGTCCCGACGCGCTGACCTTCGTGCAGGCCGAGCGGCTCGGCACCGCGCATGCGGTACTGGCGGCGCGCGAGGCGATCGCGCGCGGCGCCGATGATCTCCTCATCGCGTTCGGCGACACGCCGCTGATCTCGGCCGAGACCTTTGCGCGGCTGCGCGCGCCGCTCGCCCGCGGCGCAGCCATTGCCGCGCTCGGCTTTCGCGCCGCCGACCCGACCGGCTACGGCCGCTTCATCGTCGAGGGCGACCGCCTGGTTGCGATCCGCGAGCAGGCCGATGCCAGCGCGGACGAGCGCAAGATCGATCTGTGCAATGCCGGCGTGATGGCGATCGACGGTCGCCGTGCGCTCGACATTCTCGGGCAGATCGGCGATGCCAATTCCAAGGGCGAATATTATCTGACGGATGCGGTCGAAATCGTCCGCAGGCAGGGATGGGAGTCGGTGGTGATCGAAACCAGCGAAGACGAGGTGCGCGGCATCAACACCAAGGCGCAGCTCGCCGAGGCCGAAGCCGTAATGCAGGCGCGTTTGCGCAAGGCGGCGATGGAGGCCGGCGTCACGCTGATCGCGCCGGAGACGGTGTATCTGTCCACTGACACCGTGTTCGGCAAGGACGTGACGATCGAGCCGTTCGTGGTGATCGGCCCCGGCGTGTCGATCGCGGACGGCGCGGTGATCCACTCGTTCTCGCATATCGTCGAGACCACGCTCGGCAGGAAGGTCTCGATCGGACCCTATGCGCGGCTGCGGCCCGGCACCTCGCTCGGCGACGGCGCGCGCATCGGCAATTTCGTGGAGACCAAGGCGGCGACGCTGGAGGCCGGCGTCAAGGTCAACCATCTCTCCTATATCGGCGATGCCACCGTCGGCGCCAATTCCAACATCGGCGCCGGCACCATCACCTGCAACTACGATGGCTTCAAGAAGCACAAGACGGTGATCGGAAAGGGCGCCTTCGTCGGCACCAACTCCTCGCTGGTCGCCCCGGTAACGATCGGCAACGGCGCCTATATCGGCTCGGGCTCGGTGATCACGAAGGACGTCCCCGACGACGCGATGGCGCTGGAGCGCAGCCCGCAGACCATCCGGGAAGGCGGCGCGGCGCGCTATCGCGAGATGAAGACCGGCGGCAAGAAGCCGGAGACGTGAGCGGCGCTATTCTTCGTCGGCGAATTCGGAGAAGATCGCGCGGGTCAGGCGCCAGCCGCGCGGCTTGGCGCGCTTCACCGGCTCGCCTTCGGGATGCTTGATGAAGAGGGGCTTGTTCTCTTTGCCGCGCAGCGGCGGCGGCCAATGCGCAAGGTGCGTGCCCGTGGTCTCGCTGGCGCGCAGATACATCGACGACAGACCCTTGCGGTCGGATGAGCCTTTCATGGCCTGGTTCTCCTGACCGGATTCGTTGGCCAAATGTATTGACAATCGGTTAACGTGCGCGGTTTAAGCCGGCCAATTCGACGCAGACGACGCAGCGGTCGCGGGCCCGTGCTGTCTCAATCAGCAATAATTATTGAGTATCTGGTTCCCTGCGATTTTCGCTAAAAACCGGGCGCGTCGTTTAGGCGATTTTTCGACGATTTGGGGGATAGTGATCCGCATGTGCGGGATTGTCGGCATTCTCGGGCGCGAGCCGGTTGCAGAGCAATTGGTGGATTCGCTCAAACGTCTCGAATATCGCGGCTACGATTCCGCGGGCGTGGCCACGCTCGAAGGCAAGCACCTAGAGCGCCGCCGCGCCGAGGGCAAGCTGAAGAATCTGGAGAAGCGGCTGGAGGCCGAGCCGCTCAAGGGCACCACCGGGATCGGTCACACGCGCTGGGCCACCCACGGCAAGCCGACCGTCAACAACGCCCACCCGCACGCGACCGAGCGCGTCGCCGTGGTCCACAACGGCATCATCGAGAATTTCCGCGAGCTGCGCGAGGAGCTCGAAAAGAAGGGCACGGTGTTCCACACCGAGACCGACACCGAGATCGTGCTGCATCTCGTCGACGATTTGCTCACGCGCGGCAATAAGCCCGTGGAAGCGGTGAAGCTGACGCTGGCGCGCCTGCGCGGCGCCTTCGCGCTCGGCTTCATCTTCGCTGGCGACAACGACCTCATGATCGGCGCCCGCAACGGCCCGCCGCTGGCGATCGGCTACGGCGACGGCGAGATGTATCTCGGCTCGGACGCCATCGCGCTCGGCCCGTTCACCGACACGATCAGCTATCTCGAGGACGGCGACTGGGTGGTGCTGACCCGCAAGAGCGCCGCAATCTTCGACAAGGACGGCCATGCCGTCCAGCGCGACAAGATCAGGCACGCCGCCTCGACCTCGCTGGTCGACAAGGCCAATTACCGTCACTTCATGGCCAAGGAGATCCACGAGCAACCGGAGGTGGTCGGCCACACGCTGGCGCGCTACGTCGACATGGCAACCGAGCGCGTCGCGCTGCCGGTCGCGCTGCCGTTCGATTTCAAGAGCATCCAGCGCATCAACATCACCGCTTGCGGCACAGCGAGCTATGCCGGGTTCGTCGCCAAATACTGGTTCGAGCGCTTTGCGCGCCTGCCGGTCGAGGTCGACGTCGCCTCCGAATTCCGCTACCGCGAGGCCCCCTTGCGCAAGGGCGACCTCGCCATCTTCATCTCGCAGTCGGGCGAGACCGCCGACACGCTGGCGGCGCTGCGCTATGCCAAGGCCGAGGGCGTGCACACGATCGCGGTCGTCAACGTGCCGACCTCGACGATCGCGCGCGAGAGCGAGACGGTGCTGCAGACGCTGGCGGGACCCGAGATCGGCGTCGCCTCGACCAAGGCGTTCACCTGTCAGCTCATGGTGCTGGCAAACCTTGCGATCGCGGCCGGCAAGGCGCGCGGCGAATTGTCGGACGAGGACGAGACCAAGCTGGTCCACGGGCTCGTCGAGGTTCCGCGCCTGATGGCCGATGCGCTCACGAGCGAGCTCCAGATCGAGAAGCTAGCGCACCGGATCGCCAAGTCGCGCGACGTGCTGTATCTTGGCCGCGGCACCAGCTTCCCGCTGGCGCTCGAAGGTGCGCTCAAGCTGAAGGAGATCTCCTACATCCACGCCGAGGGCTATGCCGCCGGCGAGCTCAAGCACGGCCCCATCGCGCTGATCGACGAGACCATGCCGGTCGTCGTCATCGCACCCCACGACCGCGTGTTCGAGAAGACCGTCTCCAACATGCAGGAGGTCGCCGCGCGCGGCGGCAACATCATCCTCATGACCGATGCCAAGGGCGCGGCGGAGGCGACGGTCGAGTCCCTCATCACCATCGTCATGCCCGATATGGCAGCAGCCTTCACGCCGATGGTCTATGCCGTCCCGGTGCAGCTGCTCGCCTATCACACGGCCGTCGTGATGGGGACCGACGTCGACCAGCCGCGCAACCTCGCAAAATCGGTGACCGTGGAATAGGCAATCTGGATATCGATCGGCCGCTCTCTTCCAAAACCTGCTAGAAGACCCTAGCTTGTGGTAGCGACCGACCTGGAACCCGAATGACCCCCCGCGACGACGCGCCTGCGCCTCTTGATCCCGTTCCGGAACCGCATACCGGCCTGATGGGCCGTTTCCGCAATTATTTCCTGACCGGCCTCGTGGTGACGGGGCCGATTGCGATCACCCTCTATCTGGTCTGGTGGTTCGTTACCTGGGTCGACGGCGTGGTGCGGCCGTTCGTGCCGCTGGCCTACCGGCCGGAAACCTATCTTCCCTACGTCATTCCCGGCTGGGGACTGATTGTCGCATTCTTCACGCTGACGCTGGTCGGCTTCCTCGCGGCCAATCTGATCGGCCGCACGCTGGTCGACGTCGGCGAGACCTTTCTCGGCCGGATCCCGGCGGTGCGCGCGATCTATCGCGGCCTGAAGCAGGTGTTCGAGACGCTGTTCTCGGGCAAGGGCTCGAGCTTCCGGAAAGTGGGCCTTGTCGAGTTTCCTTCGCCGGGCATGTGGTCGATCGTGCTGATCTCGCAGTCGCCGAACGAGGACATCTCGCGCAGCCTGCCGGGGCAGGAGGAGCACGTGTCGGTGTTCCTTCCGTGCTCGCCGAACCCGACAACCGGCTTTTTCTTCTATGTCCCCAAGAGCAAGATCATCGAGGTCGATCTCACCGCCGAGGACGCCGCGACGCTGATCATGTCGGCCGGCGTGGTGCAGCCGGGCTCGTCGCCCGATCCGAAGAAGGCGGCCGCGCTTGCGGGCATGGCGAATGCTGCGCGGATCGCCAATGCCTCCACGCTCCGGCCCGAGCCTGCGAAGGCGGAGTAGGGCCATTCCGTTGCGGGATGGTCGCGTTCACGCGGGCGCATTCGTCCTCTGCTAGTCTCAGGTCGACCGAACCTGCCGCTCGGAATTCGACCTGGAGTGCACGATGTCCAAAACCATTGCGATCCTCGCCCCCGGTGCGATGGGCAGCGCCGTGGCCCGCCGCCTCAGCGAGAACGGTGCGCGCGTGCTGACGTCGCTGCACGGGCGGAGCGAGGCGACGCTGAAACGTGCGGCGGACGCCGGCATGGTCGGCGCCGAGGACGACGCGATCGCGGACGCCGACATTATCCTCTCGATCGTGCCGCCGGGCGAGGCCGTCGCGCTGGCCGAACGGCTGGCCGCGCTGATCGTCAGGCGCGAGAAGAAGCCGGTCGTGGTCGACTGCAACGCCGTCAATGTCGATACCGTGCAAAGAATTGAGGAGATCATCGGGTCGGCGCAGGCGCCGTTCGTCGATGCCGGCATCATCGGCTTTCCGCCGCAGCCGGGCGGCAAGAGCCCGGCCTTCTACATGTCTGGCGAATACGCCAGGGACGTCGCCTTGCTCAGGGATCTCGGCCTCGATGTGCGGATCGTCGAGGGCCCGGTCGGCGCGGCATCCGCTCTGAAAATGTCCTATGCCGGCATCGTCAAGGGCCTCGCCGGCATCGGCTCGGCGATGGTGATCGCGGCCACCAAGGCGGGCGCGGCCGATGCACTGCGCGACGAGCTCGCGCTGAGCCAGCCCGCCATCTTGGCGCGGCTCGAAGTCGCGCTGCCCGACATGATCCCGAAGGCCTATCGTTGGGTCGCCGAGATGCGGGAGATTTCAGGATTCCTCGGGCCCGATCATCCGGCCAGCCAGATCTACGAGGGCTTTGCGCGGTGGTTCGAGCATCTGGCGGAGGATGCGAAGGGGGAGGCTGTGGATGCCGCGTTGATGAAGACCTTCGCGGCGAGCATCGCGCGGAAGAAGGCCTGATCGCGCGCATTCTCGCTCTCTCAACACGTCATTGCGAGCGCAGCGAAGCAATCCAGGCTGCCTCCGCGGAAAGATTCTGGATTGCTTCGCTGCGCTCGCAATGACGTGGAGGTTCCGGTGCCTTTGCGTCTGTCACGAACCTTGCGGCACTGCCTCAAAGTCAGCCCGCTCCGATCAGCGGAATCGCCTCGTCGCGCTCATAGAGATACAGCAGGCACCGCAGCGCTTCGCCGCGTTCGCCCTTTAATTTCGGATCGTCCTTCAGGATCCGCAGCGCTTCGTCTCTGGCCTGGGCGATCAGCTGGCCGTGCACCTCCGGACGCGCGATGCGGTAGCCGGGCAGGCCGCTCTGGCGCACGCCCAACACGTCGCCTTCGCCGCGCAGCTTCAAATCTTCCTCGGCGATGCGGAAGCCGTCGGTGGTCTCGCGGATCACCTTCAGCCGGGCCTTCGACATCTCGCCGAGCGGCTCGCCATAGAGCAGGATGCAGGTCGAGGCCTCCGAGCCGCGTCCGATGCGGCCGCGCAGCTGGTGCAGTTGGGCAAGGCCGAAACGCTCGGCGTTCTCGATCACCATGATGGTGGCGGCCGGAACGTCGACGCCGACCTCGACCACGGTGGTCGCGACCAGCAGGCCGATGTCGTGCGCGGCGAACTGGGCCATGACGCGGTCCTTCTCGGTGCCCTTCATCTGGCCGTGGACGAGGCCGACGCGATCGCCGAAGCGCTTTTGCAGGGTCTCGAAACGCTTGGTGGCGTTGGTGAGATGCTCGGTGCCCTCAGCCTCGGACTCCTCGACCAGCGGGCAGATCCAGTAGACCAGCTTGCCGGCTTCGAGCGCACGGCCGACGCCTTCCATGACCTCGCTGATGCGGCTCATCGGCACGGCCCGGGTATCGATCGGCTGGCGGCCGGCCGGCTTTTCGCGCAGCTCGGAAATGTCCATGTCGCCAAAATAGGTCAGCACCAGCGTGCGCGGGATCGGCGTTGCGCTCAGCACCAGCACGTCGACAGCCTCGCCTTTGGACGTCAGCGCGAGGCGCTCGCGCACGCCGAAACGGTGCTGCTCGTCGACGATGGCGAGCGCGAGATCCCTGAAGACGACATCGTCCTGGATCAGCGCATGGGTGCCGACGAGCAGGTCGATCTCGCCGTCGGCGAGCTCGGTGATGATCTCGCGCCGCTCCTTGCCCTTCTCGCGGCCGGTGAGGATGGCGACACGCAATCCCGCGCGCTCGGCGAGCGGAGCGATGGTCTTGATGTGCTGGCGCGCCAGGATCTCGGTCGGGGCCATCAACGCGGCCTGCTTGCCGACCTCGGCGACCGCGGCGGCCGCGAGCAGCGCCACCACGGTCTTGCCGGAGCCGACGTCACCTTGCAGCAGGCGCAGCATGCGCAGCGGCTGCTTGAGGTCTTCGGCAATCGCCGCCGCAGCGTTGCGCTGTGACGGTGTGAGCGCGTAAGGAAGGGCACCGATGATCTTGTTGCGCAGATGCCCGTCGCCGGCATTGCGCACGCCCGCAGGACGGCGCAGCTGCGCGCGGATCAGGGCGAGCGCGAGCTGGCCGGCCAAGAGCTCGTCGAAGGCGAGGCGCGACCAGAACGGCCGGTCGGGCAAGATGTCGGTCAGCTCGACCGGCTGGTGCACGCGATTGAGCGCCTCCGCGATCGGCGGGAAGTCACATCGGCGCAGCACCTCCGGGCTGATCCATTCCGGCAGCGCGGGAAGCTTTTGCAGCGCCTGCGCGATCGCGCGGCGGAGCGAGCCGAGCGCGAGCCCTTCCGTCAGCGGATAGACCGGGTCGATCCCTGACAGCTTCGAGATCGCCTCCTCGTCGAGCACGCGATCGGGATGCACGATCTGCGGGATGCCGTCGTACATTTGCAGCGTGCCGGAGACGAAGCGCTTCTCGCCGACCGGCAAGAGCTTCTCGACAAAGCCCGGCTTGGCGCGGAAGAAGGTCAGCACCACGTCGCCGGTATCGTCGCTGGCGTAGACCAGATACGGCGCGCGCGAATTGCGCGGCGGCGGCGGGCGGTGACGATCGACGGTGACCTCCAGCGTCACCATGGTTCCAACGGCCGCGTCGCGGATCTTCGGCCGGGCCCGGCGGTCGATCACCTGGCTCGGCAGATGCAAGAGCAGATCGACCAGCCGCGGCGTCTCGCTGCGGCTGAGCAGGTACTGCAACAGCTTGTCCTGCTTCGGACCGACGCCGGACAGGCTGGTCACGGGAGCAAACAGCGGATTGAGCAGGCTGGGGCGCATTCGGGGAATCTAAGATCGTTCCTCGCCGTCATGCCCGGCTTTATGCCGGGCATCCACGGCTTTTTTTCCGCGCGACGTGGATGGCCGGGACATAGGCGAGCGGAAGCGACGCCGTCCTTCAGACGGCTATGCCCGGCCATGACGGATTGGAGGGACGACCTCCCGCAACAAAGGGCTGACACCGGGGGTCCGAGTGGCTATATCACCCCCGCCCGGCACGTCCGGGCTTTCTGCGTTTGACTGGATTTGAGACATGACGGGAACGACACGATCGAGCAGCGGGCTGGATGACCGCCGCAAGCGGCTTCTGTTCCGCTGCTGGCACCGCGGCACGCGCGAGATGGACCTGATCCTCGGCCGCTTCGCGGATGCCGAGATCGGCAATCTGTCCGATGACGAGCTGAGCCAGCTCGAGACCTTGCTCGAGGTCAACGATCCCGATCTCTATGCCGCCATCACCGGCGACAAGGTGCTGCCGGCCGACGTCGCCGGCGCGCTGTTTGCCCGCATCAAGGCGTTTCCGATCGCGGACGGCAACGCATGAAGCAGGGAATGAAATCTCCGGCCGAGCTGCTCGCGCCCGGCCGCGCGCTGACGCTCGCCAATGTCGCGGAAGGTGCCGAAGGCCTCGTCGTCTCCGATCTCGCGCGCGCCATCGCGGCGCGGCCGAAAAAGCCGGCGGTCAGCCTTGCGGTCGTCTGCCGCGACGGCGGGCGCATGCAGTCGCTCGAACGCGCACTTAGGTTCTTCGCGCCCGATCTGCCGGTGCTGACCTTCCCGGCCTGGGACTGCCAACCCTATGACCGCGTCTCGCCGCATGGCGGCGTTCTCGCCCAGCGCCTGACCACTCTGGCGCGGCTGGCCTCGCTCACCGGCAGCGACAAGCCGCTGATCGTGCTGACCACGGTGAACGCGGTGGTGCAGCGCGTGCCCGCGCGCGAGCTGGTCGCGGCGCAGGCGCTGTCGGTCGCGCCGGGCAACGTCGTGCCGATGGACACCGTTGTCGCCTGGCTCGAGCACAACGGCTACAACCGTTCCTCCACCGTGCGCGAGCCCGGCGAATATGCCGTGCGCGGCGGCATTTTGGATCTGTTTCCGGCCGGCCTCGAGCAGCCGGTGCGGTTCGACTTCTTTGGGGACAGCCTGGAATCCATCCGCTCCTTCGACGCGGAGACCCAGCGCACGCTGCTCGACATGCGCTCGCTCGACCTCGTGCCGGTCTCCGAGTTTCAGCTCGTCACCGACACCATCCGCCGTTTCCGCATGGGCTATGTCGCCGAGTTCGGCGCGCCCGAGCGCGACGATGCGCTGTACGAGGCGGTCAGCGAAGGCCGCCGCCATCCCGGCATGGAGCACTGGCTGCCGCTGTTCCAGGACCGGATGGACACGCTGTTCGATTATCTGCAAGGCGCGGCAATCGCGATCGAGCCGCAGGCCGAGGACGCCGTGCGCGAGCGCTTCAAGCAGATCCTCGACTATTACGAGGCCCGGCGCGAGGCGATGGAGCATCCCGGCGGCGGCGCGATCTACAAGCCGCTGCCGCCCGACCGGCTGTATCTGACCGAGGAGGAATGGAGCAAGCGCCTCGGCGCGATCCCGCTGGCGCGGCTGACGCCGTTCTCGGTGCCGACCGACGGCATTGGCATAGTCGATGCGGGTGCGCGCAAGGGCCGCGACTTCGCGCCGGAGCGCAACGACAGCAATGTCAACGTGTTCGAGTCGGTCGTCAGCCACGTCATGGCGTTGCAGGCGCAGCGCAAGAAGGTCGTGATCGCGCTGTGGACGGAGGGCTCGCGCGACCGCATGACGTCGATGCTGCGCGACCACAAGCTCGCCCACGCTACCAGCGTCAACTCATGGCGGACGGTGCAGGCGACGCCGCGCAACGAGACCATGCTCGCCGTGCTCGGCCTCGAAAGCGGCTTCGAGACCGACGAGATCGCCGTCATCAGCGAGCAGGATATCCTCGGCGACCGCCTGGTGCGGCCGCGCAAGGCCAGTCGCAAGCTCGACAATTTCATCTCGGAGGTGACGAGCCTCACCGCCGGCGACATCGTCGTCCACGTCGATCACGGCATCGGCCGGTTCATCGGCCTGCAGACGCTGGACGTCGCCGGCGCGCCGCATGACTGCCTCGAGCTGCATTATGCCGCCGAGACCAAGCTGTTCCTGCCGGTCGAGAACATCGAGCTCTTATCGCGCTACGGCTCTGATCAAACCACGGTCGAGCTCGACCGCCTCGGTGGCTCGGGCTGGCAGACCCGAAAAGCAAAACTGAAGAACCGCATCCGCGAGATCGCGGGCGAGCTGATCAAGATCGCGGCCGAACGCATGCTGCACGAAGCGCCGAAGCTGCCGGTGCAGCAGGGCGTCTACGACGAGTTCTGCGCACGCTTCCCCTATGACGAGACCGAGGACCAGCTGGGCGCGATCGAGTCCACGCTGAAGGATCTCGAAAAGGGCCGCCCGATGGATCGCCTGATCTGCGGCGACGTCGGCTTCGGCAAGACCGAGGTGGCGCTGCGCGCCGCCTTCGCCGTGGCGCTCGACGGCAAGCAGGTGGCGGTCGTGGTGCCGACCACGCTGCTGGCGCGCCAGCATTACCGGACCTTCAGCGAGCGCTTCAAAGGCTTCCCGGTCAATGTCGCGCAGGCCTCGCGCCTGATCCCGACCAAGCAGCTCAACGAGGTCAAGAAGGGTATCGCCGACGGCTCGGTCGACATCGTCGTCGGCACCCACGCGTTGCTCGGCAAGGCGATCAAATTCCGCGACCTTGGCCTGCTCATCGTCGACGAGGAGCAGCATTTCGGCGTCAGCCACAAGGAGCGGCTGAAGGCGCTGCGCGCCGAGGTGCACGTGCTGACGCTGTCGGCTACCCCGATCCCGCGCACGCTGCAATTGGCACTGACCGGCGTGCGCGAGCTCTCGATCATCGCATCGCCCCCGGTCGACCGTCTCGCGGTGCGAACCTTCGTCGCCCCGCACGATCCCCTGATGATCCGCGAAGCGCTCCTGCGCGAGCGCTATCGTGGCGGCCAGGCGTTCTACGTGGTGCCGCGCATCGACGATCTCGCCGAGGTCAAGGACTTCCTCGACAAGAACGTGCCGGAGATGAAGGTCGCGGTCGCGCACGGGCAGATGCCGCCCGCGGCGATCGAGGACATCATGACTGCGTTCTACGACGGCAAGTTCGACATTCTGTTGTCGACCACGATCGTCGAGTCCGGCCTCGACATCCCCAACGCCAACACTTTGATCGTGCATCGCGCCGACATGTTCGGCCTTGCCCAGCTCTACCAGCTGCGCGGCCGCGTCGGCCGCTCCAAGCTGCGGGCCTATGCGCTGTTCACGCTGCCGGCGCAGCAGAAGATCACCGCGCAGGCCGAGCGCCGGCTCACCGTGCTGCAGTCGCTGGAGACGCTGGGCGCCGGCTTCCAGCTCGCCTCCCACGACCTCGACATCCGCGGCGCCGGCAATTTGCTCGGCGAGGAGCAGTCCGGCCACATCAAGGAGGTCGGCTTCGAGCTCTATCAGTCGATGCTGGAGGAGGCGATCGTCAATCTCAAGGCCGGCGTCTCCGAGCCCGCCGCCGACCGCTGGTCGCCGCAGATCACCATCGGCATGCCCGTGCTGATTCCGGAGGACTATGTCAGCGACCTCTCGGTGCGGCTGTCGCTGTACCGGCGCCTTGCCGATCTCGACACCGAGGAGGAGATCGAGAATTTCGGCGCCGAGATGCGCGACCGCTTCGGCGTGCTGCCGGACGAGGTGCGCTATCTGTTCAAGGTCGCCGCGATCAAGGCGTTCTGCCGGCGGGCCAATGTCGAGAAGATCGACGCCGGTCCGAAGGGTGCCGTCATCGTCTTCCGCGACAATTCCTTCGCCCATCCCGAGCGCCTCGTGAGCTTCATCCGCAGCTACGGCCAGGCCGCCAAGGTGCGCCCCGACATGAAGGTTGTGTTCCTGCAGGACTGGGAAACGCCGGAGGAGCGGCTCGCGGGCACGACGGAGATCATGCGGCAGCTGGCGCAGCTCGCCGAGAGCAAGAAGGCGGCGTAGAGGCACCGGCCTCACCGCGTCACGCGAGGAGCCCTTGCGACGAAGCAATCCAGAGTCTTTCCGCGGAGGGATTCTGGATTGCTTCGCTGCGCTCGCAATGACGGTGGTTATTGCGACAGCCCGCGAGAAAGCTAAGACGCCGCCCTTGACGCGTCCGCCGACAGCCGGGCCAGCAGCGACCTTGCCGTGTCCGACGGCGACAGCGAGTCCACGCTGACCACGGGATCGCTGCGCATCTCGTGCTTGCCATTGGAGGTGTGCCGCATCACCGCCGACAGGCGGCGCGCGATCATATGCGCGGTGCGGAAGTCGGTCTCGGCGAACACGACGATGACCGAGCCGTCCTTCTGCGCGGCGCCAAAATCCATCTGCCGCATCAGGCGGCTGAGGATGCGGGCGGCGTCGAGCTGGGCGCGGGGATTGTTGGGATCGAAGGCGAAGCGCGCGACCGACAGGCCGCCGCCGCGGGCGAGCGTCTGCTCGACCGCCTTGGCGAAATCGCGGGCGAAGGCTTCCACCGTGAGCAGGCCGCTGCGCGGATCGAGCCAGCCGCCGGCATCGATCGAGCGCAGCGTGCGGCTCAGCTGCGCTTCCATGGCGTGCTGGCGGATCAAGGGCAGTGCGTTGGAGGCGATCCTCGGCGGCTCGCCGGTGATCAGCTCGAGATTGGGCAGGTCGTAGCTCTGGGTGAGCTGGTGGGCGGTGACGACCACGGGCAGGCTGCGGAAGCGGGTGTCCTCGGCGAGCACGGTCAGAAACGCATCGGTCACGCGCGCGGTAAAACCTTCGGCGAGCACGACGCCGTCGAGATCGCGGGTGTTGAGGTGTTTCGCGGCAGCCTCGATCGAGAGCGCACCGACCACGCCGACGCGTTCGCCGAACGCGACGGAGAGCGCAGGGTAAGCCGCGCCGCGGCCGATCAGGAGCACGGTGGCATCGCGTGCGGGATCGCCCTGCGGCAGCGCGATTTTCACTTCGGGCAGCCGGCGCAGAACCGTTGCGTGCAATGTGCGCACGCGCAGCGCCGCCCGCAGCCGCGCGATCAGCCGGTCGGGATTGCCGCCGCGCGAGGAGAAGGGCAGGGCGTTGTGCGGCAGCATGCCCGCCGCATCCAGGGCCACGAAGGGCAGGTAAGGCGATTGAGCGGCGATCTTCTGAGCAAGCCGCGTCACATGCGGCTCGTGCCCGGCATGGACCGCAGCGAGAACCGCGGCCGGCTGCACCTCTTCGACCGCGCGCGGCGCGCTGGTCCAGTCGGTGTCGACGACGGGAAAGAGCCGGGCCTCGTCCAGCGCCGCCACGAAGGCGGGGCGTTCGGCATCGGACACAAACAGGATCGGGCCCGCCTGGGACATGTAAAAACTCTGATCGCGCAACAATTTGCCGCCGCAATCTAGTTTGGCCGCCTTAATGCTGCGTCAACGCAGGCGCTGAAACCGCGCCTAGACCGGCCCGGAGCGGTCGCGAAAAGCCTCGACCATCAGGGGGTTAAGCCCGAGCTCGCTGAGCGCCTCACGGGCGCGGGCATTGTCCTGGGCGCGCCCGGCGAGCCGGTGGCCGGAGAGGCGGTCGGGCAGCGCCGTGAGCAGCGCGCCCTGGCCGAGCCGGCGCGCCCATTCCTGCAAATCGTTGGAGAGGAAGCGATAGCCGCCGACCGCCATGATGCCGGAGGGCGGCGCTGTGATGCAGATCGCGCCGCTCGGGCGATCGAGCCGCGCGGCATAGCCGGTGTCGACATAGTCGCGCGGCGGCTGCGCCGTCAGCGTCTCGCCGACCGGCTGCGGCGGGGCGTAGGCCGCGATCGGCACCATCGCGCCGCGCAGGCCAAGCGTGCCCTTCGGCGTCAGCAGGATCTCGCCGGCGATGGAGGAGCCGGACTGCTCGCGCGGAGCGCCGTGCGGCCCCGGCATCACCGGCACCGGCATGCCGTCCTCGCCGCGGCGGGCGCCGAACAATCCGGCCTCGCCGAACAGGTAGACGTCGGTCAGCGGCGCATGCGGCGCAATCCAGGCATCGCTCGCCGCGACCTGCTCGGGCGCGCGCCACAGGCCGATGACGTTGCGCAAAGTCGGCATCCGCGCCGCGAGGTCGGCATCGCCGAGCCGCAGCGCGAGCTGCGCCGGCGCGATCAGCACCTCGCATTCGTGCTCGTTGATCTGCTGCTCCAGCACATCGTTCTCGAACGGATGATGCAGCGCCATCGTGCCGCCCGAGAGCAGCCACACCGCGAGCGAGGAGGCGAGCCCTGCGAACGACATCGGCGTGAACGCCGCCATCACGGTCGCGCCCTGCTTGATGTCGGCTTCGAGCGACATCGCAAGGCCGCCCGCGATCAGGCTGAAATGCGGCCGCGGCACCGGACGGAAGCCCTCCGCCGTGACGTCGAAGGAGATCATGGCCGCCTTGCGGCCGTCCTGGATCACGGCGCGCGTGGTGCCGGGCGGGCGTGCCAGGACGTCGTCGAGCGAAGCCATGCCTTCGGGCAGGTCGCTTCCGAAGCCGTAGACGTGCCGGATCGAGAACGCCTCGGCCGCGGCGTGCATGGCGAGATCAGCATAGCTGACGCCGTCGACCGTGCTCATGGTAACGATGGCGCGCGCGGCGGTGCGGTTGAGCGCTGCGGTCAGTTCCGCATGGCGCCAGAGCAGCGGCAGCACGGCGACAACGAGGCCGGCGCGATGGGCCGCGAGCACGGTCAGCACGAACTCGACAGTATTCGGCAGCTGGATCGCGATGACGGAATTGGCGGGCAGGCCGGATTCGACGAAATGCGCCGACAGCACCTCGATGGCGATATCGGCCTCGGTATAGGTCATCCGCCGCGGCTGGTGCCCGGTGATGCGTGCCTTGTTGAGCGGATCGAGCAGGGCGGTCGCGTGCGGCTGCCGCATCAGCGTGCGCTGAAACAATGTGTCGAGCGTCGGCGATATTGCTGGCTGGTTCACGGCGTCACTTCGCTTGATGAGCTTGCGGCTGCCCCTTCGACCACCAGGTCTCCGGCAAATAGCCCGAGAGCGAGGTGGTCTTGGGCCGTTCTATCCGATTCCAGCGCGCGATCCATTGCTCCGATACGTTAAACAGCGGGATTGTGTAGAAGGCCGCGATCAGAGCGCGGT
This sequence comes from Bradyrhizobium sp. JHI2711, assembly GCF_056156565.1. Classification (NCBI taxonomy): domain Bacteria; kingdom Pseudomonadati; phylum Pseudomonadota; class Alphaproteobacteria; order Hyphomicrobiales; family Nitrobacteraceae; genus Bradyrhizobium; species Bradyrhizobium sp. JHI2711. The sequence continues at coordinate 543,151 of NZ_JBPZPT010000001.1, forward strand.
CGAGCGCGCGCACCGCCGCAACGAAATCCGTATGTTCACGGGCCTCGAGCAGGGCGGCGATCATGGCATCGACGGCGGGATCCCTGGCGCCCATGTAGTTGCGGGTGCCGGGATTGTCCGCCGCCGCACTGCCCCAATAGAAGTACTGCTCGTTGCCGGGCGACAGCGACTGGTCCCAGCGGTTCTGGATCATGTCGAACTCGTAGGCGAGCCGGCGCTGGTCGAATTGCACGGGATCGACCGAGCGCACGCTGGCCTCGATGCCGGCGCGTCTGAGGTCGCGCTGGAAGGCGAGCGCGATGCGCTCTTGGTCGCGCGTCGTGACCATGATCTCGAAGGTGAAGGGGCTCTTGGTCGCGCGATTGCGCAGCACGGTGCCGTCGAGATCGTAGCCGGCCTGCGACAGCAGCTTCAGCGCGGCGCGCAGCGTGGTGCGGTCGCGGCCTGATCCGTCAGTGACCGGCAGGCGGTAGCTGCCGTCCAGGATGTCGGGCGGCATCCGTGCGGCGAACGGTTTGAGCAGCTCACGCTCGCGCGCATCCGCAGGCTTGCCATAGGCTGATAGCTCCGAGCCGGCGAAATAGCCGGCCACGCGCGAATAGAGCCCGAAGAAATAGCTGCGGTTCACCAGCTCGAAATCGAGCAGCAGCGTCAGAGCCTGCCGCACACGGATGTCGGCGAAGACAGGACGGCGGGTGTTGAACACCAGGAATTCGGACGGCTGCGGCAGGCCGGGCTTGACGGTGTCGCGGATCACCTCGCCGCTTTTGGCGGCTGGAAAATCGTAGCCGTCGTGCCAGCGCAGCGGCTCGTGCTCAACGCGGAAATCGTAGAGGCCGCGCTTGAACGCCTCGAACTGCCCGTTGGCCTCGCGAAAATAGTCGAGCCGGATCTCGTCGAAATTGTAGAGCCCGCGATTGATGGCGAGGTCGCGGCCCCAATAATCGGGATTGCGCGTGAGTGTCACGCTGGCGCCGGGCTTCACCGCCGTGACGCGATAGGGGCCTGAGCCAATCGGCGCCGTCAGCGTCGTTTCCTCGAAGGTCGCGACGTCGATGGCGTGCTTCGGCAGGATCGGCATCAGGCCGAGAATCAGCGGCAGCTCGCGGTCGTTGGCGCCTGTCAGGTCGAATCGGACGGTGAGGGGGTCGGGCGCTTCGGCCTTGGCGACCTTGCCGTAGTATTGCCGGTGATTGGGGCGGCCGCGGTCGCGCAGCAGCTGCCAGGAGAACAGCACGTCCTCGGCCGTGACCGGCTTGCCGTCGGAGAAGCGGGCGCGAGGATCGAGACGAAAGGTGACGAAGCTTCGCTCGTCATTGGTTTCGACGGTCCTGGCGAGCAAGCCATAAAGCGTGAACGGCTCGTCCTGCCCGCGCGCCAGCAGGCTCTCGACCACGTAGTTGCGGACCGGCTGCACCGCCAATCCCCTCACGATGAAGGGATTGAGGCTGTCGAAGGTGCCGAGAATGCCCCAGGTCAGACGGCCGCCCTTGGGGGCATCGGGGTCGGCGTAGGGCATGTGGCTGAAGTCGGCGGGCATCGCCGGCTTGCCGTGCATGGCGATCGCGTGGGCCTCCTCGGCCGCGGCGGTGCCTGCCGACAGCATCCCGGCAAGCGCAAGGGCAAGGGCAAGGGCAAGCGTATAGAGGCGGAGGCCGGGGCCCTCGAAGAGGCGCTGGAACATGAACATCGGCACAGAGTGATTCGAGGACCGTCGGGCGAATCTTATCACAGGGAATTTGATGGGGCTTTCGCGCCAGACCGGCCAAAGACGCTTGTCGGCATTGATCTTTTCGTCGGCCACGTTAAGAAGGCACCCAATCGCGCAAGAGCGTCGAGACCGTCACTTATCCGCCTCAATTGACGGGGAGAGAGCCGCGCCCAAGGCGGCCAGGTTCGGCGCTTCGGAGCGGTTCGGGCACTTCCCGTTCAGAAAGGGTTTTCCGCAATGAATTTCCGTTACTTGGCCGCGTCCGTCCGGCCGCGCGGGCGACTTCTCGCCCTGTTGACGGCGACGGCGTTGGCCGTTCCGTTTGCCGCCGAGGCCCAGACCCCTGCGCCGGCCCCCGGCGCCCCCGCCGCGCCCAAGGCCTCCCCGGCCCCGGCTCCGAAGGCGGCTGCTCCCAAGGCAGCTCCCAAGGCTCCGGCGCCCGCAGCATCCCCGCAGGCTCCCCCGCAGCAAGGCGCCCCGCAGCAGGGTGCAGCTCAGCCCGCCGATCAGCAGATCCAGCTGATCTATGCGCCCTGGACCAAGTTCTGCCTCAAGGGCCAGGACGCCAATGCCAAGCAGGTCTGCTTCACCGGCAAGGACGGCCGTATCGAATCGGGCCAGCCGGTCATCGCGGCCGTGATCATCGAGCCGGAAGGCGAGCCCAAGAAGATCCTGCGCGTGACGCTGCCGCTCGGCATGCAGCTCGTGCACGGCACCCGCATCATCGTCGACAGCAACGCGCCGCTGCAGCAGCCCTATGTGATCTGCTTCCAGAACGGCTGCATGTCCGACTACGAGGCCACGCCCGAGCTCATCAACAACATGAAGAAGGGCCAGAATCTCGTTGTCCAGGCGATCAATGCCAACGGCGCGCCGCTGACGCTGCCGCTGCCGCTCGCCGGCGAATTCCAGAAGGCCTATGACGGTCCGCCGACCGATCCGAAGGTGTTCGAGGAAACCCAGAAGAAGCTGCAGGAAGAGCTGCAGAAGAAGGCCGAAGAGCAGCGCAAGAAGCTCGAGCAGCAGGGTGGTGGCGCACCGGGCGCGGCTCCGACCGGTCAGAAGTAATCGGGAGCAAATCCCGGACGTGAAAAAGGCGCTCGGTTCGAGCGCCTTTTTTGCTGGCCGACGATCACGACGATCAGTTCAGCGAGGGATTGCGCGGGCGATAGCCGCCGGCCTTGTCCTTGACGAAGATCTCGGCGACCTGGGAATGCCGGACCGGCTCGCCGGAATCGTCCGGCAACAGGTTCTGCTCCGAGACATAGGCGACGTATTCGGATTCCGCGTTCTCCGCGAGCAGGTGATAGAACGGCTGGTCCTTGTGGGGCCGCACTTCCTCGGGAATCGACAACCACCATTCCTCGGTGTTGTTGAATTCCGGATCGATGTCGAAAATCACCCCCCGGAACGAGAAGATCCGGTGGCGAACGACCTGTCCGATCTGGAATTTGGCGGTCCGCGCTTTAATCATCCCCCGTCGATAGACCAGGATTGTGGCCGATGCTAGTGCCCTCAGCTGGAATTAACCTTCGTCTCCGGGGCGGATAGCCCCCAAGCCTTCAGAAAAAACTTCAGCAATGGTCGATATCCTCAATCTGGCGCTGCCTTATTTCGGCTTGATCTTCGTCGGTTTCGCTTGCGGGAAGGTCAAGTCCATCCCGGAATCGGGGCTCGCCTGGATGAACTTCTTCCTACTCTACGTGTCGCTGCCGGCGCTGCTGTTTGCGATCATGTCGAAGACGCCGTTTTCGGAATTGAATAACCCGCCGTTCCTGGTGGCGACGACGCTGGCGACGGTCGCGGCATTCACGCTGGCGCTGGTGGTCGGCAAGCTGCTCGGACGGCTGACGCTGCGCGAAGCGACGCTCGCGGGCCTCTCCGGCGGCTACGGCAATATCGGCTATATGGGCCCGGGCCTCGCGCTCGCGGTACTGGGGCCGAAGGCGGCCGCGCCGACCGCGCTGATCTTCTGCTGCGACAGCATCTTCCTGTTCACGATCGTGCCGCTCTTGATCGAGCTTTCCGACCGCGACCATCCCTCGCTCGTCCATGCTTTCGGCGTCGTGCTGAAGCAGATCGTGCTCAATCCGCTGATCATGTCGGCTTGCTTCGGCGCGGCGGTGGCGGCGCTGCATATCGAGCTGCCGGTCGCGCTCGACCGCACCATCACCTTCCTGCAGAACGCGGCCGCGCCGACCGCGCTGTTCGTGCTCGGCGTGACCGTGGCGCTCCGCCCGTTCGATCGGGTGCCGTGGGAGGTGCCGGGCGTGATCGCGGTCAAGCTGCTGATCCATCCGCTCGCGGCGTTCGCCCTGATGCTGGCGTTCGGCCCGTTCGCGCAGCCCTGGGCCGCCACCGCCGTGCTGATGGCCGCGCTGCCGCCGGCGCTCAACGTGTTCGTCATCGCCCGGCAGAACGATGCCTGGATCGAGTCCGCCTCCGTCGCGGTGCTGCTCGGCACCTTCGCCTCGGTGGTCACGCTGACCAGCGTGATGTGGGCGATCCAGACGGGACGGTTGGCGTTTCCTTGATGGTGATGAGATTGGCTTGATCTCTTCCGCGGGGCGGTGCGCTCCCTCTCCCGCTTGCGGGAGAGGGTCGGGGAGAGGGCTCTCTCCGCGTCGGGATTGTCGAGAGTGCAGAAAAAATCCCGTCGCGGAGAGAGCCCCCACCCGGCGCTTCGCGCCGACCTCCCCCGCAAGCGGGAGAGATTGCACCGAGCCAGCGGTGAAGTCGTCCAACCTAACGCGCTTCGGAGCTACCTGCGCCAGGTCGGCGTCAGGCCTTCGCGCATGGCGAAGCGCCGGAGCGGGCCGATGGCGCCGAGGAGGTGCATGCCGACGGCGCGGACGGGCTGGAGCGGCAGGAAGTCGTTGAGCAAGGAGCGGTTGGCGATGTCGATCGCAAAGGTACGGCTCAAGATGTCCGGACGCCGCGCGCGGTCATAGCGCTTGAGCACATCGTCGGCGCCAGGATCCTGTCCCGCGGCGATGGCCTCGCCCGCGAGCCGGGCAATGTCGGCGGCATCGCGCAGGCCGAGATTGAGGCCCTGGGCGCCGATCGGCGGCACCACATGGGCGGCTTCGCCGACCAGCGCGATACGGTCGCGGCCGAAGCATTTCGGACGCTCGATCGCGAGCGGGAACAGGTTGCGGCCAGGCTCCACATTCATCCGTCCCAGGATCGAATGCGACTGTTTCTCGATCGCCGCCGACAGCGCCTCGTCGCTCAAGCCGCGCAGCCGTTCAGCCTCCGCAGGCGCTGCGACCCAGACGATGCTGGAGCGGTCGCCGGGCAGGGGCACGAACACGCAAGGCCCGTGCGGCGTGTGGAACTCGGTCGAGACGTTGCGATGCGGCCGGGCATGGCTGATGTTGAAGGTCAGCGCAGTCTGGTTCAGCTCGCGCCGAGTCACGGCGATACCAGCAGCCTCGCGGCACAGCGAGTGCCGGCCGTCGGCGCCGACCACGAGGCGCGCCGAGAGAAACTGTCCGGACGCCGTGCGCAGCGCGACGTCGTCGGCCTCGATGACGACGCTTTCGGCCTCGTCGTCGAAGCGGACGAGATTGGGCAGCTCGGCCGCGCGCGCTTCCAGCGCCAGCATCAGCGAGCGGTTGTCGATGTTGTAGCCAAACGCAACGAGGCCGATTTCGTGACAGGAGAAGCGCACCTCGGGGCTGCGGAACAGCCGGCCGGTGTCGTCGACGAGGCGCATGACTTCCAGCGCAGCCGCCTTGTCCCTGCAGCGCGACCAGACGTCGAGGCCTTCCAATAGATCGATGGAGGGGCCGAGCAATGCGGTGGTGCGATTGTCGGCATAGGGAACGCGGCGCGCCACCAGTGCGGTCCGGGCACCCGCCTGCGCCAGGGCGATCGCCGCGGCAAGGCCGGCAGGTCCGCCGCCGATCACGGCCGCGTCATGGAGTGTCGATGCGTCTATCATGGAACGACATTTGACACGCCGGGCGGCAAATTCAAGCCTACCTATATTTCCCTGATTTTATGGCGAATTTTGCGATCGTGCGCCGCAATGGCGGATGTGCAAACCGGTCGCATTCTGATAGCAGAAGCCATGGATATTCAGCAGGATTCCCTGAAGCCGAGACCGGTGATCCGCGCCGCAGCCTTCTCGGTGCACATCTTCACCGCCTTCGGCGCGGCAATCGCGCTCCTGGCGATGCTGGAGGCCGTGCGCGAGCACTGGGCGGCGATGTTTCAATGGCTGGGCGTCGCCCTGATCATCGACGCGATCGACGGGCCGATCGCGCGGCGGCTCGACGTCAAGAACGTGCAGCCGAACTGGTCGGGCGACGTGCTCGATCTCGTGGTCGACTTCTGCACCTATGTCTTCGTGCCGGCCTATGCGATCGTTGCGAGCGGCATGCTGCTGCCGGTGGCGGCTCCCTTGCTCGGCATCGCCATCATCGTGACCAGCGCGTTGTATTTCGCCGACCAGCGCATGAAGGCCGACGACAATCATTTCCGCGGCTTCCCGGCGCTTTGGAACGCGGCCGCGTTCTATCTGTTCCTGCTGCATTGGCCGCCGCTGTGGGCGACGCTGCTGGTCGCCGCGCTGGTCGTGCTGACGTTCGTGCCTTTCCATGTGCTGCACCCTGTCAGAGTGGTGCGGCTGCGCTGGCTGACGATGTCGCTGATCGCGGTCTGGGCGCTGCTCGCCTTCTACACGCTGCAAATGGATTTTCGCGTCGGCACCGGGGTGACCATCGTGCTCTGCGCCATCGCGCTCTGGATCAGCTTCAGCGATGCCTTGATCCGGTTGGCGAAATCCCTGGCGAGATTATCGGCGTGATGGAGCTGCTGACCAGCCCGGAAGCCTGGGCCGCGCTGCTCACCTTGACGGCGCTCGAGATCGTGCTCGGCATCGACAACGTCATCTTCATCTCGGTGCTCGTCTCGCGCCTTCCCGAGAAACCGGCGCAGCGCGCCCGCCAGATCGGGCTTGCGCTGGCACTGGTCTTTCGCCTCATCCTGCTCAGTCTCCTGGTCTGGCTGATCGGCCTGACCGCTCCGGTGCTCTCGATTCAGGGCTATGCTTTTTCCTGGCGCGATCTCATCCTGATCGGCGGCGGCCTCTTCCTGATCGCCAAGGCCACACATGAGATTCACGGCGAGGTCGAATCCGATCACGACGCGAGCGAGAAGGACTCCACAGGCAGCGCCTTCTTCTGGGTGATCGTCCAGATCGTGATCATCGACATCGTGTTCTCGCTGGACTCGATCATCACTGCGATCGGCATGGCCGAGGACATCAAGATCATGATCGCGGCGGTCGTGATCGCATGCGCGGTCATGTACGTTTCGGCGGGTCCGGTGGCGCGATTCGTCGCGGAGCATCCGACCACCAAGATGCTGGCACTGGCCTTCCTGGTGTTGATCGGCGTCGCGCTGGTTGCGGACGGATTCCACTTCCACATTCCGCGCGGCTACATCTATTTCGCAATAGCGTTCTCGGCGGCGGTGGAGTTCTTCAACGTGCTGGCCAGGCGCAACCGCCGGAAAGCCGCCAAGTAGTCGCGTTGGGTCGTTCCAGTCGGCGTCGAGTTGACAAGGCGGGCGCGATAGCTTTCGCTCAGCCGCACGAAGAGGAGGTCAGGTGATGACGAAAGCCATCCGTGTGCACAAGGTCGGAGGCCCCGAAGCCCTGGTCTATGAGAGCGTCGACGTGCCGGCGCCCGGGCCCGGCGAGGTGCGCATCCGCCAGCACGCGGTCGGCCTCAACTTCATCGACGTCTATTACCGCACTGGCCTCTACAAGGCGCCGGGGCTGCCCTTCATCGCCGGCAATGAGGCCTCCGGCGAGGTGGTCGCGGTCGGGCCAGGCGTGACGAATTTTCATCCCGGCGACCGCGTCGCCTATTACCACAATCTCGGCGCCTATACCGGCGAGCGCAACATCCCCTGGGAGAAGCTGGTCAAACTGCCCGATCACATCACCTACGAGCAGGGTGCCGTGCTGATGTTGAAGGGGCTGACGGTCTGGTATCTCCTGCACAAGACCTTCAAGGTCGAGCCGCATCATCGCGTGCTGGTCCACGCCGCCGCCGGCGGCATCGGCCTGCTCGCCTGCCAATGGGCGAGGGCGCTTGGCGCGCATGTCATCGGCACCGTCGGCTCGCGCGAGAAGGCCGAGCTTGCGGAGGCCAATGGCTGCGATCACGTCATCCTCTACAACGAGGAGGATTTCGTTGCGCGCGTGAAGCAGATCAGCCGCAACGAGGGCTGCGACGTCGTCTATGACGGCGTCGGCAAGGCGACGTTCCCGGGCTCGCTGTCCTGCCTGAAGCCGCGCGGCATGTTCGTCTCGTTCGGCAATGCGTCGGGCCCCGTGCCACCGTTCGCGATCGCCGAGCTCAACAATCACGGCTCGCTGTTCGCGACGCGGCCGAAGCTCAACGATTATGTCGGCACGCGCAAGGAACTGCTCGAAGGTGCCGACACCCTGTTCGCCGCGGTCATCAACGGCAAGCTGCACGTGCCGATCAACCACGCCTACGCGCTCAAGGACGCCGCCAAAGCGCATATCGATCTCGAAAGCCGCAAGACCACCGGGGCTTCGATCTTGAAGCCGTAGCTCTTTCGGCATCGGCGGTTTCGTAGGGTGGGCAAAGGCGCGGAGCGCCGTGCCCACCATCTTCATTGCGGTGAAAAATGGTGGGCACGCTTCGCTTTGCCCACCCTACAGCACTACGCGACGCGTCTTGCCGCGCCGGCCTTGGTCAAGATCGCGTCGAGACATTCGATCATCTCGGCGATCTCTTCCTTCGTGACGTTCAGCGCCGGCATGAAGCGCAAGCTGTCGACCTGCGGCGCGTTCAGCAGCACGCCGGCCTCGAACGCCTGTGCGACGATGCCGGGTGCGATCGGCAGCTTGAGATCGAGCGCGAGCAACAGGCCGCGTCCGCGCACGCCGCCGAGGCCATGCCGGGCCGAGACCTTCTGCAGGTCGCTTTCGAGCAGGAGGCCGGTCTCGGCGACCTGTTTCAGGAAGTCGGGCTTCTTGACCTCCTCGAGCACCGCGAGGCCCGCCGCGCACATGATCGGGTTGCCGTTGAACGTGCCGCCCTGGTCGCCGTGCTCGAAGCATGACGCGCGTTCGGTCGCGAGCAGGGCCGCGAGCGGCACGCCGCCGCCGATGCCCTTGCCGAGCGTCATGATGTCGGGCGCAATGCCGGTGTGCTCGTAATGGAAGAGCTTTCCGGTCCGGCCCATGCCGGTCTGGATCTCGTCGAAGATGAGCAAAAGGCCGTGCGCCTCGGTCAGCGCGCGCAGCTGCTGCAGGAACTGATCGGTCGCAGGCCACACGCCGGATTCACCCTGGATCGGCTCGAGCATCACGGCGACGGTGTTGGCGTTGATCAGGGCTTCGACCGAGCCGATGTCGTTGAGCTTGGCCTTCTTGAAGCCCGCGACCTTCGGCTCGAACAGCGGCTCGAACGCTTTCTTGCCCGAGGCCGACATCGTCGCCAGCGTTCGGCCGTGGAAGCCGCCTTCGAAGCTGATGATCTCGAACGCGCCGCCTTTGTGCAGGCTGCCATATTTGCGCGCGAGCTTGATCGCGCCTTCGTTGGCTTCAGCGCCCGAATTGGCGAAGAACACTTGATCGAACGCGCTGTGCTCGACCAGCGCCTGCGCCAGCTTCAGGCTCGGCTCGTTGTAGAAGGCCGGGCTCGGCGTCAGCAGCCGCTTGGCCTGAGCTGCGAGCGCGTCGGCGATCGCGGGCGGGGAATGGCCGAGGCAGTTCACGGCCCAGCCCTGCACGAAATCGAGATAGCGCTTGCGGCTGTCGTCCCAGAGGTAGGAGCCGGCGCCGCGGACGAACACGGTCTTGGGCCGTGCGGTGATGTCCATCAGCGCGTCATACGGATGCGTGGTCATGTCGTACTCCTCTGGAGGCGGGTGGAAAAAAGGGCGCAAAAAGCAGAAAGGCCGCACCTTGCGGGTGCGGCCTTTCTCGAAAAGTAGCTGAATCCAGTGGTTCAGCGGCGTCCTCGGACATGGCGCACCCTCTCGTCGTCGCGGGAGCGACGGCGGAGCATTTCGGTGCGCTGGTTGGTCCGGGCGTTGATCATGGGGCGGGTCCGTACAGCCGAATGGCAGGACTTGTCAAGCAGGCTTTTTTCAAGATGCACGCCGAGCGTGCATCGGTCAGGTCGGGTGCGCGGCTTCCTCGGCCTCTGCATCGCCCCAATCCGCGTCCGCGATTGCGGTGTCGATCAGCTCGCCCCGCAGCAGCTTGAGCGGCGAATTCCAGTACAGCGCGATGTTGTGGAAGGGGTCGGTCAGCACCTTGAACACCCAGACCAGGCCCGTCGTGACGTCGCGGGTGGCGAAGAGCTGCAGCATGCGCGCAAGTCCGCCGCCGATGCCGATGGCGAGCCAGAGCGCGCCGACATGCCGGACGAAATCGAGGCGGGACGCCGGCGCATCGAACAATCCGAACAGCGTCGGAAAAGCGAACAGCGCAAGCGGCGCGCTGCCCCAGACCAGCAGCAGCACGATCTTGCGGGTCTGGTTGTAGCCGACCTTGACCGCTTCCTTGTAGTGGTTGCTGACGTCGTTGACGGCGTCATAGCCGTTCGGCTCGAAGAAGAAATGCCCGGTCTGCCGCGTCAGCATCGCGAGCCAGCCGACGATGCCGGCGAGAGCAGGGTCCTTGAACAGCAGGGCATAGCAGCCGAGGAAGATGACGGCGCTGATCAGGTGCAGCGTCTGGTTGACGGTGCTTTGGTGGTAGAAGCGGTAATCGTCGAAGCGCTGCGTGCGCAGCATGTCCGAGAGGCGGCTCATCCTCATCCCTCGCTCGCGTTGAAGACGCGGGCAGAGTTAGGCCGAGTCCGTGACCGCTGCGTGAATGCATTATAGTGTCACATTCCTAACGTGACGATTACTCGACACTGTAATGCGAGAACACATCGGCGATGCCGGCGTTGATCGCCTTTGCGGCCGCGATGTCGCGCTCGGCGCCTTCGCTGTCACCCTTCTTGCGCTTCGCCAGTCCGCGGCCGTAGAGCGAGCCGTCGAGCCCCGGCTTGATGCTCAGCGCGGCATCGTAATCGGCGATCGCCGCGTCGAGATTGCCGAGCTTGAGATGGGCAAGGGCGCGGCTGTCCAGCGTGTAGGCATCGTTGGGAGCCATCTTGAGCGACTGCTCGCAATCGGCCAGCGCCTCCTGCAGACGGCCGACGATCGCGCGGGTGAAGCAGCGCGAATTGAACACGTCCGCGCGGTTCGCATTCGCTCTGATGGAGCGGTCGTAATCGTCGAGTGCCAGCGCCACGGCGCGCTCGGGCTCGCCACGTCGCCGAAACATTTCGCCGCGATTGGCGAGCGCGTGCACATCGTCGGGATTGGCCTTGAGCAGGGCCGAGCAGCCGGCGAAGCGCCGGTCGTCACTGCCTCCGCCGTCGTTTGCGAAGCACCACTGGCGGGCCTGCGCGGTGGATGGTGATCGCGCGTCGGCGGGGGCCGGCAGCGCGAGTAGGGTTATCGTCAGGCCGAGTGCGGACAGCTTGAGGAGAATCCCTGACGTTTCATCGTGTTTCATTGTTTCTCGCGTCGAAACCATTGCGCCTCTAGCGCGTTTGTGATCGAAGGACGCGACTTGGTTCGAACCGAATGCATCACCGCCCAGACCAAGAAGGCGGGACCAACCAGATAGCTCAAAGCCTTGTCCGATACGCCCTATCCGATCGACCTCGACAGCATTCGCGGCGCGTTTCCGCCTGGCATCGAGGCGCCGCCGCTGCTGGTCGACTTTGCGGCTTGGCTGAAAGGGCGCCCGTGGGGCAGCGTCGGCTGCTTCTCGCTGCAGGGCCAATTCTCGGACTCCGCGCCGATCGTCGACGGCAGTCCCTTGCGTGACCGGTTCTCGCTGTTCATGCGCCTGCCTGACGGCTCGGTCGTCGGCGGCTGGTATGGCGCGGGTCTTGATCGTGACAATCCACCGATCGTCGGGCTGGGATCCGAGGGTGACTACGAATTGCTGGCGCCGAGCCTCGATGCGCTGCTGACGAGGCTGACGTCGCAGCAATTCGACAGGGCCTGGAGCGATCTGAAGCCGCATGACGATGTCGAGCCTCAGACCCTCGAACTTGCGCAATGGCTCGCTGGACAGCCCGTTGGGGACAAGGCGGCGTGTGACGACGGGCCCCCGGAGCTGCCTGATTTCCGCGGCTTCATGGAAAAATGGAGCCGGGACCGCGAGGACTATTGGGCCAACCATCGCATGATGGCCGAACTCGGCTGGCGGCTGGCCGCCCATCTGCCCAAGGGCAAGAATGCCTGGGATAAGACGCGTTTCGAGGTCGCAATCGTCGGCAAGCAATACCAAGCGCGCGTGCTGACGCGCGGGCCGCAGCCGTTCGAGGAAGCCGCTTCGATCGAATCCCTGCTGCGCGAGCTGCGCGAACAGATGTGGAAGGCTCAGCCTGAGCTCGGGTTATGGTACGCGATGAGGTTCGGACTCTACACCGACGGCCGCGTCATGCCGAGCTTCGAATACGATGTACGCCCGACCATCGACGGCGAACCGGCATTGCTCTCCGAGGCGAAAGCCGATCTCGCCCGTGCACCAAGGCCGGAGCGCTGGGTGCCGAAATGGCTGGCGTGATTGTCTCCACACTGTCATTGCGAGCGTAGCGAAGCAATCCAGACTGTTCCCGCGGAGGGATTCTGGATTGCTTCGCTACGCTCGCAATGACGGAACGCGGTCAGAACCCCGCGACGCTGCCGTGCAGATCGTATGCGTCGGCGCGCTCGATCTTCGCCGTGACGATCTCGCCGACACGCAAGGGACGGCGGCTGGAGAGATAGACTGCGCCGTCGATCTCGGGCGCATCGGCCTTGGAGCGGCCCTTGGCCACCGTCGGGCCGACCTCGTCGATGATGACCTGCTGGCGCGTGCCGACCTTGCGCTTCAGCCGGCGCGCAGAGATCTTCTGCTGCCGGGCCATCAGCGCATTGTAGCGCTCCTGCTTGACCTCTTCCGGCACGGGGTTCTCGATCGCGTTCGAGGTGGCGCCGGCGACCGGCTCGTATTTGAAGCAGCCGACGCGGTCGATCTCGGCCTCGTCCAGCCAGTCGAGCAGATAGGCGAAATCGGAATCGGTTTCGCCGGGGAAGCCGACGATGAAGGTCGAGCGCAAGGCGAGATCGGGACATTCCTCACGCCAGCGCTTGATCCGCGCCAGCGTCTTGTCCTGCGCCGCCGGGCGTTTCATCGCCTTCAGGACCTCGGGGCTCGCATGCTGGAACGGAATGTCGAGATAGGGCAGCACCTTGCCTTGCGTCATCAGCGCGATGACCTCGTCGACATGCGGGTAGGGGTAGACATATTGCAGCCGGACCCAGGCTCCCAACTCGCCGAGCTCGCGCGCGAGGTCGAGGAATTTGGCGCGGACCTGGCGGTCCTTCCACGGGCTCTCGGCATATTTGAGATCGACGCCGTAGGCTGAGGTGTCCTGCGAGATCACCAGGAGCTCTTTGACGCCGGCGCCGACGAGGCGCTCGGCCTCGCGCAGCACGTCATCGGCGGGGCGCGAGACGAGGTCGCCGCGCAGCTTCGGAATGATGCAGAAGGTGCAGCGGTTGTTGCAGCCCTCTGAAATCTTCAGATAGGCGTAGTGGCGCGGGGTCAGCTTGATGCCCTGCGGCGGCACCAGGTCGAAATGCGGATTGTGCGCCGGCGGCAGCGCGCGGTGCACGGCGTCCAGCACGCTCTCATATTGCTGCGGGCCGGTGATGGACAGCACGCCCGGATAGGCCTGCTCGATCGCTTCCGGTTCCGCGCCCATGCAGCCGGTCACGATCACCTTGCCGTTCTCGGCCATGGCCTCGCCGATCGCCGAGAGCGATTCCTGCTTGGCGCTGTCGAGGAAGCCACAGGTGTTGACGATGACGATGTCCGCCCCGTCATGCTTGCGGGCGAGCTCATAGCCCTCCGCGCGCAGCCGCGTGATGATGCGCTCGGAATCCACTAAGGCCTTGGGACACCCGAGTGACGTGAATGAAATGCGCGGCGCTCTGTCCATGTAATCGCCTGGAGCCTATCTGAATTGTCTGGATTTGCGATCCAAGTAATTGAACCGATGGCGAAATTCAACAACTAACGTATGCGGCGCGCGGCTAAAGCAGTACGCGCGCGTAGTTGGCGTGATCGGCCAGTCACCAGCGACGGTATTACTGACTGACGGTTCCTGGTCTGGAAGCTCTTCGGATCGAGCGAGTGGAGGATCCGAGGTGAATTGCTCGAACACGCCCGTTTTGGTTGTTATTCGGTTTCTTGCTTGATTTCACGGAGCTTAACCACTATGCGCCGCTTCATCTTCGGCTTGGCTTTCGTCACCGTTTCCTATGGCGCCATGTTTCCGGCCCGCGCTGAAGTCGACAAGATCATCCATGTCTGCGATCGGCAGGAACGATTGTGTCCGGAATTCAGGCCTCGCGTGAAGGCACCCGACGGGTGGACGAGGGATGAGGCCGCGAGTCTCAAATACGGCGCATCGATGTTCGTTCCCAAAGGGAAGACATTCGGTAAAGCAGAAGCAATCATCTATGCCGAAGGCCGCTATAACGAGGACCGCACCGAACTGGTTCAATGGATCGCAACGAGCGATAGCGATTGGGCGACGACATCCGGCAAGAATGCCAAGATCACTACGCTTCCCTCGGTCAACCCCAAGGTCGTCATCAACCGCTACGACAATCCATCCCTGAAGGACCAGCCGGTTGAAGTGATCGCGCATTACGCTGATCTCGACAAGGACGGCAATTCCTACGTCGTGCGGCTAGCAGTCTCCGGCCGCACTGAGGCGGCGGTGCTGGCCGCGGTGCCACTTCTCGACAAGATGATCGTTGGCGCGAAGATTCCGTGAGAGCATGAGTTCTGCTTCGCAGCTGAAGGCTGCGCGAGCGTTTTCTTGCGGGAGGGCGGCACGGAGAGTTTACATTCGTCGTGTCAGGGACACCCGAGCGACCCGAAGCTGACCTTGGGCGCAGCCGTCTGATCCATATCTAATCTGCCTGATTGACCGGCCTGAGCTAGTCCCAATTGCCCATAATTACAACCCTTTGCAGGGCGATCCGGCGTGCTATGGATGAATCAGCTGCCGTGAGTGAGCCATGAGCGCCGAACAGTCGCCCAAAATCGTGATCGTCGACGAAAGCCCGATCCGGGCCGCGATCCTGGAGGAGGGATTGCGCGAGGCCGGGTTTACCCAAGTCGTCCATATCAGCGAGATGCAGAGCCTGCTGGCCCGTATTTATGCGGCGGACCCCGACATCATCGTGATCGATCTCGAAAACCCCAGCCGCGACGTGCTGGAGGCGATGTTCCAGGTCAGCCGCGCGGTGAAGCGGCCGGTCGCCATGTTCGTCGACCAGAGCGATTCAGCCTCGATCCAGGCCTCGGTCGAGGCGGGGGTGTCGGCCTATATCGTCGACGGGCTGAAGAAGGAGCGCATCAAGCCGATCCTCGACCTTTGCGTGTCCCGTTTCAACGCCTTCGCCAAGCTCCAGGAGGAACTGGAGCGCACCAAGTCGCAGCTCGAGGACCGCAAGATCATCGAGCGCGCCAAGGGCATTCTGATGAAGGTGAAGGGCCTGACCGAGGACGAGGCCTATGTGCTGCTGCGCTCCACCGCGATGCGCGAGAAGAAGAAAATCGGCGAGATCGCGCAGTCGATCATCACCGCGTCGGAGATGCTGAAATGACCGTCCCCCTCCGCATCGGGTTCATTCCGCTGGTCGATGCCGCCGCGCTGATCGTCGCGGTCGACAAGGGCTTTGCCGCCGCCGAGGGGCTCGAGGTCGAGCTGGTGCGCGAGGTCTCCTGGTCCAACGTCCGCGACAAGCTCAATATCGGCCTGTTCGATGCCGCGCATCTGCTCGCGCCGGTGGCGATCGCGTCCTCGCTCGGCCTCGGCCACGTCAAGGTGCCGATCGCCGCGGCCTTCAATCTCGGCATCAACGGCAATGCCATCACGGTGTCGCCGGCGCTCCATGCCGCGCTGATGGAGGAGATCGACGGCGATCGCTTCGACCCGATGGCGACGGCGAAAGCGCTGGCGAAGGTGGTTGCCAAGCGCCGCACGGCAGGGGCCGAGCCGCTCACCTTCGGCATGACCTTCCCGTTCTCCACCCACAATTATCAATTGCGGTTCTGGATGGCGGCGGCGGGCGTCGATCCCGACGAGGACGTGCGCCTCGTGGTGCTGCCGCCGCCCTATATGGTCGACAGTCTCAAGAACGGCCATGTCGATGCGTTCTGCGTCGGCGCGCCCTGGAACTCGGTCGCGGTCGATCTCGGCATCGGCCATATCCTGCATTTCGTCGCCGACATTTTGGTGCGTGCGGCGGAGAAGGTGCTGGCGGTCCGCCAGACCTTTGCCGACAAGAACCCGGACGTGGTCGCAGCCCTGGTGCGGGCAGCCGTGAAGGCCGCCGAGTTCATCGAGCATCCCGAGAACCGGACCGAGGCGGCGCAGATCCTGGCCCAACCCGAACGGATCGGCGTCGACGCCGAGGTCATCCAACGCACCCTGACGGGGCGCCTGAAGATCTCGCCCGATGGCACCTTCCGCGAAAGCGGCCGCTACCTGCTGGTCGGACGCGAAGGGGCAGGGCGTCCCGATCCGGTCCAGGCCGCCTGGCTCTATGCCCAAATGGTGCGCTGGGGCCAGACGGCGCTCACCCCTGACGGGGTCAAGACGGCGATGGCGGTGTTCAGGCCCGATCTCTACGACGCGGCGCTCGGCAACAGGGCGCCGCCTGAGGCTCCCGCAGCGTTCGGCGCCTTTGCCGGTCCGGCCTTCGACCCCGCCGATATCCGCGGGCATCTCGAGGCCTTCGGTGTCGGGCGCTGGAAGGCCTGATTCGCGGTTGCTTCGCTTTTGAGCATCTAAGATCCTTGGCTAATGTTTGAGCTGGCTGCTCGTATTTCAGGAGAGTTCCCAAGCCAGCAGTTTCCGGGTCACGTCCTAATTATCTGAAACTTCATTGGTTTTTATTTCGACCAAGCTGGCACGCAACTTGAATGTTGCGCTGCGGCCAGCTTGTCATAGGTGCCTGCTGAGCCAAGTCCCGCAGCAACGAAGCTGATCGGACCGTGAGTGACGAAGCCGGCTCCTGAGCCAGCCTGACGTTCCTCGCGGGTCGCGCAATCCGTCGAAGCCACCGAAGGTGGCCGCAGGAGCTTCGTTACACACCATGAAAATCGATACGGTCTCAGTCGACTTTACCGACGAGCAGAAACGCTATCTCGAAGGCTTCACGACCGGCCTGCAGATCAGCCGCGTCGGCCGCGGCCTTGGTGGTGGCGGCAGCGGCAAGGCGAATGCCGAGCCTGTGGGTCCCGATGCCGTGCACATCAAGGCGCAGGACAAGGTGATCGCGTCGGGCAAGAAGCTCGCCGATCAGGAGAAGTTCAAGCGCGACGAGCACCCCTTCGACGCCTACCCGCGGCTGCGCCAGCAGGCGCTCGACAACACCCCGCCGAGCCCGGCGGACAATTTCCGCTGGCGCTATTACGGCATCTTCTATGTCGCGCCGACGCAGGACTCCTACATGTGCCGCCTGCGCATCCCGAACGGCATCATGAAGCATTGGCAGCTGTCGGGCCTTGCCGATCTCGCCGACGAGCTCTGCGGCCCCTACAGCCACGTGACGACGCGCGCCAATCTCCAGCTGCGCGAGATCCCGCCGAAGCACGCGATCAGAATGATCGAGGGCATCCAGGAGCTCGGCCTGTGCTCGCGCGGCTCCGGCGCCGACAACATCCGCAACGTGACGGGAACGCCGACCGCTGGCATCGATCCGCAGGAAATCATCGACACGCGGCCCTATGCCCGCGAGTGGCACTACCACATCCTCAACGACCGCTCGCTCTACGGTTTGCCGCGCAAGTTTAACGTCGCCTTCGACGGCGCCGGCCAGATCGCGGTGCTTGAAGAGACCAACGACATCGCCTTCACGGCCTATGAGGTGAAGGACGGTTTCGGCGTCGAACCCGGCGTCTGGTTCCGGCTCGGCCTCGGCGGTATCACCGGCCACAAGGATTTCGCGAAATATTCCGGCATCATCGTCAAGCCGGAGCAGGCGACCGCCGTCGCCGACGCCATCGTGCGCGTGTTCATCGAGCATGGCGACCGCACCAACCGCAACAAGGCACGGCTTAAATACGTGCTCGACGCAATGGGCCATGACGGCTTCCTCAAGCTGGTCGAGGAGCGGTTGAAGACGCCGTTCACGCGCGTGCCGGAAGAGGCGTTCGCGCCCCGGGCCGCGGCGGACCGCATGGCGCATATCGGCGTGCACAAGCAGAAGCAGGACGGCCTCAACTGGATCGGCGTATCGCTGACACTCGGCAAGCTCACCTCCGATCAGATGCGGGGCCTCGCCAAGGTGGCGCAAGATCTCGGTGACGGCGAGATCCGGCTCACGGTCTGGCAGAACCTGTTGATCTCGGGCGTGCGCGACGCGAATGTCGAGCTCGCCATTGCTGCGATCAAGCAGATCGGGCTCGCGGTCGAGGCCTCGCACATCCGCGCCGGCCTGATCGCCTGCACCGGCAATGCCGGCTGCCGCTTCGCGGCGTCCAATACCAAGCGCAATGCCGCCGAGATCGGTGACTGGTGTGAGCCGCGCGTCGCCATGGACAAGCCGGTGAACATCCACCTGACCGGCTGCCATCATTCCTGCGCGCAGCACTACATCAGCGACATCGGACTGATCGGCGCGCGCGTGCCGATCGATGAGGAGGACACCGTCGAGGGCTATCACCTCTTCACCGGCGGCGGGTTCGGCCCCGACGCCGATGTCGGGCAGGAGGTCTATCACGACCTCAAGGCCGAGGACGCACCGAAGACGGTCGAGGCGCTGCTCAAGGCCTATCTCGCCAATCGCGCCTCGCCCGACGAAACCTTCCTCTCGTTCGCGCGCCGCCATGACGGCGAAACGCTGCGCAAGCTTGCCGATGCACAGGTGTCCGCATGAACCAGATCACGCCTCCGCCGAAACTCGATATCATCCCCGCCAGCGCGCCATTCTCCGACGCGCAACGCTCCTGGCTGAACGGCTTCTTTGCCGGACTGCTCTCGCCTGATGTCGCAACGCCGCTGTCGGCAGAGCAGGGCGCCGCCGTCATGCAGGCCGGTGACGGCGACGACGGCGAAGCGCCGTGGCACGACCAGACCATGCCGATCGCCGAGCGAATGAAGCTTGCCGAAGGCCGTCCCTTGCGCCGCAAGATGATGGCGGCGATGGCACAGCAGGATTGCGGCCAGTGCGGCTACAATTGCCACGATTATTCGGAAGCGATCGCGAGCCGCAGCGAAGCGCGGCTCAATCTGTGCGTCCCCGGCGGCAAGGAAACCGCGCGGATGCTGAAGTCGCTGTACGAGGAGCTCGACAAGGCGCCCGCGGCCAAGACCACCGACAAGAGCACTGACAAGGCCGGCGCTCCGGCACCGGCTGTGACCGTGACGATCGCAGAGCCCGGCCGCTCGCGCGACAATCCGATCCAGGCGACCTTCCTGTCGCGCCGTCTTCTCAACAAGGGCAAGTCGGAGAAGGAGACCTATCACATCGAGTTCGATCTCTCCGAGGGCAAGCTCGACTATGTCGTTGGTGACAGTTTTGGCGTCTTCCCGCGCAACGACGTCGGCCTCGTCGACCAGATCATCGCGCTGCTCGGCGCCTCCCACACGACCAAAGTCAACGGCAAGACGCTGCGCGAGGTGCTGATCGACGACGTCTCGCTGTCGCCGGCGCCCGACACTCTGTTCGAGCTGATCTCCTTCATCACCGGCGGCGCGCAGCGCGAGAAGGCGCGGGCGCTGGCGCAGGGAGAGGATCCCGATGGCGATGCCGCGACGCTCGACGTGATGGCGGCACTGCAGAAGTTTTCCGGCACGCGGCCGCATCCCGAGGCCTTCGTCGAGGCGCTGGAGCCGCTGCAGCCGCGGCTCTACTCGATCTCGTCCTCGCACAATGCGACGCCGGGAAAGCTGTCACTGACGGTGGACTCGGTGCGCTACGTCATCGGCAAGCGCAGGCGGCTCGGCGTCGCCTCGACCTTCCTCGGCGAGCGGATCAACGAAGGCGAGAAGCTCAAGGTCTATGTGCAGAAGGCGCACAATTTCGGCCTGCCGCAAGATCCGAAGACGCCGATTATCATGGTCGGTCCCGGCACCGGCATCGCGCCGTTCCGCGCCTTCCTGTTCGACCGTAAGGCGACCGGCGCGCCCGGCAAGAACTGGCTGTTCTTCGGCCATCAGCGCAGCGATTGCGATTTCTTCTATCAGGACGAGCTCAACGCCATGAAGACCTCAGGGCTTCTGACGCGCCTGTCGCTGGCCTGGTCGCGCGACGGCGAGAAGAAGTTTTACGTGCAGGACCGCATGCGCGAGGTCGGCCGCGAATTGTGGACCTGGCTCGCCGAGGGCGCGCATCTCTACATCTGCGGCGATGCCAAGCGCATGGCCAAGGACGTCGAGCGCGCGCTGGTCGACATCGTCGCGCAGTTCGGGGCACGTTCGACCGATGAAGCCGTCAGCTTCGTCGCCGAGCTCAAGAAGACCGGCCGCTTCCAGGCTGACGTGTACTAGTCGGACGACTCCTCTCGGGGTTGGGCGTCATCCGATTGTCATCCGTCCCGGTTCCAACTGGCTTGGATTCTAACGAATAAGATTCTCGGAACCTGCTGGTGAAGAGAATTTGCATCTGCGATGGGGGGCCTCCAGAGAACCCTCATCGCTTTTTACGCCACCGTCTTGCCTCCCGCCCTGGTTGTTCCTTCATACTCCCGCAAATGGGGCGTTGGAGATCGACCATGCGCGAACTATCGGCGGAAGCCAGGCTGCACTTCTACGCGCGCTCGCTCTCGCGCCGGACCGGGGCGAGCATGCACCACGTTGCGATGTACAGCGCGTTTGCGGTGATCGCGGCGATCGTGTTCGGGACGCTGTCGGTGCATCCGTTTTGATGTGTCTGCGTAGGGTGGGTTAGCCGAAGGCGTAACCCACCACTTGTATGGCTGCAGCAGAAGAGGTGGATTACGCTTCGCTAATCCACCCTACGTTACCGAGCGTTTGTTACACTCCGCGCTTGAACGGCGCCACCTCGATCCCCGCAGCCTTCAACGCCTGCCGCAACGTCCGCGCGATCTCGACCGCGCCGGGCGTGTCGCCGTGGATGCACACTGTATCCGTGCGCATCTTGATGACCTTGCCCGTGACCGACACCACCGCGCCGTCCTGCACCATGCGTACCACGCGCTCGGCGATCGCCTTGGCGTCGTGCAGCACCGCGCCGGGCTTCTTGCGCGAGACGAGGTTGCCGTCATCCTCATAGGCGCGGTCGGCGAACACCTCGTGCACCATCGGCAGGTTGGCGTCTTCGCCGGCCTTCACCAGCTTCGAATTGGCGAGCACGACGAAGATCAGGCTGGGATCCACCGCCTTGATGCCGGCGGCGATCGCCTTCGCCGTCATGTCGTCCTCGCAGGCGACGTTGGAGAGCGCGCCGTGCGCCTTCACATGGGTGACCTTGTAGCCGGCCGCAGTCGCGATCGCCTGCAACGCGCCGATCTGATAGGCGACGAGGTTCTCGATCTCGGAGGCCTTGAGCCCTGCGATCGGATGCCGGCCGAAGCCGTGCAGGTCGCGATAGCCGGGATGCGCGCCGACCGAGACGCCGCGCGCCTTCGCAAGCTCCACCGTCCGGCGCATGATGTCGGGGTCGCCGGCATGGAAGCCGCAGGCGACGTTGACCGAGCTTGCCAGCTCGATCATCGCGGCGTCGTTGCCCATCTCCCACGCGCCAAAACCTTCGCCGAGGTCGCAATTCAGATCGACTGTCTTCATGGGTTGCTCTCCGCCTCTGGTCTTGTTGTCGCTTACGGCTCCGCCGTGACCTGCCACGTCCCGGCATCGACCGCGCTGACCGCATAGCCCGCCACGTTAGCATCGCTGAGCGCCTCGATGTTGAGGGCGACGATGTCGGAGGAGCGCAGGCGATCGGGCAGGCTGCGGATCGCTTGCGCGAACTTGCGCGCCTCGTCCTGCGCTTCGGCCATGCTGACCGCCTGGAAGCGGAACGCGGTTCCTGCCGAGGTCTGGGCGAGGCGGCCGATGTCGGCCGTGATCACGGTTGCGATCTTCGGATAGCCGCCGGAGGTGCCGCGATCCATCATCAGCGCGATCGGCGCGCCGTTGCCGGGCACCTGGATGCTGCCGTTGACCGTGCCGTCGGAGACGATGTTGTGGCCGTGCAGATGCTTGATCGCGGGGCCCTCGAGGCGGTAGCCCATGCGGTCGGAGGTCGCCGAGATCTTCCATTCGCTGTCCAAGAACAGCGCCTTGTTGGCGTCGTCGAACTCGTCGTCCTGAGGACCCAGCAGCACGCGGATCGGGCCGCTCGCCGGCTTCGGCAGCTCGATGCGCAGCTCCGGTGCGCCGCTGGCGGCATCCACAGTGAACTCGTCACCGGCCTGGAGCGGGCGCGGGTAGGGGCTGCCGAGGCCGGCGCGGGCGTTCACGGCAAGACTGCCGAACACCGTCTCGCCCTTGATGGCGCCTTCGATCGCGAGATAGGTGAAGGCGCCGCCGCGGGCAAAGCCGAGCGTCAGCGTCTCGCCATCCTTGAGCGTCACCGAGGTGTCCATCGCGACCGGGCTGCCGGCGATGTCCGCATTGCGCGGCGCGCCCGATATCGCCACGCGCACGGCGCCGTCGCGGGCGGTGAAGGAGGCACCGAACGGGCCGATCTCGATGGCGGCCGCGAACGGCTCGTTGCCGACCAGCGTGTTCGCCGCCGCAAGCGACAGCCGGTCCATCGCTCCGCTCACGGTCAAGCCGTAGCGCTGCGCGCCGTGGCGGCCGCCGTCCTGGACCGAGCTGGCAGGGCCGATGCTGGCAACGACGAGCCGGCTCATGCGTCCACCTGCTCGGCGACGATCTCGCCGGCTTCCGCAGCGCGGTCCATGTCCTCGAATGTCTTGTGGTCGATCGGGTAGAACGTGACGCGGTCACCGGGCTCGGTGAGGAAGGTCGGATTGCGGTGGAGCTGATAGGTTCGCACCGGGGTGCGGCCGAGCAGGTGCCAGCCGCTCGGGGCGGCCAGGCACTGGATGCCGGCCTGAACGCCGCCGATCGAGATCGTGCCTGATGGCGTCAGCAGCCGTGGCGATTGCCGCCGCGACATGTGCAGGAATTTGTCGAGACCGCTGAGATAGGACCAGCCCGGCGTGAAGCCGATCATGGCGACTTTATAGTCGCCGCCCGAATGCCTGATGACGATGTCATCCGGCGTGGTGCCCAACGTCTTGGCGACGTCCTCGAGGTCGATGCCGTGCTCGCCGCCATAGGCGACCGGAACGCGCCAGCGGCGCGCTTTGGTGACCGGCGGCAGCGGCCGGGTGGCGATCGGGAGGATCTTTTCGCCGAGCGCCTCAAAGCCGATCTCGCCGGGATCGTAATGGACCAGCAGCGAGCGATAGGTCGGCACGGTCTCGGTGATGCCGTCGATGGGCGCAGCTAGCAGCGCCTTGTCGAGCGCCAACACGCGCTGGTTGGCATCGTCGTCGATGGTGCGGCTGAACTCGACCGTGACGGCACTGTCGCCGCTGGGCAGAAGGCGGGGCGGGGGAAGCGTCGCGGCCATTGAGCTGTCAGAGCGCTGTCGTAATCGGGCTTCTCGGGAATGCGGGCTCGACCTTGAGTTCCGCTTGTCCCTGCTTCGCGTAAATGTGCCCGCAAGTCCAATAAATTAATGCAAGGGGAAGCGATAAAGCCTTGTTATCGCATCGCATAACGGCGCTGCGGCCCTGCGTAATTGCTAGCCTCTTGGCCCTTGACGCAAAGCTCGCGGCTCGCAAGATGCGCGCGTTCTGTCCCGCACCTTGGAGCTCGTTCTCGTCCATGTCGCTGTCCCCCGAAGCCCGCAAGACCCTCGCCGGCATCACCACCGCCACCATCACCACGGTCCTGCTGAAGAAGGGCCTGCGCAATGTGTGGATGCGCGGCGCGCGTCCGTTGCGGCCGGGCCTGCCGCGGCTGGTGGGACCGGCCTTCACGCTGCGCTTCGTGCCGGCGCGCGAGGATCTGGCGACGCCGGAATCCTGGTCGTCGCCGATCTCGACCCGCACCGCGATCGAGGCGATGCCGGAGGGCTGCATCGCCGTGGTCGATGCCATGGGCATCACCGATGCCGGCATCTTCGGCGACATCCTTTGCGCGCGCATGGTCAAGCGCGGCGTCACCGCGCTTGTCACCGACGGCGTGGTGCGTGACGTCGAGGGCGTGCTTGGCACCAATTTGCCGGTTTGGTGCGACGGCTATGCCGCGCCGCCGTCGGTTGCAGGCCTCACTTTCGTCGGCTGGGGCGAACCGATCGGCTGCGGCGGCGTTGCCGTCTTCCCGAACGACATCGTGGTCGCCGACCAGGACGGCTGCGTGCTGATCCCGCAGGCGATGCTCGACCACGTCCTCAATGAGGGCGTCGAGCAGGAGCGGATGGAAGCCTGGATCGTCAACGAGGTGAACAACGGCGCGGTGCTGCCGGGCCTCTATCCCATGAACGCCGAAACCAAGGCGCGCTACGCCGCCAGCAAGAAGTAACGGACAACGGAACGAGGACCCTCATGGACATCACGCTCGCCGGCACGCGGCCGACCCGCCGCGCGCCGAAGGAACACTTCACCGGCACCGTGTGGCAGGACCCCATCAACATGGCGCCGGCGCCTGCACGGCTGAACGTCTCGCGCGTCGCATTCGAGCCGGGCGCGCGCACCAACTGGCACCACCATCCGCTCGGGCAGACGCTCTACGTGATCTCGGGCGTCGGCCGCGTTCAGACCAAGGGCGGCCCGGTCCAGGAAATCCGTCCCGGCGACACCGTCTGGATTCCGCCGGGTGAAGTGCACTGGCACGGCGCATCGCCGACCAACGGCATGTGCCACATCGCCATGCAGGAAGCGCTCGACGGCGTCTACTCGACCTGGCTGGAGCCGGTCACCGACGCGGAGTATGGCGCGGCGGTGGGCTGACTCTCGTGTCCCGGACAAGACGCATCGTCCAAGGCGATGCGTCGCCGATCCGGGACCCAGATCTTCGACCCACTGAGAGCACTGGGTCCCGGCTCTGCGCGGCAACGCTTCGCGCTGCCGCTTGTCCGGGACACGGCACCTAAATCTTCTCCGCGGTCCACGTGCCCGTGCACATGGCGCCGCGCCAGGTGCCGGAGCCGGACGCGCCGCTGAGCCGGCCGAAGCCAACGGCACGCTTGATGCCGGTGCTCAGGGTGACCTTGATGTTGCCGGCATCGGCGACGCGCCCCGACGCCGTCACTGCGGCGCTGCTCGAGGCGATCTGGCCATTATTGATGCCGATGGAGACCGTCGCGCCGTTGCCGCAGGCCTGGCTTGATGAAGCAATGCGGACGTTCCACGCGCCATCGAACGTGCTTGTCGCAGCGTCGGCCTGCGCGAGCGGGACAGCGATGACGACGGCGGTGGAGAATAGAGCCTTGCGAAACACGTTCATGACACGCCCCTGTGGTTGACCATGCGGGGGACCGTGACACGCGTGCGGAACCGGCGATGTGAGGGCTGTCACGTGCGCAGAAGGCTGTGTGAGCCTGCGCACGCCGGCACGCCAGGGCGCAAAAGCAAAGGACCCGCATCGCGGGCCCCTTGTCTGCGTAAGAACGATCAGGTGGATCTCAGTTCACCCGCGTCCAGGTCTGGCCGCCGCAGAACATGCCGCCGAAGGCGCAGCCCTGCACCCGCAGCCGGTCGGTGCCCTTCATGGCGATCGTCGAATCGTAGGTCGAGCCCGAGTTGGGATCGAGGATGCGGCCCGACCATTTCTGGTCCTTGCCCGCCTTCATGTTGATCAGCACCTGCTCGCCGTTCTGGTTCGACTTGCTGTCGACCGAATAGCCGCAGAGGTTGGTGCCGCATTGCTCGATGCGGACCTTGCCTTCCTTCTCCTCGGTGAGCCAGACGCCGACCGGCGAATTGAGGTCGCGCGTCGGCGCAGTTGCAGGTGCAGGCGGCACTGCGGCCGCCTGAACGCGAGCGGGAGCAGGCGCAGGTGGCGGTGGCGGGGCTGGCGGAGCCGCAGCCACGGCCGGGGCGGGCGGCGGGGCCATGGCGGGCGCGGCTTGCTGCTCGACCGGCGCAGGGGCCGGCGGCGGCGCAGGTGGTGGCGCCACAGCCGTTTGGGCCGGCATATTGGTCGCGGTCGTTGCCGCCGGGGGAGCCGGCGGGGGAGGCGCAGGCGGCGGCGCGACGGCGGCAGCCGCAGGTGCCTGCACGGCTGCGGGCGGCGCAGCAGGAGCGGGAGCTGGGGCCGGAGCAGCCGGCGCCTGCGGGTCGACCGTGGCCTGCTGCGGCGCCGTCTCGTTCTTCTTGGCCTTCTTGGGCTTATTCTGGCCTGTGTTGTCGTAGACGCCGGGGATCTGCACCGTGCCGCGGTCCGGATCGATGCGGATGGTGCGCCCGCCATATTCAAACGTGTACTGCGCCTGCGCGGCAGTGCTCGCCAAAAGGAATGCGGCCGTGGCCAACAGCTTCCTCATTTCCGTCTCCTGAACAGGTGGTCCCCGCACCGACGCTTACGCGCCGGCTCGCTTGCAAAAAGTGATCTAGATCACTGTCGTTGCTGTGAGTCGTCTCCCGGCGGTTCCGGGTTCAATAGGCCCGGAGCCGGTCCAAAGTTTGGCGAGGCAAAGCGACGGAAGGACACGGCCTTATCGAACCAGGCCGGGTAGATCTTCTTGCAGGCGCCGTCTTCCATGGCAATGTGCAGCCACTGGTCGACCGAAAAGCGGACAACTCGGAAGGCAGAAATCGAAGGGAATCCTTGAAGTGACGATCTCGATCTACGAGGCCTCGGTCGGCCTGTTCGTGCCCTATTTGCGTAACCTGTCGGCGCTGCTCGACAAGGGCGTCGCGTATGCCGAGGCCCGGAAGTTTGATCCGGCGATTTTGCTCGGCATGCGCCTTGCGCCGAACATGTATGACCTCGCCCAGCAGGTCGGCGAGGCCTGCCGCCATGCCACGGTCGCGCCGGCCCTGCTGGCGCAGTGCGAGCCGGTGACGCTGCCGGCGCTGGAGCATGACATGGCCGGGCTGCAGGCGCGCATCGCAACGTCGATCGAGTTCATCGAGAGCCTGCCGCGCGCGGAGATCGATGTGGCGGCGGATCGGAATGTCTTCTTCAGATTGAAGAACGGCACCGAGCTGCCCTTCACCGGGCGGACGCTGCTGCTGACGTTCAGCGTCCCGCAATTCTTCTTTCACGTCACCACGGCCTACGACCTGCTCCGGCACGCCGGCGTCGAGCTGGTGAAGAAGGATTATCTCGGCAGGAAGTGAGGTCTTACGCTTCGCCCTTGCGTTCGTAATCGGCGAGCGAGCTGCGGCCGGCGATCTCGCTGCGCAGCAGCTCGAAGCGCCGCTGCGCCTCGTCTTGCTGGGTGTCGACGAAGCGCACCGCGGCCTCGCTCGTCATGGGACCGCTGACCACGGGCGCGGATTGCTCGCCGATGGTCTCGTGGACATAGTACTGGCCGTCATCGCCGCGATGAACCGTCCATTTCAGACGGATCGCGACCATGGGTCCGGGACCAACCTTGCTGTAGCCATCGGCATCGGTGTGCTCCGGCGCCAGCGGCTGCTCCTCGACCACGGGATGCTCGTCGATCACCGGATGCTCGTCCACGATCGGCGGCTCGTCCGACGCGATGTGCTCACGCTCTCCGGCGACCACGATTTCGGTCTCGGTCTGGCGAATGACGAGAACGGGCTCGGGGTGCTCCAGGATGCTGGCGATGGTCGCCAGCGCGTGGTCGGTCGGGTCGATCTCTGACAAGGGTCCATCCTCCAGCTCGCCGCGCCGGCCAGTCTGTCCCACCGCCGCCGCGTTTCAAGCCCATTACGCGCGTTTGATTAAGGCTGAGTTGGGGCCCGATCTGCACCAAAATGGGACGCTTTCTGGCCTTCCGAAGGCGGGCGAGCGCGCGCCGACCTTCATAATCTCAGCCCAGCACGTCCTGGTTGATGACGTTCTGCCTGATGGGATCGCCGTCCAGCACGCTCAAAATATTGCGCGCGGTCTGCTCGCTCATGCGGCTCACCGCCTCGACCGTGACGCCGGCCACGTGCGGGGCCATGATGACGTTGGGCAGCGCGAACAGCGCGTTGCTGACCGGCGGCGGCTCCACCTCGAACACGTCGATGCCGGCGCCGGCGAGCTTTCCGGACGTCAGTGCGTCATAGAGCGCCGCTTCCTTCACGATGCCGCCGCGCGCGGTATTGATGAGGTAGGATCTATCCTTCATGCGGCCGATCCTGTCGGCATCGAACAGGCCGACGGTCTCCGGCGTCTTCGGGCAGTGGATGGTGACGAAGTCGGCGTGAGGCAGCGCGGCATCGAGGTCGGTGACCGGCTCGCATCCGGCCGCCCTAATGTCGGCGGCGTCCTTGTAGGGATCGTAGACCTGCACCTTCATCTCGAACGCCAGGCAGCGCTTCGCTGTGCGGCTGCCGATGCGGCCGAAGCCGATGATCAGCACGGTCTTGCCGTAGAGGTCGAACGGCAGCATGCCGAGCCGGTCGGCCCAGGTGCCCTCCTTGACGCAGGAATGCAGCTCCTGCGCGCGCTTAGCCAGCGTCAGCATCATGAACAGCGCCGCCTCCGCAACCGAGGGCGAATTGGCGCTGCCGGCGACCATCAGCGGCACCTTGCGGCGGGAGAGGGCGGGCACGTCGACGGCGTCGTAGCCGACGCCGATGCGGGTTACCACCTTCATGTCACGCGCGGCCTCGAGCTCGGTCTCGCCGAAGGCGGTGGCGCCCAGCGCCACGCCATGGACCGGCGCATGGCTCTTCAACAAGGCCTCGAAATCCTTCGCCGAGATCAGGTTCGGAAACTCGACGAGCTCGATATCGTCCCGCTGGGTGAGGAGGGCGCGAGCCCCTTGCGACAAAGTCTGCGTAACGAAAATCTTCTTCTTGTTGGTCGCCATCGCTCCCCTACCTGCTCGCTTTTCTTGGATCGCGGCGTCACAACACGACGCCGGTCTCCTCATTTAGCAGGTGCATGTTGTTGAGGTCCATCGCCAGGCGCATGGGTGCCCCGTCCTTGGCGCCGGCATTGGGATCGACGCGGCCGCAGACCGGCGTGCCCTCGAGCCCGAAATAGACCAGCGTCTCCATGCCCATCGGTTCGGTGACGTCGAGCACGGTGTCGAAGGTCTCGACCCCGGGCGCCAGATGCGCATGCCACTCGGTGAGATGCTCGGGACGGAGGCCGAGCAGCAGCTTGTCGGTGCGTGGCAGCGCGTTGTAGCGCGCGGCGCGGGCCGGCGGCAGCGCGAAGGCGAGGCGGTCGGTGAGGCGAATCTGAAGCGTGCCGCCGACATCCTCGAGCCGGCACGGGATGAAGTTCATCGCGGGCGAGCCGATGAAGCCGGCAACGAAGCGCGTCGCCGGCTTGTGGTAGAGCTCGTTCGGCGTGCCGATCTGCTCGATCTTGCCCTTGTTCATGACAACGACACGGTCGGCCAGCGTCATCGCCTCGACCTGGTCGTGGGTGACGTAGACCGTCGTGGTGCGCACCTTCTGGTGCACCTTCTTGATCTCGATCCGCATCTGCACGCGGAGCTTCGCGTCGAGATTGGACAGCGGCTCGTCGAACAGGAAGACCTTGGGATTGCGCACGATGGCCCGGCCCATGGCGACGCGCTGGCGCTGGCCGCCGGAGAGCTGCTTCGGCTTGCGGTCGATCAGATCGGTGATGTCGAGGAGGCGGGCGGCTTCGGTCACCCGCGCCTTGATCTCGGCCTTGGGATAGTGCTTCAGCCGCAGCCCGAACGACATGTTCTCCGCGACCGTCATATGCGGGTAGAGCGCGTAGTTCTGGAACACCATGGCGATGTCGCGGTCCTTCGGCGGCACATCGTTCACGATATCGCCGCCGATCATGATGTCGCCGTCGCTGATGTCCTCGAGGCCTGCGATCATGCGCAGCGTGGTCGACTTGCCGCAGCCGGAGGGGCCGACCAGCACAATGAACTCATGGTCGGCGATGTCGAGGTCGATGCCGCGCACGGCTTCGACATCGTCGTAACGCTTGACTACCTTCCGCAAGGAAACGTCGGCCATTTCAGTTCAACCCTCCGCTTTCAACCCTTTGTCGCACCGGCGGTAAGGCCGGCAATGTAGTAGTCCATCAGGAAGGCGTAGATGATGAGCGGCGGCGCGGCTCCGAGCAGCGCGCCGGTCATGATCTGTCCCCAATTGAAGACGTCGCCCTTGATCAGCGTGGTGATGATGCCGACCGGCAGAACGAGCTGGTCCGTTGAGGTCGTGAACACGAGTGGATAGAGGAATTGCGCCCAGGATACGGTGAAGGCGAAGATGGTCGCGGCAATCAGCCCGGGCAGCGCGACCGGAATGAAGATCCGCGTCAGTGTCTGAAACCAGGACGCTCCATCGATGATGGCGGCCTCGTCGAGCTCTTTGGGGATCGAGGCGAAGTAGCCGATCATGATCCAGGTGCAGAACGGGACCGTCAGCGTCGGATAGATGAAGAGCAGCACGTACCATCTGTTGATCAGCTGGACTCCCGTCCAGTCGCCGATCAGCGCGAACATCTTGAATAGCGGAATGAACAGCAGGCTGTCGGGGACGAGGTAGGTGAGGAACACGCCGGTGGCGAGTGTCGCCGAGCCCCAGAACTTCATGCGTGCCAGCGCGAACGCGGCCGGCACGCTGATCAGCATGGTGAGGGTCACCACGATGATCGAGACCCACGCCGAATTCCAGAAGAAGCGCAGGAACTGGTTGGACGTCAGCAGCTCGGCATAGTTGTCCAGCGTCGGATGGAACACCCACCAAGGGTTGGTCGCCGCCGAAATCTCGGCGCTGCTCTTCAGCGAGGTGATCAGCATGTAGAGTGGCGGCGTCAGCGAGAAGATCGCAAACAGCACCAGGAAGAAGTAGGACCAGCGCAGCGCCCAGGCGCGGTCGCGGCTCATGCTGCCGTATTTGACGTTGCGGCGCGGTCCGGCCTTGTCGATTGTCATGATGCTCATCAGGCCTCGTTCCCGCGTTTGTTGACGTCGCGAAGGATGAAGATTGCGGCGACCGCCAGGATCGGCACCATGAACAGCGAGACGCTGGCGCCGAGCGGAATGTCGCTGCCCTCGATGCCGACCCGGAACGCCCATGTCGCAAAGATATGGGTGTGATCCAGCGGGCCTCCCGCGGTCAGGATGCGCACGATGTCGAAATTGGCGAAGGTGACGATGAGGGAGAACAGCGTGGTGATCGCGATGATGTTGCGCATCATCGGCAGCGTCACATACCAGATGCGCTGCCACCAATTGGCGCCGTCGATGGCGGCGGCCTCGTAGAGCTGATCGGGCACCGATTTTAGGGCGGCCAGATACATGATCATGAAGAAGGGCGCGCCATACCAGACGTTGACCAGGATCACGGCGAAACGCGCCCAGGCGGCGTCGCCGGTCCACGGGATGGGCCCGATACCGAAAAATGCAAGTGTGTAATTGAAGGCGCTATAGGACGGGTCGAACAGCCAGAGCCAGGCAAGCGTGCTCATCGCGGGCGGGATCACCCAGGGCACGAGCAGCATGCCGCGCCATTTGCGCTGGCCCTTGGCCGGAATGTTGTGAACGAAATGCGCGACGACGAATCCGATCAGGGCCTTGAAGACCACGGCCGTGATGGCGAAGATGCAGGATTGCTTGACCACCAGCCAGAATGTGTCGCGCCTGAACAGGAACTCGAAATTGCCGAAGCCTACAAACTTCTGCATCGACTTGTTCAGCGTTGCCAGATGCAGCGAATAGAAGGCCGGATAGACCACGAGCAGCGTGATCAGCAGGATCAGCGGCAGCGTCATCAGGAACGCCACGGTCGATTTCCGCCTCAGGGCGTTGTGCAGGCTTGCACGTTTGTGGGCGCTCGCAGGCCGGGCGACGCCGGGTTGCCGAACTACGGCATCAGCCATGATGGATCTTCCTCGCAGGATCGTTCGCACGGAAGCCGGCGGAACCGGCTTCAGAAATTGATGCTTGTGGCGGCAGCTAGACCGGGCGGCTCACGTCCAGCGTGAGCCGCCCGTCTCTGTCTCAGCTTCGCATGAAGCCTTCGCACTCGCCTTCCGCCCAAGCGAGCGTCGCCTCCATCTTCTCGCCCTGCGCGTAGCGGAGGCACATCTTGGTCAGCGTGGCCTGCGCGTAGATCTGCTGGGCGATCTTGGGCGGAGCAGGAGAGGCCGCAATCGACAGCGTCTGGTGATTGTGGGGATTGGGGTAGTGATAAAGGGTGCCCTTCGGCGGCCCTTCCTCCTGCCAGGTCTTCAGCGTCGTCATGTTCGCGTAGGCCGGCAGGTCGTAACCGCCGCTCGCGGCCACGAACTTCTCGATCGATGACGGCTGCGACAGATGCGTGAGCAGGCTCTTCGCCGCTTCCTTGTTCTTGGAGAAGCTCCAGGTCCCCCAGAAATAAGGCAGGTAGGGCGCATAACGGCCTTTCGGACCGGACGGCATGCCGTGGGTCCAGCACTGCTCTGCGACCTGCGGCGCGTCGCGCTTGGCGACCGCCCACGCGCTCGGAGGATTCATGATCAGCGCGCCTTTGCCGGAGATCAGCCACTTATTGTTGGAGGCGTCATCCCAGGCGGCGACGTCGGGCGGCAGGACCGCGATAAGCTTCTTGTAGAATTCGAGCGCCTGGCGAACCGCGTCCGTCTTCACCGTGAGATCGCCCTTGGCATTGACCAGCTCAGCGCCGAACGACTGGAAGATGGCGCCGGCAGTGTCGGTGCTGTCGGTGGTCTCGCCCAGGCCGATGCCGAAGGGCACGCCGCCTTTTTGGCAGGCCTCGGCCGCCTTCAGGAATGTCTCCATGTTCCAGTTGTCGGCCTTGGGCTGGCTGCCCGCCGGATATATTTCCTGGATATCGATATTGGCGAACTTCTTCAGGAGATCGATGCGGGAGCAGGGCCCCTTGATCTGGCTTCCGATTGTTGCGGGCACCGCAAGCCATTTGTTGCCGGCCCGTCCCAGATATTTGACGGTGCCGTTCACGTCGCCGTTCTGCTTGATGATCGGCTCCATGATGTCATTGACCGGCTCGAGCAGTTCGGCATGGGCGTGCGGCCACCATGTCGGCATTGCCAGGACATCGTGACCTGATTTCGCCGCCGCCTCGGCCGCGATGGTGAGCTCGATCTTCTTGCCCTGGCTTGTGATGTAGTCGATTGAAATCTCGACCTTCTCCTTCGCCGCCCATTCGTTGACGAGCTCGGTCGAGGCCTTGTTGGCGCCCGGCACCCAATGGTCCCAGAAGCCGATCGAGAGCTTGCCGGCGGCGTAAGCGCCCCGGACATAGGGCGCCGAGATCAGCGCCGCGGAGGACATTGCAGTGGCAGCCACAAATTGACGTCGCGTCAGTGTCTTGCGTGACATCTCGTTTCCTCGCTTGGGTGTTGTTGTTGGAGTTTCCTCTGAGACTTCTTTCTTGAGTTCTTGTTGTCGATTTTCTTGTTGGTGCCGTCGGCCCGCGTGGGCAATTCACGCCTGTCGCAGCAAATTGGTAGCGCGATCAGATCATGATTGATCGCGTCTGTCGAGAAAGCCGAACGGCTCCGCGTCCAAAACTCATGTTGTGCCCGGAAAGGTCGCAACGTCTGGCAAGGCGATAGGGCCGCAGGCGCAGCGCACGGTGTTTTTTTTGCGACGCACACTTCGCGCCAAACGGCCTCGAACGCTGCCGTGCGCAATTGCGCCTCAGTTTCGCAAGAGGCTGGATAACCGCTTCGCTTGAAAGACCTTTCGGGCGTGGACAGCAATCGGCCGCGTCTGGACCTCGAAGTGGCGGAAACGATAGAGTTGCGCCTAGCGGCTGATCCTCGCTGACAGGCCAGATCGATGATGGAGACGAGAATGATCAAACCGGCGGCACCAGCGCGGCTTCATCTGCGGCGATGCCTGGCGCTGGGGTCTATGCTCGCGCTGTTGCTCGGGGCCGGCGCGGTGGCGAATGCTCAAGGTCTGGTCAAGGGCGTTCAGGAAGGCGCCGCGGCCGGCAACAAGGCGGCAGGTCCGGTCGGTGGTGTGCTCGGTGGCGCCATCGGCGGCGTGGTCGGCGTTTTCACCGGCGTGCTCGGTGTCGGCAACACCAACACCGGCAATCAGGCGCCGCCGCCCAAGGAGACCGGCAAGGACGCGGCTAAGGATTCCAAGCAGCAGGGCGGGGCCAAGGACAAGGATGCCAAGAGCGCCAAGGGCAAGAGCGCCAAGGCGACCAAGGAGGCGAAGAACGCGCCGCAGGACAACAAGGGTAAAGACAACAAGGAAGTCACGGTTCTGACCCAGCCCGGTGCGCCGCAGCTGACTGCCGAGCAGATCGTCGCGAACAGCGATTCCTACATCGAACGGATCAAGAGCGAGCTGAATCTCACGCCGGATCAGGAGAAGCACTGGTACGGATTCTCGAGCGCGATGCACTACCTCGGGCATAATGGCGCAGAGCGGCTCAACCTGAGGATTGCGCGCGCCAAGCGCGATCCGCCCGACGACATCATCGAGCAGATGCGCAACGAGGCCCAGTTCCTGATCGATCGCGCCGGCGATCAGCGCAACGTCGCCGATGCCGCCGAGCCGCTCTTTTCGAGCCTCGACGACAAGCAGAAGCAGGTGTTCATCCAGGCGATGGTGCGGCTCAGCCACGAGCGCGGACTGGATTGATCAAGTTGAATCGGTTCGGGCGCGTGTGAATTAACGGCGCCCGCCACGAATTCGTGTATCTACAGCGCAATTCGGTTATGCTTAGCTTCGCACGGCTGATTGCGGGGTTGATATGGCGGACGGACTCTCCGTTTTCCTGGTCGAAGACGAGGCGTTGATCCGGATGATGATCGCCGACATGGTGGAGGAACTCGGCCACCACGTCGTTGCGGAGGCAGACAATGTGCGCGACGCCAGCGCCTTTGCCATGACCGCGCAGTATGATCTGGCCATCCTCGACATCAATCTGATGGGCGTCTATGTCGACCCCGTCGCCGATTTGATCGAACGTCGTGGAAAACCGTTTCTGTTCGCCACAGGCTACGGTCCGGAACTGCTGCCGTCCTTGCTCCGGCGCAGGCCGATCCTGCGCAAGCCGATCGCGATGGATCAGCTCAAGGCGATGATCGATTCGATGTTTCCCGAGCCGTCAGCCACTATCCCGAGCTGACCGATCGCGCTTTTGCCGCCTGGCGGGAAGAACTCAACCGCCAGGGCTGCGGCCGTTCCTCAGCACCCTTGCAATGGTATGAGCCGTCATGGCCGCGCGGTCCGAAGCGCGCTGGGCAGCCAGCTGGTCGCGGGCCTTTTCCTCGATCAGGAGCTCGATGAGCGCCAGCCGCTTGTCTTCGCTGTCCGCTTCGCGCAACAGGCGGTGATAGCGGTGATAGTCGAAACCCGAATCCTGCTTACGCATGTCACGCCCCCGCAACTACGCCACACACGGGTAGATTGTTTCTCATCGGGAACACACAGGCAAGCAGAACCTGCGTGGAACCGCAGGTGCGCCGCAAATCAGCTGTGCATGACGGGAACTCGCCGCCTGAGACCGCTACTCAGCCGGAATTGTGCTCGGCAAACGTCGTCAGGCCGAGGAAGCTCGCATCGGGCTTGATCACGAGCCTGGTCGGGATGTTGCGCAAATAATCCTGGAACCGTCCCTTGGCTTCGAAGCGTGCCCGGAACGCAGAGGCGGCGAGGAACTCGCGGAAGCGCGGCACGATTCCGCCGGCGACATAGACGCCGCCGCGGGCGCCGAAGGTCACCGCGAGATTGCCGGCGACCGAGCCGAGGATGGCGCAAAACATTTCGAGCGTCGCGCGGCTGACCGGACAGCTGTTCTCCAGGGCCGCCTTGGTGATCCCGGCGGCATCGCGATGCGGCACCTGAACGCCGTCGATCTCAGCCAACGCTTCATACAGGTTTTGCAGCCCCGAGCCCGAGAGGGCACCGCGCTCGATCGAGACATGGCCGAGGCGCTGCCGCAAGCAGGCGATCACGCGCTCCTCGCGCTCGTTCTCCGCCGGCAGGGTCGCATGTCCAGCCTCGGTGACGACGGCCAGTCGCGAACCATGGCGGTCGACCAGGCAGGACACACCAAATCCGGTTCCAGGCCCCACGACCAGCAACGGCTCGCCGGCCAAGCCGTCGCCGCCGCCGAGTGGGACCAGGTCTGAAGGCTCCAAGGCGGGCAGGGACCAGGCCACGACCTCGAAATCGTTCAGCACATGGACGCTGTCGAAGCCAAGCGCGGGCTGCAGCTCGTTGCCGTCGATGACCCAGGGACTGTTGGTCATGACGCAGCGATTGTTGGTGACGGGACCAGCCACGGCCAGCACCGCCCGATGGGGCTGCTCGCCGTTGGACCGGCGCGCCAAAACGTCCGCGATGGCTTCACGCACGGTCGGGAAGTCGGCGACCTTGACATAGTCGATCGGTCCGGTCTGACCGCTCGGGCTCAGCGCGAAGCGCGCATTGGTGCCGCCGATATCGGCGAGAAGAATTTTTCCGGTCTTGCCGATATTCATGGCCTCATCGCCGCCACGACCTTCAGGCCCTGGCAGCCCTGTCCTCCGCTGCTTCGACCCGATCCGCCTGGCGCGGGCGGTGCGAGAATCTGCGCTTGGGTGCGCCTAGTCAACACGGACGAGGTCAAACCGTTGCATCGTGGCGGCCAGGGTGACCAATTCGCGCAGCTGCCGCGCGTGCCAGTGGTTGCGAAGCCGCGCGGGAAGGCCGACACTGAGGTGGTCGCCCGGCGCCGTCGCGCCCGGCAGATCGAAATGGGACGGCGATGAAGATTTCCGACCGCGACGTGTTGCTGGTGATCGACGTGCAGAACGACTTCTGCACCGGCGGGGCGCTGGCGGTACCAGGGGGCGAGAAGGTCGTGCCCGCCATCAACAGGATCGCCCAAAAATTCGCCAATCTGGTGCTGACCCAGGACTGGCATCCGAGCGACCACGTCTCGTTCGCGCCGAACCATGCCGGCAAGCAGCCGTTCGAGACCATCGAGCTCGACTATGGCCGGCAGGTGCTGTGGCCGACGCATTGCGTGCAAGGCACGGCCGGCGCGGAATTTCATCGCGATCTCCACGTGACACGGGCAAGCCTCGTGGTGCGCAAGGGCTTTCGCCGCGGCATCGATTCCTATTCGGCGTTGTTCGAGAACGACCATCGGACACCGACCGGATTGCTTGGTTATTTGCGCGAACGCGAGCTGAAGACCGTCTTTGTCGCAGGTCTGGCGCTGGACTTCTGCGTCCGCTTCTCGGCGGAAGATGCGCGCAAGGCAGGGTTGGAGGTGGCCGTCATCGAGGATGCCTGTCGCGGCATCGATCTCGACGGCTCGGTCGCGGCGACCCATCGGAGTTTTCGGGACCTCGGCATTGCCGTCGTGAGCCTCGAGGCGTTTCTGTGAGGATGTCGAGGTAGCCATGGTGGACAAAACCGCCAAACCGCCACGTGGGCCAGCGCAGGCTCCTGATGATCCGCGGCTCTGGCCGTTTGCCGCAGCGCAGCTCGCCATGGACGCCTGCTTGTGGTGGCTGGAGCGGGCACCCGAGCAACAGGGTGACAGCAGCCTGCCATGGACGACTCCGAGCCGCATTGCGCTGGAGCTCGCAACGATGCGCTTGCGCGATTGCTCGCAGACCCGGTCGGGCCAGCCGGCGCTAGTCTGCGCGCCCTATGCGCTGCACCGGGCCCTGATCGCCGATTTCGCCCCAGGCCACAGCGTGGTGCAGTCGCTGCAAAACGGCGGCATCGACCGGATCTATCTCACCGACTGGCGGTCAGCGACGCCGGACATGCGCTATCTCTCGATCGACAGCTATCTCGGCGATCTCAACGTCGCCATCGACGAGATCGGCGCGCCGGTCGATCTCGTCGGGCTGTGCCAGGGCGGGTGGCTGTCGCTGCTCTATGCCGCGCGCTTTCCAGGCAAGGTGCGGCGGGTGGTTCTGGTCGGTGCTCCCGTGGACCTGTCGATCGAGTCCTCGCTGGCCCGGCTCGCCCGCAACGCGCCCGAGCTGGTCTATGACCAGCTCGTCGCGCGCGGCGGCGGCAATGTCAGCGGCGAGGAGATGCTGCGCTTCTGGTCCAAAACCCCTGACAACGACGATATCAGGACGGCATTGCAGCGGGATCTCTCGGACGAGCAGGGCTCCGAGCTGCTGGCGCGGTTCGACCGCTGGAACACCGAGACGCTCAACCTGCCGGGCACTTATTATCTCGAGATCGTCAACGCGATCTTCCGGGAGAACCGCATCGCCGAGGGCCGTTTCGTCGCGCTCGGGCGCCCGATCGATCTGAAGGACGTCAAGGCGCCGATCTTCCTGCTCGCCGGCCTCGACGACGATGTAGTGCCAGCGACGCAAGCGCTGGCCACCGCGGGGCTCGTCGGTACGCCACCTGCCTTCGTTGCAGCGGCATCCGAGCCCAGCAACCACCTCGGCCTGTTCATGGGCGCGCGCACCCATGCGCATGCCTGGCCCCGGATCGCCGGGTGGCTGCGCGGCGATCTGCCCGGCGTGCTGGCCCGCAGCGCCTGACCTCGCCGGCACTGGACCGGATGGGGCGCAAATCCGTTATGCATGACGGCGGATGGCCTGCACGGGGCCAGATCGATGGGCTAAATATGACCGGAGCTGACGGCGGTGGCCGCCGGCGAGAGATTTGAGGGTACTGCGCTCGATGACTTTCCACTCGATTTACGCCCACGGATTTGCGCGCGTGGCAGCCTGCGTGACCACCTCCCACGTCGCCGATCCCAGCGCCAACGTGAAGGCCGTGTTGGCGGCGGCCAATGCCTGCCATGAGCAGTCGGTCGCGGTCGCGGTGTTTCCCGAGCTGTGCCTGTCCGGTTATGCGATCGAGGACCTGGTAAAGCAGGATCCGCTGCTTGATGCGGTCGAGCGCGGGCTTGCAAGCGTCGTTGCGGCCTCGGCGGGGCTGATGACGGTCCTGATCGTCGGGGCGCCGCTGCGCTTCGGCAATCGCATCTACAACTGCGCCGTCGTCATTCATCGCGGCAACGTCCTCGGCGTCGTGCCGAAATCTTACTTGCCGACCTATCGCGAGTTCTACGAGGGACGGCATTTCGCCTCCGGCGCCGGCATCGCCGGTGAGACCATCGCCTTTGGCGGCCTGCATGCGCCGTTCGGCGTTGATCTCCTGTTCGCGGCCGAGGACGTTCCGGGCCTCACCATTGGCGTCGAGATCTGCGAGGACATGTGGATCCCGGTGACGCCGGCCTCGGAGCTCGCGCTTGCGGGCGCGAGCGTGCTGATCAACCTCTCGGGCAGCCCGATCACGATCGGCCGGGCGCGCTCGCGCGCGTTGCTGTGCCAATCGACCTCGGCGCGCTGCCTCGCGGCTTACGTTTATTCCGCGGCCGGGGCCGGAGAATCCACCACCGATCTCGCTTGGGACGGTCAGACCTCGATCTACGAGAACGGCGTGCTGCTGGCCGAGGGTGAGCGGTTCCGCCAGGGCGGCCAGATCACGCTGGCTGACGTCGACCTCGACCTGCTCCGGCAGGAGCGCGCGCTGATGGGAACGTTCGACGACAACCGGCGGCAGCGCGAGGCGTTTTTCCGCAAGGTGACATTTGCCCTGAAGCCGCCGGCCGCCGATATCGGCTTCCTGCGCAAGGTCGAGCGCTTTCCATTCGTGCCGAGCGATGAGAGCCTGCTCGAGCAGGACTGCTACGAGGCCTACAACATCCAGGTCGCCGGGCTGGTGCAGCGCATGCGCGCCACCGGTACCAAGCGCGTGGTGATCGGCGTGTCGGGCGGCCTCGATTCCACCCACGCCCTGATCGTCGCCGCCAAGGCGGTCGACCTGCTCGGCCTGCCGCGCGAGAACATCCTGGCCTACACCATGCCGGGCTTTGCCACCGGCAGCGAGAGCAAGACCAACGCGCTCGCGCTGATGAAGGCGTTGCAGACGAGCTGGCAGGAGCTCGACATCCGCACCACGGCGACGCAGATGCTGAAGGATATCGGCCATCCCTTCGGCAAGGGCGAGAAGGTCTACGACGTCACCTTCGAGAACGTGCAGGCTGGCCTGCGCACGGATTATTTGTTTCGGCTCGCCAACCATCACGGCGGCATCGTGATCGGAACCGGCGATCTCTCCGAGCTCGCGCTCGGCTGGTGCACCTATGGTGTCGGCGACCAGATGGCGCATTATAACGTCAACGCCGGCGTGCCGAAGACGCTGATCCAGCATCTGATCCGCTGGGTGATCTCCTCCAAGCAGTTCAGCGACGACGTCAACCGGACGCTTGGCTCGATCCTTGTGGCCGAGATCTCGCCGGAACTTGTGCCCGTCGAGGCCGGCCAGAAGCCGCAGAGCACGGAAGCGTCCGTCGGACCTTACGAGCTGCAGGACTTCAACCTGTTCTATACGCTGCGCTTCGGCATGCGGCCGTCCAAGATCGCCTTCATGGCGCTTCAGGCATGGAAGGACGTTGCCAAGGGCGAATGGCCACCGGCCTTCCCGAGCGATCGGCGCCGGGCCTATGACCTGCCGGATATCCGCCGCTGGCTCGAGGTGTTCCTGCGCCGCTTCTTCGCCTTCAGCCAGTTCAAGCGCTCGGCCATGCCGAACGGGCCGAAGGTCTCGGCCGGCGGTTCATTGTCGCCGCGCGGCGATTGGCGCGCGCCCTCGGATTCGAGTGCAGCGGCATGGCTCGAGGATCTCGAGCGGAACGTGCCGAACTGATCGGGACAACGGATCGGTGGGGGATGATCGGATGTCAGCTGGCGATAAAGCGGAAGCGGGTGAGGAGGCCAGGGTCGTCAACGGCCTCTACATCTTCGACATCGAGATGCGGGACGGCAAGCGTGGGCAGGCCAGGGGCGTGGTCGTGCTCAGCGACGGCCGCATCATGGGCGGCGACAGCTACTTCTACTACACCGGCAGCTACACCTTCCGGAACGGCAAGTGGCGGGGCGACATGATCGTCAATCAGCACACCGAGGCGGTCGGCAGGACGCTTGCATTCGGCGGCAGGGAGGTCACCTGCGGCTTTTCCGGCGACTATTTCCCCGGCGGTGCGGAAGTCGAAGGCATGGCGCTGGTCGGCAAGACCAGCGTGACGTTCACGGCGCGACTGACGCTGAAGGATGCGATGTAATGGCGACTTGATTGGCTCACCTCCACGACTGCGTTCCTGCTCAGGAACCTTCGTACGAACAGAACGTTCGCGTTTATTGTTGCGAATTGTCGAGGAGAGGGACCATGCGTCAACATTTGATGTTATCGACTGCGGCCGTCGGGCTCATGCTCGCATCCGGCCTTGCCTATGCCCAGGCGCCCGGTGAGCGCAGGGACGAGCCGAAACGGACCGAGGAGCCGGCCAAGGGCGCTTCTCCGCAGCGCGGTGGTGCGGCTCAAGAACGCGTTCAAGAGCGCGCGCAAGGCGCCCAAGAGCGGCTTCAGGGCGCAGGCCGCGAGGATCGAGGCGGCGCTGCCAAGAGCGAGGCAAGTGACGACAAGCGCCAGCCGGCGACGGCCTCGGAGCGCAATCAACCGAAGGCGAGGGACCAGGCACAAGACTCTCGTGAGCCTTCGCGCGATCGCAACCGGGAGGCCGAGAGCACCAAGCCCGGACGCGATGCGGGCAAGAGCGGTGCGGAAACCAAGCAGGACAAGGCTGCGCAGGACAAGGCTGCGCCGCAGAAATCAACCGCCGAATCCGAGAGATCCAAGACTGGCCCGACGACTGGTCCGGCTGGCCAGCAGAACGAGCGCACCGGAGCTACAGCCAACCAGAACGAGCGCAACCAGGCCCAGCCGCCGCGCAGTGCCGCCGAGCAGCAACAGAGCAACCAGCCGGCCACTGCGACGGATACCAGCCGCGCGGCACCGACCAACAACGCACAGACCGCGCCCGGCTCCACGGGCACGCAGACCAACCAGGCCAATCAGACCACGCAGACCAACACGCAGGTCAACCAGCAGGCCCAGGTGACGACCGAGAGGCAGGTGCGGATCTCCGAAACGGTGAGCCGCGCACGCCTGGCGCAGCCGGAGCGCAATCTGAACATCTCGATCCGGGTCGGCGAGACGATTCCCTCGCGCGTGCGTCTGCATCGGCTGCCGCCCGAGATCGTCTCGATCGAGCCTGCATATCGCGGCTACGAATATTTCACGACGGAAGACGAGGTCATTATCGTGGAGCCGCGCTCGCATCGCATCGTCAGCCAGGTACCCCGCGATCCGTCGCGGGCCCGGGCCCAAATGGGTGGCAGCACCTCCTCGTCGTCAGGCATGGCGGCGGCCGGCGGAAACACCATGGTGAACTGCCAGATCATGCGACGTGATGCTTCCGGCAACGTCGCCCAGGCGGAGCCGACCACCGTGGGCTCGACTGCGCGCACCGATTCCCTCAGCGTGATCGTCCAGATGCCTGGCGGCGGCTCGTCCACGCCGATCGCTCTCGGCGCTCCCGCGGGCAACATCGTGGTCGCGACGCAAGGGCAGGGCGATTGCACGGTGACGCTGGAGCCGCAGACACGCTAAGCGCCGAAACAAAGAGGCTCTGAAACGACAACGCGCCGCCCGGATGCCCCACCGGACGGCGCGTTGCTGCGTTCAATCTAAAAAGTTTCGAGGTCCGGAGTGCCTAGGAGTCCGGACCTCGTCACCTTGCCCCAGCCTTCAATCCCCCGCCCCATGTGGTCCCCCAACCCCATGTAGCGCGATCAGAGGATGATGCCCGTGGAAGTGGCCGCCGATCGATGTCCCGCGATGTACGCGAAGGA
The DNA here is from genome assembly GCF_056156565.1 of Bradyrhizobium sp. JHI2711. Lineage (NCBI taxonomy): Bacteria > Pseudomonadati > Pseudomonadota > Alphaproteobacteria > Hyphomicrobiales > Nitrobacteraceae > Bradyrhizobium > Bradyrhizobium sp. JHI2711. The sequence goes on from NZ_JBPZPT010000001.1 coordinate 585,757, forward strand.
CGGCTAGGATTCCATTCCGGATCACTACGGACACGATGGCGCTTGCCATGTGCCCATTCGGCATCGCTCGGAGCGATCGCTTTTGCTTGAACCGCAGCACGCGCGGGCAGGATGTCCACATCTCGTCCACGCTGCGGAATGCGCATTTCACGGGCCTGTCATTGAACTGGTCTAGCGCTGCTCCCGTCATCGCTGACGACGAAGGAGCATGCCATGTCGAAGCCGGTGCTGGGCGCCGCATTGTCCATCAAATCGATCCCCGCGCATCGTGACTGGCTTCTCGAAAAGCAGCGCGATCTGGAAATCCAGGACTTCTTCCGCGCCGATCTGCTCGATAGCGACTGGCGCGCAACCGCTAGCGAGATCAAGCAGATGCTCACCGGGCACACCGGCCGGCTCGGCATCCACGGTCCGTTCTGGGGCTTCAAGATCGACAGCCACGATCCGATGATCCGCCAGGCGGTGACTAAGCGCCTGCTGCAGGGCCTTGAGGCCGCCGAGTTCCTCGGCGCGACGCAGATGGTAATCCACTCGCCCTTCACGACCTGGGACCACAACAATCTCGATCTCTATCCCGACAATCGCGCCAATATCGTCGAGCGCGTCAAGGCGACGCTCGCCGAGGTGATTGCGCGTGCCGAGACGATCGGCTGCGAGATCGTCATCGAGAACATCGAGGACAAGGATCCGCGCGACCGCGTGCGCCTCGCCAAGGCGTTGGAAAGCAGCAAGGTCCGCGTCTCGCTCGACACCGGGCACGCCAATTATGCGCACATCTCCACCGGCGCGCCGCCGGTCGACTATTACGTCGAGACCGCCGGCGACATGCTGACGCATGTGCACCTGCAGGACACCGACGGCTTTGCCGACCGGCACTGGGCGCCGGGCGAGGGCAACATTCCCTGGGTCGCCGTATTCCGCGCGCTAGGACGGCTGACGTCGAATCCGCGGCTGATCCTCGAACTCCGCAACCACGACGATGTCCGCAAGGGCGCGGCGCATCTCGCCGCGCTCGGTCTCGCCGAATAACCGCAATCACAAAGGGCAGGGTCACATCATGAGCAAGCTCACCCGTCGCACCATCCTGAAATCCGGCGGCGCCGCCGCAAGCACCTTGCTGCTGCCGCGTTTTGCCATCGCGCAAGCCGACAACCGTCCGTCGGTGACGGTCGCCGTGCAGAAGGTCACGAATGCGAACGTGCTCGACGTGCTGCGTGAGCAGTCCAATGTCGGCGAGCGCGTGTTCTTCTCCTCGATCTGGGAAGGCCTGATCTCCAAGAACTGGCGCGGCAAGCTCGAAGCTGTGCCGGGCCTTGCCACCGAATGGCGCCGCATCGACGACCAGACCGTCGAGGTGAAGCTGCGCCAGGGCGTCAAGTTCCACAATGGCGACGAGCTGACGGCGGAAGACGTCGTCTTCACCTTCAGCCGCGAACGCATGTTCGGCGAGACCGAGGCCAAGAACCGCTCCACCATCAAGGCGTTCGAGAAGATCCCGACGCCGCGCCCGGGCAAGGAGCTGCCGCCGGACGTCCCCGCGGTCGCCCGCCGCATCTGGCCGGACCTGGTGCGCGTCGATGCCGTCGACAAGTACACGGTGCGCTTCTACAACGCGACACCCGACGTCACGATCGAAGGCCGGCTGTCGCGCTACGGCTCCGACATCATGAACCGCCGCGCCTGGGAAGAGGCGGCGAGCTATCTCGACTGGGCCCGCAAGCCGGTGACGACCGGCCCCTACAGGGTCGTCGAGCTCAAGCCCGACGTCTCGCTGACGCTGGAAGCCCACGACGAATATTGGGGCGGCCGGCCGCCGCTCAAGCGCATCCGCTTCCTCGAAGTGCCTGAGGTCGCCAGCCGCATCAACGGACTGCTCTCGGGCGAATACCAGTTCGCCTGCGACATCCCGCCGGACCAGATTGCCGGCATCGAGAAGAATTCCGCCTTCGAAGTGCAGGGCGGCACGATTCAGAATCATCGCCTTACCGTGTTCGACAAGAACCACGCCGTGCTCGCCAATCCGCTGGTGCGGCGCGCCTTCACTCACGCGATCGATCGCCAGGCGATCGTCGACAGCCTGTGGGCCGGCCGCACCCGTGTGCCGAAGGGTCTGCAATGGGAATTCTACGGCGACATGTTCAACGCCGACTGGAACGTGCCGGCCTATGATCCGAAGCTGGCGCAGGATCTGCTCAAGCAGGCCAATTATAAGGGCGACCCGATCCCGTACCGCCTGCTCAACAACTACTACACCAACCAGGTCGCGACCGCGCAGATACTGGTCGAGATGTGGAAATCGGTCGGGCTCAACGTGCAGATCGAGACCAAGGAGAACTGGTCGCAGATCATGGAGCGCGGGCCGGCACGCGCCGTGCGCGACTGGTCGAACTCGGCCGCCTTCAACGATCCGGTGTCGTCGCTGGTCGCCCAGCACGGGCCGAACGGCCAGCAGCAGCAGATCGGCGAATGGACCAATGCCGAGCTGAACACGCTCTCCGAATTCCTGGAGACCTCGACCGACCGGGCCGCGCGCAAGAAGGCGTTCCGCCGCATGCTCGAGATCGCCGAGCGCGAAGATCCCGCCTACACGGTGCTGCACCAGAACGCGACCTTCACGGCCAAGCCGAAATCGATCAAGTGGAAGGCAGCGCCCGCCTTCGCGATGGATTTCCGCGCCGGCAATTTCGAGGTCTAAAGGTGAAGCCGCTGGTCAGCATCGAGGACTTGCGCGTCGCCTTCAACGGCGTGCCGGTCCTGCGCGGCGTCGACATTGCCTTGCAGAAGGGCGAGGCCATCGGCCTCGTCGGCGAGTCCGGCTCCGGCAAATCGGTGACGTGGCTCGCCGCGCTCGGCCTGTTGCCGCGCCATGCGCAAGTCTCTGGCTCGGTGCGGCTCGACGGGCGCCAGATTCTCGGCGCACCGGCCGCCGAGCTCGATCAGGTCAGGGGCGGGCGTATCGCCATGATCTTCCAGGATCCGGCGAGCGCGCTCAACCCGGTGCTGACCATCCGCAGGCAGCTTTGCGAAGCGCTGGCGCTGCATCGCGATCTCCAAGGCAACGCCGTGAAGGCGGAGGCGCGGCGGCTGCTCGATCTCGTCGGCATTCCCGACGCTGGCCGCCGGCTCGAGGCCTATCCGCACGAATTCTCCGGCGGCCAGGTCCAGCGCATCATGATCGCGATGGCGCTGGCCGGGAATCCCGATCTCTTGATCGCGGACGAGCCGACCACTGCGCTCGATGCCACCATTCAGGCGCAGATCCTGGAGCTGCTCGCCACGGTCCGCCGCGAGCTCGGCATGGCCATGGTGCTGATCAGCCACGACCTCGGCGTCGTCGCGGAGAATTGCGACCGCGTCGCGGTGATGTATGCCGGCCGCATCGTCGAGCAGGCCCCGAGCAACCAGCTGTTCGCCGATCCCGTGCATCCCTACGCGCAAGGATTGATCGGCGCGCTGCCGCCGCTCGATGGTCCGCGGCGGCGCCTCACCGCCATTCCCGGCACGGTGCCTGATCCTGCGCACATGCCCGGCGGCTGCGCCTTCGCGCCGCGCTGCGCGCTTGTCGCGGAAGCATGCGGCCTTGCGGCGCCGCCCCTCGCGCCGATCGCCGATGATCGCAGCGTCGCCTGCGTCCGTGCCGAGACATCGCGCCGCGCGCTGCTCGGGATGGCCGCCGAATGAGTCCGCCGCTCGTCGAGGTCTCCGCGATCTCGCGCACCTATGCGATGCGCTCCGGAATGTTCGGGAGAGCTGCGGCCGTGCATGCCGTCGACGGCGTGTCGCTGACGATTCCAAGGGGCCAGACGCTCGGTCTCGTCGGCGAATCCGGTTCGGGCAAGTCCACGACGGGCCGCATCGTGCTCGGCCTCGAGCCGCCTGACAGCGGCGAAGTGCGGTTCGACGGGAAGCCGATGGCCGCGCCGGGGACGACGGCGTGGCGTGCGCAGCGCGCGCGGATGCAGATGATCTTCCAGGATCCGCTCGGCGCGCTCGACCGCCGGCTGCCGGTTGCAACGCAGATCCGCGAGCCGCTCGACATTCACGGACTCGGTACGCCGGCGGAGCGCGACGAGCGCGTCCGCGAGCTGCTGCGCGCCGTCGAGCTCACGCCGGCGCATGGCGCACGCTATCCCGGCGCGCTCTCCGGCGGGCAGCGTCAGCGCATCGTGCTGGCGCGGGCGCTGGCCACCAAGCCGGATTTCCTGGTCTGCGACGAGCCGGTCAGCGCGCTCGACGTCTCGATCCAGGCGCAGGTGGTGAATCTGCTCTGCGATCTCCAGGCGCAACTGTCGCTGACGCTGCTCTTCATCAGCCACGATTTGCGCGTCGTCAGGCAGATCAGCAATGTCGTTGCCGTAATGTATCTCGGCCGCATCGTCGAGATCGGCAGCGCGGACGATCTGTTCGCGCGGCCCGAGCATCCCTATACCCAGGCGCTGGTCTCGGCCTCGCCCGCGCCGGGCCGCCGCAGCGCGGGCCGCATCGTGCTAGCAGGCGACCCGCCGAACCCGGCCGCGCGCCCCACGGGCTGCGCCTTCCATCCGCGCTGCCCGCGCGCCATTGCGCGCTGCGCGCGCGAGGTGCCGGCGCTGTCCGCCGTCGGCGGCGACAGGCAGGTGGCCTGCCATCTCGTCACCGGCGCTGCGTCACGGGACGCCGCGTGATGGGACGCTATCTCGCCATTCGGATCGGACGCGCCGCGCTCACGATCGTGCTCGTCGTCACCTTCGCCTTCGTCGTGTTGCGGCTGTCAGGCGATCCCGCGCTGATGATCCTGGGACCGGAGGCGCCGCCGGAGGTGCTCGCGGCATTCCGCAAGGCGTGGGGCCTCGATGACCCGATCTGGGCTCAATACTTCGATTATTTCGGCGCCATCGCCAAGGGCGAGCTCGGCCGCTCCATGCGCGACGGCCGGCCCGCGATCGAGCTGGTGCTGGAACGCATCCCGGCAACGCTGGCGCTGACCCTGCCGGCGTTCTTCTTCAAGGTGGCGCTCGGCATTCCCGCCGGCATCTACGCCGCGCTGCATCGCGGCTCGGGAATCGACCGCGCCGTGATGATGACGGCGGTCGCCGGCTTTACCGTCCCGAGCTTCGTGCTGGCGCTGCTGCTGGTGCTGATCTTCGCCGTGCAGCTTGGCTGGCTCCCTTCGGGCGGGCAGGACAGCTGGCGCCACGCCATCCTGCCGATCGCAACGCTCAGCCTCGGCGGCGCGGCGGTGCTGGCGCGCTTCACCCGCAGCGCCATGCTGGAGGTGCTGGGCCAGCCCTATATCCGCACCGCATCCGCAAAAGGCGTGCCGTGGCGCAAGGTGGTGACCTCGCATGCGCTGCCGAACGCGGCGATCCCGACCGTGACCATCCTTGGCTTCATGGTCGGCACGCTGATCGCAGGCGCGGTCGTGGTCGAGAGCGTGTTCGCCTGGCCGGGAGTAGGGCGGCTTCTCGTCGTTGCGGTTGCCAACCGCGATCTCGCGGTCGTGCAATGCATCCTGCTGCTGGTTGCGATGACCATGGTGACGTCCAATCTGATCGTCGACTTCCTCTACGGCTTCCTCGACCCGCGCCTGCGCAGCAAAGGAGCGCACGCATGACCGACGCGACGCTGAAGGAGACCAAGGCGTTTTCACGCCGCATCAGCCTGCCGGCCATTCCGGTCTCGGTCGCGCTGGCAATCAGTTGGATCGTCGCGATGCTGCTGATCGCGGCCTTTGCGGAGAAGATCGCGCCTTACGGCTTCACGCAGCTCGACCTGCGCAACCGGCTTGCTGCGCCCGGCAATGCCGCGCACTGGCTTGGCACCGACGAGCTTGGCCGGGACGTGCTGTCGCGGCTGCTCGTCTCGATCCGCATCTCGCTCCTGATCGCGTTCGGCGCGACCGCAATCTCGGCCGTGGTCGGGACCACCCTCGGCTTCCTCGCCGCGCATTTTCGTGGGTTCGTCGAGCAGCTCGTGCTGATGCTGACCGACTTCCAGGCCAGCATGCCCTTCCTGATCATGGCGCTGGCCGTGCTCGCCTTCTTCGGCAACTCGTTGCCGCTCTTGGTCGGGCTGATGGGCCTGTTCGGCTGGGAGCGCTACGCCCGCATCGCGCGGGGCCTTGCCATCTCCGCCAATGCGCAGGGCTACGCCGCCGCCGTCCGCCAATTAGGGGCGACGCCGTCGCGGATCTACCTCCGGCACATCCTGCCCAACATCGCCTCGACCCTGATCGTCTCGACCACGCTCGTGTTCCCCGAGGTGATCCTGATGGAGTCAGGCCTGTCCTTCCTCGGCCTCGGCGTGCAGCCGCCGATGACCAGCCTCGGCAACATGGTCGGCTACGGCCGGGAATATCTGACCCGCGCCCCCTGGATCATGCTGGCGCCGGCGACGACCATCGTGGTCACCACCCTGGCGGTCTCTGTGATCGGCGACTGGCTGCGCGATCGGCTCGATCCGACGCTGTAATAGGGGCTCCGACGCCCCCCGCCGTCATTCCGGGGCGCGCCGAAAGGCGCGAACCCGGAATCCATTGTCCCGCGGGTGCTGCCGCTCGATGGATTCCGGGTTCGATGCTGCGCATCGCCCCGGAATGACAGAGAGTGAGCGACGAGCCCCCCGCGCCGGGAGCAGGGGAGCCCTGTCCGACCCAAGTTCCCGTTGCGCCCGCCGGGTCCGTGCGCTATCCGGCCGGAAAGGCCTGAGGTGGCTCCACATTTTCCCGCCCCGGCCGACGCAAACCCCGAGGACGGAAACCGCCATGCCAGCCTATCGCTCCCGCACCACCACCCACGGCCGCAACATGGCGGGCGCCCGCGGCCTCTGGCGCGCGACGGGCATGAAGGACGCCGATTTCGGCAAGCCGATCATCGCGGTGGTCAACTCCTTCACCCAGTTCGTGCCGGGCCACGTGCATCTGAAGGACCTCGGCCAGCTCGTGGCACGCGAGATCGAGCAGGCCGGCGGCGTCGCCAAGGAATTCAACACCATCGCGGTCGACGACGGCATCGCCATGGGCCATGACGGCATGCTCTACAGCCTGCCGTCGCGCGAGTTGATCGCAGACAGCGTCGAGTACATGGCCAACGCGCATTGCGCCGACGGCCTCGTCTGCATCTCCAATTGCGACAAGATCACGCCCGGCATGCTGATGGCCGTGCTCAGGCTCAACATCCCCGCCGTGTTCGTCTCGGGCGGGCCGATGGAGGCCGGCAAGGTCAAGCTGGCCGGCAAGACCAAGGCCGTCGACCTCATCGACGCCATGGTGGCCGCGGCCGATAGCAAGGTCAGCGACGAGGACGTCAAGGTGATCGAGCGGTCGGCGTGCCCGACCTGCGGCTCCTGCTCGGGCATGTTCACCGCCAATTCGATGAACTGCCTCACCGAGGCGCTCGGCCTCGCGCTGCCCGGCAACGGCTCGGTGGTCGCAACCCATGCCGACCGCAAGCGCCTGTTCGTCGAGGCCGGCCACACCATCGTCGACCTGGTCCGCCGCTATTACGAGCAGGACGACGCCTCCGTGCTGCCGCGCAACATCGCGAATTTCAAGGCGTTCGAAAACGCGATGACGCTCGACATCGCGATGGGCGGCTCGACCAACACCGTGCTGCATCTCTTGGCCGCCGCCCATGAGGGGCAGGTCGCCTTCACTATGAAGGACATCGACCGTCTGTCGCGCCGCGTGCCCGTGCTCTGCAAGGTCGCGCCGTCCGTCGCCGACGTGCATGTCGAGGACGTGCACCGTGCCGGCGGCATCATGGGCATCCTCGGCGAGCTCGACCGCGCCGGGCTGATCGACACTTCGGTCTCGACCGTGCACGCGCCGACCATGAACGAGGCGCTGGAGCGCTGGGACATCAAGCGCACCAAGAGCGAGACGGTCCGCACCTTCTATCGCGCTTCGCCCGGCGGCATCCCGACGCAAGTCGCCTTCAGCCAGGAGCGCCGCTACGACGAGCTCGACGCCGACCGCGAGAAGGGCGTGGTGCGCGATCTCGCGCACGCCTTCAGCAAGGACGGCGGCCTCGCCGTGCTCTACGGCAACCTCGCGCAGGACGGCTGCATCGTGAAGACCGCCGGTGTCGATGCCTCGATCCTGAAATTCTCCGGCCCCGCGCGCGTGTTCGAGAGCCAAGACGCGGCCGTCGACGGCATCTTGGGCGGCAAGGTCGTCGCCGGCGAGGTCGTGGTCATCATCTATGAAGGCCCTCGCGGCGGCCCCGGCATGCAGGAGATGCTGTATCCGACCAGCTATCTGAAATCGATGGGCCTCGGCAAAGCCTGTGCGCTCGTCACCGACGGCCGCTTCTCCGGCGGCTCCTCCGGCCTGTCGATCGGCCATCTCTCGCCGGAGGCCGCCGAAGGCGGCAATATCGGCCTGGTGCGGACCGGCGACATCATCGCCATCGACATCCCGAACCGCAGCATCAGCCTCGAGGTCTCCGACGAGGAGCTCGCCAAGCGCCGCGCCGCGGAGGAGGCGAAGGGCGATGCTGCCTGGCAGGCGCAAGGCCGCAAGCGCAACGTCTCGACCGCGCTGCAGGCTTACGCCGCGCTCACCACGAGTGCCGCGCGCGGAGCGGTGCGCGAGGTCAAGCGGCGTCCGAAGTAGGCGGCATCGGCGCCACTGGCCTGGATCGGCGATCTTCGGAACGCCTCGCGGCTCCGTGCGACCACCCGGATGCGCCGTTGCAGGAAGTAGCCGGAACGGAGATCGGGAAAGAACGGCCCCCGCCTCCCTAGGGCGTGGGGCTGGTTGGGGTGGGAGCGGGAGCCGTTTGCTCAGTGGGCACCCGACGTGCGGGCTCGCCCGCCAGGCATCATCAACTTAGTCCATTGTCCACATTTTGCTATTTAATTTTTATTAATTTTGTTTTTATTTTTATTTAATCGTGCCATCCTAAGAAAAATCGTCGAAATCCATTTTTTCCGAATCCAGCCGAGGCGGTCGCCGTATCGAGGTTCGTCCGCAAAGGTTCGGATTGCCAATAGCGGAGTTAGCCATGATTCATTCTCCATCACTCGTGCCGCAAATCACGACAGACCGGGACGTCTATCTTGTGCTCGATGATTTCGGCCGCCGCCTGGGCCGGGCTTGGTGCGAGACGGCCGAGGAGGACGCCAATCGCGCGACCCTGCTCAGACATCTCGCCGAAGGGCAATATCTCCATCCCGCACGTATCGTGGCCTTCAATACCGCGGAGGGATGGTCGCGCGATGCCACCGCTGAAATCGCCGATGAGCTGCGCCGTCGCTTCGTCGAACTCGAGGAGACCGATCCCTCGCTGTTGGAGTTTCTGGAAAGAGCAGCGAGGCGTTGAAAGCTCGAACATGGAACGAGGATGAACTGCAAATTATGCTCGAACGAGTGCCGCGGCGATGTCCGATCGCGGACTCGCTGTCATGCGCACCGCCGCGCAAACATCCCGCGCGTTAATGCGCGTGGTCAATGAGTTCTTACCGCTCCGCCGCGATCGATCGTTCGCATTAAGGATGCCTCGACGAAGTTCGGCAAGGCAAGGTTTTGCGCCGTATACTCCCGCGACCTTCGCAGATCCGTTTCGGGCAACTGGGGCACCACCGCAATGTCTCGTACTCTCGCTGTCGTTTTCTCAACGGCCGTCGCCGCCATTTCCATGACGGGTGCGGCCTCCGCCGGCTGCTACAATTGCTACACGCCGCCGCCGTGCACGACCTGCTACCAGCAACAATATGTGCCGCCGCAATACCGCACCGTCGACGAGACCGTGATGGTCTCGCCCGGCTCCGTGGTCGCGCACCGCACGCCGGCGCAGTACCGCACCGTGATGGTGCCGCAGACCGTAATGGTCGCGCCGCCCAGCGTCCAGTACGAGCGCATCCCGCCGCAATACGCCACCCGGCAGCGCGTCGAGATGGTCTCGCCGGGTTATTCCTATTACGCCCCGGTGCAGATGAACTGCGCGTCCTGCGGCTACTGAGCTAGACGCAAACAACAAAGAATTTCAGGACGGCGCTCTTCGCGGGGCGCCGCGCTTTCTGTTGCGCGACGCAAAGGTGAGGGAGCCTTTGAACCGCAAGGCCCGGAACGACACGAAACGGCATGAGCTCGTTTCTGGACTCCGTCGAGCGACCGCAACTCGGGCTGGTCGCTGCTTTCGCCGTTTCACTGATGTGCGCAGTTGCGGTGGTCTGGTCGGTCGGCTCGACCGATCGCGTTACCTATCTCGGCCCGGACCACGGCCAGGAGCAGACCATCACACAGGTCCGCCTCAAGACGCTCCCACAAGGGAGTTACGTGATCGAACGGGGCGCGATCTACAAGGCAATGCAGGCAGGGTGCCGCTACGACCTGAACTACAGCCCTCAATTCGGGCGCAACGTCGGCGACCGGCAGAGGACCAAGTACATCCGGAGTGCCGTCCTGGTTGATTGCCCGAAGAGCTAGACAGGTTGTGCAGGAAAAGGAACGCGCCGCGCTCCGGCCGGCAAAGGTTTGAGCACTTGCGCCAACTTGGCGTTGCCTTGCGCGGTCGACTACGTTAAGCGACACCCATTCCCGGGACTGGAAGGGTGGCCGAGTGGTTTAAGGCACCGGTCTTGAAAACCGGCGTGCCCGCAAGGGTACCGTGGGTTCGAATCCCACCCCTTCCGCCAGAAATCGCCATAAGTTCCCCTCGTGGGCTGGCACGCTCCTTGCCAATTGGACGTGCCCGACCATGGAGGCGTGCACCGATGGCACAGCGAGTTCGTATCTTAAAGCAATCCAAGTCCGGTTTGACACATATTGCCCGCGAGCTGGTGAGATTGCTGGACGCGATCGAGGAGCTCGAGGAGCTGAGAGAAAGGGTCCGGCTCGCCGAAGCCGCTCGCGTGTTGCACTAGCCTGCGCTGGAAAGACTGGGGCGCCTCGGCGCGTCACTCCAAGGTCTGGATTGGCGGCGCCCCGGTGCCGCTCGGGTCATTTGGCCCAGAGCCATTCCTAACACCGCAGCCCGACGGATCTGTTCAATCTTCCTCGCTCAAGTCCGGCCCGCGATGTTGGAGAGACGGATTGCGGCGGTGCCGTAGACCCATGTTGCGTTTGGATCTCCAGTCTTCAAGAGGAGGATCGGGACTGGTTGAAATGCAGTGGAAGGAAGCGTTGCGTGCTAGAGCCACGGACACGCGAAACTGCGCAGGAACGCTACTGACTTAGAGAGATTAGCCCGCAGCAAGCTTCACAGCGGCCAACGCATGTTCTTCTTTTTCTCGAACCGGCTGGGATGTCTCGGCTCGCTGCTGATCTCCGGCCTGGTCACGGTGGCGCTGCTCTTCCTGTTTGGACTCATTCGGTTCTGATCATCAGCGCCTGGGATCCGACCGTCATCCTCTTGCATGCTCCCTCAGGAACTTGGCCTCGGCTCGCCTGTTGTTCGCAGTCTCGAGCACACGGAGAGCAGCCTTGGAAAGCACCATCATTGGAGAATTCGACACGCGCCGCGGCGCCGAGCTTGCGGTTGAGCATGTCGTGCAGGAATGCGGCGTGCCGCGAGGCGACGTCTTCGTCCAGCCTGCCGGCGCTGCGAACACCGTGGGAACACGCGCGGCAGGTCCTGACGTCAAGACAGCGCCCACACCGGAGGGGCGGCAGAAGCTGGAAGGCCTGATCGAGGTTTCCGTCGATTTTCACGGCGATGCCCCTGAGAAAATTGTCGATGTGTTGAGGAGCGCCGGCGCGAAGTTTGTCCGCACCAAATGACGACTTGTGCGACGGGCCCAGAGGGCGCGGGACATTCGGCATTCGCATCGAACCGCAGCCGTTGACCGCGTGGAACCCCTTGAGCCTCCAGCGCGTTTAGACGCAAACGCGAATTGCGAGGTTCACCTGCTTCAGAGCGCATCGACACTCACTCCCGGCGACACCGTCTGGCGGCGGTGCAGGGCGCGGCGCGTGGCGGTTCTGAACGATGCCGCCGCCTATTTCGCAGCCCTGCGGGAGGCCCTGCTGGAGGCGCAGGATTTCGTCTACATCATCGGATGGGACATCCATAGCAGGACACGCCTGGTCGGAGCCTCCGGACGTGCGGATGATGGCCTGCCTGAGGAGCTGGGTCCCTTCCTGCGCGCGCTGGTGCAGCGCAGGCCCGCCTTGCGCATCAACATTCTCGTCTGGGACTTCGTCTCTTTTTACGCTTCCGAGAGAGAGTGGAATTCCGCGGCGAAATTTACCGCCGACACCGATGGCCGCGTCCGGTTTCATCTGGACGCCACGCTTCCGTTCGGTTCGGCGCAACACCAGAAGATCGTCTGTGTCGACGGTTCATTGGCGTTCGTCGGCGGCCTCGATCTGACGATCAGGCGCTGGGACACGAGTGACCACCGCGCCGACAATGCCATGCGCTGCGACCCTCAGCGCAAGCCGTATCCGCCGTTTCACGATGTTCAGTGCCTGGTCGACGGCGATGCTGCGGAGCAGCTGTTCGCCCTCGCGGAGCAACGCTGGCGTGCGGCAGGCCAACAGTCCGATGAATGGTGCGCACCGAGGAACGGTCGCTGGCCGGCGAACGTGCCTGTGGAGGCCGAGCACGTGCCGGTCGGGATCGCCAGGACCGAGGTGGTCTGTCCTGCAGGCTCGACCATCAAGGAGGTCGAACGCTCCTTCATTGCGGCGATCCGGTCGGCAACGAGCTTCGTGTACATCGAAAATCAATTCACCAGCGCGACCCGGATGGCGCACGAATTGGCGGAGCAGATGTGCCGCGTGCCGTCGCTTCGGGTTCTGGTGGTCGCTCCGAAACTGCATTCCTCGTGGTTTGAGTCCCAGGCCATGCAGAACGGCCGTGGCGCCTTCATCAACTGCTTCAGCGCGGCTGGCGTGGCCGATCGCATCCGCTTCGTCCATCCGGTCTCCCGCAGCGGCAATAAGGAAGCCGCCGTGATGGTGCACAGCAAGCTCATGGTGGTCGACGACCGGATCTTGCGGATCGGCTCCGCCAATCTGAACAATCGTTCCATGGGCGCCGACAGCGAATGCGACCTCATCTTTGAAGCTGAATCCGAGCAGCATCGGGATTTCATCGCCTCCGTCCGCCGTCGTCTCATCGCTCATTTCTGCGGTCTCGACGAGCAGGCCATCGCAAGAAACGAGCATCGGCTCTTCGCTCTGCTAGACGACGTCTCCACATCTCATGGCGCCAAGACGTTGCGGAAAGTCCAGTCTTCGGTTCTAACCAGCACGCTGGCCAGCTTGGTTCAGCCTGTGGCGGACCCTGAGCTGCCACTTCATCTGGAGCGCACGGCATCTCGCATGTGGACGACGAAAACCATCATCGGGATCGTTGCGATAGCCGTGGCTCTTTTTGGGCTGGCGCTGGCCTGGTCTTACACGTCCTTGAGCGATGTCGCCGATGCAGGTCATCTTTCGGCGCTTCTGTCTGCCTATTCGCAGTCCATCTGGGGGCCGCCATTGGCGATCGCAGCCTTCGTCCTTGGCGGGCTCGTCGTCTTTCCGGTTCTCGTGCTCATTGCGGCAACGGCCGCCGCCCTGGGGCCCTGGCTGGGTTTCGTCACCGCAATGGCGGGCGTCTTGCTCAGCGCGCTCCTCCTTTTTGCGATCGGACGGTTCCTGGGCCGAGAGCGCCTTCAGCGCTTGCTGGGACGCCGTGCGGCGCGCATCCAGGAACGCGTGGTCGGGAAGGGGATCCTGGCGGTTGTCGTCATCCGGATGCTTCCCATAGCACCGTTCTCACTGGTAAACGTCGTGGCAGGCGCAAGCACGCTGCCTCTTCGTGACTTCATGGTTGGAACTCTGCTGGGCAGCACGCCCGGAATCCTGGCCATGGCGGTTCTCGGCTCGCAGATTGCAGAGCTCGCCAGAAATGCGTCCTGGAGCAACATAGTGCTTCTGATACTGGCATTCCTCGGCTGGCTCGGGGTCTGCGTCGGCGCGCAATTCGTGACGACATGGCTCGCCGGGAGGCGCTGATGGTGCCCGTGCGCTTCATGACGTGGAATGTGCACGGCACGTTCAATCTCAATCCGAAATTCGATCTGGAGGGTGTTTGCTCCATCCTGCGCAAATGGTCGCCGGATGTCGTCGCGCTTCAGGAGGTGGATTCCCGATCGCGGTCGGACGATCCGTTCGCGAAGCTGGCGCGCGTCGTCGGCGATCATCGCGTTCATGCCAAGTCGATCGTCACGGAGGACGGTGACTACGGCCAGATGCTCATGAGCCGCTTTCCGTTCTCCAGCGTGCCCGAGATCGTCGACGTGTCGTATCGAGAGCGGGAGCCGCGCAGGGCGATCGCGACGGGGTTGCTGACGCCTTTCGGCGACGTCCGCGTGGTCGCCACTCATCTCGGCCTCAGCATCCACGAGCGTTATGCGCAGGCTCAGGCCGTGGTGAGCCTGGTGAGGCCGGAAAGGACCGTCGTCCTCGGCGATTTCAACGACTGGTTTTGGGTGAAATCGGTGCGGCGCGTGCTCGCGCAGGCCTGCCCGAACCGGACGCGGTTGCGGACTTTCCCATCGCGCTTGCCCCTCATGCGGCTCGACCGGATCTACGCAACGCGTGACAGCCGGATCGAGAAAGTCTGGACCGACCATGCGGCGCGCGCCTATTCCGACCATTTGCCCGTGATCGCGGACATCGCGATCTAACGGTTCCAGCGACCGGAGTGCGGATCTCTGGCCCTCATTGAGAAAAGCGTTGTGCTAGAGGAACTTAGCTACTGTGCATGGGGTTGTTTTCAGACAACTTTATGCCTGCGGCCGACAGTCTCGAAAAGGACCATGCGGAACTTTTTCCTCACGGCCACGTTCATTCAGCATGACTGAAGACCTTTCCTTCCGACGCAAACCCCTGACCCCCGAACAGCGCCACGCTCGCGATGCGGCTCGGCGGATCGAGGCCGAGAAGGCCATGCGCGACCACGAAGCGGCGCAGAAGGCGTTCTATGCCAACAAGGAACGGCTGAAGGCCGAGCGGCTGGCGCGCGAAGCGGCGGCGGCGAAGGGCTGAGCGAACGCGCTTAGCCGCGCAATTTCAAAAAATCGCATCTGCTGGCGGCCTGCATTTGATTGTCGGCCGCCAATGCCGCTTGGGTGTCTGCTTCCCATCGGCAGGCTTGACGGCGCTTCGCTTCCGGGAGGAAGCTTCTGATGATCCAAAACTGACCTGAACCATGGAGACGTTCGCTCCCAGCAAGTCCGATCCTCATCAGCGACGCAGAATGGAGCTGACCATGACCACGTTCGACAAGCGCGAGCGGGGCTTTGAAGCCAAATTCGCCCACGACGAGGAATTGATGTTCAAGGCCACGGCGCGGTCCAACAAGCTGCTCGGGCTTTGGGCCGCAGGCCAGCTCGGGCTCAGTGGCGATGCCGCTGCAGGCTACGCGGCTGCGCTGGTGACGGACCATCTGGAGAGCCGGACGATGGACCACGTGGTCGGCAAGGTGGCGGGCGATCTCGCAGGCAAGGGGATCGCGCGCGAGCAGGTCGCGCAGAGGCTTCAAGAATGTCTGCACCAGGCGCTGGCGCAGCTCGAAGCGGACCGGCAATGACACCCGCTGCCGCGTTCATTCGGCGCGCTTGCCGCCTTCCGCGGGCTGTGCCGTTTCGTGCTACCGTGCCAGCCGCCGGAGACGGCGGCGAGCGGGAGGTGGGGGCATGTCACGGGGCAGCTTTGGCAAATGGTCCGGCGCAATCGCATGCGCCGGCGCCATGCTGGTCGCTGCAGGTGGCGCCGAGGTCTCGGCGACGCCGCTGACGCCGTTTCGATACGAGGCGCAGGCCCAGCGTCATTGCCCGCGCGACAAGGTGGTTTGGCTCGACTTCGGCAAGGGCGTCTATTACCGCAAGGGGCAGAAGCGCTACGGCCAGGGCTTCGACGGCAGCTTCGTCTGCCAGAACGAGGCCCGCGGCGGCTTCTACCGCCGCTCGCTGTTGGGCCTGCGCTGAGCGGCGGATTTCGGCGGCTGGCGGACGCGCCGGTTATTTCGCTGACGGCAGCCTGACCGGCACATGCGGGGAGGTGCTGATGACCCGGGGACTTCCATCCGGATAGGTGCGGTTGCCGCGGATCAGGGATTCCAAGACCAGGAAGAACTTCTCGGCAAGCATTTGCGTCACCCTCGTTGGTGATGGCCTCTTGCAATTGGTCGAGGCGCCGAACGCAATAATTCAATCAACTGAATGGGAGCGGGGACAGCCGCGCCTGCTGCGCCGCAATGGAGAGAACCCGTGTTGGACAGGCGGACGTGCGGTTCAGGCAAACGCCAGCGCGACGAGGCTCGAGCAGAGCAGCACCAAGCCGCCGGCGGTCAAGGCCAGGAAGCCATCGGATACGAGGTCATGATTACGCATGGGACACCTGCCGCTCTCGTGTTCGATGCGCGAGTGGATCGACCAAGACCGTCCGAACGCGCCGCTTTGAAAGAGGTGATGCTTGCCGTCCGCGCGAGTGCCTTCAGGCCCTCGTGCGGTAACCCTCGAACGCATGGGCCAGGAAGATCCCCGCGCTTACCAGACCCATCAGTGCCGAAACCGTCTCGATCATCGTTAAATTCCAAATCCCGCCCTCGCATCCGAGAGAACGCGGGCGGCCTTGCACAGTCAAAAGAATTTCGGTGAGCGGCGCGACAATGGGGGTGGAGTGAGGATTTGGCGCAACAGACTGTCCGGCACTGGCACAGTGCGGGGGCCATCGCCCCGTAGAACAACGGAAAAATGCGAACGTCTCGTTTACCATCCCGGCGTGATCGCCGTGGGCTCCCCATTTCCGCCGCGTTCGGGTTGCGTTATCGTTACCGCTTCCGAGACGGTGGTGGGCCGCCTCGGATGAGATGACCGGACAGCGCTCCCGTAGCCAAAGCGGGTTGGGTACGCCTCCGGCGAAGTGGTATTTGGGGCGCATGGGGATCCATCGGTCAGATTCGGTTTTGCGAGCCGCGCGCGGTGTTGCGGCGGTCGCGACCTGCCTTGCGCTCGCCAACTGCGCCTCCTCAAACAAGTTCGCCAGCCGCGTCGACCCGAAATACGGCGTGTCCTCGAGCCCGCGGGTGGTCGCCTTCGGCGATCCGGTCCCGAAGGGTGGCGGCACCTACCGCGTCGGCAAGCCCTATGTCGTGGCGGGCCGGACTTACGTGCCGGAGGAGGACGTCAACTACCGAGCTGAGGGCATGGCCTCCTGGTACGGCGACAGTTTCCACGGCCGCCTGACCGCCAATGGCGAAGTGTTCGACATGACCTCGCTGACCGCGGCGCATCCGACCCTGCCGATGCCGTCTTATGCGCGGGTGACCAACGTCTCGAACGGCAAGTCGCTGATCGTCCGCGTCAATGACCGCGGGCCCTACCACGGCAACCGCCTCATCGACGTCTCCAACAAAGCCGCCGAACTCCTTGAATTCAAAGGGAACGGCGTCGCCAAGGTCCGCGTCGAATATGTCGGCCGCGCGCCGCTAGAAGGCTCCGACGACCGCCAGCTTCTGGCGACCCTGCGCACCGGCGTTCCGGCGCCGTCGCCCTCGATGGTCCGGGTCGCCTCGGCTAAGCCGTTTGTGCCGGAGCTGCCGTCCTCGACCCGCGGTGCCATTCGCGGCGAGGTCCCGATGCCGGAGGGGCGGCCGTACAATCTCGGCAGTACCTCGGCCGATATGGCTTCGCTCAATGCTACCTCGGAAATGTCGGCCTCGAGCCGCAGCCGGGGCCAGGCGCTCCAGAACGCCCGCGCGGTGTCCTATGGCGAGGACGGTCGCTACGCGGCCGACAGCGCGGCCGCCTCGACCGACGGCGCCGCCGAGGCCCGCAGCATCCTGAGCGGCCGCGGCCTCTACTGAGCCGCGCTCTCCTTCAAGAACGTGACGAGCGCCGCATTCACCTCTTCGGGCCGCTCCTGCTGCACCCAATGGCCGGCGCCCTCGATGATCAGCTTGCGCTTCAGATTGGGCAGCACGCGCTCGAGCTCGTTGACCCGCTTGGCCCCGATCAGGCCGGTGATGACGGCGTCCTTCGAGCCTGCGATGAAGAGGGAAGGCTGGTGAATCTGCGCGTCCTGCCAGGGCGCGGTCAGCTCCCAATTGCGGTCGATGTTGCGATACCAGTTGAGCCCGCCGCGGAAGCCGGACTTGCGGAAGGCCTCGGTGAAATAGGCCAGGTCTGCCTCGCTGAGCCAGCCAGGCAGCGGCTCGTCGGCGCCCGCGTGGCCGAGAAAGCCCTTGCCCTCCTGCACGAACATGGCCGCGGTGGGATCGGCGAGGCCCCGCCCGCCGAGGACGATGCGCATGGTGCGCGCGACGTCACGCTCGAGCTCGGCCTCGGCGACGCCGGGCGTCTGGAAATACTGCCAGTAGAAGTTGGTGACGCCGCCCTGGCGCAGCAGGTCGAGCGGCTTGCCGCGGCCCCGGAACGGCGGCGGCACGCTCAGGCCCGCGACCGCCGTGAAGATGTCCGGCCGGAACAGCGCCGCGT
Source organism: Bradyrhizobium sp. JHI2711 (assembly GCF_056156565.1). Classification (NCBI taxonomy): domain Bacteria; kingdom Pseudomonadati; phylum Pseudomonadota; class Alphaproteobacteria; order Hyphomicrobiales; family Nitrobacteraceae; genus Bradyrhizobium; species Bradyrhizobium sp. JHI2711. Next base: position 604,171 of record NZ_JBPZPT010000001.1, read on the forward strand.
GCCAGGCGACCGGTGCACCCCAATCGTGGCCGACCACCATCGCCTTTGTCTCACCGAACGCCTGGACGAGGCCCACCACGTCGCCGACCGTGTCGAAGATCGAGTAGGCGTTCATATCGAGTGGCGCCGCGCTCTGACCATAGCCGCGCATGTCGGGGGCGACGACGTGAAACCCGGCTTCGGCGACTGCCGGGATCTGGTGGCGCCAGGAATAGGACAGTTCCGGCCAGCCATGGCACAGGACCACAAGCGGTCCCTGGCCGGCTTCGCGGACGAACAGCTCGACCCCGTTGGCCTTGATCATGCGGGTTGAGGGCATTCGCTTTTCCGCCTTGTTTCAGGGGTTTGGTCGAAAAACATGAGGCGTCACGATAGGGGCGCAGCGAGAATCGTGCAATCTCGGCGACAAGCGTCCAACCGCGTGTTGTTCGCATCTGTTCCAGCTGTTAGAACGCCTCTCTCAGGGCTTCGCCATGGCACTTCGTCTTCCTTTGCTTCGTCGCAACCGGCTCACCGCCGGAACGCTGGCGCGCGGGCTGATCGCGACGGTTTTGGCGGCGGCCATCGGCTGGGGCGGGGCGCTCCATGCGGCCAACCAGAGCGTCCAGGGCGGCAAGAAAGCGGAAGATGCCGGCTTCGACGGCGATGCCCCGACCGCGATCCTGATCGAAGCCTCCTCGGGCAGCGTGCTGTTCGAGAAGAACGCCGACGAGCTGCGCGCGCCCTCGAGCATGATGAAGCTGATGACCGCGGAGGTCGTCTTCAATGCCATCAAGAAGGGCGACATCAAGCTGAACGACGAGTATCGGATCAGCGAGAATGCCTGGCGCAGAGGCGGGGCCCCCTCGGGCGGCTCGACCATGTTCGCCGCCATCAACAGCAAGGTCTCTGTCGACGATCTCCTGCGCGGCGCGATCATCCAGAGCGGCAACGACGCCTGCATCGCGCTGGCCGAAGCCATGGCGGGCAATGAGCGCATCTTTGCCGCGGACTTCATGACCAAGCGCGCCCGCGAGCTTGGCATGACCAGGTCGACCTTCGCCAATTCCAGCGGTCTGCCCGATCCCGGCAACAAGATGACGGTGCGCGAGCTCGGCATGCTTGCCCGGCACATCATCCTGGACTTCCCCGAATTCTACAAACTGTTCGGCGAGAAGGAGTTCACCTGGAACAAGATCCGCCAGCAAAACCGCAATCCGCTGCTCAATTCGATGGAAGGCGCTGACGGCCTGAAGACCGGCTACACCAAGGAAGGCGGCTACGGCATGGTCGGCTCCGCCGTGCAGAACGGCACGCGGCTGATCGTCGTCGTCAACGGACTTGACGATCCCGAGGACCGCGCCACGGAAGCCAAGAAGATGCTGGAATGGGGTTTTCGCAATTTCGAGACCCGCACCCTGATCGCAGCCGAGCAGCCGGTCGGCTACGCCAAGGTGTTCGGCGGCGAGAGCCGGTCGGTCAAGCTCATCGCCAAGACCCCTGTGAAGGTGATGGTGCACAAGAACGGCAGCGACAAGCTGATTGCGCGCATCGTCTATAGTGGCCCGGTGCGCGCGCCGATCGAGGCCGGCCAGCGGGTCGGCGTGGTCAGGGTCTGGCGCAGCGGCAACATCGCGGTCGAGACGCCGGTCTACGCCGCGGAGGCGATCGGCACCGGCTCAACCATGCGCCGCGCGATCGACGGCGCCAGCGAGCTCGTGATCGGCATGTTCCGCGCAGGCGCCGAGAAGCTCTGATCATGAGTGAGAGCGCTGCACAGCGGCCGTCCGGACGGGGACGCTTCATCACTTTTGAAGGCGGCGAGGGCACGGGCAAGTCGACCCAGATCAAGAAGCTCGCCGACCGCCTGAAGGCGGCAAAGCTGCGCATCCGCGTGACGCGGGAGCCGGGCGGCTCGCCGGGCGCTGAAATCATGCGTCATCTGGTGCTGTCGGGCATGGGCAAGCTGCTCGGCCCCGAGGCCGAGACGCTGCTGTTTGCCGCCGCGCGCGATGACCATGTCCGCACCGTGATCCAGCCGGCGCTGAGCCAGGGCGTCTGGGTGCTGTGCGACCGCTTCGCGGATTCGACGCGGGCGTATCAGGGCAGCCTCGGCCAGGTGCCCGATGGCCTGATCAACGCGATGCAAAGGGTGACGATCGGCGACCTCAAGCCGGACCTCACCATCATCCTCGATTTGCCGGTCGAGATCGGCCTGCAACGTGCCGCCGCGCGCCGCGGCAGCGGCACGCCCGACAGGTTTGAGGCTGAGAAGCTCAGCTTTCACCAGGGCCTCCGCGAAGCCTATCGCAAGATCGCGGCGGAGGATCCCGCGCGCTGCGTGCTGATCGACGCCAATTCCGATCCGGACACGGTCGCCGCGCGCGTCTGGACGGCGCTGCGCGAGCGCCTGCTGCCAACGCCTGCGTCAGTGGTGTCGGTATGAGCCCGCGTCAGGCCGAGCGCGAAACCGCCATACCGCATCCGCGCGAGACGTCGCAGCTGTTCGGCCATCGCGAGGCGGAGGCCGCGCTGCTTGATGCCTATCGCAGCGGACGCATTCCGCATGCCTGGCTGATCGGCGGGCCACAGGGGATCGGCAAGGCGACGCTGGCCTATCGCATGGCGCGCTTCGTGCTCACCCATGCGCAGCCGCTGGCGCCGGCCGTGCAGCGCGCCGAAAGCCTTGCGATCGATCACGACGACGCCGTGGCGCGGCAGGTGGCGGCCGGCTCGCATGGCGGCCTGCTGACGCTCGAGCGCACCGCCAACGAGCGCGGCGTGATGCGCACCGTGATCACCGTGGACGAGACGCGCGAGACGATCGGTTTCTTCGGCTCGACCGCCGCGGCCGAAGGCTGGCGCGTCTGCATCGTCGACACCGTCGACGAGCTCAATCCGAACGCGGCCAACGCGCTTCTGAAGATCTTGGAGGAGCCGCCGCAGCAATCGCTGTTCCTGCTGGTGAGCCACGCGCCCGCGCGGGTGCTCGCCACGATCCAGTCGCGCTGCCGCAAGCTGCGCCTGCGGCCGCTCACCACGAACGATGTGATCGGCGCCGCCGCTTCGGCGGCTGAGCTCGATCCGAACGATGCCGCGCTGCGCGAGGCGGCCGAGGCCTCCGAGGGCAGCGTCGCACGGACGCTGACGTTGCTCGGTGGCGAGGCCCTGAAGCTTCAGCAGCGCACGGCAGCGCTGCTCGCGCGCCTGCCGCAGGTCGATCCGCGCGAATTGCACACGCTCGGCGATTCGCTCGGCACCAGCGACCGCGTGGCGCTTGCGGCCTTCATCGACGGCATCGACCGCTGGATTGCGGAGCGCCTGCATGCGGATGAGGCCAATGCCAACCAGAACCTGCCGCGCCTTGCGCGGCTAGCTGAGGTATGGGAAAAGATCGTCCGCGCCGCGCGCGACACCGAAACCTACAATCTGGAGCGAAAGCCCTTGGTTTTCTCGGTGTTCGGCTGGCTGGCGGACGCAACGCGCTAAAGCATGATCCGGAAAAGTGCGCAGCGGTTTTCCGAAAGATCATGCGCAAAACAATAACGGAACGCCGAGCCGTTTCCAAAATTCGAGAAGCCGGTAAAGGAATTCGTGGTGGCAACGCGAGCTAAGAAATCCGTCAAACGCAAGAGCGGCAAGAAGGCTGCGAAGAAGGCCGTCAAGAAAGCCGCGAAAAAGGCCAAGGCGCGCGCGGCCAAAGCTGCCAAGAAGGTCAAGAAGACCAAGAAGGCTGCCGTCAAGAAGAGCGTGAAGAAGGGCGCCGCAAAGAAGGCCGCGAAGAAGCAGGTCGTCGCCAAGAAGGCGGTGAAGAAAGCTGCCAAAAAGCCGGCCAAGGCTCCGGCGAAGAAGGTCGCGAAAAATGCGGCTGCGCCTGCCGTGACCGCCGCACCGACTCCCGTCGTGACGCCTGAGAAGCCAAAGGCGCCGAAGCCAAAGGCTCCTCGTTCGCCGAAGCCCGTCGCTTCTGCGCACGTTGCCGCGCCTGCGGTTGCCGCCGCGCGCGACAACATCTTCTACATCACCACCGCGATCGCCTATCCCAACGGTAGCCCGCATATCGGTCATGCCTATGAGGCGATCGCGACCGACGCCCTGGCGCGCTTTGCGCGGCTCGACGGCAAGGATGTGTTCTTTTTGACCGGCACCGACGAGCACGGTCAGAAGATGATTCAGACGGCGGCGAACGAAGGCATGTCCACCGCCGCGCTCGCGACGCGCAATGCCGGCCGCTTCAGAGAGATGGACGAGCGCCTGGACGTGTCGTTCGACCGCTTCATCCGCACCACCGAGGAGCAGCATCACCGCTCTAGCCAGGAGATCTGGCGCCGCATGGAAGCGAACGGCGACATCTACGCTGACACCTATTCGGGCTGGTACTCGGTCCGTGACGAGGCCTATTACGCCGAGGACGAGACGCGTGTGAACGACGATGGCGTGCGCTTGGGGCCGCAGGGCACGCCGGTGGAATGGGTGGAGGAGAAGAGCTATTTCTTCCGCTTGTCGGAGTACCAGGACAAGCTGCTCAAGCTCTATGCGGATCAGCCCGACTTCGTCGGGCCGGACTCGCGCAAGAACGAGGTGGTGAGCTTCGTCAAGGGCGGCCTGCGCGATCTCTCGATCTCGCGCACCACGTTCGATTGGGGCGTGAAGGTGCCCGGCGACGAAGAGCACGTGATGTATGTCTGGGTCGATGCGTTGACCAACTACATCACCGGCGTCGGTTTCCCCGATGAGAGCGACAAGAACTGGCGCTATTGGCCGGCCGACGTGCACGTCATCGGCAAGGACATCATCCGCTTCCATGCGGTGTATTGGCCGGCCTTCCTTTTGTCGGCGGGCATCCCGCTGCCGAAACGGGTCTATGCCCACGGCTTCCTGTTCAACAGGGGCGAGAAGATGTCGAAGTCGGTCGGCAACACTGTCGATCCCTTCAACCTCGCCGACCAGTACGGCGTCGACCAGTTGCGCTACTTCTTCTTGCGCGAGGTGCCGTTCGGCCAGGACGGCAACTACAATCACGAGGCGATTGTCGCGCGCATCAACGCCGATCTCGCCAACGATCTCGGCAATCTCGCGCAGCGCTCGCTGTCGATGATCGCAAAACAGCTCGGCGGCGTGCTGCCCGAGCCCGGCGAGTTCAGCGACAACGACAAGGCGATCCTGGCGATGGCCGACGGCATGATCGCTGCCTCGCGTGAAGCCATGGCGACGCAGCAGATTCATCAATGGCTCAACGCCGTCTGGGCCGTGGTCGCGGAGGCCAACCGCTATTTTGCGGGTGAAGCGCCGTGGGCGCTCGCCAAGACGGATCCGGCCAGGCAGAAGACGGTGCTCTACGTCACCGCCGAAGTCGTGCGTCAGATTGCGATCCTGGCTCAGCCCGCGATGCCGACCGCCTCCGGCAAGCTGCTCGACAGCCTCGGCATCCCCGAAGCCGAGCGCAATTTTGACATGCTCGGCGGCGCCAAGCGCATCGCGCCCGGTTCGACGCTGCCGGCGCCGATGCCGGCGTTCCCGCGCTACGTCGAGCCGGCGGCCTGAAGGCGTTCGCACGATGCTGGTCGACAGTCATTGCCATCTGGATTTTCCGGACTTTGCGGAAGATCTCGACGGTATCGTGTCGCGGGCGCGAGCCGCCGGGATCGCCCGCATGGTCACGATCTCGACGCGGGTCCGGCGGCTGCAGGACCTGCTCGCCATCGCGGAGCGCTATGACGACGTCTATTGCTCGGTCGGCACCCATCCGCATCATGCGGACGAGGAGGACGGCATCGCGCCGGATGAGCTGATTGCGCTGACCCAGCATCCCAAGGTCGTCGCGCTCGGCGAGGCCGGGCTCGATTATTTCTACGACAACGGCTCGCCGGAGGCGCAGGCGAGGGGCTTTCGCGCCCACATCGCCGCCGCCCGCACCACCGGACTGCCGCTGGTGATCCATACCCGCGAGGCCGACGAGGACTGCGCGCGCATCCTGGAAGAGGAGGCCGCAAAGGGATCGTTTCGCGCCGTCCTGCATTGTTACACGGGCGGGCGCGAGCTGGCACTGAAGGCGGTGTCGCTCGGGCTCTATATCGGCTTCACGGGAATCCTGACCTTCAAGAAATCGGAGACCTTACGCGCGATCGCAGCCGAACTGCCGCCCGATCGTATCCTGGTCGAAACAGACTCGCCCTATCTTGCGCCCGGCAAATTTCGGGGCAAGCGCAACGAGCCGGCCTACGTGGTCGAGGTCGCAAAGGTGCTCGCCGAGACGCGCGGCGTGTCGCTCGACGAGATCTCGCGCCAGACCAGCGAAAACTTCTTCCGCCTGTTCTCGAAGGTGAAAGCTTGAGACTGGGAGCCACATGACGCTGACGCTGACGATCCTGGGCTGCGGCTCCTCCGCCGGCGTGCCGCGCCCGGCGCTCGGCTGGGGCGCCTGTGATCCCAACAATCCCAAGAACCGCCGTCGCCGCTGCTCGCTGCTGGTCGAACGGACGTCCGAGCATGGCACGACACGCATCGTGATCGACACCTCGCCGGACCTGCGCGAACAATTGCTCTCGACCAATGTCGACCACATCGACGCGGTGTTCCTGACGCACGAACATGCCGACCAGACCCACGGCATGGATGATCTGCGCTCGGTCGTCATGCACATGCGCCGGCGCATTCCAACCTATTTCAACCAGTCGACCGCCAAGGACATCCTGTCGCGGTTCTCCTATTGCTTCATCTCGCCCGAGGGCAGCGATTATCCGCCGATCCTGACGCGGCATTCGATCGAGGCGGGAGAAAGCCAGACCATTCTGGGGAAGGGCGGCGCGGTGACGATGACCGCCTTTCTGGTGCAGCACGGCAACATCCCCGCGCTCGGCTACCGCATCGGGGATGCGGCCTATACGCCAGACCTCAACGACATCCCGCGCGAGAGCTGGGGGGCGCTGGAAGATCTCGATCTCTGGATCGTCGACGGCCTGCGCTACACCAGCCATGTCAGTCATTTCAGCATCAACGACGCGCTGTCCTGGATCGAGCGCTTCAAGCCGAAGCGCGCGGTCATCACCAACATGACCGCCGACGTCGATTATGAGGTTATCCGGCAGTCGCTGCCCCCTGGCGTGGTGCCGGCCTATGACGGGCTGCGGCTCGAGACGCACTAAACCCGCGGTGGAAATTCTCCTGCCAGCCGGCATAGACCTTGCTTGCACCGGCCCCATCATGTTGATCTAACGTCTGAAAGACAGGCGTTGGGCAGGGCGATATTCAAACAGGACCGGCAGTCGGATGCTATCGGTCCGTCGAGTCGCATCGTGTGAGGATGGGGATCGCGTTGGCAGAGGACGATGTAGCGACTCAGGGACCGGTACGACGCGCGCTGGACCTCCTCTATCTCGGCGCGGGCTATGCCGCGGGCGTCTTCCTGGTCGCGATCTTCGCAATCATGATGGTGATGTCGGTCGGGCGCCAGTTTGCGCTCAACATTCCCGCCGGCGATGATTTTGCGTCCTGGTGCATGGCGGCGATGGCGTTCCTCGGCCTCGCTCACACCTTCAAGCGCGGAGAGATGATCCGCGTCGGCCTGTTGCTGGAGCGCTTGCACGGGCGGACCAAGCAGATCGCGGAGGTCGTGGCGCTCGGCATTGCCGCTGCCTTCATTCTCTACTTCACCCGTCATGCTGTGCAGATGACCTACGATTCCTGGCGCTTCAACGACGTGGCGCAGGGCGTGGTCGCGCTTCCGCTCTGGATTCCCCAGCTCGGCTTCGCCGGCGGCCTCGTGATCCTCTCGATCGCGCTGATCGACGAGATGGTCAACGTCATCGGCGGCAACCGTCCGAGCTACGAGAAGGGCTCGCCCGACGAAACTCCGGAAGAGTTCGTCGAACGCATCTCGCAGGGCGGTGGGGGCTGACCATGGCCAGTCTCGGCATGATCGAGCTGTCGTTCGTCCTGCTCGGCGTCATGATCCTGCTGCTGGGAAGCGGCGTCTGGATCGCGGTCTCGCTCGGGCTGGTCGGCTTCGTGGCGATGGCGCTCACCACGAGCCTGCCGCTCGGCACCGTGCTTGCGACCACCACCTGGAGCGCGAGCTCATCCTGGACGCTGGCGGCCCTGCCGTTGTTCATCTGGATGGGAGAGATTCTCTTCCGCACCAAATTGTCGGAGGAAATGTTCCGCGGCCTGTCGCCCTGGGTGCAGTGGCTGCCGGGACGGCTGACACATGTGAACGTGATCGGCTGCGGCATCTTCGCGGCGGTGTCGGGTTCGTCGGCGGCGACCTGCGCGACGATCGGCAAGATCGCGCTGCCGGAGCTCGACAAGCGCGGCTATGACAAGGGCCTGAGCCTCGGATCGCTGGCGGGCTCGGGCACGCTCGGCCTTCTGATCCCGCCGTCGATTCCGATGGTGGTCTATGCCGTCACGGCGAACGTCTCCGTGCTTCAAGTATTTCTCGGCGGCTTCCTGCCGGGATTGCTCGTGATCGCGCTCTATTCCGGCTACATCATCATCTGGTCGCTGCTCAACCCGGAGAAGGTTCCGCCGCGCGATCCGCCGATGCCGTTCCGGCAGAAGCTGCGCGAATCCGCCAAGCTCGCGCCCTGCCTGCTGCTGATCCTGGCGGTGTTCCTGTCGCTCGTTCTCGGCTTTGCGACAGCGACGGAATGCGCGGCCTGGGGTGTTTCCGGCGCGCTGCTGCTGGCGTGGTGGAGCGGCACGCTCACGCGCAAGAACTTCCTCGAGAGCATCATGAGTGCGACGCGCCTGACCTGCATGATCATGCTGATCCTGGCAGGCGCGGCCTACACCACGGCTGCGATGGCCTATACGGGCATTCCGGCCGCGCTCGCCACCTGGGTCCAGGGCCAGCACCTCACGCCGAGCATGCTGGCGCTGTATCTGAGCATCATGTACATCATCCTAGGTTGTCTGATCGACGGCATCTCGATGATCGTTCTGACCGCCGTCATCGTGCTGCCCATGGTCAGGCAGGCCGGCCTCGACCTGGTCTGGTTCGGCGTCTATCTGATCATCCACGTCGAAATGGCGCAGATCACGCCGCCGGTGGGGTTCAACCTGTTCGTGCTCCAGAACATGAGCGGCCGCGACACGTTCACGGTCGCGCGGGCGGCCTTCCCGTTCTTCGTGCTATTGCTCGCTGCGGTCTTCATCATCACGGAGTATCCGCAGATCGTGACGTTCCTGCCGAAGCTCGCTTTCCCAGACTGAGCGTACCCGTTCTCTAGATCGACTGTGAGGAGAAGTCCGATGATGTCTCGTTTATTCCACGCATCCTTGATTGCCGGCGCTGTGCTGGCCGCGACACCTGCCTTGGCTCAGACCAAATGGAATCTGCCGGCAGCGTATCCTGCGGACAACCCGCACTCCGAGAACCTGGTCGCGTTCGCCAAGGACGTCGAAGCCGCCACCTCGGGCAAGCTCCAGATCACGGTTCATCCGGGCGCCTCGCTGTTCAAGGCGCCCGACATCAAGCGCGCCGTGGTGACCGGGCAGGCGCAGATGGGTGAGGTGCTGCTGTCGATCCACGAGAACGAAGACCCGATCTTCGGCGTCGACGTCGTGCCGTTCCTCGCGACCAGCTTCCCCGAGGCGACGAAGCTGTATCAGGCCTCCAAGCCTGCGATCGCCAAGAAGCTCGACGCGCAAGGTCTCAAGCTGCTGTTCGTGGTGCCGTGGGCACCGCAGGGCGTCTACGTCAACAAGCCGCTGGCCACGATCGAGGACATGAAGGGTCTGAAGTGGCGCGCCTACAATGTCGGGACCGCGCGGATCGGCGAACTGGTCGGCGCGCAATCGGTCACGATCCAGGCTGCGGAACTGCCACAGGCGTTGGCGACCGGCGTGGTGAACTCCTTCATGTCGTCGGGCGGCACCGGCTACGATTCGAAGGCGTGGGAGTCGCTCAAATACTTCTATGACGTCCAGGCCTGGATTCCGAAGAACTACACTTTCGTCAACAAGGCTGCGTTCGAGGCGCTCGACAAGCCGACCCAGGAGGCCATCCTGAAGGCCGCCGCCACCGCGGAGACGCGCGGCTGGAAGGCTTGGGAAGAGAAGGCCAATTGGTACCTCGGTCAGCTCAAGGCCAAAGGCATGACTGTCGAGCCGCCGAGCCCGGCACTGAAGGCCGGCTTCCAGAAGATCGGCGACCAGCTCACGGCCGACTGGCTTAAGAAGGCAGGGGCCGACGGTCAGGCGGTGCTCGACGCCTACAAGAAGATGTGAGGATGAGAGAGCTTCCGCCCGCCGCAGGCGGGCGGAAGCTTCTTTGGCCGCTGGTCAGGCCGAGATCGCCTTCACCGAGCCGACTTCGTTGCGCAGCAGGAACTTTTGGATCTTGCCCGTGGACGTCTTCGGGATCGGCCCGAACACGACCGCCTTCGGCGTCTTGAAGCCGGACATCTGGCTGCGGCAGAAGGCGATGATATCCGCCTCGCTGGCACTGGCGCCCTCTTTCAGTTCGACGAAGGCGCAGGGCACTTCACCCCATTTCGGATCGGGCTTTGCCACCACGGCCGCGAACAGCACGGCCGGGTGCTTGTAGAGGATGTCCTCGACCTCGACCGAGGAAATGTTCTCGCCGCCGGAGATGATGATGTCCTTGGAGCGATCCTTGATGATGACGTAGCCGTGCTCGTCGAGCACGCCGAGATCGCCGGTGTGGAACCAGCCGCCTTCGAAAGCTTCCTTCGTCGCCTTCTCGTTCTTCAGGTAGCCCTTCATCACGATGTTGCCGCGGAACATGACCTCGCCGATGGTCTCGCCGTCGCGCGGCACGTGCTGCATCGTTTGCGGGTTGATCACGGTGACGCTTTCCTGCAGCGGGTAGGGCACGCCCTGCCGGCGCTTCATGCGCGCGCGCTCGGCGGCGGGCAGGTCATCCCAGCCCGGCTGCTCGGCGCAGACGGAGGCGGGGCCGTAGACCTCGGTCAGGCCGTAAACATGCGTCAGCTTGATGCCGATGCTTTCGGCGCCTTCCAGCACCGCGACCGGCGGCGCTGCGCCCGCGATCAGGCCGACGACGCGGCGGGCCGCATCGCCCTTTGGTGCATCGGGCGCGTTGATCAGCGTGTTGTAGACGATCGGCGCGCCGCACATATGGGTGACGCCGTGTTGCTTGATCAGCTCGAAGATCCTGGTCGGCTCCACCTTGCGCAGGCAGACATTGATGCCGGCGGCCGCCGCAATGGTCCAGGGAAAGCACCAGCCGTTGCAGTGGAACATCGGCAGCGTCCAGAGATAGACCGGATGCTGGCCGAGATTGCCGGCGAGGATGTTGCTGACGGCGTTCAGATAGGCGCCGCGATGATGGGTGACGACGCCCTTGGGATTGCCCGTCGTGCCCGAGGTGTAGCTCAGCGCAATCGCGTCCCATTCATCGCTCGGCGTGATCGGCGCGAAGCCTGGATCGCCTTCGGCGACGGCTGCCTCGTATTCGATCTCGCCGATGCGGGTGCCGCCCTTGAACGATGCATCGTCGACGTCGACCACCAGCGGCTTGGGGCCGGTCATCTGCGCCAGGGCCGCAGTGATGACGCCTGAAAACTCTGGATCGACCAGGATGATTTTCGCGCCGCCATGATCGAGCTGGAACGCGATCGAAGGCGCATCGAGGCGGATGTTGAGCGCGTTGAGCACGGCGCCGGTCATGGGCACCGCGAAGTGCGCCTCGTTCATCGCGGGAATGTTCGGCAGCATCGCCGCGACGGTGTCGCCGACGCCGATGCCCTTGCTCGAAAGCCACGAGGCGAACCGCCGGCAGCGCTCATAGGTCTGAGCCCAGGTGAAGCTGCGGCCTTCATAGACCGTGCTGACGTGATCGGGATAGACCGCGGCGCTGCGCGCGAGGAAGCTCAGCGGGCTCAGCGGCACATAGTTGGCTTGCGTCTTGTCGAGGCCGATATTGTACGGATTCTGTCGCTCGCTCATCGACACCCTCCTTAAACCGCATCAAAGAAATCCGATCGAGATCCACGGGAAGATCGCGACGATGATCAATCCCACCAGCAGCGCCAGCAGATAGCCCCAGATCGGCCTGATGCCTTCGGCCGGATCGACGCGCCCGATGGCGCAGGCGGCATAATAGCCGACGCCGAAGGGCGGGGCGAATAGCCCGATACCCATGGCGAGAATGATCACCATGGCGTAGTGCACCTCGTGCACGCCGACGGCGCGGGCGATCGGAAACAGCAGCGGTCCGAACAGCACGATCGCCGGGATGCCCTCCAGCACGCTGCCGAGGATGGTGAAGGCCAGGATCGACACGGCGATGAAGGTCGCAGCCCCGCCCGGCAATCCCGTCATGGCTGCAGCCAGCGAGCGCGAGAAGCCGGATTGGGTCAGGCCCCAGGCCATGCCGGTCGCCGTGCCGATGATCAGGAGGATCGCACCCGACAGCGCGGCGGTCTCGACGAGCATCGGAAACAGCCGCCGCCAGTCGAAGCGGCGGTAGATCAGAAGGCCGACGAGGGCGCCATAGACGATGCCGATGGTGGAGACTTCGGTCGCGGTCGCGATGCCCTCGACCACGGCATAGCGGATCACGAAGGGCAGCGCGAGCGCGGGCAGGGCGACGACGAAGGTCTTGCCGATCTCGGATGCCGTCGCGCGGCGGACGTGGCTCATGTCCTCGTGGCGGTAGCGCCACCACACCAGCATGCAGAGCGTGACGGCGAGCACGACGCCGGGCAGGAGGCCGCCGGTGAAGAGGGCGGCGATCGAGACGCCCGTGACCGAGCCGATCGTGATCAGCACGAGGCTGGGCGGGATGGTCTCGGTCTGGGCGCCGGTGGCCGCCAGCAGCGCGACGAGATCGCCGGGCTTGGCGCCGCGCTCTTTCATCTCCGGGAACAGCACGGGCGCGACTGCCGCCATGTCGGCCGCCTTGGCGCCAGAGATGCCGGAGACGAGGTACATCGCGCCGACCAGCACGTAATGCAGGCCGCCCCTGATATGGCCGAGCAGGCTTGCCAGGAACGCCACCATGGCCCGCGCCATGCCGGTCATCTCGATCAGCAACCCCAAGAACACGAACAGCGGCACGGAAAGCAGGATGAGGTGGCTCATGCCCTCGTCCATCCGCCCGACCAGCACCATGACCGGCGTGCGCGTGGTCAGCGCGAGATAGCCGTAGATCGCAAGACCAAAGCCGAACGCAATGGGAACCCCGGCAAAGACGCAGAAGCCGGCGACGCCGACGAAGAAGATGACGAGGTTGAGATTGCCGAGCGGCCGCAGCAATGGCTCGGCCAGCCAGAACAGGCCGATCACGACCGCAACCGACAGCACGGCGGCCGCAACCATTCGGTGGTCGGCCGCGCGCACGAGCCGCAGCAAGGCGAAGGCCGCCATCAGGCCGATGCCGGCCGGCAGCGCAGCGGCGCGCCACATGTTGGAGATCTGCAGCGCCGGCGTCGTGATGTAGCTTTCTTCATAGGCGTAGTCGCAGGCCGGCCACACAATCAGGATCAGGAACGCCAGGGCCGCGGAGGTCGCGACCAGATCGAGATAGGCCCGCATCGCCGGCCTGGCGCTGGCGAGGACCGCCGTCATGCGCATGTGCTCGGAGCGGCGGAACGCGACCGCCGCTCCCAGCATGGCGAGCCACAGGAACAGGATCGAGGCGAGCTCGTCCGACCAGATCAGCGGCCGGTGCAGGCCGTAGCGTGCGACCACGCCGGCAAACAGGATCACGATCTCGGCGACCACCAGGATCGCCGTCGGGATTTCGACGACGAGGCCGAGCACGCGCTCAACTGAGGCCAGCAGCGAAGGTCGGCGAGGGGACTGCAACGTCACCTCGCCCACAGCTTCGGTCATCTCGATCTCGACATGAGCCATCCTGATACCGACCTCGACGGCCCCAACGCGCTACGACAGCTTGCCGACGGCCTTCTCCAGAAGCTCCCAAGCCTGATCGCCATATTTGCCCTTCCATTCGGCATAGAAGCCGGCGGAGCGCAGCTTGTCGCGGAACGGCGCGATAGGCGGCTGGTTGAAGGCCAGGCCCTTGCCCGCGAGCTCCTGCTGCAGGTTGGCGTTCAGCTTGGCGGTATCCTCACGCTCCCTAACGGCGGCGGCATTGATGTTCCTGGCGACGATGGTGCGCACGTCCTGCGGCAGCTTTTCCCAGGCTCTGCGGTTGGCCAGGAACCAGAAGCCGTCCCACATGTGGTTGGTCAGCGAGCAGTACTTCTGCACCTCGTAGAGCTTGCCGGTCGAGATGATGGCCAGCGGGTTCTCCTGGCCCTCGACGATCTTGGTCTGGAGTGCGGAATAAACCTCGCTGAAATTGATCGAGGCGGGCGCGGCATCGAACGCCTTGAACATCGAGGTCCACAGCGGCGACACCGGCACGCGGATCTTGAAGCCCTTGAGATCGTCAGGCCCGGCGATCGGCCTGGTCGACGACGTGGTCTGGCGGAAGCCGTTGTCCCAGATCTTGTCCATGACCTCGAGGCCGGCCTTCTTGATCTCGCCGCGGACATGGGCGCCGAGATCGCCGTCCATGGCCTTCCAGACCGTGTCGTAGTCCGGGAACGCGAAGCCGATGCCGTTGATGGACGCCGCCGGCACCAGGGTCGACAGGATCAGGCCGGACAGCGTGAAGAACTCGACGCCGCCGGAGCGGATCTGGCTCAGCATGTCGGTGTCGGAGCCGAGCTGGTTGTTCGGGAAGATCTGCAGGTCGAACTTGCCGCCTGTCTCGGTCTTGATCGCCGCCGCCATCTCCTTGGCACGGACGTTGAGCGGATGGGTGTCTGGCAGGTTATTGGCGTACTTGTAGGTGAACTCGGCGCTCTGGGCGCGGGCCACATGGGGCGCACCGAGGCCGCCGAGGACCGCGGTCGCGGCGGAAGCCTTGAGAAGCGTGCGTCGGGAATAGCGCGTGGAAAGGACCATGGGTCTGCTTCCTCGGAAGGTTTGTTGTTGTTCTGAGATGCAAACCTATACGGGCGGTCGGCCTTAGGGTCATCTGCGATCTCGCGGATGCCTCGCTTATTGCAGCCGGACAAGGTCACGGCAATATCGGCTTTCGCAGACCTCGACCCGTTTCAAAACCTGAAAAACAACCCCATGCACAGTAGACGTCAAGAGCTAAGACGACGGCCGACGCGCAGACGGAGATACGGGCTTTGGCGAAGGTCGGATGTCAGCAATTCCGCCCAAATAACTGATCTGATTGTACATAAATATATTCCATAATATACCTTATGCGAATTGTGGATTTTGCTCTGGCGACGGCATCCGACCGCTCGCATCGCACCGAGGCCCACCCTGAGATTCCGTCTGGGACGCTTTCGACGGCCTGCCGGCCACTGTCCTTCGGACAAGCCGCCATGCGATCGACGGCACCCATAGCCACGATTGCCGCAAGCGCGTTACGCCGCCGACAGCGATCGGAGCCAAGCCAATCTCGAGATCGCTTGCTCTGCCAGTCGCTGCAGGCGTTCGAGGTGGGCCGCATCGGTCGCCCGTTCGGCGCCTTCGAGGTAGCCGTCGACGAGCGCTTCGGCGACCTCCAATGGGCCTTTGCGTTCCATGGGCGCCGGAAAGCTTCCCGCACCCACGGCGGCGTCGGCCATCTCGATTGCCTGTTGGCGAATGCCCCTTATCCGGACCGCCGCTGGCCCGCTCAGGCGTGGTTCCATCTCGGCAAGTTGCGCGGCCAGGCGGAGCTCGAGCCGCTGCGCGTCGATATGCGGCGGTCGAGGCTCCGCCGACGTCTCGGCACGGCTCCGTTCGTGTTCGTGGCGATATGCGCGCCGCCTCTCCTTCCGCAGCGCGGCGACATGGCCGAGTTCCTCCCTTGCCATGGCCTCGGACGCCTTCTTGACTTCAGGATCCCGGGAATAGGCTGCCAGGTAGGACCAGAACGCGAAGGCCCGTTCCTCATTGCGCACTGCCATCGCTAACGCGCGGTACGGCGTCAAAAGCCGCGAGGTGTTCACCTCAGCGGCGGTCTCTGCATCGAAGGTCTCGGGCGCTTCCCAGCGCACCAGCGCAGGATCCGGATCCTTGCCGCAGCGCGATTGCGACCATCGTGCGACGCTGTCGACGTGCTCGCGTTCCGCGGCTGCGAGTTGGGTGAATACCGCCGCCAAGTCGTTCTTGTTCTGCCGACGCATCTCATCGGCAAATCCGCTGTACCTGTTCGCGGCCTCCTGTTCCATGGCATGCGCGAGCGCGAACAGCTCATCAAGCGACTGCAAGGTACCGGTCGGCTCGGCTCCCAGGAGAGCCTTTCGAAGCAGAGGCATTGCCGAATTCCTTCGCTGTTTGATCCAGCGCAATGAGGCATCGTGTCCGGATACTAACAAGGCTGTATTGACGCGAGTCAATTCGGCTCAGGCAGCAATGAGCCCGCCAACCCGGCTTCAGCGGCGATCCCGGGACGTCAAACTTTCAAAATCGAATGAAAAGCTGTCCTCGTTTGGGGCGGCTGTTCCACCTGTGGTGCTCATGGCCCGGAGTTGTTCCGCAACCGCAAACGATTGGCTCGGCGGCCCGTTGCTCGCCGTCCTCTTTGCGATTTGTGCAACGCTGTGGCTCGAACCCGCATGCGCCGCAGGGAATCTTGCCGGTTATCTTTCCAAAACATCGCCTGCTGACTTCTTCCCAAGCGCCGAGCGGTTCGGACCTCCGCAGGGCGATCCGCCCATCGTGCCCGTCTATCGTGGCGACCAGCTCCAAGGTTTCGTGTTCCTGAACTCCGACTTCGCCAACACCGTCGGCTACTCCGGCAAACCGATTCACTTGCTGGCTGGAATCGACCCCAACGGCGTCATCACCGGCATCAAGCTCGTCGATCACAAGGAGCCGATCGTGCTGGTCGGCATTCCCGAGGCGCGCATCATCGCTGCCGTGAACGCGCTGATCGGCAAGGACATGAAGCCGGTCGCAAGTGGTGCCGAGAGGCCACCGCAGGTCGACATCGTCAGCGGCGCAACCGTCACCGTGCTGGTGATGGGCGACAGCATCGTTCGTGCGGCGTCCAAGCTGATCCGAAGCGGCCGTGTTGGCGGCGGCAACGGCGCGGCGGTTTCAGCTGCCCTGCCCCCCGCCATCAAGACGATGGATCTCGAACACAGCGAAGTCCGCGACTGGGAGAGCCTCGTCGGCGACGGTTCGATCCGCCGGCTTCATCTCGGGATCGGCGACATCAACGACGCCTTTGCAAAATCCGGCAGCGCGGCGGCGACTCAATATCCCGAACCGGGTGACGCGAACGACACCTTCATCGATCTTTACGTCGCCCTCGCGAGTGCGCCCACGATCGGCCGCAGCCTCCTTGGCGAGGATGGCTATCGACGCTTGAAGGAGGGCCTTAAGCCCGGACAGCAGGCGATCATCGTCGCCGGCAACGGCCCCTACTCCTTCAAGGGCTCGGCCTATGTGCGCGGTGGTATCTTCGATCGGATCGAAATCCTGCAGGAAGGCAACAGCACCCGCTTCCGCGACCGGAACCATACCCGCCTTGGTGCGCTGGACACGGTCGGCGCGCCGGAGTTCAGGGAAGTCGCGCTGTTCGTCACGCCTCCCGAGTTCACGCTGGATCCAACGCAGCCGTGGCAGCTTCAGCTCCTGGTGCAGCGCAGCCTCGGCGGTCGCGACAAGGCATTCCTGACCTTCGACGTCAACTACACCCTGCCCGATAGCTACATACGCCGCGAGCAGCGGGCCGTGACCGTGCCAGAGAGCGCAGCGCCTCCGCCCTCGCAGGCAGCCGTCGCAGCCGCCCCGCCGGCGGAGGCGGACGAGCCACTCTGGATGCGGATCTGGCGATCGAGCACGGTCTCGATCGCCATCACCGCCTTCATGCTGGCCGCCCTCACCGGCGTCTTCTTCTTCCAAAACCTCTTGGTGCGCCGCCCGGTGCTCTACACCTGGGTGCGGCGGGGCTATCTCGCCTTCGTTCTGGTCTGGCTCGGCTGGTACGCCAACGCGCAGCTCTCCGTCGTCAACGTCGTCACCTTCACCAACGCGCTGGTGACCGGCTTCCACTGGGAATTCTTCCTCGCCGCGCCGCTGATCTTCATTCTATGGGCGGCGACGGCCGGCGGGCTCCTGTTCTGGGGGCGCGGACCGTTCTGCGGTTGGCTGTGTCCCTTTGGCGCACTGCAGGAGCTCACCAACACGGCTGCGAAATGGCTGAAGGTGCCGCAAATAACGGTGCCGTGGGGACTGCATGAACGGCTATGGCCGATCAAGTACATCATCTTTCTCGGACTGTTCGGGCTGTCGCTCTACTCCGTCGAGATGGCCGAGCGATTTGCCGAGGTCGAGCCGTTCAAGACCGCGATCATCCTGAAATTCTCACGAAGCTGGCCGTTCGTGGCCTATGCAGTCGCCCTGCTCGTCATCGGCCTCTTCATCGAGCGCTTTTTCTGTCGCTACCTCTGTCCGCTCGGCGCGGCGCTCGCGATTCCCGGGCGCATGCGGACGTTCGAATGGCTGCGCCGCTGGGAAGAATGCGGCTCGCCGTGTCAGCGCTGCGCCAAGGAATGCCCGGTGCAGTCGATCCATCCCGAGGGGCACATCAACGTCAACGAATGCATCTACTGCATGCATTGTCAGGAACTCTATTACGACGACCACCGCTGCCCGCACATGATCCAGGTGCGGCTCAAGCGCGAGAAGTTCGCGGCGATGTCGTCGCCCTCGATGCGCTCCGGCGGCAAGGGTCCCGCGACCGTCATTACCGCCGGTGGCAAGCCCGTTGCCGCATCGGCAGTCCTCTCTCCACCCCCAAACTGAACCCGAAGCCGAGGAGGCAATCATGAGTGAAAACGAACAAACCAAGGGCGTCAGCCGACGAACCGTGCTCGGAACGACGGCGGCCGCAGCGGGCGTGGGCCTTGCCGGCGGAGTGATGCTGAAGGACGGCGGATTCGTCGCGCCTGCGGACGCGCAGACCAAGAATGCCGCGCCGAAAGCACCGGCAGCCCGGCCGGCCGTTCACAAGGCCGAGGTCGCGCCCGGCGAGCTCGACGAATATTACGTGTTCTTCTCCAGCGGCCAGTCCGGAGAGATGCGGGTCGTCGGCCTTCCCTCGATGCGCGAATTGATGCGCGTTCCGGTTTTTAATCGCTGCAGCGCGACCGGCTGGGGGCAGACCAACGAAAGCATCAAGGTTCTGACCGAGGGGATGCAACCTGCGACCCGCGAGTTCCTGAAGAACCGCGGCGGCACCTACCTGAACGGCGACCTCCACCACCCGCACATTTCGTTCACGGACGGCACCTATGACGGTCGCTATGCCTTCATGAACGACAAGGCCAATAGCCGCGTCGCGCGGGTGCGGCTCGACATCATGAAGTGCGACAAGATCATCGAACTGCCGAACCAGCACACCGTTCACGGCCTCCGCCTGCAGAAATATCCGCGCACGGGCTATGTCTTCGCCAACGGCGAGGATGGCGTGCCGCTGCCCAATGACGGCAAGATCCTGGACGATCCCAAGCAGTATCGCTCGATCTTCAGTGCGATCGACGGCGACACGATGAAGGTAGCCTGGCAGGTGATCGTCAGCGGCAACCTCGACAATGTCGATGCCGATTACCAGGGCAAGTACTGCTTTGCGACCTGCTACAACGGTGAGGAAGGCGTCACTCTCGCGGAAATGACCGCCAGCGAACAGGACTGGGTCGTCATCTTCAACATCAAGCGGATCGAAGAGGCCGTGAAGAAGGGCGACTTCAAGGAGATGAACGGCGTGCCCGTGATCGACGGCCGCAAGGGTTCGGCCTACACCCGCTACGTTCCGGTCTCGAACAATCCGCATGGCATGAACACCGCTCCGGACGGCATCCACATCGTGGCGGCCGGAAAGCTCTCGCCCACCGTGACTGTGATGGACGTCCGCAAATTCGACGACCTGTTCGATGACAAGATCAAGCCGCGCGACGTTGTCGTTGCAGAACCGGAGCTTGGCCTTGGCCCGCTGCACACGGCCTATGACGGCAAGGGCAACGCCTACACCACCCTTTTCCTCGACAGCCAGGTCTGCAAGTGGAACATCGACCTCGCCAAGCGCGCGTTCAAGGGCGAGAAGGTCAACCCCATCCTCCAGAAGCTCGACGTGCACTATCAGCCGGGCCACAACCACACCTCGATGGGCCAGACCAAGGAGGCGGATGGAAAATGGCTCATCTCGCTGAACAAGTTCTCGAAGGACCGCTTCCTGAACGTCGGCCCGCTCAAGCCGGAGAACGATCAGCTGATCGACATCTCGGGCGATCAGATGAAGCTCGTGCATGACGGCCCGAGCTTCGCCGAGCCGCATGACGCGACCATCGTCCACCGCTCCAAGATCAACCCCGTCTCGATCTATGACCGCGCGGATCCGATCTTTGCGGATGCGGTCAAGCAGGCCAAGGCCGACGGCATCAACCTCGAGGCGGATTCCAAGGTGATCCGCGACGGCAACAAGGTGCGGGTCTATATGACTTCGACCGCGCCGGCCTACGGACTCGATCAGTTCCAGGTCAAGCAAGGTGACGAAGTGACCGTCTTCGTCACCAACATCGACGCGGTCGAAGACCTGACGCACGGGTTCTGCATCGTCAACTACGGCATCAACATGGAGATCGGGCCCATGGCCACCGCGTCGGTGACCTTCACGGCCGACAAGCCAGGCGTCTACTGGTATTATTGCTCCTGGTTCTGCCACGCCATGCATATGGAGATGAAGGGCAGGATGTTCGTCGAACCGAAATCGGTCTGATCGGAGTGACTTCGTGCGACTTCTGTTACGCATGTTTCCGGCGGCGCTGGCCGCCGCCGGATTGTCGGGCTTCGCCGAAGCGAAGACCTTGACGGCTGCGCCCGGCCAGCCGCTGCAAGTCGTGCTGGATCATGCGCGCGCCGGCGACGTCGTCGAGCTTGCGCCGGGCGAATATCATGGTCCGATCCGGATCGACCGCTCCTTGCAGCTGGTCGGGAGTCGGGACGCTGTGCTCGATGGCGATGGTTCCGGCAACGTCATTACCGTCAGCGCGGCCGATGTGACCATTCGCGGCTTGACCATTCGCGGGTCCGGCCGCGACTTGCAGGCGATGAATTCCGGGATCTTCCTGCAGAAGACGGCCGAGCGCGCGAGGATCGAGGACAACCGGCTGGTGGAAAACCTGTTCGGTGTCTATGTGCATGGCGCCAGGGGCTCGCGGGTGGCGCGCAACGAGATCGAGGGACTGCGCGGCGGGCGTCTCAGCGAGGCCGGCAATGGAGTCTCGCTGTGGAACGCGCCCGATGTCACCATCGCTAACAATACGTTCCGCTATGGCCGCGACGGCATCTTCTCGATCTCCAGCAGCAAGGACCGCTTCATCGACAACCGCTTCGAGCAGGTTCGCTTCGCGGTCCACTACATGTACACCAACGACAGCGAAGTCAGCGGCAACGTGTCGATCGGCAACCACGTCGGTTACGCCATCATGTACTCGAACCGTCTGGTGATCCGCGGCAACAGCTCCGATCGCGATCGCGACTATGGACTTCTCTTCAACTACGCAAACTACGCCGTGATCGAAGGCAACCGGGTCACCGGCGGCCAGCTGAACCCGACGATGCAGAAGCCGGAGGACGGGCCGGCCGAGGAGCGAGGCATGCTCCCGCAGCAGAAGCGGGAGAGCTCTCTCAAGACCGGCCCGGAAAAGTGCGTGTTCATCTACAACACCAACCACAACAAGTTCCGCAACAACTGGTTCGAGCGCTGCGCGATCGGCGTGCACTTCACGGCCGGCTCCGAAGGCAACGAGATCACGGGCAACTCCTTCGTCAGCAACGCCAACCAGGTGAAATATGTCGGCACCCGGCATCTCGACTGGTCGATCGGCGGGCGCGGCAATTACTGGAGCGACAATCCGGCTTTCGACCTGAACGGAGATGGTATCGCCGATACGGCGTATCGGCCGAACGACCTCGTCGATCGCGTGCTGTGGACCGCGCCGGCCGCGAAGGTCCTGATCAACAGCCCCGCAGTGCAGGTGATCCGCTGGGCGCAGGCGCAATTTCCCGCGCTGCTGCCTGGCGGCGTCGTCGACAGTCATCCCCTGATATCTCCGCCCGGGCGTCGCGTCGCCGAGGAGGCGCGACGATGAAGACGGTGCGCCTCTGCGACGTCACCAAAGACTACGGCAGCGTCAAAGCCGTCCGCGGCGCCTCATTCGAGCTCGGCGACGGCGAGCTCGTGGCGCTGATCGGCCACAACGGCGCCGGCAAGACCACGCTCATGAAGCTCATGCTCGGGCTGATCCGGCCGACCAGCGGCTCCATCGAGGTTCTCGGGGACAATCCCGCGGCTGGCGAGTTCGCCGGACGTCAGCAGCTCGGCTATCTGCCTGAAAATGTCTCCTTCGACGCCGCCCTCACCGGCCGCGAGATGCAGGCTTTCTACGCACGGCTGAAGCGGGAGCCGGTCGCAAGGGCTATGGAGCTGCTCGATGTCGTCGGCCTGGGCGCCGCCAGCTGCCGGCGGGTCGGCACCTATTCGAAGGGCATGCGCCAGCGGCTCGGGCTCGCGCAGGCGCTGCTGGGTCGACCGCGCGTGCTGCTGCTGGACGAGCCGACCACCGGCCTTGATCCGGAACTGCGCCAGACCTTCTACGATGTCATCGCGCGGCTCGCAGCCGAGGGCGCGACCGTGCTGCTGTCGTCGCACGCGCTCACCGAGCTCGAGGAGCGCGCCGGGCGGGTCATCATCATGAACCGCGGTCTCAAGGTCGCGGACGGCACCATCGACGAGCTGCGCCGCCTCGCCCGGCTGCCGACCCGGATCCGTCTCAAGGTTTCCGGGCTGGCCCCGCACGAGATGCCGGCCTGGGCGCCGACCGACACGACCTGCCGCCGCTTGAACGGCCACCTCGTCGAGATCGACGCCGCACCGGAGCGGAAGATCGAGCTGCTGCATCGCGCCACCGCCTCCGGCAATTCGGTCGAGGACGTCGACGTGGTCCCGCCGAGCCTCGACGAGCTCTATGCTCACTTTCTCCGACGATCGGAGCAGGCCTCATGAATATCCTGATCATCGCAGCCAAGGAGATCCATCAGGCGATCCGCAATCGCTGGGTGCTTGCGGCAACGCTGCTGCTGGCCGGGCTTGCCCTGTCGCTGACGTTTCTCGGCAGCGCGCCGACCGGCAATGTCGGCGTGCGCACGCTCGACGTTGTCATCGTCAGCCTGTCGAGCCTGACCATCTTTCTCGTTCCGCTGATCGCGCTGCTGATGTCCCACGACGCCATCGTCGGCGAGATGGAGCGGGGGACGATGCTGTTGTTGCTCAGCTACCCGGTGGCGAGGTCGCAGGTGCTGTTCGGCAAGTTCCTGGGCCATCTCGCCGTTCTCGCCTTCGCGACCTGCCTTGGCTACGGACTTGCCGTGGCGGCGCTGGCGGCGACGGGCGGCCGTATCGATGGCGACAGTCTCGTGGCCTTCGTGGCCATGATCGGCTCCTCGGTGCTGCTCGGAGCTGCGTTTGTGGCGATCGGCTATCTGGTCAGCGCGCTCGTGCGTGATCGCGGAACGGCTGCCGGCATTTGCATCGGATTGTGGCTGCTGCTGGTGCTCATCTACGACATGGCGCTGCTGGGCGTACTTGCGCTCGACCAGGGTCGCAGCATCTCTGCGGCCGCGCTCAACGTCATGCTGCTGGCGAACCCGACCGACGCCTACCGGCTGATCAATCTGACCGGCTTCGCCAATGTCAGCACGTTCGCCGGCATGGCCGGCCTCGCCCAAACCACGTCGCTGACGGTGCCGGTCCTGCTGACCTCCCTGCTCGGCTGGACGCTGCTGCCGCTGGGCCTGGCCGCGCTCGCCTTCTCGCGGAGGGAGCTATGAGGCGCCGAACGCTGCTGCTCGCCCTGCTGCTGCCGCTCGCGCTCGCGGGCTGCAACGACAAGCAGGCTGCCAATATCCCGCCGCCGCATCGGATGACCGCGGAGGACATCGGCCACTACTGCGGCATGAACGTGCTCGAGCATCCCGGACCCAAGGGTCACATCTTCGCCGCGAGCTTGATCCAGCCCGTCTGGTTCTCGTCGGTGCGCGATGCGATCGCCTTCACCATGCTGCCGGATGAGCCCAAAGACATTTTGGCGATCTACGTGTCCGACATGGGCAAGGCGCCCGACTGGGACAAGCCTAGCGCCGACAATTGGATCGAGGCGCGCAAGGCGCTGTTCGTGATCGAGAGCCGAGTCAAGAGCGGCATGGGCGGCGACGAGGCCGTGCCGTTCTCGGACCGGGCCGCCGCCGAGAGATTCGCAAGTGAGAACGGCGGCAGGATCGTCGGCTTCGACGAGGTGCCGCGGGACTACGTCCTCGCTTCCGCGAATGCCGGCGGCGCGGCGCCGGACGAAGCGTCCGAAGGGGCGCCGGGTGACGGAGCGAGGAGGACGCCATGACGCCAATGCTGTCCCGCCGACGCTTCATCCGGATCAGCGCCGCTGCCGCGGGGCTCGGCGCGCTGTCCGTCGGACGTCCCGTTTGTGCCGAGGCCGCGCCGGTCACCTGGCGCGGCACGATGCTCGGCGCGGTCGCAGCGCTGGAGATTCACGACGAAGACCGCCGCCGGGCCGAGCGGCTGATCGCGCTGGCCTGCGCCGAGGCGCGCCGGCTCGAACGGCTGTTCAGTCTCTATCTCGACGATTCCGCCCTGGTCGCGCTGAACCGGACGGGTGTCCTGGTTGATCCGGCCGCCGAAATGGTCGATCTGCTTTCAACCTCGCAGCGCTACGCCACGCTGACGGGCGGTTTGTTCGACGTCACGGTGCAGCCGCTGTGGGAGCTCTATGCCCGCCATTTCGCGCGAGCTGACGCCGATCCGGCCGGCCCTCGCCCAGCCGAGATCGAGGCTGCGCTGGCGCGCGTCGACAGCAGCCGGCTGTCGGTCAGCCGCGACCGGATCGTGATGCCCAAGGGCATGGCCGTCACCCTGAACGGGATCGCGCAGGGCTACGTTACGGACAAGGTGGTCGACCTGCTGCGCGCGCACGGCATCTCGCACAGCCTGGTCGACATGGGCGAGGCCCGGGCGATCGGCTCGCGTCCGGACGGAAGCCCCTTTGACGTCGGTATCGCCGATCCGGACAGCGCGGGCCACACCAAAACGGTGCTGCCGATCGTCGACCGCGCCGTCTCCACCTCAGGCGGTTACGGATGCCAGTTCGATTCCGGGGCGCGCTTCAACCATTTGTTCGATCCCCGATCGGGCGGCTGCGCCCACCGCTATCGCAGCGTGACCACTGTTTCCCGCAGCGCGACTGCAGCGGACGCCTTGTCGACGGCGTTCAGCCTGATGCCGGACGGCCAGATTCGATCGCTGTTGCGGCGTGTCGATATCGACCGCGTGCACGTGATCGACGCGGCCGGCAAGTCGGTCGAATTATTGGCATAATACCCAACGACGACGCTCGTTTCCTTCCGGCGACTTCCCGGTTTGCGACCGCGAAGAAAGTTCGGAATTGTGGGCCAGTTCATAAAAGCTGGAGAGCCGCAGCCGCAGAGTTGATCCGCTCTGGCTCGAGCTGCCGCAACGACCAACTTCGCGACCGAAATGCCTGCATTAAGTCCATGAGCGCATTGGAAACATTGCGAGCCAGATTGCACGTTTGAGGAAGTGAAGCCGTAATTTTCACATTTTGGGAGCGCGCAGCGAAGAGACGCTCGCAGCAGGGGAGCCAAAAACATGCGTCGTGATTTGACCATCAAGACCGGCAGCATGGCCGGCACGTCCGATTTCAGGGTGATGGCTCCGATCAAGAAGGGATTCGTGCCGTCCCTGGATGCGACCACGTACAAGACCCGCGTCAAATACGTGCTGCGGGCGCTGAATGGCGGACGCGCCAACGCGTATGAATACGAGCTCGCCCGCGTGCTGACCGATTCCGTTGACCGCGTCGGGCGGATCCACTCGGTGGGCATCGCCGTGCTCGAACCCGAGGACGAATCCGTGGACGGCGTGGACTATGTGCTGCTGACCGCCACGTTCGACGGCTCCTGGGAAGCCTATGTCCGCGTCATCTGGCAGAAGGCCGCCCGGCTGCTCGACCTCATCTTCTGCAATACCGATGGTTATGTGCTCGGATACGAGAACACGTACGAAAACTGGGGTATCTGGCTCAAGAGCAAGCAGACCGAAGCCTATTTCCTCTATGCCACCCCCGACCTGACCGTGGATGACACGCGCTTCCTGCGGATGGAGGAGCGGGTCTATCGGCGCGCCTCTGGCGCCGGCGCCGACAAGATCGTCACGCGGATCAGGATTCCCTCGCCGGAAGAGATCGCGCGACACTCGATATTCGAGGTCGACGGCCAGGTCGGCGTCGATCCGACCAATGCCGGCTTCAGCAAACCGCTCAGCATCGAAGCCGCCGCCCGGCCTCCGTTTCGCCACGGCATCCGCGCACTGGCGGGACTCTACCGTCTGGCCGACTTCTATCCGCCGGGGACGCATGACGGGGTGCTTCTGCATCGGGCCGGCCACGAGCTGCTGCCCGAATTCGTCACCATGATCAACGACCCGACCTACGCGGAAGGCGTCAAGCGCGCTCGCCGGCGCTATGATGAGGCCCTGCGCTGGTTGATGACCCCGCCCGATGTGGCGCCGGTACGGCGCAACCTGCCCCTCGCCCCGCCGGCCGAACTGCCGTTGCAGGATCGCGGTAACGTGCAAGGCGGGATCATCACCGCCTACCCCGATTCCGACTACGGCTGCCTGCTGCTGCTGCAATTCGCCAATCCGGCCGCACTGGCCGCGTTTCTTGGCGTCTTGCAGGTGACTTCCGAAGCCGACGTTCTGACGCCGGGGCAGATCGTCACCAACATCGCATTCACGGTCGAGGGACTGCGTCAGGCCGGCCTGTCCGACGAAGAGGTGCGCACTCTGCCGGAAGAGTTCGTGCAGGGCATGGAAAGACGCGCCGGCCTGCTCGGCGACGTGCGCTGGAATCATCCGCAGCGATGGCGCCTTCCCGCCAGCAATTGGGCGCTCGGGACCGATGCGCCGGACCTGCCCGAAGGCGACCCGGCGCCGCGCATCAGCATGAGCTCGGTCCATGCCGTCCTCCAGCTCCGCCTGTTGCTACCCAAGGACGCGCAGACGACGGCGGATGCGAGACATGCGTTGATGGCCGAAATGAAGCGCCTGGTCGAGGTCGATGCGGGTATCAGGCCCCTTTCGATCCAATGGATGCAGCGGCAGCGCGACAAGAGATCCCGCGACATGCAGGACCATTTCGGGTTCGCCGACGGCAGTTCGAACCCGGTGCTGCGTGAGTGCGAGGCCGGCACGTACTATTCCAATCGGGTGCATCTCGGCGAAATCTTGTGCGGCTATCCGAACATCGCCGACGAGGCGGCGCCGTTCGGCAACGCGACCAATCGTGCTCACGCGATGCTCCGCGACGGCAGCTTCATGGCGCTGCGCAAGCTGCGACAGGACGTCGAGCAGCTCGAGGATGTGCTTGCCCGCGCGACGCGACAGGCAGCCGAGATGGCCGGACCGGACGCACCTGCCCTGACGCGCGAGACGCTGATGGCCAAGATGATGGGACGCTGGCCGACCGGCCATCCCCAGGCCGGGCAACCCCTGACCCCTACTCCGCCCCCTGACAAAGGCCACAACGACTTCAACTACGACGCCGACCCGCAGGCCCAATCGTGCCCGTTTCACGCGCACATACGGCGCGCCAATCCGCGCGTGTCGATCACCAAGGCGGATGCCGGCGCCCGGCCCCCACGGATCGTCAGGCGCGGCATGTCCTACGGGCCGCCCGTCGACCCGCAAGCCGCCAAATCCGGCCAGCAAGCAGAGCGGGGCCTGGTTTTCATGGCCTACAATGCCAGCCTCGGCGAGCAGTTCGAGGTGGTGCAGAGCTGGCTCTCTGGCGGCAACAGCGCGGGTTCGTCCTCGGGGGTCAGCGATCCTTTCCTCGGCCTCGCCGAGCCTGGCCGGCTCCGGCATTTCCGTTTCGAGCATGAAGGCCAGACCATTCGCGTGGCGCTGGACGGCTCGGACCGGCTCCACGACGAACCTCGTCCGTTCGTTCGGCTGGAATGGGGAGCATATTTCTTTGCGCCATCGAAGAAGGCGCTTGCCGATCTAAAGCAATGGGCGGCGAGCCAGGGGTACAAACCGGCCGTGACGTGGTCCGCGGATCAGGGGGAAAAGGAGATCGCGCGTCTGCGCCTGATCGAGCGCCAGCAGGGCGAAGCCGCGGCGATGGCCGCGTGGAAGACAGCGCTCGAAGATCCGGATTCAGCCTCGCATTTCGTCAACGCCTCGGTCTGGGCTGCGATCCGCGAGCGCCACGGCGGCGCGCTTCGCACGCCCTTCGGGGTCTTGGTGGCCGACCGCGACATGGTCTACAAGGTGTTCGCCGATTCCGACACCAAGCTGACCATCACCGGCTATCTTCCCCGCATGCTGCGGTCGTTCGGCATCCTCTATCTTGGCCGCGACGCCGGGCAGCCAGACCAGGTCTACGAGCAGGAATCCGAGGCCTGCAACGCCGCGATCATGGCCCTTGACCAACCCGCCGCATTCGAGCTGGCGCGCGCGGTCACACAGAAGGTGCTGGGCTTCATGGTCAAGCAGACGATCGACTATGCCGCCAGCGACGGCGAAGTGAGCTGGGAGCTGACCGTCGACGTGCACGAATTGGTGGATCCGCTGCTCGCCGCCTTCTGCGAAGCGTGGTTCGGGTTGAGCGAGGACGGGGGTCATTTCCGCCGCGTCGGCTATCGCTGGGATTGGACGCCGGGCGAGCCGCCCGGCTATCCCGGGCATTTCCTGTCGCCTTCGCGCTACATCTTCCAGCCGCACCCGAACGCGACAGTGGAGGCGATCGGCGCGGCACATGGCGACGCTGCGCGCCGTGCGATGGAAGGTTTCCTGACGCAGTTCGGGCCGACAAACGGGCCAGTGACCAAGGCGGTCTATAACTCGCCGCGGGGCAACGGCGACATTCCGTTCGTGGCGCGCACGGTCGCCGGCGCCATGATGGGATTCATTCCGACCGTCGACGGCAACCTGCGGCGGATACTGAACGAATGGCTGCGCGAAGGAACGCTATGGGCGTTGCGCGCTCGCTATGCCGGCACGAAGGCAAAGAACTACATGGACGCCCTCAACCGGCTAAGAGACGACTTCATCCCCGCGATGCAACTTCGCGCGGTGCCAGAATTGATCTGGCGGACAGCCGTCGTTTCGCAAAGCATCGGAGGGGTCGAGGTGAGGCCTGGCGACGTCATCGTCGCCGGCGCAGTCTCCGCCACCCAGCAAAGTCTCGCCGAAGGTCGCCAGGACATCTATCACGCCTTCGGCGGCAACCGCAGGGTCGCGGGGCATCCGACGCATTCATGTCCCGGAGCAGACCCGGCACTGGCGGTGATGCTGGGTTTCTTCAGCGCACTGGTGGAGACGGAGCTGCCCTTGCGGACCGGCCCCATTCCAATGAGCCTGACGATGGACGGAAGAGTTCCCGCGCCGAGCCCATCTCCACCCTAGAGCCGTGTAAGGAAAGGTGCGCAGGGGTTAGACGGCACAATGCCGAGCGAGCTGATCGTTGGCGTAGCCGACGGGTATGCCAATGACGAGCCTGATCGTCTCCTCCGCATGCCAGTGCATGCCGAGCGCGCGCAGCTTCTCGGCGGCTTCCATCATGGTCTGGCGGGCCGCCTCGCCCCGGCCCTGCCCTGCGAGAAGCTCGCCGCGCAGGGAGAGGTTCAGAGCCGCATCGCGCAGCGAACCGCGCCAGCCTGCGGAGGTTTCAGCCCGTCGCAACCAGCGCTCGCTCAGGCCGCGATCCTGGCGCAGCGCTGCGAGCTTCGCCAGCGAGCGGCATGCCGCCGCCTCGCCCAGTCGCTCGCCTTCGCGCGCACGGCGCAGGACATGGGCGGCATACCGCCGCGCCGTCTCGACATCGCCTTCGGCGGTCGCCGCCTCGACGAGCCAGCTGTACTGAACCGACGTGTAGAAGTGAAAATTGCGCCGCTCCATCCATTCCGCGGCATTCCGCAACTGCAGCAAGCCGTCGGCGTCGCCGGTCGCCGACCAGCGGGCAAATCCGGAGGCGGCGCGGCAATCCGCCAGAAGCAGCAGGCTGCGCGTGTTCTCGGCGATGCGCGCCCCTTCCACGGCGAGCTGCTCCGCCTCCTGCCAGCGGCCCTGCCAGATCAGTGCGACCGCAATCCAGTTGCGGACGGAATTGACGACTGGGTGAGTCGAGCCTTCGACCAGAGCCATGGCTTCACTGAAACAGGCGTGGGCGCCCTCGAAATCGCCGCGATCCGCCAAGACACCGCCCTTGCACGACAGCGCATAGGCCGCCCCGAAGGATATCGCACCATGACGCCGGCTGCGTTGCTGCTTGGTCGAAATGGCAGCGTCGATCAAGGCGATCGCTTCGTCGTACTGACAGCTTGCAGCCAGAATCTGCCCGAGCGTAGCTTCGATCTGGGCGATCAGGCGACGATCTTCGAGCTTGCGTGCCAATTCCAGTGCCGTCCGCGTGTGCGTCACGGCCTCCCGGAAGCGGCCGAACCCGTAACACATGTAGCCGAGCCATTCATAGGCGCTGGCCATCGCGGCGGTCTCGCCGAGGGAGGACGCGATCGCGACCGCGCGTTCGAACACGGAGGTATCGTCGGTCAGCGACAGCGGGTCGAAGATGTTGGCCATACCCAGCTTGTTGGCCAGCAGGCACCAGCGCAGCGATTGTTCGCGCGAGCGATCGGGCACGCGATCCAGCGCCTGCATCGCGACCTGGTACTGCGCACTGGCACGATCGAGCGCAAATGCAGCCATGGCCTTGTCGCCGGCACGTTCAGCATAATGGGCTGCGCTTTCCCAATGACCTGCGCCTTGCGAATGGTAGGCCAGAGCTTCCATCGCATCCTCGCGATCAGCCTGCTCGGACCGCGCCAGCAGGGTGTCTTCGATCCGCTTGTGCAATGCCTGACGCTCGTGCAGGCCAATGGTGTCGTAGACCGCATCGCGCGTGATGCCGTGCTTGAAGCGAAGGACGCCGCCCGCTGGATCCGCAAAGAGAAAGTCCGCATCCGCCAATGCCCGCACGATGGCCGGGTCGGGTTCGCTGCCGCAGGCCGAAACCAGCAACCCGTGCGGCACGGTGTTGCCGATAACGGCCGCGGCGCGCACCACCTTCGCCTCATCGGGCGGCAGGCGTGCCAGGCGCGAAGCGACCAGGGTTGCGATCCAGCCCTGTTTGCTGCGCGCTTCGAACGAGGCCGGATCGTTGGCGGCGATGGAATGGCAGAGCTCTTCGATGAACAACGGCACCCCGCCCGCATAGGCATGGATGCGGGCTACGAGGAAGGGATCGGCCTGCGGGACCCAACGTCGTACGGCAAAGTCGGTTTCCGGCCCCTGAAACGGTTCGAGAAACAGGTGCGGCGCGCCGGAAATCCATTCGGTGCCGTCCTCGCGCGGCCGGCTGGCGAGGATGACGCGAGGTCCGTTGGGCAATTCCAGCAAAGCCTGCAGCAATTGGCGGCTCGCGTCATCAGACCATTGCCAGTCGTCGATCACCAGCACCAGCGGGCCATGTGCCGACAGTCCGGTGAAGAACCCGAGCAGATCGCCGACGACGCCATCGACGGTGATGCGGCCGCCACGCGCATCGGCGCCGGCCGACGCCAGTGCCAGGATCGATTCTGCATTCGGACCGAGCTGGGCCGCCCATGGCTCCAGAGCCGCGCGCGCCGTCTCCTTTGCCTCGACGAGGGAGGCGTCCGCTCGAATTCCCAGCGCAGCGCGCAGCATTTGCAGGAATGGTTGCAGAACCTCGGCACCGACGTAACTCTCGCAACTGCCTCGCAGCAGCCTGATGCGCTCGGTGCCGACGTGCCCCAGCACCTCTTCCAGAAGGCGCGTCTTGCCGAGTCCGGGCCCGCCGACGACCACCGCGCAGCGTTGCGCCTGCGCAGGTGCTTCGCTCAGAAAGCGTGTCAGGAAGCCGAATATCTCGTTGCGGCCGATGAAGGGTGTCAGGCCGCGGCGCGAGGTTGCTTCGAAGCGTCGGGTCGCCGTGCTTCGACCCAACACCAGCCTCGCCTGCGGCATTCCCGAAGCCGCCGGGAGGTGGGCGGCGAGCTCGAAGAAGTTGGCATGCGGCCCAAGGGCATCGAGGCTGGCCAGGATCTGATCCGGACCGGCGTGGCGCGACAGGTGCGCTGCCGTGTTCACGACATCGCCGATCAGGTCATACCGGCCGGACTCGATGTCGCCTTGGGTCAGGAGCACGGTGCCGGCATGGATACCCGAATGCATTCGAAGCGGCATCAGCGCCGGCGATACGCCATCGTGGCGCAGCTCTCCGACCCATTCGTGAATATCGAGTGCTGCTTCCGCAGCACGACGACCGTCATCTTCGCCGGATTGGGGATAGCCGAAAATGGCGAGCGCACCGTCTCCCTGCGTTCGGATGATGCGACCACCGTGCTTCGCCACCGCGCGATGCCAGATCTGCCGCAACTGGCTGAGGAGTTCGGAAAGGTGCTCGGACTCGACATCCCGGCCCAGGGCGGTTGATCCGACAAGGTCGGAGAACAGCACCGTCAATCGATGACGTTCGCCTCTGGGGTCGCGGGTCTGCGTAATCATCGTCAATCGCAGCCAACTCGTTGACGAACCGCAAGAACGGTCTCCAGCGGGTGCCAGACCGGATGCAGCAAGTATCGCAAAAGGCCATAGTAACTCGCCCAACCCGCAAGTGGAAGCTCGCGGGGATTGCATCCGCCGAATATGACGATCAGGACGACCGCATTGGCCTAACCTATTCAAAAACCTCATGTCTTCCGTTTGCCGACGGCGCGGCGCCGCCTCGCCTGCGCCGTCTAAGGCGTGGTTCAAAGCCGGTGGTTCACAGCCGGAGGATCACGGCGGAGAATATCGAGCTGGCATTCCTAGGGAAGCGGCAGCCGGTCCAGCTGGCTCTGCGCCTTCTTGACGGCGGCCGCATACCAGCTCTGGCTCGGGGCTTCCTTGGCGAAGCACGCCGTGAAGGCGGTCATTGCCTTGTCCTCGCGGGCCATCTCGCCGCGCGGGTCTTTCTTGTCGATGGGCTTGGCCATCCTCTGCTTCCAGACCTTCTCGCAGGTCGCGATCGGGGCGGTCTTCACGGCCTCCCTTGCCGCGAGGAAATAGACCTTGTCGCCCTGGATCGCGACGACATCGATTTCGTCCGGCGGGCCCTTGAGGCCGCCATTGCCGCGCACGCCGAGCACAGCGGCTGCGACGCTCGCCCTTGCCGGTTTGGTGATCGGCAGCTCCGCGTAGATCGCGAAGGCGGCGTCTTGGATGGCGTAATAATAGAAGCGGTCGGATTTCAACGCGGCGCCACTGTCCTGAGGCATGCCGTCCTCGCGATGCTCGCCAAGCCAGTGCTTGAGCAGCCCGGTCGTGGTCACCACGGCCTGCATCTTGTCGCCTTCGGATGCGAAGCTCAGCCCGTCGAGATGGCCGAAGCCGATGTCGTCCTTGAACAGCGTATCGACATTCGACTTGCCCTCGGCCGGGACTCCCTTGATCGCGACCGGACCGATCAGACCGCGCAGCACGCCGGCCAGCTCCTTCAGGGCCGCATCGTGCTGCTTATAGATCTCGTCGCTCTCCTTGGCATTCGAGAATTTTGCGATGTAGCGGTCACGCAGGTCGAGATAATGCTGCTCGGGCGCGGCCGCCCCGGCGGGCGCGGCCAGGACGAGCACGCAGAGCAAGGCAAGCAATCTCATTGCAATTCCGGAAGACTGGAAAGCGATCTCCCATCTTTGTGCCGAGGCCGCGTGCCAAGGTTCATCCATTGGCGGAACGCGGGTGCCCTACTCTGCCGGCGTCAGTTGCTCCCGGTTCAGCCGCACGGCCGCCGTCTCCCGCACGCGAACGCGGGCGCGGCGCTTGCGCCACCAGATCACGACGCCGGTGACAGAGAGCGCGGCGACCACGAGGCCCATCACCGAGATCAGGATACGCCCGAACAGTCCGACGATGCGCCCCGAATGCAGCGGAAACTGCGCCTGCACGAAGATGTCGGCGGCGGTGCCGACCCAGGGCAGCCGCTCGCCAATGGGGCGGCCGTCCTCGCTGTCGTAATAGAGCTGCGCCGGGCCGACGCCGCCGGCACCGTGATCGTCGCCGGGATGGAAGAACGCGGCGGCGTAGACGCCATGGGCCGGGCCGTAGCTGAGCGCGCCGACCGGGGTGGTCCAGCCTCGCGCCTTGCCGTCGGCGGCCGCGCGGGCAGCAATCTCGGCGAAGGTCATCTTGGGCTCGATCGGATTATCGAGATCGCGATAGGGCCGCTGCTCATAGGGTGTCGGGGTGTAGTTCGACACCATCTTCATCAGCGGCGAGAACACCTCGAAGTAGAGGTTCAGCGAAAACGCGGTGAAGGCGATGATGAACAGTACGCCCCACGTCCACAGGCTGAATGCGCGGTGGATGTCGAAATTGATCCGGTAGGCGCTGCCCGAGGTCTTGATGGTCCAGGCCGGCGCCCAGCGCGCCCAGAAGCCGCGCTCGAGCTGGCGCGTGACCTCAGGCGCCCGCGCGGCCTTGGCGCGCCGGCGCGAGGGCAGCGTCAGATAGAACCCGACGAAGCAATCGATGGTCCAGATGATGGCGATGATGCCGAGCACGCGCATGCCCCAGCGGTCGCTGCCCCAGAATTCCGGGATGTGCATCGTGTAGTGCAGCTTGTACAGAAACGAGACGAAGTTTTCCCGCGTGACGGGCCAGACCGCGCCCCAATAGCGCCGGCCGAGCTCCGCACCGGTGTTGGGATCAAGAAAGACCTGGTTGTAGTCGAGCGGGTAACGCTTGCCGGTCGCGGGGTCGATTCGCGGCATGACGAAGAACCACAGCGAGTGGCCCTGCTCCGGCGTCATGAAGAGGTAGACGACGCGCGCGCGGGGATCGCGCTGCTCGATCATCTTGGCAAGCTCGAGCGAGGGAATGGCCGGGCCCTTCGTCGAGACATCGAACAGATGGCTGTTCAGGACGTCGTCGAGCTCGTGATCCCAAGAGATGATCGCGCCGGTGATGCCGGAGAAGAACAGGAAGGCGGCCGTCAGCAGTCCCGCCCAGCGATGCAGTTTGCCGAATATCGCTCTCATCGCTCAGATCTCATTCCCACTGGGCCCGGCCCCTCATTTGCCGGACCGCTTTTCGATTGGACTCGCCGCCGGCAGTTCAGCCGGTGGGCCTTCGGCCTAACGCAGGGACAGTTGCAGTGCGAGAGGTCCGACATTAGAATTTATCGAGACTGGCCAATAAGCTGCGCGACAAAGCGTCCATGCGTGATCGGGTGTCGACGCAGCCGCGTGCGTTACGGCCAATCGGCAAAATTCAGCGTCGGTCTCGATCGCCCCGCTCTCGCGCGTGCCGCAACGCGCCGACGCCATACGCCCGGTGCCTCGCCGGTGTGCTTGCGGAAAAAGCGGCTGAAATAGGCGGTGTCCGTGAAGCCCAGCGCAAATGCGATCTGCTTGACGGCGATGGTTCCAGCCTCCAGCCGCGTCGCCGCTTCCCTGACGAGGCGCTGCTGAATCAGCTCGCTCGGCGAGCGCTTCAGCTCGCGGCTGCACAGCGCGTGCAGGCGATCCGGCGTGGTGCCGAGTAGCCTGGCGTAATCGCTGACGCGCAAGTGCTGTTGATAGCGCTCCTCGAGCAGCCTGCGGAACCGGCTCAGGATCTCGGTGCTGCTGCTCTCCTCGTTGCGGTTCCCATCGCCAGCGAACAGGCGCCAGAATCGCAGCACGCACAGCGTCAGCTCCGCCGACATGATCGACGCTGCACTACTGCGTGCGGGCGAGGCGATCTCGGCGGCGATCGCCGCGATCGAACGCGCGAACGTGGCCGCGAGATCGGCCTCGACCTGCAACGCCAGGATGCCGCCTGCGCCCTCGAGCGCGAGATAGGCCGCCTCCGCCGACGGCGGGAGATAGCGATGCCAGATACCGGCGCGCAATTGCAGCAGCTGCGCCGTCGTGCCTGCCGACACCTCCAGATAGTCGGCGGATCCCGCCGGGAGCCAGACCAGCGCGGATCCGACCGTCCGCATGGTCCTGCCGGCCTGACCGATCTCAGCGGTCCCGCCGCCGGGAAGGCAGAGCAGATGAATGAACGGACGGGCCGCTTTCGAGGTCAGCGTCCATCGCCGCGCGACGTAGTGCGCCGCGATCAGCTCGGCGCCCACAGGCACAGCCCCACTCGGGGCGGTTGCCGGTGCCGGATCTGGGCCCGCGACGCCTCGACGCACTTGGCCACCGAGACCAGAACCGTCCAATCTTTCACCGGATTTGTCCATTGTGCGAGCAAAGCTTGGGATGCTTGCTAGGTCAAGTCCCGGTGGCGGCCGGCTCAATGATGCCGCCCTAGAGAAAGTTGGGATCAAGAGGAAACGACCACTCACTGCGATGCCGACCATCGCTTGAGTGCAACAGGAGGGAGACACGATATGTTTTCAGCGAACCGTCGAACGTTGCTGCGCGTCGTTGGCCTTGCGGCTCTGGCCGGAACGCTGGGGACGTCCTCGGCCGATGCGCAGGAGAAGATCCGGATCGGCTACGCCATTTCCAAGACCGGTCCTTATGCCGGCGGCGCCGGCATCACCACCCTGCCCAACTATGAGCTGTGGGTGAAGGACGTGAATGCCGCCGGCGGCATCAAGCTCGGCGATAAGACGCTGCCGATCGAGGTGGTCGAATATGACGACCGCAGCAGCTCGGAAGAAGCCGTCAAGGCGATCGAGCGCCTCGCCAACCAGGACAAGGTCGATTTCATTCTTTCGCCGTGGGGCACGGGCCTCAATCTCGCGGTCGGCCCGACTCTGAACCGTCTGGGCTACCCTCACCTCGCGGTCACGTCAGTGACCGACAAGGCGCCGGAGCTTGCCAAGCGCTGGTCGAACGCGACGTTCTGGCTCGGGACGTCGGCCCAGATATCCGAGGGGCTCGCCGATCTGCTCGGCAAGCTGAAGAGCGAAGGCAAGATCGGGGCGAACATCGCGATGGTCAGCATCGCCGACCAGTTCGGCATCGAGCTGTCCGCCGCGGGCCGCGAGGCCTTCAAGAAGCACGGCTTCAAGCTCGGCTATGACAAGACCTATCCGATGGGCACGCAGGATCTCCAGCCTCTGTTGAAGGATGCGATCGCGTCGAACCCGGATGCGTTCGTCGCCTTCAGCTATCCGCCGGATACGATCGCGCTGACCGAGCAGGCGCAGCTGTTGAAGTTCAACCCGAAGGTTTTCTATGTCGGCGTCGGCACCGCGTTCCCGCTCTACAAGGGCAAGTTTGCCGCCAACAGCGACGGCGTGATGGGCATCGGCGGTTGGAATGCCGAGTCTCCGCAGCTGAAGGAGTATCTGGCGCGCCACAAGGCCACGACCGGCAAGGAGCCCGATCGCTGGGCGAGCTCGATCACCTATGCGAGCCTGCAGGTGCTCCAGCAGGCGATCGAAAAGGTCGGCAAGCTGGATCGCACCGCTGTCGCGGCGGAAATCCGTGCGGGCACATTCGAGACCATCATTGGCAAGGTCAAGCTGAAGGACGGGCTGCTGCAGGAGGTCTGGAGCGTCGGACAGTGGCAGAACGGCGAGTTCTACGCCCTCGCGCCAACCTCGCTGACGGGCGCGCGCGCCGCGGTCGTGCCCAAGCCGCAGTGGCAGTAAGGCTGGTTGGCAGGCCTTGCGTCGGCGAGGCCTGCCTGCCGTCCGCTCAAGGGGACGCCGCTTCATGTTGCTCGTCGACATCATCCTGCCGGGCCTCGTGCTCGGCGGCATGTACGCGCTGATCGCGCTCGGGCTGACGCTGCAATATGGCGTGGCGCGGATCATGAACCTCTCCTATGGAGAGTCGCTGGTCGCGGCCGCCTTCGGCGCGTTCTCGCTCTACGGCGGCCTTGGGCTGAGCCCGCTCGCGGCGCTGCTGCTGGCGGTCCCGGTCGCGATGGTGCTGAACTGGCTGCTATATCGCTTCCTGCTGGAACGGCTGATGCGGCGCGGCAAGGACCGGGGCGCACAGGAGATCGACAGCATCCTCGTCACCTTCGGCGTTCTGTTCGTGATCCAGGGCGCCATGCTGGTCGCCTTTGGCGGCCAGTACTACAGCTACAGCTATCTCTCCATTCCGCTGACGATCATGGGCTCGACGCTTGCCGTCAATCGGCTCGTCGCGCTGCTGTTCGCGGCGCTGGTCGGCGGCGCCGTCTATCTCGCCCTCACCCGCACCCGGATCGGCACTGCGGTACGCGCCATCGCCGTCGATGCCAACGCCGCGCGTCTCGTCGGCATCGACGTCGCGGCCCTGTCGGGGCTGGCGTTTGCCTTCGGCGGCGGCCTCGTCGCCGTCGGCGGTGTGCTGATCAGCATGTTCCTCACCTTCAATGCCGCGATGGGCGTGGTCTTCACGATGAAGGCGCTGGTCGTCGTCATCATGGGCGGTGTCGGCAACGTCATCGGCGCGCTGGTCGCCGGGCTGCTGCTTGGTGTGGTCGAGACCGCGGTGGCGCGGCTGGTCGATCCCGGTCTGACGCTGGCTGCGACCTACGCACTGTTTCTCGGCGTGCTCGTGATCAAGCCCACCGGCCTGTTCGGCAGGGCGGCGTCATGACGGGGCCCGTCCGCATTCTGCTGTGGTGCGCCGGCCTCGCCCTCGCCGCATGCCTCGTCACCTATCCGCTCTATGCCAACGGCTATTATCTCGCGCTCGGCATCAGCGTGCTCTATTTCACGATCCTGGCGACCGCGTGGGCGATGTTCTCGGGCCCGACGCGCTACATCTCGCTTGCAACGGTCGCGTTCTTCGGGCTCGGCGCTTACACGGCTGCGGTGCTCGGCGAGACCATGCCTTGGCCGGTCGTGCTGCTGGCCGCAGCCGGCGTGGGCGCACTCACCGCCGCAATCACCGGGCTTTCGACGCTGCGGCTGTCCGGAATCTATTTCGTGATCTTCTCCTTCGGCCTGGCCGAGCTGATCCGGCAGCTCGTGATCTGGTACGAGGTCAACATCCACAAGTCGGTCGGCCGCTATCTCTTCAGTGCGGTGACGCAGGACGTTCTCTACTGGCAGCTCCTCGGTTTGACCACGATCGTCTTCCTGGTGGGGTGGATGCTCGGGCGCTCGCGCTACGGGCTGGCCCTGCGCGCCATCGGCGCCGACGAGACCGCGGCGAGCCATTCCGGCATCGATGCCACGCGGATCAAGCTCGGCGTCTTCATTCTGAGCGCGACCCTCATGGCGGTGACCGGCGCGGTGATGGCGCCACGCTGGACCTATATCGATCCGGCCATTGCGTTCAATCCGACCATCTCGTTCCAGGTCGTGATCATGGCCCTGCTGGGCGGCGCGGGCTCGCTGTTCGGGCCCGTGCTGGGCGTCATTCCCCTGGTCCTGCTGTTCGAGGTGCTGACGGCGACGCTGCCCAACCATTTCAGCATCGTGCTCGGCGTCATCTTCGTGTTCATCGTGATGGTGTTGCCGAACGGCGTGATCGGCCTGTTCGGGGCGGGCCGCTGGCGTGTTCCGGCCGGCGGTCCCGCCGCCGCGCCCGCCCGCGCGGGCGATGCACCGCTGCTCGCGGTCGACGGCGTCAGCAAATCGTTCAGCGGACTACGCGCCGTCGACGGTGTCAGCTTCACAGTCACGCCGGGCGAGATCATCGGCATCATCGGCCCGAACGGATCCGGCAAGACGACGCTGTTGAATACGCTGTCCGGGGCGCTGCGGCCCTCCTCGGGCACGATCCGGCTGGGCGGCATCGTCCTCAACGGTATGCGCGCGCACCAGATCGCGCGCCTTGGCCTTGCGCGCACGTTCCAGCTGGTGCGCGTGATGCCGGACCTGACGGTGGCCGAAAACGTTGCGGCGGCGCGGCTGTTCTCGACGACGAACGGCTCGGGCGCAACGGCAAGCGAGCTGCTGGACCTCGTCGGGCTCGGCAAGCTGCAGGAAACGCCCGCGAGCGAGCTGACCTATATCGACCAGAAGCGGCTCGAGCTTGCCCGCGCGCTGGCGCTGCAGCCGCGCCTCGTGCTGCTCGACGAATGGCTGGCGGGCCTCAACCCGAGCGAGCTCGAGACCGGCATCGCGCTGATCGCGAAATTGCGCGATCGCGGCCTCACCATCATCATGGTCGAGCATGTCATGGATGCGATTCGAGCGCTGTGCAGCCATTGCATCGTCATGAATGCCGGCAGCGTGATCGCGCGCGGCGCGCCGGAGGCCGTGTTGTCCGATCCAAAAGTCGTTGCAGCCTATCTCGGAGGCGACGATGCTTGAGGTCGCCGCCCTCTCCCATTTCTATGGCAAGCACCAGGCTCTCGCCGACATTGCGCTCGCTATTGGGCAAGGCGAGATCGTCGCGATCCTCGGCGCCAACGGCGCCGGCAAGTCCACCTTGCTCAAGAGCATCGCCGGGCTGGTCAAGCCTGCCCCCGGCGCAACGATCCGGTTCGAGGGACATCACATTGGCGAGCTGCCCGCCCACCTGATCGTGGAGCGCGGCATCGCGCTGGTGCCCGAAGGCCGCGGCGTATTCGGCGATTTGACGGTTGCCGAGAATCTGCAGCTCGGCGCCTACCCCGCCCGCGCCCGCGCAGGCGAGGCAGACCGGCTCGCGAGGATCCTGCGACTGTTCCCGCGCCTTGCCGAGCGTATGGCCCAGGCCGTTCGCACCATGAGCGGCGGCGAGCAGCAGATGGTGGCGATCGGCCGGGCGCTGATGTCGAACCCGCTGCTGCTCCTGCTCGATGAGCCTTCGCTCGGCCTGTCGCCCCTGCTCAGCCGCGAAGTGTTCCGTGCACTGGCGGAGATCCGTAGCAGCGGCCTCAGCGTGTTGCTGGTCGAGCAGAATGCGCGGGCGAGCCTCGACATCGCCGACCGTGTCTACCTGATCGAGTCCGGCCGCAACGCCGGCAGCGGGCCGGCCAGTGCGATGAAGAACGATCCGGAGGTCCAGCGCGCCTATCTCGGCAAGGCCCGCGCGGCCCCGTCCCCACCATAATCGCTCAATCCCGCCTGCAACCTTTGGAGTGCATCATGAACGCGATCGACCTTCTCATCGGCGGCAAGGACCAGTCGGCCAGCCATCAGCGTACCTTCCAGCGCCACAACCCGATCTCCGGCGACGTCGCGACGATCGTGGCGGCGGCCTCGATCGACGACGCGATGCGGGCCGCGGACGCTGCGGCCGCCGCCTTCCCGGCCTGGTCGCAGCTTGGCCCGTCCGAGCGCCGCAAGCGGCTCAATGCGGCCGCCGACATCCTCGCACGCCGGGCCGCGGAATTCACCGCGCTGATGGTCGCCGAAACCGGCGCCACCGCGGGCTGGGCCGGATTCAACGTGCACCTGGCCGAAGGCATGTTGCGCGAAGCCGCGGCCATGACGACGCAGATATCCGGCGAGGTCATTCCGACCGACAAGCCCGACAATCTCGCCATGGCGTTTCGCCAGCCGGTTGGCGTCGTGCTCGGCATCGCGCCGTGGAACGCGCCTGTGATCCTCGGCGTGCGCTCGGTCGCGATGCCGCTCGCCTGCGGCAACACCGTGGTCCTGAAGGCGTCCGAGATGAGCCCCGGCGTGCATCGGCTGATCGGAAGCTGCCTGGCCGAGGCCGGCCTCGGCGACGGCGTCGTCAATGTCGTGACCAACGCGCCAGAAGATGCGCAGGCGGTGGTCGAGGCGTTGATCGCCCATCCCGCGATCCGCCGCGTCAACTTCACCGGCTCGACCCGCGTCGGCCGCCTCATCGCACTGGCATGTGCAAAGCACCTGAAGCGCGCGCTGCTGGAACTTGGCGGCAAGGCCCCGCTCGTCATCCTCGACGATGCCGACCTCGACGCCGCCGTGAATGCGGCAGCGTTCGGCGCCTTCATGAACCAGGGGCAGATCTGCATGTCGACCGAGCGGATCGTCGTCGACGACAAGGTGGCGGACGCCTTCATCGCCAAGTTCGCCGCCAAGGCCAGGAGCCTTCCCTTCGGCGATCCACGCAAGGGCAATGTCGTGCTCGGCTCGCTGGTCAGTGACGCCGCCTGCGAGCGCGTCCGGGGCCTGATCGACGATGCCGTCGCCAAGGGCGCCGTGCTCGCTGCCGGCGGCCACGGCAGCGGCACCATCATGCCCGCCACCATCGTCGATCATGTCACGCCGGCGATGCGGATCTATGGCGAGGAGAGCTTTGGTC
Source organism: Bradyrhizobium sp. JHI2711 (assembly GCF_056156565.1). Taxonomy (NCBI): domain Bacteria; kingdom Pseudomonadati; phylum Pseudomonadota; class Alphaproteobacteria; order Hyphomicrobiales; family Nitrobacteraceae; genus Bradyrhizobium; species Bradyrhizobium sp. JHI2711. The sequence continues at coordinate 646,363 of NZ_JBPZPT010000001.1, forward strand.
CGGTCGTGACCGTGGTGCGCGTGAGCGGGGTGGACGAGGCCGTGCGCGTGGCCAATGACACCGAGTACGGCCTCTCCTCGGCCGTGTTCGGCCGCGACATCGCCCGTGCGCTCGGCGTTGCCAGGCGGATCGAGGCGGGCATCTGCCACGTCAACGCCCCGACCGTGCATGACGAGCCTCAGATGCCGTTCGGCGGCACCAAGGCGTCAGGCTACGGCCGCTTCGGTGGCAAGGCCGCCATCGACGAGTTCACCGAGCTGCGCTGGGTCACCGTGCAGACCGGGCCCCGGCACTATCCGTTCTGATCGGGCGGAAGGAACAGGTCCGGCCTCCAAGGCCGGACCGTCCTCGCGTTGTGCTCACCAGCGGTAGGTCAGCCTGGCGATGGCTTTCCGCCCTTCCGCGTAGAAGCAGCCCGACATGCTGTAACATGAGGCGACATAGCGGGTGTCGGCGAGATTGGTGACGTTCAGCGCCAGGCGCCAATTGTCCCTGTTGTAGGCCAGCAGCGCGTCGAGAACGGTCGACGATCCCACCTTGAACGTGTTGGCCTCGTCGCCCCAGGTCGCGCCGACATAGCGGATGCCGCCGCCGAACTGCAGGCCGGCGAGCGGCCCGTTCTGCAGCGTATAGTCGCTCCACAGCGAAGCGCGGTTGAGCGGCACCGTAGTTGGCGCCTTGCCGACATTCACCGGATCCTGCGTGACCATGGCGTCGACATAGGCATAGGCGGCGCGCAGGTTCCAGCCATCGGCGAGCGACATCGTGCCTTCGAGCTCGATGCCGCGCGACTTCACCTGCCCGATCTGTTCGTAAAAGGTGGCCGCGGGCACGTACACAGCGACGTTATCGCGCGTCAGGTCGAAGGCGGCGAAGGTGAACAGCGCGTTCCAGCCGATCGGCTGATACTTGACGCCGACCTCGTATTGGACGCCGGTCTCGGGATTGAGCATTTGTCCGCCAAACCCGGTCGCGAGCAGCGGCAGGAACGATTCCGAGTAGCTGAAATAGGGCGCGATGCCGCTATCGAAATTGTACATCACGGCGGCTCGGCCGGTGAAGGCCGAGGCGTCCTTCGCGGCCGTGGTATTGGCGATACCGTTATCGACCTGCGTGGTCACGAAATCCTGGCGGCCTCCGAGCTGGAACGAGAGCCGGCCGAGCTTGATCTGATCCTGCGCATAGACGCCGACCTGGGACTGCTTGACGCCGGTGTTGTCGTACATGGCGCCAATGGCGTAGTCGTAGCTGTAGTTCGGGTTGAAGACGTTGATCTCGGGGGACGAGGTCGTGACGCTGAAGGCGGTGTCGCGGAAGGAGGTGTTGCGATAGTCGACGCCAACCAGCGTGGTGTGGCTGAGAATGCCGGTGGTGAACTTGCCCTGGAGCTGGTTGTCCACGGCGAACGAGTTGATGTAGGAGTTGCTGTAGCTGCCATAGCGCGCGAGCTGCCCTGCGGCTTCGTTGGTATAGCCGCCGCCATAAAACACCTTCTCCTCGTTGTGCTGATAGGCGTAGCGCAGATTTTGCCGGAACGTGACGTTGTCGGTGAAATTGTGCGCGAGCTGGTAGCCGACGGTTGCGATCTCGGTGTTGAATGCGTCGAAGCCCGGCACGCCCGCGAAGAACGAGACCGGGATGGTGCGGCCGTTGTTCGGCCAAACCGTGCCCGAGGCCGGCAGGAACTGAAGGCCCCACCCTGCCCGGTCCCGCTGATAGTTGGCGAGCAGGGTGATGGTGGTGTCCTCGTTCGGCTTGAAGGTGACGGCGGGCGCGATGAAGACGCGATTGTCCTTGCTGAAATCGACCTGGGTCTCGCCGTCGCGCACGACGCCGGTCAGGCGCCACAGCACCGTGCCTTCCTTGTTGGCGGCGCCCCCCATGTCGAACTGGCCCTGATAGCGGTTGAAGCTGCCACCCGAGATCGAGACCTCGCCGAACTGCTGCGCCGTCGGCAGCTTGGTCACGTAGTTGAGAACGCCGCCTGTGCCGCTGCCGCCATACATCGCGGAGGACGGACCCTTGAGCACCTCGATACGCTCGGCCCCATAGGGCTCGAGGCCATTAAAGTGCACGTAGTTGCTGGAGGGAATCCGCAAGCCGTCGACGAAGAGGCCCGGCATCGTCATGTCGAAGCCGCGGATCTGGAGGCCGCCGAAGCGGGTGTCCGAGCCGCCATTGACGTCGCCGCTGACGCCGGCGGTGTAGCGCAAGGCCTCGCCGATCGAGACCGCGCCCTGGTTTCTGATCTGGTCGGTGGTGATGACCGACACCGACTGCGGCGTTTCGATCAAGGGCGTATCGGTCTTGGTGGCGGTGCCGCTGCGCGTCGCGACGAAACCGCGTACCGGTCCGTTGGCGCGTTCGCTCGTGGCACCGTTCGATGCTGCCGACTGAGTGGGCGCGGCCTGCTGCGCCGGGCCCCGACGATTGGCGCGTGCGGTTCGCGCCGCCGCAGCCCGTCGCGACGACGCAATCGCCGCTGGACGGGTGCGCTGCGTCGGCGCTTCGACGGTGACAGAGGGAATCTGCGTCTGGGCTTGGGCAGAGCCGAAGGGCACGGCGAGAGCGAGTGTGCTGGCCGCACCGAGGAAGAGCATCTGGATTTGTCGGCGGCGCGTGTTCTTACGCGAAGAAGGTTGGAAATCGGTCACGTCTGTTGAGCCCCACGCACTGCCGGCTTTGCCGGTATCGATCTTGATGGCCCGCCCTAACTCAGGCGGTTTCGGAGTGCGATAGGAACGGCGTTAGAATTTCTCCAGACGTGTGCACAGCACGTGCGACGCATGCGCTCATGCGCGCTGCTTCTTTGGGATTGGAATGCTTCTAGAATGTTTCTGTCAGTGTGTCAGGACCCGACCGCGTGCCACGGCCGCGTCGCGCAATCAGTGTTGCGACCAAAGCCAAGGGTGCGAGCGGATGAAGGTCACGTCCGGTCCGCGTGACAACAGGTCGTGCTCTTCTCGCCAGCCAGCACGCTGCGGCTGTTGCGGTCCGGCGGAAGGTCGCCAGCCGCATTCGCCGCAAAGAATCCGGTTGGCTTCAACACGAAGCCGGCATATTCCACCGGCATGATCGGAAAGTCTTCGGGCTTGCAGACATGGGTGTGGCCGAAGGAGTGCCACACCACGATGTCGGCATTCTCGATATTGCGATTCTGCGCGGCATAGCGCGGCAGGCCGTCGCCGCCGGCGTGAACGTTGGGATAGTCGCCGCTGGCATATTTCTCGGCCGGATCGAATGCAGTTACCCAGACATGCTTGGTGGCGAAGCCGCCGCGCTTGCGCACGTAACTACCCTCCTGGGCCAGCATCAGCGGGCTGGGATTGACGACGAACTTGTAGGCCGGTGCACCGCCGACCGAGTTGATCTCGTTCGGATTACTGATCTTCCAGAACCGGCCGGTCTCGCCATTGGCGACCGCTGCGGCGTCGCGCTCGCGCGACAGCACGCGCGTGGTGGTGTCGAACACGTTGCCGTGCGGATTGTCGTCGCCCCAGGGCCGCGGCACGAACTCGTGCTCCGTCACCGTGTTACCGCCGCCGTCGAGATCCATATGCAGGCGGACGTTGAAGAAGTGCTGGTGCGTGGGGCCGCCGAGATTATCGTCGACCATGCCGCCCCATCGGTACTTTTCGCCCGGCCGCACCGCGGCGGTCTGGATGATGCCGGTGAGTTTCGTCTCCAGCTGAATCGTGCCGTCCTGATAGAGATACCAGTAGAAGCCGTAATCGTAATTGCCGACGGTGGCGAAGAACGAGATCACGAGCCGCCGGGATCTCCGCACCTCGAACAGGCCGTTGCGAAACTCGTAGTGCTTCCAGGCAATCCCGTAATCCTCCTCATGCATGCAGATCGCGTTCTGCATGACGAAGGGCTCGCCCTTGTTGTCGGCGGCAGGCACGTCGAAATAGTGGATGTTGCCGAGGCAGTCGCAGCCCAGCTCCAGCGCGTTGGCGAGCATGCCGAGCCCGTATTCGCCGGCATCGAAGGCCGACTTCCAGAAATGGTTCGCGGTCGGATCGGCATAAGGCACCACCATCTCGGTGACGCTGGCGCGGTGGATCAGCGACCGATTTCGCCCGCCGTCCTGGTAGGCGAGCTGATGCAGCACGAGGCCCTCGCGCGGCGTGAAGCCCACGCGGAAGCTCCACTTTTGCCAGTCGACTTTCCAGCCGTCGACCTTGAAGCTCGGCCCTTCCGGCTGCTCGATATGCAGCGGCTTGATGTCGGTGCGCGGGTTTGGCACCTCATGCGCGCCGTAGTTCCGTTTCTTGCGCGGAATCGGCACGATCGGATCTTCATCCGTGAGCTCGATGATCTTGCCCCCGATGAGGTCGACCACAGCGACAACGCCCTCGATCGGATGGGCGTAGCCGTTGTCCTGAAGGTGCTCGCGAAAATAGCTGACGGCCCGCACGATGCGGACGCCGCGCTCGAACGCTTTGTCGAAGAATCCGGAGGAGAACGGGTCGACCTGAACCAGCTCGATGTCCTTGTCGGTCAGCCCGCGCCGAACCATCGCCGCCCGCCAAGCGGGATCGGCCTTCACCACGGCATCGCACTTGAAGAACTCTTCCAGCATCACCGGCGGCTGCCCATAGGGCGCCTCGCGATTCGGCACGACCTTGCGGCCGACGATCTCGCCGCGGCCGAGGTCGACGATATGCTCGATCGCCTCGCCCGTGGCGACGTCGAGCGTCAACGCGAAGGCACGGCGTCCCACCTCGCCTGAAGCCAGCTCCTGCTTGGTCGGCTCCTCCAGCCGCACCGTCGGGAAACGGCAGTTCGCCGCTGAGGCGGCCGCCGCCCGCACCAAAGCGCAAGCCGCGGTGATCTCGTCGGCCGTCAGCGGATCGAGCGGATGCGGTGTCGCGGTCTGCGCTTGCGGTTGGGCTTTGGCGGTTTCAAGCATGAGGACGTCCAAATATCAGGCGAGATGTGCGGTGATGGCGCGGAAGGCAGCAAACCAGCGCTGGTCGATCGACACGTCCATCGCCTTGGGCTGTGTTGCGAGCTTGACGATGACGGTGTCGGAGTCGAGGTCGACATAGAGGTGCTGGCCGTGAATGCCGATCGCGGTGAGCGCGTTGCGCGAAGGATCGATGGTGAACCATTTGCTGCGGTAGCGCGCGCCCGGGAAGAACTCGGCGAGGTCGCCATCGGCCCACGCCTTGGGATCACCGTTCTCGCGGATATCGTCGATCCACCAGCCCGGCACCACCTGCCGGCCCTCGACGACGCCGCGGCAGCGGATCATCTCCCCGAAGCGGACGAGATCGCGCGCGGTGACCGAGATGCCGCCGGCAATGCGGCCCATGCCGTGGCTATCGAGTGTGAGAGAGCCGTCCTCCTCCGCGCCCAGGGGCTGCCAGAGAAACTCGGAGAGAATAAGATGGTAGGGCATCCCGCAGGCGCGTTCATACACCCAGCCGAGCACCTCGGTATTGGGCGAGACGTAGTGGAACACCTTGCCGTGCGGTTTGCCGCTGCCGCGCAGCGTCGTCAGATAAGCGCGCTGATGGCTGGGCTCGACGTCCGGCGGCGGCACGTCCCAACCCGAGGAGAACCGATAGCGCGCGAGGTCGCCGGCGGGGTCCTCGTAATCCTCCTCGAACTTGATGGCGACGGCCATGTCGAGCAGGTTGCGGACGGTGCAGCCGGCGTAGACCGATGTCTCTAGCTCCGGCACGTAGCGCAGCACCCTCGCCTCCGGATCGACCAGGCCGCGCGCGGCCAGCACGCCGCCGAGCGTGCCAGCGATCGCCTTGCTGATCGAGCAGATCAGATGCGGCGTGGTCGCGCTCATGCCGTCGCCGTACCATTCATGGATCAGCGTGCCCTGATGCATCACGAGGAGCGTGTCGGCAAAGGTTTCGCGCAGCGCGCATTCGATCGTGGTCGCTTTGCCATCAGGCCCGGTGAAGCCGAGCTTTGCCAGTTCGCGCGGGGCGCTTCTCATTGGCGTCGGCCGGGCGGAGCGGCGAATCTCTGCGGTCGGCAGCACTTCGCGGGTGTGGGTAAAACCCCAGCGGATCGCGGGAAAGCTGCGCCAATTGGCGCGCGTCACCTGAGCCTCGGGTACGGGCGGGCTGCCGCGCATGACATCGGTCGGTCGCATCTCGATCCCTCCGCGAAGCGCCGTCCCGGCAGCGATGTCGGAACGGCAGGACGGAAGCCTGCACCGCGGCGCTGTCAGGCGTTATCGAGATCCAGCAATATTTTGCTGGACAGCGTCTCTGGCCGTGCCAGTCTGGCGTGGTTCCTGCTCGCTGCTCGGCTCAAGGATTTCGACGTACTGCCATGGCCTTAACGGCAAATCTTCCGATTCAGGACTCGGCTGCGGGCCTGCTCCAGGCGAACAGCACGGATGTCGATGAGCATTGCGCAAGCCTCGGCCGCTGGCGGCTGAGCTACGATCAGATCAGCGCCGGCGCGTTCCGGGGCAGTTTCACGCAACTCTCCTTGCCGCGGCTGGAGGTGTTCTGCGAGATCACCAGCCAGCAGGTCCGCCAATATGGCCAGCTTGGCGCCGACAGTTTTGGCATCGGCCTGCCCTGGCACGGCGATGGCGAGCTCAGCTTCAACGGGACCGGTGCCAGCGGCGCCCGCGTCCTCGCCAGCATCGACGCCGAGATCGACATGTGTACCCCGAAGGCCTTCGAGCTGCGCGGCGTCGTTGCCAGCACGGTGTTGATCGCAGAGCTCGCCGCCCGGCTCGACATCGAGCTGCCGCGCACCGCCTGGCACCGGCTGCAGGTGATCGAAATGGCGGAAGCGCCGGTCGCGCGGCTGCGGGCGCATCTGGCCGCCATTCAAGCGACGATCACGACCGCTCCGGCAACGTTCAACGATCCGGCGGCGAGGCAGGCCCTGGAAGACGCCCTCCTCGTTGAAATCATGGACATGCTGCCGACCGCACGTCCGAGCGATCCCGGCCGCAGTGCGGCGGCTCGGAAGCGAACCGTGGATCGTGCCCGCGAGCTGATGCATGGCAGGGGCGATCGCTCGCTCTCGCTGCTGGAGGTCTGCAAGGCCGTCGGCGCCAGCCCGCGCAAGCTCGGCTATTGCTTCCAGGAGGTTTTGGGCACGAGCCCGATGCACTATTGGCGCGCGATGCGACTGAACCGTGTGCGGCGCGATCTCAAGGGCGCCGGCGGCAACGAGACCTCGGTCTACGACGTCGCGGTGCTGCACGGATTCTGGCACTTCAGCCAGTTCTCGCTCGACTACAAGCGTCACTTCGGCGAGCTGCCCTCGCACACGCTGCGTCGCGCGAGGTGTGCCGCCTGATCGGATTCAGCGATGCCGCAGCCGGCGGTTGACCCGGCGCGCCAGGTAATCGCCGGCGCTCTGGACTATCTGCACCAGTGCGATCAGCACGACCACGACGGCCAGCATCATCTCCGGCATGAAGCGCTGATAGCCGTAGCGGATGCCGAGATCGCCAAGGCCGCCGCCGCCGACTGCGCCGACCATCGCGGAATAGCCGAGCAGGCTGACCACCGCGAGCGTCAGCGCCAGCAGCAGGCCGGGCAGCGCCTCCGGGATCAGGACCTTGAGCACGATCTGGAGCGGCGATGCGCCGAACGAGGACGCGGTCTCGATCAGGCCGCCGTCGACCTCGCGGATCGCAGCCTCGACGAGGCGCGCGATGAACGGCGCCGAGGCGATGGTCAGCGGCACGATAGCGGCGGTCGAGCCGATCGAGGTGCCGGCAACGAGGCGCGTGAACGGGATGATGGCGACGACGAGGATGATGAAGGGCGTCGAGCGCGTCGCATTGACGACGATGCCGAGCACGCGATTGACGATGGGCGCCGCGAACAGCTCGCCTTTGCGGCTGGTGGCCAGGAAGACGCCGAGCGGCAGGCCGAAGGCGGTGCCGAGCAGCGCCGCGATGCCGACCATGTACAGGCTTTCGAAGGTAGCCTGGACGATCAGGTTGATGAGTTCAGGCGACATAGCCGAGACGCTCCGCCGAGAATTGATATTGAGAGAGCCAGGCGAGCGTCCGCGTCACCGCGTCCTCGCCGCCGGGAATGCCGAGCGTGAGCGAGCCCACGTGCTGGCCGCCGATCTCGTCGATGCGCGCAGACAGCAGCGCGACGTCGAGCCCGAGCTCGCGCGCGAGCCGGGCCACCACGGTGTCGCCCGCCCCTGCCCCGCGCACCTGGATCCGGATCACGGCCTGCCCGCCGGCAGGCTGCTTCGAAACGATTCGGCTCTCCAGCGAGACCGGCAGGCTGTCGCCGATCACCTCGGCCAGGAAGGACTGCGTGATCGGATGTCTTGGCTGCGTGAAGATGTCGGCGACGTGACCACTCTCGACGACGCGGCCGGCGTCCAATACCACCACCTCCTTGGCGAGCTGGCGCACCACGGACATCTCATGCGTGATCAGCACGATGGTCACGCCGAGCTCGCGGTTGATGTTCGCAAGCAGATCGAGGATCGCGCGCGTGGTCTGCGGATCGAGTGCCGAGGTCGCCTCGTCCGACAGCAGCACGCTCGGCCGCGTCGCCAGCGCGCGGGCGATGCCGACGCGCTGCTTCTGGCCGCCGGACAGTTCGGAAGGATAGCGGTCGTGCTTGTCGGCGATGCCGACCAGCGCGAGCAGCTCGGCGACGCGGGCCTTGATGTCGGCGTTGGTCCAACCGGCGATCTCAAGCGGCAGCGCGATGTTGTCGGCCGCGGTGCGCGAGGACAGCAGGTTGAAATGCTGAAAGATCATGCCGATCGAGCGCTGCGCCAGCCGCAGCTCGCGGCCGGCCAAGGCCGAGATATCGCGGCCGTCGACGATCACGCGGCCCGTGGTCGGCTTCTCCAGGCCGTTGATCAGCCGGACCAGGCTCGACTTGCCGGCGCCAGAGCGGCCGATCACGCCGGTGATGGAGCCGCGCGGAATGGCGAAGTCGATGTCTTGCAGCGCGTTGACGCCGGGCTTGCCGCGATAGGCCGGATAGGTCTTGGAGATGCCGGCGAAACGAACCATCGCGTCCGGCTCGGCGGGCGCGGGTGAAATCGCTTCGAGCGTTTCGATCGGTCGTCCGATCGCGAGCGATTGGCGGGCATTCATGGAGATGGCCTTCATGCACGATAGCTTGGTCACCCAGATGCCCAGAGCAAATGGGAACCGGTCGCGTCTGCGACGGGGTGAGAATGGCGACGAGGGCTCGATCGAGCGCGCTGCACCGCAGCACGCACCTTCGCTCTTTCTGGTCTTCCTTGCAATCTCAGATATTTGGAAGGACTTGGAGGAAGTTTTCCCGATCGCCTCCTGGCGGAGAAGATTATCCGCCGACTATCGGCGCTGTGATCACCGACCCCGGAACCGCGGCTTGCGGCGCGTCAGGAACGCCTCCACGCCCTCCTTGTGGTCCTCGCTGAGGCTGGCGAGCGCGAACTGGTCGACATCCATATGGCTTGCAAGATCGTCCAGTGCATGCGCGAGCCGGTTGACGGTCAGCTTGGTCATGGCGACGGACAGCGGCGGTTGCGCGGCGATCTTGCGGGCCAGCTCCATTGCGGTATCGAACGCATGGCCGGGATCCGCCACCTGCTCGATGAGCCCCCATTCATAGGCCTCGTCCGCGCTGATGCGCTGGTCGGCCAGGATCACCGCCTGCTTGGTACGAGCCGGCCCGATCAGATGCAGCATGCGCGGAATGCTCTGCCAGCTCATATTCATGCCGAGTCCGATCTCGGGCACGCGCAGATGCGCATCGCGCCCCATCACCCGGAAATCGAGCGCCACGGCCAGCGCGACACCGCCGCCGACGCAAAAGCCTTCGATCGCGGCGATGGTGATCTGCTCCATGTCCTGCCAGGCTTGGGTGAGGCGCGGCCCGAGCTTGAGGTGCCGCCGCAGCGCGCCGAGGTCCATCTCCTTGCGCGAGCGTCCCTCGGCGTCCTTGAGATCGAAGCCGGCGCTGAAGGCGCCCGAGCTGCCGGTCAGCACGACGACCGAGGTCGCTGCATCGTCCTCGAAGCTGCGCGCGGCCGCCGTGAGTTGGCGCAGCGCCTCCGGCGAGAGCGCGTTGATGCCGTCGCCGCGGTCGAAGCGCACGACCGCGATCCGCCCCTCCGGCCCGAGACCCTTCTCGATCTTCACGTAATCGGTCACCATCATCTCCACGCTGTTTGCGGGATGCTAGCGTACAAATGCCCTCACGCATACGTGCCAGGACTGCGCTGCAACGAGCCCTCGACAGCCCCTAGCCATTGCGCCTATCTTCCGCGGCATGAGCCAAGATCACGACCATCATCACCACGATCACGATCATTCCGAGCTGTCCGAGACCGAGCTGCGCGTGCGCGCGCTCGAGACGATCCTGACCGAAAAAGGCTATGTCGAGCCGGCTGCGCTCGACGCTATCATCCAGGCCTATGAGACCAAGATCGGCCCGCACAATGGCGCGCGCGTGGTCGCCAAAGCCTGGACCGATCCGGCGTTCAAGACGGCGCTGCTGCAGGACGGCTCCAAGGCGATCGGCACGCTCGGCCATGTCAGCCGCGTCGGCGATCATCTCGTCGTGGTCGAGAACACGCCCGAGCGGCACAACATGGTCGTGTGCACACTGTGCTCCTGCTACCCCTGGGAAATGCTCGGGCTGCCGCCGGTCTGGTACAAGGCCGCGCCCTACCGCTCGCGTGCGGTGAAGGACCCGCGCGGCGTGCTCGCCGATTTCGGCGTCGCGCTGCCGAAGGACACCGAGATCCGGGTGTGGGATTCCACCGCCGAGACGCGCTTCCTGGTGCTGCCGATGCGCCCCGCGGGCACGGAAGGCTGGAGCGAGGAGCAGCTCGCCGAGCTCGTGACGCGCGACTCCATGATCGGCACCGGTTTCCCAAGGACGCCGGGAGCACCCTCGTGAACGGCGTGCACGACATGGGCGGCATGGACGGGTTCGGCAAGGTCGAGCCTGAGCAGAACGAGCCGATGTTTCACGAGGAATGGGAGTCGCGCGTGCTGGCCATGGTGCGCGCGATGGGCGCGGCCGGCGCCTTCAACATCGACACCTCGCGCTTCTATCGCGAGACCTTGCCGCCGCACGTCTATCTCTCGAGCTCCTATTACAAGAAGTGGTTTCTGGGGCTCGAGGAGATGCTGATCGACAAAGGCTATCTCACCCGCGAGGAGGTCGCCGCCGGCCATGCGATGCAGCCTGCAAAGGCGCTCAAGCACGGCAAGTTCGACCGCGCCAATGTCGAGCGCGTGATGGTGCGCGGCAAGTTCGGCCGCCCTGCCCCGGCTCCGGCGAAATTCAACATCGGCGATCGCGTCCGCGCCAGGAATATTCATCCAGCCACGCACACGCGGCTGCCGCGCTATGTCCGTGGCCATGTCGGCGTGGTCGAGCTGAACCATGGCTGCCACGTGTTTCCTGACACGGCGGCGATGGAGCGCGGCGAGAACCCGCAATGGCTCTATACCGTGGTGTTCGAGGGCCGCGACCTCTGGGGTGAGGACGGCGATCCCACGCTGAAGGTCTCGATCGACGCTTTCGAGCCCTATCTGGAGCCGGCGTGATGAGCGGCGCGCTTGCGGCCGCCGCGACGGCGGCGATCCCGAGCATTCCGTGCGACGACGACGGCCCGGTGTTCCGAGCGCCCTGGGAGGCGCATGCCTTCGCGATGGCCTTGAGCCTGCACGAACGCGGCGTATTCACCTGGCCGGAATGGGCCGCAGCACTCGCAGACGAGATCAAGCGCGCCCAGGCCGCCGGCGACCCTGATACCGGCGAGACCTACTATCTGCACTGGCTCGCCACGCTGGAGGGCCTCGTCGCCCGCAAGGGCGTCGCGTCGATGGAGACGCTGCACCGCTATCGGAATGCGTGGGACCACGCCGCGGATCGCACGCCACACGGCAAGCCGATCGAGCTCAGGCCAGAGGATTTTGGCTAGCTGATTGCTCCGTCGTCATTGCGAGCGCAGCGAAGCAATCCAGAATCCCTCCGCGGTGGCAGTCTCGATTGCTTCGTCGCAAGGGCTGCTGGCAATGACGACAGAGCGAGCCTACCGTCCCGCCACGTACTCGTTCCACCCCTTCGCCCGCAAACTGCAGGCCGGGCACTCGCCGCAGCCGTAGCCCCAATCGTGCCGTGCGCCGCGTTCGCCGAGATAGCAGGTGTGGGAGTGCTCGCGGATGAGATCGACGAGGCCGTCGCCGCCGAGGTCATGCGCGAGCCGCCAGGTCGCGGCCTTGTCGATCCACATCAGTGGCGTGTGCAGCTCGAACTGCTTGGCCATGCCGAGCGAGAGCGCGGCCTGCATGGCGCGGATGGTCTCGTCGCGGCAATCGGGATAGCCGGAATAGTCGGTCTCGCACATGCCGCCGACGATGTGGCTGATGCCGCGCCGGTAGGCCAGCGCCGCCGCAAAGGTCAGGAACACCAGGTTGCGGCCCGGCACGAAGGTGTTCGGCAGACCGTCCGCGCCCATCGCGATCGCGACGTCGCGGGTCAGCGCCGTCTCGGACACCGCCGCCAGCGTCGGGATCGACAGCGTGTGGCTCTCGCCGAGCCTTGCGGCCCAATCGGCGCGCAGGCCCTTGATGCCGTCGAGCAGGCGGTCGCGGCAGGCAAGCTCGATGGCGTGGCGCTGGCCGTAGTCGAACCCCAGCGTCTCCACACGCGCGAAGCGGCTCAGCGCCCAGGCGAGGCAGGTGGTGGAATCCTGGCCGCCGGAGAACAGCACCAGCACGATTTGTGAGGAAAATGCATCACTCATGGCCCGCGCTTTAGCATCGCACGACTTGCCCGCCAATCGGTGGAAATCGGCCAGTTCCGCCGCCTTGCGCTGGGATCGGGGGCCCGCTTTTGGCATAAGGCTCTGTATCCCAGGAGACTGCCCGGCAATGACCCCTTCCCGCGACATTTCCCGCCTGATCGAGATCATGGCGGCGCTGCGCACGCCGGTGACCGGCTGCCCCTGGGACCTCGAGCAGGATTTTTCGACGATCGCGCCCTACACGATCGAGGAAGCCTATGAGGTGGTCGACGCCATCACCCGCGGCGATCTCGACGATCTCAGAGAGGAGCTTGGCGATCTCCTGCTCCAGGTCGTGTTCCACGCCCAGATGGGCTCGGAGCAGAACGCGTTCGATTTCGGTGACGTGGTCCTGGCCATCACCCGCAAGATGATCCGCCGCCATCCCCACGTCTTCGCCGACAAGGACGGCAATCTCGCCTCCTCCCACGTCAAGGAAGTCTGGGACCGCATCAAAGCGGAGGAGAAAGCCGAACGCGCCGCGCGCCGGCCGCCGGAGGAGGCGCCGACGCACAAGTCGCTGCTCTCGGGCGTGAAGGCCGGCCAGCCCGCTTTGACCCGCGCGATGGAGCTGCAGCGCAAGGCCTCCACCGTCGGCTTCGACTGGAACGACCCGCGCGCGGTGCTGCACAAGATCCGCGAGGAGGTCGACGAGATCGAGGCGGCATTGGACCGCAACGACAAGCAGGAGATTGCGGAGGAGACCGGCGACCTCATGTTCGCCCTCGTCAACCTCGCCCGCCATGTCGATGCCGATCCGGAGGCTGCGCTCCGCGCGACGAATGCAAAATTCGAGCGGCGCTTTGCCTATATCGAGCGGGCACTGGAGGCGCAGGGTCGGACGCTTGAGCAGGCGTCGCTGGCGGAGATGGACGCGCTATGGAATGCGGCGAAGCGCAAGGAGGGGCGCGGAGACGAGCGATAATGCTCGCCCCTTGCCTGCGCCTCAACAACAAGGGCAACGCCGGTTGTCTCAGTCGACAGCGCTCTTCTTTCCCTTGGCCTTCCCTTGCGCGTCGTCCGCAGCGCCCTCGATGATTGTCAGCATGTAGAGCGGAAAGGTGGCGGCCTGAAGCTCACCCTGAACGGTGAACCACTGGCAATCGATGTTGTCGCCATTGATCGAATGAACGGTCATCAAAGGTCCGCCGCCACGAAGACGGACACGATCTCCGAGATTCAACTGAGCGGCCATGGAAAACCTCGCAAATAAATCTATGGGATGCAAAAGATGGTAGACCGAGATCGGAAGCCTCCGATACGGAACGCCCAGAGTAGAGGTTCTAGCGGCTAACGCAACTACAGATAGATCGAATGCATTGAGATTTCCGCGCGAGCATTGCGTCCGTCACGCCACGCGCGGCACCGCATCAAACCTCGACACCACGATATCCCGCTTGGTCTCGTCCACCCGCACGGTCATGTCGAAGCGGCCCTCGTGCAGCTCCTTCGACAGCACCTCGGCATTGCGGTGCAGCCAGCTGATGCCGGCGCCGTCGGCGGCGTCGATGGAGAGATCGAGCGTGGTCCGTTTCGCCGCGAGCCGCTGCTCGATCGCGGCGAGCAGAGCGTCGACGCCCTCGCCCGACACGGCTGAGACCAGCATCGCCGGATGATCCTCCGGCCTGCGCGCGGCGATGTTGAGCAGCTCTTCGCGTTGCTCGGGGTCGAAACGGTCGATCTTGTTCCAGACCTCGATGATGCGGCCGGAATCGTCCGGATTGATGTCGAGCTGGCGCAGCACCGCATCGACGTCGCTCTGCTGCGCCTCGGCGTCCTCATGCGAGATGTCGCGGATATGCAGGATGACGTCCGCCTCCAGCACCTCCTCCAGCGTGGCGCGGAAGGCGGCGACGAGCTGCGTCGGCAGGTTGGAGATGAAGCCGACGGTGTCCGACAGCATCGCCTTGCCGCCATGCGGCAGGTTGAGCGCCCGCAAGGTGGGATCGAGCGTCGCGAACAGCATGTCGGCCGCCTGCACGTCGGCGCGGGTCAGGCGATTGAACAGCGTCGACTTGCCGGCATTGGTGTAGCCGACCAGCGCGACGACACGATACGGCACGCGCTGACGTCCCGCACGGTGCAGGCGCCGCGTCGCCTGCACCTTCTTCAGCTCGCTCTCGAGCTTGGAGATGCGCTCCTGGATCAGGCGGCGGTCAGCCTCGATCTGCGTCTCGCCGGGGCCGCCCATGAAGCCGAAGCCACCGCGCTGGCGTTCGAGATGGGTCCAGGAGCGCACCAAGCGCGAACGCTGGTAGTTGAGATGCGCAAGCTCGACCTGCAGCGAGCCTTCCCGGGTCTTGGCGCGGCGGCCGAAGATTTCGAGAATGAGCCCGGTGCGGTCGAGCACCTTGGCATGCCATTCCTTTTCGAGATTGCGCTGCTGGATCGGCGACAATGCGCAATCCATCACCACGAGCTCGACCTCGAGGGTCTTGATCAGCCCGGCGATCTCCTCGACCTTGCCTTTGCCGATATAGGTCGCGGGGCGGATCTGGCTGACCGGCGCGACGATGGCATCGGCAATGACGAGATCGATCGCACGTGCGAGGCCCGCGGCTTCATCGAGCCGGGCCTCGGTATCGCGCAAGGCATGAGTCTCCGATTGCGCGTCGGCGCTGCCCGCGCGCACGCGCAAGTAGGGGCCGATGACAAGCACTCGCCCCGTCTGCGTAGCCCCTGCCGACCGCGGACGGTCGGCATCCCCGTCGAAATTCCGGGGTTCCAATCAGGTCACTCTCAAGCCGGCTGGTCCTCGCCGCCTTCGAACAACTGAATCGGAGCGCCCGGCATGATGGTCGAGATCGCATGCTTGTAGACCAGCTGCGAATGACCGTCGCGCCGAAGCAGCAAACAGAAATTGTCGAACCAGGTCACGATGCCCTGGAGCTTCACTCCGTTGACCAGAAAGATCGTCAGTGGCGTCTTGGTTTTGCGAACGTGATTAAGGAAGGTGTCCTGTAGGTTTTGTGCGCGGTCTGCCGCCATTGTTTTTTTCTCGCTTTGAGTTTCTTTTTATTGCGCCGAATGCGGCCCTCTTTGTGGAGTTCGGGGCCTCCTCCGGTTGCCGTCCCTCATGAGATCCCCCTCGGAAGGAACAGCGGTTCGATTAGAGGACAGGTCGGGGTATTAGGCAAGCCGCTTGAAGCGGCAGGCGTGGCCCTATTGCCCCGAAAAATTACGGAAATCGATGATTTTCTTTGCCTATTCCCGAGATGCCGCCGCAGCGTCGCAGCATTAGCCGACGCCGAGCGCTTTCAACTTCCGGTGCAAGGCCGAGCGTTCCATGCCAACGAACTCGGCCGTTCGAGAAATATTTCCTGAGAAACGGCTGATCTGTGCAATCAAATAGTCGCGCTCGAACACCTCGCGTGCTTCGCGCAGCGGCAGGCCCATGATGTGCTCGCCATTGTTGCTGGTCGGCATCGCCGGCACCATCGAGCCGACATCCTGCGGCAGCATGTCGGCGGTGATGATGACTTCCGGCCCGCCGGCGGCCAGAATCATGACTCTTTCAACGTTGTTGCGGAGCTGGCGCACATTGCCGGGCCAGACATGCGATTGCAGCACCGCCATTGCGTCCTGACCGATCTGGCGCTTGGGCAGGCCGCTGCCGGCCGAGATCTGCTCCATGAAATAATCGATCAGTTCCGGAATGTCCTCGCGCCGCTCCGACAGTGCGGGCACGCGGATCGGCACCACCGAGAGCCGGTGGTAGAGGTCCTCGCGGAAACGGCCGGCCGCGATCTCCTCCTCGAGATTGCGGGCGGTCGATGAGATGATGCGCACGTCGACCTGCACCTTGGCGGTGCCGCCGACGCGCTGGAACGACTGCTCCACCAGCACGCGCAGGATCTTGTTCTGGGTCTCGCGCGGCATGTCCGCGATCTCGTCGATGAACAGCGTGCCGCCATGCGCCTCTTCGAGCGCGCCGGGCTTGCGCGGCTGCTCGCCATTGGACTGCTCGACGCCAAACAGCTCATGCTCCATTCGCTCGGGCGTGATCGCGGCGGCGTTGATGACGACGAACGGACCGTCGGCGCGGCCCGAAGCGGTATGCAGCGTGCGCGCGGTCAGCTCCTTGCCGGCGCCGGCGGGGCCGACGATCAGGATGCGGCTGTTGGCCTTGGCCGCCCGCTCGATGGTCTGGCGCAGCTGGTTCATGCTGGGCGAGCGGCCGACGAGCTGGCTGGCGCTCGGGGCGAGCTGCTTCAGCTCCTTGACCTCGCGCTTCAGCCGCGAGTTCTCCAGCGCTCTGGTCGCGACCAGGATGAGGCGGTCGGCCTTGAACGGCTTCTCGATGAAGTCGTAGGCGCCGCGCTTGATCGCGGCGACCGCGGTCTCGATGTTGCCGTGGCCGGAGATCATCACGACGGGCAGGTCGGCATTGTCCTTCTTGACCTGCTCCAGGAGCTGCAGGCCGTCGAGCTTGGAGCCTTGCAGCCAGATGTCGAGAAACACCAGATGCGGCCGACGATTGGCAATCTCGGCGAGCGCCGTGTCGCTGTCACGCGCGGTCCTGGTGACGAACCCCTCGTCTTCGAGAATGCCTGCAACGAGATCGCGAATATCGGCTTCGTCATCGACAATCAGAATTTCACTTGCCATGGATCGCGCCTGTCTTGTCAGCTGCCTGTTGAGGCTTCGATTTTGGTTGAATCATTGGTCTTTTCAGCCGGCTCTTTGGTTCCGGCGGCCGGCTCTTTTGTTGCCTGGGTCGCGACGGATTCCGTCGCCGTTTGCGTGATGTCGGGCTTGGAGGTTATCCCATTCGCACCGTTGACCGCCGGCCCTTGCTCCGTTGTCGCGGATTTCGCGGGTTGTCCTGACACGGCAAAGCGCATGCGCATCCAGGCACCGCGCTGGCCTGGACGGAAGTCGGAGGCGTCCTTCAGCTCGATCCGCCCGCCATGGTCTTCCAGCACGCGGCCGACGATGGCAAGGCCCAGCCCGGTGCCCTTGGCGCGCGTGGTGACGTAGGGCTCGAGCAGGCGCGAGCGCGCGACCTTGGGCAGGCCGATGCCGTTGTCGATGACGTCGATCAGCACGTCGTCGCCCTCGCGCGACACCACGACGTCGATACGCCCCTTGCCGAGCTCCTCGGGCGGGACCTGCTCGATCGCCTCGGTGGCGTTCTTGACGATGTTGGTGACCGCCTGCGAGATCAGGCGCCGATCGAACTGGGCGCGCAGCGGATCCTGCCTGAACTCGGCCTCGATGTCGATTTCGGGATGGGCGACCTTCATCAGGAACACGGCCTGGCGCACCGTGTCGGCGACGTCCTCGCCTTCCATCACGGGCTTCGGCATCCGCGCAAAGCGCGAGAACTCGTCGACCATGCGCCTGATGTCGTCGACCTGGCGGACGATGGTATCGGTGCACTGGTCGAAGATCTGCTTGTCCTTGGTCTCGGTGATGTCCTTGCCGAACTTGCGGCGGATGCGCTCGGCCGAGAGCTGGATCGGCGTCAGCGGGTTCTTGATCTCATGCGCGATGCGGCGCGCCACGTCGCCCCAGGCCGAGGTACGCTGCGCCGAGACCAGCTCGGTGATGTCGTCGAGCGTGATGATGTAGCTGTCATGCGGCTGGTTCTTCTCGGCGCTGACGCGGACCGACAGGTTGCGCTCGGTGCCGTCGCGGGTGATCGTGATCTGGCCCTGCACCAGGCGCTGGGTGCCTTCCCGCGCCGTCTTCATCATCTCGTCGAGCTCGGGCAGCACGTCGGAGAGCGGATGGCCGAGCGTCTCGGCTTCGGAGTGCCCGATCAGTTTCTCTGCGGAGCGGTTGAGGATGCCGACGCTGCCGGACGCGTCGACGCCGATGATGCCGGCGCTCGCGGATGACAGCACCGCCTCGATGAAGCGGCGGCGGCTGTCGATGAGGTCGCTGGCGTTGACCAGCTCGTCGCGCTGGCTGCGCAATTCCTGCGTCATCTTGTTGAAGGTCTCGCCCAGCTGGGCGAGATCGCCCTCCGAC
The DNA here is from genome assembly GCF_056156565.1 of Bradyrhizobium sp. JHI2711. NCBI lineage: Bacteria > Pseudomonadati > Pseudomonadota > Alphaproteobacteria > Hyphomicrobiales > Nitrobacteraceae > Bradyrhizobium > Bradyrhizobium sp. JHI2711. The sequence goes on from NZ_JBPZPT010000001.1 coordinate 665,113, forward strand.
TGGTGCACGGGCACCTGGACGTGCAGGTCGCCGGTCGAAACTGTATGTGCCGCGTTCATCAGCCGCCGGATCGGCGAGACCAGCGAGTTGGCGAAGTTGAGACCGATCAGCACCGAAGCCATGAGAATGGTCAGCGCGATCACCGCGAACATCAGCGCGAAGGCGACCTGGATGCCGAGCCTGCGCGATTCGATCTGGGCGTATTCGGCGACGCTGACCTCGGTCTGCTTGAGCTGATTGACGACATTCGGATCAAGCGGCCTGGCGACATAGAGGAAGGTGTCGTTGAAGGCGCGCAGGCGGATCACCGCGGCAACGAAGCTCGCATCGGGAAGGACCGCGATCTCGGGCTCGTTCTCGTTGACGTTGCTGAGAAAGTCCGGCGCGGGCGGCGAATAAGCGAGCCGCATGCCGGTGTCGGCGGATTCCAGGATGTTGGTGTTCTTGTCGATGATCATCGCGCCCGGCAGGTTGCGCGACGCGGCGCTCGCCGTCAGCATCTCGCGGAACGAGCGGCGGTCCTGGTCGTAGAGCGGCCGGGCATGGGCGATGTCGTTGGCCATGCCGAGAATGTCGCCGCGGATCAGCTGCGCATGGTCCTGCATGTAGGCCCGCGCGATCGTCAGCGAGTTCTGGATCACCTCCTTGGTCGGCCCGGAGAACAGCCGGTCGAGGCCGCGCTCGATGGTGACGTTGGCGACGACGGCGACCAGCACCGCCGGCAGCACCGCCACGATCGAGAACAGGCTGACGATCTGGACGTGAAGACGCGCCGCCGCCCTGCCCCGCCGCCGCGCCAGGATCAGCTGCCAGAGTTCCCGGACAATGATCCCGACCAGCAGCAGGATCGTGGCGGCATTGATCAGATAGAATGTGCGGACCACCGCGGGCGTCGGCTCGATCGTGCTCAGACCCGTCAGGACCAGGAAGGTCAGGAAGGCCGACAGCAGCGCCAGCGCGACGGCAAAGGGCGCCAGCCAGCGTCGCACCGACCAGCGCCGGGGCTCTTCCGCTGGGGCCGTGTCAAAGTGTGCGGCCGAGGTATCTGCGCTGGTCATTCCGGCAATGATGCTGAAAACGGGTCCGCGGACGCGCGGATACTGATGTATTCGTACCACATTGTTGCCGAATTGCGACAATTCCGCGGCGTGTTCTCCCTGGCGGACCCGCGCAATCCACAGGCACATGCCGCCTGGGCGGAACGGATTCCCGCCGTCCCGGCTTAATCCGCATGGATAGGATCTTTCTCGCGACGATGGTTTCGGCCGTTCTGCTGCTGATCGTGGCCGCCGACCTCCTGGTCAACGGCCTCGGCCTTCAGCAGCCGCCGCTGAATGTCGCGAGCGTGGTGCCAGCCTCCGGCGGACTGGTCAGATAGGCGCAATGGCCGCGCTGCGGCCGACGACCAATTTGAATGTGCGGGCGGAACATTAGAGTCCCGTCAGGACTTGTGCTCACCGCGTCAGCCACAACGGCCAGCGCGATCCGGACAGGCTCAGCTCTGCCTTGGTAGGGGGAGCTGAGCCACCGGTCCGCGCTAGCGCGTTTGGCGTTCGTCGCAAGAAAGTCAGCCCCCGCTCCGATACACCTGGATGTCGAGATCCCGGATCTTCTTCCGCAGCGTGTTGCGGTTGAGGCCGAGCAGGTCCGCAGCGCGGATCTGGTTGCCACGGGTGGCGGCGAGCGCGGCCGTGAGCAGCGGCACCTCGATCTCCTTGAGGATGCGGTGATAGAGGCCTGGCGGCGGCACGCCGTTCGGGAAGCCCTGGAAGTGCGAGGACAGATACGCCTCCACGGCGCCGCCGAGATTGTCGACCCCCTGCTGGACCGCAGCCCCCGGGCTGACCGAGGGCGGCGCGAGCTCGCCGTCGATGACGGAGGACGTGATCACGTCCTGGGGATAGAGCGCGGCGAGCCGCCGGGCGAGATTTTCCAACTCGCGCACGTTGCCGGGCCAGCGGTGCTGCTTCAGCCGCTCCAGCGCCAGCGTGTCGAGCTTCTTCGGCGGCAGACCGTCCTTCTCGGCCAGCGTGAAGAAGTGCCGCACGAGATCCGGCAGGTCCTCGATGCGCTCGCGCAAGGGCGGCAGCCGCAGCGGGACGACGTTGAGGCGGAAGAACAGGTCTTCGCGGAACAGGCCCTGCTGGATCAGCACGCGCAGGTCCTTGTTGGACGCCGCGACGATGCGCACGTCGGTCTTGATGGGGGTACGGCCGCCGACGGTGGTGTATTCGCCCTGCTGCAGCACGCGCAGCAGGCGGGTCTGCGCCTCCATCGGCATGTCGCCGATCTCGTCGAGGAACAGCGTGCCGCCCTCGGCCTGCTCGAACCGGCCGGAGGCGCGGGTGTTGGCGCCGGTAAAGGCACCGCGCTCGTGGCCGAACAATTCGGACTCGATGAGATCGCGCGGGATCGCCGCCATGTTGACCGCGACAAAGGGGCCGTTGCGGCGCTTGCCGTAATCGTGCAGCGCTCGCGCCACCAGTTCCTTGCCGGTTCCGGACTCACCCGTGATCATCACGGTGAGATCGGTCTGCATCAGGCGCGCCAGCACGCGGTAGATTTCCTGCATCGCCGGCGAGCGGCCGACCAGCGGGATCGCCTCCATCTCGGCGTCCTCGTCCGGCGACGAGGTCCGCTCCTTCGGCTCGGCGAGCGCGCGGCCGACGATGGCGATCAGTTCCTTCAGGTCGAAGGGCTTTGGCAGATATTCGTAAGCCCCGCGCTCGGAGGCGCGGATCGCCGTCATGAAGGTGTTCTGCGCGCTCATGACGATGACGGGCAGGTTCGGCCGCATCTTCTTGATCCGCGGCAACAGGTCGAAGGCGTTTTCGTCCGGCATCACCACATCGGTGATGACGAGATCGCCCTCGCCCTGGCTGACCCAACGCCACAGCGTTGCGGCATTGCCGGTCAGCCGCACTTCGTAACCGGCGCGGGACAGTGCCTGATTAAGAACGGTGCGGATGGCGGTATCGTCATCGGCTACGAGAATGCTACCTGCGGGCATCGTTGATCCTCATTTTGCCCCCTGTGACGCAGGCGACGACTTCCCGGCAGAGCCGTCGCGACTGCTTTGATCGGCGTGTTTGACCGATGTGGAATACATCGGCATCAGCACGCGGAAGGTGGTCTTGCGCGGCTGAGATTCGCATTCGATGATGCCCCCGTGATCGCCGACGATCTTGGCGACCAGCGCAAGGCCGAGACCCGAGCCGGTCTGCTTGGTGGTCACGAAGGGATCGAACAGGTTGGGCAGAAGATCGTCGGGCACGCCGGGTCCGTTGTCCTTCACACAGAATTCGAGCGGAAGGGATACCCGCGATTTTTGACCGGGGACTGACAGGCGCACACCGGGTCGGAACGCGGTGGTGAGCTGGATCTCGGCATCGGGCACGTCGATCAGCGCTTCGGCGGCGTTCTTCACGAGATTGAGGAACACCTGGATCAGCTGGTCCTGGTTCGCCAGCACCGGCGGCAGCGAGGGATCGTAATCCTCGACGAAGCGGATGTTGCGGGCAAAGCCCGACTGCGCCAGCCGCTTGACGTGATCGAGCACCGAATGGATGTTGACGGGGCCGCGCACCACGGGGCGCTCGTCGCCGAACACCTCCATGCGGTCGACCAGCGTCACGATGCGGTCGGCCTCGTCGCAGATCAGCCGCGTCAGCATGCGGTCCTCGGACGAGGCCTGCTGCTCGAGCAGCTGCGCTGCGCCGCGAATGCCCGAAAGCGGATTCTTGATTTCATGCGCGAGCATTGCTGCTAGCGCTATCACCGAGCGCGCTGCGCTGCGATGGGTGAGCTGCCGATCCATCTTGTCGGCGATGGTGCGCTCCTGCAGCATCACGACGATATGGCCGGGCCGCTCGGTGAGTGGAGCCACGTGCAGGTCGACCTGGCGGTCGCCGCCCATGCGCGGCGTGCCGAGATCGACCTTGTATTCGTTGACCGGCGCGTTCGAGGAGCGCACTTGGTCGATCAGCGCCAGCAACGGGCTGCCGAACGGCACCAGCTCCTTTAGCGACTGCCGCTTCAGGAATTGCGTGGAGATCTCGAAGAAGGCCTCGGTGGCGATGTTGGCGGCGACGATCTTGCCGTCGGGCCCGATCATGAGCACGGGGTTGGGCAAAGCATCCAGGATTGCGTCGCTGTCGGACTGAAGCGGCCGACGATGTTCAGCGGCTGAACTCATGCAGCAGCGCTCCATGCGAAGTCGTCGAAGGCGTCTTGCAGTGCATCGTGAACGAGGCGCGGATCCTCCGAGACCAGGATCTTCTGCCGCCAGGATTTCAGCTTCTCGGCCGGCGCACGGCTCGCCTGCGCTGCGACGTCGAGCGCCCAGCCCAGATGCTTGCGGGCGTGCCTCAGTCCGATGCGCAGGCCATAGAGCGCACAAACGCCGTCATAGAGCGTGCGGACATAATGCAGCTGCGTCTGGAGCGAGGGCACGGCTTCCTCGGCCCCGCCGTTCAGACGGCGGCCGATCTGGCCCGGCAGCCAGGGCTGGCCCTGCGCGCCGCGGCCGATCATCACGGCGTCGGCGCCCGAGGCGTCCAATGCCGCCAGCGCCTTTTCGTAAGAGGTGATGTCGCCGTTGACGACGAGCGGAAGGGAGGTGGCCTCGCGCACGGCGCGGATCGCATCCCAATCGGCCTCGCCCTTGTAGAACTGGCAGCGGGTGCGGCCGTGCACGGTGACGAGCTTGATTCCGGCGGCCTCGGCACGTCGCGCCAGCTCCGGCGCGTTGCGGCTGCGGTCGTCCCAACCGAGGCGCATCTTCAGCGTCACCGGCACCTTCACCGCCGCGATCGTCGCTTCGATCAGGCTGACGGCATGGTCGAGGTCGCGCATCAAGGCCGAGCCGGACTGGCCGCCGGTGACGTGTCGGGCGGGACAGCCCATGTTGATGTCGATGATATCGGCGCCTTCCGCTTCGGCGATCCGGGCGCCTTCGGCCATCCAATGCATCTCGCAGCCGGCGAGCTGGACCACATGCGGGCCGATGCCAGTGGCTTCGCAGCGCAACCGGGACATCCGGTGGCCATTGGCGAGCTCATCGCTAGCGGTCATTTCAGACACAACGAGACCAGCCCCAAGCTCGGCGGCCAGCCGGCGGACGGGCGAGTCAGTCACACCCGACATCGGCGCCAGGAAGACCGGGGTGGCGACTTCAATATCGCCTATTTTCAACGGCTTAGAGCCTGATACTGCCGAGCCGGTCACAGGGGTCCCGTTGACTGGGCAGGGCCTCATCGCGCCTGCCATGATCTATCTTGCGCACAATTCTTGTGCAGTCAAGCGTCATGCCTACAGTTTAGACAGTTCTGTAGATCTTTCAAGTGCACTGCAGCAAAATGCTGTTTCCCACAATCCGGGGAAACCCCCTTTTTTTGCGGGCCTGCCGTGCTAGAGGCATGCCGGCAAATCACCCCCTGCTCTTTCATTAGCAATTGAGTATTTGAGTCCTATGGCGAAATCACAGCGCACCGCGGTCGTCCTCGTCGCAGCCGGGCGTGGACTGCGCGCCGGCGCCGGCGGGCCGAAGCAATATCGCGAGATCGGCGGCGTGCCCGTGATCCGCCGCGCCATGGAAGCCTTCAGCGGTCACACTGAGGTGTTCGCGGTGCAGCCGGTGGTGAACCCCGACGACAGCGCCATGTTCACCGCAGCGGTCGCAGGGCTCAGGCACGAGCCACCGACCAATGGCGGCGCGACGCGGCAGGCTTCGGTGCTCGCCGGCCTCGAAGCGCTGGCCAAGCACAATCCGGACATCGTGCTGATCCACGACGCCGCGCGCCCCTTCGTCTCGGAAGGCGTGATCTCGCGCGCGATCGAGGCGGCGAGCCGCACCGGCGCTGCGATCCCCACCGTTGCCGTCACCGACACCATCAAGGTCACCGGCGAAAGCGGCAACGTCGAGGCCACGCCGGAGCGCGCTTCCTTGCGGATCGCACAGACGCCGCAATCCTTTCGTTTCGACGTCATCCTCGAGGCGCATCGTCGTGCGGCAAGGGATGGACGCTCGGATTTCACCGACGATGCCGCGATTGCCGAATGGGCAGGATTGACGGTTGCAACCTTTGAAGGCGATGTTGCCAACATGAAGCTCACAACTCCCGAGGATTTCGTGCGCGAGGAAGCGCGCCTGGCCGCCCAGCTCGGCGACATCAGGACCGGCACCGGCTACGACGTGCACGCCTTCGGCGAAGGCGACCATGTCATGATCTGCGGCGTGCGCGTGCCGCACACCAAGGGTTTCCTGGCTCATTCCGACGGCGATGTCGGCCTGCATGCGCTGGTCGACGCCATTCTCGGCGCTCTCGCCGACGGCGACATCGGCTCGCACTTCCCGCCGAGCGATGCGAAGTGGAAGGGCGCCTCCTCCGACCAGTTCCTGAAATATGCCATCGAGCGCGTCGCAGCGCGCGGCGGCCGCGTCGCCAATCTCGAGGTCACGCTGATCTGCGAGCGGCCGAAGATCGGCCCGTTGCGCGACACCATGCGCGCGCGCATCGCCGAGATCTCCGGCGTCGACATCTCGCGCATCGCAGTGAAGGCGACCACCAGCGAGCGGCTCGGCTTCACCGGCCGCGAGGAAGGCATCGCGGCGACCGCGAGCGCCACCATCCGCCTTCCCTGGGGCGTCTAGGCCATGGGCGGCAGCGACGCACGCGCCCTCTCCCGCTCGCTGCTCGATCTGTGCCGGATGCGCAAGCTGACGATCGCAACGGCCGAATCCTGCACCGGCGGTCTCGTCGCGGGCGCACTGACTGACATCCCGGGCTCGTCCGATGTCATCGACCGCGGCTTCGTCACCTATTCCAACGAGGCCAAGCGCGCGATGCTTGGCGTCGAGGCGAGCACGTTGGCCAATTTCGGCGCCGTAAGCAAGGAGACCGCGACCGCAATGGCAATCGGTGCGCTTGAGCGCGCCGATGTCGATCTCGCGGTCGCCATTACCGGCATCGCCGGCCCGGGCGGCGCCACGCCCGGCAAGCCGGTCGGTCTCGTGCACTTCGCCGCCGCCGCGCGCGACGGCCGCATCATCCACCGCGAGCACCGCTTCGGCGCCATCGGCCGCAGCGCGGTGCGCGCCCGCTCCGTGGTCGAGGCGCTGCGCATGCTGATGGATCTGGCCCGCGGCCCGCAAGTCGCGGCCAAGCCGCAGCGCACCGCCGCCAGCCGCCTGCGCCCGCGTGTGACGCGCTCACCGCGCCGGCATGTGGTCAAACGCAGGCCGCCACGTCCGCCGCGGGGATAAATCGTCTCAGGCGGCCGTGGCAAGCAGCGCGCTCGCATGATCGAGCACGCACTGCTTGACCGCGCCAGCTTCAGACGGTTTCGCCTTGGCGCTAACCGTCAATTCCAGGATCGGCGCGGCGGGATTGGCGACATCGAGGACCTTGCTGACGGAGACGGCAGGTTGCGCCTGATCGTCGATGCGGGAATCCTTGCGAAGCTCCTTCAGGATGCGATCGGCCAGCGCCGGAACGGCGCCGGCGGGGACCGGAAACGTCACCTTGATCTCGCCCGTGCCAGGATAGGCGCTGTGGTTGATGATGGCCGCGCCCCAGACCTGTCCATTCGGCAAAAGGATTTGCGTGTTGTCGGGCGCGACCAGCTCGGTCATGAACAGCGACAGCGATCTCACCTTGCCCGCCTTGCCGGCGACCTCGACATCGTCGCCGATGTGAAAGGGCCGGAACAAGAGCAGCATCACGCCGGCGGCGAGATTGGACAGCGTGCCCTGCAAGGCAAGACCAATGGCGAGCGAGGTCGCGCCCAGCACGGCAACGAGGCTCGCCGTCTGGATGCCGAACAGCTGCAGCACGGCGATGCCGACGACCGCGAGCACGCCATAGCGCGCAAGGCTGCCTACGAACAGCGTCACCAGCGGGTCGACGCGGTGGGTCACGCTGAGGACGCGCGTGACGAAGCGTTGCATCGCGCCGGACAGATACCAGCCGACCGCGAGCAGCAGGACCGCGTAGATCGCGTTCAGGCCATACAGGACAAGCGAAGCTTTCAGCGTGTCGAAATTGATGGTCATGACGGCTCCAACCCGGTCAGTCGGTTGAGAACGCGCCGCGATGCGAAATGATCCCGGTGGATGCTGATGGGGAACACGGAGCGATGTTGGATTGGGAGGGCACGCCCGCCGCTCCATTGTCATTGCGAGCGGTGGAGAGAGCAGTGCTGATCGCGACTACGTCGACGCCAGCTTTGGCCGGCCGTAGATCGCGTCCGCCCGTTTCTCGAACGCGGTCGAGAACCGCGCGAAGGCGGCATCGAACATCGAGCCCATCAGCATCGCCAGCATGCGGCTCTTGAATTCGTAGGCGAGGAAGAAGCCGACGTCGCAGACGCCCTCGCCCTTGGGCTCGAACGTCCAACGGTTTTCCAGATTCCTGAACGGACCTTGCAGATATTCGACCAGGATCTTCAGATTGGCGCGGTCGAGCGTCACGCGGCTGGTGAAGGATTCCTTGACCAGCTTGAACGACACCGTCATGTCGGCGACCAGCACCTCGGTGCCGTCGGGTTTCGCCATGCGCTGGCGCACCTTCAGCGCGCTGCACAGCGGCACGAATTCCGGGTAGCGCTCGACATCGGCGACCAGATCAAACATCTCGGACGCGCTGTGGTTGACACGGTGCTTGCTCGAAACTCGATGCATGGTACGTCAGCGGGCGTGAGCTGCCCGCGCAGCCTTCAGTCTCGCGAAATCCTCGCCGGCATGATGCGACGAGCGGGTGAGCGGGCTTGCCGACACCATCAGGAAGCCCTTGGTGTAGGCGATCTTTTCGTAGGACGAGAACTCGTCCGGCGGCACGTAGCGCATCACCGCGTGATGCTTGCGGGTCGGTTGCAGATATTGTCCGATGGTCAGGAAGTCGACGTCGGCCGAGCGTAGATCGTCCATCACCTGCTGCACCTCGTGGCGCTCTTCGCCGAGGCCGACCATGATGCCGGACTTGGTGAAGATGGTGGGATCGAGCTCCTTGACCCGCTGCAGCAGCCGGATCGAATGGAAGTAGCGCGCGCCGGGCCGCACCGTGAGATAGCGCGACGGCACCGTCTCGAGATTGTGGTTGAACACGTCGGGCTTCGCCGCAACGACGATTTCGAGCGCCCCCTCCTTGCGCAGGAAGTCGGGCGTCAGGATCTCGATCGTGGTCGAGGGGCACGCGGCCCTGATCGCGCGGATGGTCCGAGCGAAATGTTCGGCGCCGCCGTCAGTGAGGTCGTCGCGGTCGACCGAGGTGATGACGACGTGGGCGAGGCCGAGCTTGGCCACGGCTTCGGCGACGTGCTGCGGCTCGGCCGCGTCCAGTGCATTGGGCAGGCCGGTCTTGACATTGCAGAAGGCGCAGGCCCGGGTGCAGGTGTCACCCATGATCATGAAGGTCGCGTGCTTCTTGTCCCAGCACTCGCCGATGTTCGGGCAGCCCGCTTCCTCGCACACCGTATGCAGGCCGTTGGCGCGCACGATGTTGCGGGTATCGGCATAGCCGCGGGTGTTCGGCGCGCGCACGCGGATCCAGTCCGGCTTCGGCGGCGAAGCGGAATCGGGCCGGTTCACCTTTTCGGGGTGGCGCGGGCGCAGCGGGTTCGAGATGGTATCGACAATAACGACCATGGGGTGTCCGGTCTGTTCAGGTCCTACCTAGTCGGTCTGGCCTGGCATCGCAACCCGGCTCGCCCCGCTTCAGGGAACATGGCAGATATGGGCAATATCTTGCTCCGTTATCCGGCGATTCTCACCTCGAATGGCTCCAATCTCGAACGCTTCACCACCGCGGCTAGGCAAGCCCCTGAAGCGCGCCTTCTTCGGACGCAGCGTCCATGAGGTCGCGCCCGACCTGATCGGCGCCACCATGCTCGTTGACGGCGTCGGCGGGATCATCGTCGAGGTCGAGGCCTATCACCATACCGACCCGGCGGCGCACTCCTATCGCGGGCCGACGCAGCGGAACCAGGTCATGTTTGGCCCGCCTGGCTTTGCCTATGTCTACCGCTCCTACGGCATTCATTGGTGCGTCAACTTCGTCTGCGAGGAGGAAGGCTCGGCCAGCGCCGTGCTGATCCGTGCGCTGGAGCCGACGCATGGCCTGGCTGCGATGCGCCGACGCCGGCATCTGCAGGAGGTGCGTGCGCTGTGCTCGGGCCCTGGCAAGCTGACCGAGGCGCTCGGCATCACCATCGCGCACAACGCCCTGCCGCTGGACCGGCCTCCCATCGCGCTGCATGCGCGAACCGAGGATGTCGAGGTCGCAACCGGCATCCGCATCGGCATCACCAAGGCGGTCGAGCTGCCCTGGCGCTATGGCGTCAGGGGCTCGAAGTTTTTGAGCAAGCCGTTTCCGAAATAAGCCTAAAGCGCGATGAATCATCATCGCGCTTTAGGTTATTGTTTGAGCATGATCTTTCCGGAAAACCGCTGCACACTTTTCCGGATCATGCTCTAAGACGCCTGCTTCAGCCGCTCCATCGCCTCAAGCAGCTTCGCCTTGCGCGCCAGCGCCGTCTCGCGCTTTTCGCGCTCCTCCTCGACGACCTCCTCGGCCGCGTTGGCGACGAACTTCTCGTTCGCCAGCTTCGACTCGGCGCGCTTGATGTCGGCCTCGGCCTTGCCGATCTCCTTGTCGAGACGCGTGCGCTCGGCGGCGACGTCGATCACGCCCTTGAGCGGCAGCGCGGCGACCTCGCCGCGCACCAGCAGCTGGACAGCGCCGTCGGGCGCGCGGTCGGCGAAGGAGATGTCCGACAGCCGCGCCATACGCTTGATGACATCGGCCCAGCGCGGCGCGCGCTCCTTGGTTTCGGCCGAAGCGCCTGCGAGCACCAGCGGCGTCAGCGTTGCCGGCGCGATGTTCATCTCGGCGCGCACCGAGCGGATCTGCGTGACGAGGTCGATGACCCAGCCGATCTCGGCTTCGGCAGCCGGATCGGTGAAGTCGGCATGATCGAAGATCGGCAGCACCCAGGCCGGCGAGACGAGCGCATCGGTCGGTCCCGTGGTCGCCGCAAGCATCGCGAGCTGCTCCGGCGTCGGCTCGACCGGCTTCAGCGGCCACGGCGCCAATGCGAGCAGGCCCTCGCGCCTGGCCGTCACCTCCCACAGCTCTTCGGTGATGAAGGGCATGAAGGGATGCAACAGCTTCAGGATCTCGTCGCGCGCCCAGGCGACCATGGCGCGGGTCTCGTCCTTGGCAGGGTTGTCCGGACCGAGCAGCACGGGCTTGGCGAGCTCGACATACCAGTCGCAATAGACGTTCCAGACGAAGCGATAGATGCTGCCGGCTGCATCGTTGAAGCGATAAGCTTCGATCGCCTCGGTCACCTCGCGCGTGGTGTGGGCGGTCTCATGCGCGATCCACCGGTTCAGCGTCTCCTTTGCCGTCGCCGGCTCGAAACCATCAGGCACGGCGCAGTGGTTCATCTCCGCGAACCGGCACGCGTTCCAGAGCTTGGTCGCGAAATTGCGGTAGCCTTCGACGCGGCTGGTGGCGAGCTTGATGTCGCGCCCCTGCGCCGCCATCGCGGCCAGGGTGAAGCGCAGCGCGTCGGCGCCGTATTCGTCGATCAGGTGGAGGGGATCGATGACGTTGCCCTTCGACTTCGACATCTTGGCGCCCTTCTCGTCGCGGACGAGGGCGTGGATGTAGATGGTCGAGAACGGTACTTCCTTCATGAAGTGCAGACCCATCATCATCATGCGGGCGACCCAGAAGAAGATGATGTCGAAGCCGGTCACCAGCGCATTGGTCGGATAATAGCGCTGCACCTCGGGCGTCTCGTCGGGCCAGCCGAGCGTCGAGAACGGCCACAGCGCCGAGGAGAACCAGGTGTCGAGCACGTCCTCATCGCGCGTGATGAAGCCTTCCCGCTTGTTGCGGTCGAGCGCCATCTCGCGGCCCTGCTCGGGCGTAATGACCTCCTGCTCGACGTAATAGCCGAGCGCGTGGCTGATGGCCTCCTCCTCGGTCTCGGCGACGAACACCTTGCCGTCAGGGCCGTACCAGGCCGGGATCTGGTGACCCCACCAGAGCTGACGCGAGATGCACCAGGGCTGGATGTTCTCCATCCAATCGAAATAGGTCTTCTCCCAGTTCTTCGGCACGAAGGTCGTCTCGCCCGAACGCACCGCCGCGATCGCCGGTCTCGCCAGCGTCTTGGCGTCGACGTACCATTGGTCGGTCAGATACGGCTCGATCACGCTGTTGGAACGATCGCCGTGCGGCACCATGTGGGTGTGCGGCTCGATCCGTTCGACGAAGCCGAACGATTCCAGCCGCTCGACGATGCGCTTGCGCGCAGCGAAGCGGTCGACCTTGTGGAATTCCTCGGCGAATTGCGCAGCGCCTTCGGGCAGGTCGCGCAGATAATCCTCGTTGTCGAGGAGATCGAGACAGCCTTCCCTGTCGAGCACGCTGATCCGGCGCAGCCCGTGGCGATTGCCGACCTCGAAATCGTTGAAGTCGTGCGCCGGCGTCACCTTCACAGCGCCCGATCCCTTCTCGGGATCGGAATACTCGTCGGCGACGATTTTGATCTTGCGGCCGACCAGCGGCAGGACGACATTCTTGCCGATCAGCTTCTGGTAGCGATCGTCCTCCGGATGGACGGCCACGCCGGTATCGCCGAGCATGGTCTCGGGGCGCGTGGTGGCGACCACGATGAAGCTCGAGGGATCCTCGGGGTTGAACGTCTTGCCCTCGATCGGATAGCGCAGATACCAGAGGTGGCCCTTCACTTCCGTCTGCTGCACTTCGAGATCGGAGATCGCGGTGAGCAGCTTGGTGTCCCAGTTCACCAGCCGCTTGTCCTTGTAGATCAGGCCCTCGCGGTGCAGCTCGACGAAGACCTTGACGACGGCCTTCGATAGGCCCTCGTCCATGGTGAAGCGCTCGCGCGACCAGTCGCAGGACGCACCGAGGCGCTTGAGCTGGTTGATGATGGTGTCGCCACTCTCGGCCTTCCATTGCCAGACCCGCTCCAGAAACTTTTCGCGGCCCATCTCGCGGCGACCGGGCTGCTGGCGCTCCATCAGCTGCCGCTCGACCACCATCTGGGTGGCGATGCCGGCATGATCGGTGCCGGGCTGCCACAGCACGTCGCGGCCCCGCATGCGCTCGAACCGGCAAAGGATGTCCTGCAGCGTGTTGTTGAGGGCGTGGCCCATGTGCAGCGAGCCCGTCACGTTCGGCGGCGGGATCACGATGGTGAAGGGCACGGCATCACGGCGGTCGGGCCGGCCAGCCTTGAACGCAAGGCTGTCCTCCCACACCACGGACATGCGAGTTTCGATATCGGCGGGCTGGTAATTTTTCTCGATCATGGGGCTGCTAGAAAGCCGCGCGAGGGGGCCAAGTCAACGAAAAGTCAACGAAAAGGTCAGGGAAAACGAGGCGGCAACAGCGCTTTCCAGCCCGGTCCGGGGCCCGAATATGACGCCCAAGCCGGGCTTTATGAGGGCCCTTCGGCCGCCCTCAGCGGCCGCCGCGCGAGACCCGCTCGATTTCGGCCTTCACGATGCGTTCAACGAGGCCGGGCAGGTTGTCGTCGAGCCAGGACTTCAGCATCGGCCGCAGCATCTCCTTGACCAGGTCCTCCAGCGTCCGCGCATTGCTGCTGAGCACCGTATGGGCCAGGGAGTTGAAGGCGGATTCGACCGCGGAGACCGTCGATTGCGCGAGGATCGGCTGCTGCGGGGGCAGCGGCGGCGCGTCGAAGTCCACCGGCGCGTAGGACGGCGGCGGGGCGGGACGCGGCGGCTCGGCGAATTCGAGATCGTCGCGTGGCTCGACCTTGCGGAAGGTCGGCGGCGGCGGAGGTGGCGTCGGGTCCATCGCCATGTCGTCGGTCAGTTCGAGCACGTCGGGCTCAGGCTCGGGCTCTGGCTCGGGCGCGCGGACCTCCGGCGTAGGTGTGGCCGCATCGAGACCCGCCAGCAACGCGTCGATATCGTCCTGGCTGTTGGATGCGTCCGCCGCGGGCGCCGGCGCAGGTGGCGGCGCCGGCTTTGCAGCCGGCGGCGGTGCCGGCTTCTCGGCGGCGGGTTTAGGCGGAGCGACCTTGGATGGCGGAATGTCGTTCATCGCCTGCGGCTTCGGCGGCGCGGCGGGCGCAGCAGCCTTCTCGGGCTTGGCGGCCTCAGCCGGCGGGGGCTTTGCCTCGTCGTCGGCAATGATGCGCCGGATCGAGGCCAGAATCTCCTCCATCGAGGGTTCTGTGACCTTTGCAGGCTGCGTCATCTCCGACTCCACATCATCAACGCCCTCGCATGCGTTGTTTTACACCAAGCACGGCAGGATTGGCCGGTTCCGCAACGATGGGTCCGCCATTTTCGTCGCCGCAGCCCGACTTGTCCCCAGATCACGGCTCGACGCGCAGCGGTGCGCCCCTGCCCCCGGCGCCGAAGCGTTACGCACACGACATCAACGCGGGCGAATCGACCCGCATCATCTTGGCAAGGCTATGTCAGGGATTTTGACGATTGCAAGCAAAGCACCGGTCGACCTCGGCTATTGGCGAGATCGACCGGATGATTACGGGAATCAGCGGCCGTCAGGCGTGCGCACACCCGCCCAGCTGTCCCGCACCTGATGATAGTGAACGCTGGGGTCGTAGGTCGTAGTCGCAAGGCCGAGGACCTGCGGCGATAGACGCCCGACCGCCGCGAGGACGTTATACGATGCGACCACGCGATCGTGCTGCGCGGTCACCAACGCAACGCGCGCGTTCACCAGCGCCTGCTGCGCATTGAGCACGTCCAGCGTGGTGCGCTGGCCGGCCTTGGCCTCCTCGCGGACGCCGTTCAGGGCGATCTCGGACGCCGTCACCTGCGCCTGAGCCGACTGCACCTGCGCCTTGGTGGCCTGCAGCGAGCCCCACCATTGCACAATGGTCGCGCGGGTCTGGTCGCGAGTCGTTTCGAGGTTGAGCCGCTGCTGCGCCAGGTTCTCCTTGGACTGGCGGATCAGCGAATATTCACCACCGCCATTATAGATCGGCACGGTGAGCTGCGCGATCGCCGATGCGGTGTACGAACGCATCTGAATCAAGGATTGTTCGTCGGCCCGCTGGGCCGTTGCCTGAACCGAAAGTGTCGGCAGCAACGCTCCTTCATTGATCTTGACCTGCAGATAATTGACGTCGATGCCGTACATGGCGGCCGTCACGTTGGGGTGCTCGATCAGGCCGAGCTCGATGGCGGAAGCCAGCGTCTGAGGCAGAAACCGATCGACAGGCGAGCCGGGCGCAAGATTCGTGGGCTCGTTGCCGATGATGCGACGGTAGTTCGCGCGGGTCGTCGTCAGATTCGCTTCAGCGGTGAGCGCCTGGGTCCTCCCGGCCGCCAGTTGCGCTTCCGATTGGGCGACGTCGGTGCGGGTCACTTCGCCGACATTGAAGCGGTCGCGGGTCTGCTTCAGTGTCTGCTCGAGGACGCGCACGTTGCTGCGCTGGACTTCGAGCGTGGCGGCATCCCGCAGATAGTCCATGTAGGTCGTCGCGGCGCTCAGCAGTACGCTCTGATCCATACCGCGCAGCGCTTCACGCGTACCGGACACCTGGCTCTCCGCCGCGCGGGTCCGGTTGGCGGTCTGGTTGCCATTGTAGAGCGTCTGTGTCGCCGTCACGCCAATGCTGCGAGGCACCCTCGTTCCGTAGACTGAGTTGGTCCCCGGGGCACTCTGCAAATCTTGATATGAATAGCCACCGGTCGCTGTCAGATTGACCCTCGGGCGATAGCCCGACAAGGCCTGAGGCACGCCCTCGTCAGTCGAGCGCACCTGGGCACGCTGTGCGTTGAGCTGCGGGTTGTTCTGATAGGCGCGCACCAGCGCGCCCTCGATCGTATCCGCCAAGGCAGGTGTCGGCCCGGCAAGCGCCAGCAGCAGGACCGAAACCGCAGCTCCGGTGAAGAGCTTCACCCCATGCATCCGTGAAATTCCGTTCGTTCTAGCGCCCGGCTCGTGCCCGCGAGCCGGGGTACCGTACCAATGGAGTCGTTGCCCCGCCGCAACATAGGACGCGGTCAAGCGCGACGGAACTACCTGGGGGTGGTTCTCAGTGGAAACTCTTCGCGTGCAGCATCCCGGCCACACTTCTGATTCAGAACGGGATTTGGGGCGGCTTTGGGGCCGTCAGAAGACAAAGGCAGCCGCCCGTTCCAGCCCGGGAAGCACCGGGGCGGCGGCGTCGAACAGGGTCCGATGACCGAATTCGCCGTGGGTACGGGTCACGATCGTGGCGCGCGGCGGCCTCGATTCGGCCGACACCCCCACCAGGCGCCCACCCTCCTTCAGCTGCCCGAGCAGCGCTTCCGGCATCACCTCGGCCGCGCCGTTGAGGAGAATCACATCATAGGGGGCAGCAGCAGGGTCCCCCTCGGTGCAGGCCGCCGCCTTGCAGGCGACATTGGCAAGCCCCTGGGCGGCGAAGGCGTCGCTGGCCTTGGCCGCCAAAGCCGAATCGCACTCGGTCGCCGTGACCTGACGCGCGAGCTTGGCGGCCAGTGCGGCGAGATAGCCGGTGGCGCAGCCCACGACCAGCACGTTGTCATCCGCGCCGATCTCGGCGGCCTGGAGCAGCTTGCCGGTCAGCGCCGGCTTGATCAGGAACCGCTTGGCGGCGCCTTCGCTGACGTCGAGGTCGAGATCGAGGTAAGCCAGCGCCTGCCGGCCGGCCGGCACGAAGGCCTCGCGCGGCACCGTGAGCATGGCATCGAGAACACGACGGTCGGTGACGTCATTGGTGCGCACCTGGCCATCGACCATTTTTTGGCGCGCGGTCGAAAAACCGGACATTTGCGGACCCTGCAATGCGGACGATGCCGCGGAGAAAAATCGCGGCATCTTTTGGAGCATGCTCGGTCAAAACGCAACATAGCGGTTGGCGATGCGCGTTTCGCCCTCCGCAACCTCTCCTGATGGGAGGGCCGGGCCGGCCCTATTCGATGGCGACTGCCAGGCGGCCAATGAGGCCAGCGACCTCGTCAAGCCGCGCCGAATCCGGCGCCTCGACTGCGCGCGCGAGACAAGCGAGGCATTCATCGTCGCTGAGCTCGGGGATGCCGGCCGGCAGAATCGAGGGGGCCAAATCAGAACGGTCGACCTTGTTGTCTGGCATGGGAATCAGCTCCGCGAGTGTCCGGCAGATCCACGCTCGACGTAAATTGAGTCGTTTTGGCGCCGTCCGAATGGCGGGACCTCGCCGACGCACAGGTGTTCGAGCGCGATTCCGTGCTGCACCCCGGTGCTTCGCTCTAGATTTCAGGCAAAGCACATAGCACGCAGCATCAGGATGCAAGGGCAAGCTTTTGAATTTAGTAAGATTCGGCTCTCCGGACTGGATCCGGTTTTGTTACGGAAGCGTCGGTTTCTCTTGAGCCTTTTAGCGCGCCTCAGCGTCGAGGTTCCCAAATCATTCCCAAGGCCTACCATGCGTTCACGTTGGAGAAGGGCGCGCTGACGGCGCGCAATGATCCAGAGGCCCTTGACCCATATCAAGGGAGCCCGTCGCCCGCCCGCCAACATCCACACATTACCGCCCTTCAGCCCATCGTCGGGCGACCGGGAGTTTCGATCATGAAGGCTGTTTCCGTCGAAGAAGCCGTTGCGATGATCCCGGCGGGCGCCAGCGTCATGGTTGGCGGCTTCATGGGAGTTGGAACGCCGGAGCGGCTGCTCGACGAAGTCGTGCGTCAGAGGAAGACGGGTCTGACCTTGATCTCGAATGACGCGGCCACGCCCGGCAAGGGCGTCGGCAAGCTGTTCGATCAGGCACTGGTGTCGAAGCTGACGGCAACGCATATCGGTCTCAATCCGAAGGCGCAGCAGCAGATGCTGGCGAACCAGATCGCGGTCGACCTCGTGCCGCAAGGCACCTTCGTCGAACGCATCCGCGCCGGCGGGTGCGGTCTCGGCGGGGTGCTGACGCCGACCGGGGTCGGAACGCTGGTGGCCGAAGGCAAGCGCCAGATCGAAGTCGACGGCAAGCCGTTCCTGCTGGAAACGGCGCTGCGGGCGCAATTCGCATTGGTGCACGCCTTCCTCGCCGACTACCTCGGCAACCTCGCCTACGCCCTCACCTCGCGCAATTTCAACCCGGTCATGGCGATGGCGGCCGACACCGTCATCGTGACGGCGGAGCATATCGTCCCGGTCGGCGTGATCGCGCCCGATCACGTCGTCACCCCCGCGCCGCTCGTCGACTATCTCATCACCAACGGGTGACATCATGGATCCCCAGATCATCATCGCCCGGCGTGTCGCCAAGGAGCTGAAGAGCGGCAATCTCGTCAATCTCGGCATCGGCATTCCGACCCTGGTCGCCAATTATGTGCCGTCGGACCTGAAGGTCTTCTTCCAGTCCGAGAACGGATTGATCGGCACCGGGCCGATTCCCGAGCAGGGGATGGCGCATCCGACGCTCACCGATGCCGGCGGACGCCCGATCAGCGCGCTGCCGGGCGCATCCACCTTCGACAGCGCGATGTCGTTCGGCTTGATCCGCGGCGGCCACGTCGATGTCACCGTGCTCGGCGGCCTCCAGGTCGATGCGCATGGCCATCTCGCGAACTGGATGATTCCGGGCAAGATGGTCCCGGGCATGGGCGGCGCAATGGACCTCGTCACCGGCGCCAAGCGCGTGATCGTCGCCATGCAGCACGCGGCCAAGGGCAAGTCGAAGATCGTGGTGAAATGCTCGCTGCCGCTGACCTCGGCACGCCCTGTCAACCTTGTCGTGACCGACATGGCCGTGATCGGTTTTCCCGATGGCAAGGCGACGCTGCTGGAAACAGCACCCGGCATGAGCATCGGCGAGGTCATGGCCTTGACGGAGGCCGAACTCGCCATTCCCGACAATGTTCCGGAAATGAAGCTCTGAACAGGTCAACCCATGCGAATATTCAGCGACTTCAACGAGATCAAATCCGCAATCGGCACCGAGATAGGCGCCAGCGACTGGATCGAGATCACGCAGGACCGCATCAACCAGTTCGCCGAGGCGACCTGCGACGAGCAGTGGATCCATGTCGACCAGGAGCGCGCCAAGCAGGAGATGCCGGGCGGCAAGACTATCGCCCATGGCCTGCTCTCGCTTGCCCTTGCCCCGCTGTTCATCCGCTCGGTCATCGGCCTGAAGGGGCTGCGCAACACGCTGAATTACGGTGCTGACCGCATCCGATATCTCGCGCCGGTTCCGGCCGGCTCGAAGCTGCGCGGCCGGGTCACGATCGCGGAAGCGGAGGACGTGCCGCCGGACGGGCTGCGCGTCAACTACCACCTCGTGATCGAGATCGAGGGCGGCAAAAGGCCGGCCTGTGTCGCCGAATTGATCGCTCTGCACTATCGCTGAGTCAAAGAGTCGAAAAACCACCCCATGCACAGTAGACATGGGGCTGATTTGACGGATGTTTCCTGTTCGCCCGGAACCGGTTGCTCCGTCGGGCAAAACACTGGCAATATGTCACCATCGATCATGGGTCCCGGACTGCTCAGCGCGTCAATCGACGATGTGGTGGCCGCCGTCGACGTCGAGGCCCCGCCGGGGATCAGCTTGGCGCCGTGGATGGTGACGCGGCACGTCCTCCGAACCAGGCGCCGAAATAGCCTGCATAAAGTGCCGGCGATTCGAGGTTCATCGAATGCCCTACGCCTGGCACGATGACCAGCCGGCAATCCGGCATCGCTTCGGCCATAGCACGGAGATCGGCCGGCGCGATCCAACCGTCCCGCTCGCCCCACAACACGAGGTGCGGATGCCGGATCTCGGACATACGGCGCTCCAGCTCACGGCTCTCCTTCTCCCGCGTCAGGTTCACCGGCGTGCCGATCCAGATCCCCTCCGATACGCCGAAGGTCTGCTCGATGATCCGATCGAACAGCGTCTGGATCTCTCCCAGCCCCTCGCGAAAGCGAGGGACCATGTTCGGCCCCATGCTCTCCGGGACGAACAGCGAAGAAGCGGCTGTAGCCATCACGGACCGCGTCAGCTCCTTGCTCGACATCATGGCCCTGAATAATCCGATCTGATCGGCATCGAAGGCCATGCCGAGCGGCGTTACCGGATCGAGCGCGAACACACGGCCGAAGCGCTGCGGCTGCTCGAGCAGCATTCTGGCGGCGATGATGCCGCCGGTGGAATGTGTCGCGAGATGGCAATAGCCGATCCCGAGCGTATCGAGCGCCGCCAGCATGTCCTCGGCGTGCTGCCGCATGGAGTAGTTGGAATAGTCGGCCGACGGCTTCGGCCGGTCGCTGTCGCCACAGCCGCGCCAATCGATTGCAACCACACGGAGCCCGATCGGAAACAATGGCGCGGCGAGCTCGATCCAGTCCTTGCTGGCGAGATTTCCGTGGATGAAGACGACGGTGACGTCGCCTCCTCCCCACTCCCGCCAGCCGAGTCGGAGTTCGCCCGCCTGCACCCTTGGCATCGCCGGGCCCTACTTGTTGAGGCCAGCCGTCGGAGCCGCTCCAGGCGGTGTCGGCGCCACTGGCAAGGCAGAGACGACGGCGCCCTTGATCATGCGATCGGTTCCGAGCGGCGATGATGTGTCCACCTCCCCGTTGGTCACGAAATCCACGACATCGGCAGCGTATTCCACTGGATTATCGGTGTGGATGAAGTGTCCGGTCTCCGGATAGATCTTGAGCATCGGCCGGTTGCCGGCATTGGTCATACGCGTCATGAACGGCGTGATGACGTCGCGGCCGAGGTCCGTCAGGCCGTTGAACGCAGGCGTCGGAATGAACGGCTCCTTGTCGCCGAACGCCAGGAAGATCGGCGCTTTGATCTGGGTGACCCGCTCATAGAGGTTCTTCGGGTCATCCTGCTGGAGCTCAGCACCGATCGTGTAGATGTCGAAGATGAAGACGTTGCACCACTGATCGAGCTCCTTCGGGTTGCCCTTGGTAAGCCCGGCGCGTTGCTCGGTATGGAAACGGGCATATTCGCTGTCGTTGAAGAAGTATCCGCTCTTCGCAGCCGATACCACGCCGGTGTCCGGATCACGTTTCTTGAAGTAGAAGAAGTCGCGGACGTTCTGCTCGCTCCGCGCCTTTTCCGCAGCGAGAATACCGGTCTGGTCCCAGACCTGCTTCCACTTGTCGAAGTCTCGGCCGAGACCGTCGGCGAACAGAGGCGCCTTCTTGTCCTTGGCAATGGTGATCTCGCGCGGATATTCCTCGAGGCCGGACGGCGCCTCCAAGGCGAGGCCCTGCACCGCATCAGGCCAGGTCAGGGCGTAGCCCACGACGAACTGGCCGCCGAGCGAGTGGCCGAGATAGTACGCCTTCTTGACTCCGAGCTGGTTGACCACGAGGTCGTAGATCACCTCGCGCATGTCCTGCATGGTGCGAGCGGGATTCTTGTCGAGATTGCCGGGCCCCGACATGCCGTAATGCGGTAGGTCCGGCACGATCACGCGCAGGCCGCTGCGCAGCGCATACTGCATGATGTTGCCGTAATGGCCGCCGAACGCGCCCTTGCCGTGGATGATGACGAGCACCTTCGGATCCTTGTCGGTGCCGGCATACTCGTCCATGTAGCCGATTTCCCAGGAATTGCCGCTCTTGTCCTTGGCACTGCCGAATTTGACCGGATAGGGATAGGTCACGTAGGCCTTCCAGAACGACTTCTTGGGATCGATCGTCTGGGCGACGTCGGGCACGCGATAGTTCTTGTCGACGAATTTCTGGGCACGATCGAGGGCCGCCACGTCATCCATGAAGGTGACGAACTTCGGATCGTTCTTGCGCTGATTGATGATCGGGAACACGCCGTAATGCGCGACCGGGCTCTCCTGTGCGATGAGGTCAGCGCCGGGCACACGATCAACGGCCTTCTGCGCCAGCTTGAAGTTGAGCCAGAGATCGTTGGTGATGTGCATCACCAGCGTGCGAGCCTGAATGCGACCGAGATAGGGATTGACGTTATGGGTCTCGCCGACCCGATTGCGCCAGACGAGGTCGACGGCGTCGTAGAGCTTGGCGCGATTGGTGACGTTGAGGCCGGCCTTCTCGTTCGGCGGATCCCAATAGAAAATCTCGGGCTGTACCGCCGCCCAGTTCTGGGTCGTGCGGAAGGAAAAGTCATAACCCGTCATGCCGAGGATCGACCAGCCGAAGGCCACGCCCGGCACCGGATGCTTTTCCTTCGGGAGCTTGTAATAATCGCCCTCGGTCGCCTGCCAGACCGGATCGCCCTGGATCGCGGCCGTCATCATCTGGAAGGTCCAGTTGCCGACGGGGTCGTCGCCATCCGATTGCGTGGTGCCGCCGATCGGCATCAGGGCGCTGACATATTCCGGATGCATCACGCCCCAGACGTAGGTCTGCGTGCCACCCATGGAGACGCCGGTCACCAGCGCGACGCGCGCGACCTTCAGCTCGTCGCGCAGCAGGCGGTAGTTCGCCTGCACCATGTCGTAGTAGCTGTATTGCGGAAACTTGATGCCTAGGCCGTCGGATGGCTTGCTCGCGCCCCAAGTGCCGAGCGGATCGACCATGATGACATAGTAACGATCCGTATCGATCGGCCGGCCCGGACCAATGATGGGTACGCCACCCGACAACGCCGCACCCTTGACCCACTGTTCGTACATGTCGGTGGAATCGCCGGAATAATAGGAGTTGATCACGATGGCATTGGTGATCTCGCCCGCCGCGTTGCGCCTTGCGTTGCCGACGGCGATGTAAGCCGTGCGCAGCTTGCCGGCCCCGAGCGATTCCAGCGTGACGCCGCCCTCGCCGCCGTTCTCCCATTTGGAAGGGTCGGTCAGGTCGTACTTGCCGCCCAGGCGGAAGTTGGCGATCTCGTAGGTCTTCTTCAGCCCGTCATGCTGCACCTGCGACGAACGGCGCGTGAAAGGCTGTGCGGTTGCGATCGCCGTTCCGAGCAGCAGCACGATCAGGCTCAACAGGCAACGATTCAACGCATCTCGTCCGGCCATGATGCGATCCTCCCTGGAAGATTTTCCTGAAACGCTAGGCAGGGCGGCCGGGGAAGGTTTGATCTAGCTCAATGGAATCCGCTCGGAGGAATCGAGGATCGCGGGCATCAAAAGACCGGCGATACCCTCGCGATGCCCTTACTCAGCCACGGCTCATATCGGATCCGCTATGAGCTCGACGGGCCGGCGGGCGCACCGGCCTATGTTCTCGTGAACGGGCTGACGCAATATTCCGAGCTGTGGAGCGCCTATCGCGAGGCCTTGTCGGCGCGAGGCTTTCGCGTTGCGACCTTCGATCTTCTCGGCCAGGGCGCCTCCGACAAGCCGAGGCTCTTCATCAGCCAGGACGATCAAGTCGCTGCACTGCGCCTCCTCATCGACGAACTCGGGGACGGTCCGATCTTTCTGAGCGGGATCAGCTTTGGCGGCCTGATCGCGCTGCGATATGCGATCGAGCATGGCAAGCGGCTGGCCGGGCTGGTGCCGATGAGCTGCTTTGCGGAGCTGTCGCCGCAACTCTTGCTGCTTGGCAATGCGCTGCGGACCGGCCTGATCCTCGGTGGCACGAGTTACCTCCAGGATCTCCTGTTGCCCATGAACCTCTCGGACCAATGGCTGAAGCCACTGCTGGACAAGCTCGAGAGCGTGAAGCGGCAAGGTTGGCTGGTCAACGACGTCTACGCGCTGCAAAACCTGATGGAATCTTTCCTCGACTTCCAGCCGCTCACGCCGCGCCTGTCCGCGATCGCCGTTCCGACCATGATTCTCAACGGCGAGTTCGATTTCCTGACGCCGCGGGTTCTCCACGAAACATTGCGTGTCGAGATTCAGAACAGCTCATTGGTGATCATCCCCAGGGCCTATCACGCCTTCACGCTGGAGAAAGGGGCACTGACCGCCGATCTGCTGGCGCGCTTTGCCGAAGACGTGCTGGCCGGCCGCTGGCAGGGCAATCAAGCGGTCTGGGTGGCGCCGGACCAGCCCGGCGGCGAGCTCACGCCGTTTCCTGCCGGCTACGATCATCTGCGTGCCATCCCGGTCAAGCGAGCGCTGCCATGAGCGGCTTCCTCGGTCCCGTCGCGCCGGACGGTCGCATTCCACCGAACCAGCAGACGAAGGTCGCAGCATTCCTGATTTCGGCGCACGGCGCCCTGGCTCGGCAATTCGCTTTCATGCTGCCCGCGAGGCTCGACGCGGCATGGCAGACCGAATTGAATGCTCAATTTTATCGCGAGACCGAGATCGTCTCGCTGCTGCTGCGCGCCACGTCCTGGGTGCTGGATCCTTCCCTGGGTTACATGCTCGCCTCATGGGAGTCCGCCTGGCTGCCTGCACCGGTCGAAGGGATCGCAGACCCTCGCCTTGCCCAAATGATTCACCTCGCAGCGCTTGCCCACGCCGTGCATGCCGGCATACGGCCGGCTGCGATCCTACCGATCGAGGCCAATGCGCAGGATCCTTTTGTTATGGCGCTACGCCGGATCGAATTTGAGAGTGGCCGGCTGTTGCAGGCCCAGATTCTGTTTCTGAAGAGCACAGACCTTGCGCCGCATCGCGACGCGGTCAGTGCGGCGCTCGCGCAGCGTCACGCCGACGTCCGCAAGCTCTGGCGCGAATTACTCGAGTGCATCGGCATCGGCGTACCGCCGGCATGACAACGCGCGATTGCGCGCTCAATCGATGATGTGATAGCCGCCGTCGATATAGAGCACGCCACCGGTGATCAGCTTGGCGCCGTCGAGCGCCAGGAACGCGGTGGCGTTGCCGACATCGTCGATGCTGACGAGGCTGCGCGAGGGCGCCTTGGATTGCGCCTTGTCCATTAGCTCATCGAACTCCGGAATGCCCGAGGCCGCGCGGGTGGCGAGCGGCCCTGGCGAGATCGCGTGCACGCGGATGCCCTTCGGACCGAGCTCGGCAGCGGCATAGCGGACCGCGGCTTCGAGCGCCGCCTTGGCAACGCCCATGATATTATAGTTCTCCACCACCATCTGGCTGCCGTAATAGGTCATGGTGAACATCGTGCCGCCGTTCTTCATCAGGGGTTCGGCTAGATGTGCCATCCGCAGGAACGACCAGCAGGAGACGTCCATGGTCTTCAGAAAGCCGTCGCGGCCGACGTCGACGACGCGGCCGTGCAATGCTTCCTTCGGCGAAAAGGCGATGGAATGAAGCAGGAAATCGAGCTGCCCCCACTCCGACTTGATCCGCTCGAATACCGCTTCAGTCTGGCCTTCGACCATGACGTCGAGCGGCAGGAAGATCGGCGCTTCCAGGGCCTGCGCCAACGGCTCGACGTGCTTCTTGGCGCGGTCGTTCAGATAGGTGACGGCGAGATCGGCTCCGAGCGCGCGAAACGCCCTGGCGCAGCCCCAGGCGATCGATTGGTCGTTGGCGATGCCGACGACGAGGCCCTTCTTCCCCTTTAGTGCGACCTTGCTGTCCGGAAATACTGTAATCATGACACCCTCTCTTGTCTGGGGTTGGGCGATTGGCCGTTCATCAACAGCGTCAGCGTGTGCTGCGCAATCATGAGCTCCTCGTCCGTCGGGACGACGTAGACCGGAACGAGACTCGTCTTTGCCGATATCAGCCGCGAATGGCGCGTGTTCTCGGCTGGGTCGAGTGCCACGCCAAGCCAGCCGAGCTGCTCCGCCACACGCGCGCGGATGCCGCTCGAGTTCTCGCCGATGCCGGCGGTGAAGACGAAGGCATCGATCCCCTGCAACGCCGCCGCCAGCATTCCGGCGTTGAGGCCGATGCGATAGACGAAATAGTCCACCGCCAGCTTCGCTTGCGGATCCGTGCTCGCCTCCAGCTCGCGCATGTCGTTGCTGAGCCCGGAAAGCCCCTTCAATCCGCAATCGCGATAGAGAAAATCCTGCACCTTCGACGGCGTCATCCCCTTCTCGGACAATAGGTACAGCACGACGCCCGGATCGAGCTGGCCCGGGCGCGTGCCCATCGGCAGCCCATCGAGCGCGGTGAATCCCATCGTGCTCTCGACGCTCAGCCCATTCTTCATCGCGCACATCGACGCGCCACTGCCGAGATGGGCGACAATCACCCGGCGCTTTGCGACCTCTGGCGCAATCTGGGGCAAGGTCCTGGAGATGTACTCATAGGAGAGCCCGTGAAAGCCGTAGCGTCGCACACCTTCGGCGTGAAGCTGGTAGGGGATGGCGTAATGATCGGCCAGCGGACCGTGCGTGCGGTGAAACGCGGTGTCGAAGCACGCGACCTGGGGTATCGTCGGGAAATTAGCCAGGATCGAGCGGATCGGCGCCAGATTGTGCGGCTGATGCAGCGGCGCTAACGTGACGAAGCGTTCTAGCCGTGCCACCACGCCATGATCGACGAGAATTGGCCGCTCATGATCCGGCCCGCCATGAACGACGCGATGCCCGACCGCCAATGGATGGATGCGCGCCTCGTTCCGCAGCCATTCCCCCGCGACTTGCATCGCCGCCGGCACGTCCGGAATGGCCTCGATCGGATAGGCCCGGTCCGCCATGGGATCATTGCCTGCCCTGCTCGCCCGCAAGCGCGGACGGCTGCCGATGCCGTCCACCTGCCCCTTGATCAGGCGGCGCAGAACGCCCTCACCCTCGACCGCAAAGACCTGGAACTTGACGCTCGATGAGCCGGCGTTGACGACGAGGATGCTGTCCATGGCGGTCACGCCGCGACTGTCGGCGCCTTCTGGCGCCGCGCGTGAGCATAAAGTGCAGCAACTGCGCAGGACGCCATCCGCGCTCTTGGGCTGTCCGCACGCGAGGTCAGGACGACGGGGACGCGCGCGCCGAGCACAATGCCGGCGCCGTCGGCCTTGGCGAAATAGGCGAGGTTCTTGGCCAGCATGTTGCCCGCTTCGAGGTCGGGCACGACCAGGATCTGAGCACGGCCGGCCACCTCGGACTTGATGCCCTTGATCCGCGCGGATTCGAGGTCGATCGCGTTGTCGAACGCCAGCGGCCCGTCGATCACGCCGCCCGTGATCTGGCCGCGATCCGCCATTTTGCAGAGCGCCGCGGCCTCGATCGTGGATGGAATCTTCGATGTGACGGTTTCGACCGCGGAAAGGATGGCCACCCGCGGCGACTTGCCGAAGCCCGCCTGATTGTAGAGATCGATCGCGTTCTGAATGATGTCCCGCTTGGCGTCCAGATCGGGGAAGATGTTGATTGCGGCGTCAGTGACGAAGATCGTCTCGGCGTAGGCCGGCACATCCATGACGAAAACGTGGCTGATGCGCCGATCGGTGCGCAATCCCCCGACTTTGGCCGTGACGGCTCGCATCAGCTCGTCGGTGTGAAGGCTGCCCTTCATGAGCAGTTCGCCGCGCGCGGCATGGATCAATTCGACACCCCTCGCCGCGGCTTCGTCGCTGTGCGCGGCATCCACGATCTCATAACCCGAGATGTCCAGGCCGAACGTGCCAGCCGTATCCCGGATCTTCCGCTCCGGTCCGACCAGGAGCGGCCGGATGATGCCGGCAGACGCGCTGTCGACGGCGCCGCGCAAGGATGTCTCATCGCAGGGATGCACCACGACGGTCGGCGTCGGCGGGATTGCCCTGGCCGCCGCGATCAGGCGATCATACTTGCTGGGAGACTGCGTGGCCGTCGCATCTGCTGACATGATGTCGCTCCCGATCCTTGCAACTCGCGTTACGACGCCTTCGCCTTGGGATCGAAAGGGGCAACGTTCGACGCCCTTTCGGCACCTTCCGCGGTGTCGAGGCCAAACAGGCCGGCGATCTGCCGCAGCCGGTTGGCGCGCTCGCCGGTGACATCCGCACTGGCCGACAGCACCTGCTCGATCGCCTCGAATGCTGCGCGGCGAACGTTCATGTCGTCAGGCAGCAATTTCGGGATTGCAGCGAGCGCCCCTTCCCGGTCGAGCAGCAGCATGAAGAACTGCTCGCGTACCAGCATCTTGAACTCGGCAAGAGACATGCGTGCGCCGCCATGATCCCGGCGGACCCGGCGCAGAGCCTCGATGCTGCGTTCGTCCACCATCCCCCGTGCCGAGCCGACATAGAGCAAAGCGCGCAACGCCGCTTCACGGAGGCCGCCCTCACCGATCCGCGACTTCAGCTCGGCAATGCGCTTCTCGAGCATGGTGCGATGCTCGGCGGACATCTCACGCCGACGCGACGGCGTGGACGTCGGATCGATCCCGACCGCCGCCTGGAGCGCCGGGGATCCGTAGACGCTGAGGAACATCGCTTCGCTGAGCGCCTCCTGTGAATCGCGCCAGCTGTCGAGGGCGTGAACGACCTGCTTCGAGATCTGCTCCTGGAACGCCAGGAACGGATTGTCCGCGGCGACCGGCTTGCGCTTCTCGGCGGCCTTCTCGGCCAATGATTTCACCGTCGCCATGAAAGGATTCTGGCTGCTGAACAGCTCGTATTGCAGCCGCAGCGGATGCATGTTGTGAGCCCATTCGGCCATCTGTGGCGTCACCATGCGCTTGAGCCATGGCTGGACGAATTTTCGATAGGCCGCCAGGTTGATTTCCGAGATTCGTTTGGCGGTGGCAAAGCGTCGCTCGTCCTCAGGCGAATTGCCGCCCATGGCGCGGATGTCGTCGAGCGTCCGCGCTTCGCAGCGCATCACCCACTGGCCGACGACCAGATCCGAACTTGCGGTTTCCTCATCCTTCGCCTCGAACGTCGCTTCATAGAGTCCGGGCGGCAGAACGTCGATGAGGTCGATGTTGCTGGAAAATTCCGCGTGCTCCTTCTTGGCGACGCCGCCGGAGACGAAGATGCCGAGATGGCCGATGTTCTGGTGCACGGTGTAGACGATGGTCTGGCCATAGGCCCTGATCTCATCGACATCGGCATAGCAATCGAGGATCCAATGCAGCGCCTGCTGCGGCGGCGTGATGTTGTCGCCCTCCGAGCAGAACACCACGATCGGGGATCTGATGTTGCGAAGGTCGACCTTCCGGCCATCGGACATTTCGATGTTGCCGGCCGCGAGGTTGTTGCCGACGAACAGCTCATCGACGATGAATTGGATCTCCTCGGCGTTCAGGTTGACGTGGCCGCCCCACCAACGCTCGAATTCGAGGTAACGATCCGCCTCGGTGTCGACCTTGGAATAGACGTTGTATTGCTTGGTCCAGAGCGTATTCGACGGGTTCTGGTTCTCGAAGTTCTGCACCAGCCAAGCACCATCGAACTTGCCGGCGCCGAGATCGGAGGTCAGGGCCGTCAACCAGCTTCCGCCCAACAGCCCGCCCGAGTAGCGCATCGGATATTTTCCATGCACGCCGGCCCAATAGGCCAGCGGCGCGCCGGCGATGATCAGCGGGCCGAATAGCTCGGGACGTAGCGAGGCCAGGATCATGACGGCCCATCCGGCCTGACAATTGCCGATCACGCAGGGCTTGCCGTCGGCATCCGGGTGAAGGCTCATGACCTTTTCGATGAAGATGGCTTCGGCACGCGCGATGCGCTCGATGGTCTGACCGGGCATCGGGTCCGGCAGGAATCCGATGAAGTAGCAGGGATGGCCTGCTTTCATCGCCACCCCGATCTCGCTGTCGGCCTTGAAGCCGCCGATGCCGGGGCCGTGGCCCGCACGCGGATCGACCACGACGAACGGCCGCCGGTTCATGTCGATCTCGACGTTGGCGGGCGGAACGATGCGCACCAGCGCGTAATTGACGGGTTCGGCGAGCTGGCGCCCGTCGATGATCAACTCCGCCGCATATTGCAGAACATGCGGGGCGGTTTGCGCGAGGTGCTCCCTGTACTGGTCCCCGCGCCGGCGCATGATATCCAGGAACAGGATACTGCGCTGTCCCGCATCGACGAGGTATTCGACTGCCGAGGCGACCAGCCCCGACATGGGACCGCCCGGAATTTGCATCTTGTGCATGGACATGTTCTCGACCTCTTCGTCGCCTCGGCCAATTGACGGCTTGGAGCGAGGACGAACGTTGATCTAGGTCAAGATGATCTGCACGCTTGGGAGGCGTTTATCCCGCATACTGAGGCATGAGAGGCGGCTGGACCGCTTTGGACGAGCGACATCGGCATGTCACAAGCTGCAACTTATAGCGTGCAAACCGTCCTGAAGGACGGCACTCCGACCGAGATCCGCGCGCTTCGCGCCAGCGACGAGGCGGACATGCTCGCTGCCATTGCGCGCACTGGACCGCAATCGCTGCAAAGCCGGTTCTTCGTTTTGAAACGGCATTTCTCGGAGAAGGAGCGTGCCTTCTTCATGGACGTGGATTTCAGCAATCACGTTGCGCTGGCCGCTCTCGCCGAGGAACAGGGTCGATACGCCATTATCGGCGGCGGCCGGTACGTCATCGTCGAGTCCGGTCGGGCCGAGATGGCCTTCGTCGTGGTGGATGCCTGGCAAGGTCGCGGGGTGGGCTCCTTATTGCTGAAGCACCTGACAGAGATCGCGCGCGAACAAGGCGTAAGAGAGCTCACAGCCGAGGTTCTGTCCGACAACATGCCCATGCGCAGC
Organism: Bradyrhizobium sp. JHI2711; assembly: GCF_056156565.1. NCBI lineage: Bacteria > Pseudomonadati > Pseudomonadota > Alphaproteobacteria > Hyphomicrobiales > Nitrobacteraceae > Bradyrhizobium > Bradyrhizobium sp. JHI2711. Next base: position 695,578 of record NZ_JBPZPT010000001.1, read on the forward strand.
GTGTTCGCGAAGGCGGGCTTCAAGCTCGCGCGGAGTGACGATCCGAGAACGGTGCACCTGTCGCTCACGCTTTGATCCGCGCGCCCGGCTTGAGCCTCACCTCAAAGCGATCGTGATCCGACTGATATTGGCCGCCAGCTCGAGTCCCGCCTTCGGGCCTTGCAGCACCATCGTGACGCCCTTTTCATTGCGCAGGTGCACACCATTGGCGCCGCCGACCAGCGCAAAGCCGCCGCCGACGGAGCTGTAGTTGCCGGCGAAGTCACTGACCTCCCGGATGCCGGATGCCCAGCCGTCGAGGCGGCCGACCGTTGCACCGACCGTGATGCCCAGGCTCACGCCGCTGACGTTGAAGGGGTAGGTCTTGCCCCGGTACGTCAACACGCCGCTGCCGGCGCCACCGCCGGCCAGGAGGCCCGCCTTGACGATCTTCACTCTGACCTGACCGGTGGCCTGCGCGAAGGACGGCGCCGCCGGCAGGGTCAGCCCGAGCGCGAGCAGGAGCAGCGCGACCAGGCGAAATGCGCGCATGCGCGGCTCAGGGTTTTGCGGCATCGACTTTCTTCCAGGTTTCATCGGGATTGAACAACGTGGTGCGCTGGGCGATGAACTCGGTGCGCTTGCCGAGATCCTTCTGGTAGACGACGCCGTCATGATTGACCAGGAAGGTCATGACGCCCGAATTGCCGTATTCCGCGGGCCAGGCGATCAGGGCGAAGCCGCCGATCATCTTGCCCTTGACGACGTAGTTGAGCGCACCGCCGCGCGCATCCCGCCCCTGCGCTTTGAGAATCCGGAAGTAATAGCCGTGATAGGGCGTCGGCCCGACATCACCGCCGCGATAGCCCTCCTTCGTTGCTTCGGCCGCGAGCGCGCCGAGCGGGCTCGGGTCGCTGTCGTCGCGCCAGAACAGGCCGTCCTTCTTGCCGGGCGAGGAGGAGATGCGCTGCGCGTAGACGCCGACGCCCTCGCCGCGGTCCTTTTCCGCATATTCGTTTTGCGCGTCGACGAAGGCGAGCGCGGTCTGGATCGCGTCGAGCTCGTTGCGGCCGATGCGACGGCGCAGCACCTCAATGCGTCCCTCGTCGGTGTCGAACGCCCAACCCGTCCTGGTGTTGACCAGCGGAATTGGAAACGGAAAATCGTCCGGCCCGAGCATCAAGGTGGCGGTCTTGTTGCCCTCCGCCTTGATGCCGTGCTTGGCGTCGTACATCGCAGTGAAACGCGCCCGAATGTCGTTGTCCGCAATCTCGTCGCCGGACGACACGATGTCCTCCGCATTCCTGCCGAGCACTTTCAAGATGTCTTTCGGGCCGCTCTTGACCGCGGCGGCGAGCGCAGACGCGGCCTCTTCCGGTGTCTTGTAGGATTCCTGTGCGAGAGAGGCCGATCCGAGCAGCGCGAGCGCGAGGACGCCGGGTATCAGCGCACGGCTAAACGATTTCATGCCGGTCATGGCATCACCTCCGCAGGAATCTTCGCGCCGCCTGCGAGCCAGTCGCGATAGGTGCGGAACGTCAGCCCGAGCTTCTCGTAATAAACGCGAAGATAACCGTCGCCACCGCGGGTCACGGCATCGGGCATCACCTGCTCGACCTCCTGCGCCATGACGCCGACATAGGCCTTGTCGCTGCCGACGTAGCTGAAGCGATAATAGCCGAGGCCGTTTGAGAGATGACCGAGCAGGACGACATCATGCTTCAGCGCTGCGTCGGAACGCCGACCACCACCGCCACCGCCGCGGAAGCCGCCTCCCCCACCGCCGCCACGCATCGCCATTCCGCCACCGCCGCCGCGGCCGGCAAAGCTTGGTCCGCCGCCGCCACCGCGCGGCATGCTCGCCATGCTGGCGCGGCCGCGCGCGGATGCTGCAGCCGCCGAGCGGCCGGAGGAGACGTTCATGGCACCGCCGCGACTGCCGCCGCCACGATTGGCCGCACCGCCACCGGCGCGGTTCGCAGCCTTGGCGCGATCGCCACCGCCCTTGGTCGCACCTTTGGCACGATCACCGGCACCGGCACGATCGCCGCCGCCAGGCCGGTCGCGCGTCCCTGCGCTGGGGCGATCGCCCGCGCCCGGACGGTCGCCACGATTGCCGGCGCGATCCCCTGCGCGATCCCCTGCGCGATCTCCTGCGCGATCTCCTGGACCGCCGCGATCACCCGCACGATCTCCCGCCCGGTCCCCGGCACCCTGGTCGGGGCGCAGCACCTGGTTGCCGTCGCGGCCGCGGAAATCCATCCGGTCCGACACGCCGGCCTTCAGATTGTTGTTGCCGAAGCGCTGCTGAACATTGCTGTTGTTGTAGCGCACACCGCCGCGATGCGCCGGATTGTGCTGCCAGCCATTGCCGATGTTCGTGGTGCGATGGTTGACATAGACGTTGCGGTTGCCCCAGTTGCAGCCGCCGCCCCAGTAATTGCCCCAGCGTCCGATCGCCCAGGCGGTGCCGAACGCGATGCCAGCCGCGACCACGCCGGCGCCGATATAAGACGGGTAGCCCCAATAATAGGGCGGATACTCCGCATAGGGCCAGCTGCCGTAGACCGTCGCCGGGTCGTAATACGGCACGTACATCGCCGCGGGATCGGCCTGCTGGATCACGACGACCTGCTTGCCTTCCTGAGACTGGACGCTGACCTTCTGCTGCTTGGTGGTGACGAGCTTCTTGTTGTCATAGGCCTTGGTGCGCAGACGCTGGATCGCGTCCATGACGTCGGGCTGCTGGGCGAGGAAGGCATCGCCCAGCTTCTTGGTCCAGTCGAGCTGCTCGCTCATCATCGCGAGGACATCGGCGGTGCTGGCCAGCGCCTTGACGCTGTCGTCCCAGCCCTGCTTTTCCACTTCCGTCTTCAGCGCATCGCCCTTCAGGCTCTTGCGCTCCTTCAGCCAGCGGTCGGCCTGCACCACCTCCAGCGGATAGGTCGAGGCGGCCAGTACATTGGCGAGCAACTCGTCCGGATAAAGCGCGATCGGCGCGACGAGGGCCTCGAGCTGCTCGGGCTTCAGGAGCTCGGCCGCCGGTGCGGGCGGGCTGGCAGGCTGCGCCTGCGGGGCCGGGGCTGCAGGCGTCGTTGGGGTCTGCGCCATTGCGGCGACCGAAGTTGCCATCAACAGCGCCAGCGCCATCAGGGTCTTGCCGCAACGAAACATCACATCCTCCCTCGGACTTCAGTGCGGGAGGATCAAGCCGGGGCGCAAGCATTTGTTGATCGAGATCAACGAAACGAGGCAGTCGGGGCTGCTGCAGCGCAAGATCGAATGATCATTCGATCAGCTCGGCATCCAGCAGAAGCCGGTTCGGCACCGTCAGGCCGAGGGCCCTGGCCGTCTTCATGTTGATGACGAGCTCGAACCTGGTGGCAAATTGCACCGGGAGAGTGCTGATATCGGCACCGCGCAGGAGACGGTCGACATAGCCGGCGCCATCACGAAATTGCTGGGTCAGATCTGCACCATACGACATCAGCCCGCCATTCGACGCGTAGAAACGGACTGCGAAGATGGCGGGCACGCGCCGCTGCGCCAGCAATGCAATGGCCATCGCGCTGTGGGATCCGAAGAAGCCGCCATCCGGCAGCACGACGAGGCCGCCGCCTGTGCGCGCCGCCGTCTCGATCGCTCCCGCCATCTCCGGACCGCTGCGAACGCTCGCACCGGCGATCTTGAGGCCGAGACGGCTTTCCATCTGGTGCGCCGCTTGAACATAGAACGGTCCGTAGGGTGCCGATTCCGGATTGAACAGCAGGGCCGCATGGCTCATCCCCGGCACCATGTCCTTCAAAAGGCCGAGCCACTTCCCGCTCATCGAATGCTCATAAAGCGAAAAGCCGGTCAAATTTCCGGCCGGCCGGGCCAGATTGGCGACAAGGCCCGTCCCTACCGGATCGGAAAGCCCCACGAAGACGATCGGAATTCGTTGCGTTGCATCGCGCAGCGCCCGTGTTGATCCCGTACTGGTCGAGAGCCTCCAACTTCTGGCGCGCCGGATCGGGGCCCGGCCAGCGCACCTCCAGGCGGTAGTTCTGGTTGGCGATCCAGCCTCGATCGGTGAGACCCTGCTGAAAGGCATCCACGCGCATTTGCGCGCCGGGATCACCAGCGACATTGCCCGTCAGCACGCCGACGGCGGGCATTCGGTCCTGGGCTTTCGCCAGGACCGGCAACGCAGCAGCAGCACCAACCAGCGTCATGAAGTCACGACGTCTCATACGCCTCACGCTCGCCTGTCGTACTCGTCATGCGATCGAGAGAGAACGGCTTCAGCGCCGTGATGTTTGATCAAGATCAAGATACCGCCCGCTCAGCGAGCGGTCGGAAGCCTGATCGTGAAGAGTGCGCCGCCCGCAGGCTGGTTCGCAGCAGCGATCGTGCCGTGATGGGCCTCGACGATGGTTCTGGCGATTGCAAGGCCCATGCCCATGCCTTGCGGTTTGGTCGTGAAGAACGGATCAAACAGGCTTGCGAGATCGGAGGCGGGTATTCCGGGCCCGGTGTCGGCGATCCTGATCTCGGCCTGATTGCCGGTGCTGAGCGTCGACACGCTGACCTCCCGCTTTCCGGCGTCCGCATCGGAAATCGCATCCATCGCGTTGATGATCAGGTTGAGAATGACCTGCTGAATCTGGACCGGATCTCCCTTGACGTGAAGGCCGGCCAGAGCCGGCACATAGCTCAACGTGATCCGGCGCCCCTGAGCGAGGGCCTTCACCAGATCGATTGCTTCGCGCACTGTATCGTTGAGCTCGATGTGCTTGACCTCGAACGGGGTCTTTTTCAGAACGCTGCGCAGCCTGCGGATCACCTCGCTCGCCCGTTGGTCGTCCCTTCTGATGTCGGCGAGGATCTGCTGGATCTCGACAAGGTCGGGCTGGGCGGCCTTGAGCATGAGCTCTGCGGTTTCCGCATTGGTCAAAATCGATCCGAGTGGCTGGTTCAATTCATGCGCAATCGATGTGGTCAGCTCGCCAACCGCCGAGTAGCGGTTGACGTGGGCAAGTTCCGTCAGCCGCTGACGCGACTCGACTTCGGCAACCTGTCGACGGCGACGCTCGTGCAGGAGCCCGCTGATGAGTCCCGCCTGGATCAGGAACACGGCCGAGATCATCAGCATCTGCCAGCGATAGCGCTGCCAGATACTCGGCTCGCGAAACAGGATGGTGCTTCCCGGCGGCAGGCGACTCTCGCTGATGTCCCAGCGCTGCAGCTCCCGCCAGTCGTAACGCGGCGCGGCGAAGGCGATCGGCTCATAATTGATGCTCGCCGGTTTCGCGCCGCCGAGAATGCCGATCGCGGCGCTGACGGTCCGCGACGTCGTTTCCCCAATCAAGTGCATCGGTCCCCCGACCGTGCTCTCGCCGAAGAACGGCTCCTGGTAGGAGAAGATCGGGGCGTTCGCGACGGCATGCAGGCTGCGCAGCGCCCAGTCGCTCTCATAGACCACCCCGGCCGCATCGACGGACATCAGCCCCCAGAACAGCGCGGTGTGAGACGGGAGCTTCGATGAGCGCTTCAGGATCTCCTCGAACGACAAATCCGAGTACCAAACGAGTTCGATCCGCTCCGCAAAAGGTTTCAGCTCCCGCTTCAGCTCCTCCGTCCAAAACCTCTCGAGCGGCGAAGCTCCGACCACGATCGCAACCGATTTTGTATCGGGCAGGACCTGAAGAATGTTGTCGAAGGCCGCGACAAAATCGTTGCGGACGGCCACTACGACATCGTTGTCGCAGAGGTCGGTGCGATTAATCAGCCGATGCTCGACCGCGGAGAGGATCAACGGCGCATCGGGGAACAGCCTGGCGCGATATTTCTGCGCAAACCGGGCGGCAGGCGCGCCGATGCTCAAGACGATGTCCGGCACCGCACCTTGGTACAACGAGTGTAGATATTCGACGAACGGCGCCTCGGGACCAGGGTTGTTGAAGCGCGCGGTGAGCAGCGCGTGCTCCTGGATATCGAGCGGCCAGGGCGATTGCCGCTCGAGCTCAGCCTTGATGTCGCGCGCATATTCGCTCCACGGCCGGAACTCGCGGCCGAAGGAATGCAGCAACAGCACGCGTTTGAGCTCGCCGCGCCGGCTCCGCTCGACCGCACCGGCTTGCCCGGCCGAGAGGCACTCGGCCACGAGCAGGCCGAAACAGAGGAGCGCAGCCGCGAGCCGTGGCTTCAGCCAGTCTATGCACGCGCCCCCGCTCATGCTGCACCCTCACAGCTTACGGCAGCTGCTTTCCAGGCAATAATAGCTGGAATCGCACCATACGGACAGCCCCCGAGGCAGGCCTCAGCAGCGCGTGACGACGCGGCCATAGGCGCCCACGACTTGCGCGCAGGACGGCGCATAATAGGCGCCTGCGGCCGAAATGGCAGGCGAGGACGACTTTCGGAGACCACGTCTCGTCCGTACTCTTCTCTCGTTCAATGCCCGCCGCTCAGCACGAGCGTCTGGATCGGCAGCAACAGCGCCTGGATCCGCAGCAGCAGCGCGTGCACGAGGCCGACGCCGTCGACGACGTGCAGCGCGATCTTCCGGCTGGTCGAGGTGTCCTTGGCCGAAATCTCCTCGTGATTGCTGGTGTAGGCGTTGACGATGCAGCTCGAGCCCGGCGTGACACCGTCGAGACCGCCCTTGTAGAGCGGCTCCAGGAAAACCAGGATCGTGCCGGGACGGACGGCATTCTGCGGATCGATGAGCTGCTCGCCGGTGCGAAACTGTCCGGCCGCGATGTAGTCCTGCACCGTCGTGATCACCATGGGGATGATGACCCAGGGTTTGGATATGCAGGTCGCTTCCGCCACCATGCCGGTCTTCATGACCTGCGCCTCGATCTGGCCGAAACCGGCCTGGAGCGCCTTGCGGCCCGCGCCCTCCGGAACGAGAACACCGGCCGGACGCATCAGCTGGTTGACGACATCGCCGGGGCGAACCAGGAACTGCTCGACCCGCCCGTCGACGCCGGCGCGTACGAAAGTCTTGTCGAGATCGACCTGCGCCTGGTCGAGCGCGGCTTCGGCGCTGGCCTTCTGGGCCGGCAGCAGAGCCGAGACCTGCAAGGACACTGACTGCTTCGCCGCCGTCGCGGCGTCGATGCCGGACTGTCGCTGATCGACCAGCACCTGGAGCTTGTCGATGTCACGCTGTGGAACGATGCCGGGATTGCGGCGCTGGAGCTCGGTCTTGACCTCGAGCTCGTCTTTGGCCTGCTGGTAGTTGGCCCTCGCTTCGCCGAGCTGCGCCTCGGCCTTGACCACGTCGGCCTGCGCCGTCTGCATGGCGGCATCGACTTCTGCCACCTTCCGCTTGGCGGTCTCGACCGCAGCCTTTTGCTTCGAGCTATCGAGCGTGAACAGCACATCGCCCTGTTTGACGGGCGCGGTGAAGCCGACTTTGACCTCGGCAACACGGCCCGAGCCTTCGGGCAGAATTGGCACGGTGCGGAAGTACAGCGTCGCCGACGATGTCGCCGGATGGAAGTAGAAGATCATGGTGATGAGCGACACCGTCAGCATCAGGCAGGCGGTGATGCCCCAGCGCAGCTCGTACCAGACCGAGAAGAAGGTGATTTCCTTCCCGAAGCGCTTGCCCTGGGCGTAGCGGCGGTACAGGTAGTCCGGAAGGATCGTGACGAGGGAGCAGATCAGCAGCTCAAGCATGACTGCGCTCCTTCTCCTTGGCGGGTCCCGGCTTGTCCGCGGGGGGCGGTGCGACGGCCGCCTCAGCCTGGACTTCCTCCGCATCGGAGGCCGGCGTCGCGTCGGCGATCTTCTCGACGGACCCGGCAATGCTGCGCAGCGGCGTGCCGAAATCCGGAAGATCGATCATTGCGAGGAGCAGTCCGGCGATCCAGAAGATGTGCATGTGCGTGAACAGCGAGATCAGGCCGAGCACGGCGACTAACTCGAACTGCAGTTTATGCGTTTTGTGCGCCATCCGCTCGGGCAGGCTGTGCAGTTTCCAGTAGAGCGTGCCGACCCAGAGCACGGCCCCGATCAGGAATACGCCCATCACCACCATCAGCGTATCGGTCCCGCTCCCCGGTGCGAGATAAAACGGCAGATGATGCGGTGCCATCGGATGAAGCTGCTCGCTCAAACGTCTCTCCCGGTCAAAACGTCCATGGGCGGCACTGTGTTCGGGTATGTTCGCGTTTGTTTGATTTGAGTCAAGGGAACACGTCAGGGCCAACCCTAGCGTCAGCCGCATGCTGATTGGACAACCATCAGGAGCCGCCCGCCATGCCCGGCCTAGACGATCTCATCCCCAGCGCAGCCCAGATTCGTAAGGAAGCCGCCCTCAAGGAAGCCGAAAAGGCGGAGGAATATGTGCGCCTTGCCGCCGCGGCCGAGGCGGAGAAGCGCGCCTTGATCGAGCGCTTGAGCAAGCCCTCGGGCAAGACCGAGGAGGAGAAGATCAAGCTCGCCTCGACCGTGATCCAGCGCGCGGTGCGCAACGGCCTCACGGAAGTGCTGGTCTATCGCTTCCCCAATTCGCTCTGCACGGACAAGGGCCGCGCCATCAATCAGATGGAGAAGGGCTGGGAGAACACCCTGACCGGAATTCCCAAGGAGATCTTCCAGCTCTGGACCGATTACCTGAAACCGCGCGGCTATCGCATCGCCTATCAGATCATCGATTTTCCGGGCGGCGTGCCCGGCGACATCGGCGTGACCATTTCCTGGGACGATTAGCAACAGGTGGGATCGGCATGGCGAAGGACGGCCCTGCGGAGCGGATGAAGCGGAAGGATTACGAGAAGGAGCTCGAGAAGCTCCAGGTCGAGCTGTGCCATCTCCAGGACTACGTGCGGGAAAACAAGCTCCGGGTCATCGTCCTGTTCGAGGGTCGGGACGCCGCCGGCAAGGGCGGCACGATCAAGGCGATCACCGAGAAGGTCAGCCCGCGCGTGTTCCGGGTCGTCGCCCTGCCCGCGCCGTCCGACCGCGAGAAGACACAATTGTTCTTCCAGCGCTACATGGAGCGATTTCCGGCCGGCGGCGAGATCGTGATCTTCGACCGGAGCTGGTACAACCGCGCCGGTGTCGAGTACGTCATGGGCTTCTGCACCCCCGCCGAGCACGAGCGTTTCCTCAACCTGTGCCCGCAGATGGAGAAATACGTCATCGACGGCGGCATCATCCTGATCAAGATCTGGCTCGAGGTCGGCATGGACGAGCAGGAGCGCCGTTTCAAGGCCCGCATCGACGACCCGGTCCGACAGTGGAAGCTCAGTCCGATGGACCTGGAATCCTTCCGTCGCTGGTACGATTATTCGCGCGCGCGCGACCTGATGCTGAAGAAGACCAGCACGAAGGATGCGCCCTGGAACATCGTCCGCTCTGACGACAAACGAAGGGCGCGGCTCAACTGCATCGCGCACCTTCTCGGCGCCATCCCCTTCAAGCGCATCAAGAAGGACAAGATCAAACTGCCGAAGCGCTCCGACAAGGGACGCTACAACGACCAGGCCAGCCTCAAGAAAATGAGTTTCGTCGCGCAGCGCTATTGAGCAGCGTCAGGCCGCTAAAGCGCGATGCGATTGGAATGAATCGTCATCGCGCTTTAGGTTGTTGTTTGAGCATGTTCTATTCGGAAAACCGCTACACACTTTTCCGGATCATGCCCTAGGGGCCCGACGCTGCCGTCGATCGCTCAATGGCCATACGACCCCTTCAACTCGATTTCAGGCGGATCGTGACGCCACCGACTGCAGCCGATACTTCCGCGCCGACCCGCGGGCCGCTGAGCTGGAGGATCACGCCATTGCTGTTTTGCAACTGAACGGCGCCGGCACCTGCGGCGATTGCCCCACCCGCTCCTCCCACGGCATAAGAGCCTTCGATCGACGCCGGCCCCTTTAGATTGAGCGCGCGGCCGACGAACTTCGTGGTCGACGCTCCGATGGTGAGGCCCACGCTCATGCCAGACACCGTGAATGGGTATTTCTTGCCCCGGTAGACCAGAACGCCCTCACCGCCACCGGCGCCGACGATGAAGCCACCCTTGGTGAAGACGACCGCGACCTGGCCGGTGTCGGCACGCGCGGACGTGCTAAAGCCGGCAACAGCGGCGAGCGAAGCGACCAGGACGGCGCCGAAGGACAGTTTTCTCATGACGTTTTCTTCCCCTTATTGAGCCAGGATCATCGCGAAGTAGCCGAAGATGGTGAGAAGGATGCCCGAGACGGCATAGCCGACCGGGAATCCGATCCAGGGCACGGAGCTCTGGATCTCGACCGCGGCCTCGCGGCACGGGCCGGAATGCGACCGCGCGCCGGCAACGCCGCCCATCAGCACCGCCGGATTGATCTTGAAGACGTGGAAGCCGATCGCCCAGACGATGAACGGCGGGATCGTGCACGCGATGAAGCCGACGATGAAGATCTTGAGCGCGAGCGCGCCGGTGAGCTGAGCCAACAGGCCGGCGCCGGCATTGACCCCGACGATCGCGACGAACACAACGAGGCCGAGATCCTCGAGCACGTTTCGCGCCGCGTTCGGCGTATTGCCGAAGAAGCGCAGCCGCGACACGACCGAGGACACGATCACGCCGGACAGCAACAGCCCGCCGGCATTGCCGAGACCGACCTTGGCACCGAAGGCGGGGAATTCGATCATGCCGATGAGGAAGCCGATGATCATGCCGACCGACAGGGTCAGCAAGTCGGTCGAGGTGTTGGCGCGCGCGATGCGGCCCCACATCTCGCCGAGCTCGTTGACCGCCGACTTCAGGCCGACCACCGAGACGATGTCCATGCGCTCCAGCTTGGTCTTGAGACCGGCCGGGATCTGCACCCCGCCCCGCTCGACCTTGGTCACCTGCAGCTGGCCGGCGATGGCCGTGTCGCGGAAGGACTCGAAGGTCCGCCCGACGACGTCCTTGTTGAAGACGACGATTTCCGCCTGGTCCATGGGTATACCGAGCGTCTTGGCATCGGCGACCTCCGGACCAATCAGGCCCATCTTCTCAGTCAGATGCTCGGTCGATCCGCCCAGCGCGACGATATCGCCCTTCTGCAGCACGAGCTCGGGATCAGCCCCCTGCGGCTCACCATTGCGCCCGACATTGACGATACGGTACTCGGGATTGACCGTGCGGAATTTGGCGATGCTCATCCCGATCGTCGCAGGATTCTCCAGCCGGTAGGCCCGCAGACCGAACTGACGGTAGCCGGTCAGGGCGCCGCCTTCGAGATCTTTGACGCCGAACTCCTGCTCATACTTCTTGGCGGCGGCCTTGGCATCGACGCCCCACCAGCGCGGCAGGTATTTGCAGATCAGGATGATGCCGACGGTGCCCCAAATGTAGGTAATACCGTAGGACAAAGCGATCATGCCGGAGGCATCCTCGGGCTTCATCCCGGCAGGCAGTTTCACGACTCCCGACGTGACGGCCTGCTCGGCCGAGCCGATCGCCGCCGACATGGTCTGCGATCCCGCCAGCATTCCGCCAGCCGCACCGGGCGGCAATGCGAAGAGCTTCGCCCCAAGCACGACGAGGGTCAGGCCGATCACACTCGACACCACCGCGAGGAACAAGAATTTGATCCCGTCGCCCCGCAGGCTGTTGACGAAGGACGGACCTACGCGCAGGCCGACGCCGTACATGAAGAGATAGTAGAACAGGCTCTTGGCGAAGTTGTTCAACTCCAGCTTCACGCCATAGCTGGATGCCCAGACCGAGATGCCCGCGCCGACCACGATGGCACCGGCGACCATGCCGAGGCCATAACCCTTGATGCTGGCTCGGCCGATATAGACGGCGAGACCGACCACGAAGAACAGCAGCAGATACGGGTACTGTTGCAAGAACTGGAAAAATGCCTGCATGTTCGTCCCCTCCCGACCTATGACGCGGCCTTGAGCTTCGGCTGGGCGCTGGGCTTTGGCCTGCCGAGCTTGGCCAAGGCTTCCGTCCGTACGAGTTTCAGCCCTTCCTTGGCGTCGTAGCCGTGGATCTCCTTCACATCGAGCTTGCGCATGAAGTCGATCGTCTCCTGGGTGATGACCTGGCCGGGCACCATGATCGGGAAGCCCGGCGGATACGGGATCACGAAGTTGGCCGAGACGAGCTCGGGCCCGGCCTTCAGCCGCCGGTCGATCTCGGGATCGTTGAGGCGGATGTGCTCGCAGCCGGCGACGTCATAGGCCGCGTAGAAGCCGCTGCGGATGTCGCCCTCGTTGGTCTTGGTGCCAGCATCGCCGCGGAAGCTCGGGTGGAAATGCGAGAAGTTCGGCAGATCGGGCACGTCCTTCATGAGGCTCGTCACCCGTGCCTCGAAGGTCTTTCGCGCATTGGCACCGCCCTGGGCCAGGCCGCGGTCGAGCTCGCCCGCGATCTCGGCGAGCACGCGAACGAGATGCGCGACGTCGCTGCGAGTGTTGTTGATGTTGGATTGGACCAGCACCGAGTTGCGGGAGGTCTTGTTGACCTGGATGTTGTACTCGTTGGCGAGAATGCCCTTGAACTGCGTGCCGTCATAGCCGGCCGTGCCGCATACCAGCGTTATGCGGGTCGGGTCGAGGCAGAACTCGTCCTCGTCCAGGCTCTTCAGCGTGTTCGCCCAGTTGACGCCGGGGGCGAGGAAGTCGGTGAAGCCGCTCTGGCGGTACTGCGCCGGCACCATGGCGTCGGCACCGAGGATGCGGAAATATTTCGAGATCAGCGGGTTGTTGTTGACCGCCTGGCGGATCGCGAACGCGATCTCGATCGCATTGGCGACGAGGCCATAGCCCTCCAGCTCCATCTGCCGCCGTGAGATGTCAAGGCTCGCGATCAGCTGCTGGTTCGGACTTGTCGAGGCGTGGGTGAACACCGCTTCCTTGAACTGCTGCTCCACGGTGTGGAATTCGACGTCCTTGACCGAGAGCATCGAGCCCTGGCGGATCGCCGACATCGACTTGTGGGTCGAGTTGGTCTGGTAGACGCGCAGCCGGATCTGTCGGGGGTCCGGGATCAGCCGGGTCTTGAGCAGCACCTCGTCGGACGGGTTCTTGCCGAGCTCGGCCTGCTGCTTCTCATAGGCCGCGACCGACTTGGGATCGCGCATCCATGCCTCGATCTCGTTGGCCGCGCCAAGTCCGGTGCGGCGGCGCAGGAATGGCGAGAAACGCGCGAAGCCGAACCAGGCTTCATCCCACAGGAAGATCAGATCGGGCTTGATGGCGAGGCATTCCTCCATCACCCGCCGTGTGTTGTAGATATGGCCGTCGAACGTGCAGTTGGTGAGGTCGACCATCTTGACGCGGTCGAGCCGGCCATCAGCCTTGGCGCCCAGCAGCGCCTGCTTGATGGTCTTCAGCGGCACCGCGCCGTACATCGAATATTCCGTCATCGGGAAGGCTTCGACGTAGAGCGGCTGCGCACCGGCCAGCACCATGCCGTAGTGATGCGACTTGTGGCAATTGCGGTCGACAATCGCGATGTCGCCGGGCGCGAGCAGCGCCTGCACCGCCATCTTGTTGGACGTCGATGTGCCGTTGGTAACAAAGAAGACGCGGTCGGCGCCGAGCGCCCTCGCCGCCTTCTCCTGCGCCTTCTTGATGTTGCCGGTCGGCTCCAGCATGCTGTCGAGACCGCCGGTGGTGGCGCTGCTCTCGGCCAGGAACAGGTTCGGGCCGTAGAACTCGCCCATGTCCCGGATCCAGTCGGACTTGAAGATCGACTTGCCGCGGGCGATCGGCAGCGCGTGGAAGGTGCCGATCGGACGCTGGGCGTATTTCTTGAGATTGTCGAAGAACGGCGTGTCGTAGCGATCCTGGATGCCTTCGAGGATCGATAGGTGGAGTTCCAGCAGCTCTTCAACGGAATAGAAGATGCGGCGGACCACGTCCGCCTCGGGATTGCCGGCGAGCTCCTCCACGTCACGGTTCGAGATCATGTAAAGGTCGAGCTCGGGCCTGACGCGCTTGATGATCTGGGCGAGCCGCAGCGCCGAAGCGTCGGTTTCGTCGTTGAGACCGGCCGAGGCCATGATCGAGCGCAACACCGGTGCATCGTGCCGCGAACGCAGGCCAAAGCCCTCGTTGATGATGACGGCTCCGATGTTCGGATTGAGCATCGTCGCACAGAAAGCGTCCTCCAGGCTGCCGACGATCACAGGTTCATAGATGAACGCGTCGACCGGGCGCCGCAGCTTGCGCCATTCCGCGGCCAGCGCCGGCCATTGGCTGGAAGATACGCCGGTGACGATCAGGGTTTCGAAATACGGCCTGCGCGCGCTGTGCGCGCCAAAGGCCGGCGGCGCGAGCTCGGGCGCATCGCCGTTGCCGTCGTCCTTGGGGCTCCAGTCACCGGCATGTTGGCGGAAGGATCGCGTCGCCAGTGCCTGGGCAATTCTCGTCGCAAGGGCGAACGATGATGCACCGTCGCCGGCGACTGTTGCTTCCCGCAGCGCCGCCATGAGGTGCGGACCGGGATAGCCGTGAAATTCTTCGATGATCGAAAGATCGGACAACGCCGCGTCATAGGCTGTGCGATTGCCGACGCGCGCCCAGGTCTTTGCTGCTTCCACAAGGTCGCGCCAGTCGTCTGCCCGCGCGCCCGGGCCGGAAAAGAACTGGTCGATACGCTTCTGTGCGGGCTTGGCGTCTTTGGACATCTCTCTCTCCCGATCCTCTAAAGGTGATGCGGATCGTGGGTGCGGCGCGGCTCGCTCCATTGATCCAAGTCAACGGTCGCGTGCATTCTGCGGGCCGACGCCGTGCCGTTCGCAGCGCAACACGAAAAGATCAGGCCGTTCGTTGTGCGACGCTCACCTGATCATTGGCGCGCTCATCTCCCCTCCTGCGAACGTAGCGCTTCGCAGCGCAGCAGCACGATCAACAGCGCGACGACCGGCAGGCCCAGCGCGAGATCGGGGACGCTCTTGGTTGCAAAGGCTCCGGCGGCGGCACCGAAGCCGAACACGACGCACAACGCGATGAAAATGCCCGAGCGGCGCAGCGTTCCGAGTGGTGCGCCGCCTGCTGCGACTGCGAAGACGTTCTCGATGGCCTGACGCATGTTGCTGGTGATCATCACCGTGCTGCACACTGTGCCTTCGACCTTGACGAACATTGCGGCCTGCATCGCTGCCACGGCGGAAATACCGAGCGTTCCAGCCAAATCGGGCAACCTATTGTGCAAGATGCCGATCGCTATCAACAGCAGGATCTCGATCAACGTACTGACCGCGCTGGCCCGCTCGCCCGTTGCGCGGCGCAGCCAGGCTGCGAGCACGATGCCGACCGCGAACGCCAGGATTGGCGGCACGAAGTGCAGCGCCTTCGCCCAGTTGCCCGCCATCGCGTGAATCCACAGGAAGATCAGGTTGGCGGTCTGGGCATTCGCCAACACGCCGTGGATGATCCAGGTATAGGCGTCGATATAGCCGCCGACAAAGGCGAGCAGCAGGACGATCTCGACTGTCTCGTCGCGGCGGATCGCACCGGTTGTGACGTTCAGGGTACTCATGACGGCAATATGGGCTGTCGCGAACATTCCATCGCGTCATAGCCGCCGCCACGTCGCCGCGAAGGCTTGATCTGGATCAAGCAACATCTCGCCGCCGCCAATCAAATCGCGCCAAAGCGCCGGGGGAATGCCATGGAAACCGTCAGGTGGATCATCGCCACCGCACCGGAAATATTCCTGCTGCTCGCGATCGCGATCGGTACCATCCTCGGCCGCATCAGGATCCGCGGCTTCTCGATCGGAACCACCGCCTGCATCCTGATCGTCGCCGTGCTGATCGGACAGCTCGGGAGCTTCACGTTCCCGCCGATCCTCCGGGCGATCCTGTTCAGCCTGTTCGTCTTTACGATCGGTTACCGTTCTGGACCGGAATTCTTCGCCTCGCTGAGCGTGCGGACCTTGGCACAGGTCGTGCTGGCGTTGGTGATCGGCGCCACGGGGCTCGCGCTCGTGCTCATCTTCGCGCGTGTCTTCACGTTGGATACGGGAACAGCGGCAGGACTGACGGCAGGGGCGCTGACGCAATCCTCGGTGATCGGCACCGCATCCGGCGCGCTGGCGCAGCTCGGCCTGCCGAGCGACGTGCTGAAGCAGCAGGAAGCCAACATCGCGGCGGGCTATGCGGTGACCTACGTGCTCGGCTACATCCTGACGCTCCTGTTCGTGCCATTCGTCGCGCCGCGGCTGATGCGGATCGATCTGAAGGCGGAGGCGAAGAAGCTCGAGGCGGAGCTCGCCGGCGGTACGCCGCCAAAGACGGAAAACCTGTCCTATCGCAAATTCCAGGCCCGCGCCTATCGCGTCTCGGCCGGCGCAGGTCGTACCATCGGTGCTATCGAGGCGGAGATCGGCGGCCGCACGGTCGTAGAGCGGATCGTGCGCAGCGGGGCCGACATCAAGCCGCAGCAGGATACCGTGCTCGAGGCCGGCGACGACATCGTCATCGCCGGTCCGACCGCCGCGATCGTCGCGGCCAAGCCGATCCTCGGGGCCGAGATCGACGCGGGGGAACTGCTGCGCAACCTGCCCGGCAATGTGATCGAAGTGCTCGTTGAGAACCGCCAGCTGCACGGCCGCTCACTGCGCGAAATCGTTGACCGGCTCGGCGACAATGCACGCGGTGTATTCCTGCGTGCGCTGACGCGCATGGGGCGGGAAGTGCCGCTCGGTCCCGATACGCGCGTCTATCTCGGCGACGTCATGACGCTGGTCGGCAGCACCGGCAATATCGCGCGGGCAACGGCGCCAGTGGGACACGCTCTGAATACGAGCGACCGCACCGACATCGCCTTTCTCGCTGCGGGCATCGCAGTGGGTCTTCTGGCCGGCCTTGCCAGCTTCAAAATCGGCACTGTCGCATTGACACTCGGTGGCGGCGGCGGCGCGCTGATCGCCGGGCTCGTCTGCGGTTGGTTGCGTTCGCGCAGGCCGGGCATCGGCGCAATGCCGCCCGCGGCGCAGCAGACCCTGAGCGACATCGGCCTCGGCGGCTTCATCGCGGCGATCGGACTCGGCAACGGCCTTGCCGCCTGGTCGGCGATCCAGGCGCACGGTCTGTTGCTGGTCGGCATGGGCATCGTCGTCACGCTGGTCCCGATGACGGTGGGAACGCTGGTTGCCTATTATCTGCTGCGCATGAATCCGGTCGTGACCTGCGGTGCGCTCGCCGGCGCCATGACGGTCGATGCCGCCGTCACCGGCGCCTGCGACGTTGCCGAGAGCCAGACGCCGGTGCTCGGCGTCGCCGTCCCCTACGCGGTCGGCAATGTCGTCCTCACGGTGCTCGGCCCGATCGTCGTGGCCGCAACCTATTCAGGTTGAGGGAGGCCCGGATGCGACGCGGACCTGCATTGCTCCATTTTTTCGCGATCACCTTGCTCAGCGTTTTCGTGGCCGCATCGCCCACGCACGCCGCGGACGAGGTCCGCATCCAGGAGGAAATCTGGGCGCTGCCCCTGCCGCTGCCGATGTTCGCCTATCTGGTGCGCCCGGTCGGCGACGGTCCGTTCCCGCTCGTCATCATGAATCACGGTGTCTCGCTCGACGCGACCCAGCGCAGCCTTTTCCCTCTGGTCGAATTTCGCGACGCCGCCAAATGGTTTGCGAGGCGCGGCTATCTCGTGGTGGCCCCGGTGGGCAGCGGTTATGGCGCGCAGGCAATCGACATCCCCGAACGCGGAATGTTCGGCCCGTTCTTCTCGAAAATCGGGAAGTGCGCCAATCCCAATTTCCGTGATGCCGGCCTCGCGGTCGCCCAGGTCGATCTCTGGATCATTGACTATCTGGCCGCCGAGAAGCGGATCATCCCGAAGGACGTGATCGTGGTCGGCCAGTCTGCCGGCGGCTGGGCCTCGATCGCCCTTTCGAGCGTGAACCCGCCACAGGTGAAGGCCATCATCGTCTTTGCCGGAGGCCGCGGCGGACGCGTCGACGGCAAGCCGAACAACAATTGCGCGCCCGACCGACTGGTCGAGGCCACCGCCGATTTCGGCCGTACATCGCGCGTGCCGATGCTGTGGATCTACACGGGGAATGACACGTATTTCGGTCCCGACCTATCGAAGCGCATGCACGCTGCCTTCATCGGCGCCGGCGGCCGGGCCGAATATCACCTGATGCCCCCGTTCGGCAACGAGGGACATTTCTTCATCGGTTCGCCGGACGCAATCCCGCTCTGGTCGCCGCTGGTTGCCAGGTTTCTCGATGCGCAGAACTGAACTGGAGCATGATCCGGAAAAGTGTGTAGCGGTTTTCCGAAGAGATCATGCTCGAACAATAATCTAAAGCGCGATCACGATTCATCCTGATCGCATCGCGCTTCAGGAATTTCGGAGTTGCAGCGATGGCTCGTGCTCTTGATTGTCTCTCTGGCCTCTTGATGGTTGCATTGGTCGGGAGCGCCACGACCTCGAGTGTCGCGTCGCCGAAGGCGGCGCAATCCGGGAAGCCCCCCGAATTCGCAACGCGCGGCCAGCGCGAAGCGAACGACATCACCTATGGCAGCTGGCAGAAATTGTGCTTCAAGGCCGGCGGCGCGCCGTCCCTCTGCCGAACCTCGATCACTGGCCGGTTCGCGACCGGGCAAACAGCCGTGCGCATTGATCTGATCGAGCGGGAGGACGCGCCCACCGCCCGCCTGCAACTTTTCGTGCCGGTCGGAATGTACCTGCAGCAAGCACCGAAACTGGCCGTCGACCATGGCGCCGCGTTCCGCATTCCTTATACCTGGTGTCTCACCAATTTATGCGTCGCGGCGGACGTCGTGACGCCAAAAATCATCTCGGAGATGGAAAACGGTCAAACGCTTCTGCTCGAACTCGTCGACTCCAATCTTCTTGCCGTGACGACTTCGATTCCGCTCGCGCAATTCGGTTCCGCCCATAAGGGGGCGCCGACCAGGATACTCGAGCAATATGTCGAAGAATGACGGCCGTCGTGGAGCTACAAGACGCGGGCGCGCTGGACCGATTCGATCAAAGACTGCGCCGCAAACGGCTTGATGAGATAGGCGATGCAGCCCGAGGCAATCGCGGCCGAGCGGTTTGCCGGGCTGTCATTGCCGGTGACATAGATCACCGGTGCCGCAATGCCCTTCTCGGTCAGGCTTTGCCGCACCTCGATGCCAGACCTTGCACCCAGATTGATGTCGAGGATGATGCAGATCGCGGTGTGGAACCTGTCATGATCGAGCAAGGCCCCTCCCGTGTCGAACAGGGTCGTGGCGAAGCCGTATCCTCGCAGCAGCCTGTCCATGCTGGTACGCATGGACGGATCGTCATCGACAACGAAGACGGACTCGCGCAGGGGCAAAGCGATTGCCTTTCCGGAAGACGACAGTGGGATATCGGATACGATAGCTCCGCGCTTTCGCGTGTGCGTATGTACATTATTGCACATAGCGCGTCGCGCACTGTCAACACGCCCCGGCATTGTCCTTTGGGACAGGCACGTTCAGGGAACCTCGCGTCTTCCCGGAGCCGTCAGCGTTCGTCCGGATCGAGCATTCCGAGACGCTCTGCGATCGAAACGAGTTCCGCCAGCGAGCGAACCTGCATCTTCTCCATCACTTGATGGCGATGCGCCTTCACGGTGCGTTCGGTGGTCCCCAGCTCATGCGCGACCTGCTTGTTGATCCTGCCGCGCACGATCAGATCGAACACCTGTCGCTCGCGCTGCGTCAGCGTGGCCAGATGACCACGAAACGCATCCAGCCTGCTGGCCTGGGCGCGCGCCGTCCGCTGACTAGCCAGCGCGCGCTCGATCGCTTCGAGCAATTGTTCGGAGGATATCGGTTTGGTCAGGAAGTCTTCCGCACCTGCCTTGATCGCGCGCACGGTCGTCGGCGTGTCGGCATGACCGGTCAGGAAGACGATGGGCAGCATCGACCCCGCCGCAGCCAACCGCGCCTGCAGGTCGGGACCACTCAGGCCCGGAATCCGCACGTCGAGCAGGATACATCCCGCCTGCCCGTCATCCGGCGCCGAGTCCAGGAGCTCCAGCGCCGAGGCGTAGGTCGCGACCTCGTATCCCGCGAGCTTTAGCCGGCGCTCGATCGCGGTCCGAAACGACTCGTCGTCGTCAACAACGTGAACAAGGCCTGGCAACTTCCTACCTCTCGCCCAACTTGATCAGGACGCTCGGCGTCCTTGTCGTTCTTCAAAGCGATTTTCTCGTTTGAAAGTCGGAATATCTGCTTCGCAATATGTCGCATCTTCCCTGCGGTGGAGGATTCTCATCCAGCGCAGCAATCACCAGTGCTGTCCTTTGGTACACTGAACCTTGGGACAATGGATAAGAATACTTCCTTGGCCGAAAATCAACTTCGGCGGGAGTGGGATAGCGCGGCGCATTTCCGGCAAAGTATTTCGTCTGACAGACCAATTCGGCGGAAAGCTGAGGAGTTGGCCTATGTTCGTTCGCATCACGACGGATTCCACGCTGCGTCCCAATACCCTCCGCGACCTCGGCATGGCATCTCATTCAAATGCCCTGGTCAATTTAAGCGAATTTTCCTACCGAAAAGGCTCCGAGATCTACGGCGAGAAGGAGCCGGCCGAGTATGTCTATCAGGTCAAGTCCGGCGCGGTGCGAAGCTACAAGCTGCTGTCGGACGGGCGCAGGCAGATCGGCGCGTTTCACCTCGTCGGCGACATTTTCGGGCTCGAGAACGGCAGCGAGCACCGCTTCACGACGGAAGCCATCGTCGACACCACGGTACGGCTGATCAAACGCCAAAGCCTGGAAATCGTGGCCGAGAGCGATGCCATGGTAGCCAGAAACCTGCTCAGCATGACCACGAACAACCTCCAGCATGCTGAAGACCACATGCTGCTGCTCGGCCGCAAGACCTCCCTGGAGCGCGTCGCCGCATTCCTGCTCGAAATGGACAAGCGCCTGACGGCTGCCGGCGTCATGGCGCTTCCGATGTCCCGACGCGACATTGCCGACTATCTCGGCCTGACGCTGGAGACCGTCTCGCGGGCTTTGTCGCGGCTGCATGAACTCGGCGTGCTCGGCTTCATCGGCAACACCCAGCGCCAGATCGTGCTCCTCGACCGGCACCAGCTCGCAGGCCTCGATCTGCAGCCGTGAACCGGCGAAATGCCGGTTCGCGATCCGCGATGGTCGCGATCGCCGCGGCTCAGGTGCCCGGCAGGTCCGCGCCGGGTTTTTCCGTGAGCCCGAGATGGTCGAGCGTCCTGAGCAAAACCTCGAACAGGATGGCGGCGGACCAGCCGAACAGAAGAACGCCGTTCATGGCGGTCAGCGGGCCAATCAGCCGCCATTCGGGCACCGGCGTGATGTCGCCGTAGCCGAGCGTGGTGTAGTTGACGAACGCGAAGTAGAGCATGTCCGCGTCGGCGGTCGCCGCGTGCACGATATGATAGGTCGCCGCCCACATCAGAATTTCGATCATGTGGGCGATCTTCAACACGACGGCGATCGTGATCATGACGCTCATGAGGTGCAATCGCGGCCGCTTGGTATGGCGCGGGACGGCACTGCGGGCCACCGTGACGGCGACCACCGTCACGAGCGCGTGGATTCCGATATTGATCACGCTGACGAGCGTGCCGACAAGGAATTGGAGCATCATCGGGGTGAACCAAACCTCATTTCTGCCTAGGCCAACCGTGCCTCGATCGTTTCCTTTGCGACAACGGTTTCCTGATCGACCCGCGCTGACGCAGCGCCGTCGATTCCTGTCCATGCGGTCGCGAGCTCCCAGGCCACCGACAGGATGATCGGCCCAATGAACAGTCCGATGATTCCATGCGCGAGCGTACCACCAATGACCCCGATCAGGATGACCAGCGTCGGCGTCGTCAGGCCCCGCCCCATGAGGAGCGGCTTCAGCACGTTGTCGAGCAGACCGACGACGACCAGATAGACAGTCAAGAGCAGGGCGACGGTCACGTCCTTGTCCACCCATATCCAGACCAGCACGGGGAAAAGAACGGGGCCGGCGCCGATTTGGACAATCGACAGCAAGAGCACGACGACCGCGAGCAGTCCCGCGCTTGGGATCTCTGCGAGCTTGAAGCCGATGCCCGCCAGCAAGGCTTGAAGGATAGCGACGCCGATAATGCCCTGCGCGACGGCGCGTATGGTTGCGCCGGCGAGCTCGAGAAAGTGCTCGCTCCGGCCGGGCACGACGCGCAACAGGAAGCCGCGCAGCGCGGCGACGAGCTGCGCGCCGTGCGGGAGCAGAAAGCCCGCGACGATCACCGACAGCAGGAATTGGAGCATGCCAATTCCGGTGTCACCGGCAAACGACAGCATCACTCCGGCGAGCGGTTTCAAGTACGGCGCCACCTCGCGCAGCGCCGCACGGATGTTCGTGTAGGCCTCGTTCCAGATCGCGTAGAGCTGAGGACCGATCAACGGCCAGCTCCTGATCTGCTCCGGTGCGGCCTGGAGCGCGAGATCGCCACTGCCGATCTGGGCCGCAAGGTCCCGGATCCCTTCGACTGCACTGAGGCCGAGCCACGCGGCGGGACCGATGACGATGCCCAGCGTGATCAGGGTGAGAACGGCTGAGGCTGTCCGGGGACGGCCACCGAGGCGTTGGGCGAGCCAGGCGAAGACGGGATGAAATGCCACCGCCAACACGGCGCTCCAGCTCAGGATCGGCACGAAAGGCCGGATCACCAGGAAAGTCCAGAAGATCAGCAGCCCGAGCAAGCCCAGCCGGATCACGACCTGGACAATGTCCTCCGCGGACAGGAGCTGGCGAAGCGTTTTCAAGGGTCGTTGCCTCCAGGTCGACGGACCGCTGCTGAAAAGCTAGCGGGGCGGCCCGCCGAGGAGGCTTGATCCAGATCAAGCCAGGCGATCGGTCACCTAGCGAGATCGGCAACAGGCGCGCAGCCAGTTGCGTCTCGGCGCAGATTGCGCGGTCCACCGCCCGCGAGTATGCCCCGGTGCTGGACCTGAGCAAGCAGTCGTGAAGTTGACGCCGACGAACGGATTGATCTCGACATAGCTCCGACCGACGGCAAAGCCCATGATCTCGATTGCTGTGCCCGTCTGGAGGCTAATGGCGGGTACGGCCGAGCTATATCGGCCGCTCCGCCCGGCGGCCTGTTCTTTCTGGTCACGACCAAGAGGGCCAGGGCTCTGGAGGTATCGGCCGGCTTTCATTCCTTCGATTCGGACTTGGCGCTCAGGACGACCCGATCAGAGAGTGCCTTTTGGAACTTTATTCCAACGCCGTCGCCGGAATTTGGGGGGATCCCGAGGGGCAATTTGGGGGTACAAGGCCCCTACCCCCTCCATATCCCCAGCCGCTCCGGACCACGGCGGAAGTGGCAGAACAGAACGAGACGTTGAAACCCCTGATTTTTCAGTGGCTTACCCCTAGGGCTTGCTTAGTTCTGGAGTGTTTTGAAAGGCTTGGAAACAGCCTGATGGCTCCCCGGGCTGGATTCGAACCAGCGACCATCCGATTAACAGTCGGATGCTCTACCGCTGAGCTACCGAGGAAAAGGGCGAACCGTTCGTTCGCGCGCGGCTGCGTATAACAAAGCCGCTTGCGCTTGCAAAGGACGAATTCGTCATCATCCGCAACGCGCTCGGAGGGACCTGGAATGGCCGCTCCTCCGGCCGGGACCGGGCGAGGATTATTCCGCCAGGAACGAGGTGGTCTTGGTGCCGGGGTCGTAGCGCAAGCGGAGCGCGGTGAGCTTGCAGAGATTGACGTTCTTCCACAGCACCGACTCGTCATAGTTCTTCCAGTCGACCCGGATGTTCCAGACGCAGCCTTCATCGTCGTCGTCGAACTCGACATAAGTGCTGGCCTGGTTCTGCAACACCTTGTCGAGCTCGTTCTCCCACTCGTCCAGCCCGTCATCCGGCGCGTTGAAGCCCAGGAACTTGATGGCATAGCCGGTCTCGTTGACCACGGTGACGTTGCGGGCATCGGCCGCAAGCGACGGCGCGGCGGCGATCGAAAGGGCGATCGCGATCAATCCGGACAGAAAATGCTTCATTGTGAAATTCTCCGATCGAAACAGGTCTCGGCGCCCGATGTCGATCGACGCAGGCGCCGTGGCAAACAAAACGTTGCCTCAAGACTCGTCCGGAGCGAGATCGACCGATTCAAGACACGATCGATCCGCGCTCCGGAACGTTCGCGCGACGCGAGACGCGCCCCGCCTGTTTATCGCTTCGAATTCTCCGCAGCAATGAACCGGCATTCATAGTTCGGCGGCGTTTGTTTTCTCCGGCAGCGGCGCCGGCACGGCCGCGCCGTTGCTCTTTCCGGTCACGGCGCCGACCAGCGCCTTCACCGGATCCTCGTCCGGCGCAAAGCCGCTCTGGCGCAGGATTTCGTCGATCATCGGACGCAGCGCATGGACCTTGAGCAGCTCGCCGGCCAGACCTTCGCCGAAGCCGACATTACCTCCGCTCGCACCGTTGCCGCCGAACGCGCCGCCGGTGTGCAGGATGCGGACATCCTTGAGATTCGCGATCGGCTTCACCATCTCCGCCAGCGCGGACGGCATGGTCTCGATCCGCTTCTTGGCGATCTCGAAATCGATGACGTTGTTGCCGAGCTTGTTCTGCGCCTCGTTCTTCATGGTGATGACGGCGGCTTCCGCCTCGCCGATGTTGCGAACGCCGACCGCCTTGATCTTGTTGGATTCGGCTTCGGCGGTGGCCAGCGTCTTGACGGCTTCGGCGCGATCGAGCGAGGCCTTCTTCTCGGCCTCGGCCGCGACGATCAGCTCGGTCGATTTGCGTTCGGCCTCGGTGCGTGCGGCCAGCACCTGGGTCAGGCGGGCACGATCGGCGACCTCGATGGCGCGCGCGGTGACGACCTTTTCCTCCGCGGAGACGGCCAGCGCCTCGGCGGTCTTGGCTTCGGCGACGGCTTCCGACGTCTCCTTGCTCTTCGCCGCGATCTGGATCTCGTTCTCCTGCGTCGCGATCTGGATCTCGCGCTGGGCGTCGGTCTTGCGCTTGTTGATCGCCAGCTCCGACTCGATCACCGCGGTTTCCTTGACCTGCTTGGCACCCGCCTCCTTCTCGGCAACCGCACGATCGGTGTCGATGCGAGCGTTCTCCTCGGTCAGACGCGCCGTCTGCGTCGCGGTCGCGACCTCGGCGCGGGTGCTCGCCGTCTTGTTGGCGATGTCGCGCTCCTGCGACAGCTCGGCTTCCTTCTTGGTCCGCTCGATCCCGAGGGTCTGCTGGCGCGCCTCGAGGTCCTTTTGCGCGATCGCCACCTCGTTATCGCGCACGATCGCGTTTCGATCGCGGCGGCGGGTTTCGGTGACCGTCTTGAGCTGGGTCAGACCCTCGGCGTCGAAGAAGTTCTCCGGGTTGAAGAATTTGACGTCGGTCTGGTCGAGCTTGGTCAGCGACACCGATTCCAGCTCGAGCCCGTTCGACTTCACGTCAGACTCGACCGTGGACTGCACGTGCTTGACGAAGTCCGAGCGCTTCTCCTGGAGCTCCAGGATACTCATGGTCGCGGCGACCGAGCGCAGGCCGTCGACGAATTTCGCCTCGACCTGGTTGCGCAGCGCCTCGGCATCGTTGGTCAGCGCGCCCAGCGTCTGGCTTGCAAGCGCAATGCTCTCCTCGTCGGGACGGACGCGGACGTAGAACTCGGCAACGATGTCGACGCGCAGGCGATCCTTGGTGATGAGGGATTCCCGCTCCTTGCGCTCGACGGTGAGGCGCAACGTCTTCAGATTGACGCTGGCATAGGAGTGGAAGATCGGCAGGATCATGGCGCCGCCGTCGAGCACGACCTTCTTGCCGCCGAGCCCGGTGCGCACGAAGGCCTCGTCGCGGGTGGCGCGCTTGTAGAGGATGGTGAAGACGATCCCCAGGACGACGATCAGCGCGACGCCGATCACGGCCGGGACTGCGATGTCGAACATGGCTTTCTCCGCTGTGGGACTTGCTAATTGCTTAGAGTGGGGTTGGACGGCTTGAGTTCATCGTCGGCCTTCACCGCGACGAAGCGCGTGCCGTCGCGGTCGACCAGGAGGACCATGGTTCCCTGCGGCAAAGGTCCCGATGACGGCGCCGCGACCGCCGAGACGAAATGGCGGTTGCCGTGGATGTCGGCGACGCTGACGCGGCCGGGCGGCCCCTGGTCGAGCGGGCCAACGACGACCTCCCCGATGCGGCCGACCAGATCGCCGAGGCCGACGACGTAGCTTTCGTCCTTGGGAATGACCCGCGCGATGGTCCTGCTGGCGGCGCGCACAAGCGGAACCGACACCACGACGGCCCCGACCGAGGCGACCGTCGCCGGTAAGGGACCCGCAACCATTCGCGCGAGGTCCTGGATCAGGAATCCGGTGATGGAGAAGGCGCCGAGCAGCAGCAGCAGGAAGATCAACAGCGGCACGCCGCCGACATTGATCCAGGAGATGGCGTTGAGCACGCCGTTGTCGCTGGGGTGAGCAAAATCGATGTTGGTGCCCAGCATCTCGCTCAAGGAGGCCCCGATCAGCATCGAGATCACCTCGACCGAGCCGACGATGACGATCATGGCCGCCGCAATCGCGAACGGCCTGACCTCAGGCGCCATGATGTGTTCGAGCAGAGCGCTCATGACACCGCACTCAGCCGCCCGACTTCAACCGGGCCAGCCTCGCTGCAATTTCCTTGTCGCGATGGAGCGTGCTCAGCTCGTCGATGTCGCTCGAATAAGGAATTCCCGGCGGCACGCCGGTGGCCCGTGCCACTGCCCTGCCCGCCCGCAGCGCCTTCGCCGCAGCGGAGGTGCCGCCGGATTTCCGCGACGACGATGTCTGTGGGCTGGCCTGTGCCTCGCTCTTTTCGAGATCGGCGCGGCGCTGCTCGGCATCCTGGAGCGCCGACAGCACTGCGCGGAGCGATGTGACGCATTGCTCGATCTTCTCGTTGTTCTCGTCGATGGCGCGAGAGAGCACCTCGAACTGCGCCTCCAGGTCCATTTGCCGCGCGATGCCGGCGCGGGCGAGATCATCGCGCCCGTCTGCGATCGCGGCCTCGATCTTGGCGGTCAGATCGGTCATCGCCCGCTCGATCTCGCTGCGGCGCGCGTTGAGGCGATATTCCTCGGCCCGGGCAGCGGCGAGCGCATCGCGCGCTTCGGTCTCGGCGCGCTCGATCTCGCGGATGGCCTGTCCGACCACCTTCAGCTTGTTCTTGCCCTCCGCCTGCTCGATCGCATCGTACGCGATCCCGGCAATCAGGCGCCCGACTCGGGACAGGAAATTGTCGGGAGCGGCAGCGATGGTATCCATGGCGTTCTCCTCCTCTGGCAGGCTGTTCGGCGTGACGCCGTAGTGAACTTCGAAACCGTCGTCGGTGCGGATGAGGCGCGCCGGCACGCTCTGCCCCCAGCCCTCGGCATAGCCGGCGTAGTCGAAGGGCACGCTGAAGCGCCCTTGCACGGTCGCAATCGAAATGGTGGCGGGCCCCTTGATCTTCGCGAGCTTGTCGTCGAGCGGCAGGCGGCGCCCTTGCGCGGCGCGATACTCCGCGCGGTCGCGCAGCCCCAACGTCACCAGCCGCGAAGGCAGCGCCGTCTGTTTGCGGATCGGCTCATAGGCATGGGCATGGAGCAGGACCACATTGGAACCCACATTGTGGATCCGCGCCACCTCGTCGAGGATTTCCATCATGCGGTCATAGGCCTGGAATGTCGCCTCGATGGCGGCCTTGGCGGCCGGGTCAGGGGCAAGCCGGTAACGCAGTGCGGACGGCGCGTATCGGGGCGATTGGCTCATGGAAAGCACTAAAGCACCATTTTGGTGCTTTAGTGAAGAGGAAGCTTAATCACGTTCCGCTGATCCCTATGCACTCTGTCGATTAGTCGCGGCGGTCCGGGCCCGCGTTCAAGGCCGGTCGATCACCCCTAGCTCACGGCCGATCAAGACTTCTTGCACGCGCCGGTTGCAATTTGAGACGAAATGCGCGGAGCGTTCGGCAACTGTCAACCGACCCCACCGCTCTCATGTCCCGGACAAGCTGCAGCGCCA
Source organism: Bradyrhizobium sp. JHI2711 (assembly GCF_056156565.1). Lineage (NCBI taxonomy): Bacteria > Pseudomonadati > Pseudomonadota > Alphaproteobacteria > Hyphomicrobiales > Nitrobacteraceae > Bradyrhizobium > Bradyrhizobium sp. JHI2711. Next base: position 723,517 of record NZ_JBPZPT010000001.1, read on the forward strand.
AAGGCGTTTGCGGCGTAGAGCCCGGACCCAGAAAGCTGCGCTGAACCAGCATTCGTAGGATGGCTTGAGCGAAGAGAAACCCCTCACCCTCTCCTTGTCCGGCAACCGCGACGCCCTCGACAGCCCCATTCACGCGTGCAAAATTACATATTTATTATCTTTGATTGAGTGAGGCCTGTCATGCTTTGTAACCACGGTCTCTACGATATTGCGAAAGACTTCCAGCCGGCGCTCTCCGCAACTATCGCTCTCGTCGCCGCAGGAGTCGCCTTCATTGTGGGAATGGCGAAGATCAACGTTGACCGCAGAGCCGCCGCGTTCCAACGCGTGAGCAGTCAGCTTGGCGTATGTTTGCGGCTCCGGTCGCGCGCCGGCCATCTCGACGACGTAGCAAAGACCCTGACCGCCTGGCTTGCGAAGGGCGAGCCTGACCCCGACAAACTTGAGCAGGTGCTGAAGGCGTGGCCTTCTGCCTCCGAATTGGACGAAGCATGGAAGGTCGTCGAGAGTATGCCCACAAAAGCGATGGATGACTTCGAGACACTCCTCTACTGCCACCGGGGAATGGCGGCTTACGCCAGCGAGCAGAGAGCCGTGTGGCTCGACAAGAATAGACCGTCCGCTGTGAAGAACCTTTGCACTAACCTGTCCACATCGTATACCCAACTTGAGAAACATCTGAACAATGAGATCAATACCCTCGAGACGGAACGAGAGAACCTTCGGCGGCAGCTGTGAAGCAACTCAAGTCGCAAGTTTCAAACTGAGGTGCTGCCCAACGCGCGATCTTGAGCCTTCATCCAACAAGCAAGCAAAAGATTCGCCCCTATCGACGGTTCCCTTTCACGGCCTCCGGCACACCAGATCGATCTCGATCAGCGCATCATAGGCCAGACCGGTGACGCCGACGCAGGTACGGGCCGGCAGGCGATCCGGCGGAAAGTACGTCCGATAGGTCTCGTTCATCGCCGCATAGTCTTCCTTGAAGCGCGTGAGATAGATCCGCGTCATCACGACGTGCTCGAGGCCGAGGTCGAGGCCCGCGAGAACCACTTTCAAATTCTCCATCACGGCCTTCGTCTGCGCGACGATGCCCTCGGGCAGCACGCCCGGCGTCTGCGGCGTATCGGGCATCTGGCCGGTCACGAAGACGAAGCCGTCGGTCTCCACCGCGTGGCTGAAGGGCGCGACCGGCTTCGGTCCGCCGCTGATCATGTGGAATTTCACTTGGATGTCCTGGTTAAGATGCGTCCTGAAAGAGGCGCTTGCTGAGAATGGCGTGCACGCCCCAATTGCCGTCGACGACCTGTGTTACACCGAAATCGACCGCCGCCGACATCAGCGCGATCGCCTCGTCCTCGCTGAGGCCTTTGACGTTCATAAGAAAGCGCCGCATCTTGCGGAAAGCGTCTTTCATGGCGAGATCGAGCGAGGATTTTGCGTAGACCTCGCTCTGCCCCTGCGCGCCGAATTCCGCGAGATAGTTGGGGTGGCTGAAGCCGGTCAGCACCCAGTCGCTCTCGGTTTCGATCAGGGGATAGGAGAGATCGGCGAAAGGACGGCCGGCGAGATCAGCTTTCTTGTGCAGGATCACCTCGAAGGTGCCGGTCATCGAGCATTCGATCGCGGTGCCGCTGAGCTCGCCGTCGCCCTGTGCGGCATGGGGATCGCCGACTGACAGCAGCGCGCCGGGGACCGAGACGGGGAGATAGACGGTTGCCCCCTTCCCCAGCCGCCAATTGTCGAGATTGCCGCCGAAGTAGGACGGCGGCACGGAATCGACGAAATCGAGCTCGCGCGGCGCCAGCGCGATGACGCCGAAATGCGGGCGCAGAGGAATCTTGATGCCGTCGAGCACGGCGTGCCGGCGCTTGATCGTACCGGGTGCGACGGGAACGCCGGGATAGTCGTAAGTGGCGTGCACCACGCCGAAGGGATCGGTCTGCGGCTCCCAGCGATAGGAATAGAGCGCGCGGGCGTGCGGCATCTCGGCGTCTTCGAAGATCTCATAGATGGTGACGGCTTCGCGCGGCTTGGGACCGCCGAGAAACTCGTTGTAGTGATAGCCCCACCACGCTGCGACAGAGGAGCCGAACACACGGCCCGCATGGCTCGGATTGCGGCTGGCCCGCGGCACGATGTCGAGGATGCGCACCTCCAGTACATCGCCGGGCTGGGCGTCCTTCACCGCGACAGGCCCGGTGCAGATGTGCACGCCAAACCCCTCGCCGGCACCGCGGCCGAACACGCTGGCATCCATCGGGCCGGCGCCGCGGCGGTCGACGTTCTTCTTGCTCCGTGTCCAGCCGAATACGCTTTCTGCGGCGCCATCGCCTGATATCATCAACTCGGGATCGTCGGAGGCGTGCTGCGTCAGCGTCTCGATGGTGATGGTATCGCCCGACGCGATCTCGATCTGCGGCGGCAGCGAGCGGCTGAAATAGCCCCAATGAACGCGGCTGGCCTCGACCGGGAGATGGTGATGACGGCGTTCGGCAGTGGTCGGCTCCCCGGCGCCGGCGCAGGCGACGCTGCTGCGGGCCTCCACACTCTGATGCGCGCGCAATTGCGCCAGCGCCTCCTGCGGCCAGCCGCGTTGGCCGGCGACGCCATGTTGCACGGTCGCCCGCTCGGCCTCCTGCTGTCGGAACTCGCGCGGCGGCAGGCCGAAGCGATGGCGGAAGGCGCGGCTGAAATGCGCGGAGTCGCCAAAGCCATAGGCGTAGGCGATCTCCGAGATCGAGCGATGCGCCTCTGACGGACTGGACAGATCCGCCCAGGCGCGCTGGAGACGACGCTCGCGAACATAGTGGGTGAAATTGTCGCCAACCGTCTCGAACAGCTTTTGCAAATAACGTTCGGAAATGCCCTCGGCTTGCGCGACACGCGCGGGCACCAGATCGGGATCGTCGAGGCGACGCTCGATGGTCTGGCAGATCCGGTGCAGCAGCGCGGCCTGCGTCGCGCTCGCCCCGGCGTCGGACGTCGATGCCGCCAGTTGATGCGCGAGCGTCAGGAGAAGATCGACGAGCGACTGCGCAAGCAGATTCCATTCGGAATCGCTCAAAGTGTCGAGCGTGCGCGCGGTCGCGTCCAGCAGGCGCGAGAACACCTCGGCAAAGCCGCTGGGCGAAACGACGCGCGGCTCGCCGAGCCGCGGCTTACCGGAAAGGCGTCCGTGCAGCGCCTCGGAGGTGACTGACAGCACGATGGCGCGCATGTCCCGCTGGAACACGATGCTCCAGTCGCCGCCGCGCGGCAGCATCACGAGATGACCGACGGGAACGATGCGGTGCCCGCCGACGGTTTTCAACACCATGCCATCCTCGACCGGCATCAGCGCGATCGGCAGGTCTTCGTTCGCTCGTGCCAGCGGACCGACGCTCTGCGCGCCCGCGGCCATGCGCGTCAGCGCAACGCCGGCGGTCTGGCGATGGGAGGCGGTAGCATGCCCGTCAAAGAAGGAATGGCCGCCTGCCGGCTGCAGGCCGACCGCCGCAAGCACGTCCCGCCAGGCTTCGGGCCGGTCGTCTTGCGTGTAGGACTCGCTCGTGAACGGGCGAAAGCTCATCGGATCGACCCAGATTGCGGTCGATCGAAGCAACCTCTGTGCCAGACGCACGCGGTCCTCCGTCGCTGCGACGGGCCGCAAATGGTCTCCGCTTGTCACCTGCTCATCCCGAAAACAGTCTGCGTCTCAATGCATTACTCGCAGCGGAAAATGTTCTTTCTGATCGTGCCGTGGACGCCCCAATTGGCATCGACCACCTGCGTGACGCCGAAATCGGCGCCGACCGACATCAGCGAGATCGCCTCGTCCTCGCTGAGGCGGTGCACCGTCATCAGAAACCGGCGGAGCTTCCTGAACGCATCGCGCATCGCACGGTCGAGACTGCTGTGATTGGCAATCTCAGTTTGCGCGTTGGCGCCGAGCGCGGCCAGATAATTCGGATAGGTGAAGCCGTAGAACGACCACGCATGATCGGTCTCGAGCATGGGATGGTCGAGGCCTTCGAGGCTGGTGCCGCCGAGGTCGGCCTTCTTGTGCAGGATGAATTCGAAATCGCCGGTCAGCGAGGTCTCGATTGCGGTGCCGCCGAGCTCGCTGTCGCCTTGCGCGGCATGGGGATCGCCGACCGAGAAATAAGCGCCGGGGACCGCGACCGGATAGAACATCCGCGCGCCCTTGCCGATGCGCCAGTCGTCGATATTGCCGCCGGTATAGCTCGGCGGGATCGAGCTGACGAAATCGGCTTCCGATGGCGCAAGGCCCATGGTGCCGAAATGCAGCCGCGCCGGCACCTTCGCGCCGGAAAGGATTTTCTCGCGCTTCCTGATGGTGGCATGGTCCACGCGCACGCCCGGATAGTCGATGGTCGGGTGCACGATGCCGTCAGGATCGGTCTGCGGCGTCCAGACGTAATTGTAGACGGCCTTCGCATAGGGCTCGCCGGAGGTGTCGAGCTCGAAGATGGTGACGACCTCGCGCGGCTTCGGCTCCTCGATCAGGTCGTGATAGTGGAAACCCCAGTTCGCCGCGACATTGGAGCCGAAGCAGCGGCCGGCATGACAGGCACTGCAGCTCGGCCGCGGCCTGATATCGAGGATGCGCACCTCCAGAATGTCGCCGGGCTCGGCGCCTTCGATCGCAACGGGGCCGGTGAGCAAGTGCACGCCGATCCCCTCGCCCGCGCCGCGGAAGAACGGGCCTTTCGTCGGGCCCGAGCCGCGGCGCGCCACCGCCTTGTGCTCGCGCGTCCACAGGAACACGCTTTCGGCACCGGGATCGCCCTGAATCATGCGCTCGTAATCGTCATTGGCGTGGTGGGTCAGCGTCTCGATCGTGGCCCGGTCTCCCGAGCGCAGCGTCAGGGCCGGCGTGACCGTTTTGGAGAAATAGCCCCAATGGACGGTTTTCGGTGAAACCGGCAGCGTGACATGCTTCATGACGTGACCTTTTCGGAGATCTTGCACAGGGTGGAGAGAGGGCTCATCGCACCGTCTCCGGAGTCTTGTCGGCCTCCATCACGCTGAGGAAACGCGCCGTCAGCGGATTGCGTGGATTGGAGAGCACCTCGTGCGCCGGCCCCTCCTCGACGATGGTGCCACCGCTCAGGAAAGCGACACGGTCCGCGACCTCATCGGCAAAGCGGATCTGGTGCGTCGAGATGATCATGGTGAGGCCGTCGTCAATCGCGAGGCGGCGGATCACCTCCAGCACTTCATTGACGAGCTCGGGATCCAACGCCGAGGTCGGCTCGTCCAGCAGCAGCACGCTCGGATTGGGCGCCAGCGCGCGGGCGATGGCGACGCGCTGCTGCTGGCCGCCGGAGAGATGTCGCGGCAGCGCATCGGCGCGGTGCGACAGCCCGACGCGGTCGAGCAGCTCGGTGGCGCGGCGGTCGGCGTCGATCCGGGTCATGCCGTGGACCCAGCGCAAGGGCCCGGCGATGTTCTCCTTCGCCGAGAGGTGAGCAAACAGGTTGAATTGCTGGAACACCATGCCAACGCCGACACTGGCCCGCTCGTTGGCGATGGCGCGCGGCGACAATGACTTGCCATTCTCGCCGAAGCCGAGCCGCCGGCCGCCGACGCGCACCGTGCCGGCGTCCCAGTTCTCCAGATGGTTGATGCAGCGAAGCAGCGTGCTCTTGCCGGAGCCGCTGGGACCGAGCAACGCGACCACCTCGCCCACACGCACGGTCAAGTCGAGGCCGTTGATCACCTTTTGCCCGCCGTAGCTCTTGGTGAGGTCCTTGGTCTCGACCGCGATATTGTTGCGCGCGATCGTCGCCGCGCGACGGGCGCGCTCCTCACGGGTCAAGGCCAGCGGCGGCGTATCGCCGGGCGCTGGCTGTGCAGGCTCCGGATCAGCGGCGGTCACGGCGGCAAGCTCGAACTTGGTGCCGAGGTCGACGCGGCGCCACGGCAGATAATCGGCGAGCTTGCGTTCGCGGCGTGTGGTTCGGTCGAGGTCGAGCCACCATTCGACGAGGAGCTGGATGACACTGATGGCCGTGGTCAGAACGAGATAGAGCAGCCCCGAGGCAAAGAAGATCGAAAAGAAGTCGAAGGTCGAAGATGCCAGCTGGGTCGAGCGCAAGGTCAGCTCCTGCACCGCGATAACAGACGCGAGCGAGGAGTTCTTCAACGCGCTCACCGCCTCATTGCCGAAGGCCGGAATCATCGTGCGGATCGCCTGTGGGGCGATGACCCTGCGCATCAGCACCGACGGCGTCATGCCGAGCGCCTGCCCCGCCGTCACCTGGCCGCGGTCGACGCCGAGCACGCCGGCGCGCAGCATCTCCGCAATGAACGGCGCCTCGTTGCAGGCGAGCGCAAGGCCTGCCGCCAGCACGGCCGGCAGCTTGATGCCCATATGCGGCAGCGCGTCGTAGGCGAAAACCATCTGGAGGATCAGCGGCGTGCCGCGGAAGATCACGGTATAGGCCCGGGCGATCGCCGCCAGCAGCCAGAAGCGCGACAGCTGCATGCCGGCGAGGATCAATCCGAGGATCAACCCGCCGCCGAGCCCGAGGGCGGTCACCTCGAGGGTGAGCTCGATGCCCGCGAGCAGATACGGCATGCTCAGGTAATGAAGGAACAGCGACATCAGTCGACAGTCATGAGAACGGGATCGGGTTTGGTCGAAGACGGGCGCCTCGAGGACAGGCCACCTCTCGAAGCGAAGCTTCGGCTACGTCGCATCGTTCGATGCGATCCGGATGAGAGGTTACGCCCTCTCACCCGGCGCTTCGCGCCGACCTCTCCCCGTCGGGGAGAAGTCGACCGCGCTCAGTCAGTCAGCCGTGAGAATTTCCGGCTCGATGAAGTTGTTCACATCGAGCCCATGCTTCTTCAGGAGCGCCATGTGCGTGCCCGCCTTCTGCACCTCGATCAGGGCAGCGAGCACGGCGTCACGAAATTTCGGCTTGCCCTTGGGAACAGCGATGCCGACCGAGTATGGGATCGTCACAGCGACCGCCTTCTCCAGCTTGTCCGGATAGGCCTTTACGGCGCTGTCGACGGTGTTGACGTCGTTGATGTAGGTGTCGGCGCGGCCGGCCAGAATCGCCTGGATGCAATTGGCGTTGTTGTCGTAAAGCTGGATGGTCGGCTCCGGCTTGCCGGCCTTCTTGCACTCCGGGATCAACGCCTGGATCAGGGGTACCTCGACATAGCCGGTGTTCTCGGCAGCAGCGGCGCCACACAGCGACAGGTTGATGCCGTTGATGCCCTTCGGGTTGCCCTTGGCGACCAGCACGCCATCGAACACCTTCGAGTAGGTGATGAAGTCGGCCGCCTTGGCGCGCTCCTTGGTGGCGTAGATGTCGGAGATCACGATGTCGGCCTGACCGGCGGCAAGCGTGGTCAGGAGCGCCGCGAACGTCACCGCCTTGTAGGTCAGCTTGAAGCCGAGACATTCGCCGATGGCTTCGCCGAGATCGATGTCGAAGCCGATATACTTGCTGGGATCCTTCGGATCGATCGTCTCATAGCCCGGCGTGTGCGGGTTGATGGCATTGACGAGCGTCTTGCCCTTCCAGTCCGGATACTTTTCCTGAAGCGCGGCGCAGGCAGCGGGCGCTGCGGCCTGCGCGCTCAGCGGTGAGGCAACGACGAGACCGAAAGCAATGGCGGCGCCGAGCATGAGCTTGCACCGCGGCAATGATGCGCGCGCCATTCCCCGCCGCGCCTGGGGCCAAATCGACTTCTCCATCTCGCCAGTTCCTCCGAAATGTCATGGCGTCTGCCATGCTCCAGTGATCGGGGAGGAAGCGTGCGGGAGTGGGCGGTGAAAAGCTTGTCCGCGGGCGTACAAAAATTTGGACGGAGCGCGCCCGGCATTTGGGCAAACGGTTGCCCAAAAACTGTCCGCGGACCGCGACGCAGGTGAGGGATTCCGAATTCGGGGGATTACGAAATGCTCTCGGCCGCAGCAGCGATCTGCCGGCCCGCCGAATCATTCGGTGAGCTCATTTGACGCAGATATGACGATTGGCGACCAAGATGCGATGAAGGTACGAAGCATCCACGTCCAGCATCCGCAGCAAATCCACAGCATATTCACAGGGCGCCTGTGACGGATTCGCGAGCCCCTGCGAGGCACTTGCTGCGCACAAGCCCACAAGCCGGGCCGTTCAGCCGCCCGCCTGGTCGAACACGGATCGGCAGGCCTCGCTGAGGCTCGCGCGGTTGCGGCGCAGGCAGGCGGTGATGGCGCGGACGTTGGGGATCTCGCCGGCGCAGAGCCGGTAGACGTCGGGGGTACAGGCCCGCCGCTGCTCCGCCGTTCCCTGTGCATGAGCCGCGGAGGCAAACAGCGTCAGGAACAGCCCGACCGTCGAGGCGCCCCGCGCCCGGCTCTTCACGCCCGCAAACCGCAAGAACCTCGCCTTCATGACCAGTCTCCCGCTCTGCACTGCCCGCTCCGGCCTGCATTGGCCGTACGGTGCAAAAGGGGTTACGAGAAATAAACCGCGGGGAATGTGATCTCCTTCACGCCCGCTGCGCGGCGGCGGGCACATAGGGTTGCCCCGGGGATTTTCAGGAATCGCTAACCATTCGGGTCCCGATCGCCGCATCGTTAAAATACGAACGATCGGGTCAATCCGGAAACAAACCGGCTTTGCGACATTGCGCCGTCCGCGTTCTGCGAGGGTGTGATGAGCGAAGCCGAATTTAATCTGCTGCTGGATGCTGTCCGGGACGCCATGGTCTTTGAGGATTTCGCGCCCGTGCCGGTGGAGCAATACGTGCCCCGCTCGTGGAGTTTCGACACGACGCCCAAGGCTGCCAATAACAAGGCTGCCAATGACAACGAGGGCGCCTGGCCCCTCCTGCCCTTCCCCGACGACTGGTACGCGGCCTGCTGAGGCCACTTGAAGTGAACCGATGCGTCCGCCTTTCGGGCGGTTCGGCATGACCGAGCGCCGGGGACCGGCGCAGCCCCGATCAAGTCTTGACGCGTTCCTCGCCCTGCTGCGGCGCCCGGTCGGGTGCAGCCGGCGGGAAGATGCTGTCATAGATCGCGCGCGCCTCAGCAATGAGGCGGGCCCGCTCCAGCTCGGATTTCGGGACAAATCGAACGACGTCGCCCACGTGCTCTCCAGCTCCAGGGTTTGGATGCGTCTTTTCGCAGATGCGAAGTCTATGCCAGAGGACCTGAATCGCACCTTTCCGCCAAGCCCCGGGCAAACCCGGTGGCTCACTGGAGCTGCGGCTCGGCGGAACCGCCTATAAGTCCAAATTTTGCGGAAAATCAGAGACTTGTGATGGAGGCCACGACCAGAATTGAACTGGTGTACACGGTTTTGCAGACCGTTGCGTAACCACTCCGCCACGTGGCCCCGTAAGGGCGGACCAATATAGGTGATCAATGGCTTAGGCAACCCCACGGCCCGCGGGTAGCACAGCGAAATGTCCAGCCGAAATCAGGCGCGCTTGCCGCGCCGGAAGTCGCGCCGGCGGCCCTTGGGCGCGGGCTTGGGTGCCAGTTCCGGCATCTCGGCCTGGACCTCGCGGTAGCGAGCCAGCATCCGCTCGAAACTGGCATGAAGCGTCTCGGCGATATCAGGGCGCCGCTCGAGGGCGGCGAGGATCGTCGCGGCGGCTTCGATGGTCGCGAGGCCGTCGCGGCGCGGCTCCTTGCGCAAGCGCCCGTAGCGAGAGGGACGTGCCGGATTGAGGATCACGCGCTGGCATTTCAGCATCCAGGGATTGCGCCACCACAGCGCCTTGGCCTGGCTCCAGGTGCCGTCGAGCAGCACCACGCCTTCGAGCTTGCCGAGGATCGCGCGCTGGTTCTCCGCGATCTCGCCCTTGCGGTTGAGCGCGACGATCTCTCCTTCGGCCTCGAGATCGGCCGCGCGTGCCGAGCCGAGATAGAGCACCGCCCAGTGCGAAGCATTCTCGACCGGCCGTCCCAGCGCCTTGGACAGGCTCGGCCAGGACAGGCCGACCCGCACCGTTGCATCGGCAAAATGCCTGGTCAGCAGCCGCGCAGTGCCGAGCGCCCTGTCCTGCTCCTGCGGATGCTGGAGGATCAGCAGCGAGAGCCGGTTCTCGATCGGCGTGACGCTGTCGCAAATGCAGAGCGGCATCGGCTTCTGGCAATGCGGGCATTCGGGGATCGGCTCGGCCGGCGCGGCGGCGGTCTCAGGCGGCTTGGACATGGGGCCGCTATACGCTTGGAGCGGCTGCTCAACAACCTATTCCGCCGGTGCAGCCAGCGGACGCGGTTCGGAGCGACGACGCAGGCGGTCGATCAGGAGGTAGATTACGGGCGTCGTGTACAGCGTCAGGATCTGCGAGGCGAACAGGCCGCCGATGATGGTGATGCCGAGTGGGCGGCGCAGCTCCGTGCCGGGGCCGGTCGCGATCACCAGCGGAATGCCGGCAAACAGCGCCGCCATGGTCGTCATCAGGATCGGGCGGAAGCGCGCCTGGCAGGCCTCGAAGATCGCCTCCGCCGAGGACAGGCCGCGCTGGCGCTCGGCATCGAGCGCGAAGTCCACCATCATGATGCCGTTCTTCTTGACGATGCCGATCAAGAGGATGATGCCGACGAAGGCGATCACCGTCAGCGGCGTGTTGGTGAGCTGCAAGGCCAGCAGCGCACCTAAGCCGGCCGAGGGCAGCGTCGAGATGATCGTGAGCGGATGGGCGAGGCTCTCGTAGAGCACCCCGAGCACGATATACATCGCGACCAGAGCGCCGAGGATCAGGAGCGGCTGGCGACCGCTGGTCCTGGCGAAATCGCCGGCATTGCCGTCGAAGCTGCCGCGAATGCCTTCGGGCATGTGCAACTCGTCGACCGCGCGCTGGATGTTCTGGGTCGCCGCCTGAAGCGGCACGTCCGGCATCAGGTTGAAGGACACCGTGGTCGATGGGAACGACTGCGAATGATAGACGGCGAGCGCAGCGAGCCCGCGCGTCGCGCGCACCACGGCCGACAGCGGCACCTGCGCATCTCCCGCGCCGGCGACGTAGATGCGATCGAGATTGGAGGGGTCGACCTGGAACTTCGGGTCGATCTCCAGCACGGTCATGTACTGGTTCCGCTGGGTGTAGATGATCGAGATCTGCCGCTGTGCGAAAGCGTTGTTCAGCGCGTTGTCGATGTCCTGGACCCTGACGCCGAGCGCGGACGCCTTCTGGCGATCGATGGCGAGCGTCAGTTGCAGCCCGCCGGGATCGCGATCGCTGGAGATGTCGGTGATGCCCTCCACGCTCTCCAGGCGCTTGGCCACGATCGGCGCCCATTTCTGCAACAGGCCGAGATCGGTGCTGGTGAGCGTATATTGGTAGTCGGAATCGCTCTGACGCCCGCCGGCCCGCACGTCCTGGGCAGCGAACATGAAGAGGCGGATGCCGGGCACGGGATATAGTGCGCGCCTGAGCCGTTCGATCACGACCTCAGTCGACACGTGGCCACGTTCCTCCGGCGGCTTCAGGCTGATGAACATGGTGCCGCGGTTCGAAGTCGCCGGCCCCGGGCCCCCGCTGCCGACCGTCGAGCCGATGCCGGCCACGGCGGGATCCTTCATCACGATCTCGGCGAGCCGCTGCTGCAGGCCGAGCATCGACTGGAACGAGGTGTCAGCCGAGGCGCGCGTCGCGCCGATGATGAAGCCGGAATCGTCCGTGGGAAAGTAGCCTTTGGGGACCTTGATGTAGAGCGTCACCGTGAGCGCGATGGTGGCGAAGAACACCAGCAGCGTCAGCAGCGGGAATTCCAGCACGGTGCGCAGGGTGCGGGCGTAGAACACGATGGTGCGCGACAGCGCGCCTTCGATGATGCGGTCGAACAGCGTTGCCGTGCCGGAGGTGGCCTGCCGGATGTAATGGGCGCAGATCATCGGCGTGACCGTCAGCGACACCAGCGTCGAGACCAGGATGGCGAAGGTCAGCGTCAGCGAAAATTCGCGCAGGAGCCGACCGACGACGCCGTCCATGAAGATCAGCGGCGTGAAGGCCGCGATCAGCGACAGGCTGATCGAGACCACGGTGAAGCCGATCTGCTTGGCGCCCTCCTGCGCCGCGCGGAACGGCCGCATGCCTTGCTCGAGGTTGCGGAACATGTTCTCGATCATGACGATGGCGTCGTCGACGACGAAGCCGACGGAGATGGCGAGCGCCATCAGCGACAGGTTGTCGATGGAGAAGCCCGCGACCCACATGCCGGCGCAAGTCCCGGCGAGTGCCAGCGGCACCGAGATGCCGGCCGCGATGGTCGGCGTCAGCCGCCGCAGGAACACGAACACGACGACCATCACCAGGACGGACGTTGCCAGCAGCGTCCATTGCATGTCCAGCACGCTGGCGCGGATCGTGCCGGTCCGATCGACCAGGGTGGAGATCTCGACACCGGCCGGGATCCACTGCTTCAGCTCGGGGATCAGCGCCTTGACCCGGTCGACGGTGTCGATGACGTTGGCATCGCCCTGCTTGGTGATCTGGATCAGAACCGCCGGTTGCCTGTTGAACCAGGCGATCGAGCGGACGTTGCGGACGGAATCCTCGATGTCGGCGACGTCCGACAGCCGCACGAAATTATTGCCCGAGCTCTTGATGACGATGTCGCGGAATTCCTTCGCCGTGCGCATCTGCTTGTTCAGCGACAGCGTCTCGCTCTGGCGCTCGCCTTCGAAGATGCCGACGGGGCCGAGCGCGTTGGCGGCGATGATCGCGGTTCGCACGTCGTCAGTGGCGATTCCAGCATTGGACAGCGCAACCGGGTTGAGCTGCACGCGCACGGCCGGCTGGTCGGCGCCGGAGATCGACACGTTGCCGACGCCCGGCACCTGCGAGATGCGTTGCGCCAACACGCTATCCGCGACGTCGTAGATCGCCGACGGAGAGATCGTCTTGGAGGTCAACGCCAGCACGAAGATGGGTGCGCCGGCCGTGTTTGCCTTGCGGAAACGCGGCAGCGTCGGCAAGTCGCTCGGCAGGTCGACCATCGCGGCGTTGATGGCCGCCTGCACGTCGCGCGCGGCCTTGTCGATGTTGCGGCCGATGTCGAACTGAAGCTGGATGCTGGTCGTGCCGAGGCTCGAGGTCGAGGTGATCTGGTTGATGCCGGCGATCTCTCCCAACCGCCGCTCAAGTGGCGACGCCACCGTCGCCGCCATCACGGACGGATCGGCGCCGGGCCGGCTGGCGGAGACGAAGATGGCGGGAAAGTCGACGTTCGGGACCGAGGCGACCGGCAGGAACCGATAGGCGACGACACCCAGCAGGAACAGCCCGATCGACAGCAGCGTGGTCGCGACCGGGCGGCGGATGAACGGCTCCGAGATCGATGCCATCACTGCATCCCCTCGGTCGCGCCGGCGACCGGCGGGCCGCCGGATCCAGCCGGCGGCAGCGCCTGCTCGAGGCGACGGTTGATACGATCGAGCGCCAGATAGATCACGGGCGTCGTGTAAAGTGTCAGGAGCTGGCTGAGCAGCAGGCCGCCGATGATGGAGATGCCGAGCGGAAAGCGCAGCTCGGCGCCGGTGCCGCTTTCGATCGCGAGCGGCAGCGCCCCGAACAGCGCCGCCAACGTCGTCATCATGATCGGACGGAAGCGCAACAGACAGGCCTGCACGATGGCTTCACTGGGCGACATGCCCCGCCCGCGCTCGGCCTCGAGCGCAAAGTCGATCATCATGATCGCGTTCTTCTTGACGATACCCATCAAGAGGATGATGCCAATCAGGCCGATCACCGAGAGGTCCTGTCCGCACAGCATCAGCGCCAGGATGGCGCCGACGCCGGCCGAGGGCAGCGTCGACAGGATCGTGATCGGATGGATATAGCTCTCGTAGAGCACCCCTAACACGATGTAGATCGTGATGACGGCGGCGAGCAGCAGCCAGGGCTGGCCGGCGAGTGCCTTGGCGAATTCGGCGGCGTCGCCGGCATAGACGCCGACGATACTGCCCGGCATGCCGATGCGGGTCTCGATCACCTTTACGGCTTCGACGGCATCGCCGAGCGCCGCGCCCGGCGCCAGGTTGAAGCTGAGCGACACCGACGGGAATTGCGCCTGATGCGAGATCGCGAGCGGCGCCGTGGTCCGCTTCAGCGTCGCCACGGCTGACAGCGGCACCTGGGCATTGGGCGCGCCCGCGGTGGCGCTCGCGGCACCCGGCAGATAGAGCTTTGACAGGATGGAGGGATCGCGCTGATACATCGGCAGCGCCTCCAGCACCACCCGGTACTGGTTGGCCTGACCGTAGATGGTCGAGATCTGCCGCTGCGCGAAGGCGTCGTTCAGCGTGTCGGTGATTGCTTGCAGGCTCACGCCGAGCTGGCCGGCGCGCGTGCGGTCGACATCGAGCTGCGCCCGCAGGCCGCCCTCCTGCGCCTCGGAGGAGACGTCCCGGAACAAGGGATCGCGCCGCATCTCCGCAACCAGCTTGCGCGCCCATTCCGAGACCAGCGTCGCATCGGTGCCGGTCAGCGTGTACTGGTATTGCGAGCGGCTCGACTGGGTCGAGATCTGCACGTCCTGCACCGGCTGGAAATAGACGGTCATGCCGGGGATGCCGGAGACCCGCTCCTTCAACCGGGTCACGACCACGCTGACATCGTCGCGGCGCTCGCCGCGCGGCCGCAAGCTCATGACGAGGCGGCCGACATTGGTGGTCGGGTTGACGGAGCCCGCACCGATCACCGAGACCACGCCGACCACATCAGGGTCGGCCCTGATGGCCTCGGCCGCCTCGGCCTGCCGCCTCTTCATCTCCGCAAACGACACGTCGGGCCCCGCCTCCGTCACCGCCGTGATCGACGCGGTGTCCTGCAGCGGCAGGAAGCCCTTGGGCGCGACGACATAGAGCACCAGGGTCGCGATCAGCGTAACGAAGGTCACGACCAGCGTGGCGCGCTGGCGCTCCAGCACCCACAACAGCGATCCGTGATAGGCGTCGACCGTGCGGTCGATGAAGCGGCTGATCGCGGCCAGTCCCGGCACGGCCAGCTCCTCGTGCGCGTGCTTGAGCAGCCGCGAGCACATCATCGGCGTCAGCGTCAGCGAGACCACCGCCGACGTCACGACCGCAATCGTCAAGGTCAGCGCGAATTCGCGGAACATGCGCCCGACCAGGCCCGACATGAACAGGAGCGGGATGAAGACCGCAATCAGCGACACCGTCAGCGAGATCACGGTGAAGCCGATCTCGCTGGCGCCCTTGCGCGAGGCTTCCATCGCGCCGTCGCCATTCTCCATGTGGCGCACGATGTTCTCGATCATCACGATGGCATCGTCGACAACGAATCCGGTGCCAATCGTGAGCGCCATCAGCGACAGATTGTCGAGACTGAAGCCGGCAAAATACATGATGCCGAAGCTTGTGATCAGCGACAGCGGCAGCGCGACGCCGGCGATCACGGTCGCGCGCAACGAACGCAGGAACAGCAGCACCACCAGCGTCACCAGCACGACGGCAAGGACCAGCGTGAATTGTACGTCGCGCGCCGAGGCGCGGATGGTGACGGTGCGATCGGAGACGATGGTGAGATTCACGCCGGCCGGGATCGCGCGCTGCAGTTTCGGGATCTCGGCGCGGATCTGGCTGACGACGTCGATGACGTTGGCGCCGGGCTGGCGCTGGATGTCGAGGATGACCGCCGGCGTGCCCTGGTACCAGCCGCCGGTGCGGTCGTTCTCGAGGCCGTCGACGATCTGGGCGACGTCGGCAATGGTCACCGGCGAGCCGTTGCGATAGGCGATGATGACGGGCTTGTAGGCTTCAGCCGCCGCGATCTGGTCGTTGGCGGCGATGATGTAGGATTGCTGCGCGCCGTCGAGCGAGCCTTTCGGCCCCGAGACATTGGCATTGGCGATCGCGGTGCGCAGATCTTCCATCGCGATGCCGTAGGCTGCAAGGCGGGCCAGATCGGCCTGGATGCGCACGGCCGGCTTCAACCCGCCCAGCACGGACACGCGCCCGACGCCGGAGATCTGGCTCAAACGTTGCGCCAGAATGGTGTCGGCGATGTCGCTCATCACCCGCAGCGAGATCGTGTCCGAGCGCAGCGCCAGCGTCATCACCGGCGCATCCGCCGGGTTCACCTTGGCGTAGGTCGGCGGGTAAGGCAGCGTCCTCGGCAGCACGCCCGCGGCGGCATTGATCGCGGCCTGCACGTCCTGCGTCGCCCCGTCGATGTCGCGGTTGAGCTCGAACTGCAGCGAGATCTGGCTGACGCCGAACGAGCTCGTCGAGTTCATCGCCGAGAGCGACGGGATCTGCCCGAGCTGCCGCTCCAGCGGCGCGGTGATCAGCGAGGCGATCACGTCCGGACTCGCGCCCGGCAGCTGCGTCGTCACCTGCACGGTCGGGAAATCGACCTGCGGCAGCGCCGAGACCGGGAGTGCGAAATAGCCGAGCAGCCCGCCGATCAGAAGCGCGATGCCGAGCAGCGAGGTCGCGATCGGCCGGCGGATGAAGGGTTCGGAGACACCCATGGGTTATGCCTGCCGCTTCAAGCGGCTGTTGTCGGGATCATGGCTGCTTGGCTCCACTTTCCGATGCCCCCGGCCCCGGCGCCGGTCCCGTCTGCCCCTTCTGGTCGCCTTCACTGCTCTTGCGCTTGGCGCGCAACTCGCCGTCCTTGGCTTGGCCGTCCTTCTGCCCGTCCTTCTGGCCTTCGTTAGCACCATCCTTCTTCTGGGCGTCCGGTGCGCGCGAGCGCTTGCGTGGGGCAAGATCGGCCGACGGAGTCTGGTCATCGCGGCCGACGATCACCTTGGAGCCGTCGGACAGATTTGCGAAGCCCGTGGTGACCACCCTCTCGCTCGCCGACAGGCCGCTCGCGATCACGGCGTCATGCTCGTTCTGCTGGGTCACCGTCACGGGCTTGGCCGAGACGATGTTGTCCGCGCCGATGACGTAGCTGAAAGTGCCGATCGGGCCGCGCTGCACCGCCGAGGTCGGCACCACCAGCGCCTGCGTCAAGGTCTCGACCTTGAGGCGGACATTGACGAACTGGCCCGGCCAGAGCTGGTAATTGGCATTGGGGAATTCGGCCTTGAGCTTGAGCGTGCCGGTGGTCTGGTCGACCTGGTTGTCGATGCCGGTGAGCTTGCCAGTATCGATCACCGTGATGCCGTCATTGCCGAACACGTCGACCGCGAGCGGCCCCTTCGCTGCCGCCGCGTTGACGCGCATGATCTGCTGTTGCGGCAGGCTGAACCACACCGCGATCGGCTGCAATTGCGTGATCACCACGAGGCCCGTGGTGTCGGAGGCATGGATGATGTTGCCCTGGTCGACCAGGCGCAGGCCAACGCGGCCCGAGATCGGCGCCACGATCTTGGTGTAGCTCAGCGTCGCCGCCGCGTTGTCGATCGCAGCCTGGTCGGCCTTGACCAGCGCCTCGGTCTGCGCGACCAACGCACGCTGGGTGTCGGCCTGCTGCTTGGAGCCGGCGTTGGAGGCCGCGAGCTGCTCGTAGCGCGCCAGGTCGATGCGTTGGTTGGCGAGCTGGGCCTGATCCTGCGCCTTCTTGGCAACCGCCTGGTCGTACTGAGCCTGATAGATCGCCGGATCGATTTCGCCGAGCACGTCGCCCTTCTTGACGTCCTGGCCTTCCGTGAAGTTGACCGCGATCAGCTTGCCGTCGACCTGCGAGCGCACGGTTACGGTGTTGAGCGCGCGGATCGCGCCGACGCCGTCGAGATAAACCGGCACGTCCTGGATGCGCGGGCTCGCCGCCAGCACCGGCACCGGTAGATCGGGGCGCTGATTGCGGTTGTTCGCCTGCTGCTGCTGCATTGCAATCCAGCCGACGTAACCAAGGCCGCCAAGGATCGCGAGCGTGATCAGGGTCATGACGAAGCTGCGGCCGCGCGATCGCTTCGCTGTCCCCTCTCGCGCGCCTTGCTTGGTGTCCGGCTTAAAGAGCATTGACCGGTTTCTCCATTCGCGGCTCCCAGCCGCCGCCGAGCGCCTGGTACAGGCTGACGATGGCCAGAAGCCGTGCGAGTTGGGCCTGCCACAACGCGTCTTCCGCCTGGAACAGGGTCAGCTGGGTGTTGAGCACGGTCACGATGTCGGCGGTGCCGGCGCGCAATTGCTGCTCGGAGAGATCGAAGGCGCGACGCGAGGCGGCGACGACGTCGCGCTGCAATTGCAGCCTGATCGTGGTCTGCTTGATCGAGAACAGCGCGTTGTCGACGTCAGCAAAGGCCTGGATGATGGTCTTGCGATAGGTTTGCAGCAGCTCGTCCTGCCGCGCCTTGGCCAACTCGAAATTGCCGAGGATCCTGCCGCCGTCGAAGATCGGCTGTGTCGCGCTGCCGACGAGCTGGAAGAAGGCCGCATGCGGCTGGAACAGCGAGACCAGCGCCGAGCTCTGGTAGCCGCCATTGCCGGTGAGCTGGATGGTCGGAAAGAATTGTGCCCGGGCATTGCCGATGTTGGCGGTGGCCGAGGCGAGCTGCGCCTCCTGTCGGCGGATGTCCGGCCGCTGCGTCAGCAACTCCGACGGCAGGCCGGGCGTCACGCGCGGGATCGCGATCCGGTCCAGAGAGCCGCCGTGCACGCGCACGCTCTCCGGCGGCCGCGACACCAGCACGGCGAGCGCGTTGACGTTCTGGTCCAGCGTCTGGCGCAACGGCGGCACCAGCGCCTTCTGGTTCGCCAGCACGCTCTCCTGCTGGGCGACGTCGAGATCGGTGCCGGTGCCGGCCCTGCGGCGCTCCCTCACCGCATCGAGGATGCGCTGCGCGCTCGCGATGTTGCGCTGTGAGGTCCTGATGCGGTCCTGCGAGGCCAGCACCTGGAAATAGGCGTTGGCGACGGCGGCGAGCGTGGTCAGCGCGACCGTGTCGCGATCGAAACGGTTGGCGTTCGCCGTCTCCTCTGCCGATTGCAGCGCGTCGCGGTTCTGGCCCCAGAAATCGAGCTGATAGCTCGCGCTCAGCGAGGCCGAATAATTGACGACCTCGCGTCCGCCGATGGACAGTCCCGAAGCGCTCGAGCCCGATGTGCGCGAATAGGTTTCGGATCCGCCTGTCGAGACACTCGGCAGCAGCGCCGCGCCGGCCTGTCGCGCCTGCGCGTCGGCCTGGACAATGCGCGCCACGGCTGCGGCAATGTCGAGATTGACGGTCTGCGCCTCCTCCATCAGCTGCGCCAGCTCCGCAGAGCGGAAGCCGCGCCACCAATCCAGCGACGGCGGTGCGTCGCCCTTGCCGGCATATTTGTAATGTGTGGGAACGTCGAGCGCGGGATCGGGAAGATCCTGGGTCAGCACGCACGCCCCCGAGCCGGCGGCGAGGCAGAGGACCGCAATCCATCGCGCCGCGCGCAGCGCTCCGAATGCAGAACCGAGAGACCGCCGCGCGGCGACCACTGGAACTTGCTGTGTCACATCCACCCCCCGCCGGGCAGATCAAGCCGCCGCAACGCTGCCGGATTAACCGATTCGCGGCGGGATGGTCGGGAGGCTTTAGACGACGCGCTCACAGTAATGGTGCTTTCTGCGGAACCTGAGCTTCATACTAGCCGGGCGCGGAACGGCGGGACAGTGCCGCAATTGCGAGATGCCCGTGCCAACGAGGCGGGAGCGAACTGACAAGAATGCGAAAAGCGCCTGTGTCGCAGAGACTTTCTTCATGGCGAAACATTGGGAAACGTAAGCAAGCTTACCAAGATTTCATGTGATATCGCGGCCACACCCGTTGCTGCAGGGTTCGCTTCGCCTCTCCCGCTGCGGCGGCTGAGGTTCTTACCACCGAGGGACAACCGCATTTCTAGACAATCCCCCGCGAACAGGACACGCGCCCTGTCGCGACCCGTTTCGCCCGTGGCAAGAATTGGTCGCAACAACGTTGATCGGGAGCGCAATCGTTTCGTGCACGGGCCGGGGTTGGGCCATTTCCTACTGCAGGCATATCACTGTTTCCGCGGGCGTTTCGGTCGGGTTCGCCGCAGCGCAAAAGCCTTCCCCTTTGGCCTCCCAAGCACTAGGTTCGGGCCAAAGCCGATCAACCCCTTGGTAGTGATTTTCCCCGACATGACCATTCGCAACGACGTTGTCGAAGCCATCGGCAACACCCCCCTGATCAAGCTCAAGCAGGCTTCGGAATTGACCGGCTGCACTATCCTGGGCAAGGCCGAGTTCATGAATCCCGGTCAGTCGGTGAAGGACCGCGCCGGGAAATGGATGATCCTGGAGGCCGAGAAGCGCGGCGAGCTGAAGCCCGGCGGGCTGGTGGTGGAAGCGACCGCCGGCAATACCGGCATCGGCCTTGCCGTGGTTGCGAGCGCGCGCGGCTACCGCACCCTGATCGTGATCCCGGAGACGCAGAGCCAGGAGAAGAAGGATTTCCTGAAGCTTTGCGGTGCCGAGCTGATCGAGGTGCCGGCCCTTCCCTACGCCAACCCCAACAACTACCAGCATGTTGGCCGGCGGCTCGCCGACGAGCTGCGCAAGACCGAGCCCAATGGCGTGCTGTTCGCCGACCAATGGAACAACCTGGACAACGCCAAGGCGCATTACGAATCCACGGGGCCTGAGATCTGGGAGCAGACCGGCGGCAAGGTCGACGGCTTCGTCTGCTCGGTCGGCAGCGGCGGCACGCTCGCCGGCGTCAGCCGCTATCTGAAGGAGAAGAACAAGAACATCCGCATCGCCTGCGCCGATCCGCACGGTGCCGGCATGTACGAATATTTCAGGACCGGCGATCCCAAGGCGACGCCGGGCGGCTCGATCACGGAGGGCATCGGCCTCAACCGCGCCACCGCGATCGTCGAGACTGCCAAGGTCGACGATGCCTATCTCATTCCCGACACCGACGCCGTCAGTGCGATCTACGAACTGCTCCAGCATGAAGGTCTGTGCCTCGGCGGCTCGACGGGCATCAATGTCGTCGGCGCGATGCGGCTTGCGAAGCAGCTCGGGCCCGGCAAGACGATCGTCACCGTGCTGTGCGATTCCGGCAGCCGCTATCTGTCGAAGCTGTTCAATGCCGACTTCATGCGCGCCAAGAACCTGCCGGTGCCGGAATGGCTGGAGAAGCGCAGCAACATCAAGCCGCCCTTCGTCTGATCGTCACGCGCATCCTCGGGCCGAAGGCGCAGATCCACAAAATCTGCGCGGTTCGGCCGGCTTAAGCGACCTCCCCGCTTTCCGAGGCCGCGGCACAATAGTCGCGCCAGAACTTGCGGTAACCCTCCTCGACCCTGCGCGTGTAGGTTTCGACATTACCCGCGGCCGAAGCCGCGATCCGGGCCGGCAATTCCGCGCGCAGCCTTGCCAGATGCGCGGGCTGGGCAGCGAATTTGCACGCGATAGCGGCGTAGCCCTCGTCGTCCTCGGCCACCCAGTCGTCAAGACCGACGGCGGCCGCGATGGAGCCGCCGGCGCGCGAGGATGCGCCGTGGCCGAGCTTGGCGACGACCGGAACGCCCGCATAGAGGGATTCCCAGGTGCTGACGCCGCCGTTCTGCGGAAACGGATCGAGCGAAATATCGACCAGCGCGAAGGCTCGCAGATGATCGGCGCGCTCGGACGAGCCGAGGCAGGTGATCCTCTCCTCGGCAATCCCGTGGGCGACAAAGCGCGCGAGAAGGCCGTCGCGCACTAGGGGATCGTCGAGCAGCGTATGCTTGATGATGATCTTCGATCCGGCCACCTCCCGCATCACGTTCGACCACACGCGAATGGCCTCGTCCGAGATCTTGTTGACGCGGTTGAACACGCCGAAGGTGACGTAGCCGTTGCGGAGCATGGGAAGCTCCGAAGGCGGCACATCGAGGATGGGATCGATCGTGATCAGGCACGGCAGGTCATAGACCTTTTCGGCCAGCAGATGCCGCGCCGATTGCGGAATGAAGACCGGGTCCGCGAGCACGTAGTCCATCGTCCGAAGGCCCGTACCGGTCGCGTGCCCGAAGCCCGTGACCTGGATGGGAGCCGGCTTGCGGGCGAAGACCTGAAGCCTGTTGCCCGACGAGTGCCCGGACACGTCGATCAGGATATCGACCTTGTCGGCCTTGATACGATCGGCCAGTTCTTCGTCGAACATCTGCCAGGCATCGACCCAGCCGTCTGCCGCCGACTTGAATTCGGCTGTGATCGCATCTCGTGTCGGCGAACACGAATAGCAGACGACCTCGAAGCTGGCGTGATCGTGATGGCGCAGCACCGGCAGCAAGCCGAACGCCGCCGAATGATACCAGAATTCGGCGGAAACATAGCCGATCACGATCCGCCTGGCGGGATCGAGCTGCCGGGGGGCGAGCTTCCTCTGCGGCACGCGGGCACCGATCGCTTCGCCCCAGGACCGTCGCGTCGCCTGCTGGATCGTGAAATCGGCGTCGGGGAGAAAGTCCAGATAGTAGATCTTCCGCGCCATCAAGTCTGGATCCGGCGAGATCGCCAACGCGGCGTCGAGATGTTCGATTGCGGACGCGATTTCTCCCTGATTTGCAAAACAGGAGCTCAGCAACGCCAATGCGATCGTGGAACGTGGATTCTGCTCGAGCAAGGTCGTGCAGGCCAGGATCGCCTGTGCGGTGTTTCCCAGGCTGAGCGAGACCTCCGCCTTGCCCCGCAAGGCCATCTCGAACCGGGGTGAAAGCGCAAGTGCCGCATCGAAGTCCGCGGCCGCCTGTTCCAGCCGCGACAGGGACGAATTGAGGCGTCCGCGCTGCGCCAAGATCTTCGCTGAATCGGGCTTGATCGCGAACGCCGCTGCGAGCGCAGCCTCCGCCTCATCGTAGCGCTTGAGCTCGATGCTGACCACGCCTTTGCCGATGAGCGATTCGACGTGGCGCGGCTGAAACAACAACGCGCGGTCAAAGCTCTCCCTGGCGCGGTCAAACCGGAACAGCGCCAGCTCCGCCACGCCACGATTGCAAAGCGCGTCGGCGTAGTCGGGCTTCAGCTTGATGGCGCGCTCGTAGACCTCGATGGCCTGTTCGGGCAGGTTCATCTGGAGCAGGATGTTGCCGAGGCCGGCCAGGGCGGGGGTAAAACTCGGCTTCAGCGCGATCGCTTTCTCCTGACAGGCGCGCGCCGCTTCCAATTTCTGAAGCACGAAGTAGACGGCCGCGAGATTGCTCTGAGCCTCGTGCGAGCGCGGATCGATCGCAATCGCGCGCTCGAGCAGCTGTTGCGCTTCGTCGAGGCGCCCGCCCTGCTGCACGCTGAGGCCGAGCACGTGCGTCGCGTCGAAATGATCCGGAACGGCTTGCAAGATCTGGCGGCAGAGCGCCTCGCTCTCCGCATATCTGCCTTGACCATAGGCGCTCGCCGCGGCGGAGATGACGGCGTCGGCCTGCTTCTTCAATTTCTTCTGCAATCGCGCATTCTGGAATGCGCGCGCGCCGACGCTGCTCTGCAAGGTGTCTCTCCGGAAGATGGCCCAAGGCCGAGTCTAACTGATTCGCGCACCGACCCGGCCGGGCTGCCGGACCAGAAATCCGTCCGGGATATCCCGGGGGTCGCCTGCAGGATGCGGCTCAGGAGCCGCCAGGTGCGTCCGCCCCGCTGACCGCAGCGTCGCCGTGCTCGGCGGCAGCGGCACAATAGTCGCGCCAGAACTTTCGGTAGCCCGCCTCGAGCTCACGCGTGTAGATCTCGACATTGCCGGCGGGCGAGGCTGCGATCTGGGCCGGTAAGCCCGCGCGCAACTTTGCCAGATATTCGGGCTGCGAGGCGAACTTGCGGGCGATCTCGACATAACCGTCGTCATCCTCCGCGACCCAGTCGCCGAGGCCGACGGCCGCCACGATGGAGGCGCCAGCACGCGAGGAGGCTCCAATGCCGAGCTTGGCCACGACCGGAACGCCCTTGTAGAGGGATTCCCAGGTGCTGATGCCGCCGTTCTGCGGGAACGTGTCGAGGGAAATATCGATCTTGTCGAAGGCCATCAGATGGTCGTCACGCGAGGTGGTGCCGAGGCAAGTGATGTCCTCCTCCGCAATACCCTGTGCGATGAAGCGTGCGACCAGGCTATCGCGCAGCAGGGCATCGTCGAGCAAACCATGCTTGAGGATGATCTTCGATCCCGGCACTTCCCGCATGATGCGCGACCACACGCGGATCGCATCATCCGAGATCTTGTAGATGCGGTTGAACACACCAAAGGTGACGTAGCCGTTGCGGAGCATCGGCAGCTCGGAGGGCTTTAGATTGGTGACCGGCTCCATCGTGATCAGGCACGGCAGATCGTGGATCTTCTCGGGAAACAGATGCCGGGCCGATGGCGGAATGAAAATGGGATCGGCGAGCACGTAATCCATGGTCGGCATGCCCGTGCCCGTCGCGTGTCCGAAGCCGGTGGCCTGGATCGGAGCCGGCTTCCGCGCGAAGCATTGCAGCCTGTTGCCGGTCGTGTGGCCGGAAACGTCGATCAGAATGTCGACATTGTCGGCCTGAATACGATCGGCGAGCTCGTCGTCCGACATCTGCCAAGCGTCGACCCAGACATCCGCCAGCGCCTTGAACTTGGCGGTGTACTCGTCCGCCCCCGGCCAGGCGTAATAGCAGACGATCTTGAACTTGGCGTGATCATGATGGCGCAACACGGGCAGCAAGGTGAGTCCCGCCGAGTGTTGTCGGAATTCGGCCGCGACATATCCGACCACAATCTGCTTGTCCGGATCCAGCGGCCGCTTCGGCAGCGTCCTTTGCGGAATCCTCGAGCCGATTGCATCCCACCAGGACTTTCGCACCGCCTGCTGGACCGCGAAATCCGCCTCCGCAAGGTAGTCCAGCAAGAAGATCTTGCCTCTGATCGCGTCTCCATAGTCCGGTCGGAGCGCCAGCGCGCGATCGAGATATTCAATCGCGGATTCCATATCTCCCTGGTTCGAATAAGCGAAGCCCAGAAGCGCTAACCCCATCTCCGAGCGAGGATTTCGCTCGATCAAGGTCGTTGCGGCCGCCATCGCCTGCGCGGTCCTTCCCATGACGAGGCAGACCTGCGCCTTGCCCCGAAGGGCCAGCTCGAGCTTGGGCGAAACCGCAAGCGCCGCATCGAAATCCGCCAGCGCCTCCTGCAGGTGCTGCAGCTCGTAACTGAGCCGTCCGCGCTGGGCCAGAATTCGTGGCGCGCCTGGCTTGATTGCGAGGGCCTGAGCGAACTTGGCTGCGGCCTCCTCGTGGTGCCGCAGCTCCATGCTGACCATGCCGCTGCCGACGATGGCCTCGGCGTGACGCGGCTGAAACAGGAGGGCGCGATCGAAGCTCGCCTTGGCACGCATGATCTGCCCAAGCACGATCTCGACCATGCCGCGATTGCAGAGCGCATCGGCATAATCCGGTTTAATCTTGATGGCGCGCTCGTGCATCTCGAGCGCCTGTTCGTACAGCCCCATATGCATCAGCGTGTTGCCGAGATTGGTCAATGCGACGGCGAAACTCGGCTTGAGCGCGATCGCCCTCTCCTGGCAGCGCCGCGCCTCCTCGTAATTGCCGAGGTCGAAATGCACGGTCGCGAGGTTGTTGTGGGCATCGTGCAGGCGCGGATCGAGCGCGATCACGCGCTCGAGCAGCTCCCTCGCCTCTTCCAGGCGCCGACCGTCATGGGCGCACATGCCGAGCAGGTGCATGGCATCGACATGATCCGGAAGGGCTTTCAGGATCTCGCGGCACAGCGCCTCGGTCTCGGCATATCGGCCCTGGCCATAGGCGTTCGCCGCAGCGGCAATGACGGCGTCGGCCTGCTTCATCAACTTCTTCTGCAATCGCGCATTCTGGAACGCGCGCGCGCCGCCGCTCTTCTGCAAGGTGTATCTCCGGAGGATGCCCTCAGCAGAGTCTAACTGATTCGCGAGCTTGGCCTGCCGGTCACCGGAGTCCTATCGCCTCCGGGATTTCCCGGGGCCCAGCGCAATCGTCCTACGCCACCTCCGAGGCGGCGGCGCAATAATCGCGCCAGAACCGGCGATAGGCCCCTTCGACCTCGCGCGTGTAAAATTCGACGTCGCCGGCCGGCGAGGCTGCGATCCGAGCCGGCAGATCCGCCCGCAGCTTTGCCAGGTAGGCCGGCTGCGCCGCGTAGTTGCACGCGATCGCGGCATAGCCCGCGTCATCCTCGGCGACCCAGTCCTCCAGGCCGACGGCGGCAACGATGGAGCCGCCGGCGCGCGACGAAGCGCCGCTGCCGAGCTTGGCGACCACGGGAACGCCGGCATAGAGGGACTCCCAGGTGCTGATGCCGCCGTTCTGCGGGAAGGTGTCGAGGGAAATGTCGACCATCGCGAAGGCCCGCAGATGCTCGGGACGCGAGGTCGAGCCCATGCAGATGACGTTCTCTTCGGCGATGCCCTGTGCCGCGAACCGCGCGACCAGTCGATCGCGCAGCAATGGATCGTCAAGCAGCCCGTTCTTGACGATGATCTTCGATCCCCTCTCCGCATGCATCACGTTCGACCACACCCGGATGGCCTCGTCTGAAATCTTGAAGATGCGGTTGAACACCCCGAAAGTGACGTAGCCGTTGCGGAGCATGGGTGGCTCTGAAGGCGGAATGTCCAGGATCGGATCGATTGTGATCAGGCACGGCAGGTCATGGACCTTCTCGGCCAGGAGATGACGCGCCGATTGCGGGATGAAGATCGGGTCCGCGAGCACGTAGTCCATGGTTTGAAGGCCCGTCCCCGTGGCGTGCCCGAAGCCCGTCACCTGGATCGGCGCCGGCTTGCGGGCGAAGACATGAAGCCTGCTGCCGGTCGTGTGCCCGGAGACATCGATCAGAATATCGATGCCATCGGCCTGGATGCGGTCGGCCAGCTCGTCATCGGACAATTGTGCGGCATCGACGAAGACATCCGCGAGAGGCTTGAAGCTCTCCGTCATCTCGTCCTGCACCGGCCAGCAGGAATAGCAGACGACCTTGAACTGGGCGTGATCATGATGGCGCAGCACCGGCAACAGAGAGTATGCCGCCGAGTGGTTCCTGAATTCGGATGCGACGTATCCGATCACGATCCGCCGGTCAGGATCGAGTGGCCGCGGCGCCAGCGTCCTTTGCTGCAGCTTCGCGCCGATCGCGTCCCACCAGTATTTCCGCGCGGCCTGCTGGGCGGCGAAATCGGCCTCCGGCAGGTAGTCCAGCACGAAGATCTTGTATCCGATCGCCTCCGGAAAATCCGGCGCGATCTCGAGCGCGGCGTCGAGGTGCGCGAGCGCGGTCGCGATGTCTCCCTGGTTCACATGGCACGCCGCCAAAAGCGCCAACCCCATCTCGGATTGCGGATTGACCTCGAGCAGCGTCTTGACGCCTGCCATCGCCCGCGCCGTGTTGCCCGCGAGAATGTCGATCTGCGCCCGCCAGCACAGCGCGAGCTCGAGCCGTGGCGATTGCGCCAGCGCCGCGTCGAGGTCCGCGGCCGCCTGCTCCAGCCGGGCTAAACTCAAATTGAGCCTTCCACGCTGCAACAGAATCCGCGGCGAACCCGGCTTGATCGCGAGCGCGGCGTCGAAGGCGGCACCCGCCTGCGCGAAGTGTCGGAGCTCGAGGCTGACCATCCCCCTGCCCGCGATCGCCTCGGCGTGAGATGGCTGAAATGTCAGGGCACGGTCGAAGCTCGCTTTGGCGCGCTCGAACTGGCCCGTCATCAATTCCGCCATGCCGCGGTTGCAAAACGCATCGGCATAATCCGGCTTCAGCCTGATCGCCCGCTCGTGCAGCCCGATCGCCTCGTTGCCGAGGCCGATGTGCAGCAACGTATTGCCGAGATTGGTCAGGGTGATCGGACAATTCGGCTTGAGCGCGATGGCCTTCTCCTGGCAGGCGCGGGCGCCAGCGAATTTCTCCAGCGCGAAATAGACGGCGCCGAGATTGCCGCGCGCATCGGGCGAACGCGGCTCGAGCGCAATCGCACGCTCGAGCAGGAATTCCGCCTCATCGAGCCGCCCGCCGTCGAACGCGCGCAGGCCGAGCAGATGCGTGGCATGAAAATGATCCGGCACCTCCTTCAAGATCTCGCGGCAGAGCATCTCGGCCTCATCGGGCCTGCCCTGCCCGAGTGCCTCGATCGCGAAGGCCATGACGGCGTCCGCCTGCTTCTTCAGCTTCTTTTCCAGTCGCGCATTCTGGTATGCGCGCACGCCAGCACTGCTCTGCAAGGTCTCTCTCCGGAGATGGTCCGAAAAGAGGCAAGCCGATTCGGATGGTGCCAGGCTTGCGGTCAGACCGGCGAGGCCACGGGTCGCCGGACTCAGCGCAGAATCTGGCTCAGGAACAGCTTGGTGCGGGCGTGCTGCGGGGCGGCGAAGAACTCGTTCGGAGTGTTGGCCTCGATGATCTGCCCGGCGTCCATGAACACGACGCGGTTGGCGACCTCGCGGGCAAAGCCCATCTCGTGAGTGACGACCAGCATGGTCATGCCTTCCTCGGCGAGGTCGACCATGGTGTCGAGCACCTCCTTGACCATCTCGGGGTCGAGCGCCGAGGTCGGCTCGTCGAACAGCATCACCTTCGGGTTCATGGTCAGGGCCCGGGCGATCGCGACACGCTGCTGCTGGCCGCCGGACATCTGACCCGGAAACTTGTTGGCCTGGTGCGGGATCTTGACGCGTTCGAGGAACTTCATCGCCGTCACCTCGGCGTCCTTCTTGGGGATGTTGCGGACCCAGATCGGCGCCAGCGTGCAATTGTCGAGCACGGTCAGATGCGGGAACAGGTTGAAGCTTTGAAACACCATGCCGACTTCACGGCGGACCGCGTCGACGTGCTTGAGGTTCGGCCCGAGCTCGATGCCGTCGACGACGATCTCGCCTTCCTGGAATTCCTCCAGCGCATTGATGCAGCGGATCAGCGTGGACTTGCCCGAGCCCGAGGGGCCGCAGATCACGATGCGTTCGCCCTTCTGCACCGCGAGATCGACGTCACGCAGGACGTGGAATTCGCCGTACCATTTGTTCAGGCCGGAAATCTTGACGATGGGCTCGGACATGGTGGCCTCGATCAGTTGCGGCGGTGGGCGTTGAGGCGGTGCTCGACGAACAAGGAATATCGCGACATGCCAAAGCAGAACAGGAAGTAGATGATCCCAGCGAAGGCGAAGCCGGTGAACGCCGTCGACGGCGTCGACCATTTCGGATCCGCGAACGAGGCGCGCAGCGAGCCGAGCAGATCGAACAGCGCCACGATCGAGACCAGCGAGGTGTCCTTGAACAGCGAGAT
Source organism: Bradyrhizobium sp. JHI2711 (assembly GCF_056156565.1). Lineage (NCBI taxonomy): Bacteria > Pseudomonadati > Pseudomonadota > Alphaproteobacteria > Hyphomicrobiales > Nitrobacteraceae > Bradyrhizobium > Bradyrhizobium sp. JHI2711. Next base: position 752,660 of record NZ_JBPZPT010000001.1, read on the forward strand.
GAAGCTGTTGACGAGGTTCGGAATGACGTGCCGCAGCCCCTGCGGCAGCACGATCAGCGAGGTCGTCTTCCACCAGGACAGTCCGAGGGCGGCGGCCGCCTCGCTCTGCCCGCGCGGGATGGCCGCGAGCCCGCCGCGGACGTTCTCGGCCTGATAGGCGCCGGTGAACAGCGCGATGCCGATCAGCGCACGCACCAAGCCGTCGACGGTGAAATTGCCGGGAAGGAACAGCGGCAGCATGTAGGTTGCGAAGAACAGCACGGTGATCAGCGGCACGCCGCGCCAGAACTCGATGAAGGCGATCGAGAAGATCCGGATCAAGGGAATCGTCGAGCGGCGGCCGAGCGCGAGCGCGATGCCGATCGGCAGCGAGGTGACGATGCCGGTGACGGACACCACCAGCGTCACCAGGAGGCCACCCCACAGATTCGTCGTTACGATCGGCAATCCGCCGTGATCGAGATCCATCAGCCTGATGACGATGGCGATGCCAATGAAGGTGGCGATGCTCGACGCCAGAGCCCGCCCGCCGGTGCGAACGCCACCGCCGAGAACGAAGGCGATCAGGCAGACGATCGCGGCCGTGACGCCGAAATCCGCCCAGACGGGCTGGCCCGTGCCCTGGAGATAATCGCGCAGCCAGGTGAGCGGAAAGATCAGCCAATGGATCAGCGTACCGAGCAGCACGATGAGGCTCCCGAGCGCCCACAGCAGCGGACCGACCGCAGAGGTCCTGCTCGATGTGATCAGCGCTTGTCCGGCACCGACGATGCTCTCGTCGAACAATTGCAGCAGGCCGGCCGTCCAGCTCAGCCCGAAGCCCTTGATGCCGCCGCCGTGCAGCAGGAAGAACGCCACCACCGGAAAAGCGACGAAGAACAAGCCGGCATTCAGGCTCTTGGCCGGCAGCCGCGGAATGAGCAGCGGCAACAGCAGGACCACTGCAAGCAACAGCGTCAAGTTCACCCGCCAACGCTCGGCCTCGGGATAGAAGCCGTAGATCAGTTGCGGGAGCTTCGCCTGGATGTAGGGCCAGCAGGCGCCGACCGCAAAGCCGGCGTTCTCGGCGAGGCACGCGGTGCGGTCCTTACCGCTCCAGACCGCATCGACCAACAGGAACTTGACGGAGGGAACGATGGTGAACCAGAGCAGCAAGGCGCCGACGATCGTCAGCAGGATGTTGGTCGGCGAGTTGAACAGGCGCGTGCGCATCAGGCCGATGAAGCCCGTGGTCTTCACCGGCGCGGGACGCTCGGCGAGCAGGTCCTGGCGGACGAAGCTGGACGAGATGACATCGCTCATGCGCCGAGGCTCCGGCTGACACGCCACCCGTAGACGCTCATGATCGCGCTGGTCAGGAGCGAGATCAGGAGATAGACGCCCATCGTCATGGCGATGATCTCGATCGCCTGCCCGGTCTGGCTCAGCGACGTGCCGGCAAACACCGACACCAGGTCAGGATAGCCGATCGCGACCGCCAGCGACGAGTTCTTGGTGAGATTGAGGTACTGGTTGGTTAGCGGCGGCACGATGACGCGCATGGCCTGCGGCACGACGATGAGGCGGAGCGTGGCGCCGCGGCTGAGGCCGAGCGAAGATCCCGCCTCCATCTGCCCCTTGTGAACGGACAGGATGCCAGCGCGCACGATCTCGGCGATGAAGGCGGCGGTATAGGTCGCCAGCGCCACCGTCAGCGCCACGAATTCCGGGATGATGCGTGAGCCGCCGGCGAAGTTGAACCCCCTCAGCTGCGGCAGCTCGAAGGTGAAAGGCAGACCGAAGACCAGCATCGTGGCCAGCGGAAGCCCGAACAGCAGGGCCAGCACGGAAGGCCAGATGCGGATCACCTGCCCGCGCTGAAACAGCGCTCGCCTTGCGTAGACGCGCAGCGCCAGTGAGGCGACGATGCCGAGCGCCAGCACCGCCAGGAACGGCGCGAGACCGCTCTGACCGATCGGGCTGGGAATGACGAGGCCTCGATTGCTGATGAAGGCAATGCCGAACAGGGAAATGCTCTGCCGCGGATTTGGCAGGGCCGCGAGCACCGCCAGGTACCAGAACAGGATCTGGAACAGCAGTGGCAGGTTGCGGATGACCTCGACATAGATCTCGCCGACCCGCGACAGCAGCCAATTGGGCGACAGCCGGCACAGCGCGACGATGAAGCCGATCACCGTGGCGAAGACAATGCCCACCACGGAGACCACGAGCGTATTCAACAGTCCGACCACGAACACGCGCAGGAACGTGTCCGAGCCGGTATAGGAGATCAGGGTCTGGTTGACGTCGAAGCCGGCATTGTTCCTGAGGAAGCCGAAGCCGGCGGCGATGTGCTGGTTCTCGAGATTGGCCCGCGCGTTGGAGACGATCTCGTAGCCGATCCAGCCCAGGATCGCCGCGAAGGCAAACTGGACGGCAACGCCGTTCCAGCCTGCCTTGCCGCCCAGAATGCGCCGGATCTTCAGCGCGATCTGGGGCGGCGGTTTTCGAGCCTCGGTGCTCATGCCGCTGCCGGCCGATCAGGGCTGATCAGCGGATCGGCGGCGCGTACTGAAGACCGCCCTTGTTCCAGAGATTGTTGACACCGCGATTGATGCCGAGCGGCGAACCGGCGCCGACGGTGCGATCGAACACCTCACCGTAATTGCCGACGGTCTTGACGATCCGCACCACCCAATCCTTGGTCAGGCCGAGCTGTTCGCCGAAATTGCCGTCGCTGCCGAGCACGCGCTTCAGCTCGGGATTTTCCAGCTTCGCCTTCTCGTCGATGTTCTTCGAGGTCACGCCGAGCTCTTCGGCGGTGAGCATCGCGAACAGCGTCCATTTCACGATGTCGAACCACTGGTCGTCGCCGTGCCGCACCATCGGGCCGAGCGGCTCCTTCGAGATGATCTCGGGCAGCACCATGTGGTCGTTGGGGCTGGCGAGCTTGAGGCGGTTGGCGTACAGGCCCGACTGGTCGGTGGTGAAGACGTCGCAGCGGCCGGCCTCATAGGCCTTGACGGTCTCGTCGTTGGTGGCGAACGCGATCACCTCGTACTTCATGTTGTTGGCCTTGAAGTAGTCGGCGAGATTCTGCTCAGTGGTGGTGCCGGTCTGCACGCAGACCGATGCACTGTTGAGCTCGAGCGCCGAATTCACCTTGAGCGACTTCTTCACCATGAAGCCCTGCCCGTCGTAATAGGTCACGCCGGTGAAATTGGCGCCGAGCGAGGTGTCGCGCGAGATGGTCCAGGTGGTGTTGCGCGAGAGCACGTCGACCTCGCCGGATTGCAGCGCCGTGAAGCGGTCCTTGGCCGACAGCGGCACGAACTTGACCTTGGTCGGATCGTTGAAGATGGCGCCGGCAATGGCGCGGCAGACGTCGACGTCGATGCCGGTCCAGTTGCCCTTGTCGTCGGGCGAGGAGAAGCCCGGCAGGCCCTGGCTGACGCCGCAGGACACCATGCCCCGATCCTTGACGGTCTTGAGCGTTTGCGCATCGGCGGCTTGGGCGGTGAGGCCGGCGGCGAGAGCAAGGGAGAGAGCCAGGGTTACGCGTTTCATGGGCTTTGGGCCTTTCAAGGTCGTCTCAAGGTCAGGAATGTTGTCTTAGGATCGTCTCTGCCAAGCCAGGTCCTTCAAGAATCGGGCCTTGCAAGAGTCATGCTGGAAAACCTTGCCGAACACTCGCCGATCTCGGGAGGCCATACCTTCATCCCCGCCGCCGGCGCCCGCCATCTCTTGGCTGTGACGCGACGTCCGGTCAGGCAATGGATCGAAGGTCGCGGCAGGCCCCTCAACATGCGGCGACTGAATAGCACCTGCGCATCACAGAACGACTGGCGTTCCGGGTCAAGGGGTTGACGGGACTCTTCTGTGTTCTGTTATTAACGACCGCGGCCTTTCGGCCGGCCCAGGGGCGCAATGCGTCCGGTGGAAACGCGGTTTTGAAAGCAGGCCCATGGATTCTTCGTCCCCCCAAGAGCAGCACGCCGAGACCCGGCTGGTCACCTCCGGCCGCGACACCAAGGCGCAGAAGGGGTTCGTCAATCCGCCGGTCTTCCACGGCTCGACCGTGCTCTATCCGACCGCAGAGGACCTGCACGCCCATCGCGGCGAGTTCACCTATGGCCGACACGGTTCCCCGACCACCAAGGCGTTCCAGGAGACGCTGATGGCGCTGGAGGGTCCGCAATGCGCCGGCGTCGGTATCGTGCCGTCGGGGCTGTCGGCGATCTCCACCACCCTGCTCTCGGTGCTGAAGGCCGGCGACCACATCCTGGTTGTCGACAACATCTATCGACCCTCGCGCAATTTCTGCAACGGCATGCTGACCCGCTACGGCGTCGAGACCACCTATTTCGATCCGATGATCGGCGCCGGCATCGACAAGCTGTTCAAGCCCAACACCCGGGCCGTTCTGGTGGAGGCGCCGGGCTCGCAATCGTTCGAGATGCCCGACATCCGCGCCATCGCCGAAGTCGCACATGGGCGCGGCGCGCTCGTCATCGACGACAACACCTGGGCGACGCCGCTCTATCACCGCTCGCTGGACCAGGGCGTCGACATCAGCATGCAGGCGGCGACGAAATATATCGGCGGCCATTCCGACATCATGTTCGGCACCATCTCGGCCAACGCCAAGGCCTGGCCGATGATTGCCGAAGGCATCCGCTTGCTCGGCGTCTGTGCCGGCCCCGACGACGTCTTCCTGGCGCTGCGCGGCCTCCGCACGCTGTCGGTGCGGCTGGCGCAACATCATCGCTCCGGGCTCGAGATGGCGCGCTGGCTGGCGGCAAGGCCTGAGGTTGCGCGCGTGCTGCATCCCGGGCTGGAGACCGATCCCGGTCATGCGATCTGGAAGCGCGACTTCACCGGCGCCTCGGGCCTGTTCAGCATCGTGCTGAAGCCGGCGCCGCAGCAGGCGGTCGACACCATGCTCAATACGCTGAAGCTGTTCGGCATGGGCTTTTCCTGGGGCGGGTTCGAGAGCCTTGCAATTCCCTTCGATTGCGATGCCTATCGCACCGCGACCAAATGGGAGCCCGGCGGCCCGACGCTGCGTCTCCACATCGGGCTCGAGAGCACCGACGACCTCAAGGCCGATCTCGACCGCGGCTTCGCTGCCCTCAAAGCGGCCATGTGAGCATCAGGATTGGGCATCTCGCCTAGCAACGTGCCAGGCTTCAACAAGCGGAGCCGAACGCTGGATCAGCGGTCCAGCGTCTTCGAGGCGGTGCCGCGGTTCTTCCAGATAAGCATGATGTTTCTGATATAGATGATGGTCGCGAGCGACTGTCCGAGGATGATGACGGGCTCGCGCTTGACGACGCCATAGACCAGCGTCATCAGCCCGCCGCCCATCGAGCAGAACCAGAACGCCATCGGCACCACGCTGTTGCCGGCGCGCTCGCTCGCGATCCACTGCACCAGGAAGCGCGCCGTGAAGAACAGCTGCGCGACCAGGCCGAATGCCAGCCAGAAGTCGAACTTGGCGACGAAGACGTCATAGAGATAATTGCTCAGCGCCTGACCGTATTGAATGATCATGCGTCCACCTCGGTCACTTCTGGCGTCGGCTTCTTGCGGCGGATCAGCCACCAGACGCCGGCGAGATCCATGATGCCGATCCACAGCCGGTCGAAGAAACCATAGTTGGACACGCCCGAATGGCGCGGCCGGTCGATCACATCGACATAGGCGATGTCGTAGCCTTCGCGGCGGACCAGGGCGGGAAGGAAGCGATGCAGCCCGTCGAAATAAGGCAGCATCAGGAAAACGTCACGCCGGAACGCCTTCAGCCCGCAGCCGGTGTCGCGCGTGCCGTCCTTCAGGATGGCGTTGCGAATGCCGTTGGCGACGCGCGACTGGAATTTCTTGAAGCCGGTGTCCTTGCGCCCGATCCGCTGGCCGGCCGCGAGCCCGACGCGCCCTGCTCCCTTCTCGACCGCCGCGATCAGGTCGGGCAGGAAGGCCGGATTGTTCTGGCCGTCGCCATCGAGTGTCGCCACGATCTCTCCGCGCGCCGCGCGCACGCCGCTGCGCACGGCCGCCGACTGGCCGCCCGATCTTGCATGGCGAAGCTGACGCAGATTGCTCTGCTGCTTCATGATGGCGCCAAGCCGCTCGCCGGTGGCGTCGGTCGAGCCGTCGTTGACGTAGATGATCTCATAGGGCCAGCGGCCATCGAGTGCCGCGCCGATCTCCGCGATCAGCGGCGCGATGTTGTCGGCTTCGTTGCGCACGGGAACAACGATGGACACCGAAGGCTGGGACGTCGACAAATCGAGGCTCGTGGTTGGAATTGACCTGCCCAAAGGACCTGCCCAAGGGAACCGGCGGTCCGGCAGGCAGCCGCTTTTATGGGGCGGATGCCCGGTGGGCAACCCTTTTGAGGCGGTCGGAAAACGTCCCTGAAAGCGGCACGATGGTGCCGTCGGCGCGGATGGCAAATCCGAGCTTTCGGGCCGCGAACCAGTAATGAACGGCCATGGCGCCCACCGTTCCGACCAGAGCGCCGGCGACCACGTCGCTCGGATGATGCGCCAGCAACACCAGGCGCGTCAGCACGATCACGATTGCGTAAGTGAACATGAAGACGCGCAGACGCGGCCACAGTGCCGAGACGGCAAACGCCAGGGCGAACGCGGCCACGGCGTGGCCTGACGGCAGGCTGGCATAAGCCCCCGTCCCCTCGAACGGGACGAAGTTGAACGGATTGGCCTTGCCCCCGACGAACGGACGTCCGCGGCCGATGACATATTTCAGGATCTCGGCGACGAAGGCTGACACGGCAACCGACAGAAACAGGAATTGCAGCCGCGTGCCGAAGCCGAGCAGCAGCGCGCGGCGGCTCCCACGCAGCCCGGCCGCGACGAGCGCCAGCACCACCAGCGCAGCCCCCAGCACCGAGAGGATATACTCGTCCTTGCCGAAATCGGTGAGGATGCGGATCGGCCACAGGCTCGGCGTGCCGCGCGGCGGCATCAGCAGGATCTCGGTCTGATCGAACGCGACCATCAGTACGATGACGAGCGCTGCACCCGCCGCGGCAAGCCACAGCGAATGCCGCGCCAGCTTCCGGGCGGCCTCGGCGCGGCGCGAGTGCGAGGGCGGCCGCACGAGCTGCGCCAGCGCGCGCCAGGACACCGCTAGCAATTGCGCAGGATAGCCGGCATGCGCTGCAACGTCGGTCAGAGCCCGCATCCTATTCGGTACCTTCCGATCGGAAGATCGAGATCGAGATCGCGCGCCCTTGCGAGAAGTTATAGCCGTCGATGCGCGCGCCGACCTTGTAGCGCAGCCCGATCGCCTCGGCACGCTGCACGAAGCTGCGCTCCGAGCGCTGCTCGATCAGCGCGAAGCGGCAGCTGCCCTGCCGCAGGAAGTCCGCCGCACCGGAGCCGTCGGTGAGCAAGGTCCGGGTGCCCGCCAGGAAGACGAGGCTCGGCTCGTGATAACCGGCCGCAGCCGCCTTCGGTCCGACGCAGGTGACGTTGCGAAGCGCGCGCGCGATCTCGATGCTGGGAAACAGCGGGGTCAGCGACGGCAGCACGATGCCGTAAATCGTCACGGCGAGCATCAGGCCTGCGACCAGGGCGTTGAGAAACGAGCGCTCGGCGCGGTTGGTATCGAACAGCCACCAGGCGAACAGACCGAAGATCAGCGCGGCCGCGATGAACGGCCAAGCTACGAAAGCGGGCTGCCGCGTCAGTATCACCGAGCCGACCACCGCGATGATGGAGGCGGCTGCGGGGATCGCGAACCACCAGGCCGAGCCGCGCATCAGCCAGGAGCGCGACAGCACGCGCCGCTCCACCGCGCCGGCGGTGAGGATCGCGATCGCGGGATACAGCGGCAGCACGTAATGCGGCAGCTTGGTCAGCACCGCCTCGAACACGATCCAGGACGGGATCAGCCAGGCCAGCAGGAACTGCGCACCGGGCTCGCGGCGGGCCCGCCACACCGCGGGCGCCGCCATCGCCGCCAGCGGCGCACCTGGCCAGAACGTGATCCAGAACAGCGCCAGGTAAAGTCCGGGCGGTGCGCCGTGCGATTCCTGGGCGCCAAGCTTGCTCAGCATGTCGCCGCCGACGGAGGTGGTGAAGAAGGTCTCGCCCGCGCGCCAGAAGATCGCGACGAACCAGGGCAGCACCAGCACCAGCATCCACATCAGGCCCCAGACAGGCCGCAGCTTCCACAGCCAGGAGGCGTCGCGGTCCTGGATCGCGAGCGCGACGATGGTCAGGCCTGCGAACATCAGGATCAGCGGCCCCTTGATCAGGATGCCCGCAGCAAGCGCGGTCCAGAAGATCGCGGGCCAGCTCCAGGGCGGATGCGTCTCGTCCTCGGCGCGCTGCCAGGACAGATAGGCCCGCGCCATCGCGCCCATCGCGGCAACCACGCAGAGCAGCAGCACGGCGTCGGTCTTGGCCAGGCGCGCCTCGACGCCGAGCAGCACCGAGGCGCACATCATCAGCGCAGCCAGAACCGCGGCGCGCCGCGTGACGAAGCCGAGCGCGGCCCAATAGGTCATCAGCACGGCGCCGATTGCGCCCATCAGCGACGGCAGGCGGTAGACCCAGATCCGCAATTCGGCCTTCGGCAGCTTGAGCATCGAGGCGGCCTCGACGGTTGCCGACTGCAACCAGTAGATGCCGACCGGCTTCTTGTACCGGACGTCCTCCTGAAAGCGGATGTCGACATAATCGCCGCTCTCGACCATCTGCTTGGTGGCCTGGGCAAACCGTGCCTCGTCGCGGTCGATCGGCGGGATGGTGAAGAAGCCCGGCAGGAACAGCAGCAGCGCACACAGCACCAGGAAGCCGACCGCGCGCGGGTGGCTGGCAGTGACGATGTCGAGCATGCGCACGAGCCCGCTGCCCGGATTTGTGGGCGATTTCGACTCGCGGGGGGCACCAAAACGGGGGCTGGGGTAGGTCTCGGCCATTGGTTCCGCTTACGCTGAAACCGCCATGGCCACAACCGCTTAAGGCAGGGTCATTGAATTCGAATGACGACTGTGTCCGCGGCGCCCGTGGCGTCGATCACGGTGAGCCGTGCAAAGCCCGGGCCGGGCGGATCGATCAACCGATGACGGCGGCCGTCGATCTCGCCGAGCGCGGTGCCGTTAACCATGACGGTCATGGGCAGCACGCCGCCGGCGACCTTGACCGGCATAGCCGCGCTCTCCCGGCCACCCGATCGATCGACGTCGATCCGCGAGCCGTTCAGCGGAAATTGGATATGCAGCGGCTGCTCGCCCCCGCTTCGCACCAGTTCGCCGACCGGACGGAACCGCTTCAAGGGCAGCGGCAGCTTCGCGTTGCTTGCGACCAGGGTTCCCTTGGGCGGCTTCGGCAAGGCGGCCAGCGTCTTGCCGCTGCGGGCGAAGGCATCGAACAGGATGGGCGCTGCGGCGACGCGTCCGATCAGGCCGGGAACCGGCGCTCCGTCCGGACGGCCAACCCAGACGCCGATGGTCATGCGACCGTCGAAGCCGACCGACCAGGCGTCGCGATAGCCGTAGGAGGTGCCGGTCTTGAAGGCGATGCGGTTGTGGGCGGCGTTCTCCGGCGGGGGCGTGCCGAGCAGGACGTTGCCGACCTGCCAGGCTGCGACCTGATCCAGCAGCCGCAGCGGCTCCCGCTCGTCCTTGGCCGTGACAATCTCGCGCAACGGCTTGGTGGTCCCAAGGCGGGCAAAGCCGGCATAGAGCTGGGCCAGATCCTGCAGCGTCACGCCGACGCCGCCGAGCCCCATGGCGAGGCCGGGCGCTTCGTCCTTGGGCAGGACGAGGTTGCCGCCGGCCTGCCGCAGCCGCGAGGTCAGCCGGCTCGAGCCGACGCGGTCGAGCAGCACGATGGCCGGCACGTTCAGCGACAGTTGCAGAGCCTTCCTCACCGGAACCGTGCCCTGGAAGGTCATGTCGAAATTTTCCGGCGCATAGGAGCCGAAGCGGACCGGGCGGTCGTCGATCAAGCTGTCGGGATGGACAAAGCCGTCCTCGAAGGCGAGCCCGTAGATGAAGGGCTTGAGCGTCGAGCCGGGCGAGCGGATGGCGCGGGTCATGTCGACCTGCCCTGCCCGGCTCTCGTCGAAATAATCGGCCGAGCCGACACGCGCGAGCACGTCGCCGCTCTCATTGTCGATCACGACGATGCCGACCGAGATGTTCGGACCCAGCGCAATTGCGCGGTCGCGCGCCAGCGGCTCCAGCACCTTCTGCAAGGTCGCATCGAGCGTCAGCTTGATGATCGGCGCGTCCTTGACCGTCGACTGCGCGGCGTCGGAGGCATGCGGCGCCAGGATCGGCATCGGCCTGCGCAGTTTCGGCACCGGCATCGCTTTGGCCTGATTGGCCTCGTCGGCGCTGACCACGTGCTCCTCGACCATGCGGTCGAGCACGCGGTCGCGCGCCTTGCGCGCAGCCTCCGGAAACCGGTCGAGCCGGCGTGTCTCCGGCGATTGCGGCAGCGCGACCAGCAACGCGGCCTCCGCCAGCGACAGCCGCTTCGGCTCCTTGCCGAGATAGGCAATCGACGCCGCGCGGATGCCTTCGAGATTGCCGCCATAGGGTGCCAACGCCAGATAGAGATCGAGGATCTGCTCCTTGCTCATGCTGCGCTCGATCTCGATGGCACGCACGATCTGCCGCAATTTTGCGTAAAGCGAGCGCTGCCGCCGCGGCTCCATCAGACGGGCCAGCTGCATCGTGATGGTCGAGCCGCCCGAGACGATGTGGCCGCGCGTTCCCAGCTGCAACGCGGCGCGCCCCAGCGCCAACGGATCGATGCCGCCATGGGCGTAGAAGCGCTGGTCCTCATAGGCGAACAGCAGTTTCAGGTAGGTCGGATCGACGTTGGTCCTGGCATCGACCGGCAACCGCCAGCGTCCATCCGCCATCGCATAGGCGCGCAGCAGTTTGCCGTTGCGATCGACGATGGTGGTTGAGACCTGGCGGGCTTCGTCGAGCGGGAGCGGGCCGAGCGAGTAGACCCAGCCAACGAAGCCGATGATGGCGGGGATAAAGGTGAGCGCGGCTGCGGAGAGAAGGCGAAAGGCGATCCGCCCCCTCCGCCCGTCATGGCCGGGCTTGACCCGGCCATCCACGCCAACACCCACCGCCGGCGCGGCCGTGGATGCCCGTGTATGTGGCTCGACCTCGCTCATCTCACTCACTTCGCCGCCCGCACCTCGACACTGCCCGTGCCGGTCCGGCCATAGCGCGAGGGATTGTACATGTCCTCGACATAGGCCTGCGGCAGCACGTATTTGCCGGGCGAGACCGCGCGCACGACATAGGCGAGCGTGAAGACCGACTTGGAATCCGAGGCCCGGTCGACGGCCGCGGTGAAGCGGTCGTCGCGGAATTCGGTATGTTCCGGCTCCTCGCCGTCCTCGATCCAGTCCAGCGTGCCGCTGTCGCCGGACGACACCAGGTTCGGATTGTCGATCTCCAGGCCCGCCGGCAGATAGTCGGACACCATGATGTGGCCGTACTCGGGCTTGGCTTCGGTGATCTTCAGCACCACCGCAAAGCGCTGGTTCTGCTTGACCTTGCTGATGTCGGCGGGCTTGCCGTCGAGCGTGTAGTAGCTGCGCTCGATCTTGAAGCCGTTGGACGCCGCCGGCTCCGGCGTGACCGGCGAGCCCGACACCGAGACGACCGCCTGCACCGGCGCATCGCCGGTGTTGGTGATCTTCAGCGGCTTGCCACCCAGCGTGTCCGCCTTGTAGCTGCGGTACAAGGCGGTCTTGACCGGCTGGCCATCGACCTCGATCGAGAGGTTCTCCCTGGCGAGCGCACGCGCCGCCAGCACCAGCCACGCATTCTCCTGCGTGGAGGTGTAGGGCGTCAGCCCGCGGGCGGTCTCGACCCGGGACACCGCCTGCGTCAGCGTCGCCCTCGGCGCGTTGCCTTCACTGGCGAGAGACACCAATGCTGCGGCGTCGCGCAGCTGCGAGCCGTAGTCGGTGCGGCCGAATTCCAGCGCGGGCTTGGGCGCGAGGCTGTCGAGCGCCGCGCCATAGACCCGCTCGGCGCGGTTGCGGTCGCCGACCAGGGCGAGCGCCGCCGCAAGCTGCGATTTCGCGATCGGGGTCGCGAGGTTGGCAAGCTTGGTATCGGCGAGATAGCGGAGGTCGCCGATCGGAGCTGCGCCATTGCGGGCGAGCACATAAAGGCCGTAGGCGAGATCGCGGCCGCCGTCCTTCTCCGGCTCGTTGGCATTGACGACGGAGTTGCGGATACGGTCCAGCGCGTTCTTGAACAGCACGTCCGGCACCGCAAAGCCCTTCTCGCGGGCGCGGGTGAGGAAGTCCGTCACGTAGGCATCGAGCCAGGCATCGTCGCCGCCGGCCAGCCACAGGCCGAACGAGCCGTTCGAGCCCTGGCGCGCCAGCAGCCGCTCGATGGCGTCGCGGATGCGCTGGTCGACCTCGGTGTCCATGGCAAGATGCGCGCCGGCCGCGAGCTCGTTGACATAGAGCAGCGGCATCGCCCGGCTCGTGATCTGCTCCGAGCAGCCATGGGGATAGCGGTCGAGCGCCTTCAGGATCGTTGCCGCGTCGAGTGCGGTCGACAGGCTGGCCGAAACTGAGACAGCGCCGGTGCCCGGCACGAGATCGGAGAACATGTCCGAGGTCAGCGTCAGACTCTCGCCCTTCGCCAATGTGCGGATCGAACGCCGCGCCAGCACCTGCGTCGCCGGCTTGACGTCGAACGCATAGTGACGCACCAGCGCGAGGCCATTCGGGCCCTTGATGTCGACGTCGAGCGTCGCCTGCCCCGCCGCGGTCGCATCGAGCGCGAGCGAGACCGAATTTCGCTGCTTGGCGGCGAGCTTCACCGTGGTTGCGGGATTGCCGGTCATCTTCACCGGGCCGCCCGCCTTCACGCTGATGACGTAGTCGCCGGCCTGGCCCTCCACATTGTCGATCTCGAGGTTGACCGAGCCGCGGTCGCCGTTGAGCAGGAAGCGCGGCAGCGTCGCCGTGAGCACGACGGGATCGCGGATCACGACGTCGGTGTTGGCGCGGCCGAGCTTGGTCGCGGTCCACGCCACCGCCATCACGCGCGCGGTGCCGGCGAATTCCGGAACATCGAAGCTCACTTCGGCCGAGCCGTCGGCGGCGACCGTGACGATGCCGGAATAGAGCGCGAGCGGCTTCTGCGTAGGCGGCGAGCCCTGGAGCTCGCCACCGGCGTCGCCGCCGGACTTGATCTGGCCGCGCGTGCCCGACATGCCGTCGATCAGCTGCCCGTAGAGGTCGCGAATCTCGGCGCTGAGGCGACGCTGGCCGAGATAATAATCGTCCGGCGCCGGCGGCTTGTAATTGGTGAGATTGAGGATGCCGACGTCGACCGCGGCGATGACGACCTTGGCGTCCTCGCCCGGATTGAGCCCATCGAGCTTGACGGGGATCTTCAGCGTCGAATTCGGCCGGATCAGCGAAGGCGGCGACAGCTTGACCTGCAAGGTGCGAGCCTGCTTGTCGATGCCGAACCATTTCAGCCCGATCGCACGGCCCGGCATGCGCTGGGCGGCGGCATCGAGCGGACGGCGCAGCGTCGCCACCACATAGGCGCCGGTGCCCCAATCCTTGCCGATCGGGAGCTTGACCTGCGCGGTGCCTTCCTTGACGTCGATGGTCTGCGTCGTCAGCAGCCGCTCGCCGAGCACGTTGATGGTGAGCTTGCCGGCGCTGCGGATGTTGACGGACACCGTCATGGTGTCGCCGGAGGAATATTGCGGCTTGTCGATCGAGGTCTCCAGCAGGTCCGGCGTGTCGGCGCTGCCGTCGGAGTACCAGCCGACGTCGAACTGCACCGAGGTCACCGGGCCGTCGGCCTCGTTCGACTTGACGTCGAGCCGGTAGCGGCCGGGCTGCGGCGTGAGCGAGATCCGCGTCGGCTTGTCGACCGTAACAGTGACGTCGCCATCGGCGACGCGCGAGGTCGACTTGACCGGCTCGTACTCCCAGTAATTGTTCTGGCGGTACCACTGGTAGCGCGACTCGATCTTCAGGAGCTCATAGCGCAGGCCGTCGCGGCGCAGCTTCTCGCCCTCCGGCGAGACGAACACGACGTCGAACTCGGCCTTGTCGCCCTCGGTGACGTTCTTGTCGCCGAACAGCGGCTTGATGCCGATCTGCGCCGTTGCCGGCGCGACCGGCAGCACGATCTTGCGCTCGACGGCGCGGCCGCCGGTCTCGACCATGCGGACGAAGATCTGTGCCTCCTGCGGGCGCGTCGAGGCCGGCTGCTTGTCCAGCGTCACCGGGAAGGTCGCGACGCCATTGGCGTCGGCCTCCGGCAGGTTCTCCAGCGGCGTGCGCTCGTTCGAGGTGGTCTCTTCGTCGTCGACGCCGAACTTGTAGCCGGCGAAGCCGGGCCGCTCGGCCGCCGGCGCGATCAGCATGTCGCCTTCGAGCTGCAGGCCCGAAGCAGGTGCGCCATAGAGGAAATGACCGTCGGCCTTAAGCTCCACTGGAGCGTTAGCTTTGATCAGCTTGTCCTTGGCGGACAAGTCGAATTCGATCCGATCGGGGACATAATCCTCGACCATGAAGGTGGTCTCGCCGACCGAAGCTCCCTTCGGATCGGTGAAGGCGCGCACCCGCCACGTGCCGGTCGGTACGGCCGAGTTGAGCGGCACGGACAGCGTGCGGCCGCCGGCGCCCTGATCCGCCAGTACGGCGCGACGATATTCGACGCCGTCCGGGCGCTCGACCACCAGCGTCATCGGCCCGCCGGCGACGGCATTGCCCTGCCCGTCGCGCAGCAGCGCGGTGAGGAACACGGTCTCGCTGGAACGGTAGACGCCACGCTCGGCATAGACGAAGGCATCGGCGCCGGCGGGCACCGCGCGCCCCGAAACGCCGCGGTCGGACAGGTCGAAGGCCGAGGTCTTCAGGCTCAGGAAGGCATAATCGGCCTTCTCGCCGGTGACCGTGAGCATCGCCGGCGACAATCCGCCCTCGCCGCGCGCAAGGCCGGCCTCGAACAGCACGTGACCAGCATCGTCGGTCTTGCGCGTCGCCAGGATCTCGTTGTTGCGCGCGACCAGGCGCACCTCGGCCTTGCCGACCGGGTCGGTCGACGCCAGCGAGTTGACGAAGACATGAATGCCGTCATTGCCGGAATAAGCGGCGATGCCGAGGTCGGAGACGATGAACCATTGCGTGGCGAGCTGGTAGTCCTCGTCCGAGGCCCTCGCCGCGGCCGTCATGACGTAGACACCGGGCTGGAGCTCGCCGAGCGCCTGGTCGACCGGGAACGCCGTGGTGACGTCCTGGTTCAGCGTCGTCGCAGTCGCAAGCTCGCCGGTCCAGACCTTGACGCCGCGCTCGTCGCCGAGCTCGCTGAGCTGGTACTTCGACAGCGTCCTCTGGAAATCGCTGTCGACCACCGTGTTGATCAGGTTGCGGTCGCCGATCCGGAAGACATTGATGCTAACCGCAGGCGTGTTGACACTGACGACGGGAATGCCGCGCTGGCCGGTCCGCGGCAGCACATAGGCACGGCTGGTGAAGCGCACGAACGGCTTGCGGTCGCGCACATAGATGTTGAACTCGGCCGATTTCGGCAGCCCCTCCTTCACGGCCGACGGCAAGCCGGCGCGCAGGTTGATGTTGTAGCGCTCGCCGTGCTTCAGCCCGTCGACGCAGAGCTGCTTGCCTTCGGCCGACAGCGCCGGCTTGTCCTGGCCTGCAAGCGCCAGGAACGGCGCGAAGTCGGTGCGCTTGGCGAGCTCCTCGGAGAACTGGAAGCAGGCGCGCGGGCTCGCCGAGTCCGAGTCGACGGTATAGTCGAGCAGCCGGAAGCCGTGCTCGTCGCGCATCTTCTCATATTGGCCGCGGACCTCGGCGACCTCGCGCATGTCGAGCGACAGCCGCAGCGCATCCAGTGCCGGCCGCCACAGCTTGCGGTCGGCCAGCGCCTTGCCGAGCACGGCGAGCGCGTCGGCCTCCTCGCCCGGATTGCCGGCGCGCATGTAAGCGATATAGGCCGCCGTCGAGGCGCGCTCCAAAAGGAAGGTCTGCTCGCTCGAGCTCTTCGGCGAGATCTGGAAGATGACCTTGGCGAGCCGCAGCCAGTTGCCGGCATCCTCGGGCGTGGTCGCGGCGATCTGGCCGAGCACCGAAAGGCCGGTGCGGTAATCATTGCGCCGGAAGGCGGCGTCGGCGTCCGTCTTCAGCGTCGCATTGGTCTTGGCGACCGGCCCCGCCTCGCTCTTGATCTGGGCCTCCAGCTTGATCGCGGAATCCGCGAGGTCGTCGCGTTTGAACGCCTTGTCGGCGGCCTGCGCGGTGACAAGGCCGAGCGCTAGCGCGGCGCAGATTGTGACGGCGCGAACGAGACCGATCATTGAAGACTCCCGGAAAGCGCGGACGAACGCCGCGGCGGCAAATGAAATGCGCGGAAAGGTGACGGACTCAAGGCGATGGAACCAGAAGGTGCAAAGCGTCGCGTTCGCCATGACAGAGGTAAGCCCAGAGGAGACCGGCCAAGATATCGCCACGCACGCCGTCCTGATGGCGCAGCACTACCTGACCAGTCGACCGGCGGCCGTGCCCCGGAAGCTGTTCAGCGTTCCCGGCGATGTGATCCATCGTCCAGTCCGCTGCCGCTCAACCCGGCACCCTGACACCCCACCGTTCCGCTTTGTCGCCGCACTGAGGAAAACGGTTCGGTTCAGACTTGGCGAAACACCAGTTTTTTCATATTGGCATGCTACATGAACGGCCAGCCGCCCAATCCGGGCGGCTCAAGACGGCCGGTTCAAGACGGTCCCGTAGCTCAACTGGATAGAGTAGCGGATTTCTACTCCGCGGGTTGCAGGTTCGAGTCCTGCCGGGATCGCCAGCTCGTTGCCTCGCCGCCGCTGTTCACAAACGCGTGGGTAACCATATGCCGGCCTTTGAACGGCGCCGATCAGCCCTATCTAAGCGCCGGGTGAGACGCGCCCGATAGGTTTGGGAATGCAGCAATCCGAATTGACGAGAATGGCGATCGCATCTGCGGTCGCGGTCGTTGCGATCTCGTATTTGGCGGTCGACGCGGGCTTGGTGAGCACCAATGCGGTCACGAGGCCCATCAAGGTGGTCCAGGCCTCGATCATTGGCGCCGCAACGGGACAACGTCAGCCTGCATTTGCAGTTGAGGACTGGGCGCGCCGCGGTCACGACAAGCCGCGACTAGAATATTGCCTGGCGGTCGACTGATCGACGCGCCCGCCCTCCGGTCTATCCACAGCCTGCCCGCTGATGACCCCGCCACCACCGCGCAATGGCCGCGGTGAGATCGTCCCACACCTCCGTCGGCAGGTCCGGCACCGCCACCCGGACGCTGTACTGGTCCGTCGTCGCGTCGTGAAACCACTCGGTCGCGGCGAAATCGAAGCCGAAGCTGCCGGCGTGGCGGATGGGAAAGCCCGCGCGGCGCAATTCGCAGCTCATGTCCTCGGCAGCCTGCCGTGCGGCCGCCTCGTCGAGCGCGCGCCTTCCGCGAAGAGTCACGTAGAGGCCGTGAGCGAAGCGAAGCTGAGCCGAGAGCGCCGGGATCTCGGCGGCAAAGCATCGCGCCGAGCTGCGGCCGTTGCGCAAGATCGCCGCCACGCGCCGCTTCGTCAGCGCCCAATACGCCGCGCTGCCCGCGAAGGGCGGGAAGTGGGCCGGCAATGCCGCGCCGCCGAGCAGCCGCACTGCGTTGCGCGTTTCGAACGCGAGACGTGACCATTCAGCGTCCCCTGCCCGCGGTGGACGCTCATGCCCGCGCACGAAGACGGCCGAGCCGAGGCGGCCATATTCCGCTCCGAGCGAATCGAGCTTGTTGTGGCTTCGCACCAGCACCAGCGCAATTCCGTGTCGCCTGGCCCACCCCACCACTCGCCTGATGCGGCCCGACCTGCCGGCGAAGCACGTCGTATCGAAAATCAGGAGATCGAGGCCCGAGCCGTCACAGCGCAGCACCGCCTCGATGGCGCCGGCGACGGAGCAGGAATCCAGCAGCAGGATCCGCGGCGAGCTCACCCGTGCAAGCGCATCGCCGAGCGGCAGCGGCAAGGGTTCGATCCGCAAATGCGGCATGAAGCTTCGGATCAGCTCCAGCGTCTCGCCATAGCAGCCTGGCAGCACCAGGATATCCGCCTTCGCGACGATCCGCGCGGAGGCGAGCAGCACCGCGGAGATCGCCGCCATCCCCGAGGCAGTGTAGATCGCCGTGCTCGTGCAGCCGCCGTCGAGCTCGTAGAACGACGGACCGCGTACCGTGAGATCGGCCCGCTGGTAGTCGTAACTGAACTCGAACGGCCCGCTGGCGGGATCGGCCGTGTGCGACCAGGCGGTCTCGGTCGCCTTCCACTCGTGTAATTCATGCTCCGCCCTGAGCGCGGCAGTGATCTGGAATTTGGACCTGACGACGTCATCGACGGAACGCGGCGACGCCAAATCGAGCGGGTTTCTCAGGCCGTCGTTCAACAGCCTGAGTTCCCAGTGCTTGCGTTCCAGATAGGCCCGAACGGTCTCCATCGCGCTTCTTGACAGATCCAATCAGGCGTCAACGTCCGGAAATCCCAACGGGTCCAACGTGCCTGCTGCAACGAACCGGCGCCTTCGCAGTTGAAGCCATGCAAGGAGGACAGCATGGCTGACATCAGAGAGCACATGAAGATCATCGGCAAGGACGGCGCACATGTCGGCACCGTCGATCGTCTCGAGGGCAACCGCATCAAGCTGACGCGCAAGGACAGCCCGGAAGGTCACAAGGACCATCATCACTACATCGACACGAAATATGTCGGCGCCGTCGAAGGCGACGTGGTCAAGCTGTCGGTGAATGCCGACGCCGTCCCGAAGACCGAAGCTGCGTAAAACACTGAGCCCCTGCGGGGGCTTTTTGTTTGTTCACGGTCCGACTCCGCTTCGTTCGCGAGTACGAATCGCGACTGCAATTCGATTGCGCGGAGCATTCGTTAACGATGACTTTCTGCGGAAGGTCGCTGCAATGCGATCGGATTTCAGCGCTGCGGATTGACCGGGAACGAATGCGCGATCCGCGCGTTGAATGACCGAACTGAGTGGTGCCGACCCGCCAGCCCCGGTCGGCTTTGAAGGACCCCGTGCTTGTCCCCCGAGCACGGGGTTTTTCTCATCTCAGCGCTCTCGGGCCAAAGGCCTGCGCCCGGCTGGATGCGAGAGGCCGGCTTGCTCATCGTGCAGATCGCGGGCGAGCTCGTGCCATGCCAGGGCCAGCTGGATCAGCCGTTGCCTGTCGGCACCCTCGGCCTCCGCGGCGCGCTTCATAGCGGCCTCGGCCTCATGTTGCGGATCGTACTCGGTGTACATGCGCAGACTCTAGCCGGCCATCTGGACGAGTGCGTGGCAATTTCGTCCGTATGATTGCGGGGTAACGACCAGCCTTCCTGCACCGGTCTGTGAACCACGTCACAGCCTGTCCGCGACATCTCCGCTAAACTACGTGTCCAGGCTTCATGGGTGATGTCCGGTCATGACACGCAAAGCAGCAACCGAAGTCATCGTCCCGAGGCAGCGACATCGCGCGGACCTGCTCGGCATCGCCTATCTCGGCACCATCGGCGTCGTCATGGTGGCCTGGATCGCGGGCCTGGTCTGGGCCTCGATCGCATTCTTCGATTGGCTCGTGTCCTGACCGACCAAGGCATTGGCCTGCCAGCTGATCGCCGTTTTAGAGCAGGTAGGGCAACGCCTGCGAGAGTTTAATTCCGCCGCAAACGATCATGGCCCAGAGCGCCACGCTGATCTGGATGGCATCCAGCATGCACCACATCCCCCGCGAATCATCCCGTCATTTTTCTTTGAAATTGACTGAGGGGGCGACGAGCACCAGAGCCAATTCATAGCAACCGCCGGCGTGCAAAAGGATGAGGCGGGCCCGAAGCCCGCCTCCAATGGTCCGATCCTGCCTGCAAAACTCAATAGCAGGCGCGGGGATCGGCCTGCACATATTGGCCGTTCGGATAGCGGTAGTAGCAGGTGCCCTGCGCCCAGTAATAGCCGGGCTGGGACGCCGCGGTCGCGCCAGCAATCGCGCCCGTCGCGCCGCCAAGAACCGCGCCTGCGGCGGCCCCGGTTGCATTGCCCGAGATCAGTCCGCCCAGCAGGCCGCCGACGAGCGCGCCGCCGAGCGCGCTGGCGCCGGGATCGGCCGGCGGTGGCGGCGGAGGTGGCGGCGCATAGGCCACCGGAGGCCGGGCGTAGACCACCGGCACGTCGTCGATATAGTCCTCTGAAATGTAGGCGGGCGGGCCGGCCAAACGCTGCGGATAATAATACCAGACGCCGCCAACGTCCCACCACCAGCCGGATCGGCCATGGCGGACGTCGTGGCGCCAGCGTCCACCCTCCCAGGCAAGGTTGCCGCGATAGGTGTGCCCACCCCAATCACGTGTGGGAGCAGGACCGCGCGCGACGTGACGTCCGGGCGGCGGGCCCCCGGCGTTGTGACCCGCATGGGGCTGACCGCCGGGCTGCGCAGGCCTGGTCGCTTGCTGCGGCGGAGGGCCCTTGCGCATGGGCGGATTGGCCTGTGGCGGCGCGCCTGCTGCCGGCCCGGCCGGCGGTTGGACGACCTCTTGCCGGGACCTGGCCTCTTGCGCCTGCGCCGACAGCGCGAGCAGCGACGTGGCCGAAACCAAGGGAATGAAGATCTTCAGATGTTTGGACGCACTCATGCGTGCTCGCCCCCTGCTCTCATGGCCGTGAATCCCGGGCGCGATCGGCGAATCGCCGCGCGCCGGGCTGATGCCGGCCGAAATCACTGCCCTGCTTGATCGGCTAAGTCCCGTTACAAATGATTAAGATCAGGGCATTTTTTCGGCCCCATGGCCATGCTGTAGAGCGCGCCTAGCGAGCCGGCTCGATCACATTGCAATTGCTTCGCCCGGACATCAGACAATCCTGCATCTTGCTGGCTGCCGTCAGATCCCGGGCAAGCCACCAGCCGACGCCGAGGATCACGATCGCGATGATCAATCCTGCCAGCGCGCCGCGGCGGTCGCCGCCGGACGGAGGCTTGGGCTGACGGTTCGGTCGAGGATGGGGCTCCTCGCCCGGTTCGGATCTGGACTCTGGCTTCGACATGGCCGCCTGGTCACGCTGGCGCGCTGGCTTTACCACCTCTGCGGCGTCGCGTCACATCCGGATCGTCCGGCCCAATTCAGCCCCGGGTCTGCTGGATTGCATCCTTGCGCAAGGTTTCGACCGCCGGAATTGCCTCCTGAACGCGCGGTGCGCAGCTCGTGAGCACGAATGCGGTCTGGGTGCATTCCCAATCCGCTCCCAGCACGGCACTTTCGATGGGCTGCGGACGAGCCAGCAGCAGCGCGGCGCCGGCCACGCCTGCCAGGGCGACGGCAATCGCGAGCGCCTTCAGGCTTGGTCTTGAGATTGTCATGCCCGTGCTCCGTCTCGTACGGGGCGGACGCTAGGCGTCGCCCATGTGCTCCCTTATGAGGGACATCACAATTCGGCAGTTTTTTCGGGCTACGAGAGATCGTCGGGGGGCGATTTTTCGTTGACCTGATCGGCTGCGATTATGGGTGGCTTCGCGACGCGCGCCGATGTACACGCTTCTGCGTCGCGTGGCGCCTGCTATGCCCAGCCGACTTACCAACAGGCACCGATGTAGGATCGAAAGCGAGGAAGACAAGGCTCGTCGATGAGTGGATTCAGGGAACCCGGCTTTGCAGACCGGCAAAAGGCGGCGCAGGACGCCCGCAAAAATCTTTTGAACAAGTTCAAGTCGCAGCCGGGGCCCGATGATCCCGCGGTGGCGGCGAAGCGCGCCGAGCGTGAGGCCCTCGCGGCCAAGCGCGCCGAGGCAAAGGCCGCGCGCGAGGCCGAAAAGGCTGAGCAGAAGCGCCTCGAGGAAGAGGCCAAGGCAGCCGAAGCTGCGCGGATCGCGCGGGAAGCCGAGGAAGCCGCCGAGAAGCAGGCTGCGCTCGAGGCCGAGCAGAAGGCCAAGCGCGATGCGCGCTACGCCGCCCGCAAGGCTAAGCGCAAGTAAAACGCGCTGGTCACGTTCAATTGAACTTGAACTGAGCCATCATTCCGGCGGCCTCAAATGCCGCCGGAATTCGAGAGGACGCGGCCCGCCCAAGGGGCGTTGCGCGATGACGGGATCAGTTCTTCTTCATCATCCCGTCGTCCTTTTTCATGCCGTCCTTCGACATGTGATCCTTCTTCATCCCGTCGTCCTTGGACATGGTGTCCTTCTTCATCATGCCGTCCTTGGACATCGTGTCCTTTTTCATCATGCCATCATCCTTGCCCATCTTGTCCTGAGCAAAGGCGGCCGGCGCAAACGCGAGGCCTAGCGAGAGAGCGGCAGCCGAGACGCCGAGCACGATGCGGGTGCGAATGGTCATGGTTCATCTTCCTTCGTGATTTGTTTGTCAGCGACGGACGCCGCTATCCTGTCTCGACGGATAGCCGTGTGGCGTTGTTACGCTGACCATCGATAAATTTCTGCGGCCAGCCGCCCTCGTTGATTGGCGAGCCCGCATGGATCGGATGTGCTGCAGCGCAGCACAACCGGCACTTGCCGCGGCACTCTGTCTCGAACTATCAGATGAAAGACCATCGGATGGAGACCGGCTTGGATTGGCCCCGCGGTCGCGAAGAACCCAGTTCAAATCACCTCTGCCAAAAACACTCCGAGAAACGCCCAAAGAAACGCCCAAGGGGATTACATCATGTTCACGCGCCGCCATCTGCTCGCGACCGCCGTCGCGGCACCTGCCATTCTCCGCTTCGGCACCGGCACCGCGCAGGCCGCGACCACGCTGAAGATCTCGCATCAGTTCCCAGGCGGCACTATCGACAAGGGCGATTTCCGCGACCGGCTGTGCCGCATGTTCGCTGCCGAAGTGAGTAAGCGCAGCAATGGCGACATTGCCGCCGAGATCTATCCGAACTCCTCGCTGATCAAGACCAACGCGCAGTTCTCCGCCATGCGCAAGGGCGCGCTCGATATCAGCCTCTATCCGATGCCCTATGCCGGCGGCGAAGTGCCGGAGACCAATATCGGCCTGATGCCGGGCCTCGTGACCAACTACGACCAGGGTCTGCGCTGGAAGAAGGAGCCCGTCGGCAAGGCGCTGACCGACTTCCTGGCCGACAAGGGCATCATCCTGCTCACCTGGGTCTGGCAGGCCGGCGGCGTTGCCAGCCGTTCCAAGCCGATCGTCGCCCCGGAGGACGCCAAGGGCCTCAAGGTGCGCGGCGGCTCGCGCGAGATGGACATGGTGCTGCAGACCGCCGGCGCCTCGGTGTTGTCGGTCCCGTCGAACGAGATCTACGCGGCGATGCAGACCGGCGCCTGCGATGCCGGCATCACCTCCTCGACGAGCCTGATCTCGTTCCGCCTGGAAGAGGTCGCGAAGTCGCTGACCTCGGGCGCGGGCGCCTCCTATTGGTTCATGCTCGAGCCGCTGATGATGTCGAAGGCGATCTTCGACAAGCTGCCGAAGAACCATCAGGACATCCTGCTCGCGGTCGGCACCGAGCTCGAAGCCTTCGGCCGCAAGGGCGCGCAGGATGACGACGTCGAGGTCGCCAAGGTCTATGAGAAGGCCGGGGCCAAGGTCTCGGCGCTCGACGCCGCCACCGTCGGAAAATGGCGCGACATCGCCCGCGACACCGCGTGGAAGGACTACAGCGCCAAGACCGCGACCGCCGCAAACCTGCTCAAGCTCGCCATCGATGTCGCAGCATGAGCCACGGTCCGCTTCCGGATCGTGACGACCGGACGATCGTTGCCGCGGGGACCGGCCCTGCGGCGGCGATCGATCGCGGTCTCGCCGTCCTCAACAGCATCATCGTCGTGTTCGCCGCGATCGCACTTGTCGCGGCCTGTGCAATCCTGAGCTACAGCGTGCTCAGCCGCGCGCTGTACAAGGCCGCGAACTATTGGCAGGACGAAGCCGCCGTGTTCCTGCTGGTCGGCGCGACCTTCATGACGGCGGCCTATGTGCAGCAGAACCGCGGTCATATCGGCATCGAGGCCTTCGTCGACCTGCTCTCGCCATTCGCGAACCAGGTCCGGCTCTGGCTGGTCGATGCCGCCACGTTCCTGTTCTGCGCCTTCTTCACCTGGAAGTCGTGGACACTGGCGCACGAAGCCTATGTCGACGGCCAGGTCTCCAACTCGATGTGGTCGCCGCCGCTCGCCATCCCCTACTCGCTGATGGCGCTTGGGATGAGCCTGCTCTGCCTCCAGATCCTCGTGCAGCTTGCGCTGCCCTTCACCGGAGCCAAGCGGCCATGAGCGTTTTCGGCATCGGCCTCGCCTACGGCATTGTGACGCTGCTGGTGATGTTCTCGGGCATGCCCATTGCGTTCGCGCTCGGCGCGGTCGCGGTGGTGTTCATGGCCATCTTCATGCCCTCGGCCTCGCTCGATACGGTGACGCAGAACGTCTACGAGGAGATGGCCTCGATCACGCTGTTGTCGATCCCGCTCTTCATCCTGAAGGGCGCGGCGATCGGCAAGTCCCGCGCCGGCCAGGATCTCTATCTGGCGCTGCATGCCTGGCTGCACCGCGTGCCCGGCGGCCTCGGCGTTGCCAACGTGTTCGCCTGCGCGCTGTTCGCGGCGATGGCGGGGTCTTCGCCGGCAACTTGCTCGGCGATCGGCTCGGCCGGCATCCCCGAGATGCGCAAGCGCGGCTATTCCGGCGGCTTCGCCGCCGGCATCATCGCAGCGGGGGGCACGCTCGGCATCCTGCTGCCGCCCTCGATCACGATGATCCTGTTCGCGGTCGCCGCCGAAAAGTCGCTGGGACGGCTGTTCCTCGCCGGCATCGGGCCGGGCCTGCTGCTGGTCACGCTGTTCGGCATCTATGCCGTCGTTCGCTTCCGCCAGGAATATGCCGCCGCCGAGGTGGCTTACAAGAACGGCGGACCGGAGGCTCCGATCTTGCATCGTGACGAGTACACGCTCGCCGAACGCTTCAGCGTGCTGCCGCGCGTGATCCCCTTCGTGCTGCTGCTCACCGGCGTCATGGTCGCGCTCTATGGCGGCTATGCCACGCCGTCGGAGACCGCCGGCCTCGGCGGCCTCCTGGCGCTGGCGCTGATCGCTGCGATCTACAGCGTGTGGCGGCCGAGCGACCTCGCGCCGATCATGAAGTCGACGATCCGGGAATCGACCATGCTGATGATGATCATCGGCATGTCGCTGCTCTATTCCTACGTGATGAGCTATCTGCACATCTCGCAATCGGTCGCCGAATCCATCGTTGCGATGCACCTGCCGCGCTGGGAGCTGCTGTTCGCGATCCTCGTCATGGTCGTGGTGCTCGGCTTCTTCCTGCCGCCGGTCTCGATCATCCTGATGACGGCACCGATCATCCTGCCGCCGCTCCGCGCCGCCAATTTCGACATCATCTGGTTCGGCGTCGTCATGACCATCGTGATGGAGATGGGGCTGATCCACCCGCCGGTCGGCCTCAACATCTTCGTCATCCGCAACGTCGCGCCCGATATTCCCCTGCGCGAGGTGATCTGGGGTACGCTGCCCTTCGTGCTCTTGATGATGCTTGCAGTGCTGCTGCTGTGCCTGGTGCCGGGGATTTCGACCTGGCTGCCGGACCTCGTGATGGGGCCGGACGGGAGCAGGTAGAAGCGATCGCCGGCCTGTAGGGTGGATTAGCCGAAGGCGTAATCCACGTCTTCTGTCGCAGCGGAGACGAACAGCGGTGGGTTACGACTTCGGCTAACCCACCCTACGATTTCTCCTTCCGCCGCGACTTCGGCGCGTTCGCCACCACCTGCAGCAGGTCTTTGCGCACGGCCTCGATGTGCCGCTCCAGGAAGCGGCAGGCCTCCTCTACTTTCTGCGCACGACAGAGCGCGATCAGATGGGCGTGCTCCTTCTCGGCAATGCCCATCGACTTGGTGTTGGAGAGTTGTAGCCGCGTGTAGCGGTCGCTGGTCTGCAGCAGCGACAGCACGATCGCGCGCGTGCGCGGCTGCGGGGCGTGGACGTAGAGCGCCATGTGGAAGTCGGCATTGAGCTGGCCCCACTCACTGACGTTGCGCGCCTTGATCGCCTTCTCGAAGCTCCGGTGGATGTCGTCGAGCCCGTCGAAATCCTGCGCGGTGAAGCGCGGCGCCGACTGCGCCAGCAGTCGCGGCTCCAGGATACGGCGGAGGTCGAACACGTCGTTGATCTCGTCCAACGACAGCTCCGAGACGATGGCGCCCTTCTGCGGCACGATGCGCACCAAGCCTTCCGCCTCGAGCTGGAACAGCGCCTCGCGCACCGGGATGCGGCTGACGCCATAGGCTTCGCCCAGCGCGTCCTGGCGCAGCTGCGATCCGGCCGGATAGGAGCCGTCGAGGATTGCCTGGCGGAGCTGGTCGACGATCGCAGCCGACAGGGTGCGATGCTTCAGAGGCTGTTTCATCTGATCGTCCGTTGTCCTTCCCGACTCGTGCGGCCGACACGGTCCCTGTCTTGCATGTCGAGCTGCCCGGCAAAAGCCGGGGCGCCGCATAGTGCCCAGCAAACGCGCGCCCTGCCGCCGAAATGACCGCAAACTCCGTTTGACTCCCAAAATGTATAAATTATACATTTGGCAATCGCACGACAAATCTTCAGGGGGTTGGGGCCTCTTTCATGATCGAGCAGACCATGCCGGCCACGCGCGCACTCAGCCTCCGACGCATGATCGTCCGGATGTCGAGCGCCCTGCTCGCCTGCGAGCGGCTCGCGCTGATGGGCCTGATGTACCTGCTCACCGGGCTGATCCTGGTGAATGTCGTCACCCGCTACTCGCATTTCCCGATCTACTGGATCGATGAATCCGCCGTCTATTGCGTGGTCTGGCTGACCTTCATCGGGGCATCCGCGATGACGCGGCTGCGGCTCGATTTTGCCGTGTCCATGCTGACGGAGCGACTTTCCGCTCAGCACCAGAAATTTGCAAAAGTGATCTCGACCGGCCTCGTCGTGGTGTTCGGCGTCGCCCTGATCGTCACCTGCGTGCTCTGGATGGACCCGGTCGGCCTCGCCCGCGCCGGCTTCGACGGGCGTAAGCTCGCCGCCGAGACCTTCAACTTCCTCTACACCGAGCGCACGCAGACGCTGAATTGGCCGACCTGGGTGCTCTATCTGACGCTGCCGATCTTCGCGGTGTCGATGACCGTTCATGGTCTCGCCAACTTGCTTGAAGATCTCGAGCTGGTCCCGCGCACGCCGCCGAAGGGCTTCCAGCTCTCCGAGCTCGACGGGGTCAATTGATGATCACGTCAGCAGCCTTCATGGCCTTCATGCTGGTCGGCGTGCCGATCGGCCTCTGCCTCTGCCTCGCCGGCCTCGTCTACATCGCCGCCTCGGGCAACCCGGTGCTGTTCCAGTCCTATCCGCTGCAGCTGTTCGGCGGCGTCGACAGCTACGGCCTGATCGCAATCCCGCTCTTCATCCTAATCGGCGAGATCATGAATGGCGGCGGCATCACGCGGCGCATCGTCGACATGGCGATGGCCTTCGTCGGCTCGCTCAAGGGTGGGCTCGCCTACGTCAACATCCTCGCCAACATGTTCATCTCGTCCATCCTGGGATCGGCGACCGCGCAGGTCGCGATCATGGCGCAGATCATGGTCCCCGAGATGGAGAAGAAGGGCTACGACAAGACCTTCGCGGCCGGCCTGACCGCCTATGGCGGCATGCTCGGCCCGATCATCCCACCGTCGGTGATGTTCGTGGTCTACAGCGTGCTGGCGCAGGTCTCGGTCAGCGACATGCTGATCGCCGGCATCGTCCCGGGCGTCATCCTCACCGTGATGTTCTGCCTCGTCATCGCGCTGATGGGCTACATCTACAACTATCCGCGCGCGGACTACCAGACGCCGCGCCAGCGCGTCATGACCATCCTGCGGACCTCGCCGACGCTGCTGATCCCGATCGTCATCGTCGGCACCATCCTCGGGGGCCTCGCCAATGCGACGGAATCCGCGGCCGTCGGCGCGGTGGCTGCGGCCGTGGTCGGAAAGTTCTGGACCAAGGAATTCAAGTTCTCGCAGCTGCCGCAGATGATGCTGCGCAGCGCGATCTATTCGGCGATCGTGCTGTTTCTGGTCGCAGCCGCCGCGGTGTTCTCCTGGGTGCTGATCTTCGGCAAGGTGCCACAGGAGACCGCAGCCTGGATCCAGACCGTCGCCAAGGATCCGGTCAGCTTCATGCTGATCTGCAACGTCATCCTGCTGCTGATCGGCACTGTGATCGACGGCATTCCCGGCCTGATCATGACGGTGCCGATCCTGCTGCCGGTCGCAACCGAGATCTATCACATCGACCCCCGGCAATTCGGCGTCGTCGTGGTGATCAACCTCGTGCTCGGCCTTTTGTCGCCGCCGGTCGGGCTTTGCTTCTTCGTCGCGGCCGCCGTCACCGGCGCCAAGCCCGGCAGGATGTTCATGGTGACGCTGCCCTTCTTCGTCATCGCCTGCATCCTCCTGGTGCTGCTCTCGCTGTACCCATCGCTCTCGCTGATCCTCGTCAAATAGGCCCAAAGGAGTCCCACGATGCCGCTTTCACGCCGCCACTTTCTCGCCGCCAGTGCCGCCGCGGTGTTCGCCCCGTCGCTGGCGCTCGCCCAGGCCAAGGAATTCCGTCTCGGCCTGATCACGCCGAACGGCCATTCCTGGAACAAGGCCGCGCTCAAATTCGGTGACGAGCTCAAGGCCGCCACCAACGGCCGCCTGACCTTGACCGTCTTCCACGCCGGCCAGCTCGGCAACGAGACCGCGATGATGCAGCAATTGCAGTCCGGCGCGCTCGACATGGGCTTCATCCAGGCCGCCGAGCTCGGCTCGCGCGTGCCGCACATCGCCGCGATCAACGCGCCTTACATTGTGCGCTCGACGCCGGCGGTGGCCAAGTTCGTGCGGCATCCGGCGGCGGTGAAGCTGTTCGAGGTGCTGCCGCAGGAGACCGGCACGATCGGGCTCGGCTGGGGCATCACTGGCATGCGCGCGGTGTTCTCCTCCAAGGACCTGAATTCGCTCGCCGACATCAAGGGCATGAAGCTGCGCATCAACCCGACGCCGGTCTATCGCGACTTCTATTCCTCGCTCGGCGCGGCGCCGACGCCGATCCCGACGCCGCAAGTGTTCGACGCGATGGCCAACGGCCAAGTCGATGGCCTCGAGGCCGATCTCGAATTCTCCTGGAACCAGCGTTTCGACAAGGTGTCGAAGGTGATCCTGCAGATGAACGCCGTCTTCATGCCGATGGCGGCCGTCGTCTCCGGCCGCGTCTGGCAATCGCTGCCCGCCGCCGATCGCGAGCTGGTCACGAAAACGATCAAGACGACGCTGGACGCGCAGATCGACGAGCTCGCCGGCAACGAGCCCACGCTGATCGAGAATTTCAAGAAAGCACCGATCCCGATCCGCCAGGTCGACGCCAAGGACACCGAGGCCGTGATTGCCGAGTTCGACAAGATCTGGCTGCCCAAGGCCCCCGTCCTCGCCGAGCTGCGCAAGGTCGGCGCGACGCTCTGATCCCGTTCCCCATCCCTTTCACAAAAGCCGGCGGCTCCAGCCCCCCGCCGGCACATACCCCTGGAGTTAAACCATGAGCCGCCGCGTTGCCTGGGAAGGCGTCTTCCCGGCCGTCACCACCCAATTCCACGACGATCTCTCGCTCGACATCGACGCGACCGCCAAGGTCATGGACGGATTGATCCGCGACGGCGTCTCCGGCCTGATCGTCTGCGGCTCGGTCGGCGAGAACACCTCGCTCGAGCGCAAGGAGAAGGTCGCGATCATGGAAGCGGCGAAGTCGGTCGCGAAGGGCCGCGTGCCCGTGCTGTGCGGCATCGCCGAATTCACCACCGCGTTTGCGGTGGAGACCGCGAAGGAAGCCGCACGCGTCGGCATCGACGGCGTCATGGTGATGCCGGCGCTGGTCTATTCCTCCAAGCCGCACGAGACCGCCGCGCATTTCCGCGCCGTCGCCTCCGCGACTGACCTTCCCGTGATGCTCTACAACAACCCGCCGATCTACAAGAACGACGTTACGCCAGACATCCTCGCCTCGCTCGCCGATGTCGAGACCGTGGTCTGCTTCAAGGATTCCTCCGGCGATACGCGGCGGTTCGTCGACACCCGCAACATGGTCGGCGACCGCTTTGTGCTGTTCGCAGGTCTCGACGACGTCATCGTCGAGAGCGTCGCCATGGGCGCCGTCGGCTGGGTCTCCGGCATGTCAAACGCTTTCCCGCGCGAGGGCGAGACGCTGTTTCGCCTGGCCAAGGCCGGGCGCTTTGCCGAGGCGATGCCGCTCTACGAATGGTTCATGCCGCTCCTGCATCTCGATGCCCGCCCGGACCTCGTCCAGTGCATCAAGCTGTGCGAACACATCATGGGCCGCGGCACCGCCCTGACCCGCCCGCCCCGCCTGGCACTGCTGCCGCAGGAAAAGGCCGAGGTCGAGGCCCTGATGGCCAAGGCGCTGAAGAACCGGCCGCGTTTACCGGATGTCGGTCTGAAGGCGGCTTGAGTCCTGCGCTCGTTCCACCGTCATTGCGAGCGAAGCGAAGCAATCCAGGATATTTCTGCAGCGGCAGCCTGGATTGCTTCGTCGCTTCGCTCCTCGCAATGACGGAGAACTAGGAAACCGCCCGCTTCTTCCTCGCGTTCAGCGCCGACGCCACGCGGCTCACGGGCGGCTTGCCCAGCACGCCGCTCATCGCGTTCGTCGCCGCCAGCAGCTTCTCCATATCGATACCCGTCCTGACGCCCATGCCCTCCAGCATGTAAACGACGTCCTCGGTCGCAACATTGCCGGTCGCGCCCGGCGCATAGGGGCAGCCGCCGAGCCCGCCGGCGGCGGCGTCGATGACCCGGACGCCCTCCTCCAGTCCGGCATAGAGGTTGGCGAGCGCCTGGCCGTAAGTGTCATGGAAATGCATCGCGAGCCTGGCTGCGGGAATGTTGGCGGCCACCGCGCGCAGCATCTCCTTGGCCTTGGCTGGCGTGCCGACACCGATGGTGTCGCCGAGCGAGATCTCGTAACAACCGAGCTCGAACAGCGTGCGCGCAAGATCCGCCACCGCCTTCGGCTTGATCTCGCCATCGAACGGACAGCCCAGCACACAGGAGATATAGCCGCGCACCTTGACGCCATCCTCCCTGGCGCGCGCCAGCACCGGCTTGAAGCGCTCGATGGACTCCGCAATCGTGCAGTTGATGTTCGCCCGGGAAAACCCCTCGGAGGCCGCCGCGAACACGGAGACCACTTTCGCGCCCGCGGCACGCGCGGCGTCATAGCCTTTCTCGTTCGGCACCAGCACGTGGAATTCGGCGCCCTTCACATGCGCGACGCCGCGCAGCACGGCATCCGAGCTTGCCATCTGCGGGATAGCCTTGGGCGAGACGAAGGCGCCGACCTCCACGGTATCCAGCCCGGCCGCCACGAGCGCCTCGATGAAGGCGATGCGCGCCTCGACGCTGACGGACGTCTTCTCGTTCTGAAGGCCGTCGCGCGGCCCCATTTCGATGATGCGGACCGGATCGCTCATCTCATTCCCCTGCAGGTTCGACCATAGCGAGCTCGACGCCCTCCTGCACGATGTCGCCGACCTTGCACTTGATGGATTTCAGCACGCCGGCATAGGGCGCGCGCAGCGTCTGCTCCATCTTCATCACTTCCAGCGTGAGGATCGGCGCGCCCTTCTCCAGCTTGGTCCCCTCCTCTGCCAGCACGGCAACCACCGTGCCGGGCAAGGGCGCTGCGATCTTGTCCTCGCCGACATGCTCCTCGCTCTCGCCGCCGAACGGATCGACCCAATGCAGGTCGAAGCGGCCGTTGCGCGTGCGCAGGTACAGCTCATGGCCATCGATGACCGCTGCCACTGACGATTTGACGCCGTCGAGCGTCAGGTCGAAGCCGCCATCCTTCGCAGCGATCGTGAACGCCAGCTCGCGCTCGCCGATCACCAGCGTCGACGGTCCGCTGCCGTAGTTCAGCGTGATCTTCTGCTCCGGACCATGGCCGACACGGAAGGCAAAGCTGCGCTGGCGGCGACCGACCGGCTGCCAGCCGAAGGTCTGCCAGGGCGAACTCGCCTCCGCATGCGCGGTCTGCCGCTCCTCGTTGACGATGGCGGCGGCCGCGGCGCAGAGCTCGAGCTCTCCGGGCGCCGGCGCCGCGGCGGTCAGCACCGCCAGCTCGCGCTCGATGAAGCCGGTGTCGATCGCATTCGCCCGCACCTTCGGATGCGTCATCAGCGCCGACAGGAACGGGATGTTGGTGACGATGCCGCGGACGTCGGACTCCTCCAGCCCGCGGTTCAGCCGCTCGATCGCGACGTCCCGCGTCGGCGCCCACGCGATCACCTTGGCGAGCATGGCGTCATAATACGGCGAGACCGTATCGCCCTCGCGATAGCCAGCGTCGATACGCAGGCCGCCCGTCTCGGCCGGCAGTCGCCAGGTCGAGATCCTGCCGACCGACGGCATGAAGTTCTTGGTCGGGTTCTCGGCGTAGACGCGCGCCTCGACGGCATGGCCGTTGAGCCTGATCTCATCCTGCTTGAGCGGCAGCGCCTCGCCGAAGGCAACGCGCAGCTGCCACTCGACCAGGTCGATGCCGGTGATCAGCTCGGTGACGGGATGCTCGACCTGCAGGCGCGTATTCATCTCGATGAAGAACACGTCCTTGCCGTCGGAGACGAACTCGATGGTGCCGGCACCGACATAGTTCACCGCGCCCGCCGCTTTTCGCGCGGCGGCGCAGACGGTTTCGCGCTGCGCAGCATTGAGCGTCGGTGATGGCGCCTCCTCGATCACCTTCTGATGCCGGCGCTGGAGCGTGCATTCGCGCTCGAACAGCGAGAGCAGATTGCCATGGCTGTCGCCGATGATCTGCACCTCGATATGCCGGGGATTATCGACATACTTTTCAATCAACATGCGGTCGTCGCCGAAGGCGGCCTTGGCCTCGCGCTTGGCGCTGACGATCGCCGGCGCCAACTCATCGGCGGACCGCACGATGCGCATGCCGCGCCCGCCGCCACCGGCGGAGGCCTTCACCAGCACGGGAAAGCCGATCTTGTCCGCCGCCTTGGCGAGCGTCGCCTCGTCCTGGGCCTCGCCGTGATAGCCTGATACCAGCGGCACGCCGGCCTTCTCCATCAGCTCTTTCGAGCCGGATTTCGAGCCCATTGCCGTCATCATCCCGGCGGTCGGCCCGACGAAGACGAGGCCGGCGTCATAACAAGCCTGCGCGAACTCGGCATTCTCGGAGAGGAAGCCGTAGCCGGGATGCACGGCCTCCGCTCCGGTCTTGCGCGCGGCCTCGATCAAGCGCTCGATATTGAGATAGCTGTCGCGGGCGCGGGCGGGCCCGAGCAATACGGCCTCATCGGCGAGCGCGACATGCATCGCCTCGCGATCGGCCTCGGAATAGATCGCGACCGTGCGCAGGCCCATCGCACGGGCGGTGCGGATAACGCGGCAGGCGATCTCGCCGCGGTTGGCGATCAGGAGCGTGCGGAAACGCCGGTAGAGTTTTGAGCGGTCCATCACATCACATCCTGAACAGGCCGAATTTCGTCGGCTCGAGCGGCGCATTCGATGCCGCCGAGAGGCCAAGGCCGAGCACGAGACGCGTGTCGGCCGGATCGATCACGCCGTCGTCCCACAGACGCGCGGTCGCGTAGTACGGGTGGCCCTGGCTCTCATACTGCGCGCGAATGGGCTCGCGGAACTTGTCTTCCTCTTCCCTGGACCAGCTGTCGCCCTTGGCCTCGATATTATCGCGTCGGACCTGGCTCAGCACCATCGAGGCCTGCTCGCCGCCCATCACCGAGATGCGCGCGTTCGGCCACATCCAGAGGAAGCGCGGCGCGTAGGCACGGCCGCACATGCCATAATTGCCGGCGCCGTAGGAGCCGCCGATCACGACGGTGAACTTCGGCACCGAGGCGGTCGCGACCGCCGTCACCAACTTGGCGCCGTCGCGCGCGATACCGCCGGCCTCGTATTTCTTGCCGACCATGAAGCCCGTGATGTTCTGTAGGAACACCAGCGGAATGCCGCGCTGGCAGCACAGCTCGATGAAATGCGCGCCCTTCAGCGAGCTCTCGCTGAACAGGATGCCGTTGTTGGCGATGATGCCGACCGGATAGCCCCAGATATGGGCGAAGCCGCACACCAGCGTCGTGCCGTAGAGCTTCTTGAACTCGTCGAACTCGGAACCATCCACCACGCGGGCGATGATGTCGCGCACGTCGAACGGCTTGCGGCCGTCGACCGGCACCACGCCGTAGATTTCCTCCGCCGCGAACAGCGGATCGCGCGGCTTATGCATGTTCAGGTTCGGCCGCACGGAAGGCTTGAGGGTGCCGACGATACGCCGGGCGATGCCGATCGCATGCGCATCGTTCTGGGCGTAGTGATCGGTCACGCCGGACTGCCGCGAATGCACGTCGGCGCCGCCGAGCTCCTCCGCACTGACGACCTCGCCGGTCGCGGCCTTCACCAGTGGCGGGCCGCCGAGGAAGATGGTGCCCTGGTTGCGCACGATGATGCTCTCGTCCGACATCGCCGGCACATAGGCACCGCCGGCGGTGCAGGAGCCCATCACGACCGCGATCTGCGGAATGCCCTGCGACGACATCTGCGCCTGATTGTAGAAGATGCGGCCGAAGTGCCGCTCGTCCGGAAAGATCTCGTCCTGCAGCGGCAGGAAGGCGCCGCCGGAATCCACCATGTAGACGCAGGGCAGATTGTTCTGCCGCGCAATGTCCTGCGCGCGCAGATGCTTCTTCACCGTCATCGGGTAGTAGGTGCCGCCCTTGATGGTGGCATCGTTGGCGACGATCACGCATTCGCGGCCCGAGATGCGCCCAACGCCGGTGACGACGCTGGCCGAATGCACGTCACCACCATAGAGGCCATAGGCCGCGAGCGGCGACAGCTCCAGGAACGAGGTCCCGGGATCGACCAGGAGGTCGACGCGCTCGCGTGCCAGCATCTTGCCGCGCGCGGTGTGGCGCTTGCGCGAAGCCTCGCCGCCGCCGCCGGCGACCTCGCTGAGTTTCTCACGCAAGTCCGCGACGAGGCCGCGCATGGCCTCGGAATTGCGTGCAAAATCTGATGACGACGGATCGATGCTGGAATGAAGCGGCATGGTGTTTCCAATGGGGTGAAGGACTTAAGCCGTCTCGGCCATCAGCTCGCGGCCGATCAGCATGCGGCGCACCTCCGAGGTGCCCGCGCCGATCTCGTAGAGCTTTGCATCGCGCCACAGGCGCCCGACCGGGAATTCGGAGGTATAGCCGACCCCGCCCAGCGCCTGGATTGCTTCGCCCGCCATCCACGTTGCCTTCTCCGCGGAATAGAGGATCGCAGCAGCCGCGTCCTTGCGTAAGCTGCGCGCGTGGTCGGCGCGGTCGCAGGCGCGGCCCACCGCATAGACATAGGCGCGCGTGGCCTGCCAGGTCGCATACATGTCGGCGAGCTTGCCCTGCATCAGCTGGAAGTCGCCGATCGGCTGGCCGAACTGCTTGCGTTCATGCATGTAGGGCACCACCGCATCCATGCAGGCCGCCATGATGCCGAGCGGGCCGCCCGAGAGCACCGCGCGCTCGTAATCGAGGCCGGACATCAGCACTTTGACGCCCTCGCCCACCTTGCCCATCACATTCTCCTCCGGCACCTCACAATCGTCGAAGAACAGCGGATAGGTGTTGGACCCGCGCATGCCGAGCTTGTCCAGATGCTGGCCGTGTGTGAAGCCCTTAAAACCCTTCTCGACCAGGAACGCGGTCATGCCGCGCGGCCCGGCCTCCGGATCGGTCTTGGCATAGACCACCAGCACGTCGGCATCGCCGCCGTTTGTGATCCACATCTTGGAGCCGTTGAGCACGTAGCGGTCGCCGCGCTTGTCGGCGCGCAGCTTCATCGAGACCACGTCGGAGCCGGCGCCCGGCTCGGACATCGCGAGCGCACCGACATATTCGCCTGAGATCAGCTTCGGCAGATAACGCTGCCGCTGCGCGTCATTGCCGTTGCGGCGGATCTGGTTGACGCAAAGATTGGAATGGGCGCCGTAGGACAGGGCCACAGCCGCCGAACCGCGCGAGATTTCCTCCATGGCGACGATATGGGCGAGATAGCCCATATTGGAGCCGCCATATTGCTCCGGCGCGGTCATGCCGAGCAGGCCGAGGTCGCCGAAGCGCTTCCAGAGGTCTGCGGGGAAAAGATTAGCCTTTTCGATCTCGGCGGCACGCGGGGTGATCTCCGCCTCCACGAACGAACGAACGGTGTCGCGCAGCAGGCTGATGTCTTCGCCCAGATCGAAATCGATGCTCGGGATGTTCAAGGCGAGTCCTCCGTATTTTGGGCTCCGAAACTAGCCCGGTCCCGGCCCTCTTGCAGTCGAAAAGGTTGCATTTTCCGCCAAACTTGGCGAGGATTTCCGAAAGGAATTCCGATGCCTTTTCAAGCCGCCACCGCGATTCCGCGCCGCGCCGTCACGCCCGCCGCCTTCGTCCGCGGCGTGGTGGCCGCGTACGAGCATTACGGCCGCGATCCCGCCGAAGCCTTGAGCCGGGGTCAGGTCGCGCCGGAGCTTGTGAATTCTCCTGATGGGCGTGTGACCGCGGCCCAGTTCGAAGCGCTGGCGGGCCATGCCATGCGCGAGCTCGATGACGAGGCGCTTGGCTGGTTCTCGCGCCGGCTGCCATGGGGCACCTATGGCATGCTGTGCCGGGCCTCGATCACCGCACCGACGCTGGAGGTCGCGCTCAAGCGCTGGTGCCGGCATCACCGCTTGGTCACAGAGGATGTGCTGCTCGATCTCGAGGTTGGCGAAGAGACCGCCGTCGTGTCGATCCGTCAGCTCCGTGACCTCGGACCCTTCCGCGAGTTCTGCCTCGTCACGCTGTTCCGCTACGTGCTCGGCTTCTCATGCTGGGCTGTCGACTCCCAGATCGCGCTCCGCGCGGCTGAGTTTCCTTACTCAGAGCCCGGCCACGTCTCGGTCTATCCGACCATCTTTTGCCGGAGCGTCCGCTTCGACGCGGACCGCGCGGCCATCGTCTTCGACAAGCACTATCTGTCGCTACCGCTGACGCGCAGCGCGGCCGATCTCGACAACATGCTCAAGGGCGCGCTCCGGCTCACCGTGCTGCCGTACCGGCGCGACCGCCTGCTGGTCGAGCGCGTCCGCCGCGTGCTGCGCGAAGCGCGCGGACGGGTCCTCGGCGCCGAGGACGTCGCGCGCGAGCTCGCGCTATCAACCCGCACGATGCATCGCCGCCTGCGCGAGGAGTCCACCTCGCTGCGCGATCTCAAGGAGGAGGCGAAATTCGAGCTGGCCAAACAGGAGCTGATGCGCGGCCGCACGCCGATCAAGCGCATCGCCGAGATCGCCGGCTTCCGCAACGAGAAGAGCTTTTCGCGGGCCTTTCGGACCTGGACCGGCACCTCCCCGCGCGAGTTTCGGGGGCGGTATCGCTGAGGCGCTTTTCTGAGATTCAGACTTGATCGTGGAATATTCGGAGCCCTACCCCGCCGGCTCTGCCACCGCGACCTCCTGCAATGGCAGCGGCACGTCCTTGGCAACCCCGAGCACGGGGAAGCTGCGCACGTTCTTGACGTTAGGCATCGCGGCGAAATGCAGGAGCTGCTGCCGCATACTCTCGACACTCGGGGCCACGCATTTGAGCAGATAGTCGGTGTCGCCGGAAATCCGCCAGCATTGCTGGATGCGCGGGATTGCGGCGATCGAGCTCTCGAACGCCTCCAGCACCGGCTGGGCCTGGCTGCCGAGCTGGATCGAGACGAACGACACCACCTCGTAGCCGAGCAGCCGCTCGTCGATCACGGCGCGAACCGCCCGGATCACGCCGCGGCTGAACAGCGACTTCAGCCGCCGCAAGCAGTTCGGCGCGGACACGCCGACCCGCAGCGCCAGCTCGTTGTTGCGAACCCGCCCATCCTGCTGCAGCTCGGACAATATCTTCAGATCGACGCCGTCGAGCTGGTCACGCCCCCCCATACCCCACCTCGTCCTGGTCGTGTCATGCGGGGCAGCGAAGCACGGTGGGAAATGGCTGCCAAGGGCCGGACGGATCCCTGGCCGATCTTGTGGCGCTACCGCACGCGTCTTCGCGCAGTAGATGCAATTGCGAAACGTGTCGCCCGGAGCTATAGGAGCCGCAGCAATGCACGGTCTGCGGGATGCTTTGGAAACTTTACTTTGTGCTGTTCGGCGTTACGACCTTGGGGAGCGTCGGCCTTATCCTCGTCGATGGGCCGCACCCGATCTACCCGTTGGCAGACTACGTCATTCTGACGCTGACTATTGCTCAGCTTGTCGGCTTGTTTGGCTACGCATTCCAGCGGCCGATACTATCCGAGCGACTTTGGCAGTCGGCCTTTCCCTTGTTCACGCTCAACCTGATCGCAACGCTGGTGATTGCCAGCATACGGTTCGCAGCAGCTCGCCCCGAATACGGAGCGCCAGTCGCCGCCTTCGCCGTAATCTTAGTTGGACTTCCTTGGCATCTTCCCCTCTTGCTCGCCGATCGACGGTACGCATTCCGTTCCACGACGGTGATCTGGAAGGAGCTGGTCTGAAACCGATGCCAGGGTTTCCAGAGCGGCCGCCCGCCCCTCAATGCGTCCAGGGCTCGCCGCGGCGGAACGAGAAATTGTCGGCATAGGCGACCGGCCGTCGGATCGACTCCTTGGGCTCGATCACCTGATAGGCGATGCCCTTGCGCTCGCAATAGGCGATCGCCTCTTCCTTGCTGTGGAAGCGCAGCGTTATTTGCTGCTTCATGTCGGCCGACGAGGTCCAGCCCATCAGCGGCTCGACCGACCGCGGCTGCTCCGGCTCGTAATCGAGCTGCCATTCCCTGGTCTTGGACCGGCCGGATTGCATCGCGTTCTTGGCGGGCTTGAAAATGCGTGCGGTCATGACTGGTCCGGGCCTCTTGGTCTTTCCGTTCGATTTCGATGCGTCACGGTGGCAGTTGGTGGAAATCTCGGGGATAGTATAGAGAAGCCGGTTGGGAACTGATCCTGATTCCGGCCCCGGCAACCCTCGCCAACGGTATAGTCATTATGCTGCACCGTGACAATTGCGTACCCGCGTTTCATCCTGGGACCCCGTTTGGCGGCCCGGTTTCATCGATCTCCGTGCTTCTGTCCTCTCTGAAAGCTCCCGACGCATGGCCTTCCTGAACGTCAGCGCCACACTTCCCGACAAGGGTCGCGACCTCCGGCTCGACCTGTTTCGCGGTGTCGCAAACTGGGCGATCTTTCTCGACCATATCCCCGACAACGTCGTGAACTGGATCACGACCCGCAACTACGGCTTTTCCGACGCGGCCGACCTGTTCGTCTTCATCTCCGGCTACACCGCCTCCTTCGTCTATGCACGGATGATGCTGGACCGCGGCTTCATCGTCGGTGCCACCCGACTGACCAAGCGGGTCTGGCAGCTCTATGTCGCCCACATCATCCTGTTCGTGATCTACATCGCCTCGATCAGCTATCTCGCGCTGCGCTTCGGCGATTCCGAGATGATCAACGAGTTCAACGTCGCCGGCCTCGTCGACAACGCCACCGAGACGCTGCGCCAGGGCCTGTTCCTGCGCTTCAAGCCGCTCAACCTCGACGTGCTGCCGCTTTACATCGTGCTGATGGGCCTGTTTCCGCCGGTGCTGTGGTTCATGCTGCGCAAGCCCGATTTGACGATGATCCTGTCGATCGTGCTGTGGCTCGCCGCGCGCCATAACGGCTGGAACCTGACCGCCTATCCGGCCGGCCAGTGGTACTTCAACCCCTATTGCTGGCAGGTGCTGTTCGTGTTCGGCGCCTGGTGCTCCATGGGCGGCGCGCGGCGCTCGGCAGCGCTGATCAACTCGCCTGTTACGCTGTGGGTCTGCCTCGGTTATCTCCTGTTCGCGCTGGTCATGACCATGGCCGGCCGTTTCCCCACCTTCGGCGGCATGTTCCCGGAATGGCTGTTCTCGACCTTCAACCCCAATGACAAGACCAACCTCGCACCGTATCGCTTCCTCCACTTCGTGGTGATCGTGATCCTGGTGATCCGCTTCGTGCCGAAGGAGTGGCCGGGGCTGGAGTGGAAGGTGTTCGACCCCTTGATCGTCTGTGGCCAGCAGTCGCTCGCCGTGTTCTGCGTCGGCGTGTTCCTGTCCTTCGTCGGTCATTTCGAGCTGTCGATGAGCTCAGGGTCGCTGCTCGCGCAGATCTTCGTCAGCGTCGCCGGCATCGCGATCATGACGACGGTGGCTTATTACATCTCGTGGTCGAAGAAGCAGGACAAGCCGCTGAAGCCGCCGCCGGCCAAGCCGGCTGCGGAGGCGAAGGCGGCCTGAGAGAGGCGGCAGTTAGGCCGCCTCTTCGCCGTCGAACTCGGTGAACTTCTTGTAGATCCAGTCGCGGCCGTCATGGCGGCGCCAGACCTTGCCGAGCACGAACTGCCCGTTGATGGAGCGGCGCGGCACGATCACCGTCCAGAGGTGCCAGATCTCGGTCCAGTTTGACTGCGGACCGATGGTCCCGATGTTGCGGTCAATAGACATGGCAGAACTCGCTGGCGCAGAACTTAGGCTGATCCGCGCGCCGCGACGAACAATCATCTGTGGTGGCACAGAATGGACAGCCCATCGCGAGCCGGGACCGACCTGATAGCAGCCAGCCAAACGGCCGCAACAGCCGCTCGCCTTTAACCTTGCCGATCAACCTTACTTCTTGGGATGGAGCGGCGCGTTTGGTTGAAAGCCCGCGCCGGTTTTTCTAGAATGCCCGTGATTTGAGGACGGGCGCGCCGTTTCGGCGCAGGGCGATTTTAAGACTGAACTTTGCAGACGATCGGACGTTTGGAAGCAAGTAGATTGCTGGGGGGACGACAATGATGAAATTGCAATGTGCGCGTCTGCGCCTCGCGTTGCGCGTGATCCCGCCCGCGCCAATCGTGAGCATGGCGTCGCAACGGCCGCCGCAAGCCGCCAACGACAATCAGATGGCCTGGCCGTACGTGCCATTTCCGCCCGGCTGGTACGCCTCGAACTGACGAGCGCGGCGGACAAAACGCAACGCCGCGCAAGCGGAATATTCATCGCTTGGCGGCGTCCGTTTAGACATTGGGCGCTGAAATCCCCAACACGGATTTGTCTATCGCGACGGGCGAAGGTTCGATGAGGCTTTGCTGATTTCCGCGCGAAGCGGAGGCCGGACGCGTAGATGCCTGGCCATTGCCGGTTGGATGCTGACCTCTAGGCCAGCGCCGCCCGGGACTGGTCGGGGCAGCTGGATTCGAACCAACGACCTGCAGTACCCAAAACTGCCGCGCTACCAGGCTGCGCTATACCCCGAATGTCCGGCGAGCCCCGTCGATACACGCTTCCCGGAGCGCCAGCAAGCTTTCCAAAGCCGCCGGCCTGGGCCGCAATCGCCCCTGCCCGTCCTATTTGCCGCCGAACAGGGGGTGGCCGACGCGATCACCGGGGCGGATGCCGTACTTCTGCGCCGTCCCCGCCACCACCTCCAGCACGGCCCGGGCGGGTCCCCGGGAGGAGATGATCTTCGTCGACAACGGCTCGGTATTCTCCGCAATGCGCAGGATGCGGCCATCGGCGCGGATGAAGATCATGTCGAGCGACACATAAGTGTTCTTCATCCACATCGAGATTTCCTGCTCGGGATTGAAGTCGAACAGCATGCCTTTGCCGTCGGCCAATTCCTTGCGGTACATCAGGCCGGTCTCCTTCTCCTCCGGGGTCGTTGCCATCTCGACCGAGAACACCTGCACGCCGTTCTTGGTGACGATCTCGAGCGGCTGGAAGCTCGCGGCGCCGGCCGGCGCGCCGGCGACGGCCCAGCCGGCGATGACGAGGATGG
The DNA here is from genome assembly GCF_056156565.1 of Bradyrhizobium sp. JHI2711. Taxonomy (NCBI): domain Bacteria; kingdom Pseudomonadati; phylum Pseudomonadota; class Alphaproteobacteria; order Hyphomicrobiales; family Nitrobacteraceae; genus Bradyrhizobium; species Bradyrhizobium sp. JHI2711. The sequence continues at coordinate 794,584 of NZ_JBPZPT010000001.1, forward strand.
CGGCCAGCCAGCCCTTCAGAGCGGACCAGGCAGCCTTTCGATCAGAATTCATCGGGGCTCTCGCTGCGTGGGACTTCAATCAGTCCTTACGCGGCGACCGCCGGAAAAGGAAGAGGCGCGCCGGACTTGCAGCGCGCCTCTGCTCACAATTGCTGGAAGTCATAGCCTTAGTGCGACTGCAATCCCGGCGATCCGGTCTCGGGATGGATCTCGGCCGCCATCATGCCCTTGGAGCCGGGCCCGAAGCGGACCAGCACATACTGGCCCGGCCTCAGCTCAGTCATGCCGAAGCGGCGCAGCGTCTCCATGTGCACGAAGATGTCGGGGGTGCCCTCGCCGCAGGTCAGGAAGCCGAAGCCGCGCAGCCGGTTGAACCATTTCACCTGGGCCCGTTCCAGCCCGCTGGTCGGGGTGACCGTGACATGGGTGCGCGGCGGCAGCATCTGCGCCGGGTGGATCGCGGTCGATTCGTCCATCGAAACGACGCGGAAGGCCTGGTAGCCCTTGGCGCGCTGGATGCACTCGACGACGATGCGGGCGCCCTCATAAGCGGTCTGGAAGCCGTCGCGCCTAAGCACGGTAACGTGCAGGAGCACGTCCGGCCAGCCGTTGTCGGGAACGATGAAGCCGTAACCTTTGGAGGCGTCGAACCATTTGATGACGCCGGTGACCTCGACGAGGTTGGCGCTGGCTTCGCCCAATCCGGTGAAGGGATTGAGCGCATTGTCGCGGCCGGCTCCGCCGTGCTCGCCCGGCGTCAATCGCCCTGGCGAGGTGCCCTGTCCGGGAACTCCAAGCTTCTTGGACTCAAATCCGTCCGACGACCCCATAACCCCGGACCCCACACTGCCATGCAACCCGCCACATTGGCGGCGCCCGAATCACGCGCCTTAAGAGAATGTTCTCAATTCGACGCGACGCGAATCTTTCGACTCAAAAGATAACACTCCCGGTTGAGACGCATAGACAAAAAAGAGATTCGCCGGAACCTATGAACAGCTTGCACAGCCGCGAATCAAATTGATGCCTCAATTGCCGACAAAGGGCCCGAGCGTCTCGCCGATGTCGTGGTGGATGACGAGGTCGGCGATGTCGTCCTGCTCGGTCGGCTCGCGATTGATGATCACGAGACGTGCACCGGCGCGCTTGGCCATGATCGGAAAGCCGGCCGCCGGCCAGACCACCAGCGAGGAACCGATCGCGATGAAGAGATCGCAGGCCTGCGACAGCGCTGTCGCGCGCTGCATCTCCTCGTCCGGCATCATCTGCCCGAAGGAAATCGTGGCGGTCTTCACCGGCTCGTCGCAGGCGGTGCAGTCGGGCGCGATGCCATCATCATCGAAACGGCGCTTCACCCAGTCCAGCGGATAGTCCTGCCCACAGCCGATGCAGCGCGCATAAGTGGTATTTCCGTGAAGCTCAACCACGTGCTCCGGCGCGAAGCCGGAGGCCTGGTGCAGGTTGTCGATGTTCTGGGTGATGACGGCGGGAACCTTGCCGGCGCGGTAGAGCGATGCCAGCGCCCGATGGCCGCGGCCGGGCTTCGCTGCGGCGAAGACCTCCTCCATCGCAAAGCGGCGGCGCCAGGATTCGTCCCGCGCTGACTGGCTCGCGACGAACTCGTCGAACGGGATCGGACGGTTACGCGTCCAAATTCCGCCCGGCGAGCGGAAGTCGGGTATGCCGCATTCGGTCGAGATGCCGGCACCGGTGAACGGCACGATGCTCCCGGCCTCGGCGATCATGTCGCCGAGCCGTTCGATACCGCTCTGCACATCCGATGCGATCAACCGCGCCTCCCGAATAGTTTGGCCTGACAGCAACATGCGCAAGCGGCAAGATCGTTGACGCTCTTATCAAGCGCTAACGCAATGCGCTCGGCAATTTCTTCCGACCTTCGCATATCACAATCCTGCAATGCCTCCTCCCCATTGACGCCCCATTCGGAAGTGCCAATGGATGTGTTGACGCGACTCAACGTGATTGCGGCGGCAGTGCTTGAGTTCGGATGTGCACATACTCAGGTGTAGAGGGGATTTGACATGACCGAAGACGAACAACGCAAAGAGCGCGAACGCGAAGAAATCGCCGCCCGTGTCGCCGCCTTCCGTGCCACGCAGGAAAAGTTCAAGCGCGAGCGCGAGGAATATTTCGTGGCGACGCTGGAGAATGCCCGCAAGGTCGAGCGGCCCTCGCTCTGGCCGTAGGCATCATCGCGCCGGCAAGCGCGAAAATGGGCGAGTAAACAAGACCTGCGAATGAAAAAAGCCCGGAGCACCGCTCCGGGCTTTTCGCTATTCGCCGACTACCAATGACGGTAGTGGTGGTGACGGTAGTACGGCCCGCCGTAATAGGCGTACGGACCCGGTCCGTAATAGGCGGGACCGTCGTAGTAGCGGTAGCGGGGACCGTAGTAGCCATAGGGCTGAGAAGCCGCGACTGCGCCCGCGGTGATTGCGCCGGCGGCGAGGCCGAACGCGAGGCCCGGGCCGATGCCGCCGCGGCCACGCGCCTCAGCCGGCGCGGGCGCCGCGACCGCGGTCACACCGACCGCCGCGATGGTGGCCAGAACTGCCAGTGTCTTCTTCATGCTTGTCCTCCTTCGCGTGTCGCGGAGACAACGGCGAGCGCCTGCGATGGTTGCGCATGGATGGAACCCGCCCGCAGTCAGGAAATGTCGATGAAGCGGGAACGAAACGGCGAGATGGGGGTTAGCCTCTCAAGTGCGGGAGCCTCCGCCATCCGGGTCGAGGCGACAGCACGAAGACCCCGTCAGCATCTCCGCGGTGCTGGCGGGGTTTTCAGTTTCATGGGAGCAGATGGCAGCAGACCATGACGGTTGCCAGCGGGGACGACAATCATGGAGGAGAGTTTGCCCTTATCCGCCTTGCTGGCCCGTATCCGCAAATTGGTTCCCAGATCCGAGGATGAGCATTACGACGAGATCGTCCGCAACTTCGGTGTCGGCACGCTGCGCCCGCCGCCGACGCCGATGAGCGACCGCGAGCTGGCGCAGGCCATCGCCGAGTTCCTCAAGGAGCAGCCGTCGAGCGAATCCGTCGCGACCCTCGGCCGCCGGCTCGACCCGTCCACCCGGCTCTGAGTTTCTTCGCGGGAGTATGGAACCAGGAATGCGCGCGGACGTTGAGCTCGTTCCCTGCTGAGCGGAGAGAAAGAGATATGCCCGCCTGGCTCGAAGTCTTGCTCAACCTGTCCGGCTATGCCGGCTTCGTGGCGCTCGCCTCGCGCGGCGCCGGATGCCCGCAGGCGCCGGCCGATGACCGCCGTTGCGGCGACGAGCGTTAATTGGCGCGCGGCGTTAATTGGCGCGCGCGGCTTGGCCTGCCGTGCGCACCAAACGGTCGGCCTTGACCGCAACGCGCGTGTCCTCGGCCTGCGGCCGCAGCGAGAAGCTGATCACAACGAAAGCAAGGCAGAACAGCGTGACGACGACGGCGACGCGCCGGTAGGTGTGCCGGTCGCCTTGGAAAAAGGACGGAGCTGAAAAAGGCATCATGGCAAATTGCTGCTTGCGCAAAGGCGTTTCTTGCTTGTCTTTGCCGAACACCTACCCCAAGGCGCAGCAAGCGCAACGCGATTGGGCTTTTAACCTAACCGAATAGGGTTATCGGCATCCGCATAAGCTATCGTTAGCCAGACGCATCCGGCACCATCGCGGCGAGAGCGCGCAAGAACGCCCGGCTTTGTTCCAGCTTCGACTCCGTTTCGTTCGCGAAGAACGAATCGGAGTCGCAAGAATGCGCGGAGAGCAAATCCTAACGATCGATGAAGCGCGCACGCTCACACCGTCGACGAAGCGCGCACGCTCACACCGTCGACGCGGCAGGACCCTTCTTCGACGAGTGTCTTCTGCAACAAGTCTCTTCTGCAACAAGACTCTTCATCGACAAAACTTCGAGAAGACTCTTCGCCGGCAAGCAGCGCGGCGAGAGACCAAGCGCGAACCCTCGGAGCGGATCGCGCTTGCGCGTTGCCGCGTGGCGTCGACAAAGTCAGGCGGCCCGCTTCGGCTTCTCCTTCGAGAAGCATTCGAGGATCTGGATGCGCAGCTCCTCCGCCGCAGGGCCCTCGACCTTTCTGAGCTCGTTCCAGAGCCTGATCACTTCGCGCTGTTTTTCGACGGTCATGAGCAACCTCCAACGGTCCATCAAGGCGCCTCACTAGAACAAAATGAGAACAAAAAGTCCAGCCCCGGACGTAAAATTTTGGTGGGGGCGGCGTTGAACCTTTTCGGCGCGGCAAGCACCTATGGAAGCTGGGGATTTCAGCGCCCAGTTACACGGCAGCGCCGCCTGACGAACATACTCCGTCGTGGCGGCGCTGTTGCTTTTTGCGATTTCAACTTTAGGTTAAAGCCATGGCTGTCGGCCAGGCGCTGAAATCCCAACGCCGTCAGCCAGAAAAGCCTCGCGCGAAAGCGCGGGGCTTTTTCTTGTGAAGAGGATGAGGATGGTGAGGGAACGAAGCCTCGCCCCCCGATTGCTGCGCCGGCGCGTCAATGAGCCCACCGCACCGACATCGCCGGCACGTCAGACGGCGTCCTTGGCCACCTTCAGCGGCGAGGCCTTGACCGACTTGCTGGCGGGCTTCGCTGCAAACTGCATCGGCTCCTTGGTGAAGGGATTGATGCCCATGCGGGCTTCGGTCGCCGGCTTGTTCACGACCGACATCTTGACGAAGCCGGGAATGACGAACTCGCCGGACTCGTTGAGCTCCTTGTAGCCGACCGTCGCCATGTACTCGATCACCGACTTCACGTCGTTCTTCGAAAGCTGCGTGCCCTCGGCAATTGCATCGATCAATTGGGTCTTCGTCATCTTCGCCATGGTCTGAATTCCTTTGAATGGGTGCGCGGAGCAATTCTGCTGCTGGGGACGCGGCCGGACCCGCGAGTGCGCGCTGCTGATTCATGCCAGAAGTCATGAAGCGATCGGGCTTAGACCCTATCGAGGCCGAAAACGCAAGCACGGGCTCCGCGAGGTTCCCGACTTCCTGTGCAAGACGTTGCAGGACCTGCAATTTTAGGACCTGCAATTTCTCGAACCTGGCACAGCGCCGCGGCTGCTATAAGCCAGGAAAGGTATCTGATGGGGTTCTGATGAAGGTCGCTATCGTCATCGCAGGTTTGATCGTGGTCGCCGTCGCAGCCCTCGTCGCGATCCAGCCTAGCTTCTTGAAGCCTGCGTCCTTCGCCCTCGTGAAAAAGTCCGACATGTTCGGCTTCTCGCCCGGGATGACATTCGACGAGGCCAACAAGCTCATCGCGCGACGCCACTATCTCTGCCGGCCGAGCCGAGGTCCGTACACGCTGGCGTGCGACATCAACGGCGCCAAGGTCGCCGTCGACAGCGACGAGACCGACCCCACGCATCCGATCTGGCGCGTCAATGCGACGCTGAACAATCCGGGATCGCAGGAAACTGCCGTCAAATCGATCTCCGAGCAGTTCAATGCCTCGGCCATCAAGGACCGGGAGGGCTGGACCTGGATCGTCGGCCGCGGTTTCAAGCTGAGCTATGACGGCTCCAGCCTGACTCTCGTCGACGAGGCCGCCGAGGCCAGGCTGCGCAAGGAGGGCGCCAAGCGCTAGATCGCATCGCGCTTCCTCGTTCGTGAAACTTGTGGCCGGCGATCCGTTGTTGACGCTTCAGTAACCTAACGCGACCAAGCTTCTGTCAGGTTGGTTGCGTTGGAGTATCCTCAAAGTGCTGGATTTTAACGAGCTGCGTGAACTCGCGGCAGATGTTCGTGTTTTTGTCGATGTCGCCGAAGACAAGGCCGAGGCGCTCAGGGCCGTGATCGCGGCCTACGACGTGGTGCTGGCGATCTTCCCGGTCGATGACGGCATGGGCCTCCACGTCATCAAGGGCAAGGCGATCCTGGACCAGATCGCGACGTCGCGCACACACGCGATGTACAGCCACACGGCGATCGCGGTTCCGGATCTGGCCCATGCCGAAGCGCTCAAGTTCCTGACCTCGCCCGTCGAGCACCGGATCGCGGCCTGAGCCTGGGCGCAGCCGCACCGCTCCGCAGCAGAGCGGCGCGGCGGAATCATCGCGGTCGCTTCAGCAACTTTGCCTGACGCGCCGGCTCAAGCCGTTCGCCGCTTCCGTCGCAGGCCGATCCGCGTGCCCGGAAGATTGATGCCAAGCTCGATCGCGCGCGACCTGATCGATGCGATGGGTCGCTTCAGCTTCACGATCATCAGCGTCAGGCTCTTGCCGGTTTCACACATGGATCGAAGCAGCCGGTCGTCGTCTTCCGACCAGCGTTCGTGGTTGTAGGTGCGGGCAGCCATGGACGTTTGCCTCTGAGGCCAATGAGGCGGGACCTTAAGCGGGAGAATGTCAAAGGACCCAGCTTCGCCTTTTCTGAGCGCGGCGGCTGGGTGTCAGTTGAGGGGCGGCTTGTTACGCTGCCGCCTGACGCAGAGATAGTTTTTCGGCGTCGATATTCAACCGACTTACCGATTTGTAATTGCCCGGCGCGGGCGCATCCACGTTCCAGCGAAGCGGCGCACTTTCGTTTGAACTTTCTTGCCGCTCGCGCGTCTTACAGTTGAAGCGTCCCTAAGCTTCACCTCGACAGAGAACCCCGCTTCCCCAAGGGCGGGGTTTTCGCTTTTGGCGCTGCATCAGCTCGCTCGGGATTTCAAGCGCTCTTTGCAATTGACCCGGCGGCCGTCCGGACGCAATTTTTGCGGCGGGCAGGGTTTGAGGAGCCGTGATGCCGAAAACCCTTGTGGAATTCAGAGCGCAGAACCTTCGTTTGCTCGAGCGGCTTTGTCCCGACGATCCGCGATACATTGCAGCCTGGCTGAAGCAGTTCGACGAGCAGAACGGGATCACACCAAAAGCTGGTCCGAAGTCCGGCAAGCGCCGCGTGAGGCCTTCGCCGCGACGCAAGACCGCGTCGCCGGAACGCACGAGGTCAGCGCCCTCCTCCGTCTCGCCCCGCTAATCCGCGGCAACCACAAGCGCGCATGCCTACCTATGGCCTCGCGCGCGCGCGTGTCACGACCGAGCGGCCGCGAGCGTCCTGCGGCGCGGCGCTTCTTTTGCGCAGCTGCCGGCTTCGCCTTCGGCTTTTCGGCGCCGGCCTTCGAGACCCGTGCGACTGCGGCAAGCGAGGCGGACAGAACCTCGCGCTGGGCTTCGAGCCAATGCCTCTCGGCATGGCCGTCCTCGCCACCGCTCTCCATCCAAATCTGGTATGCACGCTCGCGGATCGCTTGTTCCAAGTCTGACATCGCTGTCCCTCCGATTTGGAGCGGCATCCTGGGCGCGGCCGGTTAACAAGCTCTCAAGTAAACAACGTTCCCGGAGCCGGAACATCGCAACGAGGCACCTCGTTGCGGACCATGGACGGCGTCGCGAAAACGCGGACGTCATCGCACGTCGGCAATGATCGCAGCGACGCGGCGGGAATGATGATCGACGATCACGAGGGACTTCCCCGCGATCAGGTACTGATCTCCCCAGAACCCGTTGAGGATCTGCGTCACCTCCGGCGGCAAGTCCGCCGTCTCGGTCTGCCGCGGGACCGAGGTGCCGATCATCATCTCGAAATTCGGCCGATCCATTGCGGGGCCTTGCGATGTCGAAAGGACTGAGCGCAGCTGCTCGCGTTGTTGCGCGGAGAGGTTTGCCGGCTGGCTACTCTCCTTGATCTGGCGAGCGCGAGCGCCGCTCGAATCCTCATTTGCAGCGGGATCTTGTTTGGCAGCGGTGCTGACTGCGTCGCGTTGTGTTGGAACTCCCGTGCCGACCGTGGTCGCAGGCGCGCTGTTGTCCGCGCCGGTCGAGGGGCGTCCAACGTAGTCGGTCACGCCGAACATTTGGGGAGCCGCAAACCACAGCCCGAAGCCCACAAAGAGGATTGCAGCGACCGCCGATCCCCACATCATCACCTTGCGTGTGCCTTCTCGCTCTTCGTCCCGAGGAAGATCCTTGACCATCGTGAGATGCCTCCAGTTGCTTCGGGCCAACCCGGGCCTTGCTCCTCCGTTCCTACAGCTTCAGCGACGGCTCTGAATGGAGCACGTCCTTGAAATTGGAACGTTGCGTCCGCACCGGCGTACCGACAGCAACCGCAATTGCGCAACGGCCGGCTGAAGGGCGGTGAGTCAATCGCCCGCCTCGCGCCGCGAACGCTCGCGCTCGAACCAAGTCAGGCAGAAGCAATGCAGAGCAACTCGGAAACCAGGCTGCAGTCAATCCCGGCGGACGCATCGGCCGAACGCAGGCCACACCCTGCCGGTCCGCACGCCACGCCGGAGCTGACCGACACGGAGAAGACACCCGGTTGCGGCGTATTGCCCGAACCGGATGATCCGAACATCAGTCCCACGGGCTAAGTCAGGTCGGCACGATGCTCGGTGACGACGTCGACCGGGCGAGCGCGTGCCAACTCGCATCCGGCGCCTTCGCTGGACTTCATCTACCGATGAGCGTGTACGCTCACGGAATGTCCGCGGCCTTCCGGTTGTCCCCGATCGAAACCGGCTTGTTGAGGAAATACTCGCGGTTGCCTGTCGCCGCTTCCGCGTACTGGTCGATGGCGACGATGATGGCCTGGACGTGGGCATAGCACCACCCTTCCCGCGTCGCCCTGCGGCGAACGTCCTCGAGCGCAGTCAGGAAGGGCGACAGGTCTCGCTCGTCGTCGAACCACCGCCTGCTCACCACGTCCTCCCGCCGAGCACCCTGCCCTTGGTCTGGCGCGGCTCTGCCGCCTTCAGCGCGTCGCGCTGCGCGCACAGGCTCTCGACCTTCGCCTCCATCCGCGACAGCAGCGCCTCGGCCGAGGCCGTGCCGATACCCGCCCGCTGCAGCTGGAGGATCTCCTTCCTCTGCCTGCCCATCTGGATGCGCATCCGTTCGATCTCCCGCCTGAGAAAGTCCAGGTCCGGCATTGTTCCGCCTCGCGAATTTGAGATATGATGCATGAGAACAAAAACGGAACGAAGAGTCGAGTCCGACGTTCTACGGAAAACGGAATAGGAGATGTGCGATGGCCGACAACACCCAGAAGGACCCGAAGGACTGGGTTTCCGGCGACGACCCGATGACCGGAGCCCAGGAATCCTATCTCAAGACCCTCGCCGAGCAGGCTCACGAAGACCCGCCCGAGGAGGATCTGACCAAGGCCGAGGCCTCCGAGCTGATCGACAGGATGCGGCAAAAGGCCGGGCTGGAGCAGTGAGCCGTCGGATTGCGGGAACCCGGCTCCGTGCGTATGCAAACGAAATTGGGAAGCGAGAATGCCTTATTTCGTTTGTGCCCGCGACGGAGCGGGCCAGATCATCCTGAAGAGAGACACAAGGGAAGCGGCCGAGAAGAAAGCCGCCGAGCTCCGCGACATGGGCTATTTCGAAGTCGAGATCGTCGCCAAGGGTGACGAGGAGACGGCGTGAGGGAGTGGGCATGGGCGGCGAAGTTGGCCGCGCATGGATCAAAGTAACCCTCGCAATCTTTCCATCATTTGAAGCCAGCGCCTCATGCTTCCCTCAGCACCTTGATGACGCTGAGAATGACGAAAGCACCCAGACCGTAGGTCAGCGCATTCACGACCCAGGAAATGGCGATGCCGAGGAAGGTGGATCCTCCGACCGCTCCCCGGAAAAAATACGCTACGCTGATGCCCGGCCATTCCAGCCAAAGAAGTGCGAAGTCGGTCAGCGGCTCCAGGACAAGGAGCACCGTCGAGATGAGCGCCCCGATGGCCAATGCGATAACGAGGTGCGTCCTGATCGAGGGCATCAAAGACCCAGCAGGCCGGCGATAACAGGAATGAGGAAGAAAGCGGCGATCCCGAGAAGCCCGCCCACGACAAAGCGTGCAGCGCGGCCGTGAATCTTCGTATCGAGCCACGCACAGATGGCCACCACAGCCTGTCGCAGCCAGCTTCCCACGAGGGCTCTGACGAGATCGAACAGGAGTTCTGCAACGAGTGCGGCCATGGCGTTTGGTCGGCGCCACCTCTGGCGCGGTTCAACAGACGGTCATCGCGGTGTCTCGATGGCCAAATGGCCGGGATCGGCGAGTTCGTCATTGTCGGCACGCCATGTCGCGCCCTATACCGTAACGGAAACCTCAATCCGGATATTGCGCATCCTGCACGACCTTCGTGCCCCACTCCCCTGACTTTCAACAAGCGATCAGGCATCAACCCAAAACGATGGCTTGAATGAAAACCGCACTTGTCTTCGGCGCAACCGGCTTCATCGGCTCGCATTTGCTGCGCGACCTGCTGGACAGTCCCGATTATTCGCGCGTCGTGGCGGTGGCCCGCAAGCCGCTGGCGGTGAGCCATCCGAAGCTCACGGTGCTGATCGGCGATCGCGCGTCCCTGCCCGCACTTAAATCCCAATTGGTCGCGGACGAGATCTTCATCGCGCTGGGGACGACGCGCAAGCACACCCCTGACGAGGCCGAGTACTACAAGATCGATCATGATTATCCGGTGTTGGCGGCCGAGATCGCCAAAGCGAACGGCGCGCGGTCGGTGTTTCTGGTCACGGCCGTTGGCGCCAACGCCGGCTCCGGCGTGTTCTATCTCAGGACCAAGGGCGAGGTGGAGCGGGACATTCTCGCGCTCGATTTCGAGCACACGCATATTTTCCGCCCGTCGATGATCCTCGGCGCGCGCGACGAGGACCGCCCGCGCGAACGCCTCATCGTCGCGATATGGAGCCTGCTCAATCCGCTGCTCGTCGGCCCAGCCGACCGCTATCGCGGGCTCGCCGGCAACGACATCGCGCACGTCATCGCCAAAGCCGCGCGGCATCAAACCGAGAAGGTGCGTATCTATCATTGGAAAGAGATGGCGGCACTGCTTCGAACGTGATGCAGTGCGTAAGATGGGTTGAGCCCTTGCTGCACCGATGTCTGCAGGCGGCGTAACATCCGCCGTCCTTTTCGTTCGACTTCATCGGAAAGGGCGAAGGGCGAGAGCGGTTGAAAGCTTGCGCCGCTGGACTGCACCTCCCGAATAACACAAGATAGTTGCAGTATCGGTGCACCAGATCGTCCGGGGCTAGGGTGAGCTGCGTGCACCGCAGTAAAATCTAAAAAACGGCAGGGAGGAACGATGCGGCGAAAAAGAAATGTGGCGCTTAATGATGCGATGGCTGGCCTGGGTCTAGTCGCGGCCATCATGGTCGTTGCGATCTCGCCGGCAAGCGCCGACAATTCGGCCAACATACCACCTGCGCTCAAATGCGCTGACTTGACCGGCTGGAAGATGCCGGGATCGACGGCAACAGTCACCAAGGCCGAAATGGTGCCGGAGGCGCCGCCCGGAACCGTGCAGCCGTCACCGCCGGCGCCGGCCACAATATCGGTGGCGCTGCCGCCGAACTGCCGCGCGGATGGCGTGATCGATCAGCGCGTGGGGGTCGAGGGCAAGTCCTACGCGATCGGCTTTGCCGTTGCCCTGCCCGATCGCTGGAACGGCCGGTTTTTGTTTCAGGGCGGCGGCGGTTTGAACGGCTCGATCCGGCCGCCGCTGGGTTACCACGCGGCCGGCGAGGTGCCAGCGCTGGCGCGCGGCTTTGCCGTGGTCTCGACCGATAGCGGTCATCAGGGCGCGGTGTTCGATGCCTCGTTCCTGAAGGACCAGGAAGCCGCGCTCAACTTCGCCCATGCATCCGTCGGCAAGGTGACGTTGGCCGCCAAGGCGATCGTCGCGCATTACTATGGCCAGCCCGCAAAGCGTTCCTATTTCACGGGGTGCTCGACCGGGGGCCGCGAAGGCATGCTGGCGTCGGCGCGCTATCCCGAACAATTCGACGGCATCGTCGCCGGCGCGCCTGCGCTGCGCACCGGCAATTCCAATATCGGTCTCGCCTGGGCCAACGCTGCCTTCAGCCAGATCGCGCCGAAAGATGCGTCCGGCAAGCCGGAGCCCGCCAAGACTTTTTCCGCGGGCGAGCGAAAGCTGATCGCGAACGCGATCCTCGATGCCTGCGACGCCAAAGACGGCGTCAAGGATGGCCTGATCTTCGACGGCAAGGCCTGTCAATTCGATCCCGCGGTGCTCACCTGCAACGGCGACAAGACGAATGACAAGACGGATTCCTGCCTGGCGCCGCCGCAGGTCGATGCCCTGAAGAAGGCGTTTGCCGGACCGAAGAATTCACGCGGCACGCAGGTCTACCCGCCGTTCCCGTGGGACAGCGGCGTGGCAGCCGAAGGCGTCGCCATTCCCGGCATCCTGACCACGGGCGCGCGCAGTCCGGTCGGACCGCCTGTTTGGGAAAGCATCAACGTCGATCAGCTCGAAGACCGGGTCAACGCGAGCGGGATGGATCGCCTCACCAACACCGCCTACTGGACCAACCTCTCGAGCTACTTCGGCCATGGCGGCAAGCTGCTGTTCTACCACGGTGTGAGCGATCCCTGGTTCTCGGCGAACGACACCGTGAATTACTACGAGCGCATGGCCGCGGATTCCGGCGGCATGGAATTGGTGCGGGAGAAATCGAGCCGGGCCTTCCTGGTGCCCGGCATGGGTCACTGCTCGAGCGGCGTAGCGCTCGATCGTTTCGATCTCCTCAGCGCGGTCGTGAACTGGGTGGAAGACGGCAAGGCACCCGACGCGGTGGTCGCGACGGGACCAGCCTTCCCCGGCCGCAGCCGGCCGCTGTGCGCCTATCCGCAACTTGCGCGGTACAAGGGCCAAGGCGATCCGGAGAGCGCGGCGAGTTTTGAGTGCAAGTAGGGAGAGATGTGCGCGGGCCAGATGCGCACCGTAGAACTCGATGCCAAGGATCGGCGCACGCGGCAGGACCATGACAATGCCAGCACGCTCTCACCGAAGCGTGCTCAGAACGTCGCGCATCGAACGACGGTGACTGTAAACTCAATTCATCTTTGCAGAGACTTCGAATGGTGGCGGCTGATGCAATTGAGTGCAATGTCACCGTAATGGCCATAATAGCAGGCTGTCACCGTAATGGTGGTCTATAGGGCTGATAACCCCGCGATTTAAGCGTAATCCGAAAATCGCCCTGAGTCAGCGAACCGCGTCATCGGCTTCAACGGCCACACAATGCAACCAAGACTTGAAAGGCCGAGTAAGCGGCCCGATAATGTCGGAAGCATAGGGGGCTGCATTGTTCGAAAAGTTTGGTGCGTCATTCGGGCTGAATCAAGCTGATTTTATCGCTGCCTGTGGAGTTCTGGTTTCTATGGTTTCAATACTCGTCGCCGTCTTGGCGTGGCGATTTCCGCCGAAGCCAAAGCCGGACGAAGACGAGGTTCGCGAGGTCCTTACACCCATATCAACGCCGCTGGATGAACCACCGAACCCGCCACATGGAAGAGAAGAGATTCCAGCGTCGCCGCCCAAAGATGCGCAACTTGAAGGCCCGAGCGAAATCGAGTTGCCGTTTCCGCCCGGCTTGAGGATTTTGGACTACGACCCGGGCGTCCGGCTAACACTCCGCGAGTGTGGAAGAGCTACTGTGCAGCCCTCCGTTCTACTTCCTAGATTGGGCCTGAGCCTCGGATTATCCTTTATCGTAGGCGCCACCGTCCATGCCGTGCTGGCGGTGCCAATGCTGGTTCTCTTGTGCGCTATGTCCTTCCGTTCGTCCCGACGAGGAGCTCGCGTCCACCTAAATCTTCAAAAGCGAATGTTTTTTGTTTCACGTGGGAACAGTTCCTCGGGCGGCGGATGGCCTCCCGAAGTGGATCGTGGAGTAAAGCAGGAAGGCAAATCTGATAAGTGGCTCATATCGCTCTACCTAGCCGGGGTCTGCATCTGGACGGCCGAAACAGGTACGCCCGCAGCAGGAAAGGCAAAGATTCGAAGTTTCGAAAATGCGCTCCGCCAGATATGCGCGCAACCTCAACCGAGTTCAGTCAGCCAATGGGATCGCCTCATTGAATTGATATTCTATGCATGAACTCCCGGATTACGGTGACAGTGCACAAAACTGTCGGATCTCGCCGTCCGGTTCGGGGCGCGTTTTGCGCACAATGCGAATTGAGTGCACTGTCACCGTAACGATATATTTCCGATCGCAGGGACACCGATGAGCGACCCGTCTTCACTCGATTTGAGAACCTCGATAGCCGTTGTCGCGAGTGTCATAGCCCTGTTGAGCCTCATAATGGCCATGGGACGCACGCCCCCAGAAGACACCAAAACAAACCTCCTCAGGTGGGCCGAGTTCTTCAGGCTTCATCGAATTCCGACCTGGGTCCGAAGTCAGAAGGTTGACGTATGGGCACGCAACGCATCGGTGATAATTGCGGCTCTGTCCACGGGAGTTGCTACGAGCACTCTACGTTCGCTCTGGTCACCGATGGAAAAAAGCCAGGATAGGTATGTTTCTGAGGAACAGTACAGGGAGTTGGAGCGTCGTTATCAGGAGTCACTACGACAACTCAACTCCGTTCCAAAGTCGGCTACTCCCAGTCCCGCCAGCAACTTCTTTGGTTTAGATGACGCGAAGCGATGGCACATATCGAACATTCTTCATAGCCAAACGGCCAACGTGGGCAGCGGTAAGCACTGTGAAGGTCGCCTGTTCTCAAAACCCAATGACAACTCCGCGCAACAGCTGACGAACGAAATTCCCCCATTGCTCAGGTTGGGCAGCTGGCATCTAGAGGGTGGACGCAACAGCAAATCGGCGTTTCCTGACGGCGTCACCATCAACGTCGGGCAGGATACCGGTCCAGCATTTACGTGCGCCTACCGATTATCGGAAGTGCTGGATAACATGAAGTTAAAGCCGGTCACTCTGAAGGTGAACATGGCAACTCCCGACTTAGTCGAATGCAAGGAGTGCGTAGAGGTCATCTTTGGAACGATAAAACGGCCTGAATGAGGTTTTGGGATGCCGCTCAAGCTGGAAACTCGAGCTGATCTGGAGGCTCTCCACACCAACCAAGTTACTGAGACAAGTGCCCTAGAATACAAGGCATCCGGCTCCGTCGACAACACGGACGGCAAGAAGGCCGAGATGGCGAAGGATGTATCTGCCATGGCGAACGCAAACGGCGGGCAGATTGTCTATGGGATGACGGAGAAGGATCATCTGCCGTCCGGGCTTGATGCCGGAGTCTCGCCGAAGCCGTTCGACGGTCTTTGGTTTGAGCAGGTTATCCAGCAGAACATTAAGCCGCCTGTTGGAGGCTTGAAAATAGAAGTTGTTCCGGCGGGAAACGGCGATAACTACATCGTTCTGACTATCCCGGCCTCCAAAACAGTCCATCAAGCTAAGGATGGCAGGTATTACCGGCGCCGCAACTTCCGCATCGACATTATGGAAGACTACGAAATCCGCGAAGCAATAAATCGAGCCACAACTCCCGAACCTTACGTGGAAATCTGGTTCTCAAGTCGTCCGAAGATAATCTCGTGGTCGGCGAATGACACCCATTCCCGACCCGTTCCCTTGAACTTAAGGATTGGAAATCGCTCTACGGCCCCAGCCCTTTATACTCACGTCAGTCTTTTTCTTGACGAAGGGCTCATCGTTGTATCGAGCGGGGGGACCTCAGTCGACGAAACCACAACTACCGACGGCAAAAAAATAAGGCAGCTCCAGTTTGCCTTAGTGGTTCCTCACCACCTTCCCCTCTTTAGAGAAAAGACATTCCGCTTGGGCAATGGAACAAGTATCGCAATCCCTCTCGCCCACCGTTCAGACGACATGAGTTACCGTATCGGAGTCGAAGTTGCCACGCCTGGCTACAGCACCATATCGACAGGATATATCGCTAAACGCGGGAACGCACTCACCCTCAGTTGGGAGCCTTGGACAGCTTAGTCGATAGTCCCTATCAGGTAGCCACTCTCGGGATAACGGTGACAGTGCACTAAACTCCCAAACTGCCGTTTGAGTTGAGTATGCACTGTCACGAAATCCGCACCTCGGCGAAAGACAACCAGCCCAAGGCTAAAGCTGATAGTGCCGCAAAACATCAGCCGCCACCTGCCGATGAATATCGGTCGAAGGATGGAAGTGGATCTCTGTCTGAAATGCCGGCCACTGCCCTGCTGAGCGGATCAGGAAAACCACTTCGGCTTCGACCGTCTCGATATCACGCTCGTTGCGGTCAACGGCATCCATATGGCACCAGACGCTCAGCGTAGCTTTGTCGTTGCCATGTCGCCAAGCGTACCCGTGATAACCACCCTCGCCTTGGGCATTCCAGCCGAGACGCAGCCGATTGCGGATGCTTTGCTTGGTCAATCCCACATAAATCGGCTTCTTGTCGATGCTGGCGATGTAAAGTTTCGGCAGATCGTTGGTTGCGATGCCGGAGAAATGGTTTGTGCCCCTT
Organism: Bradyrhizobium sp. JHI2711; assembly: GCF_056156565.1. Taxonomy (NCBI): domain Bacteria; kingdom Pseudomonadati; phylum Pseudomonadota; class Alphaproteobacteria; order Hyphomicrobiales; family Nitrobacteraceae; genus Bradyrhizobium; species Bradyrhizobium sp. JHI2711. Next base: position 810,912 of record NZ_JBPZPT010000001.1, read on the forward strand.
GCGCAAAGCACCGTGAACTCGGTAGGTGTGAACGACAGCTCGTAAACTTCCGGCCCTTGCATTCTCATTGGCTCCCCCCAGCGATGAGCAACACCAAAGCTTGTTCGCCGCAGGTCGGTCAATCCAAAACGGAGAAAGGATACCCTTTGACTAACTGCCGGCCTAAATCTAATGGAGAGATCGACTTTTGGGGACGCATCACCGAGCGGGCAACGTCTGCCGCCAACCTCGTTCGGCTGGTGGCGGTGTGCGTCACCGGGCTGGCGGTATGGTGTTTCTGGCGCTTCGCGTGCGGGAGTATTGAAAGCTACGGCAGCTTGAGAGCAGCGATGACCAGCCCCGCGACGGCGAAGGCCGCGCTGAAACACCACTGCCAGTGCTTGAGGTAGAACTCGGCGATAACGTGAGCCAGCTTCGACGTACAGTGGCGCCTGTAGCTCCCCTGCACGAAGATGACCGAACTGCCGGGGTCGTTCTGCGGCGGAACATACTTCCCGTCCCACCAGCGTTTCAAATAATCCTTCATACGAATCTCCATGGCCTCACTACCTCCATGGATACGCACCTCATTTCAGATGGTCAGTCATTTGGCCGCTTTATCCGAGTTATTCGACCTATTCACAGCTAAAGCGACGTCTAGTTTATCCCCGCAAATCCACAGACCGTGGACTTGCATTCAACGATCGCCCCGCCCCTGGGGCGCTATCCCCACACCACCCACTCGAGGGTCGTTAGGTCTCATGCGGACAGACGCCGGCATCACGAGAGAACTGCATCATGGCCAGATTCTGCACTGACCACCCGAAGCCCCCTGAAGAGCTGACACGCAACACCCTGCCCCTCCTCCCCATTTCCTGCTATCCCTCCTCCGCCGTCCCGGCCCAAGACAAAACCCTCCACCCCCAGGGAGCCCCACCCATGCGATACCTCCACACCATGCTGCGCGTGCGCAATCTCGATGTCGCGCTGAAATTCTATGTTGATGCTTTCGGCTTGAAGGAGGTGCGGCGGATCGAGAACGACAAGGGGCGGTTCACGCTGGTGTTCCTGTGCTCGGCGGACGATCTCGATGCCCTCAAGAAGCAGCCGCCGACGCGTGGGGCGCCGCTGGTCGAGCTCACCTGGAATTGGGACGAGGAGAAGTATGGCGAGGACCGCTTCTTCGGCCATCTCGCCTATGAGGTCGACGACATCTACGCCACCTGCGAGAAGCTGATGAAGGCGGGCGTCACCATCAACCGTCCACCGCGCGACGGCAACATGGCCTTCGTCCGCTCTCCGGACCTGCACTCGATCGAGCTGCTGCAGAAGGGCGATCCGAAGCCGCCGCAGGAGCCGTGGGTCTCGATGCCGAACACCGGCCATTGGTAAGCGCGCCGGCCGGAACAAGGCCCCTCGCCCGGCGTTCTCCTTTCACGAAACTGATTGGAGGAGGATGCGATGGCGAGAGGGCTGTTGCTGTGGATGCTTGGCGTGCCGATCCCGGTGATCATTCTGTTGTGGCTGTTCTTCGGCCGCTGAGCGTCAGTTTGAACTTTGCAATGAAAGCTCCGCCGCGTGCGGAGCTTTTTGCATGAGGGGCACGATGCAATCGCGCATCGCTCGGCGCGCCGAATTCCGCTATCACCCGCAGCTGTAGCCCGGATGGAGCGCAAGCGTAATCCGGGACTGTCAGCCCTGGATTGCGCTTCGCTCCATCCAGGCTACGACACCGAACAATGCCGCGGGGAGAGCTTCATGGCCGATACCAAGCTGACGATCTGGGGCCGCGCCAATTCGGTCAATGTGCAGAAGGTGCTGTGGTGCTGCACCGAGCTCGGCCTGGCTTACGAGCGCATCGATGCCGGCATGCAATACGGCAAGACGCGCGAGGCCGATTATCTGGCGATGAATCCCAACGCGCGGATCCCGACGCTGGTCGAGGGCGATTTCGTGCTGTGGGAGTCCAACTCCATCATGCGCTATCTCTGCCTCGCGCATGGCCGCGGAACGCCGCTCTATCCCGAGGCGCCGAGGCAGCGCGCCTCGGTCGACCGCTGGCTCGACTGGACCCTGTCGACGGTGCAGCCGGTCGACCGCCCGGTGTTCTGGGGCATCGTGCGCACCGCACCCGCCGAGCGCGATATGATCCAGGTGCAGCGCGATGCCGATGCTGCCGCCGAGGTCTGGGCCATCGCCGACCGCCTGCTCGCCACGCGCCGCTTCATCGAGGGCGATGCGTTCACGCTCGCCGACATCGCGATCGGATCCTATGCGCGGCGCTGGCTCGGGGTCGAGGGCATCAGCCGGCCGGCGCAGCCGCACCTCACCCGCTGGCTCGCCGAGCTCGGCAAGCGGCCGGGATTTGCGCAATTCGTCGCACCGCCGATGTCGTGAGCCCCTCGCGCGCCTTAAGCTGCGGCGATCGCGCGGGGAATCCGCGTTTAGGCGCGCTTCCCGCGGCGTCACCGCCGCGCTTGACGGCTACTGTGCATGGGGTTGTTTTCGCGGTTTTGTTTCAGGCTTTAGCGCCAGCCGCGCTCGACCAGCAGCACGACGACGATCAGCACCAGAGTCACGGCAGCCGTGGCGAGCCGCGCGGTCCAGCTGAGGCCGCGGCCGACCCACCACAGCAGCGCGCAATACATCAGCACGGGAACGATGATGTCGAGCCGCACCAGATCCGCGGGCATGGGCTTCAGCGCCGGATGCCAGCGTCGACGCTGGTCGAGCCACCGAGCTTGACGCAGGTCCCGGTGCCCTCGGCCATCACGAAGCCCCGGCCGTAGGCGGCGCAGGCGCCTGCCCTCGCCTTGCCGGCCGTGCTGCCGTTCAGCGGCAGTGCCTTGCCGGCCTGCGGCGGCTCGGCAGGCGGCAGGCGCAGGCTCTCAGCCGCGGTCGCGGACGTGGCCAACAAGGAAAGCAGGATGAGAAGCAGCGTGCGCATCGCCGCCTTGTAGCCCGGACCGGACCCGCGCGCCATCGCCGGCCGCGGCTAGAGGAACTTGACGCCGGCCGACTTGCCGCGGCGCCAGACCACCTGGCAGCTCCGCCCGGTGCGCGCATCGCGTGCAAAGGCCATCCGGATCACGCCGGGAAGCTGGCTCGCGTCCTCGTCGAGGGTGATCCTGGCGCCCGAATCCGAGATGTCCTGGACCAGGCAGTGCCGCGCGGCAAAGCCGCCGTCCAGCGTGATCCAGGCGTGCTGCGACAGCAGCTTGCGGGCTGCGCGCTTCTTCGGCGGTGGCATCGGCAAAATTCTCCCCGTCCAGCGCTACGCAGGGAACGCTAACAAACCGTTGAAATCGCCTCCGAATGATCCCGCGCCCCGGGGCTATCCACCGGGCCCGAAAGACCTTTCCCGAACGGCTTGCCCGGGAGCGCAAAGGCCACTATACGTTCGCCCGCTGCAAGCCGCCGGGCCCTGTTCGGCCGGCCAGCGGCCGTGCCGGGACAATCGGCAGGGCCCTGCGTTTGCTCCCTTCGTCTATCGGTTAGGACGCCACCCTTTCACGGTGGAGAGAGCGGTTCGATTCCGCTAGGGAGCGCCAGCAAAATCAATCACTCAAAGATCCACTCTGCCGCCGTGTCCAATGTGTGGCCAATAAACCCGTGCGAACACCCATGGACGTGGGGCTCGATCGCCGCCCCGCTTCGCGAGCGTGAACCGGCGGGCCATCGTGCTTACCGCCTGAGCCCGGGGCGGTGCGTCATCAGCCGCGGCCGGTCGCGCCTCCTGTGCAACCTGCGGTCGCCGCGAGGCAAGCCGCCGGCATCGCTCATTTATTTTTTTTCGAAGCAGCCAGCGGCTACCCTGTTGCCGATTGAGTAGCAATCAGGAGGATTGGGCTTTGTGACCACGTGCTGGGGCGTTTCAACTCGTGGGCTCGACCACCCCCAAAGCACAGCAAGCAGGGCCAGACCCCCGAGGATCGCGAGTGCAACCATTTCAGGCGTGACGAGAGCGGGGCGCCGACAGAGCCCCTGGGGTGCAATCTGTTTCAATGAACACAACTCTGAACTGTAATAATCTAAACTGTAATAAAAATATCATATGTTAATTCCGGTTCCATTGCAAATGGCCGGTTGTTCCACGTGGAAATGCCCGAAACGAACGGCCCGCCAGCGTGAACCGGCGGGCCCTGCTCAATGGCGCTTCATTAGTCGCGCTCCGCCAGGATGCGGTTGATCTCGGCCGTCACGATCAGCTGGTGCTCAGGCGTGAGCTGGACATACCTCGCCAAAGGGCTCGCTCAGCCCTCTGGTGCCCTCGGCGTTCGTCGATCGTCCTCTTGAGGCCCTTTAGATCGCCGTCGAGCATCCAGTCGAAGTTGATCCCGTGCTTCCGGCAGTAGTCGCACAGCTCGGCGCTGGGCGCGGGACCGACCTTAGGAGCTGGCTCCAATCCCCATTCGATCGCGAGCCACAACAGGCGCCGGTTGTTGTTCAGCGCTGACGACGCGCCGTCGGCGTCGAGCCGCTCCAACGGTGTCCGGAGGCGTAGCCGCCGACGCTTGGCGGCGTTGCGGCGCCGCGTGATGCCAGCGGGGGTGATGGGCTTCTCCTTTGCCACTGCCCGCGGATCTTCCTGAGCTTCGTTTGTGCCTTGTCGATGTCTATTTTTACGGAGGTGGACGGCCATGGACCTATTCTCATCTCTTTCACGGTGGAGTGAGCGGTTCGATTCCGCTAGGGCGCCAGAGGCGCAAAGCCGCCGCGGCAGCGTGAACCTCCTCGCCCCTCGTCTCCGACCAATGTCAGGTCGTAACCGGTCGAGGCCCATGCCGCAGCTCAAAGCCGACATTGCAGACGCATCGCAGATGCCGGCGCTTCCCACATGGCTGCGCCACCCGCGCCAGCATGCGCCGGACCGGCGCGCCAAGATGCTCGCGCACATGGCCCACATCCAATCACTGCCGGAGCGCCAAGCGGCGTTGACGCCGCCCTCGCCGGAGCGGTCAGGCCAGGCCGTCGCTGACATTCTCGGCGATGCCTTCGGCTACATCGTGCTGTTCGGTGTCATCGCCCTGCTCTTCCATTCGCGCGTTCCGCTCTACCTCGGTGCCTTTCTCTTCCTGACCGATGGCGAGCGCATCGAAAGCGCGCTGGCAAGCATCGGTATCCGCCTCGAGCCCGAAATGATCGGCCAGGACATCGTCAAGCGCTTTGTATTCTGGTTCGGATGGTTCGCGTTGCTCGGCCCCCTGAAAGCCTCGGTTCCCGCCTGGCTCGCGTCTTGGCTGCCTCCGACCCAGTCATGGTCTTCCCTGGCCGGCATTGCCATTCTGCTCGCCCTCGTCGAAGCATTGACCGGGCTCGCGCTGCGGCACGCATTGCCGCGCCTGCGATGGGAGATCCGTCCGAACGGACTGATATGGACGATGATCCAGTTCGCCTTTGCCGCATTGGCTATCCTGGTGCTGTTCGGACTTCGCTAGCCGTCGCTTATGCCGCGCTTCCCGCTGCTCTGCCGACCCGCGCCATTTACCGAAAATTCACCCCAGCTATTAGGCAGCAGTATCATTTGCTTAGAATTTGCTCGCTACCGTGGAACTACGGCAATCACCCGAACCCCCGGTCAGCGCTCATGTCCGTCGCAGACTTCCTGAGGCAGCGAGCAGTGGATGTTACGGTCAGCGGCAGCTACTCGCTGCCCCGCTGGTACGATTGCGAGGGCAAGCTCCGCAGCTTCGCCTGCCGGACCAAGCGCGTCTCGCCGTTCCGGATGATCGTGGACGTGCCCGTGGTCGGCAAGGTCGGCGAGCGCTTGACCTCCTACTTCGAGGATTTCGGCGAATTCCAGGGCACCATCAGCGCGACGCTGAAGGCGGGCTTCCTGATGGAGCTCGAGATGACGCGGGCGCGGCGCGCCTGGATGTCGGAAAAGCTGACCTGGCTCGAGAAGAAGCAGAAGGATGTCAATGTTCGGGACCTGCGGCGTGACGCGCGTTTCGTTCCGCAAGTCTCGCACACCGTGCTGACCCTCGCGGACGGCAGCTGCCATCCGTGCTTCATCATCGACGTCTCGACGGCCGGCGTCGCGGTGTCCTCCGAGTATGATCCGGTGGTCGGAACCCCGCTTGCGGTCGGCGCCTGTGTCGGGCGGGTGATCCGCAAGTTCGAGCACGGCTTTGCGGTCAAATTCGCCGAAAAGCTGGACCGGGACGACCTCGTCCGCCTGATCGTCCGCGCGCCCTTGCTGAAGTCGGCCTGAATTCGCCGCCCTATAGCGGCCCCAATGCCGGATCAGCTTTTGCAGGTCTGTGCCTCGGGCCGGACGTCATTTTGCAGACTTGCGATCGGGGGACCGAATGGCAGTCGACAAGATCACCTGGGACAGGGTCGGCCGGGTCACCGAGCCCGGACGCTACATGTACACGTTCGGTTGGCTCACCATCACCGCCGGCGATCTCGAAATCTGGAAACGATACCCGCGCGCCGCGTTCACGCTGCTGGCGCAGCGTTCCGGGTCACATGAGTCCGCTGGCGAGGAATTCCATCTCGGCGCCTTCGACGTCGCACCCGACGCGCCGCCCGCGATCACGACGCACTGACTAGACAAGGCCAGCAGCCGGCACGCTGCGCAGATGCGCCAGGAATCGAGGAATCCCGCGCATTTCCTTGAGCTCGCTTGCAAATCTCGATCCGCAGCGCACCGGGCAATCGTTGCGGTGACTGGCGAGCTTCTGCCATCATGCGATTGATTGCGCTCGTATTCTACTCCCCACAATGAGCCCGGATGAACGGCAGCTGTCGCGCACCTTCAGGGAGCCGACAGCCGGCGCATGACACATGGTCGCATCGGAGAACGTAGATAAGCGGATCAAGGGAACTTATTTTCGGCGCCAATGTACCTGATCGAAGCGCTCCCCACCGTCATCGGAACTGCCGCTATCGCCCCGGCGCTGCTGTTGCTCTGGCTCGTCATCGCTGCCGAGGAACGCCCGGGGCCGCCGGCCCAGGTCTGGACCGCATTCCTGTTAGGGGCGGCGAGCATTTCGCTCCTGGGCCTCGCCCGCGCCCCCTTCGCCAAGATGATCGCCGCCCCCGACGATCCCTGGGCGGCGCTGGCGATGCATTCGATCTTCGGCGTCGCGCTGCCCGAGGAAGCCGTCAAGGTGCTCGCCATCGTGCTGGTCTCCTCGACCAAGCGACGCACCTTTGCCAATCCGATGGACACCGTGGTCTACGGCGCCGCGGTCGGCCTCGGCTTCGCCGCCTACGAGAATCTCGCCTACCTGGTCCAGCACGCCGACATGTGGCGCTCGCTTGCCGCGCTGCGCAGCGTCCTGACCGTGCCGTTCCACGGCGCGCTCGGCATCATCGCCGGCGCCTACCTGACCATCGCGCGCGCGGGCACGGCGCTTGGCGCAAACCGCCACCATCGCGATTGGGCCCGTCTCTCCAGCCGGCTGCTGATCTTCGGTGGCCCGCTCGCGCTTCATACGGCCTTCGACTTCCCGCTGCTGACGCTCCAGCGCATGCCCGATCTCGATCCGACACTCCGCATGTGGTTGGGCGCTGCGAGCCTGTTGATCGGCTTCGGCTCGATCGCCTTCGCCATCCGCCTGGTCCGGCGCGTCGCGCGCCACCACGCGCCGCGAACCGATGTCGCGCGCGAGCGGCTCAGCCAGCTGCGCCGGATGTGGGCGCTGCTGCTCGCCGGCGGCGGCATCGGGTTCGTCGGGCTCGCCTTCGTCCTGACCTCGATCCATCACTGGCTGATCAACCCCGAGCGCAACCTGACGCTGGCGCTGATTCCGATCGGTTTCGTCTCGATCCTGCTCGGCCTTGCGCTTCTGATTGTCACATCGGCTATCTACATTCTCGGCCGCAACCGCATTCGCACCAACGCGGAAGGCTTTTCGTCGGCGCCCGGCGGCACTTGATCCAACGCATGGCGAACGCGCGACAGGCCCACTAGATTGGGACGCAATCCTCTCGTTCCGGAGCCAGACGATGACATCGCCCGAGGAATTTGCCCGCCTCCAGTCCGAGATGAACCAGGCGGTCAAGGCGCACTGGAAGGCTTTTCTGTTCGAAGGGATCCTGCTTGCCGTCCTCGGCATTGCCGCGCTCGTCCTGCCGCCGCTCGCCAGCCTTGCGACTGCGATCTTCCTCGGCTGGATGTTCCTGATCGGCGGCATCGGCGGACTGATCGCGACCTATTGGGCGCGCAGCACGCCGGGCTTCTGGTGGTCGCTGATCTCGGCTGCGCTCGCTGTGCTCACCGGCCTGCTGCTGCTGGCCCGGCCAATGCAGGCCGTGCTGACGCTGACCATCGTGCTCGGCGCCTATTTCCTCGCCGAGGGCGTCGCCACCATCATGTACGCGCTAGAGCACCGCCGTGAGCTCAGCGGCCGCTGGTCGTGGCTGCTGATCTCGGGCCTCGTCGACATCGCGATCTCGTTCATGGTGATCACGGGACTGCCGAGCTCGGCGGAGTGGGCCATTGGCGTCCTCGTCGGCATCAACCTGCTGTTCGGCGGCGCCACCCTGATCGGCATGGCGCTGGCGGCACGCAATGGCAACACCTGAGGCGCCTCGTCGCTCCACATTCTGATTGGGGGGTGACAAGGCGCCAGCGGCACGCTATATGGCCTTTCCATGATCACCGTCGCCACCAGCTATTTTTGGTATTTTAGCTACGACAGCTCGCTGGCGGCGGGAGGATCGCGCTCAATCTGAAACATTGCAGCAAACGTCCGAACAGCCGCCCGACCTGGCGGCTTTTTTATTGCCGGCAGGTTCTAGAACAGACAGGAGCCCGCCGTGCTGAGCACGACCGACGATCTTCGTATCCGCGAACTGAAAGAGCTGAGCACGCCGGAAGAGGTGATGCGGGAAGTCCCGCGCACGCTCACCGCGACGCGTGTGGTGATGGCCGCGCGCAACGCCATCCATGCCATCCTGAGCAATCAGGACGACCGCCTTCTGGTCGTCGTCGGCCCCTGCTCGGTGCATGATCCCAAGGCGGCGCTCGACTATGCCGAGCGGCTAGCAAAGCTTCGCGAGGATCTCGCCGATCAGCTCGAGCTCGTGATGCGGGTCTATTTCGAGAAGCCCCGCACCACGGTCGGGTGGAAGGGCCTCATCAACGATCCCGACCTCGACGGCAGCTTCGACATCAACAAGGGGCTGCGGCTCGCGCGCAACGTGCTCGCGGCGGTGAACAATCTCGGCCTGCCCGCCGGCACCGAGTTCCTCGACATGACCACGCCGCAATACATCGCCGACCTCGTCTCCTGGGCCGCGATCGGCGCGCGCACGACCGAGAGCCAGATCCATCGCGAGCTGGCTTCGGGCCTGTCCTGCCCGGTCGGCTTCAAGAACGGCACCGACGGCAATGTGCGGATCGCGGCCGACGCGGTGAAATCAGCCTCGCATCCCCATCATTTCATGGCTGTCACGAAGCTCGGCCGCTCGGCGATCGCCTCGACCGCCGGCAACGAGGACTGCCACATCATCCTGCGCGGCGGAGCTGAGCCGAACTACGACGCGGCAAGCGTTGCGTCGGCCTGCAACGAATTGACCAAATCCGGCGTTGCCCCGCTGGTGATGGTCGATGCCAGCCATGCCAATTCGAGCAAGAAGCCGGAGAACCAGCCGCTGGTGATGGCCGATATCGCCCGTCAGATCTCGGGCGGCGAGAGCCGCATCATGGGCGTGATGATCGAGAGCAACCTCGTCGCCGGCCGGCAGGATGTCGTACCGGGCAAGCCGCTCACTTATGGGCAGAGCATCACGGACGGTTGCATTGACTGGGCAACGACGTCGAAGACGCTCGAGCAGCTCGCCGACGCGGTCGAAATCCGCCGCAACATCCGGCGCGCCGGACTGCACGAGCGATCAGCCTGACGGATGGCCGAGCTTGGGATGGCTCATTCCTCACCTCTCCCCGACGGGGAGAGGTGAAAGCCTCAGCAGCCGCGGCAGATGCTCTTGATCTTCTTGTCGAGCGCCTGGTTTTCCTTGCTGAGCGGATCGTTGGGATCGCTCAGATTCTTCTCGCTAGGCACATCGCTGGCACGCGGCTGGCGATGACCGACCGGCGCCGGCAACACCGACCCGGACGATGCGCCGCTTGAGGTCGATCCCTTGGAGCCGCCGGTCTGCGCAACAGCCGCGCCGCCAAGCAAGACCACGAGCGATACTGCCAGCATGATCTTCGTCATGTCCATTTCTCCATTCTCAAATCAGCGTCCAAGCCCAGCACTCAAGTCAGCGTCGATGCCATCGCCACTCATGCCTCGGGCGGATAGAGATGAACGTCGCCGCAATAGTCGACGATACGATAGCGCGTTTCTGATTCCGCTTCACTTGTCTCGTTTGCGGTATTTTTCACCGCCGACACGTAATTCGGACCCACCGGCGACTTGCCGGCACCGCCGGGAATGTCGATGACATAGTCCGGCTGACACAGGCCCGACACCCGCCCGCGCAACTGCCGCATCAAGGCCTGCCCCTCTGCCAACGTCGTGCGCAGATGCGCCGTTCCCGGGGCGAGATCGCCGTGGTGCAGATAATAGGGCTTGATCCGGCATTCGACGAAAGCTCGCATTAAATCCGAGAGAGCGGCGATGTCGTCATTGACGCCGCGCAAAAGCACGGACTGGCTCACCAGGGGAATTCCAGCATCGACGAGCCGCGCGCAGGCATCGCGCGCGGCCCCCGTCAGTTCGCGCGCGTGATTGGCGTGTACCGCGACCCAGGTGGCCGCGCCCGCAACCTTCAGGGCTGCAACCATCTCCGCGCTGACGCGCGCGGGTTCGGCCACCGGGACACGGGTGTGGAGACGGATGATCTTGACGTGATCGATGGCCGCAAGGTCGGCCGTGATCTCGCTCATCCGCCGGGGCGACAGCATCAGGGGATCGCCGCCGGTCAGGATCACTTCCCAGATCTCGTCATGCGACCGGATGTAGTCGATCGCGGTGCGATAGGCGCTCTCCGACAGCGCATTCTCCTTGCCGGGCCCGACCATCTCGCGGCGGAAGCAGAAGCGGCAATAGACCGCGCAGACGTGCACGAGCTTGAACAACACCCGGTCGGGATAGCGGTGCACGATTCCCGCCACCGGCGAATGCGGGTGATCGCCGATCGGATCGGCATTCTCGCCCGGCTGCGCCTCGAGCTCGGCCGAAACAGGAACGAATTGCCGCGCGATGGGATCGTCGGGATCCGTCGCGTCGATCAGCCCGACCAGATCCGGCGTGATCGCCACGGCATAGCGCGCGGCGACGCGTTCGAGCGCCGGCAGCGCCGATGCGGGGACCAGGCCCTCGGCTACCAGCTCGGCAGGTTCGCGCAGAGTGCGTGCAAGGTTCGTCTTTGTCATCTCTCATCCGCAGGCGGTGTCCACACCACCTGATCAATTCGTGTGGCGCCGCTCGCCAGCATCACCAGCCGGTCGAAGCCGAGCGCGACACCGCTCGCCTCCGGCATTGCGGCGACCGCCGCCAGAAAATCCTCGTCGAGCGGATAGGCTTCGCCATAGCGGCGCTGCTTCTCCGTCATGGATTCCTTGAAGCGTTTGCGCTGCTCCCCGGCATCGGTCAGCTCTCCAAAGCCGTTGGCGAGCTCGACGCCGCAGGCATAGATCTCGAAACGTTCGGCGACCCTTGGGTCGTCCGTCTTCACCCGCGCCAGCGCCGCCTCTGGAGATGGGTATTCGAACAGGATGGTCAAACGCCCCTGCCCCAGATGTGGCTCGACGTGCTCGACCAGCACCTTGCTGAAGATGTCGGACCAGGTGTCATCCTCGGCGACACGGACCTTCCCGGCTGCCGCCTCGGCAAGCGCCGCACGGTTACCCTCGCCGCCCGAGATTGTCGACAGCAGGTCGACGCCGGCGAACTGCGCGAAGGCGCCTGCGACCGTCAAGAGCTCCGGCTCGGCGAAGGGATCGGCGGTTCGGCCGCGGAAGGAGAAGGTCCCGATCCCGGTCGCCTGCGCCGCCCGGGCGATCACGACGACGCAATCGGCCATGATGGCATCATAGGGCGCTCCCGCCCGGTACCATTCCAGCATGGTGAACTCGGGCAGATGCAGGTCGCCGCGCTCGCGGTCCCGGAACACCCGTGCGAACTCGAAAATCCGCGTCTCGCCCGCCGCCAGCAGCTTCTTGCAGGCGAATTCGGGCGAGGTGCGCAGGTATCGGCTGGCCCGGCTGCCGTCGGGCCGCATGATCTCGGTCCGGGGGGCGTGCAGATGGGTCTCATTGCCCGGAGAGACCTGGAGAACGGAGGTTTCGACCTCCACAAACCCCTGTTCGGCGAAAAACCCCCGCAAAGCTCCGGTCACGGCGCCCCTAGCCTGGAGGAACGGCCGTCGGTCGAGGTGGCGCGCGGGCGACCAAAACGGCGACATCGGCTTGTCCCCAGCCATCAACCGACCGCCCCAGCCGGCAGCAAAATGCTGGCATCCAACGGCAAAATCAGTATGTTGCGGCCCGAAACGGGTGCCGAGGTCCGAATTGAGGCCCCAAGTCCCCCAGCAATTCGACCACGTCCTGGCTGGTGCCGGGCCAAGCAAGCAGGAAATACAGCTTTGAGAGTCATCGCCAGTTCTATTCGCAAGGGCAACGTGATCGAGCAAGACGGCAAGCTCTATGTCGTCGTGAGCGCCGAGAACATCCATCCCGGCAAGGGAACCCCGGTCAGCCAGATCGAAATGCGCCGAATCTCGGACGGGGTAAAGATCTCGGAACGCTACAAGACCACCGACCAGGTCGAAAAGGCCACCATCGAAGAGCGCAACTACACCTTCCTTTACGAAGATGGCGATGGCTACCACTTCATGAACCCCGAGACCTACGACCAGGTTCAGGTTTCCAAGGACGTCGTCGGCGACGCGGCCGCGTATCTCCAGCCGGACATGACCGTCAAACTGTCGATGCATGACACCAATCCGGTGTCGATCGCACTGCCGCAGCGCGTGACGCTGGAAGTGGTGGAGACCGAGCCGGTGACCAAGGGCCAGACCGCCTCCTCCTCCTACAAGCCGGCGGTGCTGTCCAACGGCGTGCGCACCACCGTGCCGCCGCACATCTCGGTCGGCACGCGCATTGTGGTGATGACCGAAGACGGCTCCTACTCCGAGCGTGCTAAGGACTAAACGAGCCATCGAGGATCGGAACAGGTACCGCCGGGGGGCGAAGCAGTGGGCAGGAACAGTCTCCGCTTCGTCTCGCTTCTCCTGGCGTTGCCGTCGCTCCTCGTTGCTGCACCGATCGCTGCGGATGAATTCCGCAGCCCCTCGCTGACGGCCCTGCGCATCGAGTGGCGCGCGGCGCTCGACCAGCTTCGCAGCGAGATCAACAGCCGTCCGCAAATTGCGGGCGACTTCATCTTCGCACCGCGTCGTTCGGTGCCGCGCTACGATCCGCGCGCGATGCCGGCACTGGTGCAGCTCAACGCGGTCTCCTCGCGCTTCTTCACCGGCATTACCCGAAGTCCCGTCCCCGTGCTGCTGCCGTTCGACGCCGCCGCGTATCTCGATGCGCAGCGTAGCGGCGCGCCGGCGACGCTCGCGCTGTCGCGCTACCAGGGCGACTTCAATCCCGCCGACATGTTCGATGCCGGTCCTGCCGGCTACAGCGCGACCTTCTCGCTCGATCCGGGTGCCGGCGACGGCATGCCGAGCCGGGTCTACGCAAGGCCTGTCGAGGTGCAGATCACGGGCTCGGCGCTGCTCTACGACATCGCCGATCCGGCCGGGGGCAAGGGCGAGCCAGTCAAGCCGCTCGCCGCAACCTACCCGGATCTACGCAGGTTCATCCGGGAAGGCTATGTGCGCTACGCCTTCACCCGCTTCGGCGCCGCCTATGTGGTCTCGATCCAGTGCCTCGACAGTGTCGCGAGGCCACGGCGGCTCGCCTGCAAGGAGGCCTATCCAGTCGCCGAGCGCTTCCTCAAGGCACTGCGCGTCGCAGGGGGCCAGCGCATGCGGCCCCTGGCGGACGTTGCCTCCAACATTATCGACCGGCCCGCGGTGCGTTCACCGGATTTCAGCTACCGGCCGAGCGGCGACATCATTCCGAACACCGGCTACCGCAAGCAGGGCGGTCATCCCGACGCCATGGCCTATGCCCAGATCCGCTTTCCCTTGGAGAAGGCGCCCGCCTTCGTGCGCTCCCAATCCTTCGGCAAGCGCGACAAGAGCGAAGGCCCGACCGCTTATCCCTGGCGCGACAATTTCTGCGAGTCGCGTAGTTTCGAGGTGTGGCAATGCGGCGGAGGTTACGGCCACCAGGGCGAGGACATCCGCGCCGCCGACTGCCCGCCACCCGGCGAAGCCCGCGAGCCCTGCGATTCCAAGCGGCGCGGCGTCGTCGCCGTGCGTGACGCGATCGTTATCCGTGGCGCCAAGGACCAGGCCGCAACGCTACAGGTCAATAGCTGCACCGAGCACATCCGTTTCCGCTACATGCACATGAATCCGCATGCGATGAACGCCGATGGCGTCATCAACGGCCGCATCGTCACCGAAGGCGAGAAGATCGGCGTGATCTCGAACTACCTCGACCGTCCCGCCGGCACCTCGATGCACCTGCATTTCGACGTCCAGGTGTTCACCCGCGATGGCTGGATCTGGGTCAGCCCCTACGCGACGCTGGTCTCGGCCTATGAACGGCTGATCCGCGCGCGCGGCCGCGAGATCGGCCCGGAGATCGCGGTCACGGCGCAGCCGGTGGCCCATGCGCTGCCGGAAGACGTGCTCAAGCCTGACCTGCGCGAGGGAGCGGGCGGCGAGGAGAACTGACAGCGTGCTGGTTCGTTGCTGGAGCGGGCAGGACGCATCTGGTCGCGCACTCCCCCGCTCGAACGAAGAAGGATGGGTTGATGAGTGTCGGACTGATCGGTCTTCTCGACGATATCGCGGGGATCGCAAAGGTGGCTGCAGCCTCGCTCGACGATGTCGCTAGCCAGGCAGCCAAGGCAGGCACAAAGGCCGCTGGCGTGGTCATCGACGATGCGGCGGTCACGCCGAACTACGTCATCGGTTTCGCTTCGAAACGCGAGCTGCCGATCGTCGGCAAGATCGCGGTCGGATCGCTACGCAACAAACTGCTGATCTTGCTGCCGATTGCCCTGCTGCTCGGCTATTTCCTTCCCGCTGCGGTCACGCCGCTGCTGATGCTGGGCGGCGCCTTTCTCTGCTATGAAGGCGCCGAAAAGGTACTCGAAGCCGTGATGCCGCATCATGCGCACCAGCACGAAGCTCAGCTCGAGCCGATTGCGTTGAATGCCCAGTCGGTCGAGGACGAGAAGGTCGCTGGCGCCATCAAGACGGATTTCATCCTGTCGGCGGAGATCATGGCGATCACGCTGGCGGCCCTCCCGGCGGGCAGCATCTGGACGCAGGCGCTGGTGCTGGCGCTGGTCGGCCTCTTCATCACCGTTGGTGTCTATGGCGTGGTGGCCCTGATCGTGAAAGCGGACGATGCCGGCATCGCCCTCGCGCGGTTCGACGGCGCCTCGCTCGCCGGCGGCGCGATCCGATTGCTTGGGCGCGCGCTCGTCCGCGGCATGCCCGTTTTCCTGGCGGTGCTGAGCACGATCGGCACCGCCGCCATGATCTGGGTCGGCGGTGGCATCATCCTGCACGGCATCGAGAAGTACGGCCCACCCGCGATCGGCCACACGGTCCATGCCATAACCGAGGCTGCCGCACATCTCCTTCCATCCGTTGCCGGCATCGTCGAATGGTCGGTCGAGGCAGCCATCTCGGGTGCGCTTGGACTGCTCGTCGGCGCAGTCGCCATTCCGGTCGTCCAATACGGACTCGCGCCGGCCTGGAAGCGGTTGAGGCGATCGCGATCGGCCTGAGCACGGCCATTGCGGATGATGCGCGCAGCCTATTCCAGGAACGTCGTCAGTTGCGCGCCCTCATCCGCCACGAACACCGCGATCAGTTCCGCCGGCTCGGTCATGCTGGCATTGGCCGAGACCAGATGCGTCGAGCCTGGCGGTTCGAAGAAGGACTGGCCGACGCCGAACGTCTCGACCGGGCCGCCGCCGAGCTGCGAGCGGATCTCGCCCTTGGTGATGTAGGCGGTAACGGAGCCGGAGTGACGATGCGGCCGCGAAAACCCGCCTGGACCATAGGACACGCGCACGATGGTAACGCGCTTGCCGGGCACGTTCGGAAGCGCGTAGGAGCCGATCGGCTCGACCTTGTCGAGCGGCGAGCCTTCCGCCGCCGTCGCGCAGAGCGGCGCGAGGGCGCTGGACACGCTGTCGATCGTCACCGGCAGAGCTTTGCCGATTGCCAGCGCGCAGACTAATCCTGCGATGACGGCGAACGCTGTCGAACGTGACGGCAACGGGTACTGCAGGGCCGAAAGGCTCATGGCTGTCATCGTGATTTTCCCCTCTCTCCGTCAGGACGAAGCTGCAACGGCGGCCGCCGGCCGCTGTGCAGGCGTCCAGCGAAACGCCGCGCCAAACCGGTTCCAGACGTTGATCGAGGCGACCGCCGAGGTCAGGTACGTCAGTTCAGTCTCGGAGAATTCGCCGGACGCTTCCATGTAGACCTCCTCGCTGACGCCGTCCGGCAGACAGGTCAGCGCCTCGGCCCAGGCGAGCGCAGCCCGCTCGCGCGGCGAAAAGATCGGCGCCTCGCGCCAGACCGCGAGCAGATGAAGCTTGTCGAGGGGAACGCCGATCCGTTCCGACAGCAGGACGTGATGCTGCACGCAGAACGCGCAGCCGTTGATCTGCGAGGCGCGCAGCTTGACCAGCTCGAGCAGCTGCTTGTCGAGGCCGGCCTTGGCCGCAAGCTGGCCCAGCGCCAGCACCAGATCAAACGCATCGGGCGCGATCCGCTTGAAATCTTCATATTCGCTGCGGGCGTGTGACATTGCCATTCACCTCGGCATATTATAAGAGCACGGACATCTTATAAGAGCACTTATATGTCGCGCAAGACGAATGTCACGAAATCGCAATCGGGACCCAAGGCCGTTGCAGCCGGTGCGGTGCACGTTCCAGCACCGGGCGAAGGCAAGCGCGGCGAGCAAGGCTATCTCGGTTACCTGCTGCGCCAAGCCCACGCCGCCGTTCGGCTGACGATGGAACGCACGCTCGCCGATCTCGGCGTGACCTCGCCGCAATTCGCGGTGCTGACGATGCTGAACGCCTATCCGGGCCTGTCGGGAGCCGATGTCGCCCGCCTCACCTTCCTGACGCCCCAGACTGTCGGCGTCATCATCCGCAATCTCGAACGCGACGGCGCGATTGCGATGACGCCTCATCCCGTTCACGGCCGCATCCAGCAATGGACGCTGACGCCGCGCGGCGCGACGCTTCTGAAGGCGTGCCGGCAGCGTGTGCTCGAATTGGAGAAGCGCCTCGCTCGCAATTTGGATTCAAAGGCGGAAACCACGATCCGGCGTTGGCTTTCCGGAATCGCGGCTGACCTTAAGGAGGACTAGGCGGCCGGCATTCGCGGCTATCGTGGCCCTTGGTGCTACCCGCCTTTCAAGGCGTTCTTGACTGCGCCGTCCGGCCAGCTCTCGTCGGCCGCGATCACCCGCACGCGGGTCTGGTCGGCGGGATTGACCAGCACGTGCGAATTCACCCGCTCACCGCTCGGCTCCAGACGCAGATCGGTTTCGGGCTTCCAGCTCAGCGTCGTCGCGAGGTCGCCGGGAAAGATCTTCCATTGCGATCCGTCGTCGAGTTCGACGATATGGCTTTCGGCATGTGTGCGTATCTTCATTCCACCCCGATGCTTCGATGAACAGGAAGGACGGCCCGCCACGGCCGGCTCTTCTCCTCGTCCTGGCGTGGAGGGAATGCGGGAGTGCGGCACTTGTTCCGGTGGGAACGACCGACGGGGTCGGGCCGAGTTGACGCACGCGGCCGTTTCGGAACCGACTCACGCGTGCCATGTTTCCGGCTACAATGTGCCCATGAAGCACACTGATTCCTCGCCCCGTCACACACGCCGCGCCCTGCTCCAGTCGACGCTCGGTGCAGCCGCTTTGCTCGCGCTTCCCACCCGCGCTCTCGCCGCGCCTCCCGGCTTCGACGAATGGCGCGAGAGCTTTCGTGCGCGCGCGATGGCAAAAGGTATTTCCGCCGCAACATGGCAGCGCGCGATGGGACGGGTCGAACCGGACATGAGCGTGTTCGCGCAGATGCGCAACCAGCCCGAATTCCGCGAGCAGGTCTGGCAGTACATCAACCGCCGCGTCTCGGACTGGCGCATCATCAACGGCAAGATCGCGCTGAAGAACAACGAGGCGCTGTTCGCCCGCATCGAGCGCGATTTCGGGGTCGAGCGCGGCACGCTGCTGGCGCTTTGGGGCGTCGAGTCCGCCTATGGCGATCCGCTGGTGCAGCAGAACCACATGAGGCCGGTGTTTCCCTCGCTCGCCGCGCTCGCCTGGAACGAGCCGCGCCGCAAGGCCTATTGGGAGACCGAGCTGATCAATGCACTGCGCATCGTCGACAAGGGCTGGTCCACGCCTGAGGACATGCGCGGATCATGGGCCGGCGCGATGGGCCATTCGCAATGGATGCCGGAGGTCTGGCTCAATGTGGGCATCGACTATGACGGCAACGGCAAGGTCTCGCCATTCGGGAAGCCCGACGACGCGCTGGGCTCGACGGCAAAGTATCTCGTCAATCGTGGCAAGTGGCATCGCGGCGAGCACTGGGGCTACGAGGTGCGCGCGCCCGCCAACATGAGCGGCAGTCGGACCTATGCGGCCTGGCAAGCGGCCGGCGTGACGCGTGCCGACGGCCAACCATTTCCGCAGCCCAACGCATCCGCGCAGATGTGGACGCCGGTTGCGGGCGGGCCGACCTTCCTGCTCGGGCCGAATTTCTACTCGGTGAAGAGCTACAACCCTTCCATGAACTACGCGCTGGCGATCTGCCATCTCGGGGATCGCTGCCTGGGAGCTCCGCCCTTCATCCAGCCCTTCCCGGGCTCCGAGCGTGCGTTGACGCTCGCCGAAGTGCAGGAGATGCAGACGCGCCTGACCAAGGCCGGCTTCGACACGGGCGGCACCGACGGCCGGGTCGGCAACGACACCATGAAGGCAGTCAAGGAGTTTCAGCAGAAAGTCGGGATCGCGCCAGCCGATGGCTACGGCGGGCTGAAGGTGCTGGCCAAGCTGCGGCAAACCAACTAGCACGGCCGGAAGCGCCGGCGCTGGCGCCTCGCCGCAGCTGCAGCCGACCCTTAAGCCGCGTTTCGCTGTTCTGTCAGCTTCAGCAGCTCGTCGACGAGGTCATCCACGGTACGCTCGGCCGCGGCAATCGACGCCTGCAACCGTTCGTCGGCGAATTCGTCGTACTCGACTGCGATGCTGTGGAAGGCCGTGATCCCGATGAAGGCAAACACGTCCCGGACGGCTCCTTCGACATGATTGACGGCGGCCATGCGCCCGCCCGGATCGTACCCGTAGTCTCCGCGCGAGCCGAGCAGGACAAGACGCTTGTCCATGCCCGCAAGCAGCGCCGAATATGGATTGTCCGGACATGATCGGTCGAAGCCGAATGTGCGTCCGACCCGAACAAGGTTATCTATGTATGCCTTGAACTGCGCTGGCACACCGAAGTTGTACATTGGCACGCCCGCGACGATCAGATCAGCTGTGAGCAACTCGTCGACCAGCGCATCGCTTTCCGCCAAAGCCTCTCTCATCCATGGCTCGCGCCGATCGGGCTTCGCGAAGGCCGCCTTGACCCAGTCGTCCGTCACCGGACTCGGTGCGAAGCGACCGAGGTCGCGGCTGACGACGCGATCCCCCGGCCGCGACTGTAGCCATCGTTGGACGAAACGCTGAGTCAGACGCCTGGTGTGCGAACCGCGCGGATTTGCATCTGAAGGCTCGAACCGCGCGCTTGAATCGATTTGTAGCAGTTGCATTGCAGCACTCCTCTCATCTATTTGCCCAATAGATCGGTTCAGGTCCCGTCGTTGACAAACGAAAGTTGCTCAGCCTATGGATGAACTGCATTCATCCTTGAGTTCGCGATGAGAAGGCTTCCTCCGCTGGCGGGATTGCGTGCATTTGAAGCGGCGGCACGTCACCTCAGCTTCAAGCGCGCCGCCGATGAGCTTCACGTCACGCCGACCGCGATCAGCCATCAGGTGCGACAGCTGGAGCAGACGGTCGGGGTCAGCCTGTTCGAGCGCCGGACGCGGCAGGTTCTGCTCACCGCGGAAGGTCAGGTCCTGCTTCCGGTCCTGCGCGACGGCTTTGATGCGTTTGCGCGTGTTCTGGAGGGATTGAGCCGGAAGCGACGCCGGGCGGTGGTCACACTTTCGGCGACGCCGGCTTTCACAGCCAAATGGCTGGTGCCGCGTCTTGCTGGGCTCCGAAAGAGCAGAGCCGACATTGATCTCACATTGCTTGCGAGCTTGGAGGTGGCCGATCTCAATTCGACCGCGGACCTCGCACTTCGCTACGGTTCCGGTCCTTATCCCGATCTGATTGCCGAGCCTCTCACGGTCGATCGTTTCGCACCGGTGGTCAGTCCGCGCTTGGGCATCCGAAGACCGAGCGACCTGCGCTCAGCAACGCTGCTACATTTCGACTGGCACCGTCGTGATGCCCGAAATCCGACCTGGCGGCGCTGGTTCAAGACGGCCGGCATTGACGACGTTGATGCGCGCGCCGGCGTGCGTTTCAGCGATGAAACCCATGCCATCCAGGCAACCGTCGCCGGCGCCGGTGTCGCTTTGCACAGTCTTGTGCTCGTCGCCGACGAACTTTCGCAGGGAACGCTGGTCGCACCATTCGGGCCGGAGCTGGAAGGCTCTTCGCTGCACTTGGTCCGCAGCCGCAACCGGCCGCTCACCGAGCCGGTCGAGGCTGTACGACACTGGCTGAAGTCAGAGTTCGACGCGGCCCGCTGATACGCAGCGCAGCTCGCGCGCCGCGGCATGACATCGTGGTCAGTGCCGATATTGCGGCTCCTCCGCATCGAGCTGCCGCCGGATCGCGGCGAGATGCAGCCGGGCGGATTCGGTATCGCCCTCGCGCATCTGCCTGTAGGTCTCCGCCGCAACGGCGGGATCGACCGGCAGCACCTTCCGCCCCGTCGACATCGCCAGCACCTGCACCTCGGCGGCGCGCTCGAGATAGTAGAGATCGTCCCAGGCTTCCGCGATGGTCGGCGCCAGCACCATCACGCCGTGATGCTTCATGAAGACGATGTCGGCATCGCCGACGGCGGACGCGATGCGGGCACCTTCGCGGCTGTCGAGCGCGAGGCCGTTGTAGTCGCGGTCGACCGCGGTGCGGCCGTAGAATTTCAGCGCGGTCTGGCCAGCCCAGATCAGGGGCTCGCCCTCGATCATCGACAGCGCTGTCGCGTAGGGCATGTGGGTGTGGAAGGCGACCTTGGCGCGCGGCAGCAGCCTGTGCATCTCGGCATGGATGTAGAACGCGGTCGCCTCGGGCACGCCCTCGCCGTCGAGCACGTTGCCGTGGAAGTCGCAGATCAACAGCTTCGACGCGGTCAACTCGCGAAAGGCGTAGCCATAGGGATTGACGAGGAACAGATCGTCATGACCGGGCACCACGGCCGAGAAGTGGTTGCAGATGCCCTCCTCAAAGCCGTTGCGCGCGGCCATGCGGAAGCAGGCGGCGAGATCCTCGCGCGCGGTGCGGATCGCGTCGGTGGCGAGATCCGGCCGGTTGGAACGGAATGGCGCGGGCGCGGGTGAAGAAGCGTGAAGGCTGTGCGCCATGGCGAAGGACACCTCTTTCGGTCGGGAGCTGCCCAGTGTTGTACAGGGACTGCGCCTGCGCGTCAGCCCCTGCGGCCGCCACCCTGCCCTGCGCAGCTCAAGCGCGCCGCGGCACGCCGCCGGCATTCATGCCGCCGTCGATGACGAGCTCGCTGCCGGTGACGTAGCGCGAGGCATCGGAAGCCAAGTATAGCACGCCCGAGGCGATCTCCGCCGCCTGGCCCGCACGACCAAGCGGCGTCACCACCTTGGCGCGCTCCTCCGGATCGATCGGGGCGTTCTGGCCGGCGCCGGCCGCCCCCGTCGGGATCTTGCCCCAGATCGGGGTGTCGATGATGCCGGGGTGAACCGAGTTGACCCGGATGCCGTCGCCCGCCGCCGCGCACTCCATCGCAATGGATTTGGCGAACAGCCGCACGCCGCCCTTGGTCGCCGAATAGGCCGACAATCCGGGCGAGCCGCGCAGGCCGGCGAGCGAGGACATCATGACGATCGAGCCGCCGCCGGTTTTGCGCATCAGGGGCAGGCAATGCTTCACCGAAAGAAACACGCCATCGAGATTGATCGCATTCTGCTTGCGCCAGTCCGCGAGCGTCATGTCGACGATCGACGGCACCGAAATGCCGATACCCGCATTGGAGACGAGCACGTCGAGCCGGCCGAAGCGCTTTGCGATCTCGGCGACGATCTCGATCCAGCACTCTTCGCTGGTGACATCCTGCTCCAGAAAGATCGCCTTGCCGCCCTCCCTGGTGATGCGCCTGACCAGCTCGGGGCCCCTCAGCTCATCGATGTCGGTCGCGATGACCGTAGCGCCTTCGCGTGCGAACAGCTCGACGGTAGCCTCGCCAATGCCGGAGGCGCCGCCCGTCACCAATGCGACCTTGCCCTCAACCTGCCCTGCCATCCCTCACTCCCTTTTTTGTTGTTTGGAACCGTTGTCTCTTGATCGTTGTCGGAAAACCGCTTCGCACTTTTCCGGATCATGCATCATCTAATCACGGATGGCCCCTGATCCGGTAGCGCGACGTCGACGACACGGAATTGCACGCGCTCGGCGCCCTGGTAGCGATCGACCGACAACGAGCCCGCGACATGCATCTGCTGGCCGCGATTGGCGAGCAGCGCATTGCCGAGCTTTTGGCCGACTGAACGGAACGCGATGCCGTTGACGATGGCGCCGTCGCCCGCCTTGAAGCGCAGGCGCAGATGCGACTGGCCGACCTCGTCGGCAAACACGAGCTGGTGCGCCGGCAGCGCCAGCACCGGCTCCGGATTGCCGCTGCCGAAGGGACCGGCGCGATTGAGCGTCGCCGCAAGCTCCGGCGTCACCGCACGGGCGGTGACTGCGCCGTCGATATAGAGCTCGTTGACGTGGCGCGCCTCGGCGACGTCGCGCGCCAGCGCGGTCTCGAGATAGGCGCGGAATTCGGCGAGCTTCTCCTTGCGCAGCGTCACGCCCGCGGCCATCGCGTGGCCGCCGCCCTTGAGCAGGATGCCGTCGGCGACCGCCTGCCGCACCGCCTTGCCGAGATCGACGCCGGCGATCGAGCGGCCCGAGCCGGTGCCGATCCCCCCCGGCTCCAGCGCAATGGCAAAGGCCGGCCGCGAGAACTTCTCCTTCAGGCGGGAGGCAACGAGGCCGACCACGCCGGGATGCCAGCCTTCCGAGGCCGTGACGATGACGGCGAGCTTGTCCTCCAGCCCGATCGAGGCCAGCGCCTCGGCTTCGGCCTGGGCTTCCGCCGCCTGCTCGATGACGCGACGTTCGCTGTTGAGACGGTCGAGCTCGGCCGCGATCCGCGCTGCCTCGACGCTGTCGCCTTCGAGCAGCAGCCGCACGCCGAGATCGGCGCGGCCGATACGGCCACCGGCATTGACACGCGGGCCCAGCATGAAGCCGAGATGCCAGGCCTCCGGCGGGCCATTGAGCCGCGCCACGTCCATCAGCGCGGTGTGGCCGACATGGTCGCGCCGCCGCATCGCGATCAGCCCCTTGGCGACGAAGGCGCGGTTGAGACCGATCAGCGGCGCGACGTCGGCGACGGTGCCGAGCGCGACGTGATGCAGCATGCCCAGGAGATCGGGCTCGGGCATCTCGCTGGTCCAGAAGCCGCGCTGGCGCAGCTCGCGATTGACCGCCACCAGCGTCACCAGCACGAGGCCGACGGCGGCGAGATGACCGAGGCCGGAGAGATCGTCGAGCCGGTTCGGATTGACCAGCGCATCCACCACCGGCAGCTCCGTGCCAGCCTGGTGATGGTCGATCACGACCACGGACATGCCGAGGCGCTTGGCCTCGGCGAGCGGCTCTATGCTGGTGGTGCCGCAATCGACTGTGATCAGCAGCGTGGCGCCCTTGGCCGCGAGCGCGCGCACCGCTTCCGTGTTGGGGCCATAGCCCTCGAAAATCCGGTCGGGAATATGGATCAGCGGATCGAGCCCGCAATGGCGCAGATGCCAGGCCAGCAGCGCCGCCGAGGTCGCGCCGTCGACGTCGTAGTCGCCGAAGATCGCAACCTTCTCGCCCTTGGTCGCGGCATCCGCAATGCGTTTGGCAGCGGCCTCCATCTCCGTCACCGTGAACGGGTCCGGCAGCAGCTTTCGGATGGTCGGATCGAGAAAGTCGGACACCGCGTCGATGTCGACACCGCGGCCCGCCAGTACCCGCGCCAGCAGTTCCGGCAATTGGTGCCGCTGCACGATGGCGAGCGCCTGGGCTGCCCCGCGGGCATCAAGCCGGTCGCGCCACAGCTTGTCGGTGAGCGAGCGCGCCACGCCCAGGAAGGCCTGGGGCGCTTCGATAGGCAAGGCGGTGGCTGGCGGCGTCATGACAGAGGCAGATGTTGGGGAACTCGAAGGGCCAGGCGGTCACGCGAACGCAGAGTCACTGGCTTCAGGGGATTGGTCGGCATCCGGGACGGATTTGCAACGGTCCGGCCGCACAAAGCGGTGGATGGCCGCCCCGACGGGCGCACTGACTATCATTTAGGCATCCCGTCAAACAGCAAATTAAGCAGGCGTTAGGCGGAATCCTCGAAAAAGAATCGTATTCGATCTGTAAGTCGTTGTTCCGGGTTCATTGCAGATCAGACCTCATTGCCAAGGGAAGTCCCCGATGTCTGCTGCGCTGGGTCTGAAAGCCAAGCCGATCGCCACCGAGCCCGCGGACGATGATTCCGACATCTCCGCGCTGATCAACCGTCTCACCGCCGAGGTCAACCAGATCGCGGTCGACAAGACCAAGTCGATCCAGCAGATCACCAACCAGATGAAGATGCTGGCGCTCAACGCGCTGATCGAGAGCTCGCGCGCCGGCGCGCAAGGCGCGGGCTTTGCGGTGGTGGCGCAGGAGGTGCGCGGCGTCGGCCAGCAGGTCGAGACCATCGCCCGCGAGCTCGAGACCCAATTGACCAAACGCACCGGCGATCTCGTCGCCTCGATCGACCGCATGAGCCAGCGCTCCCGCGGCGAGCGCATGGTCGACCTGTCGCTCAACGCGATCGAGCTGATCGACCGCAATCTCTACGAACGCACCTGCGATGTGCGCTGGTGGGCGACCGATTCCGCCGTGGTCGATTGCGCGGCCTCGCCCAGTGCTGCGGCCGTCTCCCATGCCTCGCAGCGCCTCGGCGTGATCCTCGGGGCCTACACCGTCTATCTCGATCTCTGGCTCTGCGACCTCGACGGCAACGTCATCGCCAACGGCCGCGCCGACCGCTTCCGCGTCGTCGGCCAGAACGTCGCCCACACCAGATGGTTTCGCGATGCGAAAGGCCTTCGCTCCGGCGACGATTATGTCGCCGGCGACGTCGAGAACCAGCCGCTGCTCGGCAATGCGCAGGTCGCGACCTATTGCGCCAGCGTCCGCGCCGGCGGCCAGGCTCATGGCGCACCGATCGGGGTGCTCGCCATCCATTTCGACTGGGAGCCGCAGGCCCGCGCCATCGTGCAGGGCGTGCGCGTCGGCGACAGCGACAAGGCGCGCGTGCTGCTCGTCGATTCCAATTTTCGCGTGATCGCGGCCTCCGACGGCCAGGGCATCCTCAGCGAACGCATCTCGCTGTCGCTGAACGGCCAGCGCTCCGGCTTCTATCAGGAACGCACGGGCACACTGGTCGCGTTCCATGCCACCCCAGGCTACGAGACCTATCGCGGGCTCGGCTGGTACGGCGTGATCGTCTGCGGCGCGTGAGGCGAGCGGGCCCGCCTCGATCAAAACTCGCGAAAACAACCCCATGCACAGTAGCCAAGGGGTTGTCTTACCTCGCTGTTTTTGCACGCGCGAAGATTCTTTGACACGTCGGGCAAAACAGAAGGAATCCGGCTCGGCGACACCTCATTGGGCGTGGCGATCTAGCACAGCGACATCGCCGCCTCCCTTCACCTTTCCGACATTTGCGTGTTGACCTTCCGAGCTGCCGCGGCAGCCAGCTTGCGGTACTGATCTTCGTACTGGCGCGCCATTCGGTATGCGGTGAAGCGTTCCTCGAAGCGGGCGCGCACTCTCCTTCGATCCAGCTTGCCCAATTCGCCGACCGCCTTGACCGCCTGCTCCTCGTTCTCGACGATGAAGCCGGTTAGGCCGTGCTCGATGACCTCAGGGACAGAGCCGGAGCGATAGGCGATCACGGGCGTTCCGCACGCCATCGCCTCGATCATGACCAGCCCGAAAGGCTCCGGCCAAGCGATCGGAAATAGCAGAGCGGCTGCTCCGCCAAGGAATGATTGCTTCCTCACGTCGTCGACTTCGCCGATAAGCTGGATCATCTCGCCGTCGATCCGGGGCGCAAGGTGTTTCCTGAAGTAGGCAGTCTCGGCGCGTGGAATCTTCGCGGCGATGCGAAGAGGCATCCGGGCTGCGTGCGCGATGCGGATGGCGTCCTCCGGACCCTTGTCCTCCGTGAGACGGCCAAGAAACGCCAGATAGGATCCCTCCTCATAGGATGGGTCCAACAGCTCCGACGGCAGCCCGTGCTGGATCGTCCCAATCCATTTCGCATCCGGAAGCGGCAGGCGCTGGTGATCCGAGATCGACACGAAGCATGCTTCTGGGAACTGCCGAACCACGTCAGGCAAGCCAGGCAAGTCAAGGCGGCCGTGCATGGTCGTCAGGAACGGTACGCCAACGCGACTGAGCAACGGCAGCGGAAGCCAGTCGAGATGGGCGTGGATCACGTCGAAGTCGTTGGCTCGTCTCGCGATCGCTTCCAGCAGCATCGCGCAGGCTGCGTTCGGATCGGCGCCCTTCCGGCCGAGACGCAGCGCGCGTGGCCATACCGGGTGGAGTTTGCCTCTCGTTCGGGAGTCACCGCTGGCAAACAGCGTGACGTCGTGACCGAGCTCGACAAGCTCATCCACAAGCCAGGCTACCACCCGCTCGGTGCCGCCGTAGAGCTTCGGAGGGACGCTTTCGGCAAGCGGAGCCAGCTGGGCGATACGCATTGGAGCTCGCTATATCGCTGAACGCACGATCAGCACGATGGCCGCAGACAGAAGGTTCGAAATCGCGAGCAAGGTCCAATCCGGCCTTGCGCTCGCGCTAGCCAGCCGACAGATACCGCCCTCGATGACCCTCAACATTCGTCATCGGAAAGCCGCTCGAGATAGGCAAGCCCGAATGCTGCGAGTTCCTGGGCATCACCGTTACTCTCGCGCGCTTCCCGCCTCCCTTGCAGATGACGCTCGAGCAGGCAACGACGGCCATCCGCTGCATCGACGCTGCGATGCCGGGCAAGGTACACGCACCAAGCGGTGTCCACCGCTGTTCGTAGCGGGCTGTCGTCGACCATGTTCCAGCTCCGACGTGGAAGATGTTCATGGGGCGCCAACTCCTCGCGACGGCGGAAGTTTCCAGTTTTTCCCTAAAGTCTAAGTCTGCGCGCAAGGCGAGCGCAATCAGCGGTCGCTCCCTTCGCGCGTGCAAGTTCAGCCGAGACGACGCGCCGCCATCTCCGCGGCGAGCAGCAACGCCGCGCGGCTGGCGCCAATCGATGCGATACCTTGACCCGCGATGTCGTAGGCGGTGCCGTGCGCGGGCGTGCAGATCGGGAACGGGAAGCCGCCGAGCAAGGTCACGCCGCGATCGAAACCCATCAGCTTCATCGCGATCTGGCCCTGGTCGTGATACATCGTCAGCACGGCATCGAAGGCGCCGGCCTTGGCGCGCAGGAACACGGTGTCGGCCGGAAACGGTCCCTCCGCGGCAATGCCCTCGCTCTGGCTTGCTGCGACCACCGGCGCAATCACGTCGATCTCCTCGCGGCCGAAATTGCCGCCGTCGCCGGCATGGGGGTTGAGGCCTGCGACCGCGATGCGTGGCCGCGCAAAGCCGGCGTTGCGCATGCAGGAATCGGTTAGTCTGAGCGCGCGATGGATGCGTTCGCCGGATAGCTTCGCAGCGACGTCCCTGAGCGGGATGTGCGAGGTGACCCGTGCGTTCCAGAGCCGGTCCAGCACGTTGAATTCGCTTGCCGGCGTGTTGAGACCGACGACCTCGGCGGAGAACGCGATCTCGTCGTCGTACTCGGCACGGGCAAGGCGCATCGCCTGCTTGTTAAAGGGGGTGAAGCAGACCGCGTCGACATGGCCGTCGCGGCCGAGCTCGAGCGCATGCCTGTAATTGGCCAGCGCAAATTTTCCGCTGGCAAGGGTCGCTTTCTTCGGCTCGACCTCTCTGGGGTCGAGGTGGCGGAGATCGACGAACAGCGCATCTTCCTGCGCTGCGCGAATATCGGCGCCCTGCTCTAGCATCTTCAGCTCCGGCTTGACGCCGGCAATGCGCGCGCCCTCGTCGAAAATGCGGCGGTCGCCGATGACGACGAGCCGGCAGCGCGCGCGGATGTCGTCCTGCGCCACGAGCTTGGCCGTCAGCTCCGGGCTGATGCCGGCTGGATCTCCCATGGCCAGCACAATCAGCGGCTTTGCGGTCATATGATTGCCCTTTCCTGGACTGGCGCATCGGTGGCGGGCGACGCAGGTTTGCGCCAGAGCCGCGGCAGCTGCAACAGAAGCGGAAGCAGCAGCAGCGCGATGCCGCCCACGATCAGGCACGTCACCAGCTTGTTCGCAAAGAAAATGCCGAGAGATCCCTTGGAGATCAGCATCGACTGCCGGAAGGCGTCCTCGGCCTTGTCGCCGATGACGATCGCGAGCACGAGCGGCGCCAGCGGATAGAACAGCTTCTTGAAGAGATAGCCGACGACCCCGAAGCCGAGCATCATGACGACGTCGAGATAGGAGTTCGACACCGAATAGGCGCCGACGACGCAGATGATCACGATCAGCGGCGCGATCACCACGAAGGGAATCCGCATCAGGGCGGCGAACACCGGGACCGTCAGCAGCACCAGGGCGACGGCGACAATGTTGCCGACATACATCGAGGCGATCAGGCCCCAGACAAAATCCTTTTGGTCCACGAACAGCATGGGCCCGGGATTGAGGCCCCAGATCATCAACCCGCCCATCATCACGGCCGCGGTTGCCGAGCCCGGAATGCCGAGCGAGAGCATCGGCAGCAGCGCGCTGGTCCCGGCGGCATGATCGGCCGTCTCCGGCGAGACGATGCCTTCGACCTCGCCCGTGCCGAAATGTCGGCCGCGCCGTGAAAAGCGCCGCGCGATACCGTAACTCATGAAGGAGGCCGCGGTCGGGCCGCCCGGCGTGATGCCCATCCAGCATCCGATCGCGGCGCTGCGCAGCAGGGCGACGCCGTGCCGCGGCAGGCGGCCGACGGCGCGAAACACCTCGCGCCAATCGATCTTGGACGAGACGGCGCGCGCGTGAAATTCCTCCTCGACGGCGACAAGCAGTTCGCCAATGCCGAACAGGCCCATCACCGCCACGACGAAGCTGACGCCCTTGACGAGTTCGTCCACGCCCATGGTGAGGCGCACGCTGCCGGAGACCGTGTCGATGCCGATGGCGGCGATGGCAAAGCCGAGCGCCAGCGCCACGACGGTCTTGATCGGCGCCGCACCGCCCATGCCGACGAAGCTGGCAAAGGCGAGAAAATAGACGGCAAAATACTCGGCCGGCCCGAACGCGAGCGCAGCCTGCGCCACCCAGGAGGCGAGGAAGGTGATCAGGATGACGCCGACCAGCGCGCCGAACGCCGCCGAACCGAAGGCGGTCGCGAGCGCGGTGGTCGGCCTGCCGTCGCGCGCCATCGGATAGCCGTCGAAGGTGGTCGCCACCGACGACGGCTCCCCCGGGATATTGAACAGGATGGAGGTCACCGATCCCCCGAATAGCGCGCCCCAATACATGCTGGAGAGCAGGATGATGGCCGAGACCGGCTGCATGCCGAAGGTGAGCGGCAGGAGCAGCGACACGCCGTTAGGCGCGCCCAGCCCCGGCAAGACGCCGACGAGAATGCCGAGCAGCACGCCGACCACCATCAGGACCAGATGCGGCACCGTGACCGCGATGGTGAAGCCGTGCAGGAGCTCCTGGAGATTGTCCATCCCGCCGCTCCCTCAGAACCCGAGCGCGGAAGCGAGCGCGCCGCGCGGCAGGCTGACCTGGAACATGCGCTCGAACACGAGGTAGAGCGCGAGCGCCGTGGCTCCTGCCATGGCGAGCGCGCGCGGCACCGATTGATGCCGGGGGATCGCCAGCACCGCGAAGACATAGAGAGCGGAGGCGACGTACATCCCGGCGAGCGGGATCGCGGCGACGAAGATCGCAGCCGGCACGAACAGGCCGGCGAGCCGGCGCAGCTCGATCGACGTGATCGCGATGGGAACGTTTGCGAGCGTCGCGGCCGGCACCACGCCTCGCACCAGATTGTAGAGGCTGCCGAGCACGACGATGGTCCCGGTCAGGAACGGGAATGTGCCGGCGTCCACGCCTGCGCTCGACCAGCCGATGCCGTTGTCGAGGCTGGAGACGACGACGGCCACGCCGAAGCTGCCGGTGAGCACGGCGGTCGCAAGTTCAAGCGCGCGACGGGAGATCATGGGCGGCTCCGGCGAAACAGTCCTCGTCTTGAGCTGCGCGCTTTGGCGCGCGTCTCGAAGGACGGCTCCAGGCGACATCGCACCCGCGGCCATCCTTCGAGACGCCCGCCTCCGGCGGGCCCTCAGGATGAGGACTACGGCTGCAGGTGACGGCGCGATCGAAGCGCATCCTCGGCCTCACTTGACCAGCCAGCCCTGCTCGCCCGCGACCTGCTTGATGCGCTCGAGGTCCTCCTTGATGAATTTTTCGAGCTCGGCACCGGTGAGGAACGTGTCGACCTGGGAGGTCTTCTCGATGTAGTCCTTCCACTCCGGCGTCGCCTGCACCTTCTTCATGAGGTCGACATAGAACGCGGCCTGCTCCGGCGTGACCTTGCCGGGCAGCCACACGGTACGCGGCTGCTCATATTGGTCGATGTCGAGGCCCTGCTCGACGCAGGTTGGAACGTCGCCCCAGCCTTCCGTCGCGGTGACCTTCGGCCCCTGCGGCAGCCGCTTCGGGCTGAACACGCAGAGCGGGCGCTGCGTGCTGCCGCGCCATTGCCCGAGGCTTTCGCTGGGGTTGTTGACGTGGGAATCGAGGTGTCCGCCGGCGAGCTGCACGGCGGTCTCGGCGCCGCTCTTGAACGGGATATAGGTCAGCTTGACCTTGCCGGCCTTCTCGATCATGCGCGTCAGCACCTCGTCGGTGTCCTTGGACTGCGCGCCGCCCATCTTGAATTCGCCCGCTGCGGCCGCCTTCAGATAATCGCCCGCGGTCTTGTACGGTGCGTCCTGCTTGACCCAGAGCAGGAACTCGTCCTGCGCCATCGCCGCGATCGGCGTGAGATCGGTGTAGTTGAAGGCGACCTTGGAGACGAGCGGCTGCTGCCAGGCATTCGAGGTGCCGAAGATCACCTTGTAGGGATCGCCGGCGGAGGCCTTGCCGTAGACATAGCCTTCGGCGCCGCTGCCGCCGCTCTTGTTGACGACGACGATCGGCTGCTCGATCAGCTTGTGCTTGGTGATGATGTTCTGCACCGCGCGCGCGAGATTGTCGGTGCCGCCGCCGGGGCCGGCGGTGGCCACGAACTCGATCGGCTTTTGCGGTTGCCAGGCGCTGAGCGCCGGCATGGTGCCGGCGAGCACGGCTGCGGCTGCGGAGAGCAGAAATGTTGACGTCCGACCCATGATTTCCTCCAGCTGATTTTTTGTCTTTTGTTGTTGTCGTATCGACGTCCGGTCAGGCGACGTGTTCCTCGCGTCTTTCCAGGGCCGAGACAATTGCGCCTTCTTTTTCGAGCGCTTCGATTCGTGACTGGTCGAACCCATGCTCGGCCAGAACCTCTTTCGTGTGCTCTCCATAGACCGGTGCGCCTGATCGCACTTTGCCCGGGGTCTCCGAAAACTTGATGGGAAGCCCGATCGTCTTGACGGACCCGAGCGTGGAGTGCTCGACCTCGACGACCATCTCGCGCGCCAGCGTCTGCGGATCGCTCAGCGCCTCCAGCATGTCGTGCACGGGGCCGCACGGCACGCCCTTCTCGTCCAGCGCCGCGAGCCAATGCGCCCGCGATTGCTTGCGGAAGCGTTCGCTGAGGACGGCTTCGAGCTCCTTCAGGTTGGCCATGCGATCGGCACCGGTGACGAAGCGCGGATCGTCGGCGAGCTCGCTCGCGCCGAGCGCTTCCAGCATCAACAGCCAATGCTTCTTGTTGGCGCCGCCGACCACGAGCCAGCCGTCCGAGGCTTCAAACGCCTGGTACGGCGCGTTGAGCGGATGCGCCGAGCCCATCGCGCGCGGCGCGGTGCCCGCGGCGAGCGCGATGGTCGACTGCCAATAGGTCTGCACCAAGGCGGCTTCATAAAGCGAGGTCTCGACCCATTGGCCTTCACCGGTCTTGAGGCGATGGGTGTAGGCGGCCAGGATGCCCATGCTCGCGAGCAGGCCGGCGGTGATGTCCGACAGCGGCGGGCCGCACTTGACGGGCGGACCGTCGGGCCGCTCGCCGGTAAAACTCATGATGCCGCTCATGGCTTGCGCGACGAGATCGAACCCCCTGCGATGCTTGTAGGGGCCGGTGCGGCCGAAGCCCGACAGCGAGCAATAGATCAGCGCCGGGAATTCCGCGTGCAGCGCCTCATAGCCGAAGCCGAGGCGCTCCATCGCGCCCGGCGCAAAGTTCTCGACCAGCACGTCGGCATCGGCGATCAGCCGGCGCAGCACCTCTTTGCCGCCGTCGGTCTTCAGGTCCAGCACGATGCCGCGCTTGTTGCGGTTCATCATCAGGAAGGAGGCCGCCTCGTCCCCGATCTTCGGCGGCACCGAATGGCGGGTGTCGTCGCCGTTCGGCCATTTCTCGATCTTGATGACGTCGGCGCCCATGTCGGCGAGCATCAAGGTGCAGGTCGGACCTGCCATGACATGGGTGAGGTCGATGACCTTGAGACCGGCCAGCGGTCCGGAACGGCGAGAGGTGGATTGCGATGGATCGCTTTGCATCGGCTCGTCCTATTGGCCGCGCCATTGCGGCGCGCGCTTGTTGAGGAAAGCATCGAGCCCTTCGCGAAAATCCTGGCTCGTGTAGCACATCAGGATGAGGTCTTCGCCCTCGTCCTGCGTCAGCCGGCGCTGCAGACGGCTGACAGCCTGCTTGGTCGCGTTCAGCGTCAGCGGCGCATGGCTCGCGACGAGCCGGGCCACCTCGTCGGCGCGTCGTTCAAGGGCGGCGAGATCGTCGACGACCTCACCGAGCAGCCCGACACTTGCGGCTTCCGCGGCGTCGACGAGGCGCGCAGTGAAGATGAGATCCTTGACGCGCGCGGCGCCGATCAGCGCGGTGAGACGGCTGACATTGGACATCGACAGGCAATTGCCGAGCGTCCTGGCGATGGGGAATCCGATCTTCGCAGCTTTTGTGCCGATGCGGAGGTCGCAGGCCGCGGCAATGCCCGCCCCGCCGCCGGTACAGAACCCGTTGATCGCCGCGATCGTGGGGACCCGGCATTGCTCGAGTGTGGTCAGAACGCGGTCGATACGGTTCTCGTAGTCGATGGCGTCCTGCGGCGTCCTGAATTCGCGAAACTGATTGATGTCGGTGCCCGAGGCGAAGGCCTTGTCGCCGGCCCCCCGCAGCACCAACACCTTGATGTCATGGTCGCGGTTGGCCTCCTCGCAGATCGCGGCAAGCCGCTCGTACATGGCGAACGTGAAGGCATTGCGGGCCTGCGGACGGTTGAAGGTGATCCGCCCGATGCCGCCGTCGCGCTCGAACACGAGGTCTTCTGCCGCCACTTGCAGGTCCATTTCCTCATACCTTTCTGTTTTTGCATTTTTGAATGCAAAACTTTGGATTTTCAAGCTGGAACTTGGCCATATGGGCGTATAAGTTCAGTTTTGCATTCAAAACTGAGCTCAGAGCCATGCTTCACGACGAGGTCGTCAACCGCATCCGCGCCATCCTGCTCGACGGCGAAATCCCGCCGGGCGCGCGGATTCCCGAGCGCGAGCTGTGCGAGCGGCTCGAGATCTCGCGGACGCCGCTGCGCGAGGCGCTCAAGGTGCTGGCGGCGGAAGGGCTCGTGCAGTTGCTGCCGCATCGCGGCTCGCGGGCAGCAAAGCTGACCGACAAGGACATGCGCGACCTGTTCGAGGTCTGCCAGGGCTTGGAGGCTCTCGCGGGCGAACTCGCCTGCGAGCGCATCAGCGACGCCGAGATCGATGCGATCGCCGCCGCACATGCGGACATGGTGCAGCATTATCGCGAGCGCGAACTGATCCAGTACTACCGTGGCAATCGCGCCATTCACGAAGCCATCGTGACCGCAGCGGGAAATCCTGTGCTCGCCGGGCTTTACGCCTCGGTGACCGCGCGCATCCGGCGCGCGCGCTATGTCACGCCGATGACGGCGCAGCGCTGGGCGCTCGCCGTGAAGGAGCACGAGGCAATCCTGAACGCGCTTCAGCGCCGCGACGGTGTCGGGCTCGCCCACATCCTGCGTGCGCATCTGCGTCACAAGCGCGAAGAGGTGCTGCAGGCGGGCTTTGCCGAGACGGAAGGCAATGACGTCACGTTGAGAATTGCGTAAAGCGCAATTCCGCGCCTTGGCGCAGCCTGCCTTTGCACGTCGCTTTCGCGCTCCGGCTATCGTTCTCGTTCAGCGTGCCGTACCGGGTAATTCCACTTGCTAGCTTGTCGCAACCGGCGCAGCATGCTTTCCGCCGCCCTCCGGCCACGTGGCCGATCAGGCGGCCGCTTACCGCGCCAACGATTGCGCAAAACAAAAGACGAAAGCGGAGGAAAAGAATGACATTCGATGTCTCGCGTCGGTCCCTACTCGCACTCGGGGCCGGTCTCGGCGCCAGCGCCATGCTCGGCAGCAGCGCGATGGCGCGGGCGCCCAAGCTCGGCACCCAGACGCCCTACTGGCACCGCTTCATTCTCGGCGATGCCGAGGTGACCGTGGTATCCGACGGACCGCTTCCGCTCGGCGATCCCTCCGGGACCTTCACCGGCGTTCCCAAGGAAGAGGTCAAGAAGATGCTGACCGACAATTTCCTGTCGCCGGACAATGTCGTGCTCGAACAGAACTCTCCGATCGTGAACACCGGTGACAAGCTCATCCTGTTCGACACGGGCATGGGCTCATCGAAGATGTTCGGCGCCAGCACCGGACGGCAGCAGAAGAGCATGACGGAGGCCGGCATCAAGCCGGGCGACATCGATGCCGTCGTGTGCTCGCATGCCCATATCGATCATATCGGCGGCATCGTCGACGAGGGCGGCAAGCCGCTGTTCCCCAACGCGCAAGTCTACATTGCCCAGAGCGATTTCGACTTCTGGACCGACGAAGGCAAGCTCGGCAGCGCGGCCAAGGATTTCGTCATCCACGCCCGCAAGA
This sequence comes from Bradyrhizobium sp. JHI2711, assembly GCF_056156565.1. Classification (NCBI taxonomy): domain Bacteria; kingdom Pseudomonadati; phylum Pseudomonadota; class Alphaproteobacteria; order Hyphomicrobiales; family Nitrobacteraceae; genus Bradyrhizobium; species Bradyrhizobium sp. JHI2711. The sequence goes on from NZ_JBPZPT010000001.1 coordinate 846,452, forward strand.
ACCTGCTGCCGGTCCGGGATCGGATCAAATTCTTCAGGGATGGCGAGGAATTCCTGCCCGGCGTGCAGGCGATCGCGGCCCCCGGCCACACCGTCGGCCACACCATCTTCATGGTGACGTCGGCCGGCAAGTCGTTCGCCTTCCTCGGCGATCTCTCGCACCATTCGGTGCTGCTGCTGGAGAAGCCACGGATGGAGTTCTCCTACGATTCCGACCCGAAGCAGGCGGCGGAGTCGCGCGTCAAGCTGCTGACGATGCTGGCCGCCAACAAGATCCCGGTGATGTCCTATCACTTCGCCTGGCCAGGCTATGGCCATGTCGCCAAAGCCGGAGATGGTTTCCGCTACTATCCGCAACCGATGCAGATGACGTTGTAGCCGTCAGTTCAGATCCGGGCGGCGCGAGCCGCCCGGATCTGTGCGGTCCCACGCGGCGAACCTTACAGGCACTCCAGGCGGGCCCGCAGCTGGGCGTCGCTCTCACGGCCCAATGCAAGCAATGCGGAATACGGGTCCCCGGCAATGCCGAGCGCGGCGGCAAACGCGGGCTCGGTCTTCATCCCGCGCGCCCTATGGTCGGCCACGGCTTTGCGCAGACGCCCGTCGTCGAGCGCGAGCAATCTCCGCTCGATTTCGAAGTGCAGCCAGCCTTCCTGCTGATCGACCGGCCTGGGATCGCCGAACAGCTCGAACGGCCAGCCGTCCCACTCGAAGCGGGCGACCACCGGCCGTCGGCGGGAGCACCATTGATAGAGCGCAAACCCGTCACACGAGCGGTATCGTCGCCAGACCACTTCGGCGAAAGCTGCCGCGTCGAGAACGTGGCAGACGACATCGATGTCACTCGTCGTCGTCGCGAGCCCCAAGGGCAGCGTCCCGACCACGCGTGGATCGAACTCCCGCAGCTCGTCGAGCAATCCCGAACTGCCGATCGCGGCTTCGTAGCTATCGATCGGTCTCGGCATCGCCGAAGACCTCGACCAGGCGAAAACGCTCGCACATCAGCATCATGTCGTCGCTATAGCGCCCGAGCCTGCCGAAATAGGATTGATGGGCACGGCGCCAATGAGCCAGGCTCCGGTCGCCTTCTCCCTCGTCATGTGCAAAGGCTGCATCGACCTCGTTGAAGCGCCGGTATGTCACCTCGATGGTTTCGATGACGCAGCGCGGCTCTCCTCGCCCGTCGAGCACGACCCAGCGCTCACCGGGCGTAGAGGTGTTCGGCTCGTCCTCGGTGCTGCACGTCGCGGTCTTGATGCCCTTGGCGACGAGCTCGACTAGTTCGTCGGCCAGCGCGGGACTGTCGCCGAACGCGAAGGTTCGCAGATGCTGATACGGCTCGGGAATCCCCTTGCCCACCTAACAGCCGAGCCTATCGGCGATGCCGCCAAAATCCTTCGCGACGATGTCCCACTTGCCGGTTGCTTCGAAATCGACCTTCTGAAGCGGGCCGTATTCGGTCGGCCGCGCCACGAAGGCGGTCTTCAATCCGTTCTTCTGGGCGGCAGCGAGATCGCCATTGTGGGCCGCGACCATCATCACCTCTTCCGGCTTGAGGCAGAGCAGCTTTGCTGCGCCGAGATAGGTTTCCGGATCGGGCTTGTAGTGCTCGAACAGCTCGGCCGACATAATGAGGTCCCACGGCAGGCCGGCGAACTTCGCCATGTTGGTGAGCAGCGCGACGTTGCCGTTCGAGAGCGGCGAGATCACGAACTTAGATTTCAGCCGCGTCAAGCCGGTGACGCTGTCGGGCCAGGGATGCAGGCGGTGCCAGCCTTTGGTGAGGTAATCGAGATCGGCGTCGGTGAGGCCCTTGATCGCGAATTGATCGACCAGCTGCTCCAGCGAGCGGCGGTGCAGGTCATCGAGCATGACGTAGCCGCGCTCGGGATGTTGGCGCACGTCGTCCATCGAGGCCATGTACATGCCGCGCCAGCCGTCGACCAGCGCGGTCCAATCCGCGCTGATGCCGCGCTGCTTTCCCCACCACATGAAGTCGGTGATCAGGCTGGTGCGCCAGTCGACGACCGTGCCGAATACGTCGAAGACGAGGGCTTTGACGACGGAGAGATCGGGCATGGGCGCTTCCTCGGATTGTTCTTGTTGTCATTCCGGGGCGATGCGCAGCATCGAGCCCGGAATCCATTTCGCGTCGGAGTCTGCCGCCCGATGGATTCCGGGCTCTCCGGGCCGCTCGCTTCGCGCGGTCCCGTCGCCCCGGAATGACGGCAGTTGCTGTTGCCTGGATCAATCCAGATGGAACTTCGCCAGCTCGCGGTGCTCGGCCTTGATGTAGCGCACGGTGCCGGTGACGGAGCGCATCACCACCGTCTCGGTCTCGATCACGCCGTCCTTGCGGAACTTGACGCCCGACAGCAGCGAGCCCGTGGTGACGCCGGTGGCGGCGAACAGGCAGTCGCCGCGTGCCATGTCCTCGATGCCGTAGATCATCTTGGGATCGTTGACGCCCATCTTGGCGGCGCGCTCGCGCTTCTCCTCGGAATCGAGGATGAGGCGGCACTGCATCTGGCCGCCGATGCAGCGCAGCGCCACGGCGGCGAGCACGCCTTCCGGTGCACCGCCGGTGCCGAGATACATGTCGACGCCGGTGTTGTCGGGGTCGGCGCAATGGATGACGCCGGCGACGTCGCCGTCGGTGATCAGGCGTACGGCCGCACCGGTCGAGCGCACGCTCGATATGATGTCGGCGTGGCGCGGACGGTCGAGCACGAGAACGGTGATGCCCTCGGGCTTCACGCCCTTGGCCTTGGCGAGGCGACGGACATTGTCGGCCGGCGAGGCATCGAGATCGACGACGCCCTTGTCGTAGCCGGGGCCGATCGCGAGCTTCTGCATGTAGACGTCGGGGGCGTGCAGCAGCGTGCCGCCGTCAGCCATCGCCATGGTGGCGATCGAGCCCGGCATGTTCTTGGCGCACAGCGTGGTGCCTTCGAGCGGGTCGACCGCGATATCGACCTCGGGACCTGCCTTGAGGCCGACCTGCTCGCCGATATAGAGCATCGGCGCCTCGTCGCGTTCGCCCTCGCCGATCACGATGGTGCCCTGGATCGGCAGCTTGTTGAGCTCGCGCCTCATGGCGTCGACGGCGGCCTGGTCGGCCGCCTTCTCGTTGCCGTGGCCGCGCAACCGCGCCGACGACACCGCCGCCCGCTCCGTCACCCGCACGATCTCCAGCGTGAGAATGCGCTCGAGCAAGGCGTGCGGGGGGACTTCAATATGGGTCGACATCGGCTTACTCCTTCGAAACGTTTGGGACGGAAATCTCCGCCCGCATCAACTCACAACGCCCGGTGTTCGTTCGAACGAACGACCGCCTTATGGCTTGAGCATGACCTTACCGGAAAACCGCTCACACTTTTCCGAGGTCATGCTCTAGTTCTTCTCGATCCGGATCACCTGCGGCCGTCCGCTGATCACCTTGTCCTTCTGCACGGCGGCGAGCGCACGGCGCACGGCATCCTCGTGAGTGGCATAGGTGATCAGGATGACGGGCACCGGGACAGCCTTGCCGTCAGTGGGCGCAGCGCCGCCATTGGGATGACGCTGCACGATCGACTCGATCGAAATCTTCTGCTCGGCAAGCCGCGTCGCGATCGCGGCCGCAGTGCCGGGGAAATCGCGGGCGAGCAGGCGAATGTAATAGCCGCCCTCGTGGCGCTCCATCGGCGCCTTCTTGGTGTCGCGCAGCTGCCCGATCGGCCGGCCGAACGGATTGGCGCGGATGCCGCGCGCGACGTCGGCGATGTCGGCGACGACGGCGGATGCGGTCGCGGCACCGCCCGCGCCGGGGCCGACCAGCGTGATCGGCGGAATGCCTTCGCCATCGATCGTGACCGCATTGGTGACACCCATCACCTGCGCGATCGAGGAGGATTTCGGCACCATGGTCGGATGCACGCGCTGCTCGATGCCCTTGGCGGTGCGAACGGCAACGCCGAGCAGTTTGAGCCGATAACCGAGATCGTCGGCGGCGCGAAGATCTTCCGGCGCGATGGAGGAGATGCCTTCGACATACACCGCACTTTGAGCAACTTTCGTGCCGAAAGCGAGGCTGGCGAGAATGGCGAGCTTCTGCGCGGTATCGTGGCCGTCGACGTCGAAGGACGGATTGGCCTCGGCATAGCCGAGCCGCTGGGCATCCTTGAGGCATTCGGCGAAGGACAGGCCCTCCTGCTCCATCCGGGTCAGGATGTAATTGCAGGTGCCGTTGAGGATGCCGTAGACGCGGTTGACGCCGGTTCCGGCAAGCCCTTCGCGCAACGTCTTGATGACGGGGATCGCGGCGCCGACCGCTGCCTCGAAATTCAGCGCACCGCCGTGCTTTTCAGCCGCCTTGGCCAGCTTGAGGCCGTGCTTGGCGAGCAGCGCCTTGTTTGCTGTGACGACCGACTTGCCGGCACCGAGCGCAGCGTCCACCGCCGACAGCGCGGGATCGCCGGCGCCACCCATCAGCTCGACGAAGCAATCGACCTCCGGATGCGTGGCGAGCGCGATCGGGTCCTTCGCCCAATCGAAGCCGCGCAGGTCGATGCCGCGTTTCTTCGCCTTCGAACGCGCTGTGACCGCAACCACGCGGATGCCCCGGCCGCTGCGCCCTGCGAGCACGCGCGCCTGTGTTTCGATCAAACGGATAACCTCGGCACCCACGGTGCCGAGCCCCGCTATGCCCACTTTCAGCGGTGCGACCATGATACTTCAGAAAACCTGCAGAAGAGAATTACCGCCGATTGGCGAGAGGAACCACGTTGTGCAACGTTTCGATGCCGCTTTCAAGGAAGCGGCGGACGCCGCGCGCGGCCTGCCTGATCCGTTGCTCGTTTTCCACCATGGCGATGCGGACATATCCTTCACCATGCTCGCCGAAGCCGACGCCGGGCGAGACCGCGACGCCGGATTTCTCCACCAACAGGGTCGCGAACTGCATGCTGCCGACGCTGCGGAAGGCTTCCGGCAGCGGCACCCAGGCGAACATCGAGGCCTCCGGCGCCGGGATTTCCCACCCCGCCCGGCCGAACGATTCCACCAGCGCGTCGCGGCGCTTGCGGTAGGTGTCGCGCATCTCCTTGATGCAATCGTCGGGGCCGTTCAGCGCGGCGGTCGCCGCGACCTGCACCGGCGTGAAGGCGCCGTAATCGAGATAGGATTTGACGCGGGCGAGCGCGGCGATCACGCGCTCATTGCCGACTGCAAAGCCCATGCGCCAGCCGGCCATCGAATAGGTCTTCGACATCGAGGTGAACTCGACGGTGCAGTCCATCGCGCCCGGCACCTCCAGCACCGAGGGCGGCGGGTTGCTCTCGTCGAAATAGACCTCGGCATAAGCGAGATCGGACAGGATCAGGATCTCGTGCTTCTTCGCGAAGGCGACGAGGTCCTTGTAGAAGTCGAGGCTCGCGACATAGGCGGTCGGGTTCGAGGGATAGCAGACGACGAGCGCGAGCGGCTTGGGGATCGAATGCACGATCGCCCGCTCCGCCGCCTCGAAGAATTGCGGCGTCGGCTCCGAAGGCACCGAGCGGATGACGCCGCCCGCCATCAAGAAACCGAAGGCGTGAATCGGGTAGCTCGGGTTCGGACAGAGGATGACGTCGCCCGGCGCGGTGATCGCCTGCGCCACATTGGCGAAACCTTCCTTCGAACCCAGCGTCGCCACGACCTGGGTGTCGGGGTTCAGCTTCACGCCGAAGCGGCGGGCGTAATAGGCGGCCTGGGCCCGGCGCAGCCCGGGGATGCCGCGCGAGGCCGAGTAGCGGTCGGTGCGCGGCTTGCCGAGCGTCTCCTTCAGCTTGTCCAGCACATGCGCCGGCGCCGGCAGGTCCGGATTGCCCATGCCGAGGTCGATGATGTCGGCGCCGGCATTGCGCGCAGCCGCCTTGGCCCGGTTGACCTGCTCGAACACGTAAGGCGGAAGGCGGCGAATGCGGTAAAATTCTTCCATGGCTCTCTGGGCTCCGGGCAACCGGTCAGGACAGAATCGACAGGCCGCGAGGGCCGGCACGAAAGCACTCAGGCTCCATCGCGAAAATTACTCAGAATCAAATACTTAGAGCAATCGTCGGCAACGAAGATTGAAGTCGTTCGCCCTGACTCCAGGCTGAACCGAGGTCTTTTAGCACGGCAAAGCGGAGGCGCCAGCGATTACGTTGGCAGTCTCGCGGCCACGGGCCTATTTGGCGTCCTTGGCGGCAGCGGCCTGGCGATCGCGCGCGGCGGCGAGCTCGGCCTCGATCTTGGCGCGCTGCTCCAGCGGGATGATCGCCTGATCGCGATCCGGCGGCAGATCGTGCACGGGCAGATAGCTCCCGGGCTCCCTGGTACGCGGCGGCGCATCCGCGGGCGCCAGATCCGCGAGTTGGCTCGAACACCCGCCCAGGGCGAGCGCCGCGATCAGCACCGCGCCGCAGATCGGCAGCGTCTTTTGCAGGTCCCACAACGCCAACACTTGGGAAATCCCCTACTCGTCCCAATGCACGGCCCCGGGGCAAGCTTACCCAAGACCGTGCCCAAGCTCAAACCATTGCTGCCCAAATGGTGCGAGCGAGAAAACAACCGATGCCCAACAAGCCGAGCCGTGCGGCTCCATTGTGACGGAACCAAGAAGATTTGTCGCAGTGCAACACATCTTCGAGAGTGTTTAACGTCAAACATGCGAGCTTCGCGGTGACGAATACGGAATGAATCGTTACTGTTCTGCTCATGAGTATGGCCACGACCGATACGCCGAAACCCGAGACGAAGTTCGACGCCGAAGCCTTTGCGATGAACGTCGCGCGGGCGATGGAGAGCGGCGGCAAGGCGCTCGCCGCCTATCTCAAGCCGCGCGAGAGCGGCGAGGTGCAGGACCGCCCGCCGGCCGAGCTTGCCGAGGTCGTCAAGACGTTCACGTCGGTCGCCGAATATTGGCTGTCGGACACGTCCCGCTCGTCCGATCTCCAGACCAAGCTTGCCAAGGACTATCTCGACCTGTGGGGCTCGGCGGTGCGTCGCATGGCCGGTCAGGACGCCGAGCCCGCGATCGCGCCCTCGCCGCGCGACAAGCGCTTTGCCGATCCGGAATGGAAGTCGAACCAGTTCTTCGACTTCGTCATGCAGCTCTATCTGCTCACGACCAAATGGGCGCAGGAGCTGGTGCGCGACGCCGAAGGGCTCGATCCGCACACGCGCCGCAAGGCCGAGTTCTACGTCCAGCAGGTCACCAACGCGCTCTCCCCGTCGAACTTCGTGCTGACCAACCCCGAAGTGCTGCGCGAGACGGTGGCGTCCAGCGGCGAGAACCTCGCGCGCGGCCTGAAGATGCTGGCCGAGGACATCGCCGCCGGCAAGGGCATGCTGAAGATCCGCCAGTCCAATCCGGACAATCTCGTCGTCGGCATCAACATGGCGACGACGCCGGGCAAGGTGATCTACCAGAACGAGATGATGCAGCTGATCCAGTATTCGCCGACGACGGAGAAGGTGCTGCGCACCCCGCTCCTGATCGTGCCGCCCTGGATCAACAAGTTCTACATCCTCGATCTGAAGCCGGAGAAATCCTACATCAAGTGGTGCGTCGACCAGGGCATCACCGTCTTCGTGATCTCATGGGTCAATCCCGACAAGCGGCTCGGCAACAAGGGCTGGGAAGACTACATGAAGGAAGGCCCACTCACGGCGATGGACGTGATCGAGAAGATCACCGGCGAGATGAAGGTGCACACCGCCGGCTATTGCGTCGGCGGCACGATGCTCGCGACCACGCTGGCCTGGCTCGCCGAGAAGCGCCGCCAGCGCGTGTCGTCCGCGACGTTCTTCGCGGCCCAGGTCGACTTCACTCATGCCGGCGATCTGCTCGTGTTCGTCGACGAGGAGCAGATCGCCGCGATCGAGCAGGACATGAAGACGGCCGGTGTGCTCGAAGGCTCGAAGATGGCCATGGCCTTCAACATGCTGCGGTCCAACGACCTGATCTGGTCCTACGTGGTCAGCAATTATCTAAAGGGCCAGCAGCCGAGCGCGTTCGACCTGTTGCACTGGAACTCCGATGCGACACGGATGACCCAGGCCAACCATTCCTATTACCTGCGCAATTGCTACCTGGAGAACCGGCTCTCCACCGGCACGATGGCGCTCGACAACACCCTGCTCGATCTCTCCAAGGTGAAGGTGCCGGTCTACAATCTCGCCACCCGCGAGGACCACATCGCGCCCGCGGAATCGGTGCTCTACGGCTCGCAGTTCTTCGGCGGCCCGGTGAAGTACGTCTTGTCCGGCTCGGGCCACATCGCCGGCGTGGTCAATCCGCCGGCCGCGAACAAGTACCAGTATTGGACCAACGACAACATCAAGAACGTCAACGTCGCGCAGTGGATGAAAGACGCCGTGGAGCACAAGGGCTCGTGGTGGCCGGACTGGCGGGAGTGGCTGGGCGGGCTCGATCCCGAGGAAGTCCCGGCGCGTGCGGTCGGCAGCGAAGCATTCCCGCCGATCGAGGACGCGCCCGGCAGCTATGTCAGAGTTCGCGCATAGCGGAATCCGGCGGGCTTTCGTATAGACTAATTGTTTGAGCATGATCTTTTCGGAAAACCGCTACTCACTTTTCCGGATCATGCTCTAGCCTCAATCCAGCGACGACTCAGGGGACCGGCACTATGACACGCGAATTGTTCTGGCTGACACTGACGGTGATCCTGACGGGCGTTCTGTGGGTTCCCTACATCATCAACCGCTGCCAGGTTCGCGGTTTGAGCGGTGCCATGGCCAACCCCTCGCGCGGCGACAAGCCGCAGGCGGAGTGGGCCAACCGGCTGATGTTCGCCCATGACAACGCGGTCGAGAACCTCGTCATCTTCGCCCCGCTGGTGCTGATCCTGAACGCGATCGACTATTCCACGAAATGGACGGTGCTCGCCTGCGCCGTCTATTTCTGGTCGCGCATCGCGCACATCATCGTTTATGCGCTCGGAATTCCGGTGTTCCGCACCCTCGCCTTCACCGTCGGCTTCTTCGCCCAGGCCGTGCTGGTGCTGGCGATCTTCGGATTGGTTTGAAGCACTTTCCACGTCATTGCGAGGAGCCCTTGCGACGAAGCAATCCAGACTATTTCCGCGGTGGAAGCTCTGGATTGCTTCGCTTCGCTCGCAATGACGGAGGATAGAGGCCTGCCTCACTCCTCCGGCAGGCCGAGCATCAGCCGCATGTTCTGCACGGCTGCGCCGGATGCCCCCTTGCCGAGATTGTCGAGCCGGGCGACCAATAGCGCCTGGTGATATTTGTCGCTGGCGAAGACGTAGAGCTCGAGCATGTTGGTCTCGTTGAGCGCCTCCGGCTCGAGCCGGCCGCCCTTGCTCGCCTCGTTCTGCAGCGGCATCACCTTGACGTATTTCGAGCCGGCGTAACGCTTTGCCATCGCGGCTTGCAGGTCGGCGCCGCCGGGCTTGCCCGGCAGCGTGTCGAGCTGGAGCGGCACCGAGACCAGCATGCCCTGCCGGTAGTTGCCGACCGAGGGAATGAAGATCGGCCGCCGCGTCAGGTTCGAATAGAGCTGCATCTCCGGCAGATGCTTGTGCTCGAAGCCGAGGCCGTAGAGCTCGAAGGACGGGGCGCTGCCATCCTCGAAGCTTGCGATCATCGACTTGCCACCGCCGGAATAGCCGCTCACCGCGTTGACGGTGACGGGATAATCAGGCGGCAGCAGGCCGGCATCGACGATCGGCCGCAGCAGCGCGATCGCGCCGGTCGGATAGCAGCCGGGATTGGAGACCTTCTTCGCGGCCTTGATCTTGCCGGCCTGGTCCGGCGTCAGCTCCGCAAAGCCGTAAGCCCAGTCCGGCGCGACCCGGTAGGCGGTCGAGGCATCCAGCACCTTCGGCGCGTGAGCCCCCATGCCGTCGACCAGGGCAACGGTTTCCTTGGCGGCATCGTCAGGAAGGCAGAGGATGACGAGATCCACCTCCTCCATCAGCGCCTTCTTGGCCGCGGGATCCTTGCGCTTGTCGTCGGCAATGGTCTTCACCGCGACGTCGCTTTGGAGCTTCAGCCGCTCATTGATGCCGAGGCCGGTGGTACCGGAACCGCCATCGACGAAGACGGTGGCCGGCTTCTTTGCCGCGCTGGTGGCCGGAGCTTTGGTGGTGTCAGCGAGGCTCATGATGCGCTCCCTTCGAGCATGTTCGTGTCGTCTGCGAAAACCTGCGGCCTTGCCCGCCGCATCAATTGTGAGATCCGCTTGGCATCGGCATCGCCGCCGTCAAGCGCATTCGCGATCGCTGCATAATCGGCCTCCGACTTGTGCTGGTTCAGCTTGAAGCTGCCTTCGACCTCCTCAACGGTCATGACCAGCCCAACGATCCCTTTCTTCATCGTCTCCAGCCGACCCGCCGTCATCTTGGCCGACGTCCACGGCTTTTTCGGCAACAGCCAGCTCTCGAATTTGGCGCTGAGCGTCTCGAGCTGCACCGCCAGCTCGTCATCCGACAACAGCCGAACCGGCCCGCTCAGATGCACCGACTGGTAGAGCCAGGTCGGAACCTGATCCGGCGAGACGTACCAGTCCGGCGATACATAGGCATCCGGGCCGTTGACCGCGAGCAGCCACGACGCCTCGCCGCCCGCCAGCTTTAGCAGTGGATTGTGACGGGCGAGATGAAAGGCAGCCTGCGGCGTGCCGTCTGCGGCATAGGTCAAATAGAACGGCAACGGCGAGGCGATCGGCCGCTTCCCGTCGAAGGCGCACATCGTGCCGAAGCCGCGCTCCTCGGCGAATTTCAGGCTCGTGGCGCGGTCCTGCTTGAAAAAGGGTGGCGTGTACATCGTGGTCTCCTGCTGGGCCTCCTAAGGCGGCCGCCGGATCAGATCGCGCTGACAGGAGAGAGGATGCCGCGGATCGGGTCCAGCGGCAAAGACGATGATCTCAAACGCGATCGACCGCCCAAACCGCTAAGCTGCGGCGGCGGCGACGGGCGAACAGAATGGTCGCGGCGTTGATCATGGCGCGCGGCTATAATGGCAGCTGGTTCCATGGTCAAGAGCAAATCGGTTCAGTGGGACGGCACGATGCCGCACGCGCGACGGCAGGACGCGCACAGATGTCATCGGCCCGCCGTGGAATTTCCACTAGAAGTAGGGGTTTTCGAGAACGACCGGCGGGACACAACCTCTTCGCCGGCCCCGAGCCGTTCGCACCCAGCCTCAGGACATCACCATGACCGAGATTACTCGTCGCGCAACGCTAGCCGGCGCCGCCGCATCGGCGCTCCTGCCTTTCGTGAAGATTTCGCCCGCGGGCGCCGCCGCGCCGCTGGCCGAGAAGCAGAATGCGAGCTTCTATCGCTACAATGTCGGCACCCACCAGGTCACGGTGGTCTGCGATGGCGTTGCGACCGTCAATCTGACCGACAATTACGCCGCCGGCGCCAGCAAGGATGACATCAACAAAGTGTTCGCCGAGCACCACCTGCCGGCCGACAAGGTCACCCACACCTTCAACCCGGTCGTGGTCAACACCGGACCGAAGCTCGTCGTCATCGATACCGGGCTCGGTCCCGACCAGTTCACGCAGTCGAAGGGCAAGGTCGGCCAATTCCAGAACAATCTCGCCGCCGCCGGCATCGACCGCGCGGCGGTCGATACCGTCATCATCTCCCATTTCCATGGCGACCACATCAACGGCCTGCTGGCGGCCGAGAACAAGCCCGCCTTCCCCAATGCCGAGATCATGGTTCCGGCGGTGGAATGGAAGTTCTGGATGGATGACGGCGAGATGAGCAAGGGGATGGGCAATCCGATCCTCGAGAACAATTTCAAGAACATTCGCCGCGTGTTCGATGCCCTGGGCCGCAAGGTCACACAATATGAGGCCGGCAAGGAGGTCGCGCCCGGTATCACCTCGGTGGCGAGCCCCGGCCACACGCCAGGCCACAATTCCTTCATCGTCGCCTCCGGCGCCGAGAAGGTGCTGGTGCAGGTGGATATCACCGCGGGCGCAGCGTTCCTGTTCGTGAAGCATCCCGAATGGAACATCGCATCCGACGTCGACAAGCCGCTGGCCCAGCAGACGCGCCGCAAGCTCTACGACATGGCGATTGCCGAGAAGATGCCGATCCAGGCCTTCCACGCCGCCTTCCCCGGTCTCGTCCGGGTCGAGAAGGACGGCTCCGGATATCGCTGGATCCCCGCGATCTGGAACGCATCGCTGTAGGCTTGCTTAGAAGGCTTGGCCTGACGCCCTGACCGGGCGGCCCCGTTGCCCGGTCAGATCACCCGCCAGATCCACTCCATGATCTTGGCGAGCACGTCGCCGAACAGCAGGAGCACGGCCGACCAGATCAGGGCCGAGACGAAGTTTGCAGCCTGGAAGGTCCAATAGGGCATCTCGAAGATGCCGGCCGCGAGCGGCACCGAGGCGCGCAGGGGTCCGAAGAAGCGCCCGATGAAGATGCTGGGGACGCCCCAGCTGCGCACGAAAGCCTCGCCTCTGGGGAGCAGTCCCGGATAGCGCGAGAGCGGCCACATCTCGGCGACCTTCTCCTTGTAGCGATAGCCGAACCAGTAGGAGACCCAGTCACCCAGCGCCGCGCCGAGGGCGCCGGCAATCCAGACCGGAAAAAAGTTGATGCCGCTGACCCCGATCAGCGCACCGATTGCCACCAGCGCGCCCCAGGCCGGGACCAGCAGCGAGATGAAGGCGAGCGACTCTCCGAAGGCCAGCACGAACACGATTGGCGCTGCCCAAGCCTGGTGAACGCGCACGAAGTCAGTGAGGGCGTGCGCAAACTGCTCCATCCAAAATAGCCTTCCCGCCCCGTCTCAAGGTGCTGCTCGATGAAAAGGACTGGTAAGCCAAGGACTTGTGTGACATCAAGTCACAAAACCCAGACATCACCAAGCCGGCACGTCAAATTGCCGGGAAATGGCGAGGCTGCGGCGTAAAATCGCCCGGATTCGCTCCCAACCCACAGCGCCCAGTCCGCCCTACGGTAACGTTTCCAAGTCAGAAGTGGCATAGTCGGCTTAACCGATTCGCCGCTTCTGCGGCCCTCAAAACCCATCAAGATATATGTCCAAGCAGTTGAAGCCAAAAGCAAAAGACGATTTCTTCGGCGGTGACGAGCCGAAGCCCCGCACAGCCGTCAAGGCGGCGCCGCGCAGTGGCGGGGAAGCCGATTACACGGCAGCTGACATCGAGGTGCTCGAGGGGCTGGAACCGGTGCGGCGCCGGCCCGGCATGTATATCGGCGGCACCGACGAGAAGGCGCTGCATCATCTGTTCGCCGAAGTCATCGACAATTCGATGGACGAGGCGTTGGCCGGGCATGCGACCTTCATCGGAGTCGAGCTGAGTGCGGACGGTTTCCTGACCGTCACCGACAACGGCCGCGGCATCCCCATCGATCCGCATCCGAAATTCCCGAAGAAGTCGGCGCTCGAAGTCATCATGTGCACGCTGCATTCGGGCGGCAAGTTCGACAGCAAGGTCTACGAGACCTCGGGCGGTCTGCACGGCGTCGGCATCTCCGTGGTGAACGCCCTCTCCTCGCGTCTCGAGGTCGAGGTTGCGCGCAGCCAGAAGCTCTACCGCATGACCTTCGAGCGCGGCCATCCCAAGGGCAAGCTCGAGGACCTCGGCAAGGTCAACAACCGCCGCGGCACGCGCGTGCGCTTCAAGCCCGACACCGACATCTTCGGGCAGAAGGCCGCGTTCAAGCCGCAGCGCCTGTTCAAGATGACGCGCTCGAAGGCCTACCTGTTCGGCGGCGTCGAAATCCGCTGGAACTGCGCGCCCGAGCTGCTCAAAGGCGTAGAGGACGTGCCGGCGGAAGCGACGTTCCACTTCCCGGGCGGCCTCAAGGACTATCTCGCTGCCGCGATCCACGCCGACACGCTGGTGCATCCGGACATCTTCTCCGGCAAGTCGGGACGCAACGGCGCGCACGGCGCCTGCGAATGGGCGGTGGCCTGGACCGCGGATGCCGACGGCTTCCTTTCCTCCTATACCAACACCGTGCCGACGCCCGACGGCGGCACCCACGAATCCGGCCTGCGCAGCGCGCTGCTGCGCGGCTTGAAGGATCACGCCGAGCGCGTCGGCCAGGGCAAGCGCGCCGCCTCCGTCACCTCGGAAGACGTGATGGTGGGCGCCGCCGTGATGCTTTCGGTCTTCGTGCGCGAGCCCGAATTCCAGGGCCAGACCAAGGATCGCCTCGCCACCGCCGAAGCGCAGCGCATCGTCGAGCAGGCGATGAAGGACCCGTTCGACCATTGGCTGTCGGGCAATCCGAACATGGCCAACCGGCTGCTCGACTTCGTCATCGACCGCGCCGAGGAGCGGCTGCGGCGGCGGCAGGAGAAGGAGACCGCGCGCAAGACCGCCGGCAAGAAGCTGCGCCTGCCCGGCAAGCTCGCCGACTGCACCGATGCCGGCACCGAGGGCTCGGAGCTGTTCATCGTCGAGGGCGACTCGGCCGGCGGCAGCGCCAAGCAGGCGCGCGACCGCAAGACCCAGGCCGTGCTGCCGCTGCGCGGCAAGATCCTCAACGTCGCCTCCGCCGGCAAGGACAAGCTGACGGCGAATGCGCAGCTCTCCGACCTCGTGCAGGCGATCGGCTGCGGCACGCTCGCGCAATATCGCGAGGAGGATCTGCGCTATCAGCGCATCATCATCATGACCGACGCCGACGTCGACGGCGCCCACATCGCCTCGCTCCTGATCACCTTCTTCTATCGCCAGATGCCGCGGCTGATCGACGAGGGACATCTCTTCCTCGCGGTGCCGCCGCTCTACAAGCTGACCCACGGCTCCAAGTCGGTCTACGCCCGCGACGACGCGCACAAGGAGGCGCTGCTCAAGAGCGCGTTCAACGCCAACGCCAAGGTCGAGGTGAACCGCTTCAAAGGGCTCGGCGAGATGATGCCGGCGCAGCTCAAGGAGACCACCATGGACCCGGCCAGGCGGACGCTGCTCAAGGTGGTGCTGCTGGCCGACGACCGCGACACCACGGCGGATTCGGTCGAGCGGCTGATGGGCACCAAGGCCGAGGCGCGCTTTGCCTTCATCTCGGACAAGGCCGAGTTTGCCAGCGACGAGCTGCTGGACGTTTGAGGCGGCAACCAAACCGGCTGCACGCCAACGCAGCCCCGGCCCAAAGCCGGGGCTGTGTCTTTGGGGCAGCGGCCGCCGTTTCGGACCAGTTTGCCTTGTGTGCTGCCGGGATCTTCGTTGCTTTCCGGATTCGTCTCGCGGCGACTCGGCCAGCGACTCAGCGGATGCTGCGGCCGGGAGCAGGATTGCCTCCGTCTCGGACAAAACCGAATTTGCTAACGAAACCTTACTCAAAATCGAGTCGCCAGAATTCGGTCAAGGCCTTGAAACATAACAATTTTTCTAGATCTGGGCGAGGCCGCCGCAAAATACCCCCACACCGGCGTTTTCCGGCGACTGTGCCTGTCCGGCAACAGCATTTCGGCAAGAACCGTCTATAGTCCGGTCATCAGATGACACGGACTTCAGTGCGCTCGCGCCGACAAGGTTTGGGGATTTAAAATGAAGAAGACATTGCTCGCTCTGACCGCGGTTGCGGCGATGACCGGCACGGCCTCGGCTGCCGACTTGGGCGCCCGTCCCTACGCGAAGGCCCCGATGCCGGCGCCCGTCGCCAACTGGACCGGCTTCTACGTCTTCGGCGGCGGCGGCGGCGGCCTCTCCAATGCTGACCAGCAGATTGTCGACACCGCCACGGGTACCCCGCTGACCATCACCCAGCGTCAGGGCGGTTCCGGTTGGTTTGGTACGGTCGGCGCTGGTTACGACTGGCAGTTCAGCGGCACCTGGGTCGCCGGTGTGTTTGGCGACGCTCAGTTCGGCAGCATCCGCTCCACCATCCAGGATCCGATCTTCGACATCACTGGTAACCAGAAGCTGGAGACCTCTTGGGCCGCGGGCGTGCGCCTCGGCTGGCTGGTCGCTCCGAACGTTCTCTCCTACGTCAACGGCGGTTACTCCGGCGCTCACTTCGGCCGCACCAACTTCACGACGCTCGGCGGTACCCCGGCCGGTGTTCACCTCAATGGCTACGATCGTCACGGCTGGTTCATCGGCGGCGGCGTCGAGAACAGCCTGAACATCTTCGGCATCACCTCGCCCGGCTGGTTCATGAAGACCGAGTACCGTTCGGCCTTCTACAATGCCAAGACTGAGGCTATCCGCACCGATATCGGCGACCTCCCGACCATCAACAGCGTCCGCGCCAACAGCTGGAACCAGACGATCTCGACCTCGCTGGTCTACCGCTTCAACTGGACCGGTCCGGTCGTCGCGAAGTACTGATCTGATCTCACGATCAAGCGTCAAAGCCCCGGCATCGCCGGGGCTTTTTCGTTTTGGGCCTAGCTAGCGTCCTTGCGGCCACGGCCCATTGTGTCCGTACCAGAGCTACGGCTAGTCTGTCGGCAAGTTTTCGTGGCTGCGGCAGTCGTTGATGCCGTGGAGGGCGACAGAAGCGGACCGATGGGAGGAAGGCATGCGCAGATTTCTGCTGGTGGCAGGCCTGTTTGCAACCGCTCTCGGGCTGCTCTGGATCGGACAGGGCACGGGCACGGTTCCGTGGCCGCGATCGAGCTTCATGGTCAACCAGCTGCACTGGGCCGGCTATGGCGCAGCCATGGCCGGGTTCGGGCTGGTGCTGATCTGGCAGAGCAACCAATAGAAGAACTCAGGGAATCCAAGCATGACATCCAGCCGGTTCGATCTCCGCGGCAAGGTCGCGATCGTCACGGGAGGCAATGGCGGCATCGGGCTCGGCATGGCGCGCGGCCTCGCCGATGCCGGCGCCGACATCGCCGTGGTCGGACGCAACGAGAGCAAGTCCGCCGCCGCCGTGGCCGATCTCAGGCAGCGCGCCGTGAAGGCGATCGCCGTCGCCACCGACGTGACTGACCAGGCGGCAGTCGCAGCCATGATCGACCGTGTCGTCAGCGAGTTCGGCCGCATCGACATCCTCGTCAACAATGCCGGCATGAGCATCCGCAAGCCGCCGCACGAGCTCGAGCTCGACGAGTGGAACAAGGTGATCGACACCAACCTCACCAGCGCCTTCGTGTGCTCGAAGCTGGCCTATCCGGCGCTGAAGGCGTCCGGCAACGGCAAGGTGATCAACATCGGCTCGATGATGTCGATCTTCGGCGCGAGCTTCGCGACCGCCTATGCGGCCAGCAAGGGCGGCATCGTGCAGTATACGCGCGCCTGCGCCAATGCCTGGGCGCCGGACAACATCCAGGTCAACGCCATCCTGCCGGGCTGGATCGACACCGATCTCACCCGCGGCGCGCGACAGCAGGTCTCGGGGCTGCACGAGCGCGTGCTGGCGCGCACGCCTGCGGGGCGCTGGGGCGACATCGACGACTTCGCCGGCATCGCCGTGTTCCTGGCGTCGCCCGCGTCGAATTTCGTCACGGGTACGGCGATCCCGGTCGACGGCGGATTCTCGGTGATGGCCTGAAGCCGGCCTGCCCGCCATCCAACAACGCAAAAAAGAAGCCCCGGACGACGCCGGGGCTTTTGAATTGAGCAGTGCTTTTCTTGATCGTTGGTCGCGTTGCGTCGACGTGCTCAGTAGCGGGCGATGGTGGGTGCGTCGAACTTGTAGCTCGCGCGCACCACGGCCCATTGGATGTCGCGCGGCTTGGCATCGAAGGTGTAGTTTCCGGAGGTGCCGCCGAGCTGATAGGTCTGGCTGGTGAAGGCCGCGTAATTGTATTCGAGGCCGACGATCCAGTTGCGGGTGACGCCGTATTCCCAGCCGGCGCCGACGGTCCAGCCGTTGGCCCAATGGGTTTGTCCGCCCGAGCCCGTCGCCACACCGACGGTGTCGGTGACCGAGAGGCGGTTGTTCGCGCCGGCATAGCCGCCCTTGATGTAGAAGAGGTTGTTCTGCACGGCGAAGCCGGCGCGCCCGACCACGGTCGCGAGCACGTTGGTACGCCAGGAGAACACGTCATCCGCGGCGCCAAACACGGTGTTCGTGAACGAGCCCTTGTTGTCGAGACCCGAAATCGTGCCTTCCACGCCGAACACGTAATTGTTGGCCTGCCAATTGTAGCCGATCTGCGCGCCGCCCATGACGCCCGCGTTGCGCTGGCGATAGCCCTCTCCCGGCAGCAGATCGCCGAACGCCGCGCCGGTGCCGTTGTTGATGAACTGCTGGTTGGTCCATGCGCCACCGATGTGGCCGCCGACATAGAAGCCGGTCCAGTTGAACAGCGGCTCGACATAGGCGGGCGCCTTCGTGTAGCGCGCACCGAGATCGGCGGCGGAGGCCGCGCCGGTCGAAACCAGAGCCGTCGTGCAGGCAAAGGCGGCAATCAACTTATTACGCATGGTACACCCCGTGTCCTTGATGGACGCACGGTCACAGACGGCTCTTACTAAAATTGAAATCAACACGGTTAACGTGGCGGTTGGGCCCGCATCGCGCCGTGAATCCGATGGCGATGTTGCAAGCGTGCAACGCATCGCGCGCGAATTCACGCCGCGTTATCCCTACCGAAGTCCTCCGCTAGGATTGCGGCGCGGCGCGCAAATGCACGTGCTCGGGCCGCACGCCGAGCGCAAGCAGGCGCGCTGGAATGCCCTGGAGCCATGGCAGCGCGGTGATGAGGCGCACGACCAGCGGCACCTTCAGCGGCCGGTCGCCGCCCTGCAAGGCGCCACTGATGATGTTGTTCTGCACGACCACCTGCATAGCTTGCGTCATCTTCACCGGGAACGCGCGACGGCGCCTGATGGCATCGAGCTCGTGCTCGGACGGGCAGCCATGCTGCAGCTTGTCCGCCAGGAGGTTCGCGGTCGCAACCGCATCCTGCACGGCGAGATTGACGCCGACGCCGCCGATTGGCGACATCGCATGGGCGGCATCGCCGATGCACAACAGGCCTGGCTGCGTCCAGCGCGTCAGACGGTTGATCGCCACGGTGAGCAGCTTGACGTCGTCGAAGCTCTTCACCTCGGCGATGCCGGAGCGGAGGATCGGCGCCATGCGCACGACGTCGTCGAGCAGCGCCGAAAGTCCCCTCGCCTTCACCGCATCGTACTGTCCCTTGGCGATGACATAGGCGCACTGCCAATATTCGCCGCGGTCGAAGGTGATCATCATCTTGCCGGGTTCGACCCGCGCGAACACGTTCTCGGTTTCGTCGGGTTTGCGGCCGGCGCGAAACCACAGCACGTCCATCGGCGCGCCGATCTCCTCGACGCTAAGGCCGGCGCGCTCGCGCACCGTCGAATGCCGGCCGTCGCAGGCGATGGTGAGATCGGCCTCGATGTCGATGATGCCCTCAGGCGTCTTCGCCCGCACGCCGGCGATCGTCTCGCCGCGGCGGATCAGATCGATCGCCTCCGTGCTCATCATCACCTCGAGCGAGGCAAAGCGCCTGCCCGCCTCGCGCAGAAAATTCAAGAAGTCCCATTGCGGCATGAAGGCGATGAAGGGGTATTTGGTGTGGAGCCGGCTGAGATCGGCAATGCGCACAGGCGTGCCGCCGAACAGGCCGTCCATCTTTTGCAGGCGCTGGTGCGGCAGCTTCAGGAAGCCGTCGATCAGGCCGAGCTCATCCATCACTTCAAGCGTCGACGGATGCACGGTATCGCCGCGGAAGTCGCGGAAGAAATCCGCATGCTTCTCCAGCACCACGACGTCGATGCCGGCGCGTCCCAGAAGGTAACCGAGCATCATGCCGGCAGGTCCCCCGCCGACGATGCAGCAGCGGACTTTCATGGTCCTGTCAGATTGTGGGTTGGGTGTCACTGCAGACGCGAACCGCGAGGTGAGTATCGATGAAGCGATGTCCGCCGATACTAGCGCGATTCAGGTCAAAGACAGTCCTAATTATGCAGCGCGCAGGTGGATCAATGCCGGTTGGGAGCAGCAGACCGGCGCCAAATGGAAGGCCCGCTTCGTGCGGGCCTTCCGTGACAATCGCGTTCGTTTATTTCTGATCCTCGTTGCTGGTCCCGGACCCCGGACTGCCGATCGGCACCCCATTCGGAGCACGCCCCGCACCCATGTTTCGCTCGGCCTGAGCTGCCGTGGGCGACTTGCCGGCGGCAGTCGGCGCTTGAACGTTGGGATTGGTCGGGCTGTTATTGGTGTTGATGTTGGCGCCTGTGGTGGTGCCCTGCGTTCCCATGCCGGAGGGAGCCGACGGCCCGGAATTGGCACTGCTAGGTGACGTCCCCATTCCGGCACCCGATGAGGCCGCAGATCCGCCGCTGGCTCCGCCGGTCCCCGTGCCTGCCGCGGCACCGGCACCCGCACCTGCGCCACCACCACCGCCTCCGCCACCACCGCCTCCTTGAGCAAGGGCGGCCGTCGAAAGCGCAGCACAAGCGATCGTGACGAGGATGGATTTACGGATCATGGATCGTCTCCCTGGTTTGGCAGACAATCCAGCCCGGCAGGAGTTGTTCCTTCCGCGGGGGAAGCGAGCTTCGCGTCTCAGGACTTTGGCGACTTGCGGTCCCACGGCCGTTTGCCATCGGCGTCGCGATCCCATGGTCGCGTGGCCGGAGCCCCCTTCTCATCCTCGGCAGCCTTCGCGCGGTCCGCCTGGACGCGTTCGCGATCGGTGAGAGGTGGGGCTGTGGGAACTGGATTCGTTTGAGCCAGAACCGGAAGCGTCGTCAGGAGCGCGACAATAAGGAATTTTGTCATTCCCGGCTCTAGCACTTTCACCTTGGCTTGTCCGATTTAAGTTCGGCCGCTGCGCAAGATCATCCCGTCACAATCGAACAGGACGTCAATTATTACTCCGGTTCGCGCTCCTGAAGCTCTTGATCTCCGACACGCTGCCGTCGCGATAGGTCAGCTCCACCGAGACTGATTTCGTGCTTGGCGCGAGCTTCATGTAGAGCGGCATGCCGGCGCTGACCGCGCTGGGGTCGCGCATGTCGCAGGGGGGCATCTTCAGCACCTGGTTGGGCACGGCGCTGTCGACGCCGATGCGCACCTCGCGGATGGCGCAGCGGTAGGAGACGAGATGGGTGTAGTAGACGAGCAGCCCGTTGAACTCGCGGAACGACAGCCAGCTCGTCGAGGTCATGTCGAGGATCTTGCGCTGGTCGCGGATCAGCGCGGCCTCGGGATCGAACCTGATCGGGAACGGGCCCTGCATGTCGCCGGACTGATCGACATAACGGACCTCGATCGTGCCAGCCTGCGCATCCGGCGGCAGCTCGATCGACGGGTTCGGCATCCGCTTGCGGGTGCGCGGATCGAGCGTGTCGATGAACCCGGTCTCGCGGAAATCGCCCGTGCCTGCAATGCGCCAGGAAATGCCGAGCGTCGGATCAGCGAAAGAGAAGGTCACGCTCCAGCCGCCATTGTGACGCGAGAAGCTCGCGATCGGCGCGTTGAGGGTCTCCTCCTTGGGCATCTGCGGCACCGACACCGGCGGTAGCGCCGCAAGCTTCGTGGGCGGCGGATCGTCCGAACGCGCGGCGGTGTCCTTGGCGAGGCCGCTGAGGAAGACATCGTCGACCATCTGGTCGAAATAGACCGGCACCTGCCTGTGCTTCACGGTGTCGGCGAGCTCGCTGACGGCACGGCGGGTACGCTGCGCCACCTGCACCAGATTCTCGCCGGGCTTGAGCAGCTCCTTGGCGAAGGTGCGCGTAAACACTGAGTTTGGATTGGCGTCGTCATTGGAGAGCCGATCGAGCGCGGTCTGGCGGGGACCCGCGGAGAACACCGAGAACACGCCCTCCGGCAACTGGGTCATCGGCGCGAGCCCGCCGGCGCCGGCAACCGCTCGGGTGCCCTTGCGCTCGAAAGGATTGTTGCGGCAGGCGTCGAACACCAGGATCGAGGTCCGCGCCTTCTTGTTCTGCAGCCGCTCGACGATGCGGTCGGCCAGGATCGAGGCGTCGCGCACCAGTTCCTCCTGCCCTTCGGTCGCCGCCGGCACGTCGGTCGGCAGCAGATAGTTCTGGCCCGCGATCTCGAAGCCGTGACCGGCATAGAAGAAGAACGCGGTGTCGCCGGGCTCGATCGCCTTGTCGAAAGCGAGCAGCGTCTCGGAGAATTGCTGACGGCTCTGGTTCTCGGCGACCATCACCGAGAAGCCGAGCTGCCTCAAGGTGTCGCCCATGGTGCGGGCGTCGTTGACCGCCTTGAGCAGCTTTGGCACGTTCTTGTAGTCGTTGTTGCCGACGACGAGCGCAACGCGCTTCTCGGCACAGGCGGGCGCTGCGAAACCGCTCAGGCCCGCCGCGAGGCCAAGGGCCGCCAGAATTCTGAAAAGCCGACGCGTCATCGCAAATTTCCCGTTGCAGAACCGGCCCTGCCGCCGATCTTCGAACGGCAGTTCATGGGACCCCCTGCCGCTGTGTGATAGTCGGCCCAGACCTGACGACGGTTCAAGGACCCCGGGGCTCCGATTGTACGATCCGACTATGGCCGATTCCGCTGGAATCTGTTTCCTTTTGGACAATTTCGCCGGAAGCGAGGGGCTGCCGTGTTGCACTGGTGTACGGACGAGGTCGACCCGAAGGATCGCTTCGACTATTGGCGCGAGGTGCGCGCCAAGGGGTTGTTCGGTGTCACCGCCGAGCTCGCGCGCGAGCGGCGCGCGGACTTCTTCGGCGAATTCTCGCTGCGTAAGCTGGGCGGCGCCGGCCTCGTCGAGCTGAAGGCCTCGCCCTACGCGGTCGAGCGCAGCACGTCGGACATCGCCTATGCCCCGGGTGAGGCGATCTGCGTCTACCAACAGCTCGGCAGCGGCGGCTGGTTCGGCGGCATGCGCGCAAGCGACTTTGCCATTGCCAATGGCAGCTTCGCCACCAGCCATACCGACCTGCCGTACCGCACCGCCCCGCTGGGCACCGGGGGCTTCCACCTGCGGATCCTCAAGATCCCCGTGAGCCACATCCCGGTGCAGGACAAGCGCATGCGCGATCTAGCGCCCCGGACCTTCAACGATCCGGCCCTGGCGCCCCTGCTCGCGGCCTGCTTTGCCGATCTCAACGAAATCGCCACGGACGATACGGCCTCTGCCGTCCAGGCGTCCTTGGTCCAGGCTTTGGCCCATCTGGCGCTGATCGAGCGCGGCGTCGTGCGGCCCGGCAGCCGGCGGGGACAGGAGGCACTGCGGACCGCCCGCCTCTCGCAGTCCCAGCGGCTGATCGCGCGCCACCTTCAGGACCCCAATCTTGCGCCGGCCATGGTGGCCGACCTGCTCGGCGTCTCCGTTCGTCACCTGCACATGCTGTTCGAGATGGCAGAGAAGAGCTTTTCCCAGACGGTGACCGACGAGCGCCTGAAACAGAGCCGCCGCCTGCTGCGCGAGGCGCCGGAACGGCTGATCGCCGACATCGCGTCGTCGTGCGGCTTCGAGAGCCTGGCGACCTATTACCGGGTGTTCAACGCCGCCTATGGCATGGCCCCAGGTGATTTCCGGGCCAAAGGCACGGACGGCCGTTAGCTGCTGTCTTGGCGGTTGCGGCCAGGCGGAGGGGGCTCGGGGGAAAACCCCAGCCGCGCCCGTGATTTGGGCAAAAACCTCAGGCTTTTTAGGCTCTTCCCGCGCCCGCTCCATTGACTTTGGCCAATTCCCGCCTATGTTCCGGGTCGACGCGGCTCAGATCGAAGAGCGATTCCTGAGCCTTGCGCTTTGTCCGCGTGAGTCAGCACCCCCAGCTTCTTCGAGAGCGCGCCGTTTCGGGGTGGAACGCGACAGCCTTATTACCCTCGATTCCGAACGGCGGTTTCGACCAGAGGCTCAATGTCCTTTTCAGATCTCGGACTGTCCGAAAAAGTCCTCGCCGCAGTGGCGGCCACCGGTTACACCACCCCCACCCCCATTCAGGAACAGGCGATCCCCCACGTCCTCGCACGCAAGGACGTGCTCGGCATCGCCCAGACCGGCACCGGCAAGACCGCGGCCTTCGTGCTGCCGATGCTCACCATCCTCGAAAAGGGCCGCGCCCGGGCGCGCATGCCGCGCACGCTGATCCTCGAGCCAACCCGCGAGCTGGCGGCCCAGGTGAAGGAAAACTTCGACCGCTACGGCGCCGGCCAGAAGCTCAACGTCGCCCTCCTGATCGGCGGCGTCTCCTTCGGCGACCAGGATGCCAAGCTGATGCGCGGCGTCGACGTGCTGATCGCCACCCCCGGCCGGCTGCTCGACCATACCGAGCGCGGCGGCCTGTTGCTCACCGGCGTTGAACTGCTCGTCATCGACGAAGCCGACCGCATGCTGGACATGGGCTTCATCCCCGACATCGAGCGCATCTGCAAGCTCGTTCCCTTCACGCGGCAGACCCTGTTCTTCACCGCGACCATGCCGCCGGAAATCCGGCGCATCACCGAAGCCTTCCTGCACAATCCGCAGAAGGTCGAGGTCTCCAAGCCCGCCACGACCGCCGTCACCGTTACGCAAGCCCAGGTGCCCGCCGGCCGCGAGGCGCACGAGAAGCGCGAATTGCTCCGCCGTTTGCTACGCGAGGCCAAGGACCTCAAGAACGCGATCATCTTCTGCAATCGCAAGCGCGAGGTCGCGATCGTTCACAAATCGCTGCAGAAGCACGGCTTCAGCGTCGGTGCCCTGCACGGCGACATGGACCAGCCGGCCCGCATGGCCGCGCTCGACCAGTTCCGCAAGGGTGAGCTGCCCCTCCTCGTCGCCTCCGACGTCGCCGCCCGCGGCCTCGACATTCCCGAGGTCAGCCACGTCTTCAATTTCGACGTTCCCCACCACGCCGACGATTACGTCCACCGCATCGGCCGCACCGGCCGCGCCGGCCGAACCGGCACCGCGATCTCGATCGTGACACCGCTCGACCAGAAGTCGATGGCCGCGATCGAGAAGCTGATCGGCCAGAGCATTCCGCGCGCCGAAGGCGACTATGACGTCCACGCCGAAGCGGGCGAACAAGGCGAGCGTCCGCGCGAGCAGCGCGGCCGCGAGCGTTCACGCGGCGGACGCGGCAAGCCGCAGCGCGGCGAGCGGCGCGGTCATGACCGCGAGCGCAGCCACGAGCCGCGCGAGGCGCGTGGCGAGGCACGGGCGGCTCCCGAGGCGAGGCCGGCACGCGAGGCACGGCCTCCGCGCGAAGCCAGGCAATCATCCGAGCCGCGCAATGGTGTGCGCCCGCAAGCGAATTCGTCGCATGTGCCCTCGATCGGCCGTCCCGAGCCGCGCCGCCAGCGCGAGATCGACAGCGAGCCGGGCGATCACTCGCATCTGCCGGCGTTTCTTCTGCGGCCGGTGCGCTCCCCCGCCGGCGCCTGAAGCGCGCTGGCGCGCCAGATTTCGGTTGAAGATCCTCGATCTACAATTTTTTGGATGCCCCGCGAACGTATATTTACGGGGCGTTCACGATCGTCCGTTAGCCTACGAACATAATTTAAGGATTGCTGCGGTCGATGGCGCGTCGGCCGCTGTGGGGATGTTCAGTGATCAAGGTACTCGACGAACACGAACGCACCCTGGCGTTCGCCGAGGTGGCGCTCGGTCAGATCCGATCGCTTCGACAGACGGCCATTCCCCGCAATTACGAGATCTGGTACGTCTACGCCACCGGCTACAACGCACCGCTCAACAAGATCATCAATGAGACGCTGGCGCGCAGCGGCAAGCTGACCGAGGCCGATCTCGAGCAGATCTACGAGACCTATCTCTCCCACATCAAGACCACCGACCGCATCGACAAGGTCGGCGCGCGCGTCGTCGGCGAGATCGACGACGTCGTGAAGGTGTTGGGCGAGGCGCTCGGCATGACCGGGGCCTACGATACCAGTCTGTCGGATGCGACCGAGAAACTGTCGTCGGCCGAGAACCGCGACCAGGTCAAGGCGATCGTCGAGGCGCTGCTGCGCTCCACCAGCGAGATGCGCGAGACCAACAAGGCGCTCGAAGACCGGCTGACGCTGTCGAAGAACGAGATCAGCAATCTCCAGCAGAGCCTGGAGGCGATCCGCGCCGAAAGCCTGACCGATCCGCTCACGGGCCTGGGAAATCGCAAATATTTCGACCGCATGATCGGCATGGCAGTGCAGAGCGCGCTCGTCTCGGGCGAGCCGCTGTCGCTGCTGCTGTTCGACATCGATCACTTCAAGTCGTTCAACGATTCCTACGGCCATCTCACCGGCGACCAGGTGCTGCGGCTCGTCGGCCTTTCGCTGAAGCAGACCATCAAGGGCCAGGACATCACGGCGCGCTACGGCGGCGAGGAATTCGCGGTCGTTCTCCCCAACACCGCGATGCGCCAGGCACTGACGGTGGCCGACCACATTCGCCGCGCCGTGATGGCGAAGGAATTGAAGAAGAAATCGACCGGCGAGATCCTCGGCCGCGTCACCATCTCCGTCGGCGTCTCCATGCTCAGGGAGGGCGACGACACCGACGCGCTGATCGAGCGTGCCGACGCCTGCCTCTACGCCGCCAAGCGCAACGGCCGCAACCGCGTGATCTGCGAAGCCGATCCGGAATTCGCGATCGAGAGCCACAGCCGGGTGGCGTGACGTTCATCCTCGCATCTGTAGGGTGGGTTAGCGCAGCGTAACCCACCTCTTGTCTATCAAGGTGTATGAAGTGGTGGGCTACGCTGCGCTAACCCACCCTACGCATCGCCTTCCCGGCAACCTTCTTCGCCACACCCTTCTTCGGCGCAACCTTCTTCTTCGCCGCCGCCTTCTTCGCCTTCGGTCGCTTCTTCACCTTGGCGCGCTGGGCGGCAGTGAGCGCCGCCCTCGCCCATTGCGCAAGCTCCTGGGAATCGTCGAACAGGCGCGCCGGCAGCTCCCAGTAGGAATTCACAACCACGGTCTTGGCGCGGGTCGAATACTGGAACGGCTTCGAGCCTTCGGCCTCGAAGTCGGGAATGGTCGTCTCGTCGGCGCGAAAGAACAGGCCGGCGCGCAGCGACAGCGCGAAATTGACGCCGTCGGCGGAGATGCCGTAGCCGGAGAACATTTTCCGGATGGTGACCGGGCCGAAATCAGCGAACAGGTCGATCAGGAATTCGCGGTCCATCGGAGGCTTCCCTGCGCAAGCAAGTGAGCCTTCATAGCATTTCCGTCATTGCGAGCGAAGCGAAGCAATCCAGACTTCCGCCGCGGAGGCAGGTTGGATTGTTTTGTCGCCAGCGCAAAATTGCTCGCAATTTTGTCGCGGGCTCCTCGCAGTGACGCTGGAAAGTCTACCCGTCGATCTTTGCCGGCCGCAACTCGACCGATTCGCCGCAACCGCAGGCGGAGACCTGGTTGGGATTGTTGAAGACGAACTGGGCCTGCATCTTGTCGGCCTTGTAGTCCATCTCGGTGCCGAGCAGGAACAGCACGGCCTTGGGATCGACCAGGATCTTGACGCCCTTGTCCTCGACGACCTCGTCGGTCGGGCGGATGTCGTGGGCGTATTCGACCGTGTAGGACTGGCCGGCGCAGCCGCCGTTCTTCACGCCGACGCGCAAGCCCACGATCTCCGAGTCCGCGCGTTGGGTCAGCTCGGTGATGCGCTGGGCAGCGGCATCCGTCAGCCGCATCACCTGCGGGCGCGGGCGCCGCGGCTTCGGAGTGGATGCTGGTGTCGAGCCTGACGAAATCTGGGTCATGTTGTCTATGTGGTCCGTTGCGGAGCGAATTCAATGCGGCCCGAGGGCGTCACCACATGTTCAGCACGAGGCGGGCCTCGTCGCTCATGCGTTCCGGCGACCACGGCGGCTCCCAGACGACCTTGACGTCGACCACGCCGACGCCGGGCACGCTCGCCACCGCGTTCTCGACCATGGTCGGCAGCTCGCCGGCGGCCGGACAGTTCGGCGTCGTCAGCGTCATCTGCACGTCCACGGAACGGTCGTCCTTGATCTCAACCTTGTAGATCAGGCCGAGCTCGTAGATGTCGGCGGGGATTTCCGGGTCGAACACGGTCTTGAGCCCGGCGATGATCTCGCGGGTCAGCCGCTCGGTCTCCTCCGGCGGCAATGCCGAATGGGTCTCCATCGGATTGGCTTTGATTTCGGCCGTGTCACTCATGCAAACAAATCCCGCGCCTTCAGCAGCGCCTGTGCCAGATGATCGACTTCTTCCCGCGTATTATACATGCCGAACGAGGCCCGGCATGTCGCCGTCACGTTGAACCGCTCTAAAAGCGGCATGACGCAATGGGTGCCGGCGCGCACCGCGATGCCCTGGCGGTCGATCACGGTGGCGACATCGTGGGCGTGCGCGCCCTTGAGCTCGAAGGAGATCACGGGGCCCTTTCCCCGCGCCGTGCCGATCAGCCGCAGCGAGTTGATCTCGCGCAGGCGCTCCTGGGCGTAGGCGGTGAGGTCGGCCTCGTAGGCGGCGATGCGCTCCTTGCCGATCGAGTTGACGTAGTCGATGGCGGCGCCAAGGCCGACGGCCTCGACGATCGCCGGCGTGCCCGCCTCGAACTTGTGCGGGGGATCGCCATAGGTGACGACGTCGCGCGAGACCTCGCGGATCATCTCGCCGCCGCCGTTGAAGGGGCGCATCGCGACGAGATGGTCGTACTTGGCCCAGAGCACGCCGATGCCGGTCGGACCATAGACCTTGTGACCGGTGAAGACGTAGAAGTCGCAGCCGATATCCTGGACGTCGACCGGCAGATGCACCGCGCCCTGGCTGCCGTCGACCAGCACCGGAATGCCGCGGGCATGGGCGATCCTGACGACGTCCTTGACCGGCACGATGGTGCCGAGCGCGTTCGACATCTGCGTGATCGCGACCAGCTTGGTCTTCGATGTCAGCAGCTTCTCGAATTCGTCGATGAGGAAATTACCCTCATCGTCGACCGGTGCCCATTTGATCACGGCACCCTGGCGTTCCCTCAGGAAATGCCAGGGCACGATGTTGGAATGGTGCTCCATGATGGAGATGACGATCTCGTCGCCTTCCCCGATATTCGGGGCGCCCCACGAAGACGCGACCAGGTTGATCGCCTCGGTCGCGTTGCGGGTGAAGATGACTTCCTCGGTGCGCGCAGCGTTGATGAACTGCGCCACCTTGGTGCGGCCGCCCTCATAGGCTTCGGTCGCGGCATTGGCGAGGTAGTGCAGGCCGCGATGCACGTTGGCGTATTCGGATGTATAGGCCTGCGTCATGCGGTCGAGCACAGCACTCGGCTTCTGCGCCGAGGCGGCGTTGTCGAGATAGACGAGCGGCTTGCCGTAGACCTGCATGGCGAGCGCCGGAAAATCCTGGCGCACGCGCGTAACGTCATAGGCGCCGTTCTTGACCGCCGGATGCGTGCTCATGACCGCCGCTCCAGCCAGCGCTCGGCGATGCCGATCACGTGCTCGCGCAAAGTATCATCGGCGATCTGCTCGATCGCCTCGCCGACAAAGGCCTGGATCAGCAGCGCCTGGGCCTGCTTCTCCGGCAGGCCACGGGCCTTCAGGTAGAACAGCAGACTGTCGTCGAGCGCGCCGGCGGTGGCGCCGTGGCCGCAGGAGACGTCGTCGGCAAAAATCTCGAGTTCGGGCTTGTTGTCGGCCTCGGCCTCGTCCGAGAGCAGCAGCGCGCGCGTCATCATCTTGCCGTCGGTCTTCTGCGCGTCGGGACGGACGATGATGCGGCCCTGGAACACCGAATGGGCGCGGTCGTCGATCACCGCACGGAAGATCTCGCGGCTGACGCAGTTCGGCACGGCATGGTCGACCACCAGCGTGGTGTCGCCGTGCTCGGTCTTCTTCAGGAGGTTGACGCCGTTGACCGAGAGCTCGCTGCCCTCGCCCGCCAGCGTAATGAAGCCCTGCAAGCGGCTGACCGCAGCGCCGCTGGTCATGTTGAAGACGTTCAGCTTGGTGTTGGCGCCGACGGTAACGAACTGCGAGGTGATGTTCACCGCATCGGCGGCATCGTCCATCAGGCGGATATGCGCGACGTCGGCGTCGTCGCCGACCGAGATGATAACGGCGTCGTTGACCTGGTAGGCCGCAGCGCCGGCGGAGACGAAGCTCTCGATGATGGTGGCGCGGGCGCCCTTCCCGATCGCCACCTGCGAGCGGGTGAAAGCCGAGGCAGATGCGGCGGTCGCAACATGGATGATCTGGATCGGCGCAGAGAGCTGCGTTCCATCCGCGATCGACAGCACCACGCCGTCGGTCGCCAGCGCCGCGTTGACCGCGATCACGGCATCGGTGGACGCGGTCTTGAGGAGACCGGCATCCTTATCCAGCGTCTCGCGCAGAGTCTTGAAGCCGACCTCGGACGCAAGCGCCTTCACGTCTGAAAGCTCAGCCGCGAACACGCCGTCGACCAGGACCAGCTTGCGGGCGCCCGCGATGGCATGCGCCTTGACCGCGTCCGCGGCGCGCTTCAGCGCGGTCGCATCGGGCACGGCCGCCAGCGGCAGCACCTCGCCGACCAGCGCGCGCAGATCGGTGTATTTCCATTCCTCGATCCGGCGGTGCGGCAGACCGAGACGCTCATAGGTCTCGAACGCCTCGCGGCGCGCCGCGATCACGTCAGGCGAACCCGGCAGGCGGCCTTCGGCGCTGGCGAAGAGATCGCTCACCGCGCGGCCGCTCCCGGTCTTTGCCACAGCAACGTTCATCTTAGAAATTCCTTACGCGGCATCCTCGAATTGGGCATAGCCGGAGGCTTCCAGCTCCAGCGCCAGCTCCTTGCCGCCGCTCTTCACGACACGCCCCCTGGACATCACGTGCACGACGTCGGGCACGATGTAGTTCAGCAGCCGCTGATAGTGGGTGATGACGACCATCGCGCGTCCCGGCGAGCGCAGTGCGTTGACGCCGTCGGCCGCGATCCGCAGCGCGTCGATGTCGAGGCCGGAATCCATCTCGTCGAGGATGCACAGGCTCGGCTCGAACAGCGCCATCTGCAGCACCTCGTTGCGCTTCTTCTCACCGCCGGAGAAGCCGACATTGACGCCGCGCTTGAGCATGTCCTGCGGGATGTTCAGCGACTTCGAGACTTCGCGGACCTTCTTCAGGAAGTCCGGCACCATCAGCTCGCTCTCGCCGCGCGCCTTGCGCTGCGCGTTCAGCGCCGTGCGCAGGAAATTCATGGTGGTGACGCCGGGGATCTCGACCGGATATTGGAACGCCAGGAACACGCCCTTGGCGGCGCGCTCGTCGGGATCCATCTCCAGCAGGTCCTCGCCCCTGAACAGGATCTGGCCGTCGGTGACCTCGTAGCCGGGCTTGCCGGCGATGACGTGCGAGAGCGTCGACTTGCCGGAGCCGTTCGGCCCCATGATCGCGTGCACCTCGCCCTCGTTCACGGTCAGCGTCAGCCCGTGGAGGATCTCACGCTCCTCGACACGAACCTTGAGGTCTTTCACTTCAAGCAAAGCCATAATGTTTTTCCATCTATCCCCTCATCCCAGGGAGCGCCGCGGGCGCGTCTCGAAGGATTGAGGCCAGCAATCTTTCCGGTATCCATCCTTCGAGGCGGCCGCTTGCGCGGCCTCTTCAGGACGAGGTCCGAGCTAGCCGACCGACCCTTCGAGCGAGATCGAGATCAGCTTCTGCGCTTCCACCGCGAACTCCATCGGCAGCTGCTGCAGCACGTCCTTGACGAAGCCGTTGACGACGAGGCCGACCGCTTCTTCCTGGCTGAGCCCGCGCTGGATGCAGTAGAACAGCACGTCCTCGGAGATCTTCGAGGTCGTCGCCTCGTGCTCGAAAGTCGCCGAGGAGTTCTTGGCCTCGATGTATGGCACCGTGTGCGCGCCGCATTTGTCACCGATCAGCAGCGAGTCGCAGGCGGTGAAGTTGCGCGCGCCGGTCGCTTTCCGGTGCGCGGTGACGAGACCGCGATAGGTGTTCTGCGACTTGCCGGCGGCGATGCCCTTGGAGATGATCCGGCTCGACGTGTTCTTGCCGAGATGGATCATCTTGGTGCCGCTATCGACCTGCTGATAGCCATTCGAGATCGCGATCGAGTAGAACTCGCCACGGGAATTGTCGCCGCGCAGAATGCAGCTCGGATATTTCCAGGTGATGGCCGAGCCGGTCTCGACCTGGGTCCAGGAGATCTTCGAGTTGGCGCCACGGCAGTCGCCACGCTTGGTGACGAAATTGTAGATGCCGCCCTTGCCTTCGGAATTGCCGGGATACCAGTTCTGCACCGTCGAGTACTTGATCTCGGCATCGTCGAGGGCGACGAGCTCGACCACGGCGGCATGCAGCTGGTTCTCGTCGCGCTGCGGCGCGGTGCAGCCTTCGAGATAGGAAACGTAGGAGCCCTTGTCGGCGATGATCAGCGTGCGCTCGAACTGGCCGGTGTTGCGCTCATTGATGCGGAAATAGGTCGACAGCTCCATCGGGCAGCGCACGCCCGGCGGCACGTAGACAAACGAGCCGTCGGAGAACACCGCCGAGTTCAGCGTCGCATAGAAATTGTCCGAGGTCGGAACCACCGAGCCCAGATATTTCTGCACCAGCTCGGGGTGCTCTCGTATGGCTTCCGAGATCGGCATGAAGATCACGCCGGCCTTCTTCAGCTCAGCCTTGAACGTGGTCGCAACCGAGACCGAATCGAAGACAGCATCGACCGCGATCTTGCGGCGGGCCGGATCTTCCTCGCCGGGCTTGGGCTCGACGCCTTCGAGCATGGCGACTTCCCGCAAGGGGATGCCGAGCTTCTCGTAGGTCTTCAGGATCTCCGGATCGATCTCATCCAGCGAGGAGACCGTCTTCTTCGGCTTCGGCGCCGCGTAGTAATAGAGGTCCTGGAAGTCGATCTTGGGATAGTCGACGCGGGCCCAGGTCGGCTCCTGCATGGTCAGCCAGCGCCGATAGGCTTCGAGCCGCCACTGGAGCATCCAGTCGGGTTCGTTCTTCTTCTGCGAGATGTATTTGACGATCTCTTCCGACAGCCCCTTGGGGGCCTTCTCGGACTCGATCAGGGTCTCAAACCCATAACGATACTGGTCGACGTCGATGCGCTTCACGCGCTCGACCGTCTCTTGTACGGCTGGCATTCCATCCTCCGCTCGCGGTTTCAAGGACCGCGGTGGATCAAACTCGGACGAGTATTACGATATTTCTCTGCGGAAAGCACGGGCTTAGAACCGTTCAAGCCGTGTTTCATCGCTCAACCCTTAAGTAGGGTATTACCAAGCTTTCGCCAAGCCTCTAACGCCCTATTGATGTCCGCCGGTTCCGTGGACCAGCCCAGACTGAGACGCACCGCTCCTTGGGCCACTACGGGATCATAGCCCATCGCCGACAGGACGTGAGACGGCTGGACCTTACCGGAGGAACAGGCGGAGCCGGAAGACACCGCGACGCCCTCCAGATCGAAGCCGATCACGGCGGTTTCGGCCTTGAGGCCTGGTGCGGTGAAAAGGACGGTATTCGGCAACCGTGCCACGTCTTTCGCAAAGACTGTCGTGCCGGGAACGTCGCGGACGCCATTTTCCAAGCGATCTCTGAGACTTGCCATACGCTTCACATCTTCCGGCAGAGCCTGAAGCGCAGCCTTCACCGCCGCGCCAAAGGCGGCGATCCCGGCAGTGTTCTCGGTTCCGGCCCGGCGGCTGAACTCCTGTCCGCCGCCCCGCAGCACCGGCTCAAGGCCGCTTATCCCATTCGCCATCGCCAGGGCGCCGACCCCCTTGGGGCCGCCGATCTTGTGCGCAGAAAAGGTCGCAAGGTCGGCGCCTACTGAATTGATATCGAACGGTATTTTGCCAAGCGCCTGGATCGCGTCGACATGCAGCAGGCCGCCGGCCTCGTGGACGATGGTTGCAGCCTCCGTGACGGGCTGAAGGGCGCCGGTCTCGTTGTTGGCGGCCATGATCGAGACCAGGGCTGGCGGGCCGCCCTTCAGCAGCGCCTTCAAATGATCGAGGTCGACCACGCCGGAGCGCGTGACCTGGATCAGCCCGATCTTGTCCGCCGGGAACCGGCCGCCGGCCAGCACCGAGGCGTGCTCAACCGCCGAGACCAGCAGCCGCTCGACGGGTCCGCCGGACGGGCCCCGCAAACCCGGCGAGAGCGCCAGCGCATTGGCCTCGGTTCCGGCGGAGGTGAAGACGATGTTGCGCGGCTGCGCTCCGACCGCGGCGGCGAGTGTCGCGCGGGCTTCTTCGACCAGCCGCCGCGACTCCCGCCCCTCGGCATGGACCGAGGATGGATTGCCGACCAGGTCGAAGGCCGCGACCATCGCCGCCCGCGCCTCGTGGCGCAGCGGCGTGGTCGCATTCCAGTCGAGGTAGACACGGTTCGGCATCTGGCCCTCTTAGCACCTTTTGTCGTCCGGCCAATCGGAGGGCGTGCGCTCGTCAGGCCGGCTGCTGCTCCATCCTCGCAACACTTGGCGGCACCGCGCGCAACCCGAACAGCGGCCGCAGCCAGGCAACGCGCCGGACGATCTCATAGGTCGCCACACATGTGAGCGCAGTCCCGACGATGACAATGGACGCTTCGATGCCGGCCGACAGACCGCTGCCATGCAATTGATGCGCAATCACGATGATCGCGGTCTGATGCACGATGTAGTATGGGAAGATCGCATCGGTCAGATAGCGCCGCGCCGGGCTGTCGGCTGTGAAGGCGCGCCGCGCAAAGCCCAGCACGACGGCGATCGCGAGCCACTGATAACAGCCATAGGCCGAGGCGGCGAACCACTTCAGCATGGGCGACGGCGCAAACAGGCCGGCGCGTACCAGGATGAAGGCAACGAAGCAGGCGGCCGCCGCCAGCAGGGCTGCCCAGCGTTGGCGCTCGAGTTCGCGCCAGATCCCCTCCTGCT
The DNA here is from genome assembly GCF_056156565.1 of Bradyrhizobium sp. JHI2711. NCBI lineage: Bacteria > Pseudomonadati > Pseudomonadota > Alphaproteobacteria > Hyphomicrobiales > Nitrobacteraceae > Bradyrhizobium > Bradyrhizobium sp. JHI2711. Next base: position 881,184 of record NZ_JBPZPT010000001.1, read on the forward strand.
TGGCCAGCAGGAAACCGATCAGGAAGGCCGTGGCGTGGTCCGCGTGGTTGTACCAGTCCCCGAACAACGCGTGTGTCGATGGGAAAGCCGGGAACAGCACCAGGCGCCAGACCGCATACAGCAGGCAGGGCGCGATCAGGAGCCATGGGCCGGTGAGCGCACGAGCCAGCTTTCGGCCAAGCCAGTCAGCTCCGGCCGGCCATAACGCGAGCACGCCGATCAACGCCATGGTGTAGACCCACAGATAGACCACGAACCAGAGGTGGTTCCAGGTCGGCAACACGATGCACGGCTTCGGACAGAATTGCGCGCCGAAGGCGAAGTAGTGCCTGGCGTAGAAATCGAAGAAGCCGGCGGGATAGCCGAGGCTTTCGGCGATCTGGAGATAGGCCTGCGGCGGCACGATCACGAGCATGCCGAAGATCAGCGGGATCAGGAGCCGCGCCGATCGCGCACCGGCAAGCGAGGCGAGGCTGGACTTTCCGAGCATGAAGCGGGTGGCAACCCCTGACACCAGGAACAGCAGCGACAGCCGCCATGGGTTGAGGAAGAGCATCACCGGTTCCAGCCACGTCAGACGGTGCGCGCTCTTGATGTGAAATCCCCAGGACACGTAGAGCATGCCGACGTGGTAGAAGATGAGCAGCGCGAAGGCTAAAATCCGCACCCAATCCAGGTCGATACGCCTTTCAGAGCTTTGGGATTGCTGTGGTGTTGTCATGGTATTCTGCTCCTTGACGGGACGACGAACGCGGTTTTGGGGCCAGGACTGACACGAAAATGGCTGACACCGAAAATGCTCCGCCTGCGGCGCGCGTCGAGCCGGTTTGGGATCAGAATCGGACACGAGGGGATGAGCCGCCGGCAGCTGGGACGAGTCGCGGCTATTTCGGGATCAGCAGCGGCGATCGGATGATGTTGGCAGCGATTGCGGCCGTCGCGCTCGTGATCGGAATCGTCAATGCGTTTTCGTTCGCCCAGGACGCGGCCTGGCGCGGCGACAGCTACGACATCGGCCGGCGGCTGTTCTGGGAGATGTCGAGCATCGCCGTCATCCTGCTGTTGCTGCCGATCCTGGTTTTGGCGGTCCGCCGCATGCGCCGGACACCCGGCCTCGCCGCCCAGGCGGCCATCGGGGCGATCGCCCTGCTCGGCTTCTCCACCCTCCACATCACCGGCATGGTCTGGGTGCGGAAGCTCGCGCTCTGGCTCGCCGGCGGCGCCTACGATTTCCGTTTCTCGCTCGCGACGGTCCTGTATGAATTCCGCAAAGACGCCGTGGCCTTTGTTCTGATCGCCGCCACGATCTGGCTGCTCGAAAGCCGGCGTGAGCTGAAGAGCGCGGCAGTCGCATCGTCGGCGCCGCCCACCCCGCCGCAGCCATCGTCCCCCGATCTGATCTGGGTGCGCGACGGCACCAGCCGCATTCGCGTGGTGCCGCGCGATATCCTCTGGGTCGCGTCCGCCGGCAACTACATCGAATACAGCCTCGCCGACGGCACCCAGCACCTCATCCGGGGGACGCTGGCGGCGGCGGAAAGCGAGCTGGCGCGCTTTTCCATCGTTCGCGTCCACCGGACCAAGCTCGCCAATCTCGACCGGGTGCGCGGCGTGGACCTCAAGCCATCAGGGGATTTCGAGCTCGCCTTCGACAACGGCCAGACGCTCGGCGGCAGCCGGCGCTACCGGCCGGCGGTCGCCTTGCTCGGAAGCCGAACCGGCCCGGCGGGAAGCCCCCAGGCGCCCCCTAAACAATCGTGATTTCAATGAGTTGGATAGCGCCCTTCGGCAGGACGGCCGGCTCTTGCCGTGCTTCGGTTGATTCAGGCAGGTCCAGGTCGCGGCAGGCAAGCCAGAGATGACAATGCAATGACTGGCTAAGCTCTTGAGCTGATTGAGAGATGTCGAAGAAGCTTGCTTTTTGACCCTGGCCTTGTGTTAGAAGCGCGCGTCAGTTCACCTGCGCGCCACTCGCGCATCATCCGAGGGCGCGCCTCTCCACCCTTCATCCGTGCTCTCGTCGGCGGCAACGCTGCGAGAGCCACAATCGGACGATTGCGCAGGGATCACCTCCAAGGGACTTAGATCAGAGATCATCGATGCCTGAAGTCATTTTCACCGGCCCCGCCGGCCGCCTCGAGGGCCGCTATCACCCGGCCAAGCAGAAGAATGCGCCGATCGCGATGATCCTGCATCCGCATCCGCAGTTCCACGGCACGATGAACCATCAGATCGTGTACCAGTGCTACTACGCCTTCGCCCATCGCGGCTTCTCGGTGCTGCGCTTCAATTTCCGCGGCGTCGGCCGCAGCCAGGGCGCGTTCGACCACGGCACCGGCGAATTGTCCGACGCGGCCGCCGCGCTCGATTGGGCGCAGACCATCAATCCCGAGGCGCGCGCCTGCTGGGTTGCCGGCTTCTCCTTCGGCGCCTGGATCGGCATGCAGCTCTTGATGCGCCGCCCCGAGGTCGAGGGCTTCATCTCGATCGCGCCGCCGGCCAACCTCTACGACTTCTCGTTCCTCGCGCCCTGCCCGTCCTCAGGTCTGATCGTGCATGGCGAGAAGGATGCGGTGGTGCCGCCCAAGGACGTCAACACGCTGGTCGAGAAGCTGAAGACCCAGAAAGGCATCGTGATCGATCAGCAGATCATCCCCGGCGCCAACCACTTCTTCGACTCCAAGCTCGAGCCGCTGATGGAAACCATCACGGCCTATCTCGACATGCGCCTCGCCAACGTGCGGTGAAAACTCTGTAGCCCGGATGGAGCGACGCGAAATCCGGGAGACTCTATCCACGGAAGAAGACCCGGATTGCGCTTCGCTCCATCGGGCTACGGGCTGAGTTCGCGGCTCAAGCCAGCTTGAGCGCGACGATCCCCGTCAAGACGAGCGCGATGCCGGCAAGCTTCATCGCGCTCAAGCTCTCGCCGAACAGCACCACGCCCATCAGGAACGTGCCAGCCGCGCCAATGCCGGTCCACACCGAATAGGCGACGCCGACCTCGAGCACCTTCAAGGCGCGCCCGAGCAGGAATACGAAGGCGGCGAGCAGCACGAGCGAGGCGATGCTCCAGCCGGCGCGCGTGTAGCCTTCGGCATATTTCATGGTGATCGCCCAGCCGACGTCGAGCAGGCCCGCGATCACCAGCATGAGCCAAGCAAGGGATTGCGACATCGGACGGGGCTCACGCCGCGAGCTTGAGCAGATGCGCGTCGTGGCGAATGAGGAAGGCGCGCAACAATTGCGGATAATCCGCCCCGACCGCGCTGCGCACGCTCGGGCGCTTTGCGAGCTCGGCGCGCCAGGCGCGCACCTTCGGCACGTCGTTGAAAATGCCGTGCTCGGTCAGTTCGTCGAACAGATCGAAGTAACGGAAGACAGGTGCGAACACCGCATCGACCAGACTGAACGCCTCGCCGGCGAAGTACGGGCCCGCGCCGAGCGCGGCCTCGACCCGCACGAATTTTGCCGCGAGTGCCTGGCGCTTGCTCTCGAAGATCGCCGGATCGGTCGTGGTTTCCAAGCCCCAGAGGTCGCCGAGGATCGCCGAACCGAACTCCATCCAGGCGCGGTGCTCGGCGCGCTTCAGCGCGTCAACCGGATGCAGCTTCGCGCCGCCTTGGGTTTCCTCGATGTATTCGCAAATCACGTTGCTCTCGAACAGCGCGACCTCGCCCTGCTCCGTCGTCACCACCAGCACCGGCACCTTGCCGAGCGGCGAGAGCTTCAAGAACCAGTCCGGCTTGTTGGCGAGATCGATGTCGATGCGCTCGAACGGCACGCCCTTTTCCTTCAGCGCGATCACCGCGCGCTGCACGTAGGGACAAAGCTTGTGGCTGATCAGTTTCAGTGAAGCGGGCGTATTAAGCGACGATGTCATGGCAACGATCCCGACGGTTAGATGCAATTGCATCCAATATAGATGCATCTGCATCCACTCGTCAAGATCAATGCAATTGCATCAACCGAGCGTGATCGTCACGGTCGCGCGATTACCCCGCCGGTCATCGGCATCGGCACGCCCGTGGTCGCGGGATAAGACAGCGGCAGCCCCTTCATGCCGCGGACGGCGAGAAAGCCGAAGGCCTGGGCCTCGATGGCGTCGGAGGCCCAGCCGAGCGTTTCGGCGGCCTCGACACTGGCCGAGCCCACCCGCTCCCGCAGCATCCGCAGCATGGTGAGGTTGCGGGCACCGCCGCCGCAGACGATCCAGCTGCGCGGCCGCCGCGGCAACAGCGGAATGATGCGGGCGATCGCGGCCGCGGTGAAGGCAGTCAGCGTCGCCGCGCCGTCGGCAGGCAGCACGTCGCCGAGCCGCAGAGCCGCAAAATCGTTGCGGTCGAGCGATTTCGGCGGCGGACTTGCGAAGAACGGCAGCTCCAGCGCCCGCGCGATCCAGGTCTCATCGACCTTACCGAGCGCGGCAAACTTTCCTTCGGCATCGAACGCCTGGTTCATGGTGCGGTACATGAAATCGTCCAACAACGCGTTGCCGGGCCCGGTGTCGCAGGCAATCAACGCATCGTTGCCGTCGATATAGGTGATGTTGGAGACGCCGCCGATATTAACCACGACGGTCGGCCCTTCGCGCTCCAACGAATGGGCGAGCGCGCGGTGGTAAACCGGCACGAGCGGGGCGCCCTGCCCGCCGGCCTCGACGTCGGCGGCGCGGAAGTCGTGCATCACCGGAATATGGATGGCCCTTGCGAGCGCCGACCCGTCGCCGATCTGCACCGTTAGCCGCCTCTCGGGCCGGTGCAGCACGGTCTGGCCGTGGAAGCCGACAATGTCGACGTCCTCCGCCCTCATCCGATTCTGGGCGAGGAAGGCCGCGACCGCTTCGGCATGGGCCTGCGTCACCGCACGCTCGGCATCGCCCAGACTGCCCGGGCGGGCGTCGCGTTGCTGCAGATGCACGGCCTCGCTCAGCGCCTGGCGCAGCAGGTTGCGCTCGGCCGGGCCGTAGGGCCGGTAACCGGACGGCCCGAACGCCTTCACCTGCTTTCCGTCGGTCTCGATCAGCGCGACATCCACCCCGTCCAGCGAGGTGCCGCTCATCAAACCGAGTGCCGTCAACATCATCTTAAGCGCGCCTCGACGTCGCTGCTGGACGCGTGACTTGTATCAACCAAGTACATCTTATAATGCCACAGCGAGCTAGACTGCCGGAGCCCGAGGAGCAAGGGTTCCGCAACTTGCGGCAATCACCGTAAACTTGGAACTATCCGAGTCGCACACAAATGACTGAATTTAAATCAGATTTTCTGCGAGAGCTGCAGTGGCGCGGCTTTATCCATCAAATCTCAGCGCCGGTTGAACCATTGGATGACTTGGCGAGGCGGGGGGAACTGACCGCCTACGTCGGCTATGACTGCACAGCGCCCTCGCTCCACGTCGGCCACTTACTATCAATAATGATGCTCCATTGGCTGCAGGAGTATGGAAATCGGCCAATCACGCTGATGGGAGGCGGCACCACTCGAGTTGGAGATCCTTCTGGGCGAGATGAAACGCGAAAGCTGCTCACGTATGAGCAAATCGAAGCAAACAAGGACGCTATCCGCCGCACATTCAGACCTGAGTTTGTCAGATTCGGATCCGGCCCCAGAGACGCGATCATGCCAGATAATGCTGAGTGGCTGACTCGACTAAACTGGATTGAAATGCTGCGCGACGTCGGGAGGCATTTCTCTGTCAATCGAATGCTCGCGATGGATTCTGTTAGGCTCAGATTGGAGCGAGACCAAGAGATGAGCTTCATCGAATTCAACTACATGATCTTACAGGCGTTCGATTTCGTTGAGCTCAACAAGCGTTACGACTGCCGTTTGCAAATGGGAGGCTCTGATCAATGGGGAAACATTGTCAACGGTATTGAACTTGGCAGACGAATGGGCACACCTCAACTGTTCGCCTTAACGTGCCCTCTACTAACGACTGCATCTGGCGCCAAGATGGGAAAAACTGCATCTGGAGCGGTTTGGCTGAACGCCGATATGCTCAAGCCGTACGAATATTACCAGTTCTGGCGCAACACCGAAGACGCGGATGTTGTACGGTTTTTGAAACTTTTCACTACTCTACGCCAGACCGACATCGCCCGCCTTGCAAGTCTCGAAGGCGCCGAGATCAACGAAGCAAAGAAGATTTTGGCTAGGGAAGCCACAGCGTTGATGCATGGAAGGTCTGCCGCAGAGCAAGCAGAACGCACAGCACAGGAGACCTACGAATATGGAAGCTTCGGGACTGACCTTCCAGTATTGATCGTCTCGGTTGGCGACTCCCTGCCTGCAGCAAATACGCAGCTTGGTTTCTCGAGCTCAAACGCTCAGGCTCGTCAATACATCAAGGACGGCGCAATGAACCTTGGTGGTCGTGTTGTGACCGATCCGCAATATCGCCTACGGAGGGAAGACTTCGATGACGACGGACGCGTGTTGCTAAGCACAGGGAAAAGGAAGAGAGGAATCCTGACGCTAGGCTCCGATTGATAGTGAATCGGAAGAAGCACGTCCTCATCAAGCCTGCATAGGCGCATGAGCTTTTCGCTGCTTGTCATGGCGCACGGATGCGCGCTCCCTGACGGCAATGGACCAGAACACGCCCAAGGAAGCGAGCAAGGATAGCGCCGTAGTCACCCGGCGGGACGCGGTGCGCACCGCACTCGTCGTGCTCGGCCTCTGCTTCACGCTGGCTGTTCTTGGCCGGGGCTTGAGCGAGAGCTTCACGGTCTTCCTCAAGCCGATCTCGGAAAGCCTGGGCTGGGATCGCGCCCAGGCCGTCTCGATCTACTCCCTCACCTGGCTCGTCAGCGGCATGACTGCACCCCTGGTCGGGCGCCTGTTCGATCATTCCGGGCCACGCCTCGTCTATGCGCTCGGCTTGCTCCTGCTCGGTTCGGCCTTTCTGATCGCGAGCCATGCGCACGCGCTCTGGCAATTCCAGCTTTCGATCGGCATCTGCGTCGGCATCGGCGTTGGCTTCATCGGCAATGTGCCGAACTCGATCCTGCTCGGTCGCTGGTTCGGACCAAAGCTGCCGACCGCCATGGCGGTGGTCTATTCGGCGATGGGCGGCGGCGTGCTGGCCTTGCTGCCGGCATCGCAGCTTCTGATCGATCATCTCGGCTGGCGCGAGACCTATCAGCTGTTCGGCTTTGCAGCGCTCGGGCTGCTGGCGCCGCTGTTGCTGCTGCCCTGGCGCATGTTCGCGGCCGGCTCGCCGCACGTCGCCAAGAAGAGCGATCCTGACTTCGTCGACAGCGGCTGGACGCTTGCGAGCGCGATGCGCCACCACGCATTCTGGGCGCTGTTCTCGACCTTCTTCTTCACCGCGGTCGGCATGTATGCGATCGCGGCGCAGATCGTGGCCTATCTGATCGACGCCGGCTTTCCGCCGCTCCAGGCCGCGACCGCCTGGGGCTTCTCCGGAATCGTGCTGGTGTTCGGCATGCTCGGCGTCTCCGCGCTCGACGGCCTGATCGGACGGCGGCCGTCGGTGCTGCTCAGCTACGCGATCTCGATTCTCGGCATCGTTCTGCTCTGGCTGCTGCAGTACTATCCGAACGTCATTCTGCTCACCGGTTTCGTCGTCTGCTTCGGCAGCATGATGGGCTCCCGCGGGCCGCTGATCAGCGCCACCGCCATGAAGATCTTTCGCGGCAAACGCGTCGGCACCATCTTCGGCACGATCTCGATCGGCAGCGGCCTCGGCTCGGCCTTCGGTTCATGGAGCGGCGGCCTGATCCACGATGCCACGCACGGCTACGATCTCCTGCTCGTCTTCGCACTTGCGAGCGTGATCCTCGGAATGATTCCGTTCCTGGTCGTCCCTGCTTTGCGGGAGTAGGTCTCCCCGACGTAACCTGCACACCCTGGTTTCACCGGAATCCTACGGACGAGCGCGAGGCGAACGTGCAAAAAAGAGGGTCGCGTGCAGCTGGTGGCGGCGCCTTGCGGTGTTTTGTCCGACATGACGAAAATGTCAGCGCTGAATTGATGCTGGTGGCTTGCGAGGCGGAAGCGAATGCGGTCCAAGTCGCAGCATTGGGTCCAGCATTGGATGGAGGGCAAACCAATGGACTTTCCTTATCTCACTCGCTTTCAACCGGTTCTCCTGAGCCTGTTTCGCTTCATCACCGGCCTGCTGCTGTTCCAGTACGGCGTCGCCAAGCTGTTCAAGTTTCCGGCTGTCCCAATGTTCGCCAAGGTCGAGCTGATGTCGCTTTACGGCGCCGCCGGTGCGCTCGAACTGGTGCTTGGCGGGCTGCTCATGATCGGCCTGTTCTCGCGCCTCGCAGCCTTCATCTTGTCCGGTGAAATGGCTTTCGCCTACTTCATGGGCCACATGTTCAGGGGCGAGACGCCGATCTTCCTGCCGCTGCTGAACAACGGCACCCTGGCGATCCTGTTCTGCTTCGCCTGCCTGTATCTCTCGGCGGCGGGCGGAGGCCCGGTCAGCGTCGACGCAGCGATGGGCAAGAAATAGCCGCCGGACCGGCGGGCGCATCCGCGCCCCGCTGAAGCACATCTCATCCGCTAAGCACGAGGATGGCGCCGGCAGATCTCCGGTGCCGTCTCAGCGCGTCCCCAGCACATTCCAGATCAGAACGAGGGCCGCGACGAGCAGCAGAGACATGATGATGCGATGAACGAATCGATTCATTGCAGGTCCGTCCAGACGGTCTAGCTGCCAAAACCCAAGACCGATTCCCTTCTCGCGGAACGACTGGAGCCCATCGGCAAGGCGATTTGCCTGCACGATTGCGCACGCGCCTGCGCTGTCCGCGCGGCAGGCCGCCGCATGCCTCCATTCATGATTGGTAAGAACTTCATGCTACCGGTGCGAGCAATAACAACCATTCCGTAGGGGCTGTGATGAAACTGCTGAGTCATCTGAAGATCCGTACCAAGCTTGCCAGCATGGTCTGCCTTGCGGCTCTCACGGTCACAGCCATCATCGGCGTATCGGCCGTGCTCAGCAAGAGCCGGATGATGGAGGACCGCGTCCAGCAGATGCGGACCGCCGTCGAACTCCTCTACAACTACGCCCAAGCGCTCCAGGACGAAGTGACCGCCGGCAAGCTGACGCCGGCCGAGGCCAAGAGCCTGTTCCACCAGCGCGGCCGCCGCATGAACTTCAACGGCAACCAGGGCTATCCGGTGGTTTACAATCCGGACGGCTCCCTGGTCGTGAACGGCGCCAACCAGCAGCTCGAAGGCAAGATCACCGGCGCCAAGGATTCAAACGGCGTGCTGATTGCCGACGCCATCATCAAGGCCGGCAGCGAGACTGCGCAGGGCGGCGTCACCTCCTATCTCTACCCCCGTCCCGGCCAGACCGAGCCGGTCCGCAAGACCGTGTTCGCGCGCAAATTCGCGCCCTGGAACGTCATCATCAGCTACGGCCTCTATGTCGACGACATCGACGCCGATGTGCGCGCCTTGACGCTGGAGCTTGGCGCCATCGGCATCGGCCTGATGCTGCTGATGGCGGCGCTGTCCTGGCTGATCGCCCGCGACGTGCTCGGCGCGCTCGACCGTCAGAAGAACCGCATGCAGGCGATTTCCGAAGGCGCCATCGACAAGCCGGTCGAGGAGACCGACCGCGGCGACGAGATCGCCGCATGGCCGAGACGCTCGAAATCCTCAGGCAGACCGCGCTCACGGCCCGCACGCTGGAGGCCGAGCAGGTCGCGGCCAAGGCCCGCAGCGAGCAGGAGAAGCGCGAGGCCCTGATCGCCCTTGCCGACCGCTTCGATGCCTCCGTCGGCCAGCTCGTCGGCCTGATGGCCTCCGGCTCCGGTGAATTGGAGACCACGGCCAAGTCGATGTCGTCGACCGCCGAAGGCACCAATCGCCGCGCCGCCGTGGTCGGCTCGGCCGCCAATGAGGCCAGCCAGCGCGTCCAGACCGTCGCCTCCGCCGCCGAGGAGCTCTCCTCCTCCATCACCGAGATCAGCCGCCAGGTCGCGCAATCGGCCGAGGTCACGGGACGTGCGGTGGACAGCGCCCGCCGCACCGACACCATCGTGCGCGCACTCTCGGACGGCGCCCAGCAGATCGAGCATGTCGCCGAGCTGATCTCCAACATCGCGGCGCAGACCAACCTGCTCGCGCTCAACGCCACCATCGAGGCCGCCCGCGCCGGCGAAGCCGGCCGCGGCTTTGCCGTGGTCGCTTCCGAGGTGAAGTCGCTGGCGAGCCAGACCGCGGAAGCCACCCGCGAGATCGGCGACAAGATCGCCCAGATCCAGGGCGCCACCAAGGAAGCTGTCGATGCGATCGGCGGCATCACCGCCACCATCGAGGAGGTCAGCCGCATCGCCACCTCGATCGGCGCGGCCATCGAGGAGCAAGGCGCCGCCACCGCCGAGATCGCCCGCAGCGTCTCGCAGACCGCGGAGGCGACCAAGGAGGTCACCACCAATATCGGCGGCGTCTCCACCGCAGCCAACGAGACCGGCAACGCTGCCGGCATGGTGCTCGCAGCAGCCAGCAACCTCTCCAAGCAGGCCGAGCAGCTCTCCGGCGAAGTCGGAACATTCCTGAAGGGCGTGCGCGCGGCCTGACGCCCCGCTCCAGCCTCAAAACGTTTGGCGCGAAAGCATCGCCACATTCGTCATGGCCGGGCTTGTCCCGGCCATCCACGTTTTTGGCCGCGCCGCACGAAGAACGTGGATGCCCGGGACAAACCTGGGAAGCCCGGGCATGACGAGCACCTGGGAATGTGGGGACTACCGCCGCGCGAGGGTGCAACCGCTCGACAGCTGGCGCGTCGATCCGGTCGAGCCGTCGTTCGAATGCGACGGGAACTCCTCGAACGGCGAGTTCTGCTTGCCGGTGTTGAACTCGAAGATCTTGCGGAACAGGCCCGGCGCCATCGCCGAGATCGGATTGACGCGCATCACGGGCGCGGCTGGCGTGCCGACGACCTCGTAGGTCACGCCGATCAGCCCCTCATTGTTGCCGCCACCGAGGAAGATGCCGAACAGCGGGATCTGGCCGAAGATGTTGTTGACGCCGTACATCGGCACGAAGGTGCCGCTCATGCAGACCTGGTTGCCGGGATAGTCGATCGAGCCCTCGATGGTGGCACCGATCATCGGCCCCTTGACCACGCCGTCACGGACCGTGAGCGCACCGTTCTGCCGCGTGAACTCGGCGCGAAGTGCGCTGAAGGAGACGCCATTCCCGGTCCCGTTCGGCGCGCCGGCGGCAACGCGTTCGAGCTGCGCCTCGCCCTTCACGGTGAAGTCGCGGACATTGATCAGGCCCTCGCGCGCGGCGTTCGGCTCGGAAGACGGCGGCTCCATCGCCACCACCATCTGGCCGCCGACCGCCTTGGTGTAGGTGTCGGTGAAACGCAGCAGCGCGCCGGCGTCGTTGGTCTGCAGGTAGATCACCTCGCGATTGCCCTGGGCACGGCCGCCGCGCAGGTCGGCAGCGACAGGCGTGTCGCGGCCGATCTTGCCGCTCAGCGTGAACGCCTTGATGGCCCCATTGCGCTTCGACATCTTGGCATCGAGGCTGCGCATGGCCTCGCCGTTGAAGCCGGCGACGGCACCGAGCTTCACGTCGATGTCGAAATCGACGTTCTTCAGCTTGTTCTTGTCGTCCTTGGAATTGCCTGAGATCGCCGACTTCAGGAAGCCGCGGCCGTCGAACACGTCGCCACGCATGGTGCCGCGCAGCACACCGTCCTGGCTGCGCTCCACCCTGAGCGAGGCCTTGTCGCCGTCGGACGGCGCGTAGGTCGGGAAGTTCGCGTTCACGAGATCGCTGTTCGCATCGAGCTCGAGCGAGCCCTTGATCGAGGCGCCGCCGCCTTCGATGACGATGTCCTCGAAACGCGTCGATTGCGCCGTCGGCACCACCTTGAAGCTGGCCTTGCCGGACTTGCCCGGCAGCTTGACCCAGCCGGGCAGGATGTTGTCGAGCCTGACCGCGGTCAGGTCGGCCTCGACGCCGAGCTTCGTCGTCTGATCCGCGCCGCTCGCGATCTTGCCCGACAGCTTGATCGGCAACGATCCGATGACGGCGGGGCTGAGATCGAAGCCGAGCCGCGCGCGGCTGGCATCGTCCAGCGTCGCCTGCAGCCTGACATCCGCGTCGCCCTCGGCCGGCTTGCGATAATCGAGCGAAGCCGCCTGGCCGTTGATCTTGACGTCGCCCCTGACCTGATAGCCCTGGTTGTTGGCTGATATCTTGAGGTTGTTGGCTTCCAGCTTCTGGTTCATCACCAGCTTGTCGGCGGCAAAACCGTTGAGATCGGCGGTGACGGCGTAGGTGGTGTCGGCCTTGGTCAGCTCGCCCTTGACCGGCATGCCGAGCTGGATGTTCGCCGAGAACGTTCCCTTGCTGGTGTTGGGATCGACGACGGTCGCCGACAGGTCGCTCAGCCGATCATTGGCGAGCATTTCAGCGGCCGCGGGCACCGGCCCTTCCACACGGAACCTGCTCCGCGACGGCGACGGCTTGGGCGCCATGTCGGGCACCTCGAACACGAAATCGGAGATCGTGACCTTGCGGCCCGCGGGGGTATCGGCAATGCCCTGCCCGATGTTGACGGTCGCGGTGCGACCGGTCACGCGCGCCTTCAGATCGGCATCGCGCACCACCGGCATGCCGTCCACGGGCCGGACCGCAACACCGCTCGCCACGATGTTGACCGACAGGCCGTCGTCCGGAATGGGCGGACCCTTGCGCGGCAGGTTCCTGGTCGGCGAGTTGACGCCGATCTCGATGCGCTGGAGCGTGCCGCGCTCGATCCGTTCGATCACCCATTCACGCAATTCGGGGACGATCAGCGTCGGCCACATCCGCTTCAAGGCGGAGGCCGACATCGGCGTGCCCGCAAAACCGAGGGTGAGCCGCGGCTCGCCCGAATAGTCGAGGGCGCCGGTGCCGGCGACGCCGATCTCGCCGTTGGAGACGTCGGCCTGTGTCAGCAGGATGCGCTTGTGGTCGGCGTCGAAGCGGAAGCCGATCGCGATGCGGTTGAAGACGAGCGGCGGCTCGTTGTCGATGCCGCCGAGCAGGATCGAACCGCCGCTGAAGCCGAGCTGCCAGTCGTTGATGTTGCCGTTGGGTGGCTCGAGATGGGCCAGCAGCGTCAGGCGGTTCGCGCCGGAGAGAACCTTGAACGGCGCGACCAGCACCCGCCGGTTCGCATCCCACTCGACGTTGATCTCGGCCGAGTCGATTGCCATCGGGTAGTCGGGCGTGTCGGTATCGATGATGTTGCCGGCGCCGGCCGCGATCTTGCCGCGGAAGAAGGTCGGCACGCCGTCGCGGCCGAGCTCGCCCTTGAGCTCGCCCGTCAGCGGCAGGTCGGCGGTGTAGGTGAGGTCCTTCACCCGCAGCGCCAGCAGGATGTTGGAGGTCGAGACCTTGTCGGCCTTGATGTCGACCGAGCGCACGCCGTTCTCAGCCGGTCCGATCGTGGCGCGCAGCAGCCACGGACGCGCGCCCTGCTCGCCGAGGCTGAGCGCGACGCCGCCGCGGCTCGGCCGCCTCAGGCTGAGCGTGATGTTCTCGAACGACCATTTGCTGCCGCGCTGCTGATCGTCGACGATCAGGACGCCGTTTTTCAGACCGATCTCGTTGAGGTTCTGACCGTCGAGGCCCGTCATGCTCAGGCTGTCGAGCCAGTCGAGGCCCTGAAGGATGCCGCTCTGCGCGGTCGCCTGCGGTGCGGCCTGCGATGCGTCCGGGCTCGCAGGCGCGGTCGCGAATGGCGGCGGGGGGACACCGCTGCGCGGGAATGTCGGCGGCAGGCCCGCGTCCTTCTTGGACGCGACACCGGTCGCCAGCGGCTTTGCGGTGTCGCCGGCGGACACGGTGACGGTGCCGTCGGGCGCAATGCGGATGGCGAGCTCGGCATCGACCAGGTTGAGACTCTCGGCTCGCAGGTGCCCCATCAGGAGGGCCGCACCCGACAGCCTCACCTCGGCCTTCGGCGCGCTGGCGACGACGGCGTGATCGCGGTCGCGAACGATGATGTCTCGGATGCGGACGGCGACGCGGACCCGGCCGGCCCGCTCGATCTGGGTGCCGCCGACCTCAACGGTGTTGCCGTGGCCGATATTGTCCTCGATCGCGGCTGCGAGCCACGGCGTTGCGATGTCCAGACTGATGGGACCGGCACCGAGCCGCCACCACAGCGCACCGAAACAGCCGATGAAAATGACGATGACGGTGGCGACGGCCACCGCCAGGCGCTTCAGCCAGCGTCCCCCACCCGTCCAGCGGCGCAGCGCGCTAAATCCACCACCGAAGCGAAGAAAGCCCGAACCGGAACGCGCCAGCAACCGGCGTGCGCGATTGCGCGCAGCCGCTTCCTGATCCGGATCCCAGTCGGCGTCGTCCCATTCCTGCGGCTCGAGTTGGCCGCCGCGCCGATCAAAATCCCGGTTGTAGTCCTGGGGCGACGTATTCCTTGCCATTGTCTCTCGATACAGGCGCCCGTCATAGGATTGAGCGCCGCCGGGACCGCAGCCGTTCGCGGGAAGTGACGCTCCCTGCGCCGGCACTGCCGCCATACCTCGAATATTCCTGCTGTTCGTCATTTCGCCCCGGGAGCGCGTTCAACGAGCAGTGGGGTGGTGCGTGGAATTCCTTGTAACCATACTCCGGCGTCGCCAGACTTGCCCAGCCGAGGGCACGATTCCGGCTCGCCGGACAAGAGCTGCAATACCGCTTCGGTTGACCTGCCGAAAGCGTCGAAAGGAAGGCGTATGTCCAAGAAATCCCGAAAGAAATCGTCCAAAACGCCCTCCGGCAGTCCGACCGCTGCAAAGAAGTCCGCAAAAACGCGGGCATCGACTCAAACAAGATCCGCGAAAACGCAGCGGACACCGGCACGCAAATCAGCTGCGACCATAGCAAAAGCAGGATCGCATAAGGCCGCATCGAAACAGTTAAAATCCTCCAAATCCGCCTCCTCTCCGGCTGCGGCCAAGTCGGGCTTGAAGTCGGGCTTGAAGTCCGGCTTGGCCGAGGGCCAAAAGGCCCCGGCCTTCCGCCTGCCGCGCGATGGCGGCGACGTGGTCACGCTGGCCGACTATGCCGGCCGAAAGCTCGTCCTGTTCTTCTACCCCCGCGCCGACACCCCCGGCTGCACGCGGGAGGCGATCGACTTCACGCGCCTGGCGGGCGCCTTCGCGGCCGCCGGCACCGCGGTGCTCGGCATCTCCGCCGATCCGTTAAGGACCCAGGAGAAGTTTCGCGACAAGCACAAGCTCGGCGTCCCCCTCATCTCGGACGAGACGCATGAGATGCTGGAGGCTTATGGGGCCTGGGGCGAAAAGTCCATGTATGGCAAGAGCTTCCTTGGGATCCTTCGCACCACGGTGCTGGTCGGGACTGACGGTAAAGTGGCGCGGATCTGGCGCAATGTCCGGGTCGATGGCCATGCCGACGAAGTGCTGGAGGCGGCAAGGAGCCTTTAACCAATCCTTTAAATTCGCGCGTTCCCATTTGCGGAAAATTAACCATGAGCGGCCCAGATTGCGGCGGCAATTGAGCCGCAAGGAACCCATCCGACCGGCGCGGGAGTGCCGATGTCGAAAAGTTCTGCCCAATACTCGCAGTACCCCCAACATCATCCTCACGATCACGGACGCGCCTTCCGGCGCCCTCTGGGTGCCCCGGCGGCGGTAACCGCGATTCCCCTGCCCGCCACCGACGATGCCTACACCATCGTGCATGCCGGCAAGCAGGTCCGCTTCGGACCCGTGGTGTTCTGGATCGTGGTCGGCACCGTGGTGCTGCTCGGGCTGTGGTCGGCCGCCACCGCCACCTATTTCGCGTTCCGTGACGACGTCCTGACCCGGCTGATCGCCCGCCAGGCCGAGATGCAATACGCCTATGAGGACCGCATCGCCGAGCTGCGCGCCAAGATCGATCGCACCACCAGCCGTCAATTGCTCGACCAGGAGCAGTTCGACCAAAAGCTCGATCAGATCATGAAGCGCCAGACGGCGCTCGAGTCCCGGGCCACGGCGCTCGGCGCCATGCCCGACGTGACCGGCTCGATTCCCCGCGCCGCTCCGCAGCGCAGCGATGCAAGCCCGACCACGCCAAAACCGTCGCCCATCAGCGACACCGTGATCTTCGTGGCGCCACCGGATCGCGAAGCGCGCCTCGAATCGCGCGCGCCGAGCGTTGCGGCAACGCCGACCAGCCAGTTCGCCAAGAACCGCGGTTTCGACAACGTGCTGGTCCGGCTCACGACCTCGCTTGATCAGGTCGAGCGGCGCCAGATGGCGACGCTCAACGCGGTCGAGGAAAGCATGGATTCGCGCATGCGCCGGATGCGCAGCGTGGTCAGCGACCTCGGCCTGAACCTTGCCCATCTCGAAGCCGCCGTGCCGCGCAGTGCGATGGGCGGACCGTTCGTCCCCGTCAAGTTGACGGCGAATGCCGGACCGTTCGAGAAGCAGCTCCACCGCATCCACACCACGCGCGCCGAGATGGACCGTCTCAACCGCACGCTGGCGTTGGTGCCGTATCGCAAGCCAGTCATTGGCGAGGTCGAGTTCACCTCGGGCTTTGGCGTGCGCAGCGATCCTTTCCTGGGTCGGCCCGCGATGCACACCGGCCTTGATTTCCGCGCCGCCAGCGGTGATCCCGTCCGCGTCACCGCCTACGGCAAGGTGGTTTCCGCCGGATGGTCCGGCGGCTACGGCCGCATGGTCGAGGTCGACCACGGCAACGGGCTTTCGACCCGCTACGGCCATCTCTCCGAGATCAACGTCAGGGTCGGCGAGATCGTGAAGATCGGCCAGGTCATCGGCCTCGTCGGCTCGACCGGCCGCTCCACCGGTCCGCACCTGCATTATGAGACCCGCATCGAAGGTGAAGCGGTCGATCCACAGAAATTCCTGCGCGCCGGCGTGCGGCTCAGCGCGGGTTAGGCCCGCGCTTTTCAGTTTCGCAGCGCAGAGCTTCCCGAGAGCCAGAGATGGCGGCCGAGAGCTTGCGCAGTAAGCTGAATGCACGCCCGTCGATCACCAGCAGCGCGCTGGCGATGACGATCGAGCCGGCGATCTCGCGGCCGGAGATCGGCTCACCCAGCACCAGCCAGCCCAGCAGGATGGCGGTGACCGGAATGAGCAGCGTCACCAGCATGACGTTGCTCGCGCCCGAGCGCCGCACGATCTGAAAGAAGACGATGTAGGCGAGCGCCGTCGACAGCGCGGCGAGGCCGAGCACGGCGAGCCAGGTCGTGAGGCTCGGCATCGGTAACTGCCAAGGCTGCTCCACGACGCCGGCGACAACCGCTATCATCACCGTGGATGCCATCAATTGAAACGTCGCCGTCCCCAGCGGTGCTGCGTCCTGCAGCAATCGCCGCGCCGCCAGCGCCGCAAAGCCGTAGCTCAGTGCCCCGCCGAGGCAGAGCAGAATGCCGAGCCCCTGTCCCGGCCTGGTCTCGAAGCCCCATCCGCGCAGCAGGATCACGCCGACAAAGCCCAACGCCACCCCGGCCAGGCGGCGCATCTGCAAGGCCTCCTGGCCCGCTGCAATCATCACGGCCACCGTGAACATCGGCGTGGTCGCGTTCAGGATCGAGGCCAGCCCACTCGGAATGAAAGTTTGGCCGATCGCGATCAGCGAAAACGGGACGACGTTGTTGAGCAGCCCGATCGCAATGAACGGCGCCCAGCCCGTCCAGCTCCTGGGAAAGCCGATGCCATGTGCGCGCAGCAGCGGCAGCAGCATTGCAGCGCCGAGCGCGACGCGCAAAAACACCAGTGTGAGCGGCGGCAATTCCCGCAAGGCTGCGCCGTTGAAGAAGAACGAGCCGCCCCAGAGGATCGAGAGCAGAGCGAGCAACGACCAGTCGCGTGCATCGATCCGGTGGTCATTGTCGGGCATGGGGTCTTACCTCAGCCCCATGGCCTAGAACGGTGCGATCAATGTCGCCACCCGATTTCTGACGAGGTCCCGGTTTACAAACCGATGCTCGGCGCGAATGGAGTGACTGAGGGGCACCGGTTAGCGCGGTTTGACTAGGATGGCTTCATCGGCCGCGACACCAGCTCGATCATCCTGCCTTCATCATCGTCCGGCATCACCGCTTTCGCCTGCGCGTACGCCTCGACCGCGGCGCGCGCGACCAGCGGCTTGCCCGCGAGCAGGCTCTCGGCGAGCTTCACGGCGTAGGCGGCATCCTTGTGCCGCAGCGCTGCGGTGAAGGTCGCGCCGCTGAAATCGCGGGCGACCATGCGCTTGGAGTGACGCGCTACCTGCGGGCTTGCCGCGACGCCTGCCTGGATCGATTCCAGCACCAGGTTCATGTCGAGCCCGGCCTGCTCGGCAATCGCAAGGCCCTCGGCGAGGCCGGCGATCTGGATCGCGCCCATGAGATTGTTGATCAGCTTGTAGACCGTGCCGGAGCCGACCGCGCCGAAATGGCGGATGGTCGAGCCGATCGGCGTCAGATAGGGCCGCGCGCGCTCGAGATCGGCCGCGTCGGCGCCAACCAAGAGCGTCAACTTCCCGGCCGCCGCCGCGTCCGGCAATCCCGTCACCGGGCAGTCGATATAGATCAGCCCGCGCGCGTTGAGCTCGCGGCCCATCTCACGGGAATGGTCATAGGAGACGGTGGAGCATTCGATCGCGATGGTGCCGGCCTTCGCCGTCTTGGCGGCGCCGTCAGGCCCGAGCCAGACCGCGCGCGAGGCCTCGTCGTCGGCGACCATGGTCACGACCGCGTCGGCATCGATCGCGGCATCCTCCGGCGAGGTCGCCCAAATCGCGCCGCGCGCGATCAGGTCCTCGGCCTTTGCCTTGCTGCGATTCCAGATCGTTACCGTGAAGCCGGCATCGAGATAGCGGCCGGCCATGCCATGGCCCATCCGCCCAAGCCCGATGAAGGCGATTCGGGACATGGCTAGTCCACGTCCTCGACGTCGCCGGCGGTGGTGCCGAAGGCGCGCTGCGCCAAGGTCGCGGCCATGAACTCGTCGAGCTCGCCATTGAGCACGCCCGATGTGTCGGAAGTCTGCACGCCCGTGCGCAAATCCTTCACCATCTGATAGGGCTGCAGCACGTAGGAGCGGATCTGGTGGCCCCAGCCGATATCGGTCTTGGCGGCCTGGTCGGCGGCGGCTTTCTCCTCGCGCTTCTTCAGCTCGATCTCGTACAGACGCGCGCGCAGCATGTCCCAGGCCTGCGCCCGGTTCTTGTGCTGGGAGCGGCCGGCCTGGCAGACCACGGCGACGCCGGTCGGGATATGCGTCAGGCGCACCGCGGATTCGGTCTTGTTGACGTGCTGGCCGCCGGCACCGCCCGATCGCATCGTGTCGACGCGGACGTCGGATTCCTTGATGTCGATCTTGATGCTGTCGTCGATGACGGGGAACACCTGCACGCTCGAGAACGAGGTGTGCCGCCGCGCGTTGGAATCGAATGGCGAGATGCGCACCAGCCGATGCACGCCGGCTTCAGTCTTCAGCCAGCCGTAGGCGTTGTGACCGGAGACCTGGATGGTCGCCGACTTGATGCCGGCCTCTTCGCCCTCGGACTCTTCGAGATACTCGACCTTGAAGCCGTGGGTTTCGGCCCAGCGCGTGTACATGCGCAGGAGCATCTGCGCCCAGTCCTGGCTCTCGGTGCCGCCGGCGCCGGCATGGACTTCGAGATAGGAATCGAAGCGGTCGGCTTCGCCCGAGAGCAGTGCCTCGAGCTCGCGCCGCGCCACTTCCTTCTTGAGGTTCTTCAGCGCAGCTTCGGCTTCGGCGACGACGCCGTCATCGCCCTCGGCCTCGCCGAGCTCGATCATGCCGATGTCGTCTTCGAGCTCCTGCTCGACCTTGCCGATGCCTGAGAGCGCATCCTCAAGCGAGGTGCGCTCCTGCATCAGCTTCTGGGCTTTCTGAGGGTCGTTCCAGAGATTGGGATCTTCTGCGAGCTTGTTCAGCTCAGCGAGGCGCGCCGCCGATTTCTCGACGTCAAAGATGCCTCCTCAGCAGCCCGACTGACTGCTTGATCTCTTCTACCAACCGTTCGATTTCGGCGCGCATGTTGTTCTCTGTCTTGCGGAATCCCGCGTGCAGTTCGAGAGGGGATGTAGCGGCGGCGGCTGCAAAGCGCAACCGCCCAAACCGTGATCGCCGGCCTTATCCGCGGCCTACCACAACCCGCCAGTGCCCGGCCGGAAGAGGAAGCCGGAATCCGGCTGCTGCTGCTGCACCGGCATGCCGCGCCCGTCGGCCTCGGCAACGCCGATGACCGAATAATTGTCCGGCGGCGCCGTGCCCGGCTTGAAGGCTTCGAGGATGGTTCCGCCGGTCTCGCCCGGGCCGGCACGCATGCCGGTCTTGGCGACGACGCGCACGAGCTTGATGCCGGCCGGCACCTTGAACGGAACAGCGGGCTTGTCGGCGAGCGCGAGCTTGAGGAAGTCGCGCACGATCGGAGCGGCGAGATGACCGCCGGTCGCGGCATTGCCCTTGCCGAGCGGACGCGGCTTGTCGTAGCCCATGTAAACTGCGACGGCGATGTCCGGCGAGAAGCCGACGAACCAGGCGTCCTTGGCCTCGTTGGTGGTACCGGTCTTGCCGGCGACGGGCTTGCCGACCTCCTTGATCACCGTGGCCGTACCGGACTGCACCACGCCCTCCATCAGCTCGGTGATCTGATAGGCGGTCATGGAATCCAGCACCTGCTCGCGGCGGTCGATCAGTTGCGGCTCAGGCTGATTCTTCCAGCCGCCCGGCGCGTCGCAGCCGCGGCATTCGCGCTGGTCGTGCTTGAAGATGGTTCGGCCGTAACGATCCTGGATGCGGTCGATCAGCGTCGGCTTCACGCGGCGGCCGCCATTGGCGAGCATCGAGTACGCCGTGACCATGCGCATCGCCGTCGTCTCGCCGGCGCCGAGCGCGTAGGAGAGATAGTTCGGCAGTTCGTCATAGACGCCGAAGCGGCGGGAATATTCGCCGATCAGGGGCATGCCGATGTCCTGCGCGAGGCGCACCGTCACGGTGTTGAGCGATTGCCGCAGCGCATTGCGCAGCGTCACCGGTCCCTGGAATTTGCCCGAGGAGAAGTTTTCAGGTCGCCACACGCCGGCGCCCTGCCCCTGGTCGATCTCGATGGGCGCGTCGAGCACGACGGTCGAGGGCGTGTAGCCGTTGTCGAGCGCGGCCGAATAGACGATCGGCTTGAACGACGAACCGGGCTGCCGGTAGGCCTGCGTGGCGCGATTGAACTGGCTCTGGTCGAACGAGAAACCGCCGACCATCGCGAGCACGCGGCCGGTCCAGGGATCCATCGCCACCATCGCGCCGGAGACTTCCGGAATCTGGCGAAGCCGGTACTGGCCCTCGACGGGGTGGCCGTCCTTATAGAGGGGATCGGCATAGATGACGTCGCCGGGCTGGAGCACCTGCGACACCGCTGTCGGCGTCTTGCCTCTCGTGCCGCCCTGCAGCGCCCGCGCCCAGCGCACGCCGTCGACCGTGACGATGCCGGTCTCGCGCTGCTTGCTCACCGCGCCGCCGAGCTCGCGGCCAGGCTGAAAGCCGATCCGTGCCGACTGATCGCTGGTCTCCAACACCACCGCCATGCGCCAAGGCGAGATGTCGGACAGCGACTTGATCTCGGCGAGCTTCACGCCCCAGTCGCCCGAAATGTCGAGCTTGCTGATGGCGCCGCGATAGCCCTGCTGCTCGTCATAGTTCACGAGGCCGGCGACCATGGCCTTGCGCGCCATGACCTGAATCTTCGGATCGAGCGTGGTGCGAACCGACAGGCCACCCTCGTAGAGCTTCTTCTCGCCGTAGCGCTCGAAAATGTCGCGGCGGACTTCCTCGGCGAAATATTCGCCGGCAAAGGTGTGGGCGCCGTTGGAACGGCTGGTGACGGCGAGCGGCTCCTTGCGCGACTTGTCGGCGTCGGCCTGCTTGATCCAGCCGTTTTCCACGAGACGGTCGATCACGTAATTGCGGCGCTCGATGGCGCGGTCGCGGTTGCGGACCGGATGCAGCGTCGCCGGCATCTTCGGCAGCGCCGCCAGATAGGACGCTTCCGCCACTGTCAGCTCGTTCACCGACTTGTCGAAATAGACCAGCGAGGCCGCCGCGATGCCGTAGGCGCCGAGGCCGAGATAGATCTCGTTGAGATACAGTTCGAGGATCTTGTCCTTCGAATAGGTCTTCTCGATGCGCATCGCCAGCAAGGCTTCCTTGATCTTGCGGGAGAAGGAGACCTCGTTGGTGAGCAGGAAGTTCTTGGCGACCTGCTGCGTGATCGTGGACGCACCCTGCGGACGGCGGTTGGAGCCGTAGTTCTGCAGATAGAGCAGGCCTGCGCGCGCCATGCCGGTGTAGTCGATGCCGCCATGCTCGTAGAAATTCTTGTCCTCGGCCGCGAGGAACGCGTTGATCACGAGCTTCGGCACCGCCTGGATCGGCAGATACAGCCGCCGCTCCTTGGCGTATTCGCCGACCAGCGAACCGTCGACCGCGTGCACACGCGTCATCACCGGCGGCTCGTAATCCTGAAGCTGAGAGTAGTCCGGCAAGTCCTTGGAGAAATGCCAGATCAGGCCTGCCACGGCCCCGACGCCAACAAGGAACACCACTGTTCCCGCGGCGAACAGGAAGCCCATGAACCGCACCAGCAAGCGCATTATCTGTTTATCCGTTCAAACTCTGGATCAGCCCAGTATCAGCCCTTTGGCACACAAAACGGCACCAACCTCACGCCGCGAATTCACCGGCTTACGCAATCACATCGAGGCCGGACTTAAGACGCTTGCCGAACAGGTTCTCGCCGATTCCGGAACCCTCTACCGGTTTCTATAAAGCGTCCGCTGTGGCCAAACTAGGGCCTTTGGGCCGGGAGGAACAAACCGGCTCAGTTCGACGTCCCCGCCGTGGCCATCCGCTTGGTCAAAAATCCATCGATCGCCTGGGCCATCGAGCCCACGGCGCGGGAGCGCCAGCCCTCGGAGACCAGCTGCTCGAGATCGCCCTTGTTGGAGACGTAGCCGATCTCGACCAGCACCGATGGCACGTCGGGCGCCTTCAGAACCCGGAAGCCGGCGGATTTCAGGGGATGCTTGTGCATCCGCACCGTCTGCTTCATTTCGCTCATCAAATGGCGGGCGAAACGGTTTGAAAAGGTGCGGGTTTCCCGCTGCGTGAGGTCGATCAGGATGTCGGCGACGTCGGTCGGCTCCTCCGCGAGGTTGAAGCCGGCGATCGCATCGGCGCGGTTCTCCGCATCCGCCAGCCGCTGGGCCTCGGCGTCGGACGCCTTGTCGGAGAGCGTATAGATGGTCGCGCCCTGCGCATCCCCTTCCGCCCGCGGCAGCGCATCGGCGTGGATCGAGACGAACAAGGCCGCCTTGAGATTGCGGGCGATCTTGGTGCGGTCATTGAGCGGAACGAAGGTGTCGTCGTCCCGCGTCATGACCACGCGGTACTTGCCGGCTTTTTCCAGCTTGTCGCGGAGCGCCAGGCCAAAGGCCAGCACCAGGTTTTTCTCGCTCTCGCCGCTCGACTGCGTCCCGTTGTCGATGCCGCCGTGGCCGGGATCGATCACCACCACCGGTCGAGTATCGGCCTTCTGCTGCGCGCCATCCGGGGCCGCGGCACTGGGAACCGTGGCGGGCGGCGCTTCAGCGATCGCGGGCCGCAGCTCGGGACGGTTTTCGGGGGCACGTGACGACACGAAGGCGGTGCGGTCGACCTCCTCCAGCTCGAGCACCAGCCGGGCCGGTTGGCCGTTGGCCGCCTCCAGCACGTATGATTTGGCGATCTTCGCCGGTCCGGTCAGGTCGAACACGATTCGAGAGCCGCCGGGCATGACGAGCCCGTAGCGGAAGGCCTTGACCAGCCCCCGCCCCCCACTTCCGGTCCCGGCGGGCAGCTGAAAATTGACCTGCGGCACGTCCACCACCACGCGGTAAGGGTCGGCCAGCGTGACGGCGCGGAAGGTGACGGTCTGGTCGAGGTCGAGGATGAAGCGGGTCTGCTTGCCGTCGCCGGCCAGGCGGGCGGCCGAGGCGACCGGAAAATTCGCCGCAACGGCAGCAGGTTGCAGCCGGCTCTCGGCGGCGATCAGGCGCGCGGAATCGGCACAGGGCAATGCCGCAGTGCACAGCAACACGCCTCCCAGCAAAATCCGTCGATTTGTGCGGCTCGCCACCGATTCCGTGCCTCCGAGCAGCTCTCTTAACGCAATAGAACCACAGGGTTAATCGATCCTTAATGACGGAAACGCGAAACTCGCCGACTGTGACCGCCGTGCGACGCTCCCTTGCACGGATGGCTCATTCCTCGTATGTACGGAATGCTGACGGCCGATATTTCCGGTTGTGTCGCATTCAGCCTCCCGGTGCAGCGCCGGAACTCTCAAGGTTTGAGAATTCCAGCGTTTTCCACTTCCCTCTATGACCAGCGCGGTGCGCGGCAGCGAGGTGGAGCGGGTCAAGCCCCGGCGGCGGACGGTCTCGGGCTACCACTCATGTTGCCGGGACGGTTCTGACAGCGGCGTAACCCATTACCCGGTCCCTTGACCCCAAGGGGGCGGTTCGTGATCCCCAAGGCGAGCGCGCTCGCGCCGTGCCTGGCCAGCAGCAACTGATTGAAGGGCGGCCTCGCCGCCCAGTGTTTCATACGGGCCGACGCTTGATGCGCCAGACTGTGCCGACGAAATCTGAAGGAGCATTCGCGACGCTGCGGAGTGACAATCCCGTGCGTCGCAATGGTCCTGAAGCTTCCGGTTCGGCAAGGCGCGAGAGACGGCGTTTCGGCCTTCCCCTCACCCCCGAATCAGGTGGACCGTCGCGTCACCCGCCGGCGCGATACGCGCCCACGGCTTATCGCGTCCGCCGCCGCCAAGAGTTAAGACATGCCCAACAAGATGTTGATCGATGCCACCCACCCGGAGGAGACCCGGGTCGTCGTGGTCCGCGGCAATCGCGTCGAAGAGTTTGATTTCGAGACCGCGCAACGCAAGCAACTGCGCGGGAATATCTACCTCGCCAAGGTCACAAGGGTCGAACCCTCGCTCCAGGCTGCTTTCGTCGAATATGGCGGCAATCGCCACGGCTTTCTCGCCTTCAGCGAAATCCATCCCGACTATTACCAGATCCCGGTCGCCGACCGGCAGGCGCTGATCGAGGCCGAGGAACAGGCCCATCGCGAGGCCGAGGAAGAAAGCGAGAACCGCTCGCACGGCCGTCGCCGCTCGCGGCATCGCAACGCCCGCCGCCGCGGTCATGGCGAGCGCGTGCGCAGCGACATCGTCGAAGGTCTCGAAGCCGGCGCCGATCCCGCCGCCCAGCCGGTCGAAGGCGCCGCGCTGCCCGAGCATGCCGAGGGCGAGCATCTGCACGCCGATACGGAGCATCATGGCGAGCACGAAGGCCACGATCCCGATCATGGTGACCATGATCATGACGAACATCGTCATGCCCGCGATGACGAGCACGATCACGCTCACGATGATGCCCACGGCCGCGAGGACGAGCGCGATCATCACGATCATGATCACGCCGACGAGACGCCCGCGCCTGTCGCGGCGGTCGGCGCCGAGCCCGCGGTCGAGACCGCTGCCGAGCCGCAGCCGGCGTCAACCTTCGACGTTCCCGCTCCAGAAGCTCATGCCGCGGAAGCGCAGGCGGAGCCTCTGGCCGAAGCCGTGACATCGGCCGCCGAGCCGGCCGAGGCCATCTACGCCGCCGGCGAAGGCACTGAAGCCCCGCATGCGGACGCCGGGGAAGCAGCCGAAGAGGATGACGAGGACGAGGACGGCGAGGATGCCGAAGAGGAAGTCGTCGAATCCGTCGGCGGCGACGACGTGCTGGAGGAAGTGCCGGAGCGCACCTTCCGCCCGCGCCGCCAGTACAAGATCCAGGAAGTCATCAAGCGCCGCCAGGTGATGCTGGTTCAGGTCGTCAAGGAAGAGCGCGGCAACAAGGGCGCGGCGCTGACGACCTACCTCTCGCTCGCCGGCCGCTACGCCGTCCTGATGCCGAACACCGCACGCGGCGGCGGCATCAGCCGCAAGATCACCAGCGCGCAGGACCGCTCGCGCCTGAAGGAAGTGGTGCAGGACCTCGACGTGCCCGAGGGCATGGGCATCATCCTGCGCACCGCGGGCGCCGCCCGGACCAAGCCCGAGATCAAGCGCGACTTCGAATATCTGATCCGGATGTGGGAGACGGTGCGCGACCTCACGCTGAAATCGCAGGCCCCAACCCTCGTCTACGAGGAAGGCTCGCTGATCAAGCGCTCGCTGCGCGACCTCTACAACAAGGAGATCGACGAGATCCTGGTCGCCGGCGAAGCCGGCCACCGCGAGGCCCGCGACTTCATGAAGATGCTGATGCCCGCCAATGTCGGCGCGGTGAAGCAATATCGCGACGGCCAGCCGCTGTTCTCGCGCATGGGCGTCGAGAGCCAGCTCGATGCGATGTTCTCGCCGACCGTGCAGCTGCGCTCCGGCGGCTACATCGTCATCAACCAGACCGAGGCGCTGGTCTCGATCGACGTCAACTCGGGACGATCGACGCGCGAGCACCATATCGAGGACACCGCGCTCAAGACCAACATGGAAGCGGCTGAAGAGGTCGCCCGCCAGCTCCGGTTACGCGACCTCGCCGGCCTGATCGTCATCGATTTCATCGACATGGACGAGAAGCGCAACAACCGCGCGGTCGAGCGCAAGCTGTCCGATTGCCTCAGGCAGGATCGCGCGCGCATCCAGGTCGGCCGCATCTCGCATTTCGGCCTGCTCGAGATGTCGCGCCAGCGCATCCGCGCCAGCGTGCTGGAATCCTCGACCGATCCTTGCCCGCATTGCGGCGGCACCGGCCACGTCCGCTCGGTGTCCTCGGTGGCGCTACAGCTCCTGCGCGGCCTCGAAGAGATCCTGATGAAGGGCGCGACCCACAATCTCGTCGTCCGCACCCGCACCGACGTCGCGCTTTATGTGCTGAACCACAAGCGCGGCCATCTGCGCGATCTCGAGAACGGCTTCAAGGTCACGCTGTCGGTGATCGCCGACGCGAGCGTCAGCGGCCCGCAGGCCTATGTGATCGACCGCGGCGAGCAGGTGCATACGCTCGAAGCCGCCAAGGCGCTGCTCGTTGCGCAAGCCGCTGCGAGCCCGCCGCCACCAGCCGAAGAGGCCTATGACGACGAGGACGTCTTCGACCTGGAGACGGAATCCGAGGTCGAAACCGACGAGACCGAAGGCCTTGCCGACGAGCAGGCTGGCGGCGAGGCAGCCTCGGAGCAGGACGGCCAGCGCCGCAAGCGCCGTCGACGCCGGCGCGGCCGCGGCGGCCAGCGCGAAGGAGAGTTGCGCGAGGATACGGCGCCGACCGTGCCTGAGCCCGCGATGATCGCCGGCGAAAGCGAGGAGGAGACCGAGGCCGAGCAGGACGGTGAGGAAGGCGAGGAACAGGCGGCCCGTGGCGAACAGCAGGGCAGCGGTGATCGCCGGCGCCGGCGTGGTCGCCGCGGCGGTCGCCGCCGTCGCGGTGGCGGCGAGGAAGGTCTTGCCGGCTCCATCAGCGACGAGCTCGGCACCAACCCGCCGCCGGAAGCTGCCGATGCAGTGGCCGATTTCGACGGCCTCGGCAGCCAGGCTTCGCCCTCGATCGCGCAGGCCGAGCCGACCGGCGAGCCGCAAGTAGCGGAGCCTGAGCCGCACGCCGAGATCCGGACCGAGGCGCCGGCCCAGCCGGAGCCCGCTCCCACCGCGACGACCGCAACGCCGGACGAAGAGCCAGCCGGCGACAGGTCCGCGCGGCGCCGCTCCACCGTGCGCGAAAAGGTGAGCTTCCTGGCGAACAGCCAGGCGGAGCCCGCAACGCCGGCGGCGGAGGCGATCGAGCCGGTTGCCGCACCCTCGCCGGCACCTGAGCCCGCAGCGGAGGCGGCAAGCGAAACCCCGGCCGCCCCACGTCGTGCCGGCTGGTGGTCACGCCGTTTCGGCGGCGGCGAGTAAAGGCACAAATGGAATTGAAACCGCCCGGCCCAACCGGGCGGTTTTGATTTGATGAGGTCAGTTACGATGCAAAGCGCGATCATTCTCGGCGGCGGCATGGTGGGCGTCGGCGCCGCGCTGCATCTGCAGCGGCGCGGCTGGTGGGTGACGCTGATCGATCGCAGGGAGCCGGGCCGCGAGACCAGCTACGGCAATGCCGGGATGATCCAGGCCGAAGCGGTACGCCCCTATCCGATGCCGCGCGACCTCGCTTCGCTTTTGAAGATCGCGACCGGCCGCACCAACGACGTGCGCTACAGCCTCTCCTCGCTGCATCTCCACATCGAGCCCCTGCTCCGCTATTGGTGGCATTCGGCGCCGAAGCGACATCGCGAGGCGATCGAGGCGTGGGCACGGCTGATCGCCTACGCAACGGCCGAGCACGACACCCTGATCCGCGAGGCGCATGCCGACAATCTCATCCGCCGCGCCGGCTACCGAGCGCTGTTTCGCGATGCCGCTTCGTTGGATCTCTCGGTCAAGGCTGCCGAGGAAGATCAGCGCGAATTCGGCGTGAACTACCGCGTGCTGTCGGGCAGCGAGCTTGCCAGGGCCGAGCCGATCCTGCGCGATGATCTCCCGGGAGCGATCCACTGGCTCGACACCTGGACCGTGTCCGATCCCGGCGCGCTGGTCACGGCCTATGCCGAGTTGTTCGCGCGCCTCGGCGGCAGGATCGTGCTCGGTGATGCGCAGTCGCTGCGACAGACCGCGACTGGCTGGTCGGTGGACACCGATCAGGGCCGCATCGACGCTGCCCACGCCGTCGTGACGCTCGGGCCGTGGTCGCCTGATTTATTGTACAAATTCGGCTATCGCATCCCGCTGGTGCGCAAGCGCGGCTACCACATGCATTACAGCGGCGGCGCTTCGCTCGACCTGCCGCTGGTCGACAAGGCCCGTGGCTACGCCATGGGGCCGATGGCCAGGGGAATCCGCATCACCACCGGCGCCGAATTGACCGGCGCGGACGCACTCGCAACACCAGTGCAGCTCGCCAGCGCCGAAGCCTCGGCGCGCGAGCTGATCGACCTCGGCAAACGGGTCGAGCCGGATCCGTGGTTCGGCACGCGGCCCTGCACGCCCGACATGCTGCCGGTGCTCGGCCCCGCCCCGCGCCACCCCGGCCTCTGGATGAATTTCGGCCATGGCCACCAGGGTTTTACGCTGGGACCTGCGACCGGGCGCCTGCTCGCGGAAATGATGAGCGGCGAAACGCCCGCGGTCGATCCCACGCCGTACCGGCCCGAGCGATTTTAGCGAGCGCGTCCTATCCCCGACGCTCGACAATCCGGCGCGCCGCCGGCATCAGGGTCGCGCCGAGCGCATTCTTGACCAGCGAGGCCGCGATGAACGGCACGATGCCGACCTGCCAGGCCTTGGTGGCGCCGAGACCAAGGCCGAATGCCAGCCAGCCGAATCCGGTCGCGAGAATGACGATGTGCCCAACAGCCATCGCCGCAAACAGCAGCATGACGCTGCGATCCCAGCCGCGCTCGGCGAGCCAACCGGTCGCGAACGCGGCCACAACGAAACCGAACAGATAGCCCGCGGTCGGGCCGACCAGCGGCGCGATCCCACCCACGGGACCGGCGAACACCGGAAGCCCGATCGCGCCCTCGGCGAGGTAAGCGATCATGGTCGCGCTGCCGAGGCGCCAGCCATAGGCGGCGCCGATCATCAGCACCACCAACGTCTGCAACGTCATGGGCACGTAAGGCAGCGGCAGATTCACCTTGGCCGACAGCGCCATCAACGCCGTGCCGAGCGCGACCAGCACGACGGCACGCAGCGCGCCGACGGCTTCGCCCGGTCGCGTCGGCCACATCAATGCGGCGAGAGAAGAATGTGGCGTAGCGGCGGACGGGACGGAACGGTCTGACAAGCTGAACTCCGGAAGGCTGAAGAAAACGGGCGCAGTTATTTAAGCCACTCAGCAATCCGGTCAACTGCCTCACGCATCTCCCCTGGCGAGCGCGCATAGGAGAAACGAATGAACGAGCGGCCATGGATGGGATCGAAATCAAGGCCGGGCGTTGCCGCCACGCGCGCCTGCTCCAGCATCTGCTTTGCGAATTCGAAACTGTCGGCGGTGAAGTCCGAGACGTCTGCATAGAGATAGAAGGCGCCGTCGGCCGGCAGGAATTTCGTCAGTCCCGCCTTGGGCAAACCATCGATCAGGACGCGCCGGTTTTCCTGGTAGCCGTGCTTGATCTCCTCCATCTCGGCCGCGCCGTCGAAGGCGGCCTCCGCCGCGATCTGCGACAGCGCCGGCACCGAGATCGAGAGGTTCTGCTGCAGCCGCTCGATCGGCCGCACAAGGATCTCGGGCACCACCATCCAGCCGACGCGCCAACCGGTCATACAAAAATACTTCGAGAACGAATTGATCACGAGCGCGTGCTCGGACAGCGCGGCCGCAGTCACGGCCGGAAACGCGTAATCGAGCCCGTGATAGATCTCATCGGAGATGAAGCGGATGCCGGCATCTTCCGCGGCCGCGATCAGGCCGGCGAGCGCTTCACGGGACATCATCGTGCCCGTCGGATTGGCGGGGCTGCCGACCAGAACACCCTTCAGCGGCGCCTTGCGATGCGCTGCGAGCAGGGCCTCGCCGGTGAGCGCGTGACGCGTTTCGTTCGTGGTCTCGATCAGCACCGGCTCGCAGCCGAGCGCGGTCAGGATGTGTCGATACGGCGGATAGCCCGGCACCGTCACGGCGACACGATCGCCAGGTTCGAACATCGACAGAAAGGCCAAGATGAAGCCGCCCGACGAGCCCGTCGTCACCACGATCCGCTCGGGGCTGACATCGCAGCCATAGGCGTCGCGATAATGGCGCGCGATGCGCGCGCGCAAGGAAGGGATGCCGAGCGCGGACGTATAGTCGATTCGTCCGGCCTCGAGCGCCGCATGGGCGGCCGCGATCGCGGTCCTGGGCGCGCCGGCCGCGGGCTGGCCGACCTCCATGTGGATCACATGACCGCCGGCGGCCTCGATTCGGGCCGCCGCGGCCATGACGTCCATCACCATGAACGGGGGAACATCGCTGCGGCGGGAGGGCTCGAGCCACTGCCCCAACCGGTTCCTCAATGTCGCGTCGTGCATCGATTTCTGCTATTGGCTGGCGAACCGGTCCGTCCGGTCCGTAAACGGGGCGCTTGTGCCCCAGACTGGCCGCATTGTACGGCTCATAAGGGCACCGCTCACAAGGGCATATCGCGTATCCGGTCCGCCGCCAATCGCCAAAACCAATCACTGAACTGCTTGACCAAGACCACTTGACCAAGCCCCTTTTGACCAAGACCGCTTGATGTCGCTCCAGATCGCATTGCGCAAGAAGGCCTCCGCCCTCACCGCCCTCGTCACGGCCACGGCGATCGCGCTGACGCCGTTCACGGCCGCGCGCGCGCAGGCCAAGGGGCCGCCGGTCCTGCGCGACACCGAGACCGAGCAGCTGCTCCGCGAATACACGCGTCCGATCCTGCGCGTTGCGGGTCTGGAGAAGCACAACATCCAGATGGTGATCATCAACGACGGCTCGTTCAACGCCTTCGTCGCGGATGGTCGCCGCATCTTCGTCAATTGGGGCGCGATCCTGCAATCGGAGACGCCGAACCAGATCATCGGCGTGCTCGCGCACGAGACCGGACATCTGGCCGGCGGCCATCTGTCCAAGCTGCGCGAGCAGCTCTCCGCCGCCCAGACCCAGATGATCATCGCGATGCTGCTCGGCGCCGGCGCGATTGCGGCCGGCAGCACCCAGCGCAGCAGCGCAGGCAATAACGGGCTCGCCAATGCTGGCGCGGCCGCCATCGCCGCTCCGCAGGAGGTGATCCGCCGCACGCTGCTGTCCTACCAGCGCCAGCAGGAGGAGAATGCCGACCGCGCCGGCGTGAAATTCCTGGCTGCGACCCAGCAATCGCCCAAGGGCATGTACGAGACGTTCAAGCGCTTCACCAGCGAGAGCCTGTTCGCCGCGCGCGGCGCCGATCCCTATCTGCAGTCGCATCCGATGCCGGCCGAGCGCGTCGCCGCACTACAGGAGTTCGCAAGCTCCAGCCCCTACTGGAACAAGAAGGACGATCCCGCGCTCCAGCTTCGGCATGACATGGTCCGCGCCAAGATTTCCGCCTTCATGGAGCGGCCGGAGACGGTTTACCGCCGCTATCCCCAGACCAACGACAGCCTGCCGGCGCGCTATGCCCGCGCCATCAGCACCTATCTGCACGGTGATCTGCGCAGCGCGCTCGCCCAGATCGACGCGCTGATCCAGGTGCAGCCGAACAACCCGTATTTCTACGAGGTGCGCGGCCAGGCGCTCCTGGAAAGCGGCAAGGCGGCCGAAGCGATCGCTCCCTTGCGCAAGGCCGTCGCCCTCTCGAACAACGCCCCCCTCATCGAGATGTTACTTGGGCAGGCTCTGGTCGGAACCGATAATAAGGCCTACACCGACGATGCCGTTCGGATTCTCCGCGCCGCGGTGGCCCGGGAGCCGGAGGCGGCGCTCGGTTATACCCAGCTCGCGATGGCCTATGGCCGGAAGGGAGATTATGCGGAGGCAGATCTCGCCTCGGCCCAGGCCGCATATTTGCGCGGCGACAACAAAACCGCCCGCGAGCTTGCCACGCGCGCGAAAACACGTTTCGCCGTCGGCACCCCCGGATGGGTCAAGGCCGACGACATCGTTGCGGCGAAGCCGCCGCGCAACTGACGCAAACTCGAACGACGCCCGACCACGACGTCACGACACCGTGCTTGAATCCGCCGGGACGTTTCTCGAAACCTGCTTTGGATAAGAGGATTTGACTATGCCTTCGCTGCGCCTGCTCGCTCCTGCCCTGTTCGCGCTCGCCATGTTCGGCGCAGCCGTGCCCGCCTCGGCCGACAGTTTCTCCGACAGCCAGCGCACCGAGATCGAGAAGATCATCAAGAACTATCTCGTCAGCCATCCCGAGGTGCTCGAGGAGGCCATGGCCGAGCTCAGCAAGCGCCAGGCCGCGGCCGAAACGCAGAAGCACCAAGCCAGCATCGCGCAGAACGCCGAGGCGATCTTCAACTCGCCACGCCAGGTCGTGCTCGGCAACAGGGACGGCGACGTCACCTTCGTCGAGTTCTTCGACTACAATTGCGGCTATTGCAAGCGCGCGATGGACGACATGCTGACCATCATGAAGAGCGATCCGAAGCTGAAGGTGGTGCTGAAGGAATTTCCGGTGCTGAGCCAGGGCTCGGTGGAAGCGGCGCAGGTCGGGGTCGCCGTGCGCATGCAAGATCCCTCCGGCAAGAAATATCTCGACTTCCATCAGAAGCTGCTCAGCGGCCGCGGCGCCGCCGACAAGGCCCGCGCGATGCAAGCCGCCAAGGAAGCCGGTCTCGACACGGCTCGCATCGAGAAGGACATCGCCAGCCCCGAGGTGCGCGCCACCCTCGAGGAGAATTTCAAGCTTGCCGAAGCGATGGGCATGAACGGTACGCCGAGCTACGTGATCGGCAAGCAGATCGTGATCGGTGCCGTCGGTGTTGAAAGCCTGAAGGAGAAGATCGGCATTGCCCGTTGCGGCAAGGCGACCTGCTGATCACAGTTTTACGATAGCGAGAACACAAAAAGGCCGGCAGACATGCCGGCCTTTTTTCTTGCGCTGAACGTTGGCGCCTTCGTGCAAAGTCATTCATCTGGCGTTCAACAAACAAAAGCCGCGGAACAGTCGAAGTTCCGGAACAACTCAAATCCCCTTTCGTTGTCGGCGCGGGCAATGACGCGAATGAACACGTGAGGAGAATTTCGATGTTGAACCGCTTTATGATTTCGGTTGCCGCAGTCGCGCTCGTCGCGGGCACTGGCCTCGCGAACGCGCAGGGCAATATGGGCCGCGACAGCGGCGGCGGCGCCGGTGGCGCGCAGATGCAGCATTCGCAGCCTTCCGGCGGCGCGGCTGAGCGCGGTGGCTCGATGAGCCAGGACAAGGGGACCGTTGGCCAGGCCGGCGGCTCCGGGACGATGAAGTCCGAAGACAAGTCCGGCGCGATGAAGGACGAGCGCCCCTCGGGCGGCGCGATGAACAAGAACGCGGCCGAGGACAAGTCTGGTACCACCAAGGGCCAGCGCACCGATGATCGCGCGCAGGGCCAGATGGACAAGTCCCAGCAGGACAAGTCCAAGAGCATGAGCCAGGACACCAGCAAGTCCGGTGCTAAGGACCAGAAGGACATGAAGGCTGAGGGCAGCAAGAGCGGCACCTCGACCACCGAGACCCGACAGGGCACCGGCACGAGCACCAACCAGAATGCTCAGGGCCAGACCGGCACCAGCACCAACCAGAACGTGCAGGGTCAGACTGGCACTAGCTCGACCCAAAACGCGCAGGGCCAGAGCTCGACCACGGTCGGCCAGGCCGGCGCCGCTGCCAAGCTTTCGACTGAGCAGCGCACGCAGATCACGTCCGTGATCCGCGAGCAGCGCGTCGCCCCGGTGACCAACGTGAACTTCTCGATCTCGGTCGGCACCCGCATTCCGCGGGAGGGCATCACCCTTCACGCCCTGCCGTCTCGGGTCGTGTCGATCTATCCGGAATGGCGGAGCTACAAGTATGTCCTGGTCCGGGAAGAGATCGTCATCATCGATCCGGACACCTACGAGATCGTGGCTGTGCTGAACGTCTAAGGCGGACACGGGCAATCTCAGGGGCGGGCAGCGATGCCCGCCCCTTTGCATGCGCCCGGCAGCCATGCTTCGGACTGGTTAACAAGCAATTTCCGTGGTTTCCGCACAGGTTTTTGCGCACTGGATGAGGTGCTTGAACCCAACCTCAAGGCCCTTCAAGGCTTCCCCTCACGCGCTTTGTTACCTATAACCCCCGCCACGCCGAAGCACCTCTTCCGGGATTGGAATGGCCGAACCTGCAACCGACACGATCCTCGTCCTGAACGGGCCGAACCTCAACATGCTGGGGACCCGCGAGCCCGACAAGTATGGCCATGCGACGCTGGCCGACGTCGAGGCGCTGTGCCGGGACACGGCCGCGACGTTCGGCCTGAAGGCGGACTGCCGGCAGTCCAACCGCGAAGGCGAGCTGATCGATTTCATCCACGAGGCGCATCGGCGCAAGATGAAGGGCATCATCATCAATGCCGGCGGCTATTCCCACACCTCGATCGCACTGCACGATGCGCTGCTCGCGGTGCAGCTTCCGACGGTCGAGGTGCACGTGACCAACATCCACGCCCGCGAGAGCTTTCGTCACCATTCCTACACCGCGCGCGCGGCTTTCGCCTCGCTCTGCGGTTTCGGCATCGAGGGCTACCGCCTCGCCATCCAGGGCCTTGCCGCCAAGCTCGGCATCAAGCCCAACGCCTGACGCTCCCTTCCAACAGAACATTCGGATCAAACAACATGGCGCGCCAGCCAGACGACAAAGCAGCCGCAAAGTTTTCCAGCGAGGATTCCGCGCTCGTCCGCGAGCTGGCACTTCTGCTCGATGAGACCAGCCTCACCGAGATCGAGATCGAGCGAGCGGGTCTGCGCCTGCGCGTTGCCCGCAACATCAGCGTTGCCGCGACCATGCCGATGCAGGTGACGGCTCCTCCGGCCGCCCTGCCGCTGGCAGCAAGCCCCGCGGCCCCTGCCGCGGCCGATCTGTCGAAGCATCCC
The DNA here is from genome assembly GCF_056156565.1 of Bradyrhizobium sp. JHI2711. Taxonomy (NCBI): domain Bacteria; kingdom Pseudomonadati; phylum Pseudomonadota; class Alphaproteobacteria; order Hyphomicrobiales; family Nitrobacteraceae; genus Bradyrhizobium; species Bradyrhizobium sp. JHI2711. The sequence continues at coordinate 916,854 of NZ_JBPZPT010000001.1, forward strand.
GGCGCCGTGACCTCGCCGATGGTCGGCACGGCCTATTGGGCGCCGGAGCCGGGCGCAAAGCCGTTCATCGACGTCGGCACCAAGGTCTCGGTCGGCCAGACCCTGCTGATCATCGAAGCCATGAAGACGATGAACCAGATCCCCTCGCCGCGCGCCGGCACGGTGACGCAGATCCTGGTCGAGGACGGCCAGCCGGTCGAGTACGGCGAGCCGCTGGTGATCATTGAGTGACGCGAATGGGGAATAGCGAATAGCGAATGGCGTCAGCCTTCCCTACTCGCCATTCGCCACTCGCCATTCGCTGCAGGACAACATGTTCGACAAGATCCTCATAGCCAACCGCGGCGAGATCGCCCTTCGCATCCTCAGGGCCTGCAAGGAGCTCGGGATCGCCACCGTCGCCGTGCACTCCACCGCCGACGCCGATGCCATGCATGTGCGGCTGTCGGACGAGAGCGTCTGCATCGGGCCGCCGGCGTCCAAGGACAGCTATCTCAACGTGCCCGCCCTGCTCGCGGCGTGCGAGATCACCGGCGCCGATGCCGTGCATCCCGGTTACGGCTTCCTCTCCGAGAACGCGCGCTTTGCCGAAATCCTCGCCGAGCACAATCTGCACTTCATCGGCCCCAAGGCCGAGCACATCCGCCTGATGGGCGACAAGATCGAGGCCAAGAAGACCGCCAAGCGCCTCGGCATCCCCGTGGTGCCCGGCTCGGACGGCGCCGTCGGTCCCGACGACGATGCGATGGCGATCGCCAGGAAGATCGGCTTCCCCGTGCTGGTGAAGGCGGCGGCGGGCGGCGGCGGCCGCGGCATGAAGGTCGCGCACAGCGAGGCCGACCTGCAACTGGCGCTGTCGACGGCGGCCAACGAGGCCAAATCCGCCTTTGGCGACGCCTCGGTCTATCTGGAAAAATACCTGCAGAAGCCGCGCCACATCGAGATCCAGATCCTCGGCGATGGCCGCGGCGGCGCGATCCATCTCGGCGAGCGCGACTGCTCGCTGCAGCGGCGCCACCAGAAGGTCTGGGAGGAAGGCCCCTCGCCCGTGCTCGCCGCCGCCGCGCGCGCCAAGATCGGCGAGACCTGCGCGAAAGCGATGCGCGAGATGAAATATCTCGGCGTCGGCACCATCGAATTCCTGTTCGAGGACGGCGAGTTCTACTTCATCGAGATGAATACCCGCATCCAGGTGGAGCATCCCGTCACCGAGAGCATCACCGACATCGACCTCGTGCTGGAACAGATCCGCATCGCCGCCGGCGGCGACCTGCCGGCCAGGCAGGACGAGGTCCAGGTCATCGGCCATGCGATCGAGTGCCGCATCAACGCCGAGAATCCGCAGACCTTCCGCCCCTCGCCCGGCCGGATCCTGCAATATCATCCGCCCGGCGGCCTCGGGGTGCGGATCGATTCCGCCGTCTACCAGGGCTACACGATCCCGCCCTACTACGACTCCCTCGTTGGCAAGCTGATCGTGCACGGCAAGACCCGCGCCGAATGCCTGATGCGGCTGCGCCGCGCGCTGGACGAGATGGTGGTCGAGGGCATCGAGACCACGCTGCCGCTGTTCCGCGCGCTGGTGCGCGAAGCCGACATCATCAACGGCGATTACCACATCCACTGGCTGGAGCAGTACCTGGCCGGCAAGGTGGAACCAGCCCCGCGATAATCACGTCCTCTCATGGAACCCCTTGCCTCCAATCGCGTTCTGGACGGTTGGGGCCAGTTCCAAGGGGGCATTTTGTACTCGATTGCCTGCAGACAGGTGAACCGTCGTGACGGCTGAAGGCCAGCGACGGCGCGCGTTCTGGCAGATCCTGCTGTTCGCAGCGGGCCTTTTTGTGTTGACCGCGATCAGCGCCGGCTCCGTCTATCTCGTCAACAAGGCGCGCGAAGACAGCAAATGGGTGATTCACACCATCGAGGCTGAAAACCAGATCAACGCCCTCCTGCTGGAAATCCGGCGTGCGGAAAGCACCGCCCGCGGCTACCTGCTGACCCAAAGATCGGATTTCAAGGCAGACCACGACAAGGCCATCGCTGCAATCGTGCCAGCGCTCGACAGGCTCACACGCCTGATCGGCGACAATCCGCAACAGCGCAAGAGCATCGAAAAGCTGAGTTCGGCGATCGAGACGCGGCTCGGCCAATTCGCGCAGGAGATGGATTTCATCCGTCAGGGTCAGCCGGAGAAGGCCGCAGCTTTGGTGCGCGAACTGGCCTCCGCCGATACCACGGCGGCGATCGCCGAAGTCGCGACGGGAATGCTTCAGGAGGAAGAACGCCTGTTCCGCCTCCGCACTACCAACTCCGACCGCAGCCAGACCCTGGCCGCCTCGATGACCGGTATCGGCTCCGGCCTGGTTGTGGTGCTCGCGCTGATCTCGATCTGGCTGGTGCGGCGTTCGACACGCGAGCGCGATGCGGCCGAAGCACGCCTGCGCGATGCCAACCTCAATCTCGAGGCCGTCGTCGACGAGCGCACGGCGGACCTGCGCGAAGCCAACGATGAGATCCAGCGCTTTGCCTATATCGTCAGCCACGATCTGCGCTCGCCGCTCGTCAACATCATGGGCTTCACGAGCGAGCTCGATGAGCTCGGCGGCGACATCTTCCGCCGCATCGGCAGCCTCTCGCACGCCCCTGCGGAAGGAGCGCCGCTCGCGCCCGCCGCGCCGGGCGAGATCGCGCTCGAGGGCGCCGACAAGCAGCTCTCGGAGGATTTCTCCGAAGCGCTCGGCTTCATCAAATCGTCGATCGCCAAGATGGACCGGCTGATCTCGGCCATCCTCAACCTCACCCGCGAGGGCCGGCGCGAATTCCAGCCGGTGAAGATCGACACGCGCGAGCTGATCGAGGCCATCGTGACGACGCTGGCGCACCAGGCCGCCGAGGCGCAGGCCGAGATTCACGTCGAGCCCCTGCCGGACCTCGTGAGCGACCGTCTCGCCCTCGAGCAGATCTTCTCCAACCTGATCGACAATGCCATCAAATATCTCAAGCCCGGCGCGCCCGGCGAGATCAGAATCCGCGGGCGGACCAAGCTCGGCTACGCTATCTTCGAGGTCAGCGACAACGGCCGCGGCATCGATCCCAAGGACCACCAGCGGATATTCGACCTGTTCCGCCGCGCGGGAACCCAGGACAAGCCCGGCCAGGGCATTGGTCTTGCCCATGTGCGTGCACTTGTGCGTCGCCTCGGCGGCACCATGTCGGTATCATCGGAACTCAACACGGGCAGCACCTTCACGATCACGCTGCCGATCGCCTGGAACGTGAGCAACCGGAACAGAGATCGATGACCCAGCCTGTCACCATCATCATGGTCGAGGACGACGAGGGCCATGCCCGTCTGATCGAGCGCAACATCCGCCGCTCGGGCGTCAACAACGAGATCGTCTCCTTCACCACCGGGACCGACGCCATGCGGCACCTGTTCGGCGCCGACGGCTCCGGCCTCGTGCAGAAGGGCAACGCGCTCCTGATCCTGCTCGACCTCAACCTCCCCGACATGACCGGGATCGACATCCTGAAGCAGATCAAGGAGAACAAATACCTGAAGGCCTCGCCCGTGGTGGTGCTGACCACCACCGACGATTCCCAGGAGATCAAGCGCTGCTACGAGCTCGGCTGCAACGTCTACATCACCAAGCCGGTCAACTACGAGAATTTCGCCAACGCCATCCGGCAGCTCGGTCTGTTCTTCTCGGTCATCCAGGTCCCGCCCGCCGCCACATGAACCAGCGCACGCCGACACTGCTCTACATTGACGACGACGGGGCGCTGGCGCGCCTGGTCGATCGCGGCCTGACGCGGCGCGGCTTCCGGGTCGTCCATGCCGCGAGCGGCGAGGAAGGGCTCGAGCACATCCGCCGCGCCGCCGCCCAGAACAGCACCGAAGGCGGCATCGACGTCGTCGCGCTCGATCAGTACATGCCGGGCCTCGACGGGCTCGAGACGCTCGAGCAGATCATGGCGATCCCGGACGCGCCGCCCGTCGTGTTCGTGACCGCCTCGCAGGATTCCAGCATTGCGGTGACGGCGCTCAAGGCGGGAGCGGCCGACTATCTGGTCAAGGACGTCCAGGGCGACTTCATCCCGCTCCTCCACGTCGCGGCCGAAGGCGCGCTGCGCCAGGCCGAGCTGCAACGGGCGCGCGAGGAAGCCGAGGCCGAGATCCACGCCTCGCGCGACCGCTACGCGGCGCTCGCCGCCGAACGCGAGCTCCTGCTGCGCGAGGTCAACCACCGCGTCGGCAACTCGCTCCAGATCATCGCCTCGCTGCTGCACCTGCAGGCAAGCTCCGCCGCACAGGACGAGGTCAAGGCGGCGCTGACCAACGCGATGGGCCGCGTCGCCGCGGTGGCGCAGGTGCACCGCCGCCTGTACACCTCGCAGGACCTCAAGAGCGTGGTCCTCAATCAATATCTGGACTCGCTGCTCGAGGATCTCAGGCGGTCGGCCGAAGGCAACCGCATGTCGCGCCTGACGCTGAAGGCCGAGCCGATCGAGATCGATCCGGACCGTGCGGTCGCCGTCGGCATCATCGTCAACGAGCTGGTGATGAACGCGGTGAAATACGCCTACCCCGACGGCGCCGGCCCGATCCATGTCGAGCTGATCTCGCAAGGCGATGACCTCCTGCTCTCGATCACCGACGACGGCGTCGGCGACAACGCCAAGGCCGATCCGCGCTCCACCGGCATGGGCCAGCGCATCGTCGCGGCCATGGCCACCAAGCTCGACGCCGCGGTCGAGCGCGATCCCGCGCATTCCGGAACCCGGGTTGTGCTGAAGTTCGGCCGCATGCCCGCAAGCGTCGGCAAGACCAGCACCGCTGCCGCCAGCTGAGCGGTCCGGCCGCACCCATCGCAACTGCATTGCGATCCTGCTATGATGGCAAGCCATGACTTCGCGCGACTCCGCCCCGTCTGAAATCACGCCGGCCGTGCTGCTGCGCGCTTATGCCTGCGGCATCTTTCCGATGGCGGAAAGCGCCGACGATCCGACCCTGTTCTGGGTCGAGCCGGAGCTGCGCGGCGTCATCCCGCTCGACGGCTTCCGCGTGGCCTCGCGGCTCGCGCGCACGGTGCGCTCGGATCAGTTTCGCGTCACCGTCAACACCGCGTTCAAGGCGACCATCGCCGGCTGCGCGGCGCCGCAAGTGGGCCGCGAGGACACCTGGATCAACAAGCGCATCCGCGACCTCTATGGCGGGCTGTTCGAGCTCGGCCATTGCCACAGCGTCGAAGCCTGGCAGGGCGACGAGCTGGTCGGCGGTCTCTACGGCGTCAGCCTGGGGCGGGCCTTCTTCGGCGAGAGCATGTTCCACAATGTGCGCGATGCCTCGAAGGTCGCGCTGGTGCATCTGGTCGCGCGGCTCATTCACGGCGGCTTCGAGCTGCTCGACACCCAATATGTCACCGAGCACCTGAAGAGCTTCGGCGCCGTCGAGATCTCGCGGCGACGCTATACCGCGCTGCTCGACAAGGCGCTGGCGGGCGAGCCCGGCGATTTCCTGAAGCTCTCCGCCGGCGAAGCGATCCCGGGCGCACGAGCCCTCGAGATCATCGCTGCGCGGCAATAACGAACAGCTCGGTTAGCGGCCAAATCCGGGAATGCCGAACAGGCCTGGGCGCTGCTCCGGTGGTGGCGGCGGTGGCGGCGCCGGTTGCTGCTGCTGGATCGGCGGCAGCGGCTGCGGCGGGCGCTGCTGCACCTGCTTGGGCGCGGCCTTCTTCTGCGCGGGCGGCGGTGGCGGCGGCTTGGCCGCGGCCGGATCCGGTGCCGCCGTCGCCACAGTCTGCTGCGGCTCTTTGCAGTCGGTCAGCCAGATGTCGTAGATCGGATGCTCGACGCCGTGCAGGCCGGGGCTCGCCGCGTACATCCAGCCCGAGAAGATCCGCTTCACCTCGCCCTGCAAGGTGATCTCGTCGACCTCGACGAAGGCGTCGGTGTTGGCCGCTTCAGTCGCCGGACGCGTGTAGCAGGCGTTGGTCTTGACGCGGAGCGCACCGAACTGGACGGTCTCGCCGATCTCCTCGTCGAAATTGATGATGCGCCCGGTGATCTTGTCGAGGCCGGAGAACGTCGCCTTCTTGTTCACGATCTTCTGGGCCGGCGGCTCCGTCACGACCTCGTCGCCCGGCTGGAGGCTGGCCGGCGTCTGCGGCACGCCGCCCTTCTGCTGGGGCTGCCGCTGACCGGGCGCTCCGGGAGCGCCTTGCGGACCCGGCGGAGTGATCGCGGCCGAGGGCGGCTGGTTCGGGGGCGCGAGGGTCGAGCCCGGCGGCGGTGCTAGGGGCTGGGTCTCGACCGGCCCGGGCATCACGTTGCCCTGCCGGCCCGGAGGCGGCGGCATCGGGCGCGACGGCAGCACCCGGCCCTGCGGCGGCAGCTCCGGCACCTCTTCGTCGTCCTCGGGCATCTGCTGCGGCTGGGGCTGGCCGCGCGGAATGCTGCCGGGCGGCCGCAGCGGCGGCGGATCGGAGAAGATCGTGCCGATCTGCGCACTTGCCGGCGTCGCAGCCGTCAGTGCGGTGGCGGCCAAAAGCGCCGCAAGACCGGTCAGGGAAAAGGTTTTGAACATTTCGCGCGGCTTCAACAGCGAATCGGGCTCGTTGGACATTCTACAGGGGATACCGCCGCTCGCAGGCCTTCCGGTTAACACGCCGAATACGGCGGGGGAAGGGCGGCATCCCTGCCCTTCCCGGCCCGGTCTGGCCAGGCCGGCTCCCGGATGGGATAGTCCTGAGCCCCTCGCCGGGGCACCCCCATGGCCGAAGGCGAGCATGCCCTCCAAAGCGCTACACAGCCGATAATACCGACAGAAATGCCCTCCCTCGTCCGAGCCGTCCTCGCCCTTCCCCTGCGTGCCCTCGGCTGGCTCGGTGGCCAGGGCACGCGCGCGGTGGCGGCGATTGCCTTCATCGCGGTCGCGGTGCCGCCGCTCGGCGCGCTGCTGCGCCCCTACGTCACCGAGGCGATCTTCCTTCTGCTCTGCATCTCCTTCATGCGCGTCGATCTCGGCGCGCTGTACGGACATCTGCGCCGGCCGGCGCTGGTCGCGGCCGCCACCGCCTGGACCACGATCGGCGTGCCGCTGATCGTCGCCCTCGCTGCCCACGCGACGGGGCTCTCCACGAGCTCTCCAGGCCTTGCTCTCGCGCTGATGCTCCAGGGCATGGCCTCGCCGATGATGGCGGCGCCAGCGCTTGCCGCGCTGATGGGCCTCGATGCCGCGCTGGTGCTGGTCACGCTGGTGACCTCGACCGCGCTCGTGCCATTCACCGCCTCGCTGTACGCGAGCCTGTTTCTCGGCGGCATGCTCAGCATCTCTCCGATGACGCTCGGCTTGAAGCTGCTCGGCATCCTCGCCGCATCACTGGTGACCGCCACGATCATCCGCCGTCTGGTGGGCAGTGATGCAATCCAGCGCCACAAGCGGCCGATCGACGGCCTCAACATCATCATACTCTTGGTGTTCGCCTCCGCAGTGATGGGCGACGTCGCAACCGAGTTTCTCGCCGATCCGCTGTTCACGATCGCCGTCGCGCTGCTCGCTTTTGCGGTCTACTTCACCCTCCTCGCCGCAACCACGCTGATCTTCCGACGTGCCGGCACCGAGCGCGCGTTCGCGCTCGGCCTGATGGTGTCACAGCGCAATCTGGGCCTGATGCTGGCGGCCACCGCCGGCGCGCTGCCGGCGACGACCTGGCTCTATTTCGCGCTGACGCAGTTTCCGATTCACTTTGCGCCGTACATGCTGATGCCGATCGCAAGGCGCCTGACGGCACGCACGAATGGGTCCAGCGAGGCAAAAAAGGCCGAAGTTCACTCGTTTGTGTCACAGGAGCGCCGTGAAGGAACAACAATCTAAGGTGGCCGTTCAAGGTCTGTTACCCAAAGGAGGTCGCGATGAGGTTTGCCGTGATTTTGGTTCTCGGCTCGCTCGCGCTGGGCTCGGCCGCGAGAGCCGATCGACCCGGCCCCGACTGGATGCCGATGCAACAAGTGATAGCCAAGATCCTGGAGGCGGGCTATTCCGAGGTCACCAAGCTTGAAGCCGACGATGGCCGGTGGGAGGGCGAAGGCATCAAGAACGGCCAGAAGATGGAATTCCGTGCCGATCCCAAAACCGGCGCCATCGTGAGCGAGAAGCCGGACAAGTGAGCATCGCCGAAGTCCGCTTCTGAGCAACGCCCGACTTCGCCGTTCCGCAGGGCTCGCCAAGTTCTAGAGAAACGCCCTACCCCGCCCGCGCCGCGCGCCGCAACGCCTGCGGCGGCTGGCCATAGGCGCGGATGAAGGCGCGCCGCATGCGCTCGGGGTCGCGGAAGCCGGTCACCTCCGCCACGCGCTCGATCGCCTCGCGCGAGGACTGCACGCGCTCGCGCGCGACTTCGAGCCTGAGCCGCTCGATCGCCTTGGACGGTGTCGTGCCGGTCTCGGCGGCAAAGGCGCGGGCAAAATGCCGCGCGCTCATGCCGGCGCGATCGGCGAGATCCTCCACCGTCAGCGGCGCGTCGAGATTTTCGCGTGCCCAGGACAAGAGCGTGCCGAAGCGTCCGTTTGGCGCCTTCAATTCCAGCAGCGACGAGAACTGCGACTGGCCGCCGCTGCGGCGATGGTACAGAACGAGCTGCCGCGCAGTTGCCTGCGCGATCTCCTCGCCGTGGTCCTCGGTGACCATAGCCAGCGCGAGGTCGATCCCTGCGGTGATACCTGCGGAGGTCCACACATTGCCGTCGCGGGTAAAAATCTGGTCCGGCTCGAACTTCACCTTGGGAAAGCGCGCGATGAAATCGCGCGTCCGTCCCCAATGCGTGGTGGCGCGGCGGCCGTCGAGAAGCCCCGCCTCGGCGAGGACGAAGGCGCCCGAGCAGACGCTCGCGACCCGCACGCCGCGCCTTGCAAGCCGCTGCACGAAGGCCCGCGTGATCTGACAGCGCCCAGCTTCCGCGACGCCCATGCCGCCGGCGACGACGAGCGTCGTGATCGCGTTCGCGGTCTTGAAGTCGCGCGCCATCATCTCGACGCCGGACGAGCTGCGCACCAGCCCCGGCTTGGCGGCCAGCACGCGGATGGCTGGCGCCTTGCCGAGGCAGCGCGCTGCGATCTCGAACGCCGAGATCGGACCTGCCGCATCGAGCAGCTGGAAGTCCGGGAAGATCAGGATGCCGATCATGGGCCAAGCCGTAACGTATGTCCGAAAGCGAGGGAATTATGCCATTTCGGACAGAAGGGCACCATGCCATTCTGCCGGCGTCAAGCGCATTATCGGAGGCTCTCCCATGTCGTCACCGCTCCAGATCGGAATCCTGGTATTTCCGCGCGTCACCCAGCTCGATTTCACCGGCCCCTTGCAGGTGTTCGCCATGGTCCCGGACGCAAAGCTGCACCTGATCTGGAAGCGGATCGAGCCGGTGCCGAGCGATTCCGTGCTGACGCTGACGCCGACTACGACCTTTGCGGATTGCCCCCAGCTCGATGTCATCTGCGTGCCGGGCGGCCAGGGCACCAACGACCTTCTCAACGACGAGGACGTGCTCGCATTCCTGCGCAGGCAAGCGGCAGGCGCCAAGTACGTCACCTCGGTCTGCACGGGATCGCTGGCCCTCGGCGCCGCCGGCCTTCTGAAGGGCTACCGCGCCGCCACCCATTGGAGCGCAATGGAGATGCTCGCACAGTTCGGCGCGACGCCGACCAAGACACGCGTCTGCGTCGATCGCAACCGCATCACCGGCGGCGGCGTCACCGCCGGGATCGATTTCGCGCTGACGCTGGTCTCGATCATGGTCAATCGCACCACCGCCGAAGCGATCCAGCTCCAGATGGAATATAATCCAGCCCCGCCGTTCAATGCCGGATCGCCCGACACCGCGCCAGCCGAAGTGCTGGCGCTGCTGAGGGAGCGCGGCGCGCAGAACCATGCACGGCGGCTCGAGGCGGTGCAGCGCGCGGCCGAGCGGGTGGCGTAAAGGATCGGGCTTGCTCTTGTACCCCGGACGCAGCGCAGCGCTGCACGCTGCACCGCGTCCGGGACACGCGAGGCGAACAACGACAGAAAAAGGCCGCTCGGTTTCCCGAGCGGCCTTTCCTGTCTCACGGTGGCTGCACATTCACATCGGGCGATGTCGGAGCTTCCAGACCGGGGGCCTATCTCCCGATCGAGTCCTTCCTCGGCGGCCGCTGCATCTCGGGACAGTCGCGAACTGTTGCCCGAACCGAACGCGATGGTCTCCCATCTCCGTAAGATGGGATCATTGAGCCGCATCGCCCGCCTCGCGGCAACACCTGCGCAGGCGGCATCCCCGCTGTTCCCGTTGTCCACAGCGGCGCGGCGCGGATGCATGTGCATCCGCTTTGGACGATGGTGATTCGTGGGTCGGCCGAAAGGGGCTTAGCCGGGCGTCCAGGGCTGATAGTCGCCGGTCGCCTTGGGACGCCTGCCGCTGGCGAGCGTCGAGCCGGAGGGACGATAGGCCTTGGCCGTGCCGGTGAGATTCGGCTGGTGCGGCTTCTCCCACTCGCGCGGCTGATAATCGATCTCGGTCGGCGGCTTGTCGACGACGTGGTGGATCCAGCCATGCCAGGACGGCGGAATCCGGCTCGCTTCCGCGTAGCCGTTATAGATCACCCAGCGCCGCTCGAAGCCGAGCGCCGGATCGATCGCCCCGCCCCGCGTGCGGTAGTAACGGTTGCCCTGCTCGTCCTCCCCGACCAGCTCGCCATACCGCTTGGTCCAGAGCTGGGTGCCAAAGGTCTGGCCATTCCACCAGGTGAAGAACTTGAGGAAGAATTGTTTCATGCGGCAAGGGCCCTGCTTCGTGGGGTCCTGATGCCATCCGGGGGCCGAAATGTCCAGTTCGGCAGGCGCGTCGGCGCCCCCGCAAATCCGCCTGCCGCGCACGCCCCTGCCGCAAAGCCGACGCGATTCATTCATGCCCGGTACAGCGGCGGGACCTGAGGCTCCATGCGCGCGCAAACCGGCGTGATCCCAGGAACCCCCGCGCTTTCTCAGGGTTGCTTTCCGGGAAAGGAGTTTACCATGAACAGTCTGAAATTGTTGAGTGCCGCTGCGACGGTGGCGTTGGTTCTTCCCTTGGCGAGCCCGAGCTTTGCGCAGCAGAGTCGTGCCGCCGCGGTCGGAGCGGGCGGTGGTGCGGCGATCGGTGGCGGAGGTGCCGCGGTCGGTGGCGGAGGCGGCGGCTTCGGTGGCGGCGCCCGCATGGGCGGCGGCGGCGCCGCGTTCCAGGGCGGTGGCGGCGGTTTCGGGGGCGGAGCGGCGATGCGCCCGGGCGGTGGCAATTTCGCAGGCGGTGGCGCGGTCCGTCCGGGCGGTGGCAGTTTCGTCGGGGGCGCGGCAGACCGTGCCGCTATCTCGCCGAGCTTCAGTGGGACCCGTAGCGCTGCAGTTGCGGGCAACTGGCAGGGCGGCAGCGGCAATTGGCAGGGCGGCAGCTGGAGCGGTCGTCACTGGCACGGTCGCCACCACCATCATCATCGCCACGGCGGCTTCTGGCCGGGCTTTGCGGCTGGCGCCGCGATCGGCGGCCTCGGCTCCTACGCCTATTACGGCAGCGGCTACGGCTATTACGATGATCCCTACTACTACGGCTACTATGACGAGCCGTCGGTTGCCGTAGTGCAGGATGGCGGCGGCGACGCCGCTTATTGCGCGCGGCGCTTCAAATCTTACGACCCGGCCTCGGGCACCTATCTCGGCTACGACGGCCGGCGGCATCCTTGCCCGTAAGCAGATCGCGAAGACTAGAGGCGAAAGGCGCCGCAGCGATGCGGCGCCTTTTTTTGCAATCGGCGCCTTCCTCGCTCCTTTCGGCTCCATCACCTCGCAGATAAATACAAATCGATGCAAATGGACCTTTATGCACCAAACCGTGCATATCCTGCGCGATCCAATCGCAAATTGACCGGACCCACGATTCGCGGATATCACAAACCACAGTGGGGACTTCGATCTTCTGGGAAGTGTCATGCCGCGTATTCTCGTGGTTGATGACGATCCGATGGTCGGCGCGACCATCGAGGTCCTCCTCCAACGTCAGGGCTTCGACGTCACGCTGACCGACGGCGGCGAAACAGGACTGGCTGCGCTGGAATCGCAAGCCTTCGACGTCATGCTGGTCGACATCTTCATGCCGCATATGCGCGGCTTCGAATCCATCCGCATCTTTCACGAGCGCGCCCCTGCCACGCCGCTGATCGCGATGTCGGGCTATGCCTTCGCGTCGTCCGCCTCGCCCTCTCCCGATTTTCTCCGCATGGCGCTTGAGCTCGGCGCAACGCGCTGCCTGCGCAAGCCGTTCACGCCGGAAGCGCTGCTGACCACGATCCGGGAATGCCTTGCCGGCGCGGGCGAGAGCGCGCCGCCGAAGGACCAGAAAGAAGCCCCTTGATTCCAACGCAGCGCGTCATTCTCGGTGTTGGACTTGCCATCCTCCTGATCATCACCGCGGCCTCGATCGCCCTCGACGTCAAGTCGCGGTCCGACGCGGCGTCGGTGAACCACACCGTCCAGGTGCAAAAGAAGATCTCCGATCTGCGCGTGCTGCTGCGCCGGGCCGAGAGCGCCGCGCGCGGCTACGAGCTCTATCGCAGCCAGGGCTTCAGCGACGAGTTCCAGGCGGTGCACGCCAAGCTCGCGCCGGCCCTCGCCGAGCTCAAGCGCGACGTGCGCGACACCCCCGATCAGGTCGCCCTGCTTGAGGGCACCGAGCCGCTGGCGCTGCGCCGGATCGAGATCGCCGCCACCGCGATGCGCCTGCGGGCCGCCAACGACCAGGCCGGCATTGCCGCGCTCAACAGCAAGGCCGAGGGCCGCGGCCTCATGGACACGGTGATGCGCAATCTCGACCGCCTGAGCGCGGAGGAAGAACGCCTGCTCGCCGCCCGCTCCCAGGATTCGCGCCGCACCGGCATCGTGCTGCTCGGCATCGACGTCGCCGGCGCCGTGCTGATCCTGCTCCTGGTCGCATTGGTGATGCGCGAAAGCCGCCGCACGACGGGTGAGCTCCAGAGCTCGCTCGAGCAGACCCAAGCCGCCAAGGCGGCGCTCGAGGCGGCGGTGGCCGAACGCACCGAGCACCTCGTCGCCGCGCATGACGAATTGCGCCTGTCGGTCAACGTGCTCCAGAGCACGTTTCGCAGCATGGCGGAGGCGGTGCTGGTCATCGACGCCGAGGGCACCGTGCTGCTGTCCAATCCGGCCGCCGAGCGCATGCTGCTGCATCGCACCGGCATGAACGTCGGCAATCTGCGCGCGCTGTCCGACGTGTTTCACGGCGACGGCGTCACGCCGCTTCCGGCCGACGAGCTGCCATCGACGCGCGTGCTGCGCGGCGAGCAGTTCGAAGAGCTGGAGATGATCGTCCGCCCGCACAGCGGCAACCCGCCGCGCCATCTCATGGTCAGCGGCCGGCCGATGCGGGACGGGCAAGGCAACATCTCCGGCGCGGTGCTGGTCTATCACGATGCGACGACCTCGCGCGAGACCGAGCGGCAGTTGCACCAGTCGCAGAAGCTGGATGCGATCGGCAAGCTGACCGGCGGCGTCGCGCATGACTTCAACAACATGCTCACGGTCATCTCCGGCAACACCGAGACGCTGGTGGAGCGCCTGAAGGACCAGCCCGAGCTGCAGCGCACGGCCCGGCTGATCGACGATGCCGCCGAACGCTGCGCCGAGCTGATCCAGCACCTCTTGGCATTCGCGCGCCGGCAGCCGCTCGAGCCGCGCAACGTCGACATCAACGCCGCGATCTCGGATATCGCAAAGCTTCTGCGCCCCACCCTCGGCGAGCAGATCCAGATCGAGACTGTGCTGGAGCAGGGGCCGATGACGACGCATATCGATCCGTCCAGGCTCACCAACGCCGTGCTCAACATGGCGATCAACGCCCGCGACGCCATGCCGGGCGGCGGCAAGCTGCTGCTGGAGACCCACCGCGTCGTGCTCGACGAAGCCTATGCGCAGGCCAATGCCGACGTGGCAGCGGGCCCCTACATCATGCTCGCGGTCAGCGATTCCGGCACCGGCATGCCCTCTGACGTGCAGCAGAAGGCGTTCGAGCCCTTCTTCACAACCAAGGAGGTCGGCAAGGGATCCGGCCTCGGCCTCTCCATGGTCTACGGCTTCGTCAAGCAATCCGGCGGCCACATCAAGATCTACAGCGAGGAAGGCCACGGCACCACGATCAAGCTCTACCTGCCGCCGGGCGAAGGCGCAGCGGACATCGCAACCGGCGTCACGCCGACGGCCGAAGGCGGCGCCGAGACCATTTTCGTGGTCGAGGACGATCCGCTGGTCCGCAACTTCGTCACCGCGCAGCTCCAGAGCCTTGGCTACAAGACGGTCGCCGCGTCCGACGGCAAGGCGGCGCTGGACCTGATCGAGGCCGGGCAGAGCTTCGACCTGCTGTTCACCGACGTCGTCATCCCCGGCGGCATGAGCGGCCGCGAGCTCGCCGACGAGGTGGCGAGGCGCCGGCCGGGCGTGAAGGTGCTCTACACCTCCGGCTACACCGACAACGCCATCGTCCATCACGGCAAGCTCGACGACGGCTTGCTGCTGCTGACCAAGCCCTATCGGCGCAACCAGCTCGCCGAGATGATCCGCAAGGCGCTGAACGGCGGCGGGATGGCGCCGAGCTAGCGCAACGAACTTGATCGCGGCTCAGTCGGTGATGTGCAGTAGAGCATCGACATCAGGCGAACGGACGATAGTGCCGTCGCGTACAAATGCTTCGTGATTGGTCTCAATGGTGTTGTGGTCATAAAGATAGTTGACCATGATCCCGAAGGATTCTTGAATCGCACGCAGAGCGGTATTGCCGAGCCAATTGATGCGTTCGAGCCGTGCGCCGTTGCCGAGGTGAAAACGCGCCACGGGGTCGATGCGTATCGAGGGCTTCCGTGTCAGATAGCTAGCGCAGAGCCGCAGCAAGGGCACGCGCAGCTTCTCGCTCTGCGCCGGGTCATTCCACCAGCTATCGCTCTCCAGTTGCGATAACAGCGCCGCATCGGGATCACTTGCATTTGCAAGCCGATTAGCGAGCCATTGCCGAAATCCCGGTACCGGAGATAGGGTGGAAAAACGCTTCAGTTGCGGAAACTCCGACTGCAGCTCTTCAACGACCTGCTTGATCAGGAAATTGCCGAACGCCACGCCGCGCAGGCCGTCCTGACAATTGGAGATCGAGTAGAAGATCGCGGTGTCGGCGCGCGCGGCGCGCTGCTGCGCGATGGCTTCACCGTCGTCCTGCGACAACAACGGCTGCACGGCCGTGGCCAGTCCTTCCACCAAAGCAACCTCGACGAAAATCAGTGGCTCGCCTGGAAGTGCGGGATGAAAGAAGCCAAAGCAGCGCCGATCGGGTGCAAGGCGCCGGCGCAGGTCGTCCCAGCCCTTGATTTCGTGCACGGCTTCGTAGGCGATCAGCTTTTCCAGCACCGCGGCCGGTGTCTGCCAGTCGATGCGCCGCAACTCGATGAAGCCGCGGTTGAACCATGAGGCGAACAAATGCTTGAGATCCGCGTCGAGCAACTTCAGTTCGGGGTCAGTGCGCATGTATGAAGCAATTTCGCTGCGAATCGCGATCAGCGCGCTGATCCCGCCGGGTGCCATGTTGATTCGCCGCAGCAGTTCCTGGCGCGGCGGCTCGGCAGCACGCGCGAGTGCGGCCGCGGCTTCTGCGGTGCCTTCGGCGAGGTAGCGCTGCGCCGCCGCGCGCAAAGCCGGACCGTGAGGATGGAATTCCGTGGCGAGATAGCGCTGAAAGCAGCGGCGATCGTTGTCGTCGAGTGCACCAAGCATCTCGCGCAATTGCCGCGCGACCAGCGCTCCTGAGGCCTGGCTGCGCTCGGAGAGCAGCGATGCTGCGAGCTGCTTCGCGCGATCGAGGGGCGGCATTGTCGTGCTGGATGGATCGTTGAAAGTTTGGCGGATTGCGGACATGACTATTCCTCCTCAAGCTTGGGCGGTGACGGCGCGGCGGAACTTGGCCGGTGGCGCGTAGAGTCCGCTCGAGGCGGCCACGAGGTCATCGATCGTCTTGGCGGCGAGCAGATCGCGCGTCGCCGTGCCGACGTCGATGCCAAGGTCTGCCGGAAACATCACGATGCCGCGACGGCGGAGGCTCTCGGTTGTGTCAGGCGATTGGCGCTTGCCAAATTCGGTGTCGCTGGCGATCGCGCGCAATGCCGCCTCGCGATCTTGTGGTGATTGGCAGCGCAAGAGGTTCGCCACGGCCTTCTCGGTGATGACATGGCTCACGTCGTCGCCATAGATCATCACCGGCGGCAATGCGAAGCCGGCGGAGGCGGCCAGATCGAACGCGTCCAGACGCTCGACAAAACTGGGCGTGCCGTTTGGCTGATGGGTCTGCACCATCTGCACCACAAGCTTGCGCCCGCGTAAGGGATCGCCTGCTTCCTGACCGGCGCGAAGCCAGGTGGGGCTGTCGTGGCGACGACCGCGTGCATCCGCGCCCATGTTCGGCGCACCGCCGAAGCCTGCGATCCGGTCTTTTGTTGCCGTCGAACTGTTGCCTCGCGCGTCGATTTGCAGCGTGGCCCCAACAAACATGTCGCAGGCATATTGTCCGGCGACCTGCGCCAGTGCCCGGTTCGACCGCAGGCTGCCGTCGGCGCCGATCGGGAATATATCGGCGTGCTTTGCGACGTAGCGCTCCATACCGAGCTCGGAGCCGAAGCAATAGACGCCGTCGACGAAGCCGGCTTCGATCGCCGGGATCAGGGTCGGGTGCGGGTTGAGCACGAATTGGCTCGCGATCTTGCCCTTCAGGCCACGCCGGGCGGCAAATGTCGGGAGGATCAGCTCGATCGCCGCGGTGGCGTAACCGATGCCGTGGTTGAGCCGCCGGACCTCAAATGGCTCATAGACCGCAGCAATCGCCATCATCGCCATCAGCACGTTCTCGTCCCTTACTTTGGCGGGGTCGCGCGTGAACAGAGGCTCGATCGCGTAAGGCTTTGGGCTCGGTATGACGAAATCGACCCAGTCGCCGGGGACGTCTACTCGCGGCAACCGGTCAACGATCTCGTTGACTTGCGCCACGACAATGCCGCCGCGAAAGGCCGCGGATTCGGCGATGGTCGGCGTGTCTTCGGTGTTGGGACCGGTGTAGAGATTGCCGTTGCGGTCGGCCTTGTCGGCGACGATCAGCGCCACGTGCGGCGTCAGGTCCACCAACATCCGAGCATAGAGCTCGAGATAGGTATGGATTGCGCCGATCTTCACCGTGCCGCTGCCGACCAGTTCGGCGAGCTTGCGGCTCTGCGGACCTGCGAAGGCAAAATCGAGCCGATTGGCGACACCGCGCTCGAACACGGCGAGATGATCGGGCAGCGCCAGCACCGACTGCACCATGTGCAGATCGTGAATCTGCGCCGGATCCACGCTCGTCAGGGCGGCGGCAAGAAAATCGGCCTGCTTCTGATTGTCGCCCTCGATGGCAACGCGGTCGCCCGGCTCGATGATCGCTTCGAGCAACTCGGTCGCGCGCTCGGCAGGGCAGAGCTTTTCAGAGCAGATCGTGGCGGCCCGAGCTAGCCTCGCGGAGCGATCCGCTCCCGGTCGTGATGTGGCGTGCATGATGAACCTCCTTCGCTCGACGCTGTCTTCGATGCAGAAGTTAGGTGACCAGTATTGATTATAGAAACGATATTTTGTAATATGATTGATCATGAATTTGGATCAATCGGCATGCTGGAATTCGAGCTTTTGCGTTCCTTTGTTGCCGTCGCGGATTGCGGCGGCTTCCACCGCGCCGCCGAACGGCTCAATCTGACGCAGTCGACCATCAGCCAGCAGGTCAAGCGATTGGAGCTTGAAACCAAACGTCCGCTGTTCCGGCGCACGACCCGCAGCGTCGCGCTGACCGACGATGGAGAGATGCTGCTGGGTGACGCCCGTCGTCTGTTGCAACTCGAGGAGGCGGCCCGCCATCGCCTGTCAGCGCCGCGCTTGTCAGGAGCCGTGCGTCTTGGAGTGGTCGAGGAAGTCGCCGGCGGCTCGCTGCCATCGGCGCTGGGACGCTTCGCCATGTTGCACGCGAGCGTGAAGCTCGAGGTGCAGATCGGCGTTAGTGCGGAATTGATCGAGCAGTTGAACAAGGGACGACTCGACGTCGTGTTCGCTAAGCGTCCGCTCGGTACGTCGCGTGGGCGCCTGGTCTGGCGCGAACCCATGGTCTGGGCCGCCGCCGACGCGTTTGATCTGGTTCCGGGCGCGGTGCTGCCGCTGGCGCTCTATCGCGAGCGGTCAGTATCGCGTGAGGCAGCGCTCGCCGCGCTAAATGACAGCGAACTGACGTGGGAGATCATCTATACCAGCCCCAGCCTGACAGGTGTGCGCGCGGCGGCGCTCGCTGGTCTCGCCATCACGCCGCTTCCCGCGAGCGCGGTCATTGCAGGTTTGCGCATTCTGGGATCGCAAGAGGGGCTGCCGCGCCTTCCTGACCTTGAGTTCGCAATCTATGAGAAAGCCCGGCCCGAAAAGGCCGCGGCGGCGCTGGCCGCAGCGCTTCTGGCACTTGGGCAATCGCCAGCGCGCCCGACGATTTAGCGCCATATGTTCCGTTGCGGGTCCAAACCCCAGGGTACAGATTGGTTCATCTCGCAATGATGAGGATCCGTCAGGCGGTATTGAGCGCATCGGTCTCATGACGGCTCTGGGTCACAAGCAGTGATGCTCTGGCAGATCAGAATATCTCCGCTCGTCCCTCAGGAGCGAACATTGCCTTTATGAACCCCTAGCCCGTATGAGTACACGCGCTAGCCCGTGAGTTGCCGAGGGCGCTGCAGTCACCCAATCTGTGAGGTCGTGGGCACTGGCGCAGGATGTGAGTTCCAACTGTCCTTTTGAGGCCATAGCTAGCCCGGATCCGCGCTGGAGGTGTTCGGACACCGCGCGATGCAACGCGTAAGGCCGTTTTGGTCTTAACCGGGCCGGTCTCAAGTAAAAATCAAGCGCATCTCAAGGACAAATCGTCTCGCCAGCCCAGTCTCTGAGCATGCTCACGAGGACAAATGTCGGAGCCGGTGGCGCGACAGTCCGCTTGCGGAGCGCAACAGTCATCAGACGCACAGCTAGGATCTTGGTCTGCGGCCGGAACTGCAAGGCCCAGCTTCGACAGGTGCTCGCATGAAAAGAAGAGAGTTCATCTTGTTGATCGGTGGAGGACTGGCCTGGCCTGCGATCGCACGGGCGCAGGGCGGAGCCAAGCTGCATCGAATCTTCTGGGTCTCGACTGAGTCCGAACCGGATCCCTTCCTGGACGGCTTTCGCGATGGAATGCGCGCCCTGGGATATGTCGAAGGCAAGACCGTAACCTTCGAGACGCATTATGCCCCTGGAAATCCGCAGGCACTGCGCAAGATCGTCTCCGAGTTGCAGCGAGGGGATGTCGAGCTTGTGGTCTCGAGCGGTCCGGCGACACGCGGCATGACTGCAATCACCGACATCCCAGTGCTGTTTGCATTGAGCGGCGACCCCGTCGCTTTGGGTGTGGTGAAGAGCCTTGCTCACCCCGGCACCAATTTCACCGGCAGCACATTCCTGTCGCTCGAGCTGGCAGGAAAGCGCGTTGAGCTGCTCAAGGACATTTATCCAAAGCTGCGAAAACTGGCGGTCCTCTCGAACACGGATCATCCGGGAGAGCCGCTGGAATGGCGTGCGACGTTGGAGTCGTGCCGAAACCTTGGGATAGAGGCAGCCTACGTTCCGTTCTGCGGCGCGCGCGAAATCGAGAATGGGTTGAAGGCTGCCGGCAAGGTGGACGCGGATGCTCTCCTCGTGTTTCCCGATGCTGTGACGCTGGTGCATCGTGCGAAGATTGCGGAGCTTGCAATTGCGCACCGGCTGCCTTCGATGTTTGGCTGGTCTGAATATTGTGACGCTGGAGGTCTCTTGAGTTACGGCGCAAACCAGCGCACGACCTATTTTCGGCTTGCCACTTATGCCGATCGCATCCTGCGCGGTGAATATCCGTCAGATCTTCCGGTGATGCGTCCCGAGAAGTTTGAACTGGCAATCAATATGAAGACAGCCAGGCTTCTGGGTATCAAGCTGGATGTGTCGTCGATCCTGTTTCGCGCCAGCAAGGTGATCTCCTGAGAGTAGCTATGAAGGACGGTGCTGCGCAGCCCTCTTCGTGTACGATGCCTCCGCGTCGCTCGCTGTTCTGCAAGTACTTCGCGACGTTGTTTGTCGCTGCGGTCGTGCCTCTGATACTCGGCGCGGCCGTCGAGGCTTCTTTCGGTTACCGAGACCAGCGTCGCCAGATCAGCGCGGTGCTGCAGGCCGATGCTCGCGCGGCGTCCGACAGGATCGAGGCGTTCACCGATGGCATGCGAGATCAGCTGGGTTGGATGGTGCAGCTTCCCTGGTCTGCCGGAGACGATGCGCAACATAAGATCGATGCCTTGCGTCTCCTCCAGCAGGTGCCTGCAATCGTTTCGGTTTCGCTTCTGGATGAGACCGGCACCGAACGGGTCTTTGTTTCCAGGCTGCTTCTGAACAGGACCGGGCGCGGCATCGATATGTCTGCGGATCCCGCTGTTCTGGGCGCACGCGGCAACAAAGTCTGGTACGGACCGGTTCAGTACCAGCAAGATTCAGAGCCCTATATGAGGATCGCGGTTGCCGGGAGCCTGCCGGCCGCAGGGGTTGCGATCGCCGAGGTCAATCTGAAGCTGATCTGGGATGTCATCGCAGCCATTAGAATCGGCGAGACCGGCTACGCCATTGTCGTCGATGATTCCGGTCATCTGATCGCACATCCCGATATCAGCCGGGTTCTGCGCGGCCGCGCCAGCTCCGGCAGTTTTGGCCGGATCAAGCATCTCGTTGGCGCGGCAAGCGGAGCGGCGGTGATAACCGGGGAGCGAGGCAACCCGGTGGTGGCGCTATCCGTTCAGGCCGCCGATGTGGGATGGACGGTGATCGCGATGCAGCCAACCGCGGAAGCCTTTGCATCAATTCGGGCGGCCTTGTGGCGCTCGTCAATTCTCATTGCCTTTGGTGTTCTTGTCGCGCTGGCGCTCGCCTATTGGCGCGCGCACAGAATGTCCGGTCCGATCAAGCAACTGGAAGAGGGCGTGGAGCGGATCAGAACCGGACAATTCGAGCATCGTATCAAAATCTTCAGCGGTGACGAGTTGCAGCAGCTGGCGTTGCGCTTCAATGAGATGGCTTCTGAACTGGCGATCTCGCAGCAGAAATCTGCGCGGATCGAACGGCTGAAGCAGTTCCTGCCATCACAGGTCGCCGAATTGGTCGAACATTCTCACGAACTGCTCGAAGGGCAGCGACGTGAAGTGGCTGTCATTTTTGGCGACTTGCGCGGCTTCACGGCGTTCTCCACTCGCAATGAACCCGATGTCATCATGGCCGTCATGCGAGAGTACTACGAGGCCGTCGGCGCCGTGACGACTCGTCACGAGGCAACGCTCATCGGCTTTGATGGCGACGGAGTCATGCTGCTGGTCAATGCCCCGATCGCATGCGAACAGCCGGCAACTCAAGCGGTCCGCCTCGCGATCGACCTGCAAATGACGGTTCAGGCCCTTGCCGGCAAATGGTGTGACGCCGGCCACGCGATCGGCTTTGGTGTGGGCGTTGCCATGGGACCGGCAACGGTAGGAACGGTCGGTTACAACGGTCGGCTGGATTACACGGCGATGGGAGCCGTGGTGAATTTGGCGTCGCGGCTCTGTAATCTCGCAAAGGACGCGCAGATCCTGGCTGATCCCACGATCGCTGGAAGGGTAAGGGATAGCGTCCCGATGGCATCGCTCGGACAGCGGACCATCAAAGGCTACGACCAGGCTCTCGAGGTCTTTGCCGTCGCACCTGCTGACCTTCCGTCGAAACTGCCGGGCTTGGCACAACGGAGGCGAGAGAAAGAGGCTCAGGACCACTGATAACCCGGCGTCCGGACGGCTACCCCCGTGTCGCCAGCACCACCGCGGCCAGCGTAAACACCAGCCCCGCGATCTGCCCTGCCCCGAGCGGCTCGCCAAGCGCGACCGCCGAGGCCACGACGCCGATCACCGGCACCGCCATGGTGCCGATCGCGGCGACCGAGGCCGGCAGGCGCGCCAGTGCTGCGAACCAGCTGACATAGGCGATGCAGAACTGCCCGACGACCGAATAGACCAACAGCCACCAGCCGAGCGGCGTCACATGCGACAAATGCGTCGTCTCGATCAGGAGGCCGACGATCGAGATCGGCAGGCAGCCGATCCCGATCTGCCAGGCTGCCGCCGCGAGCGGCGGCAGGTGAATCGGGTACTTCTTTGAGAGCACGGTGCCGAGGGCAAAGCCGAACGCACCGACCAGCACCATGATGATGCCCGGCAGCTTTTCCGTGCTGGCGGCAAGGCCGTTGCCCCCCATGATCGAGGCAAGCCCTGCGAAAGCCAGCACCAGCCCAAGCGTGCGCAAGACCGTCGGCCGCTCGCCCAGGACCGGCCAGGCGAGGATCGAGGCCCAGACCGGCATCGTATAGGCGATCAGCGCCGCCTCGCTCGCCGGCAGCCAGAGCAGTGCCAGCCCCATCAGCACCATCCAGCAGGTGACGTTGAGCGCGGCCGAGGTGAGCAGGCGCGGCCAGATCGCGCCCTCCACGTATAGGCTTTGCCGCCGGATCACCGCAAGCAGCGCCAGCAGCAGTGCGCCGAGCACACCGGTGACCCCGCGCAGTGTCAGAGGCGGCAGCTCGGCAAGTAGGAATTTCGTCACCGGCCAGTTGAAGCCCCAGCCGATCGAGGTGATCGCAAGGAACATCAGGCCGGCCGGGGCGATGCGCGGCCGCACGCCCGGCGTCGTCGAATCAAGCATGTCGGCTAGTCCGGCAAATCGGGCGGTCACCTTGGCCCGGATTCGCGGGTCCCACCACCGCTTTGGCGGGCATGCCTGCCCTCACCGTCCGTAGGGCTACGTGAGTCCTGCTGACGCAATCCCATTGCTCAAAAATATACCTGCCCTGTGAACAGCGGGATGAAGGCCCCGCGTCATCACGGCATGCAAATTTTTTCAGTTGGGAATCCCTGAGGACTCACTGATACTTGGGTCCACGACAGGCGCGGCGAAGACCCCTGTTATCCCCCGCAATCCACCATATTTAGTATTTGATTCAGGAACTCGCACTAGTTCTTGACGGGCGCAGCGGAGAGTCCTAGCTTTCGGTCCGTTCGGCGCGAGTGAGTTTGCGTCCCGCCGGCACTCCCCCAAAGGGTCTCGCAAATTTCAGCTCCGCCAGCCGGCCAAAGGCTGCGGATGAGGGCTTGTCTGCCCTCGGAATGCAGGCTCTTCGGGGCGCCAGAACGGGCCGACAACAGGCTCGGATGGCATCGATGACGAAGTGACGTTGTGGGGCGTTGAACGCATGTCGCGCACATCCCCTTGGGGGCGGATGGGTGTGGACATGCCGGCGGGATGATCGATGCGACGCATCGAGCTCGCGCCGGGAAAAAACAGGGCCGGATCCACCGGCTGAACTGCGGTGCTCAAAGGCCGAACGGCCGAAGGCAACGCGAGATGCAATGACGACCCGGCACGCCCTCAACGAGGGGCGGGACCGGTCAAAGAAAAGGACGGGGCAAGACCATGCGGATTGAGCGGCGCCACACCACTTCGGGACAGTCACCTTATGCGGGTATAGAATTCCGCCTGACCACGTCGGAGATTCGCAATCCAGACGGCTCGGTCGTGTTCAAGCTTGATAACGTCGAGGTGCCGAGCGAGTGGTCGCAGGTCGCCTCCGACGTGCTGGCCCAGAAATATTTCCGCAAAGCCGGCGTTGCCGCGCGCCTGAAGAGGATAGAGGAGGAATCCGTCCCCTCCTTCCTGTGGCGCTCCGTGCCCGACACCGACGCGCTCAATGCGCTGCCCGAGAAGGAGCGCTATGTCAGCGAGCTCTCGGCCAAGCAGGTGTTCGACCGCCTCGCCGGCTGCTGGACCTATTGGGGCTGGAAGGGCGGCTATTTTACCAGCGACGACGACGCCCAGGCCTTCTATGACGAGCTCCGCTACATGCTCGCCATGCAGATGGTCGCGCCGAACTCGCCGCAATGGTTCAACACCGGCCTGCACTGGGCCTATGGCATCGACGGCCCCGGCCAGGGCCATTATTACGTCGACCCCTTCACGGGCAAGCTGACCAAGTCCAAGTCGGCGTACGAGCATCCGCAGCCGCATGCCTGCTTCATCCAGGGCGTGGGCGACGACCTCGTCAACGAGGGCGGCATCATGGACCTCTGGGTCCGCGAAGCCCGCCTGTTCAAGTACGGCTCCGGCACCGGCTCCAACTTCTCGCGCCTGCGCGGCGAGGGCGAAAAGCTCTCCGGCGGCGGCCGCTCCTCGGGCCTGATGAGCTTCCTCAAGATCGGCGACCGCGCCGCCGGCGCGATCAAGTCGGGCGGCACCACGCGCCGCGCGGCCAAGATGGTCGTCGTCGATGTCGATCACCCCGACATCGAGACCTATATCGACTGGAAGGTGAAGGAGGAGCAGAAGGTCGCCGCCCTCGTCACGGGATCCAAGATCAACCAGAAGCACCTCAAGGCGGTGCTGAAGGCCTGCGTCAACTGCGAAGGTTCGGGCGACGATTGCTTCGACCCCGAGAAGAACCCTGCCCTCCGCCGCGAGATCAAGCTCGCGCGCCGCAGCCTCGTGCCCGACAATTACATCAAGCGCGTCATCCAGTTCGCCAAGCAAGGCTACAAGGACATCCAGTTCGACACCTACGACACCGACTGGGATAGCGAAGCCTATCTCACCGTTTCAGGCCAGAACTCCAACAACTCGGTCTCGCTGAAGGACGACTTCCTGCGCGCGGTCGAGACCGACGGCGACTGGAATCTCAACGCCCGCACCTCGAAGAAGGTGACGAAGACGCTGAAGGCGCGCGACCTCTGGGAGAAGATCGGCTACGCCGCCTGGGCCTCGGCCGATCCCGGCCTGCACTTCAACACCACGATGAACGACTGGCATACCTGCAAGGCGTCCGGCGACATCCGCGCGTCGAATCCGTGCTCGGAATACATGTTCCTGGACGACACGGCCTGCAACCTCGCCTCGGCGAACCTGCTGACGTTCTACAACACCGACACCAAGCGCTTCGACGTCGAGGGCTATGAGCATCTGTGCCGGCTCTGGACCATCGTGCTGGAAATCTCCGTGATGATGGCGCAGTTCCCGTCGAAGGCGATCGCCGAGCTCTCCTACGAGTTCCGCACGCTCGGCCTCGGCTACGCCAATATCGGCGGCCTGCTGATGACCATGGGCCTGCCCTATGACAGCAAGGAAGGCCGCGCGCTCTGCGGCGCCCTCACTGCAGTCATGACCGGCATCACCTACAAAACCTCGGCCGAGATCGCTGCTGAACTGGGCACCTTCCCCGGCTACAAGAAGAACGCCGCGCACATGCTGCGCGTGATCCGCAACCACCGCCGCGCCGCGCATGGCCAGTCCAACGGCTATGAAGCGCTCAGCGTCAACCCGGTGCCGCTCGACCTCGTCTCCTGCCCGCAAGCAGACCTCGTCAGCCATGCCCAGGCAGCCTGGGATGCAGCGCTCGAGCTCGGCGAGAAGCACGGCTATCGCAACGCCCAGACCACTGTCATCGCGCCGACCGGCACGATCGGCCTCGTCATGGATTGCGACACCACCGGCATCGAGCCGGACTTCGCGCTCGTCAAGTTCAAGAAGCTCGCCGGCGGCGGCTACTTCAAGATCATCAACCGCGCCGTGCCGGCCGCGCTGCGTGCGCTCGGCTATCGCGAGAGCGAGATTGCGGAAATCGAGGCCTACGCCGTCGGCCACGGCTCGCTGGCGAACGCCCCCGGCATCAACGTCACCACGCTGAAGGCCAAGGGTTTCACCGATGAAGCCATCGCCAAGGTCGAGAAGGCCCTGCCGACCGCCTTCGACATCAAGTTCGCCTTCAACAAGTGGACCTTTGGCGAGGATTTCATCCGCGACCAGCTCGGCATCGGCGCCGAGGCGATCGCAGCCCCCGGCTTCGACCTGCTCCAGGCCGTCGGCTTCACCAAGCGCGAGATCGAGGCGGCCAACGTCCACATCTGCGGCGCGATGACGGTGGAAGGTGCCCCGCACCTCAAGGCCGAGCACTATCCGGTGTTCGACTGCGCCAATCCCTGCGGCAAGATCGGCAAGCGCTATCTGTCGGTCGAGAGCCACATCCGCATGATGGCGGCGGCGCAGCCCTTCATCTCGGGCGCGATCTCCAAGACCATCAACATGCCGAACGACGCCACGGTGGAGGACTGCAAGTCCGCCTACATGCTGTCGTGGAAACTCGCATTGAAGGCCAACGCGCTCTATCGCGACGGCTCAAAACTCTCCCAGCCGCTCAACTCGCAGCTCATCAGCGACGATGAGGACGAGGACGATGCGGTCGAGCTGCTGCATGAAAAGCCGATGGCGGCCCGCGCCGCGCATGTGGCCGAAAAGGTCGTCGAGAAGCTGGTCGAGCGCATCGTCGTGATGCGCGAGCGCGAGAAGATGCCGGATCGCCGCAAGGGCTACACCCAGAAGGCGGTCGTCGGCGGACATAAAGTCTATCTCCGCACCGGCGAATACGATGACGGCCGTCTCGGCGAGATCTTCATCGACATGCACAAGGAAGGCGCAGCGCTCCGCTCCTTCATCAACAACTTCGCCATCGCGGTGTCGCTCGGCCTGCAATACGGCGTGCCGCTCGACGAATATGTCGACGCCTTCACCTTCACCCGCTTCGAGCCGGCGGGCCCCGTGCAGGGCAACGACAGCATCAAGTACGCGACCTCGATCCTGGACTACGTCTTCCGCGAGCTCGCGGTGAGCTATCTCTCGCGCTTCGATCTCGCCCACGTCGATCCCAATGAGACGGGCTTTGACGCGCTCGGCAAGGGCGTCGAGGAAGGCAAGGAGCCGGACGAGGACGGCGGCCAGCACGCGACCAAGCTTGTCTCGCGCGGCCTCACCCGCTCGCGCACGGACAACCTCGTCGTGATGCGCGGCGGCTCGGCCGCGGTCAGCCAAGGCAACGACAGCGCGCCATCAGGCGGCAGCCGGGTCACCGCGCTGGCCGCCCACGGCGCTAGCGCCCGCGTCGGCGACGCCATCGAAGGCGCCGTCGCGCTGAAGCAGGAAGCCCAGCACGATCTGTCTCCGACGGAGAAGCTTGAGCAGCTGCAGTGGAGCAAGGCCGGCACCGCCGCGACCGCCGCTCCGACCAAGGCCGAGCGCCGCGCGGAAGCCAAGGCCAAGGGCTACGAGGGCGAGATGTGCTCGGAGTGCGGCAACTTCACGCTGGTGCGGAATGGGACGTGCATGAAGTGCGATACGTGCGGGAGCACGACGGGGTGCAGCTAGCCGCCATCGAAGATGATGTAGCGTCTATCAACGCACGAGCCGCTCGCGTGGGCGGCTCGTTGCTTCTCGCGAGACATAGAGGCAACAATGGAGGATACGGCAAGATCACTCCTGTCGTTCGTCGGCCTAGTTTTAGGAGCCGGCGGTGGGGTTGCCGTTGTTGCCTACGGGTTGCTTCGCTTCTTCGGCGAAAAATGGATGAACGCCAAGTTCGAGGAACGATTGGCGGCATTTAAGCACGCTCAAGAGAAGGAACTGGAAGAGCTGCGTTACAGGATCAACGCGCTCATGGACCGTACCGTAAAACTCCATCAGAAAGAATTTGATGTGATCCCGGAAGCGTGGGGCAAGCTCATTACTTCCCACGGGGTAGTTACAGCTATCACGTCTGCTTTCCAGCAGTATCCGGATCTTGATCGAACTAGCGACTCTCAGCTCGACGAATTTCTCCAGGACAGCTTTATGGCCAAATGGCAAAAGGAAGAAATTCGTCTTACAGAAAAGAAAACTGATTATTATCGAAAGGCCCTCACCTGGCACAAAGTTGCCGAAGCCAGAGAGGCCTGCCGCGAGTTTCACGTTTATTTTCGTAGGAACGGCATATTCGTCCCTGAACCGATCAAGTCTCAGTTCGTCCAACTTGATAAGCTAACCTACGATGCACTTATCGAATACGAACTCAATGAACGGGAAGAGATTCGTCCCCGTCTTCGCAAGGCTGTCGACGCACTTGCCGAAGCAAAAGACATAATGATCTCACTCGAAAAAAACGTTCAGGATAGACTCTGGAATATGAACAAGGCCGCTGGTTGACGGCCCACTCAGGCCGTCAACTGCAGCCTATCCTACGAGCTGCTGTTTCGCTCATAGTGGAATATATCCCTATCGTTTCGCCAATAGGGTCCTCCGCTATCAGCTGACCTCCGCTGACTTTCACGTGCGCTCCGGATTGAGTGCCCTCCGTGATCGCATCTCGGTTCCGGCTTCGATGCTCATCAATAACCCCACCGCCGAAATTGCCCTTGCGGTCGCCCTCTTCCCTCCTAAACTCCTAATCCCACCGGCATGGGTTCCGACGGGCCCGACAGAAACGGAGTCAACTTATGCCCAAACCGGAAAGCTTCCCGATCGAGAAGATCTTCGTTCCCACGAAGCAGAGGAAAGCGATCAAGCCCGAGACCGTCGCGGAGATTGCGGAAAGTATTCTGGAGATCGGACAACAGGCCCCCATTTCCGTTCAGCGCGACGGAGACCGCCTCGTTCTGGTTGAGGGACTGCATCGGTTAGAGGCCTGCAAGGCGCTCGGCGAGCAGACCATTCTGGGTGTCCTTGTTACGGCCGAGCTTGCTCAGCACAAGCCGCAGCTCGCCGAGCGACCCGAAGTCGAGGCAGAGCGCATCAAGATGGCGCGATTGAAGCAGTTGCGCCTCGAGAAGGAAGCGGCGGAGGCATCGATGGCGGCGTTGAGAAGCGTCAGCGCCACGCACGCACCGCGCAGCAATTCGGCGAAAGGCGTGCGCGACAATCCGAAGGCATCACCGGGCCGGATGGCGAAATCCAAACCGAAATCATTGTCGGACTGGATCACGCAGCAGAAGGGCAGCGGCGGTCGCTATTGATGACCGACGCCGTCGTTCCGGGGCGCGCCCTTGGGCGCGAGCCCGGAATCCATCGGGCGGCATGACAGGTGGCGCGATGGATTCCGGGTTCGCGCTTCGCGCGCCCCGGAATGACGGTGCTTTACTTAGGGCTGTTGCCACCGCATGACGGCCGCAATCCCAGGGATCGCGGCCATCTCTCCCTCATCGATCACGCCGCCTTCGCCTGCTCCGGCGAGGCCGTCTCCATCGCGCGCATGTAGAGGTCGAGCAGGCTTTCGCGCTCGTCGCGCTCGCTCTTGTCTTCCTTGCGCAGCTTGATGATCTCCTTGAGGATCTTCACGTCGAAACCCTCGCCCTTGGCTTCCGCAAAGACTTCCTTCTTCTGTTCGCTCAACTCCTGCATCTCGCTGTCGAGGTTTTCGATCCGCTCGACGAAGGAACGGATCTTGCCGCCGGGAATGGTAATGTCGGACATGGTGCCTCCTCGCTGACTGAGGTCGTGAAAATGCCCGCAAAGAAATGACCAATGTGTTAACCGAGCTGCCGCACCCGATGCCATCGCGCCGCAGCGATACCCGGGACAGGCGGCCACCCCGCAGCTATCTGGATCGGCGGCTTCTTGCCGGCTGCGTCGACGATGCAGCGGCAAAATCTCACCACATGGCCGCCACGCAAGCGACAGCCCACAATCGCGATTTCAGCGCAAACGCGACGGAGGCTCGCGGCTTCATCGATATTCAGGAGCCATTTGCAATGTTGAGTGCGGTGGACAACAAGCCAAGGGGAAAATCCGGCCGGCGCGGCGGCAAGAAGAAGGCGGGGCAACGGACCGGGGCTGGCGAGCAACGCGCAAGTGCCGGGCATCAATCGCCGGATGCCTCGGCGGAGACCAAGCACGAGACCGAGCAAGAGCCGAGCCGACACATCAGTGCGGAGATACCTTCGGCTGCGGCCTTGCCGGACGAGGCTTCCGGGATGGAGCTAGCTGCAAGCCCGCCCGTCGCACCGGTCGAACCCTTCCAGGCCAGCACGCAAGCGATTGCCGACGCCTATAGCGACTACATGAGGACCTCGCTTGAGCAAGCCTGGAGCTTCCTGGGAAAGCTCGCGATGGCGCGCTCACCCGTCGAGGCCTTTGAGCTTCAGATGGCGTACGCGAAACAGGCGTGCGACTCGTTTATCGCCGAATCCCAGAAGATCACCGAGCTGCATGAACAATTGACCAGACAAAGGGTCATGCATCTTGAGGGGTTCGTGGCCAGGCTCACCCAGACCACGCTCGAAATCCGCACGATACGTCACTGACGACGGGTGCACATTGCGGCGCCGCGGGACGCAAGGTGGATTAGCTGGCGGTTGCGCGAAGCGCGGTCCGCCGGCGTAACCCACCACCTCTCCGCGCGCCGAGATGAATGAGGTGGGTTATGCTACGCGACCTGCGCTTTGCGCCGTCGCGGAGCTAACCCACCCTAGGCGCCTGAGGACCGCCTGAAGTTCAGTATCCTGACTTCGTGCCGGTGGTCGACCCGGTGCCCGCGCCTGTGGTTTGACCTGTGGTTTGCCCTGTAGTCCGTCCTGGAGCGTAGCTCGACGCGCCGGGGCTGGTTCTCTTCGAGGACTTCGCGTGCTGCTTCTTCTTGTGTCCCGGAGCGTAGCTGGAAGCGCCCGGCTCGCCCTTCTTGGAACCCATTTGCTGCATCTCATGACCCGGCGTCTTGCTCGATACGCCCTGAGCAAACACGGCTGGGGCTGTAGCCATGACAACGGCAGCCGAAAGCGCGATGATCATTGCTTTCATGTTGTCCTCCTCTGACAAACCCCTCAAAGGAAACGGAATGGACTAGCGCCCGTTCCCGTCAGCGAACGCTCATGGCGCCGCGGGGCTGGACGCCCCTGGGATCGCTTCGATCCGCTCGACTACCCTACGAAATGCGCTTTGCGCAGTCGCGGCGACAACCCATCCTACGCGCTCACGCCGCCCGCTCCCTCGCCCGTCATAATTTCTCCTTTGCACACGCGTTGTGTCTGATAGCAGCGAGACCTATCCTTGATCGGACTGCCTCCCATTGACGCCCGACCGGATGGAGAGCGCATCGATGCCTGACACGAACGACCCCAAGCCTGATACCGGCAAGACCGATAACGCCAAGCCTGATACCGCCAAGCCTGATGCGTCCAAGCCGGACGAGGCGCGCGCCGAGGGTGGGCTGGCGCGGGCCTACGACCGGATCAAGAGCGCAGAGGAAGACCTCGCGCGGCTGGACCGGCTGGTTTCCGGAATGGAACGGAGCAGCGAAGCCCCGCGGACCTTCCACGCAAGCGCCGCCGCGACGGCAGCCGCCACATCCACAAGCAAGGCGGCGGCGCCTGATGCCAAGTCTCTAAACACCAAGCCACGCAATCAGGGCCTGAGGGGAGACAGGGCCATGATGCGCGCTTTGGCCATTCTCGTGATGGCGATCGGCCTTCTCGGCGCCGCCGTCGCATCGCAATACAGCGACGAGGCGACATCGATCGGCAAGTCCATCATGGCGCGATGGGCTCCACCTGCGAGCGCGCCCCCGCAAGCGTCCGCGGCGGAAAGTCCGGCGCAGCCGGCAACGGTGCTGCTGGCGGCCGCGGATGAGCCGAGCCCGGTGCCTGCGCCGCCGGGGCCCAAGGACACCGAAAGCGCGCCAAAGCCTGCCGCCACGGCGGCCGAGCCGTCATCGTCCGAGCTCGCGCAATCGCTCAATGCCATCACGAGCGAGCTTGCGAACATCAACGGCAAGCTCGAGCAGTTGAAGAGCCGCAGCGAGCAGACCCTGCGCGACCAGGCCGCCACCATCGAGCAGCTCAAGGCCGCGCAGGAGAAGGACGCGGCGGACAATGCGCGCCTCGCCGCGCAGGTCCAGGCGTTGCAAACGCAACTGAGCGCGTCATCGGCGTCATCCGCCTCTGCACCTGCGAAGCCCGTCGCGCGCAGCGTGGTCAACAATGACACGGCTGCGCGTGCCCGGGCGCACCTACCAGACGCCGCGCCACGGCGGACGAGGCCGCCGCCGCGAGGCGGCTGGATGCCGCCGCGCTATATGGCCGACCCTTATTATTACGGCGATCCCGATTGGTGATCCCGCAAGGATTTGACGCCCGACCCTGCGTGCGCCTCAGCGTATCTCGCTCATCGTCACCTTGGCCGCGATCCCCGTCAGCTCGGGCTCTTGCGGCGCAAGCTCCTCATCGGAAGGGCCGACCGAGACTTGAGCCATTCTGCGTTTGACCTGTTCGCAGGTCTTGCGAACGTCTTCGGTGAACAGCGCGCATTCTTCGATACGCTTGAAGATCTTGCGTCCCTCTTCTCGGTAGCCTGCCGCCGTTTCTCGCATGAAGGCGATCGCATCATGAACCTGGGCCGTCAGCGCCTCGCATTTTTGCGCGGCGTCGATCAACTCGGTGCCCATGGCCTCGATCTCTTTTGCAGCGGACTCATAGTCGCGAATGACCGCTTCTGCACTGAGCGCACCGACGCGCGACACGCCCGCGGTGTGCTCCACGTAATCAGGCAGATTAACTGAAGTAATGGAGTTTCCCGACCGGATCGAAGTGATGTCCGCTTCGAGTTGGACCAAGTTCACTCCGTCCCGTCTGTGCAATTGTTCGACACTTGCCATGACTGTCCTCCCAATACGCGCTGAAAACCCCAAGCAGCATTGGGTTTATTACGGGGATAAATGCCGTTCTACCTCTATGTATTCTTGACAGTCTCCACTTTGCCACTTTTACCCAATCGCCAACTCTGCACGCAGAGACGGCGAGCCATCAAACTTCAATTTTTCCGTGCACCTGTTCGAACGCGCGAACCTGACAACGAGTTCGACCGGCACTGTCGTCAACCTCAACGTCCGGCGAACCGCCTGCGCAGCGGAAATCCGCATCGCGCCCGCCATTGGCGGGCACGATTATGTTCCGGGGGCGCGAAGGTCGTCGCCCTCGAAGGCATTCCCGACGGCGGCTGGCGCAGGCTCGCCCGGCCCTGCATCCGCCGCACGTTGGCGGCCGGCACCGCCCGCCGCGAAAATATCATGCACCAGCCCGAGCTTCCCCAATCCCAGAATGATCAACCCGTTGATGTCCACCTCGTACCAAGCGTGCGAGATGTAGGCATCGCGCGGAAAGCGGTGATGGTTGTTGTGCAGCCCTTCGCCAAAGGTGAGCAGCGTGGTCACCAGCTCGTTCGTCGTGCCGTCATGGGTCTCGAAGCGGCGGTAGCCCCAGCGGCCATCGCTGTGGCAGACCGAGTTGACCAGCGAGGTCGCCATCGTCATCAGGTAGCTGCGGAACAGGCCTGAGAACAGGATGCAGCCGATCATCGTGCGCGCGCCGCCGAAGGCATAGCCGATGGCGCCCGGAATGATCAGCGCCGAGAGCGCATACCAGTACCAGCGCGTCCTGGTGAAGAACATCGCGATCGGGTCGGCCAGGATGTCCTTGGCGTAGTAGCTGGCATCGGTGGTCTCGCGGTCCCACACCCAGCCGCCTTGCGCATGCGTCATGCCCTTGGCGAAACTGGTATAGGGATGGCCGCCGCCGTCGTAATAGGGGCTGTGCACGTCGCCGGGCCGGTCGGAGTGCAGATGGTGCCGCCGATGGTTGCTCACCCATTTCAGGATCGAGCCCTGCACCGCCATGGTCGCGAGCGCGGCGAAGATCGTCCGCATCACCGGACCGCAGCGGAAGCTGCGGTGCACGAAGTAGCGATGCATGAAGCCGATGCCGATCGTGGACATGATGAACGTGCCGGCGAAGACCGAAACCTCGACCCAGCCGATGCCTTGCCAGAAGGCCCAGACCAGCGCCGCGACCGAGCCGCCGACCATGATGGCGAACGAGATGTAGGAATCGCGAAACTTGGCCTCGACCACCGGACCTTCGGTCAGCACGCCCGGCGGCATCTTCGGCTCCGCAAGCTGCTCGGATGCCACGCTCTCAACCACGCTCATTTCAGCCGATCCATTTACACTACACTTTTCTGCAGTGCAGCGTACAACCCCTGGTTATCAGAGGCAAGGACCGGAGCGGCCGTAGGAGCACGGGCGGCGCAGCCCCGCCCCTTTCGCTTCTCTGCCGATAGAGAGTGGTGATCATGACGAGCAGGTGCACGTCGTGCCTCTGCTCAGCTCACCCACCCTCATGCGCCGATCAGTTTGGCGTCCGTCGGCCTTCACCACCAATACGGCCAGCGCCATCCCTCATAGCGCACATAG
The DNA here is from genome assembly GCF_056156565.1 of Bradyrhizobium sp. JHI2711. Classification (NCBI taxonomy): domain Bacteria; kingdom Pseudomonadati; phylum Pseudomonadota; class Alphaproteobacteria; order Hyphomicrobiales; family Nitrobacteraceae; genus Bradyrhizobium; species Bradyrhizobium sp. JHI2711. The sequence continues at coordinate 951,125 of NZ_JBPZPT010000001.1, forward strand.
GACGGCACCAAGGGCGGTCCGTAGGGATCGACCCGGTCGTGCTCGGGGCGGTAACGATAGCGTGGCACGATGTTGTAATCCCAAGGCGTCGGCCTCAGCACCGGCGCCGTGATGACGAGCCGCTCTTGCGGCGCGCGAACGACGACGGCTCTCCGCGTCCGGGCTTCGGCGTCCGAGGTTGCAAGGCCGCTCAGCACCAGGGCGGTTCCGAGCGCGCAGGCGGCAGTCATCTTGGTCATGCGTTGGTCTCCTTCGCTTCAAGAGTGCAAAAGGATGCCAGGCGAGGCAAGCAAATTTCGCGCGAGGTGCGGACATAAGCGCTGTGCGCTTTGGCGCTCCGACCTCTCCCCGTCATTGCGAGGAGCACTTGCGACGAAGCAATCCAGAGTCCTTCCGCGGAGGGAGCCTGGATTGCTTCGCTCCGCTCGCAATGACGGCGAGTATGACGCAAGAGTGGTCTGGATGAGCAACAGAACTCCCGGACGTCGGCACCTGCCCCTCACTCGCGCGCGCGGCGCAGCGCCTGATCCAGCTTCTGCCTCTGCTTGTCCCAGCGCTCCTGCTCCGCTTCGGCGCGCGCCTCGAGCGCGGCCCGCTCGGCTTCGATCGCCCCGGCCTTCGCGTCGTGCTCGCGTCTTGCCTTGTCGAGTGCGGCTTCCGCCGCGGCAACCGCCTTGTCGCGCCGCGCACGCTCCTTGGCGCGAGCGGCCTCCTCCTTGGCACGCGCTGCCTCGCGCCGCCGCTCCTCCTTCTCGAAAGCTGCAGCGGCCTTGCGCGCGGCCGCAGCATCGATCTCGCGGGATGCATTCCGGGCCGTCCTGGCGGGACGCGTCTTTGACGTCGGCTTGCTCTTGGCCTTGCTCTTGGACTTGCGCTTGGGCTTGGCCTCGTCCTCGCCGAGATCTGTCGGCAGCTCAGCGCTCTCGGTGTACGGGCCGTTCGAACCCACCGGACGCCTCAGCACCACGCCCGGCTTCGCCATGGTTGCAGCGACGACATCAGGGTCGTCGGTCTCCCTGGCGACACCCTGATGGAACAGATTGGAGCTGGCGCCCCAGGCAGCAAGCGCCGCCTTCATCGAGGGCGCGGCGATCGCCTGATCGTAGAAGCCGAGCGAGGTCTGGTAGGTCTTCAGCTTCTTTGGCATGTCGCTCCGATGTCGGCGCAGCCTTCCGCAGGCGATCGTAGCCCGGATGGAGCAAAGCGCAATCCGGGTGGCTCAGCACGCTCGGCCCGGATTAGGCTACGCACCTTCCAGCAACGCGTCATACCCTTGCGCGCTGAACGCCAACAGACAAAAACCGTGCCCGAACGGATCGGCCAGCATCGCGATCCGCCCATAGGGCGCATCGCTCGCCGGCACTTCCAGGATCGCCCCGGCAGCGAGCGCACGCGCGACAGCGGCGTCGACATCGTCGACGACGACGTCGATATGCATCGGCGTCCAGTGCCGCTCATAACGGCGGCGGTCGCCGCCGGCGCCGATGGTGCCGGCCTGCTTGGTCAAGAGATACACCGGCGCGGGCCAGCCGTTGAGCTCGACGAAGTCGGCGCCGAAGCGACGGCCGACCGAGAGGCCAAAGGCTTCGGTGTAGAACGTCGTGGCTTTCGCCACGTCGGGAACGTCGATGTTGAGGAGAAAGCTCATGAGGGAACTCGTCGCAAGTTGCGAAGCGAGCGTAGCCCGGATGGAGCGCAAGCGTAATCCGGGATGGTGCCGCACCTGACGCCCCCGACCGCGTCCCACGATGTCATCATGCCATTGTTTTGCCCGACGGGTCAACTCTTGTTCGATTTTGCCGAAGTCAGGAAAACCCCGAGCAATTCCATGGGGATGGCTACTGTGCATGGGGTTGTTTTCGCAACACTTGCTTAGGCCGGCCCTCAATTGCGCTTCAGGCTCAGGATATAGGCCGATAGCACCTCGGCCTGCTCCGGCGAGATCACGAGATTCGGCATGGTCTGGTGACTGGTCCGCCAGAACACCTTGAGCGAGAGCGCGGTGGTGCCGTTGCGGTCGGCGATGGATTGGAAGCTCGGTGCCTCGTCGAAGAAGCCGGCCATGTGCGGCTCGATCGCGTGACACGACTGGCACCACGCCTGCGCCAGGCGATGACCTGCGGCGACCGCGCGCGAGCCGGGCCTCGGCGCCCCGGCGGCGGTGTGAACGACGCTGAAGAGAAACAGCACCGACAGCGCGATCAGGACGGCGATGCCGATGGAGATTCGAACATTGTGCGACATCGCCCGACCTCACGGCATTGAATCGTGGAGCAGCTTAGATGTGCACCACGACGCCAGCTTGATCTGCGTCAAGCCAGCTCGCAGCTCGCGTCCTCAGCACGTCACGAGATCGGTGTGGCCGAATCCCTTGGAATAATCGAGCAGCGAGATCACCGTCGGCGTGAGACGGATCAGCCGCACCTCGGATGGCTTCGGCATGGGGAGGCCGATGGCCTTCTGCTCGGGATAGCGCGCCATCAGAAGCGCGATCGCCTTCTCGGCCTCGGCTGGATCGGTCACGGCCACCGCCCGCGCCGCCATGGACAGGCCGGTGATCTCCATCACTTGCGCCGGATCGTCATCGATCGCCAGCGACACGCGGTCGTCGCGAGAGATGTTCTGTGCCTTCTGGCTGTCGGGGCCGCAGAGGAAGTAGATGGTGAAACCTTCGTTGGCATAGCCGACGGTCGTCACTTGCGGCCAGCCATCGGCGCGAAGCGTCGCGATCCGCATCGTGCGGTGCTGGTCCAGCAAGGTCTGGATTTTTCGTCTGAGTGTGTCGTCCATCGCTGCCTCCGGCGGTCATTCCTGAAGACACGATACGATCCCCGCGCGCAGTGCCGTTGATGCAGCTCAACGCGCGCCGGCGATGTCGCCTCATTGAAAGCGTCGGCAAGCATCGCCCGGTGATATCGCACCCGCAGGCGCGGCCAGCCCGCGCTGCTCGCAGCTTTTGCTTGCTTTCCCGGTTCCCGCCTCTACGGTCGCGCCGCGAACGAACGCGCGAGACAAGACCCGTCATGACCGACACGATGAAATGCCCGACCTGCAATTCCGAGCACGCCTATCAGGACCGCGATCTCTGGGTCTGCCCGGAGTGCGGCCATGAATGGAGCGGCGCGGCGGAGGCGGTCGCGGACGCGGCGCAGGATGCGGGCGTGCGCGATGCCAACGGCAATGTGCTCGCCGACGGCGACAGCGTCATCGTGATCAAGGATCTCAAGATCAAGGGCTCGTCCTCGGTCGTCAAGGGCGGCACCAAGGTGCGCAATATCCGCCTGCAGGACGCCAGCGACGGCCACAACATCGCCTGCAAGATCGACGGCATCGGCGCGATGAATCTGAAGTCGGAGTTCGTGAAGAAGGCGTGAGGTCCGCTAGCTTTGCCGCTGCGCCAGGTAGAACCCGCACAGCACCGTCACGAGGCCTGCCGTCTGCAGCATCGTGGGCGGCTCGCCGAGCAGCAGCCAGCCGGTGAGCAGCGTCAGCGCGGGCACGCAGGCCGGAAACACCGCGGCGCGGGCGACGCCGAGACGCTGGACCGAGACGGCGTAGAGATAGAGCGCGGCGGGGCCGGCAAGCACGCCCTGCGCCAGCGCCTGGATCGCGTTCTCGGTCATGCCGATCGACGCAATGTGGGCGAGGCCCACCGTGGCGACGTAGACCGGCACCAGCAGCAGCGACAGCACGTTGATGACCAGCGCCGCCGGCACGGCCGAGACGCGCCAGCGGCGCAGCATCGCGCCGAACCCGGCGAACATGAATCCGGCAAGCACGAAGATGAGATCGCCCTGAATGCCGTCGGCACCGATGTGGCCGATCGATTCCGCACCGATCACGCCGAGGCCTCCGACGATGACGAGCGCGCCGGTCAGGCGCGAGGCGGAGATCCGCTCCTTCAGCACGACCGCCGCGAGCAGGAGGCCGCCGAGCGTGGCGCAAGAGGGCTGGATCACGCTGCCATGGCCGAGCGGGACGAACAGGAAGCCGATGTACGAGATCAGCGACATCACGGGACCACCGAGCACCATCAGCACGAGCCCCCTGCCCCAGCCGATGCCGCAGAGATCGGAGAGTCCGGCGCGCAACACCAGGGGCAGGAATGCGATCCCCGACCAGACATAGCGATGCACCAGCAGATCGACCGGCGTGAAGCCGGCCTTGAGGCCGTGCCGCGTGGCGGCAAAGCCGAGCGCCCAGAACAGCGCTGCGGCAAGCCCGCAGACCACGCCGAGCAGTGCCGGCGCGGTATCCTTCTTCTGAGCGTCGGCGCCGCTCGTCCGCTGATCCATGGATCACTCGATAAGTCGGCGCGCTGAGCCGCTCAACCCACGCGGCTGCAGGGCTGTCACGCGAGGGCGATGCCGACTACGCGTGTTACAGCCCCTCATCGAAGACCATCCGCCATCCCTTGCGCGTATCCATGTATTCCCGCACTTGCCTGATCCGGTCGCCCACCACCTCGAACACGAAGCAATACTCGTTCTCGTACGGCTTGCCGCCGGGCAGCGTGGCGCGCATCCGCTCCTCCACGATCACGACATCGCCGTCGACATACACGCCGCGGAACGTGATATCGATGCTCGAAAACAGCCTGTGCATTTCCTTGGCGATGAAGCGGGCGATCTGGTGCGCTCCCACCATGTGATCGGTATGATCGAGCGCGACGGCGGTGGCATTTCCCTTCGGCGCGATCCATTCGGCGTCGTCGGTGAAGAGTGCTGCGATGCGCTCGGGATCGCGTGACGAAAAGGTCTTCCAGGCGTTCAGTACGACGTCTCTCGGGCTGGTCACGATGGGGTCTCCGGCCGTGTTGCGATCAGAACCGCCTTCTAGGCCGCGGTGCGAGCCGCGGCTCGCCACAATCAGACTCGGTCATCCGGCAGCCCTTCCGCCGCCGACCTCATGCGCTACCATGCGATCATGCTGAGCTTTGATGTCTGCAACGCCGCGCGCCTGCGCCGCGATCCCCGCTATGACGGCCGCTTCTTCACGGCGGTGAAGACCACGGGCATCTATTGCCGGCCGGTCTGTCCGGCCAAGCAGCCGCTGGCGCGCAATGTGGTCTATTATCCGACGGCTGCGGCTGCCGAGGCCGCCGGCTTCCGGCCCTGCCTGCGCTGCCGTCCCGAGACCGCTCCTTTCTGCCCGGCCTGGAACGGCACGCGCTCCACGGTGGCCCGGGCCATGAGGCTCATCGATGACGGCGCGCTGGATGAAGGCTCGGTGGTCGATCTCGCGACGCGGCTCGGCATCTCGTCGCGTCACCTGGCGCGCCTGTTCGAGCGCCATGTCGGCGCTACGCCGCAGCAGCTCGCCAAGACACTGCGTGTCCAGCGCGCCAAGCGCCTGCTCGATGCCGGCGATGACAGCATGACCGCTATCGCATTCCAGGCCGGGTTCGGCAGCCTGCGCAGGTTCAACGCCGCCTTCGCCGAACTCTACGGCCGCTCGCCGTCAAGCCTGCGCGCGCGGCGAGCTTAGCGGCCCGCGCCAGTGATCACGTTCGCGGTCTTCACCTTGCGCGGGCTGAGCACCTTCGCCTGGTGGACCGAGGCGATTGCGCTTGGCGCTGCGACCTGCTGCTCGACATGTGCGGCACCGAGCACGTGCACCTGCAGCGGGGAAACCGGAAATCCGTTGGCCTCATAGGTCGGCAGCTCGGCGGCGAAAGCCGCGGTACCGCCCGCGATCGTCAGGAAGGCGGCGATCGACAAGGTCTTCTTGTTCATTGGTGATGCTCCGAGGTTTGAGAGTCGGAGCCTATTTAGGCGCATTTTGCTGCAGTGCGACATACACCGCCGCATTGCAACATCGCATGCAATGCATGACGTTATGCCTAATGCGTCCAGGGATTTGGGCGAATCACGCCGGCTGCGACGCGGCGCCTCCAGAGGAGCCGCTCAGCCACCAAGCACGTTGCCCCAGCCGTCAAAGAGATAGGTCTTCCAGGCCACGGTTCCATCCGCGCCGGGCCGGCTGGCGCGGCGGTAGTCCTCGGCCTGGTCGGCGGTCCAGGTGATGATCGTGTCGGAGAGACGATCGTGCAGGATGGCGGGCTCGGAGGGGTCGAAGGCGTCCATGGGACGAAGCGAGGGATGCGTCATGGCGCCTCCAACGCACCAGCCGCAACAAAGTTGCGGCAACGTCAAATGGAACCGGGCGTTGCACCTCGGCCACAGTTGCCCCGAAAAGCCCGCACTCCCCGATTTGCGCCATTGCGCCGCCACACCGTGGCCCGAACAATCGACGTGCTGCGTGCCTTTCCGTGCGACTGTTTCGTCAGACTGTTTGCATCATCACTGTTCGGGCAAGATTGTTCGAGCAGACCGTTTGGAGGCAGGGATCATGAACGATCGGCGGTCTCTTCTGGTGGCGGTGTCGTGTCCCTCGGCCGTTCTCGCCGGCTGGCTGGCATTGTCTCTCTCCGCTTATGCGCCTGCGCTCATCGAAAACAGCGCCGCCAATGCGGCCGCCATCTCGCGCGCCAAGGATCGTGCCAAGGATCATGCCAAGGATCTCGGCCGCATCGACCTCGCCGACGTGCCGCGCGCTGCGACCCTTGAGGACCGCTTCGCCTTGACCGCCGACATCGCAGCCACCGTCACTGCGCTGCCCGACCCTCCCGCGCCGGCAGAGGCAACGCCGGAAGAGCCCGCCTCCACCATCAAGCTTGCCTCGGCCGACCCGGCGCTGATCCTGCCGGTGGAAGCCGTGCCCGCGCCGCCGATCTTGCCTGAACCGGAGCCCGTCGTCAGCGAGGTTGCCCCCGCCCCTGTGGCGGAGCCCGTCAAGCTCGCATCCACCGATCCCACCGAGATCGTGACGACGGACACATTGTCGGCCGCGGCGATCGCGAGCGACCCCGTTGCGCCTGCGCGCAAGGCGTCACCGCCTGCCGACAACATCGCCGTGCTCGACGAATGCTTCGTCATGGAGGCCTGCATCGACCGCTACCTCTGGGCGCTCTATCAGCGCACCGCCAAGGAAGACACGATGAAGGTGCAGGAGCGGCGCGCAGTCACCATCAAGCGCAAGGGCAAGACCGTCACGGTGATGCGCAGCTTCACCAAGCTGGTCGATCAGGACTTCACCTGGAAGGATCCGCATGCGGCCGAGCGCGCCGGCATGTCGATGATGGACTACGTCATCGGCGGCATGGACAAGAGCTTCAAGCAGAAGCTGTTCCGCATGATGCTCGCGGCCGAAGCCGCCGGCCTGTCGCCGGGCATCACCAGCGCGTTCCGCGACGACTATCGCCAGTCGATCGCGAGCGGCCTGAAGGCCGCCTCCAACCGCTCCTATCACGGCGGCAGCACGCGCGGCGGCTACGGTCACGGCATGGCGGCAGACATCGTCAGCACGCAAGGCAGCAACAGGGCGCAGCGCTGGGTCTCGACCGAAATCCTGTGGAAGTGGGTCGATGCCAACGGCAAGGCGTACGGCATCGGCCGACCCTATCTCGGCCGCGATCCGCCCCATGTCGGCCCGATCGACGGCCAGGAATATATCTCGAAGCGCGGCACCTCCGACCGCAAGGACGTTGCCGGAGCCAAGCCGAAGAAGACACAAGGCCTTGCGAGCGCCAAGCCGCCGAAGGCCGACGTCGCGCGCGAGCAGAAGGGCCCGGCGACCAAGCCGCAGAAGTCGGCGCAATCGGCCGGCAAGCGCGCGACCTGACGGTTTACGGCTTGCGCTCTGCCGTCGGCAGCGGCACCAGCCGCATCTCGGCCGAGCCGGCGTCCTGCGTGCGCACCAGCACGGCAAAGACCGTGTCGACCGCGCGACGTACCGCCAACTCCATCGCTTCGCCCTTGGCCAGATGCGCCGCGATCAACCCGGTGAGGAGATCGCCGGTGCCGTAGGGACGGATCGGCAGGCGCGGCGTCGCAAAGCGCGACAATCGGCCATCAGTGCACAGGATCGTCTCCACCTGCCCCGCCGCCGTGTCAGCGAGGGTGCAGCCGGTGGCGACGACGTCGGTGCCTGCCCCAGCCAGCACCGCGCAGGCCGCGCTGAGGCTCTCGGCGTCGGCAATTGCGACCCCAGAGAGCAGCTCGAGCTCGAACTGGTTCGGCGTCGTCAGGTTCGCCGTCGGCAGCAGCCGGTGGCGGAGCACGTCCAGGATGCCGTCCGCGACATAGACGCGGCCGTCGTCACCGATCACGGGATCGCAGAGATAGACGAGCTTCCCATTGCGCGTGCGCGCCCGCTCGACGAAATCGGCGATGACGGCGGCATTGCCGGGCGAGCCGAGATAGCCGGTGACGACCACCGCGGCCTCGTCGACCAGGCCGCGCTCCTCGACTCCCCTCAGGAGATCGGCGACGAGCTCGGTCTCCAGCACCCGTCCGCGCAGGCTCGGATAGCGCGGATGGTTGGACAGCAGCGTCGTCGGCACCGCAGCGACGTTCACGCCCTCCGCCTGCATGGCATAGGCGGCCGCGCTGTTGCCGACATGGCCGTGGACCACCTGGCTCTGGATGGAGATGACGAGCATGAAAGAGGTCCGTAGAGTCAAACGTCAGGCGACGCAAGCGCTGCGTCCTGTCGCGGACTCGTCATTCCCGCGTGATATTTCCGGTCGCACGTCAGCCATCCGTCGGCCCGGACACAGCCTCCGCATGACTTCCGCCTTCAACGCCTATACGGCTCTCGCCCTCGCCATCGTGTTCGAGGTCACCGCGTCGGCGTTCCTGCAGCAGTCCGCGCAGTTCACCCGTCCCTGGCCGACGCTGGCGATGGTGCTGTTCTACGTCGCCTCGTTCTACGCGCTCTCGGTGGCGATTCGGGTGATCCCGTTGAGCATCGCCTATGCGATCTGGGGCGGGGTCGGCATCATCCTGACCGCCACCGTCTCCTTCGTGCTGTTCCGTCAGATCCTGGACGCCGCAGCCTTCGTCGGCATCGCGCTGATCGTATCAGGGGTGGTGATCATCAACCTGTTCTCGGAGACCACCGTGCGGTGATGCGCGCGGTGCCGACTCTGAGCAAGAGGTCGCGCCCCACCATCACGCTGCGGACAGCTGATCGAGCTCGGACGGCGCGTAGGCCTTGCCATCCTGGTCGGTGACGACCACCCGCCACCCCTCGCTTGCCCACACTTTCGCCTTCGCTACGATGAGCAACCGGCTCTCGCGGGCGAAACTGTACTTCTCGTTGTCGCGTTCTGCGACCATCTTGTAGGCCAATTCGCATCCCCTTGCGTCGCCCTGCACCCGGCCTTGTCGTGGCAGCGGGCTTTGGCGGCAATTCGCCGGGAGCGTGGCAATTTGGTGCCATCCACGAGGCCTGTGGCCGGCCCCGTGCCGTCGCAACAGAGCCGATCTCGTTGCCTCGGATCAGCGCTAGTGCACGCGGATAATATGCGGGCGGCCGAGATTGATCAGGCCCTGCACCGCCGAAAGGCGGTCATTGAGGGCTGCGATGGTGAGCAGCAGATTGTTGCGACGCTCATCGAGTAGTCCCATTTCTGCGCCCGACAGCTTGGTGCCCGCCCGCTCCTTGTGGATCTCCTCGAGGGATTCGCGCAGTCCGGCAATCAGGCCGGCCAGCTGCTTGGCCTCCTTGGTCATCGACCGCTTCGCGACATTTTGCTGACGGCGCGTCTCCGCTTGGTTCTGTCTCATCGTCATCCTCCGGTGCCCCGCTGCCCCGAGTGGATGCTTACAGCTTTGGATAGACATATTACGATCGATGAAATCTGCCCGCGAAGAACTTTCTTAAATTGTACGCGCACGGAACCGGAGGGCGCGCGCAAGCGGTAAGCCCGGCACGAGGGCCGGGCTTTCGTTGCAGCCAGTGCTAGCTCGGCTGCGCCGCATGCGGCATCGCCGGCAGCACGGCGCGCGCGGCGCTTTCGGCGTCACCTCGCCGGCAGCATGAATGCGTCGAAGAACGAGGCGAGCCCGGCAAAATAGTCGATCGGCAGCACGGTCGCGACATACTGGTCGGGCCGCACCACGACCATGCAGCCGGCCGCCCGATCGATGCCGCGCATCGTGAAAACGTCGTGGCCGCTCTTGAGATCCGGGCAGAACATCTTCTCGTAGTCGTACAAGCCGTAACGGCCTTTGCTCGGGAGCAACATCGGCGGCATTGCCTCGATGGCGAGCTCGCGATGGTCCTGCTGAAACACCGCGCGCAGATCGATCACGCTGTCGATGTCAGCTCCAACAGGCGTATATCGACGGATAGGCGACTTCCGGGATTCCGCGAGGAAATTGCACAAGGCACGAATGGCCGAGCCCGACGCTGCCGGGTTCTCATCGGGCGAGAACGCGTAGATGCGGAAGCGGCCATCGGCCCGTGCGGCATGGCCGAGATGCACCGGCTTGGCGTCCGCCAGCCGGATCACCGGCGCGGAATGGAAGCGCGTGCCGATAATGAGGCCCTGCGCGAGGTGCTGATGCGTGGCCGCGCCGGTGAGCATCGAGGGCCTGTAATGCGTTGCCGTGCCCGCGGTAAAACGACCGTGCCGGACGAAATAGTCCTGCGTTTTGGCGGCATCGGCGCCGCCGGCCTTGGCGGCGGAGGCGAGGATATCAGCCCATTCGCGATCGAAATCGATCAGCTCCTTCGCGACTGCCCGGCGCTCGTCCGAGTAGGAATGCAACAGGCTTGGCGCACACTGCCTCCGAAGCACGGCGGCGAGCTTCCAGCCGAGATTGAAGGCATCTTGCATCGACACGTTCATGCCCTGCCCGGCCTTCGGGCTGTGGGTGTGGCAGGCATCGCCGGCGATGAAGATGCGCGGCTGGCGCGTCTCGATCTCGCCCTCCGGCACGTCGTCGAACTTGTCGGTGAGGCGCTGGCCGATCTCGTAGACCGACCACCAGGCGATCTCCTTCACCTCGAGCCGATGCGGCTTCAGGACCCGCTGCGCTTTCGCAATCACGTCATCGGCGGTGATGTTGCGATTGGCAACGCGTTCGCCGACATCGAGCTTGGCGAGCTCGACATAGATGCGGACCATGTAGCCGCCTTCGCGCGGAATGATCAGCAGGCTGCCGTCCTTGGCCGACTGGATCAGCGACTTGAAGCGGATGTCCGGAAAATCGGTCACGGCCAGCACGTCCATCACGCCCCAGGCGTGGTTGGCGGAATCACCGTGCAGCTCGCGCCCGATCGACTTGCGCACCGTGCTGCGGGCGCCGTCGCAACCGACGACGTAGCGGGCCTTGATCGTCTCGACCTTGCCCTCGTTCGCGGCATCGACGCGTTCGAGGCGCACGGTCACGGCATGATGGTCGGCGCCGGCGGCCGGATCAACATTCACGTCAAGCACGCGCCGGCTGTAGTACGGCGCGAGCTTCGCCGGCGATTTGCGCATGACGTCGAGAAAGCAATCATGGACGCGCGCCTGGTTCAAGATGAGGTGCGGGAATTCCGACAGCCCGTCCTCGACGTCCTGCACCCGGCCGCTGCGGACGATCTTTTCCGGCGCCGCTTCATCCGGCTTCCAGAACGTGGTCTCGTTGACCCAACAGGCTTCCTTCAGCACACGCTCGCTGAAGCCATAGGCGTGGAACATCTCCATGGTGCGGCAGGCGATGCCGTCGGCCTGACCGACCAGCAGGCGGTCCGGCTTCTGCTCGACGATGCAGGTTCTGATGTCGGGGAATTGCGCGAGCTGGGCGGCGAGCGTCAGGCCGGCCGGCCCGCAGCCGACGATGAGGACATCGACCTCGCCAGGCACGGCGCCCGCCGCTCCCGATGCCTGAACGCGCGCGGCAGGATCGGCGATTTCAGGGTCGCCCGGCTGAAATCCATTGAGATGGAACTGCATGAGCACCTCTCCCGCCAAATTCTGTTTGGTTATTGATCAGTATGCTGACTATCAGTATACTTGTCAATGATCCGCACCGCTCTGCCCCGGAGGAGATTTCGGTGAAAGACAACAACGACATGCCCGGACATCTGGCACGCCGCTTCCAGCAGATCTCGGTCGCGGTGTTCCTGGCCGAGGTCGAGGACGCCGGCTTCGATCTCACTCCGGTGCAATACGCCGCGCTTGCAACCATCAAGGCCAATCCGGGGCTCGATCAGGTGACGCTCGCCGGATTGATCGCCTACGATCGCACCACCATCACCGGCGTGATCGATCGCCTCGTCCAGAAGGGCCTCGCGGAGCGGCGCCCCTCCAGCCGCGACCGCCGCGCGCGTGAGCTTGAGATCACCGACGAGGGCCGCCGCACGCTGCGCAAGATCACCCCGGCCGTCGAATCCGCGCAGCGCATCATGCTGCGCGGCCTCAGCGCGAAAGAGAGTGAGGAGCTGATGCGGCTGCTGCGCAAGGCGATCGCCGCCGGCAACGAGCTCAGCCGCGCGCCGCTGCGCGATGCGCAGCTCTGATCTCGGACCATGTCCGTAATTGTCGCAGCGCACGAAACCAGGAACTAACCTTCGGCTGCTAACGTCGGCCGCATTGGGGCGCTTAACGCGCGATTAACTTTGCGGGGCGGAGTTTCGGATGTTCAGGTTCCTCGTTGTGGCCGCGGCCGTCGCGCTCTCGACCGTTCAGGCGGTCGCAGGGGGCCATGGCGGCGGCGATCCTCCTCCGCCGAAGGTCGAGGCGCCAACGGCTCCCGCGAAGGTGATCCTGACCAAGCAGGGGCCCAAGCTCGTCGATCTCAACGGCATGACGCTCTACTATTATGAGCGCGACACCACGGGAAAGACGTCGAACTGCAACGGCAAGTGCATCGAGAGCTGGGTGCCGCTCGCCGCAACGGCCGACGCCAGGGCCGTCGGCGACTTCACCGTGATCAACCGCAACGACGGCAGCAAGATGTGGGCCTACCGTTATCGCCCGCTCTACACCTCGCCCGCCGACAAGGCGCCGGGCGACGCCAACGGCAACGCCACGACGCTGCAATGGCGGGTCGCCCGGCCTGAGAACTAGAGCGTGACAACGCACCTAAATTCGAACTGACCGGCGCAGACCTCAGCCGCGCCAGCGTCCACCCGCCTCGGCCTGCGCGCTCTGCCCTGGCGGCAGCACCACGACCATCGAATTGAGCTTCACCCGGTCGTAGAGATCGATGACGTCCTCGTTGCGCATCCGGATGCAGCCGGACGAGATCGCCTGACCGATATATTCGGGCTGGTTGGTGCCGTGGATGCGGTAGAGCGTGTCCTTGTTCCCGGCATAGAGATAGATGCCCCGCGCGCCCAGCGGATTGGCGGGACCGCCGGGAACGCGCGCGGGATAGGGACCGAGTCGCGCCTGGATATCCGCGGTCGGGACCCAGTCCGGCCATTCCGCCAAGCGACCGACCCGCGCGACGCCGGAGAACGCCATGGCTTCCTCGCCGACGGCAACGCCGTAGCGGATCGCCTTGCCCTCGGGCAGCACGTAATAGAGGTAGCGCGCGTCGGTATCGACCAGGATCGTGCCCGGCTGCTCCTTGCGGTGGTAATCGACGATGTGACGCAGATATTGCTGGGGCACGTTCGCCTTGGCGTAAGGCGCGTGCGCGAGCAACTGACGGTCGCGCGGCGTCATGCTCGCATCCGTCGATGGCGAAAGTGTCGTCTGCATGCAGCCGCCCAGCGGCAGCAGGGCTGCGACGAACAAAACGAGTAGAGATCTTGGCACCGCCGGCCCCCCGATAGCGGAATAACGACGCCCCCGCCGTCACCAGATATTGCCAAAATCGTGCTGAAAACAAGGCGGTGCAGGAACACATGCGCGTGTTCGGCAAATTGGGTTCCATCACCACAAAGGGCGGAAGAGTGTCGCATCATCTCCATCCCCTCGCCTTGCTTTGGTCAAACCCGGCTGGACTCGTGCGACATGGGGACCGGGTATGGCCTCCCCTCGGATCAGCCCCGCGCCAATGCGGATGCCTTAACCTCGAACACTGGGCTTCAAAGGAGCTGCGATGCTCGCGACGCTGAACGCCAAGCAAATCGTCGATGAGATCGTGAAAGACACGGTCAAGGACAACGATCCTCACGACGCGGTCCAGATCTCGCCCGAGATCGTGCGGGCCTCGCGCCCCGCCAGCGTGTCGCCTGCGCTGGCGCCAGAGATCGCGCCGCGTCCGGAGCCCAGGTTTGCCCCGGAACCCAAGTTTGCCCCGCAGCCCAAGGTCACGCCGAAGTTCAGTCTGGAGCCGGCGCGCGCGCCCGAGCCCAGCATCAACGTCGTCTACGGAAAATCCACTGCGGCACCGTCGATCGACACCGCTGTCCGCGTCACGTCCAGCGATGGTCCCGTGATGAAGAAGCGGTCCTCCGTCGGCAAGTGGCTGCGCGGAGCGTTCGTCACGTTCCTGCTTGCCGGCGCCAGCGTGGCCGCGAGCATCGCCTGGGAGAAGCACGGCGACACAGCAAAGCAGCTGCTGGCCGAATGGACGCCGGCGCTGACCTCGCTGCTCCCGACGACCTCGTTGCTGTCTGCGACACCGCAGCAAAGCGCGCCGGTCGCCGCCGCCCAGGCTGCGCCCACCGCAGCGGAAGCCGCGCCCAACCAAACGGCAGATCAAGCTGCTGCGCCGCCCGCAGCTCAGCTTGCTGCGGCTGCGCCCGCGGCACCACAGTCGGTCGACGCGGCGCAATCGGTGCAATCGATGACACGCGATCTTGCCGCCATGGCGCAGCAGATCGAGCAGCTCAAGGCCAACATCGCCGAGTTGAAGGCCGGACAGGAGCAGATGGCGCGCGAGATGGCGAGGCCTCCCGCACCGAAGCCGGTCACCGAGGCGAGGCCGCCGGTCGATCCGCGCCCACGCGCAGCCGCGCTCCCGCCGCAGCCTGCGGCGGCGCCGGTTCGCAAGCCCAAGCCGCCTGTAACGCGGACCTACACGCCGGCCTCTTCGCCCGCACCGCTCGCGCCTCCGCCGCCGCTATCGCAGGCCGCCGCCGCCACGCCGCCGGCTGCGCCGACCACGACGACGCAAGCCGTTGCTGATGACGACGGACCTATCGTGCGTCCGCCGATGCCGCTGCGCTAGAGCATGATCCGAACCCGAAGGGCCGCGTAAGCGCAAAGTGCGCAGCGGTTTTCCGAAACGATCATGCTCAAACAACAACAACCTGAAGCGCGATGACGATTCATCCTGATCGCATCGCGCTTTAGAGCAGCGACGCAGCCTTGCTGTCACGCGCTCACGCACGCTGTCCGAGTCGATGTGAAGCGTTAACTCCGGGCGATTACGGTGAGCGACGTCTCGCTCAAGAGAAAAGGCCGTCGGGATCTATGCCGGCGGCCTTCTCTTGCAGCTGCCGGTTCCCGGAGCCCGGTTCTGCTGCAATTCCATGCCTAATGATCGCGCGGGTATATTTAATAAACTCTTAACGAGCCCGCACGTTGCACATCATTTCTGCGCCATAAGCCCAGAGATTGCGCGCTCTGTTCATTCGATAGATGTCGACTCAGTGGTACCATCCGACATGTGTTGAGACTTGCACTGAAGCTCAGATCGTCACACCGGGGAATTCGGATGCCCTACTATTCTTTCGATCTCGTGGTTGGTGGTGAGTTCAAGAACCAGGGTGGAATCATCCTCGAAGACATCGAGGTTGCCTCCGATCGCGCCGACCAATTGGCTTGCGAGCTGTCGCAGGTAAAGCCCGAACTACAGCAGAAAGGTTGCGCGGTGCGCGTCACCGATCGCGATCACAACGAGGTCTATCGCACGCCGCTCGATCCGGTGCCGGCCTGGCAGCGCTAGGCTAATCCAGCACCGGCGCCTCGAACCAGTTCGTCAGCGACAATCCGCCGTCGACGACGAAGGCTGCGCCGGTGACGTAAGCGGACAGCTTGTTCGACAGCACCGTGAGCGCCATCGGTGCGAGATCCCCGGCCTCACCGAGGCGTCCGAGCGGAATGTGCCGCGCCAGCGCGGGATCGGCGACGAACCCGCCGGCTGCGATCGCGCCGGGGACCAGCGCGTTGACGCGGATGTCGTAGCGTCCGAGCGTCTTGGCCAGCTCCTTCACCAGCATCGCCATGGCGGCCTTTGCCGTCGAGTAATGCGCCAGGTTGCGCGGCGTGCCCGCATGTAGCGAGGTCAGAAACAGGAACGAGCCCGGCCGCTTCGCCGCGATCAGCCGCTTGGCGAGCCCGCGCGCCAGGTGAAAGCCGGCATCGAGATTGACGGCATGCATCTCCTGCCAGGTGTTGCGATCGACTGCGAGCAAGTGATCCGCCTCGCGCCGCGGCGGCGAGGCGCTGTGGACCAAATGCGTGACCTCGCCCAGCGCGGAATGCGCTGATGTCAGCAGCTCATCGCAGGCCTCGAGGCTGGCAAGATTGCCGACCCAGGGCACGGCGAGACCTGGCCTCTCGCTCGCGCCGATCGCGGCACGCACCCGCTCCGCGCTGACATCCGCGAACACGGTGCGGACGCCCTCGCCGACCAGGCCGAGCGCGATCGCGCGGCCGATGCCGTTGCCTGCGCCGGTGACGAGCGCGGTGTCGCGTGTGGGATCGAACGGCGTGCTGAACAGGCTCATATCGCGCTCCGATGCTGGGGAGCGCAGGTTAGCCTACTGGGCCGATCGGCGACAATTGTGTCCCGATCCCATTGCCGAGCGGCGCGCCGGACGCTAGCCTCTCGATAGAATGGAGGAGGTCCCAGGGATGCGCACCGGTTTTCTGATGACGGGCCTGTTGCTGTTGGCCGCGCCGGCCCTCGCGGGCGATGCGCCGCCGCGATCGACCTATGTGACGATGGTCTTGCAGGCCTTCGCCGCCAAGGTCGAGTGCCCCGACACCGATCTCGCCTATCAGGACCTCGTGCAGAGGGCGCAGCAGATGCACCTGCCCGACGGCACCACCGAGAAGGTGCGCAAGGCGATCGCCTGGCTGCATACCGGCGGCAAGATGGGCGAGAAGCAGGACGATGACCTGATGGCGGAGGTCGCGATCGCGACCCAGGCGACCGACATGGACCAGCGCCGCCTCGGCATGTCCGGCTGGTGCGAAGCCCAGAAGACCAATCTCGCCGGCCTGATCCGCAGCAAAGGCGGCTAACGCGCCGCCCCGTTAAGCACGCCGCGACGGAACCTCTGCCGCGGCCCAAAATCGTCATAATTTTTCACAGCATGCGGCCTCTTTCCGAATTCGAACAGGAGGTCCTCATGCGGAGTATCCATTTCGTTTTCGCCGGCGCGATTGCAGCCGCCGCGGTGCTGACTGCGCCCGCACTGGCGAGAAATTCCGACGCCCAGAAGGGCGGGGAAAAGTCCACCTCGCCGTCCTGCAGTGCCTATCAGCAGGCGCCGGACGGCTCGTGGGAACCCCTGCCCTGCAAGGAATCGGGCGAGCGCGCGCAGCCGCAGACACAGAACCGCAATTCGTCCCAAGGCGCCGATCGCGGCGAGCGTTGAAACTGGCGCGTTCGAGTGTCAGCTCTGATGCGGGCCGCGCATGATCTTCATGGCGTCCACGATGTGACGCCATTCCCTGGCCTCATCGGCCTCGCCGCGGCCCTCGCAGGCCTGAGCCTGCTCAGCGGCCTTCGCGATCGCAGCAAAGCCGTGCTGTTCGAGCATCTGCCGGGCAAGTGTATGGACCTGGACCTCGGACATCATGGGCGCTCTCCCGTCTGACCAGCCGCGGTGCAACGCTGCCGCGGGTGGTTCACAACGGTCGAGGCGCGGGGCGCGTTCCGTCCAATCGATGTGAGCGGCAAGACAAAGGCGGCCCGCCATGCCCGGCGGACCGCCTTCTCACCCACCCCAAAACGGGAGTCTGCGGGCCGCGTCCCCTACGCGACCGCCACCTTCTTGCCCTCGAAATCGTTGGGCACCTCGATGTCGACCTCGAGGGTCGAGACCTCGTCGCCGCGTTCGAGCCGGACGATGACCTTGGTCGGGTCCAGCGTCACATGTTTGGACACGACCGCGAGAATTTCCTCGCGCAGCACACCGAGCAGATCGGGCTGGCCGCGCATTCCACGTTCATGGGCAAGCAGGATCTGCAGCCGTTCGCGCGCGACGGGTGCTGTGGCCTTCTTGCCGCGGAGGAGTCGAAGCAGACCCATGCTCATGCAGCCCTCCGTCGCAGCAGCCGGTCCATAAATCCTCTGCGCTCGGCAGGAACGTGCATTGTCACGTTCTCGCCACAGAGGCGCTTAGCGGCGTCCATATAGGCTCGTGCCGGCGCTCCATCGGCATTCGACAGAGTCACAGGCGTGCCGACGTTGGAGGCCTTCAACACGTCCTGGCTCTCGGGGATGATGCCGAGCAAGGGCGTGGCAAGGATCTCCAGGATGTCGGCGATGGTCAGCATCTCGCCGCGCGCGGCGCGGGAGGGATCGTAGCGGGTGATGAGAATATGCTTCTCGACGCGCTCGCCCTTCTCGGCCCGCACCGTCTTGGAATCGAGCATGCCGATGATGCGGTCGGAATCGCGCACGGAGGAGACTTCCGGATTGGTGACGATCACGGCCTCGTCGGCAAAGCGCATCGCCATGGAAGCGCCGCGCTCGATGCCGGCCGGGCTGTCGCAGATCACCCAGTCGAACCGGCTGCGCAACTCGGCAATGACCTTGCCGACGCCCTCCTCCGTCAGCGCGTCCTTGTCGCGGGTTTGGGACGCCGGCAGCAGCCACAAATTCTCCAGCCGCTTGTCCTTGATCAGCGCCTGCGGGAGTTTGGCGACGCCCTGCACCACGTTGATGAGATCGAACACGACGCGGCGTTCGGCGCCCATCACGAGGTCGAGGTTGCGCAGGCCGACGTCGAAATCGACGACGACCACCTTGTCGCCGCGCTGTGCGAGCGCTGCTCCCAGCGCGGCGGTGGTCGTGGTCTTGCCGACCCCGCCCTTGCCTGATGTCACGACCAGTACCTTACTCATCTGAAATGTCTCCTTTGCTGGTCAGTTCAGTGCTGTAATTCGCATGGTATTCCCCTGCAGCCAGGCCTGCGCCGGCTTGCCGCGCAGGGCCTCGTCGATGTCCTCGGCGGTCTGATAAAATCCGTCGATTGCAAGCAGTTCGGCTTCGATCTTCTGGCAATAGATGCGCGCGCTGGTGTGTCCATTGACGCCCGCCATGGCGCGGCCGCGCAGCGCGCCGTAGACGTGGATGGAGCCGCCGGCGACGACCTCGGCGCCCGAGCCGACCGAGCCGAGAATGGTGACGTCGCCTTCCGGGAAGATCACGGTTTGGCCAGAGCGCACAGGGTGTTCCAGCAGCAACGAGGTCGGCTTGGCCTCGGCCTTCGCGTCGGCCTTCTTCGGCGCGCTCGGCTCGACCACGCAGCTGCGTCCGCCCGACAGCAGCGGCGGCATCATCGGCGTCAGCCTTCCCTCCTCCACACCCTCGATGCCGAGCACGCGGATGTTGCGGTCCTGCAGGCTGGTGAGCAGATGGCCGATGCCGGCCTGGCTGAGATCGACCGAAGACAGGTCGATCACCACCGGCCGGCCGGCGAAAAAGCCGGGCGAGCGCGCAATCGTGGCGTCGATCTCGTGCAGCCAGTCCTGGACCGGAACCGTCGGCGTGAACACGAAAGCCACATAGGAGCGCCCGCGCAGGCGCACCATCTGACGTTGGACCTTTGCTGCAGCCTCCATGGCGGCCGACTCGTTCCCTGTTATTGAATGGTTAACGATGCGGCCGATATGGTTAATGGCTGGTTAATGTCTCCGTGCAGTTACGTGAGTGGATGCGCGGTCCCGTAGCCAGGATGGAGCCAACGGTCGGCGCGAAAGCGCCGCCCGTTTGTGCAATCCGGGTCTCGCGCATCACCCGGCACTCTCCCGGATTGCGCTGCGCTCCATCCGGGCTACGAAGCTGGGCGCGGCGTAAACACCGCGCCCTCGCCTCTTCCGCTCAGCTCTTGTTGCGCGTCTTGCTGAGCAGATAGTTGTCGTAGAAATTCTCCGCGATCTGCGTATAGAACAGCACCTCCTTCATATACGCGTCGTGGCTCTCCTTGGTGCGCCTGAACAGATCGCTCTTGGCGGCGAGCTCGTTCAGGTGCTCCTGGGTCGCATTGTAGCAGGCCTCCAGCACCGGCTGCGGGAACGCCTTCAGCTCGGTGCCGTTCGCAATCAGCCGCTTTAGCGCACCGGGGTTCACGCTGTCGTATTTCTCGAGCATCCACGCACCGGCCGCCGCGCCCGCCTGGTTGACGATCGCCTGATATTGCTTAGGCAGCGAATTCCATTTCTCGTCGTTGACGATCATGTGCAACATGGCACCGCCTTCCCACCAGCCGGGGAAGTAGTAGTATTTGGCGACCTTGTAGAAGCCGAGCTTCTCGTCGTCATAAGGACCGACGAATTCGACCGCGTCGATCGTGCCCTTCTCCAGCGCCGGATAGATATCGCCTCCCGCGATCTGCTGCGGGACGACCCCGAGCTTTGCCAGCACATGGCCACCCATGCCGGCGATGCGGAATTTCAGGCCCTTGAGGTCGTCGACGGACTTGATCTCCTTGCGGAACCAGCCGCCCATCTGGGTGCCGGAATTGCCGCAGAGGATGGCGTGCGCCTTGAAGGGTTTGAGCGCTTCGTTGGTGAGGTCGGCGCCGCCCCCGAAGTGCCACCATGATTCCTGATGCCGATGGTTCATGCCGAAGGGCGCGCCGGTGGCATAGGCCAGCGCCGGCTCCTTGCCGATGTAAAAATAGAGCGGCGTCTGCGCCATCTCCACCGATGCGGTGCTGACCGCATCGAGCGCCTGCAGGCCGGGCACGAGCTCGCCCGCCGAGAAGGTCTGGATCTGGAATTTGTTGTCGGTGGCCTCGGCGACATATTTCGCGAAGGTCTGCGCCGTGCCGTAGATGGTGTCGAGCGATCTCGGGAAGCTCGACGTCAGGCGCCATTTGATCTCGGGCATGCTCTGCGCGATCGCAGGGGCCGCAACCAGCGTGGTCGCGCCGGCGACCGCACCACCTTGGAGGAATGTACGGCGTTTCATGATGGAGTCTCTCCCTTGAACTCAGCGTCGAATGGATGGCCTGGGCCACGGTTTCTTGGCGAACCGTTTGCCCGTTCCGGGAGCGGAGTTCAAGCGACGGAAAAGAAAGGTCGGGCCTGCACCCGATACCGTGGACCAGCTGGACCCAGCATGTCGCGGCGGACCCGCCCGCTCCGCCCGGCCTCGCCTCAGGCGGCCGCTGCTTCCTCGTACAGGCCGGCGATGAAATCGCTGAACGTCGGTGCTAGCGGCAGGACATAGCCCCATTGATCGGACATCGCCTGCGCCAGTGTCCAGGGCTTTTCGTATTCGGCCATCTCGTGGTCCATAAACCAGATCTCGCCGAAATGGGCCTTGTCGATCGTCATGCAGATCGGATTGCCGCCGTGGTCGCTCATGATCCACAACAGCTCATCGACGGTCGGCCATTGCGGCGTCTGGCGCGTCTGCACCAGCGAGCACTCGTCGGACCGCAATCCCAGGACCTCCTGCACCGAACCCGCCCAGTCCCCATGCGGCCAGTTGAAGTCGGCGCCCCCCTGATGATAGCCGCCGGCGCAGGCCAGCAGGAAGCGGCGATAGTCGTCCGGCAAGCGACAGCCGATGGACGTCTCGAAGGCGGTGAGCGCGGCTTCGGTTGGTTGCTCCGCGCCAACGTCGATGCCTGCAATGAATTCTGCCAATTTCATATTCCCTCTCCCTGGCGCGGACGCGCAAGCCTTCGTCGCACCCGCCTTGCAGTGGGTTCGAGGGCAACGGATCAGGCCAGAGGGAGAGATTCTCTCAGAGCAGCTTGGCGCTGACGAACAGCGCGCGCACGGCGTTGGTTGCCTGCACCGCCAGCATGGCGTTACCGGCGGCGCCTTCCAGGGCCGCGACGGCGTCCTCGTGCAGCGAGCGAAATTCCATCCACTCGACCGATTTGAAGTTGGTCAGGAATTGATAGGCCTGACCGACGGTCGCGATCGCCAGCGTGTCGCCGTTCAGCTTGATCTTGAACGTCGTGCGCAGCGGGGTCTCGGAATTGGATGGATCGCTCATGGGCTGCTTCTGGACGAGGACGGCTTAACGAAGGGGAAACGGCAGCCCCGCCGTCGCAGGCGAATATCAGGAATCGGTGCTCGCGCGCTGCGAGGCGGTCGCCGCGCCGCGCAGACTCGGCACCACGACCAGGCGGTTGAACTCGCCATTGTCGTAGGCCTTGATGAACCGATCATAGTCCTTGATCGAGACGCAGCCGTTGGAATCGCCGCGCGGCCCGAGCAGGTAATTGTGCGTGAGCAGCCCGACGCGGCCCAGCGCGCTGGTGCCTTCGACCGGGGTCATGCGCAGCGCACGGACGCCGTGGAACGGCTTTTCGCGCGGCTTCAGATCGTAGATCGCCGGCGGCGTCGCGCCGACCATCCGCCGGTCGACATGGTCAGGATTGTCCATCAGGGCGCCCAGGCCGGAATGAGCTTCCAGCGCCACGCCGCTCGGCAGATAGACCGCCTTGGCCGAGATGTCATAGACCGCGGTGCGCGAATCGTAGCCGAGCGCGGCGAGGTCCGGCCCCCTGCCGAGCAGGCCGTCGCCGGGCGTCAGCGAGGCGAGCTTGATCTTGTCGGTGAATTTTTCGAAGAAATTGCGGTTGTCGACCCTGAGATTGGTGTCCGCGTAGGCCTGGCTGGAGGCGATCTGAGCGGAGAAGTCCGCCTGGACCGGACGCGCGCGCGGCATGGGGATGGCATCGGCGCGCTGCGAGCGCCTCGCCTCCTCGGTCATGTACCGGTCGTCCTCGGTCAGGATCGAGCGCCAGTCGTCGCCCTGGAGCTTCTGAGCCAGCATCGCCTTGGCGTCGCGCAGCCTGAGCTGGGCCGCATTCACCGCGGAGCGCTCCAGCACCCGCAGACCAAGCTCGCGCGGCGACGGGCCAGCCGAGGCCGAAGCGAAACGGTCCTCGAAAGAGGGGGCATTGGCCGGCGGCAACGCCGCGGAGACCAGCGGGGTCGAATCGCTGATATCGGCGACCCACGCGGCGGCGCCGAGCGCCAGCGCCATCGCGGCCACAGACAGCAGAATCGTTTCAGCCCGCCCGACACGGCGGCGCGACAACAGCCTCTCGGCGTGTGCTGCGTCGGAAACCATCAGATCCCCAAATCGACCCCCGGGGGCTTACCCACCCCCACCCGGAGAGACTCTATACCAGCTACCACATTGGGAGCCAAAAGTTAGGCATAATCGGGGCCGCCAAGGCCCTCCAAAGGTATCCCCTAAGGTATCCAATGACCGATCCGTTCGATCTCGATCGCTTTGTCCAGGCCCAAGACCCGGTCTATGGCGACATCTTGGGCGAGCTGACTAGGGGCCGGAAGCAGACTCACTGGATGTGGTTCATCTTCCCCCAGGTCGCAGGTCTCGGCGCCAGCGCCATGTCGCAGCGATATGCCATCGGCTCCCGCGCGGAGGCCGAGGCCTATCTCGTCCACCCTATCCTGGGCGGCCGGCTGATCGAATGCACCAGGCTGGTGCTCGCGGTCGAGGGCCGGACCATCAACGCGATCCTCGGCGCGCCGGATGACGCCAAATTCCGCTCGTCGATGACGCTGTTCGGCGCGGTCTCCGACGAGCCCGTCTTCGATCAGGCGCTCGCCCGATATTTCGCAGGCGAACGCGATGGCGCTACGCTGGATATCCTTGAAAGGCTCGATCAGGCCCGGCATTAGCAGGCGCCGATCAACGTCCCTGGAAGACGGCCGCGCGACGCTCGATGAAGGATTGGATGCCCTCCTTGGCGTCGGCACTGCCGAGCACACGATCGCGAATTTTCGGGATGTAGGCAATCGCAGCCGCTTCGCCAGCTTCGACATAGTTCGCCGCCGCTTCCTTGGTCACCTGGATGCCGAGTGGCGCATTGCGCGCGATCATGGCGGCGAGCGTCATCGCCCGCTCGATCTGCTCGCCTGCAGGCACGACCTCCTGGACGAGACCGATCGCATGCGCGCGCTGCGCCGAAAACTCGTCGCAGAGGAACAGATGATACATCGCATCGCCCCAGCCGGCCCGCGATAGGAAGCGGAAATGCGCGCCGCCCAGTGGTGCGATGCCGCGCCTCGCCTCCATTTGGCAGAAACGTGCATCGTCGGCCGCAACCACGATGTCACCGGCGAGCATCAGCTCGATGCCGATGGTGTAGACGATACCCTGCACTGCCGTCACGATCGGCTTGCGGCAGCGCTTGTTGAGCCCGAACGGGTCGACATTGCCGTCCTTGGTGTTGCGCTTCTCCGCGGTGGGACCGAAGAATTTGGGCATATCGAGACCTGCAGTGAAATCCCCGCCCTCGGCGCAGACCACGCCGACGCGATAGGCCTCGTTGTGGTGCAATTCGGTGAGTGCATCGGACAATTGCTCCATCATCGCAGGCGTGAACGCGTTCTTCTTCGCGGCGTTGGCGATGATGATTTTGAGGACGTGGCCGTGCACCTCGGTGCCGATCTGACCTTCGCTCATGTGCTCGTCTCCCGATTGTTGGTGTTGGCAGCAAGTCAGGCCGGCTGCTGAAGCGCCGCGCGGATCGCCTCGATCCGGGCCGGCGTGAACACGCCGGAATCCAGCAGCTGAAGGATCGAGAGCACCCCGCCGCGCGATCCCCAGCTTCCCTCATCGATGATCTCGAAATTGACCCACCAGGTCGGCGACGGCGCCGGCATGCCGCAGGCCTCCGCAAGTCGCGCCAGCACGTTGCGGATCACCTCGGCGCGCACCTCCGCCGGCCAGGCCGCGTTCATGACGGCGATGTTGACGGTGATGATGTCGCGCGGCTTGTCCTGGTCGCACAGCAACCGGCCGCCGATGGCCATGCTGTCGGGCGGCAGGTCGTGGAAATGCACCTGGAACCCCATTCGGGCCGCCGGCGCCTTCTGGCCGACTTCGGGCTCGAGCACGGCGTCGGTTAGGCTTTCCGCAAGCTGCCGGCGCTGCGGCAGGCCGAGCCGTCCGGCCGGTGCGGTGACGGTAATGATGGTCAAATCGGCACCTCTCCAGGAATATGACACTCGTCATATCTCAGCACGGCTTGCCTATGTCAAGTGTCATAGTCTAGATGGAGATGGCCAATTGCAGGATTCCCGATGACTGCCACCACACGCGACAGGATGATCGCCGGCGCCGCCGACCTGATGAGCCGCCGCGGCGTCAACGCCACCAGCATGCGCGACGTGGTCCGCCACACAGCGACGCCGCGCGGCTCGATCAGCCACCACTTCCCCGACGGCAAGCCGCAATTGATCGCCGAAGCCGTGACCTTCGCCGGCCGGCAGGTATCCATTCCTCTGGAGAAAGCCATGAACGAACGCGGCGTGATCGGCGGCCTCAAGGCTTTTGTCGCATCATGGCGCCGCCAGTTGGAGGCAACCGGCTTCGAGGCCGGCTGCCCTGTGCTCGCCGTGGCGGTCGATCGCTATGTCGGTGAGCCCAGTGACAAGGACGACGCGGCCGCGCAGCAGCACCTGCTCGATCTCGCCGAAGGCGTGTTCGCCGATTGGCGGCGGATCATGCTGGCAGCCTTGTTGCGCGAAGGACTGGCTGCCGAGCGCGCCGAGCGGCTTGCAACGCTCGTCGTCGCCTCGATCGAAGGCACGGTCGCGATGTGTCGCGCCAGCCGCAGCGCCGACGCGCTCGATCAGGTTCAGGAGGAACTGGAGATCGTCCTCGCAACCGCCCTCGCCTGCACAAAAAAATAGATTGGAGACGCGCAATGGACTTATCCCGGCAACGCGAACTCGCCCGTCAGCTCGCCGATTTGCGTCGCGAGGGCCGGCAACAGAGCGGCCTCGACGAACGGCTGGTCCCACCGGATGCGGACACGGCGTACCAAGTCGCGCAGATGGTGGAAGAAGAACTCGGCTGGGATGTTGTCGGCTGGAAGATCGCGGGCATGAAGTCCGGGCTTCAGCGTCAGCTTCGCATCTCCGCGCCGATCTATGGGCGGGTGTTCGCGCCCCTGATCAAGAGTTCGCCCGCCAGCGTCGAGCATGCCAGACAATGCAGCCCGATCCCTGAAGTCGAGTTCCAGGCGCGTCTCGGCGCCGATCTGCCGCCGCGCGCGAAGCCCTATACGGTGGACGAGGTCGGCGACGCCGTGGTCTCGTTGCATCCCGGCATCGAGCTCGCCGAGTGCCGCTTCATTCACGATGCGGCGTTTCCGCCGATCCCGGCGATCATGGCCGACGGCTCCGGATCAGGAACGATCGTGCTCGGAGAGCCCATCGCCGACTGGCGTAGCCGCGACGTCGCCACTCAAGATGTCGTCCTGAATTGCAACGGCATCGAGAGACGCCGCGGCTCCGCTGCAGAGGCGATTGACCATCCGCTGGTGCCGCTGGCCTGGCTTGCCAACGAGCTGTCGCGGACCGGCATCGGTCTCAAGGCCGGCCAGACGATCAGCACGGGTACGCTTACCGGTATGCTCCGGCCCAAGGCTGGCGAGACCTACGTTGGTCCGCTGGGATCGGTCAGCGCGACCTACAGCTGAGCCAGCCAGGGAGCGTAAACCGCAGATTAACATGGCCGCCCTATCGTCCGGGCAAAATACTTCTCCGTTATTTGCCGGACAGATCATGAAAATCGGTACGCTCCTGACCAGCGCCATCGTCTCGCTCTCGACCGTCGGCGGCGGTCTCGCCGTCTACGTCGCCGCGACGAAGTACCAGACCATGGAACGGATCACTGAAGCGCAGGGGCGGCTCGCAATCGTCCGTGCGGTCAGCGACATCCCGCGCTATCTCAATCCGGAGCGCGGCTTTTCCACCAACATCCTTTACGGACCCGCGGCCATCGACCCTGCGCTGCTGGCCGAGCAGGACAAGCTGCGCAAGCAGACCGACCGCGCCCGCGACAAGATGAATGCACTGCGCAAGGAGCTGCCCGGCCCGTTCGACGACGGCACCACGATCGGCAGCAACATCGACGGCATCAACGCGAAGTTCACCGCGTTGCGCGAGGCCATCGACAAGGCGCTGGCGGGTCCCGCCGAGGCGCGCAAAGACGCGGCCAAGAAGATCGTCGCCGACAATGCCGTGCTCAACGGCGGCGTGACTGCGCTGCTCAACGAGCAGGTCCGCCGCATGGCGATCCTGAACGGTGACGCCTACCGGCAGGCCAGCTACGCCAATGTCGCGATGACGCTGCGCGACGTCGGCGGCTTCAATTCCAGCCTGCACAAGAACCTCCTCGGCGGAAAGAAGCCGGCGACCGACGCCGAGAAGGCCGACATTGCCCGCTCGCAGGGCCGCAACGATCAGATCGTGATGTCGCTGCAGGAATTGCGCGGCAATCCAACAACGCCGGCGAACGTCGCGGAGGCCCTGGAGAAGTTCAACGCGATCTATGTCGAGGAGTTCGGCCGCGAGCTCAAGCTGGTGAAGGACGGCGCGATCACCGGCAAGTACGAACACGACATGGACACCTATTACGCCGCCACGCAGCGCGGCCTCGGCACCATCATCGGCGTCCGCGACGCCTTCTACGACAACGCCGAGCAGATTCTCGCCGGCGCTTCGTCGGCCGCGCACACCAGCTTCACGATCGCGCTCGTCGGCCTTGTCGCCGTGCTGATCGCCAGCGCCGGCCTCATCGTGACGGTTCGCCGCCGCGTCTGCGCGCCGATCGTCGGCCTGACGACGCGCATGTCGCGGCTCGCCGACGGCGAGGTTGCGGAGAGCATTCCGGGCGCCGAGCGCTCCGACGAGATCGGCGCGATGGCCGCGGCCGTTCAGGTGTTCAAGGACAACATGATCCGCGCCGATCGGCTCGCGGCCGAGAAGCAGGCCGAGAACGACGGCAAGATGCGCCGCGCCCAGGCGCTCGACGATCTCACCCGCGCCTTCGAGGCCAAGGTGACCGAGCTGGTCGGCGGCCTGTCGCGGGCCTCTGCTGCAATGGAAAGCACCGCACAGTCGATGACCTCGACGGCGGCGCAGACCAACAGCCAGGCCGCCGTGGTCGCCGCCGCCTCCGAACAGACCTCAACCAACGTGCAGACGGTCGCGAGCGCCACCGAAGAGCTGACCTCCTCGATCGCGGAGATCGGGCGTCAGGTCGCCCAAAGCACCGAGATCGCGGCCCGTGCCGTCGACAATGCCCGCCGCACCGGCGACACCGCGCGGACGCTCGCCGAGGGCGCCCAGAAGATCGGCGACGTCGTGACGCTGATCCAGAGCATCGCCGAACAGACCAACCTGCTTGCGCTAAATGCGACCATCGAAGCCGCCCGCGCCGGCGAGGCCGGCCGCGGCTTTGCCGTGGTCGCCTCCGAAGTGAAGTCGCTGGCCGGGCAGACCGCCAAGGCCACGACCGAGATCTCCGAGCAGATCACCGCGATCCAGACCGCGAGCGACGAGACGGTGGCGGCAATCCGCAACGTCGCCGACGTCATCGCCGAGATCGACCAGATCGGCACCGCCATCGCCGCGGCGATCGAGGAACAGGGCTCGGCGACCAAGGAGATCGCCCGCAGCGTTCAGGAGGCTGCCCGCGGCACCCAGGAGGTCAACAGCAACATCTCCGGCGTGCAGCGCGCCGCCGACGACACCGGCGCCGCGGCAAGAGAGGTGCTGGGCGCGGCCGAGCAGCTCTCGACCCAGTCGCGCGATCTCGCCGGCCAGTTCGAGCGCTTCCTCGGTGAGGTCCGGGCGGCGTAGCACGCGAAGTCGTAGCCCGGATGGAGCGCAGCGCAATCCGGGACAGTGCCGTTGACGCGCGAGACCCTGGATTACGCTGTCGCTCCATCCAGGCTACGCGACCTCAATACGGCGGCGCCTTGCGCGCGCGCTGTGCTTTCGCCGCCTCGATCCACCAGGTCAGATCGTCGGCGAAGCGCGGAAACGAGCGCTCCAGAGCCTTGCCGCCGTCGCCGATCGGCTCGCCGGCGTCCGACAGCGTCTGCGCGATCGGGCCGACACCGATGGTGCTCGATATCACCACCATGCCCATCTCCGAGAGCGTGCCGTGCCAGGCGGTCGCTGCGCGCGCGCCGGACAGCCGGCCGGCCGAATAGCTCACGATCGCGGCCGGGCGCCAGAACCATTCCTCCAGGAAATGGTCGGTGAGGTTCTTCAGCCCGGGCTGCATGCCCCAATTGTACTCGCCGGTGACGAAGACGAATCCGTCGGCGCCGCGGATCTGCCCGGCCAGCTTCTCCAGCGCCTCCGGCGCCGAGCCCTTGGGATGTTCCTTGTACATCCGGTCCAGCATCGGCAGCCCGATCGCCTTGGCGTCGATCAATTCGACGTCCTCGCCGCGGCCGCGCAGCCGGTTGATGACGAAATTCGCAAGGCGGATGCCCATGCGGTCGGAACGGTAAGAACCGTAGAGAACGAGAATGCGATTGCTCATGGCCGAACGGTAGCACGAAACCGGCGCCCAGCCCTACCCGATTTATCGTTCTACCTTCCGCGACCGCGGTCCAGTGTTTGCGACGGCGTCTCGCCGAACTGGTCGCGGTAGCTTCTGGAGAAATCGCTGAGGTGCCAGAAGCCATACGCCAGCGCGACCGCCTTGACGCTATCGGCCCCGGCGAGAAGGCGCCGACGCACCAGCCACAGCCGATGCAGACGCAAATAGCGGTGCAGGCTCATGCCGCGATAGCGGCGCACGACGTCGTGCATGGTGCGAACGGACAGTCCGAGCCTGCGCGCGATCTCGTCGCTATAAATCGGCTCCGACAGGTCGTCAGACAGCAGCGCGCGGATGTCCTGGAATAGCCTGAAATTCCGTCCGTCGTTGGGTGCAAAGGTCCAGCGGGCCGGAACGATCGTCGCAAAGGCCTCGTCAACGGCTCCGAGCAGGGACTCCTTCATCGCCGCGCCCTTCAACAAGAGCTCCGGTGCCGAAATCGGCCCGGCCGCCTCGGCCAGCACCTCCCTAACCACGCCGCGCAACCGCTGCAAGCCGGCCGTGGAGATTTCAAAAATCTTGAAGCTCGAGAGCGTGGGCGGCCAGCCACGATCCCTCACCTCGGGCCGGAAAACCACCGAGGCGATTTGCCGCTGCACCTCCTCGATGGTGGTGTAGGCCGCCCCGCCGCTGCCAATGACCACGGCGGGTCGCGCCCGTTGCGAGCCGTTAAAGCGAATTGGCACGTTGAGATCATCCATCGTGAAGCCGATCGCCGTGCAATTCTCCACGAGTTGTGCGTCAACCACCCGCGGAAACGCGCGCGTCAAATTCACGTCGCAGCCCGGTAAGGCCAAGATCGTCTGCTCAGCCGAAATCTTCCGCACAAAAGGGGTGAATTCGAAATTCAGCCCGCGTATAGCGCTTCGAAATTCGTCGACGTCTGAAAAACGAAATGTTTTGAGTGCCGACCTCGGCACATCGTCAATGCTGTTCATGGAAATACGAAAAATGCCGCGCCGCTCTGAATGTGCGTCCGGCCGCGGGGTGCCGTTCGCTGCCTCCTTCGGTTATTTCGTTAGAATCGATCCTAACGTGCCCTGATCAATTGGAGACGGGCCGGTTGAAAGAACAATCCGGGACAACCCTGTCTCGCCGAATTTCGATAGCGTTTCCTGCGATTGAGGCGGTGCGCCAATACCGAAGCCGTTGCCATTTAAGATTCAAATTAACGCCTTTGCGGCGGAATAACCGTCGTTTGATTGTGCAATTTATTTCATTTCAGGCTCCTGCCATGACGGCAAATTCGCCTGCCGACAATCTGGCCGAATTGGAGAACGCGGTCGCAACGTGTCCGCTGGACCGGTGCGCCCGCATTCTCTTCGGCCTTTTGCAACTGCTCACAAGCAGCCGCGGTCGGTCCCAGGAATTGCTCGCCGGTGTGGTCGACGGCGTCCTGCTGCGACTGATCGAGCGGGTCGAGGCCAGCACGCTGATCGATGTCAGCGCGGCGCTCGCAGAGCTCAAAGTGGCTCCGCGGAACACCGTCCGACGTCTCGCTTCGCACCACGATCCGGAAGTCGCCTGCCCTGTCTTGCTCCGCTCGCAGTCACTGTCCACGGCCGATCTCACATTGATCGCATCCGCGAGGGGCGTAAGGCAGCAATGTGCCATCGCCGGCCGCGCGCCGATCGATCCACGGGTGATGGAGACGCTGATCAAGGGTGGCACTTCCAGCGTTTGTCTTGCGCTGATCCGCAACAGCGAGGCAAGGTTCTCCGAAGCCGCTTACGTTGCGCTGGTTGAGAGGTGCCTGGTGGATGACGAACTCACCAAGCCACTGGCGCTCAGGCCCGACACGCCCGACGCAGTCATGCGGAAGTTGCTGTCGGCCTCACCGGCGCCGAAATCCGGCATCGGCCCGAACGCCACCGTCTCGCTTCAAGCCGCAACGGCCGCACCCATCGTCACCAAGCTACCCTCCGCGGCGGCCTATGCGATCGCGCGACCGGAGATCGTTGCACTCAGCCGCATCGGCAAGCTGAACGATTCCACGGTGAACCGTTTCGCCATCCGCGGCGAGAGCGCCAATCTCATCACCGCGCTGTCGGTGCTTTCAGGCGCTCCCATCGAGATCGTCGAACATGTCATGACCGACGAGGATTGCGAGGGTCTCGTCATGGCCTGCCGCGCCTCGCGGCTGAACTGGCAGACCACGCTCGCCATCCTGAGCAACCGCTGCGGCACACGGCTTTCTTTCGCCGAGCGCGAACGCGCGCAGCACATTTTCGAGACGCTGCTGCTGTCGACCAGCCAGTGGACGGTGCGGTGGGGCGAAATTGCCGCAAACGCCAAGGAGTGCGGTCGGGGACATCGCGACGCAAAAAAGATGGGGGTTAGCCGATGAAGTTCGACGGTCGCAAAGCCTTTCGCGTGAAAATGGACCACAGGCAGCCGGTCAATCTCATGGGATCCGACGGCACCTGGCGGCGCAGCTGCGTCCTGCTCGACGTCTCGCAGACGGGCGCGAAGGTCGAGGTCGAGGGCACGCTGGACGTGCTCCAGGCCAAGGAATTCTTCATGCTGCTGTCGTCGACGGGCCTGGCCTACCGGCGCTGCGAGCTGGTCTGGATCGACGGCACCACCGCTGGCATCCACTTCGTCACCGCACAAAGCAAGAAGAAGCAGGCGAT
The DNA here is from genome assembly GCF_056156565.1 of Bradyrhizobium sp. JHI2711. NCBI lineage: Bacteria > Pseudomonadati > Pseudomonadota > Alphaproteobacteria > Hyphomicrobiales > Nitrobacteraceae > Bradyrhizobium > Bradyrhizobium sp. JHI2711. Next base: position 983,082 of record NZ_JBPZPT010000001.1, read on the forward strand.
TGCGCCGGCTGCCGCAGCGCAGAGCTCCGATCAGGCCAAATAGACCGAGAATTCGACCCATCGATTGGAGCCCGCGCTATTCCGGGGCATATCCGTGCAGAACGCGCAAACCACACTCAAACCCACCAGCCTTGGCGGCGTCGCGGTCGCTGCAGCGCCGCGCCCATTCGTTCATGTGCTGGCCGACACGTCCGACAAGCTGGCCGGTGTGTGCTCGCTCCTCGAGCAACGCTTCGCCGTCGCGGGCGAGCGGCTGGACGCCGAGGCCAAGCTGTCAGAGGTGCCGTCCGCCATCGTCATTCGCGCCGAGCTTCGCGATGTCGACAATATCGCGGCGATCAAGAAACGGGCGGGCAAGCTCGCAAAGGCGAAGAAGCGGATTTTCCTGCTGGAGCACACCTCGCATGTCGCCGTTTCGCAGGCCTATGCGCTTGGAGCGACACTGGTCCTTCCGGGCACCATCAACCGGGCGAGGCTGCTGGCGGCGCTGTCCGATCCGCCTGATCCGCTCTCGGCCGCGTCGCGCGAGAGCGCGCAGGCCGACACTGCCGTCGAGACCGCCGCGACCGCGATCGCATCCATGTTTACCTCCGTCACCCTGGGCCAGCCGCTTGACGTCAACGCCACCAAGGAAGCGGGGCGCCAGATCGCCGATCGCATCACCCGGCATGGCCTGACGGAGTGGCTCATGACGGTGCGGCGGCACCACGAAGGAACCTATCAGCATTGCCTGCTTGTCACCGGTGTCGCCATCGACTTCGGACTGAGCCTCGGCGTCGGCAGGGCCGACCTGGAACGTCTCTACTCGGCGGCCATGTTCCATGACATCGGCAAGGCGCAGATTCCGCTCGCCATCCTCGACAAGCCGGGCCGCCTCGATGCCGCCGAGCGCACGCTGATCGAAACGCATCCCGCCGCCGGCCATACGTTTCTCAAGGACCATGACGGGATCTCGCCGGAGATTCTCGATGCCGTCCGCCATCATCACGAGTACCTCGACGGGAGCGGCTATCCCGATGCGCTCTGCGCCGAGAACATTGGCGATATCGTCAGGATTCTAACGATCTCGGACATCTTCGCAGCCCTGATCGAGCACCGGCACTACAAGCCGACCATGCCGCGCGCGGAGGCCTACGACGTTCTGTGCGAGATGACAGGCAAGCTGGAGAAGGCGCTAGTCCGCGCGTTCAAGCAGGTCGCGCTCACGCGGTGAGCGCTGTGACCCGTCTCGAGCGCAGCCTAATGCGTCGCACGATGGCTGGCGCGGCGCGGGATGGAGCGGCAGGCCAGCCCGTCGGCCAGCAGCTTCATGTCCTCGTGCCGGCCGCTGCGAATCAGCCGGCCGAACTCTTCGGGTGTGAAAGGAAGACTTGGATCATCATCGATCTTGGGCCGCAGTCGCGGACCGAAGAACCGCCGAACCAGGCTAGCCAGCCGCCGCATATCAATTCCCTCGCGCCAGCAACAAACCTCTCAGTCCGCATATTGTTCCTCCCGCGACTTCGAGATTGCAAGAGGCCACTCGCGACACCGCACCAAAAATTTTCCGCCAGAGAATAATCTCCTCTTGCTCGTGCTAATCGGCAAAACCCACGTAACGCACGAACTGGTGGTTGTGCTCGCGGTCCGAGCGCACGGCGTTCGCGGCAAAGCCGTCATCGGGATAGCCCATCGCGACACAGGTCATGATGACCTCGTCTTCCGGAATCTCGGCGACCTCGCGCACGATGTCGGAGCGCATGATGCCCTGCCCGTTGATGACCGAGCCGAGCCCGCGGTCCCACGCCGCGAGCACGATGCCGTAGCAGAGCGCGCCGAGATCGAAGTGGCAGACCGCGCCGGGATCGAGCACGCGGTCATAGGTCAGCACCAGCGAGACCGGCGCGTCGAACTGGCGGAAGCCGCGCAGCACCCAGTCCTGCCGCATCGGCTTGTCGTCGCGCGCGATTCCCATCGCGCCGAACAGCTTCTTGGCGATGTCGACCTGCCGGGTACGATGCACGCCCTGGTATTCGCCATGGCTGATGATGTCGCGCTTGACCTTGGCGCCGCCGGCCATCTCCGCCATGTTGCGGCGACGCACCTCCTCCAGCGGATGACCCGTGAGCACATGGACATGCCAGGGCTGGGTGTTCATCGACGAGGGCGCGCGCTTGGCGCTCTCGATGATCGCCTCGATCACCGCGCGCGGCACCGGCTCGTTCTTGAAGCCACGCACGCTGCGGCGCGACTGGACCAGCGTCTCGAATTCCACCTCGTGAACCTCCCTGCCCGTTCGTCCGGCCTTGCGACGCACGCCGGTTGCCGATGCGGCCCGCAAAACCTATGCTAATGACCAAGCAAGACCAAGAACCCTGTGAGGAAAGCCCATGGCCGCACCGCTCGATCCCGTCATCGCCCAGATCATTCCGCTCATGCCGATGCGCGATCCCACGGTCATGACGCCACAGAGCGCCCGCGATTCCTTGCGCGCACTCGCTGCCTCGCGTGCCGCCATTCCGCCGCCGCCGGTCGATAGCGTCGAGGATATCAGGGTGAAAGGCGGCGCCGGTCTGCTTCCCGCACGGGTCTATCGGGTCGGCGCCGCGCCGGCACCGACGGTGGTGTTCTTCCATGGCGGCGGCTGGGTTGCGGGCGATCTCGAAACCCACGACCGGCAGGCGCGCAACCTTGCGATCGAGACCGGCGCGGTCGTCGTCTCCGTCGACTATCGCCGCCCGCCCGAGACGCGCTTTCCCGGCGCCTTCGAGGATGCTTTCGCCGCGGTCAGCGACGTGTTTGGCCGCGTCGCGGAATTTGGCGGTGACGCAACGCGCTTCGGCGTTGCCGGCGACAGCGCCGGCGGCAATCTCGCAGCGACGAGCGCGATCGCCTGCCGGGAGGCCGGCATCAAGCTCGCCGCGCAACTGCTGGTCTATCCGGTCACCGACGTCGTCGGCGCTTATGCCGATGCGCGCGAGAACGCGCGCTATCCCTCGCGCAGCGAGAACGCCGAGGGCTACTTCCTCACGCGGGCGACGATGGAATGGTTTTGCGGCCATTATCTCGCCGATCCCGCACACGCCGGCGACTGGCGCGTCTCGCCGCTGCGGGCTGCCTCCTTGGCCGGCCTCGCGCCCGCGGTCGTGACCACCGCCTGGTTCGATCCCCTACGCGACGAAGGCGCCGCCTATGTGCGCGCGCTGGAGGCCGCCGGCGTCCGCGTCAAGCATCATGAGGGTCCCGGCCTGATCCATGGCTATTTCGGCATGGGCGACGCCTCCGACGTCGCGCGCACTGAGGCGCAGCGCGCGCGGGCCGACTTCAAGGCGCTGCTGATGCGCGGCGCGTGAAGGCGATCAGGCGCTCTGCGCCCGCTGCGCCGCGGTGTGCCCCCAGGTCTCATCCCAGTCCTGGCCAGCGGCATCGACCACGCGGCCGTCGGCCTCGAAAAACTTGTTCGGCACCTGGAAGATCGCCAGGATCAACGCGCCGTCGGGGCACCAGGCGGCATGCCGGCTCCCCGCCTCGCGCCAGATGAATTCGCCGGCCTTGCAGGCAATGCCCTTGGCCGGACCCTCCTTGTCGACGAGCGCGCCTTCGATCACCCAGCTCTGCTCGATGCCGACATGTTCGTGATCGGGCAGCACCGATCCTGGCGCAAAACGCATCAAGGCGGTCATCAGCCCCGTACGGCGATCGAACAGTAGCGTCTTGGCCTCGCAGCCCGGAAAGCGCGTCTTCTGCCAATCCATGTCTTGGGGTCGAACCAGGTGGGAATGCCGATCGGCTGCCTGGTCGTGCGGGATCGCGGCGTCCATCACGATGCTTCCTCTCCATCTCAAGGGACCGACGCTAGCAGGATCGCCCGATGCGGTCAGCGAGCACTGCAAGAGAGGCGACATGTTCCGAGCTGGCGCGCAAAAATCAACGGGCGACCGGGCGGCCCAGTGCTCATCCTGCTTGATTGCGCCACGATTCCCGGCTCCACTCTCCCGGCCATTTCTGGTTCAGGAGACCCCCATGATGAAACGGATTTTCCTCGCTGCGATCGTTGCCACCTTCGCAGCGGGCTCGGCCCTTGCGCAAGAAACCTGCGAGAGCAAGGCCGTCGGCAAGGACGGCAAGCCGCTGGCCGGCGCCGCCAAGACCTCGTTTCTGAAGAAGTGCAAGGAAGACGCCTGCGCGCCCAAGGCCGTCAGCGCCGACGGCAAGCCGCTCGCCGGCGCCGCCAAGAACAGCTTCATGAAGAAGTGCGAGACCAGCGCGTAAACGCGCAGTCCGTTCCCGGCTTTTTCAGCGAAGCCACAAGCGAAATGCCGTCATGGCCGGGCAGAAGCGCGTCTTCGCGCGAGAATGTCCCGGCCATTTGCTTTTTGTGCCTCCCCGCCGCCAGTTTCCGACACGCGCCGAGCGCGTAAAGCAAACGCGCCGCGACCCTAGACAGAACGCAGCGGCTGACAGATGATGCGACGCTGAGCGAACCGGGGCGCATCAACGAGGCTTCCAGCAAAGGATGGACGAGATGTTGCAGTTCCGCGTGCGTGATCACATGATGGCGATAATGGGCGTGCTCTTTACGCTGCTCATGATTGTTGACGTTGCCAACGCAAGAGGCCCCGGCCTGCCCAACGTCATGGTTCTCGCAACCGGCGGCACGATCGCCGGCAGCGGGGCGAGCAGCACCACCGTCATCGGGTATACCGCAGCCACGGTGGGCATCGAGACCCTCTTGAACGCCGTCCCCGAGTTGAAGACGGTGGCCAACGTCAAGGGCGAGCAGGTCTTCCAGATCGCCAGCGAGAATATGAACAATGACTATTGGCTGAAGCTCGCCAAGCGCGTCAATACGCTCCTAGCGCAGGACGACGTCGACGGGATCGTGATCACGCACGGGACCGACACGATCGAGGAAACCAGCTATTTCCTCAATCTGGTCGTCAAGAGCAAGAAGCCCGTGGTCGTCGTCGGTGCGATGCGGCCGTCGACCGCGATCAGCGCGGACGGCCCGATCAACCTCTTCAATGCGGTGATCCTCGCAGGCAGTGAAGAGGCCGTCGGCAAGGGCGTGCTCGTCGCCCTCAACGATCAGATCAACGCGGCACGCGACGTCACCAAGAACAACACGTCCACGGCAGACACCTTTCGCACGCCTGAACTCGGCTTTCTCGGCTACATGCAGGGCAACAAGCCGTATTTCTATCGCCAAACGACCCGCCGGCACACGGCGGATTCCGAATTCGACGTATCCAAGCTCGATGTCCTGCCGCAGGTCGACATCGTCTACGGCTACGCCAACATGAACCGGGTCGCGATCGACGCCTTTGTCGCCGCCGGCGCCAAGGGGATCGTGCATGCCGGCGTAGGCGACGGCAGCCTCGCCCGCCCGGCGGTCGAGCCGGCGCTCGACGATGCCCGCAAGAAGGGCGTGGTGATCCTTCGCAGCAGCCGTGTCGGCAACGGCATCGTCGCGCGCAATGGCGAGGCCAAGGACGATGAGCACGACTTCGTCGTCTCGGATACGCTCAATCCCCAGAAGGCGCGCATCTTGCTGATGCTGGCGTTGACCAAGACGACCGACACCAAGGACATTCAGCGGATGTTCTACGCCTATTAGAGCATGATCCGGACCCGGAGGGCCGCCCTAGTTGTAGCCCGGATGAAGCGCAGCGTAATCCGGGGCAGACCAAGCACCGGCACGACTGTCCCTGTAGCACTCCCCGGATTGCCCTGCGCGGCATCCGGGCTTCGGCCCATCCTTCGCCCGACTGAAGCGCAATCCGGGAAAGTCCCTCGCATGGTTCGCTATCGGCGAAATTTCGTACCCGGCGGGATGTTCTTCTTCACCGTCACGCTGGACGATCGAATGTCATCCGTGCTGGTTGATGATGTCGACGAGCTCCGCAGCGCATTTCGCGTAACGCGTGCCGAACGACCATTCGAGATCGATGCGATCGTGATCCTACCTGATCACCTGCATGTCATTATGAGGCTCCCCGATAGTGACTCGGACTTCTCGGGTCGTTGGAAGCGCATCAAGAGTGCCTTCACACACCGGCTGGCAGCTTCCGGCGCACCGATCTGCCGCAATCATCGCGGCGAGTACGCGCTCTGGCAGCGGCGATTTTGGGAACACACAATTCGTAACGATGCGGATTTCGAGCGCTGCGCCGATTACATTCACTACAATCCGGTCAAGCACGGGCTCGTTGCAGCGGCGATTGAGTGGCCCTACAGCTCGCTCCATCACTACGTTCGCGCTGGTATTCTACCTCCCGATTGGGGAGGCGCCGGCGAGATAAGCGGCAGCTTTGGTGAACGCGGAGACTGATCCCGGATTACGCTTACGCTCCATCCGGGCTACCGGTCCATCACGGCCGCCCGTAGCCTGGATGGAGCGCAGCGCAATCCAGGGATGGTCCCGCGGCACGACACGAGCGCCGACGTCGCACACTGATCCCGGATTGCGCTTCGCTCCATCCGGGCTACCGCCCACCACTAGCTCCGCAACCCCGGCGCCTCCTGGCCGGTGCGCGCGACATATTCGGTGTAGCCGCCGCCATATTGGTGGATGCCATCAGGCGTCAGCTCCAGCACGCGGTTCGACAGCGTCGCCAAGAAATGCCGGTCGTGCGAGACAAACAGCATGGTGCCCTCGAAATCCGACAGCGCATTGATCAGCATTTCCTTGGTGGCGAGGTCGAGATGGTTGGTGGGCTCGTCCAGCACCAGGAAGTTCGGCGGGTCGAACAGCATCTTGGCCATGACGAGGCGCGCCTTCTCGCCGCCCGAGAGCACGCGGCAGCGCTTCTCGACGTCGTCGCCGGAGAAGCCGAAGCAGCCGGCGAGCGCGCGCAAGGAGCCCTGCCCCGCCGTCGGAAACGCGTCCTCCAGCGACTGGAACACGGTGCGCTCGCCGTCGAGCAGATCCATCGCATGCTGGGCGAAATAGCCCATCTTGACGCTGCCTCCGAGCGCCACGGTGCCCTCGTCCGGCTCGCTCGCACCGGCAACCAGCTTGAGCAGCGTCGACTTGCCGGCGCCGTTGACGCCCATCACGCACCAGCGCTCCTTACGGCGGATCATGAAGTCCAGCCCGTCATAGATGCGCTTTGAGCCATAGCCCTTGTGCACGTTCTTGAGTGCGACGACGTCCTCGCCCGAGCGCGGCGCCGGCAGGAAGTCGAACGCCACGCTCTGGCGGCGCCGCGGCGGCTCGACTCGCTCGATCTTGTCGAGCTTCTTGACTCGGCTCTGCACCTGGGCCGCATGCGAGGCGCGCGCCTTGAAGCGCTCGATGAACTTGATCTCCTTGGCGAGCATGGCCTGCTGGCGCTCGAACTGCGCCTGCTGCTGCTTCTCGTTCTGCGCCCGCTGCTGCTCGTAGAATTCGTAATCGCCGGTGTAGGTGGTGAGCGAGCCGGAATCGATCTCGATCACCTTGGAGATCACGCGGTTGATGAACTCGCGGTCGTGCGAGGTCATCAGAAGCGTGCCTTCGTAATCGTGCAGGAATTTTTCCAGCCAGATCAGGCTTTCCAAATCGAGATGGTTGCTCGGCTCGTCGAGCAGCATGACGTCGGGGCGCATCAGGAGAATGCGCGCCAGCGCCACACGCATCTTCCAGCCGCCGGACAGCTTGCCGACATCCCCGTCCATCATCTCCTGGCTGAAGCCGAGGCCGGAGAGCGCCTCGCGCGCGCGGCCGTCGAGCGCATAGCCGTCGAGCTCCTCGAACCGGTGCTGCACCTCGCCATAGCGGGCGATGATCTCGTCCATCTGGTCGGCCTTGTCGGGGTCGGCCATGGCGGCCTCGAGCTCGCGCAATTCGGCCGCGACCTCGCTGACGGGCCCCGCGCCGTTCATCACCTCGGCCACCGCGCTGCGGCCAGACATCTCGCCGACGTCCTGGTTGAAATAGCCGATGGTGATGCCGCGATCGGTCGAGACCTGGCCCTCGTCGGGCAGTTCCTCGCCGGCGATCATCCGGAACAGCGTGCTCTTGCCGGCGCCGTTCGGCCCGACAAGGCCGATCTTCTCCCCCTTGTTGAGGGCCGCGGAGGCTTCGATGAACAGGATCTGGTGGCCGGCTTGCTTGCTGACGTTGTCGAGGCGGATCATGCGTGTCTTTTGGGGGATTTTTGCGTTGCAGCGTCATAGGCCATGCGGGGCGTGAGGGGAAGCCCGGGACAGGCCGGGATTCAGCCCATTCGCTCGTGACCGCTCGGTGCGGGGCCTACGGGCAAATGGGTCGGGCTAACTGCGTCCGGCACGGGCATCTATGCTTCGCTTGCCGGATATGTCGGCTTTTCCATCGGCTGGGTCGAAGGCCCGGAGATCAACGCTCGGCCTGTAAGAACTTTTCGCCGAATCTCGAAGAGACCTGAGACCGGCGCCGCCTCTCTATCTTACTGAGAACGGCGCCTGATACGGCCGCCCGAACGGCACGCCGTTGATGACGGTCTGGATCGGCTTGAGGTGCGCTTTCCCTTCCCTCCTGTTGTTGCGCGTGTCGACGAAGCTGACCGGTCCCTCCACCAGCTCCATGATCGCGACGTCGGCGGGCGCACCTACCTGCAGCGTGCCGATCTTCGGCGCGCGGCTGATGATCTTCGCCGGCGCGGTCGTTGCCATTGCGACCACCTGCTCCAGCGTGAAACCGAGCGTCATGAACTTGCTCATGACGTTGGGCAGGAAGGGAATCCCCGGCGAATTGCCGGAGAAGACGTGGATATCCGAAGAGATGGTATCAGGAGCGCATCCGCCGGGGATCGCCACTTCCGCCACGGTGAAATCGAAGCTGCCGCCGCCATGCCCGACGTCGAACATGACGCCGCGCTGCTTGGCCGCGAGAGCCGCAGGCAGCAGCTTGCCGTCCTGAACGATATTCGTGAACACGCTCGACATGTTCGGGGCGCCCGAATAGGCATGCGTCAGCACGTCGCCCGGGCGCATCAGGTCGAGGATTTGCGACATCAGCTCCTTGGATTCGACGCCGCCGATATGTACCATCATCTTCGCCGGCCAGCCGCACATCTCGCACGCCTGGATGCCGCGCTTGAGCGGCTCGAGCCCATGCTTGAAGATGACGTTTTCCGACATGCGCACCTTGACCCCGAGCAGGAAGTCCGAATTCTCGGCCAGTGCCATGGCGCAGGCTTCGGTCTGCGCTGTATCGATGTTGTGGAGCTCGGCGACCGGGAACGCCGACAGGCCGTTATTGGCGATGTGGACGAAGGCGTACATCCGCGTTCGCGTCTGGGCCACGATGAAGCGGCGCAACGCCGCCAGATTGTTGACGCCGGCATCGCCCGCCGAGACGACGGTCGTCGTGCCCTGGAACTGGACCAGCTCGTCGGCGGGAATGCCGATGGCCGAGCCGTAGGGATAGACGTGACAATGCAGATCGATCAGGCCGGGCATCACCAGCTTGCCCGAGGCGTCGATGCTCTTCAGCGCGCGCTCCGCCGGGATCGCCTCCTGGACCGCCTCGATCGTGCCCCAGCGGATGCCGACATCGCGCCTGGCGCGCAGCGACTGGCTGGGGTCGAGCACCTCGCCGCCGCGGATCACCAGATCGTACTTGTCGTTCGGCCCCATCGCCCCGCGCGCGGGCGCGGCGAGGCCGACGGCGGCGGCCGCCGTCGAGAGTGCCAGGAAATCGCGGCGTGACAACGCAGGCATGATGATCGCCCCTCTGTGCTTTTGTTCGCGGCAACGGCCGGGCTGGATGTCCAGATCTGCTTCCGCCGCCAAGGTCGAGTTCACAACGAACGGGCTTGGAAATGAAGCCCGGATGATCCGATCCTATGACGGCACGCGAGCCCTGAGGAGCCGCGAAATTTTCCAGAATCGCATCGGGCGGGCACCACTGGCAGAAGTCCGGCTGCATCTTTGCTGCGCCGCGACATGCGCGTGAATATCCGGCTGCTTGGAGTCGAACGTCTAAGACCAATAATGCGACACCGGGGCTTGTCGGATGCCGGCAATGCGTCCAAAGTGTGATCAAAGTCGCTGGAATGCGGCATACCTCCAGCGGTTCACAACGACAAGCGCGTCGAAACGCGTTCGAACAATCAGGCCGCCAGGGAGGACGTCCATGACTGCAAAGTCCGAGAAGACCAGAACAACTCGTCGCAAATTCCTGCTGACCGCCGGCGCGGCCGGCGCTGCCACCATCGCCATGCCGCAAGTCAGCCGGGCGCAGACAGCGACCCTGAAGATGCAGGGCTCGTGGGGCAAGGCCGATGTCTTCAACGAGATGGCCGAAGATTATGTGAAGCGCGTCAACGATATGGCCGGAGGCCGGCTGCGCATTGACTATCTGGTCGGCGGCTCGGTCGTGCATCCGTTCCAGGTCTTCGACGGCGTTCATGGCGGCCAGATCGACGCGGCACACACGGTGACGGTGTACTGGTACGGCAAGCACAAGGCCGCCTCGCTGTTCGGCACCGGCCCGGTGTTCGGCTTCAACGCCAACGAAGGCCTTGGCTGGATCCACAACGGCGGCGGCAAGGAGCTGTTCGAGGAGCTCCAGACCAAGATCATGAACGTCAACATCAAGAGCTTCTTCGCCATGCCGATGCCGACCCAGCCGCTCGGCTGGTTCAAGAAGCCGATCACCAGCGACGCCGATCTCAAGGGCTTGAAATATCGCACGGTGGGTCTGGCCGCCGATCTCTTCCAGGCGATGGGCGCATCGGTCGCGCAGCTGCCCGGCGGCGAGATCGTACCCGCGATGGAGCGCGGCGTGATCGACGGGTTCGAGTTCAACAATCCGACCTCGGACCGGCGCTTCGGCGCGCAGGATGTCGCCAAGAACTACATGATGGGCAGCCATCATCAGGCGACGGAATATTTCGAGATCATGTTCAACCGGACGAAATTCAACGCGCTGCCGAAGGAACAGCAGGCGATCCTGCAATACGCCGCCGAAGCCGTGTCCTCCGCCAACGAATGGAAGGCCATGGATTATTATTCGAAGGACCTGCAGGAGCTGATCAACAAGGACAAGGTCAACGTCCAGCGGACGCCGAAGTCGGTGTTCGACGCGCAGATCAAGGCGTGGGACGGTCTGATCGCCCAGCTCGGCTCGGATCCGTTCATGAAGAAGGTGATGGATTCGCAGAAGGAATGGGTGCGCCGCGTGGTTTACTACAACATGAACAACGCGACGGACTACCGCGGCGCCTTCGAGCATCACTTCCCGGGCGTGCTCAAGGTCTGACGGCTGTCGCGGGGGATCGCGTCAGGTCTTATCGCGAGGGCGGCGCAATTGAAGCGCCGCCCACGAGTTGGAGGGGGACATCCGGATGGACTGCTCGCAGCGAGTTCAGCTCGCATGACGAAATTCCTGTTCTTCATCGATGAGCTCAGCACGTGGGTGGGCAAGGCGTTCGCCTGGCTGATCCTCGTCCTCACCCTGGGAGTCAGCTACGAGGTGTTCGTGCGCTACGTGCTGCGTGCGCCGACCACCTGGGCTTTCGACATCAGCTACATCACCTATGGCGCGATGTTCCTGATGGCCGGCGCGTACACGCTCTCGCGAAACGGCCATGTCCGCGCCGACGTGGTCTACCGCCTCTGGTCGCCGCGCACCCAGGCGACGATGGACCTCGTCCTGTATATCCTCTTCTTTCTGCCGGCGATCGCGGCGCTGATGTATTCGGGCTGGAACTACGCCCAGATGTCGGTGCGCTTCCGCGAAGTCAGCATCTTCAGTCCGGCCGGCGTTCCGGTGTTTCCGCTGAAGGCGCTGATCCCGCTCACCGGCTTCCTTCTGTTCCTGCAAGGGGTCGCCGAGATCATCCGCTGTGTGCTGTGCATCCGCACCGGCCGATGGCCGCAACGTCTGCACGACGTGGAGGAGACCGAGAGCCTCGTCATCCGCGAACATCAGCAGCACGCGGCTGAGCCGCAGAGCGAGAAGGGACCAGGCGCATGACCGATCCTCAACTCGGCATGCTGATGCTGGGCCTCTTCATCTTCATCATCATGCTCGGCTTCCCGATCGCCTTCACGCTGATGGCGATGGGCGTCTCGTTCGGCTACTATGCCTACTACACCCCCGGTCAGGACTTCTTCCAGAACCGCATCTTCACGCTTCTGGTGCAGAAGACGTTCGAGGTCACATCCAGCGACGTGCTGGTGGCAGTTCCGCTATTCCTGTTCATGGGTTATTTGATCGAGCGCGCGAACATCCTCGATCGCCTGTTCTACTCGCTGCAGCTGTCGATGAAGAACGTGCCGGGCGCACTTGCCGTGGCCACGCTGATCACCTGCGCCATGTTCGCGACCGCCACCGGCATCGTCGGTGCCGTCGTCACGCTGATGGGGCTGCTGGCATTGCCGGCGATGCTGCGAGCCGGCTATGACGCCAAGCTGTCGGCGGGCGTCGTCTGCGCCGGTGGCTGCCTCGGCATCCTGATTCCGCCGAGCATTCTCCTGATCGTCTATGCGGCGACTGCCGGCGTCTCGGCGGTCAAGCTTTACGCGGCGGCGTTCTTTCCGGGGTTCATGCTGGCCGGCTTGTATGTCCTCTATGCGATGACGCGCGCGATCATCAATCCCGCGCTCGCGCCGAAGCTGCCGCGCGAGCAGACCGACGTGCCGACCTCGAAGGTCATCTGGGCGCTTGCCACGTCGTTCCTGCCGCTCGCGTTGCTGATCGTTTCGGTGCTCGGCGCGATCCTGTTTGGGCTGGCGACGCCCTCGGAAGCGGCCGCGGTGGGAGCCCTCATGAGCATCGTGCTGGCGGCTGCCTATCGTTCGCTCAACTACGAGATGATACGCGAATCCGTGTACCTGACCGTGCGCGCCACGGCGATGGTCTGCTACCTCTTCATTGGATCCTGGACGTTTTCGGCGGTGTTTGCCGTCCTTGGCGGACAATCGGTGGTCGAGCAGTTCTTCACTTCGATGAACCTTTCGCCGATCCAGTTCCTGCTGCTGACCCAGATCATCATCTTTCTGCTCGGCTGGCCGCTGGAATGGACCGAGATCATCATCATCTTTGTGCCGATCTTCCTGCCGCTGCTTCCGCAATACGGCATCGATCCGATCTTCTTCGGCATCCTGGTCGCACTGAACACGCAGACGGCCTTCAACACGCCGCCGGTCGCGATGGCCGCCTTCTATCTGAAGGGCGTGGCGCCGCCTGAGGTGAAGCTGACCGACATCTTCTCCGGCGCGCTTCCGTTCGTCGGCCTGGTCTTCCTCACCATGGCACTGGTCTACATCTTCCCGGGGATCGCATTGTGGCTGCCGAGCTATCTCTATGGGGCGCGATGAGCGGACCCGGCAAACCGACGAGAGGCTGCGCATGAGTCTCAACGCGCTCGGCCTCGCGGACGCCGCGGCCGGCATCCGCGACGGCCGGCTCAGCTCGGTGGAGCTCGTCGGCGACTGCCTCAGGCGCATCGATGAGGTCGACCGCGATATCCAGGCGTGGGCGTTTCTCGATCGCGACCACGCGATGCGGCAGGCCGAGGCGGCCGACGATCATCGCAAGCACGGCAAGGCCACAGGCCCGCTGCATGGCGTGCCCGTGGGCATCAAGGATATCTTCGACACCGGCGACATGCCGACGGAATTCGGATCAGAGCTGTGGGCCGGACGCACGCCGCGGCGCGATGCGACGGCCGTGGCGCGTCTGCGGGCGGCTGGAGCGGTGATCCTCGGCAAGACGGTGACCACGGAGTACGCGTACTACAATCCGGGCAAGACCCGAAATCCGCACAACCCAAATCACACCCCCGGCGGATCGTCCTCGGGCTCCGCCGCGGCCGTCGCGGCGCTGATGGTGCCGGGAGCCATCGGCTCGCAGACCAACGGTTCGGTGATCCGCCCTGCCGCCTTCTGCGGCGTGGTCGGCTTCAAGCCCACGCACGGCCTCATTCCACGCAGCGGCGCGCTCCAATTGTCGCGCACGCTCGATCATGTCGGCGTGTTCGGGCGCAGCGTCGAGGACGCGGCCCTGCTGGCGGAGGTCATGGTCGACTTCGACCCGGAGGATCCGGACACCCGGCCTGTTGCGCGCCCGCCATTCTCTGCGGTCGCGGCGAGCGAGCCGCCGTTGCCGCCGCGATTTGCCTTCGTGCGCTCTCCGGTCTGGGATCAGGCCGAGCCGGAGATGCGTGAAGCCTTTGCCGAGCTCGTCGACGCTTTGGGCGAAGCGTGCAGCGAAGTCGAGCTTGGGCCGAGCTTCGACGGGGCCGTCGATATGCACCGCATCATCATGGAAGTTGATATGGCGCACAATCTGCGGCGCGATGACCAGCGCGGCGGCGACAGGCTGAGCACGCGCCTGCGTGAGGCGATCGCGCGCGGCCGCGCGCATCTTGCGGCGGATTATTGCAACGCTCTGGCCGGGATTGCGCCGCTCAACCAGGCCCTGGACCACGTTTTCGATGAATACGACGCCATCCTGACGCCCGCGGCACCGGGCGCGGCGCCCGGAATCGAAACGACGGGCAACCCGGTCTTCTGCTCGCTCTGGACCTATCTCGGCGTCCCCGCCATCAGCCTGCCCTTGATGCGCGCGGAAACGGGCCTCCCGCTGGGCGTCCAGCTCGTCGGCCGCCGCGGCAACGACGCCCGCCTCTTGCGCACGGCGCACTGGCTGATCAAGAGCATCGGGCGCATGCGTGGTAGCGGTCGGCGCAACGCCCCGAGCGCCGGATCGAACTCGGCTCCGGGCGCGGAGAAAAGGAAAGTGCGATGACCAATCTGATCACCGGACTCATCGGCCTCGCGCTCATGATCGCATTTCTTGGAATCCTGCTGGTCTGGATCAAGGCCATTCCGCTCATCATCATCGTTGTCTGCGTCGTGGTGCTGGCCGTGATCGATTTCGTGCGATCCCTGCGGACGAACGGCGCGCCTCGCTGAATGCCCCATGGCAAGAAGACGCTTCACTTCTCGGCATTGGCCGGAGCAGCCGGAATTACGACAAGAAGAGAGCTTTAGCGGCCAACCCGTTCGAGCTGCCACCTGGGATCGCCTGCGCAGCGCGCGTCGAGACCTTTGCTCAAGTCTGCGAGGCTCACCGCGCCCAACCGTTCGACCAGCAATGCTTCGGCATCGCGAAGGACATCGTCCACCGCTGCGTTGACGAGTTGCTCGATCGCACAGTCTGGATTGGAATGCTCGTTCCCGATTGCAAATAGCCGGGGACCACCCACCGCACGATAGACATCGAGAAGTGACACGCGCTCGAGGTCGCACGCGATGACCCAGCCGCCGCCATGCCCTTTGTCCGACCGGACATAGCCCGCATCGCGCAGCCCCGCCAATGTGCGGCGAACGACGACCGGATTGGTCCCCAGCATCGTGCCGATCGCCTCCGAGGTCATGGGGCCGTCATGTCGCGCCATGTGGAGCAGCACATGCAGCATTCGGGAAAGGCGGCTGTCGTTTCGCATCGGCTGATCTTTCGCATGCACCCCATCATTGGCAAGGGCACGCAGTCATGATACATATAAAGTTACATGACTCGTGAGGTATCCGACGTGCAACAGTTTGAGGATCCAGACCACTGGGACAGCGCAGCCAGGCATTATCGAGAGACCGCGCACCCCTTCACCGCCCTGTTTGCGGAGGCGGCGCTGGCGCGCGTAACCCTGACGCCTCAGAGTCATGTTCTCGATGTGGCAGCCGGCACCGGCGCGCTCGCCCTCGCAGCCGCGCGCACCGGCGCACGAGTCCTGGCGACCGACTTCTCGCCCGGCATGGTGGGATGCATCGCAGCTGCTGGTCTGCCCAATGTGGAGGCGCGGGTCATGGACGGACAGGCGCTGGACCTGCCTGACGCGCATTTCGATGCCGTCTTTTCGATCTTCGGTGTCATCATGTTCCCCGATTGGCGCAAGGGTTTGGCCGAGATGCGACGGGTGACGCGACCCGGGGGGCATGGCGTGGTTGCGACCTGGCAGGATCGCGGCGCGGCGACCTTCCTCCTGTTGGGCGAAGTGCGGCAAAAGCTGTTCCCTGATCGGCCGGGCATGGCAATGCCTGAAGCCGTTCAGGCCCTGAGCGATCCGGACGATTTCGCCCGCGCCCTCGTCGCTGCCGGCTATCGCAATCCCCGGATCGACACGGTGACTCATGATTATCTGCTCGACGTGGCGGCGCTCGACGCGCCTGACACGCTCTTTGGCATGTCGCCCGACTGGACCAGCCTGGACGACATCGAAAAGGCTGCGGTGATTGCCGAGGTGCGGGCCAGAGCCGATGGTCGTCCGGTGCTGCCGATAAGCTCGACCGCACTCATTGGCGTCGCTGAACGATGAGGCTCAAACATAAAGCCTGGCGGGCCGTCACACTATCGGCCGATCTCTCGATCTCCCGAAACCCGAGCGTCTGACCAGTGAGCAGAAGCTCGCGCCCGATTGCGACACATGGGTGGGGTGTGGTCAGTGAACTGGGGAGGGACAAACAACTATCGAGCCGCCAGCAAGTTTGATCCTTCCGGGAGATCAAAGCTTCATCAGAAGCGGCTTGTCTGAGCAGCGGTTGTCGTCCCAATCCATTTCTCAATGGTCAGAAACATGCGAGTCGCAATCCATACACTAGGCACCCGCGGCGACGTGCAACCCTATCTCGCCTTGGCGCTCGGTCTGAAGCAGGCCGGGCACGAAGTGCTGATCGCCGCGCCCTCGCAGTTCGAATCGTTCGTCGTGAGCCGCGGCATCGCTTTCGCGCATCTTCCGAGTGAATATCTCGCCCTCCTGGAAACCCCGGAAGCCAAGGCGGCAATGGCGGGCGGTGCGGGATTTATGGCTGGCTTCAGGATGCTGAAGGAGTTCAGGCCGATCGGCCGCAAACAGCTCAGCGCCGAATGGCAAGCCGCCCGACGATTTCGTCCAGAACTGATCATCTATCACCCGAAGGCCATCGCCGCGGCGCATATCGCAGAAAAGTTATCCTGCCCTGCCGTTCTGGCTTCTCCCCTGCCTGGCTTCACACCGACAGCAGCGTTCGCGAGCCCGCTCGTGCCGTTCCGCTCGCTTGGCCCCCTCAACAGACTTACGCACAGCGCGATGGCTCACAGCGCCTACGCCCTCTTTCGCGGGATGATCGGGGAATGGCGGGCCACCGAACTCCACCTCGCAAACATGCCGGAGAAGAAGCCGCGGCCTCGCGCGACGCTCTACGCCTATAGTCCGCATGTCGTGCCCGTTCCGCCGGACTGGCCGAATACTGTCGCGGTGACTGGGTACTGGTTCCTGGGAGGCGACGACGTTTGGCTGCCTGACCCGCAACTCCAGCGCTTCGTAGAGGGCGATGAGCGGCCTGTTTATGTGGGCTTTGGCAGCATGCCAGGTGTCGACCCGACGTCCCTGACGAAACTCGTACTGGAGGCATTGGCCAAGGCTGGGAAACGCGGCGTTCTAGCGGTCGGCGGCGGTGCTCTTCGAGGCGATCTCGGAGCCAGTCACGCCCATTTCATCCAAGGCGCACCGCATGCGCAGTTGTTCCCGCTGATGTCGGCCTGCGTCCATCACGGCGGGGCCGGCACTACGGGGGCTGCGCTTCGAGCTGGCAAGCCGAATATCATTTGTCCCTTCTTTGGCGACCAGCCATTCTGGGGAAGGCGGATCGATGATCTGGGCGTCGGACCAAGATCAAGAGGAGTGAGGAACCTTTCAGCCGATTGGCTGGCCGCCGCGATCGCAGAGGCCACCGGAAATCCGTTGATTCAGCAGCGAGCGAACCGCCTTGGCGAAGCGATCCGCGTCGAAGACGGCGTCGCAAGCGCGATTGGCTTCCTGCGAAGCCAACACCTTCTCAATTAGGCCCGAAATTGCACAGGCCGATTCAAAAGGCTCGAGTTGCAATGCAGGTGAGCAGCCCTTGCGGCCGATCAACACAGATGCCTGCTCCTGGTCCACTGCGAGGGAACGTCGACCAAAGCGCCGCCACAGCGAGTGGGCACGCCGCCTTGATCACCGCTACTTCTTAAGGATACCCGTGTTGGTGTTTCCAAGCTGCTGGATGGCGGCGTCGGCGGCTGGCGTGTTGTAAGACGGTCGAGATCCGCCGGCTTCCTGACCGGACGGGGTCACGCCGAGTCTCTGGCCCGTCGTTCCCTGCCCTTTTGCATTGAGCGTGTTAGGCCCCGGCGAACCGCCGGTTCCGCTCAGCGTCGTCCCGTTCGAGAGCGTCGAGCC
Organism: Bradyrhizobium sp. JHI2711; assembly: GCF_056156565.1. Classification (NCBI taxonomy): domain Bacteria; kingdom Pseudomonadati; phylum Pseudomonadota; class Alphaproteobacteria; order Hyphomicrobiales; family Nitrobacteraceae; genus Bradyrhizobium; species Bradyrhizobium sp. JHI2711. The sequence goes on from NZ_JBPZPT010000001.1 coordinate 1,001,231, forward strand.
ACCAGCGCCGCCCGAACCGGTTGCGCCCGCCCCTCCAGCGGAGGAAGCACCTCCTGAACCGCCTCCTGAGCTTTGCGCCATGGAAAACGAGATGGTGCCCAGAAGGACAGTCGCCATCAAAACCAGAACCCTCATCGTCCACCCTTTCCTATGCCAGCGCCTGAAACCGCTGCTTCTTGTCACAGTTCCTAGCGGCGGCGAGCGATCCATGCTCCGGCCAGGAAAGCGACGAGCAAGGACCGTAACGGCGCCTTCACTGTCACCTCGCGCAACTGGTCGGCCCATCGCTTCGCCGGCTCTGGCGACGGCGTGCGGGCCTGCGGAGCAAAAGCTCCTCCTTGCTCTCCGGAACCCGGCCGCGGGCCTGAAGTCCGCTCCATGCCGCCCTGATCGTCCGTCAGCCCGGAGGCTTCCGTCATTGCCGCGGCTTCCTTCATGTCCATGCCCAAGCTCCATCCGATGACGGTTGCGGAACAACTCGATCGATCTCGTGCCCGTCCGACCGAGGTGACAGGCTCGTCCGACGACCGGGGGCGGCTATGGCGTCGACATCGATTCGAACTATATGCTTGTCGAAGATCCCCGCCGTACCGCTCCCTTGAAAAAGCCGTTGCTCATCTTTCTGTTCCTCGTCTTCGCACCGCTTGCCGCATCGGCGGCGAAATATTTTTGGCTGGATGATGGCCGCCAGAACTGGCAAACGGCCGATCGGTCCAGCGCGGGTCTATTGACCTCCGCGGCCGATCACCGTGAGGCCGTCATCCGGGTGTTCGGAGCAAGAACGGTGAGATGGCGCGGCATCTTCGCGATTCACACCTGGATCGTCGTCAAGGAGAAAGATGCGCCGACCTACACAAGGTACGACTACACGGCCTGGGGCGAGCCGATCCGCACCAACGGCTTCGCTCCGGACGGGCGATGGTTCGGCGCTGTGCCTGAAATCGTCGTGGCCGTCGATGGCGAGCGCGCGGAGGCGCTGATCCCGAAGATCAGGCATGTGGTCGAAAACTACAGGTTTCGATCCTATGGAGATTACAGCGTCTGGCCTGGGCCCAATTCGAACACCTTCGTGCAGGCCGCACTCGATTCCGTCCCTGAGCTCCGGGCCGTCCTGCCGCCGACCGCGATCGGCAAGGACTTCCCGTACACCGGCAAATGGTTCGGCGTAACGGCGTCCGGCACGGGCATCTACGCCTCGCTTGCCGGATACATCGGCTTCTCGCTCGGCTGGGTCGAAGGTCTGGAGATCAATTTCTTCGGCGCCGTTCTCGGCATCGACATCCGACGCCCGGCGCTCAAGCTACCTGGCCTCGGTCGGCTTGGGGTAACCCCCGGCCTGTCGTGATAGAGAGCGAACTGCTGGGTTGGCCGCACCGTTTGTGGACTGCTCAGTCCTTTCGTAAGAGCTTGGATCGATAGAAGAGCTGGCTGCTTACTGACGTGATGTTTGTTCCTGCCGAGCATCTGTTGCGCTCAAGCGGGACCAATCAGGACGACGGAGCCTGTCGCGCTCATCGCCCTTCCTCACGGTTGCGGAATGTTCTTCTGACTGAGCCATGTCCGCATCTCGCCGATCTCCCGCCTTTGGGTGTCGATGATCTCGCGAGCAAAGTGCTGGTTTCGAGAATCCTTGCCGAACTTGAGGACGATCTCGGCCATGTCGACTGCGCCTTGATGGTGAGGGATCATGCCGAGCACGAAGGCTGCATCGGGATCAGCGTTGGTGATGCCTCGCATCATCGGACCGTGCATGCGGTCCATGGCGGCGCGGTAGGCATCCGGAGCCGTCAACCCTATCGCCGCAGCGCCGTGCATGCCATGCGGATGTTCGGGGTTCGGCGTATGGGTCAGCCGCTCTCCAGCCAGCGTTCCGATGTCTCCTTCGAGGCCATAAATCGCAATGTGCAGTCCCCAGTAACCCGTTGTGAAAATGACTAGCGCCGCCGCAAGTCCGGTCGGGACGCCGGCAAGCCTTCGCTTGAGTGCGGGCAGGAAATGAACCTCACGACTATGATCGGCAGCAATGGCAACGACGACCGCCATGATGAGCGCGTGTCCGATCAGGTCGGTTCGCCCGAACGGATAGACCGCTGCGTTGAAGATGATGAAAAGAGCGATGGCCGACAGCCGGCGGACAAGCGGCGTCCAGATCAAGCCAAATCCCATCGTGAATTCGGCGACGCCCGCCATCGGGATAAACACGTCGCGCGGCATGCCGAAGGTCAAGAAGGGCTTTTCCTGCACGAGCGGGTAGAACCAGTCCGGATAGGCAAACTTTTCGAGGCTCGACCACATCAGCGCGATGGCGACGCCCCAGCGCAGCGCCTCGAAGCGATGGTTGCGCCATTCCGGATTGGATGAAGCCTCCAACACCAGATAGGCGGCGACACCGACTCCAAGCGCCAGGTAGTCCAGCAAATGGAAGACATCATAGTCGCGCAGCGCGAGTAGCCACAAGGCGATGATCCCGAGAGCCGCAAGTGGCTGCGTCTTGCGAGAGAAGATCAACCCGGCGATCAGGAGCTGGGTCCAGGACACCCATTCGGCCGGCGTTTTGAGATCTGGCGTCAGGTAGACGCCGCCGACGGCGAAGATCGCCACGAAGAAGGCGGCGATGACGACGCGCACGAAGTCGTCGAGGCGCATCCAGAGAGGGTCGGTGATGCGATCCATAGCCAGCAGGATCGTCTCGCCGGCGCTCGACTTCTCGATGGCTCGTGACGCGAGGAAGAATGCCAGCACGAGCGCAATGCCGGTCCAGAACCATACATTGGTCAACGTGGCCCCGATCGACTGTGGTGGCGCTCCGACAATATAGGGCGCAAACCATTTGACATGCGCGTGCGCCGGCACCGGGGCCGCCACCGATGCGAGGATGATCAGGGCCAGCAGGCAACCAGAGGAGCGAGGCGGCGCGGGATGGTTCAATTTCTGCTCCTCAGGTGGTGAGGTGACTAAAGCGTGATTGAGGCGGGGCGGTAGGAGACGAGAACGCCAGAGCATGATGTCAAGGCGATGGCTCTTTGATACTTTAGACGTTGCCAAGCGTGCTCCCTACCCCTTTTTTCATCGAGCTGCATCACGGCGGACGCGCGCTGTTGCCCAGAAGCTCCACGCGCCCAACCTGTCCTGTTTCCCTGGCTGATGCTATGCAATCCTGAGCGCGCGTGCCGCCGTGGCAGCGGGCTATTGCGCCAGGTAGCCGCCGTTGATCACAAGTTCGGCGCCGGTGATGTAAGCGCGACTGCACGCGTCGAAGGAGGCTGTGAGCTGGTTCACATGCTGTCTTAGTTAAACGGAGTACGGTCGGAAGAAGCCGGATAAGGGAAAGCCATCGCGTCGAAACGGTGGCGCAGCGTCCGCTGCCGGAATGGGCTTTTTCGGTCCAAACATTTTTAGAAAAGTCATTTGCCATGTGTATTTTCACAAGCCGAGCCCGGTGCGCGGCAGGTAATAACCATTCAAACCGAGTTTGCCTCACCGTTTTGGCTTACATACTCTCGGCGGCCTGCGTCGTTTCCTTTGCGAGCACCGCGTCCGCTCAATGCGCGGCGCGCGACGTGTTGCAAAACAAGCTGAAGCTCAAGACGCGCTCGGCCCCGGCGTCGCAACAGCCTATTAAGTCCGCGCGCGACGTTGCGACATGGAAAACGATCACAATAGGTACCTTCGCTGACTCTCTTGCCTTGCGCAACGAACTCGATAGCAAGGGCTGCAATGTCGGTGGTCAGGCCGCTGAAATCCTTGCTAGGCCGACGTTCACCGTTAGCTCTCGGAAGACATATGTGGAGCTTCTCGATCTATCGCCTGCGCAGCTTGGATTCACGTCCGATACCGTGACTTTGGCTAACGTTTACGCACGCGCCCAGCAGTTCGGCCTCGAACTCGCTGCGGCCGAAGTCGGCCCGCAATTGCGTCTCCAATATTTCGACCAGCCTATCGGCGAATTTCTCATCATCGGAATGGACCCGATCAAGACATGGAACGGCGAGCCGATCATTCTGAATGTGGCAAATGGCGGTGCCGGATTGATACTCATCGGCCAGGATGGTCGCTCCGAAGCGGATATACCCGCGGCGTCCCGTTTCATTTTCGTTCGATCCCATCGACCGGCAGCCAGCCGCGACGTCGTCGGGCCAATAGCAGGAGCCTTTCCGCCGCCGTGAGCGGACCGGTGCGCATTTGCGTCGAATGTCAGCTCATTGGCCCTCCAGCCAAACTGCCCATGAACTGCCGCGACGGCTGCTCTCGGAGAGAAACCGGACCGGACGCAGAGCGGTCGGACCGCGGATTTTACCCGAAACGGACATTCGGCCGCATGGACCGGCGACAAAATGTAACTACGTTGATCTGTCATCCTGGTGGGTGCCGGATGAAGCGGAGAGAGTTCATTGCCGCTACTGCGGCGTTGCTACTTTCACCAGCGGTAGCGCAAGAGATCCGCCGCCGCATAGGCTTGCTCTTTGTCAATGAGCTGCCACCCGCTTGGCAGAGCGCATGGCTCGACGGCTTGCGAAACCACGGCTGGGTTGAGGGAAAAAATCTGACCTTTGAGTACCGATTTGCCCGATCCCAGGATCGCTTGCCTGCTATGGCAGCAGAACTGGTCGCTGTTGGTGCCGATGTTCTTATGGCCGGCAACCCACAGGCAGCTGTAGCCCTGAAATCGGCAACCGCCAGCGTACCGATCGTATTCGTGGGTGTGGCCGATCCCATCAGGATCGGCCTCGTCAATAACCTTGCGCGTCCGGGCGGCAACATCACAGGTCTCGCGACTTTCGTGCCGGGTCAGTTCATCAGCAAACAGATCGAAATATTGCGCGAGCTGGTTCCTACTGCCTCGAAAATCGCTGTGGTAGCCAACCCGGGCAATGCCATCCACAAGTTCGTATTGGCCGAGGAGTTGCCCCAAGCAGCCAGGAAATTAGGCTTGAATTTCGTGATTGTGGAGGCGGCGACTGCCGAGGAACTGGACACCGCCTTTGCCGCAGCCGCAGCACAGCAACCAGATGCAATCGTTCCTTTTGGTGATCCTTTGACCCTGCGCAATGCTCCGCAAGTTGCGGCGTTGGCGGCGAAGCATCGCCTACCGGCGATTTATCTCAGCCGACAATTTGCCACCCCTGCTGGATTGATTTCATACGGTCCCGATTACCCCGATTTGTTTCGTCGTGCTGGCGGCTATGTCGATAAAATCTTGAAAGGTAATAAACCTTCTGAATTGCCGGTTGAGCAGCCAACCAAATACGAGTTGGTGATCAATCTTAAGGTAGCCAAGGAGCTGGGTCTCACGGTCCCACCTACACTACTTGCTCGCGCCGACGACGTGATCGAATAGGGTGGCACTTCCGGTTATGGCCGATCTGCGAAGTTGCGACACATCTGTCGGAGGTCCGCTTATGGCGGTAGAGTGGACAAGATTTGCTCAACCTGAGTTCCTTCGCATTTCGACCCAAGGCCGACATGGCCGGGCGTCATCTGAATGCGCGAGCACTTTCAGCCCCTATCGAAGCGCTAGTCTGCCCCGCTATGATGTCGGTTCGAGCAGGGGAAATGGGCATGAGGCGGCGGAATTTTTGAACCCAGCGAACATGGATTATTTCATTCAATCTCACCGCAAGAGAGTACGTACGCTCGCCAAGTGGCTCGGCGTGATTGCTGCCGTTGTTTGGCTGAATCCACATAATGCCAGCGCTCAGGGGTTGTTGGCTGCCGCTACAGGCGCAAAGGATCTGACGTTTCCCGATTCGCCGTCTGCTAGCCCAGCAGACGGTTCACGTATGATCTTGCTCAAACCGAAGGGAGCCGGACCGTTTCCTGCTATGGTCCTGCACCACCAATGCGGCGGTCTGCGCACCAAAGGCGGCCCGAACAGGTCGATGGGCGCCTGGGCGCAAGCTGCGGTTCAGCAAGGCTTTGTAGTGCTTTTGATAGATTCCCTGGGACCTCGCGATGTCGATATGGTGTGTTTGGAAGCGAAGAAGGGCGTTAACTTTCCGCGCGGAGTACGCGATGCTCTTCAGGCTGCTGATCACCTACGAGCCTTTCCATTCGTCGACAAGCAACGAGTCGCCCATGTAGGGTTTTCCTGGGGTGCAATGGTCGCGCTGCTGGGCAGCAGCAGCAATTGGCGAGCAGCTGCGCCAGGCAGTGAAGCATTTACAGCAGCTGTGGCGGTGTATCCGGGTTGCTTCTCAATCCAACCCAAAGCAGGCTCTCCATATGAAATCGTTCAGACCAAGATTGACCGTCCTACTCTGGTCTTGATGGGCGATAAGGATACCGAAACGCCGCCGGAAGAATGTATTCCCAAACTTCAAGCGGCAAAGAACGCCGGTGCGCCCGTTGAGTGGTACACCGTCCCGAATGCTACGCATTGTTGGGACTGTCAGCACCTGAACGGGTTCTCAAAGATCGATTTTCGTGGCACTAAAGTGATCTACCGATACGACCTAAGCGCAACCCGCGAGGCGCAACGACGAATCTTCGCGTTTCTGGAAAAAACCTGGGGCACCGGCCGCTGACATCCAGATGCGCGACTTGAATGTCGCCTTCGGAACAGATGCGACGGAATTATCGGCAACTTACGCCCTTCGCATCAGCTTGAGCGAGGCCGCAAGCCGCAAGCTCCGCTTTCCCGCGAGCGTGATGCCTTCGAGCTCGCCGCTGTCCTCCGTGCAGGTCCCGGAGAAGAGGATGCCGACCTCGAGGCTGCCGAACACGGGGTTCTCGCCTTTTGCCGGCGTGTGCTCCTGGTTCAGGATCTCGCCCTTCCAGCACCCATCCGCCGAGGAATAGGCGCCGAGACAGGCCAAGCCCCGATTGCGATGGCTTGATCGCTTCACCTACCGCTTTGTCGCCAGCACAAGAGCCGGTTGGTTCGCGCTATCCTCCGCGAGGTGGACATCCATACCGACGCGTTGGAGCGCTGCGGATACGTCGGCCAGCGCGGGAAATGTGTAGATTTCCGGTGGGAACGACGCGATCGCTTTCGGGTCTGCATTCGTCCGGAACAGCAGTCCGAGACGGCCACCGGGCTTCAGCACACGCGCGATCTCGCGCAGCGACGTCTCGATATCCTTCCAGAAATAGAGCACGTGGACGCACTGGACCTTGTCGAACACGCCGTCCGGAAAGGGCAGCGATTCCGCGGTCGAGAGGACCAACTCCACGCGAGCGGCTTCGATGAGCGACCGGTTCCGTTGCGCAGCGATCTCAATCATCAGCTCGGAGAGGTCCAGCCCGACGATGTGGCCCCGCGGAGCTCTCGCCGCTAATTCCATCAGGCTGCGACCATGACCGCATCCGATATCGAGCACCTCATCGTTCTGCTCAATGCCAAGCGCATCCATCACGCGCAAATTCTGGCCCCAGGTCTCGCGCGCCATTAAGAAGGCAATGAGTCGGCCGAGGAGGCCGCGGGCATTCCGCGCATGTTCGGCGATGAACTGAGGACGACGCATCGAGAATTCCAGTGCTCCAAATACTAGCTGGCAACGTTGCCTTAAGTCTGCAGAACTGGCTCGCCGGAATTGAAACGCAGCTTGTCGTTTCTGAAATATCTCCGCAGAATCAGTGCGCTGAGGCGGCGGCGTGCAGCGGCAATTTGCCATGGCTGCTTAAATAGGTCCGGCCTCCCCGTCTCACGCGATTCGCATTATCACGTTGCTGAAGAAGGACCGCGAGCGGGTTTGATTGGAGACTCCCGCGAACTTGCTGACATTCGGACGAGGCCTGAGGTCTGCTTCAGCTCACGAAGCGGGCACCTGAGCCAATGAATGTGCGTCCTACGCCCGTCGCATCAGCCTGAGCGAGGCCGCAAGCCGCAGGCTTCGCTTCCCCGCAAGCGCGATGCCTTCGAGCTCGCCGCTGTCTTCGGTGCAGGTCCCGGAGAATCCGATGCCGACCTCGAGGCCGCCGAACACGGGGTTCTCGCCTTTCGCAGGGGTGTGCTCCTGGTTCAGCATCTCGCCCTTCCAGCGCCCATCCGCCGAGGAATAGGCGCCGAGATAGTAGAAGAACGCATCGCCGCCGAGGATGCGCCCGTCGATCAGCAGCATCACGCCGGACAGTCCGGCATCGACGCCGTCGAGAGCGCGCAAGCCCATCCCATAGAGCCCGTTGGCGATGCCGCCCGGTCCGACCGTTCCGCTCGGCGGCAAGCCTTCGTCGTCGAGGCGCGTGAGATTGGCCCAGAACCTTGCGCCTGGCATGGTGTCCGCGCCGCCCTCGAGACGGATCTGGTTGCCGTAGAGCCGGCCACGCGCTCCGATCGAGGCGACGTCGGCGCCCATCAGCGGCTTGTAGCTGGGGTCGAGGTTGTGCCGCTCGGTGATGACCTGGGCGATGATCTCGCCGTCGCGCTCGACATAGGTACCGAGATGCGCGAAGCCAGAATTGCCGCCCAGCATCCTTCCGTCGTGCAGGCACATGATGCTGCAGCCGAACCCATCGTTGACGCCGTATTCAACCTTGTAGAGCCCGTCCAGCAACGTCCTGAACCTGCAAATTGAGAATGAATTGCGGGCTACCTAGCATCGACGCCACAGCGAAGCCACCGGCTTTTCCGCGCATCGCCACCCCGGGGACCTCCGCCCGCCATGATGCCATTATGCTCCTGTTTTGCCCGACGGGTCAAAACTTCACTTCGTAAAACCCGCAGTCAATGATTTCAGGGACTTGGGTACTGTGCATGGGGTTGTTTTGGAGGTTTGTTTGCCGGTCTCCGAAAAAAGCTCCCTCAGCCGATCGGCGCCAGGCTCGAACCTGCTCCCACGGACGCACGACCAATCGCGCATGGACACGCAATCAGCCGAGGACGAGCTCAGCGCGATCATCGCCGGCGCCGCGAAGCAGCCGCTGCTCGATGCCGCCTACGCGCTCTGGCGCCAACGCTACCGCCTGGAGGCCATCGCGGGCCGCCCCACCGCCGAAGAGGTCCGGGTCAATCGCACCTTCTCGCCGGAGGAATTCATCATCCAGTACCGCCATGAACGCGCCCACGCCCATGAAGGGCCGATGTTCGGCTATGTGAAGCGCGCTCATCCGCGCGCCGACGATCAGGCGATCCGGCAAGCCATCATCACGGCGGTCAAATTCGAAGACGCCTACAACAAGCACTTCGACTGGAACGGCGATTTCGAGGATTGCGTGGCGCGCGCGGTGAAACAGGCCGCGCGGAAATATCCGCATTATCTCGAGACCACCTACCGCGATGCCCGCAACGATCTCGCCTACTACATGAAGTGAACTAGAGCATGATCCGGAAAAGTGTGAAGCGGTTTTCCGAAAAGATCATGCTCAAACAATAGGCTAAAGCGCGATGACGATTCATCCTGATCGCATCGCGCTTTAGAAGCACAGCGTGGTGACCAGCCTGCCCTGCTTGTCCTTGATCGCATAGGGACAGCGAATGCGCTCCAGCGCCTTCTTGGCATCCTCGTCGCCGAGCGCGGCAGCGCGCTCGTAGTAGGCCTTTGCGGCGTCCTTGTCCTTCGCACCGCCGCGCCCCTCCTGCGCGAAGGCGCCCATCCGCTCCAGCGCGCCTGGATGGTTTTGCGCCGCCGCCTTCTCGAACAGCGCGCGCGCCGCGACATCGTCCTTTGCGCCGCCATCGCCTTCAGACAACATCAGGCCGAGCTGGTACTGCGCTTCCGCATTGGTCTCGGCGGCCTTGCCGAGCAGCGCACGGGCTTGGGCGGGATCGGCCGGCGCGGCGCCACCTGCGCCACCGAGCGCTGCGAGATTGCTGACGCCGCGCGGGTTGCCGGCCTGCGCCGCCTTCTCGAAAAGCTTACGCGCCTGCGCCTCGTCCTTGGCGACGCCCGAGCCGGTGGCGTAGGTAACACCGAGCTCGACCATGGCCGCACTCGATCCCTTGTCGGCCGCCTTGCGCCAGGCCGCGATCGCCTCTGCGGTCTGCCGGTTGGCCGCATAGGCGCGGCCGAGTGCGAACATCGCACGCCGCGAGGAATTTGCCGCCTGCTTGCAGAATTTGATCGCTGTCGCGACGTCGGACGCCGCGATGTCGGTTACGCCCTTCACGTCAGCCGGCTTGTCGGGATCGCTGGGATCGGCGGCGAGACGGTCACACAACACGAGGTCGGCCGATTGCGCCTGCGCCGTCAGGGGCGCGGCGAGCGCAAAGAGCATGGCAAGGAGGAAAGTCCGCATGATCGTCACGTTGCGTCTGTGGCCCGGCAAATTCAAGGCTCAAGTCGGTTCGCGTCTGCGATGGGTGGCTCAGGCGCGATGCATCAGCTTGAGCGCTGCGGTCAGGCGCAAGCTCCGCTTGCCGGCCAGCGCGGTTGCCTCCAGCACCGCCTGCTCCGCGTCATAGCTGCCGGAGAAGCCGATGCCGACCTCGTGGCCGCCGAAGATCGGATCGTCCTTGGCCGGCGTGTGCTCCTGGTTGAGGATCTGGCCCTTCCAGCGTCCCTTCGCGGCGGTGTAGCTGCCGAGATAATAGAAAGCCGCATCGCCGCCGAGGATGCGGCCCTGGTTCAGCAGCATCACGCCGGTGAGTCCGCCGTCGAGGCCGTCGAGCATGCGCAAATGGATGGAGTAGAGACCGTCGCTGATGCCGGCTTCGCCGACGCCGCCGGCGATCGGCACCTCCTCGTCAGTGATCGGCGTCATCAGCGACTGAAACGGAACGCCCGGCAGCTCCTTGAGCTCGCCTTTGAAGCGATAGAGATCGCCGTCGGCCCAGCCCTTCGCGATCAGGGTTGCATCGTCGGTGCCGGCCATGGCGCGGTAGCTCGGATCGGGATTATGGCGGACGGTCTTGATCACGATGTCGACGCCGCTGCCCGTCTTCTCGTAGCTGCCGATATGGGCGAAGGCCGAATTGCCGCCGAGCATCTTGCCTTCGCCGGCATGCATCACGCTTCGGCCGACGGTATCGCCGAGCTGAAATCTCACTTTGTAGAAGCCTTCAATCACCAGCCGTGTCCCCGGCCCTGCGCGCATCCGGATGCACTCTATCCCGCTTTCGGCGGCGATGGACAAGTTTCGCGGCGCCCGGGTCGGCAGGCACAGGAACGGTTGTCATCAAAATGCAAAAATCCGCCGGAGCCTTCGCTCCGGCGGATTGAATGCCAACCCGGGCCAGCCCCCAGCCCGGGCCGGGAGGATCTTAGGCCGCGGCCTTCTTGTCGGTCGGCACGGACGAGATCGTCTTCAGGATCTGCGAAGCGATCTGGTAGGGGTCGCCTTGCGAGTTCGGACGGCGGTCTTCCAGATAGCCCTTGTAGCCGTTGTTGACGAAGGAGTGCGGAACGCGGATCGAGGCGCCGCGATCGGCAACGCCGTAGCTGAACTTGTTCCACGGCGCGGTCTCGTGCTTGCCGGTCAGACGCTTGTCGTTGTCCGGGCCGTAGACGGCGATGTGGTCCATCAGGTTCTTCTCGAAGGCGGCCATCAGCGCCTCGAAATACTCCTTGCCGCCGACTTCACGCATATAGGCGGTCGAGAAGTTGGCGTGCATGCCCGAGCCGTTCCAGTCGGTGTCGCCGAGCGGCTTGCAGTGGAATTCGATGTCGATGCCGTACTTCTCGGTGAGGCGCAGCATCAGGTAGCGGGCCATCCACATCTGGTCGGCAGCGGTCTTGGAGCCCTTGCCGAAGATCTGGAATTCCCACTGGCCCTTGGCGACTTCCGCGTTGATGCCTTCATGGTTGATGCCGGCAGCCAAGCACAGGTCGAGATGCTCTTCGACGATCTTGCGGGCGACGTCGCCGACGTTCGAGTAGCCGACGCCGGTGTAGTACGGGCCTTGCGGCGCGGGATAGCCGGCGGTCGGGAAGCCGAGCGGACGGCCGTCCTTGTAGAAGAAGTATTCCTGCTCGAAGCCGAACCAGGCGCCGGAATCGTCCAGGATGGTGGCGCGCTTGTTGGACGGATGCGGGGTCTTGCCATCGGGCATCATGACTTCGCACATCACCAGCACGCCGTTGGTGCGCGCACCGTCCGGAAACACCGCGACCGGCTTCAGCACGCAATCGGAGCTGTGGCCTTCGGCCTGCTGGGTGGAGGAGCCGTCGAAGCCCCAGAGCGGAAGCTGCTCGAGCGTCGGGAACGACGCGAATTCCTTGATCTGAGTTTTGCCGCGCAAGTTCGGAGTCGGCGTATATCCGTCGAGCCAGATGTACTCGAGCTTGTACTTGGTCATTGAGCCTCTCTGTAGATGATGCGAAAGGTTGGGGGCCCGGGAGGGCCCCCGCACGTTTGTACCCGGCCATCATCGGCCAGCCTTTCCCAAGCATTTCGCGTGCCAAAAGGCCGCAGTACGGGCGGTTTTCCACCGCTTCCGGCTCCTCTTCGCCACAGACGGGCCCTCCACGGCACCGTGCGTCATAGCCGCGCACCTCGGCCCGAAGCTGCACTGCAAAAATCCGGCGGAAAACGCCCGATTTAGAAGCAGCGGACGCCGACCGCGCATTGCCGATGAAACGCGCATCAACGTCCGGTAACTTTCGCAAACTCCCCCACCCCTCCTCAGCAACCTTCGGAATGGCCCACGCGTTGGTCAGCGGTAGCGTGCCTTGGAGGATGCAGAAGGCTTCCTGCCTACAAATTGAGCGGAAACTGATTTCCTTTTCAGCACTTTCCAATCGGGGATGAGCGGCCGATATGGGGATTCCAGTAACCACAATCGAACGAGTCGGGCGCACCATGGAGGCCAAGGCGCTTCGACCAAGGAGAATCGCAATGATGAACAATGGTCTGAGTCACGGATCTGCAAAGATCTACCAATTCCCCGTCGGCGGCCGTGCGGCCCTCGCCGGACGCCGCTATGGCGAGGCCCGCCTTCCCGCCGATCAGGCTTCGCTGCCCGCGAACGTCTCGATCTGCAGCGACAGCTGGTATCACCAGGATGCGGTCGACGAAGCCAAGCCCAAATGGGAACGCTGATGCCAGCTGCTGGTCTGACAGTGCCGGGCTTTCGCAAGCGGCCGGCGGCAGTTTGAAAAGGGTCGAAACAACGGCGTTTCGGCCCTTTTTAGTTCCAGGTGCGCCCGCGCCTAGATCCCGGGCTTGTCGACCACCGCGCAGGCCGTAACCGGCCGCTTCAGGTGTTTGACCGTAGCGGGCCCGGTCTTGGGAATCCTCAGCGTGACTCCCGCCCCCGAATAGCGCATCCCCGAAACCGCCAGCCGCTTGGCGAGCGCAACCGGCTGGCCATCGATCTGGACGAAGGCCCGCTTGTCGTGGTCATAAAAGCCCAGGATGAACTGCGTACCATCGGCGCAGCGGTAGGTTTGGAAGGTCTGCGCATCGGCCTGCCGCGCACCGAGCATTGCGCCCGCCAGCATGCTGACCGTCAAAACAATGGCCTTGTGCCGGCCCATGATCGCCCCCTGTAATAGACCGCAAGGACGCCAAACGTGCATCCGGTGGAACCATAACCCAAGCTGATCCCATGCAAGACTCCTCCCTGAAGGACTCCCCCGCCCGCCATCTCGCCCTTCAGGGTGCGAGCAATTTCCGCGACCTCGGCGGCTACCCGACCATTGATGGCCGCACCACACGCTGGCGGCACATCTTCCGCTCCAACCATCTCGGCCAGCTCACTGCTGCCGACATCGAGGTCGTCCGCGCGCTTGGCGTGCGCAGCGCGTTCGATTTCCGTGGCCTGGAGGAGCGCGCGGCCGGCATCTGCGTCGTGGACGAGATCACGGTGCATTCGCTGCCGATCGAACCGACCGTCGTGGCCGGGCTGCGCGCCGAGCTCGCGAAGGGCACGCTGACCGCGGCCGTGGCGCTCGAGCTCATGCGCGAGTCCTATCGCAATTATGTGCGCCACAACACGCACAGCTTCCGCGCGCTGTTCGGTCATTTGCTGGAAGATCGCGCGCCGCTCGTGATTCACTGCACCGCCGGCAAGGACCGCACCGGCTTCGCCAGCGCGCTGATCCTGCATGCGCTCGGCGTGGCGGACGAGGTCATCGCCGAGGATTATCTCTTGACCAACCGGCACTACAAGCGCGACCCGTCGAACGTCTTCGATCTGCCCGCCGACGTCCTCGACGCGATCGGCAGCGTCGAGGCCTCGTACCTTGCGGCCGCTTTTGAAGCGGTCGGCAGCGAATATGGCGATCTCGAAACCTATTTGCGCGACGGGCTCAAGCTCGGCACGGCAGAGCGAGACGCGCTGAAGGCGCGCTATCTGCAAGCATAGGGCGGCTGTGCCGGGAGAACGATCATGCAAGGCAAGATCTTGATCGTGACGGGCGCACGCGGCGCGCTCGGCAAGGTGGTCGCAGAAACGGCGCTGGTACGCGGCGCGCGCGTGGCCGGCATCGATCACGCACCTCCGCAAACCGCCGCAAGCGCTGACCACATCGACATCGGGGGCGTTGACCTGTCCGACCCAGCGCAGGCGAGAACGGCCGTCGATGCGGCGGCAAAGCATTTCGGCCGGCTCGACGCATTGATCAACATCGCCGGCGGCTTTGCCTTCGAGACCGTCGGCGACGGCGATATCGCGACGTGGCAGCGCATGCATGCGCTGAACGTGCTGACCGCGCTCAACGCCTCGCGTGCGGCGTTGCCGCACCTTGCCAAGTCCAAGGCCGGCCGCATCGTCAATATCGGCGCCATGGGCGCACTGCAGGCCGGCAACGGGATGGGCCCCTATGCCGCGTCGAAAGCCGGCGTGCATCGCCTGACCGAGGCCCTCGCAAACGAGTGGAAGGGCAAGGTTACCGTCAACGCGGTGCTGCCCTCGATCATCGACACCGCGGCCAACCGCGCCGACATGCCGAAAGCCGACTTTTCCAAATGGGTGACGCCGCAGGAGCTCGCCGAAGTCATCCTGTTCCTCGCCAGCGATGCCGCGAGCGGCGTCACGGGCGCCCTGATCCCGGTCGGTGGCCGGGTGTAGTCGCGTTCCGATCAAAACGTTAGAGGCACCGGCTCCGATTCAATCGGGGCCGAGAACGCTCTAGACTGGCTGCAACTGATTCTCCGATCGGACGTCCCTTGGAAACCGCGCTTTACCTGCCCGTCAAACGCTTCCTCGAAGAGCTCGGCTTCACGGTCAAGGGCGAGATCGGTGGTTGCGATCTCGTCGGCCTCAGCGCGGGCGATCCGCCAGTGGTGGTGATCGGCGAGCTCAAGCTTGCCTTTAATCTCGAGCTGATCCTGCAGGCGGTCGATCGCGCGCCGGCCGGTGACGAGGTCTGGATCGCAGCGAAGATGTCCGCGCGGGGCAAGGGACGCGAGAGCGACGCACGCTATCGCAATCTCTGCCGCCGCCTCGGCTTCGGCATGCTCGGCGTGACCGATCGCGGCCAGGTCGAAGTGCTGGTGAAGCCGCCGACCGCGGCGCCGCGCCGCGAGCCGAAGGTGCGCTCGCGTCTCGTCGCCGAGCATCAGCGCCGCCAGGGCGACCCCGTGCTCGGCGGCAGCACCCGCGCGCCGATCATGACGGCCTATCGCCAGCAGGCGCTGGCCTGCGCGTCGGCTCTTGCCGAAGGGCCGAAGCCGGTGCGCGAGCTGCGCGAACGCTGCCCCGATGCCGGCAAGATCTTGCTTAACAATGTGTATGGCTGGTTCGAACGCACGGAGCGGGGAATCTACCGGCTCACCGAAGCTGGACACGCCGCCCTGAAACGTTGGCCTCAGCAACGGGTGGAGGTCGGCGCAGGTGCTGCGTCACCGCTGTGACACCAGACCGGTGCATAGCTGAGATGCCGCACCGATTTCATATTGCAATGCAACATTGGCGGCACTAGGTATCCGGCATCAAGATGAGGCCGTTATGAGCGCAGACTGGAATACCAAATATGGCACGCGGCGCGTCCGCCACGATCCCCCGACCCTGGACGAGGCGATCTTCGCCGCTGTCGGCATCACAGACGACCAGGCGCAGCAGGCCGAGATCGCCGCAGCCTTGATGGGGATGCCGCTCGACGTCGTCCAGGCCGAGGTGAAGAAGCAGGCCCGCTCCAACAGCCGCATCACCGCCACCCGCGTGATCGCCGGCGAACAGGGCGCGCAGCGCTCCGTCGTGGTCGAACGCCGCGTCGTCCGCCGCTTCGGCGCCGGCACGCGCAGCTGAGCATTCCTTTCATCGCACCGAACACGAAAGCGGACCGGCCTGGCCGGTCCGCTTTTTGATTCCTGTCCGCAATTTCCCGGTTATGCGGCGCGATTGCCGTACATGCTCGAGATCAGCTTCCAGCACGTGCTGTTGAAGCTGAGAAGCGCGCGCCCGGCCGTGAACGGCGAGGCCGCGAGATCGGCAAGCTCGGCCTCGGGCGTCTTGGCGAGGTCGATCGTGCCGGTCGATTCACCATGGCGGAAAGCCAGATGGGCCCCGAACTTCCTGGCGAGCGCCCGCATCGCATGATTGTCCGCGCCCGTCGTGATGCGCAGCTGCTTGTAGCCCTTCCAGCGGGCCTCTGCGATCAGGCGGCGGAACAGCACGGTGCCGACGCCCTGGCGGCGCGCGGAGGCTTCCACGCTGAAGGCGACCTCCGGCAAGGAACCGTCCTCCGGCGGGTGCAGCTCGGCCGCGCCGCGCACCACGCCTTCGACGATATAGGCAACGATGACGGTGCCGTCCTCGGCACAGCGGGCGGCGTAGCGCTCGATGAAGCTGTCGTCGAGAAAGCCGTTGAAACGGTCGTGCCGGCTGCCGGCATCAAGCCTCAGCAGGTGATCGCGCAGGAGCGGCAATTCTTCCTGCTGGATCAGGGTCCGCACATAGCCGGGAACGGTACGGACGGCGTCTTCAAGTACCACGTCAGAACTCCTCTTGGTGTTCCCTCGAGGAGGCGTTCGAATCCCTAGGCCTCCTATATTGTGCATCGCACCATGATTTTCAAGACGGAGACCTGCCCAAGTTTCGGGCACCGAAGCGACCAATTCGTTAATAAAATCAAAGTCCCATAGTTTCACAGGACCAGCTGGGTCTGGGTCACCACCGCAACCAATTTGCCGTCCTCGGTTTCCAATCTGGTGGTCCAGACCTGGGTCCGCCGACCCCTGTGCACCGGGGTGGCGGTGGCGATGACCGTGGCCCCCTCCTTGGCCCCACCGATGAAATTGGTCTTGCTCTCCAGCGTGGTCGTACCCTTGGCGTCCTCGGGCAGATTGATCACGGTCGCTGCCGCGCCGACGGAATCGGCCAGCGCCATCACGGCCCCGCCGTGGATGGTGTGGTGAAGCGTGCAGAGTTCGGGCCGGACCGTCATCCGCGCCACCACGCGGTCCTTCTCCGCCTCGACAAATTCGACGCCCTTGAGTTCGGCGAACGGCATCTTCATCGCTTTAAGTTTCTCGAGCGGCGTCATCGGATCTCCTCCCAACTTCTTGTTGGCTCAACGTGAATTGCTTCAAGCCGCAAAGCAATGACGTCCGAGGTAATGGCGATGCTGACATCGGCGCGCAGAGCCGGGAAGCGCTGCACTGCGTCCGGGGCACGAGACCACCCTCACGTCACTGCATGCACTACCTGATACTCCGGCCGTCGCCACACCTCCCCTGAAATCACCTCTTCGACGATCTCCGCGGCCCGCACGATCTCGCTCTCGCCGATGTACAGCGGCGTGAGGCCGAAGCGCATGATGTCGGGCGCGCGAAAGTCGCCGACGACACCGCGGGCGATCAGGGCCTGCATCGCGGCGTAGCCGCCGGCGAAGGCGAAGGAGACTTGCGAGCCGCGCCGCTCATGGTCGCGCGGCGTCACGAGCTTGAGTTGCGGACAACGGCGCTCGACTTCACCGATCAGGAGATCGCCCAGCGCCAGCGAACGCGCACGAACCTCCTTGATATCGACCTTGTCCCAGATATCGAGCGAGGCCTCCAACGCCGCCATGGCGAGCACCGGCGGGGTGCCGACGCGCATGCGCTCGACGCCGCCCGCGGACGCATAGGCAAGCTCGAAAGCAAACGGTTTTGCGTGGCCCATCCACCCCGACAGCGCGGCGCGCGAGCCGTCGGCATGGCGCGGTGCGACATAGAGGAAGGCCGGCGCGCCGGGGCCGGCGTTGAGATATTTGTAGGTGCACCCCGCGGCGAAATCGGCGCCGCTCCCGGCGAGATCGACCGGCAGCGCGCCGGCGGAATGGGCGAGATCCCAGACCGTGACGATGCCGAGCGCATGCGCTTTCGCTGTCAACTTCGCCATGTCGTGGCGGCGGCCGGTGCGGTAGTCGACCTCGGTGATGTACAGAACGGCGATCTCCTCAGACAATGCGTCCTCGATCTCCTCCGGTGCTACCAGGCGCAATTGATGGCCCCGTCCGAGCGTCGCGATCAGGCCTTCGGCCATGTATAGGTCAGTCGGGAAGTTACCGGTATCCGACAGGATCACCTTGCGCGAGACGCTCATGTCTAGCGCGGCAGCTAGCGCCTGATAGACCTTGAGCGACAGCGTGTCGCCGACCATGACCGAGCCGGCCTCCGCGCCGATCAACCGTGCGATGCGGTCGCCGACATGGCGCGGCTGCACATACCAGCCTGCACTATTCCAGGCGCGGATCAGCTCGTTGCCCCATTCCTCGGTGATCACGCGGTCGACACGCTCGGCAACGCCCAGCGGCAGCGCACCCAGCGAGTTGCCGTCGAGATAGATCACGCCGTCAGGCAAATGGAACAAGGCTCTGGTATCGTCGTAGACGCGAAGCCGGGTCATGGACATCCCTACAGAATCGTACGCACGCGCCAGAGTTCGGGAAACAGTTCGACCTCGAGCATGCGCTTGAGATAGCTGACGCCGCCAGTGCCGCCGGTGCCACGCTTAAAGCCGATGACGCGCTCGACCGTGGTGACGTGGTTGAAGCGCCAGCGCCGGAAATAGTCCTCGAAATCGACCAGCTTCTCGGCCAGTTCGTAGAGCATCCAGTGGGTTTCCGGCGCCTCGTAGACGATACGCCAGGCCTGCAGCACGCCTTCGTTGAAGCTGTGGGTTTCGCGAACGTCGCGCGCCAGCACCGCAGCAGGCATCTTGAGCCCGTTGCGGTCGGCAAGCCGCAGCACCTCGTCATAGAGGCTCGGCGTCCCGAGCTCGGCTTCGAGCAGCTTGATCGTCTCCGCATCGTGCGCGTGCGGCTTCAGCATGGCGTGGTTGCGGTTGCCGAGCAGAAATTCGATCAGCCGGTATTGCCGCGACTGAAAGCCCGAGGATTGTCCGAGTTGCGAGCGGAAGCGGGTATACTCGCTGGGCGTCATTGTGCGCAGCACGTCCCAGGCCCCGTTCAGCTGCTCGAAGATACGCGACATCCGGGCCAGCATCTTCATCGCGGGTTGCACCTCATCCCGTGAGATCGCACGGCGCGCAGCCGCGAGCTCGTGGATGGCGAGCCGCATCCACAGTTCCGTGGTCTGATGCTGGATGATGAACAGCATCTCGTCATGCGCCTCCGACAGCGGATGCTGCGCACCGAGGATCGCGTCCAGCGCGAGATAATCACCGTAGGACATGCGCCGGGTGAAATCGGTCTCGGCGCCTTCGCTTGTGGGATCGTAATCGCTGGACGTCATGGCTGGCCCTCTCGATCGATCGTCCCTGGCCTCATTCATCGAGGCCGATCAGGCGCGCGGTGATCTGTGACGACGGATCCTTGAGCCCGTCGATCACCGTGAAATGGTTGAGGCCGGGCTCGACGACGAGGTGCGTCGGCACGTCGAAGCCGGTCCAGATGTTCGCCATCAGATCGGACTGGCGGATGAATTCGGGCCGCTCGCTGCCGCCGACCCAGGCCGTCACTGGCGAACGCCCTCGTGGCAGATGCAGCGCCGCGCTTTCCAGCGTCGCCTCCTCCATCGTCATGCGCAGCGTCTCGTTCATCCCCGTCTTCAGGAGCGGACGCAAGTCGTGCAGGCCGCTGATCGAGAGCGTACCGGCGATGCGGTTGTAGACGGCGGACTCGAGCCGGCTGTCGTCGCACAGCATGCGCGTGACGAGATGGCCGCCGGCGGAATGGCCGGCGAGCCGGATCGGCCCCGAGACGAGCGATGCCGCTTTGGCGATCGCGGCGGTGATCTCCGCAGTGATATCGGAGATGCGGGCAGCTGGTGCCAGCGTGTAGCTCGGCAGCGCCACCGTCCAGCCATGGTGCCGCGCACCTTCGGCGAGATCGGTCCAGGTCGATTTGTCGAAGCGCATCCAGTAGCCGCCATGGACGAAGACGACGAGACCCATGCTGTCGCCGTCAGGCAGGATCAGATCGAGCCTCTGGCGCTCGCCGGCGCCGTAGGCGATGTCGGGGCGAAATTCCTTCAGCCCGGCGCGGTAGGCCGCCGCCCGCTCCGCCCACAGAGCCGGCAGCTTGTCCGAGCCCGGGATGTGGGCCGAATTGGCGTAAGCGTCATCCCAATCGCGCATCGTTGCTCCCGAGGACTCGTCCGACGAACCGAACGCCAGTCTGCCACCGGTCAGGGCGGCATCCTAGTCTTTCTTTTAAGCTTAAAGGATTGAGGGAGCCGGTGGATTGGGCAGCGACCGCTACGAGCTGAGCTGTCGCAGGGTGGGCAAAGCGGAGCGTGCCCACCATCTTGGTTCATCCGAGAGAAAGGTGGTGGGCATGGCGCAAGTGCGCCTTTGCCCACCCTACCGCAGTGGCGATGGGGAGACCGCTACGCCTTCTCCACGCCGCACCATTCCGCGATGAACAGCGCCATCGCCTTGGTCGCCTTCTTCAATGACTCCAGGTCGACGAACTCGTTGAAGCCGTGCATCTCGCCTCCGCTGGCACCAAAACACAGACTCGGGATGCCGTGGTTGAGGCCGTAGAAGCGCGTGTCGGTCAGCGCCGTGAAGACGAGGTCCTCTGGCGTACCGCCATAGACCCTGTTGAAGGCCTTACCGAACGCAGCCTCGGGCTCCGCGGCGTTGGTCAGCTCATAGCCTTCCGACAGGAAGCCGGACCATTCGACCTGCGGCGGATTGTTGGCGAGGAAGCGGTGGTTGCGCGAAGCGGCGGCGACGCAAGCCATGATCTCCTTCTGGTGATCGGCGATCGACCAGCCCGGCAACACCGCAATCCGGCAGTCGACATCGCACCAGGCCGGCACGCTCGAGGCCCAGTCGCCGCCCTTGATGATGCCGGCGTTGAAGTTGACGGGATGGTCGAGCGTCTTGAAGTGACGGTCGGCCTTGGCCCGCTCGTTCCATTCGATCTCGAGCTTTTGCAGCGCCTGGATCAGGTGATATGCCGCCATGATCGCGTTCGCGCCGGAGCCTGCGAAGGCAACGTGGGTCGGATGCCCCTTCACGCGGAGGCGGAACCAGATCACGCCGACCTGGGAGCGCACCATCTTGCCGCCGGTCGGCTCCGGAATGAAGCAGGCGTCCGCGCGATAGCCGCGTTGCAGC
Organism: Bradyrhizobium sp. JHI2711; assembly: GCF_056156565.1. Classification (NCBI taxonomy): domain Bacteria; kingdom Pseudomonadati; phylum Pseudomonadota; class Alphaproteobacteria; order Hyphomicrobiales; family Nitrobacteraceae; genus Bradyrhizobium; species Bradyrhizobium sp. JHI2711. The sequence goes on from NZ_JBPZPT010000001.1 coordinate 1,022,559, forward strand.
GTCGAGAGTGCGCCGACACCGGTGCTCTCCTCCTCGATCACCGATTGGAAATGGATCCGCGCCGTCGGCCTGAAGCCCGCGGCCTTGATCGCGTCCAGCGCATAGAGCGCACCGATCGTCCCGGACTTCATGTCGCAGGCACCGCGGCCGAACATCTTGCCGTCCTTGATGACCGGCGCGAATGGCGGCGTTTCCCACAATTCCAGCGGACCGGCCGGCACCACATCGCAGTGCCCTTGCAGGATCAGCGACTTGCCGCCATTGGTTCTCGGACGGTAAGTTCCCACCACGGATCGCGCCTTCGAGAAGTCGTGCTCGATCGGACCGAAGCCGCGCAGATCCTTCAAATCCTCGACGTCGATATGCCAGTCGTCGACCTCGTAGCCACGTTCGCGCAGGAGATCGCCGATCATGTCCTGGCATGGTCCCTCCGCCCCGCGGGTCGAAGGGATCGCGACGAAATCGCGGGTGGTTGCAAGCTGAGCCTCGAAGCCGCTGTCGACGGCGTCAAGAATCCTCTGCTGCGTTTCGGCATTCATTCGGGCGTCTCCAGACATTCCAATGGTCCCAGGGAGCGCGCAAACTAGCCGATTTCAGCCGTTCGGGTACTCCAGAAAATATGCATCCCGCAATGCATCTTCGAGCAGCCGGCCTTCGGAATAGCCGTTAAGAGTCGCAGGCCGACTCACACCATCGAGCAGGCGCGGGCACGGTTCGGGGGCGCCGAGCACGGTGCGGACCGGAATGCGCTCCGCATAGACCGGCAGCGCATAGTCCTCGTCGTCGTCGGCGACGCCCTTGGCGCGGATCTTGGCCGAGGCTTCCTCGATTTCCATTGCGATGAAGGACGTCGCCTTGATTTCCTGCGTGGTGCTCTGTCGCAGGCCGGCGGTGCGATCCGGGAAGAAGCGATCGACCATCGCGATCACCGCCCGCTCCTTCTCATCGGGGTCGGTGACGAGATAGGCTGTGCCGAACGCCATCACGGCGCGGTAGTCGGCGGAATGGTTGAAGCCGCAGCGTGCCAGCACGAGGCTGTCGAGATGGGCGACCGTCAGGCAGACGCGCTCGCCCTTGCTCTGGTTGCGTAGCATGCGGCTGGCGCTCGATCCGTGCCAGTACAGCCTGGTGCCCTCGCGCCAGAAGAAGGTCGGCGTGCAATAGGGCTGGCCGTCGATTGCGTAGGAGACGTGGCACAGCATCGAAGAATCCAGGATGCGATGAACCGTGTCGTGATCATAGAAGCCGCGGTCGTGCCGGCGCTTCACCTGGTTGCGTGCCGATGTCGGATAGGAATTCGAGGTCTCGGTCTGGCTCACGGCCGCTCCTGCTCGGATGGAAGAAATCCGGAGCAGTTGTAGCGGCGCATTTGGTCTGCGATAGTTCCAATTCCATGCAAAAAATTCCGACCAATTCGTCGTCCCGAACCAAGCCCGAGCTTCCGCTCGACCTCACCGGCCCTCACGTCACGGCCGGCGCTTCTGCCGCGCACCGGCTGTATCAGGCACTGTGCGAGATGATCGTCTCCGGCCTGGTCCGGCCGGGCGAGCCGCTGCCGCCATCGCGGACGCTGGCCAGGCAGACCGGCTTCCGCCGCAACGCCGTCGTCACCGCCTATGAGCGCCTGATCGCCGACGGCTTTGCCGACGCGACGGTCGGCTCCGGAACGTTCGTCGCGGCGCGTATCCCCCAGCGCGCCGCCGAGCCGAATAAGCCGAAGGTCGTTCTCGAAGCGCCAAAGCAAGGCGCGTTTGCGCTTGGCTGCACCCATATCGACGAGCGCGCCGTGCAGCGCTTTCGCGCTTTCGTCGGCCGCCGCATGCGCGCATTCGGAACCGAGCACCTGCACTACGGCGACCCTCGCGGCAGCCGCGAGCTGCGCGTGGCGATCGCCGACCATCTGTTGTCGGCGCGGGGGCTGCGTTGCGATCCCGACCAGATCATGCTGACCTCGGGCACGCTGCACGCGCTGCGCATCGTGCTGAGCGCGATCCTGAAATCCAGCGACCAGGTCTGGTGCGAGGACCCGGGCTATCCCGCCGCGCGAAGAACCATCGCCCATTGCGGTTATCGCGCCGTGCCCGTCCCGGTGGACGAGCACGGGATGCGCGTCGCCAAAGGCCGCATCGCGGCGCCGTCCGCGCGCGCGGCCTACGTTACGCCGTCGCACCAGTTTCCGCTTGGCGTGCAGATGTCGATGCCGCGACGGCTCGAGCTTCTGGACTGGGCCAAACAGGCCGGCGCATTCGTGCTCGAGGACGATTACGACAGCGAGTTCCGCTATGACGGCGCGCCGCTGATGTCGCTCGCCGGCATCGATCGGCTCCAGCGCGTGATCTATCTCGGCACCTTTGCCAAGACGCTGTTTCCGGGCCTGCGCATCGGCTATTGCGCCCTGCCCGAACGCCTGATCGCGGAGGTGACGGCGGCGCGGGCGGCGCTCGACCGCTTTCCCGGCACGCTGATGGAGGGCGCGGTGGCGGACATGCTCAATTCCGGCGCCTTCGCGGCGAATCTGAAGCGCGTGCGGAAACTCTATCGCGAGGCGCGCGACGTGCTCGCCGAGAGGCTGGAAATCGCATCCCGTGGCGCGCTTTCGGTGCCGGTGCCCTCACAAGGCCTGCATCTTGTCGCCCGGTTCGATCCTGCCGTCGATCCGGCGGTGGCGGCGCTGGCCAAGCAGGCGGCTGGCGCCGAAGGCTGGCTATTGGCCGACACCTATTCGCGCGGGCGTCCCCTGCCCGGCTTCGTGCTGGGATTTTCCGGACATCCCGTGCCGCAGCTCGTGGCGTCCGCGGAACGTCTCGCGAGGGAATCGCGCGCAGCCTTGGCCGCAAAAGGAAAACCGGCCCGCCGGGCCTGACGAAGCTTCACTATCAGAATCGCCCGCCGCTCCCTAGATTGCGGCATCGATTCCGGGACCTCACATCATGCTGCTGCGCCACGCGACCTGCCTCTCGCTGCTGATCTCCATCGCGCTTGTCTCGACGGCACGCGCTGCCACAGTCGGACGTGAGCAGGACATCGGCGATCTGAAGCTCGGCCAGCGCGTGCTCGTGGATGACGGAACCTGCCCCGCCGGTCAGCTCAGGGAAGTGCGCGGCGCGAAGATGACCGACAAGGGAGTCTCGCGCACGAGTTCCTGCGTGCCCCGGCACGGACCGAAAACGAAGTAAGGATCCAGGACTATTTCGCCGGATCGAACATGCACTGCAGGGTCGGTTTGGCGATCTTGGTGAAGGTCGGGCCGATCTCGCTGTGCTTGGAGGCCGGTACCCAATCTGTCTCGATGGTGGGCACGCCGGTCTCGCTGATGCCGCGCAGCAGCGCTTCGCGCAGATCGCGATCCTCGACGGCCGCGGCGGCGTGATCGTGCAGGCAGCCGCAGACCGCTTCCGGATGCTGCCAGCGCCCGAGCATGTGCGGCGCACACTGGCGCACGAATTCGCCACGCGGATCGGGTAGCCTGGAAGGTGAGCGGACCTGCGCCTGAACGGAGTTGATCGTCAGAAGGGACACGAACGCTGCGGCGCAGAGACGAAGCAACATGATAGTTTTGCCGGCTGTTTCGTTGTGTGCAGTCAGAAGCGCGCGGCGACCATGATCGGCTGAGCGGCCGGAACCGCAACGGGCGAGCCGCTGTACTGGAAGGTACCGACACCGGGGAGATTGCCGTCGGGCGCACCCGCCAACGAGGAGCCGGCGAGCACGAAACCGAAAGCAAGGATGAAGCTGAGCGCGCGCATGATCTGTGTCCCAATTCTGTGACCGGCGGTGCGCCGTCGTCGTTATCAGCCTGATAACCATGGGCGGTTTCGCGCGTGATGCGCGAAAAACTGAAAATGGTTTCGTCTTCGTGAGAATTGTTTCGTCCCGGCCACGGCGACGAAACAATTCTCGAAAAATGCCAGTTATTTCAGATAGGTCTGGCGGCAGGCCAAAGTCGCCTGCCAAATTCCGGCGCCGGCACGGACGTGCACCCCGCCCAGGCGTTGTCACGCGGCCGCCGCGCACGCTTCACATGCATTTTACGTTTTTCTGCTGAAAGGGCGGCAAAAGAAGGCTGGATCCTGTCGAACCGGAATTGGTTCAGCAACGACCCAAGCCATCGAAACCGAGACGCCCGGATCATCGGGCGCATTCACGTGAGGGATGGCCATGATGGCGGGAAATCGCGCAACGCCGCGCGATGAAAATCCACCGACGGAGCGCGCAGATCAACCGATCATTCGCGGCAGCACCGGCGCAATGGCGCTGCAATCGAGCCGCCGCCTCGAGGCGGCGCCGCAGACGTTCGTGCGACTGACCGGATCGCGCCTTGCGACGCCGCGCGATCGCCGCCGGGTGAACGCGAGCGCGTTGCAGGAGTGAACGCGGAGCGCCTCATTGCGTGAAGAACTCGCCGCACTTCTGGACGTTTGCGTCCGCCGGTCCCCACGGCATGATCGGCACGGTCGAGGTCGAGTTCTTGGGCGAGCCTTCGATCAGCTTGTCTGAATAGACCATGTAGACCAGCACGTTGCGCTTGGCGTCGCAGCCGCGCACGATCTGCATCTTCTTGAAGAACAGCGACCGGCGCTGGCGGAACATGTCGTCGCCCTGCTCCATTTTGTGCTTGAACTTGACCGGACCGACCTGGCGGCAGGCCAGCGAGATATCCGAGACCTCCTCGGCAAGGCCGAGCCAGCCTTTGAAGCCGCCCTTCTCCGGCACCGTGAAATGACAGGCGACGCCTTCGACTTCGGGATCGTCGAGACCATAGGTCGCGAGCTTGTCGTTCGGGCTCATCCATTTGAACACGGTAGAGCGGCGGAAGATCAGATCAGGTTCGTCGGCGGCAGATGCCGAGGCCATTGGCGCGGTCAGAGCCAGGAGGAATAAAGCGAGGCCTTTCAGACGGATGCTCGAAAGACCGGGGAAACGAGATGACATGAAGTTCTCCGCTAACAAGTCCCCGCAATGTAGGAACGCAAGCGGCGGTCAGGAAGGCGGCAGAGGAGCGGACCAGGCCGCCGTTTACCGCTCCGTGAGGCTTTTTTGCTACGCCTTGGACAAAAGTAGCTGATGGCAGAACCGCGCTGCTGGTGAACGCGTATCCCCTTTGCGAGACTAACGTCTGATTTGGATAATGGATTCGAGGATGAACAGCGTGAACGGGTGGGGTTCGCCTGCCAAGCCGGCACGGCTGTGGCAGGTCGCCATGTTGACGGCGGCGGGTGCGATCGGCGCAACCAGCGAAGCAAACGCAGCATTTTATTACTGGACGGACTATTCCGACCGGCCCTACTACGCCCGGCCGAACCGGCTTCCCGAAATACCGCGCCAGAAGCCGCAAAAGCGCGGCGCCGCAAGCAAGAAGGACGTCGTTGTCGAGAAGGAAGCCGGCACCAAGCCGCAAGGGCCACTCGTCATTGTCGTCTCGATCGACCGGCAGAAGATGACGGTCTACGACAAAGCCGGCGTGTTCGCGGAATCACCGGTGTCGACGGGCATGAAGGGCCACTCGACGCCGATGGGCGTGTTCAGCATCATCCAGAAGCACAAATTCCACCGTTCCAACCTCTATAGCGGCGCGCCGATGCCGTACATGCAGCGGATCACCTGGTCCGGCGTCGCGATGCATGCTGGCGCGCTGCCGGGCTATCCGGCCTCGCATGGCTGCATCCGCATGCCCATGGCGTTCGCGATGAAGATGTGGAACTGGACCAGGATGGGCGCGCGCGTGATCGTGGCGCCCGGCCAGGTGTCGCCGCAAAGCTTCTCCCATCCCGTGCTCGCCTCCATGCGCGTGCCGCCGCAGCCCGCCGCGAGCCTCGCGCCGCAGACCAATGTCGCTGACAAGGCCGATAAGGGCACGACCGAAGCCAAGCCGGTCGAGACCAAGACGGCCAGCGCCGACAGCGTGGTCGAGCTGCGCACCTCGGTCGGCCACACCGTGTTGTCGGACGTGACCACCGGCCATGCGGCTGCGCGCGAGGAAGCCGCGGCGACGGCCGACGAGGTCAAGACGGCCGAAGCGGCCAAGCCTGCGTCCGAAGACGCCGCCAAGCCGGCGACCGAGAACAAGCCTGCCGACAAGGTCGACCCGGTCAAAACGGAAGCCGCGAAGGCACCCGATGCGCCGGCGCTCGCCACCGCACCCGATGCAAAGAAGGACGAGGGCCGCCTCACCGATCCTGCGCCGGCGGCAAAGCCGGACACACCCAAGCGGGCCGGCCAGATTGCCGTCTTCATCAGCCGCAAGGATTCCAAGCTCTATGTGCGGCAGAATTTTGCGCCGCTGTTCGAGGTGCCTGTCACGATCGCCGCGAGCGACCGGCCGCTCGGCACGCATGTCTTCACCGCCGAGCTCGACAAGGCCGATGCCAACACGCTGCACTGGTCGGTGGTGTCGCTGCCCGTGTCCGCCCGTTCCGTGGCGCGCGAGGACGACAACCGCGTGGCGCGCCGCCAGCGCGGTGCCGCCGTGATCCCCGTCGCCGCAAAACCGGTGGTGACGCCGGACAGCCCAGCCGAAGCCCTCAACCGCATCTCGGTCCCCACTGAGACCACGGCGAAAATCAACGAGATGCTGACGTCAGGCGGCTCGATCATCGTCTCCGACCAGGGCATCAACCAGGGCGAGACCGGCGAAGGTACCGACTTCATCGTCCGCCTGTACTAGCTCTCTCGCAGGACCGATAACGCGGTGTTGACGCGCGAGGCCGCAGTGGCGGAGTAATCTGCCCTCGGATCATCTCGGGGGACGCCGTCATGATGAATCGCAGAACCGTGCTGAGCGTCGCGCTTGCGGGCGCGTTCGCGCCTGTCACGCGCGCCCTCGCTGATGGCGCCATGAGCCGGATCTCGGCCTACGCCTTCTCCTTCCCCGCATTGTCAGGCGACGACATCCGCCTCGCCACGTTCACCGGCAAACCGCTGCTGGTGGTGAACACGGCCTCGCTCTGTGGCTACACGCCGCAATATGCCGGCCTGCAGGAAATCTGGAACGAGTTTCGCGGGCGCGGGCTCACCGTGATCGGCGTGCCGTCCAACGATTTCGGCGGCCAGGAGCCCGGTGGCAGCAGCGAGATCACGCAGACCGCACACCACCAATATGGCGTTACCTTCCCGATCACGGCCAAGGCTGCGGTGGTCGGTGCGAGGGCGCATCCCTTCTACAAATGGGCCGCGGAAGCCCGACCGAAGGAAGTTCCGCGCTGGAACTTCCACAAATACCTGATCGGCCGCGACGGCTATATCGCGGAGGTATTTCCATCCGCCGTCGAGCCGGCCGACACGCGGATCAAGACCGCGATTGCAAGGGCCCTGGCCGACACTTGACTCACGTGCACGACTCAAGTGCACGCCATCCGGCTGGGCACAATTGCGACGCGGCATCAAACAGCCGTTGCAATGGCGATGGCCCACCATCTAGGCTAGGATTGTTTTGGGCAGGACGGTTTTTGCCGCAGGCGAAAAGCCACGGCGGAACAACGGGATCAATCTCGAGGGACATCACCATGCGCGTGGCGGCAGGACTGATTTTAGCAGGTGCGATGTCGGTGGCGCTCTCCGGCGCCGCATGGTCGCAGACGCCGGCCGCGAAGCCCGCGGCCGCACCGCAAGCCGCGCCGACGGCAACACCGGCGGCTGCAACGTCCCCTGCAGCTCCAGCGCCCGCAGCAGCGGCCGCGGCGCCGGCGGGTTTCGTCAATCCGCCTCCGCCGAAACAGCCGCCGCAGCCGGCCCGCGCGGCCTGCAACACACCGGGCGCGCTCGGCGTCGCCCGCACCGTCGAGATCGACACCACGGGCGGTCCCGGCTTCGGCTTCGAGCATTTCAAGGAGCTCGACTTCCTGCGCGACAAGGAGGTCGTGCTGACCTTCGACGACGGCCCCTGGCCGCGCAACACGCCCGCGGTGCTGAAGGCGCTCGCGGACGAATGCACCACCGGAATCTTCTTCATCATCGGCAAGCACGCGACCTACGAGCCGGAGGTCCTCAAGCAGGTCTACGCAGCCGGCCACACCGTCGGCGCCCACACTTGGTCGCACGCCAACCTCAACAACAAGAAGCTCAACGAAGCGCAGCGCAAGGACGAGATCGAGAAGGGCTTTGCGGCGGTGAAGTGGGCGCTCGGCGGCATCTCGCCCGCGCCGTTCTTCCGCTTCCCGGCGCTGCAGCATCCGCCCGAGATGGTCACCTATCTCGGCAACCGCAATGTCGCGAGCTTCTCCTGCGACATCGACTCGTTCGACTTCAAGGCTTCCAAGCCCGAGAAGATCGTCGAGACCGTGATGAAGAAGCTCGACACCAAGGGCAAGGGCATCATCCTGATGCACGACTTCCAGAAGCACACCGCGGAGGCCCTGCCCGAGCTGCTCAAGCGGCTGAAGGCCGGCGGCTACAAGGTGGTCGCGATGCGCGCCAAGTTCCCGGCCTCGACGCTGCCGGAATACGACCAGGAGCTGCTCAAGGACCTCAAGCTGCCGACGGTGAGCCAGCGCCCGGTCAATTCGGTGGTGACCACCGTTTCCGAATAGTAGGCCATTGTCTTTCCGCTTCGAAGGCTACGTCATCGTCTCCGCGGACGGCATGCTCGCCGATCCGTCGCACATCATGCCTGAGACGTTGAAATTCGAAGGTGACAAGCGGTTCTTCGAGCAGGCGCTCGATCGCGCCGCGCTGATCGTGCACGGCCGCAACTCGCACGAGCAGCAGCCGAATTCGGCCAGCCGCAAGCGGCTGATCCTGACCCGCAAGATCAAGGACCTCACCGTCTATCCCGAGATGCCGAACGCGACGCTGTGGAATCCTGAGCATGCGAGCTTCGAAGAGGCCTGCGCCTTCGCCGACGTCGCATCCGGCATGGTCGCCATCATCGGCGGCCCGGTCGTGTTCGACCTGTTCATGGACCGCTACGACACGTTCTGGCTGTCGGAGGCTCCGCATGTGCGGCTGCCCGGCGGTGAAGGCTGCTTCGTCGGCGTACCCCAGCGGACGCCTCACGAGGTGCTGGCTGCGCGCGGGATGAGGCCGGGTGCGCCCTACCTCCTCGACGCGGCGCATGAGGTGACCGTGACCCCGTGGCGGCGGGGGTAGCCTGCCGGCAGTGGCGGCGCTTACGCCGGCTCCGACTCAAACTGGAAAAACAACCCCATGCACAGTACCGGCAACATCATACCGTTGGACATACTGTTGATGTGTCGCGTTAAAATTGGTCCCGCCGCCGGCCAGCGCAAAGCCGGCTAGCATATTTGCCGAGACCCGAAAATCGGCCCCGACGGCGGTCGTGGCGCTATAGCCAACGTCCGAGGCGCGGCGTCAATACGGGCCAACGGCTGCGACACACCGCATCAATAGACTGAGACAAAAGAGCAAAAACTAACCCACGGCCAGAATGAGCGACGACTGCACGACGACTAGTCCGACGGACGCTTCCGGATTGAATGACGATGTCGCCCCGATATCGTCCCTGCTGCCGGTATTCGGCTTCAGCGCCGATCAGATGGAGACGGAGGCGAACATCGCAGCGTGGCGGGAAGCCGTCGCCACGCTGTTCGAGGTGGACGAGCTCGCGGCCGGCGAACCGGGCCCGTTTCGCGCCGACCTCAGCTCCTACGCCATGGGACCGGTGCTGATCGGGCTGAGCCGTGCCAGCGGCCAGCGTTTCCGCCGGACGGCCGAAACGATCGCGCGCAGCGGCGTCGACCACATCATCCTCCAGCTCTATCTGAAGGGCGGCTATGGCGGCGTTGCCGGCACACGGCCGATGCGCGTACGCGCCGGCGACATCTGCCTGTTCGATCTCGCCCAGGCGCTGGAGACCAAGGCGACGGCGTTCGAGAATGTCACGCTGGTCGTGCCGCGCCCGATGTTCGCCGCCCATCTCTTGCGGGTCGATGATTTGCATGGCCTGGTGCTGCCGGGCAGCAGCGTGATCGCGCGATTGCTGGCGGGGCATCTCACCGCCCTGTTCGAATTTGCCCCGCGCATGAGCCTCGACGAATGCCAATCCGTGGTCGAGGGCACGGTGTCGCTGCTGGCCGCGTGCCTTCGCAACGAAATCGAACGGGGCGAGGCCGATGCCGACCATGGCGTCGCGGCAAGCCCGTCCTTGATGCGGATCCGCCAATATATCGAGGCTGGCCTTGCCAGCGAGGATCTGTCGGCCAATTCGATCGCCGCCCATTTCGGCCTGTCCCGGGCCTCGCTGTACCGGCTGTTCGCCCCGGTCGGCGGCATCGCCGACTACATCCGCAGCCGCCGGCTGCACCGCGCCTTCTTCGACCTCGCCAATTCGGGCGCGCGGGGCCCCCGGATCAGCGAGGTGGCACGGCGCTGGCAGCTCGGCACCGACGCGCATTTCACGCGCTCGTTCAAGGCCGCCTACGGCATCACGCCCCGCGCCGCACGGGAGGCCGCCCTGCTCGGCCGACAGCGCGGCAGCGATGGAGCGAGCAGCGCGACGATTTCCCGCTGGATGCGCGAGATCGCGCCGCCGAGAGCGGAGTGACCGCTAGACGTCGCCGTAGGCCGCCTCGGCCGGACGCGTGGTGCGGCCATAGCCGATGATCATGCAGAGCGCGCCGATGATCGAGAGGTTCTTGAGCGCGTCGACCAGCATCTTTGCGTTGTCGGGCGCCGCCATGTTCCAAAAATCGTAGAACAGGACGGTCGCGACGGCGACGTAGACGATCAGCAGCATCGCGAAGAAACGCGCGCCGAAATTCAACGCGATCATCAGCCCTGCAATGATCTCGAGCCCGCCGATCGCGATCGCCAACAGCTGCGGCGTGGTCATGGCGGTCGCCGTCTCGACCTGCTGGGCATAAGGCGCGACGACATCGGGCACCACGAGCTTGGTTGCGATGACGTCGGCGGTGGCCTGGATGGCAAACAGCTTGGTCGCGCCCGTGTAGATGAACAGCACGGCGAACAGGATTCGCCCGAAAGTCACGAACGCTGGCATGATCGGCCTCTTGGCAAGCTCAGAGCGCAGAACGCAGAACGCTTGAAGGGGATTATGGAGAGTCGTGCGCCGGTTTACAAACGGGGAAATGGCGAACTGATAGGAATTCAAAATTGCCGGTCTCTTCCCTTCTCCCCCTTGTGGGAGAAGGTGGCTCGCCGCGAAGCGGCGAGACGGATGAGGGGTATCTATCGGCACGGGCAACTCGCGAGATCCCGACTCGCGGAAACAACCCCTCATCCGGCGCCACGGCCGAAGCTTCGCTTCGGCGTCGCTAAGAACGGCGGCCGAAGGCCGCCTATGCCACCTTCTCCCACAAGGGGAGAAGGATTGCACCTCCAGCGGCGCGACAGCGGTGCCTTACGTAAACAACGTCGGCTGCTGCCGCGAGGCGCGTTCCTGCGCTTCCACCACGGCGACTGCGGTCATGTTGAGGATGCCGCGTGCCGTCACCGAGGGGGTGAGGATATGCGCGGGGCGCGCCGGGCCGACCAGGATCGGGCCGACGGGCAGCGCGTCCGCCAGCGACTTGATCATCTGATAGGCGACGTTGGCAGTATCCAGGGTCGGCATGATCAGGATGTTGGCCTCGCCCTCCAGCTTGGAATGCGGCAGCACCATCCTTCGCGCAGCTGCGGAGAGCGCGGTGTCGCCCTGCATTTCGCCGTCGGCCTCGATCTCCGGATGCTTGTCCTTCAGAAGCTGGGTCGCCAGCCGCATCTTGCGCGAGGAATCGGTGTCGTAGCTGCCGAAATCCGAATGCGAGACGAAGGCGATCTTCGGCTTGATGTTGAAGCGCTGGACGTGGACCGCGGCGAGCGATGCGATCTCGGCAAGCTCCTCCGCGCTCGGATTGGGGCGAACTTGCGTGTCGGCGATGAAGAAGGCGCCTTTGCTGGTGATCAATAGCGCCAGCGCCGCATAGTCGCTGATTCCAGGCGAGAAGCCGACGATCTCGCGGACATGGCGCAGATGGCTCATGTAGCGGCCCTCGACGCCGCAGAGCATGGCGTCTGCTTCCCCGCGCGTCACCGCAAGCGCGGCGATCACCGTATTGTTGGTGCGCACCACGGTGCGGGCTGCATCCGGCGTCACGCCGCGGCGACCGGCGACCTCGACATAGGACTGCACGTAGGAGCGGTAGCGCGGATCGTCCTCGGGATTGACGAGGTCGAAATCCTTGCCGGCGCGGATCGAGAGGCCGAAGCGCTTGATGCGCGCCTCCACGACCGACGGACGGCCGACCAGGATCGGCCGCGCCAGCTTTTCCTCCAGCACGACTTGCGTCGCGCGCAGCACGCGCTCGTCCTCGCCTTCGGCATAGATCACGCGCACCGGCTGGGTCTTGGCCTTGGCGAACATCGGCTTCATGACGAGGCCGGAGCGGAAGGCGAAGCGCTCGAGCAGCGCGGTGTATTCGTCGAAATTGGTGATGGGGCGCGTTGCGACGCCCGATTCCATCGCCGCCTTCGCCACGGCCGGCGCGATGCGCAAGATCAACCTGGGATCAAAGGGGCTCGGGATCAGCGAGCCCGGACCGAAGCCCTGCGCCTCGCCGGTGTCGAAACCCTGCGCGACGGCATCCGACGGCGCCTCGCGCGCGAGCTGCGCGATGGCCTCGACGGCGGCCTGCTTCATCTCCTCGTTGATCGCGGTGGCGCCGACATCGAGCGCCCCTCGGAAGATGAAGGGAAAGCAGAGGACGTTGTTGACCTGGTTCGGGTAGTCGGAACGGCCGGTGCAGATCATGGCGTCGGGGCGCGCCTTGCGCGCCTCTTCCGGCATGATTTCCGGCACCGGATTGGCGAGCGCCATGATCAGGGGCTTGTCGCCCATCGCCTTGGCCATCTCCGGCTTGAGCACGCCCGGCGCCGAGAGCCCGATGAAGATGTCGGCGCCGCCGATCACGTCGGCGAGCGTGCGCTTGTCGGTCTTCTGCGCATAGACCGCCTTCCAGCGGTCCATCGAGGTGTTGCGGCCCTCGTGCACGAGGCCGTCGATGTCGCAGACCCAGATGTTCTTGCGCTGCGCGCCCATCGAGACCAGGAGATTGAGTGTCGCGATCGCCGCGGCCCCCGCCCCCGACGCGACGATCTTGACCTCGGACAGCTTCTTGCCGTTCAGCCTGAGGCCATTGGTGATGGCGGCGGCGACGATGATCGCAGTGCCGTGCTGGTCGTCGTGGAAGACCGGAATCTTCATGCGCTCCTTCAAGCGCGCTTCGATCTCGAAGCATTCCGGCCCGCGGATGTCCTCCAGATTGATGCCTCCGAAGGTCGGCTCCAGCGCGGCCACGGTCTCGACCACGCGGTCGATGGTGTCGGCGGCGATCTCGATGTCGAACACGTCGATGCCGGCGAATTTCTTGAACAGGACCGCCTTGCCTTCCATCACCGGCTTGGAGGCCAGCGGACCGATATTGCCGAGGCCGAGCACCGCGGTGCCGTTGGAGACCACGGCAACCAGGTTGGCGCGCGTGGTGAGCGTGGCCGCCTCGGCCGGATTCTTGGCGATCTCGGTGCAGGCCGCGGCGACGCCCGGCGAATAGGCCAGCGCGAGGTCGCGTTGATTGGCAAGCGGCTTGCTTGCCTGGATCTCGAGCTTTCCAGGGCGCGGCAGACGGTGGTAGGCGAGCGCCGCCTGGTGGAGATCATCAGAATAGGACGACATGCGGTGTCTCGCCTCGCGTTACCGGCCTCAAAAATGCGATTCGACGGCCCAAGCGGACCGTATTTCCGGGTCATGGAAACGGGATGAAGCACGGCCGAAGGCCCGGTGGCAACATCCGATTGCATCCCCGTCAACAGGGCGCGCCGTCAAATATTTGAAACCATAGCTTTCTCTGGACCGCGCGGCGTTTCGCGAATATGGCAGGTTGCGCGATCCAAAATCGGCAATCGGAGCTGGGAATGAAGCGAATCCTGATCGGCCTCGTCGTGGGAGCGGTGCTCGCCGCGGGCGGATGGTTCGGCTTCAATCTGTATGTGCAGAACCGGGCGACCGCCGAGGTCGAGGCGGTGTTCGCGCAGATCCGCTCGGGTGGGGGCAAGGCGAGCCATGGCAAGATCGGGTTCGAGCTCGCGACCCGGACGCTGACGGTGGAGGACATCAAAGTCGAGCCTGCCCAGGCGCAGCTCGCCACCTTGAAGGTCGCCAAGATCACGGCCGTCGGTGTGCGCCAGCCGGACGAGGCTCGTTTCTCGGCCGACAGCATCGAGGCGTCGGGCGTCGAGGTCGGCTTTACATCCACCGAGCGGATCACCGTGAAGGCGAACTACAAGCTCCCGCAGATCACCGCGCGCGATTTTTCCGGCCCGACCCGCGCAGAGGGCACGCCGGTGACCGGCTCGATTATCGACATGTACCGCTTCATCCTCGCGCAATACGCGAACATCTCGGCGTCGGAGATCGCGGTGCCGACCCTCGAGGTCAACGTCGATGCGGGCGGCAATGCCGGCGGCGGTGATTATGTCTATTCGGGCGTGTCCATCCAGAACGTCAACCGGGGCAAGATCGAAACGGCGAAGATGGACCGCGTCGCCCTTACGGTCGACCTGACCCAGCCGGGCAGGCCCGCGAAGATGACCGGCGAATTGTCCGGCCTGGCCATCTACGAATTCGACCCAACCGCCGTGAGGGCTGCGCTCGATCCGCAAGGATCGAACGACGACAATTTTCACAGGATCTATCGGCGCATCTCGGTCAACTCCTATGTCGTGACGGCGGCTCCCGGCATGCGCATGCAGGTTGACGGGTTCACCTTCGACGACATTGCCATCCGGCCCTCGAAATTCCGGCCGGCCGAGATCATCGCGCTGGTGCCGGCCGACGGCTCGATCCCAACGCCGGCACAGTCGCGTGACATGATCGAGAAGGTGGCCGACCTCTTCGACGGCTTCCAGATCGGCAAGGCCGAAATTGGCCGGCAAACGGCCGAGACGCCGCAAGGGACGGGACGGCTCGACGCGGTCAAATACGATCAGGACAGAATAACGCTGGAGGGCCTCGACATCCCGATGCCGCAGGGCCAGTTCAAGATGGACCGCTTCGCGTTGAAGTCCTTCAGCGTGGCAAATCTGATGCGCTGGGCGGCGAGTCTCCAAACGCCGGGACGGCCGCCCTCGCCCGATCAGATGGTCGGCCTATTCCGCGTGCTCCAAGGTGCCGAGATCAAGGGCGTGGTCTCGCCGTACAAGACGACGCGGCAGCTCTTCACCATCGATACGATCAGCCTGAACTGGGGGGAGTTCGTCGGGCCGATCCCGAGCAAGGTCAATCTGGTCGTGAAGATGGTCGCGCCGACCGATCCCGCCAATCCGGCGCTGCAGCCGCTGATCGTGGCAGGCGTGGACAAGCTGGCGATCGATCTGGATCTCGGCGCGGCCTGGACGGAATCGTCGGGCGCGTTCGCGCTCGCCCCCGCTACGCTCGATCTCGGCAACCTCGCCAGGCTGCAGACCCGCGTCGCGCTCGTCAATGTGCCGCGCGGCCTGTTCACGACCGACCCGGCGCAGGCGATGGGTCAGGCAGCGCTGGTCGAAACTGGCGCGCTTGAGGCCTCGCTGCGTGACGGCGGCGTGGTCGATCTCGTCGTGGCGCAGTTCGCACGCATGCAGAATGTCAGCCGCGATGCTGCCCGCAGCGCCATCGTCGCGATGATCAGGGCGCAAGGCGAGAAGATCGCAGGGACCAATAGCGATGCCAGGGGCGCGGTCGACGCGCTCGCCGGATTCGTGGAAGCGCCGGGGCAGACGCTGACCATTAAGCTGACGCCCCGCGCCAAGGTGCCGTTGATGCAATTGATGCAGCTCTCGCAAACCGACCCGCAGAGCGCGCTGGCGCAGTTCAGGATCGAGGCCTCGACGGGGCTGTAGTTCGATCTCCCGGATGCGGCTCGGGAGGGCTTCAACTCGTGTCGTCAGTGAAGTCCCGTCGGTCCGGGGCGACCGGGCATGCAGTCTTTCATCGTTCCCCCCTTCAGGAGGCGGCAGTCCCAGTAAAAGTCGAGCATCATGCCGGCGATAAGGAGCGCAATCACTGCCAAGACTAGGGCGGCGACGCGACTGTTGCTCATTGAGCTCTCCGTCCACGACGCGACCTTAGATCGATGTCACGATTAACGTCAACTTGAACACGACGAAGACGAAAAGAGCAAGTTCACCGGAATTCTTGGGCCCCAGCTCAGCAGCGCATCACTCGCGTGCCGCGCTGCGTCCGGGGCACCAGACTAGAAACCGTCAAATTCACTTCTGCGGCAGGTTGACCCGCACATGCAGCTCGCGGAGCTGTTTTGTGGTGGCTTCCGACGGAGCGCCCATCAGGAGGTCCATGGCCTGCTGGTTCATCGGGAACAGCGAGATCTCGCGCAGATTCGTGGTGCCACAGAGCAGCATCACGATGCGGTCGACGCCGGCGGCCATACCGCCATGCGGCGGCGCGCCGTACTGGAAGGCGCGGTACATGCCGCCGAAGCGGTCGACCACTTCCTGCTCGCCGTAACCTGCAATCTCGAACGCCTTCACCATGGCTTCCGGCACGTGGTTGCGGATGCCGCCCGAGGCGATCTCGTAGCCGTTACAGGTGATGTCGTACTGGAACGCCTTGATCGTCAGCGGATCCTGCGACTTCAGCGCCTCCAGGCCGCCCTGCGGCATCGAGAACGGGTTGTGCGAGAAGTCGACCTTCTTGTCGTCCTCGTTGTACTCGTACATCGGGAAGTCGACGATCCAGGCAAGCTCGAACCGCTCCTTGTCGGTGAGGTTCAATTCCTCGCCGACCTTGTTGCGGGCGAGACCTGAGAACTTCCAGAACTTGTCGGGATCGCCGGCGACAAAGAAGGCGGCATCGCCTTCCTTGACGCCGAGCTGTGCACGGATCGCCGCGGTGCGCTCAGGCCCGATGTTGTTGGCGAGAGGACCTGCGCCCTCGCCGCCCTCGCGCCACATGATGTAGCCAAGGCCGGGCTGGCCCTCGCCTTGCGCCCACGAGTTCATGCGGTCACAGAAGGCGCGGCTGCCGCCGCCGGCTGCGGGAATCGCCCAGACCTGGTTCTTGGGATCTTCGAGCATGCGCGCGAACACCTTGAAGCCGGAGCCGCGGAAATGCTCGGAGACGTCCTGCATCTCGATGGGATTGCGCAGGTCCGGCTTGTCGCTGCCGTATTTGCGCAGCGCCTCGGCGAACGGAATTCGGCGCCAGCCCTTGGTCACCGGCCTTCCCTTGGCAAACTCTTCAAAGACGCCCGTGATCACAGGCTCCATCGCCGCGAAGACGTCTTCCTGCGTCACAAAGCTCATCTCGACGTCGAGCTGGTAGAACTCGCCGGGCAGACGGTCGGCGCGCGGGTCCTCGTCGCGGAAGCAGGGCGCGATCTGGAAGTAGCGGTCGAAGCCCGACATCATCAAGAGCTGCTTGTACTGCTGCGGCGCCTGCGGCAGCGCGTAGAACTTGCCGGGATGGATGCGCGACGGGACGAGGAAGTCGCGGGCGCCTTCCGGCGAGGACGCGGTCAGGATCGGCGTGTTGAACTCGAAGAAGCCCTGCCCCTCCATGCGCCGGCGCATCGACTTGATGATCTCGACGCGCGTCATGATGTTCTGGTGCAGCTTCTCGCGGCGCAGGTCGAGGAAGCGGTACTTGAGGCGGATGTCTTCGGGATATTCCTGGTCGCCGAACACCGGCAGCGGCAGGTCGCCGGCCGGTCCCAGCACCTCGATCTCGCTGATGTAGACCTCGACCTTGCCGGTCGGCAGGTCGTCATTGTCGGTGCCATCGGGGCGGCGGCGGACCTTGCCGTCCATCTTGACCACGAACTCCGAGCGCAGCTTTTCGGCCAGCGAGAACGCCGGCGAGTCCGGGTCGACCACGCACTGGGTCAGGCCGTAATGGTCGCGCAGGTCGATGAACAGCACGCCGCCATGGTCGCGGACGCGATGGACCCAGCCCGAGAGGCGGATGGTCTCGCCGATGTTGCTCTCGCGGAGCGCGCCGCATGTGTGTGACCGGTAGCGATGCATGGTCGTCCCAAAATCAATGTCTGAAGGAGGCGAATCGAACGGCCCGTGATGGCCGGTCCGAAGTTGCGGCAGGGTTTACCCCGGCAGGACGGGGGCGGCAACCAAGGGAACGGCGGGATTTGGACCTCAGGTGCCCATTTTTGGCTTATCCGGGGGCGAACCTTTGCCGATTGACGTTCCAGCCCTATCTTGAGGTCATGACGGTGCATTTCCCCTTCCAGAACTCCTATTCGGCGCTGCCGGACAACTTCTTCGCCCGCGTCGCGCCGACCCCCGTCGCCGCCCCCCGGCTGATCAAGCTGAACCGGCCGCTGGCGGTCCAGCTTGGGCTCGATCCAGACCTGCTGGAGACCCCGGAAGGCGCGGAAATCCTGGCCGGCAAGACGGTTCCCGCCGGAGCGGATCCGATCGCGATGGCCTATGCCGGGCACCAATTCGGGCATTTCGTGCCGCAGCTCGGCGACGGCCGTGCCATCCTGCTCGGCGAGGTCATCGACAAAGACGGCGTCCGCCGCGACATCCAGCTCAAGGGAAGCGGCCCCACCCCATTTTCCCGCCGCGGCGACGGCCGCGCGGCGCTCGGCCCGGTCTTGCGCGAATACATCGTCAGCGAGGCCATGTTTGCGCTGGGCATCCCGACCACGCGCTCGCTCGCCGCAGTCGTCACCGGCGAGCACGTCATCCGCGAGACCGCGTTGCCCGGCGCGGTGCTGACCCGCGTCGCCTCCAGCCACATCCGCGTCGGCACCTTCCAGTTCTTCGCCGTCCGCCGCGACACCGAGGCGATCCGCCGGCTCGCCGATCACGTCATCACGCGCCATTATCCGGACCTGCTCCACGCCGAGCGGCCGTATCACGCGCTGCTCGCCGCCGTGGTCGCGCGCCAGGCCGAGCTGATCGCGCGCTGGCTGCTGGTCGGCTTCATTCACGGCGTGATGAACACCGACAACAGCTCGATCTCGGGCGAGACCATCGATTATGGCCCGTGCGCCTTCATGGATTCCTACAATCCTGCCCAGGTGTTCTCCTCGATCGACGAGATGGGCCGCTACGCCTATGCCAACCAGCCGCGCATCGGCTTGTGGAATTTGACGCGGCTTGCCGAATGCCTGCTGCCGCTATTTTCGGACGACCAGGAGAAGGCCGTCGCCGAAGCCCAGGACATTCTCGGCGCCTTCTCGGACCAGTTCAGCGCGGCCTATCAGGCCGGCTTGCGCAGGAAGGTCGGCCTGTTCACGGAGCGCGACGGCGACGATGCGCTGATCCAGGACCTGCTCGACGCCATGACCAAGAACCAGGCCGACTTCACCCTCACCTTCCGCAAGCTCGGCGAGGCCGCCGGCGATGAGGCTGCGGACGTGCGCGGCCAGTTCATGGAGCCCGCAGCCTTCGACGAATGGGCCGGCCGCTGGCGCGCACGCATCGCGCTGGAGCCGCAAACCGCCGCCGAGCGCCAGGCCGCCATGCACGCGGTCAACCCGCTCTTCATCCCGCGCAACCACCGCGTCGAGGCCGTGATCCAGGCCGCGGTGAACGACGACGATTACGCGCCGTTCGAGGAGCTGGTGCAGGTGCTGGCGAGGCCGTTCGACGACCAGCCGGAGTACGCCGCCTACGCCGATCCGCCGCTGCCGGATCAGCGCGTGTTGCAGACGTTCTGCGGGACGTAGCCGAAGCGAGATCGAACCCGCTGCGTAGGGTGGATTAGCCGAAGGCGTAATCCACCACTTCTCTCGACTCGCGAAGAGCGAAAAGGTGGATGACGCTTCGCTAATCCACCCTACGCACTCATTCTACTTCGTCGCCTTCTTCACCCCGCCGAACGATGCCACGTCGAATTTCTGAGGATCGACGGTCTCGTAGCGTGACCACTCCATGTCCGGCATCTTGCCGTAGCGTTCGCTCCAGGCCTTGTCCGTCGTCGTGTTGCCGGGAGCGACGGGGCGAAGCTCGAAATGCAGCACCTTGCTCGGGCCGATCTCGCCGATCGTGTCCTTCGCTTTGACGATCGCTCCCACCCTAAGTGTCTCGCCTTTCGGACCGACCACGCGGCCGAGCTGGACGTAGCGCGTGTAGACGATGCCGCCATTGGGATAGGTGTGCTTGAGCACGACGTATCGGCCGCAGCCGCCGATCCCGGGAAAATCGGCCGGCGCCTGCTCGCCGGTCTCGATCTTGACGATAACGCCGTCCGCCATCGCTGCCACCGGAGCGCCCGGCTTGTCGGCGGTGAAATCGACACCGGGATGCTCGTCGTGGGTCCAGCATCCGCAGGATGTCATCGTCGTGTCCGCCGGCTTGTCGGCACGTGGAAAGCTGCGCGGGGTCAGGAATTCGTTGACCAGCAGTCCCGGCCCGTCGGGCGAGGTGAAGGCATGGATCGCATAAAGCGAGAGCTTGCCGCCGACCGGCACCTCGTTCGGGAGAAACCCGTAAACCACGTCCTGCATGAAGACCTTGAGCTCGCGCCCCTTGGCGGAGCGCACCGTGATGCAGTTGGTCGCCTGCAGGCTGTCGGCATCCTGCTTGGGCATGCCGCTCATGATCAGAGACCGCTTGAGCGCTCCGTTGGCACACGGCTCGCCGTGAGAGGCCAGCGTGACATCGAGCTTCAGCGGCGACATTGGGTAGACGTCCATGCCGGTGGCGGGCCGCCGGCGCGCCAGGAATTCGTCGAGATCGGTCTCCTTGTAGCGGGCGAAGTTGAACTCGGCCGCGGTCGCACGCGGACCGGTGCTCAACACGGCAAGCAGGACGGAGAGAGCAAGCAATCCCAGCTTGCGGAAGACTCGCGGCGGCATTGGGGAAACTCGTGATGCAAATGAGGCTTGGACCCAGCAAACCATGACCGCATCTTCACGGCAAGGTAGCTCCTTCACTGCAGCGCAATCGTGAGGCGCCGTCCGCGTCGCATCTGCCCCCGGAGGCGTGTCCACATCTTCAGCAGGCCGCGGGAACCGCTGTCATCAAACTGAAACACACGCGCTCTAACGGGCTGACAGCGCCGTCTTGCCGGAGGCGCCGATCCTCCCACCGTCTCTATTTAGGCGCGCCATGCCCTTCAAATTCATCCACCTCACCGACACGCATCTCGCGAATCCCGGCGCGATGCTCTACGGCCTCGATCCGCGCGCCCGGCTGGATGCGGCGATTGCCGACATCAACAAGCATCAGTCCGACGCTGCGTTTGCGGTCGTGACGGGCGACCTCACCCATTGGGGCGAGCCTGAGTCCTACGCCAACTTCGCCGAGGCGATGGCGGCGTTGAAACTTCCCTACATCGCGATGGTCGGCAATCACGACAAGCGCGTCACCTGCCTCGACGCGCTGAAGGCGGCGCCGCGCGATGCCAACGGCTTCGTGCAGGGCACGCGCACCACCGAGCACGGCCTGTTCGTCTTCCTCGACACGCTGGACGAGACCAGCCATGCCGGCGAGATGTGCGCAAGGCGCCTCGGCTGGCTGGCGAGCACGCTCGCCGCCGCATCCGCCGACCAGGAATTCGTCGTGTTCATGCACCATCCGCCTTTCCCGGTCGGCGTCCACGCCATGGACGAGATCGCGCTGAAGCAGAGCGCCGAATTCGCGGAAGTCATCGCGCCCTATCGCGCGCGGATCCGCCACCTTTTCTTCGGCCATGTGCACCGGCCGATCTTCGGCAGCTACGGCAAGATCCCGTTCTCGACGCTGCGCGGCACCAACCACCAGGTCTGGTTCGAGCTCGACGTTGCGGCCAGCGAGCATCTCGCCAGCCACGAGCCGCCGGCCTATGGCGTCGTGCTGATCGACGACGAGAACCTCGTCGTGCACAGCCACGATTTCCTCGACCAGAGTCTGCGCTTCCCCTTCGAGCCGCCGGCGGGAGTGGACGGCCGCGACTACGCGCTCAATTTCCGGGCGCGATGAGATGAGCCTCGCTGAACCCGCGGCTCTCCCGGTCGCGACGTCGGCGGCGCCGCGTCTACACCTCCTGAAGCGGTTCACCAGCCGCTTCAAGGCCTCGCTGCCGGCCTATCTGCTGCTCCTGCCCTCGCTGGTCTTCCTCGCGCTGTTCACCTATGGCGCGATGGGGCGCGTGCTGATCGATGCGCTCTATCAGCGCGCGACGCCGAAGGCGCCGGTGCGTTTCGTCGGCTTTGAGAACATCAGCGCGGTGCTTGCCGACCCCGCCTTCGCAGGAGCCGTCGCCAACAATTTGATCTACGCCGTCGGCACGGCAGTGCCGAGCATCGCGCTGGCGCTGTTGTTCGCGCTGGCGCTGGCGCGCACTCATGCCGTGAACAGCGCGCTGCGCGCCGCGCTGTTCCTGCCGGTGCTGATCCCGATGGTCGCGGCCTCGGCGCTGTTCCTGTTCATCTTCCTGCCGAACGTCGGCCTGCTCGACTATTACATCGGCCGGCTGCTGCCGGTGCTGCCGAACTGGCTCGGCGACGGCGACATCGCGCTCTACGCGATCATGGTCATCACGGTCTGGAAGAACGCCGGCTATTACATGCTGTTCTTCCTCGCCGGCCTCCAGGCCGTGCCCGAGGACGTGATGGAGGCCGCGCATCTCGACGGCGCCGGACCGTATCGGCGGCTGCGCCACATCATCCTGCCGGAGCTCAAGCCCACCTTCCTGTTCGTCACCGTCATCGCCACGCTGAATGCGGTGACGCAGGTCGACCACGTCTTCGTCATGACCCAGGGCGGGCCGTCCAACGCGACCAATCTCGTGCTGTTCTACATCTACCAGCAGGCGGTCGAGCACTACGACATCGGAAAGGCCTCGGCCGCGACGCTGCTGACGCTGGCCGCGCTGATGGCCCTCACCGCGCTGTCCTTCCGCACCATGGCGAGCCGCGAGGGCGGGCCATGAAGCTGACCGATAGGCTGTGGAAGGACGCCCCGCTCGCCACCCGCGGCGAGATCACGCCCAAGCTCGGCTTCGCCCTGACCGTGCTGCTCGCAATGGTCTGGCTGATCCCCTTCCTGTGGATGGTCGTCGCGACGCTGCGCCCCGCGTCCGACGGCATCAACGCCATGGCCGAGCTGATGCCGAGCCTCAAGCCCACGCTCGACAATGTCAGGGATGCCTGGGAAATCGGCGATTTCCCGCGCTATACGCTCAACACCACCATCATCTGTACCGGCATTCTCCTGGTGCAGTTCGTCACGATCACGCTGGCCGGCTTTGCCTTCGCGCGCCTCGATTTCGCCGGCAAGACGCCGATCTTCTACCTGTTCCTGATGCAGCTGATGCTGGTGCCGGTGCTGCTGATCGTGCCGAACCTGTCGCTGGTGGCGCAGCTCGGTCTCTACGACACGCTCACCGGCGTGATGGTGCCGTTCTTCGCCTCGGCCTTCGGCACCTTCCTGATGCGCCAGGCGTTCGAGGCCATTCCGACCGAGCTGGAAGACGCCGCGCTGATCGATGGCGCCGGTCTGTTCCAGCGCATCCGCCACATCTACGTGCCGCTGTCGATGCCGAGCTTCTCGGCCTTCGCCATCATCTCCGTGACCAGCCACTGGAACGACTTCCTGTGGCCGCTGATGGTGATCAATTCGCCGGACAAGCGCCCGCTCACGATCGGCCTCTCCGTCTTCACCAAGACCGCCGAAGGCACGCAGGCCTGGGGCACGATCGCCGCGGGTACCCTCATGGTGATCGCGCCTCTGCTCGTCGCCTTCCTGATCTTCCAGAAACGCTTCATCAGCTCTTTCGTCACCTCAGGCATCAAATAGGAGATTTTCACGATGCTGTTCTCCCGCAGGCTCATGCTCGGCCTTGCCATGGTAGGCACCATGGCAGGCGCCCTCGCCGTTCCGGCCAAGGCCGAAGGTCCGACCGAGGTCGACCTGTTCTTCCCCGTTCCCGTCGACGGCAAGCTCGCCCGCGACATGGGCACCCTGATCAAGGAGTTCAACGAGACTCATCCCAACGTCAAGGCGACCGCAGTCTACACCGGCTCCTATGACGACACGCTGATCAAGACCCGCGCCGCGATCAAGGCCGGCAAGCCGCCGGCCGCCGTGATCATGTCGGCGAACTTCCTGCTGGACATGCAGATCGAGAACGAGCTCACCAATCTCGATGCGCTGATCAAGGCCGACGGTACCACCAAGGACCAGTTCCTCGGCCAGTTCTTCCCGGCGCTGCACGGCAACGCGGTGATCAACCGCTCGGTCTACGGCGTGCCCTTCCACAACTCGACACCGCTGCTCTACATCAACGCCGACAAGGCCAAGGAAGCGGGCCTTGATCCGAGCAAGCCGCCGCAGACCTGGGCCGAGCTCACCGACTGGGCCAAGAAGCTGACCAAGCGCGAGGGCGACAAGGTGACCCAATGGGGCATCGCGATCCCCTGCGCCTACGACTATTGCGGCTGGATGATGGAAACGCTCACCATGAGCAATGGCGGCCGCTACTACAACGAGGAGTTCGGCGGCGAGGTCTATTACGACACGCCCTCGATGCTGGGTGCACTGACCTGGTGGAACGACCTGATCTACAAGCACAAGGTCCACACGCCCGGCGCTACGCCTGGTCCTGCCGTCAGCACCTCCTTCATCTCGGGCAATGCCGCGATGATGATGCTGTCGACGGGCTCGCTCACCTATGTGCGCGACAACGCCAAGTTCCCCTACAAGGTCGCCTTCATCCCGCGCAACGTCCGCAACGCGGTGCCGATCGGCGGCGCCTCGCTGATCATGCCGGCCGGGCTTGAGGCCGACAAGCAGAAGGCCGCCTGGACGCTGATCAAGTGGATGACCTCGCCGGAGAAGAGCGGCTGGTGGAGCCGCGCCACCGGCTATTTCGCGCCGAACATGGCCGCCTACAAGACGCCGGAGATGGTCGAATTCCTGGGCAAGAACCCGGACGCCAAGACCGCCGTCGAGCAGCTCGACGTCGCAAAGCCGTGGTTTGCGACCTACAAGACCGTGCCAGTGCGCAAGAACCTCGAGGACGAGGTGATGCTGGTCCTCAACGGCAAGAAGCAGCCGAAGGAAGCTCTCGCCGCCGCCCAGAAGGCCGCCGACGAGACGCTGAAGCCGTACAACGCGGAGACGTCGCTCAAGCTGCCGTAAGGGGCTGTACGATTCGAACCGAATACGCATCTCTTAGAGTGGGCAAAGGCGCATAGCGCCGTGCCCACCATCTACCTCTCAACTCTGTTGATCGATGGTGGGCACGCTTCGCTTTGCCCACCCTACGAAGCAGCGCTCACGAAAGACACTTCAACAGATCGTCACCACGATCTTGCCGAACTGATCGTTCGACTCCAGAAACCGATGCGCTTCGACGATGTCCTCGAAGCGGAACGTCCTGGCGATGACCGGCTGCAACGTGCGATCCGACAGCCCGTCGAGAATGAACGCCTTGGCCTGCGCGAGGCGCGCGGGATCGCGGATGATCTCGTGCACGAGGTAGCCGCGCAACACCAGGCTCTTCGTCAACACGTTGCAGAGCGGAAACGGCGTCGGCTCAGGACTCAATCCACCATATTCGATCAGGATTCCGCCCGGCGACATGGCCGCGGTCAGCGGCTCGAACGCGGGACCACCGACGGCGTCGAAGACGACGCGGACCCCGTTAGATCCGGCGATCGCCTCCAGCCGCGCCCGAATGTCGTCTTCGTCGGAGGCGACGACATGGGCCGCGCCGGCATCGCGCAAGGCCCGAAGCTTAGTCGAGGTCCGCGTCAGTGCGACCGCCGTCGCGCCGACCCGGTTCGCAATCTGAATCGCCGCGAGCCCGACGCTGCTGGATGCAGCGGTGATGGCAACGATGTCCCCTCGGGCAAGCCGGGCGATGTCGACCAAAGCGCCGTAGGCTGTCAGATACTGCATCCACACGGCCGCCGCCGTCTCGAAGCCGAGCTCCGGCGGATGTTTCACGATGAGTTCGGCCGGAAACGTCGCGAGCTCGGCATAGGCCGGCCATCGCACCATCGACAGCGGCGGCACGATGCTCACGATATCGCCTGGCACAAAGCCCGTCACATCGTCCCCGACCGATTCGACGATGCCGGCCGCCTCGAGACCCAGCCCAGATGGAAATGTCGCGCGCTCGATATAGGTCCCCGTTCGCAACAAGGCCTCGGCGCGATTGAGGCCGAGTGCCTTGACCCGGATCTGCACCTCGCCCGTCGCCGGTGGCGGAACATCGATGGTTTCGATGCGCAGCACGTCGGGACCACCATGGCGATAAAAGCGAACGGCGCGGGCCATGGATGCACTCCAAAACAGTTGAACTGAATAGAGCTATGCCGATCCGTGCGAAGAGAATAAATCGCCCAAGCAAGCCAAAAGTCGAAACCAGGAGTTTTCAATCATGGACCGCCTGACCAGCATGGCCGTGTTCGTCAGGGCCGTCGATCTCGGCTCGTTCGCGGCTGCGGCCGATGCTCTGGAGATGTCGGGGCCGATGGTTGGCAAGCACGTCCGTTTCCTCGAAGAGCGCCTCGGGGCACGGCTCCTCAACCGCACCACGCGGCGCCAGAGCCTGACCGACGCCGGCCAGGCCTACTACGAACGCTGCCGCGCGGTGCTGAGCGAGGCCGAAGCCGCAGATAGCGTCGTTGCCGACCAGTTGTCGGAGCCGCGCGGCAGGCTGCGCGTCACCATGCCGGCCCTGCTGGGACGGCACTGCATTGCGCCGTTGCTGATGAAGCTCGCGCGGAAATATCCGCATCTCGAACTCGACCTCTCGTTCGCCGATCCGATTGCCGACATCGTCGAGGCCGGCTACGATCTGGCAATCCGAACCGGCGATCTCGACGACCAGTCCGGCCTGATCGCACGGCGCATCGCAAGCCAGCGCATGGTGGTATGTGGCGCGCGGTCGTATTTGCGCACGAGCGGCAAGCCGAAATCGCTCGACGATCTCGCCGCCCATCAAGCGATCATCTATCGCGGCTCAGGGCGTGTCCGGCCGTGGCTCTTTCCGCAGGAGGGCGGGCCTCCGCGCGAGATCATGCCATCGGGCCGGCTCCGACTCGACGACCTGGAGGCGATTGCCGATGCCGCGGCACAAGGCATGGGTCTCGCCTGGCTACCCTATTGGCTGGTCCGCGAGCGCCTCGATACGGGTGCACTGGTCAATCTCTTCAGCAGTCAGCCCCCATTCCTCTACGAGTGCCACGCTCTCTGGCCGCGCTCACCCCGGCTGCCGCCGAAGGTGCGCGCCGCCGTGGACATCCTCGCGACCGGCTTGCCGAAGCTGATGGCGTGACCATGGCTGCGCCCAATTAACTTCTCGTCCACCATCCGCCCCGGCCCGCCGCCGGTAACCATCACAATTAACAGACCCTCAACGCACCCCCGACAAATCTATCAATGTTTCTGGAGATTTCGCCGTGGATCTGTTGGTTATCGAGTTCCTGGGACTGGCGCTGGTCGCCATGTGCGTCCTCGTGGTGGCGCTGCCCTGCGCACGAAAATCCTCCCAGCGGGTCCGCTACGAATAGGATTTTCGTCGGAAAGAGACGATTCCGGCCCGATGCAAGGCTCGAATTCGCTCAGAGCCCCTTGACATCACAGCACTTTCGGCGGAACGGCTGATACCAAGTGTCATGGGCCGTTCATGGATTTAATTACCACCACCGCTGACCTCGCGGCTGCCTGCAGCCGGCTGGCCAAGCACCCCGTCATAACAGTCGATACCGAATTCCTGCGCGAGACCACTTACTACCCGCTGCTGTGCGTGGTGCAGATGGCCAGCGCCGAGGAAGCCGTGGTGATCGACACCCTGGCCGAGGGGATCGATCTCAAGCCGTTCTTCGAGCTGATGGGCAACGAGGGCGTGCTCAAGGTGTTTCACGCCGCCCGCCAGGACATTGAGATCATCTGGCACCAGGCGGGCATCATCCCGCACCCGGTGTTCGACACCCAGGTGGCTGCGATGGTGCTCGGTTACGGCGACAGCATCGCCTATGACGCGCTGGTCGAGAAGGTCACCGGCCACCGTCCGGACAAGACCCACCGCTTCACCGACTGGTCGCGCCGGCCGCTGACCAAGGAGCAGATGCATTACGCGGTCTCCGACGTCACCCATCTGCGCGACGTGTTCGCCGCGCTCGACGCCGACCTGAAGAAACGCCGCCGCAGCGAATGGGTCTCCATCGAGATGGAGGTCCTGACCTCCCCCCGCACCTATGATTTCCATCCCGAGCGCGCCTGGGAGCGCCTGAAGACGCGGGTCCGCAAGCCCAAAGACCTCGCGGTGCTGATGGAGGTCGCGGCCTGGCGCGAACAGGAGGCGCAGAGCCGCGACGTGCCGCGCGGCCGCGTGCTGCGCGACGAAGCCGTCACCGATATCGCGACCCACGCGCCGACCACGCTGGAGAAGCTCGCCCATCTGCGCTCGGTGCCGAAGGGGTTCGAGAAATCCAAATGGGGCGCGGACATCATCGCCGCGGTCGAGCGGGGGCTGGCGCGGGACTTCTCGAAGCTGCCCAAGCTGGAGAAACCGCGCAACAATTCCAACGGCGCCGCCATCGTCGAGCTGTTGAAGGTGCTGTTGCGGATGACCGCCGAGCGCCACGCAGTCGCAAGCAAGGTGATCGCGACCGTCGACGACTTAGAGGAGATCGCGGCGGACGATGAGGCCGACGTGCCCGCCTTGCGCGGTTGGCGCCGCGAGCTGTTCGGCGACGCCGCGCTGAAGCTCAAGCGCGGCGAGCTCGCGCTCGCGATCGAGAAAGGCCGCGTGATCGGGGTGCAGCGGGCGTAGGGGCACGCTGTCGCGCCGATATTCCCGTCATTGCGAGCCAACGGGTCCGCGCGAAGCGCGGCCCGATGACAGGTTCAGGGAAGCAATCCAGAATCCCTCGTCGGAAACAGTCTGGATTGCTTCGTCGCAAGAGCTCCTCGCAATGACGACGGAGAGAGCGACGAAGCCTTACGCCGGCGTCAGCTTCGCCACTTCGCTCTTCATGTCGTTCAGCACGCCGGAGATCGCGTCCACCAGTTCGTCGATCTGGGCCTTGGTCGTGATCAGCGGCGGGCAGATCGCGATGGCATCGAGCATGTTGCGCGAGATCACGCCGCGCTCCTGGAGCATGCGGCTGGCGATGCCGCCGACGGCGCCCGGCGTAGTGGCGGCGGTCTTGCGCGCCTTGTCGAGCACGAGCTCGAGCGCGGCGATCATGCCGACGCCGCGGACCTCGCCGACCAGCGGGTGGCTGGCGAGTTCACGCAAGCGGCCCTGCATGTAGCCACCGAGCTCGGCCGCGTGTGCGACGAGGCCGCGCTCCTCGATGATCTTGAGGTTCTCCAGCGCAATCGCCGAGCCGACCGGATGGCCGCCCGCGGTGAAGCCGTGGCCGAGCACGCCGATCTTGTTGCTCTCGTCCGCGATCGGCTCGAACATGCGGTCGTTCAGGATGATCGCCGAGAGCGGGAAATAGCTCGATGTGATCTGCTTGGAGACGACGATCGCATCGGGCTTGATGCCGTAGGTCTCGCAGCCGAACATCTTGCCAGTGCGGCCGAAACCGCAGATCACCTCGTCGGCGACCAGGACAATGTCGTACTTCTTCAGGACCTTCTGGATCTTGTCCCAATAGGTCGCCGGCGGCACCACGACACCGCCCGCCCCCATCACCGGCTCGCCGAAGAACGCCGCGATCGTATCCGGCCCTTCCTTCTGGATCAGGGCGTCGAGCTCCTCGGCCCGGCGCGTGGCGAAGGCTTCCTCGCTCTCGCCGGGGGCGCCGTCCTTGTAGAAGTGCGGCGAGCCCGTATGCAGGATGTTCGGCAGCGGCAGGTCGAACGAGCGGTGGTTGTTCGGCAGGCCCGTGAGGCTGGCGGATGCGATGGTGACGCCGTGATAGGCACGCAGGCGGCTGATCACCTTCTTGCGCTGCGGTTGGCCGAGCGCGTTGGAGCGATAGGCGATCAGCTTCAACACGGTGTCGTTCGCTTCCGAGCCGGAATTGGTGAAGAACACCTTGCTCATGGGCACCGGCGCGAGCGCGACCAGTTTCTCGGCGAGGTCGATCGAGGGACCGTGCGATTTGGCGGAGAACGTATGGTAGAACGGCAGCGCCTGCATCTGCTTGTGCGCCGCCTCGACCAGTCGCTTTTCGTTGAAGCCGAGCCCGACGCTCCACAGGCCCGCCATGGCTTCGAAATAGCGCTTGCCCGACGCGTCGAAGACGTAAGGCCCCTCGCCGCGCTCGATCACCAGCGGACCGGCCTGCTGATGCGTGCGCGCATTGGTGTAGGGATGGAGCTGATAGGCCACATCCCGGGCCTCTTGCGAATTGGGCAGCATGGACATTTGCGATGATCCCTAAAAGCGTCACGCCGCCGGCGGGCCGGCGTCATCACTCGATGGCGAGTACTTGTCTCAAGTACTTGGCTATTGCCACGACGCAAAACTTGCAATGCCAATTCGTCGGCGGCAAGCGCTCAGCAGCGATGCACAAAGCCGCACATGACAGGACCGCGGATCGCAGAATCGGGCTGGGCAGCTCTCACGCCGCGCCGTCGTCGTCCACTTCGTCGGTGGCGGAAACGGCTTCCCTCACCTCCATCAGCGCCATCGAGAGCAAGTAGACCGTGGTAGGCAGCCCAAGCCTGCGCGCCTTCTCGGCGGCATGCGACAGATCGCTCGCCAGCTCCTTGAGCTCGTCTCCCCGCGACAATTCTCAACCCCATCGACCGGCCGCGGCCGCCTACACCGCAACGGCGCCGCTGGTTCTGATCAGTTCGGCGCTGGACTGGACTGTAGCAAAATTCGCAATGACATCCACTACCGCATGCCGGTAGGCCGCGGCATCGTCCGTGCCCGGCTGCCGGCAAGCCACCGCGTCGGTGATCACATGGTAGCGATGACTGCGGTGAAACCCCTCGACGGCAGTGGCCAGGATGGTCTCGTCCAGGGAAAAGCCGATCAGGATGCAGCGTGTGGTGCGGATAGCGGACATGTGGCCGCCAAACCGCGACGAGCTGTAGGCGGACGGCAGCGGGTGCTCGAACGTCATCTCGCCCGGTTGTGGCCTGGTCTCCGCGATCCAATCGGTCAGCCTGGATGACGGATTGAACCAGGCCGCCTGCGCGATGCGCTTCAGATGCATCACCGGCCATAGATTGCTGCGCCACAGCGTCAGGAGTTCCAGGCAGCGCGCCGCCGTCGCATCGCCGTCGCGGATAACGTGACGGCGGCCGGGAGTCAGGTACTCGACCTGAAGATCCGCACAGACCAGGATCGGCGGATCATCGTGCATTGAAACCAGCATCGAGTTGCGCGCAGCTGCACCTGTTTCAGCGGTCGGCGAGCGCGAGGTCCCGCAGCGGCGAGGTCACCGCCCGCCCGGCCGAGGCATCGAGCACGCCAGGACGGTCCCAATCGCCCTCGGGACGAATAATCACATAGGGATCGCTATCCAGCGTGATGGCGTCCGGGCCCGGCTCGATCTCCAGCAGCATCTCCGTGTAGGAGAAATCCGAGAACGTGATCTTGCGGTTGTGACCGAGCGGCTTGGCGCCGAAATGGGCCCAGAAATCGACCAGCCGGTCCTGCGCCTGGCCGTAGATCTTGCGAAAGCCCTTGCGCTTCACATAATCGACACTGGCCTGCACCAGCTTGAACGAGACGCGCGAGCGCCGATATTGGTGACGCACCGCAAGCCGCTCCACCTTGGCGAAATCGCCGAAGAAGCGCACCCGCAGGCAGCCCGCAGGCTCGTTGCCGACGAAGCCGATGAAATGCGCCGCGACCATGTCGTTGCCGTCGAACTCCTCCTCGAACGGACAATCCTGCTCGGCGAGGTAGACCGCCGAGCGGATGGCGGTCACCAGCATGAGATCGCTTGGGTCGCGCGCGAGGCGGATGGTGATGGCGC
This sequence comes from Bradyrhizobium sp. JHI2711, assembly GCF_056156565.1. Classification (NCBI taxonomy): domain Bacteria; kingdom Pseudomonadati; phylum Pseudomonadota; class Alphaproteobacteria; order Hyphomicrobiales; family Nitrobacteraceae; genus Bradyrhizobium; species Bradyrhizobium sp. JHI2711. The sequence goes on from NZ_JBPZPT010000001.1 coordinate 1,054,361, forward strand.
GGGAACAGGGCTTGGCGACTGGAATCCTAGTACCGTGCATCTGCAAAGCTCCTTGATTGGATGATCGCTCCCGGCATGCGCATCGGCTGTCGATGCCAGGGCCGCTCGTAGCACCAAAGGTCGGGTTGGAAGCTCGGGACGGGCGCAAAGCCTGTCGCCTTCATGATGTCGCGTCCGGCCACCGTTGACGGCTGCGCATAGCAATCCGCATCGCGAAACCTTATCTGCCGCAGATGAGCCGCGGCCTTACCGAGACCGGCGATGCCGCGGCCCGTCGCCGCGATCGCCCAGATGTAGATGGCAGCGACGTCTTCGTCTGCCGATGCGAGATAACGCGTCTCGGGCGCGGTGAGGCAAATCTCGTCGAGCAGCAGCGCGTCATGTCCGCGGTCATTGAGAAACAGGAAGGCCATGCCGCCGACGAGCTTGCCTTTGCGGCTGAATGTCAGGATGCTCTGGGGATCGAAGACGTAATATTTGGCAAGCTCCGCCGTCCCGATCTGCACGCCCGGCACCAGCCGGTGCGCCATCTCCGAAAGCGCTCCAATTTCGGAAAATTGCGCACAGCGGACGTCGACGTCCGGGCTCAGCGGCAAGGCATCGAAATCATGCCTTGCGGCAAACGTGCCCCTTTCCATACTCATGTCGCGCCTCTATCGTTCGAGGCTTTCATGCCCCGCTACGACGAGCTTAGCGGTTGGGGATCAGGAGTATGCAGCAGTTATTGCACCGGGGTGCTGCGATGATGCAGCACCGTGAAGAAGCCCTGGGCGCGTCCTGGGATGATTTGAAGCTGTTTTTAGCGTGCGCAAAATTTAAAAGTTTTCGGAATGCCGCCGAAGAGCTCGGCCTCACCTCCACCACGCTGATGCGCCGCATCGACCGGCTCGAGGACAGCATTGGGTGCAAGCTGTTCCTGCGCGACCAGAGCGGGCTGACGCTCAGCGATGAAGGCGCCGCGATGATCGCCGACGTCACGCATATGGAGCGTCATGCCTTCAACGTCTTCCGCCGCGCGGCGCGGTCCTCGAACGACACCTCGGGCACCGTTCGCGTCGCGGTGACGGAAGGCCCCGGCAATTTCTGGATCCTGCCGCGGCTGATCGACTTCCAGAAGACGTACCGCAAGATCACGGTCGATCTGCGCTGCGCGATGGAGCAGGCCGACGTCGCGCGGCTCGAATCCGATATCGCGATCCAGCTCGAGCCGCCGACCAATCCCGATCTGATCGTCGCCAAGCTCGGCCGCCTCCACATCTATCCCTTCGTCTCCAAGGAGTATGAAAGCCTCTACGGCGTGCCGGCAACGCTCGCCGAACTGAACAATCACCGCATCATCAAGCAGAGCGCGCCGCAGGTCGACGACGGCGCCTATGCCCGCGTGCTCGGGCTGAAGTCGCTCGAAGGCATCGTCGGGATCAAGACCAATTCGTCGGTGGGCGTGCTCTACGCGGTGGAGCGCGGCGCCGGCATCGGCTTCCTGCCGACGGTATCGATCGCGCTCGGTGCGCCGCTCGTTGCGGTCGATCTCGGCGTCAGCCATCACGCCGATCTCTGGCTCACCTATCACAAGGAGTTCCGCAGCTCCGAGCGGCACAAGATCGTGGTCGACTGGCTGAAGAAGATCTTCGATGCCAGGACCTATCCCTGCTTCCGCGACGAGTTCATCCATCCGAACGCGCTGGTGCCGATGATGACGGCGGCGCGCGAGGGCTTTGGCCTGGCGGGATACGTGGCGACGGCGCCGACTTAACGCAGGCGAGCGTCAGCTCACCATTTGTATTCGAAGCCGAGCGTGCCCTGGTGCGAGGTGAGCTCGTTGCGAAATTTGCCGTCGTAATTGACGTAGAGCCTCGCCACGTTGGTCAGGCTGAGCGAAGCCGAGGCGCCGGCATCCGCGCCGTAACGGCTCTCGCCGATGCCGGGGACGATGACGTTCTGGGCGCCCAGACTGACCTGGATGGATCCGAGGTCCTGGTGGAAATTGTCGACGAACTTGCCGTAGGCCGAGAGGTCCAGGATCTTCTGGTCGATGATGAAATAGCGGCCGACCTCGGCCCCGATCATGATGCGCGCGCGCGAGAGCGCCGACGAGCCGACGTTGAGCGGATCGAGCCCGCCGGTCTCCTGGAACGCGGCGCTGGTGGCACGCACATATTCCAGCGCGCCCTTGGGCACGATGCGCATCTCGTCCTTGGTCCAGTAATAGCTGATCTCGGTCAGCGCGCCGTCCACGGCGGCGCGATAGCGCGCGGTCGCAAGGCCAAGGCCGGTATCGCGGCTGGAATGGACCTTGCCGAAGCCGTGCACCACGGCAAAGGCCCAGGTCCACGGGCCCTTGTCGACGGAGCCGCTGAAGCCGAGCTGGGTGAGATCGAGGGTTGCGGATTGCAGCGCCAGCGGCACGTCGATGTCGGTGTGGCTGTGGTCGACGGAGAATCCGATGTTGACGCCGGGTGCGAGCCGCGCGCCAAAGCCGGCAACGCCGCCGAAGGTCTTGCGCTTGTCGCCGACGAAGTCGCCTTGCGCTTCGGTGCGAACCGACAGGCCATAGCCCTCGAACCAGGTGCGATAGCGCGGATCTTCCGCAGCCACCGAGGCGCCGCCGCCGCCCGGATTGGTGCGGAACGCCCGGCTGACGCCGCCCGAAGCCTGATTGCCGAGCCGCTCCAGAAAGCCTGAGCCGAAATTGAGCATGCTGTTGCCGGCTGACTGATTTTGATTGGTCGAGGTCGGCGACGGAATCGGGGTCGGTGACGGCGTGGGTGTCGGCGTGGGCGTCGGGGTCGGTGTGGGCGTGCTTTGCGCGAAGCCGGGGCTCACGGCCGCCATCGTCACGACCAGGGCAAACGCCATCGCAAGCGCAGCCGCGATCCGGCGGACGCAGTCCAACCCGATCGTCTGCCGTGTCCCGGAGAGCTGCGCGGCGCAGCGCATGCGATGAATCCCGAAAGCGAAGTGGCGGGCGCGCAAAAATGCAACACGGTCTGCGGCGCTTGCGGCGATTTGGGCCGAACTGCCACGAGGGGTCAACCGGTTGGCGCATAACGGCCGAGGCTATTGCACCGATTGTGGTTCTGCTGCCACAGGTCGCAAATTGCGCTTGAAGGCACCCGGCTTGGTCTTGAAATCCGCGCGCGGCTTGCTAGCCGGCGAATTTCATGTTGCAATAACGTTCACAATCGGAATTGGCCGTTTGCTGTGCGTTTCGCGACATTGCGCCTCAAGACTCGAACAGACTTCCGGGAGCCCGTTTGTGGCGTGGCACGCGAAAAAGCGGCCGCGTCGTTTTTATATCTAGTGGAGGAGACGAGCGATGCCGCAAAAGGGCACCGTCAAATGGTTCAACCCGACAAAGGGCTATGGGTTCATCAAGCCGAATGGCAGCGACAAGGACGTGTTCGTCCACATCTCCGCCGTCGAGCGTGCCGGACTTTCCACCCTCAACGAGAACCAGGTGGTTGAATTCGACCTCGTGGAGAACCGCGGCAAATCATCCGCGGAGAACCTCAAGGTTTCCTGATGTCTCTCGCGGCATGCGAGCGATCATGACGTTGCCCCCGGCTCTGCCGGGGGATTTTGTTTGTGGCGCCGAAACGGCGACGACTCTTCAGCGCGCCACCGGCGCGACCAGAAAATTCTCCGACGCTGCGCTTCCCGCCGTCCTGCAGACGTCGCCCTCGATACGGACCTTGCCGGTCGCGAGCAGCCGCAGCGCCTCGGGATAGATGCGGTGCTCGACCTCGAGGATGCGCTCCGACAGCGTCTCCGCGGTGTCGTGGTCGCTGACGGGAACCGCGCCCTGCATCACGATCGGGCCGGCATCGGTCTCGGGAATGACGAAGTGCACCGTCGCGCCGGAGAGCTTGACGCCGGCGCGCAGGGCCTGGCCGTGCGGGTCGAGGCCGGGGAACGATGGCAGCAGCGAGGGATGGATGTTGAGCATCCGCCCGTACCAGGCCTTGGTGAACTCGGCCGTGAACAGGCGCATGAAGCCGCCGAGACAAATCAGCTCGATGCCGTGCTTGTCGAGCGCGGCCTGCAGCACCGTCTCGAAGCCGGCGCGGTCCTTGCCGAACGGCTTGCTTTCGATCACCTCGGTGGTCACGCCGCTCGCCCGGGCGCGTTCGAGGCCGGGCGCATCCGCCTTGTTAGAGATGACGAGCGAGATCTCCGCCGGGAAATCCGCGGCGGCGGCTGCCCTGATCAGCGCAGCCATGTTGGAGCCGCGCCCGGAAATCAGGATGGCGACGCGGCGCTTCATCACGGCGCCAGTCATTATAGCGCCATGTCGAGGTGGCCGTTATAGACGACGCGGTGCTCGCCCTCGGCCGGAATCACGGTGCCGAGCTGCGCCACGGTCTCGCCTGCGTCGGTGAAGACTTCGACGACCTTGTCGACCTTGTCGGGCTCGACGATCGCGATCATGCCGATGCCGCAATTGAAGGTGCGCAGCATTTCCAGCTCGGCGATGCCGGCTTGGGCCGCCAGCCATTTGAACACCGGCAGCACCGGCAGGCGTGCCAGGTCGATGCCGACACCGAGATGCTTCGGCAGCACGCGCGGGATGTTGTCGGTGAAGCCGCCGCCGGTGATGTGGGCGAGCCCCTTCACCGCCCCGGTCTCGCGGATCGCGCGCAGGCAGGATTTGACGTAGAGCCTGGTCGGCGTCAGCAGCGCGCCGCCGAGCGTCATCACCGGCGCGAACGGCGCCTGCGCCTCGAAGCCGAGGCCCGACTGCTCGACGATCTTGCGGACCAGCGAGAAGCCGTTGGAATGCACGCCGGACGAAGCGAGACCGATCACGGCATCGCCCGCGGCGATGTCCTTGCGCGGCAACAACGTACCGCGCTCGGCGGCGCCGACGGCAAAGCCGCCGAGATCGTAGTCGCCGTCCTTGTAGAGGCCGGGCATTTCGGCAGTCTCCCCGCCGATCAAAGCGCAGCCGGATTCGCGGCATCCCTCCGCAACGCCCGCGACGATGGCGGCCGTGGCCTCGGGGTCGAGCTTGCCGCAGGCGAAATAGTCCAGGAAAAACAGCGGCTCGGCGCCCTGGACCACGAGGTCGTTGACGCTCATGGCGACGAGGTCGATGCCGATGCCGCCATGCAGGCCGGTCTCGATCGCGATCTTGACCTTGGTACCGACACCGTCGGTCGCGGCCACGAGGACCGGATCCTTGAAGCCGGCCGCCTTGAGGTCGAACAGGCCGCCGAAGCCGCCGATCTCGGCATCGGCGCCCGGCCGCGCGGTGGCGCGCACCATCGGCTTGATCAGGTCGACCAGGCGGTTGCCCGCGTCGATATCGACGCCTGAATCGGCGTAAGTGAGGCCGTTTTTGCGGTCGGTCATGCCCGATTTCCAGTGGGTTTGCGGCTGGTTACGTTGAATTCCGGGGACGCGCAATGGCTCGCATGGCGCTCCCCGCTATACTATGTAGACATATCAACCGGTTCAGCCTGCAACGGGCCGGATTTGAGGTCAGAACCGGTGCCGGGAAGCGCTTTCGTGAGTATTCCGAATATCATTACCTTGGGCCGCATCATGCTGGTCCCGATCATCGTCTGGGCCATCGTGTCGAGCCAAATGGAGGTGGCGTTCGCCGTCTTCCTGATCGCCGGCATCAGCGATGCCGTGGACGGCTTTTTGGCCAAGCGCTTCAACATGACGAGCGAGCTCGGCGCCCTGCTCGATCCGCTCGCCGACAAGGCGCTGCTGGTCTCGATCTACATGGCGCTCGGCATCTGGGGCGCGATCCCGCGCTGGATCGTGATCCTGGTGGTCTCGCGCGACATCATGATTGTCGCCGCCGTGATCGTGTCCTGGTTGTTCGACCGGCCGGTCGAGATGAAGCCGTCGAAAGTCTCCAAGCTCAACACGGTGGCACAAGTGGCATTCGCAGCTTTGGTGCTGGCGGCGCTTGCCTTCGGCTTCAAGCCCGCGCCTTATGATGTCATCCTGATGGGTCTCGTCACGGTCTTCACGCTCTCCTCCGTGTCGCTCTATCTCGTCGAGTGGCTGCGGCACATGAGCACGATCGAGGCCAAATGAGCGGGGAAGCAGCCCAGCAAAAGGCCAAGTCCCGCACCATCAAGTCGAATCTCTACAAGCGGGCCGGCGCGCCGGCATGGAGCAGAGCAAGCGTGGCAGGCCGCGTTCATCCCCGACAATTGGCGTTTGCGCTTCCGCATGCGGAGAGCCTCAGCCGGGACAACTTCCTCGAAGGCCCCGCCAATGCGGCCGGTCTAGGCCTCATCGACGGCTGGCCGGAATGGCCGAACCGGATCATGTGGCTGGCGGGCCCGGAAGGAAGCGGCAAGAGCCATCTCGCCGCGATCTGGGCCGAGGAAGCCGGCGCCCGCTCGACCACCGCCAATGCGCTGACCGCAATGGACGTGCCCGGCGCGCTCGCCACCGGCGCGCTGGTGGTCGAGGATCTCAAGGCTGGGGACTTCGACGAGCGTGCCCTGTTTCACCTGATGAACCTCGCCCGCGAGGACGGCGCCTACGTCCTGTTCACCGGCCGCGAGGCGCCGGCCGCGCTTCCGATCGAGCTTCGCGACCTGCGCTCGCGCCTGCGGGCCGTTCCGGCGGTCACGCTGCTGCCTCCCGACGACCAGCTGTTCCGCGGCCTCATCGTCAAGTTCTGCGCCGACCGCCAGCTCAATGTGGACGAGAGCGTGGTCGGCTACCTCGCGACGCGCCTGGAGCGGTCCTCGGCTGCCGCCCGGCGGGCCGTCGAGCTGCTCGACAGCGAAGCCCTACGGCTCGGCCGTCCCGTCACCCGGGCGCTGGCCGCTGAGCTGCTCCGGGACGCCTGACAAGCTCGCGGGCCCGCTTGACGCGGCGCGGGGGCGGAACATCAATGTCATCGAAACGTCATCGCTCTAACACATGCTCCCGCCGATTTTTGCGCTTGAGTCGCAATTGGGGTGAACTGGATGGACCGACTTCTGATGGACTCTGCGCAAGCTGTTGAAACGAAAGAGAAAGCCCCGGAAACCGAGAGCCTTCCGGCGATCGCGTCCAGTCCCGAGCGGTTCATCAATCGCGAGCTGTCCTGGCTGCATTTCAATCGCCGCGTCCTGGAGGAATCAGTCAATCCCAGCCACCCCGTGCTGGAGCGGGTGCGATTCCTGTCGATTTCGGCCAATAACCTCGACGAGTTCTTCATGGTTCGCGTCGCCGGCATCAAGGCCCAGGTCCGCGAGGGCATCGCCGAGCGCAGCCCCGACGGCCTGACGCCGTCCGAGCAGCTGGCGCTGATCAACCGCACCGTCTCCCAGCTCGCCTCCGACCAGCAGGCGATCTGGCGCGACCTGCGCGCCACGTTGGCCGAGGTCGGCATCGTGCTGGTCGACGGCAAGGACGTCACAAGGGCGGAACGAACCTGGATCGAGGACTACTTCCTCCACAACGTGTTCCCTCTCCTGACCCCGCTGGCGATCGATCCGGCCCACCCCTTCCCGTTCATTCCGAGCCTCGGCTTCACCATCGCGCTGCAGCTCACGCGCGCCGCGGACGGCAAGCAGATGAACGCGCTGATCCGCATGCCCGGCAAGATCGACCGCTTCATCCGCCTGCCGGCGGATGGCACGGTGCGCCTGATCTCGCTGGAGCAGGCCACCGCCCTGTTCATCAACCGCCTGTTCCCCGGCTACAATCTGCACGGCCAAGGCGCCTTCCGGATCATCCGCGACTCCGAGCTCGAAATCGAGGAGGAGGCCGAAGATCTCGTCCGCCTGTTCGAGACCGCACTGAAGCGCCGCCGCCGCGGATCGGTGATCCGGCTCGAGATCGACGCCAAGATGCCGGAGCAGCTGCGCAGCTTCGTGCAGCACGCGCTCTCCGCCGCCGACGACGAGATCTTCCTGGTCGACGGCGTGCAGGCGATGAACGAGCTCTCGCAGCTCACCCGCCTCGACCGGCCCGACCTCGAATTCACCCCTTACGTGCCGCGCCACCCCGAACGCGTGCGCGAGCATGGCGGCGACATCTTCGCCGCGATCCGGCAGAAGGACCTGATCGTCCACCATCCCTACGAATCGTTCGACGTGGTGGTGCAATTCCTGCAGCAGGCCACGCGCGACCCCGACGTCGTTGCGATCAAGCAGACGCTCTACCGCACCTCCAACAATTCACCGATCGTGCGCGCGCTGGCCGAAGCGGCCGAAGCCGGCAAATCAGTCACCGCGCTGATCGAGCTGAAAGCGCGGTTCGACGAAGAAGCCAACATCCGCTGGGCACGCGATCTCGAACGCGCCGGCGTGCAGGTCGTCTACGGCTTCCTCGAATTGAAGACGCACGCGAAGCTCTCGATGGTGGTGCGCCGCGAGGGCGGCAGCCTGACGACCTACGTCCATACCGGCACCGGCAATTATCACCCGGTCACCGCGCGCATCTACACCGATCTCTCCTACTTCACCTCGGACCCGACGATCGGCCGCGATGCCGCGCGCGTGTTCAATTTCATCACCGGCTATGCCGCGCCGAGCGATCTGGAAAAGATGGCGGTGTCGCCGCTGACCTTGCGCAAGCGCATCATCGAGCACATCCAGGGCGAGACCGCACATGCGCGGCATGGCCGTCCCGGCGCGGTCTGGATGAAGATGAACGCGCTGGTCGATCCTGATATCATCGACGCGCTCTACGAGGCCTCGCAGGCCGGTGTCCAGGTCGAGCTCGTGGTGCGCGGCATCTGCTGCCTCAGGCCCGGCATTCCCGGTCTGTCGGAGAACATCCGCGTCAAGTCGATCATCGGCCGCTTCCTGGAACATGGCCGAATCTACTGCTTCGGCATGGGCCAGGGACTGCCGAGCGCGAAAGCGGCTGTGTATATCTCGTCCGCCGACATGATGCCGCGCAACCTTGACCGCCGCGTCGAGGTGCTGTGTCCGCTGCAAAATCCGACGGTGCATCAGCAGGTTCTCGAACAGATCATGGTCGCGAACCTGAAGGACAATGAGCAGAGCTGGCAGTTGTTGCCGGATGGGTCTTCAACGCGTATGAAGACCGCGAAGGGCGAGGAGCCTTTCAACGTCCACAACTACTTCATGACGAATCCGAGTCTGTCTGGCCGTGGAAAGTCGCTCAAGGAATCCTCGCCGCGTCGTCTCACGCGCCGGAACGAACGTCATCAATCCTGATCGGGGGTTTGCGACGTGAAGCGGCCGCGCAAGCGCGGCTCGAGCGTCGCGGTTATCGACATAGGCTCCAACTCGGTCCGCCTCGTCGTCTACGAGGCGCTGGCGCGCAGCCTGATCCCGATCTTCAACGAGAAGACGCTGTGCGGCCTCGGGCGCGAGGTGCAGAGCACGGGCCTGCTCGCGCCCGACGCCATCGACAAGGCGCTGACCTCGCTGAAACGGTTTCGCGCGCTGTGCCGGGTGATGAAGGTCGGACGCGTGTTCGCGATCGCGACCGCCGCATGCCGCGACGCCTCCAACGGCCCCGATTTCATCGCCAGGGCCGAGCGGATCTGCGCGGTGAAGATCGAGATCCTGTCGGGCTCGCGCGAAGCACGACTGTCCGCGCTCGGCGTGATCTCCGGCATCCACCATCCAGACGGCATCGTCGGCGACCTCGGCGGCGGCTCGCTCGAGCTGATCGACGTGCGCAGGAACGCCGTACGCAGCGGCGTGACGCTGCCGCTCGGCGGCCTCGCACTGCAGGACCTCGCCCACAAATCGCTCAAGCGCGCCGACCGCATCGTGCGCGAGGAGATCGACGGGGTCCAGTTACTCACTGCCGGCCGCGGTCGCACCTTCTATGCCGTCGGCGGCACCTGGCGCGCGCTCGCGCGCATCCACATCATCCAGAGCGGCTATCCGCTCCAGGTGATGCACGGCTATTCCATTCCGGCTGCCGAGGCGCTCGACTTCTCGCGCCGCCTGCGGCGCCTCGCCGCCGCCGACATGCTTGCCGACATCGAGATCGTCGCCGATGCGCGGCGCCCTCTCCTCACCTATGCGGCGCTGGTGCTCGAGCACATCATCCGCGTCGCGAAGCCAAAGAACATCGTGTTCTCCACCTTCGGCGTGCGCGAGGGCCTGCTGCACGAGAAGCTGCCCGAGACCGAACGCAACAAGGACGGGCTGATCTGCGCGGCGGAGGAGCTGAACCAGCTGCTGTCGCGTTCGGCCAGGCACGCGCGCGAGCTGATTGCCTGGACCGACCGCTTGGTGCGCGTCGTCAAGCTGCGCGAGACGGAAGTGGACCGCCGCCTCCGCCACACCGCGTGCCTGCTCTCCGACATCGGCTGGCGCGTGCATCCCGATCATCGCGGCGAGCAGACGCTCAGCCTCGTCGTCAACGGCAATTTCGGCGCGATCACCCACACCGAACGCGCCTTCGTCGGCCTGTCGGTGTTCTATCGCTATGCCGGCCTCAGCGAGGAAAACCAGCCGCCGGTCACCACGCAGGAGCTGCTGACGCCGGCCCAGCTCGAACGCGCGCGCCTCCTGGGCGCTGCGTTCCGCGTTGCGCATCTGATCTCGGCCGCACGTCCCGGCGTCCTGCCAGCCACGCATTTCCGCAGCCAGGGCCGCAAATTGATGCTGGTGTTCGAGCACCGGCTCGGCGACCTCGTCGCCGACCGCGTCGGCAGCCGCTTCCGTCAGCTCGCCCGCCTGGTTGGCCGCGCCGGTTCAATCGTCAGGCGCTGACCTCTCAGCCGGGCCTCATCCTCCCGGGCCGTCTCTTGAGCCACATCATCGCGCCGCTGACGAAGAGGACTAGCGGTGCGAAGCCGGCCGCGAACACCAGTAGGCGTCCTGCGAATCCGAACGTCGCGCCATTGTGGAGCCAGAGCTGCTCGGCCAGATAGCGATCCCCCATCGACATGGTGCCCGGCGTGCGGTCGTGCACCACAGCGCCGCTCCACGGATCGAGCCAGATCGCTCCACGCGACCGCACCGCGGGATCAGCTCCATCAGGACGGAATTGCACCCGCCAGGTGTTGCGCGTTGCGGTCGGCGGATTGAGCATGGCGACCGTCGCACCGGGCTTGACCTCTTGCGCGCGTCGCATGATCGCGTCAGGTGAGAGCACCGGCGTCCCTGCCGGAGGCGGCATTTCGACTCGCGGCGAGCGATCAGGCGTCGGCTGCGACACGAGGCCGACGATGGGCCGCACCAGGTCGGGAAAAACGATGCCGACGCCGGTGATCGAGATCAACAAGAGCACGGCCAGCGCCCAAAAGCCTGCCGCACCGTGAAGGTCCAGAACAAATCGAAGCAGCGAGACGTTCTTGCGCACCGAGATCGATCGCCAAAATCGCCCCGGCTTCGGCCACCAAAGGAAGAGACCCGAGACCGCCAAGCCGAGCAGCACGAACCCGGCCACGCCGACCAGTTCCTTGCCCCAGAACTCGTAGAGCAGCAGCGTGAAATGGAGACGGTAAACCTTGAGCGCGAACGCGTTGGCGTAGTCACGCTGCCCGAGCACCTTGCCGTTGGAAGGATCGACCATAGTCGTCCACCGGTTCGGGTAGCTGCCTGGCGTGGTCTCGTGCGAATGGATCACGATCCAGACCGGCCAGGTCCGGTCTGGCGCCAGGATCGTCGCGATCGGCGCGGGATCCGCTGCCGCGGCGGCGTGCATCACCTCCGCTAACGTGACGCTCTGCTCCGGACCGGCGGGCGCATAGAGCGCCGGATTCAGGGCGACATCGATCTCCCGGTAGAAGACGATGAAGCTTCCAGTCAGGCCGATCAGCACCACGACGATGCCGCCGATCAATCCGAACCAACGGTGCACCCACAGCAGCGCGCGCTGCACGCGTCCGGGCATCATCCTGGATCGGGCGGGCGCCGAGCCGCCTCGACGTGGCGCCCTGATTGTTTGGTCCATTCAGAGCACCCGTCGTCTGCGCCTGATCCAGCTCCGCAGCCGGCCCGAGGAGGCCAAAGCTCAGAAGTCGGTCGACATCGACAAGAGCAGGGTTCGGGGCGAGCCTTGCGCTAGCGCAGAGAAGCTCGCGACGCCAGCCCAGTAGTTGGTGTCGAACACATTCTGGACCAGGGCCCGAACCGTCACTGGCCGGTTGTTGATGCGCGTGGTGTAGCGCGCGCCCAGATCGAGCCTCGTCCAGGCCGGAACAACCTGCGTGTTTGCCCCATTCAGATATTGGTGCCCGGTATAGATGGTGTTGGCGACCAATGTCAGCCCTGGTGCGAACGGGGTGTCCCATTCGGCGGACAGATTGGCCTGCACCTCGGGCACTCCGATCGGCGTCTTGCCGAAATTGGCCAGCGTGCTCGTCTTCGTCAGCTCCGCATCGATCAATGTCACGCCGCCAAGAACGCGAATGCCCGGCTGCACTTCTCCAAACACGGTGAATTCCACGCCGCGATTGCGCTGCTCCTGATCAGCCCGGAAGACGTTGCCGGCACCCGTCTGCCCCGACGGCTTGGTGATCTCGAACAGGCTGATCGTGGTCGCGAGCGTGCCGAAATCGACCTTGACGCCTGCTTCCTTCTGCTTGCTCAAATACGGCGCAAGGACCTCGCCCTGATTTGCGGCCGTCGTCGGCGCGGTGTCGCCCTTGCTGAGCCCTTCGATATAGTTGGCGTAGAGCGAAACGTTGCTCCAGGGCTTGACGACCACGCCGACCATCGGTGTGAACGCCGTCTGGTCATAGGCCGAGCTCACGGCGCCCGTGGTGGTGTTGTAGTTGTTCGACCTAACGCCCTGCTGCCTCACGCCGACCGTCAGCTGAAGCCGCTCCTGGAGAACCGACATGGTGTCCGCCAGCGCAATGCCGGTCAGCTCGGTGTCCGACAGCCGCGGCACGGTCGCGGGAGCCGCAACGAACTGCTGGGGACGGGCGATCGGCGCATAGATGTTGGACGACACTGCCGTGCCGTTCACCGAGCCCCGCGAGATCTCATCCCCGTAGTAGCTCCCCTGCAAGCTCACGGCATGACTGATCGCGCCAGTCTCGATCCGGGCCCGCACGCCGACGTCGGCCACGTTCCTGTCGATGTCGAACTTGAACCGTCCCGGGGTCGACGTGGTGTTGCCGGCCGCATTCAGGATCGTTGGCGTCCCGAACAGACGGTCGACCTGGGTCCTGCCGCCTCCGACATCTGCAAACACCGTCACGGCGTCAGTCACATCGTACTCGGCGCGCGCCAGAAGCGAATTGTCGTGAACCTTGGCGAATTCCCAGGCCTGGGTGACATTGCGCCGTCCGACCGGCGCGGTCGGAACGGCCACGCCGGTTGCGACCAGGAACGGTCTCGTCGGCGCGTCGAACTTTTCCTCCTGCTCGATGAAATCGAGCGAGGCCCTGAACTTCTCGCCGCGATAGTCGAAGGCTGCAGAGCCGACATGCGCCTCCCGCGTCTGGTTGTCCAACGGCGTATCGCCGTTGTGATAGCTGCCATTGACGCGAATACCGAATTCGCGATTTTCACCGAACCGCCGGCTCACGTCGAGATGTGTGCCGAGCTGGGTGTTCGACGCGTAGTCGGTCGTGACGCGCGTGAGATCGATGTCCCCGGCACGCTTCGGCACGATGTTGATGGTGCCGCCGACACTACTGTTCGGCGCCATGCCGTAGAGCAGCGCCGTCGGGCCCTTGATGATCTCGATGCGTTCGACGTAATCGGTGAACACGCGGTAGTTCGGTGCAACGCCGTAGACGCCGTTGAAGGCGATTTCTCCGACATTGCCCTCCCCGATCGGAAAACCGCGGATGAAGAAAGAATCGAAAATGCCGCCGGGTTGGCTCCCCAAGCGGACTGAGGGATCGTTGGTGACGACATCGGCGACGGTGACGGCCTGTTGATCTTCGATCTTCTTCGCCGTGTAGCTTGTGATGTTGAAGGGCGTATCCATGAAATCCTTGTTGCCGAGCAAACCGACCTGGCCTCCACGTGCCACCTGCCCGCCTGCGTAAGTCCGCGGCAGTGCACCGGGCCTCGCAGCCGTCGGGGTCGCTTCCGCCTGCAATTTAGCCCGCTCGTTCGCGGGCGCGCCGCGGCCCGCCCTCCTGACTGGATTGGCTCGTGAACGCGCGCGCGGCTTCGGCGCGTCTGCGGTGACGGTCACCGCCGGCAACGTGCTTCCCCCCGCGGCCTGGGGCGCAGCGCTCTGCGCGCTGCTGGCGTGCAGGACGCCGTCGCTGCACAAGGCAATGGAGACCACGGAAACCGTGAAGGCTCTCGGGCTGGTGCACGTCAGAAGCGTCTTGATGCGAGCGGCAAGAACGGCAACAGGACGAGAAAACACTTTCGACGACATCGCACCTTCCGATTTCATGAACATGAACGTCGGGGCGAGGTGCCGTGGGAACCCTCGTCGAGTCAACGAAAGCACCCATGAATCTCAGTAGTTTATAATAAGACAAGGTCTAAATCGCGTGAGGGTTGCGAACGACCACTCTCCACGCAACGCCCGCGCGCACGCGCGCGCGACGCGAGCTCTCGCGAAGCGTGATGCGCGCCGGTCATACGAATGCAATGATGGGAGGATTCGGACGAACCCGTGGCCGGTGATCGCTCGCGTCCTGCCAACGCGGGAAGCGCCCCAGTGATGTGGACGCCTCTCATCGCTGGAGGGGCGGCCGCACCGATGAGCGCTTCAACGTCACTCCGCGGAGGCCTTGGCGTGCCGTTCGGAGGATTCGAGGGCGGCCGCGGTGAGACTGCGCCGGCGCCAGATGGTGCCGACCACCAGCACGACGACGACTCCGATCACGGCACAGAAATACTCGCCGCCGGCCCCGCCATGGCCGAATTGCGGCGGGATGCGCGAGACCCCGAGCATGGCGTCGAGCGAGGCGCCGAACGGCCCCTCGAACAGCGCGTGCAGCCGCGGCGTGACCCCGGGATCGGTCGCCATCACCTCGCCCGCGATCCAGCCGAGCAGCGCCGCACCGGCCCAGACCAGCACCGGGAGCTTTGTGAGCAGTGCCATGATCAGCGCGGCGCCGGCGACGATCAGCGGCACGCTGATGGTAAGGCCGAGGATCAGCAGCGGCACGCTGCCATTGGCCGCGGCAGCGACAGCAATGACGTTATCGAGACTCATGACGATGTCGGCCACCACGACGATCTGGATGGCGTGCCACAGATGCGCGGCAGCGTCGACGTCGTTCTCGTCCTCGTTCTCCGGCACCAGGAGCTTTGCCGCGATCACGATCAGCGCAAGGCCGCCGACCAGCTTGAGGTACGCCAGCTCCATCAGGGTGGCGACGATGCCGGTGAAGATGATCCGGAGCATCACCGCTGCGCCGGCGCCGAAGATCATGCCCCAGAGCCGATGCCGCGGCGACAGACCGCGGCACGCGAGCGCAATCACCAGCGCGTTGTCGCCGGAGAGCAGGATGTTGATCCAGATGATCTTGCCGACCGCGATCCAGAAAGTCGGTGCGGCCATCTCGTTGCGGAACTGGGTAAAGAAGCTCCCGATCGTAGCGGGATCGAAGATCTGCCAGAGCCAGTCCACAATGAGTCCCTTCGCCGGTCGCCTCTAGTCTGCCGACTGGATCAGCCGACGATCTCGTTACCCGAGAAGAACTGCGCGATCTCGATCGCGGCGGTCTCCGGCGCATCCGAACCGTGCACCGAGTTCTCGCCGATCGACTTGGCGTAGAGCTTGCGCACGGTGCCCTCGGCAGCCTTGGACGGATCGGTCGCGCCCATCACCTCGCGGTACTTGGCGATCGCGCCCTCGCCTTCCAGGACCTGAACCACGACCGGGCCGGAGGTCATGAATTCGACGAGCTCGCCGAAGAAGGGGCGCGCCTTGTGGACGGCATAGAAGGTCTCGGCCTGCTCCTTGGTCATGCGGATGCGCTTCTGCGCGACGATGCGCAGGCCCGCCTTCTCGATCACGGCGTTGACTGCGCCGGTCAGATTACGCTCGGTCGCGTCGGGCTTGATGATCGAGAAAGTGCGTTCGATGGCCATGATCTTGTCCTTGGGGAGAAAGCGGGGGTTCGGGGTTGCGGGGCTTATATCGGCGCCTTTGCCGGACGGCAAGCGACCGCGGAACAGCCTCATAGGCGGTTTCCGCGAGGGGATGGCTCCCGATCCGCTGGATGACGACAATTTCACCCAGATGAACCCAATCTGAAACCGCCGTCAGGATCCGGTTCAGCTTCCCCGGCGTAAGGTTGGGCCCATCGAAACCGAAGCCTGACCTCAGGCGGACCGTTTCGGCGGCCTTTCAATCGGCGCGATAGCCCCGCGCTGGCAGTCTTCAGGAGATAACCATGTTGAGGAAACTTTCGCTTGCCGCTGTCGCCGCGGTCGCGCTGGGAGCTGCGCTGGCGCCGACCTCTGCCTCCGCTCATTGGCAAGGCGGCGGGCATGGCGGTGGCCGGCACCACGGGCACGCGCACCATCACCACGGCCATCACCACGGCCATGGCTGGGGCGGACCGCGCTTCTACGCCGGCGGTCCCGTCTCCTACGGTTATGGCGGCTGCTATGTGCGCCGGCTGGTCCCGACCCCCTGGGGACCCCGCTGGCGGCTGATCAACCGCTGCTACTGAATCCGTCAGCACCTTCCGAAGGCTACCTAAGCCCCCCAGGTACCTTCCAAGAGAAGCCCCGGCGCCCCCCTCGCCGGGGCTTTGCCTTGAGCGTACAAAGCGCCGCTCATACAATTTTTACGAGAATACCCGGCTTTCCCCAAAGCCAGCGAAACCATTTCGCCGGCAATGACTTGGTACCGTGTCTTTACTTCGAGAACACGGAACCTTGCGATGGCTGGGCTTTTTGCCAATGACAGCGAACAGATCGACCGGCGCACCAGCCGCTCGATTTGCGATGCCGTGGGCGAACGGCTGCAGCAGAGCCTCCGGCCCGAGCCGCGCCTTCCAACCCATCTCGAGCAGCTCCTGAACGAGCTGCAGCGGCGCGAGCGCGAGACGCACTAACGCAAAAACGAGTTGCGTTCGCCGCGCCTTGCGGTGACAAGGCCGCATGCTCGCCATCACCGACCTCTCCATCCGCCTCGCCGGACGCCTTTTGATCGACCAGAGTTCCGTGCAGATCACGCCCGGATCGCGCGTCGGCCTGGTCGGACGCAACGGCACCGGCAAGTCGACGCTGTTCAAGGTGATCCGCGGCGAGCTTGCGGCCGAGCACGGCTCGGTGACCCTGCCGCCGCGCTGGCGCATCGGCAGCCTTGCGCAGGAAGCGCCGAACGGTCCCGAAAGCCTGATCTCGGTCGTGCTCAAGGCCGACCTCGAACGCGACGCGCTGCTCAATGAAGCCGAGCACGCGACCGATCCGCACCGCATCGCCGAGATCCAGACCCGCCTCGTCGACATCGACGCGCACTCGGCGCCGAGCCGGGCGGCGGCGATCCTCTCCGGCCTCGGCTTCTCCGCCGCCGATCAGCTCCGCCCCTGCGCCGAGTTCTCCGGCGGCTGGCGCATGCGCGTCGCGCTCGCCGCAACGCTGTTCGCGGCGCCCGACCTTCTGCTGCTCGACGAGCCCACCAACTATCTCGACCTCGAAGGCACGCTGTGGCTGGAGGATCACCTTGCGCATTATCCGCGCACCGTGATCGTGATCAGCCACGACCGCGACCTCCTGGAAAGCTCGGTCGACCAGATCCTGCACCTGGAGCGCGGCAAGCTCACGCTCTACAAGGGCAGCTACTCCTCTTTCGAGGAGCAGCGCGCCGCGCGCGAGCTGCTCGACGCCAAGGCGGTCAAGCGCCAGGAGGCCGAGCGCGCTCGCCTGCAGTCCTTCGTCGATCGTTTCAAGGCCAAGGCGTCCAAGGCCCGCCAGGCACAGTCTCGCGTCAAGATGCTGGAGCGGCTGAAGCCGATCACGGCGCTGGTCACCGAGGACGTGCGCGAGATCAGCTTCCCGGCACCGGAGAAGATCTTGTCGCCGCCGATCATCGCCGTCGACAACGCCTCGGTCGGCTACGACCCGGCGAGCCCGGTGCTGGGCCGCGTCACCTTGCGCATCGACAACGACGACCGCATCGCGCTGCTGGGCGCCAACGGCAACGGCAAGTCGACGCTGGTGAAACTGCTCGCCGGACGGCTCGCGCCGTTCTCGGGCAAGGTGACGCGCGCGGACAAGCTGTCGATCGCCTATTTCGCGCAGCACCAGCTCGATGAGCTCAACGAGGACGCCTCCGCCTACGACCACGTCCGCAAGCTGATGGGCGATGCGCCCGAAGCCAAGGTGCGCGCCCGCGCCGGCGCGATCGGCTTCTCCGGCAAGGCGGCCGATACCAAGGCCGGCAAATTGTCAGGAGGCGAGAAGGCGCGCCTTCTCCTGGGCCTTGCGACCTTCTTCGGCCCCAACATGATCATCCTGGACGAGCCGACCAACCATCTCGACATCGACAGCCGCGGCGCGCTTGCAGAAGCGATCAACGAGTTTCCCGGCGCGGTGATCATGGTCTCGCACGATCGCTACCTGATCGAGGCCTGCGCCGATCGGCTGTGGATCGTGGCCGATCGCACCGTGACCAATTACGACGGCGACCTCGACGAGTATCGCCGCCTGGTGCTGTCCACGCGCAACGCGGAAGCCCCGCGCGAGCGCAGTGCGCCGCCTGAGAAGCCGCAGCGGCCGAAAGCGGACAATCGCGGCTCGCTGAAGAAGCGCATCGCCGAAGCCGAGGCCGAGATCGCCCGCGTGAGCGAGATCATCGCCAAGATCGACACGGCGCTGGCCCTGCCCGACATTTTCACGCGCGATCCCAAGCAGGCGGCGCAGCTGTCCAAGGCGCGTGCCAATGCCGCCGACGCGCTGGCGCGCGCCGAGGAGCAATGGCTCGAGGCGAGCGCGCAGTTCGACGAGTCGGCGGGCTAGCGCTCCTCCGCGCTCCAACCAAACGTGCAAAACAACCCCATGCACAGTACCGGCACTATGGCACCGGCAAGCGAGCCTTTGAACAAGCTGCTTTTTGCCCGCTCGGCCTTCAAGCCCGGCGGGACGCAATAGCTCAATCCGCGTATTGCCCGGCGGCCTTGATGATCGGCGCCCAGCGGTCGATCTCGCTGGTCAGCATCGCGCCCAACGCCTCCGGTGTCGCCTTGTCCTGCGGGACCGGCTCGGTGTTGATGTCGTTGAACCGGGCGATCAGCGCGGGATCCTTGAGCGCGGTCTGCAGCGCCGCCGTCAGCTTCTGAACGACCGCCGGCGGCGTGCCCTTGGGCGCATAGATGCCGTGCCAGACACCGAGCTCGAAACCCTTCAGGCCGGCCTCGTCGGCCGTCGGCAGATCGGGCAGGCTCTTCAGCCGCTCCTTGGTGGTGATCGCGTAGGCCTTGACCTGCTTGGCCGTGATCGGCCCGGTGGTGTTGGTCGCCTGGTCGCAGGTGAGATCGATCTGCTTGCCGAGCAGGTCGTTCATGATCGGGCCGTTGCCCTTGTAGGGCACCGTGGTGAGCTGCTTCTGGATCGCGGTCATGAACAGCATGCCGCACAGATGGGAGGCCGCACCCAGGCCGGCGTTGGCGTAGGTCAGCTTGTCGCCCTGCTGCTGGGCGTAGGCGACGAGCTCCTTGAGCGTGTTGGCCGGGAAATCGGGCCGCGCAATGATGGTCATCGGCGCGTTGGTCACGAGCCCGATCGGCGCAAAGGCCGTCTTGGTGTCGTAGCTGAGGTTGCGGTAGAGCGTCGCCGCGGTCGAGATGCCGACGTGATGGATCAGCAGCGTGTAGCCGTCCGGTTGGGCGCGCGCGGCGCGGGTCGTGCCGATGGTGCCGCCGGCACCGGTCGCATTCTCGACGATGACCTGCTGTCCCAGGGATTTCGCCATGCCCGCCGCAGTCAACCGCGCGATAGTGTCGGTCGGCCCGCCCGCAGCGAACGGGACCAGCATGGTGATGGGCCGGGTCGGATAGTCCTGCGCGAATGCCGCACCGAGCGGCAGAAGAAGCGCCGATACAAGGGCAATGAACCGCATAGTTTCCTCCGGATTGTTGTTTGCGCCATCAAAGCGCATTCCGGGGCGCGCGGCAAAGGATTACGGTCAGCGCTTGCGAGCCGCTGTTTTTGTCGAGGCCGGCTCTGGTGGCGCCGCCGAAACCGCGAACGTCACCCATGTGCCCCAAGTGCTTGCGCGGTTCTCGACCTCCACGTCCTTGTAGCCCTTGATGTTCAGATATCCCTGGTAGCCGTCAGACATCGGAATGATGAAACCGACCTGCGGTCCGATACCGATCGCGCGGCCCCGAAAGCCTCCGAGCTTGGCGCCGGGACCGGAATCATCGGTGATCTGCTGGTAGAAGTAGCCGGCTACGCCAATCTGAAAGTGCTTGCCCAGAAATTGTGACGCCGCCCAGTCCACGTGGAAGTCGATGCCGTTCTGGTACTGCAGATACGGATTGGGCAGGCTGTAGGTCAGTCCGCCGACGACCGAGAATTCATGGCCGGTCTTCGGGTCGAAGTAGGTGTAGCCGGCTCCTGCATCCCAGGCGACAAAGCCGAGATTGAGATTCGCGAGCCGGGTCGGATCGTAGGTGCCGCTCGGGATATTGCTGGTGATGTAGACCATCTCGTTGTGGACGCCCTGATTCCATTTCAGCGTGCCTTGGTAGAACACATCCGAGAGCGTGGTCCGATTGTCGCTTCTGCCCCCTGAAATGACATTCCCGGCGGGGCCGGTCAGCGTGGCGTCGATGCCGACACCGACATTGCCGGGCGCAGTTATCAACGAGATCGCGGCTTGCCCGCCAAGCACGGGAGTCGGTGAGACGTAGGTGATGCCGATGGCGAGCGCATCGCCATGCGCGTTCAGCCCGGTGACGACGGAACCGCTGGCTCCGCCGCTCGTAACGAAATTCTTGGTGGCTCCCGCATCGGCCTGCAGGTGCAGATAGATCGAAGCATAGGCCCAGCCCGGCACCGTCGGCGCGGCGGCGAGGCTGCCGAAGATGCCCGGCAGCCAGAAGCCGACACCGCCGGCGTCAGCCCGGGCTTGGGATGGAAGCGAAATGATCGCCCATCCGAGGGTCACCACAGCCGCGAATGATGCCTTTGTTCTCATGGTGCCCTCCACTTCAGAACGGAACGACGTAGTTGAGGATTGCGATCTGC
Source organism: Bradyrhizobium sp. JHI2711 (assembly GCF_056156565.1). NCBI lineage: Bacteria > Pseudomonadati > Pseudomonadota > Alphaproteobacteria > Hyphomicrobiales > Nitrobacteraceae > Bradyrhizobium > Bradyrhizobium sp. JHI2711. The sequence continues at coordinate 1,075,390 of NZ_JBPZPT010000001.1, forward strand.
CGCAGCAGCACTCGGCGGATGACGTGGCTGACCCTCACGCGGTCGGTGAAGACGGCGGCAATACCCGTAGAGCCCGCCGGCAAAGTCTTCGCTGTCTCGCCGTCGTCGAGTGTCACACGAACGACGAAGGGCACCGTCTCGATCGCCTTGGGCATGATGGCCTGGCCCGAGACCTGCGTCTGTCCGGTCGCAACCGCCTGGAGGATGCTTTCGACCTTGCCGGTGAAGATCCGCCCCGGAGCGAACTTGAAGGCGATCTGGACGTCCTGGCCGGGGGCAACGTAGCGGGCGTCGATCTGGTCGATCTCGACCGCGACATGGGTCGCGGAGGTATCGATGAACGCCATCGCGGGCGAGACCGACAGGTTTCCGACGCGGGCGCCCTTCCTGAGCGCCACGTTCGTCACGTAACCCTCCGCGGCTGCGCGGACGACAGTCTTGTCCAAATTCCACTGCGCGTTCTGCAACTGGGCCTTCAACTGATCGACTTCGGACTGCCGCTGCTCTACGTCGAACCCGCGGCCGGCGTCCCGTTCGTACAGCGAGGTCATCTGGCTCAGGCGGGTGCTCGACAGCTTGAGCTGCGCCTCGATCGCCTTCACCTGCGCATCGTAGGGCGTCGGGTCGATCCGGAAGAGAACGTCGCCCTCTTTCAGCGGCCTGTTCGGCGCGACCGGTACATCCACGACCTCGCCGGCGACGTCAGGAACGATCGAGACGGCATTGCGGTAGACCAGCGCCTTGCCTTGCGGCGCGCCCCAGCCCATGGGGATGAAGAGCCCAATGTTGAGGAGCAGAAGCACGATCAGAGGCGAAGTCTTCCAGAAAGTGTTGAAGCGGATGACGCCGAGCCATACCAGCGAGAACAGCAGCGCCAGATAAAGCGCCATGAGCGCGATCATCATGGCCGGGGCTCCGCCGTGCCTTTGGCGGGAACGTCGACATACGCCCAGATCATCGCAATCGGCCACAGGGCGAAGCCGAAGATCAGCGTAATCCAGCCGGCGACACCCACCGCTTCGGCCCACGGATGTCTACGCCGTCTGGCGACATGGCCCGGCATCGACCCCACCAACCAAATGACGAGGACGAGCACCGCCAGCAGAATGGCGAGCACGATCCAGGCAAGGACATCGAGGCCGCTCATGAGCTGCACCTTCAGGTCACTTTCTTCACCTGCGGCGGGGTCCATGACCCGTCCAATATCGGTGCCTTGGGCCAGTACGCCCTGATGTAGAGCGAGAAATCTCCCTTGGGCGCCGGCAGCCAATTGGCACGGTTCGGCTCCGGCGGCGGTTCCGCCTGGACGTAGATCGTCAAGGAGCCGTCGGAAGCCGCTTTCAAGCCCCTGTTCTTCGTGCCAAGCGAATAGCGGCGCAGCTCGTTGGGGGCGAAGAAGTGATGCTCGTTGTAGAGCGTCAGGGACCAGAAGCCGTTCACGGGCGGGGTCTCGTCCTTCCCGAACGTGACCATATAACGATTGGCCCCGTTCAGCCGCCCACCGTCAGCATCCAGATCCTGATAAAAATATTTGGTCTCGTTCGGCGCGTTGACCAGGATGTTGGATTTCGCAGTCGCCGTCCGCGTGAAGTAATCCGTGCCGAAGGCCGACTCGTTGACGATTGTGCTCCAGTGATGCGGGAGCTGCCGGCCCCAGTTGCGGAACTCGAAGAGGGGATTGATGACCTGGTCCTCGACTTCCGCCACCATTTTCATCAACGGCTCCTTCCATGCCGGATTGGCTTTCAGGGCTTCGAGCAACGCGTGCATCTGGGCGTAGCGGGATTCCTCGCCAGGCAAAGCGGGCGCATCCGCGAGCACGTCCGCAAGCTGATCGAAGAACTTCTCCGGAAACACCCACCTCGACTCGGTTTCGCCCGTTGCACCTGCCGGCACACGCTTGAGCCTGCTCCACTCGGTGCTCTTCATCGTTCCGTCGAACTCGGCGAGCGGATACATCATCACCTGGCGCAGCACCGACTGGACGGCCTTCTTGTCCTCGGGCGCATCGTCCTGGAAAATGCGCGGGCCGACGAACCCAGTGCTGGTGGATGAGCGGAATACGCGCGTGATGCCCTTAGGAGCCTCTCCCCGCCAATTTGGGCCGACGAGCAGGTAGAAGCCCGCTGTCGTCCCATACATCTTTCCAAGCTGCACGAAACTGTCGGTGCGAAGGTCGACGACCTGGTAGACCCAGAATCGATCGCCGAAATCTGGCACCTGGATCACCACCGGCGAGAGATCCAGCGCAAGCGCGCCCGCCCCATAGACGACGTCCTGGTTCGGGCAGGCAACCAGCCTTTCTTCCGGCTCGATGTAATCGGTGAGCATGCCGAACCGGTTCAGCGGCGCAATCGGCGCCGGCCCCGACAGGACTATCTCGGGCAAGTCCTTGAATGCGAGCCGGCGATTGTAGATGTTGACCAGCGGCCACGCCCAGAAATAGGCGTCGCGGGCCACAAGCTTTGCGTACTCGATCGTCATCTTGATGCGGGTGTCGGGACCTGTCGGAAGCGAGCGTGCCCAATTCGGCGAAGGCGGAAGTGGCTGCGGGCTAAGCGGCGCGGTCTGGGCGTTTGCGAACACTGGAGCCTGCCCGATGCCGCCTGCCGCGGCGAGAGTGGCTCCGGCGAGCAAAACGTTCCGCCGACTGAAGGAGGATCCGATTCCCGTCCCCATATCGGACTCCTAGGTGCCGAAGCGTTGGCGAGGAATGTCATCGAGAGCGTGACGAACTGTGTTGAACGCCAGGATCACGCCGGTGAAGTAGACTGCGAAGAAGAAGGTCTGCCCGAACAGCCAGGCGTTCTTTCCCGTGATGTTCGGCACGTAGTAGAAGTTCGGCCAGATCTTGTTGAAGGCGAAGTAGCCGGGATAGCCGACAGCGAACACGCCGAGCAGGCCGATAATGCAGAGCCAGAACGCAAGACCATCGCCTGCCGACCTGCCGTTTGCGCGACCCGTGCTCAGCAGCAACGTCAAGCCGAGCGCGACCATCCCGAGGCCACCACCCTGCACGATCGCCACGGAGAGCGTCCACGGGCACGCCCACCAAAGCGTGACATTGCGCCTGAACAGTTCACCTGCGTCGGCGCTGGCGCCTACGCAGTAGTGGCCGATGATGCCGAAGGTGAGGAATAGACCAAAGACGAAGACACCGAGCCCCCATTTGGCGAACCGCGCACCCATCGTCATATTAGAATTTCCCTTTCAGCCCGCGAACTTCACGACGTCGGGTAGCGCCCACTTCTTTTGGAAGAACTCCTGTCTCGGTCCATACGCGCGGAACATCAGTTCGAATTCGCGTTCGGGATCGGTCGGCACCCAATTCGATTCTTTGCCAGACGGCGCTTTGGGACCGAAATAGATGTCGATCGAACCGTCCGAATTCTTCTGCACTTCGGCGCTGTTGGAAGCGCGGCTGGCGCGGTGCATATTCCTGACCAGCGCGTGCGTCTGCCGGTCATAAACCGTGACCGACCAGTATTGGTCGATCGGGACGTTCGCCGGCACAGTCAGCCTGTAGGTGTTGGCGCCGTCCAGGCTCTGCCCATCCTTCGACTTCGGTGTCAGCAGGTAGAATTGGCCGACGCCAAGCCTTTTGATACCGATATAGCCGAGCGTATAGATCATACCGCGCCAATCCAGCGGATAGGAGTCCAGCTCGGCATAGCGCGCGGACATGGCCTTCGCGAGTTCCGGCACTCCACCAGGGCGCCAGTTAGTGCCGGGATAGAAGACTTCCCAGCCCGCTTCATAGCGTGCATCGAGCCACGCCTTGGCCTCGACAGCCGCTGCATCGAGGATGTTGCGCGTCTTGCCATCCGGCTTGTACGGCTTTCCCTTCTCGATGCCGAGTGTCCGAAGCTGGTCGATCATCGCGCGATCGCGCTCCAGCCAAGTGTCCCTTTGCATCACCCGGTTGAGGTTCTCGAAGAACGTGGAATCGAAGCGAATGGTGGAATCGAACAGGACGTCTCTCGCGTCCGTGAACGCCGTCGGAGGCGGATTTGCCGCCGCGGATAGAGGATAGACCTTCAGCTTCTTGCCGTACGAGATCGCCGCCGCGACATCCGGATCGCTATGGCTTCTCAGGTTCGAGCGGATGAGGGCGTATCCCTCGAAAGTGTCGGACTGAAGCGGCGTAGTTCCTGCCGGAGACGGGCCGGCGTAGCCTGGCGGCAGAATGACGAATTTCCCTCCTGCTCCCTTGTCGATGCCGAGCAGCCCGGCGTCTTCGAGCGGCATCTGCCAGATCGTGACGATGTTGGCATTGAGCGAACCGCTCCCGTCGGCCGCAGGGACTTCGATGACGACGGGCCCGTCATGCGTGTCGAAGAACGTCATGAAATAGATGGTGTCGGGGTTCGGCGTCAGCGTCTGGTTCATCCAGTCGAGTGCACGGCCCCAATAGACGACTTCGCCGACCCGCGCCTTCGTCTTCGTCAGCATTTCCTGCCGCATCAGTTCGTAGTTCACGACGGGCATGCCCCAGATCACCGCCTCAACGGCCCGGCTTTGCTTGAGCCGATCGCCGGGCGACTGCGCCTGGGCAAGGCAAGCTCCTGATATTGCGATCAGCATCGCTAGGAGAAGGGTGGCTTTTTTCACTGTCTGGTCTCCCCGGCCGGACTACGGCGTCACGATGTTGAACCAGAACGGCGGCTTCTGGAACAAGCCGACGAACTCGGTCACCGCCTCCTTTCGACCCTCGACCTTGATGTCGCCCGCAGCGATGGCCTTGTCCGCCGTGATTTCGCCGGCCTGGATCCGGTCGAACGTAGCCTTGGTCAGCGTCAGCTTTGCGTCCGTCGTTGCCGGCTTCTTCGAGTAGTTCAGCACGCTGTTCTCGACGATGAGCGCGTAGGCTTCCTTCAGGTCACTGAAGTCCATCGTGACCGAGAGCTTCTTGCCTGCCGCCTTCTGCGCGTCGAGCTGCACGGCGAGATAGTCGAAGGTCATCTCCGGCGGCATCGCCCTGATGGTGTCGGGACCAGCGGTGTCGATGCTGCCGGCGCTCGGCAGCCCGTGGCGAAGCTCCAGCGCGCCCTGCAGGTACACCGAACGCCAGGGCCCGGATTCCGCCTGATAGCCCATCTGCTCGTAGCTGTCGGCCAGAAGCTCCTTGGCCTCCTTGTTGTTCGGGTCGGCGAAGACCACATGTTTCAGCGCTTCGGCAACCCAGCGATATTCTCCCTTGTCGAAGTCCGCCTTCGCCTTCTGCAGCACCGATGTCGCGCCACCCATGTAGTCGACGTACTTCTTCGCGGCTTCCTCAGGAGGCAATTGGTCGAGGGTTGTCGGATTGCCGTCATAGAAGCCCATGTAGAACTGGTACACGGCGCGGCTGTCGTGCTTCAGCGAGCCGTAATAGCCGCGGTTGAACCAGGCCTTGTCGAGCTCGGGCGGCAGCTTGATGATGTTGGAGATCTCGACGCCGGTGTAGCCGCGGTTCATCAGGCTCACCGACTGGTCGTGCATGTATTTGTAGAGGTCGCGCTGCTTCTTCCAGTACGCGATGATCTTGTCGTTGCCCCACATCGGCCAGTGATGGGCCTGGAATTTGACGTCCGTTCCCTCGCCGTAGAGATCGATGGTCTCGTTGATGTACTTGGCCCAGTTCAGGGCATTGCGGACCTGCGCGCCGCGCAAGGTGAGAACGTTGTGCATCGTGTTGGTGGTGTTCTCGGCCATCCACATCGCGCGGAACTGAGGCAGGTAGGTGTTCATCTCGGCCGGCGCCTCCGTGCCCGGCGTCAGCTGGAACACCATCCGGACGCCATCGATGACGATCTCCTCGCCGGTCTTTTTGATCTCCCGTGTGGGTAGGATCAGTCCCGAATTGCCGTGCCCGATGGTCTGGCCCAGACCGGCGTTGACGCCGCCTTGGGCGTTGCGGGCCAGCAGAGGTCCGTACATGTAAATGCCGCGGCGGCCCATCGCATTGCCGGCGATGACGAACTCGCTGATCGCATGCTCGGTGAAGTTCTGCGGTGCGAAGATCTGCACCTTGCCCGCCCTGACATCCGCTTCGTCGACGAGACCGCGCACGCCACCAAAATGGTCACCGTGGCTGTGGCTGTAAACCACGGCCAGCACGGGCCGCTTGCCGAGGTGCTGGCTAACGATGTCGTAGGCCGCCCTGCCCGTCTCAAGATTGCTCCCGGTGTCGAGGATGATCCACCCCGTCTCACCTTGGACGAAAGTGACATTGGCGAGGTCGTAGCCGCGGACCTGAAAAATGCGATCATGGACCTTGAACAGACCATACTGCATGCAGAGCTGCGCGTTGCGCCACAAGCTCGGATTCACGGTGTCCGGCGCCGGCTTGTCGACATCGATGAACTTCTTGTAGGTTTCCAGATCCCAGACGATGCCGCCCTTCTCGTCGCGGATTGTCAGCGTTTCGGGCTTGGCGATCAGGCCGCGCGCGGCGTTCTCGAAGTCTTCCTTGTCATCGAAATTGAGGTACTTCCTGAGCGCATCGTTGGCTGCCTTGGTCGCGGCTGTTGCAGGCTTGGGTTGTGTGCCGGTTGAGGATTGCGCGGCCGCGGCGGGAATGACACCAGGCGACCACCCGAGCCATGCTAGGGCAGAGCCGGCCAACATGAGCTGGCGTCTATCAGGGCCAGCGGAGGCAGTGTCGGGGGTCGCTGGAGATTGTCGCGCATCGCGAGAGATCATTGCTTCACTCCGATAATGAGACGATGAAGCGACCCCCACAATGCGGGGGGTCGGCCTGAACCATCTATTGGGGGCAATAGTCCCAGAAGCCCTGGGTGCGGGACGGATCCGTGTAGTACCAGCACATCCCGGGCGCCGGCGCCGCGCCGGCCCAAGCAGCTGCTGTCGCTGCCGTTACGAAGCCGATCGCGGCACCGGCTGCGATGGCGCCACCGACCGGCCAGCGGTACCAGCCAGGACGCGCCCAACGTACGCCACCGCCATGATAGCCAGGCCGAACAACGGTCGTTCGTCGCACCGCGGCATTGGCGCGCGGCCCGACGACCGCCGTGCCGCTGCGGACCGCGGCCCCTCCGCGTGGTCCGACCGCTGCGCCGCGGCGATGCACAGCGGCACGCACCTGTGTGAGGTCGTCTTGGAACTGGAAGGCTGACGGGTCAGGCGCCAAGGGCGCTGCTCGAACTGCGCTCGGAACGGCGCAGCAAATAGCTACCAAGATCAGGAGAGAAATCCGGAAGTTCACGGCAGGCCCGTGATCGAACGTCATGCGAAATGTCGGCATTGTCAGGCCCTCCAATTTTCTTATCGGCTCACAGATCGTGCGAGCGCCTATGTCAGCCTCTCGTCTTCCTTCCCCTTGCTCCTCCTTTGCGACCTTTCGGCTTCATCTCGCAGCGGTTGCACATCTAGGATAGCTCACCTCCCTCCCGCTGTGATGTGCAGTTTGTGCCGATGCGACGCCTTGCCGCCTTCCGTCGAAAAATGAAGGATTTTCAACTGGATGTTGTGAGCGCAATTCGAGGCAAATTGCCCACGCCGCTTTTTCGTCGCAATGAAAGCGAAGCTTAGGGTGCCGAGCCAGAGTGCAAGAGATGCCGGGCGTCGTTGGGATCATCGATCAGGGCCGTGGCGGCAGCACGATCAGTTGCCGCGAGATTACGATCAACGGGTTCGAGCAACTTCGCGCCGCGACGCCCACGAGCAGCGCAGAGATCATCCAGATCCAGCCCGGCCGCATGCAAGGACATCTGAAGCACGCGAGCGTCGCCGGACTATCGCTCGGGTTTGGCACGTTCTCGCACGGGGTGATTTCGCGCGGCGTCTACAGCGACGACCGCGTGACGATCGGGTTCCTGACGCAGGTCAATCGGCGACGCAGCTCCCAGCGAGGGATCGGCGGCATTCGGATCTGGTCTCCCGGCGTGGAGCATCAAAGCCGCTACGTCGCGGGCGTTTCCTTTGGCGCCATCTCTGTCTCGACGGAGGATATGGCTCGGTTCTTCGGACCCGACAGCCGGTTCAGCGAGCCGACAGCATGGCTGGGAAGAAGCGCGTTCCACACCAACCCTGAAACGGGCGACGCTCCGGCCCGCGTGCTGAGAAGCATCATGGCCGGCTTCGACCGATGCGCTGGCAAACTGGGTCCGTCCGAGGCGGAGTACTGGAAGCGGGCCATCATCGAAAGCGCGTGCTACGCGATTGCGAACTCGGAACAGTCGGCCGTCTTCGTCTCTTCACCGCAACGGCTGGTGAGACGAGCGCAGGAGTATCTCGACGCTTCGGGCGACGCTCCAATTCACATCTCTGAGCTTCTCGCGTATCTGCGCGTGTCCCGACGCGCGCTGCACAGAGCCTTCGACGAAGTCCTCGGCATTCCGCCAATGAGATACCTTCGGCAGAAGCGGTTGTGCGAGGCGCGGCTGCTTCTGCAACACGGAGCTGCAACCGGCGTCACCGTGGCGGAGGTTGCCTTCAGGCAGGGCTTCTCCGATTTCAGCAGGTTCTCGGCCTATTATCGCGTCCTTTTCGGCGAGAATCCGTCCGAGACGTTGAACAGACATTCGATGCGGAGCTGAAAGCCGGCCGGACCTGAATGGCACGTCCGGAGCTCCACCTGTTCGGGCTCAAGCTTCCGCTGGCCGAGGCACGTCGCACATCGTGCGGCTTCATGGTACGAGGTAGGCGCTCTTATTTTGAATAGGTAGTTTCAAGGAGATCCCGGATGTCATCGCCCGAACCGATCAAATTCACCGACGGCGCGGCTTACGAGCGCTTCATGTCGCCCTGGAGCCGATCGGCCGGCAACCTGTTTCTCGACTGGCTCGCGCCCCGTCCGGGACTAGCCTGGGTGGACGTCGGTGCCGGCAATGGCGCGTTCACCGAACTCCTTCTTGCAAGAGGTGCCCCTTCGTCGGTTTGCGCGATCGATCCCTCCGATGCGCAGATTGCAACGGCGCGCGAAAAGTTGGCGGCAAAGCAGGTCGAGCTCTCGATCGGCGATGCGATGGCCCTGCCCTATGAGGCCAACCGCTTCGACATCGCGGTGATGGCGCTGGTGTTGTTCTTCGTCCCCGATCCGCGCAAGGGCGCCGCGGAAATGGTCCGCGTCGCCAAGCCGGGCGGCCTGGTCGCGTCCTACACTTGGGATATTTTGCGCGGCGGCACGCCCACGCAACCATTGTGGGAGGAGTTGGATGCGCTTGGCATTCCGGCAGCGCGCCCGCCGAGTGCAGAGATCTCGCGTTTCGAGGCGCTGAAGGCGCTCTGGGCGGAGCTCGGTCTACGCGATATCGAAACCCGCGAACTGGTGGTCGATCGAACGTTCTCTGACTTCGACGACTACTGGCTGTCCATGGTCGTGAGCAGCCCGACCGGCATCGTGGGAAAGCTATCGGAGGCCGAGGGTGCGGAGCTCAAACGTCGACTCCAGGCGCGACTGCCGGCAAGCGCGACCGGCGCGATCACCTTTCATGCCTCGGCGACCGCGATCAAGGGCCGGAAAGCGGGTTGATGACCTGGACTGCATCCGCGTTCGGGAGCCACACATCGCATTCGATGTAACCTGCGCGCGGCCTTGCCATTCGCCCAAGGGCTACGTCTGCTGCTCGGCATCGCTCTCGAGCTTGTTACGGAGTGCCGCGACGATGCGATGAACCGTTTGCAGATCCTTGACCGCAAGCCCTTCGGAAAGGCTGTTGACCCACGGCATCTGCAAAGCCATGGCGGCGTCGAAAGCGCGCCGCCCCTTGTCGGTGAGGACGACGAGCTGTGCGCGGCGGTGATGCGGATTGGCCTCGAAGGCAACGAGGCCTTCCGCATGGAGGTCGTTGACGATCCGCTGCACGTTCTGGCGATTGCCGCCGAGATCGCGGGCGAGCCAGGCTACCGGCTGCGGTCGCTCTGCCTGCACGATGGCGCCGAGAATCTGCCAGCGGGCGCTGGTGAGCCCGAGCGGGGCCACCAAACGGTCCCCTGCGGTCAGGAGCAGGCTGTTCAGCCGGAACAAGTCAAGCATGAGGTTCGTCAGGGCATCGCCGGCCGGCGTCCGTTGGGATTTCCGCATCCGTCACCATAGACAGTTATTGACATCATGATGTCAAATTACTAGATTGCATATAGTACCATATTGACATCATAAAACCATCTCGACGGAGTTCGTCATGGCACGCTTACGCCCACTGGACCCCGACTTTCCCATCGAGCGTCAGCTCGGCATCGACACCGGCCCTTTGGTACTGGTGAATCTGTTCACGCTCGACAAGGCCGACGAACAAAGCTTTCTCCAGGTCTGGCAGGACGATGCCGCCTTCATGAAGCGGCAGCCCGGCTTCATCTCCACCCAGCTTCACCGCGCGATCGGCGAAAGCCCCACCTATCTGAACTACGCAGTTTGGCAGACGAATGCCGACTTCCGGGCTGCGTTCACGCACCCCGAGTTCAGGTCGAAGATCTCGGCTTACCCTGCATCCGCGGTCGCCTCCCCGCACCTGTTCCAGAAAGTCGCGGTGCCCGGCATCTGCGTCGCGTAGCTCGCTTCGAAAACGGCAGACCCATGACCAAGATCATCCACCCAGTCGCGGGAGCGGTCGCACTGATCACCATTGCGACTTTCTGGCTTTCCACGGCTCTCACCGAGCTGTTTGCGTCACACGAGACCATAGCCATGGTGAAGACCGCCATACCGTGGGGCTTCCTGCTGCTCATTCCGATGCTTGCGGCGACGGGAGGCTCGGGATTCGTCCTGGCAAAGCAGCGGCGCGCCGGCCTGATCGGTGCGAAGATCAGACGCATGCCGTTCATTGCCGGCAACGGCATCCTGATTCTGATTCCCGCCGCGTTGTTTCTTGCCTACAAGGCAAAGGCCGCGGAGTTCGACACCGCGTTCTACGCCGTGCAGGCTCTCGAACTGGCCGCCGGAGCAACGAACATCGTTCTGCTCGGTCTCAATATGCGTGACGGCTTCAAGATGAAGGGCGGTTTCCGCGTTCGCGAGCCTGATCGCTTGAGCACCAAGCCGATCCTCTGACTGCGAAGATTCTTTCACTGCTGCGGAAGTGATCCCCGCCTATGCCTGCTTCTTCTTCCCCTTGGCCGCCCTCGGCACCGGCTGCGGGTCCGGATTGCCTTCGATCGAGGACAGACGTCCAGCGGTGAACGTGTAGATGCCGGCGCGCGGACCGGTGGTCCAGGTGACGACGGCGACGCGGCGGCCGCCAGCGTCGTTGGACAGGTTGACGGTCGAGGGCGCGCCGATGCCGCGCACCACGTCGCATTCGGTGTGGCCGAGCGCGACCGTGCCGCCGATCGGCGCGGGCGTCGTCGAGGCATTGGCATCGGCCGGTCCGGGCGGCGGCGCCATGCCGGGACAGGCGCCGTCGGCGCTGACGAGATCCTCAGCCCGCACCGGCTTGTCAGGGGTCAGCGGCGGCGATTCGATCGAGATGTTCTTGATGAAGAGGCGGCCGGGTTTCTGGAACCATTCCGCATCCTTGGACAGCAAATCGGCCCCGCCCGCGCAGCCCGCGACCAGCGGTGCTACGGCAGCCAACGCAATCAAGAGCGAGCCGGGAAGCTTTTGATGTCGCACGATAAACGAATTCCCCACGTGAAGGACCAGCCCTAAGCGATTGTCCCAACATCCCTTTGCGGCATGAAGGTGGCCGAAGCCAGCATCGCCCGAAAACTGCAAATTATCATTAATTGCGGCTAACTGCGCTTCTGCCACCGGCCGCGGTCGTCGGCCTGCCAATAGGTGACATCAAATCCCCGCGCCTTGCAATCCGTCCAGGCCGTGCGGGCGAGCGCAAGCGCGTCGGGATCGTCGCCATTGAACAGCAGCACCATGCGCTCATAGCCCTGGGCGTCCTCCGGCAGCGCGGCGTTGTCGACCAGGAAGCGGACATTGGCCCCGTTGGGATTGCCGCCCTCGATCGCCAGCACGATCGGCTGGTCGGCCACATCGTTCACCCGCCATGTCGCGTGCGGCAGGAATGAATCGTCGCGATAGGTCCACAAGTGCGAGTCGAGCGCATCGGCGCGCTCCTCCGAGGTCGACTGCACCACGACGCGCCAGCCGCGCTCGAGCGATTTCTCGAGAAGCGGCGGCAACACATTCTCCACCGTCATGTTTTGCAGATGGTAAAACAGCACTTCAGTCATGTCGGGTCATTTGCGCTCGTAATGGTCGGCGACCAAGCGGTCCAGCAGGCGAACGCCGTAGCCGCTGCCCCAGCTCTGGTTGATGTCGGTCTTCGGCGCGCCCATGGCGGTGCCGGCGATGTCGAGATGGGCCCAGGGCACGCCGTCGACGAAGCGCTGCAAGAACTGCGCGGCGGTGATCGAGCCGCCATGGCGGCCGCCGGTGTTCTTCATGTCGGCGAACTGGGAATCGATCAGCTTGTCGTATTCCGGGCCGAGCGGCATGCGCCAGACCTTCTCTCCGCTCTCGATGCCGGCCGTGAGCAGCCGGTCGGCCAGTTCGTCGTTGTTGGAGAACATGCCGGCATGCTCGGTGCCGAGCGCCACCATGATGGCGCCGGTCAGCGTCGCAAGATCCACCATGAATTTCGGCTTCACCTTCTTGGCGACGTACCAAAGCACGTCGGCGAGCACGAGGCGGCCCTCGGCGTCGGTGTTGATGATCTCGATGGTCTGGCCGGACATCGAGGTGACGATGTCGCCCGGCCGCTGCGCGTTGCCGTCGGGCATGTTCTCGACGAGGCCGATGGCGCCGACCGCGTTGACCTTCGCCTTGCGCGCGGCGAGCGCATGCATCAGGCCGACGACGCAGGCCGCGCCGCCCATGTCGCCCTTCATGTCCTCCATGCTGCCGGCCGGCTTGATCGAGATGCCGCCGGTGTCGAAGCAGACGCCCTTGCCGACGAAGGCGATGGGGGCCTCGCCCTTCTTGGCCCCGTCCCAACGCATGATCACGGTGCGGCTCGGCCGCGCCGAGCCCTGGCCGACACCGAGCAGCGCGCCCATGCCGAGCTTCTGCATCGCCTTGACGTCGAGCACCTCGACCTTGACGCCGAGCTTGCGGAGCTGACCCGCTCTGCGGGCGAACTCCTCCGGGAAAAGCACGTTCGGCGGCTCGTTGACGAAGTCGCGTGCGATGATCACACCGTCGACGACATGGCCGGCCGCGGCGAACGCTTTCTTCGCCGCACCGGCATCGCCGACCGCAAGCGAGACGTCGGCGCGCGCGCCGCCCTCCTCACCGTCCTTCTTCTTGGTTTTGTAGCGATCGAACTTGTAAGCGCGTAAGCGCAGGCCCGAGGCGATCGCAACCGCCTGCTCGCTGGTCAGGGCGCCACCCGGCAGCTCCGCCAGGATGGTCATCGCGCTGGTGCCGGCGGGCAGCTTGCTGGCCGCCACCCCGCCGAACTTGAGGAAATCGTTGGCCTTGAGGCCGGTCGCCTTGCCGGCGCCGATCACGATCAGCCGGGTCGCCTTCACCCCCTCCGGCGCCAGAATGTCCAGCGCAGCACCACTCTTGCCCTTGAAGGCGGCCGCAGCCGCCGCGCGCTTCACAATCTCGGCAGCGCCGCCGAGGGCCTTGACCGTCGCCGGACCGAGCTTCAGGCCGTCGTCGCAGAACACGACCAGGATGCCACGAGGGGCGGCAGACAGCGGGACAAAGCCGACCTTGATGGCATCGGACATGGATAACTCCTCCAAAAGATGGGGCTTTTCGTCGTTCGGGCGTTTCCAGCCACAACCGGAGCTGAACGGCGATTCACTGAGGCGTCCCCCACTATGGGCCACCCGCCCGGCAGATGCCAAGCTCCGCCGTGGCCCCCACGCCACAACAGCGAAATATTAACCATATGTTGAGGGTGCCACGGGGCAGCCATTTTGTTGACGGATCAAAGGGATGGTAGTGAGAGGATGAACTGGCGGAAGAGCTGTTGGCCGACCTTGGGGAGTCCCCTGATCGGGGATTGGTTGGGCAGCCGGAATTCCGATCGGAATTGGGGCTTGGTGGGAATTCGTGCGGTAGCGCATGGGGTCGATCGATAGGTATATCTTCCGCACGACGCTGGCGTCGTTTGCGCTGGTCCTGGTCAGCCTCACCGGCGTGATCTGGATTACGCAGGCGTTGCGCGGCATCGACCTGATGACGAGCCAGGGTCAGACCATCCTCACCTTCCTCGGCATCACCAGCCTCGTGATCCCGGCCCTGGTCCTGATCATCTCGCCGATCGCGCTGATGATCGCGATCTCGCACACACTGAACAAGCTCGCGACCGATTCCGAGATCATCGTGATGAATGCCGCCGGCTTCTCGCCGATCCGACTGTTCGTTCCGTTCTTCTATGCCACCTGCGTGGTGGCGCTGCTGGTCGCCTTCATCGCGGCCTATCTCGCCCCAGACGGGATGCGGCGCATCAAGCAGTGGGATGCCGAGATCACCGCGGACGTGCTCACCAACATCCTGCAGCCCGGCCGCTTCGCCCGGCTCGACGAGAACCTCACGATCCGGATTCGCGAACGCCAACCGGGCGGCATCCTCGCCGGCATCTTCATCGACGACCGCCGCGATCCGAACGAGCGCGTCTCGATCGTCGCCGAGCACGGCGAGGTCGTGAAGAACGAGACCGGCTCGTTCCTGGTGCTGGAAACCGGCAATCTCCAGCGCTTCGAGGCGGGCAAGCGCGATCCGGCGCTCGTGGCCTTCGGCCGCTACGGCTTCGACATGTCGAAATTCGCCAAGGGCCGCGACGTCACCCTCGGCATCCGCGAGCGCTATCTCTGGGAGCTGTTCTCGCCATCCGACAACGATCCCGTCTACAAGCAGATTCCAGGGCAGTTCCGCGCGGCCCTGCATGACAGCCTGCTCGCGCCGATGTATCCGTTCGCCTTTGCGGTGCTGACCTTTGCCTTTCTCGGAGCGCCGCGCACCACTCGCCAGAGCCGCAACTTCTCCATCGCCTCCTCGATCGTGGCGGTGTTCGGCCTGCGCATGGCCGGTTTCGCCTGCTCGGTGATGGCGGTGAAGTCGCCGGGCGCGGTGCTGGCTCAATATGCGATGGTTTTCGGCGCCATCGGCGTCGGGTTGTGGATGATCATCCGCGGTGTCGTGGTCGAGCCGCCTCCCGGCCTGATGGAGGCCATCAACCGGTCGAACGCACGGATCGCACGGCTGTTCGGACGTCCGGCCACCGCATGAGCATGCTCACCAACACACTGGGGCGCTATTTCGCCGGCCGCTTCGTGGTCGCGGCGCTCGGCGTCTTCGGCGGCATTTTCCTGCTGCTGGTGCTGGTCGACTACATCGAGATGGTGCGCAAGACCTCGGGCCTTGCATCCGCCTCCGCGCTCATGGTGGCCGAGACCTCGCTGTTCCGGGTGCCGCAGCTCCTGGAGAAGCTGACGCCGTTCTGCATGCTGATCGGCGCCATGACCTGCTATCTCGCCCTCTCCCGCCGGCTCGAGCTCGTGGTGGCGCGCGCCGCGGGCATCTCCGCCTGGCAGTTCATCGCGCCCGCGCTCGGCAGCGCGCTTCTGATCGGGGTGATCGCCACCGTCGCCTACAATCCGATGTCGGCCAATTTGCGCGAGCTGTCCAAGCGCATGGAGGCCGAGCTGTTCGGCTCCGCACCCGGCGGCGGCATCCAGGACGCCTCCGGGTTCTGGCTCAACCAGATGACCAGCGACGGGCAGACCATCATCAATGCGGCGCGCAGCGAGCAGCAGGGCATCCGGCTGACCGGGCTGACGCTGTTCCGGTTCGACCAGGACCAGCACTTCAAGGAGCGGGTCGAGGCGCGCGAGGCGACGCTGGATGCCGGCCGCTGGCTGTTCAAGGGCGTCCGCCGCTTCTCGCTGGACGGACCGCCGATCGACCAGGCCACCCTGGAAATTCCGACCACGCTGACCGAGGCGCAGGTCCGCAACAGCTTTTCCACCCCCGAGACTGTGTCCTTTTGGCAACTACCGAGCTACATCCGCTCCTCCGAAAGCTCGGGCTTCGCGACAGCGGGATACCGACTCCAGTATCAGAAGCTTCTGGCGCAGCCGTTTTTGCTCGCAGCCATGGTGATGCTCGCGGCCTCCGTGTCGTTGCGCTTCTTCCGGATGGGCGGCGTGCAGAAGATGGTTTTGAGTGGCGTGGGCGCAGGCTTTCTGCTCTACGTTCTGTCGAAAGTAACTGAGGACTTGAGCAAGGCTGAGTTGATGCATCCGATCGCTGCGGCGTGGTTGCCCGTTGTGGTGGGCGGCCTCACCGGCTTTTTGGCCTTGCTCTATCAGGAGGACGGATAGTGACTGCCGTCCGCCGAGGGCACGTGTCTCGTTTGACGCGGCGCACATGGGTGCGCGCGAACGGGCGCGACTTGTCCGTCCGCAGGCTCCTGATTGCCGCCGTCGCGGCTGCCTCGCTCGGCGGCTTGATCGACGCTGCCGCCGTGGCGCCGGCGAAGGCCCAGAGCTTCACCTACAATCCGCTGCCGCCGCGTGCGAAGCCGCCAAAGGCCCCCAACGACAACCAGATGCTGGTTCAGGCCACCGAGGTGAACTACGACTACAACAACTCGCGCGTCTCCGCGGTCGGTAACGTGCAGCTGTTCTACAACGGCACCAGCGTCGAGGCCGACCGGGTCATCTACGACCAGAAGACCAAGCGGCTGCATGCCGAGGGCAACATCCGCATGACGGATGCCGACGGCAAGATCACCTATGCCGAGATCCTGGATCTCTCCGACGATTACCGCGACGGTTTCGTCGATTCGCTGCGCGTGGACACGGCGGACCAGACCCGCATGGCCGCGAGCCGCGCCGACCGCTCCAGCGGCAATTACACGGTGTTCGAGAATGGCGTCTACACGGCCTGCGCGCCGTGTAAGGACGATCCGAAGAAGCCGCCGCTGTGGCAGGTCAAGGGTGCCCGCATCATCCACGACCAGCAGGAGAAGATGCTGTACTTCGAGACGGCACAGATCGAGTTCTTCGGCGTGCCGCTCGCCTACATGCCCTATTTCTCGACGCCCGACCCGACCGTGAAGCGTAAATCCGGCTTCCTGATGCCGGGCTATATTTCGGGCACGGACAGAACGGGCTATGGCGTCGAGGTCCCCTATTACTGGGCGATCGCGCCCGACATGGACGCAACCATCACCCCGCGCTTCTTGTCGCGGCAAGGCGCGCTGCTGCAGGGCGAATTCCGCCAGCGCCTGATCGACGGCGCCTACCAGATCCGTGCCTACGGCATCTACCAGCTCGATCCCGGAGCATTCGCCGGGCTGCCCGGCGACCGCGAGTTCCGCGGCGCCATCGACACCAAGGGTCAGTTCGCCCTCAACGACAAATGGGTCTGGGGCTGGGACGGCGTGCTGATGTCCGACTACTACTTCTTCTCGGACTACCGGCTCTATCAGTACCGCGATCCGCTCGGCTCGTTCCTGTTGCTGCCGACGGAAGCGCTGTCGCAGCTCTATCTGACCGGCGTCGGCAACCGCAGCTTCTTCGATGCGCGCACGATGTACTGGCTGAGCTATTCGGGCAACCAGAGCCAGGTGCCGATCGTCTACCCGGTGATCGACTATTCCAACGTGCTCAACTATCCCGTCTTCGGCGGCGAGGTCAGCTACAAGACCAATTTCGTGAACCTGTCGCGCGACGATGCGGTGTTCGACCCGATCACGACGCTCGCCAACACCAACAGCCTGTGCACCACGGCATCGGCCGATCCGCTGGCGCGGATGCCCTCGCAGTGCCTGCTGCGCGGCTTCCCCGGCACCTACACCCGCCTCACCGCGGAAGCGCAGTGGCGCAAGTCCTTCACCGACCCGTTCGGCCAGATCTGGACGCCGTTCGCGAGCCTGCGTGCCGACGCGATCAGGTCCTCGGTCTCCAACCAGCCCGGCGTGTCGAACTACCTGCCCGTCGGCGACACCGAGGCGTTCCGCCTGATGCCGACCCTGGGCCTGGAGTACCGCTATCCCTTCATCAACGTTCAGCCCTGGGGCTCGACCACCCTCGAGCCGATCGCGCAGATCATCATCCGGCCGAACGAGACCTATGCCGGCAGGCTGCCGAACGAGGACGCCCAGAGCCTGGTGTTCGACGCCTCGAACCTGTTCAGCGTCGACAAGTTCTCCGGCTACGACCGCGTCGAGGGCGGCGGCCGCGCCAATGTCGGCGTGCAGTCCACCACGCAGTTCGACAGGGGCGGCGCCGTTAAGGTGCTGTTCGGCCAGTCCTACCACCTGTTCGGCCTGAACTCCTTCACGGTGCAGGATGCCATCAATACCGGCCTCAACTCCGGCCTCGACAAGCCGCGGTCGGATTACGTTGCGAGCGCCAACTACTCGCCGAACAGCACCTACACGTTCAGCGTCCGCTCCCGCATGGACGAGCAGACCTGGAACGTGCAGCGCTTCGAGGCGGAAGGCCGCGCCAACTTCAATCGCTGGTCGGTCAGCGTGTTGTACGGCAATTACGCAGAGCAGCCGGAGCTGGGCTATCTGACCCGCCGCGAAGGCATCCTGACGACGGGCTCGCTGAAGGTCGCGACCAACTGGGTGGTGTCGGGCTCGGCGCGCTGGGACCTCGAGACCAACAAGATCAACCAATATGTGCTCGGTGCCGGCTATGTCGACGATTGCTTCGTGCTGGCGGCGAATTACGTAACTTCGTATAGCTATTCGGCGGGCACCGCACCGCCCACGCTGAGCCACGCGTTCATGTTCCAAATCGGCCTGCGCACGCTGGCGAACTCAACGACGTCCAGCAGTTCCGCCGGCCTCCAGTAAATGGTTTGAAGTGCCGGCCGCGTTTGCCCTATCTCGACGCGGCCGACATGCGAGCGACATCATGACGACGCCATTGCCTGTCTTCCGCCTCCTTCTCGCCATCGGTGCCGGGCTGATCTTGGCCGCCCTGCCCTCGCCGTCGCGCGCGCAGAACATCGCCGTGATGGTCAACGGCGATCCCATCACCGATTTCGACATCGAGCAGCGCATCAAGCTCGACCAGCTGTCGACACAGAAGACCCCCAGCCGGCAGGAGGTCATCAACGTGCTGATCGACGACAAGGTCAAGATCAAGGAAGGCAAGAAATACGGCGTCGATCCCAGCGTCTCCGACATCAACCAGTCCTATGACGGCATGGCGCAGCGCATGCGCATCACGCCGGATCAGCTCACCAAGTCGCTCGAATCCAAGGGCGTCCGCCCGGAGACGCTGAAGAGCCGCATGAGGGCCGAGATGGTCTGGGGCAGCCTCGTGCGCGGTCGCTTCAAGGAGAAGCTGCTGGTCGGCGAGCGCGACGTCGCGCAGGCCGTGCAGGCGCAGACCGGCGAAAAGCTTCAGATCGAGGGCACCGAGTACAAGATGCAGCCGATCGTGCTGATCGTGCCGCGCGGCTCGTCGGCGGCGTTCCTGGAAACCCGGAAGAAAGAAGCCGAGTCCTATCGCGCCCGCGTCGGGAGCTGCGAGGAGGCCAATTCGCTGTTCCGCTCGACACCGAACGCGACCATCCGCGACACCGTCACCAAGACCACCGCGGAGCTGCCGGAGCCGCTGCGCAAGGTGCTCGATGACACCCCGATCGGCCGCCTGACCGCGCCCGAGATGACCAAGAACGGCATCGAGATGGTGGTGCTGTGCTCGCGCAAGCCGACCATGATCGACACGCCGAAGAAGCGTGAGGTCCGCGAGAAGATGTATCAGGAGAAGTACGAGAAGACGCAGAAGGCCTATCTCGACGAGCTGCGCAAGGCGGCGATGATCGAATATCGCAACCGCTGATGGCCAAGCCCTTCTCAGAGCCCTCAACCGAGTCCGCAGCCAAGCCTCTTGCAACCAAGCCCCATGCAGCCAAGCCCCTTGCCCTCACCCTGGGAGAGCCCGCCGGCATCGGCCCCGACATCACGATCGCGGCCTGGCTCAGGCGGGGCGAGCTGAACCTGCCCGCCTTCTATCTGCTCGGCGACGAGGCCCTGATCGCGCGCCGCGCCAAGGCGCTCGGCGCCGATATCAGGATCGCCGCGGTGGGCCCCAGTGAAGCGGGTTCCGCGTTCACGGACGCCCTGCCCGTGGTCGCGACCGGCGAGCGCGCCACCGCCGAGCCCGGCAAGCCCGATTCATCCAGCGCGCCGGCCGCGCTCGCCTCGATCCGGCAGGCGGTCCTCGACGTGCGCGCGGGCCGTGCCGGCGCCGTCGTCACCAACCCGATCGCCAAGAGCGTGCTCTACCGCGCCGGCTTCCGTCATCCCGGCCATACCGAATTCCTCGCCGAGCTCGCCGCGGAGAACGGCCGCGTGCCGCAGCCGGTGATGATGCTGTGGTCGCCCCAGCTCGCCGTCGTGCCCGTGACCATCCACGTCTCGCTGCGCGATGCGCTGGGCGAGCTCACCAGCGAGCTGATCGTCTCGACCGTCCGCATCGTCGCCACCGAGCTGAAGTCCCGCTTCGGCATCGCAAGGCCGCGCATCGCGGTCTCCGGTCTCAATCCCCATGCCGGCGAGGACGGCTCGCTCGGCCACGAGGAGCAGACCGTCATCGTCCCGGCGCTGAAAGCGCTGCGCAACGACGGCATCGAGGCCAGAGGGCCGCTGCCCGCCGACACCATGTTCCACGAGGCGGCGCGACGGACCTATGATTGCGCGGTCTGCATGTATCACGACCAGGCGCTGATCCCGATCAAGACCGTCGCCTTCGATGACGCCGTCAACGTCACGCTCGGACTGCCCTTCATCCGCACATCGCCCGATCACGGCACCGCCTTCGACATCGCCGGCACGGGCAAGGCCAATCCGGCGAGCCTGATCGCCGCGCTGCGGCTCGCCAGCCGCATGGCGGCTGCGACAA
The DNA here is from genome assembly GCF_056156565.1 of Bradyrhizobium sp. JHI2711. NCBI lineage: Bacteria > Pseudomonadati > Pseudomonadota > Alphaproteobacteria > Hyphomicrobiales > Nitrobacteraceae > Bradyrhizobium > Bradyrhizobium sp. JHI2711. The sequence goes on from NZ_JBPZPT010000001.1 coordinate 1,096,168, forward strand.
GCTGATGAGCGCGATCGACGACCTCCCGCCGCTGCGCGAGGTCATTCGCCAGCACGCGCTGTCGGCGCGCAAATCGCTCGGCCAGAACTTCCTGCTGGACCTCAATCTCACCGCGCGCATCGCGCGTGCGGCCGCACCGCTCGAGGATTCCACCATCGTCGAGATTGGCCCCGGCCCGGGCGGGCTGACGCGGGCGCTGCTCGCGCTCGGCGCCCGCCGCGTCATCGCCATCGAGCACGACGAGCGCGCGATCCCCGCCTTGCAGGATATTTCCGCGCGCTACCCGGGCAGACTCGAGATCGTGCATGGCGATGCCATGACCTTCGATCCACGCCCGCTGCTCGCGGGCGAACGCGCCAAGATCGTCGCCAACTTGCCCTACAACATTGCGACCCAGCTTCTCATCAACTGGCTCATTACCGAGCCCTGGCCGCCCTGGTACGAGATGATGGTGCTGATGTTCCAGCGCGAGGTCGGCGAGCGCATCGTCGCGCGCGAGGACGAGGAGGCCTATGGCCGGCTCGGCGTGCTCGCCAATTGGCGCTGCGAGACCAAGATCCTGTTCGACATTGCGCCATCCGCCTTCGTGCCGCCGCCGAAGGTCACCTCCTCGGTCGTGCGCCTCAAGCCGCGCGCAGAGCCGCTTGCCTGCGATCGCAGGATGCTCGAGCAGGTCGCCGCCGCCGCCTTCGGCCAGCGCCGGAAAATGCTGCGGCAAAGCTTGAAATCACTGAATGTCGACCCCGCATGGCTTGCACGAGCCGCCGGCGTCGACGCGACACGGCGCGCCGAGACCATTCCAGTTTCGGGCTTTGTTGCCATGGCGCGTGAATTGGCGGATATACGCAGCGAAACCGAGTAACCAAGAATTCCGGAGGAAAGAAAATGGCCTTGATGCGTCGGCAGTCCCTGGTCAAGTTCGATGCGCCGCTGTGCGAGACCATCGTCGAGACGCCCAAGCCGCAAGGCCGTGAGGTCCTGGTCCGCATCGAGCGCTGCGGTCTCTGCCATTCCGATCTCCACATCCAGGACGGCTATGCCGATCTCGGCGGCGGCAAGAAGCTCGACACCACGCGCGGCATGACGCTGCCCTTCACGCTCGGCCACGAGATCGCGGGCGTCGTCGACGAGGTCGGCCCCGATGTTCCGGCCAGCCTCGTCGGCGCCAAGAAGGCGGTGTTTCCGTGGATCGGCTGCGGCCAGTGCCGCGACTGCGCCAATGGCGACGAGAATCTTTGTGTGAAGCAACGCTTCCTCGGCGTTTCCATCGACGGCGGCTTCGCCACCCACGTTCTGGTCCCCGACGCCAAATATCTGCTCGACTACGATCCCCTGCCCGTCAACCAGGCCGCCACCCTGATGTGCTCCGGCGTCACCGCCTATGGCGCGCTCAAGCGCCTGGTCGACCGTCCGCGCCAGCGCAATCTGTTGCTGATCGGCCTCGGCGGCGTCGGCATGATGGGCCTGTCGTTCGCGCAGGCGATGTTCAAGCAGCCAATCACGGTCGCCGACCTCTCGCCGGCCGCGCGCGAGACCGCCCTCAAGAACGGTGCGGCGGCGGCCTATGATCCGGCCGAGCCCGACGTGATCAAGCGCATCCTGAAGGAGACCGAGGGCGGCTTCGACGAGATCGTCGATTTCGCCGGCAACGAGAAGTCGATGGCCTTTGCCGTCGCCGTTGCCGCGCGCGGCGGCAAGATCGTGGTCTCCGGCCTGATGGGCGGCCAGTTCACGCTGCCGACGGTGCAATGGGTCTACAAGCGCATGACCATCGAAGGTTTCATGGTCGGCACGCTCGCGGAGGCTCACGAGCTGATGGCGCTCGCCCGCGCCGGCAAGATCAAGCCGACGCCGATGCGCGAGGAGCCGATGGGCGACGTGCAGAAATGGATCGACGAATTGCGTGCCGGCAAGGTCGTCGGCCGCATCGTCCTGAAGAACTGACCGCGGCGCGGCGGGTCCGACGCAAGTCTCGCCCGCCGCACGGAACGCCTGCGGCCGCGCCGCGTTGGCTGCGCATGTCGATCCGTTGCACCGTCGAAAGCGCATTCTTCATCGCCTGGAGCTGCCTGGAGAAGAGCGGCGAGCTCGGGCCGCCGGACGCGAGCGCGAACTTCCTGCTCGACGCCATCGAGGCCCAGCTTCGAACCGGTGAGCGCCGGCAATTGATGCTCGCCAACCGGGCGATCGACGCTTACCGCGCCGCTGCGTCACAGGGCCGACTGACGGGGGATCGCGAAGTCCGCTGCGGCTGACGATCCTCGCTGCCGTCCAGCCCGCTGAAGCCGCGACGCCGTGCTCTGGTTTTCAACGTTCGAACGTCCGTTGTGTGCACTTTGGAACCGTCGGTTCCGCCGCGGAAACGTAGGTTTGCCGCTGGCGCCGATTCCCGGCCCGCCCAAGAGAACACAATGTGACCGGTCGGCCCCAGAACGATCTGCTCCGCCAGCTCAATCATCAGGATTTCGAACTGCTCGCGCCTCACCTCCAGCCGATCGACGTCGAGGCGAGCTACGTCCTGCATCATGCCGGCGACGACGTCGCCGCGGTCCATTTTCCATGCGGTCCCGCGCTGGTGTCGTTCGCCGTGCCGGTCGAGGACGATCGCGAGGTCGAAAGCCTGCTGGTGGGGCGCGAGGGCGCGGTCGGCATCGCCGCCGGCCCCAGCCCTTCGCTCGCCTATTCGCGCATGGTCGTGAAGTTTGGCGGCACCCTGGTGCGGCTGCCGTTGCGCGCGCTCGAGCAGGCGCAGCAGAGATCGGCGACGCTCCAGGAGGCCTTCGCGCGCTATGCCGACTGCCAGTTCGCGCAGCTCTTGCAGACTGCGGCTTGCAACGCTGCGCATTCGATCGAGCAGCGGGCCGCCAAGTGGATCATGTCCGCGCAGGAACATATCGGCGGAGCCGAGATTCCTCTCACCCACGAGCAGCTCGCCGGCATGCTGGGCGTCTCCCGCAGCTATGCCAGCCGCGTCATCCAGATGTTCAAGGCGCGGCGCATCCTCGCGACCCGCCGCGGCGCCATCCTGATCCTCGACGCAGCAGCGCTCGAAGCGAGAGCCTGCTGCTGTAACGATTGGGTGAAGAAGCATTTCCACGAGGTGCGCGGTGGAGCGGCACCCGCGGAGGGTTGATGCCTCCGCCTCACGCATGCGGCGGCGACTGCCGCTTCAGATGCAGATAGGTCGGACTGAAATCGCCGAGCCGCTGCAGCTCGCGCCATTTCAGCACGACCAGCTCGCCATCACGAAGATCCATCGCGCCGCTGCGCCTGAGATCGGCGAGCGTCCGGTTCACCGTCGCGATCGCCATGCCGAGCGTCTCGCCGAGTTGCGTGAGACTGATCGGCATGCGGCAACGATTGCCGCGCACCAGCTGCGCAGCGCGGGCGCGGTAGAACAGCTCGCAAAACAAGTGCGCCATGCGCGTCTGCATCGGCCGGGCGCTGTTGTTGGTGATGGCCTCGCGAAAGATCGCGGCATCGAGCAGCGTCTCGCGCCAGACCGCGAGGGCGAAGGTCGGCCGCCGCCGGAACGCGATGAACAGTTCGCGGTGCGGGATGAACGCCACCGACGCCGGCCCGAGCGCACTGAGCCCGTGATCCATCTGGTCGATGAACAACCCCTGCGCATCCGGAAGATCGCCGGTGAGATGGAACGCCAGATATTGCCGCCGCCCGCTGCCGAGCAGGTGATAGCGGGCAACCATGCCGGAGACGACCAAAGCGGAATGCTCGGGCTCATCGCCTTGACGGATGAAATCCTCATTGGTTGCGAAATCGCGCAGCATGAAGGTCAACGCGCGAATCTCGCCAATATCCTCCTCTGCGAGCGCGGTGTGCTCGCCGAGGTTCCGTATCAGCACGTCGTGAGCCTTTTCCATGGAGCCGCCAAAAATCGCGCCGGTTCTATCAAATGATACGTCCGGCTTGCGTTCAGCGGACTAGAACGCAGATCGGAAGCACAGGTTGCTAACCGGCTTGCGACGCATCGATCGCAGCCACCCCATTCCCCCCATTCGGACCAGCCGGCCTTAACATGAAAAGCACCACTCTCCTGGAGCGCATCCGGCGCCTGTTCGCATCCGATGCCGGCGAGCATCTGGACAGCATCAGCGACGCCTTGCTGAAGGGAACGCTGAGGGAGCCGGTCCGGCCGATGTCGGATCAGGAGCTCGCTCGCGCCATCCGCGAGTTCCGCTCCGTGCCGGTTTCCGACTGGACGCTTGCGAAACTGTCGCGTCGCCTGGCCGAGGCGTCCGTGCCGCGGGACGGCTGAAGCTGCACGCGAGGCCCATGCCACATCCGAAATTCATCGTCCGTCTGCAGACGATCGAAGGCCTGTCCGAGGACGAGCGCCGCCAGATCGCGGGCTTGCCGTCCACGCTGCGCCAGGTCGCGGATGGCGAGATCGTGCTGCGCCAAGGCGAGGCCGCGAGCCGCTGCGTCTTCGTCGTCAGCGGCTTCCTCTACCAGTCGCGCATCGTCGGCGATCGCAGCCAGACCCTCGCCTTCCATGTTCCCGGCGACATGCCATGCCTGCACACGCTGCTGGTCTCGCCGATGGACGCGGATCTCGTGGGGCTCGGCCCGACCATCGTCGGCACCGTCGCCCACAGCCAGCTCCGCCAGCTGCTCGACAGCTCGATCCACCTGACCCGCGCCTTCTGGCGCGAGACGCTGATCGACGCGGCCATCTCGCGGCAATGGATCGCCCGCCTCGGCGCGCAGGCGGCGCTGCCCAAGGTCGCGCACCTCATCTGCGAGCTCGCGGCAAGGCTGGAGATCGTCGGCCTCGTCAAGCGCAACTGCTTCCAGATGCCGATGACGCAGCGTCACGTCGCGGACGCCTGCGGACTGTCGATCGTCCACGTCAACCGCACCATCCAGGAGCTGAGGCATCGCGGGTTGATCGCCTGGGACGGCAGCGAGATCGAACTGCTCCAGCCCGACGAGCTGCGCAGACTTGCGGATTTCTCGCCTGATTATCTAAGCTGAGCGGACCGCCACGCGGCGAGCAGCGGTCCGCCGCTCCCCAGCACGGGATCCGTCTTCGGCTTGCGGACCTTGGCGATGCGCTTGACCGCGTCGGGACGCTGGCGTGTGTCGGTGCACTCGTCATAGGTGCCGTCCTGCGGGTAGGCGCCGACGACCATAAAGTCCCGGCTGGATTCGATCAGCCGGTGGCCGGTGCCCGCGGGCAGGACCAGCACGTCCCCGGCTTTCAGTTTCAGGATGCGGCCCTTGATCCCGCCGCACTCGATCCTCGCCGTGCCGCGCGCCACGCCCATCACTTCATGGATCTGCGAATGATAGTGGACGAAGTCGTACACGGTGTCGCGCCACGACCGGCCCCAGCCATTGGTGTCGAACAGCGTGTCGATGACGACCTCGGGCGGAAAGCGCCGACCGTTCAGCTTCACCGCGCCGCGATATAGCAGCGCCGGGAAGCGCGGATGGTTCGGCACGATGCCGTCATCGCGAAAGTGCATGGCCGTGGGCTTGCGGGCCCGTACCAGCCCCCGCAGCGTCGCTGCATCGGGCTGCTCCTCTACCAGCTTCTTGGCGAAGTTCTTGATCTGATCCTTGACCGGCATGACGTCTCCTCAGCCGCGAAATAACGGCTGCGGAGGTGAGAAGTTTCCGGGCCCGATCGGAGCAAGGCCCGACAGGGCCTCTCCTCGTCATGACGCGGCGTCGGAAGGAAGCGCGTCAACGCTTGGCGGCAATCAGTTCGGCAAACTGCCGCAGATAGAGCGGCCAACCCTGATCGCTGTCAACGCCGCTGCGGACGCCTTCCCAGCCCTCGCCATGCCGATCGAGGTGACGGTGCTCCAGCTCCAAGCGGGTCCGGCTTGGTGTCTCCGCAATGAACCGGACCTCCCATTCACTCGTCTTGGCGGGATCGGTCTCGATTTGCCAGCGCGGGCTGATGTCCCAGCTCAAGAGGACTCGATTGGGTGGTTCGAACGCCAACACGCGCGCCCAGCGGCATTCGCTGCCGTCGATCCCCCGATCATAAATGCTTCCGCCCACCCGAGGTTCGAATACGGTCTCTGCGATGGGAACGGCGAGCAGATTGTGCTCGCGCGGCTTGAAGCTGCCGAAGTCTTCGGTGAAGACCTTGAACGCGCGCTCGATCGGCGCCTCGACGACGATGGAATGTTTGACGGGCGCAATCGATACACGTGTGTTCATCTGGATCCCTCCGATGGTTTTTCGACGGCTAGTTTGTAAGCGGCCAACGTGTCGCTCCAGAACCGGTCGAGCCAGGCTCGCATCTGGCCGAGTCCCGCCGGATCGACGTAATAGACGTTGCTGGCGCCCTTCGGCTCTGCACGAACCAAGCGGGATTCGCGCAGCACCTTGAGATGCTGTGAGACGGCCGACTGGGACACGGGCAGCTGTCGCGTGATCTCGGCGACCGTGCGTGGCCGTGCACCGACAAGCTCGAAGATCCGCCTGCGGGTGGGATCGCCGAGTGCGGCCAGTTGTGCGCTGTCCTTAGCCATAGACACTCCCCGCCCCATGCCACGCTTGTTCGACCTGTCATAAGTTACTACTAATGATTAGTACTGACTTATGATCGTGTCAACCGGCTCAGGTCGTGGCGTGGAACTCTGATCGTGACGTTGGGAGAGTCTCATCCGGGGGCGGAACGAACGTCGCGCAGGCCCGATTCAAGCCACATCCTCTCCGGATTTGCGGCTCATTGCCACCCAAGTCTTTGACGAGAAGGGGCTCGTTGAGAGTTGCGTCATGCGTAACCGGGAGACCAGGATGGGCAACCGCGCCGCAAAGTTCATTTCGACCCTCGTCGCCAGCATCCTCGCGGGCGCGCCATTGGCCGCGGTATCGCAGAACGCGCCGACGCCATCGAGCACGGCCGCCGCGGCGCCCGACTGCCTGGCTTCGCCGAAGGATGCCACGCCGCAGGGCCAGCACTGGTACTACCGCCTCGATCGCACGACGAAGCGCAAGTGCTGGTATCTGCGCGCCGCAGGCGGCAAAGCCGCACAGACCGCGCAGGCGACGACCGATACATCCGAGCCGGATGCAGCACCGCCGCAGGCCGTGCAGAACGCGCGCGCGGAATATATCGCGCCGCAGACGAGTGCCGCAGCGGGCACGCCGAACATGGCCGCGCCCGCGCCGGCTGCAGCGAATGCACCCGCGGTCGCGCCGCAGCCGCCGAGCAGCGTCGCCGAAACCAACGCGCAGCAGCCGGCCGTGACCGCGCGCTGGCCCGAGGCCTCCACAGCGTCCACCGCGCCAGCGCATCAGCCGGCGGAAACCACGGTTGCAGCAGCCGCGCAGCCAAACGCGAAGCTGTCAAAATCCCCTGCTCCGCTCCCGCCCGCGGCCGATGGCACGACTGACAAGTCCGGCGGTTCGCTGCAGATGCTGATGCTCGTGATCGGCGGTGCGCTGGCGCTCGCCGGCATCCTCGCCAGCGTCATCTACCGCTTCGCCGGCGGACGGGTCCGCGCCAGGGCCGCCGACCGCCGCGGGCATTGGGACGATTGGGCGCCGCAGGACCATGACGGAAGCCACGCGCCCTGGCGCGATTCACCGCCGGCCGCCGCCCAGCCGCCCCGCCCGATCGACTTCGATGCGGCACGTCCGCAACCGACAAGACAGGCGACGAAACTCGCCGCGATCGGCCGCGAGATCGAGCTGATCGACGCACGCAGGCAACGTGCCGCCGCTCCGGCCGCAAAACCGGTCGAGTCCAGAAGCGACAAGGTCGAGATCAAGTTGTTCGATCGGGCTGCTGCACCCAAGCTTGCCGCCAACGAAATTGAGGCGGATCGCGATGACGCGCCGGCAGGTCGGGATACCGATGCCGTCGATGTCGACGCGATCACGACGATGCTGGAGCAGCTGGCGAAGGAAGGGCCGCGCCTGTCGCGGCCTAACCTTGAAGCTGACCTTGCAAACTTCGCACGAAGCCTACGAGGCCAATCCGCCGCTCGCGCTTGAGACGCTCGGCCTTCAGGATCGACTGCACCTCGGCGAAGGCTTCGTCGACCGCGTGGTTGATCACGATGTAGTCGTACTCGGCCCAGTGACTCATCTCGTCGCTGGCGCGGCTCATGCGCTTGCGGATCACCTCGTCGGAATCCTGCGCGCGCGAATGCAGGCGCTTCTCGAGGTCGGCGGCCGAGGGCGGCAGGATGAAGACGCTGACGACATCGGCGCGCGCCTTCTGTTTCAATTGCTGGGTGCCCTGCCAGTCGATGTCGAACAGCACATCCTGGCCGGCCGACAACGCCGCATCCACGGGGCCGCGCGGCGTACCATAGCTGTTGTCGAACACCGTCGCCCATTCCAGCAGTTCGTCGGCCTTCACCATGGCATCGAACGTCGCCTTGTCGACAAACGTATAGTCCTTGCCGTTGACCTCGCCCGGCCGCATCGCGCGCGTGGTCGCAGATACCGACATTTTCAAGCCCGGCATCCGGTCGATCAGCATGCGCGACAGCGTCGTCTTGCCCGCGCCTGATGGCGAGGACAGCACGAACATCAATCCGCGCCGCTCGACACCGTCAGTTCCGTGACCGCCCGTCGTCATCGATCACTCCAGATTCTGCACCTGCTCGCGGAACTGCTCGACCACGTTCTTCATGGCGAGGCCCGTGTTGGTCAACTCGATGTCGTTCGACTTCGAGCAGCAGGTGTTGACCTCGCGGTGAAACTCCTGCGCAAGGAAATCCAGCTTGCGCCCGATCGGGCCGCCCTTGCCGATCAGCTCGCGCGCCTGCGTGATGTGGGAGGCGATGCGGTCGAGCTCCTCGCGGATGTCGGCCTTGGTCGCGATCAGGATCGCCTCCTGCATCAGGCGGTCGGAGTCGAAACGGTCGGAGGTGTCGAGCAGCGCTGCGATCTGCTCAGCGAGCTTCGCCTTGATCGCCTCCGGCTTGCGGCCGGGCGCGGCCTCCGCTCTCTTCGCCAGCTGCTCGATCTCGTCGACGCGCTGGGTCAGGATCTGCCCAAGCGAAGTGCCCTCGCGCTTGCGCATCGCAACGAGCTCGTCGAGCGCCTTGTCGAAGGCCTCGGCGGCAGCAGTGCGCGCTGCCTTGTCCTCCTCCTCGTCGCCCTCGGGCTCGGCGACCTCGACGACGCCCTTGATGGCGAGCAGGCCGTCGATGCTCGGCGCCACCGCGTCGACCTTCCCCGAGATCAGCGCGGCGGCCTTCAGCACCGCGTTGAGCACGTCCTCGTTGATGCGGACGGTGGCGGCGGCATTGGTGCGCTTGACGGTGAGATTGGCATAGACGGTGCCGCGCGAGAGCAGCTCGCCCGCGCGCTTCTTGGCATGGGCCTCGAGCTCATCAAACCCCTGCGGCAGCCGCACGCGCAAGTCGAAGCCCTTGGCATTGACCGACTTCAACTCCCATTCGAACGTATACGGCCCGCTTGCGCCGTGGCATCTCGCAAAGCCGGTCATGGACGACAGCGCCATCAGTTCAAATTCTCCAGGAACACGGGATTCGCGAGGCTATCAAGCCACGCGAATCTTAAGACTATTTTGCCGGAAAGTGGAATCGGCAATGTCCGCAAGCCGGTCTGCGCGCAAGGCTCAGCGCTGAACCACCGGCGGCGAGCCCTGCACCGCGCCCTGCCGGGCCGGTGGGGGATTGGCTGGAGCAGCCGGGCGTGCTGCCGGCGGCCTCTTCTGCTGATTGGGCCGTGCCGGCGTGGCCGCGGTCGGCGCGTCGGCAGCGCCAGGCGCGGCAACGGCCGGCGGCTGCGCGTCCTCGGGCGGCTCGACCGTGTCGTTCTGGATCTGCTTCTCCATCGCGCGGAGCTTGGCGACGTTCTTCTGGTGCGCGTCGTAGGTTTCGGTGAAGGCATGCCCGCCGGTGCCGTCGGCGACGAAATAGAGGTCGCGGGTGCGGGCCGGGTTGGCGGCAGCTTCGAGCGAGGCGCGGCCCGGATTGGAGATCGGGCCCGGCGGCAGGCCGTCGATCACATAGGTGTTGTAGGGCGAGGGCTGCGTGATCTCGCTGCGTTTGATCGGCCGGCCCAGCGTTCCCTTGCCGCCGACGAGGCCGTAGATGATGGTCGGATCGGACTGCAGCTTGATCCGCTGCTTCAGCCGGTTGACGAACACCGCGGCGACACGGCTGCGCTCGTCCGCCTTGCCGGTTTCCTTCTCGATGATGGACGCCAGCGTGACCAGCTGCTCCGGCGTCTTGACTGGAATGTCCTGATTGCGGCGTTCCCAGATCTCCGACAGCACACGCTTGTGCGCCTGCTGCATGCGCTGGACCACCTGCTCGCGCGGGGTGCCGCGCGGGAATTTGTAGGTCTCCGGGAGCAGCGTGCCTTCGCGCGGCAGCTCGCGCACGCTGCCGGTGAAGATGTCGTTGTCGGACAGCCGCGCCACGATCTGCTCGGAGGTCAGGCCTTCGGGAATCGTCACGGCGTGCTGCACCACCTTGCCCTCGACGATGGTGCCGATGACGTCGCGCAGCGAGGCGTTCTTCTGGAAGGAATACTCACCCGGCTTGAGGTCCGAGCTCGCCTTCAACGCGGCGACGCTGGCGATGAACACCCAGGGATTGACGTCGGTCACGCCTTCCCGGTTCAGCGTCTCGGCGATGTCGCGCTTGCCCGCACGCTGCGGGATGTTGACGATCTTGTCCTCCTTCAGCGGTCCGGGCGCCTCGAGCACCTGGCGGCCGTAATAATAGACGCCGCCGGCGCCGAGCATGGCGATCAGCAGAAGGGTGATGATGGCGTTGCCGACGACGACGAACGGATTGCGCGCGCGGTCCGACCGCTTGGGCGGCGGCGGAAGTTGCTCGGGCTCGAGCGCGGCCCGCGGACTCCGGGGTGAAATGGGCGGCCTTTCACTCATCGAAACAACCTGAATCCTGCCGGTTCAATAGCGGCCCGACAATCGCTTGCCCTGCCAAAAACGCACGCGCCCACGTCCATGACTATCGCCGAATACGGCAAAACGGTGGATTCGTCTCAAACACAAACTAACTGACTAGGCGCCGGACGATCACCGACGCATTGGTACCGCCAAAACCAAAAGAGTTCGACAACGCGACGTTGACCTCACGCTGCTTCGACTTGTGCGGCACGAGATCGATCGCGGTCTCGACCGACGGATTGTCGAGATTGATCGTCGGCGGCACGACATTATCGCGAATCGCCAGAATCGCGAAAATCGCTTCGATCGCACCGGCCGCGCCGAGCAGATGGCCGGTCGACGACTTGGTCGAGGACATCGCGACCTTGGAGGCGGCGTTGCCGAGCAGACGCTCGACCGCGCCGAGCTCGATCTCGTCGCCGAGCGGCGTCGAGGTCCCGTGCGCGTTGATGTAATCGAGATCGGACGGCGTCAGCCCGGCACGCTTGAGCGCGGCCGACATGCTGCGGAAGCCGCCATCGCCGTCGGGCGACGGCGACGTGATGTGATAGGCATCACCCGACAGACCATAGCCGATCACCTCGGCATAGATCTTCGCGCCGCGCCGCCTGGCGTGCTCCAGCTCCTCCAGCACGAGGACGCCGGCGCCCTCGCCCATCACGAAGCCGTCGCGGTCTTTATCGTAGGGACGCGAGGCCTTTTCGGGAGTCTCGTTGAAACCGGTCGACAGCGCGCGCGCGGCGTTGAAGCCGGCAATGCCGATGCGGCTGATCGGCGACTCGGCGCCGCCCGCGACCATCACGTCGGCATCGCCCAGCGCGATCAGGCGGGCGGCATCGCCAACCGCATGCGCGCCGGTCGAGCATGCCGTGACCACCGAATGGTTCGGCCCCTTCAGCCCGTGCGCGATCGAGACGTAGCCGGAGGCGAGATTGATCAAGCGGCCGGGAATGAAGAACGGCGACACCCGGCGCGGCCCGCGCTCCTTCAGCAGGATCGCGGTATCGGCGATGCCGTTGAGGCCGCCGATGCCGGAGCCGATCATGGTGCCGGTCGCGCATTTGTCCTCTTCGGTCTCGGGATGCCAGTTGGCGTCGTCGAGCGCCTGGCCGGCCGCGGCCATGCCGAAGATGATGAAGTCGTCGACCTTGCGCTGGTCCTTCGGCTCCATCCACTTGTCCGGATTGAAGCTGTCGTTCGAGCCGTCGCCGCGCACGACCGTGCAGGCGATCTTGGTCTGCAGATCGGAGACATCGAAGCTCTCGATCCTGCGCGCACCGCTTTCGCCGTTGAGGATGCGCTTCCAGGTCGGCTCGACGCCACAGCCGAGTGGCGAGACCATGCCGAGACCCGTGACGACAACCCGCCTCATATCCGAAAACTCCGCATCGAAAGATTCACGGCCAATAACAAGAAACCGGCTGACCGCTGCGAAGCGGCCCGTCCGGTTTCAATGTTGTCCCCGCGAAATTGAAGAGCCTTAGCTCTTCGCGTTCTTCTCGAGAAACTTCGTAGCGTCGCCGACGGTGAGAATCGTTTCCGCAGCGTCGTCCGGAATCTCGCAACCGAATTCCTCTTCGAACGCCATCACCAGCTCGACGGTATCCAGACTGTCGGCGCCGAGGTCGTCGATGAAGCTCGCGTTGTCGACAACCTTCTCGGGTTCAACACCAAGGTGTTCGACCACGATCTTCTTAACCCGCTCGCCAATGTCACTCATTGCTTAACCTCGTGTTGTTCCCTGTAGACCCGACCCCCCGGGACGATACGAGCCGTCGTGGTCGTTTGACTGCCTTCGCTTACGAACTTTGATTTGGCCCATCCTAACCGATGGAGGCCCCGGCGAACGACGGCCAAAGGCTCCGCATCGCCAATATACAGGGTTTCAAAAACCTGCAATGGCGTTCTTTGCCCATCCGTTGGAGGTCCGGTTATCATACTTCAATTGCCTTGACTACAAGCCTCATTTCGCTCCGGAAACGGCCGTTTGCCGCATGCCGCACCGCCGTGACAGGCGACGCGGCACGAGACGTCAGATCATGGCCATGCCGCCGTTGACGTGGATGGTCTGCCCGGTGACGTAGGCTGCTTCGTTCGAGCTCAGATAGACAGCGGCCGCTGCGATGTCCTCGGGCGTCCCCAGGCGGGCGGCCGGAACCTTGGTGAGAATCGTTTCGCGCTGCTTGTCGTTGAGCGCATCGGTCATCGGCGTCTTGATGAAGCCCGGCGCGATGCAGTTCGCGGTCACGCCACGCTTGGCGTATTCGGCCCCTAACGTCTTGATCATGCCGATCAGGCCGGCTTTCGACGCCGTATAATTGCCCTGCCCGGGATTGCCGGTGACGCCGACCACCGAGGTGATGGCGACGATGCGGCCGAAGCGCTTGCGCATCATCAGCTTGGTCGCGGCGCGCGCCAGGCGGAAGGTCGCGGTCAGATTGACGTTGATAACCTCGTCCCAGTCCTCGTCGCGAAGCTGCACGAAGAGATTGTCGCGCGTGATGCCGGCATTGGCGATGAGAATGTCGACCTGGCCCATCGCCGCTTCCGCAGCGGGCACCAGCGCCTCGACCTCATCGGCCTTGGAGAGATTGCAGGGCAGCACGTGGGCGCGCTCGCCGAGCTTGCCGGCAAGCTCGTCCAGCACCTCCTTGCGCGTCCCTGAAATGGCGACGGTGGCGCCCTGCGCGTGCAGCGCCTGCGCGATCGCGCCGCCAATGCCGCCGGTCGCGCCGGTGACGAGCGCCTTTCGGCCAGTCAGATCGAACATTGATGGACTCCTTTAAGCCTGCTTCGCAGCGGCCAATGCATCCTTGGCGGCGGCAATATCGTTCGGGCCGCCGACCGCAATGCCGACGGCACCGTCCGCGATACGCTTGACGAGACCGGTCAGCACCTTGCCGGCGCCGATCTCGAAGAAGCGGGTGACGCCCTGCCCGGCCATGTAAGCCACCGACTCGCGCCAGCGCACCGTGCCGGTGACCTGCTCGACCAGGCGGCGGCGGATCTCGTCGGGATCGGTGATGGCGCTCGCCAGCACGTTCGACACCAGCGGGGCGGCCGGCGCCTTGATCGTAACCTTCGACAGCGCCTCCGCCATGGCATCCGCAGCCGGCTGCATCAACTTGCAATGGAACGGGGCGGACACCGGCAGCAGCATCGCGCGCTTGGCGCCCTTGGCCTTGGCGATCTCGACGGCGCGATCGACCGCAGCCTTGTCGCCGGAGACGACGACCTGGCCGCCGCCATTGTCGTTGGCGGCCTGGCAGACCTGCCCCTGCGCCGCCTCGCCCGCGACCTCCATGGCGGCCTCGTAGTCGAGACCGAGCAGCGCGGCCATCGCGCCGGCGCCGACCGGGACCGCCTTTTGCATTGCGAGACCCCGGGTGCGAAGCAGACGCGCGGTATCCGAAACCGTCAGGCTGCCGGCCGCCGCCAGCGCCGAATACTCACCGAGCGAGTGGCCGGCGACGAAGGCAGCGTCTCGTCCCACGGAAAAACCAGCCTCGGCCTCGAGCACGCGCAAGGTCGCGATAGACACGGCCATCAGCGCCGGCTGGGCGTTCTCGGTGAGCTGGAGAGTTTCGGCCGGACCTTCCCAGATGATGCCGGTCAGCTTCTCCCCGAGCGCGGCATCGACCTCGTCGAATACGGCGCGCGCCACCGGAAAGGCGTCGGCCAGGGCCTTGCCCATGCCGACAGCCTGGGAACCCTGCCCAGGAAATGTGAATGCAGCCGTCATCGGCGCTCCCTGCTGTCAGGCATGATCCCTGTTCTGAACCGGCAGCCGATTTACGCCCGGCCTTAGGCCGTGGTTCCTTGGGCCATGGTTCCGGATCATGCTCCAAAGGGGGCCGTAGACACCGTCCGGGGCCGCACTGTCAAGCCGAGACGGGAACTTGGAGCAGCATTCAACGGGGAATAAGCCCCTCAAAACCCGCCGCCGGTCTGGTTGGCATCGACGTCCGCTCCTGCCCGCGCTCGGCGCGCACTGTTCACCAGTTGCCCCGGCCGATCCTCGCGGTTCGGCTTTGCCGTGGCCAGCCGCAGCACCGAAGCGTAGTTCGGCTGCACTTCCATGCGATCGGCGTACCGGCTCGCACTCAGCAGCCGGTGCACCTTCGGCAGATTGTAGCAGGGCACGTAGAACAACAGATGATGCTCAAGGTGATAGTTCACGTAATACGGCGCGATGAACAGGCGCTCGAGAAAATTGGCATGCGTCGTGCGCGTGTTGCGCAAGGGGTCGCTGCTATCGGGGACGACGGCGTGCTCGGCGATATTGCGGATGCGGGTGATGACCATCATCCACGTCAAGAGCGGCACCAGCCAGAGCAGCGGATAGGCCCACCACACGCCGGCCGCGGCGAGCGCGGCAAACATGATCCCGTTGACCACACATTGCGGGCCGAGCATCTCCCAGAAATGCGCTGCGCGCTGCCGCCATGACCAGTCCTTTGGCCCGAGCGCGTTGAGCAACTGCGCCTTGCGCTGCTGGTAGCCGGTCTGCCCGGTGATGTCGCGGATGAACTTGCGGCGATAGCTCAACTTGGTGATCGGAAACGGCGCCGACAGCACGAGGTCGGGGTCGTCCTCCTGCTGGGTGCGCGCATGGTGCTGAAGGTGATAGCGCCGGTAGCTGCGCGTCTCCGCAAACAGCGGATAGGCGCAGAACCACTGGCTCAGCGTCAGATTGGTTTTCTCGTCGGCGGACAGGCAGCCATGTGCGCCGTCATGCATCAGGATCGCAAGGCCGAGCTGGCGCGAGCCGATGATGGCGACGGCGAAGATATAGGTGAGCGGATTGGGCCACCACGCGACCAGCGCGATGGCTGCAATGATCAGCGTCCAGGCGTGCGCGATCAGCGCAGCGCCTTTCCACGTCGCGCGCTGGCGCACCTCGGCCAATTGATCGTCGGTCAGGAAATCGCGGGCACGCATGCGAAGCGCGGTCATGGCCTAACCCTTTCCATTGGAATTGTCGGATGCCTCGCGCGCCTCGACGAGACGCAGGCGGGCGGTGTCTTCAGTGGATTTCGCCTGCTCGCCCAGCACGCGCAGCATCTCGGCGCAGAGCGCCTCGGGCGAGCGGCCCATCGCGTAGCCCTCGAGAATGACGCCGATGGCGACGGCCCAGAACCGCCGCGAGCTTTCGTCGGGCGCGCGCAGCGAGCGCCAGCCGTGCCGCGCGACCTGCCCCGCATAAGCGCGCGTACCCTCGCTGTGCAGGCGCTCGATGGTGCGCTCCACCAGTGGCGCGAGATCCTGGCGACGCCGCGTCAGCGTCAGCGCCTCGGCGAAGAAGGCGACCGAATCGCTCGCCGTCACGGTCTCGGCCAGCGCATGGGTGTATTCCCCGGGAGTCCGCGCCTTCAGCGCCGCCTGCTCGGTGGCCCGCGCCAGATACAACAGATCGCGGCAGGCGCATTCGACAAACAGCGCCTCCTTGGTGCGGAAGTAATAGGTGATCTGGCTCGGGAACGCGTCCGCGGCGGCCGCGATGTCGGTAATCGACGTGCCTGACAGCCCCCGCTCCCGAAACAGCGGGCTCGCAGCATCCAGGAGCAGTGACCGCATCTTGCGGCCGGCCGAGCGCGTCGCGCGCGCGGCGTGCTTGGGGTCGCCTGCCGCTTCGAGCGGCGCATCGGCCGACGCTTCTGCCATGGGATCCCCTTCGCTGATTTATTTGTATGTTATACAAACAAACAGATCAAGCCGAATCTTGGTATTGGAGGATGGGGTTCTTGTTCCCGTTGGAGGGGCGGACCGGCTCGGCTTGAAAATGCCCCTCCACCTTGCAAAGCCGGCCAAAATCCGTATAAGGCGCCCATCCGCAGACCCCGGCCGGGAGCTGAACGGACGGTCTCAGCAAATCATTCGTGATTTTGGTGTGGCAGGGCCAGTCGGCCCGTCGTCCCGTGTTTCCGCCTTCTGAGCTTGATCCCAGAGTCCTTTCCGAAGGCCTCTTAAGGGTTTGACGCCGGGCGATGCGCCAACATGAGGAAAGGACGACCATGCCTCTTTACGAGCATGTTTTTCTCGCGCGTCAGGACGCGAGCCCGCAGCAGGTCGAAGAGCTGACCGCGCAGATGACCGGTATCGTCGAAGGTCTCGGCGGCAAGGTCACCAAGACCGAGAATTGGGGCGTGCGCTCCCTCACCTACCGCATGAACAAGAACCGCAAGGCGCACTTCGTGCTGCTCAACATCGACGCGCCGTCCGCGGCGATCGCCGAGATCGAGCGCCAGGAGCGCATCAGCGAGGACGTGATCCGCTATCTCAGCGTCCGCGTCGAGGAGCTCGAGGAAGGCCCGTCCGCGATGATGCGCAAGGCCGACCGTGATCGCGAGCGTGACGATCGCGGCGGCGGCTTCCGCGGCGAGCGTGAAGGCGGCTTCCGTGGCGACCGCGAGGGCGGTTTCCGCGGCGATCGCGGTCCGCGCCGTCCGCGCGACGAAGCTGAAACCACGGATGGGGAGTAAGACCAATGGCTGAAGCTGGTGCACGTCGCCCGTTTTTCCGTCGTCGCAAGAGCTGCCCGTTCACGGGCGCCAATGCTCCGAAGATCGACTACAAGGACTCCAAGCTGCTGATGCGTTACGTCTCCGAGCGCGGCAAGATCGTGCCGAGCCGCATCACCGCGGTGTCCGCGAAGAAGCAGCGTGAGCTCGCCCGCGCCATCAAGCGCGCGCGCTTCCTGGGCCTCCTGCCCTACGTCATTCGCTGATACGACCAATTCGACCGGCGGACGCTGCGCCGCCGGTCGCGACTTTTCGAACTCATAAGGCTTCCGGGTCGTCCGGTCGCCGATGGTTGGGGCAAGCGACGCCTCTAACCGCTCGAAGGGAGCGGGACAGCTGATGATGGCCTTTGGACTGATAGCCCTGATCGCCGGCGCTGCGTCGGCCCTGATGTTCGCCTCGATCATCTCGGGGGCGCTGATCGCGCTTGTCCTGTTCTATCTCGCTCCGCTCCCCCTGATGGTCGCCGCGATCGGCTGGGGCCCCCTTTGCGCGAGCCTCGGCGGCATCGCCGCCGCGATCGGCCTTGGCGCCCTGTTCGGCCTGCCCTACTGCATCGCCTTCGCCGTCACCGTCGCGTTGCCGGCGTGGTGGCTCGGCCATCTCGTCCTGCTCGGACGTCAGGTGGGAAGCGCCGCGTCTGCCACCGGCACAGCACCCTCCGCGGAGCCGGAGGTCGAGTGGTACCCGGTCGGCCGCATCCTGCTCTGGATTGCAGGCTTCGCGACGCTGACCACAATGGCCGCTTTGCTCACTCTCGGGACCGACGCGGAGACCATCACCGGCACGTTGCGCCGTGGCCTGACGCGCCTCCTGCGCGCCACCGACCCGCAAACTTCGGGCGAAGCCAGCCAGTTCGTCGACGCGCTGGTGCGCATCGCACCCGCCGCCGCCACGATTGCCGCGACGATGACGCTCACTCTCAACCTCTGGCTCAGCGCCAAGGTGACCGCGACGTCGGGCCGGCTGCGCCGTCCCTGGCCGGACCTCAAGACCACCGAGCTGCCGCAGATGACGCTGGTGGTGCTGTGCATCTCCCTCGCCTTCTGCTTCACCGGGGGGCTGCTTGGCATCGTGGCGCAGATCGCCACCGCCGCGCTGATGATGAGTTATGCGCTGGCCGGTTTCGCCGTATTGCATACGCTGACGCTCGCGCTGAACGGCCGCACGTTCTGGCTCGGCTCGACCTACGCCGCCGTGGTCGTGTTCGGATGGCCCGTGGTCGCGATGGTAATCCTTGGGCTTGCGGATGCCTTGTTTGGCTTGCGCGAACGCTTCCTGCGCAGCCGGCAGCCGCCGCCACTGCCTACACCTTGAGTTCAACCCCGAAACTGAAACCTTCGAGAGCACTTCAAAAGGAGAACGAATATGGAAGTCATTTTGCTGGAACGCGTCAACAAGCTCGGCCAGATGGGCGAAGTCGTGAAGGTTCGCGACGGCTACGCTCGCAATTTCCTGCTCAAGCGCGGCAAGGCGCTGCGCGCCACCGCCGACAACCGGGCCAAGTATGACGGCATGAAGGCCGAGCTCGAAGCGCGCAACCTCGCCTCGAAGGCCGAGGCGTCCAAGGTCGCCGAGAAGATCGAGGGCAAGAACATCATCGTGATCCGCCAGGCCTCGGAAGCCGGCCAGCTGTTCGGCTCGGTCAACGTGCGTGACATCGTGCTCGCGTTCGAAGCCGACGGCGTTTCGCTCGCCCGTCCGCAGATCCAGCTCGACGCGCCGATCAAGACCATCGGCAAGCACTCGATCACCGTTGCCGTTCATCCCGAAGTCGAGGTCGAGATCACCGTCACGGTTGCCCGCAGCCAGGACGAGGCCGAGCGCATCAACCGCGGCGAGGACATCTCGACCCGCAACGAGGATCGCGATGCGGCCGCCGAGGCGATCGCCGCCGCCGGCGAGTTCTTCGATCCGGAAGCCCAGCACGACGAGGTCGCGCCGGCGCCGGCTGCGGAAGAGAAGTAAGCAGCTGAACTCGTCATTCCGGGATGGTCCGAAGGACCAGACCCGGATGACGATCCCGATCAAAGCCCGGCTGCCTCACGCGGCCGGGCTTTTCGTTTTCGCAGCGACGTCCTCGCTCAACATCGCGATCGAGGCCAGCGCGGTGGCCGTATGCTTCTCGACGCCATCGCTGACGCAGAACACGTCGGCGGCGACCACCGCGACCTGGCGGCCCGGCTTGATCACCCGGGCGCGGCAGATCAGCTTCTCGCCGACCGCGGGCGACAACAGATTGAGCTTGTATTCCGCCGTCAGCGCCGGCTGGCCGCGCGACGTGGCGGCTGCGATCGTGGTGGCGTTGTCGACCAGGAAGGCGGTGACGCCGCCATGGAAGAAGCCGTGCTGCTGTAACAGCTCCGGCCGGCGCTCCACGGCGATGGTGCAGGTGCCGCGCGACAATTCGGAGAGCTCGGCGCCGACCAGGTTCATGAAACCCTGCCGGCCGATATTGGCGTGGATGCGCTCGGCAATCGGCGCAAATTCCGGATCAGCTTCGGCCCGCATGCGATCTCCCCTTATTGCTTGTTGATGCGATCGAACGGCCTCAGCGCACGATTGGCGCAGGCGATCAGCGTGTCCGCCTCGATGCGCGGATCGGTGCGCTCGCGACCCGACAGGAAGGCGCGGCAGAAGATCTGCGCCGGACCGATCAGCTGGCTGACGAACATCACCGGCGTCATCGGCAGAAGTTCGCCGCTTGCCACCAGCGGCGCGCGCCAGCGCTCAATGCCTTCGGCAAGCCGCGCATTCTGCGCCCGCTGGGCGTCGCGCACGTCTTCGCCCCACTCGCTGCGCGAGATCTCGAAGAGGTAGCGCGCCTCGCGCCGGCTGGTGACGACCCAGTCGAGATGCGCCCGGATCAGGCGATCGATGCCCCGCTCGGCGTCGGGGCCGGGATCGAGCGCGGCCAGTATCGCGGCGTGATAGTGCCGCAAGACCTCCAGAAACAACGCACCGGCAAGTTCTTTCTTCGAACCGAAAACGTGGAAGAAGCTGCCGTTGGAAGCCCGCGCGCGGGTGCGGATCGCAGCCACCGTAGCGGCTTCGAAGCCGACGCGGTCGAACACGGCAAGGCCGGCCGCCAACAGATCGTCTCGTACGCTCGCCGTCATGGGCGCCTCCTAGAGCAATACTCTAGAGTACTACTCTAATGACGGTCAAGACGATGCGAAGGCCGCGGATGGGCGCGGCCTTCGCATCGTCGATCGAAAGATCCGGGTGACTTAGCGCGAGATCGGCGGCACCGGCGGACCGGAGGACGCAGGCGGCGCCGGCGGCGGCGGGGCCGCAGCGGTCGCGGGCGGCGCCTGTTCCTGCGGCTTGGCCGCGGGGGCCGGCTCGGCAGGTTTCGGAGCAGCCTCTTCCACCGGCTTGGGCGCGGCCGGCTCAGCGGGCTTGGCGGCGGCTGGAGCGGCGGGCGTCACCTGCGGGACCGGATCGGGCCGCAGCGCCGGCGTCTCGCTGCGCGGCTCGACCTTGGCGCTGTCAGGCTTGACGGGCTCCGGCTTCGGCTCGGTCTTCTTGTCGTCGGTCGCCGGCGCCGCGGCATCGACCTTCGGGGCTTCCTCCGTGCCGGGCTTGGCGCGCCGCTTGCCTTTGCGTGCCTCGGGCGCAGCCTCTCCCTGCGGCTTGGCACCCTCCTCGGCCGGCCGCGCCGCACGCTTCTGGCGCGTACCCTCGGCGGCAGGAGCAGCGCCCTCGCCCTCCGGCCTCGCGGCATCCTGCGCGCGCTGGCGTCGACCCTGTTGTTCAGGCGCGGCGCCGTCCTTCTTGGCGTCCTTGGCCTGATAGCGCGTGTCGGTGGCACCGTTCGAGATCAGATAGGCGGAGAGGACGCCCGCCATATCCGAACTCGTCGTGTAGTGCTGGCGCAGGAATCCCGGCAGCGAGCCGGGCGACACGGACTTCAGCAGCCCGCGCGGGCTCTTGTGGCAGACATTGCAGGTCTGCGAGAACAGCTGCGACGGGGTCTTGCCAGCCTCGAGGTTCGTCGCCTGCGCAAGAACGGAATTAGCCGCACCGAAGCCAATCAGAAGCAACACCGTCGCGAGGCTGAGCGCTCGGCTCGACATTCCCATCATCTCCGTTGAATTTCCGCAAATGCAGCCGGCATCCGGCGCGGCGGCGGTCACCTTTTAACCGATTGAGCCGCGAATGGAAGCAGGTCCGCGCGCAAGGATGTGATTAAGCGGTTTTCGAATATCTACTTTGAACACAGTGCAACTAGCGCAGCCGGAACCGGCTCGCTAGATTTGAATGCAAACGCATAGGAACCGCTGCGGCGCCTGGGCGTCAGTTATAAAGGCCGGGTAGTCGCATCTTTCGGGTTCGCTCGAGAGGATTGCCGATGGACCGTTTGTTGCGTCGATTTCTGTCCCAATTCATCCGCCGCGGGTCGTTGACGGTGACCAGCGCGAGCGGGTCGAAGTTCACCGTCGGCGACGGCTCCGGCGAGCCGGTCGCAGTCCGCTTCGTCACTGCGGACTCCGAGCGGAGGGTCCTCGTCAATCCCGAGCTGGGGCTGGGCGAGGCCTACATGAACGGCGAGTTCGTGGTCGAGCGCGGCACCATAGCTGATGCCCTCGCGATCCTGCTCGATCAACCCGACCCATTGCCGCAGTGGGCAAAGCCGTGGTGGCACCTGCGCTACCTGACGCGGCACCTCAAGCAGTTCAATCCCCGCCCGCGCTCCCGTCAAAACGTCGCTCATCATTACGATCTCGACGGCCGGCTCTATTCGCTGTTTCTCGATGCCGACAAGCAATATAGCTGCGCCTATTTCGAGACGCCCGAGATGTCGCTGGACGACGCGCAGCTTGCCAAGAAGCGGCATATCGCGGCGAAGCTTCTCGTCAGCAATGGCCAGCGCGTGCTCGACATCGGCTCCGGCTGGGGTGGCCTCGGGCTCTATCTCGCCGAGATCGCGAGCGCCGACGTCACCGGCATCACGCTGTCGACCGAGCAGCTGGAGGTCGCCAATGCGCGCGCCGCCGAAAAGGGCCTGACGGGCTCGGCCAGATTCCAGCTCCAGGATTATCGCGACGTCGAAGGTACGTTCGACCGCATCGTCTCCGTCGGCATGTTCGAGCATGTCGGGGCGAGGTT
The DNA here is from genome assembly GCF_056156565.1 of Bradyrhizobium sp. JHI2711. Taxonomy (NCBI): domain Bacteria; kingdom Pseudomonadati; phylum Pseudomonadota; class Alphaproteobacteria; order Hyphomicrobiales; family Nitrobacteraceae; genus Bradyrhizobium; species Bradyrhizobium sp. JHI2711. Next base: position 1,118,686 of record NZ_JBPZPT010000001.1, read on the forward strand.
CTACGACGCCTACTTCCAGCGCTGCGCCGAGCTGCTGAAGGAAGACGGCGTTATGCTGCTGCATTCGATCGGCCGTTCGCAGGGCCCGGATTCGACCAATCCGTGGATCGCCAAATACATCTTCCCCGGCGGCTACATTCCCGCGCTCTCGGAGGTGCTGCCGGCGATCGAGCGCGCGGGCCTGCTGGTCTGCGACATCGAGATTCTGCGCCTGCACTACGCCGAGACGCTGAAGGCCTGGCGCGAGCGGTTCATGGCGCGGCGCGAGGAAGCCGTGCAGCTCTACGACGAGCGCTTCGCCTTGATGTGGGAATTTTACCTCGCGGCCTGCGAGATGACGTTCCGCAAGCAAGCCATGATGAACTTCCAGATCCAGATCACCCGTCGCCAGGGCGTGGTGCCGATGACCCGCGACTATATCCCGCAGGAAGAAGCCCGGCTGCGGGCCCGGGAGGGCGCGGCCATGCCGAAGCTCAAGCTGGCTGGTGAATAGGTCCGGATCCTAGTGACGCAGGGTCGAAATCCCGGACGTCCGGAAAGACGCCGTTAACGCCAATTGCGCCCGCAATTCCAGCAGGATTTCGGGGGCGACCGGCTGGCGACGTACCTCGGGCCGCTCCGCGTGCTTCATAGCCGCGATCAGCCCCGACAGCCAAAGCCGGCTGCCTGCCTCGCTGCGCCAGTTCTGGTGCTGCCGTTCTGGCTGCATCGCTCGCCTCGTATCCCTGTTGGCGGGGAATGAGATAATCCCCTGCCCATCCGCCTGTTCCGACATGACACCCGAAAGAATCCGGGGAGATGTGATCTGGTTCACAGAAGTCTGGTCGGGCCTGGCTTAGACCGTCGCCATGAGCAAAGAGACCCAAACCTCATTCGACGTGCAGGACGACCTCCGCACCGATTACGCCCTGATCGTCACCGGCGTTGGGGCGGCTCTGGTTGCGCTGGTCTACCTCCTGCTGGTCTGAAGCCGAGCCGAATCGGTCAGCGTGCGTCATTTTGCGCGCCTCTCGGTAGGTCTGCGCGTCAGCCCCCAGGGTTCACGGGTTTCAGGATTTTTCCGCGGCGCGATCACAGCCCTCTGCGCCGAGCGAGCTCCGCCAAAATCCAGTCAAGCGCGGCGCGTGCTGCGACTGCTAATCATCCACCATTTTAACTGAGCGGTTGATAGCGGTCAGCTTTTGCTTCCGCTTTGACCTGCGGCGGCGCTTTATCCCGGCCCCGCATCCGCCCAAGAAAATTGCTAAGCACGTCCGACCATGGCACTGACTGATTCGAACGTTCTCAAACTCGCGCCCGATGCCGGAACTCCCGCCTATCGGAGCGCACCGCACAATATCGAGGCGGAACAGAGCCTTCTGGGCGCAATCCTGGTCAACAACGACGCCTTCTACCGCGTCTCCGACTTCCTGGAGGCCAAGCACTTCTTCGAGCCGCTGCACCAGACCATCTTCGAGACCGCCGGCAGCCTGATCCGGATGGGCAAGATCGCCACCCCGGTCACGCTGAAGACGTTCCTGCCGGCCGATACCGACGTCGGCGGCATGACCATCGGACAATACCTGGCGCGGCTTGCGGCCGAAGCCACCACCATCATCAACGCCCAGGACTATGGCCGCACCATCTACGATCTGTCGTTGCGCCGCGACCTGATCGGCATCGGCGAGGACATGGTCAACGTCGCCTATGACGCCCCGGTCGACTTCCAACCGCGGGCGCAGATCGAGGATGCCGAGCGAAAGCTGTACGAGCTCGCCGAGTCCGGCCGTTATGACGGAGGCTTCCAGAAATTCTCGCAGGCCCTCACCGTCGCGGTCGATCTCGCGGCCAAGGCATTCCAGCGCGACGGCAAGCTGTCAGGCATTTCGACGGGCCTGCGCGACCTCGACACCAAGATGGGCGGCCTGCAGCATTCCGACCTCATCATCGTCGCGGGACGCCCCGGCATGGGCAAGACGTCGCTGGCGACCAACATCGCCTACAACGTCGCGCAGGCCTACGTGCCGGAGCTTCAGGCCGACGGCACCATGAAGGCCGCCAATGGCGGCGTGATCGGCTTCTTCTCCTGCGAAATGTCGGCCGACCAGCTCGCCACGCGTATCGTGGCCGAGCGCACCGGCATTCCCTCCTCCCACATCCGCCGCGGCGGCATCACGGAAGCCGATTTCGAGAAGATCCGGCAGGTCTCGATCGAGCTGCAGTCGCTGCCGTTCTACGTCGACGCCACCGGCGGCCTCTCTATCGCGCAGCTGATGGCGCGCGCGCGCCGACTCAAGCGCCAGAAGGGCCTCGATCTCCTGGTGATCGACTACATCCAGCTGCTCTCGGGCTCGGGCAAGCGCGCCAGCGACAGTCGCGTGCAGGAAATCACGGAGATCACGACCAGCCTGAAGGCGCTGGCCAAGGAGCTCAACGTTCCCGTGATCGCGCTGTCGCAGCTCTCGCGTCAGGTGGAATCGCGCGACGACAAGCGGCCGCAGCTGTCGGACTTGCGTGAATCGGGCTCGATCGAGCAGGACGCCGACGTCGTGCTGTTCGTGTTCCGCGAGGAATATTACCTCGCCATGAAGGAGCCGCGCCCCGGCACCGAAGAGCATGCCAAATGGCAGGCCGACATGGAACGTACCGTGGGGCGCGCCGAAGTCATCATCGGCAAGCAGCGCCACGGTCCGACCGGCACCGTCGAGCTGCACTTCGATGCCTCGGTCACGCGCTTCGGCGACCTCGCGCATGACGGCCAGCTGCCGGACCGCAGCGACTACTAGATTGTTCCCCGGGTTGAACGGGGCCGGTCTCTTGCGTAAAACGACGCCATGACAATGGCATCCGCCCCGAAATCAATCCCGCAATCCGGCCCACTCTCCCCGGAGGCCAACCAGGCTGCCGCGCTCGCCGCCTTCGGCGGCGTGCTGACCGTCGATCTCGATGCGATCATCGCCAATTGGCGCAAGCTCGAGAAGACCGCGGTGCCGGCCGAATGTTCGGCGGTGATCAAGGCCGACGCCTATGGCTGCGGCGCCGAGCAGGTGTCGCGCGCCCTGAGCAAGGCCGGTTGCAAGACCTTCTTCGTCGCCACCATCGAGGAAGCGCGCAAGGTGCGCGCCGCCGTTCCGGAGCCCACGATCTACGTGCTCGGCGGCTATTTCCAGAACACCGGCGAGCACTACGCCAAGATCAATTGCCGTCCGGTGATCGGCGATCTCAACGAGCTCGCCGAATGGGACGTGTTCTGCCGCCGCACCGGCTGGAACGGGGGCGCCGCTGTTCACATCGACACCGGCATGAACCGGCTCGGGCTGACGCTGTCGGAGGCGCAGGCCATCATCCCCCGCATCAACGCCGGCGATCACGGCATCACGCTGGTGATGAGCCATCTGGTCTCGGCCGAGCAGCTCAACAGCCCGATCAATGCCAGACAGCTCGCGACCTTCCGCAGCATCGCCAGTGAGTTCACAGGCGTGCCGGCGGCGCTCGCCAACTCCTCCGGCATCTTCCTCGGCGCGCCCTTCCATTTCGACCTGGTGCGCCCGGGAGCTGCGCTCTACGGCGTCAACCCGACGCCGGAGGCCGACAATCCCATGCAGCAGGTGGTCGACCTCAAGGCGCGCATCGTGCAGATCCGCACCATCGATCGCGGCGAGACCGTCGGCTATGGCGGCACCTGGACCGCGCGGCGGCCGACGAAACTGGCGATCATCGCAGTCGGCTATGCCGACGGCTATTTCCGCGCCGCCAGCTCCAATGACGGCACCCGCGGCGCCGATGTCATCGTGGCGGGCAAGCGCTGCCCTGTCGCGGGCCGCATCTCCATGGACCTGATCGCGATCGACGTCACCGATCTGCCGCCGAACGCGGTGCGGCGCGGCCACATGGTGACGCTGCTCGGCGAAGGCATCACCGTCGACGAGCTCGCGCACCATTTCGGCACGATCGGCTATGAGGTGCTGACCAGCCTCGGCCGCCGCTATGCCCGCGTCTACAAGGGTGGCAATGTCGAGGAGCCGCTGACGAAGCCGGAGCCCGCCTCGAACGCCGGGCAGCCGCCTTCCCCACCGTCGATCGAACAGCCGTCGGCGTTGCCGCCGCTGCCAAGTTAAACCACCCGCACCTACTTCTTCTTTCTGCTGTCCAGCGCCGTCTTGCAGGTGGCGCTGAGCTGGTCGCGCTTGGCGTTGAGACAGGCGACGATGCCGCCACCCGGCGCGATGCCGGCGCAGAATTTGTCGTAGTCAGCCTTGCACGCGCCGCGCGTTTCGGCTGACTGTGCCGTGGCCCCGGAGAACGCGACGACGAAGGCGGTAGCGGCAAAGCTCAGTTTGGACATTGTATCTCCGGGGACGAAAGGCAGAGCCGGTAGCTCTAGATGAAGATCGCGACATTCAACATCAACAACATCAATCGCCGCCTGCCCAATCTGTTGGCATGGCTGCGCGCTGCGAAGCCCGATGTCGTTGCGCTTCAGGAGTTGAAGGCAAGTGATGGCGAATTTCCGGCGGACGCCATCGAAAGGGCCGGCTATGGCGCGGTGTGGCGTGGACAAAAGACCTGGAACGGCGTCGCCATCCTCGCCCGCAACGCCGAGCCCGTGCTGACGCGCGACCGCTTGCCGGGAAAGCCTGCCGATCTCGAAGCGCGCTACATCGAGGCCGCCGTACGCGGCGTCATCGTCACCAGCATCTATCTGCCCAACGGCAATCCGCAGCCGGGACCGAAATTCGACTACAAGCTCGACTGGTTCGCGCGGCTGCGGCGCCACGCCAACACCTTCATCAAGCAGGACCTGCCGGTGGTGCTCGCCGGCGACTACAACGTCGCGCCCACCGAGATCGACATCTATCCGACGCGCTCATGGGACAAGGATGCGCTGATCCAGCCGAAGAGCCGCGCAGCCTTTGCCGCGCTGGTCGAGCAAGGCTGGTGCGACGCGATCCGCGAGCTGCATCCGGACGAGCGCATCTACACGTTCTGGGACTACAAGCGGAACCGCTGGCCACGCGATGCGGGCCTGCGGCTCGACCATCTCCTGCTCAGCCCTGCCCTCGCCCCGCGCCTCGCCAAAGCCGGCGTCGACAAGAAGATCCGCGGCGAGGACGGCGCCAGCGATCACGCGCCGGCGTGGGTGGTGCTGCGGTGACCCAAACGCAGTCAGCAGCGGGCCGCCCGATAAAACCTGAAAAACAACCCCATGCACAGTAGCTGGCCCCAGTCCGCTCAATGACTTACGGGTAAACCGAAATCAAGGTTGATCCGTCGGGCAAAACACTGGCATGATGTCACCATCGAAGGCGTCCACGTGGCGCCGAGGGCTCTTCAGATCGCCCCTTCATCGGGAATGTTGAGGACGGTGCCGCAAGCCTTGCAATGCACCGCGTCGGCATCGTGCCTCTGGAGCCCGCACGTCGGGCATGGAAACCGCACCTTGTGGGGACTGAGGAGCGCGCGGGCGAGATTGAAGAACAGCGTCACGCCGAAAATCATGATCACGACGGTGATCAGACGACCGAACGTACCCGCCAGCGTGATGTCGCCGAAGCCGGTCGTCGTCAGCGCCGTGACGGTGAAGTACAGGGCATCGGCATAGTTCCGGATCTCGTCGTTGCGAAACTTCTGGGTCTCGTAAACGATCCCGGTCATGACGAAGATGAAAACGGCGAGGTTCGTGACGGCGAAGATGACCTCTTCGTTGCGACGAAAGAACGGGGAATCGATGCGCAGCCTCACCAGCATCTGGTAGTCGCGAAGCAGGCCCAACGTCCGCAGAATCCGGAGAAAGCCGCCCGCCTCGCCGGCAAGCGGCGCCAGGAAGGATACGATCGCGACCATGTCAGCCCAGGTCGCGAGCTGGGTGAATTTTTGAAACGGATGCTGATCGACCAGGAGCCGGGCGGAGAAATCGGCAAGCAGAATAACGCCGAACAGGACGTCGAGCGTCTCGACGATGTCACTGGGCGGCAGGAACGAGGTCGCAATAATGAACAGCACCGTCACGATATCGAAGATGAGCAGCGCATAACGGAAGCGCACGCCGTCCGGCGTTGCGCCCTCGTAAAGGAGTCGGACATTGCTTCTGAGAGACGTGAGGGTCACTGCACCATGATCGCGGTTTGCACGGATGATGGCAACTCGGAGCGTGTGCCGCAACCGACGACGTCTGTATAGCTAGAGTGGGCCTCGCGATTAGGAACCCGGACCGCGACGCGGTGTTGAGCTCTCTTTGGGGGCTGAATGCTCAAACCCGACGATTGTCGCAAGCTTGCGGAGCAATATCGAACGCGCGCGAATGATGCCACATCGGCGAAGCGCCTCGCCAATGTGCTTCTGAGCGTTTGCAACGCCTATCTCGCTCTGGCGAGCCAACTGGAGCTCCTTGCGTCCGTCGAAGATCAGGAGCACGCGAGGAGAGCCGGTCGGAACGTTCAAGGCTGAGCCGTCAGACGAAAGATGCAAACCGAGCCGGCGGCGGCGCCATGAAGCCTCCTCATTGCGGTGCCCCGCGATCGAGTTCGCCCCGCTGATCCCTCGGAGCGAAGCCTCTTGACCTCCGCGGCCTGGTAAGCATACTGGTCTGACCACGATCAGACCAAGAGACGGGGATGGAGTTCAAGCGAGCCGCCGACGGCGAAAAGGGGTTCGAGAAGGTGTTTGCCTTCCTGCGCGAGCGCCTGCTTACCGGCTCGCTCAGGCCGGGCGACCGCCTGATTTCGGAGCGCGAGCTCGCCACCCTGCTCGGGGTCAGCCGGCCAATCGTCCGCGAGGCGCTGCGCGCCCTCACCGTCCTCGGGATCGTCGAGATCCGCGACCGCATCGGCACCGTCGTGACGCGGCCAGATGTCTCGGTGCTGAACGACTTCTTCACCTTCGCCCTCGCCCAGCAGGCCGACATGCTCGAGGACGTCATGCAGGCGCGCGTCGCGATCGAATGCCAGGCGATCCGGCTCGCCTGCGAGCGCGCCAACATCGCCGATTTCGAACGGCTGCAGCGCGCGCTGACGAAGATCGGCGAGACCATCGACGAAGCCGATGCCGGCGGCATGGCGGATTTCGACTTCCACCGCGCGATCGTCGTCGCCTCACATTCGGAGACGCTGAGCGTGCTGCACGCCTCCATGGCGGGCCTGTTGACACATTCGCATCGCAGCCGCCGCGAGCTGGTGCAGGCCTTCCCGTCGATGAAGACCTACCTTGTCGACGATCACCGCCGCATCTTCGAAGCCCTCATTGCGCGCGATCCCGAGCGCGCGGATGCGACGCTGCGCAAGCATTTCGCCATCGGTGACGAATACCGCAGACGCGCCGTCGTCGGCGACATCGACAAGACCAGTGCCTCGGGCTGATCGCGCACAGCCCTTCAATCAAGACGCCGATTAAACAAGAAACGGACTGACGACATGGGACGGAACGGCAAGGGCAAGGTCGGCTTCATCGGCATCGGCACGATGGGCCGGGAGATGGTGCGCAACCTGCAGGCGGCGGGCCACGCGGTCCGCGTCTTCGATCTGAACGAAGCCGCGCTGGCCGACAGCGTCAAGGAAGGCGCGACGCGTGCCAAAAGCCCTGCCGATGCCGCGCAAGGCACCGATATCGTCATCACCATGCTGCCCGACACGCCGCACGTCGAGGCGACGATCTACGGCGAGCAGGGCCTGCTGAATTCCCCGCCGCCGGGCAAGCTGATCGTCGACATGAGCACGATCTCGCCGGTCGCCGTCCGCCGCATCCATTCGGACCTGCAGAAGACAGGCGTCGGCTTCATCGACGCGCCGGTCTCCGGCGGGCCGGTGGGCGCCAGGAGCGCCGCGCTCTCGATCATGGCCGGCGGCGATGCGGACACGTTCGCCAAGGCCGAGCCGTTCTTCCGCGCGATGGGCACGACCATCACCCATGTCGGCGCATCCGGCGCCGGCCAGACCGTCAAGCTCTGCAATCAGCTGATCTGCGGCATCAACATCCAGGCGATCTGCGAGGCGCTCGCGCTCGGCCGCGCTTCGGGCCTCGATCTCAACCTGCTCCGCCGGGTGCTGCTCGGCGGCTCCGCCGCTTCCTGGATGCTGGACAAGCTCGGCCCCGCGATGATCGCCGGCGACGTTTCCGCGGGCTTCCGGATCGATCTGCAGCTCAAAGACCTTCGCCTGGTGCAGGAGCACGCACAGGCCCTGAACGTGCCCCTGCCTGGCACCGCGCTCGTCACCAGCCAATATGTCGACGCGCGCGCCCATGGCGAAGGCAGCAACGGCAACCAGGCGCTGTTCCGCGTCTATGACCGCATGACCAACCAGACCACCGGCTGACCCTGGAACGATGAGCCTCCAACTCGACTTTCCCGCAGTGCTGGAGCGTTGGCCGAGCTTTCTGGCCGGTGCCGTCCTCACGCTTGAGTTGGCATTCTTCGCGACCGTGCTAGGCGCTATGCTCGGCACGCTCGCGGCGGTCGGACGCGGCACGCACAATTCGCTGATTGCAGGTGCCTGCAAAGTCTATGTCGAGACCATCCGCAACACCCCGCTGCTGGTGCAGATCTTCCTGGTCTATTTCGGCCTCGCCAGCCTCGGCCTGAAATACTCCGCCTTCACGGTGGCGGTGGCGGCGCTGACCATCAATGTCGGCGCCTATACCGCTGAGATCATGCGGGCCGGCTTCGAGGCGATCCCGCGCGGGCAGATCGAGGCCGCCGAGGGGCTGGCGCTGTCGCGCTTCCAGATCTACTGGCACATCATCCTGCTGCCGGCGGTCGAGAAGGTCTATCCTGCGCTCACCAGCCAGTTCGTGCTCCTGATGCTGGCCTCCTCGGTCTGCTCGCAGATCTCGGCCGAGGAGCTCACCGCGATCGCCAACTACATCCAGTCGGACACCTATCGCGCGTTCGAGACCTACATCATCGTCGCCGTGCTCTACGTCATCCTGTCGCTGGTGATGCGTGCCGGCTTCTGGGGCCTCGGCCTCCTCCTGTTTCCGCGCCGTCGCCGGCTCGGCACGCCGTTGTGAGATGACCATGGGCGGACATCTCAACGTCAATCACCTGATGTTCCTCGGCCAGGGCGCGCTGTGGACCATTGGTCTGTCGCTGATCGCGCTGATCGGCGGCGGCATCGTCGGCTTCGTGATCGCGCTGGCGCGCATCTCGCCGCTGAAATCGGTGCGGCTCGCCAGTGCGATCTATGTCCAGTTGATCCAGGGCACGCCGCTGCTCGTCATCCTGTTCCTCGGCTATTTCGGTCTTGCCGCGATCGGCCTGAAGGTCTCGCCGCTGGTCGCGGCCGGTGCCTCGCTGACGCTCTACGTCGCGGCCTATCTCGGCGAGATCTGGCGCGGCTGCATCCAGTCTGTGCCGAAGCCGCAATGGGAAGCCGCCGAGGGCCTGGCGCTGAGCCGCACCCAGCGCATGGTCAAGGTGATCCTGCCGCAGGCGATCCGCATCGCGACGCCGCCGACCGTCGGCTTCATGGTGCAGATCATCAAGAACACCTCGCTCGCGTCCGTGGTCGGCTTCGTCGAGCTGATGCGCTCAGGCCAGATCGTCAACAACTCGCTGTTCGAACCGTTCGCCATCTACGCCATCATCGCCGTCACCTACTTCGCCATGTGCTATCCCCTGTCGCTGTTCAGCCAGAGGCTGGAACGGCAGATGGGTCGTGGCAGGTCCAACCTCGCGCCAGCCTGACATGCAGCAAAACGCCCCCTCCTCCGAACCGATCGTGTCGCTCCACAACGTGCAGAAGAGCTTTGGCGCGCTCCGCGTGCTCGACGGCGTCTCCTTTGCCGTTGCACGTGGCGAGGTGCTCGCCCTGATCGGCCGCTCCGGCTCCGGCAAGAGCACGGCGCTGCGCTGCATCGACCGCTTCGAGAAGGTCGACGGCGGCGAGATCTTAGTCTGCGGGCATCGCGTCGACCGTCCCGACGTGAACTTGCGTGCGCTACGCCAGGACGTCGGCATCGTGTTCCAGAGCTACAATCTGTTTCCGCACCTCACCATCGAGCAGAACATCATGCTCGCGCCCTGCGCGGTGAAGGGCATGGCGACGTCGCAGGCCAAGGATCTCGCACGAAAAGTTCTGGCGCAGGTCGGGCTGGATGAAAAGCTGCACGCCTATCCCGAGCAGCTCTCGGGCGGCCAGCAGCAGCGCGCCGCAATCGCCCGCTCGCTCGCCATGCAGCCGAAGGTGATGCTGTTCGACGAGGTCACCTCCGCGCTCGATCCCGAACTCACCGGCGAAGTGCTGAAGGTGATCGAACAGCTCGCGGCTGACGGCATGACCATGGTGATGGTTACCCACGAAATGGGCTTCGCCAAGGGCATCGCCGACCGGATCGTGTTCATGCATCGCGGCAAGGTCCACGAGACCGGACCTGCCTCGATCCTGACGTCGCCGACCACGCCCGAACTCACGCAATTCGTGGGGACGGGGAACCTAAAATCATAACAGGGAGAGGAGAACCAAGGGATGACCAACAGAATGGTGCTGGGGACTGCCGCCGCGTTGTGCGGTCTCATCATGATGGCGGCAACGCCCGCGTCGGCCGATCTGCTCGACGACATCATGAAGGCGAAGAAGATCCGCATATCGACCGACCTCGCCATCCCGCCCTCGGGCATGATGGATTCCACCATGAAGCCGACGGGCTCCGATGTCGAAGTGGCGCAGATGCTCGCCAAGGATTGGGGCCTCGAGCTGGAATTCATCCAGACCACCGGTGCGACCCGCATCCCGAACGTCCTGACCGGCAAGGCCGACATCATCATCTCGACCCTGTCGGTGACGGCCGAGCGTGCCAAGGTGATCGACTTCACCAAGCGCTATGCGACGCTGCAATCCGACGTCGGCTGCCTGAAATCGTCGACCGTGAAGGACTGGCCGGACCTGAAGGACAAGTCGATCGGCGTCTCGCGCGGCACCACGCAGGACACAACCTTGTCCAACATGAAGGACAAGGACCTCAAGATCGCACGCTATGACGACGATGCCACCATGGTGACGGCGGCGGTGTCGGGCCAGGTCGACTGCGTCGGCTCGTCCGCGACAATCATCAACCAGATCGGCGTGAAGAATCCCTCGCGCGTGTTCGAGTCCCGGATTCCGCTGGCGACCTTCGACCTCGCGATCGGCCTGAAGAAGGGTGAGCAGCCGCTGATGGACAAGCTCAACGCCTGGATCACCGACAACGTCAAGAACGGCAAGCTCAACGCCATCTACAAGAAATTCCACGGCGTCGATCTGCCGGCGGACATGCGCAGCTGAACCACGGGGAAAGACATCGTGACAGCCGCGCGCGGCTGTCACGATCAATGCAAAGATCAAGAAGGACAAAGAATGCGTCTCGTCATCGGATCCGACCACGCCGGCTGGCCGCTCAAACAGACCGTCATCAACCACATCCGCAGGCTCGGCCACGAGGTCATCGATGTCGGCTCCTATGACGACAAGCCGGTGGATTTCCCTGACATCGCCCGCGCCGTGGCGGCGAAGGTGACGTCGGGCGAAGCCGCGCGCGGCATCATGGTGTGCGGCACCGGCGTTGGCGCCTCGATCGCCGCCAACAAGATGAAGGGCATCCGCGCCGCGGTCTGCCACGACGTCCACTCCGCGCATCAGAGCGTCGAGCATGACGACGTCAACGTCATGTGCATCGGCGCGCAGATCGTCGGCGCCTGGCTCGCTGTCGATCTCGTGTCGTCGTACCTGTCCGCCGAATTCTCCACCGACGAGGATTTCCGCCGCCGCGTCGAGAAGCTGCGCGTCATGGACGAGGAAGGCTGAGGGCTCTCCGCCATGATCCTGGTGTTCGGATCGCTCAACATCGATCTGGTCGCGCAGGTTCCGGTGATTCCAGGTCCCGGCCGAACGGTGCTGGCGCCGTCCTACCGGACGCATTTCGGCGGCAAGGGTGCCAATCAGGCCGTTGCCGCCGCGCGGATCGCCGGGCCTGGACGCGTGAGCATGGCTGGCCGCGTCGGCCGAGACGGATTTGGCGACAGCGCGATCGAGAACCTCAGAGCCAACGGCGTCGACGCCGACGGCGTCATCAGAGCCGACGAGCCGACCGGCTGCGCTTTCATCACCGTCGATCAGGCCGGCGAGAACGCAATCACGGTGGCGAGCGGCGCCAACATGACGGCGCGTGCCGGCGATCTTGCGAGCGAGCTGTTCAATTTGGACACCGTGCTAGTGCTTCAGATGGAGGTGCCCTTTGCGCACGCGCTGGAAGCTGCCCGAAGAACCGCCGCGGCCTCCGGCACCGTCATCTGGAACCTTGCACCCGTTCCGGAGCAGATGACGCGTGAGATGGTCACGGAGCTTCTCGCCGTCACCGACTATCTCCTCGTCAACGAGCACGAGGCGCGCGACGCCGCCACCGCCATCGGTCTGGAGTCCGCCGACTACGAAGCCGCAAGCGCCGGACTCGCGAAGTCCGGCAACCTCACCTGCATTGTCACCGCCGGCGCACAAGGCGCGCTCGCCGTGACGGCGGAAGGCACCCGCCTGCGGGCGCCCGCCCAGCGCATCACGCCGGTGGACACGACCGGCGCCGGCGACACCTTCGTCGGCGCCTTTGCGGCGATGATCAGCGAAGGCGTGTCGCTGCAACGCGCGCTCGAAGTGAGTTGCGAAGCGGCGGCTTTGAAATGCCTCAAGGCCGGCGCCCAGACCGGCATGCCCATGCGCAGCGCGATGGGCTCCCTCGCGTAGGACCGATCGCCCGCATCGCTGCCCGCGGCTAAACTCTCCCGATTCCTGGAGGCTGTTTTGGCCTTTCTCTTCGTCCTCGCCGTCGGCCTCGTCGCCGGCACCATCTCCGGCATCGTCGGCACCGGCTCGTCGATCATGCTGATGCCGGTGCTGGTCTATGCCTATGGGCCGAAGGAGGCCGTGCCGATCATGGCGGTGGCCTCCGTCATGGCGAATTTTTCGCGGATCCTGGCCTGGTGGCGCGAGGTCGATTGGCGGGCCTGCGCGGCCTATTCGGTCACGGGCATCCCGGCGGCGGCGCTCGGCGCGCGGACGCTGCTGGCACTGCCCTCGCATGCCGTCGATCTCACCATCGGCCTCTTCCTGATCGCGATGGTGCCGGTGCGGCACTTTCTGGCGCGGCACGAGCTCAAGGCCAATCTCTGGCATCTCGCCATCGGCGGCGCGCTGATCGGCTATCTCACTGGCATCGTGGTCTCGACCGGGCCGCTCAGCGTGCCGTTGTTCCTGTTCTATGGCCTGTCCAAGGGCGCGTTCCTCGCCACCGAAGCGGCCTCCTCGCTCGGGCTCTATTTCGCGAAGTCGGTGACTTTCGAGCGTTTCGGCGCCCTGACCGGGGAGGTCTTCATCAAGGGTCTGATCGCGGGCGCCTCACTGATGTCGGGCGCCTTCATCGCCAAACGCTTCGTGCTGCATCTGAGGCCGGAAACCTTCCGCCTGCTGATGGACGCGATCATGATCGCGGCGGGGCTCTCGATGCTCTGGACCGCAACGCAGCCGTGACCCAGCCGCTACTCAGACAGCGAATTCGGGGGTGATCGATGGGCCGTCAGAGACGACGCGGCTCGCCACGGCCGGCTGCCCGTCGAGCCATTGCAGCACGGCCTCGAGTGGCTGCGGCCGCTGATAGAGGAACCCCTGCCCGAGCCGCACTCCGATCTCGCGCATGGCCTCCGCCTGCTCGGCGCGCTCGATGCCTTCGGCGACCAATGTCAGTCCCAGCGTGGCGGCGAGCGAGGCGATGACGCCGACAATGGCCTTGTCCTCGGCGCTGTCGGGGATCTCGCTGATGAACGCCTTGTCGATCTTCACCTTGTCGAGCGGAAACCGGCGCAGATGGGCGAGCGAAGAGTAGCCCGTGCCGAAATCGTCGAGCGCGATCGTGGCTCCCAGGCGCCGCAGGCGATGCAGCGTTTCGGAGGCGCTGGCGATGTTGTTGATCAGCGACCCTTCCGTGATCTCGAGCTCGAGCATCGATGCCGCGACACCGAAGCGCGCACAGGTCGCGCGCAGCTCGGCGGCGAGCGAGTGGTCGGCAAGCTCGGACGGCGGCAGATTGATCGCGATCCGCAGCTGCGGCCTGCCCGCAGCGGCCAATTGCTGCAAGGCCCGGCAGGCATCGGTCAGCACGTAGCGGGTCAGCCGCGCATTGTTCCCGCTGCGCTCGATCAGCGGCAGGAATTCGCCGGGGCCGATCACGCCGTGCTCGGCATGGCGCCAGCGGATCAGCGCTTCCAGACCGACGACCTCATGGCTATCGAGATCGACCTGGCTCTGGTACCAGACCTCGAATTGGCCCTCGGCGAAGCCGGTGGGAATTGCGAGCTCGAGATCCCTGCGGCGGCGATAGTCGCGCTGAAGCGCTTCGTCCAGCACGGCGACCGTGCCGGGCGCCTTGCTCTTGGCGTGATAGAGCGCGATGTCGGCCAGCGTCGGCAGATGCGACAGTTCCGGATCGTCGGCGTGGCGCACGGCAAGGCCGATGCTGGCGCGCGGCACCACCTGCTTGTCATGGAGGCGGATCGGCTCGGAAATGGCATCGAGCACGCGTTGAGCGAATGCGTGCGCGGCCTGCTCGTCGCTCACCTCGGGGCGAATGACGACGAACTCGTCGCCGCCGAGCCGGGCGACCCAATCCTCGGCTTCGACCGCGCGACGAAGGCGCTGCGAAATCTGGACCAGGAACGCATCGCCGGCCTCGTGACCGAAGGTGTCGTTGATGCCCTTGAAGTCGTCGAGATCGATGAAGCAGAACGCGACCAGCGTATCCGGCGCGCCTCCATTCTGGCTCGTCACGGCGAGGCGCTCGGTCAGGGAGCGCCGGTTCGGCAGCCCGGTGAGCGGATCGTGCGTCGCCATGTGCCCGAGCCGGTCCAGCGCGCCCGACGTCGTGTGCTGCATGGCGTTGAAAGCGCGCGCGAGCTGCCCGAATTCGTTCGAGGACGTGACATCGGCCGGATAGGCCCGGCCGTCCTGCTTGCTGCGCTGGATCGCCGACATCATGGCCGCGAGCGGCCGGCCGATGAAGATGTTGGCGGAGATGCGCATGGCGATCAGGGTCGCGAACGTTGCGAGCAGCCCGACGACGAGCAGCAGCATCAGGCGGCTGCCCGCATCCGCGTACAGCGTCGCACGCGAATACGCGATGGCGATGCGGCCGGCCTGAACGGCCATATTGCCGTTGCTGTAGTGGATCGGGTGCGAGACTTCGGCGACCGACTGGCCTTGGGGGCGCGCGACCACGCGGGCGATCGCAGCGCCGGTATCGTCATAGACGGCCGCCGCCGCAATGGTCTCGTCGTGCATGATCTCGTTGAGCACGCCCGTGACCTGGTCGTAGCGCATCTTCCAGAGCGGCTCGGCGATCAGCTCGGCCCGGCTCTCGGCGACGCGGGCCATGCGGGCGTCGAGTTGCCTGAGCTGCGACCAGAAGCTCGATGCCTCGACGCCGGCGGAGGCGAGCAATTGCACCAGCAGCAGAACGGGCACGGTGGCCCAGATCATCGCGTGGACGACCGAGCGCAAGCGCGGCGGCGCTGCCTGCTCGTTGCGATCCGGCTCGGTCATCGCCTCATCCTTGCGCATCAGTCGGCAACGCCTTCGGCGACCGGCAGCGACGAAATGAGCGCATCGAGGGAAAAGTCATATTGGCCGCAGCGCCCGGCCTTCGCCCGGAACCGCGCGAAGTCGATCCGGTCGAACGCACGGGTCTTGATGAGGTCGCCGACCGAAGCGAGATTGTCGCGCGTGATCGCCGACGTCTTGACCTCGACGCGGGGCGAGACGGCAGCAAAATCGCAGCCATCGGCATAATCGCGCAGGAGAACGACGGACCAGCCGCCGAGCAGAAAATGCCCGCCATCGGTCAGGAGCATGCGGCCCGCCTTGATCTCGCGCAGCGCATCCTCCGACCAGTTGAGGCCGACCACCTGGATGTTCTCGCCGGGCACGAGGCCGGCGGCGATCGCCGCGCGCAGCGCGCCCAGCGCCATCGGATCGTTTCCGGCCCAGATCCCGGCGGGCCGGATCTGCTTGCGCGCGGCCCAGCTCAGGTAGTTTGCCGTGACCCGCTCGGCCTCGGACTTCGTCCAGTTGGCGAACAGCATGCGGTCCACCACGACGTCGGACGCAGCATCCACCGCGAGCGTGAGGCCGGCGTTGCGGGCGATCGAGGCGGGCGTGGTCTCGTCGCCACCGATGCCAAGAATGTGGATCTTGCCGTCCGCGCTCTGCCATTTCTCGGCACGCGCCGCCGTGATCAGCGCATTGGCCATCCGCGCGCCCGCGGTCTGAAGATCGGTCGTGATGTCGCCGAGCCAGGTCTTGAGCTTTTGCCTCGGCGGTCCAAGGCGCACCGCGTCCTCGCCGATCAGCGTGTTCGAAAGCAGCAGCGTCTTGACGCCCGCGGCTTCGGCCGCCTCCAGGATGGGAACGGCGGCGGATTCCTCGTTCGACAGGATGAGGAAGTCGGGCTTGTCGGGACGGGCCACCACGCCGAAGCCGAGCTCCTGCATGGTGCGGTGGTTCCGCTCGCTGGTCAGCACCTCGACATGGGCATTGAGCTTGCGGCCGGCGGCCTGCATGGTCTGCGCGACCATGTCCCAATAAACCTCGCCGGACTTGCCGGGATTGACGAAGACGATGTTGAGCGGCTTGGCGATGCTACCGCCAACGGACCCGAAGACGCCGCAGGCCATGCCCGCCGCGAGCAATATTCGCAGGAATCTCGTCAATTTCGCCGCCCCCATTGGTTCCGAGATTGGACCCACGTCCGCTAAGAATTGGCAAAATCGCACCGGGCACAGCGGCGCAGGGCTAACGAAAGGTATATCTCCCGTGCCGAATTGAGATATTCGAAGCGCCGGCGATCGGCCTGCCAATCCGTGCTATCAGCACATCTGAAACCCGCGACTCGCGCTCCGCATGGCCAAATCCACACTGTCCTTCGTCTGCCAGAACTGCGGCGCGGCCTATAACCGCTGGCAGGGCAAGTGCGAGTCCTGCGGCGAGTGGAATACGCTGGCGGAAGAAGACACCAGCGGCAGCGTGCCGGTGTCGATCCGCTCCAAGCGCAAGGGAAGAACCTTCGCGCTGGAGAGTCTCGCCGGAAAGAGCCCGGATGCGCCGCGCCTGTCCTCGGGGATGACAGAGCTCGACCGCGTCACCGGCGGCGGCTTCGTGCGCGGCTCGGTGCTGCTGGTCGGCGGCGATCCCGGAATCGGCAAGTCGACGCTGCTGACGCAGGCGACCAGCCTGCTCGCGCGCGCCGGCCACCGCGTCGTCTACATCTCCGGCGAAGAGGCGGTCGCCCAGGTGCGCCTGCGCGCCGAGCGGCTCGGGCTGTCGGACGCGCCGGTGCAGCTCGCGGCCGAGACCTCGGTCGAGGACATCGTCTCGACGCTGTCGGAGGGCGCGGTGCCCCGGCTGATCGTGATCGACTCGATCCAGACCATGTGGACCGACACGGTGGAATCGGCGCCTGGCACGGTGACGCAGGTGCGCGCCTCGGCGCAGGCGCTGATCCGCTTCGCCAAAAAGACCGGGGCCGCCATCATCCTGGTCGGCCACGTCACCAAGGACGGCCAGATCGCCGGCCCCCGCGTGGTCGAGCATATGGTCGATGCGGTGATGTCGTTCGAGGGCGAAGGCTCGCAGCAATTCCGCATCCTGCGCGCGGTGAAGAACCGCTTCGGACCGACCGACGAGATCGGCGTGTTCGAGATGACGGGCCTCGGCCTGCGCGAGGTCACCAACCCCTCCGAGCTGTTCCTGTCCGAGCGCGACCTCGGCACGCCCGGCACCGCGGTCTTTGCCGGCATCGAGGGCACGAGGCCCGTGCTGGTCGAATTGCAGGCACTGGTGGCCCCGACCTCGCTCGGCACCCCGCGCCGGGCCGTGGTCGGCTGGGATCCGAGCCGGCTCTCAATGGTGCTGGCGGTGCTGGAGGCCCATTGCGGGGTCAAGCTGTCCGGCCACGACGTCTATCTGAACGTTGCCGGCGGCCTTCGCATCCACGAGCCCGCGGCCGACCTCGCCGCCGCCGCGGCCCTGGTGTCGTCGCTGGTTAATGCGCAGTTACCCACCGATGCCGTCTATTTCGGCGAAATCTCGCTGTCGGGCGTGGTGCGCCCGGTGGCGCAGACCCCGGCCCGGCTCAAGGAAGCGGCAAAGCTCGGCTTCCAGCGCGCCGTGCTGCCCGAATCGGCACGGGGCGATGCGGGCGGCGATGCCGGACTGTCCCTGAATGCGGTGAACAGCCTGACGACATTGGTGGCCGAGATCGCAGCGCGGGGCTCCCGCCGGGGCGAATCCGGTGCACAGCCAGAGAAAAATGCCACACCGGCCAGATTCCGCCGCGGAGAGGGTTAGGTGGAGGTGACGCCGGAGGCCTCCGCCGCTATACAGCCGTCACAAAAGCAGCATGGGATTGCGTGGTTGCGGCCTTGCCGGGAACGCCGTCTGCCCTTCTTTTAGGGCAGCGGCCAAGCACCGATTCGCTAGAGCACCTTTGAAGTACGAGCGGACCAGACCAGCCGATGCCAGTAACCATCCTCGACCTGATCCTGCTCGGTGTGATGCTGATCTCGGGCCTGCTCGCGATGGTTCGCGGCTTCATGCGCGAAATCCTGTCGATCGCGGCCTGGGGTGCCGCGGCGATCGTGACGCTGTATTCGTTCTCGAAGCTGCTGCCGACCGCCAAGACCTATTTCAACAACGACACGGTCGCGAGCGTCGTCGTGGTGGCCGGCGTGTTCATCGGCACCCTGGTCGTGGTCTCCGTCATCACGGTCCGGATCTCCGACATGATCCTGGATTCGCGGATCGGCGCGCTGGATCGGACCCTCGGCTTCCTGTTTGGGCTGGCTCGCGGGCTTTTGATCGTCGTGGTCGCGTTCCTGTTTTTCACCTGGCTGGTGCCGGACAAGCAGCGCCCCGACTGGGTCAGCGGGGCCAAGTCCCGCGTCGTGCTGCAGGGAACCGGCGATTGGCTGATGGCCCTCTTGCCTGACGACCCCGAGAACACCATCTTGAAGAGATTCAAGAAAAACAAACCAGATGATGATCAAGCTGAATCCGAGCAGCAGCCTTCGGGCAGTGGCGACGGGTACAGTAAGTCGGCTCGTGACGGCATGAAAAAGCTGATCGAGAAACCTGCGGCGCGTTGATAGGGCCCCAAAAGAGAGGCGAGAACGAGATGCGACACCCTGACCAGGACGCCCTGCTTGATCTCGATCCAAACGCCGGTCCAGGCCCGGCGGCGCTTGAGCTTCAGGACGATCTGGAAGGCGATACGCTGCGCGAGGAATGCGGCGTCTTCGGCATCTACGGCCACCCTGATGCGGCCGCCATCACCGCGCTCGGCCTTCACGCCCTCCAGCACCGCGGCCAGGAGGCCGCCGGCATCGTCTCCTACGACGGCAGCCGCTTCCACTCCGAACGCCGCCTCGGCCTCGTCGGCGACACCTTCTCCCGCCGCGAGGTGATCGACCGCCTGCCCGGCAATGTCGCGGTCGGCCATGTCCGCTACGCCACGACCGGCGCGACCATCCTGCGCAACGTGCAGCCGCTGTTCGCCGAGCTCAATGCCGGCGGTCTCGCGGTCGCTCACAACGGCAACCTCTCCAACGGCCTGACGTTGCGCCGCGAGCTCGTCAAGAACGGCGCCATGATGCAATCGACCTCCGACACCGAGGTGATCCTGCACCTGGTGGCGCGCTCCAAGCGCGCCCGCTTCATCGAGCGCTACATCGACGCGCTGCGCGAGATCGAGGGCGCCTATGCGCTGGTCTCGCTGACCAACAAGAAGCTGGTCGGCGCGCGCGATCCGCGCGGCATCCGCCCGCTGGTGCTCGGCGAACTCGACGGCTGTCCGATCCTGACCTCGGAGACTTGCGCCCTCGACATCATCGGCGCCCGCTTCGTGCGCGACATCGAGCCCGGCGAAGTCATCGTGTTCGACGAGAACGGCCAGGACATCCACAAGCCGTTCCCGCCGATGGCGCCGCGCCCCTGCATCTTCGAATACATCTACTTCTCGCGGCCGGATTCCATCGTGCACGGCCGCTCGGTCTACGAGGTGCGCAAGAATTTCGGCGCGCAGCTGGCGCGTGAGAGCCACGTTCCGGTCGACGTCGTGGTGCCGGTGCCGGATTCCGGCGTGCCGGCCGCGGTCGGGTACAGCAAGTATTCCGGCGTGCCGTTCGAGCTCGGCATCATCCGTAACCATTATGTCGGCCGCACCTTCATCCAGCCGACGCAGGCGATCCGCGAATCCGGCGTGCGCATGAAGCATTCGGCCAACCGCGCCGCGATCGAAGGCAAGCGCATCATCCTGATCGACGACTCGCTGGTGCGCGGCACCACCTCGAAGAAGATCGTGCGCATGATGCGCGATGCCGGCGCCAAGGAGGTGCATTTCCGCCTCGCTTCGCCACCGATCCTCTACCCTGACTATTACGGCATCGACTTGCCCGATCGCGGCGGCCTGCTGGCTGCGACGCATTCGCTGGAGGAGATGCGCGAGCTCATCGGCGCCGACTCGCTCGCCTTCCTGTCGATCGACGGCATGTACCGCGCCATGGGCGAGCCCGGCCGCGATCCCGCCAATCCGAAGTTTGCCGATCACTGCTTCACCGGCGTCTATCCGACCCACCTCACCGACCAGACCCAGACCGAGCCGCAGCCGCGGCAATTGTCGCTGCTGGCGGAGGCGAGCTGACCAAGGATCGTCCCCGGGGCTCATCCGAGACTTCTTTTCGTCATGGCCGGGCTTGTCCCGGCCATCTTCGTCTGTAATACCCGCCGCAAAGAACGTGGATGGCCGGGACGAGCCCGGGCATGACGGAAGTATTCGACGATGACCAAACCTCTCGCCAACCGTATCGCTCTCGTCACCGGCGCCTCGCGCGGCATCGGTTTCGCCACGGCAATCGCACTGGCGAAAGCCGGCGCGCATATTGTGGCCACCGCGCGCACGCAAGGAGGGCTG
Organism: Bradyrhizobium sp. JHI2711; assembly: GCF_056156565.1. NCBI lineage: Bacteria > Pseudomonadati > Pseudomonadota > Alphaproteobacteria > Hyphomicrobiales > Nitrobacteraceae > Bradyrhizobium > Bradyrhizobium sp. JHI2711. The sequence continues at coordinate 1,139,638 of NZ_JBPZPT010000001.1, forward strand.
GAAGAGCTCGACGACGAGATCCGGAAAGAGGGTGGCAGTGCCACCCTGGTGCCGCTCAACCTCACCGATTCCGACGGCATCGCGCGTCTCGGCGCCGGCCTGCACGAGCGCTACGGCAAGCTCGACATCCTGGTCGGCAACGCCGGCGTGCTCGGTCCCTCCTCGCCGATCGGCCATATCGAGCTGAAGACCTTCAACGACGTGATCGCGGTGAACGTCTCCGCGAACTTCCAGCTGATCCGCTGCATGGAACCGCTGCTCAGGCAATCCGATGCCGGCCGCGCCGTGTTCATCACCTCGGGTGCCGCCAACAAGGCCACCGCTTACGTCAGCCCCTACGCGGCCTCCAAGGCCGCACTGGAGACGCTGGCGCGTGCCTGGGCGCAGGAAACCGCAAACACGAAGCTGCGCGTCAACCTGTTCAATCCGGGCCCGGTGCGCACCCGCATGCGGGCCACCCTGATGCCCGGCGAGGATCCGGCGACGCTCGACACGCCCGAGCAGGTCGCAGAATTCATCGTGCCGCTGTGCGCGCCCGACTGGACCGAGACCGGCAAATTCTACGATTACAAGACCCGCACCCTGATGAGCTTCCGCGCGCCGGCCTGATTGCCCTCCGACGCCTTGGACGTCATGCCGGCGGTAATGTCCGTACCGCCGAGTTCGATACCGGAAAGCACATTTAGAATTTCAAGCCGACATCGAACGCGCTGAAATAGCGTCTCAACGCATTTTGCCCAAAAGTTAACCGATGGATGACGCTACGACGCAGCGTCATCCGGCTTTAGGTGCATTGCCGTCGGCCATGGGACACGGTAGAGCGTCAATTGGAATAAGGCTCCCGAAGAGAGCCGTCCGCATATTTGACAATGGAGGAAGCCTTTATGACGATGCCCGCACGCCGCGCCGCGGCTCTTTTGGCCTGTGCCGCTTTCGGCTTTGCCACATCCGCCTTCGCGCAAGACAAGACCATCAAGATCGGCGTGCTCAACGACATGTCGAGCCTCTATGCCGACATCGGCGGCCCGAACTCGGTGGCGGCAGTGAAGATGGCGGTCGAGGATTCCGGCCTGAAGGCCAAGGGCTGGACCATCGAGGTGCTCTCCGGCGATCACCAGAACAAGCCCGACATCGGCGTCAACATCGCCCGGCAATGGATCGACGCCGACAAGGTCGACGCCATCGCCGACACGCCGAGCTCCGGCGTCGCGCTCGCGGTGAGCAACCTCGTCAAGGAAAAGAATGCGGTGCTGCTCAATTCGGGTGCGGCCACCGCCGACCTCACCGGCAAGGCCTGCACGCCCAACACCGTGTCCTTCACCTACGACACCTACATGCTCGCCAACGGCACCGGCAAGGCGCTGACCAAGGCGGGCGGCGACAGCTGGTTCTTCCTAACCGCGGATTATGCCTTCGGCCATGCGCTGGAGCGTGATACCGGCGCGGTCGTCACGGCGACCGGCGGTAAGGTGCTCGGCGGCGTCAAGCACCCGCTGAACACGGCCGACTTCTCCTCCTTCCTGCTGCAAGCGCAGTCCTCCAAGGCCAAGATCATCGGCCTTGCCAATGCGGGCGGCGACACCACCAACGCGATCAAGCAGGCCGCCGAGTTCGGCATCGTCCAGGGCGGCCAGAAGCTCGCCGCGCTGCTGCTGTTCATCAACGACGTGCACTCGCTCGGCCTGAAGACCGCGCAGGGCCTGACCTTCACCGAGTCGTTCTACTGGGACCTCAACGACCAGACCCGCGAATGGTCGAAGCGTTTCCAGAAAGTCTCGCCCAAGGGCTCGATGCCCTCGATGACGGTTGCGGGCCTCTACGCCGAGATCCTGCATTACCTGAAGGCGATGGAAGCGCTCGGCAGCAATCCGCGTGACGGCGCCAAGGTCGTCGCCAAGATGAAGGAGCTGCCGACCGACGATCCGCTGTTCGGCAAGGGCCCGCTGCGCCAGGACGGCCGCCGCCTCATCCCCGCCTATCTGTTCGAGGTGAAGAAGCCCGAGGAGTCGAAGGGGCCGTGGGACTATTACAAGCTGGTCGCCACCATCGCGCCGGAAGATGCGGCCAAGCCGCTCAAGGACAGCGACTGCCCGCTGGTGAAGAAGTAGGATCGTAGGGTGGGTTAGCATGCGGCTGCGCAAAGCGCAGTCCGCTGGCGTAACCCACCTCTTCCGCCTCCGCGGAAATGAAAGAGGTGGGTTACGCCTCGCGGTTTGCGCTTCGCGCGAACCGCGAGGCTAACCCACCCTACGAGACTGTCCTGGTCGCACCCAGCGACCGCACCGCGATCGCCACGCACACCACCATCAGCACCGCGGCGAGCAGGAACGGGGCGCCGGGCAGATGCAGCGGCGCGCTGGCGCCGATGAAATAGGAAAATGTCAGCGTGAACAGGAACGGGCCGACGAGCTGCGACACGCTCTGCACGCTCGCGGTTGCGCCCTGCAGCTGGCCCTGCTGATCCGGCGCGACGAGCCGCGTCGTCAGCGCTTGCGAGGCGGCACCAGAGATGCCCCACAGCGCCAGAATGGGAATCCCGAGCCACGATAGCGGTCCGGTCGGCGCAGCGCCGAGGACGACGAATCCGATCGCGCCGCAGCAGAGGCCGAGCAGGAGCGCGTTGCGCTCGCCGAGCGCATGCACGATGGGGCCGATCGCAAAGCCCTGCACCACCATGGCGCAGATGCCGACCATGGCGAGCGTCAAGCCCACCGTCTTGGCATCCCAGCCGTAGCGATAGGTCGCGTAGAGCACGAAGGTCGAGGGCAGCACGACATGGGCGACCTGCGCGATAAAGTTGACGATCGACAACGCGGCCAGCAGCGCGTCGGACCGCAGCAGATGCAGCGCTCCGAGCGGACTGGCGCTGCGCCAGCGCAGCGGCGCGCGCTTGTCGGGCGCAAGCGACTCCGGCAGCACGAACAGGCCATAGAGCGCGTTGGCGAAGCTCAGGGCCGCCGCGGCCCAAAACGGCAGGCGCGGATCGATGTCGCCGAGCAGGCCGCCGAGCGCTGGCCCCAAGATGAAGCCGGCGCCGAAGGCCGCGCCGATCCGGCCGAAGACCGCCGCACGCCGTTCCGGCGGCGTGATGTCGGCGATATAGGCGAAGGCGGTCGAGATGCTCGCCGAGGTGATGCCGGAGATCACGCGGCCGATGAACAGCCACGCAAGCGACGGCGCCAGCGCCATCAAGACGTAATCGGCTGCGAGCCCGAAATTCGACAGCAGCACCACCGGCCGGCGTCCGAAACGATCGGACAGCGCACCAAGCACCGGCGAGAACACGAACTGCATCAAGGCCCAGGCGGTGCCGAACAGGCCGAAGATGCGCGCGGCATGTGCGGTGTCGTTGTGGACGAAGCTTTCGATCAGCTTCGGCAGGACCGGCATGATCACGCCGAGCGCGACCATGTCGAGCAGGATGGTGACGAAGATGAAGGCGACCGCGCCGCGGCGGGCCGGCGCTGCGTCCTGCACCACCGCCTCGCCGGCACCGTCGCTCACGATGGCCGCTTGCGCTTGTGCGCGAAGGGATTGGCCTTCTCGCGCAGCGTGATGCGCACCGGCGTGCCCGGCAGCTCGAAGGTCTCGCGCATGGAATTGGTGAGATAGCGCAAGTAGGATTGCGGCACGGCGTCCGCGCGCGAGCAGAACAGCACGAAGCTCGGCGGCCGGGCCTTGGTCTGCGTGATGTAGTTCAGCTTCAGCCTGCGGCCGGAGACCGCCGGCGGCGGGTTGGCCTGGATCGCCTGCTCGAACCAGCGATTGAGCGCCGAGGTCGGCACGCGCCTGTTCCAGATCGCATAGGCGTCCTGGATCGCCTGCATCAGGCGATCGATGCCCTCGCCCATCAAGCCCGAGACGGCGACGATGGGCACGCCCTTGAGCTGCGGCAGCCAATGATCGGCATCGCGGCGCAGGCCGGAGATCGCGCCGCCGCCCTTGGTCTCCATCAGATCCCATTTGTTGACGGCGAGCACGACCGCCCGTCCCTCGCGCTCGATCAGGTCGGCGATGCGCAGGTCCTGCTCCTCGAAGCGGTTCTGCGAATCCATCATCAGCACGACCACTTCGGCAAAGCGCACCGCGCGCAGTGCATCCGCAACCGAGAGCTTTTCCAGCTTCTCCTCGATGCGCGAGCGCCGGCGCAGGCCCGCGGTGTCGAAGACGCGGAAATCGCGGCCCTTCCAGTTGATCTCGACCGCGATGGAATCGCGCGTGGTGCCGGCCTCGGGGCTGGTCAGCAGCCGCTCCTCGCCGAGCAGATGGTTGATCAGCGTCGACTTGCCGGCATTGGGCCGGCCGACGATCGCGACCCGGATCGGGCGCGTCGCGGCCTCTTCCTCGGAAAGCTCCGCATCATCCTCGTCCTCATCCTCGTCGACGGGTTCGGGCATTAGCCTCGCGAGCGCGTCGTAAAGCTCGCCCATGCCCTCGCCATGCTCGGCCGAGATCTGGATGGGATCGCCGAGGCCGAGCGCGAACGCTTCCATCGCGCCGGCATCGCCGTGCTTGCCCTCGCTCTTGTTGGCGATGAGCAGCACCGGCTTGTCGGCCTTGCGGGCGAAATCGGCGAAGGCGCGATCGGTCGGCGTCAGGCCGATGCGGGCATCGATCACGAAGAACAGCGCGTCGGCCTGCGCGATCGCGGTCTCGGTCTGCTCCTGCATACGCGCGGTCAGCGAGCCCTTGGCGCCCTCGTCGAGGCCGGCGGTATCGATGATGGTGAAGCGGAGATCACCGAGCCTGGCCTCGCCTTCGCGGCGGTCGCGGGTGACGCCCGGCAGGTCATCGACCAGCGCGAGCTTCTGCCCAACCAGGCGGTTGAACAGCGTCGACTTGCCGACATTGGGCCGGCCGATGATGGCGATCGTGAAGGACATCGGTCATTCGTGCGCTGCCGAGGCTGCGCCTGTCAATGCAACGGGAAATATTGTTTGAGCATGATCTTTTCGGAAAACCGCTTCACACTTTGCGCTAGCGCGGCCCTCCGGGTCCGGATCATGCTCTAGCGCGAGAAGCTGCCGCTCGGCAGCGGTGCCGGGAAGGCGCTCTGCGATTGCTGCTGCGGGGGCTTGGTCGGCTGCGCCTGCTGGGTCGGCTGCGCCTGCTGGGCCGGCTGATCTGGCGGCGGCGCGGTGGTGCGCCTGCGGACGATCTTGTGCTTGGGCGGCGGAGCGGACGTCGCCGGCGCTGCCTCCGGCTGCGCCTCGCCGTCGACCTCGCCGACGGGTACCTCGGCCGGCGCGGCGGACTGCTTGGTATTCTTTGCCTTGGCCCCCTTTGCCGGCTTGGCCGGCTCCGGCTCCGCAGGCAGGGCCGCGACGGCAGGTGCGTTCGGGTCGGGCTGCTGCTGCTGTGCGCCTTTGTAGAGATCCCTCGGCACGCCCTGCTCGAGCCCCGGCACACCCTCGGGGAAGACCGGCTTGCGGTCGCCCGGCAGCTTCTTCTTGGTGTCGAGGAAGTCGAGCAGATCGCTCGGATCGAAGCTGGAGCAGCCGCCCAGGACGCCGGTGAAGGCGATCAGGACGGCGGCTGCGATCAAGCGTGGCGTGCGGCGCATCTTGGTGTCTCGTTACGTCAGAGAACCGTCGTCAGCTTTTGGCGACGGGCGGCAACAAAGCCTGGAGCGCCTCGGCGCGAGAGCGCAGGCCGGGCGGCGTTTCGCCGTCTCCGTCAATCGCCTCGAGCCATTTGCGGGCTGCAGTCATGTCGTTGTTGCGCCAGGCTGACAGCGCCAGCATCTCGCGGGCGCTGTGGCGGAAGGTCGATTTCGGCGCAGCCGACGCTTCGAGCCGCTGCTGCATGTCGGCGTAGCCGGCGCTGTCGAGCAGGAGCCCCGCGGCGCGGATCTTGGCCAGATCCTGCCACTCGCCGCCAATGCTGCGGTCGGCGGCGATGTCGTCATACATCTTCGCAGCGGCCTTGGGATCGCGGCTCGCGGCCTCGGCCGCAGCACGTAGCCGCGCCAGGGTGCGATAGCCGGACGGCGCCTTGGCGGCGAGCTCGGTGAAGGCCTTCTCGGCGTCCTCATGCTTGCCCTGCTCGGACAGCTCAATGGCCTTCTCGAAAGCGGCGCCCGCCTCGGCGGCCTTCTTGGCCTCCAGGTACCTATAACCCTGCCAGCCACCTACGCCGGCGACGATCAGCACCATCAGCGCGATGAAGTAGATCGAATACTTGTCCCACAGCTTCTTGAACTGTTCGCGACGTACTTCCTCGTTTACTTCGTCAAATAATTCAGACACTTATGCCAATCCCATGCCCGTCCGGGTGCGCGCGCCAAAGCGTTCGCGTCAGGAATCCCGTCCCCGTGTGGCGGCGAGGTAGCCTAACGATATGGCGGTGGCAAGGCAAAGCGAGCCCGATCAAGGCGTTAACCACCCGGGACATCCCGGATGCCCCTGCCGGGCTCAAGCTCCCAGCAGCTCCCGCAGCTGGCGCTTCAGCACCTTGCCGTTGGCGTTGCGTGGCAGCGGGTCTGCCGTGATCGCCATGGTTTCGGGAACCTTGTAGTCGGACAGGCGCTCGGCGCACCAGGCGCGCAGGTCCGTATCGGTCACCGGCTGTCGCGTCACCACCACGGCATGGACGCGCTCGCCCAGCACCGGGCAAGGCCTGGCAATGATCGCGCTCTCGACCACGGCGGGATGGCCGGCCAGCACGGATTCGACCTCGGCCGAATAGATCTTCAGGCCGCCGCGATTGATCATGTCCTTCTGCCGGTCGAACACGCGAACGAAGCCTTCCGCATCGACCGAGCCGAGATCGCCGGAATGCCAGAATCCGCCCGTGAAGCTTTCGGCGGTGGCCTTCGGGTTATTCCAGTAGCCCTTGATCACGGAGGCGCTCTGGATCCAGAGCTCGCCGATCTCGCCGGGAGGCAGCTCGCGCCCGTCCGGGCCCATCACAGCGATGCGCGCGCCGGGACACGGCAGACCGACGCTGTCGATATGGCGCTCGGTCAGCTCGCCCGGCATGATGGTCGAGGGCGAGGTCGTCTCGGTCGCGCCGTAGCAGTTCATCAGCTTCAGGCCAAGAATCTTCGCCTTGAGCTTCTCGATGGTGGCGACCGGCATCGGCGCGCCGCCGAAGCCACCGATCCGCCAGCTCGACAGATCATAGCCGTCGAAGTCGGGCTGGAGCAGGCAGAGATTGTACATCGCCGGCACCATCACCGTGTAGGTGACGCGCTCGCGCGAGGCGAGCTTGAGGTAATCGGCGGCCTTGAACTCGGGCATGATGATCAGCGTCCCGCCGCAGCGGATCATGGTCGTAATGTTGGCGACGACGCCGGTGACATGGCCGAGCGGCACAGCTGCAATCGAGCGATCGACCTCCGTCAATTGCAGGCAGGACACGAACACCATCGAGGAATGGACGATGTTGCAATGGGCCAGCATCGCGCCCTTCGGCTTGCCCGTGGTGCCGGAGGTGTAGAGGATCATCGCGGTGTCCTCTTCGCTCACCTCGATCGGTGCCGATGCCGGAGCGTTTTCGGCGAGCGAAGAGAAGCTCGACCGCGCGGCATCGTCATCGATGGCAATGCGACGGATCACATCGGGCACGTCCTTTGCGTCGGGCAGTCGCTCGGCGATCGAGGCCTCGTGGATCAGGATCTTCGCGCCGCAATCGGCGAGCACATAGGCGATCTCCGGCTTCTGCTGGCGCGTGCTGAGCAGCACGGTCACCAGCCCCTCATGTGCCGCGGCAAACAGCAGCAGCGGAAACTCGATGCGGTTGCCGAGCAGGATGGCGACGCGATCGCCACGCTGCAATCCGAGCTTACGCAATCCCGCAGCGATCCGTGCCGCCTGCTCCGCTGCCTGCCGCCAGCTCAGCCGGACATTGCCGCAGATCAAGGCTTCGCCATCGGCATTGCGGCCGCGCGCCTCCGCGATCATCGCCCAGAGGCTCGATGGCCGATCGCAAAATGCCGGCACCACCCGCTCGCCAAAACGCGACTCGAGCCGCATCGGCGGGATCTGAGATTGCGACCAGTCCATGGGATGCCCTCGGCTTGTTGCTCTCGTTATCTTCCCCGCACGGTCAGGCGAGCCCCGTCTTGCGCCGATCGGCTAGACCCCGATCACGGGCACACCGATCACCACCGGATGGAAGGCGAAGGCCAGGGCCAGATAGGCGACCACGCCGACCGCGACCGCGATCAGATCGTTGGTGGGGCCGCCGACCGGAATCGGCGGGGCACCGGCGTCGGTGCGAGCTTTCAGCGAGATGCGGTCATAGACCGCCCAGGCGAGGAACGAGCCGAACAGGATTATGGAGCCGAGATCGCCATTGGCGAGCAAATGCGCCGCGGCCCACAGCTTGATGCCAGCCAGCATCGGATGCTTCAAGGTCGCGTAGATGCGGCCGCGTAGATACGAGGCGACCACCAGGATCACCGCGGGCAGCATCAGCGCCAGCGCGATGTGCTTCATCGCCTTCGGCGGATACCAGACATCGATCCAGCCGGAGCTGCGGTAATGGGCATAGCCCCAGATGATCAGCACCAACCCCGCCAGTGAGACCGCCGAATAGAGGAGCTTGTAGGTCCCCTCGCCCAGCCTCGCGATCGCCTGCGCGCGCGCCTTCCGTCTGGTTGTGAAAATATGGGATGCAAAAAACAGCACCAGCCCCAGGATCATGACCAGCAGACCCACGACATCCTCCCCGCAAAGCAGCCCCCGCCACTGAGGTATCATCGATCGGCCGATGCTCGCAACTCGCGCGCTATTTGCCGAGCTCCCGATTGTCGACATAACGGATCGCGATGGGCCGCCCGGCCAACGCCCCGCCGAGCCCGCTGGTCAATTTCAGCGGCAGACAGGCCTTCAGCGATGCATTGATGGCGTTCAGATAGGTCGTCCGGGTGTCCGCCGGCACGCCCGCAGTCGCGTATGTGAGGCGCGGCGGGCCGATCAGGCCACCGGCCTTGTTGAAGCTGAAACGCACCGACATCTGCATGCCCGCGCGCGCATGGTCCAATGGCGGCGACCAGCAGCTGCGCAGCGCGGCGAAGAGGTCGCCGATCGTGTCGAGATCGTGATCGGGCTTCCGGTATTTGGCGCGGTCGGCCTCGGCAGGCACGCTCTCGATCGTGAGCTGGAGGTTCTGGCCGTAAGGGTAGTCGATCTCGGGAATACAGGGGCCGGGCTCGAGCGGGCTGCAATAGGATGGCGTGCAGGGCTCGCCGTCGAGCACGCTGCAAGGCTCGTGCGCGAACGGAATCGGATTGATCTGGCGTCGCTGCGCGTCGGCGGCGATCGAGGTCATTGCCAGCAAGGCAAGAACAAGAATGCAGCGCCACATGTACCGGGACCGCAATGGCATTTGCAACAGGTGGCGACGGCTATGAAAGCTTCAAGGCTGGCCGCGATGGTTCGCTTCACTCGACAATCTGATCCGCTTGCGCCACCAGCGTGGGCGGTAAATTCAGCCCCAACGCATTGGCTGTCTTGAGATTGAGCAGGAACTGGAATTCATTCGGTTGTTGGACTGGCAAGTCTGCGGGACGGGTTCCTCTCAAGACGCGGTCGACATAATCCGCCGAGCGACCGACGAGCTGCGTAATCGAGACTCCGTAAGACATCAGCCCGCCGTCCGTGACGAAGGACGGGAACGGATACATCGCCGGCAGACGATGCGCGGCCGCCAAGTTCAGAATCAATTGCCGATGAACGAGTGGAAATGCGTCGGGAAAGATCAGCAGCCCGCCGTCTGGCTGCTCTGCAAAGCGGGAGATCGCCTGTTCGAGCTCGGCGGCGTTGGGCGCCGGCGCCGGAACGAGCTGGAGCTGGACTGCCGGAATGGCCGCTTCCACGGACGGCATCAAGATCATGGGCGCCGTGCGCGGATTGAAGATTGCGGCAACCCGTCGTATCGCCGGGGCCGCCTGCTTGAGCAATTGCAGCCACTTGCCGGCCATTTCAGGCTCGAAAGTCGTGAAGCCCGTGATATTTCCGCCCGGCTTGCCCAGGCTTTGGACGAAACCGGCACCCACGGGATCGGCAACGACCGTGAAGATGATCGGCAAGGTCGGCGCGCGTCGCCTCAGGGCTTCCACAGAGGGAGTGCCGATTGCCAGAAGCACATCCGGCCCCCACTTCACGAGCTCCGCCGCCTGGGCATCGGCAACATTCGGATCGCCGGCCCACCAGCGATACTCGATATGGATGTTGCGCTCCTGTTCCCAACCGAGTTCACCCAGACGCTGTCTCAGTTTCTGGTAGCCGGCCTGGCTCTCCGGATCGCTCGACCTGCCTCCCGCCAACACACCGATCCGCCGCACATTCCCCTGCGCGGATGTGCTCAGCGGATAGGCCGCCGCGCCTGCAACGAGCATGATGAATTCGCGCCGCCTCATGACCGTCGACCTCGCTATGCGTTGCCGTCCTGCATCACGGAGAACGTCTGGGAAACATTACCCCTTTTTCTTGACGTCCTTGACGTTGCTGAACTCGATACCCTCGGCACGCTCCTTGGTGTAGCCGAGGTAGAACTCGTTCCGGGCGAGATAGACGGGATCGCCGTCGACGTCGTCGGCAATGCTCGAATTATTGGCGGCGATGAAGCTGTCGAGCTTCTTGCGGTCCTCCGAGGAGACCCAGCGCGCCAGCTGGAACTCGCTGACCTCGAACTCGACCGGCAGCGAATATTCCGCCTCGAGCCGGGCCTTGAGCACGTCGAGCTGCAGCGCGCCGACCACGCCGACCAGCGCCGGGGCGCCGTCGCGGGGGCGGAACACCTGCACCACGCCCTCTTCCGACATCTGCTGCAGCGCTTCCTTCAGCTTCTTCGCCTTCATCGCGTCGGTGAGACGGACACGGCGGACGATTTCCGGCGCGAAGCTCGGCACGCCGACGAAGTTGAAATCCTCGCCCTCGGTCAGCGTATCGCCGATGCGCAGCGTGCCGTGGTTGGGAATGCCGACGACGTCGCCGGCGAAGGCTTCGTCCGCGACCGAGCGGTCCTGTGCGAAGAAGAATTGCGGGCTCGACAGCGGCATGCTCTTGCCGGTGCGCACGAGCTTGGCCTTCATGCCGCGGCTGAGCTTGCCCGAACACAGGCGCGCAAACGCGATGCGGTCGCGGTGGTTGGGATCCATGTTGGCCTGGATCTTGAACACGAAGGCGCTCATGCGCGGATCGGTGGCCTCGACCTTGCGCTGGTCGCTGTCCTGCGCGCGCGGCTCGGGCGCAAACTTGCCGAGGCCCTCCAGGAGGTCTCCGACGCCGAAATTACGCAGCGCGCTGCCGAAATAGACCGGCGTCAGGTGGCCTTCGCGGAACGCGTCCAGCTCGAACGGCTTCGACGCCTCGGTGACGAGCTCGAGCTCGTCCTTCACGGCGGAGACGTCGAGATTGGCGTTGAGCTTGGCGAGCTCTTCGATCTCGATCTCGAGCGCCGCGCCGGTCTTGGCGCCGCCGCCTTCGAGCAGGCGCACGCCGCCATTGACGACGTCATAGGTGCCGAGGAAGTCGCGGCCGCGGCCGACCGGCCAGGTCATCGGCGTGGTGTCGAGCGCCAGCGTCTTCTCGATCTCGTCGAGCAGCTCGAACACGTCGCGGCTCTCGCGGTCCATCTTGTTGATGAAGGTGATGATCGGGATGTCGCGCAGACGGCACACCTCGAACAGCTTTCGGGTGCGCGCCTCGATACCCTTGGCCGCGTCGATCACCATCACGGCGGAATCGACCGCCGTCAGCGTGCGATAGGTATCTTCCGAAAAGTCCTCGTGGCCCGGCGTGTCCAGCAGGTTGAAGACGAGGCCTTCGAACTCGAAGGTCATCACCGAGGTCACCACCGAGATGCCGCGTTCGCGCTCGATCTTCATCCAGTCCGAACGCGTGTTGCGCCGCTCGCCTTTGGCCTTGACCTGGCCGGCGAGGTTGATAGCGCCGCCGAACAGCAGCAGCTTTTCGGTCAGCGTGGTCTTGCCGGCGTCGGGATGGGAGATGATCGCAAAGGTCCGCCGCCTCGCCACCTCGGCGGCAAGCGGGGAACGGGCCGGCGATTCGGCTGTGGTGGCGGCGATGTCGGACATGGCGGGAGCGTGTGGCAGGGAAAACGGGCCTGATCAAGCCTCATTTGGTGATTGCGGAGACTTCCGGCCAGCCCCATATCCCCCCTTTTGGGAGGACGACCTCCCTGCCCATCAGCACACCAGCCGCGGGGACGACCCTGCCTTGAATGGAGGGTCGTCATGGCCTGGAGCATCCTGTTCGTCGCCGGTCTTCTCGAGATCACCTGGGCCATCGGCCTGAAATACACCGAGGGCTTTAGCAAGCTTGTCCCGTCCGCGGTCACGCTCGCGGCCATGGCCGGCAGCGTCATCCTGCTCGGATTTGCGCTCAAATCCCTGCCCGTCGGAACCGCCTATGCGGTCTGGACCGGCATCGGCGCGGTCGGCACCGCGACGCTCGGCATGGTTCTGTTCGGCGAGCCGGCGACGGCCTTCCGCCTCGCCAGCATCGGCCTGATCGTCGCCGGCATCATCGGACTGAAGCTCGTCACTTGACGAGCTGGACCACCCACCAGGTCAGCGCGGCCACGATGCCTGAGGCCGGGATCGTGATCACCCAGGCATAGACGATCGAGCTTGCGACGTTCCAGCGCACGGCCGAGACGCGGCGGGCGGCGCCGACGCCGACGATGGCGCCGGTGATGGTGTGGGTGGTCGAGACGGGAACCCCGAGATAGGTCGCCATGAACAGAGTCACCGCGCCCCCGGTCTCGGCGCAAAAGCCCTGCATCGGGGTCAATTTCGTGATGCGCAGGCCCATGGTGCGGACGATGCGCCAGCCGCCCATCAGCGTGCCCAGCGCCATCGCCGCCTGGCACGACAGCACCACCCAGAACGGCACCGAGAACTCGCTGCCGAGATGGCCCTGCGAATAGAGCAACACCGCGATGATGCCCATGGTCTTCTGCGCGTCGTTGCCGCCATGGCCGAGCGAATAGAGCGAAGCGGAGACGAATTGCAGGATGCGGAAGGCGCGGTCGACCGCGAACGGCGTCGAGCGCACCGAGGCCCAGGACACGATCGCAACCAGCGCCATTGCGAGCAGGAAGCCAACCAGCGGCGACAGCACGATCGCCAGCACGGTCTTGGACAGGCCGCTCCACACCGCGGCCGAAATACCGGCCTTGGCCAAGCCGCCGCCGACGAGCCCGCCGATCAGCGCGTGCGACGACGACGATGGAATGCCGAGCGCCCAGGTCACGAGGTTCCAGACGATGGCGCCGACGAGGGCTGCGAAGATCACCTGGGCGTCGACGACCGCAGGATCGATGATGCCGGTGCCGATGGTCTGGGCGACGTGCAGCCCGAACACCAGGAAGGCGATGAAATTGAAGAACGCGGCCCAGAACACCGCGAATTGCGGTCGCAGCACGCGGGTCGAAACGATGGTCGCGATCGAATTGGCGGCGTCGTGCAGGCCGTTCAGGAAATCGAACAGCAGCGCGACGGCGATCAGGCCGACCAGGACGGGAAAAGCCAACGCAGCATCCACGGCGGCCCTGCCCTACACTTGCTCGATGACGATGCTGTTGATCTCGTTGGCGACGTCATCGAAACGGTCGGCCACCTTCTCGAGATGGTCGTAGATCTCGACCCCTACGATGAAATCCATCGCATTGCCGTCGCGATGCTTGAGGAACAGCTCCTTCAGGCCGATGTCGTGGAGATCGTCGACACGGCCCTCGAGCTTGCCGAGCTCCTCGGTGATCGCGGTCAGCATGGCGACGTTCTTGCCGATCTCCTGCATCAGCGGCAGCGCACGGCCGACCAGATTGGCGCATTCGATCAAGAGTCCGCCGATCTCGCGCATCGGCGGCTCGAAACTGCGCACCTCGAACAGCATCACGGCCTTGGCCGTCTGCTGCATCTGGTCGATGGCATCGTCCAGCGACGTGATCAGGTTCTTGATGTCGCCGCGGTCGAACGGGGTGATGAAGGTGCGGCGCACCGCCGTCAGCACCTCGCGGGTGATATTGTCGGCGTCGTTCTCGAACTGGTTGACGCGCTGGCAATAGACCGGCGTCTCCTCGCCCCCGTTGAGCATGCCCTGGAGCGCGACCGCGCCCTGGATCACGGTCTGGGCATGGCGGTCGAACAGGTCGAAGAACCGCTCTTCCCTGGGCAGGAACGCACGAAACCATCGCATCATGGGGGTAGGCTACCGGTTGGAAATGGTCAGGCCCGTGAGGGCTGTCATAAAACTGTCATAGACCATTTTCGATCCGCGCGCGTGTCGCCTCACGCCCGCGGAGCCGGGTCATCCACCGCTTTCATGCATCAATGAAACCTATGCAATATCAGTTACTTAGAGCGAACGTCGGAAGTAATGCGCGATTTCGCCGACGACGCCGCGGCGGAAGGTGAGCACGCAGACCACGAAGATCGCGCCTTGGATCACCGTCACCCACTGGCCGAAGCCGGCCAGATATTGCTGCATGGCGATGATCACGAAGGCGCCGACCACGGGACCGAAAACGGTGCCGAGCCCGCCGACCAGCGTCATCAGCACGACCTCGCCCGACATCGTCCAGTGCACGTCGGTGAGCGAAGCGTTCTGCGCCACGAACACCTTCAGCGCACCGGCAAGGCCGGCGAGCGTCCCCGACAGCACGAAGGCCAGGAACTTGTATTGGTCGGTGCGGTAGCCGAGCGAGATCGCGCGCTGCTCGTTCTCGCGGATCGACTTCAGCACCTCGCCGAACGGCGAGTTGATGATGCGGAAGATCAGGAGGAAGCCGGCGAGGAAGCCGACCAGCACGACATAGTACAGCACCGTCGGCTTGGACAGATCGAGCACGCCGAACATGCGTCCCTGCGGGATGCCCTGGATGCCGTCCTCACCATGGGTGAACGGGGCCTGGAGATAGATGAAGTACAGGAGCTGCGACAGCGCCAGCGTGATCATCGAGAAATAGATGCCCTGGCGTCGGATCGAGATGTAGCCGGTGACGATCGAGAGCACGAACGCCGCGGCGACGCCGACGAGAATGCCGAGCTCGGGCGGCAGCGCCCAGACCTTCAGCGCATGCGCGCTGCAATAGCCGGCCGTGCCCAGAAACATCGCGTGGCCGAACGACAGCAAGCCGCCATAGCCGACCAGCAGATTGAAGGCGCAGGCGAGCAGCGCAAAGCACAGCGCCTGCATCACGAAGAACGGATAGACGCCCGTGAATGGCACCGCTGCGAGCAGCAGCGCCATCACTGCGAATACAATCATCTCGTCGCGCATTGCGCGCGGGGTCACAGGAAGCGTGTCGTCCGTCAGGGTTGTCATCTCAGGCCGCCCTTCCCGTCAATCCCGTCGGCTTCACCAGCAGCACCAGCACCATCAGCACGAACACGACGGTGTTGGAGGCCTCGGGGTAGAAATACTTGGTCAGGCCCTCGATCACGCCGAGCGCAAAGCCGGTGATGATGGAGCCCATGATCGAGCCCATGCCGCCGATCACCACCACCGCGAACACGACGATGATGAGGTCGGCACCCATCAGCGGCCGCACCTGGTTGATCGGCGCCGAGAGCACGCCGGCGAGCGCGGCAAGGCCGACGCCGAGACCGTAAGTGAGCGTGATCATGCGCGGCACGTTGATGCCGAAGGCACGCACCAAGGTCGGATTTTCGGTCGCGGCGCGCAGGTAGGCGCCGAGCTGCGTCTTCTCGATCAGGAACCAGGTCGCAAGGCACACCGCCAGTGAGAACACGACGACCCAGCCGCGGTAGATCGGCAGGAACATGAAGCCGAGATTCATGCCGCCCCTGAGCTGGTCGGGAATGGCGTAAGGCAGGCCCGAGGAGCCGAAATAGTTCTGGAACACGCCCTGCACGATCAGCGCGATGCCGAAGGTCAGGAGCAGACCGTAGAGATGATCGAGCCCGGTCAGCCATTGCAGCATGGTCCGTTCCAGGATCATGCCGAAGATGCCGACGATGATCGGCGCCAGCAGCAGCGCCCACCAATAGTTGATGCCGCCGAGGTTCAACAGGAAATAGGCGACGAAGGCGCCCATCATGTAGAGCGCGCCATGGGCGAAATTGATGATGTTGAGCATGCCGAAGATGACGGCAAGCCCGAGACTGAGCAGCGCGTAGAACGAGCCGTTGATCAGTCCCACCAGTAGCTGAGCGTAAAGAGCCTGCATCGATCCCGCACCCGGTCCCTTCTCGTCGTTCCCCAAAAGCAAGCCGGCGCCGTTGCGCCGGCTCGCATCGTCACACTTACTTCTTCACGAGCGGACAGACGCTCTCGGACAGTGGCCGGAACGCCTGATCCGCGGCCGTCGTGCCGATCAGCTTGTAATAGTCCCAGGGCCCCTTGGATTCCTCGGGCTTCTTGACCTCGAACAGATAGGCCGGATGCAGCTTGCGACCGTCCGCACGGATCGCTCCCTTGCCGAACAACGCATCGTCGGTCGGCATCTCCTTCATCTTGGCGACCACCTTGGCCCCGTCATGCGGATTGCCGCCCATCGCCTCCAGCGCCTTGAAATAGTGCAGCAGGCCCGAATAGACCCCGGCCTGCACCATCGAGGGCATCGCCTTGTTCTTCATCCGCTCGGAGAAGCGTTTGGAGAAGGCGCGCGTGCCGTCGTTCATGTCCCAATAGAAGGTCTCGGTGAAATTCAAGCCCTGCGCCACCTTCAGACCGAGCGAGTGCACGTCGGTGATGAAGAGCAGCAGGCCCGCAAGCTTCTGGCCGCCCGAGACGATGCCGAACTCGGACGCCTGCTTGATGGTGTTGGTGGTGTCGCCGCCGGCATTCGCCATGCCGATGATCTTGGCTTTGGAGGCCTGCGCCTGAAGCAGGAAGGACGAGAAGTCAGCGGTATTCAGGGGATGCTTGACGTTGCCGATCACCTTGCCGCCCGACTTCACCACCACCGCGGCGGTGTCGCGCTCGAGGGCATGGCCAAAGGCGTAGTCCGCGGTGAGAAAATACCAGGTGTCGCCGCCCGCCTTCACCAGCGCCTGCCCGGTACTGTTGGCCAGCATATAGGTATCATAGACCCAGTGGACCGTATTCGGCGAGCATTGCGCGTTGGTGAGATCCGACGTCGCCGCACCTGTGTTGATCAGGATGGAATTCTTCTCTTTGACGATGTTGTTCACCGCCAGCGCAACGCCGGAGTTCAGGACATCCATGAAGATGTCGACCTTCTCGACGTCGATCCATTGCCGAGCAATCGTGGAGCCGATGTCGGGCTTGTTCTGATGGTCGGCGGAGATCAGGTCGAGCTTCCAGCCCTTGGCAGCGAGCCCGGAATCCTCGATCGCCATCTGTGCGGCGACGGTCGAGCCGGCGCCACCGAGATCGGCATAAAGTCCTGAATTGTCGGTCAGCACGCCGATCTTGATGTTCTTGTCCTGCGCGACCGCGCCGCCTGCCGCGCCGAGCGCCAGGGCCGTCCCGAGCAACATTGCCGAAATGCTGTGCTTCATAATCCGACCTCCCAATATTCCTTTGATAGTTACTCTCGATCGTCCGGCCTGCTCGGCTACACACCGAGATAGGTGTGGAGCTTGTCCATGTTGGCGGCAAGCTCCGAATTGGAAAACCCGTCAATGATCTTGCCGTGCTCGACTACGTAATAGCGGTCGGCGACGGTGGAAGCGAAGCGGAAGTTCTGCTCGACCAGGAGGATCGTGAAGCCCTCCTTCTTGAGCCGCGCAATGGTATGGCCGATCTGCTGGATGATGACGGGTGCAAGACCCTCGGTCGGCTCGTCCAGCATCAGGAAGCTCGCGCCGGTGCGTAGGATGCGCGCGATCGCCAGCATCTGCTGCTCGCCGCCCGACAGCTTGGTGCCCTGGCTGTTCAGCCGCTCCTTCAGGTTCGGGAACAGCTCGAAGATCTGGTCGAGCGGCAAACCGCCTTCGCGGACAACCGGCGGCAGCATCAAATTCTCGCGGACGTCGAGGCTGGAGAATATGCCCCGCTCTTCCGGACAGAAGGCGACGCCCATGCGCGCGATCTTGTCGGAGGTCGCGCGGATGATCTCCTGGTTGTTGAACTTCACCGAGCCGGTGCGCTTGCCGATGATGCCCATGATCGACTTCAGCGTCGTCGTCTTGCCGGCGCCGTTGCGCCCGAGCAGGGTGACGACCTCGCCCGCGTTCACGTCGAAGTTGATCCCGTGCAGGATGTGAGACTCGCCGTACCAGGCTTCCAAGTTGCGGACTTGCAGGATGTTCCCGCCGGTCGCAGCCCTGGCCGGAGCCTCGGCGATCGCTGTATCAGGCATGACCGGCTCCCAGGTAAGCTTCCTTGACGCGCTCGTCCTTGGTGAGCTCGGAGTAGTGGCCTTGCGCGAGCACCTGCCCGCGCGTCAGCACGGTGATGATATCGGAGAGGTTGGCCACGACGCTTAAGTTATGCTCGACCATCAGGATGGTGTATTTCGCGGAGATGCGCTTGATCAGCGCCGCGATCTTGTCGATGTCCTCGTGGCCCATGCCGGCCATCGGCTCGTCGAGCAGCATCATCTCCGGGTCGAGCGCCAGCGTGGTCGCAATCTCAAGTGCACGCTTGCGCCCATAGGGCATCTCGACCGCCGGCGTGTTGGCAAACTCGTTGAGGCCGACATCGTTCAACAGCTCGCGCGCGCGGTCGTTGAAGCGGTTGAGCACCGACTTGGAGCGCCAGAAATCGAACGAAGAGCCATGCTGGCGCTGCAGCGCGACACGGACGTTCTCGAGCGCGGTGAGATGGGGAAACACCGCCGAAATCTGGAACGAACGGACCAGCCCCATGCGGGCCACATCCGCCGGCGCCATCGCGGTGATGTCCTGCCCTTTGTACAGGATTTTCCCGGCCGACGGCTTGAGGAACTTGGTCAGAAGATTGAAGCAGGTCGTCTTGCCGGCCCCGTTCGGGCCGATCAACGCATGAATGCTCCCACGGCGAACCTTGAGCGCAACGTCGCGGACGGCGAAGAAGCCCGCGAACTCCTTGGTCAAGCCTTCCGTTTCGAGAATGAACTCATCGGCCAAACAGTTTTCCCCCTGCCCGCGCGCGGCGCGTGGCTGTCCTTGTTGCTTCGGCTGTCCGGAGGCCTTGCAGCCCACCGGGGCGCCGCCTCCGGGCGCGGAATATGCCGGAGGTGACGGGGGTTAGGCAAGGCGGAAAGCTGAGCAGGTCAGGCCTCCGGCCGGGGTACAAATGCTCCCTTAGTCGCAGAGGTCGATGTCGTGCCTGCCCGGCCTTTCCGGTTCGCAAGGCACCGGCCATCAAGCCGTCGTTAACGGTCTTTCGTCTCCCGCGCCAGCCTTCATCGAAAATTTTCCCGCAAGCCCGATCATCCCAGGGTTTTCACGCGCGGAGAATATTGTCTTGGATTTTGCAAGCGCCGCTCCCTCCGTCGTCAAGTCGATCCGCCAGCGTGATCTCCTCAACACGTGGCTGCGACTTTATGCGCGCCAGCAGATCGCTCCCGCGATCTGGGAGTATCAGCCCGCGCGGCTCGAGGAGGAGCTGTCGGATCTCATCTATTATACGGTGGAGCTTTCGACGCCGACGCCGCGTCTGGTCATCCAGAGCGAAGGCACGCGCATCTCGCGCGCCTATGGGCATACCGGCAAGGGCGTTTCGCTCGATGATTACGTCGGGCCGCGGCTCGCACCATACGTGATGCCGATCTATCATGAATGCGTCGCGCGCGGCCTTCCGATCTACAGCGTTGCCGACGTCGACGACGCCTATGGCCGAATCGTCGCGTATGAGCGGCTGCTGCTGCCGTTCCTGACCGACGGCAGGGTCAGCCACGTCATCGCGTCAGTAAAGACCTTCTGCGAGGACGGCGGCTTCGAGATCAAGAATCTGATGCGCGGAAATGACGCGCTGCCGCGCCCGAAGCTGCGGGCCGTGATCGATCGCGAGCTGTTTCATCGCGCCCCCGGCCGCATCGCACCCGCCGATCCGGTCGAGTTCTCGGACCAGCCGGGCCGCGCCATCTCCAACGAGATCATTGAGCTGAACTAGCCGTCAGCGCGCCTTGCCGCCGACCTCCTTGGCATAGATATCCGGCTTGAAGCCGACCAACAGCTTGCCGCCGATTTCGAGCACCGGCCGCTTGATCATCGATGGTTGCGCTAGCATCAAGGCCAGCGCCTTCTTCTCGGTGAGGCCTTCCTTGTCGGAGTCGGGCAGCTTCTTGAAGGTCGTCCCGGCGCGATTGAGCAGGGTCTCCCAACCGACCTTGTCGCTCCACTGCTTCAGCCTGTCCTTCTCGACACCCGCCGCCTTGTAGTCGTGAAACGCGTAAGCCACGCCATGGCCATCGAGCCAGGCGCGGGCCTTCTTCATGGTGTCGCAGTTCTTGATGCCGTAGATGATGGTGGGCAAGACGGTCCTCGCGCATGGCGTAGCAATGATGTGCGTGGCGTTGTACGAAACTCCGCGTCGCGCGACAATGTCGCGAGACGCGTCACCCCACCGAACGGACATCCCATGCACGTCACCCACGATCCCGCAGCGGCGGCCGCACCGACCATCGACTTCGACACATTCCTCGCGGTCGACGTCCGTGTCGGCACCATCGTCGACGCCAAACCGTTTCCGGAAGCGCGCAAGCCGGCCTGGCGGCTGTGGATCGATTTCGGCCCCGCCATCGGCGTGCGCAAGAGCTCGGCCCAGATCACCGAAAACCACCCGCTCGAAACCCTCGTGGGCCAACAGGTCGCGGCCGTCGTCAATTTTCCGCCGCGCCAGATCGGCCCGGTCGTCTCCGAGGTGCTGACGCTCGGCTTCCCGGATGCCGACGGCAAGGTGGTGCTGGTGCAGCCGAGCAAGCCGGTGCCGAACGGCGGACGGCTGTTCTAGCCTCAGGGCCTTGTCAGGGCCTTGCCGGAATGTTCAATCCGCGCTGCACCGCGGGACGCGCGAGGCCGCGTTCGAGCCAGGCGCCGACCGCCTTGAACTGGGCGAATTCGACGAGATCGCCGGCGCCGTAGAAGCCGATGAGATTGCGCACCCAGCCGAGCATGGAGATGTCGGCGATGGTGTAGTCGTCATCCATGAACCATTGCCGGCCGGCGAGGTGCGCCTCCATCACGCCGAGCAGGCGCTTGGACTCGTCGACGTAGCGTCCCAGCGGCCGCTTGTCCTCGTAGTCCTTGCCGGCAAATTTGTGAAAGAAGCCGACCTGGCCGAACATCGGCCCGACGCCGCCCATCTGGAAGTGCAGCCATTGCAGCGTCTGATAACGCCGCGCGGCATCCTGCGGCAGCAGCTTGCCGGTCTTCTCCGCGAGATATTGCAGGATCGCCCCGGACTCGAACAGCGCCAATGGTTTCCTGTCGCGGGGACCGTTGGGATCGAGGATCGCCGGAATCTTACCGTTGGGATTGAGCGAGAGGAATTCGGGCGTCTTCTGCTCGTCCTTGCCGAAGTCGACGAGATGCGCTTCGTAAGGAAGCTCGATCTCCTCCAGCATGATCGAAACCTTGACGCCGTTCGGCGTCGGCAGCGAATAGAGCTGAAGTAATTCCGGATGCTTGGGTGGCCAGCGCCTGGTGATCGGAAAGACTGACAGACGGTCCCAGTTGGGGACAGGAATGGAGGACATATCGGACATCGGGACTCTGGGTGCATGGACTGAGGCGTGCTCAATCTAGGCAAGGTACCGCACCGCGCAAGTCACTTCCGGCTGTGCTAGGGCGGCAGTGTCGCCATCGCCACGAACGGGGGCATTGCTTCATACTGCAGCCGAGACTCGATGAACCGTTGACCCGTGATCAGCAGCAGGGCCGTAAAGGCAACCGCGAGCATCGCGGTCGCCAATTGGCACACGTCGTACATTGTATTGTATATCCCTCGACAGCCTCTGGCGTAGAACGTCGGCTCAGGCGCCACGTTCCAGGCGACGACAAAATATTGCTATTTTTTCCCGATCTCACTGCGACGGCATCGCTCTGTTCCGGCGGCTCTCAAAGGGACCAATGGCCCCCTCGCGCGTTGTCGCTTAATGAACATCGAGAAACGCGCCCTGCTCGACCACGCCGAACGCTGTCGCCGCGTCGCGAACGATCTCACGCACAGCAAAGCGGCGCAGCGGTTGCGGGCGATGGCCGAGGAGTACGAAGCGAGAGCAACAAGACTGGACGACGAAGACGTCCGCTCGACTCCAAGCCGCAATAGTCGCTGCCGGCTGGAAGGTAAAGGCGAGCGGCAGGGCTGATCGCCTTCAGAAGTTGATCTCCATCCGTAGTCCGCGCGGATCGATCCTGCCGTCACCAACGGATTGCGTGCTGTCGCGCGCTGCGACAGCGCAGGCACAGGCGTCGATGAGATCGTCGCGACCGATCCCGGTGCCGTGGCGAAGCGTGAGCCATCTCTTGACCTCAGTGAAGCCGCGGCCTCTCAAAAGCGCGATACGCTGCTCGCGGCCCCGCGGCGAGGACTTCGGTTCGAGCCGCACGCGTCCTGCCAGATTCCAGAAGATCAATTCCGGATGCGCTTCGCCGATCGTCGCCTGCCGCGCCGGCGTCATGGCCTCGTCGACCTCCCTCATCTTGTCCCTGATATTCCAGAGCTGCGCCGACACGCCCCTGCCCTCGCCTTCGTGCTTCCAGTAATGGCGATTGGCCGCCGCCATGTCGTGGAACGCCCAGAGGTCGCGGCGCGCGCCGAGAAACACGGCTGGGCCGATCAGTTCGCGTGCGCGCAAATCGCAGGCGCGGTAGCCGCTCGCGTTCAGTCCGATCGGCATGTCGATCATCGCGCGGGCGTGCGGGATTGCGAGCAGACGCATCAGGCTTGGCGAATAATCGAAGCCTTGATCGCCGCGCTCGTCGATCCACGCTGCGACCCAGCCGAAGCGAAATCCGTCGAGCCCCAGATAGTTTTTGCAAGTCATGCGTCCGTCAATTTCAGTTTCCTCGCGCGTCTCGCTTGACATCCGCAAGTTGCGGGCGTATGTCCCGCGCCCTCGCAAGCACTTCCGTTTGCGACAGACACCATGAACCGAGCGATGTCGTACCGCTACGAAAGAACTGTCCGCATACCGAATAGCCCAAAGCTGTTCGATTGCGCATGCCCGGCTCATGGGAGCGATCTTGCCTGACCGCAAGATCGACAGTCCGCTTCTCACGGACCCTCCCGAGCCTGCCGCTCCGGAGGGTTTTTTGTTGCCCGCCGCGCGGCCCCACCGAACATCCCGGCAATGGCCGGAACGAGAGACCCGGATCTCGGGGCTCGCGCTGGAGAGGCGCGTGCCCAAGTGCGCGGGGCCTGCCGGAGGGAACGAGGCGATGAGCCGGACACCGATGGCAGAGCGAACCCAGTGGGTTCGCAATGTGCGGCGCGTCGACAGCGCCGCGATCGAATTTTTGTAACTCGGTTTGCCGTGAGGGATCGCGGCTCAACCGACGCTGGTGGTGAAGATGTCGGATACTTCTCCACACGGCACAGCGGGTATGCCTCCCGCCTTTGACACACGCACCGGGATGCGGCCTCGGAAAAGGCTTGCACGCGGCCCGGCGCAGGATCTGTCCGTTCGGGACAGAGACTGTGTTGTTGTCACTGAAAGCCGATATCGCCCGTTCCCCAGCGTACCCATCAATGGCCGATGCGAAAGCACTGGCCTGGCGGTGGTGAAGATGTCTGTTACTTCGTGGTAAAGGCGGGAAAGCGCCGAGCAGGTTCGAACCCTGCGCGCCGAAAGGCGGATCGCCCGCAAGGGCAGCAACAGCATCGATCGTTCCCCGCCAACCCCATCACGATCCGTGGTGAAGATTTCTGTTACTTCGCCTGCAACGCGAGAGGTCGCGGGTTCGAATCCCGCCCGGTGTCCCATGCACCGGTAGCTCAGAGGATAGAGCGCTTTCCGGCGAGCTTCGGCTCGTCGGGTACAGCAATCGCCCGTTCCCGGATCGTGTCCCCTAGCCACCGCCGGTGGTGAGGAGCGCTGTTACTTCGGATCGCAATGTCGAAGGTTCGACTCCTTCCGGACGAAAGTCCGTAGCTCAGCGGTAGAGCATGTGACTTGCCCGCAAGGGCAGTACAGCCTCGCCTGTTCCCCGGCACCGTTTCCATCCCCATCAACCCAAGAGGAGGCCATCATGGTCAGGCTCAACAAGATCGTTCGCGCCTTCACGCGGGAGGGCGCACGCGCAATTCGCTTCACGCCCGAGATGGAGCTGAAGCGCGCGCTGATGAACTGCCTCCTGTGGGAGGACCAGTTCTACGAGGACGGCGTTGCGATCGCCGACCGCATCAAGGCCCTCGTACCCAAGGTCGCGCCGGAGCGCGTTGCGCAGCTTGCGATCGAGGCGCGCGAGGTGATGAAGCTGCGGCACGCACCGCTCCTCGTCATCCGCGAGATGGCGCGGAACGAGAGGCACCGCACCCTCGTTGCCGACACGCTCGCCCAGGTGATCCAGCGTCCCGACGAGATGACGGAGCTGCTCGCGATCTACTGGGCGGATGCGCTGGGGCCGATGCAGCAGCGCAAGCGCCAGCCGGTCTCGGCACAGGTGAAGAAGGGTCTTGCCCGCGCGCTGACCAAGTTCGACGCCTATCAGCTCGCCAAGTGGGACCGCGACGGCGCGGTGCGGATCAGGGACGTTCTGTTCCTGGTGCACGCCAAGCCGAAAGACGCCGATCAGGCGAAGGTGTGGAAGCAGCTCGTCGATGGCGAGCTCGCCTCCCCCGACACCTGGGAGGTTTCGCTCTCGGCCGGCAAGAACAAGCGCGAGACCTTCGAGCGGCTGATCGCCGAGCGAAAGCTCGGCGGCCTGGCGCTACTGCGCAATCTGCGCCTGATGCAGAACGCGCAGGTCCCGCGCGAGAGCATCGCAGGCGCGATCGAGGCGATGCGGACGGATCGTATCCTGCCCTATCGCTTCATCACGGCGGCGCGCTATGCGCCGGACTTCGAGCCCGAGCTCGAGGCTGCGATGCTCAAGTCGATCAAGGACCATGTGCGGCTTCCGGGCCGCACCCGGCTCCTGATCGACGTGTCCGGCTCGATGTTCGCAACGCTCTCCGCGCAGTCGGAAATGACGCGCGCGGAGGCGGCGTGTGGCCTTGCCATTCTCGCCCGCGAGATCTGCGACGAGGTCGAGATCTTCACCTTCTCCAACGAGGTCGTGAAGGTCCCTCCCCGCCGCGGTTTCGCGCTGCGGGATGCGATCATCAACTCGCAGCCGCATGGCGGAACCTATCTCGGCAAGGCGGTGACGGAGATCGACCGCAAGGGCGATCGCCTCATCGTCTTCACCGACGAGCAGAGTCACGACCAGGTGCCCGAGCCCAAGGCGCGCGGCACCATGGTCAACGTGGCCTCGTATCAGCACGGTGTCGGTCACGGCGCCTGGACCCGCGTCAACGGCTTCTCCGAAGCCGTGGTCGCGTGGATCGCGGCGTCGGAGACGGCGTTGAACTGATGCGCAACGACAATGGCCCCGGACGCGAGATGCGCCCGGGGCCAGCGAAATCTCTGAAATGATCCGCCCGTCCCGTTATGGTGCGCGCGGAATGACAAGGATCTACGACCATGCGACGACCCGATCCCTACATGGAACGCGCCCGCGAGCTCTGCCTCGCCGCCGGTGTCGATCCCGACTCGCGCGTCGGCGAAGGACGCGGCCAGCCGGCCTGGTGCCTGTACAAGGACGCTGCGCGCAAGGAGCATCTTGCCCGCGAGGCCAATGCGACCGCGAGCTCGATTACCGCGTTCCGGACGCAGGACGCCCGCTTCCAGAATGCGCCGCTGAAGGTGTTCGGCCCGCATGAGGAGGCGACGATCGCGCAGATGCGCAATTGCATGGCCATCGGCAATGTCGTCTCCGGCGTGATCTGCGCCGACGGCCATCTCGGCTATGCGCAGCCGGTCGGCGGGGTGATCGCCTATGAGAAGCAGATCAGCATCTCCGGCGTCGGCTTCGACATTGGCTGCGGCAACATGGCGGCTCGGCTCGACACGCGCTTCGACGACATCGCGGGGATCGCTCCCACGATCATCCGCGACGTCGCCAAGGTAATCTCGTTCGGCGTCGGACGTGCCAACGCGGAACGGGCCGAGCACGACCTGTTCGACGACGGCGAGGCCTGGCGCGAAAGCGACATGGAGGACTACCGTCAGAAGGCGGTGAAGCAGCTCGGCACGGTCGGATCGGGCAACCACTATGTCGACCTCATGCGCGACGAGGAAGGCTTCGTCTGGATCGGCGTCCACTTCGGCAGCCGCGGTCTCGGGCACACCTCCGCGACGCGCTACCTCAAGGCCGCCGGCGGCAAGGACGGCATGAACGTCCCGCCCGCCGTAGTCGACGAGGACAGCGAGCTCGGCCGCCGCTACATCGCGGCGATGCAGCTCGCCGGGCGTTATGCCTATGCAGGCCGCGAGTGGGTCGTCGAGCGCGTCCGCCAGATCATCGGCGGCAGCGTCACCGAGAGCGTGCACAACCACCACAATTATGCCTGGCGTGAGACCCACGACGGCAAGGATTTGTGGGTGGTGCGCAAGGGCGCGACGCCGGCGTTTCCCGGCCAGAAGGGATTCGTCGGCGGCTCGATGGGCGACGACGCCGTCATCCTCGAAGGCGTCGACAGCCCGCAGGCCAAGGCCTCGCTCTACTCGACCGTGCACGGCGCCGGCCGCCTGTTCGGACGACGTGAGGCGAAGCGGCGCTTCTCGCGCGAGGAGATGGACCGTTGGCTGAACGAGCGCGGCGTCACCTTGATCGGTGCCGACCTCGACGAGAGCCCGATGGCCTATCGCCGCCTGCCGGACGTGCTGGCCCAGCACGCCGGCACCGTGCGCGTGCTGCACACGCTGCGGCCATTCGCCGTCGCCATGGCCGGCGAAGGCGAGTTCGATCCGTGGAAGGACTAAAGCGAAGCCGTGGGCGGGAGGCGACGTCTCCCGCCCACGTCACTCCGTTTTTTTCCTTTGAATCTGGTCGTCTCTCATCTCGTCAGATATTCGCGCATCAAGGCGCGGGCGCGATGCAGCCGCGCCTTCACGGTCTGCCTGGTCGCGCCGAGCGCGGCGGCAATCTCATCGATCGTCATCTCCTTGACGTCGCGCATCAGCGCGACATCGCGATAGTGCGGCGGCAGGGCCTCGAACGCCGCGGCGACGTCGAGCCGCAGATCGGCCTCAGGGCGCAACAGCAGTGCGGCCTCCGCCTCGCCCTGATCGACTGCCGGTACAACGCCGGCCCGGCGCGCGAGCCGCAGGCATTCGCGCCGGACCACGCTGAACAGCCAGGCCGACAACGCCAGCAGCGAACGGATCGTGCCGACGTGGCGGAACAGGATCCACAGCGCCTCCTGCGTCGCATCCTCGGCGTCCGCCGAGCTGCGGCAGGTCGCGCGCGCATAGCGACGAATATCCGGCTGCGTCGTCTCGAGCAGACGCGCAATCGCCTCGGCATCGCCGAGCCGCGCGGCCTCGAACAGGTTTGGCGAGATCGCCGCCGCGCTCACGACATCCCTCCCTTGCCGATGCCTGCCATCGCGCACATCGGGCAATAACCGACGAAACCGGTCAGCGCGAAGCCGGCGCCACCGAGCGCGACCAGCCATGCTGTCGCGCCGGCAAGATAAACGAACGCCGCAGCCGCCACCGCAATCCCCAGGACGACCCGCACCACCTGATGCAGTCCGCCGATGTTCTTTCGATAGAATCCCATCACATCCTCCGATATGGGCCGAGACCGATTGCCTCGACCAACAAGAGGACGCGACGGCCAAAAAGGATTCGCGCTGACGGAAGATTTTTTTGCGATCAGGCTCCGACCGCCTGATAGGCCAGGCGCTTGAACTCGAAGAAGAACGGATTCCAGAAGCCCATATAGCGCTGGGCCATCAGCACGCCCGCCGTATTGGCTTCCGGACAGATCCACCAATGGGTCCCGGCCAGGCCGCCCCATTGGAATTCACCGGTCGAGTTCGGCGGATCGAACGGTGTCGGCGCGAAGGTGACCGCGCCGCCGAGGCCAAAGCCCTTGCCGGGAACCGGGCCGAGATTGGCAAAGCGGATGGTCTGGCCTGCGGGCAGCTGGTTCGTCATCATCTGCCGCAGCGTTTCCGGCTTCAGCAACGCATCGGACCCGGGCAGCAGCGCACACACCAGCGCGAGCATGTCTGGCAAGGTCGAGACCAGACCGCCGCCGCCCGAGAGCCGCGGCAGCGGCCGCCGATAGGCTTGCGGGTAAGGCAGATGGTCGGCCCGCGTGAGGCCGGGCTTCATGGGGTCGAGCACGTCGGCGCCGTTGTAGAGCGCGACCAGCCTGCCCTGCTGTGTCTCGGGGACATAAAAGCCGGTGTCGGTCATGCCGAGGGAATCGAAGATGCGCGCCTTCAGGAAGGCGTCGAGCGGCTGGCCCGAGACGACCTCGACCACACGGCCGAGCACGTCGGTCGCCACGGAATATTCCCAGGCCGTGCCAGGGTGATAGGACAGCGGCAGGTCGGCGAGCCTGTCGATCATGTCGCTGAGCGGCGTCAGCGGATTGAGCACGCGCGCCTCGTTGTAACCCTTGAACAGCACCGTGCCGGGATCGAAGATGCCGTAGCTGAGGCCGGAGGTGTGGGTCAGGAGCTGGCGGATCGTGATCGGGCTCTTCGCCGGCTCGACATCGGCAAGGCTCGAAGCGTTCTGCTTCAGCACCTTGCGATTGCCGAGCTGCGGCAGGAATTTTTCGACTGCGTCATCGAGGCCGATGCGGCCTTGCTCGACCAGCAGCATGATCGCGCAGGTGACGAAGATCTTGGTGTTGGAGAACGCCCGGAAGATATGATCGGGCCGCAGCGCAGTGTTGGCCTCTCGGTCGGCAAAGCCCACGCATTGCTGATCGACCACCTCGCGGCCGCGCAGCACGGCCCAGGATACGCCGGGAATGATCTCCTGATCGACGTAGCGCTGCATCGCCGTCCGTACGGCGGAAAAATCAGTCGTTCTGGCGTCCATGTGCTCCCCCCCCCCGATTTGTGGTTGGAATCGATATAGCGCGATTTCTCGGGATATGAAGCCCACGGTGCAGCTCATCCCTGCTTCATCAGCACGGTGACCTGCAGCCGGCGCCGAATCCGCATGCCCTGCCGCTGGTACAGCGCGATGGCAGACGTATTGCTCGCGAACACGTGCAGGAACGGAATTTCGCCGCGCGCCTCGATCTGGCGCGCGATGGCGGCGAGCAACGCCTGTGCGTAACCGCGACCGCGATGATCGGGATGCACGCAGACCGCCGTCATCTCGGTGAAATTGCCCGGCTTCATCCGCTCGCCGGCCATGGCGACCAGCTCGCCGCGTGCACGGATGCCGAGGAATGTGCCGAGCTCGTGCGTCCGCGCCGCAAACGGCCCGGGCTTGGTCAGCTCGGTCAGCGCCATCATGGCGGGAACGTCAGTCGCGCCGAGGCGGACGATCTCGGCATCGCGCAGCGAAGTGTCGGCGGGCGAGCCGATCAACTGCTCGCCGGGCTCCGCGAGCAGCACCTTGAAGCCGGCGGGAATTTCGACGGGCTCGGGCGTGAACAGCACCGCGACTTGCGAGCCCGACATGAGATCGCCGAGCGCCGCAAAACTTGCCGCGGACATGTCCGCCATATCGGCAAACGGCGTCATGTCCACGGGATAGCGCAGAGCCCGCGGGCCGCCCTCGGCCAGATGCTTCTGGCTCGTCGTCAACGCGCTCCAGATCGGGCGATCCAGCAGCGCCTCATCGCTCGCGGACATCGGCCTAATCCTTGTCGAAGCTGACGATGACGGCGGCATTGGCGATCAGGATGGGATCGTTGGCCACTTCCGTGGCCGAGGGGATCTCCAGCCCGCCCTTGACCGCGGTGACGGTCACGGTGCCGTAAGGCAGCTCCTTGGCGACGGCTTCCTTGTCGACGGTTTCTGGATTCGGCACGCCGATCGTGACGTCCACGAACATGTCGTTCGCGGTCTTGCCGATCATCCGGAAGAAGCCGAGGCTGGAATGCCTGATGGCATCGGAGACCGCTCGCTTGGCCGCCTTGGTGGCGTCCCTGCCGTGGACGTCGACGCCCATGCCCATCTCGGTGACACAACGAACGCGGGTCATTTCATATTCCTGTGGTGGTTGGATCGGGTGATTGCGAGTGTCGGCGATCGGGCTGCGCGAGACAAGTGGAGTTGTCAGATCGACGGAGGGTCTCCGCCACAGGCTCCGTCATTGCGAGCGCAGCGAAGCAATCCAGAATCTTTCCGCGGTGACAGTCTGGATTGTTTCGTCGCAAGGGCTCCTCGCAATGACGAACGGTGAGAGCGTCGCACAAAATTCACGCCTTCGCCTTCTCGTGCGCCCGCAACTCGTCGACCAGCACCCGTACGTTCTCCGAATAATCGATCGGGACCACGACCAGATGCACGCCGCCTTCCCTGAAGGCGGCATCGAGCGTCGTGCCGAAGCTGTCGATGCTTTCGATTCGATGACCCTTGGCGCCATAAGCCTTGGCGTATAGTGCAAAATCCGGATTGCCAAACGTCATGCCGTAATCGGCAAAGCGGTCGACGGCCTGCTTCCAGCGGATCATGCCGTAGGCCTTGTCCTCCAGCACCAGCACGACCAGGTTGAGCTTGAGGCGGACCGCCGTCTCTATCTCCTGGCTGTTCATCATGAAGCCGCCGTCGCCGGCAACCGCAAGCACGCGGCGGTCGGGATAGAGCATCGCGGCCATCATCGCCGACGGCAGGCCGGCGCCCATGGTCGCCAGCGCATTGTCGAGCAGCAGCGTGTTGGCGACGCGGGTGCGGTAGTTGCGCGCAAACCAGATCTTGTACATGCCGTTGTCGAGGGCGACGATGCCGTTCTCCGGAATCACCTGGCGGATGTCGTGCACGATGCGCTGCGGCGTGGGCGGCCAGCGCGCTTCGGTGGCGCGGTCGGCGATGTGCTTCAGTATCTCTTCGCGCAGCGGCAGCAGCGCCGCGGCCTGCGGCAGCTTGCCTTCGAGTCGATCCGCCAGCAGCTCCAGGCTCGGGCCGACGTCCCCTACGACCTCGGCATCGGGGAAATAGACCTGCTCGACGCTCGCCGGCGTGTAGCTGACGTGAATGACCTTCGGGCCCGAGGGCCCCATGATGAAGGGCGGTTTCTCGATCGGGTCGTGACCGATCGCAACGATCAGGTCGGCAGCGTCAATGGCATCATGCACATAGTCGCGCTCGGACAAGGCGGCAGTGCCCATGTAGAGATTGGTGCCGCCGGGCACGGTCCCCTTGCCCATCTGCGTCGTGAAGAACGGCATGCCTGTCCGCCGCACGAAGCTTGCGATGCCGTGTGTCGACCGCGGCCGGCTGGTCGCAGCGCCCATCATCACCAGCGGGCGCTTGGCGGCCATGATCATCTCGGCGGCGCGGTCGAGCGCGGCGCGATGGGCGACCGGGATTTCGATCGGATGGACCGGGATCACGGGGACCGCAGGCACCTCGTCCCCGGCAACGTCCTCGGGCAGTTCGAGATGCACCGGCCCGGGCCGCTCCTCCATCGCGACGCGAAAGGCGTCGCGCACCACGGTCGGGATACTGGAGGCGCTGACGATCTGCCGCGACAGTTTCGTGAGCGGCTTCATGGTCGCCACCACGTCCACGATCTGAAAGCGGGCCTGCCGGCTGCTCATGATCGGCTTCTGGCCGGTGATCAGGATCATCGGCATGCCACCGAGATGCGCATAGGCGGCGCCCGTCGACAGGTTGAGAGCACCCGGGCCGAGCGTCGACAGACAAACGCCGGGCTTGCCGGTCAGCCGCCCGTGGGTGGCGGCCATGAAGGCCGCGGCCTGCTCGTGGCGGGTCAGGATCAGCTCGATCCTCGAAGCACGCAGCGATTCGACCAGATCGAGATTTTCTTCGCCGGGGATGCCGAAGATGCGGTCAACACCCTCATTCTCCAACGCCGCGACAAACAGGTCCGATCCCTTCGCTTTGCGTTCCATCCCGCCCAATGCCGCCTCCGCTCGTTGTGAATTCAGACTCCCCGAGCGGCCGCATGGTAACGGCTCGCGACACGGGAACAACTCACAAAGAGGCGCGCAACTGCAACTCGATCAGCTCTCGCTCGATTGACAAGCCGCGATATCTGACTAAAGTCAGATATCATGCTCGATCCCGTCTCCCGCGTTCGCCGCTTCAACCGCGCCGTCACCTCTGCGGTCGGAGCGCTCGATACGTCGTTTCTCGGGCGCGGCCGGCCGCTCGGGGCGGCGCGCGTGCTCAATGCGATCGGGCACGGGCGATCGGACGTGGCGGAGATCCGCGACTATCTCGGTCTCGATTCCGGGCTGATGAGCCGGCTGCTCCGCAGCCTCGAGGACGAGGGGGTGATCGAGACCGCCGCACGCGAGGACGATGCGCGGCGGCGCATGGCAACGCTCACACGGGCGGGCCGGCGCGAGTTCGCAGCCTACGAGGCGCTGTCCAACGCGCAGGCCGAAGGCCTCCTCGCGCAACATTCGCAACGCGAGGCGTTGCTGGCGGCGATGGACCTGATCGCCTCCGCGCTGACGCGCGAGCGCGTCGCGCTGGAGGAGACGGATCCGCGCTGCGAGCAAGCGCGCTACTGCCTCGGCGAGTACTATGCCGAGCTCGGCCGCCGCTTCAGCCAGGGCTTTGAGGTCTCGCTGTCACGCGACCCCGACGCCAAGGACATGCGCCGGCCGCGCGGCACATTCCTCGTTGCGATGTCGGACACGCTGCCGATCGGCTGCGTCGGCTTGAAGGGCACCGATCACGGCTACGCCGAGATCAAGCGGCTGTGGGTCGCGCCCGCCGCGCGCGGGCTGCGGCTCGGCCGCCGCCTGATGGATGCGGCCGAGAGCGCCGCGCGCGAGCTCGGCATCGCGCTGCTGCGGCTCGACACCAACAGCGCACTGCCCGAAGCCGGTCAGCTCTATCGCAGCACGGGCTGGCGCGAGATCCCGCGGTTCAACGACGATCCCTATCCGGACCTCTTCTTCGAAAAGCGCCTCTGACGCTGGACCGGTTCGCGATCCTCGCGCGTTGGTCGAGGCCGTGGGAGCTTCGATAATGATGAGAGACGACCTCGCCGACATCTACCGCGCCTACATCGCTTGCCTGAATCGGCGGGATTGGCCGGCACTCGGACAATTCGTGCATGAGGAGGCCACCCACAACGCGCGGCCCCTTGGGCTTGCGGGCTATCGCGCGATGCTGGAACGGGATGTTCGGGAGATCCCCGATCTGCAGTTCCATATCGAGATGCTGATCTCCGATCCTCCCCGCATCGCCGCCCGATTGAAGTTTGACTGCACACCGGTCGGGACATTCCTCGGTCTTGCGGTCAACGGGCGGCGCGTGTCCTTCTGCGAAAACGTGTTCTACGAATTTCTCGACGGCAAGATCCGGCAGGTCTGGTCGGTGATCGACAAGGCCGCGATCGAGGCGCAGCTCTGACGCCACGCCTCGATCTCGAATTCACGCCGCCGCGGGCGCCACCTCGCCTTGCGGCTTTGCGAAGGGGCGGAACGTCATCGCCATCAGGAAGGCCCCTAAGCCCATCGCCCAGGAGGCGATGTAGAGCCAGGCATAGCTGGAGAAGGCATCGTAGATCAGGCCGCCGGCGAGCGGGCCGGTCGCCATGCCGAGGCTGCCTGCCATCGCCGTGCCGCCGATCACCGTGCCCATCATCTTGAGCGGGAAGTTCTCGCGGATCAGAACGGCATAGAGTGGCATAGTGCCGGCATAGATGAAGCCGAAGATCGCGCCGACCGCATAGAACGTCGTCAGCTGTTGCGCGAAGACATAGGCGAGCGCGCCGAAGGCCTGCAGCAGCAGGCCCGAGACCAGCACGCGCTTGGCGCCGAAGCGGTCGCCCATCAGGCCGAAGGCGATGCGCCCGCCGAGGCCGGCAAATCCCTCGATGCTGTAGATCGTCACCGCTGCGACCAGCGGGATGCCGCAACTCACGGCATAGCTGACGGTGTGGATGATCGGGCCGGAATGCGTCGCGCAGCAGAAGAAGTTGGTGGCGAGGAGGATCAGGAATTGCGGCGAGCGCAACGCCTCGCCCATCGACATCTCGTTTTGTCCGGCGGTTTCGCCGGCGGGCGCGGCCGGACCTTGCGCGAGCGCCGGAGGACGGCGCACCAGGAACGAGAACGGGATCATGATGGCGCCGACCACGAGCGCGATGATCTGCATCGAGGTGCGCCAGTCGTGGCCGGAGACGAGCCAGGCCGCCAGCGGCGACATCGTCATCGGCGCCATGCCCATGCCGGCCGAGACCAGCGACACGGCGAGGCCGCGATTGGTGTCGAACCAGCCCGTGACGGTCGCCATCATGGGCGCGAAGATCGCCGCGCAGGCGGCGCCGACCAGCAGGCCGAACACGATCTGGAACACGAGAAGCGAGGTGGCGTGGCTCGCCGCAAACAGGCTGAGCGTCAGCACGACCGATCCCGTCACCACCACCGGCAGCGGCCCGAACCGGTCGGACAGCGTGCCCCAAGCCATGCTGGTGAAGGCCATGGCCAGAAAGCCGATCGTCATCGCGCTGGAGATGCCGGTCACCGACCAGCCGGTGTCCTTGGTGATCGGCTGCAGGAACACCGGCAGCGAAAACATGCCGCCGATCGCGACGCAGCCAAGCACGCCGCCGGCGGCGACGATCACCCAGCGATAGTTGGACGAAGTCATTTCAGTCTCCCGTCAGGTCTGTCTCGCGTGGAAGACGAATGGGAACTGAGCCCGCCGACAGGCCGACGTCATTTTTGCCGCACGCTTTCGTGAGCGGCCAGCAAAACTCGAAAAACAACCCCATGCACAGTAGCGGCGCCAGCGGGATCAATGACTTACCTACCAGGAACGACAGCTCAGCGGCTCCCTGTCCTCGCGCGACATCATCACAGATCGGTTTGACACGTCGGGCAAAACAGCCGCAGAATGACAGCATCCCACACATATTGATCTGGTCCGCGATGTTCATCGTGATGATGCTTCGCGCCGCCGGTCTGTTGGTGGATTGCAGGGAGTCCCACATGCCAAAGATCGACGTCGCCGCCGTGCCGGCCCGCAAGGGCTCCGGCTATCCGGCGCCTTTCAATGCGCCTTGCGCCGAGCGCATTCGCAAGCGGCTCGGCGATGCCGGAGGCTTGTCGGATTTCGGCGTCAACCTGATGCGCCTGCCGCCGGGCACCTGGTCGAGCCAGCGGCACTGGCATTCGCACGAGGACGAGTTCGTCTACATTCTCGAAGGCGAGGTGACGCTGATCGAGGATGGCGGCGAAACCGTGCTGCACGCCGGCGATTGCGCCGCCTTCCCCAAGGCCAGCGGCAACGGCCATCACATGATCAACAGGTCGAGCGTGACGGCGGTCTATCTCGAGATCGGCTCACGCTCGCCAGCCGACCTCATCACCTGCTCCGACATCGACATGATGAGCCCGGCATCGGACGGCCGCTTCCTGCACAAGGACGGCACGCCCTATCCGTAAGTGACATTGCGGCTCACAGGGCCGCACTACGGCGCCAGTCGTCGACCGTGAGCCAGACGGCCGAGACCAGGAAGTAGATCGCGCCGACGGCGGCATAGCCCGCGACATTCGCAATCGACGGCACCGCAGGCGTCGCGGCCTGGAAGATGAAGAAGCCGCCCGCCAGGGCCGACTGGCCACCGCTGAGCACCATGGCCCATTGCGCGCCGAGACGCTTCCAGCGCCGCACGGCCGTGCCGAGCTGGAGCAGTCCGGACAGGATCGCCCAGGCTCCGAAGATTCCGAGCACCCAGTTCATGCTGACCTGCAAGGCCAGGATGACCGCAATGGTGGTGGCGAGGCTGACCAGCACGTTCAGGCCCTGCGTGCGGTTCTGGTTCAAGCCACCGCTCCAGAGCGCGTCGAGATAATTGGCGGCAGCGTCCCAGGCCGGATAGGCAACGAGCAACGTCGCTGCGATCACTGCCGATGACGGCGCGATCGCGAGGGCCGCAATGACCCAAGCGACGGAAAACGCGGCACGCATGAAGTAGTACCGTTTCAGCCATTCCGCCTGATCGGCGCCCAATGCCATCTCGCTGGTTCTCATTTTCTGATCCTTACCTACTAGTTGGTAGTTTACGTACGACGCCGAAGCAGCGCCCTGCCCGGCCTGTGCCGATCTCGTCAGTGCCTGGTGGAAAGCCGCTCCAGCAGCGGCCGGGTGATTGTCCCGAAGATTTTTGGATCGCCATAGGCCCGCGCCGACAGCATCGCGCCGTGAACGGTTGCCATGAATCCCTCCGCCTCGGCCCGCGCGGTGCCGGAGAGATGGAGCCGGCCTTGCCGCTTGCCGCGCTCCATCACCGAAGCCAGCCACGACGACACGGAGCGGAAATGCGCGCGGACTTCGAGCGCCACTTCCTCGGGCAGAATCGGAAGCTCACTGGCAAGGAGCGCGCAGACGCAGAAGGGAGCCGTCGCATCCTTGATGCACACCTCCCAATAGGCGATGTAGCTTTTGAGCTGCTCGGCGGGGTCGGCGACATTGCGCTCGAGCGCCGACAGCCCTGCCTGGGCCTCCTCGCGATAGCGCGACACCAGGGTGCGGACCAGATCGACCTTGCTGGCAAAGTGGTGGTGGATGCTCGGCTTGCGGATGCCGACGACATCGGCGATGTCGGCGTAACTGAAGCCGTTGTAGCCGCCCGCGATGATCAGCGTACGGGCGCAGCCAAGAATGTCGTCGGCGGTCGAGGAAGCGGTGCTCATGGCGCTTAACTACCTTCCAGTAGGTCGGCGGTCAAGCGAGGATGCTTCAATGATCCGTGAGTGAGTGGTAGGAGCCCTGCATGACCATCCGCCCGATCGTGCGCTATCCCGACCGCCGGCTTGCGCTGCCGGCCCGCCCCGTCACCGCGTTCGACGATTCCTTGCGCGAGCTCGCGCAGGATCTGCTCGACACAATGCGCGCCGCGCCCGGCATCGGCATCACCGCGCCGCATATCGGCGTGCCCTTGCGCGTCGTGGTGCTGGAGCTCGACGCGAAGGACGGCCCGCAGACCTACGTCAATCCGGAGATCACATGGGTCTCGCCGGAGATGATCATGCACCGCGAAGGCAGCGTCTCGATGCCGGGGATCAACGACGAGGTGCAGCGACACGCGCGGGTGCGGATCAGCTATCGGGATCTCGACGGCAACATGCACACCGAGGAGTCCGAAGCCCTGCGAGCTGTCTGCCATCAGCACGAGATCGACCAGCTCGACGGCATGTTCTGGATTCAGCGGCTGTCGCGGCTGAAGCGGGAGCGGCTGGTGAAGAAGTTCGAGAAGATGTCGCGGAATTCGTAGGGTGGATTAGCGCAGCGTAATCCACCTGAGTACGACAAAATGAGAGAGATGGTGGATTACGCCGCCCGCTGCGCTTCGCGGCGGCCTGCTAATCCACCCTACGCTACTGCCTGTGTGGGACACCCCGGATTACGCTGCGCTCCATCCAGGCTACGGAGCCCGATTACGCCCTCTTCCCTGTCCGCTTGATGATCGGCTCCTTGCGACGCTCGCGCTTGCCGCGCGCGATCTCGGTGGCGAGCGCGTCCAGCTTCGGCTCCCAGAAAATCCTGAACTGGCCGACCCAGGCATCGACCGCTTGCAGCCCGGCGGCGTCGACCGAATAGAGGCGCCTTTGCGCCTCCGCCCGGACGCTCGCAAAGCCGCTCTCGCGCAGCACCTTGAGGTGCTGCGAGACGGCCGCCTGGGTGATGCCGAACTCGGCCCCGATGACTTCGACGACCTCGCCGGACGCCATCTCCTTGAGGCCGAGCAGCTCGAGGATGCGGCGGCGCACGGGATCGGCGAGGACCTCGAAGGCGTGCATCAGCTTCCGGTGCCGGGATGAACGATGTCGGGCGGCATCTCGCCGCGATAGAATGCGATGGTGCGGTCCGAGCGCTGCTTCGCCTCGTCAGGATCGACCCCGCTTGCGACATGCGCCGCACGCCAATATTCGCCGCTCGTCGTCATGAAGTCCTTGCCCTCGGGCGAGACCATCCACGCCTCCGCCGTTTCATGATCGACCGATGCCCCGGTCGCAAGATATCGCTCAAGTCCCGCAAGCGCGAGGTCCCAACCGATACCGACCGCACCCGGACCGAACTGATTCCAATGATCCTCGATGATCGCGGTGTGCTCAAGCGTCAGGCGCGCCTGGCTCCGCTCGGCTTTCAGGCTGACGTCGATCCAGCTCGTGGCGCCGCCGAATTCCCAGGTCGCGGCGAAATGGGTGGGCGGCGTGCAGGACGTGATGGTGCCGCCGGCATTGCCCTTGACCTGGTAGCGTCCGCCGAGCCGGAGGTCGCCCTCGACCGGCGCAAACCAGCGCGGGATCCGCTCCCTGCTGGTCACGGCGTCCCAGAGATCGTCGACGCTGGTGTCGTAGAGCCGCGTTAGCGTCACCGCGCTAGCCGGCTTGCCGTCTCTCTCCAAGCTCCTCACCGAGCGCGTCACAAGCCCCAAGACCCTGGCGACGTCGATCTGCATTTTCGGTTCTCCCTGTGGTTCATCCGCCGAACAAATATCGATCGCGACTAATATAAGTCAATACTTATATTGCGCGACGTTCCGCTGCGTCAAACCGCCCGCGAGGCGGAACCAAACAACGGCCACGGCGTCTATCGGTGCCCTCCCCCAGCCCCACAAGACGGAATGACCTCATGAAAGTTCGCAAATTCGCCATCGCCGACGCCTCGCTTGAGCGCTCACCGGGACAGGACGGCGATATCTTCGTCGCCAACTTGGTCGACCAGCGCCACGGCGGACCTATCACGATCGGCTTCGGCCGCTACGCGCCGAACCAAAATCTCAAGGAGACGATGAAGGTCGACGATGTCATGATCGTCCTCGAAGGGAAGCTGTCGGTCACGAGCGACGGCAGCACCGTGACCGCGGGGCCCGGCGAGATCGTCCATATGCCGAAGGGCGAGACGGTCACGATCCGCTCGCACGAGCAAGGCGCCGTCACCGCCTATGTCACCTATCCGCATTGGCAGGAGGCGCATGAGTGAGGCACGAGCTGCGACGCCCTACCCGCCGGGCATCAGCGCCTTCGCCAGCTCGTAGGGCGGATTAGCCGAAGGCGTAATCCGCCATTGCCGACACGGCGCGGCGAGAGATGGTGGATTACGCCGGCGGACTGCGCTTCGCGCAGCCGCAGGCCGATCCACCCTACGCACCGACCACTAGCGCTTTGGCTAGCGCCCTGTAGGCCGGCAGCGTCACGGGATCGTTGGCGGCGTTGCCTGCCATGGGATGCGAGGCGTAGCGTGCGATCACCATTTCGGCCTTGGGATCGATGTAGATGCCCTGGCCGTAGACGCCGCGCGCCATGTAGGCGCCGTGCTCATTGTGCGTGATCCACCATTGATTGCGGTAGGAGGCGCCCGGCAGTGTGGTGTAGCCGGCCGGCTTGAATTTTTCGGGATCGCCGCCGCGCGCGATGTCCTCGACCACCTGCGACGGCACGATCTGGCGGCCGTTGAAGCGGCCGTGGTTGCGCATGGTCTCGCCAAAGCGAGCGAGATCGCGCAATGTCGTGGAGAGACCGCCGCCGCCGCTCTCGGTGCCTATGCGGTCGACGTGATAATGCGCGTCCTCCTCAGCGCCCATCGGCTGCCAGATCCGCTCGGACAGGAGGTCGGACAGCGTCAGGCCGCTGGCGCGCCTGATGATCCACGCGAGCACGTCGGTGTTGACGGTCTTGTAGGCAAAGGCCTTGCCGTGCTCGCCTTGCTTCTTCTGCGCGATGAGGAAATCGAAGATGGTGGTGGGGCCGTCATAGCCCGGAGGGATCGGCGCCATGCCGTTGGCGCGCCTGAGGCCCCACACGTCCGAGTTCTTGTCGGTGTAGACCTCGGTGTAGAGCAGCCCCGTGGTCATATCCATGACCTCGTGCACACGCGCATCGCCGAACGCGCTTGGCTTCAGCTCCGGCACATAGTCCGTGACGGGCGCCTGCGGGTCGATCCTGCCCTCGGCGACCAGAATCCCCGCGAGCACGCCGGTGAACGACTTTGTCACGGACATCGCGATATGCGGCTTGTGCGGCTTCAACGCGCCGAAATAGCGCTCATAGATCAGCCTGCCTCGGTGCAGCACGGCGATGCCGTCAGTGTAGGTCTCCTCCAGCATCTTTTCGAACGTCATGGGTCGGCCGTCCATCGTGACCGAGGCAACCCGGCCGATGTCCTGCTCCGCCCGCGGCAACACCGACGCCGGCCCTGCCCCGCGCCAGACGTTTACGGTCGGCACGAGCTGGCGGATGTTGCTCCAGGCCCAGCGCAACTCGGGGAAGCTGCGGAAGGAGCCGTCCTGGAAGGTAATGAGGCGGTCGGGAGATGGCGGGAAGCCGCGCATCCAGCCGAGGGTTTCGGGGGCGGTTTCAGCGGCAGCAGGCTGCTGGCTGGCGGCAGTCGCGACGGACATTAAGCGGGCTCCTTGGAGACGATGCGGATGTCGTATCACGGGAGCACAGGTCGGGCATCCGACGTTTGTGCCGGGGAGCTACGCACAGTCGGGATGGCGTGGCCAAGCATGGCACGCGAACGGCTCGCAGCGCCGCACTATGCCGAAAGAGGAGTGGCAGCCCTGCCCATCCTGCGCGCTCCGGATTCCTCATCCCGCCTTGAGCAACCACCGGATCGGCAATGCGACCACGAAGAGCGTGGTGACACCTGCAGCCCACAGCGTCACGAACCATAGCAGCTGCCTCCAAGTCCGCGATGCGCGCATCAGTGATACCCCTCGCCGTGCCGCACCTTGCCGCGGAAGATCCAATAGACGTAGCCGGTATAGACAAGGATCACCGGTACCAGCACCGCCGCGCCGACGAGCAGGAACAACTGGCTGCTGGGATGCGTGGCTGCCTGCCAGATCGTAATCGAGGGCGGCACGATCATCGGCCACATGCTAATGCCCAGCCCGGCATAGGACAGCAGGAAAAAGCCGAGCGCGCACAGGAACGGCATCCCATCCTCGCCCTTCGCGAGCGCGCGGTGAAAGCGCCATGCCAGCAGGGCCAAAAGAACTGGCACAGGCGCTGCGTAAAGCATGTTCGGCAGCGTCAGCCATCGCTCCCGGAACGCAGGGCTTTGGATGACCATCATCAGTGATATGAGGGCGATGAAGCCGAGTGTCGCAAACCCGAGAACGCGTGCGTAGTTGCGGCAGCGTGCCTGAAGCGCGCCGTCGGTCTTCCAGATCAGCCAGCACGCGCCGAGCAGGCCGTAGCCGACGACAAGGGCAACACCGGTCAAAACCGAGAAAGGCGTCAGCCAGTCCCACCACCCGCCGGCGTAAGCACGCCCCTCCACACGGATGCCCTGCACGATGGCACCGAGGCAAACGCCCTGGAGCAATGCGGCCGCAAAGCTGCCCCAGGAGAAGGCGCGGTCCCACCATATTTCACCAGCCGACGTCCGCGCTCGAAACCGCATTTCGAAGGCTACTCCGCGGAACACCAGCGCCAGCAGCATCAGAATGAGCGGCATGTACAGCGCAGGAAAAATCGTCGCGTAGGCCAGTGGAAACACGGCGAACAATCCGCCGCCACCGAGGACGAGCCAGGTTTCGTTGCCGTCCCAGACCGGTGCCACCGAGTTGACCATGACATCGCGATCGGGCCTCGCCACCTCGGCCGGAAACAGGATGCCGACGCCGAGGTCGAAGCCGTCCATCACGACGTAGAGCAGCACGGCCGTGGCGATCAGCAGCGCCCAAATCAATGTGAGGTCGATGCTCATGGCCGGATCCCCGCTTGCCGCGGCTCTGCTCTGTGCGTGTCTGACCCTGCTATCAAGGCTGGCGCCGGCGTGATGCCGGCCGTGCGGACCGGCTGGCCTTGTGGCGGTCCGTGCTCGCCGGCTTCAGGGGTCTGGCGGAAGAGGTGAAACAGATAAGCAATCCCCGCGCCGAACACGACAAAGTACACGACAACGAATGCCGCCAGAGACGCGGCCACGGCCGGCGCTGCGATCGGCGCCACGCTATCGGCGGTCCTCAGCAGTCCATAAACCGTGAATGGCTGGCGTCCCGCTTCCGTCACCGTCCATCCAGCCGTCACAGCAATCAGCCCCGACGGCCCCATGGCCACGGCAAAGCGATGCAGCCATGGCGTGTCGTACAGGGCGTCTCGCCAACGCAGAACGAGCGAGGCCATGCCGAGCACGATCATCAGAATCCCCAAGCCGACCATGATGCGGAACGCCCAGAAGACGAGCGGAATGTTGGTCGGCCAGGTGTCTTTCGGGAAAGCCTTGAGCCCCTTGACCTCTCCATCAAGGCTATGCGTGAGATAGAGGCTCGCAAAGCCAGGAATGGCAATTTGGCCGCGCGTCACCCCGGCTTCGGCGTCCGGCATTCCGAACAGGATGGAAGGCGCGCGGCGCTCGGTCTCGAAGTGACCCTCCATGGCGGCGACCTTGGTGGGCTGGTGGTGATACGAATTCACCCCATGCAGATCGCCGATCAGAAGCTGTAGCGGGGCCACGATCGCGGCCATCCACATCGCCATTGAAAACATGATGCGTGCGCGTTCGTTCATCCTGTTCCGCAGCAGGTGCCAGGCGCCCACGGCTCCCACGATCATCGCGGTCGTCAGGTAAGCCGCCGTCACCGTGTGGGCGAAGCGATAAGGGAACGACGGATTGAAGATGATCGCGAGCCAGCTCTCGGGGATGAATTGGCCGTCCGCTCCCATCGCGTGTCCTGCCGGCGTCTGCATCCAGGAATTTGCGGCTAGAATCCAGAAGGCCGAGAGCAAGGTGCCGCCCGCGACGAAACAGGTCGCGACGAAATGCAGGCGCGGGCCAACGCGTCCCAGGCCGAAGAGCATGACTCCAAGGAAGCCGGCCTCGAGAAAGAATGCCGTCAGCACCTCGTAGCCGAGGAGCGGCCCGAGCACCGGGGATGTCTTGTCGGCAAACACCGACCAATTCGTGCCGAACTGGTATGACATGACCAAGCCCGACACCACGCCCATGGCGAAAGCGACGGCGAAAATCTTCAGCCAATAGCGGTAGGTATCGAGATAGGCGCCGCGGCCCGTCCACAGCCACAGCCCTTCGAGCACAGCAAGATAGCTCGCCAGTCCGATGGTGAAGGCCGGAAATAGGAAGTGCCAGACCACCGTGAAGGCAAACTGGAAGCGCGCGAGATCCAACGCGCTGGGTAATAAGTCGGACATAGCTCCGCCCCCGACATCAAGTGCGGCCCGCAGCTAACGCTTTCAACCTACGCTTGTTCCAGCTGCCTCGAACATCCGATGTCGAGGGTTTTAAGCATTCTCTGCGGGCGCTGTCCTTGAAGGCTATCCTCGGCACATTACCATCTCAATATGCCGGAATGTCCTACCCCGCGCACGGCCTGCAACGGACGAGTTGCGGTTGAGTTCGACGCGCAGAGGCCGTTCTGCCGGCTTCGAAGAGCCGGCGCCGAGCTTCTTTGATCAATGCAAGTTCTGGCGCGCTGCCGTTGGGCAAGCCTCACAAGAGGCCATTGTCCTTGAGCAGTTTGAACTTCATCACCC
This sequence comes from Bradyrhizobium sp. JHI2711, assembly GCF_056156565.1. Lineage (NCBI taxonomy): Bacteria > Pseudomonadati > Pseudomonadota > Alphaproteobacteria > Hyphomicrobiales > Nitrobacteraceae > Bradyrhizobium > Bradyrhizobium sp. JHI2711. Next base: position 1,183,145 of record NZ_JBPZPT010000001.1, read on the forward strand.
GTAATCCAGCCGAAAACCTTCAGCAGCCCATCATTCTGCTCAAGCAGATAGGCATTGGTAAAAGGCACGTCGATACGCCTGCCATCTTTCTCGAATTCGCTGCTCCAGCCCACGTGGACAAGGCAATGTGTTTCATCGATCGAATGCATCTCGATCTCGGAGACGGTGACCGCCTTGTTTCCGATCTGACGGTAGCGCTCGTATCCTTTTGAAATCCGCTCGACAAAAGCGTGATCGTTGTCCCCTGCCATGACACCCTTTGGTCCTGCAGCGATATATTGGGTGGAAAAAAGCGAACGGAAAAACTCCTCATCAAGAGTACCGTCCAAGCCATCTCTGAAGGCTTGGGCATATCGATCAAAGAACTGTTCCACTTCGCTTGTCGAGATGGTCATTCGCAGCTCCTCCTTCGACCTCGAGAAAGTGTTGCCAGATCCGCCGCAAGCTGACGGTGCGCTACCTATCGATCTTGGCAAAGATGGACCCTGTGCCAGCGACGCGAGTCTTGCCGGCGCTCGCAAGCACCAGCTTGAAAACGAAGAAGCCCGCATCTCTGCGGGCGTTCCAGGGTTTCACCTTTCTGGTTTCGGGCCGTGCCAACCAACCAGATCACTCCCACTCGATCGTCCCTGGCGGCTTGCTGGTCACATCATACACCACGCGGTTCACGCCCTTCACCTCGTTGATGATGCGCGTCGCGGTCTCCCCTAAGAACTTCATGTCGAACTGGTAGAAGTCCGCGGTCATTCCGTCGGTCGAGGTCACCGCGCGCAGGCCAACGACGTAATCGTAAGTGCGGCCGTCGCCCATGACGCCGACGGTCTTTACCGGGAGCAGCACCGCAAAAGCCTGCCAGATCTCGTCGTAGAGGCCGTGCTTCCTGATCTGGTCGATGTAGACGGCGTCCGCCTTGCGCAGGATGTCGAGCTTGTCCCTGGTGATCTCGCCGGGGCAGCGGATGGCAAGGCCCGGACCCGGGAACGGGTGGCGGCCGACGAAGATTTCGGGGAGGCCGAGCTCGCGCCCGAGCTTGCGCACCTCGTCCTTGAACAGCTCGCGCAGGGGCTCGACGAGCATCATGTTCATGCGTTCGGGCAGGCCGCCAACATTGTGGTGCGACTTGATGGTGACGGAAGGTCCGCCGGTGAAGGAGACGCTCTCGATCACATCAGGATAGAGCGTGCCTTGCGCCAGGAAATCGGCGCCGCCGATCTTCTTGGCCTCAGCCTCGAACACCTCGATGAAGAGGCGGCCGATGGTCTTGCGCTTGGCTTCGGGGTCGGTGACGCCCTCTAACTCGCCGAGGAATTGCTTGGAGGCGTCCACGTGCACGAGCGGGATGTTGTAATGGTGGCGGAAGAGGTCGACGACCTGCTCGGCCTCGTTGAGGCGCATCAAGCCGTGATCGACGAACACACACGTCAGCTGGTCGCCAATGGCCTCGTGGATCAGCACGGCCGCAACGGCCGAATCGACGCCGCCGGAGAGGCCGCAGATCACCCTGCCCTTGCCGACCTGCTGGCGGATCTTTGCAATCTCCTCCTCGCGGAAGGCGCGCATGGTCCAGTCGCCGGTGAGGCCGGCGATCTTGCGCACGAAATTGCGGATGAGCTTGGCGCCGTCGGGCGTGTGCACCACCTCGGGGTGGAACATCAGGCCGTAATATTTGCGCTTCTCATCCTGGATGATTGCGAAGGGCGCGTTCGGCGAGGTGCCGGCGACGGAGAAGCCTGGCGGCATCCTGGTGATGCGGTCGCCATGGCTCATCCAGACCTGGTTCTTGCTGCCTGACGACCAGACATCGGCGAACAGCTGGCTCTCGGCCTTCACCTCGACATCGGCGCGGCCGAATTCGCGGTGATGGCCGCCCTCGACCTCGCCCCCTAACTGGGCCGCCATGGTCATCTGGCCGTAGCAGATGCCCATCACCGGCACGCCGGAATCGAAGATGAGTTGCGGGGCGCGGGGCGAGCCGGCCTCGTGCACCGATTCCGGGCCGCCGGACAGGATCACCGCTTTCGGCTTCATCTCCTCGAAGGCGGCTTCCGCCTTGTTGAACGGGACGATCTCGCAATAGACGCCGTCCTCGCGCACGCGACGCGCGATCAGCTGCGTCACCTGGCTGCCGAAGTCGACGATGAGAATCTTGTCGTGCGCCGAGGCCACCGAGGGCGTCGACGAGGAGCGGTCGTTCTGTGCTGCTGTCATGGCCAGCCAATACGCTGGCCGAGCGCGGGCCGCAACCGCGGTGGTGGCGCGCCCACATGCTTCTTTGGGCATGGACACGAGGCGCTTAGGTAAGTAATATTTACCTAATTTGTTCGTCAACGCAAACGTCGTCGCAACGCTAACGAGCGCTCCAAGAAAAAGCGGCCACATCGGGGCGACGATCAACGCCTCGCGCCCGCAATGACGGAGGCAACAGCGTGCGCTAACAAAAGCGGCGCCGGCTCCGAGACAGGATCGCCCCATGAAACTCCCCACCTCCCCCTTCACCGTCACCGACTGGAGCAAGGTTGAGCCGACCACGCATCCCGGCGAGAGCGGCGAGGCCACATGGCGCACGCTCAACATCGGCGAACTCCGCGTGCGGATGGTGGAGTACTCGCCGGGCTATCTCGCCGATCACTGGTGCGATCGCGGCCACGTGCTCTATGTGCTGAAGGGCGAGCTCGACTCTGAGTTGCGCGACGGGCGCAAATTCAAGCTCACGGCGGGGATGAGCTACCAGGTATCGGACTTCGGCGACGCCGCGCACCGGTCCTCGACGACGACGGGGGCGACGCTCTTCATCGTCGACTGAAGCGCGCCGACGGTTAATTTGCACCGCGAAATAGCAAAGTGGCGGGACGTTTCGGGCCACGGGTGGTGCCTTGAAGTGGCCCCAAATTCTCGCTATATTGTGATCATCGATACTTGGCCGAACGACTGGGCCGCTTCGCTTCGTTGCTGACGGGCGCGCACGCTTCAGATGAATTCTCCAAACATCGACTCATCAGGGACTATGGGCGCAATGCTGCGTACCGGTCTGCGTGCGTACCTCTCTAACTAAACAAGGAAATTCCCATGGCTATGGGCACCGTGAAGTGGTTCAACACCCAAAAGGGTTATGGTTTCATCCAGCCGGATGACGGCCAGAAGGACGTGTTCGTTCACATCAGCGCCGTCGAGCGCGCTGGCCTCTCCTCCCTCAACGAGGGTCAGAAGGTCTCGTTCGACATCGTCGCCGACCGCCGCAGCGGCAAGTCGTCGGCTGACAATCTCCGCGTCGGCTAACGCCCTCGCACCGTTCTGACCGCGGACGTACCGGCAGAACGTTGGAACTCGAAAGCCCCGCGACCGGGATCGGTCTGCGGGGCTTTTGTTTTTGATGTCATTCCGGGGCGCCCGCAGGGCGAACCCGGAATCCATCGGGCGGCAGTCTCTGCAGGCGGATGGATTCCGGGTTCTCGCTTCGCGAGCCCCGGAATGACGGCCGAGAGATCAGCCCGTCTTTTTCAGCACCGACACGAAAAACCCATCCGTCCCGGTCCGGCGCGGCGTCATCAGCCAGCCCTCGGCTGACTGCAGCGCAGCCTCGCCAAAGGCTTCCGCCTTGTCCCAGAGCACGCTTGCGGTCTGCTCGGGCGGGACAACCGAGAACTCGCCATGTCGGCCGACGAACGCCCTCACCTGCTCGCCGTTCTCCTCCGCCAGCACCGAGCAGGTGATGTAGGCGATGCGGCCGCCCGGCTTGACCAGCGGAACCGCGCGCTCCAGCACCTCGGCCTGGTCACGCAGGCGGATCTCCAGCGCACCGGGGCGCATCCGCCATTTGGCATCGGGGTTGCGGCGCCAGGTGCCGGTTCCGGTGCAGGGCGCGTCGATCACGACGAGGTCGGCGGTGCTGCGGATGTCGGCAAGCGAATCGGCCTCGCCCTTGGGCGTGCGGATTTCGGCGTTGTGGACGCCGGCGCGCGACAGCCGCTCATGGATCGGCGCGAGCTGGCGCTTGTCGCGGTCGGTCGCGATCAGCCGGCCCTTGCCCTGCATCAGGGCGGCCAGCGCCAGCGTCTTGCCGCCGGCGCCGGCGCAGAGATCGATCACCTGCTCGCCGGGTTTTGCCGCGGTGAACTGGGCCGCAAGCTGCGATCCCTCATCCTGCACTTCAATCGCGCCCTTGATGAAATCCTCTTCCGCCTGGATGCCGGGGTTGCGCGCATCGGCCGAAAGCTCGATGCGCAGGCCGGTTGCGGACCAGGGCGTCGGTTTTGCATGAAGATGAGAAAGCGCCTTCAGCGCCTTGTCGCGGTTGGATTTTAGCGTGTTGACGCGCAGGTCCAGCGGCGCCCGGCTCGCCATCGCGGCCGCCTCCGCGGCGCGATCCTCGCCGAACACTTTTGCAAGGTGCGGGTCGAGCCATTCCGGGTAGTCGCCGGCGACGGCGGCAGGTGCGTCCTGGAGGGAGCGCGAGGCGAGCGCAGCCTGCTCGGCCTCGGTCAGCGGCGCCGGCGCAAAGCGGCTGCCGTCGAACAAGGCGCCCATAGTCGCCGTGTCCATGTTGCGCTCGAGGCGGAGCATGCCGATCAGCCGGGCCCGCGCGGTATCGGAATCCATCAGCCAGGCGCTCGAGGCGTAGCGGCGCAGCACATCCCAGAGGAGGCCGGCGATGGCCGCGCGGTCGCCGGAACCGGCGAAGCGGTGCGCGGTGCCCCACTCCTTCAGCGCCTTCGCCGCGGGCACGCGGTCCCTCTCGATGGTGTCGATCAGTTCGATGGCTGCGGACAGCCGGGCAGCAGGGGTCATTCGCGTTCTTTCAAGTGGTGCGCAGCGCCTAGATCAGCAGCAAAAGCTTCAGCGCGAAGTAAATCCACATCGCGAGCAGCACCAGCACGCCGGCGAGCCAGACCGTGGAGCGGCGGCCGAGATCGTTGGAGGAAACGAACACGCCGGCATGGGCAAAGCGCGTCACCACGAACACCCAGGACATCAGCACGATGAAGAGATCGGCGCGGCGCAAGGGCAATGCCAGCGCAATCAGGACATAGAACAGCACCGGCAGCTCGAACTGGTTGCGGTAGCAATTGGCGATTTGTGTGGCGCCCTTCGGCCAGTTCGGCTCGCCGAGCGCAATGTCACGGATCTTGGTCTCGCCGGAGACCAAGGTCTTGCGGCGCGCCAGGACCATGCCGATCAGCAGCGCGAAGGTGAGAGCGACCTGCACGAAGACCGGCAGCAGGACCATTTGAACGGACATCGGAACTTTCCCGTAAAGGCGAAATGCCGCCGACGTCATTAGCCGCGACTTTTGGCGCTGACAATGAACGACTTGAACCGGCGTTCCCGCTTCCCCGACCAACCCCAGATTGTTGAAGCGATTTCGGCCCCTTGGGCCCCGAGGCGAGACAGCCATGAATTCCTTGTCCAGCTTATTCAGCGAAGCCGCCACGGGCCAGCTCGGCCTCCTGATGTCGGCACTGTCGGGGATCGCGGCAGCGCTCGCGGTCGCGTTGGCCATGACGGTCTACTTCCGCCTGAGCTATCGGACCTGGCGGGACGTCGCCCGGCATGGCCTGGCGACCTTGGCCGCGCTCGCGCTGTTCGCCTTTGCCGCCTACGACATGCGTCACGCGGCGCTCGCCTATCTCGGTCTCAACCCCTCCAAGCCTGCCGTCGAGTTCGAGATCCGCATGCCCCGGGAGATGCTGGCGGCGGTGGGCGACAGCCAGATCGAGCTGCACACCGACCGCAACCAGACATTGGCGCTGGTGGACGGCGTGCGCGACCTCCCGGACGGCCGGGCCGTGCTGCGCGGCGCAGTGGTGCTCAACCACCGCACGGCCGATCGCGTTCTCGTCGTGAACCTCTCAGGCAAGGGCATCTTCGAGTTCCGCCTCCGCCTGCCGGCCGAGCCGCATCGCTCCGGCCAGTTCGGCCCCTGGCACCTCGCCGACCGCGTCGCTTCCCCGCTCGCGGGTGCCGTCGCCCCGCAGGACGGCTACACCATCCGCTACCGCGTGCTTTAAACTTTGTTCGTTGCGATCCATGCCCGCGCCGTCATCGTTCCGACGCGCGGCGACGGGTAGGATGATCGCATGTCCGAATTTCGTCTCACGCAGATTTCCGACACCCATCTCGGCCGGCGCTTTCCCGGCCTGATCGCCAACTTCCATCGCATCAGCGAGCACATCGGCGCCGGCAGACCCGATCTCGTCGTCAACACCGGCGACGTCTCATTCGACGGGCCGACCAGCCGCGACGACCTTGAATTCGCGAAAGGCCTGCACGACGCCCTGCCGGTCACCTGCCGCTATCTCCCCGGCAATCACGATATCGGGGACAATCCGACCGCGATCGGGCCGGCGCCGAAGCCGCCGGTCAGCGAGACGCACCGCCAGCAGTTCTGCGACATCATCGGCGAAGACCATTGGTCGTTCGAGGCCGCGGGCTGGCGCTTCATCGGCCTCAATTCGCTGGTGATGAATTCGGGCCTCGCCTTCGAGGCCGAGCAGCTCGACTGGCTGTCTCAGGAAATCTCGCGCGTGAAAGGCAGGCCGGTCGCGCTGTTCCTGCACAAGCCGCTGTTTCTCAACCTGCCCGACGATCCCGAGACGCCGGAGACGTCGATCCGCTACGTGCCGCAGCCGGCGCGGGCGCGGCTGATCGAGGCGCTCGGCAAGGTCGACCTGCGTCTCATCGCCAGCGGCCACGTGCACCAGCGCCGCGACTTCACCTTCCGCCACACCCGCCACGTCTGGGCGCCGTCAGCGGGCTTCGTCATCAACGATCAGCGCCAGGACCGGATCGCGATCAAGGAAGTCGGCCTGGTCGAATACCGCTTCCAGCCCGACAGTCTCGAGGTCCGCCACATCAGGGCGGCCGGCCAGGTCGATGTCGATATCGAGGAGCTGCTCATCCAGATGGGCGACGGGCACTGATAAAATCGGCTGCGTGCAGTAGGCGCGCTTGATGTCCGCCTGTCACTCAACACCTAGCGCAGAGCCGGACACGCGTGCTCCACATCCCGACCCCGTAAGCGAGGCCTGTCTCGTGGTTCTGGAGCTTCGGCTTGCGACCAACAGGAACATCGCTGGCTCCGCGCGCATTGAAGGACGATCAGACTACGTCGATGGAGGCCCCATGACCAGGACAACGCTGAATGAAGCGAGGCTGACCAATTTGGCCACGGCTTGCGCGGCCTTGGCACTCGTCCTCACGATGGTTCCGGCAACGGCGCAGGAGGCTGGGCGCTCGAGAGTCGGCACACTCACGTGCAACATATCGCCCGGAGTCGGCATGATTGTTGCGGGACAACGGCAGCTGAGCTGCATCTATGCATCGGCACGAGGCAGGGCGCGCGAGGCTTACGAAGGCACCGTCAGCACGCTTGGTCTGGACATAGGAGCCACGTCCGGCGGTCAGCTCGTTTGGACCGTGTTTGCGCCAACGACAGTTCGCCGGGCAGCCTTGGCCGGAACTTATGCGGGCGCGACCGCCGGCGGCACTGTCGGCGCCGGAGTTGGTGCCAACCTCCTGGTGGGCGGCTCGGATCGTACGATCGCCTTGCAGCCGGTGTCCGTCCAGGCGCAGACAGGTGTGAACGTCGCAGCAGGCATATCAAGAATGGAATTGCGGCCGGTTGCTGCGCCTGCACGCGGCAAGGCCCAGTGACGGCCGTCGCTGCCGATCTCAGGAGTTCGTCATTGAGTTGACGACCTCCACGATGGCGGCGGGGTCTGCGTACGTGACCATGTGCCCGGCATTTGGAACAAGGTGAAGATCGGACCGAGGCAGTGCTTGATGTAAATCCTGCGCTTGTCTGAATTCGATCACTTGGTCCTCTGTTCCGTGGAATATCTGCACTCGCTCGCCGATGGCTGGATAATAAGCTTGGAATTGTGTTGCAGTTGGAATGAGGAGTGCACTTTCCTCCGCAGCCGCCCTCAACTGTGTGGGCCTGAGCACCAAAGACGCTGGAAATTCATTCCTGAACGTCTGCGGGACAGAACGGGGCGCAAAGATCTTGCGGAGAGCTCCTGGCAGGACGGCCCACGAAACGATCGGCGCGACAGTGTAACTGACCAGGTCGCCGAGGACCGGTATGGCTGGACCTGACATCAGCCACACGTCCAATCGGCCGGTCGGGAAATAGTACCCTGACGCAAGCACAAGACCCTGGGTCGGATAATCCTTTCGCACGGCGAGAGCGATAGCGACCAAGGCGCCCCAAGAATGGCCGAGCACAACCGGATTGCGGATTCCAAGTTGATTGAGCGCCTTCGCCAACAGAGCGGCTTGAGCTGCCGCGGTCCATATTCGGAGCCGCGGCCGCTGACTATAGCCAAAGCCTGGGCGATCGAAGCACACCACGCGATTGGTGCGGGCAAGAAGATCGACCAGACCGCTGATCGTGAAGTCCTGGACCATGGATCCGTTGCCATGGAGCAGCACGACGCAAGGAGCGGCCGGATCCCCTCGATCGACATAGTGGAGTACCACGCCGTCGCATTCGAGGAACTTGCCGATTGGTGGATTCCTCCACTCGGCCAGTTTGGAGAAGCCGACGTTACCGACGACGAGAAGCGCCAATAACAAGGCAGCGATGAGCAACACGGTTTCAGCGGTGGTCATTACTGACCCTTGATGATCGAGGGTATGAACATGAGACCCGCGGCGCCAAGCAAGTGAACCAATCCATGGAGTAATTGGAAGTTGAAGCGCTCGTTCCTGCGCGCGGTCGCGGAGGATTGATTAAAAATCACGTGCCCCGGAACGGTCGAGAAATGCCCACGTTGGCCGCTAAGGATCGCACCTGTGATCGCACCTGTGACGGAGAGGATCCGACGTCACCAACAATAACCAAGGAGCAACAGATGGCTAATCCACGCCAGGAGGAAAAGTCTACGCAAAGCCCTGAGGACACAATGCGCCGCGCCGCCGAAAGGACCGCTGAGCAAACCAGACGGATCGGCTTAGCTACCGCTGAGGCCAGCGAGGAGGTAGCCCAAGCCAGCAGTCACCTGCTGCAACAGAATGCCGAGATGTTGCAAAACAGTTGGCGCTTCGGCGTCGACATGGCCACTGTGATGTTGGGCCGGTCTGCTGATCAGCTTGGTCGCACGTTCGGTGTGACGGGCAATGAAACGGAGCAGGCAACAGAACGATCGGTCCGCAACGCTGAAGCAATCATGTACTCTACAACCGCGGTCGTCAAAGGAATGAACGGCGTCTCACGCGAGTACTTCGATTTCGTTCGACAGCAGATCGAGAGGACCATGGACCGTATGAATGAACTCTGGCGCTGCCGAACTCCGCAGGATTTGGCGGCTGTGCAGACCGATCTGATGCGCGATTCGATCAGAAGCGCCCTCGATACCAGCCGCCGGATGGCGGACATGTCTTTGAAGGTCGCTGACGATGCAGGAAACCATATTACTCAGAGTATCGAACGCATGCGGCACGCCGCCTAAAGCGCGATGCGATTAAGATCATCGCGCTTTGGGTTACTGTTTGAGCATGAGCTTTTCGGAAAACCGCTACCCACTTTTCCGAATCATGCTGTAGCGCGCCGTCACAGCCATGGCGCACATGTGCGGCTGAACCTCAGCCGCTCTTGTGTTGCGGCCTCGCGGAAGACTCAAGCCACGCTTTTGAGATCCTGCTGGATCGCGGCGAGCAGCGATTGCAGCGCGGCGCTGTTCACCGGCTTGGCCTCGGTGCCGGCTGGCTGAGCAGCGGGGCGCTGCGCAGCTTTCACGGGACGCTTCGGGAATGGCGGTGGCGCGGGCATCGCGGCCGGGGCGAATTCGCCCTCGTCCTCGGCGTGAACGAACTTGCCATGGATGACGTCGTCGCGACGGCCCATGATGAACATGGTCGCCCAATAGCCGACGGCCAGGAGGATGACGCTGAAAATACCAATCTCTAACATCGCAGCACCTAAAATATGCGCGATGATTCAATGCCTTCGTCCGGCCGTCAATGAACAGGCGGTCACACCCGCGGCTTTTGCGGGCAGGTGTGACCATTTGGTGACTCTTTCTTAACTATCCCCACGCGGCGTGTGCCCGCGGGGCCACGTGAGTCCCATTCCCTGTCGCCTAAAGCGCGACAAATGCGCTCGCGCTTTAGGTTGTTGTTTGGGCATGATCTTTCCGGAAAACCGCTTCGCACTTTTCCGGATCATGCCTAGGCCTTGTCCGGCCCGACCCGGACCAACTGTTTGCCGAAATTGGCGCCCTTCAGCAGGCCCATGAAGGCGCCGGGGGCGCTTTCCAGGCCCTCGGTGACGAACTCCTTGTACTTGACCTTGCCGTCGCGAACCCAGCCGGACATGTCGCGCAGGAAGTCGCCGTGGCGGGCGGCAAAGTCTGAGACGATGAAGCCGCGGAAGGTCAGCCGCTTGGTCAGCGTGGCGCGCATCAGGCTGGCGGCCCATTTCGGCGGCTTGGCCTCGGTGTCGTTGTAATGGGCGATCAGGCCGCACACCGGCACGCGCGCAAACGGGTTGAGCAGCGGGAACACCGCCTCGAACACGGCACCGCCCACATTTTCGAAATAGACGTCGATACCCCCAGGGCAGGCTTCCTTCAGCTTGGCGGCGAGATCGGGATCGCGGTGATCGATGCAGGCATCGAAACCGAGCTCCTTCACGACGTAGTCGCACTTGTCCTCGCCGCCGGCGATGCCGACCGCGCGTGCGCCCTTGATCTTCGCGATCTGCCCCACCGCCGAACCGACCGCGCCGGACGCACCGGCAACGACGACAGTCTCGCCCGGTTGCGGCTTGCCGATGTCGAGCAGGCCGGTATAGGCGGTCATGCCGGGCATGCCGAGCACACCGATCGAGGTCGAGATCGGCCCGAGCTTGGGATCGACCTTGATCAGGCCCTTGCCGTTCGAGATCGCATGGGTCTGCCAGCCCGAGCGGATGCGCACGATGTCACCGACCGCGAAATCGGGATTGTTGGAGGCCGCGACCTCGCTGACCGCCTCGCCTTCCATCACGCCGCCGACCGGCACCGGAGCTGCGTAGGACGGCCCTTCGCTCATGCGCCCGCGCATATAGGGATCGAGCGACAGCCAGATCGTGCGCAGCAGGACTTCGCCCTGCCCTGGCGTCGGAACGGCGAATTCCTCCAAACGGAAATCAGACGGCTTGGGTTCGCCGACGGGACGCGCGGCGAGAACGATGCGTTTGGCTTGGGCCATGGCTTCCTCCTTTTGTCTTTCGATACGGACGGAAGCGGAGGCAGCGAGGCGCGTCAACACAAAAGCGGTGAGCGGTTGGCCCCTCGGAGCCGAGGGCGCGTCGGCGTCGATTCAAGGCCTATCGCCGATCAAGCCTGTTCAGACCTGTTGTCGCCGTTTCCAGCACTTGTGCCGACACGGCGTCCTTCATTCGGGTAGCCCGGCCATCCGCATGCCCTCCGAGGCGAGCGCGAAATCCTGCGGGCGGCGGACGAGCAGCCAATCCTCCAAAACGCTGACCCGTAAAGTCGGATCCAGCCTGCGGACGTGGGCCATCGCTTCTCGGGCTTCGTCCATCCGCCCGGCTAGCGCGTGGCTCGCCGCCATGAAGGCGGCCACCCGCAGGACGTTCGGCATCTGCCGCGACGCCCGCTGCAGTGACGCCACCGCCTCGTCGAAGCGGCGGCAATACAGATGTCCCATCGCGATCCCGGTCTGCATCTGAAATATCTCGGGGTCGAGCGGGCTGAGCCGCATGGCGCGACTGAAATAGTCGATCGCGCTGTCGTGTTCGCCCATCGAGATTCGTTGATACCCGCCGAGATACCAGATCGTCGACGAATTCGGATTGAGCACCAGCGCGCGGTCTACATGGGCGACGCAGGTGTCCAGATCGCCGCCGAAATGGGGCCATGCGTGGCCGCCACGGCACAATGCAACTGCGTCGTTCTTGTTCAGCGTCACCGCGCGCTGGCACAACCGCGCCGCCTCGGCGCCATCGGCGGCGCGGTCTGCGAGCCAGCGATTCATCTTGCGCCAGTAGAAGCACCACGCCGCCATGCCATAAGCCGCAGCAAAGTCCGGATCGCGATCGATCGCCCCATAGAACAGCGCTAATGCCCCATCGATTCCGTCGCGGGTCGCGGTGTGGAATTGCGCCAAGCCGCGGAGATAATAGTCGTAGGCATCGAGGCTTTCGGTCGGCTTGCGCTTGGCGCGTTCGATTTCGGCGAGCTCGAGCTGCGGCGCAATCGCGCCGACGACGCTGGCGGTGATCTGGTCCTGCAGCTCGAAGATGTCGTCCATCGCGCTCTCGAACCGCTCAGCCCACAGATGAGCGCCGGTGGAGGCGTCGATCAATTGTCCGGTGATGCGCACGCGGCCAGCGGAGCGGCGCACGCTGCCTTCCAGCACGTAGCGTACGCCCAGTTCGCGGCCAATTTGCTTCACATCGACCGCGCGGCCCTTGTAGGTGAAGCTGGAATTGCGGGCGATCACGAACAGCCAGCGGATTCGCGACAGACCGAAGATGATGTCTTCGACGACGCCGTCGGCGAAGTAGTCCTGAGCGGGGTCCCCGCTCAGGTTCAGAAACGGCAGCACTGCGATCGAGGGCCGGTCGGGCAGGTCGAGCGCGGCAACCGGCTTCTCCGCCGACGGCACGATCGCGATGCGCTGATCGGCCGCTACGTGCACCTCGCCGACGAAGCGGAACCCCTTACGCGGAACGGTTCGAATCAGCCGCTGTCCCTCTCCACTGTCTTCCAGCGCCCTGCGCACAGCGTTGATGTGGCTGGCCAGCGTCGATTCCGAGACGATCCGCCCGCCCCAGACCGTGTCGAACAGATCATTCTTGCTGACGACGTGGCCGCGGTTGCGCACCAGATACAGCAGCAGATCGAAAGCCTGCGGCGTGAGGCTGACCGCCTCGGAGTCCCGCCGCAACTCCCGCCGGTCCTCATCGAGGACATAGGCTTCGAAGGTGAACCGCACCACAAAGACCCTGATTGAAACCCGAGCGGCATCCCGCTCTCGGCGCACCCAGCCGATGCTGCTGCGCCCTGTTTGGACGAAACTGCAAGTAGATTTCAAGCAAAAACCAAGGGCGCTGCACGTCCATACCAAGGTCTTGGGCCGGATTCCGGCGCATCCTTGCCGCCTCTGGAGCGAACGAGACGCGAGGGCACAATGAAGATCGTGGTGATCGGCGGCAGCGGCCTGATCGGAAGCAATGTGGCGCGCAGGCTTCAGGCCAAAGGCCACGAGGTGGTCGCGGCCTCGCCCTCCTCCGGCGTCAACACGTTGACCCGCGAGGGCCTCGCCGAGGCAGTCGACGGTGCACAAGTCGTAATCGACGTCGCGAACTCGCCGGCCTTCGACGACAAGACCGCGATGGATTTCTTCCGGACCTCGGGCCGCAACCTGCTGGCGGCCGAAACCGCCGCCGAGGTGAAGCATCATCTCGCGCTGTCGGTGGTGGGCACCGACCGACTGCAGACGAGCGGCTATTTCCGCGCAAAGCTTGTGCAAGAGGAGCTCATCCAAACATCGGGGCTTCCATACACCATCCTGCGCGCGACCCAGTTCTTCGAATTCATCGACGCGATCATCGCAGGCGGCGCCGAGGGCGACGTGATCCGGCTGTCGCCTGCGCATCTCCAGCCCGTCGCTGCCGACGACGTCGCGGCCACACTGACCGAATTGGCGCTTGGTCCGCCCCGCAACCGCATAGTCGAGATCGCTGGTCCCGAAAGGCGTGGCCTCGATGACTTTGCGCAGCAGGTTCTGGCCGCCAGGGGCGACACACGCCGTGTGATCCCCGATATCCACGCCGACTATTTCGGCCTGACCCTGAACGATCAGTCGCTGACGCCGGGCGACGAGCCGCAGCTCGGGCGGACCCGGCTCGCCGACTGGCTCCACAACCCTCTCCTCACCCCAAAGGACGCAAAACAATGAGCACGATCACCACCAAGGACGGCACCGAGATCTATTACAAGGACTGGGGCCAAGGCCCCGTCGTGACCTTCTCGCACGGCTGGCCGCTGAATGCAGACGCCTGGGACGGCCAGATGCTGTTCCTTGCCCAGCACGGCTTTCGCGTCGTCGCGCACGACCGGCGCGGTCATGGTCGCTCCAGCCAGGCCTCGGAGCACAACGACATGAACGGCTATGCGGACGATCTCGCCGCGGTGATCGAAGCGCTTGATTTACGCGACGCCACGCTGATCGGCCATTCCACCGGCGGTGGCGAGGTCGCACGCTATATCGGCCGCCATGGTACCGGTCGCGTCGCCAAGGCGGTACTGATCGCGGCGGTGCCGCCGATCATGCTGAAGACCGAAGCCAACCCGGAGGGACTTCCGATCGAGGTGTTCGACGCCATTCGTGCAGGCGTCGCCGGCGACCGGTCGCAATACTACAAGGATCTGGCGATTGCCTTCTACGGCGCAAACCGGCCTGGTGCAAAAGTCTCGCAGGGCACGCTCGACCAGTTTTGGCTGTGGAGCATGCAGGCAGGCGCCAAGAATGCCTATGAGAGTGTCAAAGCCTTTTCGGAAACTGATTTCACCGAGGATCTGAAGAAGTTCGATGTGCCGACCCTAGTCCTGCACGGCGAGGACGACCAGATCGTGCCGGTCAAGGACTCCGCGCGCAAATCGGCGAAGCTCATCAAGGGCGCCAAAGACGTCTACTACCCGGGGGCCCCGCACGGCCTGACGGCCACCCATCAGGATCAGATCAACGCCGAGCTGCTGAAATTCATCCGGAGCTAGCGATCTCGTTCACCTGAATTGCAGATCTCAACGAGAAAGACAGCAGCATGGACAAACCTGCCCACCGCACCCTCGCGGGCGTCGTCGTTCCCGATACTCCCATAGTCGATGCCGCAATCGAACATGCGCGGCAGCACTGCGCCCCGTATCTGTTCAACCACGTCGTCCGCTCGTGGCTGTTCGCGGCAAGGCTCGGACAATTGCAGAACGTGGTGCACGATGAGGAGGTGCTCGCGGTCGGCACCCTGCTGCACGACATCACGCTGAATGAAAGCTTCGCCGGACCGCGCCGCTTCGAGGTCGAAGGCGCGGACCAGGCGCGGCACTTTGCCGCCGAGCGCGGCTTCGACCGGCGCCGCGCCCAGCTGATCTGGGACAGCGTCGCGCTGAACTCGACCCCGTCGATCGCTCTCTACAAAGAGAGCGAGGTTGCACTCGCCACAGCCGGCATCTGCTTCGACGTCATCGGGCTGCAATACGACATCATCCCCGCCGCCGAAGTGTCGCGGATCGTCGCCGAATTCCCGCGAATGCAGATCAAGCGGCAATTCCGCCGCTGCTTCTGCCATATTGCAAGCACCAGGCCGGAAACAAGCTACGACAATTTCATCCGGGATTTCGGCGAACGCTTTGTCGAAGGATACAGCGCGCCTTCGGTGGTTGATCTGGTGGATGCAGCGCCATTCGCCGAGTAGGATTGCATCTCAACCTTACCTGAGCGACCGCGACGACGAGCTTATCCGAAATCCGGTCGCGGGCCGCTCCGGTCGAACCAAGCACGGCAGTATCTTATCGCGCGCAAAACGCGCGCGCGACCGAAGCGCCTAACCCCCGCCCGGATAGTTCGGGCTCTCGCGCGTGATGGTGACGTCGTGGACGTGGCTTTCGCGCAGGCCCGCGCCGGTGATGCGGACGAACTGGGCCTTGTCGTGCAGCTCCTTCATGTCGCGCGCGCCGACATAGCCCATTGCGGCGCGCAAGCCGCCGGCGAGCTGGTGCATGACGTTGCCCACAGGGCCCTTGTAGGGCACCTGGCCCTCGATGCCTTCGGGCACGAGCTTGAGCGTGTCCTTGATGTCCTGCTGGAAGTAGCGGTCGGCCGATCCCCGCGCCATCGCGCCGACCGAGCCCATGCCGCGATAGGCCTTGTAGGAACGGCCCTGCCACAAAAACACTTCGCCGGGCGTCTCGTCGGTGCCGGCGAGCAGCGAGCCGACCATGGCAATGTCGGCGCCGGCCGCGAGCGCTTTCGCAAGGTCGCCGGAATATTTGATGCCACCGTCGGCGATGACGGGGATGTCGGCCTTCTTCGCCGCTTCGACCGCATCCATGATCGCGGTGAGCTGGGGCACGCCGACGCCGGCGACGATGCGCGTGGTGCAGATCGAGCCCGGGCCGATGCCGACCTTGATGCAATCCGCGCCCGCATCGATCAGCGCCTGCGCGCCTTCCGTGGTGGCAACGTTGCCGGCGACGACCTGCACCGAATTGGACAGGCGCTTGATGCGGTTCACCGCCTGCAGCACGTGACGGGAATGGCCGTGCGCGGTGTCGACGACGACAAGGTCGACGCCGGCATCGATCAGCCGCTCGGTGCGCTCGAATCCGGTATCGCCGACCGTGGTGGCGGCAGCGACGCGAAGACGCCCCTGCCCGTCCTTGCAGGCGAGCGGATGAGCAACCGCCTTCTCCATGTCCTTCACGGTGATGAGCCCGACGCAGCGATATTGATCGTCGACCACCAGCAGCTTCTCGATGCGGTGCTGGTGCAGCATCCGCCGCGCCTCATCTTGGTTGACATTCTCACGGACCGTGACGAGCCCTTCACGGGTCATCAGCTCGGAGACTTTTTGCCGGCGGTCGGTGGCAAAGCGCACGTCGCGGTTGGTGAGGATGCCGACCAGCTTGCCGGGCGTGTTCTTGCCGGCGCCGGTGACGACGGGAATGCCGGAGATGCCGTGATCGCTCATCAGCTTGAGCGCGTCGTCGAGCGTGGCGTCGGGGCTGATGGTGAGCGGGTTCACCACCATGCCGGACTCGTAGCGCTTGACCTGCCGCACCTGGGCGGCCTGCCCTTCGGGATCGAAGTTGCGGTGGATGACGCCGAGGCCGCCGGCCTGCGCCATGGCGATCGCCATGCGGGCCTCGGTGACGGTGTCCATGGCCGAGGCCATGATCGGGATGTTGAGCGGGATGGCGCGGGTGACGCGGGAGCGAATGTCGACCTCGCCCGGCATGACGTCGGACAGGCCAGGCTTCAACAGCACGTCGTCGAACGTAAAGGCTTCGCGGATGCCCTGAAGTTGCACCGTGGCCATCTGCCAACTCCTTCCTGCGGCCCTGCCGCAAATGCTAATGGATGAGCGCCGCCCTCGGCGTCCCTTGCGGCAACGCCTTGAGAATCGGAGCCCATCGGTGGGGTTGACGCGGGTCGATAGCACGGCCGCGTGACGAATCAAAGCAATTCGGGCCGCTGGCCAGCCATGCACAGGGGTTTTTTGGCCGGATTCACGGTGAAAGGCTCGGTACACCGTCCCCTCCACCGGTCATTCCGGGGCGCGACGAAGTCGCGAGCCCGGAATCCATCGCGTAGCGGATGCTGCGGTCCGATGGATTCCGGGTTCGCGCCAAGTGGGCGCGCCCCGGAATGACGAAAGACGGTCACACCGTTGTTACGCCGGATTTAGGTGCCATGCGTGGATCCGCAATGGTCGGCGGCGGACGGCGGTGATAAGCCGCAGCTCCACCCCTCCTTCCGATTTCATTACCCTCATGGTCGACAAGCAACGCGTCATTCCGCTGATCGTGGCCACCGCTCTGTTCATGGAGAACATGGATTCGACCGTGATCGCCACCTCGCTGCCGGCGATCGCGGCCGACATCGGCACCAGCCCGCTGACGCTGAAGCTCGCGATCACCTCCTATCTGCTGTCGCTCGCGGTGTTCATTCCGGCGAGCGGCTGGACCGCCGACCGGTTCGGCGCGCGGATGGTGTTCGCGATCGCCGTCGGCGTGTTCATGGTCGGCTCGGTCGGCTGCGCGCTCTCGACCTCGGTCACCGACTTCGTGTTCGCGCGCATCCTGCAAGGCATGGGCGGCGCCATGATGACGCCGGTCGGGCGCCTCGTGCTGCTGCGTTCGGTCGATAAGAGCGCGCTGGTCAACGCCATGGCTTGGGTGACGGTCCCTGCCCTGATCGGTCCCGTGATCGGCCCGCCGCTCGGCGGCTTCATCACGACCTATGCGTCCTGGCACTGGATCTTCCTGATCAACATCCCGATCGGGCTGCTCGGGATCTTCATGGCGCTGAAGTACATCGACCCGATCAAGAGCGAGGAACGCGAGCCGTTCGATCTCTACGGCATGGTGCTCTCTGGGCTGGGGCTCGCAGGCATCGCCTTCGGCCTTTCCGTCGCCGGCCTCAACCTGTTGCCGTGGAGCACCGTCGCCGCGTTGATCGTGGGCGGTGCGATCTCGATGACGCTCTACGTCATCCACGCGCGGCGGACCAGATCGCCGGTGCTGGACTTCTCGCTCCTGAAGCTGCCGACGCTGCGCGCCGCCGTGTTCGGCGGCTTCCTGTTCCGGCTCGGCATCGGCGCACTACCGTTCCTGCTGCCGCTCCTGATGCAGATCGGCTTCGGCCTGTCGCCGTTCCATTCCGGCCTCGTCACCTTCGCCTCCTCGCTCGGGGCCATGGGCATGAAGACGCTGGCTGCGCGGATCATCCGCACGTTCGGCTTCCGCAATTTGATGACGGTGAACGCGATCATCAGCGCGTTCTTCCTCGGCGTCTGCGCGCTGTTCACGGTGACGACGCCGCTGCTCATCATCATGGTGATCCTGGTGGTCGGCGGCTTCTTTCGTTCGCTTGAGTTCACCGCGATCAACACGGTCGCCTATGCCGACGTCGAGACCGCGCAAATGAGCCGCGCCACCACCCTCGTCAGCGTCAACCAGCAGCTCGCGATCTCGGCCGGCGTCGCCGTCGGCGCGGCCTGTGTCGAGACCACGATGTGGTTCAGCCATGTCAGCGAGCTCAACGCCACGGTGTTCGCGCCGGCCTTCGTCGTGGTAGCGCTGACCTCGGCGGCCTCGAGCTGGTTCTTCTGGCAGATGCCCGCGGACGCAGGCCACGAGATTTCGGGGCGCAAGGCGGTGGAGATCGCGAGCCGCAAGGGCGCCGGCAAGGGTGCGGAGAAGGCCGCGGTCAAGGCGGCATCCGAGGATACGCAGGACGTGCGGGATCAGCGGCTGGGGTAGTTGACGCCTTGACAATTTGGCCGGCCGCCGTGCGAATGCAACCCCACATTGCCAAAGTTCTATGCGCCATATCACATCGCGTGGTATTGGATTGAGCAATTAAGATTTTTGGCCGCCATTCACCTGGCGGCGCATCGGGGACATTTTTATGAAGTTCTTGGACCGCCTTACCTTAAGTCTGTTCGCCGCTTTCGTTGCGACGCCTGCCCTCGCCCAGGCGCCTAACGCTGTCGTCGCCACGGTCAATGGCATCGCCGTAAGGCAGTCGCGCATCGACGACCAAATGTCCCAGATCTCGGAAGATCTTCTCAAGGGGCACGAGCAGGAAGTCCGCCGCCAAGTGCTGGATCGCGTGCTCGACCAAGAGCTGGTCGCGCAGGAAGCCACTCGGCTCAAGGTCGAGCATGATCCGGACTATCAAAAGCAACTCGAACTTACGAAGCTACAGCTCCAGGCAAATGCCGTCATCGCGCGCTACGTCAAGGAATCGCTGACGGATTATGCGCTACGACAGCGCTACGCAGCCGTTAAGCAGAATCTCGGTTTTCCAGCGGTCAAGGCCAAGCACATCCTCGTGCCGACCGAGGCCGAAGCCAGAGAGATACTGAAAACCGTCACCTTCCAGAACTTCAGTGCCGTCGCCAAAGCCCGCAGCAAGGGTCCCAGCGCGGATCAGGGTGGAGATCTCGGTTGGTTCAGGAAAGAAGCAATGATAGCCGAGTTTGCAGAAGTGGCCTTTTCGTCGCCAGTCGGCAAGGTAGCCAACAGGCCGATCAAAACGGGCTTCGGATGGCACGTCCTGCTGATCGAGGATCGCAACGAAAACTATATCCCTCCATTCGAGCAGGTCGAGGCGCAATTGCGCCAGGAAATGGCGAAGGAGGTCGTTGACGGCTATCTCAAGCTACTGCGCGAAAAAGCGACAATCGTGTACCTCCCGCCCTACAAGAAGTGATTTGCACCGAGGCTGCAGGCTCCACAGTTCCCTCCGGTCAAACATCTTCCGGACTCGCCGATGCTGCGCCGAACGATCGCCGTGATCGCCACTCAAATCCTGCTCGCCGCCTCATGCAACGGCGCGGGTGCGGCGCCGCAATCAAGCAAGCGGGCAGTCTCGTCGGAGCGGAAGGCCGCACCAATCACCTCGTTCGCGGAAATCGCCGCGCTCCAGGGCCAGTTTGACGCATCAATCGAGAGAAACGACTACGATCACGCACTGAGTCTCGCGCCGACGTTGGAGAATGCGATCGTCCGGTACTTCGGTGCGAACTCGCTGGAACACTCGGTAGTTCTGCAGCAAGTCGGATCGGCCTTGAACGGCAAAAGCGAGGCCCGCAAGGCTAGTCTCAAATGCCGTCAGGCACTGGCAATCGGCGAAGCCGTCATGGGCGCCCGCAATCCGGCTCTCAGGAGCACGCTGGAATGCCTCGCCAAGGTGGCAGACCTGCTGCAGGACGAGAAGGCCGGAATCGAGTGGTACGCCCGCATTTCCACTCTCCTGCCCAACCGAGGGACTCTATCCGAGTCGGACATGAGAATCCTGTTTCGGCTGGCGTATCTCTATACCGAACAGGATCTGCATGAGCAGGCAATCGCGGTTCGGCGTCGCATCATCGCCGCGCTCGAAGTCATGCCGCCCGACAAGCAACGCGGGCAGCTCGACTTCCACCTCTTGAAGTTGGGTGAATCCGAGTTCGCGCTCGGCAAGACATCCGATGCGCGCGACCACATGCGTCAGGCACTCAAGCTCCGCGAACAGTATGAAGGGGAAAACTCGGCTACGCTCGCCATCATCCTGTACGAGCTTGGCCGGGCTTTGAACGAACTGAAAAGCTACGACGAAACCGTCGTCGTCAGCCGCCGGGCGATAGAGCTGGTCGAGTCCAGTCCGCAGTTGGGGCCAGACAACCCATTCCTCGAGCTTCCGCTCAGCAATCTCGTAGTCGGCTCCTTTGCTGCCGGACAGAATGATGAAGCGATATTAGCAGCTGAACGAATTGTGAAGCTCAAGGAGCGCCAGTTCGGCCAACGTGAACCGCGAATCGTGCCGGCTCTGCAAAAACTACTTCGACTGCAGGTCTTTTCAGGCAAATACCCTCTAGCCATTGCAACGCAAACCCGGATCATCGCCATCGCGAAGGAGGGAGGCGACACGCGAGAGGCTCGCTCCGGGCACCTTCTGTTGGCCGAGTTACTCGATATTGTCGGACAATACGCGGAATCGGAAGCCGTGCTGAAAGATTCCGTTAGGCAAATTGAAACGGATATCTCGGCGCAGCCGATAGAACTTCTGCCATTTCTCGATCGCCTTGCAAATGTCTGCCTACAGCAGGGTCGATACAGCGCTGCCGGCGGGTACTTGCAGCGCGCTGTTGGGATTGCGCAATCCGCCGGCAACAAGGTGGGCCTTGTTAACACGCTCAATAGTTTCGGGTTGTTGTTGTACGAAACCGAACGCGTGAGCGAGGCGCGCGCCGTGTTCGAGCGCGCCTACGCCCTTCAACGACAGTTGTCGGGGACCGACGATTCGCCGGAGTTGCTGAGGTTGCTGAACAACCGGGCTATTACGGCGGAAAGCTCAGCCGTAGCCGGGACGTTGCTGGGCCGAGCGCTTGCAATAGCCGAAAAGCATTATGCTCCTGATTCTTTCGAGCTCGTAGGACCGCTCGTGAATCTTGCTGTCCGATTGAACGAGGGCGGAGAATTCGACCGGGCGGCCGCCACGCTGGAACGCGCTATTGCAATCCAAGCGAAAGTCAGCGGCTCGGATTCGCCGGAGCTGATCGAGGCGCTCGTCGACCTGTCATTCTCCCATCGCGAAAGGGATCCCGAGGGGGCGATCAAAATCTTGAAGCGGGCGCTCGCTATCTGCGAAAGGCGGCTTCCCGCATATCACCCGAACACGGTACGCGTGCTGGATCAATTATCGACCTTGATGACAAAGACAAAGCGGTATGAAGCTGCGGTCGATTTTGGACGTCGGGCCGTGGAGCTTGTGCTCAAGCATTCGGCGCAGGAGCTGTCGATCGATGACCACGGCTCGGCAAAGAACACGTTTGACAGCCGCATCGGCGTGTTCCGCAACCTCGCCATCGCGTTGACCTTGTCGAGCCGGGTCGACATGGACACTTACGAGCGCAACGGCCGGGAGCTCTTCGAGATTGCCCAGTGGGTCAGTCAGTCGACCGCTTCGATCGCCATGAAGCAGATGACTGTCCGCCTCGGCACTCAAACTCCCGGAATTGCGGCCATCGTGCGCGAGCGCCAGGATGCTCTTGCGGAGCGTGACCGATGGCGCGGCGAACTCTCGAAGGCCGCAGGCCTTCCAGCGACGAATACAGCCCCCCCCTTGGATGCTCTGGCCAGGATCGAGAACCGGCTGCTTGAGCTCAATCGGAGACTCAAACGCGACTATCCCGCTTATTTCGATATTGCAGGGCTAAGACCCACATCGGTAACCGAGGTGCAGGAGAGTCTTCGGGCCGACGAAGCCCTGGTTTCGATTTGGCAGATCAAGGGCGACATCGGCCTTGTTTTTGCCGTTTCTGCCGATCGTTTCGAATGGGAGTACATTGATGTTCCGAACCCCGAAGTTCGCATTAAGTCGTTCCGCTCGGGACTTCTCGGCAATGACGACGCGTCATTTGACGCCGGCAACTCATACAATCTGTACCAGCAGACGCTGGGCAAGATGGAAAATGTGATTCGTGACAAGCGCAATCTCCTAATCGCGCCGGCGGGCGTCTGGACCGCCTTGCCGTTTCACTTGCTCGTCACCAAACCTCCGCTTCCGGCCCTAGCCGGCCAGCCTCAAGTCTATTCCGAGGCGTCCTGGCTGATCAGCCATCATGCGGTCTCGGTGCTACCTTCTGTTTCCAGCCTGGATATGTTTCGAAACGCATCGCAAGGCGGCCTCGCTCCCCGGCCCCTTGTGGGCTTCGGCAATCCCTCCTTCACAGCCGAGGGTAAGATCCGTCAATCAACAAAGGGCCGGAGAGCCACATCGACAGCCGCAAAGCGAGTCTCCGTCAGCCGGTCCTATGGCGAGTTCTGGAAAGGAGTCGAGATCGATCGCGAGAAGCTATCGATGGCACTCACGCCGCTGCCGGACTCCCAGCAGGAACTGACCAGCGTGGCAAAAGCGGTCGGCGCGGACACGAGCTCGCTCTATTTCGGACCGGAGGCAAGCGAAACAGCCGTCAAGCGCAACAAGCTCTCCGACTACCGCATCGTCTATTTCGCGACGCACGGTCTGGTCGCCGGCGACGTCAAGGGCATCGCCGAGCCGTCGCTTGCGTTGACGCTGCCAAAAGACCCGAGCGAACTTGATGATGGCCTCCTGACCTCGAGCGAGATATCCCAGCTCAAGCTCAATGCCGACTGGGTCGTGCTGTCGGCTTGCAACACGCTCGCAGGCGACGTTCCCGGCGGAGAAGCCTTGTCCGGCCTCGCCCGGTCGTTCTTCTACGCGGGTGCCAGGTCCGTTCTCGCTTCGCATTGGGCGGTCGAGTCGGAAGCCGCAGTGCGCCTGACCACCGAGACGTTCAAGCTGTTGCAGCAGGCTCCCAAAATGCGCCGTTCGGAGGCCTTGCGCCAGGCGATGCTGAACGCATTGAAGTCCGGCGGACACAGTGCCAATCCCAGCTATTGGGGCGCTTTCGCGCTGATTGGAGAATAGCACCAATCAGGCGGTTGCCTGCCCTCGAAATCCCGTCGCCAGCACGTAGCGTTCCGAGGAATCCTGCCGGCTCGCCGCCGGCTTGACGTGACGCACGGTGGCGAAGTCGCGCTTGAGCTGGGCCAGCAGCTCAGCGTCGGCGCCGCTCTGGAACGTTTTCGCCAGGAACGTGCCGCCGGGTTTGAGCACGTCGCAGGCAAAGGCCGCCGCCGTCTCGACCAGGCCGACGATGCGGAGCTGGTCGGTCTTGCGGTGGCCGGTGGTGTTGGCGGCCATGTCGGACATCACGACGTCGGCCTTGCCGCCCAGCATCGCGGTGAGCTTCTCCGGCGCGTCGTTGTCCATGAAGTCGAGCTGCGCGAAATCCACGCCCGGAATCTCGGGCATCTCCAACAGATCGATGGCGACGACCTTGCCCTTGCCTTCCAATGATCCGACGCGCTTTGCTGCGATCTGGCTCCAGCCGCCGGGCGCCGCGCCGAGATCGACCACGGCCATGCCAGGCTTCAGAAGCCGGAACTTGTCGTCGATCTCCAGCAGCTTGAACGCGGCGCGGGAGCGATAGCCCGCCGCCTTGGCTTTGGCGACGTAGGGATCGTTGAGCTGCCGCTCCAGCCACAGCTTCGACGACAATTTGCGCTTGCCGCCGGTCTTGACCTGAACGTGCAAGCGGCCGGTAGTGTCCTTGGCCATACTCACCAGCTCCTGAGCGCGCCGTCCTCGCGCATCATCTCGACCAGCATGCCCTCGCGCAAGCCGCGGTCGGCGACGCGCAGGCGCGGCAGCGGAAAGGCGCGGCGGATAGCGTCGAGGATGGCGCAGCCCGCCAGGACGAGATCGGCACGCTCGACGCTGATGCAGCTGTTGGCGGCACGCTCCTCATAGCTCATGCCCAGCAGCTTGTTGATGGTCGCGGTGATGTCGGCATCGTTCATCCAGATGCTGTCGATGCGGCGGCGGTCATAGCGCGCGAGGTTGAGATGGATGCCGGCCAGCGTCGTCACCGTGCCCGACGTGCCGAGCAGGTGCATGTCGGCGAGATCGCGGCCGTGCTCCTCGGCGAATGGCGCGACGTGGCTTGCGACCTCCTGCTCCATGGCGGCATAGATCTCTGGCGTGACGTCGCGTCCGCCGAACTGCTCAGCGAGCGTGACCACACCATAGGGAATCGACATCCAGGCTTTTATGCGCGGCTCCGGATTGGTGGCGTCGCGCTCGATCCGCACCAGCTCGGTCGAGCCGCCGCCGATGTCGAATAGGATGGCCCCGCGTCCCCTGGGATCCACCAGCGGCGAGCAACCCAGCACGGCGAGCGCGGCCTCGGTCTCGCGGTCGATCACCTCGAGCTCGATGCCGGTCTCAGCCGCAACGCGGCTGCGGAAACCTTCCGCGTTCGAAGCCGCGCGGCAAGCTTCGGTCGCGATCAGCCGCAGCCGCCGTGCCTTCCGCAGATTGATCTTGTCGCGGCAGATGCTGAGCGCGGCGATGGCGCGCTCGATCGCGGCGTCGCTGATGCACCCGGTCGCCGAGACGCCCTCCCCGAGCCGGATGATGCGCGAGAAGGAATCGACCACGCGAAAGCCGTCCTGGGTCGGACAGGCGATCAGCAGCCTGCAATTGTTGGTGCCGAGGTCCAGCGCCGCATAGACGCCGGTTCCCGGCGCCTGCGCGCCGACGGCCGGATTGGTGGCAAACGCCACCGCCGCCATCGACCCCTCCAGCTCGCTATGCGGCGCATGGCCGTCGCGGAGCCGCGTGTGGTCATTCATACAAACTGTCTTTCCGCGGCCGGTCGGGCCGGTCTGGAATTGATTATTCGCCTGAAACATTAGCAGCGCGGCAGGCCTGCGCAACAACGCATCACATGGGACCATGTCCAATCGTGCGTTGTCGTGAACGGGGGTGGTGGGTTATTTGAGGGAGTCCGGTGCTCCGCTGCCGCGAAAATGCGCAAATGCCGGCTTTTCAGGTCAATTCCCATGCAAGAACACACCAAATCGTCGACGCTCGAGAACGCTATTGCACTGCAAAAGTATGGCGTCGGGCAACCGGTCCGCCGCAAGGAGGATGACGCGCTGGTGCGCGGCAAGGGCCGCTACACCGACGATTTCAACCTGCCGAACCAGGCCTATGCCGTAGTCGTCCGCTCGACCCATGCCCATGGATTCATCCGCAGCATCGGCCTCGATGCCGCCAAGGCCATGCCGGGCGTGCTGGGGGCGTGGTCCGGGAAGGATCTTGATGCCGCCGGCTATGGCCCCTTCACCTGCGGCCTGCCGCTGAAGAGCCGCGACGGCTCGCCCCTGCTCCAGACCAACCGCCAGCCCCTGGCGACCGACAAGGTCCGCTTCGTCGGCGATCCCGTCGCCTTCGTGGTGGCCGAGACGCTGGCCCATGCGCGCGACGCGGCCGAGGCGGTCGAGCTCGACATCGAGCCGCTGCCGGCGGTGACGGACCCCGAGCAAGCCGCCAAGCCCGGCGCGCCGCAGCTCTACGACCACATCCCCAACAACGTCGCGCTCGACTACCACTATGGCGACATGGACAAGGTGAACGCAGCCTTCGCCAGCGCCGCTCATGTGACCAAGCTCGACATCGAGAACACCCGCGTTGCCGTGGTCTCGATGGAGCCGCGCGTGGGGCTTGCCTCCTACGACAAGAAGACCGAGCGCTACACGCTTCAGGTTCCGACGCAGGGCGTTGCCGGCAACCGCGCCAATCTCGCCAAGAACCTGAAGGTGCCGAACGAGAAGGTGCGCATCCTCACCGCCAATGTCGGCGGCTCCTTCGGCATGAAGAACATCAACTATCCCGAGTACATGTGCATTCTGTATGCGGCGAAGGCACTGGGACGCCCGGTGAAGTGGCTGGACGAGCGCTCGACCAGCTTCCTCTCCGACAGCCACGGCCGCGCCCAGAAGATCCACGCCGAGCTCGCGCTCGATACCGAGGGGCACTTCCTCGCGGCAAAACTGTCCGGCTACGGCAATCTCGGCGCCTACATCACCGGCGTCGCGCCGGGGCCGCTTTCGCTCAACACCGGCAAGAACTTCTCCAGCGTCTATCGCACGCCGCTGATGGCGGTCGACATCAAGGTGGTGCTGACCAACACCACGCTGATGGGGGCCTATCGCGGCGCCGGCCGGCCCGAGGCGAACTATTACATGGAGCGGCTGATCGACCGCGCCGCCGACGAGATGGGCATCAATCGGCTGACCTTGCGTAAGCGCAACTTCATCAAGCCGAACCAGATCCCCTTCGCGGCGTCGTCCGGCGTCACCTATGACAGCGGCGACTTCCAGGCCGTGTTCAACAAGGCGCTCGAGATCTCCGACCACGAGAACTTCGCCAAGCGCAAGAAGGAGAGCAAGAAGGCGGGCAAGCTGCGCGGCATTGCGGTCGGCTCCTATCTCGAGGTCACGGCGCCGCCGAGCCCCGAGCTCGGCAAGATCGTGTTCGATCCTGACGGCACCGTGCAGCTCATCACCGGCACGCTCGACTACGGCCAGGGCCACGCCACCCCGTTCGCGCAGGTGCTGTGCGATCAGCTCGGCGTCCCCTTCGAGAGCGTCAAGCTCGTGCAGGGCGACAGCGATATCGTCCACACCGGCAACGGCACCGGCGGCTCACGCTCGATCACCGCGACGGGCCAGGCCATCGTGGGGGCCGCAAAGCTCGTCATCGAGAAGGGCAAACGCGCCGCTGCACATATGCTGGAAGCATCCGAAGCCGATATCGAGTTTGCCGACGGCAGCTTTACGATCGCCGGCACCGATCGCAGCATCGACATCATGGAGCTCGCCAAGCGTCTGCATGACGGCAAGGTGCCGGAGGGCGTGCCTGACAGCCTCGATGTCGACCACACCAGCGAACCGGTCGCCTCGGCGTTCCCGAACGGCTGCCACGTCGCCGAGGTCGAGATCGACCCGGACACCGGTGTGGTGCAGATCGTGCGCTACAGCGCGGTCAACGATTTCGGCACGGTGATCAACCCGATGCTGGTCGCGGGCCAGCTCCATGGCGGCGTGGTCCAGGGCATCGGCCAGGCCCTGATGGAGCACATTCGCTACGACGACAATGGCCAGCCGATCACGGGCTCGCTGATGGACTACGCCCTGCCCCGCGCGGAGGACGTCCCCAACATGACGGTCGGCGACCACCCGGTGCCCGCCACCACCAATCCGCTCGGCAGCAAGGGCTGCGGCGAAGCGGGCTGCGCCGGCAGCCTGTCGACGGTGGTGAACGCGGTGCTCGACGCGCTGTCGGAGTACGGCATCAAGCACATCGACATGCCGCTGACCCCCGAGCGGGTGTGGCGCGCGATCCAGGAGGCGAAGGCCAAGGCGGCGTAAGGGGCACTGTCGTCGCCACAAACTCTACTGTCATCGCCCGGCTTGACCGGGCGATCCAGTACTCCGAGACGGCAGCGATTGACCGAGAAGCTGCGGCGTACTGGATTCCCCGCCTTCGCGGGGAATGACGACGTCCTTGATTGACGGGCGTGGGCTTTCCCAACTGTCCGCTACGCCGCCGCCTGCTCGCGCGGCTGGTAGATCGCGGTGTGCTGGCAATGCGCGAGCGGCGTCGTGCCGTTGGCGACGACCAGCGCGTCGAACTCGACGAAGCGGTGGCCCTTCTTCTCGTAATTCGCAGTGACCTTGGCCCGCGCCGTGATCTCGTCGCCGGCGCGCGCGGCGGACAGCAGCTGCATGCGGCTGCCCACGTGGATCCAGGGACCCAGGATGGTGTTGTCCACCAGGACGCGGTTCATGACGCGCTGGATCAGCCCGGGATGGCCGAGGCTCTCGCGGGCAAAAATCGGATCGGCCTCCCTGACGTCAGTGAGATAGTCGGCCGCATCCTGCCCGGCCCACCGGCGCGGCGTCGTGCCCAGCCATTTGCCCAGCTCGAATGTCGCAGGACTGACAGGCTTGCGCTCGGCGGCGGCGGGGACTTCGACATAGTCGCTCAACGACAATGCCGGCACCGCCGCCGGCAGCGACGCCGTTCCCGTGGCGCAGAGCTCGGTGCGGCTGAACACCTCGATCGTCAGCAGGCCGTTATGCTCGGTGGCATCGACGTCGGCCGTCTCGCCGTCATAGACCGGCTTGATGAAGCGCGCCTCGACCAGCCCGCGCGACAGGAAGTCCCGCCCCCAGCGGGCGATCGGCACGTGCATCATATAGGCGAAGACATCGACGCCCGGGACCAGCCCGCCTTCAAAGCCGAAGCGGCGCGCAATCGTGTCGTCATGCATCTTGTTTTCGGATTGTTTGGCGGTGTTGTAGGCCTCGACGCGGTAGGTTTCGAGCCGGTTCGGCATGGTTGGCGTTCCCTTTCTTGTTGTTCGCGGCCGATCGTAGGCGCCGGGGAACAGCGGTCAATCCCCCTCGCCTTTGCGGCCTGAATGGGGTACCACGCGGCGAATGACCGATACCCCGACCCGCATCTATGTCGACGCCGACGCCTGTCCGGTGAAGGACGAGATCTACCGCGTCGCGCTCCGGCACGGCGTGCCCGTGAGCGTCGTCGCCGGCAACTTCATCCGCGTGCCGCAGGACCCGCTGATCGAGCGCATCGCTGCGGGTAGCGGCATGGATGCGGCCGACGACTGGATCGCCGAGCGCGCCAGGCCCGGCGACGTGGTCGTGACCTCGGACATCCCGCTGGCGAGCCGCTGTGTGAAGGCGGGCGCCGACGTGATCGCCCCGAACGGCAAGCCTTTCACGGAGGAATCGATCGGCATGACGCTGGCGGTGCGCAATCTGATGACCGATCTGCGCTCGGCCGGCGAAGTCACCGGCGGCCCACGCTCGTTCTTGCCACGAGACCGCTCCACCTTCCTCTCGGCGCTCGACCAAACGCTGCGCCGGATCCAGCGCCGCCGCGCAGATCAGGCCGCAACGAGCCAAGGTTAACCATGGCGCCGCCGTTGATCCAACTGAAAGACATCCGGCTGACCTTCGGCGGCACGCCGCTGCTCTCAGGCGTCGAGCTCAACGTTGCGCCATCCGAACGGGTCTGCCTGATCGGCCGCAACGGCTCCGGCAAGTCGACGCTGCTGAAGATCGCAGCCGGCCTGGTCGAGCCGGATTCCGGCACGCGCTTCGTGCAGCCGGGCGCAACGGTGCGCTACCTGCCGCAGGAGCCGGATTTTGGCGCGCACAAGACCACGCTCGCTTATGTCGAATCCGGGCTCGCGCCCGGCGACGACCAGCACCAGGCGCGCTATCTCCTGGAGCAGCTCGGCCTCACCGGCGAGGAGAACCCGCACGACCTCTCCGGCGGCGAGGCGCGCCGCGCCGCGCTGGCGTTCGTGTTGGCGCCCTCGCCCGACATTCTGCTGCTGGACGAGCCGACCAACCATCTCGATCTCGCCACCATCGAATGGCTGGAGCAGGAGCTCGACTCCAGGCGCAGCGCGCTCGTCATCATCAGCCACGACCGCCGCTTCCTCACCAACCTCTCGCGCTCAACCGCCTGGCTCGACCGCGGCAGGATCAAGCAGATCGACCGCGGCTTTGCCTCGTTCGAGAGCTGGCGCGACGAGGTGCTGGCCGACGAGGAGCGCGACCAGCACAAGCTCGACCGCAAGATCGTCGACGAGGAGCACTGGCTGCGCCACGGCGTCTCCGGCCGCCGCAAGCGCAACGTCAAGCGGCTCGCCAATCTGCATGCGCTGCGCGCCCAGCGCCGCAACTATCGCGGCACCGCCGGCAGCGCCAACCTCGCAGCCAGCGAAGCCGAGCAGTCCGGCAAGCTGGTGATCGAGGCCAAGGGCATCACGAAATCCTACGGCGAGCGCAAGATCGTCGAGAATTTCTCCACCCGCATCCAGCGCGGCGACCGGCTCGGCATCATCGGGCCGAACGGCGCCGGCAAGACCACGCTGGTCAACCTGCTCACCGGCGGCATGCAGCCGGATTCCGGGACGATACGTCTCGGCGCCAATCTGGAGATGGCGACGCTCGACCAGCATCGCGAAAGCCTCGATCCGAAATCGACACTGGCGGAAGCGCTCACAGGCGGCCGCGGCGATCAAATCATGGTCGGCGGCAAGCCGAAGCACGTCGTCGGCTACATGAAGGACTTCCTGTTCGCGCAGGAGCAACGCGGCACACCGCTGGAGGTGCTCTCGGGCGGCGAGCGCGGCCGGCTGATGCTGGCGCGGGCGCTGGCAAAGCCGTCGAACCTCCTGGTGCTGGACGAGCCGACCAACGATCTCGACCTCGAAACGCTCGACGTGCTCGAGGAGATGCTTGGCGACTACGAAGGCACCGTCATCCTGATCAGTCACGACCGCGACTTCCTCGACCGCGTCGTCACCTCGGTGATTGCGCCGGAGGGTAACGGCAAGTGGATCGAATATGCCGGTGGCTACAGCGACATGCTGAGCCAACGTGGCGCCGATTTGAAGCGCGAGGCGCCGAAAGCGCCACCGCTGGCGGAGAAGAAGGACGAGCGCGCAGCGGTCCCCTCGTCCGCGCCCAAGCGCAAGCTCAGCTTCAACGAGAAGCACGCGCTGGAAACGCTGCCGAAGAAGATAGAAACGCTGCACGCCGATATTGCAAAATTGCAGCGCGTGCTCGACGATCCCGGTCTCTATGCGAAAGATCGCAAAAAATTCGACGACACCTCGGCTGCCATCGCCAAGGCGCACGAAGAACTGTCCGCCGCCGAAGAGCGCTGGCTCGAACTCGAAATGCTCCGCGAAGAGATTGAACAGGCATAACTCATGACAACAACTCTTGCAGCCAAGATCGCCCGCGAATACGGCACACCCTGTGCCGTCATCGACATGGACAGGGTCGAGCGTAACATCGCGCGGATCCAGAAGGCCTGCGACGACGCCGGAATCGCCAATCGCCCCCACATCAAGACGCACAAGAACCCGACCATTGCCAAGATGCAGGTCGCGGCCGGCGCCAAGGGCATCACCTGCCAGAAACTGGGCGAAGCCGAGATCATGGCCAATGCCGGCATCGACGACATCCTGATCAGCTACAATCTGCTGGGCGATGAGAAGATGGCGCGGCTCGGCGCGCTGCAGGCGAAGGCCAACATGACGGTGGCGGCCGACAATTCGACCGTCGTCGCCGGCCTGCCTAAGGCGGCTGCGGCGTCAGGCCGCCCGCTCTCGGTCGTGGTCGAATGCGATACCGGGCGCAAGCGCGCAGGCGTCGAGACCCCGGCCGAGGCCATTGCGCTGGCGCGCGAGATCGCGGCCTCCAAGGACCTCGAGTTCGCCGGCTTCATGCTGTATCCGACCGAGACCGGCTGGGCTGAGGCCCAAAAGTTCTACGACGAGGCGCTGGCTGGCGTGCGCGCGCACGGGCTCGACGCCAAGATCGTCTCGACCGGCGGCACGCCGAACCTCGTCAATATCGGCAAGCTCAAGGGCGGCACCGAGCACCGCTTCGGCACCTACATCTACAACGATCGCATGCAGGTCGCCGCGGGCTCGGCGACCTGGGACGATTGCGCGCTGCACATCTATTCGACCGTGGTCAGCCGCGCCGCGCCCGAGCGCGGCATTCTCGATGCCGGCTCGAAGACGCTGACCACGGATACCGGCGGGCT
The DNA here is from genome assembly GCF_056156565.1 of Bradyrhizobium sp. JHI2711. Lineage (NCBI taxonomy): Bacteria > Pseudomonadati > Pseudomonadota > Alphaproteobacteria > Hyphomicrobiales > Nitrobacteraceae > Bradyrhizobium > Bradyrhizobium sp. JHI2711. Next base: position 1,215,392 of record NZ_JBPZPT010000001.1, read on the forward strand.
CGACGGCCACGGCCTGATCCTGGAGCATCCCGAAGCCAGAATCGCCAAATTCGCCGAGGAGCACGGCTTCCTCGATCTCTCCCGCAGCAATACCCGGCCCAATGTCGGCGATGTCGTCCGCATCGTGCCGAACCATGTCTGCGTCGTCGTCAACATGATGGACGAGGTGGTGATGGTGCGCGGCGAGGAGATCATCGGCACGCTGCCGGTGGCCGCGCGTGGGAAGCTGCGGTAGGTGTACGCGCGCCGTTGCCACGGCCGTCATTGCGAGGAGCTCTTGCGACGAAGCAATCCAGACTTCCGCGGAGGAGGGATTCTGGATTGCTTCGCTGCGCTCGCAATGACGGGGTTAGCGTTTGAGCCACTCCAGCACGCCCCTGCCCGCGGCAGCCCCAGTCGCGAAGGACGCCTGCAAGAGATAGCCGCCGGTCGGCGCCTCCCAATCCAGCATCTCGCCGGCGGCGAACACACCTTGCAATTTGCGCAGCATGAATTGCTCGTCGAGCTCGTCGAACATAATTCCACCCGCGGTCGAGATCGCGCGATCGATCGGCGCCACTCCGGTGAGCTGAACTGGAATGGCATTGATCAGCCCTGCGAGCTCCGCCGGCGAGAACGCCGCCAGCGGCCGGCCGGAGGCGATGGCGGCCTCCTGCATGAGGCCGATGCCGACCGGCGACAATTGCGCGGCCTTGCGCAGGAAGTTCGCCAGCGATTGCTTGCCACGCACGCCTGACAGCCGCGTGGTCAGCGCAGCGGCGTCGAGATCGGGCCGCAACCCGATCATCAGCGTCGCCTGTCCGAGATTCAGCACAGCCTCGCGCAGTTCCGCCGACAACGCGTAGATCGCGCCGCCTTCGATGCCGCTGCGGGTGATCATCGCCTCTCCGCGCACCGTGTGCGCACGAAGCGTCAGCGCCACGCCCTTGAGCGGCTGGCCTTCGAAACGGTCACGGAACACTTTGAACCATGCGACCGTGAAGCCGGAATTGGCCGGCCGCAGCTTCGAGACGGCAATGCCCTTTGCAGCGAGGATGTCGACCCAGCCGGCGTCCGAGCCGAGCCGCGGCCAGCTTGCGCCGCCGAGCGCGAGCAGCGTGGCGTTCGCTTCGATGGCGGAGACGCCTTTCGGCGTCTGAAAGATCAACCGACCCTCGCCGTCCCAGCCGATCCAGCGATGGCGAAAAGCAAAGCGGACACCGGCGGCATCGAGCCGCCGCAGCCAGGCGCGCAGCAAGGGCGAGGCCTTGAACGTTTTCGGAAACACGCGTCCGCTGCTGCCGACGAAGGTCGGCTCGCCCAGCGCCTCGCTCCAGGCACGCAGCGCATCGGGCGAAAATGCCTCGACCGCCGCCTGCAGCTTCGGTGCGGCCTCGCGGTAGCGCGCCATGAATTGCGGCAGCGGTTCGCTGTGAGTGAGGTTGAGTCCGCCGCGGCCGGCCATCAGGAGTTTGCGCCCCGCTGACGGCATCGCGTCGTAGACGGTGACGCGGGCGCCGCCCGACGCCAGCACCTCCGCCGCCATCAGCCCGGCGGGACCGGCGCCGATGACAACGACGTCGGTCAGAGCTTGATCCCCGCCCGCGCGGCGGCCTGGGCAACGTATTTCTGCGTCTGCTCGAACGCGCCCTGCAGCGCCCTCGCCTTCGACATGTCACTGATTTCGGCGAAATGCGCGGCGATCGCATCCGGCGTCCACTCGCTCTCCGGCAGGTTGATACCTTCGCTCTCCAAAATCTTGATCACCGCAAACGAGCCGGCACCGGCGCCCATGATGGTGCGGGTCGGTGCATCCTCGCTCAGCATGTACTCGACCGCAGGGGTGATCGCGTTCGGCTTCATCAGTTGCAGCGCCTGCGGCGGCAGCAGCTCTTCGGTCATGCGCGTCGCCGCCGTCGGCGAGATGATGTTGACGCGGATGTCGTTCTTGCGGCCCTCCTCGGCGAGCACGTTCATCAGGCCGACCATCCCGGACTTCGCCGCGCCGTAATTGGCCTGACCGAAATTGCCGTACAGGCCCGAGGATGAGGTGGTCAGCACGATGCGGCCGTAATTGCGGTCACGCATGCCGGGCCAGGCTGCCTTGCAGCAATAGAAAGTGCCGACGAGATGCACGTCGAGCACCTTTTGGAAATCGGCCACCTCCATCTTGCCGAACGACTTGTCGCGCAGGATGCCGGCATTGGCGCACAAGAGATCGACGCTGCCCCACTCCTTGGTAGCGCGCTCGACCATGGCGGTGACCTGCTCGAAATTGGAGACGTCGGCGCCGTCGGCCATCGCGATGCCGCCGGCCTTGCGGATCTCCTCGACCACGGCCTCGGCCGGCGACAGCGAGCCTCCGGTGCCGTCGCGCGCGCCACCGAAATCGTTGACCACGACCTTGGCGCCGCGGCTCGCCAGCCCCAGCGCATGCGCGCGTCCGAGACCATTGCCCGCGCCGGTGACGATGGCGACGCGTCCGTCGAACCTGATTGGCATAGTGGGTTTCCCAGATGTTAGCCGTCATGGCCGGGTTTGACCCGGCCATCCATCAAAATCGACAGGCTTTTGAGCAGCGATGGGTTGCCGGGTCAAGCCCGGCAAGGACGGCACGGGCCTACTCGAAATAGATCAGGCCGAGCCAGTCGGCGACGAGCGCCGGTTTATCCTCGCCCTCGATCTCGACCGTGACGTTGGTGCGGGACTGGAGCTCGCCTGGCTTGCGGAGCTTGGCTTCCGCCAGCACGAAGCGGCCACGGACGCGCTTGCCCGAGCGCACCGGCGAGATGAAGCGCAGCCTGTCGAAGCCGTAATTCACGCCCATCGTGGTGCCCGCAATCACGGGCATCACCTCGTAGGACATGATCGACAGCAGCGACATCGTGAGAAAACCGTGCGCAATGGTGGTGCCGAACGCGGTTTCCTTCTTCGCGCGTTCCGGATCGATGTGGATGAACTGGTGATCCTCGATCACGTCGGCATAGCTGTCGATGCGGGGCTGATCGATCAGGTGCCACGACGATACGCCGATCTCCTTGCCGATCATGGCCTGATAGGCCTCGAGCGTAACAGGCGGCTTCTTCCAGACTTCGTTCACTTAGGTCTCACTCCGTGTCTTCGCCAGCTCCGGAAAATCCTCCTCACGGAATTCCCGGCCGCGCAAGGGATCGCTGCGATCGTCGTCGCGTTCGAGCCGTCGTAGCTGGACGCGGCGGATCTTTCCAGAGATCGTCTTCGGCAGCTCGGTGACGATTTCGAGGCGGCGGATGCGCTTGAACGGGGCCAGACGCGCGTGCAGGTGCTTGAAGATCGATAGCGCGGTTTCCGGCGAGCGTTCTGCACCCGCGGTCAGCAGCACGAACGCCTTGGGGATCGCGAGCCGGATTGGATCCGGGCTCGGCACCACCGCAGCTTCCGCGACCAGCTCGTGCTCGAGCAGGACGCTCTCCAGTTCGAACGGGCTGATGCGATAATCGGAGGATTTGAAGACGTCGTCAGAGCGGCCGACGAAGGTCAAGTAGCCGTCCTCATCCGCGAATACGACGTCGCCACTGCGATAGAGCGCGCCTGCGGCGCCGGACAATTTGCCGTCGTCGCCCTGATAGCCCTGCATCAGGCCGGCGGGGCGGTCGGCGCCGAGCACCAGCGTCACCTCGCCCTCCTTTGCGGGATGGCCGTCGGCATCGCTGATCTGCACGCGATAGCCCGGCAACGGACGGCCCATCGAGCCGATCTTGATCGGCTGGCCCGGCGAATTGCCGGCGAGCGCCGTGGTCTCGGTCTGGCCGTAGCCGTCGCGAATGGTGAGGCCCCAGGCCGCCTGCACCTGATCAATCACCTCGGGATTGAGCGGCTCGCCGGCGCCGCAGACCTCGCGAAGCGCCACCTTGAACGAGGCAAGGTTCTCCTGGATGAACAGCCGCCACACCGTCGGCGGCGCGCACAGCGTGGTGACGCCGCAGCGGCCGATGGTGGCAAGCAGCGCCTTGGCATCAAAGCGCGGCTGGTTGACCACGAACACGGTCGCGCCCGCATTCCACGGCGCGAAGAAGCAGCTCCAGGCATGCTTGGCCCAGCCGGGCGAGGAGATGTTGAGATGGACGTCGCCGGGCTTCAGCCCGATCCAGTACATCGTCGAGAGATGGCCGACGGGATAGCTGCGCTGACTGTGTCGCACCAATTTTGGTTTTGCTGTCGTACCCGAGGTGAAATACAGCAGCATCGGATCGTCGGCATTGGTCGGACCATCAGGCGCGAAGCTTTCGGAAGCTTTTGCTGCTTCGTCATATGCCAGCCAACCGTCGGAGGCCGCGCCGACGACGATGCGAACGACATTCTCGGCGCCTAGGCTCGTGAATTTCGCGACCTGGTCCTGCGCGGCGACCACTGCCCTTGCCTTGCCGCGATCGAGCCGGTCGCGCAGCTCGTCGGCGGTCAGCAGCGTCGTGGCGGGAATGACGACCACGCCGAGCTTCATCGCGGCAAGCATCGTCTCCCACAGCGGAACCACGTTGCCGAGCAGCAGCAGGAGATGGTCGCCGCGCCGGAGGCCCTGCGCGCGGAGGAAGTTGGCGACCTGGTTGGAGCGGCGCGACAGCGCCGCAAAGGACAGCTTCGTCTGCTTGTCCTGGGCGGCATCGACGATCCAGAGCGCGGGCCGATCCTTGCTGTCCGCATTGGCCGCGAGCTCGGCGTCGAACCAGTCGAGCGCCCAGTTGAAAGGAACCGGATCAGGCCAGCGGAAACCTTTGACCGCAGCCTCGTATTCCGTGCGGTGTTGCAGAAGGAACGCGCGTGCTTCCTGGAATGTGGTCATCAAGCTTTCCCGGCTAAACTCCTAACGTGCTTGATAATTCCGGAAAAATCCACCCCGCCCTGGCCGGCTGCGTCGAAAGACTGATAGATCTCCTGCGCATGCTTGCCGAGCGGCGTCGCCGCGCCCGCAGCCTTGGCCGCATCCTGCGCCAGGGTGAGGTCCTTCACCATCAGCGCCGAGGCAAAGCCCGGCTTGTAATCGTTGTTGGCCGGCGAGGTCGGCACCGGGCCCGGCACCGGGCAATAGGTCGTCAGCGACCAGCACTGGCCGGACGAGGTCGAGGCCACATCGAACAGCGCCTGATGCGAGAGCCCGAGCTTTTCACCGAGCGCAAAGGCCTCGCTCACCGCGATCATGGAAATGCCGAGGATCATGTTGTTGCAGATCTTTGCGGCCTGGCCGGCACCGGCGCCGCCGCAATGCACGATCTTCTTGCCCATATTCTCGAGCACGGGCTTGGCCGCGGCAAATGCCTTCTCCTCGCCGCCGCACATGAAGGTGAGCGTCGCACCCTTGGCACCGCCCGTGCCGCCGGAGACCGGCGCATCGACCGAGAGCACGCCGTGCTTGGCGGCGAGCGCATGCGCGGCTCGCGCGCTTTCGACGTCGATGGTGGAGCTGTCGATGATGAGCGCACCCTTGGTCATGGCGGGCACGACCTCGTTCCAGACGCCGAGCACATGCTTGCCTGCGGGCAGCATGGTGACGACGACATCGGCGCCCTTCACCGCGGCCGGGGCGCTGTCGGCGATGCTGGCGCCATCGGTCTTGGCCTGATTGCGCGAGGCTTCGACAAGATCGAACGCCACCACCTTGTGGCCGGCCTTGACGAGGTTGGCCGCCATCGGGCCGCCCATGTTGCCGAGACCGATGAATGCGATCGTGGCCATTGTCGTTTCCTCCGCTACAGCGTTGTTAATTGAACTTCAGCTCGTCCGCGCCGATCTCCGCGAGATAGGGCGCAAGCATGTCCGGCGTCACATCCTCGATCCGCGGCGGCGACCAGGTCGGATTGCGGTCCTTGTCGATCACGGCGGCGCGCACGCCCTCGCGGAAATCATCGCTCCGAAACACTTCCAGCGCGGCGCGGTATTCGCGCACCAGGCACTCTTCCAGGCTCGATGATTGGCGAGCAAGCCGCAGCAGCTTGAGCGTCACCACCATGCCGCGCGGCGATTTTTCGTTCAGCGTCTTCAACGTGGCCAGCGCGAACTCGGAACCATCGCGTGTCAACGCAGCGAAAACGTCCTCCATGCGATCGAAGCCGAACAACGCATCGATGGCCGGCTCCCTGGCGGCGACCGGCCCCGCAGTCTCGCTGGAGGCGAAGCCGTCGATGAGCTTGCTGACATCGGCTGCGGTCGCACCGGACCGCAGCTTGGTCAGCGCCTCGCGCAGCTCCGGCAATCTCGCCGCCGGCACCACCCAATCGGCAAACTTCGCGTAGATCGCGTCCGGCCCGTTCATGGTCTGGCCGGTCAGCCCGAAATAGGTGCCGATCTCGCCCGGCGAATGCGACAGCAGATAGGTGCCGCCGACATCGGGGAAGAAGCCGAGGCCGACTTCGGGCATCGCGAGCTTCGTCCGATCGGTGACGATACGGTGGCTGGCATGGGCGGACAGACCGACACCGCCGCCCATTACGATGCCGTCCATGAAGGCGACATAGGGTTTTGGAAATTTCTTGATCCGGGCATTGAGGATGTACTCCTCGCGCCACAGGATCTTGCCGAGGTCGCCATTGACTTTCGAGCTTTCCCAGAGCGCGCGGATGTCGCCACCGGCGCAGAGGCCGCGCTCGCCGGCGCCTTCCAGCAGGATCACGGCAATTGCAGGATCAGCCTCGAAGCGGTCGAGCGCCTTGTCGATGTCGCGAAACATCTCCAGCGTCACGGCGTTGATCGCCTTGGGACGATTGAGCCTGATGATGCCGGCCGCGCCTTCGACGCGCGCGACCAGATCGCCCTCTTCCACTGAACTCATCGCGCGCCCTCGATCAGTTTGCGCGCCACGATGAGCCGCATGATTTCATTGGTGCCTTCGAGGATCTGGTGCACGCGTAAGTCGCGCACGATCTTCTCGATGCCGTATTCGCTGAGGTAGCCGTAGCCGCCGTGGAGTTGCAGCGCATGGTTGGCAACCTCGAACCCGACATCGGTGCCGAAGCGTTTCGCCATGGCGCAGAGCATGGTGGCGTCGGGGTCTTTGCGATCGAGCGCCGCGGCGGCGCGCCACAGGAAAGTGCGCGCAGCCTCCAGCTCGATGGCCATGTCGGCGAGACGGAATTGCAGCGCCTGGAATTCGTCGAGCCGCTTCCCGAACGCCTTGCGCTCCTTCATGTAGGCGCGCGCCTTGTCGAGTGCTGCTTGCGCGCCGCCGAGCGAGCACGCCGTAATGTTGAGACGGCCGCCGTCGAGGCCGGCCATCGCGATCTTGAAGCCTGTGCCCTCCTCGCTCAGGCGATTGGCCACAGGCACGCGGGCGTTCTCGAATATCACCGCGCGGGTCGGCTGCGCGTTCCAGCCCATCTTGCGCTCATTGGCACCGAAGGAGACACCCGGCGCCTTGCCGTCGATGACGAGGGTCGAGATGCCGCCGGGGCCATCACCGCCGGTCCTGACCATCGCGACCAGAATATCCGTGCCGCCAGCGCCGGAGATGAATTGCTTCTGGCCGTTTAGGACGTAGTGGTCGCCGTCGCGCACGGCGCGCGTGCGCAGCGCCGCGGCGTCCGAGCCGGCACCCGGCTCGGTCAGGCAGTAGCTTGCGATCAGCTCCATGGTGCAGAGCTTCGGCAGCCATTGGTGGCGCTGGGTGTCGCTGCCGAAGGCATCGATCATCCAGCTCGCCATGTTGTGGATGGAGATGAAGGCCGAGGTGGTCGGGCAGCCCGTCGCCAGCGCCTCGAAGATCAGCGCTGCGTCGAACCGCGTCATGGCGGAGCCGCCGACATCGTCGCGGATATAGATGCCGCCCATGCCGAGCTTGGCGGCTTCGCGCATCACCTCGACTGGAAAATACTTCTCCTCGTCCCAACGCAGCGCGTGCGGCGCGATCCTTTCCGCCGCAAACGCCAGCGCCATGTCGCGAAGGACGACCTGATCCTCGTTCAGAGCGAACTGCATGCTGGGCTGCTCACTATTCTCGTCATTGCGAGGAGCGAAGCGACTGAAGCAATCCAGAGTAGTTCCGCAGTGACAGTCTGGATTGCTTCGCTGCGCTCGCAATGACAGGCTGGGCTACAGCCTTACTTCATCAGCGGGATCGAGAACTCCGCACCTTCCTTGACGCCGGACGGCCAGCGCGAGGTCACCGTCTTGGTCTTGGTGTAGAAGCGGATCGAGTCCGGGCCGTGCTGGTTGAGATCGCCGAAGCCCGACTTCTTCCAGCCGCCGAAGGTGTAATAAGCGATCGGCACCGGGATCGGCACGTTGATGCCGACCATGCCGACGTTGACTCTGGCCGCGAAGTCGCGCGCGGCATCGCCGTCGCGGGTGAAGATGGCAACGCCGTTGCCGTAATCGTGGTCGGACGGCAGCGCCAGCGCCTCCTTGTAGTCGTGCGCGCGCACCACCGAGAGCACCGGGCCAAAGATCTCTTCCTTGTAGATCCGCATGTCCTTGGTGACGTTGTCGAACAGCGAACCGCCGAGATAGAAGCCGTTCTCGTAGCCCTGCATCTTGAAGCCGCGGCCGTCGACGGCGAGCGTCGCGCCTTCCTTGACGCCGATGTCGATGTAGCTCTTGACCTTCTCGACCGCCTCGCGGGTCACGAGCGGACCGTAGTCGGCCGACGGATCGATCGAGGTGCCGATCTTCAAGGACTCGACGCGCGGGATCAGCTTTTCCATCAGGCGGTCGGCGGTGGACTTGCCGACGGGGACCGCGACGGAAACGGCCATGCAGCGCTCGCCGGCCGAGCCGTAGCCGGCGCCGATCAGCGCGTCGACGGCCTGGTCCATGTCCGCGTCCGGCATGACGATGGCGTGGTTCTTGGCGCCGCCGAAGCACTGGCAGCGCTTGCCGGTCTGTGCGGCGCGCTCGTAGATGTATTGCGCGATCGGCGTCGAGCCGACGAAGCCGATGGCCTTGATGTCGGGATCGTCGAGGATGGCGTCGACCGCCTCCTTGTCGCCGTTGACGACGTTGAGGATGCCGGCCGGCAGGCCCGCTTCCATCATGAGTTCAGCGAGCAGCATCGGCACGCCGGGGTCGCGCTCCGAGGGCTTGAGGATGAAAGCGTTGCCGCAGGCGATCGCCGGCGCAAACTTCCACATCGGGATCATCGCCGGGAAATTGAACGGCGTAATGCCTGCGACGACGCCGAGCGGCTGGCGCATCGAATAGATGTCGATGCCGGGGCCAGCGCCTTCGGTGTACTCGCCCTTCATCAGATGCGGAATGCCGCAAGCGAATTCCGCGACTTCTAGGCCGCGCTGGATGTCGCCCTTGGCGTCGGGGACGGTCTTGCCGTGCTCGCGCGCGAGCAGCTCGGCGAGCTTGTCGTAATCGCGCTGGACCAGCTCAACAAATTTCATCATGACGCGGGCGCGGCGCTGCGGGTTGGTCGCGGCCCATTCGGGCTGTGCGGCGCGCGCGTTCTCGACGGCGGCGCGGACCTCGGCCTTGGACGCCAGCGCCACCTTGGCCTGAACGTCACCGGTCATCGGCTCGAAAACGTCGGCGGTGCGGCCAGAGGTGCCCTTGACCTCCTTGCCACCGATGAAATGTCCGATTGAACGCATGGAATGGTCTCCTTCAGGCCGAGCGTGGTCGCTTTGACAAATCCTATTGACCTGCATTTTATAGGATTCAAGTCTGAGATAATGCACCATAGATGTGCGAAAATGCTGGATCAAGGCGCTATCGATTGGGACGACTTTCGCTTCGTGCTGGCCATCGTGCGGGGCGGCTCGGTGTCGGCTGCGGCAAAACAGCTGGGGGTCGACCATGCCACCGTGATCCGCCGCGTCGACCGGCTGGAGAAGCACCTCTCGGCCAAGCTGTTCGACCGGCGCAAGACCGGCTACCTCCTCACCGAGGCCGGCCAGCGCGTCGCCGACAGCGCCGAAGCCATGGAATCGACCATCGTCGCCAACCAGGAGCAGGTCGGCGGCTCCGTGGCGCGGCTGACCGGCACGGTGCGGATCGGCGCGCCTGATGGGTTCGGCACCGCCTTCCTGGCGCCGCGGCTGACGCCGTTCGCGGACCGCTATCCCGATCTCGACTTGCAACTTGTAGCAACCGCGCGGCTGTTCAGCCTCTCCAAGCGCGAGGCCGACATCGCCATCAGCCTGACCATGCCCAAGGAAGGCCGCATCGTCGGCCGCAAGCTGCTCGACTATCGCCTTGGGCTCTACGCGGCCCCCGCCTATCTGGACCGCTTCCCGAAAATCGTCTCGCGGCAGGATCTGACGCAGCACCGCTTCGTCGGTTACATCGAGGAACTCCTGTTCACGCCGGAGCTCGACTATCTGCCACAGGTGTCGCCGCGAATCTCGGCGCGCTTCCGCAGCGCCAATCTGATCGCCCAGCTCAACGCCACGCTCTCAGGCTTCGGCATCGCGGTGCTGCCGCATTTCATGGCGAGCGACTATCCGCAGCTCGTCGCCGTGCTGCCCGACGAAATCTCGATCACGCGGACGTTCTGGATGCTGATGCACGCCGACAGCAAGGACCTGGCGCGGATCAGGGCCGTGGCGGATTACATCTCGGAGATTGTCGAGCGCGAGCGGGCGTTGTTTGCTGGGCGGTGAACGGCGGTCTCTTAGGGGTCTCGTAGGGTGGGTTAGCCGAAGGCGTAACCCACCTCTTCCGTCTCCGCGGACGAACACAGTGGTGGGTTACGCCAAGCGAATACGCTTCGCGCAATCGCATGGCTAACCCACCCTACACGGCATCTCGCCTAATTCTGTTTCGCCTTCTTCGCGGCCGCCACCTTCGACTCACGCTTCGCTCCCTCGAGCGCGTGGTCCCGGCCGGCCTTCAGCATCTCGTCGGACAATTCGCTCGAGCCGGCGATGCGCGCCAGCAGCATGGTTCCGGCCATCGTCGCGAGCGTCGCGATCGCCTGCTTGCGTGCCGCCTTGCGGGGCATGTTCGGGATGGTGTCGGTCAGGGCCTCGATCATCTCATCCAGCTTGCCGGCAAAGGCCTTGCGTGTCTTCGGACTCTCGCGGGCGATCTCGGCTCCCAGCGCGGGAATCGAGCAGCCGTGACCGGGATTGTCGCGATGCAGCGTGGACAAATAGCTTTCCGCGATCAGCGCCAGCCGCTTTTCCGGAGCGACCTCGCCGGTGAGCTTGCGCCAGTGTTCCATCGAACGGTCCATCGCGTAGGCAAAAGCCTCGATCACCAGCGCCTCGCGGGAATCGAAATGCGCGTAAAAGCCGCCGTGGGTCAGGCCCGCCTCCTTCATGAGGTCGGCGACGCCGATACCGTGGGCACCCTTCTCCCGCAGCCGCACCGAGGCCTTCTTCACGATGCGATCGTGGGTTTCCTGCTTGTGTTCCCGGGAATAGCGCATGCGGATCTCATTGAATGTCGGAGATCATCTCATAACACGCAAATGCCGAGATGGGTGCATTAATTCATGTCAAGTTGTGCCGATCATGGAGAAGGTCGCAGTTGCATGGACCGCAAGTGCGCCCTTGCCGTCCCGCACAAAACCCTCGGTATAGCTGGTCTGGCGTCCTAGCTTGATCACCTTGCCCTCGGCCGAAATCAGCCCGGAACGCACCGACAGGGGGCGCAGATAAGTCAGCTTCAGATCGAGGGTCACCGAGCTTTGTCCGGCCTCCAGCCTGGTCGAGATGGCGCATCCCATGGCCGTATCGAGCAGCGCTGCGGCGGTCGCGCCATGGAGAAGTCCGATGGTGTTTTCGAGATCCTCGCGCGGCTCCAGTTCCATGACGATCCGGCCCGGCTCGACCACGGCCATGGTGAAACCTATCAGCTTGGCGAAGGGCGGCGGCGGCAGGCGGCCGTCACGGATGCCCAGCATGGCATCCATGCCCGAGAGGCCCATCGCCGCCCGCGCCACCGGCGCAGGCACCTGCCAGTCCACTACTCGTTCCCGCCTCTGCGCGGGCGAAAACAGGTCGGGTTGATCGTCACCGGTCATGGCAGCCTCTTTAGATGATATTCGTCATACTATGCTACGGACTTCACGCTGGCAACCCGCCCTCCCCGCCGCTTGACAAGACGTACGTTTCGGCCCGGAAGTGATCCCGACCGGCGCGCCCCGCGCATGTCCGCGAAACCTTTCGAGATCCCACGATGGAAATGCTCAACAATCATTGCGGCGTGACGCGCGATGCGCGCGGCGTCGTTCATGTCGCGATCTGCAACGCCGGCCCGCTCAACATCCTCGGCTCGCCCGTGACCGACGCCGTGCGCGAAGGCCTGCAGCAGCTCGCATCCGACCGCAGCATCCGCGTCGTGGTGCTGCGCGGACAGAGCGAGAAGAGCCTGATCGGCGGAGCCGACATCAAGGAGATGGCCGGGCTCGACCAGACATCCGCCGAGGCCTTCATCAGCCGCCTGCGCGATCTCTGCGAGGCGGTGCGCGCCTTCCCTGCCCCGATCATCGCACGCATGCCGGGCTGGTGCCTCGGCGGCGGGCTCGAAGTGGCGGCGGCCTGCGACTTCCGCGTCGCCGCGCATGATGCCCATTTCGGCATGCCCGAGGTGCGTGTCGGCATCCCCTCGGTGATCCATGCCGCGCTGTTGCCGCGCCTGATCGGTTGGGCCCGCGCGCGCTGGCTGGTGATGACGGCGGAGAACATCGATGCAGCCACGGCGCTGGCATGGGGCCTGGTCGACAAGGTCGCTGCGCCCGGCGAGCTCGATGCCGAGGTCGAGCATCTAGTGAAGGCCTTGCTCGAATGCGGCCCCGAGGCGCTGCGCTCGCAAAAGGCGCTGCTGCGGCAATGGGAGGAACTGCCGCTGACCGAGTCGGTGAATTTGAGCGTGAAAGTGTTTGGCGAGTCGTTCCTGACGGACGAGCCGACGCGGCTGATGGGCGCGTTTGTCAACCGGAAGCGGTAGACGCGAGGAAGCAACAGCGCAACCAAGAAAAGACGGTGTCATGCCCCGCCTAGTGCGCAGTTGCGCACGGGGGCGGGGCCTCCAGTACGCCGCGCCTACCCGGTTCTAGCCGCGTGGCCTCTGGAATACTGGATTGCCCGCCTTCGCGGGCAATGACAGCGTACTGTGGGTAAGCAGCCCCCAATCGCACGACCAAATCTCATCCGGCCCACGACATTTTCTCATCCCTGTCGCGGTTGCATTTTTTGCGACGCATCATATGATGATCATAATCTTACACGTCATCGCCAGGGAGTTCTCGTCATGGCCGAAGCCGCCGATCCCGTCGTCATCGTCTCCGCCGCACGCACCCCGCTCGGCCGCTTCATGGGCGAGTTGTCGCCGCTCCCGGCCCACAAGCTCGGCTCACATGTGATCGGTGCGGCGCTGGAGCGCGCCAAGCTCGCGCCCGAGAAGGTCGACGAGGTCTTCATGGGCTGCGTGCTGCCGGCAGGCCAAGGCCAGGCGCCGGCGCGGCAGGCAGCGCGGAGCGCCGGTCTGCCCGATGCGACAGGCGCCACCACCGTCAACAAGGTCTGCGGTTCCGGCATGAAGGCGACCATGCTGGCGCACGACATCATCCGCGCCGGCTCGGCCGAGATCGTCGTCTCCGGCGGCATGGAGAGCATGAGCAACGCGCCCTACCTGCTCGCCAAGGCGCGCGGCGGCTATCGCGTCGGCCACGACCGCATCATCGACCACATGATGATGGACGGCCTGGAGGACGCCTACGAGACCGGCCGTTCCATGGGCGATTTCGGCGAAGCCACGGCGGAAGCCTATCAATTCACCCGCAAGGACCAGGACGCCTATGCGATGGAGACGCTGAGCCGCGCCCGCAAGGCCGTCGAGGGCGGCGCGTTCAAGGCCGAGATCGCGCCGATCACGCTGACCGAAAAGGCCGAACCGCGCGTGATCGCCAATGACGAGCATCCGCTCAAGGTCGACCCCGCCAAGATCCCCGGATTGAAGCCGGCGTTCCGCGCCAACGGCACCATCACGCCGGCCGCCTCCTCCGCCAATGCCGACGGCGCCGCCGCGCTGGTGCTGACGAAGCGCGCGCTTGCCGACCAGAACGGCTTGCCTGTTCTCGCCGAGATCAAGGGCCACGCCACCCACAGCCAGGAGCCGCAATGGTTCACCACGGCGCCGATCCCGGCGATCCGCAAGCTGCTGGACAAGGTCGGCTGGAGCGCGGGCGACGTCGACCTGTTCGAGATCAACGAGGCCTTCGCCGTGGTGGCGATGGCGGCGGAGCGCGATCTCGGCATTCCCCGCGAGAAGCTCAACGTCAACGGCGGCGCCTGCGCGCTGGGCCACCCCATCGGCGCCACCGGCGTGCGGCTGATCGTGACGCTGCTCCATGCGCTGGAGGCCAACAACCTCAAGCGCGGCATCGCCGCACTCTGCATCGGCGGCGGCGAAGCCACCGCGATTGCGGTGGAACGCCTCGCCCGCTGACCCAAGAGTCCGAAAACGAGGGAACTCTGCCATTTGCGACAGAGACATCCCGTGCCATTCTCTAACTGACGCAGGTCTGTTGCGGCCTGCCCATCAACGTTGAGGCCCGATGATCTCGAACTGGCTCGCGGCAGCACTGTCCCGCCGTAACATTCATTATGGCTGGGTGATGGTCGGCGTGACTTTCCTCACCGCGCTGATCAGCGCCGGCACGGTCGGCGCGCCCGGCGTGTTCATCGTTCCCCTGCAGAAGGAGTTCGGCTGGAGCACGGCGGAGATCTCGTCCGCGCTGTCGATCCGCTTCATCCTGTTCGGACTGATGGCGCCGTTCGCGGCCGCCCTGCTCAACCGCTATGGCCTGCGCAACGTCACGCTGGCCGCCCAGCTGATCGTGGTCTCGGCGCTCGTGCTCTCGCTCGGCATGACGGAGGTCTGGCAGCTCATTGCCCTCTGGGGCGTGGTGATCGGGATCGGCACCGGCATGACGGCCTTGGTGCTCGGCGCGACCATCGCCACGCGCTGGTTCGCGGCACGACGCGGCCTCGTGGTCGGCATCATGACCGCAAGCGTTGCCACCGGCCAGCTCGTGTTCCTGCCGCTGCTGGCGAGCCTCACCGAGCGCTACGGCTGGCGTCTCGCACTCGGCCTGGTCTGCATCATGCTCGTTATTTCGTCGCTGGCGGTGCTGCTCGCGATGCGTGACCGGCCGAGCGACGTCGGCCTGCGGCCGTTCGGCGACGAAGGCACCGAACCTTTGCCGGCGCCGCCGGTCAGCCACGGCTCGATCACGGGCGTTGCGCTCGGCACGCTGCGCGACGCCTCGACGTCGATGACGTTCTGGATCCTGTTCGCGACCTTCTTCATCTGCGGCGCCTCCACCAACGGGCTGGTGCAGGTGCACCTGATCCCGATGTGCCTCGATTTCGGCATCCCGCAGGTGCAGGCGGCGAGCCTGCTGGCGGCGATGGGCATCTTCGACTTCTTCGGCACGGTCATGTCGGGCTGGCTGTCCGACCGCTACGACAATCGCTGGCTCCTGTTCTGGTACTACGGCCTGCGCGGGCTCTCGCTGATCTTCCTGCCGTTCAGCGATTTCTCCTTCTACGGCCTCTCGGTCTTCGCGATGTTCTATGGTCTCGACTGGATCGCGACGGTGCCGCCGACGGTGCGGCTCACCGCGCAAAAGTTCGGGCCCGAGCGCGCTAATCTGGTGTTCGGCTGGATATTCGCCGGCCATCAGCTCGGCGCCGGCGCCGCGGCGTTCGGCGCGGGGTTCTCGCGCACAGTCTACCAGAGCTACCTGCCCGCCTTCTTCATCGCCGGCGCGCTCTGCGTGTTCGCGGCCCTGATCGTGCTGGCGCTGTCGCGGCAGCCGAAGCCGCAAGTGGCGATGGCGTGAGAAGGAACCACGTCTTCTGCCTTCCGGTTTGACAGAAGAAACAGAGCCCCGCAGTGTCGTGAAGGCGGGCCAAATCGTTCCGACATGACCACGCCGCAAAGATGCCTCCTATGCTGTGGCGATGACAGACAGGCCTGGACGGACGCGCAAGCATGCCCTTCGGATTGGCACGGCGGGATGGAACGTGCCGTCCCAGCATGCGGATGCGTTCAAGGCCGAGGGCTCCCACCTTGAGCGCTACGCCTCAGTGCTGAACTGCACCGAGATCAACACGTCGTTCTATCGTCCGCATCGGCGCACGACATATGAGCGATGGAGCGCTGCGGTGCCGGCCGGCTTCCGTTTTGCGGTCAAGGTCCCGCAATCGATCAGCCATGCGCCGGAGCTGAGGTTCGATCGCGCGGACGTCGATCGGTTCTGCGAGGAGATTTCCGGCCTTGGGCAAAAGCTCGGCGTGCTGCTGCTGCAATTGCCTTCGTCGACAATCTTCGCAAGGCGCGGCGCCGGGAAGCTCGTAATAGCGCTGCAGAAAGGGGGGCAGGTGCCGGTGGTTTGCGAGCCACGGCACGCGAGCTGGTTCACCAGGCCGGCCGACGACTGGCTGGCGCAACGAGGCGTCGCGCGGGTGGCCGCGGATCCACCGCGTGCCGCCAATGTCGCTGCGCCCGGCGGCTGGACCGGGCTGGCCTATTTTCGGCTTCACGGTTCACCGAGGGTCTATTATTCCAGCTATGACGCGGCTGCCTTGGCGGCGCTCAAGGTGCGGCTGGCCGGATGCGCGGCGGCCTCGGTCTGGTGCATTTTCGACAACACCGCTTCGGGCGCAGCCATGGCCAATGCCCGCCAGCTGGTTGAAGCCCGATAGCGCCAGACCGTTCGCTCGCGGATTACTCCGTGAAAGTCTTTGAGGATTCTTCGGCATTTGCGCCGGCGTCGTTTGATAATTCGCGCTCGGCTTCTCGCCAGAACTCGTCCTGGCGGCCCTCCGGCTTGCCTGCGAGTTCCCAAAGCTGGTGGGCTCTCACCCGGATGAGCTCCTCGTCAACCTTCGCCATGCGGCTCTCCTGTTGTGCCGAGAAGCAAACGTCGTGCTGCTGCGGACCGTTCCAAGCGGTCAGGCCGACCCAAACTCCCCACACGCGTGGCGCATTGCCGTTAGACTCGGCAGCCTAAACGTGGACAATGGCTGCGGCGCTTCGCGCGCTCAGTACACACAAAGATGTGCCAGAGGAAACAAATGCCGCTCCCGACGTCCCTGCCCACCATCCCGACCGCTCCCGTGACCGAACCATTGCGCGATGCGTTGCGCGCGATCGTCGGCGACAAAGGCCTGATCGAGGACGAGCATGGCAAGCAGCCGTTTGTGACGGATTGGCGGGGATTGCTGGTCGGCAACGCCGGCGCCGTCGTTCGCCCTGGCAGCACCGAGGAGGTCTCGAAAGTGGTCCGGCTCTGCCACGAGCACGGCGTCGCGATCGTGCCGCAGGGCGGCAACACCGGCCTGATGGGCGGGGCGACGCCCTGGCCTGCGCACACCGGCATCGTGCTGTCGCTCGGCCGGATGAACCGCGTGCTGGATGTCGATCCCGTCGGCTATTCGATGACGGTCGAGGCCGGCTGCGTGTTACAGACGCTTCAGGAGACCGCAAGCGAGCACGACCGCTTCCTGCCGCTGAGCCTCGGTGCCCAGGGCTCCTGCATGATCGGCGGCAATCTCTCCACCAACGCCGGCGGCGTGCAGGTGCTGCGCTACGGCAATGCCCGCAATCTCGTGCTGGGGCTCGAGGTCGTGCTGCCGAATGGCGAGGTCTGGGACGGATTGCGCGCGCTGAAGAAGGACAATACCGGCTACGACCTCAAGCATTTGTTCATGGGCGCCGAGGGGACGCTGGGCATCATCACCAAGGCCGTGCTCAAGCTGTGGCCGGCACCGAAGGACGTCTGCACGGCGTGGCTGGCGATCCGCGATCCCCGCGCGGCGCTGGAAATCCTGTCGGAGGCGCACGCGGCGTCCGAGGACAATGTCGGCTCCTGCGAGCTGCTCAGCCGGGCGGCCATCGACCTTTCCCTGCGCCACATTCCCGGCACGCAGGATCCGCTGAAGGCGGATACGCCCTGGTACCTGCTGCTGGAATGGTCGTCGGCGCGCCCGCGGCAGGACGGAACCGAGGGCATGTCCGGCAAGATGGAGCAGTTTCTCGCCGATCAGCTCGAAGCCGGCCGCGTGCTGGATGCGACGATCGCGCACACATTCGGTCAATCGCGCAACATGTGGCGCATCCGCGAAGCCATGGCGGAGGCCTCCCGCGCCGAGGGACCGGGGATCAGTTTCGACGTATCGGTGGCGATCTCAGGGATCCCGGAGTTCATCGACAAGGGCCTCAAGGCCGTGCTCGACATTCTCCCGACCATTCGGCCCTATCCGCTCGGCCATATCGGCGACGGCAATCTGCACTTTTCGTTCATGGGGCCGAAGGGCATGGACCAGCAGACGCTGAACCAATACGCGGCCGCCATCACGCGCGCCGTGAACGATCTCGTCACCTCCATGGGCGGCTCGATCTCGGCGGAGCACGGCATCGGCATCGACAAGCTCGACGAGCTCAGCCACTACCGCTCCAAGACCGAGCTCGACATCATGCGCACCATCAAACGCGCGCTCGATCCGCACAACATCATGAATCCCGGCAAGGTGCTCCGGCTGTGATCGGCTCGGCGTTCGGCGTTGGCGGGTCGCAAAGATGTTGCGACCCGTCCGCCGTTTTTGGAGTGCTATCCGCTGGCCTCAAGCCACCGAGCCGCCGCGCGGGTTGACAATCGTATACCCTCGCAGCGAACGCGCGTGGATTCGCGTCGCGCGCCCACCCGAGTTGGCGTCATAGGCCATCCAGAGGTCGCCTCCGAGGTGCTGCTCAAGGACGAACACGTGTCCTCGTCGCGCAGCAACCATTCCCGGTGCGGGTGATGTCCGCGGAAAGCGGAGCCAATTGGACGCAAGATTTAATTCCGGCACGATACGGCCGAACACGCGCAGAGCCGCGCCGCAGCCGCAGAACGACGAAGGGCAACCGGCCGGACGGCCACCGACAATGCGAGTGCCGTGGGCACCGGAGACGGCCGCCGGCGTGGTCGTGCTCCCAGCATCAGTCACCGTCAGTTGTGTCGAGCGGTACGCTTGCAGTGTGGGCCTGGAAATCAGCGAAGATCTGGAAGCCAGTGAGGGCCTGGCAGCCCGCTCGCGTCGCGCCTGCGAGTAGGAGAAGTCGCAGGGCATGGTGACGTTGCATTCAGGAGCTTGATGAATGCGATAAGGGCGCGCTTCCGAAGCGACAGAACCCAGGATAACGAGGACGCACGCAGAAAATACTCGCTTGAACATTGCAGGACTCCAAATGAGAGACCCTGCCCCGGGCAAAGAGACCAATAACAGTTTGGCTGAAATGGGCCTAAAGCGCGGCTGAAACGGGCTGCGATCGTGCGCCACGACTGCACGATCTCATAGCCTACACGTAGCGCCTGAGATGATTAACCCGCAGCGCTCGAATGCTCGATCAGCGCGTCAAGCTGGCGGCATGCAACCAAGTCGGACCGCGCGAGGCAAGTATTCATCAGCGCTCCTCCTCACTGCACTGCCCGGATCGCCAGAACTCGCTGCCGCTCATTGCATCATTGCGGCCGCGATCTTCTCCGCCGACATCAACACCGGAAAGTTGGTGTTGGCGCATGGCACCACCGGGAAGATCGAGGCATCGACGACGCGCAGGCCCTGCACGCCCTTGACGCGGCCCTGATTGTCGACCACCGCCATCGGATCCTCAGTGCGGCCCATGCGGCACGAGCACGAGGCGTGCCAGACGCCGATCGTCGCCTTGCGCACGAAGGCTTCCAGCGCCTCGTCGTCGTTCATCACCTGATCGAAGGTGAAGCCTTCGACGACGAAATTGTCGATCATGTAGTGACGCAGCGCCGCCGGCCCGTCCATCAGGGTCGCGGCGATCGTGGTGAGAATCTTGTTCCTGGTGTTGACCACGCCGATCTTGCGGACGCGATCGGTATAGGCGGCCGGAAACGGCTTGTCCGTCACCTTCCTGACCACCTCGCTCATCTGGATCGCTGCCATCTTGCGGAAACCGCTCATCAGGCGATCGAGATCGCGGCGGTCGGACAGCAGGTTGAACTCGACGATCGGCTCTGCCGAAGGATCGCGCGAGGCGAGCCTGACCTGTCCGGTCTCGGAATAGGTCTTGTTGACGAAGGTCAGGAGCGAGCCGATCTGCGCGCCGACGGCGTGCCAGGCCGATTTGCTGATGACGACGACGAACATGTCGCCCTTGGGCACATCAGGCAGCCCGGAGGAGTACCGCAGGCCGAGCTGCATGTGACGCCTGGTGTGCTCGTTCATGCGCGCGCCGCGGCGGACAAAGGACGACAGCGAGATCGAGGGATGATCCATCAGGCGTTGGCCGACGCCCGGCAAGGCCGCCAGCACGGGAATGCCCAGGTCCTTGAGGTGACCGACGGGACCGATGCCGGCGCGGAGCATATGCGCCGGCGAATGAATGGCGCCGCTCGAGAGGATGATCTCGCGTCCGCGGAATTCCTGCTCGCGGCCGTCGACCATCGCCTTCACGCCGACGCAGCGCGTGCCTTCGAACAGCAGCTCTCGTACCTGCGTGTTGGTGGAGATCGCAAGGTTCACACGCGCGCGGGTGTCGCGATCGAGATAACCCATCGCGGCCGAGACGCGCTGCTCGGCCTGGTTGGAATGCGTCACGGGGAAGAAGCCGTCGACGAATTCGCCGTTCTGGTCGGCCACGAATTGATGGCCGGCCTGCTGGAAGGCCTGCGCGAACGCCTCCGAATGCCGCGTCCAGTGCTCGCGCGGGATGCGGCGGACAGGGATCCTTCCGTCCGTGCCGTGATACGGTCCGTCGAAATCGAGGTCGCGCTCCACCTTCTTGAAGAACGGCAGCACGTCAGCCCACGACCACCCCTCGGCGCCGCGCGCCTCCCATTCATCGTAGTCGGTCGGCGCGCCGCGGTTGGCCATCTGCCCGTTGATCGACGAGCCCCCGCCCAGCACGCGCGCCTGCTCGTATTTGCGCAAAGGAGGCCGCGACTCCTCGGGATTGTTGTGGCTGACGACCTGGGTCGTCACCTTGAGCTCGGTCCAGTGAAAGCGCGGATCGAAATAGGCGGTGCCGGGATAGCTGTCCCTGATTTCGGCTGGCTCGTTGCCGGGTGGCGTGTCCTGACCGGCTTCGCAGAGCAGGACCTTGTTGGCGCTCCTGGCGGAGAGCCGGTGGGCCAGCACGGACCCCGCCGAGCCGCCGCCCACGATGATGAAGTCGTACACGATTGGCGCTTCCTCTTGTTCTTGTTGGCGGAGCTTAGCGCGTTATTGTTTTGCCATGGAAGTGTCTTGGATTGTGTCGATGCCGCACCTCGTGTCCTGGACGCACTGCAACGCTTCAAGCGTTGCGGCGCTGAGCCGGGACCCAGGAAGCTCCAGATTCGCTGTGGCATGGGCCCCGGCTCTGCAGCGCACCGCTGAACTGGACGATGCTTCGCATCGCCAGGGCAGCGGCGCGCTGCGTCGGGGCACGAGCGTCATGACTTGGCACAAGGATGCTACGGCCTGATCGTCATATTCTCCGGCGGCCCCGGCTTTCGCAGCGGCTCCGCGAGCCGGGCAAACTCGCACAGGAGCGATCGCGTCTTCCTGGGATCGATGATCTCCTCGACCCAGAATTTTTCGGCCGAGCGGAACGGCGAGCGGAGCTTGTTGAGCCGCTCCTCGATCTCCTTCAGCTTAGCCGCCTTGTCTTCCGCCGCGTCGATGTCGGCGCGGTAGGCGGCTTCGATGCCGCCTTCGAGCGGCAGCGAGCCCCAATAGGCCGAGGGCCAGGCATAGCGGATCGAGAAGCGGTCGGCCGGCTGGTGCACGACACCGGCGACACCGAACGCGTTGCGCAGGATCACGGTGCACCAGGGCACGGTGGTCTGGTTCACCGCCGCCATGGCACGCACGCCGTGGCGAATGGTGGCCGCCTTCTCCGCATCGAGGCCGATCATGAAGCCGGGGCAATCCATGAGATAGACGACCGGCAGGTGGAAGGTCTCGGCGAAGTCGACCCAGCGCACCACTTTCTGGCAGGCATCCGCGGTCCAGGATCCGCCATAGTGGAAGCTATCGCTGGCGAGCAGCAGCACCGCCCTGCCCTCGAGCCGCGCGAGGCCGACGATGATCGGCTTGCCGAAGTTTTTTGCGACCTCGAAGAACGAGCCCTTGTCGACGACGGACTCGATGATGGGCCGCATCTTGTAGACCTGCTTGCGGTTGCGCGGCACCGCGTTCATCAGCGCTTCGTCGCTGCGTTCAGGACTGTCCGTGCAGGGCAAGGTCGGCGGCAGCTCGTAGGCCGATGACGGCAGGTAGGAGAGGAAGCGCCGCGCGCAGGCGAACGCCTCCTCCTCGGTGTCGACCGCATGATCCACCGCGCCGGCGCGGGTCTGGATATCGGCGCCGCCGAGCTCCTCCTTGGTAAGGTCCTGCCCCAGCGCCTTCACCACCGGCGGACCCGCGACGAACATCGCGGACTTCCGCGTCATGATGGAATAGTGGCTGGCGGCAAGACGCGCGGCGCCCAGGCCCGCCACCGAGCCGAGGCCGAGCGCGACCACCGGCACGCGCGACAGATTCTCCGTCGTGAAGCGATACCAGCGCGTGCCGCCGATGCCGCCGGGCAGATTGGCCGCGCCCTTGGTCTCGATGGTCTTGACCGAGCCGCCGCCGCCGGAGCCTTCGATGATGCGGACGATGGGCAGCCGGAAATCGTGCGCCATCTCCTCCGCCATCAGCGGCTTGGCCGAGATCGACGCATCCGCCGAGCCGCCGCGCACGGTGAAATCGTCGCCGACCACGACCAATGTGCGGCCGTCGACGCGCGCGCGGCCGAACACGCAATTGGCCGGCGTGAGCTTCTTCAGATCGCCGCTGGAATCGTACTCGCCGATGCCGGAGACGGCACCGATCTCGTGAAAGCTGCCTTTGTCGATCAGCTTGTCGATACGCTCCCGAACAGTCAGCCGGCCCTGGTCATGCTGTCGCTTGACCTTGTCAACGCCGCCCATCTCCCGCGCGAAGGCTTCGCGCCGGGCGAGCTCGTCGAGTTCCGGCTTCCAGTTCATTCACTCCCTCCGAATGGATCGGCTTGTTATTGTTGTGCACGGCCATGGCGACCGGCTTACGCGAGATACGGTTGTTGAAGGCGTCGCCTTCCGCGCCTTCCATCAGGCTGCCGAGCGAGCGGCCAAGCTGGAGCATCATCGGTGCGACTTCCTCGTGCAGACGCTGCTCGTCATACATCGCCGACAGAAGACCGATCGTGATGACCACGAAGGTCTGGTACTGCGGCGACCAGATCGGCACCGCGAGACCGTTGATGTGCGGGCTCCAGAGGCCGCAGGCGACGACATAGCCGCGCTCGCGCAACATCTGCCGGTTGGCCTCGATGCGGGGCTTGAGAATCTTCGCAGCTTCGGGGGCTTCCCGCTCCATGTCCGCGACGAAGGCATCACCGACTTCCGGCGCGAGCGCCGCGGTGTAGGCCGCGCCCGCGGCGGTCGAGGCCATCGAGATGCGGCTGCCGGTGCCCTCGTGCAAGCCGAGCGCCGTCGCCGAACGCGCGAACTGGAGATAGACGAGATGGAAGCGGTCGGGGACGACGAACCCGACCGTGCCCGGCAGCTGCTCGGCGACTTCCTGCAGCCGCTGGCGAATCATGCTGCGCAGCTGCGCGCCCTTCATCATCGAAGCACTCATCGCCACCGCGCTGGGGCCGATGCGATACTTCTGGTCGCGCGGGAGATACACGAGCTGGCCCATGCGGGTCAGCGTATGCGTGAGCCGCGATACCGTCGAGCGCGGCAGACCGCAGCGATTTGAAATCTCGAGATTGCCGAGTCGCGCCTCGTGGCCCTCGAAGCATCGCAATACGTCGAACGCGCGCGACACCACCTGGATCACATCACCCTCACCGGCTTCGCCAGCGAGCGCACCTTGCCTGCTCAACCGCTCCGAACGTCGTCCCATGATCCCTACCGTTGTGTTCCGCTGTGCGGAATTAAATTCCACTTGCAGATGACGCTACCTCAGGCATTTTGCGACGACAACAAAAAGGCGATGGCATGCCAGAAATTAAGATCGTCACGGAGGTCGCGGGACGCATCTGCGCAACTCCCGTGCAAGTTGGAGGAACCGTCGCGGATGGCGATGACGTTGTGGTGGTCGAAGCGATGAAGATGGAGATCCCAGTGCCCTCGCCCGCAAACGGCACCATCACATCGCTTCTGGTAAAGGTCGATGACGTCGTTGCGGAGGGACAGGCTATAGCGATCGTCGCGAGCTGAGCGTCTTATCCGGTCTTTTCCGCGACAATGTGTCAGTCGCATTCCCACGCGCGCTGTATGGCGTTGCCATCGCTTGATCGCGGTGACATGATCGGTTTCAATCAAAACGTTGTTTCAAACAAAGAATGAAAATCTTCGCGGCAAAGCGAAGATCATTGGAGGAAAACATGCTTCGTGGGCTGCTCGTGCTCGCGCCTGCTCTGGTGGCGGGCATTTCTTTTGCGTCTACACGCTATTCGTTCGCCGAAGACATCAAGCTGCCGGCGACATTGACCTTCACCGCCTATGACACCGGCACCGCCGGATTCAACATCGCGGTCGGCGTCGGCAAGATGATGAAGGACAAGTACGGCACCGACGTGCGCGTGCTCCCCGCAGGCAACGACGTCGCGCGCCTCGCGCCTCTGCGCGCCAAGCGCGCGGTTTCCGCGGCGATGGGGTCGGGCACCTACTTCGCGCAGGAAGGCGTGTTCGAGTTCGGCTCGAAGGAATGGGGTCCGCAGCCGCTGCAGACCCTGCTCTCGACCGTCGACTGCAATTGCGCCTCGCTTGCGGTGGCCGCCGACACCGGCGTGAAGGAGCTGAAGGACCTCAAGGGCAAGCGCGTCGGCTTCGTGGTCGGCTCACCTGCGCTGAACCAGAACTCGCTCGCGGTGCTCGCCTTCGCCGGGCTGACGCAGAAGGACGTCAAGGCTGTCGAATTCGCCAGCTACGGCGCGATGTGGAAAGGGCTGATCAACAACGACGTCGATGCCGCCTTCGGCACCACCATCACCGGTCCCGCCAAGGAGGCCGAGGCTTCGCCGCGCGGGTTGATCTGGCCGCCGCTGCCCGCCAAGGACAAGGAAGGTTGGGCGCGGATGCAGAAGGTCGGCTCGTTCTTCTTCCCGCAGCTTGCGACTTGCGGTGCCGGCATCTCGCCGGAGAAGCCGATCGAGCTCGGCAATTATCCCTACCCGATCTTCGTCGCCTACGCCTCGCAACCGGCCGACCAGGTCTATGCGATCACCAAGGCGATGATCGTCAACTACGACGCTTATAAGGACTCCGCGCCCGGCGCCGGCGGACTCGCGGCCAACCGCCAGACCAAGAACTGGGTGGTGCCGGTGCATCCCGGCGCGGTGAAGGCGTTGAAAGAGGCCGGCCAATGGAGCGACGCTCAGGAGGCACACAACAACCAGCTGATCAAGCGGCAGGAGGTGCTGGCGGCCGCCTGGGCCGATTACGGCAAGTCCAATCCGCCGTCGGACGACAAGGCGTTCCTCGACGGCTGGACGAAGGCGCGTGCCGCGGCGCTAGCGAAAGCGGGCATGCCGAACGGGTTCGAGGAATAGAGCGAATGGGCTCGGGCTTGATGCCAAGAGGGAGGTGCGCTCCCTCCCCCGCTTGCGGGGGAGGGCTGGGGAGAGGGTATCTCCACGGCGGGATTCCCCCAGGAGAGAGCCCTCACCCGGCGCTGCGCGGCGACCTCTCCCGCAAGCGGGAGAGGTTAAGCCAGCCGCCGCCGCATTCGATTCAACCAACAGCCATTCGCTATATTCTGTACTACCAGCCCACGCGCGGGATCGATGATGTCCTCTTCCACTTCCACCGTCCCGCAAGACGAGCCCAAGCGCGTCGTGTTCGATGATCCCCATGGCGCCGCCGGCAACATGCAGGAAGCGGAAGTCACGCGCGTTCGCACGTTGCGCGGCGCGTGGCGCTGGACGCTGATCGTTGCGACCGCCGCGACGATCCTGCTCTGCATCAACCAGCAATTCTCGCTGCGCTTCTTCGTCGGATACACCCAGCTCAACACGGAATATTTCTATCTCCTGATCGCGTTGATGCTGCCATTCACGTTCCTGATCTTTCCGGGCACCGGACGCGCGCCGCTCGACCGCGTTCCCTGGTATGACCTCGTCCTGTTCGTCGTGACCTTCGCGGCGGCGCTCATGCTGATGGTTAACGTGCGCAAGGCGGCGGAGGCCGGCTGGGAATTCGGCGGCGCGCCCAACACGGTGATCGCCGCAGGCCTCGTGATGTGGGTGATGCTGATGGAAGCGTTGCGCCGCACCGGCGGCTGGAGCCTGCTCCTCAGCGTTCTGCCCTTCACTGTCTATCCCCTGTTCGCCGAAGCCCGCTGGCTCGGGCCGTTTCGTGGCACGCAATCGACGCTCGAACAGGCGACCGCCTATCACGTGCTCTCGGGCGAGAGCCTGCTCGGCATCCCCATCCAGGCCTTCGCCGACACCGTGATCGGCTTTTTGGTGTTCGGCACCGCGCTGATGATGACGGGCGCCGGAAAGTTCTTCATCAACCTGGCCTTCGCGCTGTGTGGCACCTTTCGCGGCGGCGCGGCAAAAGTCTGTATCTTTGCCAGCGGCCTGCTCGGCATGATGTCGGGTTCGATCATCTCCAACGTGCTCACCGCCGGCACCATGACCATCCCGGTGATGAAGAAGAGCGGCTTTCGCGCCTCCTATGCCGCCGCGATCGAGGCCTGCGCCTCGACCGGCGCCGTGCTGGCGCCGCCAGTGATGGGTGCGACCGCCTTCGTGATCGCCCAGTTCCTCAACGTCAGCTACGCCGATGTCGCCCTCGCCGCAATCATTCCGGCCGTGCTCTACTACGTCGGCCTCTTCATGCAGGTCGACGCTTACGCGGCGCGCCACAAGCTGAAAGGTATTCCCCGCGCCGAGCTGCCGCGGATCATGGATACGATCAAGGACGGCTGGTACTACGTCTTCGTCATCGCGCTTCTGATCGTGATGCTGCTCTACTTCAAGCGCGAGAGCCACGCGCCGTTCTACGCCACCGCGCTGCTTCTCGTGCTCAACCAGTTCTTCTCGAAGGACACGCGCTGGACGTTTGCGACGATCGGCAAGTTCCTGGAGGTCAACGGCCGCACCTTCGTCGAGCTGGTCGGCATCCTCGCCGGCTGCGGCCTGCTGATCGGCGCGTTCTCGATGACGGGCGTGGTGTCGAGCCTTGCCAACGACCTCCTGCACATCGCCGGCGACAATGCCTTCCTGCTGCTCGGCATGTGCGCCCTCACCAGCCTCATTCTCGGCCTTGGGCTGACGACGACGGCCTGCTACATCTTCCTCGCCATCCTGGTCGCGCCTGCGCTGGAGAAGCTCGGGCTCAACCGCATGGCGGTGCACATGTTCATCTTCTATTGGGGCATGCTGTCGTCGATCACCCCGCCGGTCGCGATCGCTTCCTTCGCAGCTGCCGGCATTGCCGGATCGCCGGCCATGAAGACCGGCTGGGAATCGATGTGGGTCGGCAGCATCATCTATTTCCTGCCGTTCTTCTTCGTGCTCAATCCGGCGCTGGTGCTGCAGGGTTCGAGCCCATACCTCGCCGGGCTCGGCCTGATGGGCCTCGCCGCCTTCGGTACGCTGTTCATCTGCGGCGGCATCCAGGGCTACCAGCCTTTCGTCGGCGACTTGCGCGGCACAGGCAGCCTGGAATGGCCCATCCGTGTGCTGCTGGTGATCGGCGGCTTCGTGGTGGCGACCCCCGGCGGCGGCATCATGCCGCTGTCGCAGATGCAAGTGACGCTGCTCGGCCTTGGCATCCTGCTGCCGACGATCCTGATCGCGCTTCTCCTGGTCCGGCGCCCGCCTGTGATGCCGGACGGGTTGCGCGTGCTCTGATTGCGTTGCACAAGGGAGGCGATGAAACCGCTCTCGCCTCTCGCCACCGCCTGGACTCGCTCGAAGCCGCCCCTGCTGCGGTTTCTGGACAATTGCCTCAGCGAATTCTCCGCCGAAACGTCGGGCCATGTCGCCGATTACATTCCCGAGCTCGGCAAGGCGGACCCTGCCTATTTCGGCATCAGCCTGGCGACGCTTGACGGCCATGTCTATGAAGTCGGGGACAGCCGGGTGCCCTTCACCATCCAGTCGATGTCGAAACCCTTCGTGTTCGCGCTGGCGCTGGACCTGCTCGGCGCCGGCAAGGTCGAAGGTGCGATCGGCGTCGAGCCCTCCGGCGATCCCTTCAACTCGATCCGGCTCAATTCCGAGAACCATCCGTTCAACCCGATGGTCAATGCCGGCGCGATCGCCTGCACCGGGTTGATCTACGACAGCAAGGGCGCGGAGGCTTTCGAGCAGATCCGCCTTGCGCTCAGCCGTTTTGCAGGCCGCGACCTTTCCGTCGACGATGCCGTCTATTCTTCCGAGAGCCAGACCGGCGACCGCAACCGCGCCATCGGCTATCTGCTCAAGACCAACGCGGTGATCTCGGACAACGTCGCCGGCGTGCTCGACGTCTATTTCCGGCAATGCGCCGTGCTGGTGACCGCGCGCGATATCGCGGTGATGGCGGCAACGCTCGCCAATCGCGGCATCAATCCGGTCACCGGCGAGCAGGTGCTGAGCGCCTACGCGATCTCGCGCACACTTTCGGTGATGACGTCGTCGGGCATGTACGACTATGCCGGCGAGTGGATCTACCGCATCGGCATCCCCGCCAAGAGCGGCGTCGGCGGCGGCATCCTGGCCGCGCTCCCTGCCCGCCTCGGCCTCGGCAGCTATTCGCCAAAGCTCGACAAGCACGGCAACAGCGTGCGCGGCATCAAGGTCTGCGAGGCGCTGTCCTCGCATTACGACCTGCACATGCTCAACCGCAGCGACGACGCACGCAACGCCGTCATCGCGGACTACGACATCGGCAAGAGCCCGTCGCGCCGCGTGCGCCGCCCGCAGGAGCGCGAGATCCTGGCGGCCCACGAGCAGGAGGTGCGCATCATCGAGCTGGTCGGCACGCTGTCGCTGTCGGCGGTGGATTACGTCTCGCGCCGGCTCGCGGGACGACCGCGGCCGCAATTCGTGATCTTCGATCTCCACCGCGTGACCTCGACTACGCGGGCCGGCGCACGACTTGTGGCCGAAGCGTTCGAGGAATTGGCCGCGCTGAATGTCACGGTGGTCTTGTCGGGCGTCCGGCGCGCCTCCAAGGAATGGAATACGTTACGCGAATGGACCGCTGAGCTGAAGAACGTGCGCGATTTCTATCTGCTCGACACTGCGATCGAATGGGCCGAAGACCAGATCGTCTATCGCTACGGCGGCTCGATCGATTTTCACGAGACCACCGAGCTAGCCGAACAGCCGCTGCTGACCGGGCTGAGCGAGGAAGAGCTGACGGATCTCGCCTCGCTCTGCACCATCAGGACCTATCAATCCGGCGCCAAAATCCTCACGGCCGGCGACCCCGCCGATGCCCTGTACTTCCTGCGCAGCGGCGCTGTGCACGTCACCTTGCCCGATGGCGTCAGGCTGGCGACGCTCACCGCCGGCATGGCGTTCGGCGAGATGGCGCTGCTGGAACAAACCCGCTCCGCCGACGTGTTCGCCGACATGGCAGCGACGGCATGCGAGGTGCCGCTGAAGGATTTCGAGCGCTTCCGCAAGCAGCACCCCCGCGCCAGCGAATGCATCATGCGTAACCTGGCCCAGCTTCTGGCCGACCGCCTGATCGTCGCCAACGCCAAGGTGGATATTCTGACCTCGACGTGAGCGGTTCATGCGCAACAGATCGTCATGCCCGGGCTTGTCCCGGGCATCCACGTTCTTCGTGCTGCGCGGCAAGTCGTGGATGGCCGGGACAAGCCCGGCCATGACGCCGGAGCTCCCAGCTTTCACTTGCTCTACCGGCTCGCCGCTTCGCTGATGCGTCGCCTGATCTTGGCGGCACTGGCGTTGAGCAGCGCGGACGGCTGCTGGCCGGTGGCGGCGCACAGGCAGGCCCAGTAGTAGACGACATCGCCAAGCTCTTCGACGAGACCGGCCTTGTCGAGCCAGTCGTCGCGCAGGAGCTTCTTGATGTGCTCGGCGACCTCGCCCGCCTCAGCGGCAAGGCCCAGCCCGAGATAAGACAACCGCTCGTTCGACGGATGCTCGTCGACTTTGGCAATAGTTGCGGCCCAGGCCGCATATTCATCGATTGTCATGAGCATCCCTCGCAAGCCGAGCTTTGGATCAGCCCACCACTTCGGTGACGGGCTGGAGGTCGATCTCGAACGTCTCCAGGAATTTTGACGTCATGATGTAGAAGCCGACCGAGAGCTGGAGCTCGACCAGCGCCGCTGGCGTCAGCTTCGATGCGATCGCCTTGAAGGTCGCATCCGTCGGCTTCGTCAGCTTCACGATCTCGTCGGTGAAGGCGAGCGCGGCGCGCTGCACCTCGTTGAAGCAGGATGCGGCCTGCCAGTTCTCGAGCGCCTCGTTCTGCTCGTCGGTGACGCCGACATTCTTGCCGATGCGCTTGTGCGCGACGATCTCATAGGGTGCCTCGCACAGGATGCCGGTACGGGTGATCGCAAGCTCGCGCACGATGGGGTCGAGCTCGCCCTTGTGCCTGATTGCGCCCCCGAGGCGGCAATATTGCTCAAAGTAACTCGGCGAATGCGCCATCATCCGGAAGATGTTGGCATGGCGGTTCTTGTCGAGGATTTCGCGGGTGCGGTCGGATGCCTTGGACGGGTCGCTGTACTGAATGCGGGCCATGATTTTCCTGAAGTTTCCCTGATCTTTTGATGCTTTTTGTCGCCATTGGCGAAGGTTCCCGAAGACTCTATTCGCGTGGGGACGCACGAGCAACATCATCGAGTCAAATTGCCGCCGCATTGCTGATCGACCCTGACACAGTCGATATTCGCCGCGGGGGACAAATCGCGGCGGATACTCGCAAGGGGTGTTCCGAGTAAAAACAATTGGCCGTCGTAAGCGCTCACCGCGCAACGATGAGTCATGCCCAAGTCTAGGGAGAAAACGGCATGAAGGAAGCCACCAAGGGGGCAGCCTCGGGAGCGCTCGCGCATATGCTGGCGGTGACGGCGATGCTCGTCATCGCCAGCATCTTGTTCTACGGGCGTTAGAGTATTTCCATTGCGCATGATCTTTTCGGAAAACCGCTTCACACTTTTCCGGATCAGGCGCTCAGCGTTTTCGTCATTCCGGGGTGGCTCTCGCACAAGCCAAGCCCAGAATTCCCGTTCCAGGCTCGGTCGCATGACCGCCCCCGAATGACGGATCCCTCGGTTGGCGTGTAGCCCGGATGAAGCGCAGCGCAATCCGGGAAGTCTGTCCGCGAGGTGCGAATCCCGGATTTCGCTGCGCTCCATCCGGGCTACATTCGCGTTTCCCTATTTGGTTTTGGCAAAGAACGGCACCAGCTTGCCGGCAAAGGGCTTGAAGCTCGCAATGACCGAATCGCCGATGGCGAGGTCATTCTCGCCGTGGGCCATCATGCGAAAACCCTCGGCGCAATCGACCAGCAGGATGTTGTAGGGCACGTGCGCGCGCGTCTCGGACGTTGCCGCGCGGCAGACCAGCGAGGTCGCATACACCCTGCCCTTGCCACTGGCGCGCTGCTCGCGCGGGTCCGATTCGCCACAAGCTGCGCAGAAGGCCCGATGAAAATACTGTACATGCCCGCATGCTGTGCAGGTCTGGTAGGTGATGGCCTCTTCACCTTTGGTCCAGTTCGCCAGACGCTCGCTCATCTGACCTGCTCCAGGAACATGCTGACGTGAGACGACAGCACGCCGCCATCGCCATGCAGCAGTGCAATCGAGGCATCGCGCACCTGGCGGGTGGCCGCTCGTCCCGTCATCTGCAAATGCGCCTCGACGAGATGCGCCATGGCGCCGCCGACGCCGCAATGGCCGTAGCTGAGCAGGCCACCATGGGTATTCAGCGGCATCGCGCCGTCACGGCTGAAATGGCCGGCGCGCACGCGCGCGGCCGCCTCGCCGCGGCCGGCGAGACCGAGGTCTTCCAGCAGCATCGCGAGCGTGATCGTAAAGCTGTCGTAGATCGCGGCATAGCGCACGTCGGAGATCGCGAGACCCGTGGCCGCCTTTGCACGCGCGATGGAGATCTCGGCGCCAAGCTCGCTGAGGGCGGGCGCTGCCGTGACATGCTGATGCGTGTGGGCCTGGGCGCAGCCGCGGATACGCACGCCCGCTTCCCCGGTTCGCTCGCGGCTGACAACGAACGCCGCGCCGCCGTCGGAGACCGGGCAGCAATCGAGCAGCTTGAGCGGCAGCGCCACTGGCTTGGAGGCCATGACGTCGGCGACATTGATGGGATCGTGGAATTGCGCGCCGGGATGGGTGCAGGCGTGGGCACGCATCAGCACCGCGAATTCGGCGAGATCCTCTTCCGTCACGCCGTATTCGTGCATGTATCGGTTGGCAACGAGGCCGTAATAAGCGGGAATGGTCGGTCCTAACGGCACCTCGTAGTCGGGATGGCCGACCTGCGCCAGCGCCTGGATCGAGGCATCGCGGCTCTGCCCGGTGAGCCGGTTCTCGCCAGCGACCACCAGAACGTTCCGGCAGACACCTGACGCGACGAGATGATGTGCAAGCATCGTCATCGCAAGACCCGTGGCGCCGCCGACCTGGACGGCATGGGCGTAAGACGGGCGGATACCAAAATGCTCGGCGAAGACGGTGGCGAGCATGATGTGCGGGGAGACCGTGGAATAGCCGC
The DNA here is from genome assembly GCF_056156565.1 of Bradyrhizobium sp. JHI2711. NCBI lineage: Bacteria > Pseudomonadati > Pseudomonadota > Alphaproteobacteria > Hyphomicrobiales > Nitrobacteraceae > Bradyrhizobium > Bradyrhizobium sp. JHI2711. The sequence continues at coordinate 1,248,044 of NZ_JBPZPT010000001.1, forward strand.
AGAGGATGCCGTCGATGTCGGTGCGCTTGAGGCCGGCATCGTCGAGCGCGGCTTGCGCGGCCTCGCTCATCAGGTCGCGCGAGGAGGAGCCCTCGTGCTTGCCGAACGACGTGAGGCCGACGCCGGTGATGAAGCTCATGGTGCCATTTCTCCACCGTCATTCCGGGGCGCGACGAAGTCGCGAGCCCGGAATCCATCGAACGGCATGTGCGGAGGATGAATGGATTCCGGGCTCGCGCCAAGAGGCGCGCCCCGGAATGACGGATGAGAGAAGCGTGGTCATCTCCACTCCCCCTACTCCGGTGCGTCACGCGTGACGCCGTCGCGCACCATGGCTGCGATCTCGTCAGCGGAATAGCCGATCTCGCGCAAGATCTCGGCGCCGTGCTCGTTGAGCCGCGGCGCCAGGCGTACCGGCTCGGCTTCGGTCTCGGACCAGGTCGCCGTCACTTTCATGCTGCGGATCGGACCTTCGGTCGGATGGGTCACCACCGGGAAAAAGCCGGTCGCCTCCAGATGCTCATCGTGCAGGATCGAGGCGAGATCGTGCATCGGCATGACAGGCACGTCGGCTTTCGTCAGCAGGTCGATCCATTCCGCCGTGGTCCGCGTCTCGAAGATGCGGGCGAGCTCGGCATACACCACATTGATATTGGCGGCCCGGCCGGCGAAGGTTGCAAATTTGGGATCGGCGCGCAGGTCGTCGCGCCCCGTGGCCTTGAAGAAGTTCTCCCACTGCTTGTCGTTGTAGACGATGACGCTGAGATAGCCGTCCGAGGTCTTGTAGGGCCTGCGGTCGCGCGAGAGATGGCGGGCATAGCCGCCCTTGTCGAGCGGCGGCTCGAACGTGAGCCCGCCCATGTGGTCGCCCATGACGAAGCCGGCCATGGTCTCGAACATCGGAATGTCCAGACGCTGGCCGCGGCCGGTGCGGTCGCGGTGCACGAGGCTGGCGCAGATCGCGCCGACCGCGGTGAGGCCGACGATACGGTCGACGAGCGCGTTCGGCACGTAGCGCGGCACGCCGTCGCCGGTCTGCGCCATCAGCGCCGGCAGCGCCGTGGCGCCCTGGATCAGGTCGTCGTAAGCGGGTTTTGCGGCATAGGGCCCGTACTGGCCGAAGCCGAACACGCCGGCATAGACCAGGCGCGGGTTGATGGCGGAGACGACGTCGTAGCCGAGCTGAAGCCGCGCCATCGCCTGCGGGCGGACGTTGTAGACCAGGACGTCGGCGTCCTTCAAAAGCCGCAGCACGGCTTCGCGCCCCGCAGCCTTCTTCAGATCGAGACAGATCGAGCGCTTGCTGCGGTTGGTGTTGAGAAACACCGGCCCCATGCCGGCGTGACGCATCGGGCCGATCAGGCGGGTGACGTCGCCGTCCAGCGATTCCACCTTGACGACGTCGGCACCGTAATCGCCGAGCATTTGGGTCGCATAAGGGCCCATCAGCACGGTGGTCATGTCGACGACCTTGATGCCTTTCAGCGGCCCCATCGTTCGCTCCCGATTGCGCCGAGCCCAACTGCCCACGCGATTTCGGTCCAGCTAACGGCAGTGCCGCCGCTCGCGCAAGGGCGGGCGGCGTATGGCGGCATGCGCCGCGGGGCGACGTCGGCCGCTATTTCTTCTGACGGGATTCCCGGATCTTCAGGAGCCGGTCGAGTTCGTCATTCTGCTGATTGATCCGGTCGGCGATGCGCGACTCGTTCTGCTCGCCGGAGGCGGCAGCGGCCTGCTCGATGAGCTGGCGGATATTGTCTTCGAGGATCGCGATACGATCGTTGAGTGCGTCCATCGACAGTGAATCTTCGTAGTTAGTGCTCATGATGCATTTCCCGCAAAATCAATCAGAGCATTAAGGGGGCCGCGCGAGCCCACCATGATCTAACGCAAAGAAATAAGGCGGGCATGGCGTATGGCGCCTTTGCCCACCCTACAGGATCAAACTACTTCAGCGGCTCCAGGACGGAGACGTAGTTGGCGACGGCCGCGCCACCCATGTTGAAGATGCCGCCGAGCTTGGCGTTCTTGAGCTGCATGCCCTCGGGCGCCTGGCCCGCGAGCTGCATCGCGGTCATCACATGCATGGAGACGCCGGTGGCGCCGATCGGATGGCCCTTGGCCTTGAGGCCGCCGGACGGATTGACCGGCAGCTTGCCGTCCTTGAGCGTCCAGCCTTCTTTGATGGCGCGGGCGCCCTGCCCCTTCGGCGTCAGACCCATCGCTTCGTACTCGATCAGCTCGGCGACGGTGAAGCAGTCATGGGTCTCGACGAAGGAGAGATCGGACAGCGTGACACCGGCCTTCTCCAGCGCCCGCTGCCAGGCGACCGTGCAGCCCTCGAACTGCAGGATGTCGCGCTTACTCATCGGCAGGAAGTCCTGGGCGTGCGCAGTGGCGCGGAAGCCGATCGACTTGGTCATGCCCTTGGCCGTCTCGGCATCGGCCAGCACCAGCGCAGCGGCGCCGTCGGAGACCAGCGAGCAGTCCGTCCGCTTCAGCGGGCCGGCGACATAGGGGTTCTTCTCGCTCTCGGCGCGGCAGAAGTCGAAGCCAAAGTCCTTGCGCATCTGGGCGAAGGGATTGGCGACGCCGTTCTTGTGGTTCTTGGCCGCGATCAGCGCCAGCGCATCGGACTGGTCACCGTATTTCTGGAAATAGGAGCTGGCGATCTTGCCGAACACGCCGGCGAAACCGCCGACCGTGTCGCCGTCCTCAGGGAGGTAGGAAGCCTTGAGCAGGTTCTTGCCGATCTCGGCGCTCGGCGTGCGCGTCATCTGCTCGACGCCGACGACCAGCACAATCTTGGCCGCCCCTGCGGCAATCGCGCGCAGGCCCTGATGCACGGCGGCAGATCCCGTGGCGCAGGCGTTCTCGACACGGGTCGCCGGCTTGAAGCGCAGCTTGGGATCGGCCTGCAGTACCAGCGACGCCGTGAAATCCTGCGGCGAGAAGCCGGCGTTGAAATGGCCGAGCACGATCTCGTCGACATCACCGGCCGAGATGCCGGCATCCGCCAGCGCCTCATTGGCGACGCGGGTGACGAGGCTTTCGACGGTTTCGGTGTCGAACTTGCCGAACGGCGTATGCGCCCATCCGACGATGCTGGCGGTCATGTTCGTCTCTCCCTGAGGTCTTGTCCTGAGCTAAGTCTTAGCCCAGGGATGGCAAGACTTCACGCGGCTTTCAGCGCCTTGAGGGTCCGCTCGCAGATGGCAGTTATGCCGGCCCAGTTCCCGGCCCGGATTTCCGCCGTCGGGCACAGCCAGGACCCGCCGACCGCAACGACATTGGCTTCAGCCAGCCAGGTCGCGGCATTGGCCTCGCCCACCCCGCCGGTCGGGCAGAACCGCACGTTCGGGAACGGCCCGCCGAGGGCGCGCAGGCCCTTGATGCCGCCGGCCTGCTCCGCCGGGAAGAACTTTGCGACGTCGAAACCGTAGGACAGCGCCATCATCAGTTCCGAGGCCGTGGCAATCCCCGGCGCGAACGGCAATGAGCTGTCGGTCGCGGCCTTGAGCAGATCGGGGGTCAGGCCCGGGCTGATGCCGAACGCGACGCCGAGCTTCTCGACGCGGCTGAAGTCGGACGGGTTGAGAATGGTGCCGATGCCGACGACCGCCTCGGGGACCTCGGTCATCACCGCGCGCGCCGCCTCGATCGCAACGGGGGTGCGCAAGGTCACCTCCAGCGTGCGGACCCCGCCGGCAACCAGCGCGCGCGCCAGCGGCACCGCATCCTGGATGCGCTCGATGGTGAGGACGGGAATGACGGTCGCAGCCTTGAACAGCGCGACGAGGTGGTTCTGTTGGGCAGCCGTGGTCATGGGTCTCGATTCATTTGGTCGCTGTCTAATTGTTGGCCTGGCGGGACGCCGCCGGCCGGTGCCGCTTCTTCGGCGGCATGGCATAGCCCGGAATGATGGCGCCGGGATAGCAGATCACGAGGCTGGCGAGCCGATGTCCTGATAGGGCCGCCTCCACCGGCTCGGCGCCGGCGAGCCGGGCCGCGATATAGGCCGCGGCGAAGCTGTCGCCGGCGGCGGTGGTATCGACCACGGGCTTGGTCATGGGCTCGGCGCGGACCTCGCTGGCGCCGCCGGGGTAGCGCAACAGGCTCACCGGCTCGGGCAGACGGAACACCAGTTCCGGGGTTGGGATGCGCGCCATCAGCTGGTCGTGACTTTCGCCGGGATGGAGCGCGAGCAGATCCTCGGTCGAGGTCAGCACGATGTCGGCGGCCGCGAAGGCGGTCGCAAACACCTCCCGCGCGATATCGCGGTCCGGCCAGCCGCGCGCGCGGAAATTGGTGTCGAACACGAAGCGAGTGCCGAGCAGGCGCGCGCGCTTGATGGCGCCGAACAGGCGCTCGCGCCCGGCCGCGTCGTAGATCGAGAGCGTGATCGCAGAGAGATAGACGACGTCGTAGCTCATCAGCGAGTTGAGCAGCTCGTCCGTCTCCGGCAGGCTCATCAGCTGGCGCGCGGCCGCACTGTCGCGCCAATGGAAGAACTGGCGCTCGCCCTCCGCATCCGTCTGGATCATGTAGAGGCCGGGCAGCTTGCCCGCGAGCCGCACGACACGCCGCGTGCCGACGCCTTCCGCATTCCAGGCAGCGACCATCTCGTCGCTCAGGGCGTCATCGCCGAGCGCGGTGAGATAATCGACCTTGACGTCCAGCCGCGCCAGATACACCGCCGTGTTGAGGGTGTCGCCGCCGAAGCCGCGTGAGTACAGGCCACCGCCCTGCCCCTGCCCGGCGGACGCGCCGCCCTGGGCCTGCCGCAGCTCGACCATGCATTCGCCGATGCAAGCAACGCTCGCCATCATCAGGGCCCGCTCAGTCCGAGCTCAGGCGACGAAATTGCCGCCGAGCTCGTCTTCGATGTGAATGCGGATGATATCGTCGAACGTCTTCTCGGCGGTGGTGAAGCCGAGTTCGCGCGACCGCCTGGCATCGAAATTGCGCGGCCAGCCGCCGACGATGCCGACGATGAAGGGATCGGGCTCGCGCTTGATGCGCGCGGCGACCTTCTCGCCCGCAACCCGCTTCAAGGCGGCGATCTGCTCGCCGACCGTGGCCGATAGGCCCGGCATGGTCAGGTTGCGGCGCGGGCCGACAGTGGCGAGATCCATGGTGCCGGCGTGAAGCAGGAAGCCGACGGCCGAGCGAGGCGTCGCGTGCCAGTGGCGGACGTCCTCGGAGACCGGGAGGATCGCTTCCTTGCCGGCGAGCGGTTCGCGCAGAATGTTGGAGAAGAAGCCCGATGCCGCCTTGTTGGGCAGGCCCGGCCGGATGCAGATGGTCGGCAGGCGGATGCCGATGCCGTCGAGGAAGCCGCGGCGGGAATAATCGGCGAGCAGGAGTTCGCCGATCGCCTTCTGCGTGCCGTAGCTGAGCAGCGGGGTATGGAAGAACTCGTCGCTGATCGCATCGGGAAACGGCGCGCCGAACACTGCGATCGAGGACGTGAACACCACGCGCGGCTTGTAGCCGCCGCCCGCAAGGCGGATCGCATCGAGCAGCATCCGCGTGCCGTCGAGATTGATGCGATAGCCCTTGTCGAAGTCGAGCTCGGCCTCGCCGGAGACGATCGCGGCGAGATGGAAGATCACGTCGGGGCGACCTGCGATCAGTTTCTCGGCGGCACCGGGGACTGCGAAATCGCCCGAGACGGTATCGACCGGGAAGCCGGCCTTCTCCGGCTTCTTGGGCTCGACCACGTCGTGCATGGTCAATTTCGTGATGTCGCTCGTGCCGAGTCGGCCGTCGCGCAGCAGCCGTTCACAGAGTTTGCGGCCGACCATGCCGGCGGCGCCGAGAACCAGAATGTGCAAGAGCTCAACTCCTTCTTATTGGCCGGAGCGCGCCGCGCTTGAAACCATTGGCGCGCCCTCGGCAAGCCCCGCGATCATTCCTTCACGGCGCCGGTCATCGCCGACACATAATGCTCCACGAAGAAGGCGTAAAGGATCACGAGCGGCAGCGAGCCGGCCAGCGCGCCCGCCATCAGCGAACCCCAGCGGTAGATGTCGCCGTCCACGAACTCGTTCACGATCGCGACCGGCACCGTCTTGTTGCTGGTCGATTGCAGGAACGTCAGGGCGTAGATGAACTCGTTCCAGCACAGCGTGAAGCAGAAGATGAAGGCCGAGATCAGGCCGGGAATGGCTAGCGGCACGACGATCTTGACCAGGATCTGCCAGCGGCTCGCCCCGTCGATCAGCGCGCATTCCTCGAGCTCGAAGGGGATGGTCTTGAAATAGCCCATCAATAGCCAGGTCGAGAACGGGATCAGGATGGTCGGATAGGTCAGGATCAGCGCCAGCGGCGAATCGAACAGGCCGTACTGATACACGACCGTGGCGAGCGGAATGAACAGGATCGACGGCGGCACCAGATAGGCGAGGAAGATCAGCCCGCCGACGAGATTGGCGCCCTTGTAACGCAAGCGCACGATGGCGTAGGCGGCGAACACCGAGGCGATGATCGAGAGCACCGTGGCGCAGATCGCCACATACATCGTGTTCCAGAGCCAGTACGGATAGTAGCTCTCGAACAGCAGCTTGTGGAAGTGCTTGAAGGTCGGATTCCAGGTCCAGAACGGATTGTACTTGTCGAGGTCGAGCAGCTGCTCGTCGGGTTTCACCGAGGTCAGCGCCATCCAGTAGAATGGGAACAGCAGGACGACGACGATGATCGCGAGCGGCAGGTACAGCGTCACCAGCCTGCGCGGCACCGACTGCAGATAGCTCATGCCCTCGCTGTGATCATCCTTCGCGACTGTCGGAGCCGAGCTATGCAGGACGGCCTTGAGATCGATCCGCGAGGTGGGGAGATCAGTCATTGTTTTCTCCCTGCTGCCACTTGCGACGCTGCAGGCCGAACCAGGACACCATGATGGCGGCGAGCAGGAACGGGATCATCGCACTGGAGATCGCGGCGCCCTCGCCGAGCTGCCCGGCGATGATCGCACGCTGATAGGACAGGGTCGCCATCAGATGAGTGGCGTTGACCGGGCCGCCACGCGTCATCGCCCAGATCAGCTGGAAGTCGGTGAAGGTGAACAGCACCGAGAAGGTCATCACGACGGCGATGATCGGCGTCAAGAGCGGATAGGTGATGTGGCGGAAATTCTGCCAGCGCGTGGCGCCGTCGAGCGTCGCGGCTTCATAGAGCGACGGCGAGACGGTCTGGAGGCCTGCGAGCAGCGTGATCGCGACGAACGGCACGCCGCGCCAGATATTGGCGAAGATCACGCAAATGCGTGCCCAGGTCGTGTCGCCGAGGAAGTTGATGTTCTGGTTGATCAGGCCGAGCTGCTTCAGCGACCAGGAGATGATCGAGAATTGCGAGTCGAAGATCCACCAGAAGGCGAGCGCGGAGAGCACCGTCGGAACGATGAAGGGGATGAGCACCATCGCGCGCAGCATCGCCTTGAACGGCATGTGCTCGTTGAGCAGCAGCGCGAGGTAAAGGCCGATGCCGAATTTGAAGGCGCTGGCGACGAAGGTGTAGAGCAGCGTGTTGAACACCGACAGCCAGAAGATGGAATCGTCCCACAGCCATTCGTAGTTCTCGAAGGCGATGAACTGTCCGACCCTGCCGATGCGCGTGTCCGTGAAGGACAGCCAGATGCCCAGCCCCAGCGGATAGGCCAGGAAGAAGATCAGGAACACCATGGCCGGCACCATGAACCAGAAGCCGAGCCAGTTGCGATTGTGTTTAAGCTGGGCCCAGGCGCCAGCCTCGGTCATCTGAGGCTTGGCCCGGGGAATTGCGACATCAGCCATGCCCGATATCCCTGATCGAAATGTTGACGGGCGGGCGGCCGAAGAGGCGCCCGCCCCGTGACTGTTCAGCGATAGATGCGCTTCAGCTGGCGCTCGGCTTCCGCCATCGCGCCCTTCGCATCCTTGGCGCCGGTGCAGTAATTGGCGAACATGTCGACGACGATGAAGTCGGCGATCGCGGTTGCCGCCTTCTCGCCGACGGTGCCGATGCCCGACGCCGGCAGCGTGCGCTTGGAAGCCTGCGAGAACACGGCGTTCTTGGGATCGGCCGTCCAGATCGGCGCCGATTCATAGGCATTCAGGGTCTGCGTCAGATAGCCCTGCGCGCCGGCCAGCCACTTCTCGTAGTTCTCCTTCTCCAGCATGAAGGCGACGAAGGCCTTCGCAGCATTCGGATATTTGGTGAAGTTGAAGGCGAGGATCGGCAGCGCCAGCTGCAGCTCGGTCGGCTTGCCGACCGGACCGACCGGCCAGAGCGCGTGATAGGTGTCCTCGGTGAGCTCCTTCTTGCTGGGATCGGTCTTGGCGGCGACGTAGATCGAGATGCCGTTCGCCGTGCAATAGAGCTCGCCGGCGAGATACGCCTTGTTGTTGGAGGAATCGTTCCAGGACGCCGTGCCCGGAATGAAGTTGTCGTACAGCGCCTTGCAATATTCCAGCGCCTTCGCCGTCTCCGGCGAATTGATGACGATCTTGTCGTTCTGGTCGACCGTGTAGGCACCGTGGCCCCACAGCACCCAGTGCAGCCAGGAATTGCCGTCGCCCGAGGCGTGACCGAGCGCGAAGCCGGCCGGCGTGTTGTTGGCCTTGAGCGCCTTGCACATCTCGAGGAAGCCGGGGAAGTCCTTCGGGAATTCCTTGAAGCCAGCCTTGTCGAGCGCCGACTTGCGGTAGGTCATGTAACCGCCGTTGGTCGCGACGGGAATGCCGAGCCAGTCGTTGCCGAGCTTGCAGGTTTTGGCCGCCGCATCGGTCCAGCCGCCGTATTTGTTGCCGAGATAATCGGCGACATCGTTCATCTTCAGCACTTTGGTCGGGAAAAGCTGCGGCAGGGTGTGCAGACCCCAGGCGAGATCGAGGCCGGAGCCGGTATTGGCCGCAACCGAGGCCTTCGGCTGCACGTCCTCGAAGGACTCGCTGAAGGTGTTCATCTCGGTGCCGGTCGCGGCCTTGAACGCCGCCACCATCGCGTTGAACGCATCGTCCTCGGCCGGTACGAAGCGCTTCCAGCGCATCACGGTCAGCTTGGCGCCCGGCTCGGCCTTCCAGGGCGCGCTCTGCGCCCAGGCCTTGGCGAAGTCGAACAGTGCCGGCCCCGTCAGCATGCCGGTCGCAGCCAAAGCGGTGCCGCCTTGAAGCAGAGACCGGCGGGTAAAGTCTTGCATGTTGTCCTCCCTGTGATGCTTTTTGTTGTCTATGCCTTGTCGTCTAATGCGTTAGGCGTTCATGCGTTTGCCCGTCGCATCGTCGAACAGATGGACCAGCGATGGCTCGGGCTTCAGCCGCACCTTGTCGCCCGGATTGAACTGGTGACGCTCGCGGAAGACCGCGACGACCTGCTCGCCGCCGAGCTTGGCAAACACCTGCGTCTCCGAGCCGGTCGGCTCGACGACGATGATCTCGGCCTCGGCGCCGTCATCGGCGATGGTGAAGTGCTCCGGCCGCACGCCATAGACCGCAGGACGGCCGTCGGAATTGGCGGGCGCGGTCTTGAGCGGGAGCTTGACGCCGTTCGGTCCTTCGAAGCTCGCAACGCCGTTGACGCGCACATGGCCTTTGAGGAAGTTCATGGCAGGCGAGCCGATGAAGCCGGCGACGAACTGGTTGTCGGGCTTGTCGTAGAGCTCGAGCGGGGTGCCCATCTGCTCGACGATGCCGTCATGCATGACAACGATCTTGTCGGCCATGGTCATGGCCTCGATCTGGTCGTGGGTGACGTAGACGGTCGTCGTCTTCAGCCGCTGGTGCAGCTCCTTGATCTCGGTGCGCATGGCCACGCGCAGCTTGGCGTCCAGGTTCGACAACGGCTCGTCGAACAGGAACACCTGCGGATCGCGCACGATGGCGCGGCCCATGGCGACGCGCTGGCGCTGACCGCCGGAGAGCTGTCGCGGATAGCGGTCGAGCAGCGGCGACAGCGCGAGGATCTCGGCGGCGCGCTTGACGCGCTTGTTGATCTCGTCCGAGCTGGCATTCCGCAACTTGAGCGAGAAGCCCATGTTGTCGGCGACCGTCATGTGCGGATAGAGCGCGTAGTTCTGGAAGACCATCGCAATGTCCCGCTCCTTGGGCTGGACATTGTTGACGACGCGGTCGCCGATCGAGATCGTCCCGGAAGTGATGTTCTCGAGGCCGGCGAGCATGCGCAGAAGCGTCGACTTGCCGCAGCCGGAGGGGCCGACCAGGACGACGAACTGGCCGTCCTCGATCGGAATCGTCACGCCGTGCAGGACTTCAAAATTGCCGAACGATTTCCGCACGTCGCGGATTTGCACAGACGACATCTAGCTCCCTCCTCGAAAGTCCACGGCGCCTCTCGCGCCGCGACCGTCTTGTTTTTCGGACTTTACCGAACCAGGCCCGATATTAGCGGGCAACATTGTCGGTAGTTTGTGCGGTTTTGGCAATTTGTCTTTGGTTAGTCGTTGCTGGTAGCGCTGTCAACGTTCCTTTGTTTGCGGGACTGACTGTGTTAAGAGCAGCAAATGGGTCGAAAACGCACCAAGTCAGGCAAAATCCGGCTGGCCGAAGTGGCCGAGCTCGCCGGCGTCAGCCCGATTACCGCGTCGCGCTTTTTCCGCAATCCGGAGGCCCTGTCGGTCGCCAAGCGGACGCGGGTCGAGAGCGCCGCCAAGGAGCTCGGCTATGTGCCCAACCTTGCCGCGCGCGCCCTCGCCTCGCAACGCACCGAGGTCATCGGTGTCCTGATCCCATCGCTCACCAACAACGTGTTCTCGGACGTGCTGCGCGGCATCTATGACGCCTCCGAAGGCAGCCGCTACTCGATCCAGTTGTCAAACACGCGCTACAGCATTCTCCAGGAAGAGAAGTTGCTGCGTCTGTTTCTGGCACAGAAGCCGGCCGGGCTGATCGTCACCGGCATCGACCAGACCGCGGAGTCGCGCGCGATGCTTCAGGCCGCGGACTGTCCGATCGTGCAGATCATGGAGATAGGCCCGGACCCGGTCGACATGATGATCGGCTTTTCGCACCATGATGCGGCCCGCGCGGCGATCGCGCATCTGTTCGAGCAAGGTCACCGCAAGGTCGGCTTCGTCGGCGCGAGGATGGATCCCAGGGTGCAGCGGCGGCTGGACGGATATGTCTCGGCCATGAGGGACGCCGGATCGTTCGATCAGCGCCTGGTGGTCACGACGGCGACGCCGACCTCGGTGACGCTCGGCGGCGCCCTGTTCACCGATCTGCTGGCGCGCGAGCCGGACATCGATGCGGTGTTCTGCGCCAACGACGACCTCGCGCTCGGCGTGCTGTTCGAATGCCGGCGCCGGGAGATCGCGGTCCCCGGGCAGATCGCGATCGTCGGCTTCAACGATCTCGAATTCATGGCCGCCGCCGTCCCCACCCTCACCAGCGTCCGCACCAACCGCTATGAGATGGGCAAGACGGCCGCCACCATGCTGATCGACGCGATCGAGGGCCGCCGCCCGGAGCAGCCGGTGCTCGATCTCGGCTTCAAGGTGATCGAGCGGCAAAGCTCGTCGGCGCGACGTTCGGACAGCAGGCCAGCCGTATCAGGCGCGGGCGCGGCGAACAAAATGATAGCGTTACCAAGCAGCCACGACTAGTATCGGAATCGTGAGGAAACGACCCGCCAGCGGGAAGGCAGATCATCGCGCGCGCCGTTGGGCACCGCACATGCCGACACCATGAGACGGACGGTAGTCGCGTTTGCATTGCAGGAGAAACCAATGACAAAGAAACCAACCAACGGGCATGCCGCCGGCAGCAACGGTACCCGCCGCCATCTTCGCTCGCAGGAATGGTTCAACAACCCGCACAATCCGGGCATGACCGCGCTCTACATGGAGCGTTACCTGAATTACGGCCTCACCCGCGCCGAGCTGCAATCCGGCAAGCCGATCATCGGCATCGCCCAGACCGGCAACGATCTGTCCCCCTGCAACCGCCATCATCTCGAGCTCGCGCACCGCGTCCGCGAAGGCATCCGCGAGGCCGGCGGCATCGCGATGGAATTCCCGACCCATCCCATTCAGGAGACCGGCAAGCGACCGACCGCGGCGCTCGACCGTAACCTCGCTTATCTCGGCCTCGTCGAAATTCTCTACGGCTATCCGCTCGACGGCGTGGTGCTGACCACCGGCTGCGACAAGACCACGCCGGCCTGCATGATGGCGGCGGCGACGGTGAACCTGCCCGCGATCGTGCTGTCGGGCGGCCCGATGCTGAACGGCTGGCACAATGGCGAGCGCACCGGCTCCGGCACCATCGTCTGGAAATCGCGCGAGCGGCTCGCGGCCGGCGAGATCGACTATGAAGAGTTCATGGAGATCGTGGCCTCCTCGGCGCCCTCGGTCGGCCATTGCAACACCATGGGGACGGCCTCGACCATGAACGGGCTTGCCGAAGCGCTCGGCTTCTCGCTGCCGGGCTGCGCGGCGATCCCGGCGCCCTATCGCGAGCGCGGCCAGATCGCTTACGAGACCGGAAAACGCATCGTCGAGATGGTCTGGGAGGATTTGAAGCCTTCCGACATCCTGACCCGCAAGGCGTTCGAGAACTGCATCGTGATCAATTCGGCGATCGGCGGCTCGACCAACGCGCCGATCCACATCAACGCCCTCGCCCGCCATATCGGCGTCGAGCTGTCGATCGAGGACTGGCAGAAGTTCGGCCACGACGTGCCGCTCCTGGTCAACATGCAGCCGGCCGGCTTCTATCTCGGCGAGGAATTTCACCGCGCCGGCGGCGTGCCCGCGGTGGTGCGCGAATTGATGAAGCACAAGCGCATCCATGAGGACGCGGTCACGGTCAACGGCCGCGGCATCGGCGAGAACTGCAAGAACGCGCCCGCTCCCGACAACGACGTGATCTGGGCTTACGACAAGCCGCTGGTGAAGGACGCCGGCTTCCTGGTGCTGAAGGGCAATCTGTTCGATTCCGCGATCATGAAGACAAGCGTGATCTCCAAGGAATTCCGCGACCGCTACCTCAGCAACCCGAAGGACCTCAATGCCTTCGAGGGCCGCGCCATCGTGTTCGAGGGGCCGGAGGATTATCACGAGCGGATCGACGATCCCTCGCTCGACATCGACGAGCGCTGCGTGCTGTTCATCCGCGGCACCGGCCCGATCGGCTACCCCGGTGGCGCCGAGGTTGTGAACATGCAGCCGCCGGCGGCGCTGATCAAACGCGGCATCCTGTCCCTGCCCTGCATCGGCGACGGTCGCCAGTCCGGCACTTCTGGCTCGCCCTCGATCCTCAACGCCTCGCCTGAAGCGGCCGCCAATGGCGGGCTTGCCGTCCTCAAGACCGGCGACAAGGTCCGCATCGACCTCAACAAGGGCAGCGCCAACATCCTGATCTCGGACGAGGAGCTGAAGAAGCGCCATGCCGAGCTCAAGGCCAGCGGCGGCTTCAAGCATCCGCCGAACCAGACGCCGTGGCAGGAGATCTATCGCAACACCGTCGGCCAGCAATCGACCGGCGCCTGCATGGAGCTCGCCACGCGCTACCAGAACGTCGCCGGTACGTTCGGTGTGGCGCGGGACAATCACTGACACGGTCATTCCGGGGCGCGACGCAGTCGCGAGCCCGGAATCCATTCATCCACCGGCGCTGTGGCGCGATGGATTCCGGGTTCGCGCCAAGAGGCGCGCCCCGCGAAAGAAAATTCGCAGGAGAAACAACATGGCAGACCGCCTCAAGGGAAAGCGCGCCGTCGTCACGGCTGCCGCGGCAGGCATTGGGCGCGCTTGCGCCATCGCGTTCGCGCGTGAAGGCGCAACCGTCATCGCCACCGACATCAACGAAGCCGGCATCGCGAGCCTGACGAAGGAAGGCATCGCCGAGGTCGCAAAGCTCGACGTCCGCAACACCGCCGACGTCAACGCCTTCGCCAAGCGCGTCGGCAAGATCGACATCCTGCTCAACGCCGCCGGCTTCGTGCACCACGGCACCATCCTGGAATGTTCGGAAGAGGACTTTGACTTCTCATTCGATCTCAACGTCAAGTCGATGCACCGGACCATCAAGGCTTTCCTGCCCGACATGATCGCCGGCGGCGGCGGCAGCATCGTCAACATCTCGTCCTGCGCGGCTTTGAGGCCGCCGGCGAACCGCTACGTCTACAGCTCGTCGAAAGCGGCGGTGTCGCTGCTGTCCCGCGCGGTCGCGCTCGACTTCATCACCAAGGGCATCCGCTGCAACTCGATCTGTCCCGGCACCGTCGAGACGCCTTCGATGCTCGACCGCGCGGCAGCCCAGGGCCCGCAGGGCAAGGAGATGTTCATCTCGCGCCAGAAGATGGGCCGGCTCGGCACCGCCGAGGAGATCGCCGCGATGGCGGTCTATCTCGGCAGCGACGAGAGCGCCTTCACCACCGGCGTCGATCTCGTCGTCGACGGCGGCTACATGCTCTGACGCAGGAAGGCCTCCGGCATGAACAAGATCGATCTCAACGGCCGCATTGCCATCGTCACCGGCGGCGCGCAAGGCTTTGGCCGCGCCATCACCGAGCGCTTCGTCGCCTCCGGTGCCAAGGTCGCGATCTGGGACTTTGACGCCGCGCTGGCCGAGAAGACGGCAAAGGAGATCGGCGGCGAAACGAAAGTCTTCAAGGTCGACGTCACCGACACGGGGGCCGTCGAGCAGGCACGCGATGCGACGCTCAAGGCCTTCGGCAAGATCGACATTCTCGTCAACAACGCCGGCATCGCCGGGGTCAACAAGCCGGTGTGGGAGACGGACCTGGAGGATTGGCGCAAGGTGCTGCGCATCAACCTCGACGGCCCCTTCATCGTCTCCAAGGCGATCGTGCCCGAAATGCTCAAGCAGAAATACGGGCGGATCGTGAACATCGCCTCGATCGCAGGCAAGGAAGGCAACCCGAACGCCGCGCATTATTCGGCGTCCAAGGCCGGCCTGATCGCGCTGACGAAGTCGCTCGGCAAGGAGCTCGCCGGCCACGACATCCTCGTCAACGCGGTGACGCCGGCGGCGGCGAAGACGGCGATCTTCGACCAGATGACGCAGCAGCATATCGACTTCATGCTGTCGAAGATCCCGAAGGGGCGCTTCGTGCTGGTGGAAGAGCTCGCCGCGATGGTGAGCTGGCTTGCGTCGGAGGACTGCGCGTTCTCGACCGGCGCGGTGTTTGATATTTCCGGTGGGCGGGCGACCTATTGAGGACATCATGATCCGGGAAGGTGGTTGCCTGTGCGGCGCGGTGCGTTTTAAGGCGGAGGGCGAGCCGCTCAACGTCCGCATCTGCCATTGCCGCATCTGCCAGAAGGCGATGGGTTCGCCCTATTTCGCCCGCGCGCAGTTCGACCAGCGTGCGCTGAGCGTCGACGGCGAGACTGCACGCTACGCCTCCTCGGAGAATATCGATCGCGTGTTCTGCAAGCGCTGCGGCACGCGGCTTTTCGCCTGGCGCCGCAACGGCACGCTAGCGCGCGTTGCGCTCGCCACCTTCGATGATCGTAACGCCTTTGCGC
Organism: Bradyrhizobium sp. JHI2711; assembly: GCF_056156565.1. Classification (NCBI taxonomy): domain Bacteria; kingdom Pseudomonadati; phylum Pseudomonadota; class Alphaproteobacteria; order Hyphomicrobiales; family Nitrobacteraceae; genus Bradyrhizobium; species Bradyrhizobium sp. JHI2711. The sequence continues at coordinate 1,263,534 of NZ_JBPZPT010000001.1, forward strand.
CGACCGAGCACATCTGGGTGTCGGAAAAGCTCGCCTGGGTGAAGCTCGACGACGGCTTGGTGCAATATCCCGGGACGATCCCGGCGTGACTTTGCGCGACTGCACGGCGGCCGGCCGAAGCATCCATCTGCAGCGTGGCAATTCGGAACCGGCCACCCTATGTTGAGCCGAAGCGTTGCTGCGCCGGTTTGGTCAGGACGGCTGCAAGGCCGCTAGCTAACCGAAATGGATGAGCTGTGAACATTTCCTTGTACGACCTGTCGGTGTGGGTGCTTCCCCTCGTGCTCGCCATCACCTTCCATGAGGCCGCGCATGCCTTCGTCGCGGACCGGCTCGGGGACAACACGGCCGCGCAGCTCGGCCGCGTCAGCTTCAATCCTATCAGGCATATCGACCCGTTCGGCACCGTCATCCTGCCGGCGATGCTGCTGTTCGCGCATTCGCCGTTCCTGTTCGGCTACGCCAAGCCGGTGCCGGTAAACTTCCGCAAGCTGAACAATCCCAGGCTCGACATGGTCTGGGTAGCGCTGGCCGGACCCGCCACCAACATCCTGCTGGCGCTCGCCACCGCCCTCGCCTTCCATGCCCTGCCGCTGGTGCCCGCGAGCGCGGCGAAATGGGTTGCCGACAACCTCAAGAATGCCCTCATCATCAACGCCATCCTGGCCGTCTTCAACATGATGCCGATCCCCCCGCTGGACGGCGGCCGAGTTGCGGTCGGGCTGCTGCCGCGGGCCCTCGCCTTGCCGCTGGCCCGGCTCGAGCCGTTCGGTATGTTGATCCTGATCGGGCTCTTGATCCTGCTGCCGCTGGCGGGCTCGCAGTTAGGTCTAAATCTTGATGTTATTTCAGCAATACTGCGGACGTTGACCGGTTATGTGATTCAGGCTGTTCTCTTCCTGACCGGCAATGCGTAGTTGAACCGGAACACCCGAACACGAGCCGAAAGGCCAGAGGCCGACTTGGTCAAAGCTGCCGATATGCTGATCGCGCGACGCGCCGACACCCGCGCCCGCGCCGATTTCGCCACCTGGAAGATGATGGCTAAGCTCAACGGGGCGTCCGCGCTGCCTCCGGAGGCCCAAGAGTTCCTGAGCAGCTACAGGAACCTGTTGGCGCAGATGAGCGAGGGCGAAGCCACCGAGGCCACCATCGGTGCGATCTACAAGGCCTATTACGTCGAGATGGGTGGCGCTGGAACGCCGCCCGACGTCCGTCCGCGCGAGGCCGAGCCGGCAGCGGATAATGTTACCGCTTTCCGGCGCCCGGCGCCGAAGCCGAAAAGCGCTGGTTTCTTCGGGACAGGCGCGGCCAGCGGAGCCCAGAAACGGCCCCTGCCCGTGGCGCTGATCTTCGCCTGCCTGGTGGTGGTCTATGTCGGGATCCGGCTCTACTGGCGTTGAGCCGACTTCTTGTTGGCGGTCTTCTTCGATTTCTCAGGGGCGAAGCTGATCTCGAGGGTGCGCTCGAAACGCTCCTCGGTCAGTTGAACCGGAGGCGGCTCGAAAGGATCCGCCTTGCGAACCATCGAGATCGCAGCTGCATCGTAGGCGGCGTCGCCGGACGACGCGATCACGTCGACCGAGACCACATTTCCCTTTCGGTTGAGCGCGAAACTCACCGTGACCTTCTGATTGGCGTTCTCTCTGCCTTCCGGATTGATCTGGTGCTGCTTGATACGCGCACTGATTTTCTTGTTCCAGTCCACCGTGATCTTCAGGATGTCCTTGCCGAGCCCAACCACCGGCGCCAGGGCCTTTTCGGCCTCGCGCGTTGCGTCCTCGAACGTTTGCCGGGCCATATCAACCTGCTTTGGGGCAGCCTCCATGGCGGGCGTTTCAACGGCAGCCGCCTTCGGATCGTCGTCCTGCTCCTTCTTCGCAACCTTTTCGCTGACAATGCGATCGGGATCCTCGGCCTCTTGCGGTCGATCTTGAGGAAGTTCCGTCTCCTTCAGTTCGGCCTTCTGCTCCGGAAGCTCCGGGCGCTCCTCTTGTGCCGCGGAGTCGTTTGGTCCGGTCGGCAAATCGGATTCCTGAGCCTCCGGCGAAGCCATCTCGACGGCGAACTCGGCTCCGGCCGCGCCGAGACCATCGCCGTCGTCGTCGCCGTGCAAATGCGCCAGCGCGAGCGCAGCACCGCCGAGATGCAGGGCGAGCGCGGCCGCCGCCGCCAGGATCCAGAGCTTCCGGGATGGTCTCGGTTCGTCCGCCATCGTTCCGTCTTCTTAAGGCTGGGCGGCGCCTGCCACAGGCGCCCCCGGTGCGCCTTCCAGCGCGACCAGCTTCACCCGCGTATAGCCGCCCGAGCGCAAGAGCTCCATCACGCCCATCAACTCGCCATAGGGCACCGAGCGATCAGCGCGCAGGAAAACGTACTTGTCCTTGCTCATCTCGGAAAGGCCGTCGAGGGTTCCGATCAACTCGGCCCGGTGAACGGCGTTCTCCCCGATCGCGAGCGTCAGATCGGGCTTGATGCTGAGATAGGTCGGCTTGTCCGGCTTCTTCTGCGGCGTGGCACTCGACGTCGGCAGATCGATCGGCAGGTCGACCGTGGACAGCGGCGCGGCGACCATGAAGATGATCAGCAGCACCAGGATGACGTCGATGAACGGCGTGACGTTGATGTCATGCGTTTCCGAGAAATCGTCGTCGTCATCATTGTCAGCGAGCGAAACGGCCATGGTCTACTCCGCCGCGCGCGAATGCACGCTGCCGTGGCTGCGGTCGAGATCACGCGACAGCAGTCGCCCCGCCGCGCCCGAGGCGCGGCTGACGAGCTCGAGATAGCCTTTCGTCACGCGCGAGAAGTGGTTGTAGATGATGACGGCGGGAATGGCGGCGACGAGGCCGATCGCGGTGGCGAGCAGCGCCTCGGCGATGCCGGGCGCGACCACGGCGAGGTTCGTGGTCTGCGACTTCGAGATGCCGATGAAGCTGTTCATGATGCCCCAGACCGTGCCGAACAGGCCGACGAAGGGCGAGGTCGAGCCGATGGTCGCGAGCACGCCCATGCCGATCCGGATGCGCCGTTGCTCCGCGCGCACGATCTCGGAAAAGCTCGAGGCGGCGCGTTCCTTGATGCCGGCATCGCTGGACAGGCCAGCCGAGATCCGCGCTTCGCGCAACGCCGCCGCAAGGAACGACGGCAGGATGCCCTCCTTGGTGCCGAGCGCCATCTGCGCTTCGGCAAGCGAGCGCGCCTCCGCAATCTTCTTCAACGCCGCACGCAGCTTGCCGGAGGCGACCGACAGCTCGATCGACTTGGCGATGAAGACGGTCCAGGTCATCAGCGAAGCGAAGGCGAGCCCGATCATCACCGCCTTCACGATGACGTCCGCCGACATGAACATCACCCAGGGCGACAATTCCTTCATGGCCGCAGCCTCGGGCTTCGCACCCGCGGGATTGGCGGCCACCGGGGCGGCGCCCACGACGGCGGGAGCCGTCGAGGCCGCAGGCGCAGCTGCCGGGGGGACGGTCCCGGCAGCGGACGGCTGAGCCGTCGATGGGGCCGCTGCCGGCGGGCTCTGCGTCTGGGCGGAAACGGGGGATGCGAGCCAGGCAGACGCCAGCATCAAGGCTGCGGCAAGGCTTGCTTGAAAGGAGATGGTCTTCATACTTCGGCCCAGTAGCGAATGAGATTGTGATAGATACCCGTCAATTTGACCGTTTCGGGATCGTCACGCCCGAGCCGTTCCACCAGCGCCTGTATCGCGGTGTCGAGGCCATAGATCATGCTCCGGGCTTGATCGTCCCGTATCATGCTCTGAAGCCAGAAGAAAGACGCAACCCGCGTCCCCCTGGTCACGGGGGCGACGAGAGGTGCTGGAGGATAGAGCACAAGGCCCTCCAATTCCTGTCGTTCACACGCGTCGAACGAATGTCGCCTGTTGGTATCGGCCACGCAATTGCGGGTCAATGCGTGCCGTTCGCGAGAACCCTTGAATAGATCAAGATCAAAACGATTCTAAACTGCCCCGCTCTCTGAGCGAAGGATGCGTCCTAAACGCAAATCGATTGCTGGCCACTCGATCGCCGCTCTGGGTTTCATCAGCCACAGCAACTCGTCGACGGTCTTCGCAACGGCGCGCACGCGATCGGTGCTGTCCATGCCGGCGATGTTGGCGCCGTTGACAACGGCTTTGATTTCGTCGCGAAAGTCGGTGAGGAAGCACAAGGGATCGCGCTGCTCGTTGGCGACACGCGCGATCAACCCCTTGATCAGAATCTGGCACGCGATCAGCTTGCCGTTCAGCTCGTGCATGCTTTGCTCCGTCGCTGCGGCGCCGAAATGGACGATGCCGAAATCCATGGTAACCGAAACGGCTACGAGGCGACTTAGAACCGTTCTTGCGGCAGATCCGAAAGGCAGCGCGGCGCGGGGCCGATCGGTCCTGAGCACACTGCTCCGCGTGCTGCGCAAGACTTGCACGCCGGCCGGTCGCGGCGGGAAAACGCGGCATTGCACGTCGCCGCGCCAACGAGCTGCCTACACGGTGCAAAGCTTTCCAATTGTTTAGGATTCTCACCCGATAGTGCTGTTTACTCTGGAAGTTGGCGTGTATTATACATCATGCTGGAACCGTACGATTGCCCCGATATTCGTAGCCGAGGGCATACGAGCCGACACGAGACGACATGAACAAGTCCCGGCCGATCCTTTGGCTTCTGATCATCGCGGCCGTGGCTTCTGCGGGCTATTATGGTTGGCAGAAATTCGGCACGTCCGAGGCTGGAAAAACCCAGACCGCACAAAAAGGCCCGCCTCGCCCCTCCGCCGTCCCGGTCAGCGTTGCGCCGGTTCAGAAGACCGACTTTCCGGTCTATCTCACTGGTCTCGGCACGGTTCAGGGCTTTAACACGGTCCAGGTCCGAAGCCGTGTGGATGGCCAGATCGACAGGCTCGAATTTAGGGAAGGCCAGATCGTCAAGCAGGGCGATCTCCTGGTTTCGATCGATCCCCGCCCCTATCAGGCCACGCTTGACCAGGCCAAGGCCAAGAAGGCGCAGGACGAGGCCAGTCTCGCCAACGCCAATCTCGAGCTCCAGCGCGCCACGAAGCTCGGCGAATTCGCCACCGCCCAGCGCGTCGACACACAGCGCTCCACCGTCGCTCAGCTCACCGCCCAGATCGCCGCCGACGATGCCGCGATCTCCAACGCCCAGACCCAGCTCGATTACACCCAAATCAAGGCGCCGATCACCGGCGTGGCAGGCCTGCGTCAGGTCGACGTCGGCAACATCGTCAACGCTTCGTCGCAGACTGCCATCGTCACGATCTCGCAGGTCGAGCCGATCGCCGTGATCTTCACCGCGCCGGAAGACCAGCTCCCCTATATCAGCGAGGGCCAGAAGGCCGGCGCGCTCAAGGTGATCGCCTTCACCACCGACGGCAAGAGAACGCTGGCCGAGGGCAAGCTCGCGGTGATCAACAACCAGGTCGACGCGACCAGCGGCACGATCCGGCTCAAGGCGGTGTTCGACAACAAGGAAAGAACGCTGTGGCCGGGGCAATCGGTCTCGACGCGGCTCCTGGTGCGAACGCTGAAGGATGCGACGGTCGTTCCGGATGACGCGGTCCAGCGCTCCACCAACGGACTCTATGCCTATACGGTCAACCAGGACAACAAGGCCGAACTGCACAAGATCAAGGTCAGCTATGGCATCGACGGTCATTCGGTCATCGAGGAAGGATTGAGCCCCGGTCAGCAGGTGATCGTCGGCGGACAGTTCAAGGTGCAGCCCGGAAGCCTGGTGTCGACGGCGGTAGCAAGCTCGGATCCGACCCAGAACAAGGTTCGACAGCAATGATCGGGGGCGGGATTTCGGCGCCTTTCATCCGATATCCCATCGGCACCTCGCTGCTGATGGCCGGCATTCTCTTCGTCGGACTGGTCGCCTATCCCCTGCTCCCGGTCGCGCCCCTGCCGCAGGTGGACTTTCCGACCATTCAGGTCACCGCCAATTTGCCCGGCGGCAGCCCCGAGACCATGGCTTCGTCGGTGGCGCAGCCGCTCGAGCGGCAATTCGCCCAGATTCCTGGCATCGCGCAGATGACCTCGACGAGCTATCTGGGCACGGCGTCGATCACCATCCAATTCGACCTCAACCGCAACATCGACGGCGCCGCCAACGACGTACAGGGTGCCATCAACGCGGCCAGCGGCCAGTTGCCGAGGAACCTGCCGTCGCCCCCGACCTACCGCAAGGTCAACCCCGCCGACGCGCCGATCCTGCTACTGTCCGCGACATCGGAGACGCTGCCGCTGACCAGCGTCAGCGATGCCGTCGACACCCAGCTCGCCCAGCAGATCAGCCAGCTCTCGGGCGTCGCCCAGGTCTTCATCGGCGGCCAGCAGAAACCCTCGATCCGCATTCAGGTCGATCCCGCAAAGCTGGTCGCCAAGGGCTTGTCGATGGAGGATATCCGCAGCCAGATCGCGATCACCACGGTCGACAGCCCCAAGGGCAATATCGACGGCGAGAAGCGGGCCTATACGATCTACGCCAACGACCAGCTCACCCACGCGAAGGACTGGAACGACGTCATCATCGCCTATCGCAACGGCGCTCCGTTGCGAATCCGCGATATCGGCCGAGCGGTCACCGCTGCCGAAGACGCCAAGCAGGCGGCGTGGGCCAACGGCAAGCGCGGCGTGTTCCTGGTAATCTTCAAGCAGCCCGGCGCCAACGTCATCGAAACCGTCGACAGGATCAAGGCGACCCTCCCTCGTCTCGTGGCGGCGATCCCGCCCGCGATCAAGATCGAGCTCATCAGCGACCGCACCGCGACCATCCGTGCCGCGGTCGAGGACGTCCAGTTCACGCTGCTCTTGACCATTGTGCTCGTGGTCATGGTCATCTTCATCTTCCTGCGCAGCTTCTGGGCGACGGTCATTCCCACCGTCACGGTTCCGCTGGCGTTGCTGGGCGCGTGCGCCCTGATGTGGCCGGTCGGCTATTCGCTCGACAATCTGTCGCTGATGGCACTCACCATCGCGGTCGGTTTCGTGGTCGACGACGCCATCGTGATGCTCGAGAACATCACGCGCTACATCGAGGAAGGCGACTCGCCGATGGAGGCCGCCTTCAAGGGTTCCAAGGAAATCGGCTTCACGATCGTCTCCATCAGCATCTCGCTGGTCGCGGTGCTGATCCCGCTGCTCCTGATGGGCGGCATTATCGGGCGCCTGTTCCGCGAATTCGCCGTGGTGCTGGCGATGACGATCTTCGTTTCGATGTTCGTATCGCTGACGCTGACGCCGATGATGGCCTCACGCTTCCTGCGCGCCCATGGTGAGGTGCAGCACGGCCGCTTCTATCAATGGAGCGAGCGCGCCTTCGACGCGATGCTGCGCGGCTACGAATATGTGCTCGATCACGCCCTCGCCTGGCGGCGCACCACGCTCGCGATCTTCTTCGTCACGCTCGGCCTGTCGATCTACCTGTTCGTGCTGATCCCCAAGGGCTTCTTCCCGCAGCAGGACGTCGGCCTGATCACGGCCACGTCCGAAGCCTCGCAGGACATCTCGTTCAAGGAGATGGTGAGACGCCAGGAGCAACTCGGCAAGATCATCCTGGCCGATCCCGACGTTGCCAGCGTTGCCATGTCGATCGGCGGCAGCGGCCGTGCCGGCAACAACGGCAACCTGTTCATCACGCTGAAGCCGCGCAATGAGCGTGACGCTTCGGCCCAGCAGATCATCGCGCGTCTGCGTCCGCAGTTCGACAAGGTCCAGGGCGCCCGCCTCTACATGCAGGCGGCTCAGGACGTGCGGCTCGGCGGTCGACCCACGCGCACTCAGTTCGAATTCACGCTGCAAGACGCCAATCTGGACGAGCTGAACGAATGGGCGCCGAAGATCCTTGGCAAGATGCAGACACTGCCGGAGCTGCGCGACGTCGCGACCGACCAGCAGACGCAGGGCACAACGGTCCAGCTCAAGATCAACCGCGACACCGCCGCCCGCTACGGCATCCAGCCCCAGCTGATCGACGATACGCTGTATGATTCCTTCGGACAGCGGCAGGTCACGCAATATTTCACGCAGCTCAACACCTACAAGGTGATCCTGGAAGTCCTGCCGGAGATGCAGGGCGATCTCGAGACGCTAAACAAGCTCTACGTGAAATCGCCGCTGACCGGCGACCAGGTGCCGCTGTCGACCTTCGCGAGCTGGACCACCGATCCGGTCCGCCCGCTCTCGATCAGCCATCAAGGCCAGTTCCCGTCGATCACGATCAGCTTCAATCTCGCGCAAGGCGTCGCGCTCGGCCAGGCCACCGAGGCCGTGCAGAAGGCGATGGCGGAGCTCGGGACGCCGCCCACGCTGAATTCGAGCTTCCAGGGCACCGCGCAGGCGTTCCAGCAATCGCTCGGCACCGTGCCGCTCCTGATCCTCGCCGCGCTGGTCGTGGTCTATCTGATCCTCGGCATTCTCTACGAGAGCTACATCCATCCGATCACGATTCTGTCGACGCTACCCTCGGCCGGCGTCGGCGCGCTCGCGATCCTGATGGCGGCCGGATTCGACTTCAGCCTGATCGCGCTGATCGGCATCATCCTCCTGATCGGCATCGTGAAGAAGAACGGCATCATGATGGTGGACTTCGCGATTGCCGCCGAGCGCGACGAGCACAAGACGCCGGAGGAATCGATCCGCCAGGCCGCACTGCTGCGCTTCCGCCCGATCATGATGACGACGATGGCGGCCCTGCTCGGCGGCGTGCCCCTCATGCTCGGCCACGGCACCGGCGCCGAAATCCGCCAGCCGCTCGGCTACGCCATGGTCGGCGGCCTGATCGTCAGTCAGGCGCTGACGCTGTTCACCACGCCGGTCGTCTATCTCTACCTCGACAAGCTCAACAACTGGTTCTCGACCTGGGGCCGTTCGGACGACGAAGGCGAGGAGACGCCCGAGCACGGCAGCGTCAAGGAAGCCGCCGAGTAAGCTTGCGCCGCGCCTGCCGCGACGCTACAGCGAGACCCCGGTTCGCAAATGCGGTTTCCCATGCCTGTGCAATCCAGACTTGTCGCCCTTGTCGCTGCTGTCCTGTTGTCAGCGGGCGCAGCACACGCCCAGCAGGGCGCCAAGAAGAACGCCGCGCCCGCCCCGGCCGCGCAGCCCGCGCCTGCCCCGACACAGGCGCAGGCTGACGGTGCTTCCGGACAGCCCGGCTGGATCGTCCGCTGCACCAGCGCAAACCGCGACGCGCCGCTCGAATGCGCGATGGAGCAGAACGCGGTGCTGACCAAGACGGGCCAGACCGTCGTCCTGATCAACATCCGCATCGCGCCCGACACCCGCACGCCGATCGCGCTTCTGCAATTGCCGCTCGGCCTCAACCTTCCGGTCGGGGCCAAGCTCCAGGTCGACGAAGGCAAGACGTTCGATCTCCAGATCCAGACCTGCGAGAATCGCGGCTGCTACGCCTCGACCCCGGTTGCGCCGGACCTGCTCGCCGCCTTGCGGTCGGGCAAGCAGCTGAAGGTCTCTTTTCAGAACATGGCCAAGGAGACCATCGCGATCCCGATGCCGCTCGGCGATTTCGCGGCGGCCTACGACAAGATCAAGTAGCGGGCACGCCTCACGTCACGATGTCACTCGCCCGAAGCAGCGTTGTGAAGCCGCCATAGATCATGCGCTTGCCGTCGAACGGCATGCCCTCGAACTTGATGCGCGGGTCCGCCATCACCTTCTTGTTGATGGCATCGCGGCTCTCGCGGTCCCGATAGACGATCCAGGCGAACACTACGACCTCGTCCTCCTTCGCGATCACAGCGCGCGGAAACGAGGTGAGCTCGCCATAGGGAACGTCGTCGCCGATGCATTCGACGTAGTCGAGCGCGCCGTGCTCCATCCAGATGGCGCAGGCTTGCGTCGCCAGCGCCTTGTAAGCCTCGATGTTGGCCTTCGGCACGGCGAGAACGAAACCATCGACATAGGGCATTTGCGGATCTCCTTGGGTTGTCCAGCCCAAGGACGATACAGCGCGCGGCGATCCGACTTGGAAACGCAAATACTAGGTGAGGCAAACCGTCGCGAGCAGCGAGGCAGCCCATCAACCTGCCTGCCATCCTGCCCAGGGACCGGAACCATACCTTTGCGAAAGCGTCCGGAACTGGCTGGGGAACCTGGATTCGAACCAAGACAAACAGAGTCAGAGTCTGTTGTGCTACCGTTACACCATTCCCCAACGGAATAGTCGAACAAATTCAAAGGGCTGCTTGATCTGTTCGACTGTGGCCGGGAAGCGCATCGCGCCAATCGCGGCTCAGGCGTGGCAGCCTTCTACCCGCTCGCATCTGGGCTGGCAAGCGCTGCGGTGGACGGATCGGGTCAGGGCGCGTTTGATCGGACGACGATGTGGTCGAAGTCTGCGGCGATCCGGGTGTTCGGGAAGATTTTTGCCGCCTCGGCGAGAATCTCTGCGTCTTCGTAGCGTCCCGACATATGCGTCAGCACGAGCTGTCCGACCTCGTTCGCGGCGGCAAAGGAGGCCGCTTCTGCCGCGGTGAGATGGCCGTAATTCCGCGCGGTCGGCGCGTCGCGATCGAGGAACGTCGCCTCGATCACCAGCATGTCGGCGCCGGCCACGTATTGCGACAATCCATCGGTGGTCTCGGTGTCGCCGATCACGACGAGCTTGCTGCCGCCGCTCACAGGACCGAGGACGTCTTCCGGATCGATGGTTCGGTCGGCAAGCACGATCGGTCGGCCGGCGGCCAACTCGCCGCGCAACGGACCGTCGGGGACACCCAGCGCGATGAGGCGATCAGGCCGCAGATGACGGCGCGCGGGGCTTTGGAAGATGAAGCCGAAGCTGTCGGTGTCGCGGTGGCGGACCGGAAAACAGTCAACGGCGAATTCACCGGTATCGATAGCTCGTCCCTCGGTCAGCGCTTCGAACCGGACGGCGATCGGCGCCCTGCCCGCGCCCCACAGGCCGGCGAGCATGCGGGTGACGAGGTCGAGCGTGCCCGCACCGCCGTGGACGGTCATTATCTCGGACGTCTGCCGCAAGCCGAGCGTCGAGAATAATCCGGGGATGCCGAGCACGTGGTCGAGATGGGCGTGGGTGAGCAGGATGCGGTCGAGCCGCCGGAAGCCGGCGCCGCTGCGCAGCAGCTGGCGCTGCGTGCCCTCGCCGCAATCGACCAGGACGCGCTTGCCTGCGGCTTCCACGAGGAGTGCCGGATGGTTGCGCTCCGCCGAGGGAACGCTCGCCGATGTCCCGAGAAACGTCAGGGCGAACATGGTCGATGTCCAGCGACCGTCCTTCTCCGCGTCGATACGGTTGACGGTCTCACCGTCCCCAATGCCACGCGAGCAGCAGCGCGTACAGGCCCATCGACCCGGCATAGAGCACGGCGAGCAGCACGTAGCCGGCGATCTGGCGACCGAGCGTCGCCTTCGGCGTCACCCACCAGTCGAGCGCCTTGAAGGCGGCGGGCACCAGCCACCAGCCGAGCAGCTGCGTGCTGACGAGATTGCCGATGAACAGCGACAGCCAGACCGGCACGCCGTTTCTGTCGATCAGGGGCGCGCTGATGAAATAGCCCCAGAGGTAGACCACGGGATAAAGCACCAGGAGAACGATCAGGTTGCTCTTCCAGATGAAACCGGACCCTTGCTCGGGCGCCGACGTCTTGCCGGCCGGGAACCAGAAATTGAAGCCGTAGCTCGCCCGTTTCACGTTCATGCCGGCGTTGAAGCGCGCGCCCTCCTTCAGCAGCGTCTGCCGCAACGGCGAGTCGAGCCAGGCATTGAGATTGGCATCGCTGTCGAAAGACAGGATGATGATCCATTCGTCATGCAGGACCGGAATCGGCCGCTCGACCTTGTGCCGCAGAAATCCCTTGAACTCGGCCTCCGCTGCCTGGATGCGCTGCTGCCATTTCAGGAACGCGTCCTCGAGCCCATCAGGGACTTTGAATGAGATGACGGCCGAGACCGCGTTGTCGCGCGGGACGCCGGTGTCGGGCAGGATATGGACGTCCTCCGAACCGACGAAGAAGCGCTGCACCTCCGCGATCAGCTTCGCCCGCACCTCGCTCTGCAGCCAGGCACGGGCCGCAGCGGGGCTCGCGAAACGCAGGATCGTCACCCAGTCCACATGCGCCGGCGGTTGCGGCGGCACCACCTCAAGGCTGAGAAAGCCGGGCCAGGCCTTGAGCACCTCGCCGACCTCACCGTTCCACCGGGCGAACGCAGCAAAGCCGTCGTCGGCGATGCGGCGCTGAATGACGAGAGCGACCGGCTGGCCGGCTGTTTCAGGAGATGCGCGCATCGGCAGCGGTCCGCCTCAGCCTTTCTTGTAGAGACGCTTGCCCATCACCCAGGTCTCGTCGACGCAGCGATCGTCGCCGACCATCATGACGGCGAACAGCATGCTCGCGGCCTCGTCCATCGTGCGCGGGCCGGCGCCGTCGGCGATCAGCGATTGATGCCACGCTTGCGCGACCTGTCCGCCGTTCGGATCGAGCGCGACGAAATCGGCCTCCTTGCCCGGCTCGAAATTGCCGAGCTTGTCGTCGATGTAGAGGCCTTCGGCGCCGCCGAGCGTGATCGACCAGAAACCGCGATAGGGCGAGAGCTTGTTGCGCTCGGCTTCCGCGAGGTCCTTGCGCGCGGGATCGATGCTGCCGTCGAGCAGCGTGTTGTTGCACATGCCGACCTTGTAGGCGTCGTCGAGCACGGAGATCATCGAGAAGCGGTTGCCGCCGCCGACATCGGTGCCGAACGACATCTTGACGCGATGCTCGGGATCGGTGGCGCGGCCGAGGCGGAACAGGCCACTGCCGAGGAACAGATTCGAGCACGGGCAGAACACCACCGCCGCGCCCTTCTTCGACATGCGGCGGAACTCGTTGTTGGAGAGATAGACGCCGTGGCCGCCGGAGAATTTCGGACCGACCAGGTCGAACTTCTCGTAGACACCGAGATAATCCTGGCAGTCCGGATGCTCGACCAGCACGCCGCTGCATTCGGCCGGATTCTCGGAGATATGGGTGTTGACCCAGCAGTCCGGATGCTCGTGCTTGAGGCGCTGACACGCTCTCAGCAATTCCGGCGAGGCACCAAAGGCGAAGCGCGGCGTGATGGCGTAGAGATTGCGGCCCTTGTTGTGGTACTGCGCGATCAGGCGCTTGCTGTCGCGATAGAAATTCTCCGGCGTATCGATGAAATCGGCCGGCGCGTTGCGATCGATTCCGGTGAGGCCCGCGATGACGCGCATGTTGCGCCTGCTCGCTTCCTCGAACAACTCCTCGGTCGAAACGGGCGAGGAGCTCGTGAAGGCCTGGCAGGTGGTGGTGCCTGAGGCGAGCAGCGCATCGAGGAAACGCTTCACGCCCTCGCGCGCGTAATCGCGATCCCGGTATTTGAGCTCTTCCGGGTAGACCCATTTCTGCAGCCACGGCAGGAGCTGCTCACCATAGGCCCCTAACACGCGCGTCTGCGGCAGATGGATGTGGCCGTCGATGAAGCCGGGAACGATGATGCGGTCCTTGATGTGGGTGACCTCGACGCCCGGATGGGCGGCGGCAATCTTGTCATAAGGACCGAACGCCTTGATCACGCCGTCAGTGACGACCATGAGACCATCCTGGTGAAAGCGCGCGGCGGCCGGCTCGTTGCCGACGTGCTTCCAGGGATCGTCGACGAAATCGAAGAACGTGCCGCGAATTCCGACCGTGGCCATGATTTGGTTCCTTATTTAACTGTGTGTCGCTTGCCGCGCCGACGGCAGCGAGATCGCGAGCAGCGTCCCCGCAATGGCGCAGAGCCCGAGATAAAGCCATCCGATCGGCGCCTGTGTCGCTTCGGGCAACACCGCCGTGATCGCCATGGCACCGCTCACGGCGAGATAGCAGAGCGCGCTGATGAGGCCGCCAACCAGGCCATGGTCGCGTTCGAACAGGCCAAGCGCCATGCCGTACATCATCGGGCACAGCACGCCGCAGCCGCCGAGCACCAGCGCGCCGCCGATCGTGATCGACGTAAAATCCAGACCTAGGGTCATGCCCGTTACGCTCAGGACCGCAGAGCCGGCGAGGAACAGCGCGAAGGCGCCGAAGCCCAGCATGCGCGCCGGCATGACGCGCGCGAAATGCGCGCAGCCGAGCTCGCCGGCGAGATTGACCCCGCCAAGCCCGAGTGCGACGAGGCCGTAGATGGCCGCCGAATAGCCGAGACCGGTCTGGTAGAAGAACGGCGCAACGACGCCGAACGCCAGCTGCGCGCTGGCCGCCGCGGCAAACACCAGCACGAAGGCGAGGAAGCCCGGGCGGACCAGCGCATCGCGCAAAATACCGGCAGTGCGGCGCGGATCGAACGGCGCGCGCCGCTCTGCCGGCAATGTTTCGGGCAGAAGAAATGCGACGATCGCGGCGACGATCGCCGCGGCGACGGCAATGACGACGAAGACGCCGCGCCACGAGGTCAGCTCGACGATGAAGCCACCGGCTGCCGGCGCCAGCACCGGCGCAAGGCCCCAGGCGGCACCCAACAAGCCGGAGATCGCGGTGAGCTCGCGGCCGCGGAAACAATCGGCTGCGACCGCATAGGCGACGACGAGACAAGTGCAGCCGCCGATGCCTTGCAGGAAGCGCAAGCCGAGCAGCAGCGAGGCGCTGGTGGCCATCGCACAGGCGATGCTCATCGCGATCAGGACCGACAGGCCTGCGAGCAGCACGTTGCGGCGGCCGAGAGTGTCCGAGGCGATACCGACCGGCACCAGCGCCAGAGACATGCCGAGCATGTAAGCGGTGACGGTGTTCTGCATCGACGCCGCGTCAGCTGCGAGATCCACCACCATCTGCGGCAGGCCCGGCGTATAGGCATCGAGCGGAACCTGGCTGAACGGCACGACGCACAACAGGATCGGCACGATCCCACTCCTGGCGCGACCGGCGTCCGAGCAAGTGCAGTCATGGCTTACGCCCCCTCGATGCCCGCAGGCCCCATCTTTTCGTGCGCGCAATGAGACACGATGCAGGTTGCGGATATTCACGCACGGAACGTGCCAGAACTGTATGTAAAAACTCTTAGGGGTTCCCGTATCGATACGGTTTGCGGCGCTGGATGATCAGGCTCCGGGCACGCTCAAACAAAAATGCGAAAACAACCCCATGCACAGTACGAATCATTGAAGAATTTCGCGCCGCATGGTGCGGGTCCTGCCGGCGAAGGCCGTTTGACACGTCGGGCAGAACAGGCGCAAAGTTGCATGATCGCCGATCGTGAATCCGCAACTTGCGCCGACGCCGTTAACCGGTCGGAAGCCATGGCTGCTATGAAACGTGAGCCGGCCTCGACATCGGCACCACTGTCGATGGCGCGAGGCTGAACTCTATGCACGCGCCCGATCGCAGTTTGCACGAGGCCATGCTTGTCCGGCAGATGGATCGAGCCACGGCAGGCATCGGCAATCGAGGTTGGAAATGACTCTCCTCAGAAGTGACGGCGTGTGGTTGAACGAACCGAAACGATGGACGGCAGAGGACGATCGCCTCCAGGTCGTGACGGACAAAGGCACCGATTTCTGGCGCGAAACCTACTACGGCTTTAATCGTGACAGCGGGCATTTCCTGGGCTTTCCAACCCGCGAGGCATTCACCGCCAGCTTACGTGTACAGGGCGACTTCCAGACGCTCTACGATCAGGCGGGCATCATGGTGCGCATCGACGCGCGACATTGGGTCAAGGCCGGCATCGAACTGTCGGACGGCCGCGCCATGCTTGCAAGCGTGCTAACCGACGGGCGATCGGACTGGGCAACGGCACCCTATGAGCATGATGCCGGAGACTTCTGGGTCCGCGCAACCGTCGCCGACGGCGTCCTTCGTCTACAAGTCTCGGCCGATGGCAAGACCTGGCCTCTCATGCGGCTAGCGCCGTTTCCGGCAGCAAGCTCCTATCTTGTGGGCCCGATGGCCTGCACGCCCGAGCGGGCGGGACTGGAAGTCGTGTTCTCGAACTTTCGTCTGACACCGCCGCTTGGAAAGGACCTTCACGATCTGAGCTAAGCGGCCTTGCGATCTATCGCGCTCCCGAGCGGGCAGATCGTCGTTCAGCGCAGCGCCCTGCCACTCGTCTCTATCGCCTCCGCCGACTGCGCCTCGACCGCCTGCACGGCGACATCAGCGACCTGCCGCAGCGCTTCACGATCCGCGCCCGAAGATGCCATCACGCCCATGCCGACCGACACCGCCGAGATATAGCGCGCGAGCGCGGCCGGATCGGCGCTCTCCTTGAGATCGCCCTCCGCCTTGGCGCGGATGAAGCGGTCGCGGAGCTGGTCCTCGTTCTGGGCGCGGCGCGCGGCGAGCTCGAACGGGACGTTCTCGGAGCCGGTGCCGCAGGCGATGCCGCCCTGCACGAGCAGGCAGCCGGGCGGATTGGCGGGATCGGTCTGCTTGTCGGCGATGCCCATCAGCATCCGCTCCGCCACCTCGCGAGCGGTGGGCGCTGCGACCACCTCGTCCATCCAGATGTTGCGCAGCGTGGTGTAGCGGTCGAGCGCAGCCTTCAGCAGGCCTTCCTTGTTGCCGAAGCAGGCGTAGAGACTGGGCGGATTGATGCCCATGGCCTCCGTGAGCTGGGCAATGGTCGCGCCCTCATAGCCATGGCGCCAAAACACTTCCATCGCCTGGTCCAACGCCGTTTCGGCGTCGAATTCGCGGGGGCGTCCCATGCCCATGTGCCTGTCTCCTCGGATTCGGCGTGCTGTCTCAGCCTAACGCCGGATCCTATCTATTTGTTCTAGCTTTCTTTTTCTTGTGTCTTCCAATCGTCGCGGTATCGGCGTACAATTTTCTTAGTGATTGGTACATAAGTATCTTGCACTGCGGTATCCAGCTCCACATCTGTAGTGAACACTACATATCTGGAGCGCGCAAATGCATCCCTCCCAAAATACCTCCCGCACCGGCCATTTCCGCCGCCTTCTGGGCGGCGTCGCCATCGTGGGCGCCCTCGCCGCGGCCGGCTCGATCGTGACCGGCCGCTATTTTCATGCGGCGCAAGCGACCGCACCGGCGGCCGCAGCTGAACAAGCCGTTTCCGTCACCGTCGCGATGATCGAGCCGCGGCAGACCGTGCTGTGGGACGATTTCTCCGGCCGGCTCGAGGCGATCAACCGTGTCGAGCTCCGCCCCCGCGTTGCGGGTGCGATCATGTCGGCGAACTTCACCGAGGGCGCGCTGGTGAAGGCCGGCGACGTGCTGTTCAAGATTGATCCCGCCCCCTATGCGGCCGAGGTCGACAAGGCTGCCGCCCAGCTCGAGGCCGCCAAAGCGCGCGTCGTCTTCACCCAAAGCGAGCTCGAGCGTGGCGCACAGCTCGTCGGCAACGCCGTGGTCACCCGGCGGGACTACGACCAGCGCGACAACGCCAATCGCGAAGCAATCGCCAACGTCAAGGCGGCCGAGGCGACGCTGCAGACCGCAAAGCTCAATCTCGACTACACCGAAGTGCGCGCCCCCGTGGATGGCCGCGTCGGCAAGATCGAGGTCACCGTCGGCAATCTCGTCGCCGCCGGCACCGCCTCGCCGGTGTTGACCTCGCTGGTCTCGGTCAATCCGATCTACGCCTCGTTCGATGCGGACGAAGAGGTGGTGCTGCGCGCGCTGAACTCGATCGCCGATGCTTCCGGCCAACGCGGCAAGCTCGACCAGATCCCGGTCGAGATGACGACCTCGGGCGGCTTGTCCGCGAAGGGCAACATCCAGCTGATCGACAACCAGGTCAACGGCCAGAGCGGCACCATCCGTGTCCGCGCGGTGTTCCGCAACGATGACGGGCGTCTCATTCCCGGCCAGTTCGCGCGCGTGCGCATGGGCCAGCCGAAACAACAGGCGCTGGTGATGATCGACGAGCGCGCGATCGGCACCGACCAGGACAAGAAGTTCGTGATGGCAGTCGGCGACGACAGCCGCGCCGTCTACCGGCCGGTCACGCTCGGCGGCGCGGTCGATGGGCTTCGCATCGTCACCTCGGGCCTGAAGTCCGGCGACCGCATCGTCGTCAATGGTCTGCAACGCGTGCGTCCGGGGGCCCTCCTCAAGACGGAGGTGGCGGCGATGGGTGCACGGGGGCCGCAGCAGGCGTCGAACCACAGCAACCAGGACGTGGTGCAGCGTTAATGCACCCCGTCATCCCGGGGCGCGCATCGCGCGAACTACGGTGCGCAATTGCGCACCTGAGAATCTCGAGCGTACGAAACTCCGAACACATCACCTCTGGATTCCGGGTTCGCGCTTCGCGCGCCCCGGAATGACGAGTGGAGGTCTCGGAGAACATCAGGATATTGCCCAGGGGCAAGGCCATGAATCTGTCAAAGTTCTTCATCGATCGTCCGATTTTCGCCGGCGTGCTGTCGGTCCTGATCTTCCTTGCCGGCCTGATCTCGCTGTTCGCGATGCCGATCTCGGAATATCCGGACGTCGTGCCGCCCTCCGTCGTGGTGCGCGCGACCTATCCCGGCGCCAACCCCAAGGTTATCGCGGAGACAGTGGCGACCCCGATCGAGGAGCAGATCAACGGCGTCGAGAACATGCTCTACATGTCGAGCCAGGCGACCACCGACGGCGCGATGACCCTGACGGTGACGTTCCGGCTCGGCACCGACCCCGACAAGGCGACGCAGCTGGTGCAGAACCGCGTGCAGCAGGCCGAGCCGCGCCTGCCGGCCGTCGTGCGCCAGCTCGGCATCATCACCAAGAAGTCCTCGCCCGACCTCACCATGGTGGTGCATCTGTTGTCGCCGAACGGCCGCTACGACATGACGTATTTGCGCAACTATGCCGTGCTCAACGTCAAGGACCGGCTAGCGCGGATCGACGGCGTCGGCGACGTTCAGCTCTATGGCGCCGGCGATTATTCGATGCGGGTCTGGGTCGATCCGCAGAAGGCGGCCGAGCACGGCCTGACCGCGAGCGACATCGTGCGCGCGATCCAGGCGCAAAACGTCGAGGCCGCCGCCGGCGTGGTCGGCTCCTCTCCGAATGTCAAAGGCATCGATCTCCAGCTCTCGGTCAATGCCGAAGGCCGCCTCGCCAACGAGGAGCAGTTCGGCGACATCGTGGTCAAGACCGGCACGCGCGGCGAGGTCGTCCGTCTGCGCGATGTCGCGCGCATCGAGCTCGGCGCGTCCGAATACGGCCTGCGCTCGCTGCTCGACAACAAGCATGCGGTGGCAATCCCGATCTCCCAGGCGCCGGGCTCCAACGCGCTGCAGATCTCCGACAATGTCCGCGCCACCATGGCGGAGATCAAGAAGAACATGCCGGAGGGCGTGTCCTACCAGATCGTCTACGACCCTACCCAGTTCGTTCGCTCCTCGATCGAGGCTGTGATCCACACGCTCTTGGAGGCGATCGCGCTGGTCGTGCTGGTCGTGATCCTGTTCCTCCAGACCTGGCGGGCCTCGATCATTCCCCTGCTGGCCGTGCCGGTGTCGATCGTCGGCACCTTCGCCGTGATGCACGTGTTCGGCTTCTCGATCAACGCGCTCACCTTGTTCGGCCTGGTGCTCGCTATCGGCATCGTTGTCGACGACGCCATCGTCGTGGTCGAGAACGTCGAGCGCAACATCGAGTCCGGGCTGTCGCCGCGCGATGCCACCTATCAGGCCATGCGCGAGGTCTCGGGCCCGATCATCGCGATCGCGCTGGTGCTGATCGCGGTGTTCGTGCCGCTCGCCTTCATCTCCGGCCTCACGGGACAGTTCTACAAGCAGTTCGCGCTAACGATCGCGATCTCGACGGTGATCTCGGCCATCAATTCCCTGACGCTGTCTCCGGCGTTGTCGGCGCTGCTGCTCAAGGGCCACAACGAGCCGAAGGACTGGCTGACGCTGATCATGGAGAAGAGCCTCGGCTGGTTCTTCCGCGGGTTCAACAAGGCGTTCACGCGGTCCTCGGAGAACTACAGCGGCAGCGTCGGCAAGGTGATCTCGCGTAAGTCCGCGATGATGGGCCTTTATGTGGTCCTCGTCGGACTCACCGCATTTCTGTTCCAGCAGGTGCCGAGCGGCTTCGTGCCGGGCCAGGACAAGCAATATCTGGTCGGCTTCGCCCGCCTGCCCGACGGCGCCACGCTCGACCGCAGCGAAGAGGTGATCCGCAGGATGAGCGACATCGCGCTGACCCAGCCCGGTGTCGAGAGCTCGGTGGCCTTCCCGGGCCTGTCGATCTCCGGCTTCACCAACTCATCCAATGCCGGCATCGTGTTCTCGACGCTGAAGCCGTTCGACGAGCGCAAGGATCCCTCGCTCAGCGGCCCTGCGATCGCGGCCGAGCTGAACAAGAAATATGCCGGCATCCAGGAAGCCTTCATCGCCATGTTCCCGCCGCCGCCGGTCAACGGCCTCGGCACCATCGGCGGCTTCAAGCTGCAGATCGAGGACCGCGCCGGTCTCGGCTATGACGCCCTGAACGAGGCAACCACCGCCTTCATGGCGGCGATGCAGAAGGCGCCGGAGATCGCGGGCGTGTTCTCCAGCTTCCAGGTCAACGTGCCCCAGCTGTTCGCCGACATCGACCGCACCAAAGCGCTGCAGCTGGGCGTGCCCGTCACCGAGGTGTTCAACACGCTGCAGATCTACCTCGGCTCCTACTACGTCAACGACTTCAACAAGTTCGGCCGCACCTATTCGGTCCGCGTCCAGGCCGATGCGCCGTTCCGCGCCCGCGCCGACGACATCAGGCAGTTGAAGGTGCGCTCGTCGTCCGGCGACATGGTGCCATTGTCGGCGCTGCTCAATATCCGCCAGAGCGCGGGGCCGGAGCGCGCGATCCGCTACAACGGCTTCCTCTCGTCCGATATCAACGCGGCGGCTGCGCCGGGCTTTTCATCGGGCCAGGCGCAGGAAGCGGCGACGCGGATCGCGGCGGAGGTGCTGCCGCCGGGCTTTGCCTTCGAATGGACCGACCTGACCTATCAGGAGTTCATCGCCGGCAATTCCGGCATCTGGGTGTTTCCGCTGGCGATCCTGCTGGTGTTCCTGGTGCTGGCCGCGCTCTATGAGAGCCTGACCCTGCCGCTGTCGATCATCATGATCGTGCCGATGGGCTTGCTCGCCGCGATGTTCGGCGTCTGGATCTCCAAAGGCGACAACAACGTCTTCACCCAGATCGGCCTCATCGTGCTGGTCGGCCTCTCCGCCAAGAACGCGATCCTGATCGTCGAATTCGCGCGCGAGCTCGAATTCGCCGGGCGCACGCCGATCCGGGCTGCGATCGAAGCCAGCCGCTTGCGGCTACGCCCGATCCTGATGACGTCGATGGCGTTCATCATGGGCGTGCTGCCGCTGGTGCTCTCGACCGGCGCAGGCTCGGAGATGCGGCGCGCGATGGGCGTTGCCGTGTTCTCGGGCATGATCGGCGTCACCGTGTTCGGCCTGTTCCTGACGCCGGTGTTCTATGTGCTGCTCAGAACCGTCACGGGCATGAAGCCGCTGGTTCATCACGGCAGTGACATCAGCGCAGCGCCGGTCCAGGGGCCTGCCGAGTGAACAGCGTCCCGCCGCGGCACGCCCCCGGCGGGACCATCATTTCCGGTTCTCCTCGCAGAATTTCAGCGCCGCCAGCGCCTCGCCGGCCCGCGGGATCTGCATCTCGATGCTGTCATCGTCGTCGTCCTCGAAGTCCAGCGTGAGGCGCTTGGCCTTCGCGAGGCGGTCCATGATCGACTGGTCGTATGCGAAGATGCCGCGCACCGTCGTCTTGTCCATGACCTCCCACTTGGCCTTCTTCATGATGTCGGCATCGTCGGTGCCGACATCGGCCCGGAGGATCTCACCGGCCTTGTCCCATTCCCAACCGTCGTAGATCATCACGATCACGATCGCCTGCTCGGAATAGGTGATCACGATGACGTAGTCGCGGTTCTCGTCATCCTTGTCCTTGTAGCCGCGGCTGGCATTGCAATGGGTGTCCTGCGCCCGCTTCTCGATGGTCCAGTCGCCGACCTTGGATTGTTGCGCAAGCGCGGGCCTCGAGCTCGAGGCGGTTGCGCTCAAGACGCAAGCGAGAATTCCGGCGGCAAGAAGAGATCGTTTCATGTCGGCCTCCAGCGCGTTCCCCGCGCCGAGATGACCACCTCTCCCGGCGGCTCGCAAGAGGGCGAGGCGAACGGCCGGCGGCCGTCCTATCCCCGCCGCGGCACGATCGCGATCGGAGTGAAGGTGTAAACCTCCTCGCCGTTCTGGTTGAACATGGTCCATTTCACCAGCGCGATGCCTTGCGGCTTCGATTTCGACGGCGTCAGGCTCATGACCTCGCCGACCAGATGCAGGCGGTCGTTGGGCCGCACCGGCATGGTCCAGCGCAGGCCGTCCACACCGGCGCCGATCAGCGGATGCGGGCCGAACGGACGGGTCTGGATCGCAAGGTTCATGGCGATCGCGGCGGTGTGCCATCCCGAGGCGGCAAGCCCCTTGAACAGGGTCTGCTTCGCCGCCTCGTGGTCGAGATGCATCGGCTGCGGATCGAACTCGGCGGCAAAGCGCTTGATGTCGGCCTCGGTGACCACGACTTCGGGGGATTTGAACTGCATTCCGATGGTGAGATCGTCGAACCACTCGACCTGCGCCATGATTTTGCCTCGCAAAATGACGTGCCGCTCCCGAAGAGACGGCTCAAAATCGACTGAGCCATGAGGGATATAGCGGGCCCGCAGCGCACAAACCAGCGCAAGGTTCCTGACGAAACCCCTTTCCCGATGCGACGAAACACGCCTGAAACAGATGGCCGCTTAAGTAGTTGTCAAAATAAATACAGGGACGGCCACCATGCAGTTCATCCTCGACCTGATCTACGAATATTCGTGCTGCCAGAATCTCGTTGCTCAGCCGCTGCGGGAGGACGAGCTATGATCGAGCTGATCTCAGCCCTGCTCGCGCTGTGCAGCATCGGCGTCTTCGCGGCGCATGCGTTCGACGCTTACCGCACTACGCATTCCTGACCGTTCTGACGCTAAAGCGCGATGCGATTAGGATGAATCGTCATCGCGCTTTAGTTGTTGTTTGAGCATGATCCTTTTGGAAAACCGCTCCGCACTTTTCCTCCGGATCATGCTCTAGAAAGGTCGCCGGTAGAAGTGCTCGGAATGCGTCGCCGGCGGAAACCGGTTGGCGAGCGCAAGCGCCCCCCTCTCGTCCGTCTCGAGCGCGATCTTCTGCGCCAACATCACATCGCCCGGTACCAGGAAGCCTGACGGGACGAAGCACCACCCCATCGTCGCGCGCCCCTCACTATCGACCTCGTGGACGTTGGCGGCTGTGCCGTAGTGGATGCGATAGGTCCGGCCGGTGTCGCAACCGACGACGTCGAAATACCGAAACTGCTCGAATTGAGCGCGCTGCGCCGGTGACAGCCATTCGGCCAGAAGCCGGCGGCCGCGCGCATCCGGCGTGTTCTCGCCGAAGAAGCGGCGATAGAGTTCACGCAGCGCATGCAGGCGCGCACGCGCCGGCGCGCGGAGCCAAACTGCCGCGATCATGAGCAGCTCAGATCAACCGCCGACCAGGCGGGGATAGAACAGCGTTTCCTGCGCGGTCGGATCGAACGATCGGATCCGGGTCACTTCGC
The DNA here is from genome assembly GCF_056156565.1 of Bradyrhizobium sp. JHI2711. Classification (NCBI taxonomy): domain Bacteria; kingdom Pseudomonadati; phylum Pseudomonadota; class Alphaproteobacteria; order Hyphomicrobiales; family Nitrobacteraceae; genus Bradyrhizobium; species Bradyrhizobium sp. JHI2711. The sequence continues at coordinate 1,287,132 of NZ_JBPZPT010000001.1, forward strand.
CGGGTCCGGTTCGAAGCGCGGCGGTGAAGCCCGCTCCGGTCAGCTCACGAAAGCGCCGTTCGGCTCGCGCCAGCGCCTCGGCGTTGCCAGGATCAAACTCGTGGCGCGTATCGCCAGTTTGGTCCATCACGATCTGGGTAGCCATGTTGAGTCTCCTCATGCCCAGCCCTGAACTTGATCAAAGCAAACCTCGTGCCGTCGGTTCCAGAAGGCAACAACTTTCTCTCGCCGTCGCATCACACGTCGCTGAGCAAGAGCTCAGCGTGAGGCCGCGGCACTCCCGCCCTCGTCGATCTGCCGGCCCATCAGCGCGATCGCCTTCTGATAGACACCAGCGGCATTCCAAGCCTCGATGGCAGCGAAATTGGGCTCGCCCGGCTGGTATCCGGCTCCCGCACGCCAACCATGGGCTTTGAGGAAATTCGCGGTCGAGTTCAGCGCATTGGCCGCAACTTCGAGATTGCCGGTGCCGTAGGCCAGAATGCTCTTGGGCATGAACTGGGTCTGGCCGACCTCGCCATGCATGGAGCCGCGGGTCGATCCCGACAGCGTACCGCGGTCGATCAGCTTCAGGGCGGCATAGAGCTGGTCGGTGAAGAATTCGGGACGGCGGCAGTCATAGGCGAGGGTCGCAATCGACGACAGCATGTTCTGGTTGCCGCGCTGGCTGCCGAAGCCGGTCTCCATGCCCCAGATCGCGATCAGCGGCCCGGGCGGGACGCCATAGCGCTGCTCGATCGAGGCGAACAAGGCGGCCTGCGACTGCTTGAGCTGCCGGCCCTTGGCGACGATGGTGGTGGCGCCGCGCTTGGCCAGGAACTGGTCCAGCGTCAGCGAGAAGCTGCGCTGGCCGCGGTCGGCCGCGATCGTGGCGCTGGCATAGTTCGTTTGCATCAGCGCCGACAGCGCGGTGGGGCCGATGCCCTTGCCCTGCGCCTCCGCGCTGAACTCGCGCTTCCAGGCCTCGAAGCCGGCCGGCGAGCTGCCGCATTGCGCGGCCTCGGCGGAGGATGCCAGGCAACCGAGCAGCGTCATTGCGCCAAGAACCGCTCCCGCAACAGCCCTGCCCCTGATCATGCCCGACCTCTCCTGTCCTGTACCGCTCGTACCGCTCGGCGGGGCAATCTTACCCGGTCGAACGCGCCGACTCCATGGCCCGATCATAGGACAATTCGAGGCCTTCCAGGTTGCCCTCTTTGCGCCATTTGTCGAGCAGCCGCAGGAATGCCACCGGCCCGCGCCAATATTGGCTGTTTCTTGCCGCGATCGGATCGAACACGCCTTCGTTATTGTAGTAGCCCGGCGTGCATTCGGCGAGATAGGTCTGCCGACCGAGCGCGGCCTTGACGACCTCCTCGACCCAGGCGTTCTCGGCCGCAAGCGTCGGCTCCAGGGTGCGTGCGTTGCGCTCGCGCGCCTGCTTGATGACATAGGCGATGTGCTGCGACTGCTCGTCGATGATGTGCGGAAAATTGGCGCTCTGGCCGGCCTGCACCGTGACGATCAGGAAGCAGTTCGGAAAGCCGCGGCTGTAGAAGCCGTGCAGCGTCTTGACGCCGTCCTGCCAGCGCTCGGACAGGCTCATGCCGTCGCGGCCATAGACCTCGAAGCCCATTCGGCGCGCGTAATCGGTGCCGACCTCGAAGCCGCTGGCATAGATCAGGCAGTCAAGCTCGTAGGCCTTGCCGCCGGCGACGACGGCATTCTCGGTGATGCGTTCGACGCCCTTTCCCCCCGTATCGACGAGATGCACGTTGGGACGGTTGAAGGTGTCCAGATATTCGTCGTGGAAGCACGGCCGCTTGCAGAACGCCTTGTACCAGGGCTTGAGCGCAGCCGCGGTCGCCTCGTCCTTGACCACGGTGTCGACGCGCGCGCGGATCTCCTCCATCTTGCGGTAGTCGGCCTGCTCGATGACCTTCAGCGCTTCCTCAATCGAGGTCACCGGCTGCTTTTGCCGGCGCGGTGCCAGCAGGATTTCGCCGAGCAGGCCGGTCCAGCCGTCCTGCACCAGGTCCTGCTCGAACGGCTCGCCTGAAATCACGGCGGTAAAATTGTCCATGCGCTCGCGCTGCCAGCCTGGCTTGAGGCTCTGCGCCCAGGTCGGGTCCGTCGGACGATCGTCGCGAACGCCGATTGCGGACGGCGTGCGCTGGAACACATAGAGCTCCTTGGCGGAGCGGCCGAGATGCGGCACGCATTGCACGGCGGTGGCGCCGGTGCCGATGATGCCCACGCGCTTGCCGGCAAGACCGGTCAGGCCACCGTCGGCGTTGCCGCCGGTGTAGCCGTAATCCCAGCGGCTGGTGTGAAAGCTGTGACCTCGGAACGTCTCGATGCCGGCAATGCCCGGCAGCTTCGGACGGCTGAGCGGTCCGCCGGCGAGGATGACGAAGCGCGCACGGATCTGGTCGCCCCTGTTGGTCTCGACCAGCCAACGCGCTTCATGCTCCTGCCAGGTCATCCGCGAGATGACGGTCTGAAACAGCGCGCGCTCGTACAGGTCGAAATGACGGCCGATGCGGCGCGAGTGCTCGTAGATCTCCGGCGCCCGGGCATATTTGCGCACCGGCATGTAACCGGTCTCTTCCAGCAGCGGCAGATAGATATAGCTCTCGGTATCGCAGGCGGCGCCGGGATAACGATTCCAGTACCAGGTGCCGCCGAAGTCGGCGGCCTTTTCCACGATACGAAAATCCGCAATGCCGGCCTCGCGCAACCGCGCGCCACACAGGAGGCCGCCGAAGCCACCGCCGACGATGAGCACTTCGGTCGCTTCGTCGATGGCCGCGCGCGCAAATCCGGGATCGGCCCAGGGGTCGTCGAGATAACGGCCGAACTCGCCCGCAACCTCGACATACTGCGCCTTGCCCTCGGCGCGCAGACGGCGGTCGCGCTCGTCGCGATAACGGGCACGGAGGGCGGAAATATCGACCGTAGATGCGCCGGTTGCATCGGTCTTGTGTCTTTCCGCTGACATTCGATTCCTCCCGCGCATGCTGCTTCGTCGGCAGCTCACCGCACGTTAGCGCCGAAAAAGCGCGGCATGCAATCACGCTGATTGTTTTTTGCGTGAACGCTGCGTGACCTTCCGCTAACCTCGAGCGCAAATCACGAGCCACGCAACGACGTGACCATCCGGAGGAAACCATGCAGGGATTGATGATGGACATGCCGCTGCTGATCAGCGGCCTGATCCAGTATGCGGCCGATTATCATGGCGAAGCCGAGATCGTCGCACGCGAGATCGAGGGCGACATCCATCGCTACACCTACTCAGACGCGCATCCGCGCATCAAGCGCATGGCGCTGGCGCTGAAGCGGCTCGGCATGAAGCAAGGCGACCGCGTCGGAACGCTGGCCTGGAATACGCACCGGCATTTCGAGATGTTCTACGCCGCGCCGGGCATGGGCTACGTGCTGCACACGGTCAATCCCAGGCTGTTTCCCGAGCAGCTCGTCTACATCATCAACCACGCCGAGGACCGCCTGCTCTACATCGACCGCGCCACGCTGCCGATCGTGGAGGCGATCGCGCCGCAGCTGAAGACGGTGGAGGCCTATGTCGTGATGTCCTCGCGCGAGCGGATGCCGGAGACGAATCTCGCGAACGTGCATTGTTACGAAGAGCTTCTGGGACGCGAGAACGAGGCCGGCTTCGCCTGGCCGGAGTTCGACGAGAAGTTTGCCTCGACGATCTGCTACACGTCGGGCACGACGGGCAATCCCAAGGGCGTAATCTACTCGCACCGCGCCGCGATCCTGCAGACCATGACCTGCTGCAATTTCGACTTCCTGCCGGGACACGTCGAAGGCGTGCGCGAGGTGATGATGCCGATGGCGCCGCTCTTCCACGGCAATGGCTGGAACATGCCGTTCACCGCGCCCTATACCGGCTCCAAGCTGGTACTGCCCGGCCGCAACTACGAGCCGGACAAGCTCTATGAATTGCTGGAAGGCGAGAAGGTGACGCTGTCGGCGGGCGTGCCGAGCTTCTGGCTGATCCTGCTCGATTGGCTCGGGCGGACCGGCAACAGGTTCTCGACCTTGCGCGCGACGTTGTCGTCGGGCTCGGCCCCGCCGCGCGCGATGGTGGAGAAGCTCAAGCGCGAGTACAATGTCGATTACATCCAGGCCTGGGGCATGACCGAGGCGCTGGGCTGCTCGATGCCAGGCCTGCGGCCGGGCTCGGAGCATCTCAGCGAGAAGGAGAAATTCGACCGCCGCCAGGTCTCCGGCCGCGCCTGCTTCGGCACGCATTTGCGCATCGTCGACGACGCCGGCATTGAGCTGCCACGCGACGGCAAGACGGTCGGCCATCTGCGCGCCCGCGGGCCCTGGGTTGCCTCCGGCTACATGAAGCTGGACGAAGGCCTCGACCGCGACGGCTGGCTGATCACCGGCGACATGGCCGTGATCGACCCACAAGGCCACGTCACGCTGACCGACCGTTCCAAGGACGTGATCAAGTCCGGCGGCGAGTGGATCTCCTCGATCCAGCTCGAGGACATCGCCCTGTCCCACCCCGACGTGCTGCAAGCGGCCGTCGTCGCGATCAGCCACGAGAAATGGCAGGAGCGCCCCCTGCTCCTCATCGTCCGCAAGAAGGGCGCGACCGTCGACGGCAAGGCGCTGCTCGAGCATATGCGTCCGAAGATCGCGAGCTGGTGGCTGCCGGACGCCGTCGAATTCCTCGACGAATTCCCGATGACCGGCACCGGCAAGGTGCTGAAATCCGCTCTGCGCGATAGGTTCAAAGAGTACCGGGTCGCGTGACCCGCTCGCCGTCGATCAAGGAGACCAGAAAATGCTCTATCCGATGTCGCCGAAAGTCGTCGAGCTCAAGCGCAGGCTCGAAAGCTTCATGGACCGGCACATCTATCCGAACGAGGAGCGCTTCTACCGCGAGGCTGAAGAGCTCGGGCCGTGGGAGGTCTATCCGGTCGTCGAGGAGCTTAAGCCGCTGGCGCGCGCGGAGGGGCTGTGGAATCTGTTTCTGCCCGAGAGCGATCACGGCGCGGGCCTCTCCAATCTCGAATACGCGCCACTGTGCGAGGTGATGGGCCGTTCGCACCTTGCTCCTGAAGTCTTCAACTGCTCGGCGCCCGACACCGGCAACATGGAGGTGCTGGAGCGTTACGGCAGCGAGCAGGACAAGGAGCGCTGGCTGAAGCCGCTGCTCGCGGGCGAAATCCGCTCCTGCTTCGCCATGACCGAGCCGGCGGTCGCATCATCCGATGCGACCAACATCGAGAGCTCGATCGTACGGGACGGCCACCATTACGTCATCAACGGGCGCAAATGGTACACCACCAACGCGACCGACCCGCGCTGCAAGATCTGCATCTTCATGGGCAAGACCGACCCCGACAATCCCGACCGTCACAAGCAGCAATCCATGATCCTGGTGCCGATGGACACGCCGGGCATCGAGGTCAAGCGTCCCCTGCCCGTGTTCGGCTTCTACGGCGTGCCCGACCGCGCCTCCGAAGTGGTGTTCACCAATGTGCGCGTGCCCAAGGAGAACATGCTGCTCGGCGAGGGCCGCGGCTTCGAGATTGCGCAGGGCCGTCTCGGGCCCGGCCGCATCCATCATTGCATGCGGCTGATCGGCCTTTCCGAACGCACGCTGGAGAAGATGTGCCGCCGCGTGCGGAGCCGGGTCGCCTTCGGCAAGCCGGTCTCGGAGCAGACGGTGACGCAGGAGCGCATTGCGGAGGCGCGCATCATGATCGAGCAGGCGCGGCTACTGACGCTGAACGCGGCCCATGCGATGGACACGGTCGGCAACAAGGTGGCGAAGGCAGAGATCGCAATGATCAAGGTCGCCGTGCCCAACATGGCCTGTCAGATCATCGACTGGGCCATTCAGGCCCATGGCGGCGGCGGCACCTCGAACGATTTCGGCCTGACGCAGGCCTACGCCACCGCGCGCTTGCTGCGACTTGCCGATGGACCCGATGAGGTCCATCGCAACCAGATCGCGCGGCTCGAGCTGAAGAAATACTCGAACGCCTAAGAAAGGCGCTCTTCCTTCGCTTCAGTTCACCACATAGACGTCAGGATCGGCGCTCGAGCTCGGTTTCTTGAAGGCGTTGCGCAAGGCTGATGACATCGGGACGTTGTAGTTGAGGCCGTTCGGCGGCGTCGGCGATTGCAGCCACTTCTTGTAGAGCGCCTCGATCTCGGGGGTGGCATAAAGCTCCGCGGTGGCGCGATCGGCGAGCGCCTTGAACGGCGCATCCTCCCGCCGCAGCATGATGCCGTAGGGCTCGGGCTTGGAGAACGCTTCTTCGCTGATCATGTAAGCTTGCGGCTCCTTCGACCGCGCGATCGCGACCGCGAGCTGGACGTCGTCGAGCGCATAGGCCTGGGCGCGGTCGGTCTCCAGCAGCAGGAACGCCTCGGCCTGGTCCTTGGCCGGCATGATGTTGATGCCGAGATTGCGCTCGGTATTGACCTTGGCGAGCTGCGTCAGGTTCACAGATCCCGCGACCGCCGTGACCGCCTTGCCCTTGAGATCGTCGATGGTCTTGATGCTCGCCGCCTTCCTGGCCGCGAACCGCGTCGCGCTGAGGAAGTGCGTGTTGGTGAACGCGACCTGCTTCTGGCGGTCGGCATTGTTGGTGGTCGCCGAGCAATGCAGGTCGAGCGTGCCGTTGACCATCAAAGGAATCCGGTTCGAGGACGTCACCGCGACAGTCTCGACCGAAATGTCTGATATGCCGAGCTGCTTCTTCACGGCTTCGACGATACGGAGGCAGATGTCCATGGCAAAGCCGACCGGCTTCTGGTTGCCGTCGAGATAGCTGAATGGGACGGAGGCCTCCTGATAGCCCAGCGTGATCTTCTTGGTCTCCTTGATCTTCTGGAGCGTGCCCGCGAGGTCTTCGGCTGACGCCGCGCCTGCAAGACTTGTCAGGGCAAGGAAAAGAACGGGTAGACGCATCAGTTGCTCCTCAATGGGGTCGTCGGCCTTATCGCGAGGGGGGTGATAACCGACACATGCAGCGTCCGCCAGACGGGACAGCGACTACCAGCTATCGCGCTTTTCAATACTGGCCAAACGGACGCTGCTTCACTGGCACGTCAGCTGCTGCTCGAACCAGCCGCTCAACCGATCCGACAGGGACGGCCACATCCGCCGGAAGCTGTCGAGCTTGCCGACATTGGCGCGATACATCGCCCGCAATTCCTGCTCGACAGCCGGCAGGTCGACGCCTGCGCAGACCCCGTCCCGCGCGATCGTCCTGCCGGCGACGACCACCTCCTTCACCAGCGACGCATTGCCGCGCGCGAACAGCAGCGCCATCGGGTCAACCGACATGATCTGGTCTCGATCCAGCCGGTCAAGATCGATCACGACGTAGTCGGCGGGATTGCCCGCCGCGAGCTCACCATTCCCGGGCGCCCCGGTCGCATGGCGTCCGTTGCGGATGGCGAGCGAAAACATCTCGGCCGGCGTCCATGTCGCCTTGAAGCCGAGGCCGCCGTGGACCATCTGCACCAGCCGCATCTCGCGCAGGATGTCGTCATCCTCGTCCAGCGCCAGGCCGTCGACGCCGACGGCAATGGCGCAGCCGCATCTGTGCGCGGCGGCGATCGGGGCGAGGCCCGAACGCAGATGCATGTTCGAGCTGAAATTGGTGACGATGCGAGCGCCGGAGGCCGCGATCATCTCGAGCTCTTCGGGACGGGCGTGAATGCAATGCGCCAGCGTCAGCCGCTCGGAGAGAAAGCCGACGTCGCGAAGCCAGCGCACCATGTCCGGAAAGTGCTGGTCGGCCCAGGCGCGCTGATAAACTGTTTCCAACAGATGCATGTGAATGCGGCGGCCGGTCCGTGCAGAGTTCTCCGCCACGGCCTCCAGCAGCGGCTTCGAACACCATTGCACGCCGGCGGGTCCGAGCTGCACGTCGACCATCGGTCCGGCGATGGCTGCGGCAATCGCATCGGTCAGCTCGATATAGGCCTTCGGCGACATCGGCGCGCGAACGAAGAGATCCTCGATCGTCTTACGATCGTCCCCGGGAAGCCCCGAAAGCACGGGCGCGGCATCACCGTAGACGATGGGATTCTGGTCGCGCACCGCCAATGCAAACGCGATGCGGATGCCGACGTCGGATGCGGCTTTCGCAATGGCCTTGGCCTCGTCCACCAGCGGCATCGTCCCGCTCGGGCGCGTGTAATGGACCATCATCGCCGCGCAGCCCGCCTTGGCGGAACGGGCCAATGCCGAGACGGCGGTCAGATAAGGATCGACCGGCGAGCCCAGCGCGGTTCGCAAAATCCAGCTTTCCAGGGGCATGCCGACCGCACCGAAGGACGACGCCGTGGCACGGGCATGATCATGGGCGTTGACGAAGGCAGGGATGACGAAGGAGCGAGGCGCCGGCCCCGCTCCTCCCGAGATTTCGGTGATGACGCCCTCGTCGTGCCGCAGCACGACGTTCTCGCTGACGCCACGGTCAGGGCCACGGAACAGGCTGGTTGCCGAGACCTCCGTGGCCATGGCTGTTCCTCCAAGTTCAGTTGGCAGTGTACACCAGCTCCCGCTCCGCGCGCGGCGGCAGGAATTCGCGCGAGAACACCTCCGCCGGCGTCGGCGCACGGGCGAGCTGATAGCCCTCGACCACGATGCCGATCGCGCGCGTCATCCGGTCGTCCTTGATGTCGCCGATGCCGATCTCCTTCATCTCCGGCGAGACGATCAGCTTCTCGAAGGAATATTGCAGCCGGCGCTTCTCCACCTCGGCGTTGATGAGATTGTCGTAGTTCAGCGCCGCCTTCATGCCGGCATTCTGGTCCTTGGCGATCGCGATCGCACCCTTGTTGATGGCGCGCACCAGGCCCGCGACGGCCTTCGGATTCGAGGCGATCAGCTTGCGGGAGACCATCACGCCGTTGGAATAGAGATCGAGGCCATATTCACCGAAGGAGAACCATTTGAAGTCCTTGTCCGGATCCTGGCGGTTGAGCACCAGATTGAAATAGCTGGTGATGTTGAAGACGAGGGCCGCATCGATGTCGCCCTTGATCAGCATCGGCTCCTGCAGGTTCGGCGCCATGTTGGAGATCTTGATCTTCTCACCGTCGAGACTATTCTTGCGCGTGAACACCGGCAACAGGCGCGTCGTCGGCGTGCCCTGCGCACCGCCGAGCGTGCGGCCTTCGAAATCCTTGATGGTGTTGATGCCGCTGCTCTTCTTGGCGACGATGGCGAACGGCGGCTGGTTCCACATCATGTAGACCATGACGGGCGCCTCCTGCGGCTTGGTCGAGGCGTTCTGGATGATGGCGTTGACGTCGCCGAAGCCGGCGTCATAGGCGCCCGACATCACGCGCGTGACGGTGGCGCCGGAGCCCTCGCCCTGATCGATGACGACGTTGAGGCCTTCCTCTTTGAAGAAGCCGTTGTCCTTGGCATAGAAGAAGGCAGCGTCGCTGCCCTGGGTTTTCCAGCCTAGCGTGAACTTGATCGTGGTCTCCTGCGCGGTGGCGGCGCCTGCGGATAGCGCCAATCCAAGCAGCGCGGCGGTTAACTTCCTCAACATCGAGACCTCCTCAGCTTCGTTGCGTGACGGTTCAAGAAATCAGGTGGCGATCACGTCGTTCTTGCGCGTGGCCCAGCCGGTGACCTGTCCTTCGATCAGCGAGAACACGACGTAGAGCGCGACACCGAGCCCAGCGAGCACGAACAAGCCCGCGAACACCAGCGGCACGTTGAAATTGGAGGACGCGGTCATCATGACGTTGCCGATGCCGCGGTTGGAGGCGACCGTCTCCGACAGCACCGCGCCGACGAAGGCGTAGGAGATCGCGACCTTCAGCGAAGCAAAGAAGAACGGCATGGTGCGCGGAAGACCGACATTCCAGAGGATATCGAGCTTGCTGGCGCCGAGCGCCTTCAAGACGTCCTCGAGCTCGGGCTCCGTGGTGGCAAGTCCCGTCGCGATATTGACCACGATCGGGAAGAAGCAGATCGACAGCGCAGTCAGCACCGCCGGCACCGTGCCGGAGCCGAACCACAGCACGAAGATCGGCACCACCGCGACCTTGGGGATCGAGGAGAAGCCGATCAGCAGCGGATAGCAAGTGTCGTAGGCCGTCTTCGACACGCCGATGATCGCGCCGAGGGCGACGCCGAGCGCGACGCCAAGCACGAAGCCGAGCATGGTGGTGGCGAGCGTCTGCACGATGTGCGGCCACAGCACCGGGAAGCGCTGGACCAGCGTCACGAAGACCTGCGAGGGCCGCGGCAGCACCAGATCGGACATGCCGGTCATCAGGCAGAACAGCTCCCAGGCGACGAAGAACAGCACAATCAGCCCCGCCGACCACGCTTTCTGCCTGACATCGATCCCGAACATCAGCCTGCCCCCTGCTCAGCGGCGCTGCGCGCATCCTCGATGAAGGCGCGCAGCTTCTGGTTCAGCGCGACGAAATCCGGCTCGAACGTCATCGCTACCGTGCGCGGCCGCGCGAATTCCACGCGGCTGTCGTCGAGGATGCGGCCGGGGCGCGCGCTCATCACGCAGATACGACTGGCGAGAAAACCGGCCTCGCGCAGATCGTGCGTCACCAGCAGCACGGTTGGCTTGTGCGTCATCCAGAGATTCTGGAGGATCGCCCATAGCTCCTCGCGGGTGAACTGGTCGAGCGCGCCGAAGGGCTCGTCGAGCAGCAGCATGCGCGGCTCGTGGATCAACGCGCGGCAGAGATTGGCGCGCTGGAGCATGCCGCCGGAGAGCTGCCAGGGATAGCGGTTGCCAAACCCTTTGAGGCCGACCTGCTCCAGCAGCGCATTGGCCTTGTCGCGGAATTCGGTCTTGCGCAGCTTGCGGAACTTCGAGCGGAACGGCTCGACGATCTTCAGCGGCAGCATGATGTTCCGCTCGATCGTCATCCACGGCAGCATGGTCGGGTTCTGAAAGGCCATGCCGACCCGCATCGCCCGGGCCGCCACCTCGCGGCCGCCGACGATGACGACGCCGCTGGTCGGCTGCACCAGGCCGCTGACGAGACGCAATATGGTCGATTTGCCGCATCCGGACGGGCCGACCAATGCGACAAACTCGCCGTCGGCGATCTTGAGCGTGGTCTTCGACAAAGCAGGCACGGCGCGGTCGCCGCGCCCGAAGGTCACCGAGGCCTCCGACAGCTCGATGGCGATCGTCGCAGAGCCTTCGGGAACGGGCTGGCCGTCGAACTGGGCGTTGGGTTGCATGCGCATCACGGAAAAAAGTGCATGCAAGCTGGATGCCAGCGATCGAGCCCCGCGAAATCAAAGGCCTAGCCGAAATCCGAGCCAAACCGCCGGATTCGATTTAGGCAGTCCGGAGGCCAAACTGCATGCAATTGGAGCGCTGAATCGGCGCGAGCCTGTGCTAAAGAGAGATGTCACTCCCATGGGATTCGCCGATGGCGGCGCGCGCCAGCAGCAAGACTTCTGAATCGTCGGACAAGGTCAGCGTAATCTGCCGCGCGCTCCGGCGCGCCATCATCGAGCAGGCGCTAGAGCCCGGCGCCAAGCTGCCGGAAGATGCGCTCGGCGAACGTTTCGGCGTCAGCCGCACCATTGCCCGCCATGCGCTAGGTCAACTCGCCGCCGAAGGCCTGGTCGAGCTCCGCCGCAACCGGATCGCCGTGGTGGCGACGCCGAGCTGGCAGGAGGCGCGCGATGCCTTCGACATCCGCATCGAGCTCGAACGCCTCGTCGTGCGCCAGCTCGCGGGCAAGCTGACCAAGGCGCAGATCGCCGAGCTGAACGCCCATGTCGATGCCGAGGATCGCGCCCGCGGCGGCACGGATGCGGTGTCGATCCGACTCGCGACCGAATTCCACATTCTGCTCGCCCATATGACGAACAGCCCGATTCTGGTGCGCTATGTCAGCGAGGTCGCCTATCGCTGCTGCCTGACGCTGTCGCTGTACAGCCGGCCGCATTCCACCGAATGCGCCATCAACGAGCACCGCGCCATCATCGCGGCGCTTGCCAAGGGCGATGCGGCCAAGGTGATGGAATTGATGCATCATCACCTGGATTCGGTGGCCAATCGTGCGCTGGTCGCTCCCACTCCGCAGCGTGGCCGCGATCTGCTCGACATCCTCGCACCCTATGCGGACGAGGTGACGAGCAATCGGGTGATCAAGCTGCCGAAGCTGGCTCGACGGAGTTAGGCCTCGATGCCGCGCTGGACGAGGATGCGCTCGGCGCTGTCGTTCCAGACATCCATCTTCACGATCTGCCCGTCCCTCACGACGAAGCGATCGACATAGCGGTTGCCCTCGAACGGCGTGCCGTCCATCCATTCGCCATAGAGCGTGCCGACGCTGTAGACGACGGTCTCGTCCGTGCCCGGGCAGACGTCGAACCGGTCCATCTTCTTCTTGACCCAGCGATAGCGTTTCGCGTTGAAGCCGGTCGGCCCGCGCGGATGGTCGAACGCGCGCCCGCCGGTGAACGTGATCACCGTGCCCGGCTTCATATAGGCCGCAGCGGCGTCGGGATCCGGTATCATCGAAGCGGTGAGATAGGCTTCGACAATCTCGGCGTCGGTCATCGGGCTTTCGGCTTTTGCGGGAATAGACATCGCGGGGTTCTCTTGGGACGCCGCTATTTTACAATCCGGGCCTCAAAGTGCATGCACATTTTTTAGACAATACGGCCTCAGCACTGCACACAATCTGGAGCTGCCCGCTCCGATGGCTTCGGCTAGGCTGCCGCAGCTGAATCCAACGCCATGACCACCCAAGCCGCTTTCGACCTGATCTTCCGCAACGCGCTGTTGCGCTCTTCCGCCGCACCGGTCGATATCGGGGTGAAGGACGGCCGCATCGCCGCGATCGCGCCAAAGCTGGCCTGCGAGGCCGCCGAGGTCGACGTTGACGGCCTCCTCGCCCTGCCCGGCTTCGTCGACACCCACATCCATCTCGACAAGGCCTGCCTGCTCGGCCGCTGCGGCCACGATCACGGCAGCGTCTCGGAGGCGATCCGCGCCGTCGCCGGGATGAAGAAGGATTTCACAATCGAGGACGTCTACGCGCGCGGCGCCAGAGTGCTCGAACGCGCCATCGTCAACGGCACGACGCGCATGCGGACGCATGTCGAGATCGACCCCCGCATCGGCCTCCGCGGCTACGAGGCGGTCAAGGCGCTGAAGCGCGATTACGCCTGGGCGATCGATCTCGAGCTCTGCGTCTTCCCGCAGGAAGGCCTCACCAACGATCCCGGAGCCGAGGAGCTGCTGATCCAGGCGCTGCGCGAAGGCGGCGAGGTCATTGGCGGCTGTCCCTACATAGACACCGACCCGAATGCCCATCTCGCGCGCATCTTCGATCTCGCTGAGGAATTCGACATCGACGTCGATCTCCATCTCGATTTCGATCTCGATCCCTCCTGGTGGCATCTCGACGAGGTCTGCCGCCAGACCGAGCGGCGCAACTACAGCGGACGCGTCGCGATCGGCCATGCCACGAAACTGTCGGCCTTGCCCCCCGAACGGATGAAGGCGGCCACTGCGCAACTGGCAAGGTCAGGCGTTGCGGTCACCGTCCTGCCCGCGACCGATCTCTATCTGATGGGGCGCGAGGCCACGCACAACGCGCCGCGCGGGCTGACCCTGGCCCACAAGCTTGCCGGCGACGGCGTGCTCTGCTCGGTCGCGACCAACAACGTGCTCAATCCCTTCACGCCGTTCGGCGATGCCTCGCTGCTGCGGATGGCGAACTTCTACGCCAACGTCGCGCACGCCTCGGTCCGCGACTTCGATACCTGCCTGGACCTCGTGACCGAGCTGCCGGCCCGGCTGATGAACCTTGCCGACTACGGCATCGAGGTCGGCAATCCCGCCGATCTGATCGTGCTCGATACCAAGGACAGCCGATTCGCCATCGCCGAGCTGCCCGACGTCCTGATGGGCTTCAAGCGCGGCCGGCAGACATTTGCACGGCCGCGGCCGACCCTGTTCAAGAGCTGAGCGCGTTTCGCGGCCGATATTTCGGGCATCGCGCGCACAACCTGATCGGCCGCGGGGCCACGGCAGTTCGATTTTACCGCCGATTGGCGCCCACCCGAGTTCGGTAGAATCCCGGACCGTAGCCCAACGCATTGCGAGGCAGACCATGCTCGTCATAACTACGACGTGCACTGATCATCTGCGTTCAGTGGGGAAGTATGAGTCTGTTCAGCGCCTTCAGCAGCATTGATGATTCCGTCCAGGCCCGAACGCCGACCGATACGGCGGTGAAGCGGCTGGACGGCATCGGCCACGTTCTCTCGGGTCTCGATATCTCGGCCATCCAGACGCAGGCCGACGTGAACCGTACGCTCTGGACGCTCGATGCCGCCAGCAAGTGCGTTCGCGCCGTGCTGGCGGAGTTCCGCACCCAGCCGGCCACCGAGCAGCTCGTCCGTAAATCCCGCAATCTGATCGACCTCATCGAACGCGCGCGTGACCAGGTCGGGAGCTTCGAAGCCAGCGACCCGGTCCTGAGCTGACTATTTCGTCCGATTGATCTTCGCCAGGATCCGGTCCGCCTCGGTGCGCCAGTCCGCACTGCGGGCGAACTCCCCGCTGCCTCTCAACCCGAACAGCCCCTCATCGGCGAGATCGGCCATCCAGGCCTGCCGCTCGGCCGTGCCTTGCGCCGACCACGGCGTCAGCCCCGCCTCGCGCACGGTCTCGGCAACCTCGCGCACCTCCTCGGCCCGGCGGCGGCCGTGCTCGATCACGCGCTGGAAGCAATAGGCGCCCAGCTCCTCCCAATCGATGCCGGGGAACGTTTCCGCAAGCGACGCCAGCACCGCATCCTCGACGCCATAGGCACGCGCCGTCGTGAAGCTCTCGATGGCCATGGCCTCAAGGCCCTTGATCATGATGCTGCGGCACATCTTCACCGCGGAGGACACGCCGAGCTTGTCGCTGGCAACCTTGGCCACGAAACCGATCGCATTCAGCAGCGGCTCGAGCTCCCTCGCGCCGGGTCCGCCGAGCAGCAAAGGCACCTTGATGCGATAAGGCGGCACCGAGGTCATCACCGCGCCCTCGACATAACGCCCGGCGGCACCGTCGATCAGCGCCGCCGCGCGCTGCTTGGCGCCGGGAGAGGCCGAGTTGAAATCGAGAAACCAGGTGCCCTGGTTGATCGCCGTCGCACAGGCCTCTGCGACCGGCACGGCCTGGCTCGCCGTGACGGCGGAGATGATGAAGTCGGATTTCGCGGTCAGCTCGGCGTGAGAGGTCGCAAGAGCGACAGCGAATTTCGCCGCATGCTCCTGCAGCGGCACACCCTGCTCGCCTCCGAGCTTGATATCGTAGGCTGAGACTTTGATGTCCTGCTGGCGCAAATCCTCAGCCAGTATCCTGCCGACCTCGCCATAGCCGACCAACCCGATCTGCCAGCGCCTGGGATCACCTGCCATCAGTTCAGCCCTCGTGTCGTCTCGTCGAAGAGCTCATCGACCGTATAGCGGCGCGGAATCAGCGCCTGCTGGAATGCGTAGTCGATGATCAGCTCGAGCGGTTTTCTGTTGGCCTCGATCCCATACGGAACGAGGTCCGGCGTTGCCGTCGCTCCCGTCTGGGCCTTGTTGCGCTTGAGCAGATCATAGACGCCGGCGACCACGTCGGGGCGCGATTTCGCCAGGCTCTCGGTCACGACCACGAGATGGTTGATCGGGACCACGCCGCGCCGCGAATACCATCTGGAGGCTTCTGCGGCCGGATCGGGAAACAGCGGCTTCAGCTTGGGATCATCGGAGGTCTCGCCGAGGACGGCATCGAGCTCGCCGTCGCGCAGCATCTGCAGGATCTTCTTGTCCTTCGGCGCGCGCTCCGTGGTGTCGACATATTCGGCGACGTGCGGATCCTCGAAGGTGATCCAGCGGATCCTGTCGAGATCGACGCCGCAATCGTTGGCGAGGATGCCCCTGATCCAGGCGCCCGTCGTGGTCGTGAAGGAGCGGATACCGACGCGCTTGCCTTCGAGATCAGTGGGCCCGAGCGTCCCATGCGCGGGATTATAGAGAGCGTAGGAATGCTGGAAGCGGCCGAGCATGGTCGCCGGCAGCAGCACCAGCGGCTTGCCGTGCGCTTTCGCCATCAGATAGGTGACGATCGCCATCTCGCAGACGTCGAAGGCCTGCTCGCGCACCATCGGCTTGAACGCCGTGTTGGTCGGCGTGTATTCGATGAAATCGAGATCGAACAGGTCGGAACGGAGCGCCCCGCTCTTCACCGCCTGCACATGGTGGTGACTGCCGAGCACGGCCTTCAGCTTGATGTTGCGGACCGGCGTCATGCCAGCTCGTCCGCAACCGTCGGGAACAGGCGCTGATAGGCCTCGCCATAGGTCATGGGCACGCCGGTGTTGCGGCTGCCCTGGATGCCGCGGTTGAGCGCGACGCGCTCGTAATAGCCCCAGAGATGTTTTTGCGCGGCGAGAATCTGGAACGCCTCGTATTTCTCCTTCCAGACCTCGTCGATCTTGAGAATGGTGTCGGGCTTGTAGTTACACTGCTCGGGCTGATGCGGCTCGAACAGGAACACCGGCGGGGCCGAATATTTGTACTGCGCGCCGGGCTTGTGGCCCATGGCCTGCGCGACCACACGCGTCTCCTGCGCGAAATGCGCCGCGTTCGGATGGTCGAAATTATAGGGGTCTTCCAGCGCATGCGTCAGGACGAAGCTCGGATTGAGCTCGCGGTAGATGTCCACCATGCGGTCGAAATGCGCCTCGGTGAGCTTCAGCGGATAGTCACCGCAATCGAAGAACTCGATTTCGGCACCCAGCAGCCTGGCTGCCCGCTCCGCTTCGTCCTTGCGGCCGGCCTTGACCGATTCCAGCGTCGCGCCCTGCTCCTTCCAGGCGAACTGGCTCTCGCCGCGCTCCCCGAAGGACAGGCACACGATCTTCATCCGATAGCCCTTCCTCGCGTGCAGCGCGATGGCGCCGCCGGCGCGCCAGACGAAATCGCCGGGATGGGCTGTGACGACGAGGCCTGTTTTCATGGGCTACTCCTTTTCCTTGGTATGCATCCGCCGGCGCCCGCAACGCATGTCCGCGCAGCGTGCCGGTCGCGATGACGTCGTCACGCCTCGAAGCCGAACAGGCGCGCGGGATTGTCGACCAAAATCTTCGTCTGCACCGCCGGCTCCGGCGCGAACAGCGGAATCAGATCGACGAGATCGCCGTCATTCGGCATCACCTTGACGTTGGGATGCGGCCAGTCCGTACCCCAGATGACGCGATCCGGCGCGGTCTCGACGATCTTTCGCGCGAACGGCACCGCATCGGTGAACGGCGGACCGATAGAGGACACCCGCTCCGAGCCGCAGATCTTCACCCAGCACTTGTCATCGCGCTGCATCAGCTCGATCAGGATTCTGAACGGCAACTGGTCGAGCCCGTCTGCCGCCTTCACCCGGCCCATATGGTCGATGGTGTAGGTCAGGGGCAGCCTTGTCAGCATGTCGGCATATTCGGGCAGATCGATCGCATCGAAATGCAGATCGATGTGCCAGCCGAGCGGCGTGACCATCGCGACGATGCGGTCGAACACGCGCTTGTCGGGGACGCCGCCGAGATGGCGGACGAAATTGAAACGGCAGCCGCGAAAACCGCCCTCATGCAGCACGCGCAGGTCGCGCTCGGTGACGGCGCCATCGATGTTGGCGACCGCGCGGTAGGCGCCATTGCTCTCAGCGATCGCATCGAGCGCCACCCTGTTGTCGGTGCCGTGCACGCTGGCATTGACGATGACGGCGCGCTCCACGCCGAGCTTGGCATGCAGGATGCGAAAATCCTCCAGCGGCGCATCCGGCGGCGTGTAGGAACGCTCCGGCGCGTAAGGGTATTTCGCGCCGGGCCCGAAGATGTGGCAATGCGCGTCACACGACAGCTTCGGCAGCCTGAACTTCGGCGTGCGCGTGTTCGGGTCGGGCGGTGGAATGGTCGGCGTGTACATCATCGTCATGA
The DNA here is from genome assembly GCF_056156565.1 of Bradyrhizobium sp. JHI2711. Taxonomy (NCBI): domain Bacteria; kingdom Pseudomonadati; phylum Pseudomonadota; class Alphaproteobacteria; order Hyphomicrobiales; family Nitrobacteraceae; genus Bradyrhizobium; species Bradyrhizobium sp. JHI2711. The sequence goes on from NZ_JBPZPT010000001.1 coordinate 1,305,111, forward strand.
GGTGAACCGCCGAGGCGAGATTTCTTGCTTCACGCCTTGCCGGCGACGACGGGCCGCCGCCGCGCCGGCGCGGCCTTATCCAGCGCCGGCGCCTGGAAAGCCGCGACGGTGGCCTGCACCAATTGTTCGATGGCGCAAGCGGCATCGCTGCCGTCGGCCTCGCCGCGCGACAGGCGCGACACGCGTTCCGGCGTCACCAGTGAATAATAGAGTGCGCCGAGCAGGAAATGGCTGCGCCAGACGATGTCCGTGCGCGGAATGTGCGGCAGGCTCTCGTGCACCGCGTCGATGAAGGCGTGGCTGGTGTCGTCGAAGGTCTGCGCGATGATCTTTCGCGCGACCTCGTTACCTTCCGCCGACATCACCGCGCGCAGCCGCGTGAAACGCGCCCCGCCGCCGGCGAGATCGCTGCCCGAGGTGAAGGCCGGCACCACATAGGCCCGAACGATCGCCTCCAGCCGGTCCTGGAGATCGCGCACGCGCTTTGCGGCCGCGAGCAGCTCGGAACGGCGCAGATTCATCGGCCCGCAATGACGCCGGTAGATCTCCAGCAGCAAACCGTCCTTGGTCTTGAAATGATAGGTCACGCTGCCCGGATTTGCCCCGGCAGCTTGCGCAATGTCGCGCACCGATACGGCATTGAAGCCGTTGGTGGCGAACAGCTCCTCCGCGGCGGCGAGGATCGCCTCGCGCATGTTCGGCTTGCGGGCCGCTTCCTTGCTGGTGGGCTTGCGTACCATGAGATTTGTACTATCGTACAAAAGATCAGGTCTCGTCAACAAAAACGTGGCAATGGCGGGACGACGCAGGCGCGTAAGCGCCGTTCAGTGACTGGCGCTCGCCCGCATCTTCTCCGGCGGTGCGGGACGCAGTCCGAGATCGCCCTCTCCGTCTCCCGACGGGATCAGGATGGCGCGGTCGCGCGGCAGCGCCTCCGGCATCTCGTCGCGGATGAAGGCGATGAGCTTCTCCCTGATCTCGCAGCGCAGGTCCCACGACTGCGGTGCGTTCCTGGCACTGACCAGCGCCCGAAGCTCGATGGTGCGCGAATCGGCATCGATCACCTGGAGATTCACCACCTCCCCGTCCCACAGCTTCGACTGCTTCACCGCCTCCTCCAGCCAGCGTCGGATGCGCGGGACGTCGGCGCGATAGTCGACATGCAGCGCGACGACGCCGATGAGGGATGCGGTGTCGCGCGTCCAGTTCTGGAACGGCTTTTCGATGAAGTAAGACAGCGGCACCACCATGCGGCGCCAATCCCACAGCCGGATCACGACATAGGTCGAGGCGATGTCCTCGATCCAGCCCCATTCGTTCTCGATGATCACGGCATCCTCGATGCGGATCGGCTGGGTGATCGCGATCTGCAGGCCGGCGATCAAATTGCTCAGCAGCGGGCGCGCGGCAAGGCCGACGATGATACCGGCAGCACCTGCGGAGGCGAACAGGCTGACTCCGTATTGCTTCACGGAGTCGAACGTCATCAGCGCGGCGGAGACCGTGATGATGACGATGATGGTGTCGGCGACGCGCTTGAACACGCGCACCTGCGTGACGTGCTTGCGCGCGACGAAATTCTCGGTGACATCGCGAAAGTTCTGCAAGTAGCGCGCCGCGCTCATGTCGACGATCCGGATCGAGATCCAGCCGATCAGCGCGATGAAGGCCACGACGAACAGCCGCGTCAGGGGGGTGCGGATCGTATCGTCGAGCGGCGCCAGCGGCAGCACCATTGCGACGGCGGCAAGGCAAAGCGCCATTTGCGCGGGGCCTGCCGTGCGCTCGATGAACACGCTCAAGAGCGGAAGCCGCGTTCCGAAAGCGCGGTTGAGAAGCCATGTGGCAACCCGGTAGACGAGCAGGGCAAGAAGGATCGCGCCGGCAACCAGGGTGAGGCCGATGAACCATGACGGTATCCAGCCGAACATCCTGTCGATATCGGCCGTCAGAGCCTGCCAATCCATGGATCGTCCCCATCATTGCATTCACGCAACCCGCACAACGCATCCCGGCCGGCTTCGCTCCCCCGCCCCGTGCAATGCAGCATCCCGCAGGTGCAACCGTCGCTGAGCTGCGCTAGGCTTGTCGCCATGACTCGACGAACCGGCAGCGCCGATCTTCCTCTTCACACCGGGCGGGTTCCGCCCTGGCTGGCAAGTCGCATGTCCTCGCTCGGGGCGATCGTCACCCAGGCGATCGTGCATCATTACGGCCGCGACGCATTTCTACAGCGCCTGTCGCATCCATTCTGGTTCCAGTCGTTTGGCGCGGTGATGGGAATGGACTGGCACTCCTCCGGCATCACCACCTCCGTGATCGGCGCGCTGAAGCGCGGGCTCGGACCGCTCCAGGACGAGCTCGGGATTTACGTCTGCGGCGGTCGCGGTCAGCATTCGCGCAAGACGCCGGACGAGCTGTTGCAGCTCGGCGACCGCGTCGGATTCGACGGCGTCAAGCTGACCCGGGCCAGCCGTCTGGTCGCCAAGGTCGACAGCGCCGCGGTCCAGGACGGCTTTGACCTTTACCTGCACGGCTTCTTCGTCACCACTGAGGGCAAATGGACGGTGGTGCAGCAGGGCATGAACGGCGACAAGCGGCAGGCGCGGCGCTATCACTGGCACTCCGAGGCACTGAAGAGCTTTGTCGATACACCGCACAGCGCAATCGACGGGCCGCAGCAGGGGGAGATCGTCAATCTCACCGATCATCGCGCCGATCTATCTCGGACGGCACAGCTCGAGCTGCTCTCCGACCTCGGTCCGGATCGCATCGTCTCCGAATTCGAGCGGCTCACGGGGACCCCGTCCACGCCGGCGCAAGGCATGCTGCCGCATCTGATCATGCCTGCGCATCATGATGTGCGGCCGAAGGACGTGTTCGCGCGCCGCCTGCACGGCACGCTCGCCGCCGCAGCCGAGCGCGGCCCGGTCGATTTCCCGGAGCTGCTGCTGACGCCGGGCGTCGGCGCGCGCACCGTGCGCTCGCTAGCCATGGTCGCTGAGGTCGTGCACGGCGCGCCCTATCGCTTCACCGACCCCGCCCGTTTCTCGCTCGCCCATGGCGGCAAGGACCGGCATCCCTACCCCGTTCCGATCAAGGTCTATGACGAGACCATCCGGGTGCTGAAGGGCGCGATCCGAAACGCGAAGCTCGGACGCGACGAGGAGATGCAGGCGATCAAACGCCTCGACGACCAGGCACGGCGGTTGGAGAGGACCGCGCGCGGCCCCTCAGTCGATGCTTTCATCGCCGGCGAGCGTGCGGCCTCACCGGAGCTCGATGGCCGTTCGGTGTTCGGCTGGGAGCGGGACCTTGCGCCCACAAAAAAGCGGACCGGCTGAACACCGGTCCGCAAGTTGGCGGAAGGAACGCCCTCTCAGGTCTCGTCGGCCTCCGGCTTCTCATCGAGCCGGTTTGCTGCGTGGTCCTGATATTGTTCGGTCTGAATGGACTTGCCGTCCATGCCGCGAATGTCCGAATGCTGTTTCTTGTCTCGGTTGGACAGGACCATGTTGTCGCCGATCATCTCCTTCGGCACGTCGGTCAATGCGCCGGTGCCGTCGCCCTTGCCATGCATGCCCGATCTGAAGTGCGTCTTGCTGCCATGCCCACCAGGCATCAGTCTCTCCTCTCTTCCGATGATTTAGTGCTTCTGTTGTGCCGCCGTCGGTTTGGGCGGCTTGTGGCCGCTCTGGCCGGGATCGTTGTGCTTGTTGTGATCGCTTTCCTGGTTGAGGCCGCCGCGGCTCACCGAAAACTCGCTATGACGAGCTTCGGGGTTGGCACGATGGACGCGCGTATCTTGCGGGTTATGACCGGCGGCCTGCTCGAGTTCTCGCGCATCCGGAACATCTGGCTTCCGCTCGAGGATGCGCACTTGCTGTTCGTGAGTCTTCTTGCCCTGCATTGTGGGCCTCCAATCTTACCGGCCTCTTCGAGGCGAACCGCTCCGCGCGACATCCTTGTCGATACCGCCACCGGCGTTCACGTCGTTTTCGACGTCGCCTTCGATCGTGTTCTCGCCCAAGACGTCCTCGAGGTCGTCAGGCGAAACGCCTGCCCTGTTCGCGCCCTTGGATCCGCCGATCAGGGGGTTGTCATGCAGGTCCTTCTCGGTCGGCGCGTACAGCTTGGGTTGCTTGTTGGCCATGTCACCTGCCTCCGCCCTTTCCGGCCTCGTCGTGCGTGTGATGGGAATCGCGCTCGCCACCGCCGCCGGAAACCCGGCTGTGGCTGCGCTGCGGATCGTCCGCCGGCGGCTTCTTCACCTGAAGCGGTGCCTTCGCGTTCTCATGCGAGGCGCCGGGTCCGCCCTGTCGAATGCTGTTCGGTGTCTTCGTGGATGTCGACATGAATGTCGTCCTCCTCAGCGATCTTGCTGATAGCCTTGGTTGGTCGTGTTCTGCCTGATGTTGCCCTGCTCTCCCTGCTGATCCGGATTCTGTACACGCTCCTGACCGTGTGGCATCTGATCGGCGGACATTTGCTTGCGATCGCCGGTTCCCTTGCGGCTCTGATTGTCCGGTGGAACAGGTGGCATCTTGCTGGCCATGATCTTGTCTCCCGTTAAGACGTCGATCTGCGACATGGGCCCCAAGGAACTCCCCTGCGCGCCATGTCGGGATGACAACAGCACGAACGGCACACCGTTCCTGGCCGATCACAACAGGCAAAGATTTTCCGAAAGCGCGCCGCCGACGTCAGTTCGCCGCGGTGAGGGAACGATCGTGCCTCGTTCCGCTGCGTGCAGGCGTCTCTGTTCCGCGGCCCTCTGCCGTGACGGGAAGCTTCGCGATCGCGCGCAAGCCCGGCCGCCTGCGCCAGCGGATTTCAGCGGCATCGACGGCAAGACTCAATTTCGGCCAACGCACGAACAGCGCCTCCAGCGCGCAGGCCGCCTCGATGCGCGCGAGCTGATGGCCGAGGCAGAAGTGGATTCCCGTGCCGAATGAGATATGGCGGTTCGGCTTGCGTTCGAGATCGAGGGTCTCGGGACGATCATGTACCGCGGGATCCATGTTCGCAGCGGCGAGCATCACCATGACGCGATCGCCCTTCTTCAGGCGCACGCCCTCGACCTCGACATCGCGCCGCACGTAGCGTGGCTTGGAGAATTGCACGGGCGAGACGAAGCGCAGAAACTCCTCGACCGCGAGCCCGACGCGGCTCCAATCCTGTTCCAGCCAGTCGCGCAGCTCGGGATTCCTGAGCAGCTCGTAGATGGAACCGCTGATGAGATGGGTGGTGGTTTCCGATCCCGCCCCGAGCAACAGAAACACCATCGAGACCATTTCATCCGGCGTGATCTGGCCGCCTTCGCGCTCGACCTGAATCAGCTCGGCAATCAGGCCCTCGCCGCCCTGGACACGCGCGATCTGCAACTGCTGCTCGAGGTAGGCGCGCATCTTGCGCACCGCGAACAGCAGGCGGAAGAAGCTGACGACATTCGTCAGCGAGGATACCGCGTTGGCCCAGGCGATGAACTTTGGACGATCTGCGAGCGGCAGGCCGAGCAGCTCCGAGATCACCGCGAGCGGCAGGATGCGCGCATAGCGCTGGACCAGATCGGCCGGGGATCCTTGCGCGAACAGCTCGTCGGCCAGACCGTCAGCGATGGCCCGGATGCGCGGCTCCATCGCAACGATCGCGCGGCGGCGAAACGCTTCGTCGACGATGCTGCGCAGCCGCGTGTGATCCGGCTCGTCCATCGTCAGCATGTTGTTGGCGATGGTCCTGACGAATCTCGGCATCCACCAGCGCAAGCCCGCGATATCGCCATCCTCCTTGCGCAAGGTGAAGGTCGCGCCGTCCTTCAGGACCTGCGCGGTGGCGTCATGGGTCGTGGTGATCCAGACATTGCCGATGATGGGAAACCGCGTCGCGACCACGGGTGCGGACATGCGCAATTTCGCGATCGCCTTGGGCGGATCGCGAAAGAAGGCCTCGCTGGTGAAATCGAGGCGCACTGTCATGGGATCATCGGAACGATTGGTGGCGTATCACCGAGATGGTGCGCGGCGCGGCCGGCGCAAGGGCGCGTCTGCTCGTCGGCCGCGGGCGTGGCGAGCCGCGGCTATCCGCGCCCGGAGGAGCGCTGGCCGCTCTTGCGCTGCTGTTGGGTGTAGGCGTCCCAATGGCTCCAGCTGCCATTGCTGAGGCTCTGCAGGTCGGTTGCGAGTGGACGGCGCGTCCGTTTGTCGTGATCGGCGATGGCGCGCTCGGACTGTGCGATCTTGCGCTTGAGTTCCGCGATCGTCTTCTGCGTCTGGCCGTTGCGCTTCGAGGTGGCGATCTCGCCCATCGTGAAGCGCGCGGTCTCCAGCGCCTTCAGCTCGGCGCGGTTCTTCTTCAACTGAACCCGGTGCCAGGCGATGTTGCTGTCGCTGTCCGCAACCATGTGGGAACTCCGCTGATTCGGTCCCACATAGTATCGTGCGCCGAATCGGCGCCGCAACGCCCCGGCGGTGGCGAAAATGCGATCTTCTCGCGCAGAAATTCCGGATCTGGAGCCCCGCAACGGGGCTTAGATTCTTATTTTGGCGCGTCTTCTTGACGCGAACCGGTATTCACTTCGCTCGAAAACGCTTCAGCGCTCGGCGAAGGCCTTCTCGACCACGAACTGGGCAGGCTCGCCGTGATTGCCCTCGACGAAGCCGCGCTCGCCCAGGAGGACGCGGGTGTCCGCCACAAGGGCCGGGCTGCCGCAGATCATGACGCGGTCATGGGCGGCTTCCAGCACCGGCAGGCCGATATCGGCGAACAGCTTGCCTGAGGTGATGAGATCGGTGATGCGGCCGCGATTGCGGAAGGGATCGCGCGTCACGGTCGGATAGTAGATCAGCTGGTTCTGGATGTACTCGCCGAGCAATTCGTCCTTCGGCAAATGCTCGGTGATCATCTCGCCATAGGCGAGTTCCTTGACGTGCCGGCAGCCGTGCAGCAGCACCACCTTCTCGAACCGCTCATAGGTCTCGGGATCCTTGATCACGCTCAGGAACGGCGCAAGGCCCGTGCCGGTGCCGATCAGGTAGAGGTTACGTCCCTCTTCCAGATTGTCGATCACCAGTGTGCCGGTGGCCTTGCGGCTGACGATGATCTCGTCGCCTTCCTTCAGATGTTGGAGGCGCGAGGTCAGCGGTCCGTCTGGCACCTTGATCGAGAAGAATTCCAGCGTGTCCTCGTAATTGGCGCTGGCGACGCTGTAAGCCCGCAGCAGCGGCTTCTCGCCGACCTTGAGCCCGATCATGGTGAATTCGCCGTTACGGAAGCGGAAGGTCGGGTTGCGGGTGGTCTTGAAGGAGAAGAGCGTATCGGTCCAGTGGTGGACGCTCAAAACGCTTTCTTGATTGAAATTGCTCATCTCACCTTCCCTGTCGCGTCGATTGCGGTTCCGAGGCCGGCAGCTATGCGTCGTTTGTACACGATCATTCGTATACTAATGAATAATCCGGCTTGATCCCGCGGTCAAGGCTGCCCAAGATCGGAAGCGTTGCAGTTAGGAATAAGGAGCCCCTTCCATGGCGCATGACGCACCCCAGGCCACCGGACCCTCGAAGCTGGTGATCCGCAATATCGGCCTGATCCTGTCCGGCGCTTTGGAAAAGCCGATCCTGGACGGCGACACCATCGTCGCCGAGAACGGCAAGATCAGCGCGATCGGCCGCTTCAAGGAGGTCAATACCGAAGGCGCCACCACCATCGTCGACGCCAACGGCACCACGGTGGCGCCGGGCCTGATCGACAGCCACGTCCACCCTGTCGCCGGCGACTGGACGCCGCGGCAGAACCAGATCAACTGGATCGACAGCTATCTGCACGGCGGCGTCACCACCATGATCTCCGCCGGCGAGGTGCACATGCCTGGCCGACCCCGCGACGTCGTCGGCCTCAAGGCCATGGCCGTGTTCGCCCAGCGCGCGTTCTGGACCTTGCGCCCCGGCGGCGTGAAGGTTCACGCCGGCGCGCCGGTGATCGAATGCGAGATGGTGGAAGAGGACTTCAAGGAGATGGCGGCCAACGGCGTCAAGCTGCTCGGCGAGGTCGGCCTCGGCGGCGTCAAGGACGGCCCGACCGCGCGGAAGATGGTCGGCTGGGCGCGCAAATACGGTATCCAGAGCACCATCCACACCGGCGGCCCGTCGATCCCCGGCTCCGGCCTGATCGACAAGGACGTGGTGCTTGAGGCCGACACCGACGTGGTCGGCCACATCAACGGCGGCCACACTGCTCTGCCCGACGACCAGATCCGCTGCATCTGCGAGGGCTGCAAGCGCGGCCTCGAGCTCGTGCACAACGGCAATGAGCGCTCGGCCCTGTTCACGCTGCGCACCGCCCGCGAGATGGGCGACCTGCATCGCGTCATCCTTGGTACCGACGCGCCCGCCGGCTCCGGCGTGCAGCCGCTCGGCATTCTGCGCATGGTCTCGATGCTGTCCTCGCTCGGCGACCTCCCGGCCGAGATCGCATTCTGCCTTGCCACCGGCAACACCGCCCGGATGCGCCAGCTCGACTGCGGCCTGATCGAGGTCGGCCGCTCCGCCGACTTCGTCATCATGGACAAGGCCCAGCACTCGCCGGGCAAGAACATCCTGGAGAGCGTTCAGCTCGGCGATCTCCCCGGCATCGGAATGACCATCATCGACGGCATCGTCCGCACCCAGCGCAGCCGCAACACGCCGCCCGCCGGCAAGGTGCCGGAGGTGGTGGCGAAGTGATGCAGCCGGAGCGGCCCGCCGCTCGCACCGTCCCTCGAAGGCATTGAACAAGTCGCAAGCCTGTTGCGTCTAACGCAGGCAGCCCTCGGCGGCGGCAATTCATTGTTCGACCATCGAGGCAAACATGAAGGACCCATCACGGATAGCCGTGGGCGTCGCTGGCGCGGTGGCGGGCTATATCGCGATCTTTGTGCTGTTTTCTCTGCTCGATGTCGGCAACCGTGCGGACCCGATCACATCGGGTCTGCTGGGACTGTTCGTCTACTCGCCCACCGGTGCAATCGCCGGCGCGGTCCTCGCCAATTGGCTCGTGACGCGTTCAGGCAAAAATGCAGGGCAGGACGCTGGCGTCGGCGGCGTCGCGCGGAACAGCTTGAAGTCGCTCGGCATCGTCGCCCTGCTCTGCACCGCCGGCATCGGCGCCTACATTGCGCACGCATACGCGACCGCAACGCCCTGGCTCAACCGCAACGGCGCCAATCCCCTGCTCGTGTTCGAGGTCCGCTTTCCGGCGGGAGTAACGGTGCCGACATCGGCGCAGGACATCACCATCGAACTGCAAACCGACATCAACACCATGCCGGGCGAAGTCAGTCCGGCCGCGTTCTATCGCGATGGTGACCAGGCGGTTATCGCCGGCGAAGTCGAGCTGGCGTTTCGAACCTCGCACCGGCAGCTCGCCATCACCATCCAGGGCCAGCCGAGCCGGATCTATCCGATCGATTTGACGGCCCGGGCGCCGCATACGCCGGAATTCGGAACGTGGCGGCGGCTTGGTGACGGCAGCGAAATCCGCTACCGCGCCAAATGGCCGGGAAAGACGTAAGAGATCAGCGCTTCTTCGCAATCTCACAGCGCACATAGGTCTGGCGCTTGGCCCGCCCAACCGGACCGTTGTCCATCACCAGCCTGCCATCCGCAGCGACAGAGACGCGAGGATTGGAGCGAAATTTTTCCCCCTCGCCTTCGCAGGCGAGCTTCATTTTCCAGCCGAGCCTTCCGTCGGCCGTGATCTGGCTGGCGCGGCACCGCGTCTCATACCAGTACAGGCGATTGCCGCCCTCGATGCTCATGCGGTTGGGACTGTCGTCGTCGCGACAGTCCTTTTTGGTCGAGGCCCAGAAGCCTTCGTAAGGCTGCGCCGCCAAGGCGGGAGCGCTTTCGCCGACGAGCACGGCAGCAAAACTCAAGACAACCGCAAAGCGCGTCGCAACTCTCATGACCAAAAACCTCGATAAACCCTTCATCAAGGTTAGTCGCCAGTTCCGGCACCTTGTTCAACTGCCGTAGGGTGGTCAAACGGCGCGAAGTGCCGTGCCCACGATTTTTGCGACTCGAGAAAGGATGGCGGGCACGCTTCGCTTTGCCCGCCCTACGAAACCTTCACCTGAGCTTGTTCAGCAGCATCATCAGCGTCTCGCGCTCTTTCGCCTCGAGCGGCGCCAGCGTCTCGCGGGTGATCGCCAGCGCGTTCGGCGCCAGCTTTTCGGCAAGCTGCTGTCCGGCGCGGGTCAGGCTCACCAGCAGGCGGCGGCCGTCCTCGGGATCCTGGCTCGTCTCGGTGAGGCCGCGCGCGGTGAGACGATCGATCACGCCCTTGATGGTCGCGACGTCCATCGCCGTCAGGCGCCCGAGCTGGTTCTGCGAGCACGGCCCGGTCTCGGCCAGTTTCGACAGCGCCGCCCATTGCGTCGGCGTCAGATTGGTGCCGATGTCGCGGGCGAAGATCGAGCTGTGGCGCTGCCAGACCTGGCGCAGGATGAAGCCGACCTGTTCGTCGAGCACGTAAGGCGGTTTCGCCGGTTTGACACTTTTCTTTGCCGCAACGCTTCTCGCCATCCGTTCGCAGCCCTTCCCCTTGCCTCACAACGACAGATGCGCGTCGCGGATATCCGGGCGCGCGTCGAGCTCGGCCATGGTGCCGCCGAAGCAGATGCGGCCGCGCTCGATGATGTAGGCGCGATCCGAAATCAGCCGCGCGAAATGCAGATTTTGCTCGGAGACGACGATGCTGACGCCTTCCTTCTTCATGGTCAGGATGGCGTCGACCATCTGCTCCACGATCTTCGGCGACAGGCCCTCCGACGGCTCGTCCAGCAGCACCAGCGAGGGATTGCCCATCAGCGTGCGCGCGATGGTGAGCATCTGCTGCTCGCCGCCGCTCATTCGTCCGCCCGGGCGGTTCTTCATCTCGCCGAGGTTAGGAAACAGCGCGAACAGCTTTTCGCGCGTCCAGTGCGGCGCGTTCGGACGCTTCGGCTGGCGGCCGACTTCGAGGTTTTCCTCGACGGTCAGGTCCGTGAAGATGCGACGCTCCTCCGGCACGTAGCCGAGGCCCTCGCGCACGATCTCGTGCGTCGGCTTCGTCGAGACGTCCTTGCCCTCGAACGTGATGCGGCCGGAGCGCTGCGCGACGAGGCCGACGATCGAGCGGAACGTGGTCGACTTGCCGGCGCCGTTGCGTCCCAGCAGTGCCACCACCTCGCCCTCGCCGACCTCGAAGCCGATGTCGAACAGGATATGCGCCGGACCATAATGGCTGTTGAGGTCTTGCACCGTGAGCTTCATGTGGAGGCTCCCTCGCGGTGCCGGGCATCGTAGACAAGGCCCTCGCCGAGATAGACCGCCTGCACCTGGGGATTGCCGCGCACTTCCGCCGGCGAGCCCTCCGCGATCAACGTCCCGCGGTTGAGCACGAGGATGCGGTCGGCATGCTCGAACACCACGTCCATGTCGTGCTCGGTGAAGAGAACGCCGATGGATTTTTCCCGGGCAATGCGCGCGGTCAGCCGCATCAATTCGACGCGCTCGCGCGGTGCCATTCCGGCCGTCGGCTCGTCCATCAGCAGCAGCTTGGGCTGATTGGCGAGCGCAACCGCAAGCTCGAGCCGCTTGAGATCGCCATAGGCAAGCTCGCCGCAGGGCCGGTCCGCATAGCCGCCCATGCCGACCAGCTCGAGCAGGCGGCCGGCCTCGTCGCGGTCGAACTTCGGCGCCGAGCCGAACAGATTGAACAGCTGCTTGCCGTGCGAGATCAGCGCGACCTGCACGTTCTCGCGCACGGTCATGGTGGCAAAGGTCGCGGTGATCTGGAATGTGCGGCCGACGCCGAGCCGCCAGACCTCACGCGGCTTCCGGCCGGTGATCTCCTCGCCGAGCAGGCGGACGTGGCCGCTATCAGGCATGTTCTGGCCGTTGAGCATGTCGAAGCAGGTGCTCTTTCCCGCGCCGTTCGGTCCGATCAGCGCCAGGATCTCGCCGGCCCGCAGCGAGAACGAGACGCCGCGCACGGCATGGATGCCACCATAGGATTTGGTCAGGCCTTCGACCGCGAGAAGTGGAGGTGCGACGCTCATTCGGCAGACTCGATCGGCTTGGCGAGCAAAGGTGATCCCGGCGGCGATGCTTTCTTGCGGCGCTGCGCCAGCATCTCCAGCGTGCCGACGATGCCCTTGGGGAAGACGACGACGATCAGCATGATGAAGCCGCCAAGCACGAGCTTCGACAGATCGGTCTGGCTCACCAGCCAGATGTTCAAAGCCTTGTAGACGATGGCGCCGATCACCGCGCCCGACACCGTCTCGACGCCGCCGAGCAGCACCATGACCAGCGCGTCGACCGAGAGCGAGATGCCGAGATTGTCGGGGAACACGCTGCCCTTCAGGTAGGCAAACAGCGCACCGCCGATGCCGGCGGTCGTGCCGGCGATCACGAAGGCGGTCCACTGGATGCGCTTGGCATCGATGCCGATGGCTTCGCTGCGCAGAACCGAGTCGCGCGTGGCACGAAGCGCGTAGCCGAACGGCGAGAACACCATGGCCCGCAGCGCGACAGTCACCAGCGCCGCGACGCCGAGCGAAAGCCAATAGAAGCGCGACGGACTTGCCACCCAGCTCGATGGCCAGAGGCCGAGAATGCCGTTGTCGCCGCCGGTCACGTCCACCCACTGGAACGCGATCGACCAGACGATCTGCGCGAAGGCGAGCGTCAGCATCGCGAAATAGACGCCGGAGAGCTGCACCGCGAAGAAGCCGAACACGGCCGCGCCCATGCAGCCGAGCAGCGGCCCGAGCAGGAGGCAGACGATCATCGGCAGTCCCGCCATCTTGGCGAGGAAGGCGATGCCATAGGCGCCGAGGCCGAAATAGGCGGCGTGCCCGAACGATGCCAGGCCGCCGACCGACATCAGGAAGTGCAGGCTGACGGCGAAGATCACGAAGATCGCGATCTCCGAGCCTACGGTCAGCAGATAGCTGCCGGCGAACAGCGGCAGCATGGCCGCGACGATCAGCGCCGCAAGCGCCATCAGCCGCTCGTTCGAGGTCAGCGGCCGCCAGGGATTGACGGTGAGACCCGGCGTCTTGCGCGCGGCCGCCTCCGGCTTGCCGAACAGGCCCCAGGGACGCACGATCAGCACCACGGCCATCACCAGGAATACAAGGATGATGGAGATCTTCGGGAAGATCAGGATGCCGAAGGCATTCAGCTCGGAGACCAGCACCGCCGCGACGAAAGCGCCGACGATGCTGCCGAGGCCACCGATCACCACCACGACGAAGACTTCGACGATGATGCGCAGGTCCATGGCGTGGTGCACGGCATCGCGCGGGATCTGGAGCGCGCCGCCGAGCGCTGCCAGGAAGACACCGACAGCGAACACCGACGTGAACAGCCACTTTTGGTTGACGCCGAGCGCGGCTACCATGTCGCGATCCTGCGTCGCCGCGCGCACCAAGACGCCCCAGCGCGTGCGCTGGAACAGCAGCCAGAGAATGCCGAGCACGACGGGACCGAGCACGATCAGGAACAGGTCGTAGCTCGGAATGTTCTGGCCGAAGAAATCGATCGCGCCCCTGAAGCCCGGCGCGCGGCGGCCGACGAGATCGTCGGGCCCCCAGATCAGCACGACGAGATCCTCGACCATCAAGGTCAGGCCGAAGGTCGCGAGCAGCTGAAACAGCTCGGGCGCATGATAGATGCGCCGGAGCAGCACCATCTCGACGATGACGCCGATCAGCGCCACCGCGAACGCGGCCAGCACGATGCCGCCCCAGAAGCCGAACGCGCCGGACAAGCGCTCGGTCAGCGTGAAGGCGATGTAGGCGCCGATCATGTAGAAGGCGCCATGCGCGAAATTCACGATCCGGGTCACGCCGAAGATGATCGACAGGCCCGAGGCCACCAGAAACAGCGACGCTGCGCTGGCGAGACCGGTCAGAAACTGTACGACGTAAAAGGCCATCGGCGGTCCGGGTTGGGTTTGAAGTCACCTCTCCCCGCTCTTGCGGGGAGAGGTCGAATTGCGGAGCAATTCGGGTGAGGGGCTCTCTCCACCAGCGCGGGGCGTGGAGAGAGCCCCTCACCCCAACCCTCTCCCCGCGAAGAGCGGGGCGAGGGAGAAAGAACTCAATCCTTCGGGCGCAGCTTGGCGACTTCGGCGTCGCTTGGCAGATAGTCCGCGCCCTTCTTGTAGGACGAGTCCACCATCACGCCCTTGCCGTCCTTCAGCGCGGTCTTGCCGACATAGGCACCGAGCGTCGACTGGTGATCGATCTTACGGAAGGTGATCTCGCCGAACGGCGACGGCATCGAGATCCCCTCGGCCGCTGCGATCAGCTTCTCCGGATCGGTCGAGCCCGCCTTCGCCAGGATCGCCGCAGCCGCCTTGATGGTCTGGTAGCCGACGATCGAGCCGAGACGCGGATAGTCGTTGTACTTGGCCTGGTACGCCTTCAGGAACGCGTCATGCTCGGGCGTCTTGATCGAGTACCAGGGATAGCCGGTGACGATCCAGCCCTCCGGCGTCTCGTCCTTGAGCGGGTCGAGATATTCGGGCTCACCGGTGAGGAAGGAGACGACCTCACGCCCCTTGAACAGGCCGCGGGTGTTGCCTTCGCGCACGAGCTTGACGAGATCCGCGCCGAACGTGACGTTGAGGATCGCTTCCGGGTTGGCGGCGGCAACCGCCTGCACCACCGGGCCGGCGTCGATCTTGCCCTGCGGCGGCCATTGCTCGTCGACCCACTGGATGTCGGGGCGCTTCTCCGACATCAGCTTCTTGAACACCGCGACCGCCGACTGGCCGTATTCGTAGTTCGGCGCGATCGTGGCCCAGCGCTTGGCGGGCAGCTTGCTGGCGGCTTCCACCAGCATCGCCGCCTGCATGTAGTTGGAGGGACGCAGGCGGAACGTGTACTTGTTGCCCTTGGACCAGGTGATGGCGTCCGTGAGCGGCTCGGCCGCGAGGAAGAAGACCTTCTTCTGGTTGGCGAAGTCAGAGACCGCAAGACCGATGTTCGACAGGAACGTTCCCGCGAGCATCGCGACGCCCTCGCTCGAGACGAGCTCGTTGGCCGCGGTCTGCGCGTCCGCCGGCTTGCCGCCGTCGTCCTTGGAGATGACGACGAGCTTCTTGCCGTTGATGCCGCCGGCCGCGTTGACTTCCTCGACCGCAAGCTGCCAGCCCTTGCGATAGGGCTCGGTGAATGCCGGCAGCAGCGAATAGCTGTTGATCTCGCCGATCTTGATGTCCTGCGCCAGGGCCGAATGGGCCATGCCGCCTGCCAGAAGCGCGAAGGCCGCGCCGACGAAGTAATTTCTTGCTCGCATCCCAACCTCCAATTTGAACTCGCTTACGACTTCTATCTCAGACCGTCTTCGCCCTTGATCTCCGCGACCGTGAGCCCGCCGACGCGCGGCAGCGGACGGCCGCTGTCGGTGACGGCGACCGCGACCATGATCTCGTTGGCGCGCGGCGCATCGTTGATCTGTACCTCCATCCCGTCGAAATGGCTGCGGACGAAGGCTGCGTCCTTGTGCCCCAGCGGAATGTCCAGGGTCGTGCCGGGGCCGCTGCGCTTCTTCGAGGACGGGATCAGCGCCGCGCCCTTGCCCAGAACTTTACGCACCGGCGCGCCCATCTTGGGGTGGAGGATTGCGGCGGCATGCTCCAGCTCGCCGTTCTCGCCGACGGCCGCGGCCTTGCCGTAGCTGTGCGCCTTGGCGCCATCGATGCCCAGCGCCGCCACGGCGCGCTTCGATAAGAGCTCGCCCAGCTCCTCGCCGATCGCGATCAGCGGCGAAAGATCCTCGACATATTTTCCGGCGAAAGGATTTTCGATCACGGCGATCGCGGCGGCACGCCGGGTCGGCGGCGACACCTGGCGTCCCATCTCCATCTGCGTCTCTTCGACGACGGTGACGATCTTGCGGATGATCGCGCTCATGTTTCGCTTCCCTGTTCAGGCATGGACCGCGTTCTCCAGCACACGCGGGCGCGATCGTTGCTCTTCTATATCCTTTGTTCCGATGACAAGCATATCACCACAAAGCCGCAGCACGGCACCTTCGATCAGTCCGCGATCGAACAATTGCCGTGCACATTCCGCGCCAGATTCAAGCGCGGCTGCGATCTCATCGTGAGACAGCTCGCCGACACCGCGCGTCACAAGGCGTGCGCCCAGATCGCTGTCGGGCTGAAGCTCGTTCGCAGGCTGTCGGATGACGGCGGGATGCCCGGGCAGATCGACGGCATTGGCGATCACGGTCGCGGCCGCATCGGCCTGCGAAGCGGTTGCGGCCAGCACGGTCACGGCATCGGCGATCCCGAGCGAAAAGCTGCGGCCGTGCCGACCGCTGGTCGCGACGCCCCGCACCGGATCGTTCGCATCGATCCGCATCCTCCGCATCACGCCGTCGTGGTCGGGACGATCCATCAGGCCGACCGAAAAATGCTCGCCCACACCGAGATGCAGCGCGATGTCGCCCCCATTGTTGACGTAAATCCGATCGAGCGGTGCAGCGCGCAGCATCGCGGCCAGAATCTCCTCCGCGACGCTGCCGGCAACGGCCGCCATCGGCGTGATGAAGCAATCGGCGGCATAAGGCGCGACGGCAGCGTGCATGCGGCGGGCGACAACGCCCTTCAGCGAGGTCTTCTCCTCGACCGCCGTACGCAGCCCTGGCAATTCCGCGCAAAGCTCGTCGAGCAATCCAGTGAACCGCAGCGCCGCAGCCTCATAGGCGACCCGCACCGCATCCGTACGTCCCCTCGCCTCCACGATCAGATCGATCGGTCCATCCTGCAAATGCAGCCGCCGGCCATCAGACAACAATGCGATTTGCGGGCGCCCGGTCATGTGCGAGGCCCCGGAATCGGGTTCTGCCAGGGCAGTTGGCGGACATCGTCGCCGCTCTGCACCTCGGAGAGCGGCTTCACATAATCCATGTGGCCACCGAGCGCGGCATAGTCGGACAGCTTCATGGTGAATTCGATCGGCGCGACCAGGGCCGGTGTCGGCACATAGCCGAACGCGCCTGACGGCATCTGCGTCACGTCGACCATGTAGGTGATGCCGCCGCCGGGCCAGACATAGACCGGCGCGCCGCCGCTGGTGACGCGCGTCAGCGCATCCTTCACCGAGCGCGTCAGCCGCACCGGGTTGTCGGTGACGCCAGCGCGCAAGGAGCCGCCCGCGCCCGCCATGAACAACACCGTGCACAACGCGGGCTCGCAATTTTCCTGGATGCGCTCGACCGAGAACTTCAAGTCGTCAGGCATCTCGGTCTCGACCGGCTTCAAGGCCTCATCGAGCACGTAATAGGACGAATGCTCTCCGGTGGTGGAGACCATCAGCATGGTCAGACCGGGCTTCGCTTCCTTGGCATCGAACGGGCCAAGGATCGACAGGGGATCTGAGATGTTGGTGCCGCCCCAGCCCGTGCCTGGATCGGCCACCTGGAAATAGCGGCCGGGCGTCGAGCGACGGCCCTTCATCTTGATGCCGGTGTCGGCGATGTCGAGCAGCTTGCCCGCTTGATGCTCGCTGAGCACGCCGGTGATGTGGTCATCGACCACGACGACTTCGTCCACCTTGCCGTGCCATTGCTTGGCGAACATGCCGATCGTCGCCGAGCCGCAGCCGACGCGCATGCGCTCTTCCTTCACGCCGTTGACGATCGGCGGCTGCCCGGCCTGCACCACCACGGTGGCGCCGCCATCGATGGTGAGCTCGACCGCCTTGCAATTGGCGAGGTCCATCAGCGTGTCGCAGGTAACGCGGCCCTCCTTCTTGGAGCCGCCGGTGAGATGATGCACGCCGCCGAGCGAGAGCATCTGCGAGCCGTATTCGCTGGTCGTGACGTGGCCGACCGCCTCGCCCTGCGCGCGCACGGTCGCGGTCTCCGGGCCGAGATAGCGGTCGGTGTCGATCTTCACCTTGATGCCGCAATAGGAGAAGATGCCCTCGGTGACGACCGTCACCATGTCGACGCCGTCGACCTCCGCAGAGACGATGAACGGCGCCGGCTTGTAGTCGGGATAGGTCGTGCCTGCCCCGATCGCCGTCACGAAAGTCGAGGGCTCGTGGACGATCTTGCCGTCCCAGTCCTCGGTGCGGCTGAACGGGACGAGCTTGCCGCCGTGAGAGACGGTGCGCTCCAGGATGACATGCGGATCGACGCGGACCAGCTTGCCGTCGTGATTGGCATAGCGATCGCAGGCCCCCGCCGCGCCGGGCTTGATGTAGCACATCACCGGACAAGCATCGCAGCGGATCTTGTCGATGACGGCGCTCGTCGTTTCTGTCACCATGTCGGAGCCGGCGGACACCGCTGTTATCATTCGTATACGAACGATGTTGCGCGCGCTGCCCCGGGGCTGTCAAGCGGCGGTGCAGCGCAAAAGATGCCACTGCCGCATAAAACCTCATTTGCCTATCCGCCCTGTCCACAAAGAAGGCAACCGCGCTGCAGTGCGGCATGCATGGCTTGCACGTTTGTGTACAAACGGTATCGTCGCGGCGTCCGATTTTCGCGATTGCATGATCTTGGATATCGTCTTGGGCTTGGAAACGAGGATGACGCAGACACCGATCCGCCTCACCGTGAACGGCAGGATCCACGAGGTCACGGCAGCGCGCGACACGCCGCTGCTCTACGTGCTGCGCAATGATCTCGCGCTGAACGGCCCGAAATACGGCTGCGGCTTGGGGGAATGCGGCACCTGTACTGTCCTGATCGACGGACTGGCGGCACGCTCCTGCGTGATTCCGGTGAGCGGCTGCGCCGGGCGCGACATCGTGACGCTCGAAGGCCTCGGCACAAGCGACAAGCCCGACGTCGTGCAGCAGGCCTTCATCGACGAGCAGGCCGCACAATGCGGCTATTGTCTCAACGGCATGATCATGACCACCAAGGCGTTGCTCGCGATCAACCCGCGGCCGACCGAACGGGAGGCCTTGGCGGCGCTGCGCTACAATCTCTGCCGCTGCGGCACGCATGTCGAGATCCTTCGCGCAGTGATGCGCGCATCGGGCCAGCTCACCGAGGCCGCAGATTGATGGCGTCCTTTGTTACGAACGGAGCTGAGCGTGCGGGTTCGCTCATCGTCGCGCGCAGCGTGGACGAGGTCACATCGGAAACCTTCGTCCGCATCACCGCGGACGGTTCGGTCACGGCCTATAACGGCCATGTCGATCTCGGCACCGGCATCCGCACTGCGCTGGGCCAGATCGTCGCCGAAGAGCTCGACGTTTCTTTTGCCCGGGTCATCGTCGTACTCGGCGACACGGCATTGGTGCCGAACCAGGGCGCGACGATCGCGAGCGAAACCATCCAGATCACGGCCGTGCCGCTGCGGAAGGCTGCGGCGCAAGCCCGGCACTTTCTGATCGCGCGCGCGGCGGAACGCCTGGACTTGCCCGAAGCCGAGCTCAAGATCGAGGACGGACTCGTTCGCGGCCACGACAATCGCAGCGTCAGCTATGGCGAGCTCATCGGCGACGAAGCGATCCGCCTCGAGCTCGCCGATGACGTCGAGCTCAAGCCTGTCGGCGATTACGCGATCGTCGGCCAGTCGGTGCCGCGCGTCGATCTACCTGCTAAAGCCACGGGCGAGCTGACTTTCGTGCACGACGTCCGAGTATCAGCAATGGTGCATGGCCGCGTGGTGCGGCCGCCCTATGCTGGCGTCGATGCCGGACCGTTCGTCGGCACCAGCCTCATTGCGGTCGACGAATCCTCCGTGCGCGACATTCCCGGCCTTGTCGCCGTCGTGCGGATCGGCGATTTCGTCGGCGTCGTCGCCGAGCGCGAGGAGAATGCGATCCGTGCGGCAGAGCAGCTCAAGGTGAGCTGGAAGCCGACGCCGACGCTGACCGATCTTGGCGATGTCGAGACCGCCCTGCGTGCCAATCCATCGACGCCGCGCACGCTGATCGACAAGGGCGAGGTCGACAAGGCGATATCAGCCGCGGCCAAGCCGATGCAGCGCACTTACCTCTGGCCGTATCAGATGCACGCCTCGATCGGCCCCTCCTGCGCCGTCGCCGACTTTCAGGACGGTAACATCCGCGTCTGGTCGGGCACGCAGAACCCGCACGTGCTGCGCGGCGACCTGGCGCTGCTGATCGAGCGCCCCGAGAGCGAGATCGAGGTGATCCGGCTGGAGGCCGCCGGCTGCTACGGCCGCAATTGCGCCGACGACGTCACCGCCGATGCGCTGCTGCTGTCGCGCGCCGTCGGCCGTCCGGTCCGCGTGCAGCTGACGCGTGAGCAGGAGCATGCCTGGGAGCCCAAAGGCACCGCGCAGCTCATCGACGTCAATGGCGGCCTCGACGCTGACGGCAGCATCGCCGCTTACGATCTCGCCACGCGCTATCCCTCGAACGCCGCGCCGACGCTGGCGCTGCTGCTGACGGGTCGGATCTCGCCCGAACCCGCGGTGCTCCAGATGGGCGACCGCACCGCGATCCCGCCTTACGATTACGAGCACATGCGCGTCGTCGCCCACGACACACCGCCGATCGTGCGTGCCTCCTGGTTCCGCGGCGTCTCGGCATTGCCGAACACCTTTGCGCATGAATCCTATATCGACGAGGCTGCGGCCGAAGCCGCCGTCGATCCGATCGAATATCGCCTGCGCTATCTGAAAGACCCGCGCGCGATCGATCTGGTCAATGCGGTGGCCGAGCGCGCGGGCTGGACGCCGCGGCCGGTCCGAGAGGAGAAGGACGGCGAGGTCGTGCACGGGCGCGGCTTTGCATATGCGCTCTACGTCCACAGCAAGTTTCCGGGTTACGGCGCGGCGTGGTCGGCCTGGGTTGCCGACGTCGCGGTGAACAAGACGACCGGCGACGTCAGCGTGACGCGCGTCGTCGCGGGGCAGGATTCCGGGTTGATGATTAACCCGGACGGCGTGCGCCACCAGATCCAGGGCAACGTCATCCAATCCACCAGCCGCGCGCTGATGGAAGAGGTGTCGTTCGAACGCGGCACGGTGGCCGCGCGCGAATGGGGCGCCTATCCCATCATCCCCTTCCCCGACGTACCCAAGATCGACGTCTTGATGCTGCCGCGGCAGGACCAGCCGCCGCTCGGCGTCGGCGAGTCTGCTTCGGTGCCGAGCGCAGCGGCGATCGCGAACGCCATCTTCGATGCCACCGGCGTGCGCTTCCGCGAGCCGCCGTTCACGCCTGAGCGAATCCTCAAGGGTCTGCGCGGCGATGCGGCGGTGACGCCGCAGGCTCTGCCCGCACCGGCGGCATCGCGGCCATCCCGGGTCTGGGCGAATCCGTTCGCCAGGCGCGCCGGTATCGCTGCAGCGATCGCAGCCGTCTGCACCGCTGCCATCGGCATCGGTGCGGCGTTCCTTCCAGGTCGCGCGATTGCGCCGATCGCACGGCCCGACGCGTCGGTCTATTCCGCGGCGACCATCGCCCGCGGCGAGCAGCTTGCAGCGCTTGGCAATTGCGCGGAGTGCCATACCAGCATTGGCGGCGCGCTCAACGCCGGCGGCCGCGCCTTGGAGACGCCATTCGGCACGATCTATTCGACCAACATCACGCCCGACGTCGAGACCGGTATCGGTGCCTGGTCCTATCCGGCCTTCGAGCGCGCCATGCGCGATGGCTTGCATCGCGACGGACGGCAGCTCTATCCCGCTTTTCCCTACACGCATTTTGCAAAGACCAGCGACGCGGACATGCAGGCGCTCTATGCGTATCTGATGGCGCAGCCTTCAGTGCGTGCGACGGCACCGCCGAACGAACTCGCCTTCCCTTACAATCTCCGCTCGTTGCTCGCGGGCTGGAATGCGCTGTTCCACGACACGAAGGAGTTCAAGCCTGATCCCGCCAAGTCCGATCAATGGAATCGCGGCGCCTATCTGGTCGAAGGTCTCGGCCATTGCAGCGGCTGTCATTCGCCGCGCAACGCGCTCGGCGCCGAGCAACGCAATGCTTATCTCGCCGGCGGCTTTGCCGAGGGCTGGGAAGCGCCGGCGCTGACCTCGCTCTCGCACGCGCCGATTCCGTGGAGCGAGGAGGAGCTCTACGCCTATTTGCGCACCGGCCATTCGCGTTACCACGGTGTCGCGGCCGGCCCGATGGCGCCTGTCGTCAGGGATCTCAAAGCCCTGCCCGACCAGGACATCCGCGCGATGGCGGTCTATCTGAACTCCTTCAACGACACGGCCGATACACCAGCGCCGGATGCGCTCGCCGCCAAGCTCGAGAGCGCAACGCAAGTGACGGTCGCCTCCTCCGCGGGCGCCCGCCTCTATCAAGGCGCCTGCGCCGTGTGCCACGAGGTCGGCGGCCTGCCGCTGTTCGGCACGCGGCCCTCGCTCGCGCTCAACAGCAACGTTCACAGCACGAAGGCGGATAATCTCGTGCAGGTGATCCTGCACGGCATTGCAGACCCAGTCTCCAGCGATCTCGGCTACATGCCCGCGTTCGGGAATAGCATGAGCGATGCACAGGTCGAGGAGCTCGTGACGTTTTTGCGCAAGCAGTTCGCGCCGGACAAGCCGGCCTGGACCGGCGTGCGCGAGACGATCTCGCGGGTGCGAAGTTCGACCCACTAACGTCATTCCGGGGCCCGAGCATAGCGAGGGAGCCCGGAATCCATAACCACCAGCCGGGGTTATGGATTCCGGGCTCGCCGCTTCGCGTCGCCCCGGAATGACACTGCGTGAATACGCTAGTCGTGCTTCACCTCCACCGGCGGCGTGCCGTGGGTGTGGAAGGACTCGATCGTCTTCAATCCCCAGGCCTGGCCCTTCTTGCGTTCCTCCTCGGTCCACACGATCGGCTTCCAGTCGGGCGCGAGAATGAGACGCGCGCCGGCATTGGCGACTTCGACGCGGTTGCCGCCGGGCTCATAGACATAGAGGAAGAAGGTCTGCTGGATCGCGTGCTTGTGCGGCCCGGTCTCGATGTGCACGCCGTTCTCGAGAAAAATGTCGGCGGCGCGCAGAATCTCCTCACGGCTGTCGAGCGCGTAGGTGACGTGATGGAAGCGGCCCGGCACGCCCGAGTGATCGAGCGAATAGGCGAAGTCGTAGCTCTTGTTCGACATCGTCAGCCACATCGCGGCCTCACGGCCGTCGTTGAGTACGATCTGCTCGGTGAGGCGGCAGCCGAGGTAATTCTCGAAGAACTCGCGGTTGGCCTTGATGTCGACGGCGAGGCAATTGAGATGATCGAGCCGGCGGACGTTTACGCCGCGCGCCGGAAAGCGCTGCGCCTGGTTCTTTAGTGCGGGCTTGAGCTCCGGCGGCGCCTGATACCATTCGGTCTCGTAATAGAGCTCGACGATGTGGCCATCGGGGTCGCGGCAGCGGAAGGTCGGCCCCTGCCCCATGTCGCCGTCGATCCAGCCGATGTCGAAGCCGGATCCCTTCAGAGCGGCGACGCGCCGCTCCAGCGCCTGCTGGCTGCGCGCACGGAGCGCCATGTGGCCCATGCCCGAGGTCTTCGACGCCGTGAGCTTGAGCGAATAGCGCTCGTAATCGTCCCAGCCGCGCAAATAGACCGACTCGCCCTTCTGTCCGCTGACGGTCATGCCCATGACATCGACGAAGAACTTCAGGCTCTCGTCGGGCTTCGGCGTCAGCAGCTCCATGTGGCCGAGGTGGGCAAGGTCGAGGATCGGTTCGGGCTGCATGTTTTCCTCCTGGATCGGACGCGGGGCTTTCGGCGCGGCGCCTCATTTGTACTAATGTACAAATCATTAGGTCCAGTCAACAAAGCAGCCGGTATCCTGCTGCGATCGGCGCCTGACCGCCGGCCTCCGGACGAGACGGGCAGCCTGCCCGAATGGTAAACTCTTCCTTAAGGACCATCTCACCTGAAAGGTCCGGAAAATGCAGCATTTTCCCGGCGATTCTGCCAATAAGCAGGCATTGGCGGCGAGGCTCCCGACCGAATTACCGCGGATTTAACGGAGCCGGCGCGTCCGGCGTTTAACCGTTTGTGCAGCGACGGCCGCGCATAGTCCGGGCAACTCCCCTTGCTCTTGCCAGGTTCATTCATCGTGACATCCTTTGGACGCGTGATTTCGGTTCGCGGATCGCTTGCCCGGGTTGGGCTTCTGGCGGAAAGCCGGATGCCGATCTCGGAGGTGCGGGCCACCGTCGGCCGGTTCGTCAGCATTCGCTGCGCCAGCTCGGTCATCGTTGCGATGATCACGGAGGTCTCCTGCGAAAATCTGTCGGGCTCGGACAATTACATTGCCATCGCCTCGGTCGACCTGCTCGGCGAGATCCTCAATGCCGCGGACAAGGCCAAATTTCAGCGCGGCGTCACCAACTATCCGACCATCGGCGATGCCGTCGACCTGATCACGAGCCAGGAGCTGCGCACGATCTACGCGCCGACCGGCTCGGACCAGATCAATGTCGGCTTCCTGCAGCAGGACCGCTCGGTCATCGCCTATGTCGACGTCGAGGAAATGCTGTCCAAGCATTTTGCCGTGCTGGGATCGACCGGCGTCGGTAAATCGACCGGCGTCTCGCTGCTGCTCAACGAGATCCTGAAGGCGCGGCCGAACCTGCGCATCTTCCTGCTCGACGTGCACAACGAATATGGCCGCTGCTTCGGCGACCGCGCGCTGGTGCTCAACCCGCGAAACCTGAAGCTGCCGTTCTGGCTGTTCAACTTCGAGGAAATCGTCGACGTGCTGTTCGGCGGCCGCGCCGGCGTGCCGGAAGAGCTCGACATCCTCGCCGAGGTGATCCCGCTCGCCAAAGGCGTCTACACCCAGTACCAGAACGCCGACCGCATCGGCCTTAAGCGCATCGATCCCAAGCAGATCGGCTATACCGTCGATACGCCTGTGCCCTATCGCCTGGTCGACCTGTTGTCGCTGATCGACGAGCGCATGGGCAAGCTCGAGAACCGCTCCTCGCGCATCATCTATCACAAGCTAATCTCGCGCATCGAGGCGGTGCGCAACGACCCTCGCTACGCCTTCATGTTCGACAACGCCAATGTCGGCGGCGACACCATGGCCGAGGTGATCAGCCATCTGTTCCGCCTGCCCGCCAACGGCAAGCCGATGACCGTGATGCAGCTCGCCGGCTTCCCGGCCGAGGTGATCGATTCCGTCGTCTCCGTGCTCTGCCGCATGGCCTTCGACTTCGGGCTGTGGAGCGACGGCGTCTCGCCGCTGCTGTTCGTCTGCGAAGAGGCGCACCGCTACGCCTCCGCCGACCGCAACATCGGCTTCGGCCCGACCCGCAAGGCGGTATCGCGCATCGCCAAGGAAGGCCGCAAATACGGCGTCTATCTTGGCCTCATCACCCAGCGCCCCGCCGAGCTCGACGCCACCATCATCTCCCAGTGCAACACGCTGTTCACGATGCGCCTCGCCAACGACCGCGACCAGGCGCTGCTGCGCGCCGCCGTGTCGGACGCCGCCGCGAACCTGCTCTCCTTCGTGCCGTCGCT
The DNA here is from genome assembly GCF_056156565.1 of Bradyrhizobium sp. JHI2711. NCBI lineage: Bacteria > Pseudomonadati > Pseudomonadota > Alphaproteobacteria > Hyphomicrobiales > Nitrobacteraceae > Bradyrhizobium > Bradyrhizobium sp. JHI2711. The sequence goes on from NZ_JBPZPT010000001.1 coordinate 1,330,558, forward strand.
CGGCACCCGCGAGGTGCTGGCGTTCGGCGAAGGCGTGGCGCTGCCGACCCGCTTGCGCTTCAAGGAGGTGCCGCCGCACCAATTGCCGCGCGGCGAGGCCACCATCTCGAGCGTGCCCTCCGTCACCTCCGGCCACGACATGCATTTCGTCAGCGCCGTGCTCGAACGCTGGCGCGGCGCCACCTCGCAGCGCGACGTGCCGAACGACCCCGTGTTCTCGGCACCGCCCGCGAAGACGATGTCCAGCGTCGAAGCCCCGATGCTGCAACCCTCGATGGGCCTCGATCCGGACCGCTTCTCGCTGCTGAAGAAGCCGCTGCGGTAAGGCCTCGCTCCATCCACATCGTCATTGCGAGCGCAGCGAAGCAATCCAGAGTCTTTCCGCCGGGGGGACTCGGGATTGCTTCGCTGCGCTCGCAATGACGGAGGATGGAACGTCGTTCCCACCTGACACCTTCGTCGCGGCCACTTCGGACCGGCAGATTGAGCCCGCCTTCCGCATCGACTATGGTTCCCGCCCCAAGCCGGAATCCATGCCCATGACAAAGACCGCCGCGCAACGCTTTCCCGCCCCCGCCCTCGACACCCTGCCCGACGACATCCGTAAGCGCCTCCTTGCCGTGCAGGAGAAGAGCGGCTTCGTCCCGAACGTGTTCCTGACGCTGGCCTATCGCCCCGACGAGTTCCGCGCCTTCTTCGCCTATCACGACGCGCTGATGGAGAAAGACGGCGGCCTCACCAAGGCCGAGCGCGAGATGATCGTGGTGGCGACGTCGGCGGCCAACCAGTGCCAATATTGCGTGATCGCCCATGGCGCGATCCTGCGCATCCGCGCCAAGAACCCTGTGATCGCCGACCAGGTCGCCATCAACTACCGCAAGGCCGATATCACGCCGCGGCAGAAGGCGATGCTCGATTTCGCCATGAAGGTCTCGGTAGACGCGCAGCGGATTTCCGAGAACGATTTCGCCGCTCTCGCGCCGCACGGCTTCAGCGACGATGATATCTGGGACATCGCCGCGATCTCGGCCTTCTTCGCGCTGTCGAACCGGCTGGCGAATTTCACGGGCATGCGGCCGAACGAGGAGTTCTATCTGATGGGCCGCCTGCCGAAGACGTGATCGAGGCGCCATGACCGAGCTCGATTGGCCCGAAATCCTGCTGCGCCTCGGCACGGCCACGCTTGCCGGCGGCGCGATCGGCCTCAACCGCGACCTGCACGGCAAGCCGATCGGGCTGAAGACGCTCGGCATCGTCGGGCTCTCCACCGCGAGCGTGGTTCTGCTCGCATTGCAGCTCGCCGAACCGGCCAGGGTCGTCGACGCCGCCAGCCGTGTCATCCAGGGCATCCTCACCGGCATCGGCTTTCTCGGCGCCGGCGTCATCGTGCACCAAAGCACCGGGTTTCGCGTTCGAGGCCTCACCAGCGCCGCCTGCACTTTCCTTGCCGCCTGCCTCGGCATCGTCTGCGGCGCCGGACAATGGAAGATCGTCGTCGTCGCCCTGGCGCTGGCCTTCGTGCTGCTGACGATTGGCCGCCGCCTCGAGCGCCGGCTGCATCGTATGCTTGGCGGCAAGGAAGATCCTCAGCGGACGGAGACCTCGCCGAGCTCGGGTCAGCGGGAGAGCGATTAGAATCGCAACCGTCGGCCCCAAAACGGCTTCAGCAGTTCGAGCGCCGTGAGCACCAGCACTCCCGCGCCGAGCGTGATCATCAAATCGTCAAGATGCAGGGGACCGAAGCGAAACAGGCCGGAGGCCGGCGGCCAGAACAAGGCTGTGGCGAGAACGAGCGCAATCAAGAGGAAGATCCAGAGCAATGCCGCGTTCGGACGGAAGAAGGCGGACAAGAACGATGCGCTGAAGGATCGATTGACCAGCACCAGCGCGAGGACGCAGACGACGAGCGCGATGAATGCGAGGGTGCGAGCCTCCTCGGGCGGAAGGCCGGAACGAAGCGCTGCGACGAAGATCACGGCGATCAAGGCGAAGGCCATCGTGCCTTGCAGAACGCTCCAGGCGATCAGGGGCCACGAGAACAGCTCCGCATCGGCACGCCGCGGCGGACGCTTCATGACGTCGCGCTCCTCCCGCTCGGCCTCGAACACCAGCGAGCAGACGGGATCGATGATCAGCTCCAGAAAGGCGATGTGCACCGGGCCGAGCACCAGCGGCAGCCCGAACACCAGGGGAAGCAGCGCAAGACCCGCGATCGGCACGTGGACGGCAAAGATAAAGGCCATGGCCTTGCGCAGATTGTCGTAGATCCGGCGACCGAGGCGGATGGATGCGACGATGGAGCTGAAGTCGTCGTCGAGCAGGACGATCGAGGATGCCTCGCGAGCGACGTCGGTGCCGCGGCCACCCATCGCGATTCCGATATGGGCGGCCTTCAGCGACGGCGCGTCGTTGACGCCGTCGCCCGTCATCGCGACGATCTCGCCGCTGCGCTTCAGCGCCTGCACGATCCGCAGCTTCTGCTCCGGCAGAACCCGCGCGAAGACGTTCACCTTCCTGACGAGTGCCTCGAGCTCGCGGTCGTCAGCGAGCTTGACCTGCTCCCCGGTCGCGACCTCATCGACGTCGAGCCCGGCTTGCGCGGCGATCGCCATGGCGGTCGCCGGATAGTCGCCCGTGATCATGATGACGCGGATGCCGGCCGAACGGCATTCGCGAACCGCCTCCGGAACATGAGGCCGCAACGGATCGGCAAGCCCGACCAGGCCGACGAAGCGAAATACAAAAGCCTCCTGGGATGCCGGCAGGGAAGCCTCATCGCAAACGGCAACCGCCATCCCCAGCACCCGGAGCCCGTCCTTCGCCATTGCCCCGATGGCAGCTTGCACGGCCTCCCGATCGGCCTCGTTCAGCCTGCACAGGCGCGCAATCGCTTCCGGCGCGCCCTTGGCGCATGCGACGAGGTCCGCCCCTCCGGCTGTCCGCCAAACCTGGGTCATGGCCAGCAGCTCGGGGCGCAGACCATAGGTGCGCACCAGCGTCCGCTCGCCATCCATCGCGTCGCCGTCCCGCAGGACACCACGCGCGAACGAATGCAGCGCCTTCTCCATCGGATCGAACGGCTCCGGAGAGCTTGCCAGTGCCCCGCAGCGCGCCAGCTCTGCGAATTCGCGCCCGACCTGATCCGGTCCGGACGCCTCCGCGCGCAGGCGCGCGCCGTCCAGCAGGCGCAGCTCGGCGACCGACATCTGATTCTGCGTCAGCGTTCCGGTCTTGTCGGTGCACAGGACTGTTGCTGAGCCGAGGACCTCGATGGCGGCGGCGCGCCGCGTCAGGACGCGGGCCTGCGAAATCCGCCACGCACCCATGGCCATGAACACCGTGAGCACGACACCGAATTCTTCCGGAAGCATCGACATACCGATGGCGACGCCTGCCAGCAGCGCCTGCAGCCAGTCGCCGCGCGAGACGCCGTAGAGCACAATCGCGGCCAGGCTGATCACGGCGCCGCCGAGGAAGCAGAGCCGCACCAGCCTTGCGGTCTGTTGCTGAAGCCGCGGCGGCTCGGCCTGCAAGCCGCGAAGCGACAGCCCGATCTTCCCGATCTCGCTGCGCGGCCCGGTGGCCTCGACCAGCGCCAACCCCTCGCCGCGCACGACGAGCGAGCCGGAATACACGAACGGCTGATCCTCGCCGCCGGGCCGGTGAGCGGCTACTTTGATCTTGTCGGCCGTCTTCTTGCGGACGGGCACCGACTCGCCGGTCAGCAGGGACTCGTCGATCTGCAGGTCCCGCGCTTCGACGAGCGCGGCGTCGGCGGGAACGCGATCGCCTTCACTGAGGACGAGAAGGTCGCCCTGCACGACCTCGCGGCCGGCAATTCGCCGGCGCGCACCGTCACGCACCACCAGCGCCCGCGGGCTGGTCAGGTCGCGCAAGGCTTCCAGCACGCGCTCGGTCCGGGTTTCCTGCACCACCGTGATCACGATGGACATCGCCCCGAACGCCAGCAGGATCACCGCCTCCTTGAGATCGCCGAGCACGAGGTAGATCAGCCCGCCGCAGAGCAGCAGCAGGAGCATCGGCTCGCGCAGCACTTCCACCACGATGCGCAGCGGACTGCGTCGTTCCGGCCGAGGCAGTTCGTTGGGGCCGTCTGCCGCGAGCCTCGCCCGCGCCTCGGTCTCACTCAGACCGGCCGCACCTCCGCGTTGCACCTCGCTCACGGTTTCCGCCGCAGGCTCCAGAAGCTGCCGGCACCGACGATTGCGGTGGCGAGCAGGACGGCGACGAAAGTCTGGATGATGGTGAAGTTCAGCGCGTCACGCGCAACGAACAGCGCCGTGATCGCGCCGGCGAGGACAAAGAGGATGCGAAAGATGACGCTCATGGTCGTGCCTCCAAGATCTGCATGACAAGATCTGCATGACTTGGAGCCCGGGGGCCCTCCCATCGGGGCACAACGCTGTCTCTGCAACCATGCAGGCAGACCTTAGCCGCTCAGGGCGAGGCAAGTTTGCGACAAGTCAAACCTGACCCGGCCATCATCGGTCGGCGACTGCGACGTGATGTCCGCCCAGCAGCGAACAGCCGCTGCATCGCTCACGGCTGCGAGGCGTATGCGGCTAGCGCTTCGCCATCAACTCGAGCGCCGGAGCAAAGCGCTCCGCGAACGTCAACGTCTTGGCGTGGTGGACTGCGGCGAAGGATGCAGAGATTCCCGCCGAAGCGACCGCGAGCAAGCCAACTACGAAAGCCAGACGGCGCATGTTCGCCTCCTGTGTGAGCTCGACTACCCCATAGAGTTGGGACGGCTCTGTTTCAGGACGGTTTCGTGGGCGCGGAAATTAATTTCGCTCAAGCGGCTGTGATGAGATCCGGCTTATCTGGGTGCATTGAGTAACCAACTAACTGGGGTCGACGTGTTTTGGAGCGGCGGCCGTGTTGGGAATTACCCGCAGCAGCATTCGCCGGAATGGGAGTCATCAAGGACTACGCAAATGAAGATCGTGATCCAGAAGCTCAATGGCCTGTGGCACCTCATCGTCGGATCGAGCCAGATCCGAACGCCGTTCCTGGACACCCAGGACCGCGCGCTGGTGGTAACTTACGCCCGCCGCGCCTATCCCGGCGCCAGGATCTTCCAGCGCGACTGACGTGAATACCCTCAGTCGTCGTCCGCCGGGCCGCACCAGCCGGGCAGATAGATCGCATTCTTGCTTCTGGCCGCGGCCATCGCCTTCTCGAGCGCATTATCGAAATCGGCCTCCACCGCCTTGCGCGAGACCTGCCGGCGCAGGAAGTCGGCCCACAGGAATTCGGAGAACGGTGTGGTGTCCTTGGCGAAGCCGCCCATGCGGCGCAATTCGCCGGCAAGACTGCGGAACGGATCGTCCTTGAGGTCAGCGACGGATTTCGGCAGGTCGCGGAACGAGCGCCGCTCGCCCTTGGCGTCGTAAGGATAGACCCAGCGCTTGTTGTCCATGACGCCCCAGAACGCCTCGCGCTCCACCATCCTGAGATCGCCGACGACGGTCACCAGAACCTCCCTGACGCCTTCATCGTGCAGCGCGCGGCCGAGGTGATGATGGTCGATCACGTAGTAGCGCGCGTCGGGGCCGTAAACGACGGGGATCATGTGCTTGCCGAGCAGATCCGCCTGCTTCTTCTTGCCGTGCTCGCGCCAGCGCCTGCGCTTCTCCTTGACCTCGCGCATGCCGACCGTCATCTGCGTCGGCCGGAGCGACAGGATCGGAACCGGATGCACTCTCGGCTCGCGCGCGTTGGTCGTGGTCATGATCGAAGGCCCCTGGCAGCAACGAACGGTTCGGGTTCCCGCGACTATGCCACGGGTCCCGCGGTGGCAAAATCCGTTCGGAAGACGCGCAGATCACAAGTCGATGCCGGCCGGTAAAAAGACGTCCTCAATGGCTGTCGCTATGCCCGCGTTGCAGCGCAACGCTCGCGACGGGCACGATGGCCCGTTGCTGGATCGCGGCACACCGGTCCATGCGCAAAATAGTACGAACGCACAAATGCATCCTGGCATTGCAAAGATTTACTGCAACGCGTGCCTCACCTATGCTATCTAGATCGCTGCTTCGGAGTGATCCCCGCCCCATGAACAATCAGCGGCCCATAAGCTCTGATGAGGAGCACCGGGTGCTCCAGTTCAGGCCGCGCACCCCGCCTTCTCCAAGGGTCCAGCGCGGCAATGGCTCCGTGCAACCGCTCCGCGGCACGCCCGAACGGCTGGACCTGTCACGCTACGAGCAGCCGCGTGCCGAGCCCGACAATTACCGGCAGCGCATGCTTGCCAACATCGCAGCGCTCGCCTTCACCATCGCGCTGACGGCGATCGGGATCTGGCTCGCGGTCAGCATCGCCGACCTGCGCCGGACCCAGGATTGCGTGCTGATGGGCCGCCGCGACTGCGTCAAGATCACAACGCCGCATATTTAGGGACCGGCCCGGCACGGACCTCGCGGCGGACGGACCCAGCCGGCATCCCCAGCCACGTCCGATGCTGTCCCCGGAGGCCTGCCCGGCTCCATTGAACTCAGGGCGGCGCTCCGATATACGGGCTTTCGACCCGGCCAGAGGGGGGTTTGAGGGCGTCATCAGGGGCGCGATGCCCAGCCACCGTGCCACTCTGGACAATCTGACAAATACCTACAATATATCAAAGGCTTAGTGATGTCCTCCACATTCGATCAGGTCGCCACGATCATCGCTGAAACCTGCGACATCCCGCGCGACACGATCACGCCGGATAGCCATGCCATCGATGACCTCGGCATCGACAGCCTCGATTTCCTCGATATCGCCTTCGCGATCGACAAGCAGTTCGGCATCAAGCTGCCGCTGGAGAAGTGGACTCAGGAGGTCAACGACGGCAAGGCGACCACCGAGCAATATTTCGTGCTGAAGAACCTGTGCGCCCGCATCGACGAATTGGTTGCGGCCAAGGGCGCGAGCGCCTAAGGGCGCAGTCATGCAACTCGAATACTTCCACATGATCGATCGCATCGTCGACCTCAAGGTCGACGAGAAGACGATCGTCGTCGAAGCGCAGGTCCCGCAGGAAAGCACCATCTTCGAGGGGCACTTCCCGGGTTATCCCTTGATGCCCGGCGTGCTCCTGATCGAATCGATGGCGCAGGCCTCGGGCTGGCTTCAACTCGGCGTGTTCCGATTCGAACGCATGCCGATCCTGGCCGCCGTGAAGGAGGCCAAGGTCCGCGGCTCGGTCTTCCCCGGCGACCTCATGAGCATCGAGGCGAGCCTCACCCATGAAGGCTCCGGCTATGCCATGACCGAAGCCAAGATCCGGGTCGGCGGCAAGCTGCGCGCCAATTCGGCGCTGACCTTCACGCTGATTCCCTTCCCCAATGCGGATATGCGCGGATACATGGCGAAGGTCGCCGAGCGCGTCGGCTTTCCGCAACAGGCCGTATCGTCATGACTGACACTCCTGCTTTGAAGCCGGGCCAGACCGAGGTCTGGATCACCGGCATTGGGCTCGCCACCTCGCTCGGCGAGGGCCTCGACGCCAACTGGGCCGCGCTTTCCGAGAAGCGCATCAATGTCGACGAGAAGGGCTTTGCGCCCTACATCGTGCATCCCTTGATGCCGGTATCCTTCGACAGCCAGATCCCGAAGAAGGGCGACCAGCGCCAGATGGAAGCCTGGCAGCGCATCGGCACCTATGCCGCCGGTCTTGCGCTCGATTCCGCCGGCATCAAAGGCAACAAGGACATCCTGTCGAAGATCGACATGGTCGTCGCCGCCGGCGGCGGAGAGCGCGACATCAACGTCGACAGCGGCATTCTCACCGCCGAGGCCAAGGGCGCTAACGCGCCGGGCTTCCTCAACGAACGGCTGATGAGCGATCTGAGGCCGACGCTGTTCCTGGCCCAGCTCTCCAACCTGCTCGCCGGCAACATCGCCATCGTGCACGGTCTGGGTGGCACCTCGCGCACCTTCATGGGCGAAGAGGTCGCCGGCGCCGACGCCGCCCGCATCGCGCTCGCGCGCATCGCCTCGGGCGAGAGCGACATCGCGCTGGTCGGCGGCTCGTACAACGGCGAGCGCAAGGACTTGCTCGTCCTCTACGAGTTCGGCGACTTCAACCTGAAGGACAAGTTCGCGCCCGTGTGGGCGCGCAAGGACCATCCCGGCTTCGCGCTCGGCTCGGCCGGCGCCTTCCTGGTGCTGGAATCGAAGGCGCATGCACAAGCGCGCGGCGCCAAGCCGTTCGCAAAGCTGTCGAGCGTCGTCGCCGACCTCGCCAAACGCAAGCAGCCCGGCGACATGACCGCGACGCTCGAGAAACTGTGGGACAAGCTGCCCAGGCGCGAGGGCAAGGGCGCGATCATCACCGGGGCGACCGGCGCGGAGCCTGCGACCTCGGACGAGCGCGACTTCCTGAAGAACCATGCCGACTTTCCGGTGCGCTCGACCGGCACGGTGTTCGGCCACGCCATGGAAACGCAATTCCCGCTCGGCATTGCCCTCGCCGCATTGTCGATCTCGCGCGGCGCGCTGTTCCCGCCGAATGATTCGACGGGGACCGAGATTGAAATGCAGGGCGCGCCCACCCAGATCGTGGTGGTGGGAGCCGGACACTGGCGCGGCGAAGGCATGGCGCTGGTCGAGGCGGTTTAATCAGCTCAAGCGGGGATCGACATGACTGCACCACGCGACAAACTCGGGCGTCCCGTCGTCGTCGTCACCGGCATGGGCATCATGACCTCGCTCGGCGCCGGCAAATCCGACAATTGGGCAAAGCTCGTCGCCGGCGAATCCGGTATCCGCACCATCACGCGTTTTCCGATCGACGGCCTCAAGACCACGATGGCCGGCACGGTCGATTTCGTCAGCGCCGATCCGTTCTCTTCCACCGCCCTGTCCGAGCGGATGGCCGAGCTGGTGACGCAGGAAGCGCTAGAGCAGGCCGGCATCGGCGCCAAGGCCGATTTCCCGGGTCCGCTTTTCCTCGCGGTGGCGCCGGTCGAGGTCGAATGGCCGCAGCGCCGCGAGCTCGGTCGCGCCGTCGGGCAGCAGGACATCACCTATGACGATCTGCTCCGCATCTCCGGCGGCGGCAAGTTTAGCGCCTATCATCATCGCTTCATGTTCGGCTCGGTTGCCGCCTATCTCGCCGAGACCTTCGGCACCAAGGGCTCGCCGATCTCGCTGTCGACGGCGTGCGCGTCCGGAGCCACCTCGATCCAGCTCGGCGTCGAGGCGATCCGCCGCGGCGAGACGGACGCAGCGCTCTGCGTCGCGACCGACGGCACCGTGAACCCGGAAGCGCTGGTGCGCTTCTCGCTGCTCTCGGCGCTGTCGACCCAGAACGATCCGCCGCAGGCGGCCTCCCGTCCCTTCTCCAAGAACCGCGACGGTTTTGTCATGGCGGAAGGCGCCGGCGCGCTGGTGCTGGAGAGCTACGAGGCCGCCACCGCGCGCGGCGCAAAGATCCTCGGCGTGATCGCCGGCTGCGGCGAGCTCACCGATTCCTTCCACCGCACCCGCTCCTCGCCCGACGGCAAGCCGATCATCGGCTGCATGAACAAGACGCTGGCCGATGCCGGCATGACGCCGGATCAGATCGACCACATCAACGCGCACGGCACCGCGACGCCCGAGAACGACAAGATGGAGTTCAACACGACGTCGGCCGTTTTCGGCGAGCTCGCGCAGAAGATTCCGGTCACCTCCAACAAGTCGATGGTCGGCCACACCATCTCTGCCGCCGGCGCAGTCGAGGCGATCTTCTCGCTGCTCACGCTCGAGCATCAGCGCATTCCGCCGACCATCAACTACGACAATCCGGATCCCACGATCCTGTTCGACGTCGTCGGCAACAAGGCGCGCGATGCGCGCGTGACCGCGGTGATGTCGAACTCGTTCGGCTTCGGCGGCCAGAACGCTTCACTGATCCTGACCCGCGAACCGGCCTGACCGGACGCATGGCGCTGCTTCCTGCGAGCACGAAGGCCCGCGCGCGGGAGGCTGCCAAATCGCTCGGCGGCAGCCTGATCGGCGCCGCGACCGTCGCGATGCTGCGCACCACGCGCTATTTCGATCCGGCCAAGACCTCGGACTTTTTCGCGCGTGCCGTCAAGCTGATCGGGCCGCGCCTGCGCGAGCACCGCATCGGCCGCGCCAACCTCACCGCCGCCTTCCCCGAGAAGTCACCGGAGGAGATCGAACGGATCCTGATGGGCGTCTGGGACAATCTCGGCCGCGTCGGCGCCGAGTTCGCCCATATCGACCAGGTCTGGGACTACGCCCGCGATGTCCCCGAGAAGAGTCGCATCGAGATTTCCCCGCGCAGCATCGAGCTGTTCGACCAGATCCGCGACGACGGCAAGCCGGCGCTGATCTTCGCCGCACATCTTGCGAACTGGGAATTGCCGGCGCTCGCCGCGGTCGCGCATGGCCTGGACACCGCGATTCTCTATCGCCGCCCGAACATCGCCTCGGCCGATCGCATCATCCAGGAGATGCGCCAGGTCAACATGGGCACGCTGATCCCGGCCGGCCGCGACGCGCCGCTGCGGCTCGCGCAAGCGCTGAAGGACGGCAAGCACGTCGCCATGCTGATCGACCAGTATCTGACGGCCGGCGTCGAGGTCACGTTCTTCGGCCGCAAGACCCGCGCCAATCCGATGCTGGCGCGCCTCTTGCGCCAGGTCGAGTGCCCGATCCACGGCGTGCGCATCATCCGCCTGCCCGACGGCCGCTTCCGCGGCGAGCTCACCGAAGAGATCCAGCCGGTGCGCGATGCCGATGGCAAGATCGACATCCAGGGCACGACGCAGGCGATCACGAGCGTCGTGGAAAGCTGGGTCCGCGAGCATCCCGACCAGTGGCTATGGCTGCACAGAAGGTGGCGGTAAATACTCCGTCCTTGCGAGCGCAGCGAAGCAATCCAGAATCGTTCCACCGAAGCAGTCTGGATTGCTTCGTCGCTTCGCTCCTCGCAATGACAGGCGCTACTACCGCCCCGTCTTCACCTTGGTCCAGAGCCGGTTGATGATCCGCTGCGTCGCCGGCTCGCGCGCCGTGATGACGAACAGTTTTGCCAGCGTCGCCTCGTCCGGATAGATGTTCTTGTCATCAAGGATTTTTGGATCCACCAGCTTCTGGCTGGCGAGGTTGCCGTTGGCGTAGGACAGGAAGTCCGAGTTCTTGGCGGCAACGTCCGGGCGATAGAGATAGTTGATCAGCTCGTAGGCTTCCCTAACATTCTTGGCATCCGCGGGGATCGCGAGATTGTCGAAGAACATCTGCGCGCCCTCCTTCGGAATGGTGTAGCCGATCTCGACGCCGCTTTTGGCTTCCGCGGCGCGGGCGCGGGCCTGCATGATGTCACCGGACCAGCCGACCACGAAGCAGATCTCGCCGGTGGCGAGCGCGCTTAGATATTCGGACGAGTGAAACTTGCGTACGGAGGGGCGGACTTTCGCCACGGCATCGGCGGCCTTTTCCAGGTCCGCCTGCTTGGTCGAGTTCGGATCGAGCCCGAGCCAGCTCAGCGCCGCCGGGAAGATGTCGTCGGCGGAGTCGAGCATGTGGACGCCGCAGTCCTTGAACTTGGCGAGGTTCTCCGGCTTGAAGACGATGTCCCAGCTGTCGATCTTCGCATCAGCCCCAAGGATCTGCTTCACTTTGGCGATGTTGTAGCCGATGCCCGTCGTGCCCCACATGTAGTTGGCGGCGTAGACATTGTCGGGGTCGTAGGTGGCGAGGCGCTGCGTCACCACCGGCCAGGCATTGGCGAGGTTCGGGAGCTTCGACTTGTCGAGCTTCTGGAAGATATTGGCCTTGATCTGGCGCTGCAGGAAATAAGCGGTGGGCACCACGACGTCATAACCGGACTTGCCGGCCATCAGGCGCGTCTCCAGCGTCTCGTTGGCGTCGAAGGTATCGTAGACGACCTTGATGCCGGTCTCCTTGGTGAAGGCCTCAAGGACGTCAGGCGCCATGTAGTTGGACCAGTTGTAGAAATTGACGACCCGCTCCTCGGCACCTGCGGGAGCGGAGAGCAACGTCAGCGCGGCGGCGATCGCGAAACCAAGGCCAAAGCCGGAGCGGCCGACGTTCGTCATCTCTGTCTACCTCTTGCGTCCACGCACCGCGTCCGACAGCCGCTCCAGTGCGGTGTCGAGCGTCTCGTCCTTCTTGGCAAAGCAGAAGCGCACCACTGATGTGACCGGGTCCTGCTCGTAGAACGCCGAGACCGGGATCGCGGCGACCTTGTAGTCTTTCACGATGCGCCAGCAGAACTCAGTGTCACTCTCGTTGAGCCCGAGCGGCGACAGGTCGACGGTGAGGAAATAGGTGCCTTGCGACTTCAGCACGGGGAAGCCGAGGCTCTCCAGTCCCTTGGTCAGCCGGTCCCTGCTCCGCGTCAGGTCCTTGCGCATCGACAGGAAGTAGTCGTCGGACTTGCCGAGCCCATAGGCGACCGCGGCCTGCAGGTTCGGCGCGGTGGTGAAGGTCAGGAACTGGTGCACCTTGGCCGCGACGCGGAGCAGCGGTGGCGCCGCGCAGACGAAGCCGATCTTCCAGCCCGTCAGCGAGAAGATCTTGCCGGCCGAGCCGACCTTGATGGTGCGCTCGCGCATGCCGGGAATGGTGATCAGCGGGATATGCTTGTGCTCGTCGAAGGTGACGTGCTCCCAGACCTCGTCGCAGATCGCGATGACGTCGAACTCCTGGCAGTAGCGCGCCAAGAGCTCGAGGTCCTCGCGCGGATAGACCACCGCGCTGGGATTTAAGGGGTTGTTGAAGAGCACCGCCTTGGTCTTTGAATTGAACACGCTTTTCAGCATGTCCTCATTCAGCCGCCAGTGCGGCGGCTCGAGCCGGACCAAGCGCGGAATGCCGCCGGCCTGGCGGATGATCGGCAGATAGGAATCGTACACCGGCTGGAAGCAGACCACTTCGTCGCCGGGCTGGACCACCGCGAGGATCGCCGAGGTCAGCGCCTCGGTCCCGCCGGAGGTCACCATCACTTCGCTCATCGGATCGAGCTTGAGGCCGTGCCAATGGCCGTAATGGGTCGCAATCGCCTGGCGCAGCTCCGGCAGGCCCATCATCGAGGGGTACTGATTGTAGCCGTTCAGCGAAGCCTCGGCCGCGGCGCGGCGGATGTCCTCGGGGCCGGGATCATCCGGAAAACCCTGGCCGAGATTGATCGCATTGTTGTCGCGCGCGGCCTGCGACATCGCCTCGAAGATGGTGACGGGAAGGTCGGCGAAGACCTTGTTCAGCGAAGAGCTCTTGGTCGTCATTGCGCGGTTAGCCACCGACCTTGCTGGGAAGCCCAGCCGCCTTCCAGCCCAGCATGCCGCCGGCCAGATGCTTGTCGTAAGGCAGGCCCGCCGCCTGCGCCGCCAGCGAGGCGGTCACCGAACGCTTGCCCGAGCGGCAGGCGAACACGACCTGCTTTCCTTGCGGATCGGGGATCGCCTTGGGATCGAAGGTCGAGAGCGGAACCACGACGCCGTAAGGGTAAGCCTCGGCCTCGACCTCGTTCGGCTCACGGACGTCGACGAGCAGATAACGCCCTTCCGCGACACCCTTGGCGACCTCGTCCGGGGTCAGATCCTGCACTTGATTTGCCACATCATCCTCCAACGTCGCGGGCCGCATGCCGGGGTGATCCCGGCCGGCGGCAACCTCGCCTCTCGGGAGACGAAAATCAAGCGCCACAAAGGCTTGAGCCGCGCGGCGCAAGTTAAAGCTAAATCGCAGCGACTTGAAGTCCGCTTTGAATCCCAGGCCCTGAGGTCGCTGCCCTAGATCGTCACCTGCGTACCGACCTCGACCACACGGCCGGACGGGATCTGGAAATAGTCGGTGGCGTCGTTGGCGGAGCGGCTGAGCGAGATGAACAGCCGGTCCTGCCAGCGCGGCATGCCGGAATGGGCGGCGGGCTTGAGCGCCCTGCGCGACAGGAAGAACGAGGTCGACATGATGTCGAACTGCCAGCCCAGCTTGCGGGCGATCGCGAGCGCCTTCGGCACGTTGGGCGATTCCATGAAGCCGAACTTCAGCGTCACCTTGGAGAAGGTCGGTGAAATCTGCTCCAGCTTCACCCGTTCGGCCGGATCGATCCGCGGGGTCTGCGCGGTCTCGATGGTGAGAATGACGTTCTTCTCGTGCAGCACCTTGTAGTGTTTCAGACTATGCATCAGCGCGGTCGGCGCGCTGAGCGGGTCCGAGGTCAGGAACACCGCAGTGCCAGGCACCCGCTGCGGCGGCCGCTTCTCCAGCATCGCCACGAGATCGGCGAGCGGAAACTCGAGCTTGCGCGACTTTTCAAACAGCAGCCGGCTGCCGCGCCGCCATGTGTACATCAAGATGATCATGACCGCACCGAGCGCCATCGGCACCCAGCCGCCCTCGAACACCTTCAACAGGTTCGCGCTCAGGAAGGTCAGATCGAGGAACAGGAACGGCGCAATCAGCGCGCCGGCGGCAAGCGCTGACCAGCGCCAGCCCTTCCAGACCACGACGAAGCCCATCATCGCCGTGACCACCATGGTACCGGTGACGGAGATGCCATAGGCGGATGCAAGCGCGCTCGACGAGCGGAACAGCAGCACCAGCAGCACCACCGCGACCAGCAGCAGCTGGTTGATGCGCGGAATGAAGATCTGGCCGGAATGGGCTTCCGACGTATGGCGAATTTCAAAGCGCGGCAGCAGCCCGAGCTGGATCGCCTGGCGCGTCAGGGAATAGGCGCCGGTGATGACGGCCTGGCTCGCGATGACGGTCGCCATGGTGGCGAGCACGACCATGCAGCCTCGGACGAAGCCTTGCGGGAACAGCTGAAAGAACGGGCTCACGATCGCGCCGGGGTCGCCGAGCACCAGCGCGCCCTGCCCCAGATAGTTCAGCGCCAGCGAGGGCAGCACGATGGTAAGCCACGCGGTCTGGATCGGCCGCTTGCCGAAATGGCCGAGATCGGCATAGAGCGCCTCGGCGCCGGTCACCGCCAGGAACACCGCGCCCAGCGTCACGAAGCCGACGATGCCATGGTGCAGCATGAAGTTCACGGCGTAGAGCGGGTTGAGCGCAAGCAGCACCTGCGGCTGCTGGGCGATCTGAGGGATCGCCGCCACCGCCAGAACCGTGAACCAGACGCACATGATCGGGCCGAAGAAGGCGGCAACGCGCGCCGTGCCGCGGGACTGCACGGCGAACAGGCCGACCAGGATCACAACCGTCAGCGGAACGATGTAGGGCTCGAACCTTAGCGTGACGTCCTTCATGCCCTCGATCGCCGACAGCACGGAGAGCGCCGGCGTGATCACGGCATCGCCGTAGAACAAAGCTCCGGAAATGATGCCGAGCAGGACGATGGTGGCCCCGCCGCGGCCGGTGCCAACCGCCCGCTGGGCCAGCGCCATCAGTGCAAGCGTGCCGCCCTCGCCGTTGTTGTCGGCGCGGAGCAGGATCACGACGTATTTGAGCGTCACCACCACGATGAGCGCCCACAGGATCAGGGAGAGCACGCCGAGGACCGCTGCCGGCGTCGGCAACCCGTCCGCGCCCGAGGCCGCCATCACCGCCTCGCGGAACGCGTAGAGCGGGCTGGTGCCGATGTCGCCGTAAACGACGCCGATGCTGCCGAGCGTCAGCGCGCCGAAACCGGCGGTGGTATGGGCATCGCCATGCCCATTTGCCGCCACCGTTTCCGGGGCGGGAACTGCTATGTCGCTTGTCATGGGAGAGCCCGATGGCCTCTAAAATGCTTCACTGCACAACGGCGGAAGAGCGCGCGGCTTATAGTCCTGCGCCACCGGCATGGCCTAGCCCGATTCCGGGCCATAGCCATGCAAATCTGCATGGCTACGCCAGTTGCATTCTAGATGGTGACCTGGGTTCCGACTTCAACCACGCGGCCGGTGGGGATCTGGAAGTAGTCGGTGGCATCGTTGGCCGACCGGCTCAGCGCGATGAACACATGATCCTGCCAGAGCGGCATGCCCGACTGTGCCGAGGCCTTCAGTGACCTGCGCGACACGAAGAACGACGTCGACATGATGTCGAACTGCCAACCCTGCTTGCGCGCGATGGCGAGCGCCTTCGGCACGTTCGGCTGCTCCATGAAGCCGAAGCGCAAGCGGACCTTGGAGAACTTTTCGCTGATCTTCTCCATCCTGAACCGCTCCGACAGATCAACCCGAGGCGTCTGCGCGGTCTCGATGGTCAGAATCACGTTGTGCTCATGCAGCACCTTGTTGTGCTTGAGATTGTGCAGGAGCGCGGTCGGCACGAACGCGGGATCGCTGGTCAGGAACACCGCGGTGCCCTTGACGATGTGCGGTGGCCGCTTCTCCAAACTGCGGATCAGATCGTCCAATGGCACCTCGATCCGGCGGGTCTTCTGGATCAGGATTGCGGAGCCCTTGCGCCAGGTCCAGATCGTCCCTGCCATGACGATGCCGAACAGCAGCGGCACCCAGGCACCTTCGAGCAGCTTGAGCAGGTTGGCGCTGAGGAAGCTCAAATCGACGATGACGAAGGGGACGATCACGGCTGCGGCCGTCGCGGCGCGCCAGTTCCACAACTTCCAGATCACGACGAAGCCCATGATGCCGTCGGCGACCATGGTGGTGGAGACGGCAATACCGTAGGCGGAAGCCAGATTGCTGGGGGTGTGGAACAGCAGCACCAGCAGCATCACGCCGATCAGCAGCAGGCGGTTGACGCGCGGCAGATAGATCTGGCCGGCATGGGATTCGGAGGTGTAACGCACCTCAAAACGCGGCAGGAGCCCGAGTTGCACGGCCTGGTGGACCAGCGAATAGGCGCCGGTGATCACCGCCTGGCTCGCGATCACGGTTGCGGCCGTCGCGAGTCCGACCAGCGGCAGGACCAGGCTCTCGGGCACCATGCGATAAAACGAATGCTCGATCGCGCTGGGATCGGACAGCACCAGCGCACCCTGCCCGAAATAGTTGACTAGAAGCGCCGGCAGCACGAAAAACATCCAGGCCGACTGGATCGGCTTGCGGCCGAAATGGCCGAGATCGGCATAAAGCGCCTCGCCGCCCGTCACCGCCAGGAACACCGCGCCGAGCGTCACGAGGCCGATCACACCGTGCGACAGCACGAACTGCACCGCATAGTACGGATTGATCGCCGCCAGCACCGTGGGATCGTCGGCGATGTGGACAGCCCCCATCACGGCGATGACGGTGAACCAGACCACCATCACCGGCCCGAAGGCCGAGGCGACCAATGCGGTTCCCTTGCTCTGCACGGCGAACAGCAGCACCAGAATGAGCACGGTGAGCGGCACGACATAGTGCTCGAGCGCGGGGGTCGCGAGCTTGAGGCCCTGCACCGCCGATAGCACCGAGATCGCCGGCGTGATCATGGAATCGCCGATGAACATCGAAGCGCCGATCACGCCGAGCGCGAGCAGGACCCAGCTTCGCCGCCCGAGCGCGCGCTGGCCGAGCGCCATCAGCGAGAGCGTGCCGCCCTCCCCGTTATTGTCGGCGCGCAGCAGCAAGAGGACATATTTGGCGGTGACGACGATCAGGAGCGCCCACAGGATCAGCGAGAGCACGCCGAGCACGATGACGCGCGAGACGGGCTCGCCATGGGCGGCGGCCTTGACCGCCTCGTGGAATGCATAGAGCGGCGAAGTGCCGATATCGCCAAAGACGACGCCGACACTCCCGAGCGTAAGGGCCCAAAAACTTGCGGTGGGCCGCCCGTCCTGGGTCTCGGCCTGTGTGATGCTCGCCGTCATGAAGGTGGAGAACGCTTCGTTCCTGAAATTGATCCGGCGCCTTTTGACGCTTCCGGTGCACCTGTCAATCGGCGCACCATCATAGCAGGCGCCGAGCCGGATGCTGTGACGCCACAGCCACGCTCATCGCCCGCGCGACGACATGCCTCAGGTAAGATGGTAGCGCAAGGGGGTTACGGCCTCAGATTCGGCGGCAGCGGCGGATCTTCGCGCATCAAGGTGATGGTCACCCGCCGGTTGGCTGCCAGCGAGGGATCGTCCGGAAACAGCGGCTGGGTATCGGCCTTGCCGGAGACGGCGAAGATGTGCGACGGCGGCAGGCCCTGGCGCTCGAGGATCTGGCGCACGGCGTTGGCGCGATCGGCCGACAGATCGAAGGCGCCATAGTCGCTGCGGGTCGGCACGAACCCCGCCGCGGTGTGGCCGGCGATGGAGACGCGGAGCGGCGTCGCCTTGAGCGGGATCGCGAGCTTCTCGACCAGGCGGCGGGTGCGGTCATAGGGCACCTTGGAGCCGTCGGCGAACATCGAGCGGCCGTCCTGGTCGACGATCTCGAGGTTCAGGCCCTGCTTGGTCTCCTCGAACATGATGTGCTTGGACATCTCGGTCAGTTCCGGCATGTCCTGCAACGCCTGGCGCAGCGAGGCTGCGGCCAGCGCGAAATTGCGGTCGACCTTGATCTTCGCGCCGGAGGTCTTTTCGCGGTCTTCCTGATCTGGCGTCGGCGTGTTGGAGGCATCTTCCGGCTGGATGTGGTCGACGTTCTTGAGCCGCGGGCGCGTCGGCAGGCCGTCGGATTCGACGATGCCGGAGTAGCGCGCCTCGGTCTGCACGCCGAACGCCTCGCGCATCGAGCCCGCGACGATCTTCAGCTTGTTGGCGTCTTGCGTGGAGAACGCGACCAGCATCACGAAAAACGCCAGCAGCAGCGCCATCAGGTCGGCGAAGGTCACGAACCAGCCGTGGCCGCCACCGTGAGCATTGCCGCGCTTCTTCTTGGCCATCTCTCAAAATCCAGGCGGCGGCCTCAAGCCGGCACCGGCTCGCCTTCGGTGTGACGATGCTTCTCCGGCAGATAGGCCAGCAGCATTTCGCGCACCAGGGTCGGGCTCTTGGAGTCGCGGATCATCAGGATGCCGTCGATGATCAAGGTGCGGTTGGTCTCTTCGTCCAGCAGCTTGCCGTGCAGCTTGTCCGCGATCGGCAAGCAGATCAGGTTGGCGACAACGGCGCCGTACAGGGTCGCCAGCAGCGCGGTGGCCATGAACGGGCCGAGCTTGGAGGGATCCGACATGTTGGAGAACATCTGCACCATGCCAAGCAGCGTGCCGATCATGCCGAACGCCGGGGCGCAGTCGCCGACGGCGCGGTAGATCTTGCTGCCTTCGTCGAGGTGCATCAGGAAGTTGTCCCGGTCGCGCTCCAGATTGTCGCGAATGAAATCGAGGTCGTAGCCGTCGGCAACATAGCGAATGCCCTTGGCGAGGAAGGGCTCGTCGGTCTCGACCTTTTCGAGTCCGACCGGGCCCTGCTTGCGGGCGATTTCCGCGATGCGGGCGAGCTCGTCGACAAGGTCGTGAGCCGACAGGCGGCTCAGGGTGAAAGCAAACTTCGCGCCCAGCGGCACGCCGTGGATCATCGCGGACAAAGGAAAGCGGATCATCGTCGCTGCGAACGAGCCGCCGAAGATGACGATGACGGCGTGGATGTCGTAGAACATCCCGAACGTACCGCCCATCAGGATCAGCGACGACACAACAATGGCGCCTGCGACGAGGCCGACAAGTGTTGCGATATCCATGATCGACTCCAACGCCTACGCAACAACGGCCGTCCTGGCCGCTGGCGCGGCTCAACCCCGAACCGCATCGCAGACCCTAGAGCGCCGCCCTTAAAGGCGCGTAAAGGTTAAGTCTCGACGATGTGCCGCCTGCCGCCGCAATTTGTCCCGGTTGCCGTCCAGCGATAGGAATTTCAACCCTTCGCTAACCATAATCAGGCGCCCACCACGTCACGTCGGCTGCGGCCCTCCGCCACATCGTGGACGGGGATCAGTTGGTGTCTGCTAGCGTTGCGACAGGGCCAATCGCGGAGCCAGCGCGATGTTGATGCTATTCGGTCTACTCACGGCGCTGCCCGCGGCGCTGGCGTTCCACCTGCTCGAGGCGGAACTCGTGCTTCCGGCGTTCAGCGTGCTGCTCTTTATCGAGGCCGCCTTCGCCGTGCTCGCGGCGCGGTTGATGCGCAGCTCCAACAGCGCAGACGATATCACCCTCTGGGACCTTGCCGGCGGCTTCACCCTGATCGGATGCGCAGCCGCCGTGCTCGGAGAACCGGATCAAGTCGCCCTGCTTCTGACCGAGCAAGGCGGCATTCGGCCGTCGTCCGGGCCGTAGATTGCCCTAAAGCGCGATGCGATTAGGATCAATCGTCATCGCGCTTTAGGTTATTGTTTGAGCATGATCTTTTCGGAAAACCGCTACACACTTTTCCGGATCACGCTCCAGCAGCCGTCAATGGATCTCCGCAGAGCGCTTCAGCGCGGCCTTGAGCTTCTCGAGCGAGAAGTCGGGACTGCGGGCGATCTCCAGGATCGGCGTCTCGCGGCGGCCGCACAGTTCGGCCGCCTCCGGCAGCTTTGCGGCAAGGTCGAGCGGGATCACGATGGCGCCATGCCGGTCGGCGTGGATGAGGTCGTCCGACTTCACGGTCATGCCGGCGACGCGCACCTCGCCGCCAAAGCTTTCCGCGTGCACCCAGGCGTGCGACGGGCCGATCGAGCCGGCTAGCGCCTGGAACCCTGGCGCCCATTGCGGGATGTCGCGGATCGAGCCGTCGGTGATGACGCCGAGGCAGCCGAGCGCCTTGTGCACGTTGCTCTGTACCTCGCCCCAGAACGCGCCATAGCCGACGTCGGGTCCGTCGATGTCCTGGATCACCGAGATGCGCGGGCCATGGCCGGTGCCGACATATTCGTAATATGCGATTCGGCGCTTGGACTGCTCCTCGGCCGGAAGCGATGACTTCAGAACCGAGCGGATCGTCACCGTGCGGGCATAGCCGACGATCGGCGGCAGGTCGGGAAACGGACAGACCAGCTGCTTGGTGGTGTAGCCGATCAGCCGCCGCTCGGGCGCCACGATCTCCATGGCGTTGCAGATCGTCGGCGTATCGTAACGGCCCAGCGCTTCGAGGACGGAAGCGGGCAGCGGCCCGGTCGCGGAATTGGTCACGGCGTTCTCTCCCAGGTTGGCGGCGATTGATTGCGCGATGCCGCCGGCACAAGGGCGATATAGCCGAGATCGGACCTCGACCCAACTCAGGCAGGCTTCATGGCAGATATCCGCGAGGAGCGCTTTAGTGCAGTCGTCCGGGCCGATCGTCGTCTTGCGGCGGCTCCGACAAATTCGCCAGCGTCGGCGCCGAGGGCGGTGACGGGACCTCGCCTCCCGCCGGCGCGGTGGCTTCCATCGCGCGCGCCTGGTCGCGATAGGATTTGTAGCCGAGCGGCAGCGCGAGGAGGTACAGCACCGTGCCGATCGACAGCACGTGCCAGGGATAGGCGATCAGGAGCGCGATGAAGACGATCACGGCGACGAAGGCCGGCAGCACCAGCTCGGGCGGCACGCGCATCCGCTTGGTCTTGCCGGAGAACACCGGCAGGCGCGACACCATCAGAAACGCGATCAGAAGCGTGTAGGCCGCGGTCACCGCCGCAGGTGTGCGCCCGACGTCGAGGAACGCGACATAGATCGGCAGCAGCACGGTGATCGCGCCGGCGGGCGCCGGCACGCCGGTGAAGAAATTGGCGGCGAAGGCCGGCTTGTTCGGATCGTCCATGGTGGCATTGAAGCGGGCGAGCCGCAGGCCGCCGGATATCGCGAACACCATGGCGGCGATCCAGCCGGCATTGCCGAGCTCGTGCAGCTGCCAGAAATACAGCATCAGGCCGGGCGCCACGCCGAAATTGACGAAGTCGGCGAGACTGTCGAGCTCGGCGCCGAACTTCGACTGCCCCTTGATCATGCGCGCGATGCGGCCATCGATGCCGTCGAGCGCGGCGGCGAACACGATTGCATAGACCGCGAGCGTCATCCGCCCTTCGATCGACAGGCGGATCGAGGTCAGGCCGGCGCAGATCGCCAGCAGCGTGATGACGTTGGGCACCAGCATCCGCACCGGGATCGGTCGGAACCGCCGGCGGCGGACGTCGGGATCCTTGAAATCGTAAGGCGTCATGGCTCGTCCTTATCTCGAGGCGAGATATAGCAAGCCGCGCCGCCGTCCGCCATTGCGGCGGAACGCCTGCGAGCACCGACTATTGGTTAATTGGCGCGGAACGCGCGGCCCGGGTCGTCGCCGGCAAGGTCGGCCAGGATCGTCTCTCCGGCGACCGCGGTCTGCCCTTCCGAGACCAGCGCCTTGGTGCCCACGGGCAGGTAGACGTCGAGGCGCGAGCCGAAGCGGATCAGGCCGAAACGCTCGCCGGCGCCGATCGCCTGCCCCTCCTTGACGAAGCAGACGATGCGCTTGGCGACCAGGCCGGCGATCTGGACCACGCCGATCCGCGCCGTCGGCGTCGTGATCACCAGCGAGTTGCGCTCGTTGTCCTCGCTCGCCTTGTCGAGCTCGGCGTTGATGAAGAGGCCGGGCCGGTAGGCGATACGATCCACCCTGCCCGCCACGGGCGCGCGGTTCACGTGGCAATTGAACACGCTCATGAAGATCGAGACGCGCGGCAGCGGCCGGTCGCCGAGCCCGAGCTCGGCCGGCGGCAGCGCCATGGTGATCATGGAGACACGCCCGTCGGCCGGCGACACCACGAGACCCTCGCGCGCCGGCGTCACACGGACGGGATCGCGGAAGAACAGCGCGCACCAAACGGTCAGGATCGTGCCGATCCACCCCAGCGGCGACCACAGCCAGAACAGGAGCAGGCTCGCCAGCGCAAAGGCGCCGATGAAGGGATAGCCCTCCTTGTGGATCGGCGGGATCTGACGCTGGATCGAATCGAGAATGGACATTGCTTTTTGCCGGTCGGGGGTTAATGCCACGGGGTCGTCGCGCGGGCTTGTTTAGGCCAGACTTTGTTTAGGCCAGACTTGGGACCGGAGACAAGGTCACTCCGCCGCCGCGGGCGTCGTCAGGCTATCATCGACCGGCGGCGGCTCCCGGTTAGGCGCGGCATTGGTGTCGGCCATCTTGGCCAGCTTCTCGCGGGCCTCCTCGGCCTCGCGCTGCCTGTTCCACATGCTGGCATAGAGCCCGCCCTGCGCGAGCAGGCTCGCGTGAGTGCCGCGCTCGGCGATGCGGCCCTGGTTCAGCACGATGATCTCGTCGGCGCCGACGATGGTGGAAAGCCGATGCGCGATCACCAGGGAGGTGCGGTTCTTCGCCACGCGGTCGAGCGCCCCCTGGATCTCGTGCTCCGTATGGGTGTCGAGCGCCGAGGTCGCCTCGTCGAGCACCAGGATCGGCGGCGCCTTGAGCACCGTGCGCGCGATCGCGACCCGCTGCTTCTCGCCGCCCGACAGCTTCAGGCCGCGCTCGCCAACCTGGGTCTCGTAGCCCTTCGGCGCCATGCGGATGAAGTGGTCGATCTGCGCCAGCCGCGCCGCCTCCTCGACCTCGGCATCGGTCGCGTCCCAGCGGCCGTAGCGGATGTTGTAGCGGATGGTGTCGTTGAACAGCACGGTATCCTGCGGCACCATGCCGATCGATGCGCGCAGGCTGGCCTGCGTGACCTCGCGGATGTCCTGGCCGTCGATCAGGATCCTGCCGCCGGAGACATCATAGAGGCGAAACAGAAGCCGCGAGATGGTCGATTTGCCGGCGCCAGAGGGGCCGACGATGGCAACCGTCTTGCCGGCCGGCACTTCGAAGCTGATGCCCTTGAGGATGGGGCGCGCCGGCTCATAGGCAAAGCGCACGTCCTCGAAGCGCACCGTGCCGGCGGAGATGACCAGCGGCTTCGCGCCAGGCGCGTCCTTGATCTCGGCCTCGCGGCTGAGCACGCCGAACATCTTCTCGATGTCGATGATCGCCTGCTTGATCTCGCGATAGACCATGCCCATGAAGTTCAGCGGCTGGTAGAGCTGGATCATCATGGCGTTGACCAGCACGAAATCGCCGACCGTGTTGGTGCCGTTGCGCACGCCGATCGCGCACATCAGCATGGTCGCGGTCAGGCCCAGCGTGAAGATCACCGCCTGGCCTGTGTTGAGCACCGCGAGCGAGGTGTAGGTGCGGACGCTCGCCTCCTCGTAGCGCTCGACCGACCTGTCGTAGCGCTGCGCCTCGCGTGCCTCGGCACTGAAATACTTCACCGTCTCGTAGTTGAGCAGCGAGTCGATCGCCTTGGTGTTCGCCTCGGTGTCGGAATCGTTCATCTTGCGGCGGATGCCGATCCGCCACTCGGTCGCGACGTAGGTGTAGTACATGTAGAGCGTGACCGTGATCAGGGTCGCGACCACGTAGCGCCAGTCGAATTGCCAGAGCAGCACCGCCAGCAGCAGCGAGACCTCGACGATGGTCGGGATCAGCTGCAGGATCACCATGCGCACGATGACCTCGATGCCCTCGCGGCCGCGCTCGAGCACGCGCGTGAGGCCACCGGTCTTGCGCTCGAGGTGAAAGCGCAGCGACAGCTCGTGCATGTGGATGAAGGTGAGGGTCGCGAGCTTGCGCACCGCATGCATGGCGACGCGGGCGAAGATGCCGTCGCGCCATTGCGTCAGCACCGCCATCAAGATGCGCATCACGCCGTAGCTCGCGGTCAGCAGCAAGGGCGAGGCGATCACCCAGAGATGCCAATTGTCGGCCGCGGCCGGCGCGGTGTTGGCGCCGGTCAGCGCATCCGTCGCCCATTTGAAGCTGAACGGCACGGTGAGCGTGATCAGCTTGGCGGCGAGCAGCAGCACCAGCGACCAGACCACCCTCATCTTCAGGTCGGAACGGTCGCCGGGCCAGATGTAGGGCCACAGATGTGCCAGCGTGCCCATCAGCGTGGCCCCGGCCTGCGGTCCTGCCACGGAAGGATCAGGAACGTCGGCGCCGTCGAACGATTGAGGTTGGTCCATCAACAAACCCGAAGCCCGCCGGGTGCGGGCGCAACTGCGATTAACGATTTTCGCCCGTCATATAGAGCCTTCCCGATGCCCGTGCACCCCGCCAGATGGCGAATCTTCGATTGTTTGTCGCGATTTACCGGTAAATTCCCGGACGTATCGAATCACCGTTTGGGCTTGACGCCACTTCGCTGCAATGCATCATGGCACCAATGAGCACGATCAAAACCGTCTGTGTCTATTGCGGCTCCGGCCCTGGAACAAATCCCAACTTCATTGAAGCGGCGAAGGCGCTCGGCAGAGCGTTGGCGGAAAACAAGATCCGTCTTGTTTATGGCGGCGGCTCGCTCGGCCTGATGGGCGCGGTTGCGACCTCCGTGCTGGATCACGGCGGCATGGTCACCGGCATCATCCCCGACTTCCTCCGGATGCGCGAGAATGCGCTGACGCGCGTGCAGGAGATGGTCGTCACGCCCGACATGCACGAGCGCAAGCGGCTGATGTTCGAGCGCTCCGACGCCTTCGTGGCCCTGCCCGGCGGGCTCGGCACGCTGGAGGAGCTGGTGGAGCAGCTGACCTGGCAGCAACTCGGCCGTCACGCCAAGCCCGTGCTGCTCGCCAATGTCGACGGCTTCTGGGAGCCGCTGTTCTCCCTGGTGGCCCACATGCGGCAGACCCAGTTCATCCGCGCCGGCCTCACCGTCGATATCCTGAAGGCGGACAAGGTCGAGGAGATCATCCCACGGCTGCGCGCCGCGGCGGCGCAGATCCCTGACGACCAGCGCGATCTCGCGCCCGACGTGGCCCGGCGGCTCTAAAGCATGATCCGGAAAAAGTGTGAAGCGGTTTTCCGAAAAGATCATGCTCAAACAACAACCTAAAGCGCGATGACGATCCATCCTAATCGCATCGCGCTTTAGACCGTCCCTATTCCTGCGGAAACGTCACCGCCTCGATCCGGTTGCCGTCGGGATCGGTGACGAAGGCGGCGTAGTAGCGCACGCGATCGTGCGGGCGGAGGCCCGGTGCGCCGTCGGAGGCGCCGCCAGCGGACAGCGCAGCTGCGTGAAACGCATCGACCTCGGCTGCGGTTTTCGCCCGCAGGCAGATGTGCACGCCGCTCTCCGGCGCGACACGCGGCATGCCCTCGCGCAGATTGATCCAGAACTCCGGATAGGCCTTGCCAAACCCGATCGTCCGCGGCCGCGTGACGAGGCGCGCGAGGCCGAGTGCGGCGAGCGTCGCCTCGTAGAACTTTGCGGCGCGATCGAGATCGCTGACGCCGACGGAGATGTGGTCGATCATGGCCGTGCCCTTTCCCCATCCTCGGTGTCATCGCCCGGCTTGACCGGGCGATCCAGTACTCCGTGACAGCAGTAGATAAATCGATGGGCCGCAGCGTACTGGATTCCCCGCCTTCGCGGGGAATGACAGTCGTCGTGGGGGTTACGCCGGCGCGTCCGACTTCACGAGCTTGTAGATTACCGAATCCATTAGCGCCTGGAACGAGGCATCGATGATGTTCGGGGACACGCCGACGGTGGTCCAACGATCGCCGTTCTCGTCCTCGCTCTCGATCAGCACGCGCGTGACCGCGCCGGTGCCGCCATTGAGGATACGGACGCGATAGTCGATCAGTGTCAGGCCCTCGATGAACTTCTGGTACTTGCCGAGGTCCTTGCGCAGGGCGACGTCGAGCGCGTTGACGGGACCGTTGCCTTCGGCCGCCGAGATCAGATGCTCGCCGGCGACGTCGACCTTGACCACCGCGAGCGCCACCGTGACGCGTTCGCCGAGCGCGTTGTAGCGCTGCTCGACGTTGACGTCGAACTGCTCGACCTCGAAATAATGCGGCACCTTGCCGAGCGTGCGGCGCGCCAGGAGCTCGAACGAGGCGTTGGCGGATTCATAGGCATAGCCGGCCGCCTCGCGCTCCTTCAATTCCTCGACGAGACGCGTCAGCTTGGGATCGCTCTTCTCGTAGGGGATACCGGCGCGGTCGAGCTCGGCGATGACGTTGGAGCGCCCGGCCTGGTCGGACACCAGCACCTTGCGGTGATTGCCGACCAGCTCCGGCAACACATGCTCGTAGGTCTGCGGATCCTTCAGCACGGCGGAGGCATGGATGCCGGTCTTGGTGACGAAGGCGCTCTCGCCGACGTAAGGAGCATGCCGGTTCGGCACGCGGTTCAGCATGTCGTCGAGCGTGCGCGACACCTTGACGAGCGTCGCCAGCTTCTCGGTGGTGACGCCGATCTCGAAAGCGTCGGCAAACCCCGTCTTCAGCTTCAGCGTCGGGATCAGCGAGCAGAGATTGGCATTGCCGCAGCGCTCGCCGAGGCCGTTCAGCGTGCCCTGGATCTGCCGCGCGCCGGCACGCACCGCGGCGAGCGAATTGGCCACCGCCTGCTCGGTGTCGTTATGGGCGTGGATGCCGACGTGATCGCCGGGGATGTGCCTGGTCACGTCTCTGACGATGGCCTCGACCTCATCGGGCATGGTGCCGCCGTTGGTGTCGCACAGCACCACCCAACGCGCACCGGCATCGAAGGCGGCCTTGGCGCAGGCGAGCGCGAAGGCGGCGTCTTCCTTGTAGCCGTCGAAGAAATGCTCGCAATCGAGCATCACCTCGCGGCCGGCCGCCTTCGCCGCCGCGACGCTGTCGCGGATCGAGGCGAGGTTTTCTCCCTTCGTGGTCTCCAGCGCGACGCGGACCTGATAGGCCGACGCCTTCGCCACGAAGCAGATCGCGTCCGCCTTCGCTTCCAAAAGGCCCGCGACCCCAGGATCGTTGGACACCGAGCGGCCCGCCCGCCGCGTCATGCCGAAGGCGGTGAAGCGCGCATGATTGAGCTTGGGCTTGGAGCCAAAGAACTCCGTATCGAGCGGATTGGCGCCG
The DNA here is from genome assembly GCF_056156565.1 of Bradyrhizobium sp. JHI2711. Classification (NCBI taxonomy): domain Bacteria; kingdom Pseudomonadati; phylum Pseudomonadota; class Alphaproteobacteria; order Hyphomicrobiales; family Nitrobacteraceae; genus Bradyrhizobium; species Bradyrhizobium sp. JHI2711. The sequence goes on from NZ_JBPZPT010000001.1 coordinate 1,358,270, forward strand.
GGATAGCCGCCCTCGACATAGTCGATGCCGAGATCATCGAGCATCGCCGCGATGACCTGCTTGTCGGCCAGCGTGAAGTCGACGCCATTGGTCTGCGCCCCATCGCGCAGCGTGGTGTCGAACAGATAGAGACGCTGCTTGCTCATTGCCCCGCTCCGAGCGTCTTCTTCATGGTGGTGTTGGCGAGCCACTCGTCGTTGATGGTGACGCTGTTGCGCTGCTGGGCGGTGTAGCCGCGCTTGGCGAAGAAGCCCTCCGCGGTATCGCTGGCGTCGACCGAGAGGCTCTTGGCGCCGCGGCCGCCGGCGAGCTTCTCCAGCGCGTCGACCAGCATGGTCGCGATGCCCTGCCCGGCCACGGCCGGATGCACATAGAGCATGCGGATGTGATCGTTGCCGCGCAGCGAAGCAAAACCAACCGGCGAGCCTTCCAGCGTCGCGATCAGCGTCAGGTCGGACGCAAGCCGCTTGCCGAACTCCTCGTCCTCGGCCGCCGCCATCCAGGCTTCCTGCTGCGCCTCGCTATAATCGTCGCCGGTCAACTCCTCGATGCTGGCGGCGAAGATCGCGGCGAGCATCGGCACATCCGCCGGCAGGAAGGGCCTCAGTGCGGGCTTTGGCAAAGTCTGTCCCATCGTCCTTACCACATCCCATAAAGCTTGAGCACGATCGCGACCGCGCCGGCGAGCAGCGCGATCTTCAGCGCGATGTAATAGAGCCAGTGCCGCGGAAACGGCGTCTCGGGGCGCTTCATCGGGCGATCTCCCAGGTGGTGCCTTCCTTGGAGTCCTTGATCGCGACGCCCATCGCAGCGAGCAGATCGCGAATGCGGTCGGACTCGCCAAAGTCCTTGCGGCTACGCGCAGCTGTTCGCTCCGCGAGCAGGCGCTCGACCTCCTTGGCGTCGATCCCGCTCGCCTGCTGCTTGCGCCCTTCCCACTGCGCCGCGCTCTCGGAGAGGAATCCGAGCAGCCGCAACGAGCCCGCAAGACCTGCGATATCGTTGCCGCGGAGGCCGTGCAGCGCCGCGATCGCCTGCGGCGTGTTGAGGTCGTCGAGCAGCGGTTCGACCACCGACGCGGCCGGCTCGCCGGGCGCGACATCGGCCGCGACGCGGTACCAGTCGTCGAGCGTCTTGGCGCTCTCCTCCAGCGACTTCATGGTCCAGTCGATCGGCGAGCGGTAATGCGTCTTGAGCATGTTGAGGCGCAGCACCTCACCCGGCCAATCCCTGAGCAATTCGTGGATCGTAATGAAGTTGCCGAGGCTCTTCGACATCTTCTCGCTCTCGACCTGCAAGAAGCCGTTATGCATCCAATAGTTCGCCATGCGCTCGCGATGGAAGGCGCAGCAGGTCTGCGCGACCTCGTTCTCGTGGTGCGGAAACACGAGATCGATGCCGCCGCCATGGATGTCGAAATGCTCGCCGAGATGCTTCCAGGCCATCGCTGAGCACTCGATGTGCCAGCCCGGACGCCCCACCGCCTTGATGCCGGATGGCGACGGCCAGGACGGCTCGCCCGGCTTCGACGGCTTCCACAGCACGAAGTCGGTCGCATCACGCTTGTAGGGCGCAACATCAACCCGCGCGCCGGCGATCATCTCGTCGAGCGAGCGCTTCGACAGCGCGCCATAGCGCGGCAGCGCGGAATTGGCCGCGTTCATCGCCTGCGGCGAGAACAGCACGTGGTTCTCGGCGACATAGGCAAAGCCGCCGGCGACCAGCTTCTCGATGATCTCGCGCATCTCGCCGATATGCTCCGTGGCGCGCGGCTCGACGCTCGGCCGAAGCGCGCCGAGCGCATCGACGTCGGCATGAAACTGCTTGCCGGTCTGCTCGGTGACCTTGCGAATGGCCTCGTTCAGCGGCAGGCCGGGAAAGTCGCGCGCGGCGCGGTCGTTGATCTTGTCGTCGACGTCGGTGATGTTGCGGACATATTTGACGTGCGCCTCGCCGTAGATGTGGCGCAGCAGCCGAAACAGCACGTCGAACACGATCACCGGCCGCGCATTGCCGATATGGGCGAAGTCATAGACCGTCGGTCCGCAGACATACATGCGGACGTTGTTCGGATCGAGCGGCACGAAGGTGCGCTTTTCCCGGCTCAGCGTATCGTAAAGACGCAATTCCATGACAACCCATCCCTCTCGGCCGGGCGTCCAAGGCTCTCAATGTGTTTGAGAAAAGACGGCTCCAGCCAGCGAATCGCTAGCTCGTAATCTCGCGGCAAATGGCGCAAATGGCGAGGAGACCGTTCATGCGGCCACATATGGGCCACCACGGGCCCCGGCGTCAAGGGCCGCGAAAATGCCGTTTTTGCCTCCGCAAGGGGCGCGGCCTGCCTTAAGGCTTCATGATCCCCTAACCATTTGAGGCCATTCTGGAACTGCAGTTCCCTGATTTTTTGCTCCGGTATTTTCATGCGATCCCTGCTCGCGCTCATTTTCGGCGCCTCGCTCCTTGCAGCACCTCAGGCGTGCGCCGAGACCCGCGTCTTCATCATCGCCGACCAGTGCCTGGCCAAGAACGACACCAAGGGCGACACATGCGGCGCCTCCGCCGCGCGCACCTATTGCCAGTCACGAGATTTTGCAAAGGCATCAGGCTATCGCCGGGTCGATCCCGACGAAATTACCGGCTCCGTCCCCAAAACCGGCACAAACTGCTCCCATGGCCATTGCGACGAATATGTCGCAATCACCTGCCAGCGCTGAATTCCCTCGGAGCTGGCGGACCTTAGGACCAGTTCGGCCCCTGAAACGACGTGACGATGCCGCGGGAAGCGGCTATTGGGAGGGCGCGCTTCGGCCCCCACCTCACTTGGATGATCACGCTGGGCCGTGACCTCGCTAGAATGGCGGATATGCCTGAATTCTTCTCTCTCCTCCGTGCCCGCTCCCTCCTTGCCTGCACCGTGCTCCTCGGCACACTCGTGCTCGCCGATGGCGCTTTGGCGCAGGCCGGCCCGCCGCCCCAGCCCGGCCAGAACGGGCTCGGACCGAACCCGATGTGCGTGCGGCTGGAAGCCCAGCTCGCCGCGCTCGATCGCGGCGGAGGTGATGCCGCGCGCGAAGAGCAGATCCGCCGCTACCAGGATTCCCAGGCCAAGCAGCAGGCCGAGCTCGACCGTGTCACCATGCAGGCCAAGCGCATGGGCTGCGATTCCTCCGGCTTCTTCTCGCTGTTCAACGGCCAGTCGGCGCAGTGCGGCCCGGTCAACACCCAGATCCAGCAGATGCGCGCCAATCTGGACCAGATTACCGGCAGCCTCGAGCGGCTGCGCGGCGGCCCCGGCGCCAACCCGGAGCGCGACAACCAGCGCCGCTCGGTGCTGATGGCGCTGGCGCAGAACAATTGCGGCCCGCAATATGCCAATGCCGTGCAGCAGCAGGGCGGCGGCAACTTCCTCAGCAATCTGTTCGGCGGCAACAATCCGAACAATCCGCAGGCCATGCCGCCCTCCGATCTCGGCCCGCAATCCGGCACCTTCCGCACCGTCTGCGTGCGCACCTGCGACGGCGCCTATTTCCCGATCTCCTTTGCCACCGTGCCGGCGCGCTTCCCTGACGATGAGAAGACCTGCAAGGCGCTGTGCCCGGCCGCGGAAGCCGTGCTCTACAGCCATCGCAATCCCGGCGAGGATATGAACGCTGCGGTCTCGATCGGCGGCCAGCCCTACACAGCGCTGCCGACCGCATTCAAATTCCGCAGCGAGTTCAACCCTTCCTGCTCCTGCAAGGCGGCGGGACAGACCTGGGCGGATGCGCTGAAATCGGCCGATGACAAGGCCGCGGCCGAGCAGCAGGGCGACATCATCGTCACCGAGGAAAGCGCCAGGAAGATGCAGCAGCAACGGCTCAACAAGGGCGCGCCGCAGCCTGCCAATGCCAAGAAAGGCGCGGCTCCTGCGCCAGCAACTGCTGCCGCACCGGTCGCCACGCCACCCGCGGACGCGAGCCCCTCGTCGGAGAACAAGCCGATCCGCTCGGTCGGCCCGACCTTCCTGCCGCAGCAGCAGAAGTAGGCCGCCACTCTGTCATGCTCCGCGCAGGCGTCCCAGCGCGGCCGTTCCGCTGTTACGGCTCGCCCTCGCGGCTCCACGGGAAGAGATTGGCCGGAAAGTCTGCTGCGTAGCGCCTGCCCTTCCGGGGCGGAAGCGGTGCGTCCGGTGGGTTCGGATTGGGCTCGACCACCCGCCGATAGAGGTGCCAGGTGGCATGACCGAGCACCGGCAGAACGACGGCGAGACCGACGAAGAGCGGCAGCGAGCCGATCACGAGCAGCGCCGCCACGATGAGGCCCCATCCGGCCATCGCAACCGGATTCGCCGCCACCGCTCGGAGCGACGTGCGGATCGCGTCGATCGCCGTCGCATGACGGTCCAGCATCAACGGAAATGACACGACGCTAACGCACAATGCCACAACCGCAAACAGGAAGCCGACACCGCAACCGATGATGATGAGCGACCAGCCTTCGGGTGTCGTCAGCACGCGCGTTGCGAAGTCGGGTATGCTTGCGGCCGCAGCGTGACCGAAGATCGCGACATAGATTGCGTTCGCGGCACCGATCCAGGCCCCGAACAGGACCAGCAGGAGCACGCCGAGTTCGACCATGGCGCCGAACGACGGTGCGCGCAGCACCTTGATCGCATCCCATGCTTCGACCTCTTCGCCGCGCTCGCGACGACGGCTGAGTTCGTAGAGACCGATCGCGGCAAAAGGACCGATCAAGGCAAAGCCGGCGGCCAGCGGAAACAGTAGCGGCAGCACCGAATAGCCGAGCACCATCCTGAACAGGACGAGACCGAGAACGGGATAAATCAGGCACACGACGATAGCGTGACTCGGCATCGCCTGGAAATCACCCCAACCCAGGCGCAGGACCTCGGTCAGGTCGGACAAGCTTATCTTGCGAATGGGATAGGAGGTCGCTTCGCCGAATGCGCGCCGCCTGATGTCGTGGGAGTACAGAGTGGCCATGTACGGACCCTCCCGTGCTGAAAATCGCGGTTTTCGACAACACGCGCTCTTCAGCCACGCGTGTCCGCCTGACGAGCAGGAAACGCGATGGGTCTGGTACGGCAACCCAGGTTCAGTAACCGAGCCTGGCCGGACGGAACCCGTCGCGACCTGCCCGGCAAGCTTAGCGCGCGCGGAGCACGACTGCACTCACGGTTGGGTGAATTGCGCACCAGCACGGATTTGTGCGTTGCATCACCCAAACCGAACAATGGGCACCGGATGCTTGACGGTTTGCCAGCACCGGCAATCACACCAATTCGGGCACCTCTATTGCTCTATTGACGCCGGATTAGGCTGGGATCATTTTAGACGCAGACGCCCTTAGAGTTGAAGGTCGCGAGCGTTCTCTTGATTTCGCGATCGGTGGACTGGGCGAAGCAAGAGGCCGGCGATGGCATATGCCAAGAAAGGCCAGCCATCGCGACAGACATGAGCTCCGCCCGGGATTCGTATCCGTAGCCTTCGATGGCAAGGATGGATCAGGATGGCTGTCGCACTGATACTGCTTCTGGTCGCGATCGGCTCGGTGCTGTTTCACATCTACAGCCCGTGGTGGTGGACGCCGATCGCCACGAACTGGGCCTATATCGACCACACCATCAACATCACGTTCTGGATCACGGGCTTTGTTTTCGTCGCCGTGATCGCCTTCATGGCTTACTGCGTCTTCCGCTTTCGCCACAGAGAGGGAAGAAGGGCTGACTACAATCCGGAAAACAAAAGGCTCGAATGGTGGCTGAGCGTCGGGACCGGCGTCGGCGTCGCGGCCATGCTGGCGCCTGGCCTCGTGGTCTGGCACCAGTTCGTGACGGTGCCTGCGGATGCCACCGAGCTCGAGGTCATGGGCCAGCAATGGCAGTGGAGCTTCCGCCTTCCGGGCAAGGATGGGCAGTTGGGCACATCCGATGTCCGCAACATCGCTTCCGACAATCCGATGGGGCTCAATCGTGACGACCGGCACGCGCAGGACGATGTCGTGATCGAGAGCGGCGACCTGCACCTTCAAGTCGGAAAGCCGGTCAAGGTTCTCCTCCGCTCGGTCGATGTCCTGCACGATTTCTACGTGCCCGAATTCCGGGCCAAGATGGACATGGTTCCAGGCATGGTGACCTATTTCTGGATCACGCCGATCCGAACCGGAACCTTCGATGTCCTCTGTGCGGAGCTTTGTGGCACTGCTCACTATCAAATGCGGGCCAAGGTCATCGTCGACGAAGAGCGTGAATATCACGCTTGGCTGGAGCAACAAAAAACGTTCGCAGAATTATCGCCGGCAAAAGCCGTCGTGAAGACGACGTATCAATCCGGCAGCAAGTAGCAAGCTGCCGCCGAAGATAGATCGGGCGCAAGAGGCCAGCGCCTCCCCCCGATGGAACGACCGAGGAGGTTCTATGGTCGATGTTCCATATGAAGGGATCCCCGGCATCCCGCCTGCCGAAGTACCTGACGTCGAGCTCTATCATCCGCGGAGCTGGTGGACACGATATGTGTTCTCGCAGGACGCCAAGGTGATCGCCATTCAGTATTCGCTGACGGCCACGGCCATCGGGCTGGTGGCCCTGGTGCTGTCGTGGCTGATGCGGCTGCAACTGGGATTCCCCGGCACGTTCTCTTTCATCGATGCCAACCAGTACCTCCAGTTCATCACCATGCACGGCATGATCATGGTGATTTACCTGCTCACCGCATTGTTCCTGGGCGGCTTCGGCAACTACCTGATCCCGCTGATGGTCGGCGCCAGGGACATGGTCTTCCCCTATGTGAACATGCTGAGCTACTGGATCTACCTGCTCGCAGTCCTGGTGCTTGCCTCGACATTCTTCGTGCCCGGCGGCCCCACCGGCGCCGGTTGGACGCTGTACCCGCCGCAAGCAATCCTTTCAGGAACGCCCGGGCAGGATTGGGGCATCCTTCTCATGCTCGCGTCCCTGATCCTGTTCATCATCGGCTTCACCATGGGCGGGCTGAACTATGTGGTCACTGTGTTGCAGGCGCGCACGCGCGGCATGACCTTGATGCGCCTGCCCCTGACGGTGTGGGGCATTTTCACGGCGACCGTTATGGCGCTCCTCGCGTTCCCTGCATTGTTCGTTGCCTCGGTCATGCTGCTGTTCGACCGTCTCTTGGGAACCAGCTTCTTCATGCCCGCTCTCCTCGAGATGGGCACGCTTTCGAAACATGGCGGCGGCAGCCCGTTGCTCTTCCAGCACCTGTTCTGGTTTTTCGGTCATCCCGAAGTCTACATCGTTGCCCTGCCCGCCTTCGGCATCGTCTCCGATCTGATCAGCACGCATGCGCGCAAGAACATCTTTGGTTATCGCATGATGGTCTGGGCGATCGTAGCCATCGGCGCGCTCAGCTTCATCGTATGGGCGCACCACATGTATGTGAGCGGCATGTTCCCGCAATTCGGGTACTTCTTCGCCACCACGACGCTCATCATCGCAATCCCCACCGCGATCAAGGTCTACAACTGGGTGCTGACCCTGTGGCGCGGCGACATTCATCTCACGGTGCCGATGCTGTTCGCCCTCGGCTTCATCGTCACCTTCGTGAACGGCGGGCTCACCGGCCTCTTCCTCGGCAACGTCGTCGTGGACGTGCCCCTCTCGGATACCATGTTCGTGGTCGCCCATTTCCACATGGTGATGGGCGTGGCGCCGATCATGGTCGTGCTCGGCGCGATCTATCATTGGTACCCAAAGGTCACGGGGCGGATGCTGAACGAGGCCATGGGCAAGTTTCACTTCTGGGTCACCTTCCTCGGCGCCTACCTGATCTTCTTCCCCATGCACTATCTTGGACTGCTCGGGGTCCCGCGCCGGTATTTCGAACTCCTGGATACGACGTTCATCCCGTCCTCGGCCCATTCACTCAACGCCTTCATCTCCGTGGTGGCCTTGATCGTCGGCTTTAGCCAGATGGTGTTCCTGTTCAACCTTGTCTGGAGCCTGTTCAAAGGTGAGGCCTCAGGCGGCAATCCGTGGCGGGCGACGACGCTGGAGTGGCAGACGCCGGAGACGCCCCCAGCGCACGGCAACTGGGGCAAGGAGCTCCCTGTCGTGTACCGCTGGGCCTATGATTACAGTGTGCCCGGTGCCGCGGAGGACTTCATTCCGCAGAACCAGCCGCCGCGCGCGACTCAGCTCGTTCAGGGAGCTGCTTCGTGAGCGCCATCATCCTGTTCCTGGCTGTGCTTGCGGTGATCGCCGGATGGTGGCTGTCGCAACAGCGCCTGACGGCCAAGCCCTGGCTGGAGGAAGGCCCGGCCGGTGACTTCCCCGGCGGCGATGCCATAACCTGGCCGGCAGCGAAGATCGGACTTGGCGTGTTTCTCGCGGTCGCGAGCGCCTTGTTCATCCTCTTCATCAGCGCCTACTCGATGCGCATGAGCGTGGTGGACTGGCGGCCGCTGCCGGTGCCGCGGCTGCTGTGGGTCAACACGGGCGTCCTGGTCCTGAGCAGTGTCGCGCTGCAATGGTCGTACGTGGCCGCGCGCCGACACGATACCGAAGGCGTCATGATCGGTCTGCTCGCGGGCGGAGCATCTGCCGTGATCTTCCTCGCCGGGCAGCTCCTGGCCTGGCAACGGCTCGGGGCTGCGGGATATTTCGTGGCGTCCAATCCATCGAATTCCTTCTTCTACCTGTTGACCGCAGTGCACGGGCTGCATCTGACGGGCGGTCTGGTGGCCTTGGGCCGAACCTCGGCCAAGATGTGGCGCGGCGCCGAGATCGCCGACATGCGCTTGAGCGTGGAGCTGTGCGCCATCTACTGGCACTTCCTGCTGTTGGTCTGGCTTGTCCTGCTCGGTCTTCTCACCGGCTGGACCGACGATTTCATCGACATCTGCCGCCAATTGCTGAGCTAGGAGGCGAGACCAGATGGCTGAGACCGTGCTGACAAATCCGGGCCAATCGCCTGCGCGGCTTGAAGGCTGGCGCGGCATCGCCGCCGACTGGGCGTCCGATCAGCGCGCCTTCAAGAACGTGTCCTGGGGCAAGGCCATGATGTGGATCTTCCTCCTCAGCGACACCTTCATCTTCAGTTGCTTCCTGCTCTCCTACATGACGGCGCGCATGTCGACGACCGTGCCGTGGCCCAATCCCAGCGAAGTCTTCGCCCTCAATATCGGGGGCAACCACATGCCCCTGATCCTGATCGCCATCATGACCTTCGTGCTGATCAGCAGCAGCGGTACGATGGCGATGGCCGTCAATTTCGGCTACCGCCGCGATCGGGTGAGAACCGCAATCCTGATGCTGGTCACTGCAGCCTTCGGCGCGACCTTCGTCGGAATGCAGGCCTTCGAATGGACCAAGCTGATCATGGAGGGCGTCCGGCCCTGGGGCAATCCATGGGGCGCCCCGCAGTTTGGTGCGAGCTTCTTCATGATCACCGGCTTCCACGGCACCCATGTAACGTTCGGTGTGATCTTCCTGATCGCCATCGCGCGAAAGGTCTTTCGTGGCGACTTCGACGTCGAGAGGCGCGGCTTCTTCACGAGCCGAAGGGGGAATTACGAGATCGTCGAGATCACGGGCCTGTACTGGCACTTCGTCGATCTCGTGTGGGTGTTCATCTTTGCATTCTTCTATCTTTGGTGAGGTCGGCGCATGACAAACGCGGCGGTACACATGGAAGAGCGGCTCCACGCTCCGGCGCACGGCGCAGTCGCAACGGAAGCCGTTCACGCCGAGGGGCAACAGCACCCGATCAAGCTCTACCTCGTGGTCTGGGGCTGGTTGTTCGTCCTCAGCACGTTCTCCTACCTCGTCGACTACTTTGGCCTGCATGGCTATCTGAGGTGGTCGCTGATCCTGCTGTTCATGATGTTGAAGGCCGGCCTGATCGTCGCCGTCTTCATGCACATGGCCTGGGAGCGGCTGGCCTTGACCTATGCCATCCTGCTGCCGCCGGTCGTGGTATTCGTATTTGTGGCGATCATGGCGCTCGAATCCGAATACACGCACTTCCTGAGGGTGCTGTTTTTTGCAACCCCGTCATAGCGCCTGCCGTCGCTCAGGCTAGGCATCACCCCTCGAATGCGTCGATTGACGCCGTGCTTCCACGTGACACCAGCGCCTCATCCGTCGCCGGCAACGGCTGGCCCTTGTCGCGAAAACGGTTGGTGATGGGGTAACGGCGGTCGCGGCCGAAATTCTTCGGCGTCACCTTCACCCCAGGCGCGGCCTGGCGGCGCTTGTATTCGGCGACGTTGAGCAGATGATCGATCCGGATCACCGTCTCGCGGTCGAAGCCGGCGGCGATGATCTGGTCGAGCGGCTCCTCGCGCTCGACCAGGCGCTCCAGGATGGCATCGAGCTCGTCGTAAGGCGGCAACGAGTCCTGATCGGTCTGGTTCTCGCGCAGCTCCGCGGTCGGGGGGCGCGTGATGATGTCGGGCGGGATCACCTCGCCGGCAGGGCCGAGCGCGCCCTCCGGCTTCCAGGAATTGCGCAGGCTTGCCAGGCGGAACACCTGCGTCTTGTAGATGTCCTTGATCGGGTTGAAGCCGCCGTTCATGTCGCCATAAAGCGTGGCGTAGCCGACCGACATCTCCGACTTGTTGCCGGTCGTCACCACCATCAGCCCGGTCTTGTTGGAGATCGCCATCAGCAGCGTGCCGCGGGTGCGGGCCTGGAGGTTCTCCTCGGTGATATCGGGCGGCAGGTTCTTGAAGATGCCGGACAGGATCGTCTCGAACCCGGTCACGGCTTCGGCGATCGGCAGCACCTCGTAGCGGATGCCGAGATGGCCGGCGAGCTCGCCGGCATCCGCGATCGAATGCGGCGCGGTGTAGCGGTAAGGCAGCATCACGCCATGCACCTGGTCGACGCCGAGCGCGTCGACCGCGATCGCCGCGCAGAGCGCCGAATCGATGCCGCCGGAGATGCCGAGCAGCACGCCTGGAAAGCCGTTCTTGGTGACGTAATCGCGTAAGCCCAGCACGCAGGCGGCGTAGTCGGCCTTGTCGCCCTCGGGCAGCTCGGCGATCGGCCCGCTGCAGCGCCAGTCGTCGCCGTTTCTGCTGAAGCGCAGCGTGACGATGCCCTCTTCGAAGGCCGGCAGCTGCGCCGCGAGCGAGAGATCGCCATTGAGCGCGAAGGATGCGCCGTCGAACACGAGCTCGTCCTGGCCGCCGACCTGGTTGAGATAGACCAGCGGCAGCCCGCTCTCCGTGACGCGCGCCACCGCGACCGACAGGCGCACGTCGTTCTTGTCGCGGGCGTAAGGCGAGCCGTTCGGCACTAGGATGATCTCGGCGCCGGTCTCGGCCAGCGTCTCGACCACGTTCTCGTAATCCTCGGACTCTTCCAGCCAGATGTCCTCGCAGATCGGCACACCGATGCGCACGCCGCGCACAGTCACGGGACCGGCGGCAGGGCCGCGCGAAAACAGCCGCTTCTCGTCGAACACGCCGTAATTCGGCAGGTTGCACTTGAAACGCAGGCTCGCGATGCGCCCGCCGTCGAGCAGCGCACAGGCATTGTAGAGCATGCCCTCCTCGACCCAGGGCGTGCCGACCAGCATCGCAGGCCCGCCATCGGCGGTCTCGCGCGCGAGGCTTTCGATCGCGGCGCGGCAGGCGGCCTGGAAGGCGGGCTTCTGCACCAGGTCTTCCGGCGGATAGCCGGCGATGAACAGTTCTGGAAACAACACGAGATCGGCGCCGCCGGACTTGGCCTGCGCCCGCGCCGCGCGCGCCTTGGCCGCATTGCCCTCCACGTCGCCCATGGTCGGATTGAGCTGGGCGAGCGTGACCGCGAATGTGTCGAGACGTTCGGTCATCGCGCGCTCGCTTTCACCTCTCCCGAAGGGAGAGGTCGAATTGCGTCGGAGATGCAATTCGGGTGAGGGGTTACGGTGTCTCGTGGGAGCTGAGCCCCCTCACCCGATTTGAGCTCGACGATGCTCCGCATCGCGAGACACAAATCGACCTCTCCCCGTTGGGGAGAGGTGAAGGGACCTCGGACACCCACGCGCAATGGATTGTCTCCGCGCTCTAGAGAAACCCCAATCGCTCGATGATGGCAATGATCCAGAACGCGCCGGTCATCAAGAGCGCAACGCCAACCGCGGCCGAGCCCATGTCCTTGACTCGGCCGATCTGCTTGTCGTGATCCAAGGTCAGCCGGTCGGCGAGCTTCTCGATCGCGGTATTGAGCAACTCGACCGTCAGCACGAAAGCGACAGAGCACACCAATTCGACCGCGCGCATCGCCGTGGCGCCGATGAACCAGGCGAGCGGCACCGACAGCAGCAGCGCAAAAATCTCCTCGCGGACCGCCTGCTCCGACCGGAACGCAAAGGCCAGCCCGTTGCGGGAATTGATCGTGGCCTTCCAGATCCGCAGCAAGGTCTTACAGCCCCGCTGCGGCCGGAATCGGCTGAGCCTTGCCGGCGCGCTCCTGCTTGAGCAGCTCCGCGACCAGGAACGCCATATCGATGGATTGCTCGGCGTTGAGGCGGGGATCGCAGACCGTGTGGTAGCGGTCGTTGAGATCCTCGTCCGTGATCGCGCGGGCGCCGCCGAGACATTCGGTGACGTCCTGGCCGGTCATCTCCAGATGCACGCCGCCGGCATGGGTGCCCTCGGCGGCGTGGACCGCGAAGAACGACTTGACCTCGGACAGGATGCGGTCGAACGGACGAGTCTTGTAGCCGGACGTCGAGGTGATGGTGTTGCCGTGCATGGGATCGCAGGACCAGACCACCACCCGGCCCTCGCGCTTCACGGCGCGGACCATGTTCGGCAGATGCTCGCCGATCTTGTCGGAGCCGAAGCGGCCGATCAGCGTCAGCCGGCCCGGCTCGTTGTCGGGATTGAGCACGTCGATCAGCTTCAGCAGCTCGTCTACCTTGAGCGAGGGGCCGCACTTCAGCCCGATCGGATTCTTGATGCCGCGGAAATATTCGACATGGCCGTGATCGAGCTGGCGGGTGCGGTCGCCGATCCAGATCATGTGGCCCGAGGTCGCGTACCAGTCGCCGGTGGTGGAATCGATGCGGGTCATGGCCTGCTCGTAGCCGAGCAGCAGCGCCTCATGGCTGGTGTAGAAATCGGTGGCACGCAGCTCCGGATGGCTCTCGAGGTCGAGGCCGCAGGCGCGCATGAAGTTGAGCGCGTCCGAGATGCGGTCGGCCAGCTCCTTGTAGCGGCGTGACTGCGGACTATCCTTGAGGAAACCCAGCATCCATTGATGCACGCTGCCGAGATTGGCGAAGCCGCCGGTGGCGAACGCGCGGAGCAGGTTCAGCGTCGCGGCGGACTGGCGATAGGCCATCAGCTGGCGTTGCGGATCGGGAATGCGCGCTTCGCTGGTGAAGGCGATGTCGTTGACGATGTCGCCGCGATAGCTCGGCAGCTCGACGCCATTCACCTTCTCGGTCGCCGACGAGCGCGGTTTCGCGAACTGGCCGGCGATGCGGCCGACCTTCACCACCGGCACCGCGCCGGCATAGGTCAGCACCACCGCCATCTGCAGCAGCACGCGGAAGAAGTCGCGGATGTTGTTGGCGCCGTGCTCGGCGAAGCTCTCGGCGCAGTCGCCGCCCTGCAGCAGGAAGGCCTCGCCGGCCGCAACGCGGCCCAAGGCCTTCTTCAGATTGCGCGCCTCGCCTGCGAACACCAGCGGCGGAAAGGTCGCAAGCTGCGCCTCGACGTCGGCCAGAGCCTTGGCGTCGGGATATTCGGGCACCTGTAGCACCGGCTTGCTGCGCCAGGACTCGGGCGTCCACCGCTCGGACATCGCAATCTCTCCGTGAAGCAAAAACCACAACCTGATCTAGGGGTTGCGAGGGCCGCCTTATACACAGGCCGGCCACGCCCCGCCAGTTGTAAATCCATTTCGCAGCGCAAACCCTTGCGGCCAAAGCCGAATTCGCATTTGCTTGGGCAGGCTTGAGGAATCCGACAGGACACCGACCGCCATGGGCGCGGCACTGGATGACGTTTTCATCGACGAGATCAGCTTCCCGGCAGCCGACGGCTATGCCCTGACCGGCACCCTGTTCCTGCCGCGCGGCGCCAAGCGCCATGCCGTCCTGATCAATTCGGCGACCGCCGTGCCGCGAAAGATCTATCGGGGCTTTGCCTCCTACCTCGCCCATCGCGGCTGCGCGGTGCTGACCTACGATTATCGCGGCATCGGCGATTCCCGCCTGCCGGCGATGGTCGGCTACAACCAGCCGAAATCGCTGGTCGGCTTCAAGGCCTCGATGTCGGACTGGGCGGCGCTCGACGTCACCGCCGCGGTCAGCTGGATGCGCGAGCGCTATCATGCCCTGCCGCTCGCCTATATCGGCCATTCCTTCGGCGGCCAGGCGCTCGGGCTGATCGCGAACAACAGCGAGATCTCGCGCGCAGCCTTGGTGGCCTCGCAGGCCGCGACATGGCGGTTGATGACCTCGCCGGAAAAATACCGGGTCTACGCCTTCATGAATTTTGTCGGCGTTCCGCTGGTCCATGCACTCGGTTACGCACCGGGCTGGGCCGGCGTCGGCGAGGATTTGCCCAAGGGCGTCTTCCTGCAATGGACCGAATGGGTCTCGAGCCCACGCTATCTGTTCGATTCAAAGCTGCCGGCACTCGAGAACTTCGCCAGGTTCAAGGGCGAGCTGCGCTCCCTATGCTTCTCCGACGATCCCTGGGCGACGCGGCCCGCGGTCGAGTTGCTCGCGAGCGGATTCACTGCGATCAAGCCGGAGGTGCTGATGGTCAAACCCTCCGACGTCGGCGCCAAGGGAATAGGCCATTTCGGCTTCTTCCGCCCCGAGCACCGCGACACGCTGTGGCGCGGCGTCGCGGAATGGATTCAGGGGGAATGAGGCTCTTCACCTCTCCCGAAGGGAGAGGTATAGCGGAGCTAGCCGCCCCGCCCCCCGCCTCATCATCCACTAGCGTATGATCGTCATCAGCGACGAGTAGCGCCGGTTCGGCTTGGCGTCGCTAGGAGCGAACTGCGCGAAGGCGTCGCTGACGCGCACCGCCGGCGGCGTGTCGCTCGCGAACCGAAACTCCTTCGGCCGCGGTGCGTAGAAGCTGGCGCGGTAATAAGCGTCGTCGAAGCGCGCCTCGCCGACGCCGAACAATGCGTCACAGACCAGCAGGAGCGCGTAGACTCCCGCGACCGCTGCGACGATCTCCCTGAGAATTGTCATGCCGATGCCCTGCCCTTTTGCGGGCAGGATGCAGATCGGTTCCAAAGGCCTGGTTTAAGGCGCCCGGCTTCTTGTCGGCAGCGTTTGCCGGCGCTGAACCGATCGCAGACAATTTTATCGATCTCGAAAAGAGAGCCCGCCCAACCGGACGATCAGGCGGGCTCCAGGATTGGCCGCTCGGGAGGTATTGGGCGGCCAGCTTATCAGCCGTGCTCGACCTCCTTGCGATGGCCGCTCTCGCTGAGGCGGTCGACCCAGGCGATGCCGACCGCCGAGACGATGAAGGTCATATGAATCAGCACCTGCCACATCACCCCGCTCTCGGTGAAATTGCTGCGGGTCGTGCCGAGATTGCCGGCCTCGATGAAGGTCCTGAGCAGCGAGATCGAGGAGATGCCGATGATCGCCATTGCGAGCTTGATCTTGAGCACGCTGGCATTGACGTGACCGAGCCATTCCGGCTCGTCCGGATGGCCGCTGAGGTTCAGCCGGGAAACGAAGGTCTCGTATCCACCCACGATTACCATGATCAGAAGGTTCGAGATCATGACGACGTCGATCAGCCCGAGCACGACCAGCATGATCTGCTGCTCGCTGGCGTCGAACGAATGCAAGACGAGGTGCCAGAGCTCCTTCAGGAACAACAGCACATAGACGGCCTGGGCGACGATGAGGCCAACATAGAGCGGCAGCTGCAGCCAGCGCGAGCCGAAGATCAGCTTCGGAAGCAGGCCGACCGGCGGCAACGGCGCGGCCCGCGCCGAAGGTGCTTTGGGTTCGGACGTCATTGATCACTCCGGATTGCGGTAGATTGTCGCCTCAGAGACTCGCAATCACCGGTGCAAGTTCCAGCGTCCCGCGATAGATCATCTCAAACGCGACGTAAAGGATGATGGCGAGGCCGACATAGGCCACCCAGCGCTGCTTCTGGAGCAAACGGCCAAGCAGATCCGCGGCAACGCCCATCATCCCAACCGACAAGAGCAGGCCGAAGGCCAGGATGTAGGGATGCTCCCGCGCGGCGCCGGCGACCGCGAGCACGTTGTCGAGCGACATCGACACGTCGGCGGCGACGATCTGCACCGCCGCCTGGCCGAAAGTCTTCCGCTGTACCGGCTGCTGTACCGGCGCAGCACCTGCGCCGCCACTATCGAATGCGAGTTCTTTCGCATGCGCGGCCTGCTCGCGCAGCTCGCGCCACATCTTCCAGCAGACCCAGAGCAGCAACACGCCGCCGGCGAGCAGAAGGCCGATCACTTGCAGAAGCTGGGTCGCAACGCCGGCGAAGGCGATACGCAGTGCGGTGGCAGCGGCGATACCGACGATGATGGCGCGGCGGCGCTGCTCGGCCGGCAGGCCGGCAGCCGCAAGGCCGATGACGACGGCATTGTCGCCGGCGAGCACGAGATCGATCAGGATGACTTGAAACAGCGCGGACAGCGCTTCGGCGGTGATGAGTTCAGTCATGATTGATCATTCCTAGAGGCAGACGGATCGAGCCAATGCGGCTTGCGCCGCTCGATCCAGTCGAAGACTTTTGAACGGGAGGAGCGCAGCGCAGGCACGTCCTCGGCGAGCAGAGCAAGGCCGAGCGGCAGCATCCAGACGCCGAGCACCGGGAGGATGGAGAGCACACCGCCGACGACCAGTAGCGTGCCCGAGGGAATCCTGACCCAGCGGCTGGACGGCTTGAGCAGATAGGTCAGGGTGTCGCTCATGCGCGGCGGCAGGCGGTCGACGAGCTTGGCCAGGCGCGGGTCTCCACCGGCGATCTGGTCGGTGGTCCCCTCGGTTTGCCTGGTGCGCTCGTTCGAAATCGTGCTCATGCTTACCCCTTCGAGGCGGCCTGCAGCTTGGGGCCCGGCGCACTCGCCCCGACCGGCTTCGCGCGCGGCAGCACCAGCGTCAGCAAGCGCAACAATTTAATCGCCTGGACTTCGTGGGGATGTACGTCCTCGTCTGCGGCAGCAACGCGCTCCGACAGCTCCACCAGATGCGACGACAGCGGCAGGTTCGAAACCGGTCGCAGCGTATCGATCACGACGTTGGCAAAATCCGGCTCTTCGAGCCGTTCGGCGAGTTCGTCGAACATCGCACGGAGCCGTTCGTCGCCGATGTGCGGCGCCAGCTTGCGGTCTCTGATGAAACGGATCACCTCGTCGCGTTCGACGGGTGAGACGCGCCGGTCAGCAACCGCTACCAGGGCGCCCACGATCACCACGGCCGCCGCGGCCTGCTCATTCAGGCTGGACGGTTCCGTGATCTCGATCGAATTTGAGGACTTGGTTCCGGACATCGTAGCTCCCTTAACTTGCGAAATAGCCGCACGGAGCTGCGATGGGGACGAATGGTCGGAGAAAACGAAACAGGGGGCCCGACAATCGGCCGATCCATCGCATTCGCGCGGGACTGGTCATCCGACATCGCGAGGTTTGCCGACGAACGTCGACGTCCTCGCCAGAGGGGCCCGGATTCTTGTTCGCTTCAGAATTATAGGTACGCCTGTCGGAATCAAGGCGGACCGGCTGCGACCAGCCGCCGCATCCGTTCGGCGTTGCGGGATCGGTCATGCAACCCTTTCGCAGCTGGAACCATGCGTCCGTGACAGGTGTTGATGCACCTCGCGACGCATCAAACCGCCTGGCAGGAACCCGCATGTGCCGCTGGATCGCATACCGGGGCGAAACCACCTCGTTCGAGCCTTATGTCACCGAACCCGAGCATTCGCTGATTGCGCAGAGCATCCGCTCGCTTCAGTCCACGGCGGGCTCGAACGGAGACGGCTTTGGTCTCGGCTGGTATGGCGAGCACCCCGAGCCGGGCCTTTATCGCGAGACGCGCCCGGCGTGGTCGGACGAAAACCTGCGCTACCTCTGCCGGCATCTGCACTCGCATCTGTTCTTCGCTCATGTGCGTGCCGCAACCGGCACGGCCGTGACGCGGCAGAATTGTCACCCCTTTGCCTGCGGGCACTGGATGTTCATGCACAACGGGTTCGTCGGCAGCTGGAATCGGCTGCGGCGCAAAGTCGAGGCGCTGATTCCCGATGCCTACTATCCATCGCGGCTGGGCACGACGGATTCGGAAGCCGTGTTCCTGGCCATGATGGGGGCCGGTCTCGAGCACGATCCGCTCGGCGCGACACAGTCCGTGCTGCAATCGCTCCTCGGATTCGTCAATGAAGGCGGGCTTCGGGAGCGGCTGCGCTTTACCAGCGCGATTGCCAACGGCCGCGACCTCTACGCATTTCGGGTCTCGGTGAACGATGCCGCGAACACGCTCTACTTCCGCGAGGACGGCGGGCAAGTCATCGTCGTCTCCGAGCCGTTCGATAAGGAATCGGACTGGGCGGAAGTCCCGCCGAACCACGCCCTGATCGCGCGAGCGTCCGAAGCCGTCAAAATTGTTCCGTTCGATCTTGCAATTTCCAGTACATCGGGTGCGGAACCGGCCACAATCAGACGGATTATCGCCCGCAGGTAGTGACCGCGCCGGTGGCCAATGACATTTGCTTCAGACGTTTCAAAGCTGCTGCGTCTTGCCCCCTCCGAGGACAAGCAGCATGTCGTCATCCGTTCTGCCGGCGGCGGCGGTAATCCGGCGGAATATTCCTTCGGCATCGAGGAGGAATACTTCCTCGCTGACCGCCGCAGCTTCGAGGTCGCGATCCGCACGCCCAACGAGCTGTTCGAATCGGCAAACTGGTCGACCGGCGGCCAGGCCATGCGCGAGATGCTGCAATCGCAGCTCGAGGTCGCAACCAACGTTCATGTCGACGTGAACGACGCGCGCGAGGAGCTGCGCTTCCTGCGACGCGAGGTCGCGAACGTCGCTGCGCAATACGGCTTCGTGATCATGGCCTGCGGCACGCACCCGAGCGCAGTCTGGCGCATGTCGCAGCCCAGCCCGAAACCGCGCTACGAGGAGATGATCGAGGATCTGCGCAGCATCGGCCACCGCAACATGATGTGCGGCATGCATGTGCACGTGCAGCTGCCGGATCCCGAGAAGCGCATGGCGGTGATGCGGGCCATGCTGCCGCATCTGCCGCTGTTCATCGCGCTGTCGACGTCCTCGCCGTTCTGGAATTCGCACAAGACCGGATTGAAGGGCTACCGCCTCGCGGCTTATTCCGAGCTGCCGCGCACCGGCCTGCCCGAATTGTTCGAAGGCAAGCAGGATTTCGACGCTTATGTCGGCGCGTTGCAGCGCTCCGGCGTGATCCCGGACGAAAGCCACATCTGGTGGGCAATGCGCCCCTCCATGAAGCATCCGACGCTGGAGCTTCGCGCGCCCGACACCTGCACCTTCGTCGACGACGCGGTTGCCATCGCCTCGCTCTACCGCTGCCTGACGCGGCATCTCTATCTGCGCCCTCAGCTGTCCCGGGAGGTCACTGCGGTCGAGCGCGCGATCGCGGTCGAGAACAAATGGCGCGCCCAGCGCTACGGCACCGACTGCATCTTCGCCTCCACGGACGGGCCGGTGACGATCTCGGAGCTGCTCACCGGGGTGATCGACGACATTGCGGAGGACGCAGCCGCACTGAACTGCTCCGCCGAGATCGAACACTGCCGCACCATCGTCGCGCGCGGCAGCTCGGCGGAATTCCAGCTTCGCGCCTATCGCGAAAGCGGCGACGACATCGCAGCCGTGTCACAATGGATCGCTACCTCTACGCTGTCGGGAACGAGCGCGCCTGTGCATCGCAGCGCTCCTGCGCCGTCATAGCGCCCCGCGCAAGCTTGTGCGACGAAAATGCCATTCCTGAGTTACGGAGATCGTTGGAGAAGCGCATGAATCGCACCACACCCTGCACCGGCTGCGGCCATGCGCTTGTCCCGATGCTGACGGCCCACGGCCACACGGAGCCGAGCTGCCTCTGGTGCGAAGGCTTCGACGCGCGCGCCATGGACATGGCGAAATGGGCAGGCAGCCCGTCCGGCAAGCCCGAGCCGGCGCTCCCGCGATCATTCGACTGAACCGTGCCAGGCGCCCGTCGCGGGGGCCGGCTGCATGCGCTTTTGCAGGGCATGCCGACAAATTAGACAAGACAAGCCGCTGCGCCCACTGACGGCTTGCCAGGACAGGTCGGGCGAGTTCGGCGCCACCCATTGCCTAACCTCAGGTGCAATCTCGATTATTTGCGCGTCGCGTGCAGCCGGCAGACCAGCGCGCCGCATTGCGCTCCGGCTGGCCTGAAATTCGCAAGACAGTATCAGGCCAAGTCCCTGCCCGGCCACGATGAGGAGCGGTCAGTCACGGCGCTCGGCTTCCGGGATGAATGGCCTCAGATCGGAGAATGCCATGAACGTGCATGCTGCCGGAAACATCAAATTCACCGGTCTCACCCATCCGAACGGCGCCCGGCTGCGCCTCAACGATCAGGACTTCGTGGCGATCGATCGCGACAAGAATGCGAATTTCGAGGCGACCTACCGGCCGCAGGCGCTCTACAACCGCGCCAACGAAGGCTTCCACGCCAACAACGAAACCTTCCTGCTGCACGAGGTGGCCACCAATCTGCCGATCTACCGGCCCGACACCGGCCCTACCGACTTCCATTTGCATCTGCCGCCGGGCGGCTTTCAGCTCGTGCTGGTCACCTCGGGCGCGTTCACCTTCGACTATGACGGCCGCTGGTACAATGTCGGCCCGGGCGCGGTGATGCTCCAAAGCGCGATCGTGCATCGCCAGCTGTTCTACACGTGGTCGGGCCTGTCGACCGAAGAGAATTTGAAGACGCCGCAGACGGTGGTGCCCGATCCGATCTCGATGGGCTATTCCGGCAAGTTTCTCGAAGCCTTCATCACCGATCCCACCACCTTTCCGAACCCGACCATTGTCGGTCCGGATCAGATCAATGAGGACGAAACGCCGCGCGTGGCCTGGAGCCATCCGCTGCATGACCGCCCGGCCGATGCCGGCTTCTGGCTTCAGGATCCCCTGGCGCTCGACGCACTGTTCAAGCCGCTCACCGATGGTTCTGTCAGATCGGCGATGCCGGTTTACATTCGCGACATCGGCATCGAGATTCCGAGCGGGCATCTCGTCACCGGCCACATCATCGCGACCGACCCGCGTGGCCACGCGCTCTTGCCGAAGAGCACGTCTGCCGCGGCGGACGCGACCTGTTTTGCCAAGGGCGAGGTCGTGATCTATCGCGTCATTCGCGGCACGGCCGAGTTCAAGAAGAAGTCCGGCGAGAGCTTTGAACTCTCTGCCGGCGACGTGGTGACGGCGGGGAAGGGTTCCATCAGCCTCACGGGTCTCGGCGAGAACACCCAGGTGCTGCGGCTCGGCCTGCTCAAGGGCATGAACGAGCTGCGCAGCTGGACGGCGACACAGCGCGACGAGATCGACGGCCTTGCCGGTCAGATCATCACCCAGAAGGACGTGCGTCCCCTGCGCACCGAGGGCAAACCGGTCGGATATCTGTACGGCTGAAACCTACTCTGCCGCCTGGCGCACGTGCCGCGCGCTCGGTGTGCGCATAGTGACGAGCTCTTCGGCGGCAGTCGGATGCAGCGCGATGGTCGCGTCGAAATCGGCCTTGGTCGCCTTCATCTTCACCGCGATCGCGACGGCTTGCGTGATCTCGGCGGCGGCATCGCCGACGATGTGACAGCCGAGCACGCGGTCGGTCGCGCCGTCGACCACGAGCTTCATCAGCACGCGGGTGTCGCGGCCGGACATCGTCGCCTTGATGGGCCGGAACGTCGTCTTGTAGATGTCGACGTGGCTGAATTGCGCGCGCGCCTCGGTTTCCGTCAGGCCGACAGTGCCGACCTCCGGCTGCGAGAACACGGCCGTCGGGATATTGGCGTGGTCGACCTGCACCTCGCGCTTGCCGAACACCGTGTCGGCGAAGGCATGGCCCTCGCGGATCGCGACCGGCGTCAGGTTGAAGCGGTGGGTGACGTCGCCGATGGCATAGATGCTGTCGACCGAGCTCTTGGAGAAATGGTCGACCGCGATGCCGCCGTTGGCGGGATTGATGGCGACGCCGGCATTCTCCAGGCCGAGATTGGCGACGTTCGGATGGCGGCCGATCGCGAACATCACCTGGTCGGAGGCGAGGCTCGAGCCGTTCGACAGATGCGTGGTGAAGTCCTCGCCGTGGCGGTCGACCTTGGTCACGGTGCAGCCGGTGAGGATGGTGATGCCATGCTTCTCCATCTCGGCGCGGACATGGGTCCGGACATCCTCGTCGAAGCCGCGAAGAATGTTTTCGCCGCGATAGATTACCGTCACATCGGAGCCGAAGCCGGCGAAGATGCCGGCGAATTCCAGCGCGATATAGCCGCCGCCCTGGATCACGATCCGCTTCGGCAGCCTCGCAAGATGAAACGCCTCGTTGGAGGAGATCACGTGCTCGATGCCGGGGATCGCCGCGCCATGGTTGGGCGCGCCGCCGGTGGCGATCAGGATGTACTTCGCCGTGACCTTCCTGTCGTTCTCGAGCAGGCGGACGGTGTGCTTGTCCTCGATCACCGCGCGGCTCTTGACGATCTGCGCGCCTGATTTCTCGACGTTGGCGGTGTAGGCCGCCTCCAGCCGCGCGATCTCCTTGTCCTTGTTGGCGATCAGCGTCGGCCAGTCGAAGCTGGCGGGCGGCACGGTCCAGCCGAAGCCGGCGGCGTCCTCGAGCTCGTGACGGACGTGCGAGCCGATCACGAACAGCTTCTTCGGCACACAGCCGCGGATCACGCAGGTGCCGCCCATGCGGTACTCTTCCGCGATCATGACGCGGGCGCCGTAGCCGGCCGCGATGCGGGCGGCACGGACGCCGCCCGAGCCGCCACCAATGACGAAGAGGTCGACGTCGAAATCAGCCATTATCCACTCCGACCCCTTATCAGGAACGAGCTTTCAGATAGGTGCGCTCAGATCTCCTTGCCACGCTTGCGCATCTCGGCACGGAAGGCGCCCATCACGGTTTCCGAGAAGTTCTGGGCCCAGCTGTTCATGAACGCCATGCTCTGCCCGATCGCGCGCGGCTCGGCATCGATCAGCTTCTTGCCCAGCGGCGACTTGTAGAAGGTGACGAGGTCCTTCAGCTCCTGCTCGGTGAACTCGCTGGCATAAATCTGCGCCATGCCTTCGCCGATCTCGCTCTGGCGGCCGTTGAGCTGCTGGGCCACGATCGGCGCGACCTCGTTGAGGTCCTTCTGGTAATTCAGGTTCTGCTGGATCAGCGCGCCCTTGGTCTTCTCGACCATGCCCGGCACGGCGCCCGCATACATCCCGGCGGCGTTCTTGATCTGCAGAATTTCCTTCGCTGCCGCAATCGCCGCGGGCGACGCCTTCGGCAGGGCCGGCGCCGCGGGAGCCTTCTGGCCCGCCTGCTGCGCGGCGACCGGGGCGGCCGAAAGGGCCAATCCCGCAGCGAGAGCCGCAGCCGGCAAGATTTTCAACACGTTCTTCATTCCTGGTCTCCTTTCGGCTTGCGCCGTTCAATCACGCGGATTCCGCCGCCGCCCGCCAGAACGGCCGAGCTGGCCAAGCCGATGAACAGCCCGTGCTCGACCACACCGGGAATGGCGCTCAACGCCTTGGCGAGACCGGGGGGATCCGTAATACGTCCGAGCTGGGCATCGACGATCCAGTGGCCGCCATCGGTGACGAAAACGTGGCCGTCCTTGTCCCCGCCTTTGGCCTTGCGGACCGCCATTTGCCCGGAAACGCCGCATTCGGCAAATGCCTTTTCGATCGCGCGGCGCGTCGCACCGAGCCCGAACGGGATGACCTCGATCGGCAGCGGAAACTTGCCGAGCGTCGGCACCCATTTGCTGTCGTCGGCAATCACGATCATGCGGTCCGAGGCGGCCGCCACGATCTTCTCGCGCAACAGCGCGCCGCCGCCGCCCTTGATCAGATTGAGCTCGGGATCGATCTCGTCGGCGCCGTCGATCGTGAGGTCGAGATGGTCGATCTCGTCCAGCGTCGTCAGCTTGACGCCGCAGCGTTCCGCATCGGCCCGCGTCGCCTCGGAGGTCGGCACGCCGATCACCTTGAGCCCGGCGGCAACGCGTTCGCCGAGCAGCTCGACGAAGTGCTTGGCGGTCGAGCCGGTGCCGAGCCCGAGCTGCATGCCGTCGCGCACCTCCTCCAGCGCACGCGCCGCAGCCTGCCGCTTCAATTGGTCCATGGTCACGTGTGCGCCTGCCTTGTGAAGTCTCGGCCGATTCCGGCCGCTTTCGGGCGCCTATGTAGCCTCGTTTTTCCCAGGAGAACAGGGCCTGGAACAGGGTCTGGGAACAGGCCTATAAGGTGATCTTATGGGCCCGCCCCTTGCGCGGATAGGACCGGGCCGGTAGCGCTTGGGAATCATGACCTTCTTCAAGACGACTTCCCCTCACACCATCGTCTTCGATCTCGACGGCACGCTGGTGGATACGGCACCCGACCTGATCACGGCCCTCAATTACGTGCTCGACCGCGAAGGCCTGCCGCCGGTGCCGATGGCCTCGGCCCGCAACATGATCGGCGCCGGTGCCCGCAAGCTGATCGAGCGGGGGCTGGAAGCGGAGGGCCGCACCGTCACGCCCGCGGACATGGACCGGATGACTGCGGATTTCATCGCGTACTATGCCGACCATATCGCGGTGGAATCCCGCCCCTTCGAGGGTCTCGAGGCCGCGCTCGACCAGTTTTCGGCGCAAGGCCACCGCCTCGCGGTCTGCACCAACAAGCTGGAATGGCTGTCGAAGCGCCTGCTGGACCAGCTCGACCTCAGCCGCCGCTTCGCGGCGATCTGCGGCGCGGACACTTTTGGCGTCCAGAAGCCCGATCCGACTATTTTTCGGGAGACGGTGGCCCGGGCCGGCGGCTACGTGAAGGCCAGCATCATGGTCGGCGATGCCGGAACCGATGTCGGTGTCGCCCGGCGGGCCGGCGTGCCCGTGATCGGGGTCAGCTTCGGCTACACCGACGTGCCGATCGCCGAGCTGAAGCCGGACCGCCTGATCCACCACATGCGCGACCTGCCGGCGGCCGCGATCAGCCTGATGACGGCAAGCAACACAGCAACGCTTTGATAGGATTGCCATTTTCGCCGCCCCACATCCCGAATGGATGCATAGAGGGCTGAGTTCACCGGCGCCGCGGGCGTTGCCGGTCGTACGCGGAACCCAGCTGCGAGCCGCACCGAACGAGCCGAAATCCCGCGCCGAGGGGGTCACATGCGTCAGTGCTGCACTCACGTATACCACCCGATTGTCCTTGCCGCGTCCGATGCTTAGATTGCGTCGACCGCACCGCTGCAGCAAAGGTGCGCCCGTCGCCATAAGTGAAGGCCTCTCGCATGACCGGATCCGCCGCATTGTCGACCCCGATGACCGATCCATTCGGGCGGACCATCACCTACTTGCGCGTCTCCGTCACCGACCGCTGCGACCTGCGCTGCTTCTACTGTATGTCCGAAGACATGACGTTCCTGCCCAAGGCGGACCTGCTGACGCTGGAGGAGCTCGATCGGCTCTGTACGGCCTTCATCGCCAAGGGCGTGAAGAAGCTGCGCCTCACCGGCGGCGAGCCCTTGGTCCGCCGCAATGTGATGTCGCTGGTGCGCTCGTTGTCGCGGCATCTGTCGAGCGGCGCGTTGAGCGAGCTGACGCTGACCACCAACGGCACCCAGCTTGCGAAGCACGCGCGGGAGCTCGCCGATTGCGGCGTCCGCCGCATCAACGTCTCGCTCGACACCCTCGATCCCAAGAAGTTTCGCGAGATCACCCGCTGGGGCGAGATCGACAAGGTGCTGGAGGGCATCGAGGCCGCGCGCGCCGCAGGGCTCGCCGTGAAGATCAACGCCGTGGCGCTGAAGAACCTCAACGAGGACGAGCTGCCTTCGCTGATGCGCTGGGCCCACGGCAAGGGCATGGGCCTGACGCTGATCGAGGTGATGCCGATGGGCGAGATCGGATCGGGCCGCATTGACCAATATCTGCCGCTGTCGCTGGTGCGCGCCCGCCTCGCCCAGCAGTTCACGCTGACGGATCTGGCCGAGAGCACCGGCGGTCCGGCCCGCTATGTCGGCGTCGCCGAGACCGGCGGCAAGCTCGGCTTCATCACGCCGATGACCCATAATTTCTGCGAATCCTGTAATCGGGTACGCATCACCTGCACCGGAACGCTGCACACCTGCCTCGGCCATGAGGATGCCTCCGATTTGCGCAAACCTCTGCGTGCATCGAGCGACGATCTATTGCTTGCGGATGCGATCGACCGCGCCATCGGGCTGAAGCCCAAGGGCCACGATTTCATCATCGACCGCCGCCACGACCGGCCCAGCGTCTCCAGGCACATGAGCGTCACCGGCGGCTAACTCCGTATAGTTGCGGCCCTATTCCCCTTAACTATCAACAAACTTCCGATTGACTGGCGGCACGCCCGCTGGTTTGGTGCGGCGGCCTCATGCCTGCGCGGCGAGATAAGCCACGCGCCATCTCGGCGCAGTCAAGACGGCCGGGGCACAATCGGGGGAGGACCTATCGTTGCAAGCGCTCCTTAAGCTGAGCAGCAGGATCGACGCGTTCACGCGCTGGACCGGCAAACGTATTGCGTGGCTGATCGTGCTCGCCGTTGTCATTTCGGCGGTCAACGCGATCATCCGCAAGACGTTCGACACCTCGTCCAATTCGTGGCTCGAGCTGCAATGGGTGCTGTTCAGCATCGTCTTCCTGCTCTGTTCGCCCTGGACGCTGCTCGACAATGAGCACATCCGCATCGACATCGTAAGCAACACGATGCCCAAGAAGGCGCGCAACGTCATCGACATCGTCGGTCACGTGTTCTTCCTCATTCCGATCTGCATCGTCATGATCGTCACGGGCGTGCCGTTCTTCCTGCGCTCCTTCCAGATCAACGAGCAATCCGGCAATGCCGGCGGCCTGCCGCAATGGCCCGCCAAAGCCCTGATCATGGTGGGGTTCGCCTTCCTTCTGGTCCAAGGCATTTCCGAGCTGATCAAGCGGATCGCGGTGATGCGCGGCTTGATACCGGACCCGCACGAATCGCAGGTGTCGGCGCTCGAAGCGGAAGTCGAGCATCTCGTTGAAGCGATCGAGAAGAAGTAGCCGTTGGCGACGGTGTAGGGGGAATCCATGACCGCATTCATCATCGCCAATATGGCGCCCATCATGTTCGTATCGCTGGTCGTCATGCTGCTGCTCGGCTATCCGGCGGCATTCTCGCTCGGCGCCGTCGGCCTGTTCTTCGCCATCATCGGCGTCGAGCTCGGCCAGTTTCACCCCGACTTCCTCCAGGCCTTGCCGGAGCGCGTCTATGGCGTGATGAACAACGACACGCTGCTCGCGATCCCCTTCTTCACCTTCATGGGATTGGTGCTGGAGCGGTCGGGCATGGCCGAGGACCTGCTCGACACGATCGGCCAGCTGTTCGGCACGATCCGCGGCGGCCTCGCCTATGCCGTGATCTTCGTCGGCGCGCTGCTCGCTGCGACCACCGGCGTGGTCGCGGCGTCCGTGATCTCGATGGGCCTGATCTCGCTGCCGATCATGCTGCGCTATGGCTATGATCGCCGCGTGGCCGCCGGTGTCATCGCCGCCTCCGGCACGCTCGCGCAAATCATTCCGCCCTCCCTCGTCCTGATCGTGATGGCCGACCAGCTCGGCAAGTCCGTCGGCGACATGTACGAAGGCGCCTTCATCCCGGGCCTCGTGCTTGCCGCCCTCTACGCCGGATACGCTTTCCTCGTCAGCATGATCTGGCCGAAGGCGGCGCCCGGCCTGCCGAAGGACGCCATCGGCTTCCGCGAGGAGAATGGCGATCGCGGCCTGGTCTCGCTCGGTGTGCTGTTTCTCGCCAGCTGCGCATTCGGATGGCTCATGATGCGCAATTCCAGCACTCGTGGCGCCGATTACGTGGTGCTCAGCATGTTCTACGGCATCATCTTCGCATTCGCCGTCGCCGTGCTGAACTGGGTGGTGGATAAGCTGACCGGATTCCGTTTCCTCTCGAAGATGGCGCAGCAGACCACCTTCGTGATGGTGCCGCCGCTGTTCCTGATCTTCCTGGTGCTGGGCACGATCTTCATCGGCATCGCCACGCCGACCGAAGGCGGTGCGATGGGTGCCGCCGGCGCCCTCATTCTCGGTGCCGTGAAGCGGCGGCTGAGCTGGGACCTGATCCGGCAGGCCACGGAATCGACCGCCAAGCTGTCGGCCTTCGTCGTGTTCATCCTGGTCGGCGCCCGCATCTTTTCGCTCACCTTTTACGGGGTCAACGGTCACGTCTGGGTCGAGCACCTGCTCACATCGCTGCCGGGCGGCCAGATCGGCTTCCTGATCTTCGTCAACGCGCTCGTATTCGTACTGGCCTTCTTCCTCGACTTCTTCGAGCTGGCCTTCATCGTGATCCCGCTACTGGGACCGGCCGCCGAGAAGCTCGGCATCGACCTGATCTGGTTCGGCGTCATTCTCGGCGTCAATATGCAGACCTCGTTCATGCACCCGCCGTTCGGATTCGCGCTGTTCTATCTCCGGTCCGTCGCGCCGAAGGAGCGATACACCGATCGGGTCACCGGCAAGCGGATGGACCCCGTCACCACCGGCCAGATCTATTGGGGTGCGGTGCCCTTCGTCGTCATCCAGATCATCATGGTCGGCCTCGTGATCGCGTTCCCGTCGATGGTGATGCACTACAAGGGCGTGCAGACGAACATCGATCCCAGCACGATCAAGATCGAGGTGCCGCAGATCGAGCTGCCTCCGCTGGATCTCGGCCCTCCGCAGAAGTAGTGCGACAACTGGTTCTAGCAGCGAGCGCCCACACCCTCTTCCCTTCTCCCCTTGTGGGAGAAGGTGGCGCGAACGCAGTTCGCGCCGGATGAGGGGTTTCTCTCCGCGCATTTTACTCGCCGTCGGACTCGCGGAGACAACCCCTCACCCGGCTTCGCTATCGCGAAGCCGCCCTCTCCCACCAGGGGAGAGGGTGCAGCACGGCCGCGTGACAAGCGCCGCGAACACAGGCATATCGGCTCCTTCTTCAACCGAAGGACTGTCCGCTCATGCCCCGATCGCACCTCGCTTCCACGTTCTTTGGAACGTTGATCGCCTCACTCTGGCTGGCATCTGCCGCAACGCTGGTGCACGCCGAGCCGGTCGCCAACGTCCATGCGCTGGCGCAGAAGGAACAGCAGCCGCTGCTCGACACGCTGCGCGATCTCGTCAACATCGAATCCGGCAGCAAGGACATCGAAGGCCTGAACCAGATCGCCGAGCGCATTGCCGGTCAGCTCAAGCAACTCGGCGGCACGGTGGAGATCCTGCAGCCGACTGACATCTATCGCCTCGACGACACCCCCGAAAAGATCGGGCCGGCCGTACACGCCGTGTTCAAGGGCACGGGGTCCAAGAAGATCATGCTGATTGCCCACATGGACACGGTGTACCTGAAGGGCATGCTGAAGGACCAGCCGTTCCGCATCGACGGCGACAAGGCCTACGGGCTCGGCATTGCCGACGACAAGCAGGGCATCGCGCTCATTCTCCATACCGTAGCATTGCTGCAGAAGCTGAACTTCAGGGATTACGGCACGCTCACAGTGCTCACGAACGGCGACGAGGAGATCTCCTCGCCCGGCTGGCGCAGCACCATCACCAAGCTCGCATCGGATCAGGACGTGGTGTTCTCGTTCGAAGGCGGCGGCGCCGACGGCACGCTGCGCCTCGCCACCAGCGGCATCGGCTCGGCCTATCTTACCGTGCATGGCAGATCGTCACATGCCGGCGCACGGCCCGAAGGCGGCGTGAATGCGCTGTACGAGCTCTCGCACCAGGTGCTGCAGATGAAGGACTTGTCCAAGCCCGAGCAGGGCCTGAAGCTGAATTGGACGGTGTCCAAGTCCGGAACCAACCGCAATGTGATCCCTGCCGAGGCGACGGCCCAGGCCGACGCGCGCGCCCTCAAGGTGTCCGACTTCGACGAGTTGCAGAAGGCGCTGCAGGACAAGATCAAAAATCGCCTGCTGCCCGATTCCAGAGTCGAGCTGAAGTTCGAGGTGCGGCGCCCGCCGCTCGAACCCAGTGAGGCCTCGCGCCGGGTGGCGGCCTATGGCAAGACGATCTATGGGGAGATCGGACTATCCCTCAAGGTCGACGAGAAGGCCATCGGCGGCGGCACCGACGCGGCTTTCGCCGCACTGCAATCCAAAGGAGCCGTGGTGGAAGGCATGGGCCTGTCGGCCTTCGGCGCGCACTCCAACGATGCCGAATATGTGCAGGTGGGCAGCATCGTGCCGCGGCTGTATCTGACGACACGCATGATCATGGACCTGTCCACCGGCAAGCTGAAATAGCGGCTCGGTCGCCGCGTTTCACTTTCAGGCTTGCCGCCCTCCACGGCGAACGAGACCGAGCGAAGCTGTTCCGTCAGGAACAGGAAGCGTTCAGAGATCGTCTTCGAAATGACGTCCGGCATATGCGATTGTGACGATCTCGACCTCTGTCTTCAGGACACGGAACGCGATCGTCACGCGCCGCTCGAATCCGACGGTACGCAGACCTGGAAGAAGATCGTCGCGACTGGTCCCACGTTTGGGAAAGGTGGCGAGAGCCATGCATGCCTTCTCGATACGGTCGATATAGCCGCCTGCAATTCGGTAGCCGGCACGTTCTGCGATGTACTCGTAAAGGCCGACCAGATCGGCCTCCGCCTCCGGTCGGAATACGACCTTAAGTGCCACGCTTGGCTGCCTTCACGTTTCTGGCGTGACGAGTCCGCAGGCGTTTGAAAACGTCGCTCGCAGCAACGCTTGGGCGAGGATCCTGGACCGAAGCTTGGACCTTGGCGGCCAGATATTCGTCAAGCGCGGCATCCTGACGATCGAGGGCGCGGAGGGCCGAGCGCATGACTTCGCTGGCAGAGGCATATTCGCCTGACTTCAGGCGGGCTTCCAGGCTCGCGCGCTGCGGGCCAAGAGTCACGGTGATCGGCTTGCTGGTCCGCATGTGGTTCCCCTTCAGTGCTCTACAACGCAAGATATGACAGTGTCATACATACCTCAAGCGCCATCCGGGCCTCCCTGCTCCGCGCACGGGAAAAGGTGCATTGTCATTGCCGGGCCAGTTCCTCCCCCATCGTGACCTTGTCCGCCAGCCGAAACCGCAGCGTGAACTCCGCACCGCCGCCGGGCAGGTTCTCCACCGACACCGTGGCGGCGTGATCATCCGCCACGGCGCGCACGATCGAGAGCCCCAGCCCCGCGCCGTCACTGCGCCGGCGGTCGGCGCGCCAGAAGCGCTGGAAGATCAGCTCGCGCTCAGCCTCCGCGATCCCCGGGCCGGAATCGCGCACCTGCACCGAACCGTCCTCCCCCACCTCGACCTCGACGGTGGTGCCCTCCGCCGTGAACTTGATGGCGTTTTCGGCAAGATTGAACACCGCGCGCTGCAGCATCTCCGAATTGCCGTGGATCAGGACCGGTGCTTCGGTGCCCTTCAGCGCGATGTCCTTGCGTTGCGCGATCGCGAACGGAGCGATCGAGCCGACCACCTCGGCACAGACGGCGCGCAAATCCGCGGTCTCGCCGGGATCGAGCACCAGGGTGTCGAGCTCGGCGATCTCAAGCAGTTGGGCGACGATCCGGCTCATCGCCTCGATGTCGGCATGCAGCGCCCGCCGTTCCGCGCCGTCGCCGAGCGTCTCGATCCGCGTGCGCAGGATCGCCAGCGGCGTGCGCAATTGATGCGCGGCATCCGCCGTGAACTGCCGCTGCACGCGAAAGCCGGCCTCGAGGCGGTCGAGCGCCTGGTTCACGGCGGTGACCAGCGGCACGATCTCGCGCGGAATCTGCTCGGTCGGCAGGCGAATGTCGGTGCGTGCAGGGCCGATGTTGCTGGCCTCCTGGGAGGCCTTCCACAACGGCGCGATCGCGCGGCGGAAGATGATGATGTCGATGGCAAGCAGGACCAGGAGGATCGGGACGGTGATCCACCCGACCCGCCGAAAAAAGTTCGAGACGATATCGTCGATGATGACGTCCCGGTGGGCCAGATCCTCGGCAACCTGGATGCGCACCGTCTTGCCGGCAACGTCTCGCGTGACGCTGGCGCCGGAGACGGTGTCGGAGAAACGGGAGGGCGCCGTCGCGGCGGAACGCCGGTGGGAGGAGAACAGCAACCTTCCGTCGGCATCGCGAATGTCGAACTGGTAGCGGCCGTAGGCGTCCGAATAAAGCCCCTTGAGGCTGTCGGGCAGGTTGAAGGTCAACGTGCCGTCCGGCTGCGCGACGATGCGCTCCGCCAGCACCTCGGCCTGCGCGCGCATGGCATCGCGATGCAGCTGGTCGATCTCGGAGTTGAGCAGCCAGAACAACACCAGCGGCAGGAAGATCGCGACCATCGCGACCGCGACGATGTGCAGAAACACGATGCGCGAGATCAGCGATTTGAAGGTCAGCGATCCGGCACGGCCCGCGGCGGGCACGCTATTTCTCCTCGGTCATGAGATAGCCGACGCCACGGATCGTATGGATCACGACCTTGGCGCCGTGTTCAGTCAGCTGCTTGCGCAGCCGCGACACGTAGACCTCGATCGCATTGGAGGCGACGTCGCCTTCGAGACCGAAGATGTGGTCCTCGACGTTCTTCTTCGGTACCACCCGCCCCTGCCGGCGCAGCAGGATCTCGAGCACCGAGGTCTCGCGCGCGGAGATGATCCGCGGCTGGTCGTCGACGAAGATCTGCCGGCTCTCGGTGTCGTAGACGAGGTTGGCGAGAGTGAGCGAGCGGCCGAGCAACTGGCCGGGGCGGCGCAGGATGGCCTCCAGCCGCGCCACCAGCTCCTCCATCGCGAACGGTTTTGCCAAATAGTCGTCGGCGCCGCTGCGCAGGCCGGTGACGCGGTCCTGCAAGCCGCCGCGCGCGGTCAGCACCAGCACCGGCAGCGGCTCCATCTTGAGGCGCAGCTCGCGCAGCACCGACAGGCCGTCGCCGTCGGGCAGGCCGAGGTCGAGGATCATCGCGGCATAGTTCACGCAGCTCACCGCCTCGCGCGCCTCGGCCGCGCTGCCCACGATGTCGCTCTCATAGCCGGCTGCGGCCAGCCCACCGGCCACGAGCCGCGACAGCTCGGCATTGTCCTCGACGATCAGAAGCCGCATCGCATATCCGCTGGACGTTCCTGATACCGCACCGCTCGCGCCGCATCTGCGCTCTTTTCCAGCATTCGGGGCGCCGCGGCCAGCGAAAAAGCGCCGAATAGCCTCTCCTTGTCAGGTCAGTGTAAGCCAGCGCTGCGCATGAACCCGGTCATCGACCACATGATCATCGCCGGCCGAAGATTGACCCACGGAACATTCGTTTTGGCGTGTCGTTAAATCCAAGCGCTCAGGATGAGCGCCTGGAGGAGCCCGATGTCGTATTTTCCATCTGGCGAAGACCAAGCCTTCCGCATTTGCAAGGTGCTCGCCGACGTCTTCTGCGCGATCCTG
Source organism: Bradyrhizobium sp. JHI2711 (assembly GCF_056156565.1). Classification (NCBI taxonomy): domain Bacteria; kingdom Pseudomonadati; phylum Pseudomonadota; class Alphaproteobacteria; order Hyphomicrobiales; family Nitrobacteraceae; genus Bradyrhizobium; species Bradyrhizobium sp. JHI2711. Next base: position 1,391,912 of record NZ_JBPZPT010000001.1, read on the forward strand.
CTCGGCACCTTTTCGATCGTGTTCTTCGGCTGGATCGGCGGAATTGTCGCCTTCGTCATTCTCGAAGCTGCCCTGCTCGGGCTCGACTGGCTCATGCCAAGCGCAAGAGACGCAGCAGGCGTCGTTCGCTAGCCGCGCTTCCGATGCTCGGCAGCCGACCGATGGTCCGCCTCTGGCGGCAAATAAGCTCGGCTGCTACGACTCAGCTTGCCCCAACGCGCGGACCTTTCCATTACGACGCGCGCCGGCACTAACGGAAAAGGACATCGACCAGGCCTTGCGCAGCGCTCTTTGAGTTTCATCGGGATCGAAGCGCATCGGGGGCATCGTTCAGCGCCACGATTTCGGATCGGGCGATGATGCATGTCTACCACTGTTTTGCCCGACGGGTCAAAAATTTCGGTAATTTCGCAATCGCTCGTGGTAACGAAGTCAAGTCATTGATGTCGCTGCCCCGGTCTACTGTGCATGGGGTTGTTTTCGATGTTTTGGTTGGACGCCCTCCCAACAGTAGCGACAACGCCCCGGAGTCTTTCGCTCCGGGGCGTGCCGCATTCGATCGGGACGCGATCAGCTCTGCGAGCGCCGCGCCATGAAGATGTCGTAGCCGACCTCGGCCACCTGGAACCAGGAATAGCCGTCGCTCGTGAACTTGGCGAGCGAGTCGTTCACCTTCTTGAAGTTCGGATTGGTCGCAGCGACTTCGGCGTGCAGCTCCTTGGCCGCCTTGTAGCAGGCATCCATGATCGCGGGCGAGAAGGCGTGCAGCTTGGTGCCGCCGGCGAGCAGCTTCCTCAGCGCCAGCGGATTGGCGTTGTCGTAGCGCGCCATCATGTAATTGTTGGCGTAGTGGCCGGCCTGCTCCAGCACGCTCTGGTAATATTTCGGCAGCGCGTTCCACTTGTCGAGGTTGACGAAAGCCATCAGCATCGGACCGCCTTCCCACCAGCCGGGATAGTAGTAGTGCGGCGCGATCTTGTAGAAGCCGAGCTTCTCGTCGTCATAAGGCCCGACCCATTCGGCGGCGTCGATCGTGCCCTTCTCCAGCGCCGGATAGATGTCACCGCCGGCGAGCTGCTGCGGCACCACGCCGAGCTTCTGGAGCACGCGGCCGGTGAAGCCGCCGATGCGGAACTTCATGCCCTTGAGATCGTCGGGCGTGTTGACCTCTTTCCTGAACCAGCCGCCCATCTGGCAACCGGTATTGCCCGCGAGCAGCGAGATGACGTTGTAGCCCTTGTAGAACTCGTTGAGCACATCGCGGCCGCCGCCGAGCATGTACCAGGCCTGATTGATGCGCATGTTGGGACCGAACGGCACGGCCGATCCGAAGGTGAAGGTCGGGTCCTTGCCGAAATAATAATAGGACGCGGTATGGCCGATCTCGCAGGTGCCGTTCTGCACGGCGTCGAGCACCTGCAGGCCCGGCACGATCTCGCCGGCCGCGAAGATCTGGATCTGGAATTTGTTGTCGGTCGCCTCGGCGACCATCTTGCACATCATCTCGGCGCCGCCAAACAGCGTGTCGAGCGATTTCGGCCAGCTCGTCGGCATGCGCCATTTGATTTCCGGCATCGACTGCGCGATCGCGGGAGCCGCGAGCGTGGCGGCGCCGGCCGCGCCAAGTCCTGTGACCTTGATGAAGTCTCTTCTCTTCATGATTTCCTACCCTGATGGATCTGATTGTGGAGCCTTCTTTGCGAGGCTTGCCGACAGCATGGAACATCACGGGACCGAATGCCATCCCGATCGCAAAGAAAAAGCCCGGCCTCCTGGGGAGGCCGGGCTAGTGGTCTTACGACCTAAGCCGGAGATCAGCCGCGGGTGCGCGAGCGGATCATGAAGCTGTCGTAGGTATATTCGGCAACCTGCCACCACAGATATTCGTCGGAGCGGTAGGCCTGCATGGAATCGATGGCCTTCTTGAAGTCGGCGTTCTTGCCGGAGACCTCGGCCCACAGCTCGTTGGTCGCCTTGAGGCAGGCTTCCAGCACCTCGTTGGTGAACGGACGAAGCTGGGTGCCGCCGGCGACCAGGCGCTTCAGCGCCGCCGGGTTCTGCATGTCGTAGCGCGCGGCCATCCAGCTGTTGGCGTTCGCCGTCGCGTTGGTGAGGATCGCCTGGTAGCTCTTCGGCAGCGCATTGAACTTTTCCAGGTTGGCGAAGGCGTGGACGGTCGGACCGCCCTCCCAGAAGCCCGGATAATAGTAGTACTTGGCGACCTTGGCGAAGCCGAGCTTCTCGTCATCGTAGGGGCCGACCCACTCGGCGGCGTCGATGGTGCCCTTCTCCAGCGCGGGATAGATGTCGCCGCCGGCGAGCTGCTGCGGCACGACGCCGACCTTCTGCAGCACCTGGCCGGCGATGCCGCCGATGCGCATCTTGAGGCCAGAGAGGTCGGCAACGGTCTTGATCTCCTTGCGGAACCAGCCGCCCATCTGGGTACCGGTGTTGCCGCAGGGGAAGCCGATCACGTTCGACTTCTTGAAGAACTCGTTCGCGAGCTCGTTGCCGCCGCCCTGATACAGCCACGAATTCTGCTGGCGCGCATTGAGGCCGAACGGCACCGAGGCGAAGATCGCGAAGGTGGGGTCCTTGCCGACGTAATAGTACGAGACGGTGTGGCACATATCGACCGTGCCGTTCGAGGTCGCATCGAGCGCCTGGAGGCCGGGGACGATTTCGCCGGCGGCGAACACCTGAATCTGGAACTTGTTGTCAGTCATCTCGGCGACGTACTTCGCCACCTGCTCGGCGCCGCCATAGATGGTGTCGAGCGACTTCGGGAAGCTCGAAGTCAGGCGCCACTTCACCTCGGGCGAGGACTGTGCGATCGCCGGCGAGGCCACCGCGGTCGCCGCCGCGCCTGCTGCCGACACTTTGAGAAAATCACGACGCTTCATCTTCAGGTCTCTCCTTGCTGGGGCGTTTCCCCTTGACTTCTCTTCTTGCCGCCGCTCGTTCCGGCGACGCGTTGAGGTCGCGTCGAACCGAAGGGGCTTGACTGCGGGGGGCCTTTAACACGGCCAGCCCGGTTTCGGAACGCGACAATGGCATGACGGGGCTCTACGAAAGTCGCATGCCCCGGAGCCTGCCGCGGTGCCCCCATTCAGGCCGCGGCGATGACACCCTTGAGCTGGTCCCGGACCTGGCCGGCAATGGCGCGGTAGATCGCCGCATGAGGGCCGTCCGGCTCGCTGTCGACCACGGGATTGCCGGCGTCCGAGGTGGCGCGAATCGCCATGTGCAGGGGGATCTCGCCCAGGAATGGGACGCCGAGCTTCTCGGCCTCGTGCCGCGCCCCGCCATGGCCGAAAATATCCGACTTGGTGCCGCAATGCGGACATTGGAAGTAGCTCATATTCTCGACGATGCCGAGCACGGGCACGTTGACCTTCTTGAACATGGCAAGCCCCCGCCGCGCATCGATCAGGGACAGGTCCTGCGGGGTCGAGACGATCACGGCCCCCTTGAGCGGCACGTTCTGCGCCAGCGTGAGCTGGGCATCGCCGGTGCCCGGCGGCATGTCGACGACCAGCACATCGAGCTTGCCCCATTCGACGTCGCGCAGCATCTGCGTCACCGCCGACATCACCATCGGGCCGCGCCAGATCATCGCGGTCTCCTCCTCGACCAGGAAGCCGATCGACATGATGGCGAGCCCGAAGCGCCGAAGCGGAATCATCTTGCGCTCGTCGTTCAGCTCCGGCTTGTCGCGCAGGCCCGTCAGGCGCGGCACCGAGGGGCCGTAGATATCGGCGTCGAGCAGCCCGACCTTGAGGCCGAGGTCGCGCAGGCCGAGCGCCAGATTGAGCGCCGTGGTCGACTTTCCGACGCCGCCCTTGCCGGAGGCGACCGCGATTACGGCGGCAACGCCGGGAATTTCCGATTGCCGCGCCATCGGCGACCCCCCGCCCTGGGGCGGCTTGTGGGCATGGGCCGGCTGCACGCCGGGCGTGCCGCGGCTCGGCTGCGGGGGTGGCGGCGGCGCGGAGCCCGGCTTGCGCTCGGCGGTCAGCGCCACCATGACGGTGGTGACACCGGGAATGCTGCGCACGGCGGCTTCCGCTTCGGCCCGGACGGATTCCCAGGCTCTTGCCTCGGCGGCGTCGACATTGATCGAGAAGAATACCTTGCCGTCGGAGGCGCTGATCGCGCTCAGCACATTGGCATGGGGGAGCGCGACCCCGCGGGGCGACTGGACCCTGGCGAGGCTATCGAGAACCTGTTGCTGCGTCACGCTCAAAGCGCATCTCCTGCAGTTGAGGATGCCCCATTAGAGCGGAAACGCCCAAAAGGCTACTGTCTGCCGATATCGTCCGCCTTTTCGGCCGGCGCCGCCCCCTGCTCCAGGGCGGCCTCGTAGTTCAGCTCGATCATGACCCCGTTGGGGTCGTGGACGAAGATCTGCCAGAGATCGCCACCGGGCACCTGGCGGGCCTCGAACTTGATCTTCTTTGACGCCAGCCGCTGTTTCATACCGTCAAAGCCGCGACTGGCGAAGGCGACATGGTGGACAACGCCGGAATCCGGCTTTTGTGGCTCGTCGGTCGGGGAAATGTCGACGAGGTGAACCACCGGCCTGCCCTCGCTGTACATCCAGGCGCCCGGGAAGGCGAAGTTCGGCCGCGCGCCTTTTTCCAGGCCCAGCACGTCTTCGTAGAAGCGGACGGTCTCGGCCAGATTCCGGGTCCGGATGTTGAAATGATCGAGGACGCCTACGCTCACGCCGCCCATGCTCTCGCTCCCTTGTTTTGAAGTCCTTGGGTCGCCACCCTAGCACGGCAGGCCGCCAAACGAAGCCGTTGCCCTCTGGCCTCAAGGGTTTATGGTGCGCCTCCGGTCCGCCCTCACCGCGGAACCCAGGCATCCCTCGCTTGGCAAGAACCGTAAACCCGAACTACGGACAAGGTACCACTATGGCTAAAGTCGCTTTCCTCGGTCTTGGCGTGATGGGCTTCCCCATGGCCGGACACCTCGTGAAAAAAGGGGGCCATGAGGTCACCGTCTACAACCGCACCGCGGCGAAGGCGAAGGAATGGGCGGACAAGTTCGGCGGCAAGACCGCACCGACCCCGAAGGCCGCCGCCGAGGGTCAGGATTTCGTGATGTGCTGCGTCGGCAACGACAACGATCTGCGCGCGGTCACGATCGGCCCCGACGGCGCCTTCGCCGGCATGAAGAAGGGTGCGACCTTCGTCGACCACACCACTGCCTCCGCCGAGGTCGCCCGTGAGCTCGACGCAGCCGCGACCAAGGCCGGCTTCAAATTCGTCGACGCCCCCGTCTCCGGCGGCCAGGCCGGCGCCGAGAACGGCGTGCTGACGGTGATGTGCGGCGGCGCGCAGGACGCCTATTCCGGCGCCGAGCCGATCATCACGGGCGCCTATGCGCGGATGTGCAAGCTGCTCGGGCCCGCCGGAAGCGGCCAGCTGACCAAGATGGTCAACCAGATTTGCATCGCCGGTCTGGTGCAGGGCCTCTCCGAAGGCATCCATTTCGCCAAGAAGAGCGGCCTGGACGTCGCCGCAGTGATCGAGACCATCTCGAAAGGGGCCGCCCAGTCCTGGCAAATGGAGAACCGCTACAAGACCATGAACGAGGACAAGTACGATTTCGGCTTCGCGGTCGAATGGATGCGCAAGGACCTCTCGATCGCGCTGGCCGAAGCCCGCCGCAACGGCGCCAATCTGCCGGTGACCGCGCTCGTCGATCAGTTTTATTCCGAGGTCGAGAAGATGGGCGGCAAGCGCTGGGATACGTCGAGCCTGCTCGCACGCCTGCAACGCTGACGCTCTGTTGCGGCCTGGTTCGGCGTAGCCGGCTTTGAACGTCGTCGCGACATCCGTCGCGACGGCGTTCCGTAAAGCGCGCCGACCGAAACAATCATAGACTTCCGGGGGGAAGCCTTGCCTAACGTGATCGCCGCCGTCCTTGCTGTTGTTGCGCGCCTGTTCCCGGTCGCGCTCCTGGCCCTGCTGGCATCACCTTCGCAGGCGCTTGCCGCATCGCTCGATGGTGCCAGCATTGGCCCGCAATGGGCACTTCCATTCGCGGGGATGCTGCTCTCGATCGCCATATTTCCGCTCGCCGCGCCTCACTTCTGGGAGCATCACCAAGGCAAGATTGCCGCGATGTGGGCCACCCTGATCGCGCTGCCGCTTGCAATCTGGTACGGCCCGCTTCCAACCGTCCAAGCGCTCGTTCATACGGCGCTGCTCGAATACGTCCCGTTCATTCTGCTGCTCCTCGCCCTGTTTACCGTCGCCGGCGGAATCGTGGTGCGCGGCAATCTTCACGGCTCCCCCGTCCTGAATACGCTGCTGCTCGCTCTCGGCACTCTGATCGCGAGCGTCATCGGCACGACCGGCGCCTCAATGGTCATGATCCGACCGGTGATCCGCGCCAATGACGATCGGCGGCACAACGCGCACGTCGTGATCTTCTTCATCTTTCTGGTGTCCAACATCGGCGGTTCGCTCTCCCCCCTTGGAGATCCCCCGTTGTTTCTGGGGTTCCTGCGCGGCGTGGATTTTTTCTGGACGACGACACACCTGCTTCCCCAGACCACGTTCGCGGCCTGGATTCTGCTCGCCCTGTTCTTTTGCATCGATACTTATCTCTATCGCAAGGAAGGCCGCGTCAAACCGGACCCAACTCCGGACAATCCCTTGCGGATCAGCGGCGGCCTCAACTTCGCTTTGATGGGAGTCATCATCGCTGCGATCCTCTTGAGTGCCAAGCTCGACCTCGGCGGATTTGAAGTTCTCGGCACGCATCTCCAGGTGCAGAATCTCCTGCGCGATGCCGTGATGATCGGAGTCGTGTTCGCATCTCTCGCCGTCACCTCGAAGGAGGACCACGACGCGAACGGCTTCTCTTGGGGCCCGATGATCGAAGTGGCAAAGCTGTTTGCCGCGATCTTCATCACCATCATTCCCGTGCTCGCGATTCTCAACGCCGGCAAATCCGGCGCGTTTGCCTCCGTCGTAAACATGGTCACCAACGCAGACGGCACGCCGAACAATGCCGCATATTTCTGGTTGACCGGCCTGCTCTCATCCTTTCTCGACAATGCGCCGACCTATCTGGTCTTCTTTGAACTTGCCGGAGGCGACGCCAAGCATCTGATGACGAACGGCGCCTTGACCCTTGCCGCGATTTCCGCCGGTGCGGTGTTCATGGGCGCAAACTCCTACATCGGCAACGCGCCCAATTTCATGGTGTACGCAATTGCCCGAGCGAGTGGTGTCGCAATGCCCGGCTTCTTCGGATACATGGCCTGGACCTCCGTCCTGCTGCTGCCGGTCTTCGGGTTGGTCACGCTCGTTTTCTTCAGATGATTGAAGCGCGGGTTGATGAAAGCGGCCGCCCGGACTGCGTATGAATTAACGTTCGGTTAACGTAATTCTTTAGCTCCTTAAGTCAGCTCTTAAGGATTTCTTGCCAGAGATAGACAATGCAGAAAGCCCGCGTCCGGCGTGGGCAGGAATCCGTGTTGCTTGATGAGTAACCCCGCTGAAAAGCCCGAGGTCGTGCAGCTTCCGGCCGAGCCGGTGAGCGCGCCATCGGCGAGCAGCCGAAGGGCTGCGGCGCAGCGGGTGCGCGAGGCGCGCGACAAGTTAACGTCGACCAGTGGAACCCGGCCGGCTTTCGACGCCGAGATGCTGCGGCAATACGCCCAGACCCGGCTGTCCGCCTCCTATGTCGTGATGCTCCTGGTGGTGGCGACCGGCGTGCTGTTCGGGCTATGGATGCAGCCGATCCCGGCCGCGGCCTGGACCGCGGGCATGCTCTGCATCCACAGCGCCATGATCCGCAGCTGCCGGCGCTTCCTGACCGAGCCCGCCTCTCCGGCCGCGACACGCGCATGGCGGACGCGCTTCGTCGTGCTCGACCTGCTCTATGGCCTGTGCTGGATGGCGATCCTGATCCATCCCGTGCTCGACATGGTCACCGAAACGCTGATGATGTTCTTGATGCTGCTGGTGATCGCAGTATCGAGCATGCTCGCGGCCAATCTGCCGATCGCAGCCCTCGCCGCCACGGCGCCGGTCGCGGTTGCGATGGCGCTGAGCTTCGTGACGACCGGATCGCTGGACAATTACATCCTGGCAGCGCTGTCGCTCGCCGCCGAAGGCTATTTCGTGCTGCTGGCGCACCGCCTGCACTCCTCCACCTTCGCCACGCTGGAAGCACGTGCGGAAAAGGACGCGCTGATCGGCGAGCTGGAGCAGGCCAAGGCAATCTCGGACGAAGCGCGCCACCGCGCCGAAGCCGCCAACGTCGCCAAGTCGCGCTTCCTCGCGCAGATGAGCCACGAGCTGCGGACGCCGCTGAACGCCATCCTCGGCTTCTCAGAGGTCATGAAGAGCGAGATTTTCGGCGCGCATGCGGTACCGGTCTACAAGGAATATTCCGCCGACATCCATAATTCCGGCGTGCACCTGCTCAACCTGATCAACGAGATCCTCGATCTGTCACGGATCGAAGCCGGCCGTTACGAGCTCAACGAGGAGGCGGTGTCCCTGGTCGGCATCGTCGCCGATTGCCATCATCTGATGAAGCTGCGTGCCTCGAGCCGCGGCATCACCATCCACGAAGTGTTCGAGCAGGCGATGCCGCGGCTCTGGGCCGACGAGCGCGCGATCCGCCAGGTCGTGCTCAACCTGCTCTCCAACTCGATCAAGTTCACCCCGCAGGGCGGCGAGATCTGGCTCAAGGCCGGCTGGACCGCCTCCGGCGGACAATATCTCTCGGTGAGGGATTCCGGCTCCGGCATACCCGAGGACGAGATCCCGGTCGTGCTCGCCTCGTTCGGCCAGGGCTCCAATTCGATCAAGTCGGCTGAACAGGGCGCCGGCCTCGGCCTGCCGATCGCCAAGAACCTGATCGACCTGCACGGTGGCACGTTCACGTTGAAATCGAAGCTGCGCATCGGCACCGAGGTGATCGTCACATTCCCGCCGGAGCGCGTGATGAGCGCGCTTGCCCCACTCTCGGACGATTCTCCACCGCTCCAGCCGGAGAGCTCCGTCGTGCCGGACGAGAAACGTCGGCCGCGGCACAAGCCGATCATGAGTGCCGGCACAGGCTCTTAACGAGATGCTTGCAGACATGCCCGATCATCCCTCACTATGTCCGTATGAGCAAAGAAACGCCGTGCGTCGCCGTGTGCATGATCGATCCCAAGACCAAGCTGTGCTTCGGCTGCGGCCGCACCTTGCCGGAGATCGCACGCTGGCACGCCATGGAGAGCGCGGACCGGCGCGCGATCATGGCCCTCTTGCCGGAGCGCATGACGGAAGCCGGACTAGTGCCGATCGCTGGATCCCCAAAGCACGTCTGATCCGCCTGCGTGCCCTTGGAGGCGCGCGATGATCCGCTTCCTGCTCGTCCTGATCATGCTCGCCGGCACGGCAGGTGCCGTCGTCGCCTATGGCGATCCCGACCAGATCGCGCGCGCCAGCCACAAGGTCTCGCATATTTTTCGCGCACAAGCCGCCTCCCCGGCGCCGGCCGTGCAGATCCCGCGTGGCCAGGGCGGCGAATTCACGCTGCGCGCGAAGATCAACGGCGTCACTGCGCCGATGGTGATCGATACCGGCGCGACGTCGGTGGTGCTGACCTGGGAAACCGCAAGGGCGATCGGGCTGCCGCTCGAGATGCTTGAATACGACGTCGATCTCGAGACCGCAGGCGGCCACACCAAGGCAGCGCGGCTCACGCTCGACCGTCTCGCCGTCGGCAAGCTGGTCGAGAAGTCGGTGCCGGCCCTCGTCGTGCAGCGCGGCCAGATGAAGACCAATCTGCTCGGCATGAGCTTCCTCGACCGGCTGGAAAGCTGGGGCGTGCGCGCCGACACGCTGATGCTGACAGGGTATCCGGAGCAGCAGCGCAGTCCCCGCCGCGCGCGTACGGCGGTCGACTAAAGCGCGATGCGATTAGGATGAATCGTCTCGCGCTTTAGGCTGTTGTTTGAACATGATCTTTTCGGAAAACCGCTGCGCACTTTTCCGGATCATGCTCCCGCTCATTCAGGCCGCCTCAGCCGGCGCGCGGGCCCCGACACACGTAATCGCCTCGCGCAGCACGTCGAGACCGGCGCCGGGCTTCACACCCTGCTCGGCCAGATGCCGGCGGAACGCACGCGCGCCGGGCACAGCATGAAATGCGCCGACGAAATGCCGCGTGATCGCGTGCAGCCGCGTGCCGTGCGCGAGCTGCTCTTCGATGTAGGGCATCATCGCCTCGAGCGCGTCCTGCATGGTGGCGTGCGGCGCCGGCCCTCCAAAGATTTCGTGGTCGACCGCGAGCAGCCGCCACGGCTCCTGATAGGCGGCGCGGCCGAGCATCACGCCGTCGACATGGGCAAGATGCGCCTTTGCCTCGTCGATGCTCCGAACGCCGCCGTTGATGATGACGGGCACATCGGGCATCGCGCGCTTGAGCCGGTAGACGCGATCATAGTCGAGCGGCGGGATATCGCGGTTCTCCTTCGGCGACAGGCCGTTGAGCCAGGCCTTGCGGGCGTGCACGATCAACGCATCGCTGCCCGCGGCGACCACCGCACGCGCGAGCGCATCGAGCGCGACCTCCGGATCCTGATCATCGATGCCGATGCGGCACTTCACCGTGACGGGAACGGCGACCACGCGCTTCATCGCGTCGACGCACCTCGCCACCAGCTCCGGCTCGGCCATTAGACAGGCGCCGAAACGGCCATCCTTCACACGATCGGACGGGCAGCCGACATTGAGATTGATCTCGTCATAACCGAAGTCCTCGCCGATCCGTGCCGCCGCCGCGAGCTCGCGCGGATCCGATCCGCCGAGCTGAAGCGCCACGGGGTGCTCGACCGCGTCGAACCCAAGCAGCCGCACCCGGTCGCCGTGAATGATCGCGCCGGTCGTCAGCATCTCGGTATAGAGCAATCCCCGCCGCGTCAGGTGACGGTGGAACACCCGGCAATGCCGGTCGGTCCAATCCATCATGGGGGCCACGGAAAAGCGATGAGACAACATATGGATCATATAGACTTTCGAGCCCCCGACGGGAATAGCGGATTTCATGACCGTGCCGGGCCCGATGGCACGCTCTGCGAGCCAATCGGCGCGGGGAAGGCCGGCGCCAGACCAGACGGCAAGCGGTTCGCGGCAGCACGGCGCGCCGCCGCGCTCGAACGCGTACACGTCGAACGCGACCAGTCCGCTGCCAGCGAGTAGCGCGCGAAGAGCATGCTCACTCACGTGGGCCGTCGGAAGATTTGCCTTGATCTCCCGGTGCACATGTCGTGGACACGCCCCCTAACCAACATGAGAGATCGAAAGCGAAATCAAGCGCGCTATTGCAGCGCAGGCTGCTCCAATCACGTCGCCATGCAGCAAATCTGTGCAGCGTGGTTGCGCCTGATCAGATCAGCTTCGCCACTCGGCCGTCCTTACTTGCTTGTAGCGGGCCGCGAGGATTGGCGTACGCCGCGGCGCTACACCAAGCTCAAGCAGCAGCTCGCCCGAGCACTCGGGCGAGCTCGCTGGCTTCGACAGGGAGCGCCGGTCCAATGCACAAGCTCGTGAGACAGCGTCTGAAAACAATCGACCTGCTTTGCGCCCACGCATGTACCGCCTTAGCCACCAGCCGCCCGCGTGAAACGCGAGGGCAACGCCGATAAGGGGAGAGAACGAACGTTTCCTTTCCGAACGGAAGAACGTCGGAACGCAAAGCGGCAGATGACGCTATCGAGACTCTCATTCACGTCGCGCATGCGGTGTCCGTGAAAGGCCATCCAGTTCTCGATGCGACGCATGCCTGAACGTCCCAAGCCCGGCTGCGCCAGGAGCTCGGCCTTGGTGTGAAGCGACGCAATCTCGAGGAGGTAGTGCATGCGCGTCACGGGCTCTCTGCCAACCAACGCCGCAAGCGGACTGTGAACCAGAATGCCTGCAATTCGCTCAGGGAGAAGGCTTTGCCCCTGCTTGGGAACGAGAGCTTTCCTCACGGTCAATTCCAGCTAGACTTTCAGAAATTCCAAGATCGTTCTAAGAACTCCTCTAGCAAAGCCAATCGGCGTTGTCTCACACGTACACGCTGCGGTTGATCTCGATTAGACAGGTTCTAGATCGGGGAACCCCAAAGCGACAGCGGAACACGCCTGCAGGGTGACCGCGAGAACGCCGGCTATTGTGTAATGAGAACGGGACGATTCGTGATGCGTTTCAATCTCCATCCGCGCAAGGCTTTTGGAGCTGCGATCTCTCCCGGATCGTGTTCTAGGCGATGAGTTCCCGGCGCGAGATTGTCGAGAGCAGAGACTCCGCAATCTCCTGCGACCGCACGGCAATCACCGAAAGCAGCGTGTCGCTCAGACCGTGAGAGGATTCCGAATAGCCCTGGAGGTGGATCTGCGGCCGGAACGCCGGATTGATCACGAGCCGGTAGTTGCGATCCAGCGCCGCATCGCGAATGTAGCGGCGGATCGGTTCGAGAAACCCGTGCGGCGTCTCCCTGTCGTATCCCGTCGCCAGCACGACCACGTCATAAGTCGAACGACGGTTTTCGCCGCGGAACTTGTCAATCACGCCGATCTCGATGCCGTCCGGTCCCGCATCCACATTGGAAATCTCGCTGCGGGGACGCAACATGACCCTTGTGTCGCCACCGACGCGCTGCTGGTAGAGCAGCCGATAAAGCTGGTCCAGCAGGTCGGCATCGACGACGGCGTAGTTGGTGTTCCGGAAGTTGCGGACGATCGCATCCCGCCGCTCGGCAGGCTGCGCGTAGACGAAGTCCGTATAGTCGGGGTTGAAGATCTCGTTGACGAAGGGACTGCTGTCGGACGGCTTGAGAGCATGGCCGCGGAAGATCAGATCGATATGCGCTTCGGGACATCGGCCATGAAGATCGACCGTTACCTCGGTCGCGCTCTGTCCGCCACCGACGACGGCCACACGCACGGACCGGCCGCGCGGGACAACGCGCTCGATCAGGTCGAGATAGCGGCTGGAATGCAGCAGCCTGCGATCGTCGGTAGCCTTGGCAAACACCTGCGGAACATAGGGCTGGCCTCCAACCGCGACCACGAGATTTCGCGCCAGCCGCACGGTCTCCCCGCCGGCGAGCGAGCGCGAATGCACCCGCAACGACGTCACCGTCTGCCCGGCCGTCACCGGCTCGACGGCGACGATGGTCTCGCCGTAAGCGGCCTGCGACTTGAAATGGCTCGCCACCCACTGCAGGTAATCGTTGAACTCGACCCTGCTCGGATAGAACGTCCGGCAGTTGATGAAATCCAGTAGGCGGCCGCGCTTATGCAGGTAGTTCACGAAGGTGAAGGGACTGGTCGGATCGCGCAAGGAGACCAGATCTTTGAGAAACGATATCTGCATGTCGCTGCCCGGAAGCAGCATGCCGCCATGCCAGGTGAAGTGCGGCTGCTTCTCCACGAACAGCGGCGTGCATTTCAGCCGTGATCGCTTCGCGCATTCGTCCAATGCGATGGCGAGCGCGAGATTGGAAGGCCCGAATCCGACGCCAATGACGTCGTGCTCGATCGCAAGTTGATGGGACATGAAGCCGCGCTCCGCTTGCGCTTTAAGACGAGACCGTTGGGCCGGCGGCTGCCGGAAGCCAAAGCCGATCGCCGAAGAAGCGCTCGCGCAACAGCATGACCAGGGTCGCGCGCTTATGGGGAAAGTTGAAGTTCTTGATCCTTGCGAATCCCGAGCGCTCGAGATTGCGAAGCTGCTGCGTATGCGCCGCCGCCGGCTCCCCGACGATCCGCTGCGTGCGGCAATCGTCGAGGAACATGTAGTGCATCAGAGACGGCAGCCACGCGCTGATGTAACGAGCGCCGCGAAAAGCGTCCTCGCCCACGACCACGTGCCATCCCCGGTCATAGTCGTCGGCATCATAGAACGGCGCAATGCGATTTTCCTTGGCCCAATAGAGCTCGAAATAGCCGAACGGCTGCTCGCCGAAGCAGCCGATCAACGGCAGCATATGAGGATCGGCCAGAATGCCGGCCAGATATCGCCGATGCTTGCCGAGATCGCCCGCCTCGTTCCAGAATGCATCGACGCGAGGATCGTTCATCCAGCGGTGCAACAAATGGAGGTCATTCTCGAGATCGGCCACGCGAAACGAGATGACCTCCGACAGCCAGGGAATGAAACGACCGTACACCTTTCCCGCCGGCTTTGCGGCGCGGCGCGGATGGCGCTTGCCGTCCGTCATGACGTGGAGTTGCGGCAATGGCGGTCGCCCGGGGTTGACCAGCCAGTTGTCCCGCCGCTGCATCACCAGTTCGGGCAGCAGCACCAGTCGCCCCTCGGACATGATGGCAAGACCACTCTCGGTCAGCTCTCGTGCAAGCGGCGCTCTTCCAGCGAAGTCCAGAACAAGTCGATCGGCGCCAGGTCGCCAGGCAAACAGCGCCTCGGCGGACGCCGACACCGCCCGTGCCGCAACCTCGCGGTCGTCCGAGGCATTCAGGATATCGAGGTGATCGACGCGCTCGCGCAGACGCAGTTCCAACGCGGTCACATCGGCGGCGACGACGCGAAGGCGATCGCCCTCCTGGAAAACGGTCTGAGCGGAATATGGGCCGACCGGGAACGCACGAGGTCCGGTCCCGGAATCCGAAGCCTTGTTCATCCGGCCCTCGCATCTCGATCATCGTTGAGGCGTGGTGTAGATCACTCGCCTACAGGCTGACAAGGAATGCGCGCACACGCAGATTAGATTCTCTACAAATCTGACGGCCTGTCGCAAAACGGGATCGTATGCCGTCATTTGTGCGACAGATGGCGCCAGCGGCTCGCTACAATGTGTCTAAAGCGGCGCATCGGTTGGAACTGCGGAAGGCCCAGCGACGTTGCTGGCCCTTGCCTCGCTTGCGACGATCTTGCCGTCGCGCAGCCGCACCAGATGATCCGCAATCCCGAAATAGCGATCATCGTGTGAAATCACGATGATGGTCTTTCCGAGACGCTTCAGATCGGGCAGCAGCTCCGTATAGAAGATGTGCCGGAACGCCGGATCCTGATCCGCGGCCCATTCGTCAAACACGAGCACGGGTCTTTCCTCGAGCCATGCATTCATCAGCGCCAATCGCTTGCGCTGTCCGGTCGACAGGTCCGTCGTCGTGAACACGCCGTTCTCGACCGAGACCTTGTGCGCGACCTCCAGCCGCTGGAGATAGCGTTCCGCCACATCAGGAACCACGCCCTCTCCACGAATGAGATCCTCAAACAGATAATAGTCGGAGAAGATGGTCGTGAAGAGCTGGCGGTAATCGTCGCGTGTCTCCGTCAGGACCGGCGAACCGTCGCGCAGCACGGCGCCGCCATGCGGAGCATAAAGGCCCAGCAACAACTTGATCAGGGTCGTCTTTCCGCTGCCGTTCTGCCCCACGACGAAGACGATGTCGCCTTGCCGAACGAACAGATCAACCGGCCCGAGGACAAAGGGATCGCTGCCCGGCACGGCGCGAAAAGCATAGGTTACGCCGCGGAGCTCGATGGATTCGATGGCGGTCTTGCCGGGTGCAGCGGGCGCACTGGCCAGCAGATCGTGCTCGGGGCTCGAGAACTGCCCCGAGAGCTCCGCAATGCGGCGCATCGCGACCTGGGCGCGACCGAGCGCCGGCAGGATGCCAATGACCTGGTCAATAGGCCCGCGCATAAAGAGCAGCACCAGCACGAACCCGCTGGACACCGCAGCGGGACTGTCGGGCCACAGGAACGGTCGCAAGGTCAGCGCCACGCCGATCACGACGAAGAACAGCATCGTCCCGAACGCCCGCGCCGTCACGAACAGATTGATCGACCTGATCTGCACCGAGCTGATCCGGTCGACGGTCTGCTGGAGCTGCTCGACATAGACGCGCCGACGGCGCACCCGATTGAGGCGCAACTCCTTGGCACCTTCGGCGATCGCGCGATATTGCTTGTGCAGCTGATCTTCGGCCTCTCGCGCGGTGCTGAAGCCGCGAACGCCGCGCGTCCTCGCATATCCATGCGCCAGCGATCCCAGCACGATGACGACTCCCGTGATCAGGAAAAGCTGCCAAGACAGCACCGCCAGGTAAACCATGCAGCCGAGCGCGATCACGAGCGACACGAAAAAGGACGAAAAGAAGAACGCGAAATCGCTGATCGTGTCGACGTCCTGCGTGAGAACCGGGATCAGGCGATGCGTCCGGTAGATTTCGAGCTGATCGATCGGCGCAGCCAGGATTTTGGCGGCGAGCGACTTACGAAGCTCGGCGATGATCCGCTGTCCGACAAAATTGGCGCTGATGTCGGCGCCAATGGAACCGATCAGGATCAGAAGGCACAGGCCAGCGAAGGCGAAAAACAGCGTTACCACGTCGGCCTGCGTGGCATAAAGCCCATGATTCACGACCGCGAGCAACGCCGCGACGGAGGCACCGCCGACCACTCCGAGAACGCTGCCGCCGAGCACGAGTGGCCAGTAGGGCCGCAGGAGCTGCAGGATCTGCGTCGTCAGGCCGCTTCGTGAGTTCATGATGAGAGCCGCGCTGGAGGAGACCTGAAGCGAACCTATATGGGCGGACAAGCCGTGCCGAAGTGATGCGAATACATGATGGCAGCACCGCAACTCCAGCGGTTATTTTCGCTGCTCTTTCGATGGATTCTAATTTGGGATCGGCAATGCCTTTAATATGATGCGGGTAGTATCGCTTTTGCATCGCAGCCGGCGAGCGAGCAGGATTTTTGATCCAGAGCCGTGCCAGGCCGCGACATCCGGACATTTGAAGCGCTTGCAGGCTGGCATCGGACAGGCCGGTGGAGAATGAGTTTGGACTTGCTGATCTCCGAAACCCGCATCGCGCTTCCCGACGCCGCCGGCCTCGCCGCGCGGATGATCGATCATCTGGCCGAGCATGACATCGCCTTCGAGGACCGGGACGGTCTCATGGTGGCGAAACTGCCGTTCGGCACCAGTTTCCTCGCCGTCGAGGCCGAAGCGCTCAAGATCCGCGTCGAGGCCAACGACAAGGGCAATCTGGAAATGCTGCGCTCGGTCGTCGCCTCGCATGTGATCGAGTTCGCGGGAGACATTGCCCCAACCATCATTTGGTCAGGTCACGAATCCAACGGCGGCACGCTGGCCAATTTCCGTGAAGTGCGGCTGAAGGCCGCGATCACCCTGACGCCGCACATGCGGCGGCTGACCTTCACGGGCGACGATCTCGCCCGTTTCGCGAATGACGACGATCTGCACGTGCGGCTGTACTTCCCGCCCGAGGGCCTCGCCAAGCCCGAATGGCCGTGGCCCGCGCCCGACGGACGCATCCTGTGGCCCGAGCCCGACCGCAGGCCCGTCACCCGCTATTACACGATCCGCCGCATCGACTTGCAGAGCCGCGAGATCGACATCGACTTCGTGGTCCATGATCATGCCGGGCCGGGCTCGGCGTTCGCCGTGAACGCGACGGCCGGCGCCATCTGCGGCATGGCCGGCCCGCTCGGCCGGGGCATTCGTCCGGCGCGCTGGGTGCTGCTGGCGGGCGACGAAACCGCCCTGCCCGCCATCGCGCGAATTCTGGAGACGCTGCCCGCGACGGCGACGGGTGAGGCCTTTATCGAGGTCGCGGATCGGCGCGAGGAAGTTCCGCTGGTCGCCCCGGCCGGGGTAGCAATCCGCTGGTTGCATCGCGAGGGCCGTCCAGCCGGGACGACGCAGCTCCTGGTCGACGCCGTCAAGGCGGTGCGATGGCCGGACCATCGGGACGTCTTCGCCTGGATCGCGTGTGAGGCGCAGGCGCTGAAGGCCCTGCGCAACCATCTGCGCGATGAGCGAAAGCTTTCCCGCGACCAGCTTCTGGCCGTCGCCTATTGGAGCCTACGCCAACCATGACGATCCAACACGCGCAGACGAGCGAAAGGACGCTCGCCTTGCCCGACGTCACGCAGGCCTCGCTGGAAGCGCCCGCGCCCTTGTTCCAGCTCGACCAGGTCGGCTTCGCGGTGGCCGGGCGCGCGCTGCTCGAACCGCTGACGCTATCCCTTCCCGCACGCAGCGTCGTCGGGCTGATCGGCCATAATGGCTCCGGCAAATCGACCTTGCTGAAATTATTGTCGCGCCAGCAGCCGAGCTCGTCGGGAACGATCCGTTTCGAAGGCCGCGCACTGCGCGCCTGGAGCGATCGGGACTATGCCCGCAAGGTCGCCTACCTGCCGCAGCAGACGCCGCCCGCCGCCGGCATGCTGGTCAAGGAGCTGGTCGCACTCGGTCGCTATCCCTGGCACGGCGCGCTCGGACGGTTCGGTGACATCGACCGCGAGAAGGTCGCAAACGCCATGGCGTTGACCCATATCGAACCCTTTGCGGATCGCCTGGTCGATACGTTGTCGGGCGGCGAGCGCCAGCGGGTGTGGATCGCCATGCTGGTTGCGCAGGACGCCGAGTGCCTGCTGCTTGACGAGCCGACCTCGGCGCTCGACATCGCTCATCAGATCGAAGTGCTGTCGCTGGTCAGACAGCTCGCCCGCGAGCGCAGTCTCGGCGTGGTCGTGGTGCTCCACGACGTCAACATGGCCGCCCGCTTCTGCGACGAGATCATCGCGCTGCATTCCGGGAAGCTGATCGCGCGCGGCACACCGGACAAGATCATGACGCCGGCCGAGCTCGAAACCATCTACGGCATCCCCATGGGCGTGATGCCGTCGCCGGACCATGGCCATCTCATCAGCTTCGCGCGGTGAGCGCCGTCAACCGCGCTGCGGGCGCAGCAGCCAGATGAGATAGGGTCCGGCAAGCATCATGGCGAAGATGCCGGCGGGCATCTGGAACGGGAAGATCACCATGCGTCCGGCCCAATCCGCCGTCACCATCAGGATCGCCCCGATCAACGCGGCCAGCGCCGCCTGATGCAGCGCGCGCTGCGCCCCCATCATCCGTGCCATATGCGGCGCGATGAAGCCGACCAGGCTCAGAAGACCAACCATCAGCGTGGCCGTCGCCGTCAGCAACGCCGTCAGCAGCATGATGATGACGCGGCTCCGCGTCAGCGAGATGCCGATCGAACGCGAGGTCGCAGGCCCCAGCGGCAGGATATCAAGCCAGCGGGACAGCATTGGCACCATGATCAGCAGAACGAGCGCCGCGGCGGCGAGGATTGCGGCCTCGGCCGGGCCGATCTGGTAGAGCGAGCCTGTCAGCAGCGACAGCAGCGTGCCGATGCGGGGATCGCCTGTCGCCAGCGCCATGGCAATGATCGCGCCGAATGCCGCGCTCATGGCGACGCCTGCCAGCAGCACGCGCTCCGGACTGAACTCGGACCGCCGGCTGAACAGCAGCACCAGCGCCAGCACGATGAAGGCGCCGATCCCGGCCGCTGCAATCTGCTCCAGCCTGGTGTGGGCGGGAAAGAGATAGAGCAGAACGATCACGCCCATCGCGGCGCCATAGCTGATGCCCATGACCTCCGGCGCGGCCATCGGGTTTCCGGTCATCCGCTGCAGCAGCGTGCCGGCGACCGCCAGCGTCGCGCCAGCTGCCAGCGCCGACACCACGCGCGGCCAGCGCCACGGCCAGAATTCCTGCAAGCCCGACAGGCCGCTCCAGCGCCAGCCGTCGGAGCCGACCCCGAGGCCGAGTGCGATCCAGACGGCAAGCAGCAGCAAGACGAACGCGAACAGGATCACGCGCCAGGGATGATCGAGCCGCGCCGGAACGGATGGCGTGAGGTTTCCCATCGGCATGGCGGCCCGCAGCCGCGGCAGCAGCACGAGCAACATTGGCGCGCCGATCAGGGCCGTCACCGCACCGGCCGGCATTTCGCGATAGCCGGGCGGGATCAGAAGCACGAGCTGATCCGTCAGCCACAGCAGCAGGGCGCCGCAAAGTGGCGCCCAGATCAGCCGGTCGCGAAAGCGGCGCGCGCCTGACAGCATGACGATGGCCGGCGCGGACAAACCGACAAATCCCATGACGCCGACCACGCTGACGACCGACGCGCTGAGCGCGATCGCGATGACGAGCGCGAAGACCCGGGCCCTCGTCAATCCGAGGCCCAGATTGCGCGCGGTCTCGTCGTCGAAGCCGAGCAGGGTCAGCGGACGAACCATCGCCGCGATCAGCACGATCGAAATCAGCAGCCGCGGCGCCAGGAAGGTGACGTTGCTCCAATCCTGCTGATTGAGGAAGCCGGCGCCCCAGATGAACAGACCGATCAGATATTCGTGGTTGAGCAGCACCAGCGCCTGGGTGGTCACCGCGCAGTAGTAGCTGACGATCAATCCAGCGAGCACCAGGACGACGGGCGACAGCGCACGCTTCCAAGTCAGCCCGAACACGCACAGGAACGCAGCGAACCCGCCGCACAGCGCAATCCACTCGCGGCCGAAGGCCAGCAGCGACGGCGCCCACAGCGTCGTCACGGCCAGCGCAAGATAGGCGCCGTTCAGGACGCCGATGGTGCTCGGCTCCGCAAGCGGATTGCGCAACACCTGCTGAGAGACCGTGCCGGCAAGACCGAGGGCTGCGCCGGCCAGCAGCGCCACTGCGATGCGCGGAAAAACGGTGTAGTGCACGAGCATCTGCTGGGGATCGGTGACCTCGGGCCGCCACAGCACCGGCAGCCAGGCGCCCGCGGGCAGATATCCGGACAGGTTGCGCCAGGTCAGCGCGGCCGCGGCTGCCAGCAGCAAGCCGATCAGCACCGCCGGATGCATCTCCAAGCCGGACCGGGCCGGCAGTGCCTCAACCTTGCTCATGGCTTTCCCGCGGCAGACGTTCGGCGAGAAGGCGGGCGAAACGTTCGGCCGCCGGCACGCCGCCATAGAAAAATTGATTACCCAGGACCGTCAGCCGATGCGACCGAAGAGACGGCAGGGTTTGAAGCACAGGGCTTGCTTTCAGCAGCGCTTCGACATCGGCGACCCGCGAGGTCATCAACACCAGCCGCGCGTCCGGAACCGCGGCGAGCACTTCGAGCCCAACACTGGTATGGCCCCATGGGCCGCTCTGTCCGGTCCAGGCATTCCTCAATCCGCACTGATCGAGCACCTCCTGATAGAGGCTGTTCGGACCGAACACGAGCGCGCGGTTGCGCGCGATCTCGCTGACGAGATAGAGCGGCTTGCCGCCGCGACCCCGGAGCCGCTCACGATAGCCGGCCATGGCGACGTCGAAACGGGCGAAATAGGCTTCGCACGCCGACTGCACCCCGAGGCGTTTGGCAAGCTCCAGCGTCGAATGGCGCGCCGTGTCGAGAGGATGCCCGCCGGGTCTGAAGATCGTGAACGTTTCGACCGGCGCGATCAGCTTGAGCCGGGGGACGGCGGCCGCAATGCTGGGATCGATGACGATGATGTCGGGCGCGAAGCTCTGCAGCAGTTCGAGATTTGGCTCCGAACGCAGACCGATTTCCTGAACCGCGGACGGAACGGGCGGCTCGACGACGAGCCGGCCATAGCGCTCGATCTCCGGAATCACCAGCGGCACGACGCCGAGCGCCAGGATCGTCTG
Organism: Bradyrhizobium sp. JHI2711; assembly: GCF_056156565.1. Classification (NCBI taxonomy): domain Bacteria; kingdom Pseudomonadati; phylum Pseudomonadota; class Alphaproteobacteria; order Hyphomicrobiales; family Nitrobacteraceae; genus Bradyrhizobium; species Bradyrhizobium sp. JHI2711. The sequence continues at coordinate 1,413,410 of NZ_JBPZPT010000001.1, forward strand.
GGCACAGGCCCAGCCGAGCGCGGCGACCCGGGGCCCGGATTGCGATCCAGCGGTTTGGGCAAACGCCGTGGGCCATGGACCCGCAAGGGCCGTGCCTCCGATCGCTGCGCCCGCGCCGAGGAGCGCACGGCGGGACAGCCTATGGTCTGGAATAGAGGTGCTCATGGGATCCGTTCAGGCGCCTCTCGCAAAGAGGCCGCGAGAGATGATGATCATGACATACTTTGGCTCACGCTGCATTCCATGTCAGGCCCCGTTTTCGCCAGCGGCGAGAAAGGCCTTGGCCAGCGCCCGCCCGATCGCCGCCCTCGCCTGCAAGGCATCGGCCACGACATTCCCCATGCGCAGGAATTCATGGATCATGCCGGGATAAACGTGCAGATCGACGGGAACACCGGCCGCCGCCAAGCGGGCTGCATAATCGTTTCCCTCGTCCACCAGCGGATCGAACTCGGCGAGGACGATGCATGCGGGAGCGAGGCCTGACAAATCATCCGCTGCGAGCGGCGCGAAACGCCAATCGTCGCGATCCGACTCGTCGCGGAGATATTGCCGGAAGAACCAATCGACGGTGCTACGCTCCAGGAGATGGCCGGTACCGTAGCGCTGGTAGGATGCGGAGGTCTGTCGAGAGCTGAGACCAGGATAAGCGAGAATCTGAAGCACCGGCTGCGGAAGGCCCCTGTTTGTCCTCGCCTCGATCGCGAGCGCGGCGGCAAGCGTTCCGCCGGCGCTGTCGCCGCCGACGGCGACCCGGCGCGGATCGAGGCCGATCGCGCGGCCCTCGAGGCCAATCCAGGCTAGCGCGTCGACCGCATCCTCGAAAGCGGTCGGAAACTTGTGCTCCGGTGCGAGCCTGTAGCCGACCGAGAGCACGGCCGCACCGCTGTCCTTGGCGAGGCCGCGGCACAATGGCTGATGCGAATCGAGGCTGCCGACGACGAAGCCGCCGCCGTGCATGTAAAGAAGAACCGGAATGGGAGTGCGTTCGCTCGGCTGCGCGCTCGCATAAAGCCGCGCCTCGATGATCGCGCCATCCCGCACCGGCAGCGACAAACGCCGCTCGTAGGCAAGCGCCGGCGGATCGACGTCGAGCAGCGGCGAGGACGCATCGAAATCGGCCCGCGCCTGCGCAGCAGTCAATTGCGGAAACGGAACGCGCGCGCCGCTTTCGGTGCCGGCCTGCACCATCTCGAGCAATGCCGCGATATCTGGATCAAGACTCAAAGGCTTACTCCGCCGGTTCCGGGACCGTATCCTGCGCGGTCGACGCCGCCGCCGCCAGGAGCAGACCGCAGATCTCATCGAGCAGGCCGGCATCCCTCAGGATCGTGAAATGGCTGTCGCCAATGAGGCCGCGATCGACCGCCTTCGGCAACTGCGATTCCAGCCGATCACGCTGTGCCAGACGGGTCGAGGTCCACCAGCAGAGCGGCGTGGCTTCCAGGCCCCGCGGCAGCGCTGTGTTCTGCGCCAGCCTGTTGAGGTGCCGTCCGACTGCGAATGCAGCGGACAAATCATCGGCGCCGAGCGAGGCGTCGTTCGCTCTCACGCTCCTGCTCTGCTCCACAACAAAGGCGACCAGATCGCGGATGCGCTCCGGCGTCTCCGGCAAATCAGCGCGTTTCGCTGCCTCGACCTGCGCCTTGATGCGAGAGGCCGCAGCGCTCGGAAGAACCGCCGACAGCAATCCTGCGAGATCGTCGGCCCAGTGTGCCATCGGCTCCTGCCGGTTCGATCCGTCCGGCTGCCGCGGCACGAAGCTGTCGACCAGCGCGAGACGATCGACGCGCTCACCGCCGCGTTCGAGCTCGGCCGCGACGAGACCGACCAGCAGTCCTCCCAAGGACCAGCCGACCAGGCTATAGGGACCGCGCGGCTGCATCCGCCGGATCTCGGCCGCGTAGTCCACGGCCATGGCTTCGAGGGAGGCGTCGGTCCACGAGGGATCGACCAGCATTCTCGATTGCAGCCCGATCAGCTGCCGGTGCCCTTCGAGGCGGCGCGCCAGCGGCCCGTAGTCGAACACTGTGCCGAAGCCGCCATGCACAGCGAAGACCGGGTTCACGCCGCGAACCGCGGCATTCAGCGGCAGCAGCGCCGATGGCGCGGATGCGACGGCGGACGCCGCGGTGGCGCTGCCGGCGAGCAAGGCGCGGATCGTCGGCTTCTGAAGCAGATCGCGCAGCTTGATCTCGATCCCGAACGTCTTGTCCTGACGGACCCGCGCCACGACCTTGAGGCACAGGATTGAATTGCCGCCAAGCTCGAAGAAATTGTCGGTGACGCCGACCTGCGGCACCTCCAGGATCTCGGACCACAGGCGCGCCATTGCAATCTCTGCCGGGGTTCGCGGGGGGACGAAGCTCCGCATCGACGCATCGGGAGCCGGCAATGCACGCCGGTCGATCTTGCCGCTCGACAATGTCGGCAACCGCTCCAGCACCACGATCCGAGCCGGCACCATATAGGCCGGCAGGACGAGCTTCAGGAAACCGGTCAAGCGCTCGACCAGCGTCTCGGCCGCATCAGGCGCGGCGTCATCTGCCGCCTTCGGTGCGACATAGGCAATGAGCTGATTTCCGGCTGCACCCGGCACCGCCACCACCGCGGCCTGCGCGATTGACTCGTGACGGAGCAGCGAGGTCTGGATCTCTCCGAGCTCGATCCGGAAACCGTTGACCTTGACCTGGTCATCGCTGCGGCCGAGATATTCGACGGTGCCGTCCTCGCGCCACCGCGCCAGATCGCCGGTGCGGTACAGCCGCGCGCCCGGGGCCGACGAGAATGGGTCAGGCACGAAGCGCTCTGCGGTCATACCGGCCTTGCCGTGATAGCACCGTGCCAGCCCAAAGCCGCCGAGATAAAGCTCGCCGGCGACGCCGGCGGGAATAATGTCGAGCGCGGCATCGAGAATGTAGGCACGGCGATCTCCGACCGGCACGCCGATCGGCGCGTAGGGCGTGTCGCATTCCGACGCGCCATCGACTTTCCAGACCAGCGGCGTGACGACGGTTTCGGTCGGACCATAACCATTGATCAGAATGCGTGGCTTGAGAACGCGCCTGACCTTGTCGAAGCCCGCCTTCGGCATCGCCTCGCCGCCGAACGAGTAGAGCTTGACCGGCGGTGGATTGCCGCTCTGCTCGACGCAATCGGCGACCTGCTGGAGGTAGGCCGGCGGCAATCCGATATGGCTGACGCGATGGGCGTGCAGGTTCTCGACGGTCTGTTCCGGCGTCCACAATTCGGCGTCACGCATCAACAGCCGTGCGCCATGCGACAGAACTGTGAGCCAGCGCTCATGAGCGCCGTCGAAGGCCAGCGATAGGAAATGCAGCTCGCAGGAGCTTTCGTCGATCTCGTAGAGGCTGCCCGTGACGCGACAGTGCATCGCCAGCGGTCCGTGGGCGACAGCGACGCCCTTTGGCGTCCCCGTCGAGCCCGAGGTGTAGATCAAATAGGCAAGGTTTTCCGGATGCAGTTCGGGCTGCGGCGGATGGTCCGGTCCCGCGTCGAACTCGAACGAAGACAAGGAAATTCGCTCCATGCCGTCCGGGCTGCCCTCGATTTCGAGCGGACCCGTCAACAGGAACGCGATTGCGGCATCGCGCATGACGAACGCGCGCCGCTCCGAGGGCAGCTCGGGATCGAGTGGAACGTAGGCCCCACCCGCCTTGAGCACGGCCAGCAGCGCAATCATCGTGGCAGCAGTTCGCTCGACCACCACGCCGACGCGCTGCTCGGGCTTGAGCCCCCGGGCGATCAGGTGATGCGCCAGGCGGTTGGCCCTGCGCTCGAGGTCTCCGAACGAGAGCACCGAGCTGCCGATTGTCAACGCCGTCCGCTCCGGGAGACGCCGCGCATGGCTGCTGATCGCCTCATGCACCAGCGGCAGCGGAGCGCTCGACGTCGCGTGCCGATTGCAACGATCCGCAAGGACGGCGTCGAGCTCTGTGACGGGATCGATGCTACCAAGCAAGGCCGTGGCATCCCGAGTCAGCTCCGCCAGCAAGAGCTCGAACTGCGCCTTGATCTGCGCCGCCTGCGCTGCGGTGAAATGACTCGGCATATAGGTGTATTCGACCTGGAGCGTGTCTTCGACCAGCACCGAGAGGTCCATCGGATAGTTCGTCACGTCGACACTCTTGAGGCCGCTGAACTGCAATGCGCCTGCGCCGCGGTGCATGCTGCGTTCGATCGGATAGTTCTCGAAGACGATGATGCTGTCGAACATGGTCTGACCGGCGCGGCCGGCCCAGCCCTGGATGTCATAGAGCGGCGTGTGCTCGTAGTCCCGGATCGCCGAATTGCGGTCCTGCAGCGCGCGGAGCCATTCTCCGATCGGGCTTTCGGGCGGAATTGTATCGATCACGGGCAGCGTGTTGATGAAGAGCCCGAGCATCTGCTGCGATCCGTCGAGACCGGCCGGACGACCGGCCACGGTTACGCCGAATGTGACTGTGTTCTGGCCCGTATAGCGCTGCAGCAGCAGCGCCCACACGCCCTGGACGACGGTGTTCAGCGTGATCCGTTCGCGGCGCGCGAACGCCTTCAGCTCCGCGGTCGCGGCCTCTCCGAGACGCGTGTAACAGCGTTCGTGGCCGGATGCCTGATGGCGGCGCGCGCCGAAGGCGTCGGCGAGCTGCGTTGGCTGATCAAAGCTCCTGAGTTGTTCACGCCAGAAAGCTTCGGCAGCCTTGGCGTCCTGCGCCTGCAGCCAGGCGATATAGTCGCGGTAGCGCGTCGCGTTCGCGGCAGCAGCGCCGCCGTAATAGCACTCCAGGACTTCTCCGACGAACCTTGCCGAGCTCCAGCCGTCCATCAGGATGTGATGATAGGTCCAGATCAGCCGATACAGGTGGTCCTGGAGGCGCAACAGCCGCACCCGCTGGAGCGGCGGCCTCTGGAGATCGAACTCGGCGGCGCGCTCATCGGCAAGAGCCGCCGCAATTCTTTCATCACTGATCGCCTGCCCTCGCCAGTCCACCTGTGCGAACGGCACGATGGCGTCGCGATAGACGGCTTGCAGCGGGGAGCCGGAGAGCTCACGCCAGAGGAAGCCGGTCCGCAGCATCTGATGACGCGCGCTCACCTCGCGCCACGCTGTGCCGAGCCGTTCCGGGTCGAGGCCCCGGATCTCGACACTGACCTGATTGACATAAACGCCGCTGCCAGCATCGCGCAGGCTGTGAAACAGCATGCCCTGCTGCATCGGCGACAGCGGATAGACGTCCTCGACGCGGCTCCAGTCCAGACCGAGCCGTTCGAGCTGCTCACTGGAGAGTCCCGCCAGCGAGCCACGCTCCGATGCGGGGTCTTCCTTATCGGGCTCGACATCTCGGGACGACGCACTCAGCAGCTCGATGGTTTGATGCCGGAACACGTCGCGCGGCTCGATGAGCACGCCTTCGCGCCGCGCGCGGCTCACCATCTGCAGCGAGATGATGGAATCACCACCGAGCTCGAAAAAATTATCGGTGACGCCGATGTTGGGCTGGCGCAGCAGATCGGCCCAGATCGCGGCCAATGTAACCTCCGCCGGCGTGCGCGGCGCCACATGCTGGGCGGACGCCGCGAGCTGATCCGGCGCCGGCAATGCCTTGCGGTCGATCTTGCCGTTCGGCGTCAGCGGCAGGCGCTCCAGCACCACGATCCGCGCCGGGACCATGTAGTCGGGCAGCACCGGGGACAGCGCCGTTTTGAGCGCCGCCCCATCCAGCGCTTCGCCGCTGACATAGCCGACCAGCTGGCGGCCGGTGCCGGCCTCGCGCGCCACCACCACGGCCGCGCGGACGCTCGGCTGCGCCTGCAGCCGCGCCTCGATCTCGCCGAGCTCGATGCGGAAGCCGCGGATCTTCACCTGGTAATCGGCACGGCCGACATAATCGAGCACGCCGTCGGATCGCCACCGCGCCACGTCGCCGGTGCGGTACAGCCGCGCCCCCGGCGGACCGAACGGATCAGGGATGAAGCGCTCCGCCGTCAGGCCGCCGCGCTGCCAATAGCCGCGGGCGAGCCCGCTCCCGCCGATATAGAGCTCGCCGGCGACGCCGACCGGCGCGAGGTTGAGGTCACCGTCGAGAACGTAAAGCGTGGTGTTGCCGATCGGGCGGCCCAGCAGCGGACGATCATCCATCGCATCGAGCCGATGGCACGCCGACCACACCGTGGTCTCGGTCGGGCCGTACAGGTTCCAGACCTCGCCGGCCTGGGCCACCAGCCGCCGCGCCAGATCCGGCGGCAGCGCCTCGCCGCCGCACAGCACCCGGCAGCTCGCCGGCAGCGCAGGGCCGTCATGATCGAGCAGCATCCGCCAGGTCGACGGCGTTGCCTGGATCAGGGACACGCCATGCCGCTGCACGATCGCCTTGAGCTTGGCAGGATCATGCGCGGCCGCGCGATCCGCCAGCACGACGCAGGCGCCAATCGTCAGCGGCAGCCAGAGCTCAAGCACTGCGATGTCAAAGGACAGCGAGGTCAGGCCAAGCACCCGGTCGGCGGCCGTCATGCCGGGCTGCTCCGCCATGGTCGCGAGGAAGTTTGTCACGGCGTCGTGGCGAACCATCACGCCCTTGGGCAGACCGGTCGAGCCCGAAGTGTAGATCACATAGGCGAGGCTCTCGGCGTGAACGGCGACATCGAGATTGGCGGCATCGCTGCCCTCGCCGTCCTGTCCATCAACGAGCCAGGCTTCTGCGCCAGTCTTCGCCAGTATGTCTGCGAACTGATCGTGCAATCCCTGTTGCGTCAGCACCAGCGCCGCGCCGCTGTCGCGCAGCATGTGCGCCAGCCGCTCCGGCGGGTAATCCGGATCGAGCGGCAGATAGGCCCCGCCGGCCTTCAGCACCGCCAACAGCGCGACCAGCATCTCGACGCTGCGCTCGAGCGCCAGCCCGACCACGATTTCGGTCCCGACGCCGCGATCCCGCAATCGTCGCGCCAGCCGGTTGGCGCGTGCATTCAGCGCAGCGTAACTCAGCCCCACCTCGCCGAACACCAGCGCGATCGCCTGCGGCGACTTCCGGACCTGTGCCTCGAATTGCGCAATGATCCCTTCGCGCGGTTCATCCCGGCGCGTATCGTTCGCCCGTGCAAGCAGGACGTCTTCCGCGGGGTCGCGGGCCGCGATCATCCCGACCGGTCGATCGGCATCCATGCTCAGCGCCTCGATCAGCCGCACAAAGGTTCGCTGCAGCCGTGCGATCTGGGCCTCGTCGAAATATTTGCGCTGATAGTTGAAGACGAGGCGCAGGCGCTCATCGACGCCGATGCTGGCGAACAAAGGATAATTGCTGGTCTCGACGATCCGGGTTTCGCCGACCTGGATCTGCCGGTTCTGTCCGATTAGCGCGCGGTCGACCGGGTAATTCTCGAACACCAGGATGCTGTCGAATAGCGGCCGTCCGGGGCGCCCTGCCAGCCGCTGGATTTCATAGAGCGGCGTCGCGCCGAATTCGCGCAGGGCCAGATTGCGATCCTGCAACTCGTGCAGCCATGATCCAACGGCCTGCTGCGGGCTGACACCGTCGATGACCGGCAACGTGTTGATGAACAGGCCGACCATCTCTTCGGCGCCGGCGAGCTCCGGCGGTCTGCCCGACACGGTGACACCGAAGCAGACCGTGCCCTGCCCGGTATGCTGTCGCAGCAACTGCGCCCATGCCGCCTGCACCAGCGTGTTCATCGTGATCCGCTCGCGCGCCGCGAATTCCTGCAAGCGTCCGGTCAGAGCCGCATCCAGCTCCAGCGCGAGGGTGCCGTGGCCTGACGATTGCGCGCCCGACCGGTCAGCCAGGCTGTCTGCCAGGAAACCCGGCTCGTCAAGTTCTGCCGTCGCATTGCGCCAGAACGCCGCCGAGGCGTCGCTGTCGCGAGCCTTCAGCCACGCGATGTAGTCGCGATAACGGTGATGCAGCGCCGGCAGACGTCCCTCGCCATTATGCTGCATCACCTCGGCGATCAGACGCGCCGAGCTCCATCCGTCGAGCAGGATGTGGTGATGCGTCCAGATCAGCCAATGCCTGTCGGCGCCGAGCCGGATCAGCCGGACCCGCTGCAACGGTGGTCGCGACAGGTCGAACCCGGCGGCCTGCTCCTGCCGCGAAACGTCGGCCAGCGCCGCATCCAGTTGCGCCTGGTCCCACGTCGCACTCCGTGCTCGCCAGTCATCCTCGATAAAGGGCACTTCGGCCCGCCGATAGACGACCTGTTGCGGTGCGCCGGGCAAGTCGCGCCAAATGAATCCCGTCCGCAGCACCGCGTGACGATCGCTGGCTGCCTGCCAGGCGCGGCGCAGCTTTCCGGCTTCCAGCCCACGGATCTCCGCCGCGACCTGGTTGACGTAGAGCCCGCTCTCGCCGTCATGCATCGCATGGAACAACATGCCTTGCTGCATCGGCGACAATGGATAGATGTCCTCGATCTCGCGCCAATCAAGCGCAAGCCTGTCGAGCTCGGTCTGACCCAGCCCCGACAACGCCACGTCCGATGGTGTCAGACCGCAAGCGCCGCCGGTGCAGTGATCGACCAGCTCGCGCAACGCAGCCTCGTACAACGCGGCCAGCCGCTCGACCGTCTCGCGCCGATAGCGCTTGCGGCCGAACCCGAACGATAGAAACAACCGACCATCGCGCACCGTGCCGTTCACGGTCAGCCAGCGTCGCAGCGGGCTCGATGCATCCCGCGATCGGCCGGCGCTTTCCGCTGCCATCTTGAACAGCGCCGCCTCGTCGCCTCCGTCGATCTGGCCGAGATAATTGAACGCAATCTTCGGCTCGCCGGCATGCGATAGCGCCAAACGTTGTTCTTCGGAGCCAAGATAGCGCAATACGCCGTAGCCCAGCCCGCGGCCGGGAATGACGCGAAGCTCCTCCTTCACGGTCTTGATCAATGACGAAGGATCTTCCGAGCCACCGGCCAACCGCACGGGAAAAGCCGTCGTAAACCAGCCGACCGTGCGCGAGAGGTCGAGATCGCCAGCGAGAGGCTCGCGGCCATGCCCCTCCAGCTCGACGAGAACGTCGTCCTGCCCACTCCACTGCCAGACGGCGCGTGCAAGGCCGGCAAGAAGGAGATCATTGATCTGCGTACGATAAGCCGATGGCGCATCCGTCAGCAGGCGCCGCGTCCATTGCTCTTCGAACGACAGCAGGATTTCATCGGCATCCGCCATGCGATCGAGGTCGGCATGATCGTCGTCGCAGGGAATGTCCGCATGCGCGCCGCGGCTGGCCCAGTAAGGCAATTCCGCCGCCAGTTCAGGGGACGTTGCGTAGGTCCGTAAGCGCTGTCCCCACAGTGCGTAGGCGTGGCTCTTGGGCGGAAGCACAACCGTGGCGTCGCCGTTTCCAAGCCGCGCGTAAGCTGCGGCGATGTCCTCCAGCAGAATGCGCCATGACATCCCGTCGACCACGAGATGGTGGATCACGATCAGGAAACGCTGGCTGCCGTCGGCGACATCGATGCCGATCGCTCGCAAAAGCCTGCCCTCGGAGATGGACAGGCTTGCTTGCGCCGACGATGCCAGCGCCGTCACGGCATCGCGGCCGGCCGCCTGCCGGACCCAGAGCAGTTCCTCCGCGCCAACAGCAGCGCCGTGCTCGGCATACCAGCTTCCTTGCTTCTGCTCGAAGCGCAGGCGTAGCGCATCATGATGATCGACCACGGCGGCGAGCGCGCGCCGCATCACGTTCCAGTCGAGGCGCTCTCGCGGATGCAAGAGCACAGCCTGGTTCCAATGATCCCGATTCTCCATGTCCTCAGCAAAGAAGCGGGACTGAATCGGCAAGAGCGGATGCGGGCCGATGACCTGCCCCTGATCGGCGAGCGTCCCCGTGCGCTGCTCGGTCCGCGCCGCGCGCGCCAGAGCTTCGAGCGTCTGATGCTGGAATACGTCGCGGGGCTCGATCAGGTATCCGGCGCGCCGGGCGCGGCTCACCATCTGGAGCGAGATGATGGAATCGCCCCCGAGCTCGAAGAAATTGTCGGTGAGGCCGACGGCCGGCCGGCCGAGCAGCTCGGCCCAGATCGCCGCAAAGGCGATCTCCGCAGGCGTGCGTGGCGCCTGATGATCCGCATGGCCATGGGCCATGTCGGGCGCCGGCAGCGCCTGGCGATCAACCTTGCCGCTCGGCATCAAGGGCAGCCGCTCCAGCACGGCAATTCTCGGCGGCACCATGTAATCCGGCAGGACGGCCGACAGCGCTGTCCGCAGCGCAGCCTCTTCCAACTTCGCCGTGCCGCTGACGTAGCCAACGAGCTGCCGGCCGGCGCCGACCTCTCGCGCCACCACCACGGCGGAGCGAACGCCGGGCTGCTCGAGCAGCCGCGCCTCGATCTCGCCGAGCTCGATGCGGAAGCCGCGGATCTTGACCTGGTGATCCGCGCGTCCGACATAGTCGATCGCGCCATCAGCGCGCCAGCGCGCCAGGTCTCCCGACCGATAGAGCCGCTCGCCTTGCTCCCCGAAGGGATCGGGAATGAAGCGCTCCGCCGTCAGCTTCTCGCGCCGCCAATAGCCCCGCGCCAAACCGGCCCCGCCGATGAACAACTCGCCGGTCACGCCTGCCGGAACCATGTTCAGATCGGCGTCGAGGATGCGGATCGTCACGCCGGGAATGGGCTGGCCGATCGGCACGCGCGTCCCATCCTCGTCGCGACAGGTCCAATACGTGGCGTTGATGAGAGCCTCGGTCGGACCGTAGCGATTGTCGAACCGCACATGGGGGAACGCCGCACGCACACGCGTCATGAGATCGAGTGACAGCGCCTCGCCGCCAGCAAACAGGCGCCTCAGCGAGGTGCAGCGCGGCGCGCCGGGCTCGGTCACGAAATGCTCGAGCATCTGCGGCACGAAGTGCAGCGTCGTCACGTCATGGGCGATGACGGCGTCCACCAGGAGTCGCGGCTCGCGATGCGCGCCTGGAGGCGCGATCGCCAGCCGCGCGCCGGTTGCGAGCGGCCACAATATCTCCCAAACCGAGACGTCGAAGCTGAACGGGGTCTTGTGCAGCAAGGTCTCGGCGGGATCGAGACGATACTCCGCCTCCATCCAGTCAAGCCGCGCCGCCAGCGCGCGATGCGAACAGGCCACGCCCTTGGGCACGCCGGTCGAGCCTGATGTGTACATCACATAAGCCAGGCTGTCCGGATGAAGCGCCGCACCGGGATTGCCGGCATGGGCTTCGATCCGAGCTTCAGCCTCTCCGTCGATTGTCCAGGCCTCGACGTCCGCATCCGTGATCACAGACGCCAGATGCGGAAGCAGCCGCTCCTGGGTCAGCACCAGCGCCGTTCCGCTATCACGCAGCATGTGGAGCAGGCGATCGGACGGGTAGTCGGGATCGAGCGGCAGATAGGCGCCTCCGGCCTTCAGCACGGCCAGGACGCCGACGATCAGCTCGATGCTGCGCTCGAGCGCCAAGCCGACCAACCGGTCGCGACTGATCCCGTGCTCCCGCAACCGCCATGCCAGGCGATTGGCACGCGCGTTCAGCTCGCCATAGCTGATCTGCCGTTTACCGAAGATCAACGCGATCGACGATGGCGAAGCCGCGGCCCGGGCTTCGATCTGCGCGACGATAGTGTCGCCAAACTTCGGTGCCCGCTCGGCGCTGCCGCCCCAGCCGAGCAATCTCCGCTCCTCATCGGCATCGAGGCTGTCCAGCGCGCCCAGCGGCCGCGAGGCGTCCGCCACGATCCAGGCCAGCAGTTGAGACAGCGAGGCCTGCAGATATCTGATATGATCGTGGTCGAGGCGGCTGCGATCGTAGCGAAAGCCCAGATTGATGCCGTCGGGCTTGACGAAGACCGCCACCGTCAGCGCATAGTTGGTGATCGAGACCTGCTCGACCCGGCCGAACCGGCGTCCGCTTTCGCTCTCGCCCCGCAGCGCCTGATCGATCGGATAGTTCTCGAACACGAGGATGTTGTCGAACAACGCGCGTCCGGAACGGCCGGCAAGACGCTGGATTTCGTACAGCGGCATCCAGCCGTGATCGCGCAGATCCGTGTTGCGCGCCTGGAGATCGCGCAGCCACGCTCCAATCTCGGTTTGCGGGCTTGCCTGATCGACGACGGGCAGCGTGTTGATGAACAGGCCGACCATCTCCTCGGCCCCGCTGATCTCCGCCGGCCGGCCCGAGACCGTCGCACCGAAACAGACCGCGCGCTGACCGGTGTGGCGGCGCAACAGCTGCGCCCAAGCGCCTTGCACCAGCGTGTTCAGCGTGACGCGCTCGCGCCGCGCAAAGGCTTGCAGGCTTGCCGTCAGGTCGGCCGTGAGCAGCAGGTCCGACGAGCCATGGCCGGAAGCACCGTTGGCCGCAGGTCCTCCCAGCGTGTCCGCTAGGAAGCTGGGCTCGTCCAATTCGGCCAAGGCCGATCGCCAGAACGACGCGGACGCGTCGCGGTCCTGCCTTTGCAGCCACGCGATGTAGTCGCGGTAGCGGCCCTTCACGGCCGATAGTCGCGCACCGCGTTCGTGCTGCAGGATCTCTGCCATGAGACGCGCGGCGCTCCAGCCGTCGAGCAGGATATGGTGATGGGTCCAGATCAGCCAGTGGCGTGCCTCGTCGAGCCGGATCAGCCGGACCCGCTGCAATGGCGCCTGAGACAGATCGAATGCCCTGGTACGTTCGGCTTGCGCAATACCCGCGAGCGCAACCCGCAGCTCCTCCTCTTCCATGGCGGCCGCCCGCGAGCGCCAGTCTTCTTCCTCGAATGGCAAAGGCGCAGAGCGATAGACCACCTGCTGCGCGGCCCCCGACAGCTCGCGCCACGCAAATCCGGTTCGCAACACGGCGTGGCGCGAGCTGATCTCGTGCCAGGCTGCGCGCAGCCTGCCGGCTTCGAGGCCACGGACCTCCAGGCCGATCTGGTTGACGTAATTGCCGCTCTCGCCATCACGAAGGGCATGGAACAGCATGCCCTGCTGCATGGGCGACAGCGGATAGATGTCCTCGATCTCGCGGCAGTCGATCGTCGCGACCAGCGCGTCGAGATCAGCCTGCTTGAGGTTCGACAAGGCGAAGTCCGACGGTGTGATGCCGCGGGCGCCGCCCGTGCAATGCGCGACGAGTTCGCGCAAGGAAGCCGCGTAATGCTCGGCGAGACGTTCGATCGTTGCGCGCCGGTAACGCCTGCGGCCATAGCTGAACGACAGGCGCAACTGTCCTTCGCCGACCTGACCGTTGATGCTGACCCAGCGGCCGAGTGGCGCGCTTTCGCTGCGCATCGGCCCCGAGCTCTCGGGCGCGAGGCGGAACGGGGCACTCTCTCCCATGCTGGAATCGAACTGGCCGAGATAGTTGAAGACGATGCGCGGCTCAGGGCGTGTCGCCAGGGCGCTCCGCTGCGCCTCGGTGCCGAGATGGCGCAGGATGCCGTACCCCAGCCCGCGGTTGGGAACGGCCCGAAGCTCCTCCTTGATGGATTTGATCAGAGAGGCATCTTCCTCGGAGCTACCCGACAGCCGCACCGGAAAAGCAGTGGTGAACCAGCCGATGGTGCGGGACACATCGGCGCCCGCAAAGACGTCCTCGCGGCCATGGCCTTCGAGCTCGACGACGACGTCCTCGATCCCGCCCCAGCGCGACACGGCTCGCGCAAGTGCCGCCAGCAGGAGATCATTGACCTGGGTGCGGTAGGCGGACGGGGCTTCCTTCAGCAGCCGCGTGGTCAATCCGGCGTCGAACGCCAGCAGGACCTCCTCGCCGTCTGCAACCCGGTCGACCCCGCCATGATCGTCATCGCAGGGAAACGCCGCATGCGATCCCCGCTCCAGCCAATAGTCGAGCTCGGCTGCCAGCTCGTCGGTTGCAGCATAGGCCTGCAATCGCGCGCCCCAGGATGCATAAGAGTCGCTCCTCGCCAGTGCGACTGAAGCCGCGCCCGGGCGGAGCTGATCGTACGCCGTCGCAAAGTCTTCGAGCAGCACACGCCATGACACGCCGTCGATGACGAGATGATGCACCACCACCAGAAGCCGCTGGCTGCCGTCCGCGAGATCCATGCCGACCACACGCAACAGCGGCCCGGCCAGCGACAGGCTGGCCTGAGCTTGTGAGGCGACCTTCGTGACTGCGGCGGCATCCTGGAGGTCACCAAGAATCCACAGCAGCTCGGACGTTGGCGGTGTAGCGCCGTAGGTCGCGCGCCAACCGCCATCAATCTCCTCGAAGCGCAGGCGCAGGGCCGCATGATGCGCGACAAGAGCGGCAAGCGTGAGCTCGACGAGCTTCCAGTCGAGCCGCGACTTCGGCATCAGCGGGATGGCCTGATTCCAGTGATGACGGTCCCCTGCATCCTCACTGAGGAACCGCAACTGGATCGGCAGCAGCAGGTGCTCGCGGCCGTCGAGATCGATCTCAGCGGCGACGATCTCCGCTTTGTCTTCACTCCGCGCCACGCGCGCCAGATCCTGCAAGGTCTGATGCCGGAAGACGTCACGCGGCTCGATCAGCAGGCCCGCCTGGCGCGCCCGACCGACCAATTGCAGCGAGATGATGGAATCGCCGCCGAGCTCGAAGAAATTGTCGGTGGCGCCGATGACGGGCTGGCCGAGCAGCTCGGCCCAGATCGCAGCGAGCACCGTCTCGGCTGCGGAGCGCGGCGCGACATGCGCGATGGTTGCGGCCGGCATCTCCGGTGCCGGCAGGGCGTCGCGATCGACCTTGCCGTGCGCGGTGAGCGGCAGCCGGTCCAATCGCACGATGCGGGCCGGCACCATGTAGTCGGGCAGCTCATCCGAGAGCGCCGCACGCATCGCCGCTTCGTCGAACGGCCCATCGCCGGCGACATAGCCGACCAGCTGACGGCTGACGCTGGCTTCAAGGGCAACGACCACGGCCGACCGCACGCCGGCCTGCCGCATCAGCCATGCCTCGATCTCGCCGAGCTCGATCCGGAAGCCGCGGATCTTCACCTGATGATCGGTCCGGCCCACATATTCGATGACGCCATCGGCGCGCCACCGCGCCAGATCGCCGGTGCGATACAGCCGCGCGCCCGGCGCGCCAAACGGATCAGGGACGAAGCGGTCGGCCGTCAGCTCGGCGCGCTGCCAGTAACCGCGCGCCAAGCCCTCGCCGCCGATGAACAGTTCACCGGTCACGCCGACCGGGACGATGTTGAGATCATTGTCCAGGATGTAGGCCGAGCGGCGGCCCACCGGGCGACCGATCGGGGCATAATTGCCGTCGATCTCCTCGCTCGCATCGACCTTCCAGACCAGCGGCGTGACCACGGTTTCGGTCGGCCCGTAGCCGTTGATCAATGCCCGCGGCTTGAGCGCGCGCTTGACCTTGTCGAAGCCGGCCTTTGGCATCGCCTCGCCGCCGAACGAGTACAGCTCGACTGGCGGCGGATCGCCACGCCACATCGCGAAATCAGCGAGCTGTTGCAGGTAGGCGGGCGGGAATCCGGCATTGGTGACGCGCTGCCGGCGCAGAACCTCGATAGTCTGTTCGGCGGACCACAGGTCCGCATCCCGCATCACGAGCGCCGCGCCGCAGGTCAGTGCGGTCCAGAGCCGCTCATGGGCGCCATCGAAGGTGAAGGACAGGAAGTGCAGCTCGCGCGAGTGCCGATCCATGTCGTAGAGCCCGGCCGTCACCTCGCAGTGCATGGCGAACGGACCGTGTTCGACCGCGACGCCCTTGGGGATGCCGGTGGAGCCGGAGGTGTAGATCACATAGGCAAGGCTGGTTGGCACCACCGCGATCTCGGGATCGCTTTCGCTCTCCTTGGCGAGATCGATCGCACCGAGCGGAACGACCACAACGCCAGCTGGCGGCGGCGTTAACGCCGAACTATCTGCGTCGACCAGCACGACACGCGCGCCGGCATCGCGCAGGGTGCCGACCTGTCGTCTGGCCGGATGCTCGGGATCGAGCGGCAGATAGGCTGCACCCGTCTTCAAGATGGCGAGCAGCGCTGTAATGAGGCCTGGCGAACGCCGTGCCGAGACACCGACAAGGTCGTCGCGCCCGACACCGAGGCGGATCAGGTGGTGCGCGAGCCGATTGGCGCGGCGGTTGAGCTCGGCATAGCTGATTTCATCGTCACCGAAGACCAGCGCCGGCGCGTCGGGCGTTTCGGCGGCCAGCCGTGCAACCGTCCGATGCACCGGTGTGAACGATGAGCTTGCCGTTTCGTCGGCGCGATTCCATTGCCGCAACTGCCCCAGTTCCTGTTCGGACAGCAACGCCACATCGGCGATCCCTTGCGCGTCGTCGGCGACCATGGCCTTCAGGGTCGTGGTCCAATGCGCGGCAAGACGCTCGATCGTCGCCGCCTCGAACAGCGCCGCCGCATAGGTAAAGACGGCGCGGATTTCGCCTGACAGCCCCTCCTCGGTATCGAGCGCGAGGTCGAACTTGACGGCATCGACCTCCGTATCGATCGTCTCGATCTGGAGACCGGTCCGATCCGATGGACTAGCCGACGCCCGACGGCGCTGGTGATTGTAGAGCACCTGGAACAGTGAATTCTGACTCAGGCTGCGCGTGGGCCGAAGGATTTCGAGCAGACGTTCGAACGGCAGGTCCTGGTTTTCCTGTGCCTCGACAGTGGCCGCATGAACCGCCGCAATGAAGTCCGCGATCGCCGCGCGGCCGTCGATCTGCGTGCGAAGCACCTGGGTATTGACGAACAGACCGATCACGCCGCGCGCTTCGCCGCGATGCCTGTTGGCGACGGGCACGCCGATGTTGATGTCGGACTGCCCGGTGTAGCGATAGAGCAGCAGCTTGAAGCTCGCCAGCAGGACGGCGAACAGGGTCGTGCGATGCCGCCGCGCGAGCCCGCGCAAGCCATCGGCTAGCGCCGGGTCGAGCGGGATGCGATGTGCCGATCCCGCCAAATCCGGGACCGCCGGGCGCGGCCGGTCGATCGGCAGCTGGAGCACCGCCGGATCGGCGAGACGCCTGGTCCAGTAGCCGACCTGCCGTTCGCCATCGACCGCACTCATCCAGAGCCGCTGCCATTCGGCGTAGTCGGCATAGTCAATCTCCGGCTCCGGCAGCGCCGGTTCTTCACCGCAAGCGAATGCCGCGTACAGTTTCCAGAACTCGTCAACCAGCACGCCCATCGACCAGCCGTCGGCCACGATATGGTGCAGGCTGACGACGAGGAAGTGATCGCCCTCGTCCAGCGTCAGCAGCGTCGCGCGCATAAGCGGGCCGGCCTCGAGATCGAACGGCAGCGAAGCCTCCTGCCGCGCAAGCTCGCGCGCCTGCCGTTCGCGGTCGTCGCCATCGAGGGCCAGGTGCCGCAATGCGGCCGGCTGCGGAACCTGGATGACTTGTTCGGCCTGCTCCCCTTCCTGCCGAAAGACGGTGCGAAGCGCGCTGTGGCGGGCGACAAGCATATCGAACGCCTGTTGCAATGCGCGTGGTTGCAGCTGGCCGCGCACGCGCACCGTCGCTGATATGTTGTAGGCCGCGCTGGACGGATCCATCCGCCACAGGAACCAGAGGCGCGCTTGCGCAAAGGACAGCGGCGCCCGCTTTCGCCCCTGGCGCACGATCGGCAGCATGGCGAGGTTGACGCCCTTCGCCGCGAGCTGCGACACGAACGCGTGCTGCTTGCCGGAATCGAGACGCATCAAGCGCCGTGAAATGTCGCGCAGCTGCTGCTTTTGCGTGGTTGCCGTGTCACTCATGGGACAGTTCGACTTCCTTCAACAGGTCGAGCATCGCTACGATGTCGTCGCTTCGCTTGTCGATCTCGCTCTCCAGGCCCAGCGCAGCAGCCATGGTTTCAACGGTCGTCAATTCAAACAGACGATTGAGCGGCAGGTCGTGGCCGAGATCCCGCTTGATGCGGCTGACGAGCTGGACCGCGATCAAGGAATCGCCGCCGAGCTCGAAGAAATTGTCGGTGACACCGATATTGGGCTGGCGCAGCAGATCGGCCCAGATCGCGGCCAATGCAGCCTCCGCCGGCGTGCGCGGCGCGATGCGTTCTGACTCCGCGAGCTGATCCGGCGCCGGCAATGCCTTGCGGTCGATCTTGCCGTTCGGCGTCAGCGGCAGACGCTCCAGCACCACGATCCGCGCCGGGACCATGTAGTCGGGCAGCACCGGGGACAGCGCCGTTTTGAGCGCCGCCCCATCCAGCGCTTCGCCGCTGACATAGCCGACCAGCTGGCGGCCGGTGCCGGCCTCGCGCGCCACCACCACGGCCGCGCGGACGCCCGGCTGCGCCTGCAGCCGCGCCTCGATCTCGCCGAGCTCGATGCGGAAGCCGCGGATCTTCACCTGGTAATCGGCACGGCCGACATAATCGAGCACGCCGTCGGATCGCCACCGCGCCACGTCGCCGGTGCGGTACAGCCGCGCCCCCGGCGGACCGAACGGATCAGGGATGAAGCGCTCCGCCGTCAGGCCGCCGCGCTGCCAATAGCCGCGGGCGAGCCCGCTCCCGCCGATATAGAGCTCGCCGGCGACGCCGACCGGCGCGAGGTTGAGGTCACCGTCGAGAACGTAAAGCGTGGTGTTGCCGATCGGGCGGCCCAGCAGCGGACGATCATCCATCGCATCGAGCCGATGGCGCGCCGACCACACCGTGGTCTCGGTCGGACCGTACAGGTTCCAGACTTCGCCGGCTTGCGCCACCAGCCGCCGCGCCAGATCCGGCGGCAGCGCCTCGCCGCCGCACAGCACCCGGCAGCTCGCCGGCAGCGCAGGGCCGTCATGATCGAGCAGCATCCGCCAGGTCGACGGCGTTGCCTGGATCACGGAGACGCCATGCCGCGCCACCATCGCCTTGAGCTTGGCAGGATCATGCGCGGCCGCGCGATCCGCCAGCACGACGCAGGCGCCGATCGTCAGCGCCAGCCACAGCTCCAACACCGCGATGTCAAAGGACAGCGAGGTCAGCCCGAGCACGCGGTCGCCGGCCGTCATGCCGGGCTGCTTCGCCATGGTCGCCAGGAAGTTCGTCACCGCATCATGGCGAACCATCACGCCCTTGGGCAGGCCGGTCGAGCCCGACGTGTAGATCACGTAGGCGAGGCTCTCGCCGTAAACGGCGACATCGAGATTGCCGGCATCGCCGCCCTCGCCGTCCTGTCCATCAACGAACCACGCCTCCGCGCCGGTCTCCGCCAGTATGTCTGCGAACTGATCGTGCAATCCCTGTTGCGTCAGCACCAGCGCCGCGCCGCTGTCGCGCAGCATATGCGCCAGCCGCTCCGGCGGGTAATCCGGATCGAGCGGCAAATAGGCCCCGCCGGCCTTCAGCACCGCCAACAGCGCGACCAGCATCCCGACGCCGCGGTCGAGCGCCAGCCCGACCACGATTTCGGTCCCGACGCCGTGATCCCGCAATCGTCGCGCCAGCCGGTTGGCGCGCGCATTCAGCGCGGCATAGCTCAGCTCCGCCTCGCCGAACACCAGCGCGATCGCCTCAGGTGACTTCCGGACCTGTGCTTCAAATTGCTCGATCAACGACTGTCGCCGATCATGCGCCTGCGTCCGGTTCCACGTCTCCAGCAACAGCTGCCGCTCGTCGGGGGGCAAAATGTCGAGCTGCCGGACCGGCGCACGCGGCGCGCGATCCAGCGCATCGGCCAGTTGATCGAGTGCCTGCTGCATCATGGCGCAAATGCGATCGGCCGAGAACGGATGGACGATCTGGGCGGTCAGGCCAAGCGCCTGGCCATAATCCTCGACCGCCAGCATCAGGGGATAATTGGTGCGTTCCTCGCCCCCGAGCCATTCGATGCCGGTGCTCTCCCTGTTGGCAGCCAGATCCGCCGGCATTGCATTGTGCCGATAGTTCAGGACCGCGCTGAACAGAGGCGCAGGTGCCGTGACGCCGCTGCATCGCTGCGCGAGCGCCAGGGAGGCGTGCTCGTGTGCCATCAGTTCGGTCAGCCGGCGATGCGCATCACGAACGCTGTCCTCGACCGCAGCGTCACCAAGATCCAGCCGCAACGGCAAGGTGTTGATGAACAAGCCCATGGTGCGATCGCCGCCCGCGCCGGCGTGCATGCGGCCGAACAGGACGGTCCCGAACACCACGTGCTCGCGCCCGCTGGTTCGCGCCACCACCTGCCCCCAGGCGAGATGGCAAAGGCTGGCGAGGCTGACGCCCAACCGCCGCGCCTGCACACGAAGCCTTGCGTTCAACCCTTCAGGCAGCATTCGCCGGGCTTCCACGACGCCACCGCCGTCGCCGTGCACCCGGTCCAGTCCAAACGGTGTGGTCGGCTCGTCGATGTCGGCGAGCATGCCGCGGAAGAAACGCTCATGCTCCACGGTCGCCGCCGATCCGCGCGCCTGTGCCACCAGATTCCGGAACGGATAAGGCGGCGGCAATTCGTGGCTCCGCCCGGACAGGATCTTCCCGACCTCGTCGTGCATCACTTCGAGCGTGGAGTGGTCGCCAATCAAATGATGCAGCAGGACCAAAAGCAGCCAGCGCTCTCCACCCGGATCGGCCGCGACCGCAAATCGCAAAAGCGGCGGCCGTCCGAGATCGATCCGATGCAAACGCGGATCGAATCGTCGCGCGAGCCGCTCATCCCCAGGGCCTTCGCCATCCAGCACGACCTCGTCGACGACCAAGGACGCCTGCCGCCAAACCACCTGTGCCGGCGTGGACAGTCCGCTCCACACGATAGACGTTCGCAGAATGTCGTGACGGGCGACCACCTGCCGGACCGCGTCGAGATAGCGATCGAGCAGGTCGCGGCTGGCAAATGCCATTCGGCCGACCAGCAGATAGGGATCGCCTTCCTTCGACAGCAGGTGGTGGAAGAGAATGCCATCCTGAAGTGGCGAGAGGCCGTAGACATCCTGGATGTTGGCGACGCCGCCAGGAACGTCGGCCACGATGCTGTCGATGTCGGATTGCGTCAACGTGATCAGCGGCAACAATTCCGGTGTGATCGCCGTCGTCTGCCGGGTGATCTGATTGACCGGAACGTCGGCTTCTACGCCGCCATCGAGGCTGGCGGCAAATTCCGCCAGCACCGGCTTCGCGAACAGCATGCGCGCATCCGCCCTCAGCGCATGCCGCTGCAATCGCTCCAGCATGCGCACTGCGAGCAGCGAGTGGCCGCCGAGCTCGAAGAAGTGGTCACTGCGTCCGATCCGATCGACGCCCAAGAGCTCGGCCCAGATATTTGCGACAATCTGCTCGACCTCGCCTCGCGGCGGTTCGAAACGGCGCCGCGCATATGCATCGTTCTCCGGCGCCGGCAGCGCCTTGCGGTCCACCTTGCCATTCGGCGTGAGCGGGAGTGCATCGAGACTTACGAACGCTGACGGCACCATGTAGTCCGGCAGACACGCACGCAGGTGATCACGCAACGCGCTGGCAAGCTCTCCGCCATCGCGCCTTACGCCCCCCCTAACGGCCACATAGGCGACCAGCCGCATGTCGCCGCCATGATTGCGCTGCACCAGCACGATTGAATCGGCAACGTCGGCGTGCTCGTTGAGCCGAAACTCGATTTCAGCGAGCTCGATACGAAAGCCACGGATCTTGACCTGGTGGTCGTTGCGGCCGAGAAACGCAATATTGCCGTCCGGGAGATAGCGGCCGAGATCGCCGGTGCGGTACATGCGTGCATCCGCATCGCCGCAGAAGGGATCGCGCACGAAGCGTTCCGCCGTCAGATCGGTGCGATTGAGATAACCGCGCGCGATGCCGACCCCTCCGATATGGATTTCACCGACCGCACCGAGCGGAACGGGCGCACCGAACCGGTCCAGGAGATAGATCCGCGCATTCGGCAGCGGTCGACCGATCGGAGCCGTGTCGCCATCAAAGCCCCGATGCCGCAACCAGCTCGTGGCGCAGACCGTTGCTTCCGTCGGCCCATAACCGTTGAAGACGGCAATATCAGGAGGCAATCCCTTGACCAGCTCGGCCCTGGGCAATTCACCGGCAAGAACGAGAACCCGCAACGAGGCGAGCCGTTCGAGATCGGTCCGCCCGTGCAGCATCGCCGGCGGCAAGGTCGCATGCGTGATCGCATTGTCCGCGAGATAGCCGAACAATGCCGCGGTGTCCTGATGCTCGCGCGTGCCGGCCAGAAACAGCGCGGCGCCCGAGCACAGGGCCATGACGATTTCCCAGATGCTGGCATCGAAGCTGAGCGAGGCAAATTGCACGACGCGACTGCTCGAATTGACGTTGAACAACGCCCGCTGCGCCAACGCCAGATTCACCAGGCCACGGTGCTCGACCATCACCCCCTTCGGCCGACCGGTCGAGCCGGACGTGTAGATGATGTAGGCGAGGCTTCGCGCAGTCAGTCCTTCGAGAAGATCACTCGGATCCGACGTCGCCTGCCCCGCGTCTGCGTCGGGGTCGACGATCTCGCAGGTCCCATCTGGAATGATCGCGCGTCCTGTGGCGTCTGCGATCAGCAGGCGCGGCCTGGCATCGTCGACAATCTGACGTAGCCGCTCCGCAGGATAAGCGGGATCGAGCGGCAGATAGGCGCCGCCCGCCTTCAGCACGGCCAGCAGGCTCACCACCATTGCGATGCCCCGCGGCAGGCAGATCGCAACGGGCTGATCCGGCACCACTCCCAAGGTGATCAAGTGCCGCGCAAGCCTGTTCGCACGCGCATCGAGCTCGCTATAGCTCAGACGAACGTCCTCGTATGCCAGCGCAATGGCGTCCGGCGCCCTTCTCACCTGCTCCGCAAACAAATCTTGAATGCAGCTTTCGGAGGGAAACGGCGTGGCCGTCTCGTTCCAAGTGTCGAGAACGCGCCTGCGCTCATCGGCACCAATGATATCGATCCGGTCGACCTCCTGGTCCGCATCGGAGATCATCGCCCGCAGCACGGTCAACAGATAGCCCCGATGGCGCGTGATCGTCGCTTCGTCGAATAGCGACGTCGCATAATTCAGGGAGCCGACAATGCGCCCGTCCATCTCGCCGAGATTGAGCTCGAGATCGAACTTGACCTGTTGCAGCGGAATATCAGCGACCTCGGCTTTGAGGCCGGGCAACTCGAGAGGCCCCCTCTCGTTGTTTTGCCAGGCGAACACGGCCTGGAAGACCGGTGTCTGCTCCGGCCGTCGCAGCGGTTGGACGATCTCGACGACCTGCTCGAACGGTAGGTCCTGATGATCCTGCGCCGCGAGCGCCGCCGCGCGCACGCGGCGGAGCAGTTCGGCCACGCTGGGCTCCGCCGAGAGATCAACGCGGACAGCCAGCATGTTGACGAAGAATCCGATCAGGCCCTCGATCTCCGGCCTATTTCGGTTGGCCGTCGGAGTCCCGATGACGATATCGGTCTGCGAGGAGAGTCTCGACAACACCACTGCCCAGGCCGCCAGCACCGTCATGAAAGCACTGGCGCCATGCGACTGACTCAGTCGCCTGATGCCGGAGGCCAGCTCCACATCGATCTCGATCGGCAGGGACGCCCCGGCGAGCGACCTGATTGGCGGACGCGGCCGATCCGTCGGCAATTCAAGCACGGCAGGAGCGTCCGCGAGTGCTTCTCGCCAATAGTCGACCTGCCGCTGCAAGCGTTCGCCCGACAGCCATTGCCGCTGCCAGACGGCATAGTCCGGATACTGGAATGCCAATGGCGGCAGAGGATCGTCCTTGCCGGCGGCGAATGCCCGGTAGAGAGCGCCGAGCTCGCGCATGAGCACGCCGATCGACCAGCCATCGGAGACGATGTGATGCTGGGTGAGCAAGAAGAGATGCTCTCCCTCCGCCATCCGGATCAGGCGACCGCGGACCAACGGTCCAGCGGCGAGATCGAACGGCGTCGCGGCCTCCTCGCGGCAGAGGCGCGCCAGCTCCTGCTCGCGAACGTCCCGGCTACTCAGATCATGTTCGAGCAGCGGCACACGCGCATCCGTGGGCAGCAGCACCACGCGCGGCTGTTCGTCCACTACGCGAAAGACGCTGCGCAGGGCTTCGTGGCGCGCGAACACACGGTCGATGCTGCGACGCAAGGCTTCGAGATCGAGCTCGCCCGTAAGCCGCAATGCTCCGCGAATGTGATAGCTGGAATTCGTACCATCGAGCTGCGCCAGCAGCCAGAGCCGCTGCTGCGCAAAGGACATTTCCAACGATCCGCTCCGCGCCACCACCGGAATGGCACTGGCGCCACTCCTGTCGGCACTCCGGCCGCGATCCCTGGCCAGCGCGACGAGCTTTCTCATCTGCTGGGGATCCAGATCGCGTAAGCTCGGCTTTGCCGTGTCAGCCATGCTCACTGCTCCGTTCCCACCAGTTCCTGGAGCTCTTCGGCATCGAATTCTTGCTCGATGAGCCTGATCGACACGACCCGGGCAAATGAGGCAAGATCGGGATGAGCGAACAGATCCGAGACCGCGATTGACACGCCGATCTCCTGCGACACCCGGCTCAGCACCCGCACTGCGAGCAAGGAATGTCCGCCGAGCTCGAAGAAGTGATCGTTGCGTCCGACCTGATCGACGTCGAGCAGCTCCGCCCAGATCCCGGCCAGCGCCAGCTCGATCTCGTCCTCGGGTGCCTCGTAGGTGCGACTCGCCAACGCATCCTCGCCCGGCGCCGGCAGTGCACGCCGATCGATCTTACCGTTAGCGGTGAGCGGCAACTGCTCCAGCACCGTCACCGACGACGGCACCATGTAGTCAGGCAGAACGGCGGACAGTGCATCGCGCAAGGCGCGGCCGTCGAGCGACGGCCCGCCACTCGCATAGGCGAACAATTGGCGCCCGGTCCGGCCTTCGCCCGCCACAACGGCCGCCGCACGCACGCCACGCTGCTCGAGCAGACGCGCCTCGATCTCTCCGAGCTCGATACGGAAGCCGCGGATCTTCACCTGCTGGTCGGCGCGGCCGACATATTCAATCACGCCGTCGTTGCGCCAGCGCGCGAGATCGCCGGTGCGATAGAGGCGCGTGCCATCGTCGCTGAACGGATCGGGGACGAACCGCTCCGCGGTCAGTGCAGCCCGGTTCAGATAGCCGCGGGCCTGGCCAACACCACCGATGAACAGCTCGCCGGTGACGCCGGCGGGAACGATATTGAGGTCGGAATCGAGAATGTGCGCCGACCTCGCACCGACGGGCCGTCCGATCGGTGCGGGTTGGTGAGGTGTCAACGCGGCGGCGTCGACGATCCACGCCGTCGGCGCGATCACCGTCTCGGTCGGGCCGTAGGCGTTGACCAGAAGATCGATCTTGACAGCTTCTCGAAATGCCCTGACTCCGGTATCGAACCAGGCTTCGCCACCGACGATACAGGCCCTGATCGCCAGCCTGCGCCCGCCCTGCCGCAATGCCGCGCTCAATTGATCCGCATAGGCCGGCGGCAGAAAGATCGAGGTCACAGCGTTGCGGGTCATCTCGCTGACGAGATCGTCAATCAGGAGACCGGGCTTCGAAGGCAGGACGAGCGAACCGCCCATCATCAGCGGTACCAGCCATCGCTCGTGGGCGATGTCGAAATTGATCGATGCCGTCTGGAACTCGCGGTCACGCGAGGTCATGCGGTACAGTCGGCCGATGGCTTCGCAATGCATCGCCAGCGGCCCGCGCGCAACCGCCACGCCTTTCGGCGCGCCGGTCGACCCGGACGTGTAGATGACATAGGCCAGGCTGTCCGGATGGATTTCGATGTCGAGGTTCCCGCCGTCCTCGCCGGCGCGCGGCGATGGCTCGTCGATGCAGAGCGCCTCGACCCCGGCTTCGCGCAGCACCGGTGCAAGCGGCTCGAGCAGCGCGCCTTGCGTCAGGACCAGCGCCGCGCCGCCGTCACGCAGCATGTAGGCAAGCCGCTCGGCCGGATAATCCGGATCGAGCGGCAGATAGGCGCCGCCGGCCTTCAAAACCGCGAGCAGCGCGATGATCATGTCCGGGCT
This sequence comes from Bradyrhizobium sp. JHI2711, assembly GCF_056156565.1. Lineage (NCBI taxonomy): Bacteria > Pseudomonadati > Pseudomonadota > Alphaproteobacteria > Hyphomicrobiales > Nitrobacteraceae > Bradyrhizobium > Bradyrhizobium sp. JHI2711. Next base: position 1,439,253 of record NZ_JBPZPT010000001.1, read on the forward strand.
TCGGCTCAGGGCAATGCCGACCAGCCGATCCGGACCGATATTCCAGAGGCGAAGGCGTCGTGCGAGTGCGTTCGCACGCGCGTTCAACTCGCCATAGGAGATGCGCTGGTCGCCGCAGACGATGGCAATGGCAGACCGCGCCTGCGCGGCCTGCGCTTCGATATGCATCACGACGTCGGCGCAGGATGATGCGGAGGTCAGCCGCGCTGCGCCACTCCATTCGAGAGCTCGTCGCGCGTCCTGCTCGCCTGCCGCAGAGAGATCACCGAGCGCACGTTCCGCATTCGCCGCGATCCGGTCCAGCAGGCCGTGGAGAATGTCGCGAAGGCGCAGGATCGCCGCCTCGTCGAACCGGCACCGGTCATAGTTGAATTCAATGTTCAGCCGATCGCCTGCAGCGAACACCGCGACCGCCAGCGCATAGTTTGTCGGCGTCACATGCGCCACACGTCCCAGCCGCGGACCACCTTCCCCGCCTCGCAGCACCCCCTCGTCGATCGGATAGTTTTCGAACACCAGGATACTGTCGAACAGCGGCTGCCCGGCACGGCCGGCGAGGCGCTGAATGTCGTAGAGCGGCGTCCAACCGTGCTCGCGCAGCGCCAAATTCTGTTCCTGCAACTGGCGCAGCCAATCGCCCACGATAGCTTGCGGGCTGGTCGCATCGACGATGGGAAGCGTGTTGATGAAGAGGCCCACCATCTCCTCTGAACCGGGCAATTCGGCCGGACGACCCGAGATGGTCACGCCGAAAGAGACCGCGGACTGCCCCGAATGACGCCGCAGCAGCTGCGCCCATGCCCCTTGTATGAGCGTGTTGAGTGTTACCCGTTCATGCTTTGCAAAGGACTTCAATCGCTCGGTCAACGCTGCGTCCACCGCAAGCCCGACGCTGGCATGGCCTTCGGCGAGGGATGTTTTGGGGGGCGTCAGTGTGTTCGCGAGCAATGTGGGCGCCTCAAGCCCTGCCAGAGCCTCGCGCCAGAACCTCTCGGCGCTCTCGCGATCGCGGCCCTGCAACCATGCAATGTAGTCGCGATAGCCGCCCTGCACGGCCGGCAGCGGGCGGCCGCTCGCCTGCTGCAACACCTCGGCCACGAGCCGGGCCGAGCTCCAACCATCGACGAAGATGTGATGATGGGTCCAGATCAGCCAATGCCTGTCGTCGTCGAGACGGATCAGACGGATACGCTGAAGCGGCGGCTGCGAAATGTCGAAGCCCATCTCGCGCTCACGCCGGGATATCTCCGCCAGCGCGGCTTGCAGATCCGGAGGCGCGCTGCCGCGCCAGTCCTCCTCGACGAACGGCACCGTCACATGACGATGCACCATCTGCTGCGCTGCGCCCGACAGGTTCTGCCAGACAAACCCGGTCCGCAGGGCCGCATGCCGGTCGCTGACTATCTGCCACGCGGCTTTCAGCTTGCCCGCATCGACGCCGAACAGTTCGAGCCCGACCTGATTCACATAGGCGTCGTTGGCACCGTCGCGCAGCGCATGAAACAGCATGCCCTGCTGCATCGGCGAGAGCGGATAGATTTCCTCAATGCCGCGAAGATCCAAGGCCGCAGCCAACCGATCGAGATCAACCTGAGCGAGCCCAGACAACGGGACATCCGATGGCGTGAGGCCGAACGCTCCGTTGCAGCAATGGGCGATCAGTTCGCGCAGTGCGTCCTTGTAATGTGCGGCGAGCCGCTCGACCGTCGCGTCCCGGTAGCGCTTGCGTCCGTATCCGAGAGATAGTTCCAATCGGCCGTCACGCACGAGGCCAGTGATGTTCAGCCAGCCGCGCATGGGTGCCGTGGCGCTACGCGAGGGACCTGCACTCTCCGCTGCGAAGGAGAAGCGCTGGTTGGTGCCTATGTTGGCGTCAAAGCGGCCTAGATAGTTGAAGACGATCTGCGGCTCCGCCAATTGAGCCAGAGCATGGCGCTGCTGCTCGGAGCCGAGATGGCGCAACACGCCATAGCCGATCCCGCGATTCGGAATCGCGCGAAGCGTCTCCTTGACCGCCTTGATCAGCGACGCCTCGTCGCCTGCATCTTTCAGCCGGACCGGGAAGGCCGTCGTGAACCAGCCGACGGTGCGGGACACATCCGCATCTGGGAAGATCTCCTCGCGGCCGTGGCCTTCGAGCTCCACGGTGATCTCGTCGTGCTGGCTCCAGCGCGACACCGCGCGCACGAGACCGGCGAGCAGGAGATCGTTGGCCTGGGTCCGATAGGCAGCCGGCGCCTGTTCGAGGAGCTGTGACGTCAGGTCGGCATCCAACACCAAGGACACCTCGCCGCCATCACCGACGCGATCGACATCGCCATGGTCGTCGTTGCATGGCAGGCGTGCGCCGGCGCCACGATCCAGCCAATACGGCAATTCGGCCGCGATCTCCGCCGTTCCCGCATAGGCATGCAGCCGCTCGCTCCACGAGGCAAAGGAGTCGCTCTTCGGCGGCAGCGCGACGGGACTGCCACGCTGCAGCTGGTCATAGGCCAACGCCAGGTCTTCCAGCAGGATACGCCAGGACACGCCATCGACGACGAGATGATGGATCGCAAGCAGCAAGCGTTGGCTACCATCCGCCAGGTCCATGCCGACCGCGCGCAGCAGCGGTCCGGAAGACAGTGAGAGGCTTTCCTGCGCGGCACGGGCGAGCGCCGTGATGTCCGTCGCGCCGCCGACGCCCGCGTGAATCCATAACAGTTCGGATGACGCCGGTGCCGGGCCCTGCTCCGCCCGCCAGGCGCCATCCACCTGCTTGAACCGCAAACGCAGCACATCGTGATGGTCCGAGATGGCCGCAAGCGCGCGCCGCAGCGTCTCCCAATCGACCTGCATACGGGGCAGCAGCAGAACCGCCTGGTTCCAGTGATCCCGGTTGGCAATGTCCTCGGCGAAGAAGCGCGTCTGAATCGGCATCAGATGGGGCATGCCAGATGCGGTGTCGCCGACTGACGCCTTCGCCGCCGGTCTCTCCTTCTTGGTCGTCCCCGCCGATATCACGGCGACCGTCGCCAACCCGGCAATCGTCTGCTGGCTGAAGATCTGCTTCGGAGTGAGCCGGATGCCGCGCTTGCGCAAGCGGGCGATGATCTGCAGGCTCAGAATCGAATCGCCGCCGAGTTCGAAGAAATTGTCATTACGGCCGACGCGCTCGCGAACGAGCACCTCGCACCAGACCGCCGCGATGGCAATTTCAATATCCCCCGCAGGCGCGGCATAGCCGGCCGACGCCCCCTCTTCGGCCGGTTCGGGCAAGGCGCGACGATCGACCTTTCCATTGGGCGTCAGCGGCAATTGCGCCAACATGACGATGTGTGACGGAACCATATAGTCCGGCACGATTGCAGCCAGCTGTTGCTTGATCGCATCGGCCTGTGGAGCGGCGCCGCTCTCAGCCACGCAATAGGCGATCAGCTCCTGGCGCTCACTTTCACCGATGGCGCGTGAAACGACCACCGCGTCACCGATTCCCTGCAGCGCCTTGATGACGCGCGCGACCTCGCCCAACTCGATGCGATAGCCGCGCAACTTGATCTGGTCATCAGAACGACCCAGGAATATCAGCCGGCCCTCGCGGTCGCAGCGGACACGATCCCCGGTTCGGTAGAGGCGCCCGCCCGAGGCGCCGAACGGATCCGGCACGAAGCGTTCCGCGGTCAGGCCCGCCGCGCCGCGATAGCCCCGCGCCAGCCCAGCGCCGCCGACATAGAGCTCGCCAACGACTCCGATCGGCACCTCGTTCAAGGCGTCATCGAGGACATGGACGCGCAGATTGGCAAGAGGCAGACCGATCGGAACCGAACCGTCCCCGCGGCCTGCCGCGCACTCATGCGTCACCGCACCGACGGTCGTTTCCGTGGGCCCGTAATGATTCAGGATCCGGCATTCCGGCCGCAAACGCCGGACGTCGTCCAGCAGCGCGCCATCGCACGCCTCGCCGCCCAGGACGAGCGCGTCGCGGGGGAGCAGATCGGCCGAGTGCGAGGCCTGAAGCAGCCCTCGCAGATGGCTCGGCACGATCTTGAGAATGTCGACCTCGCCCTCGCGCATCGCTTGTGCAAACGCATCCGCGTCGAATACGGCCTCCGGTGACAGCAGATGCAGCGTGCCGCCGGATGCGAGCGCACCGAACAGGACAGTGTGGCCGAGGTCGGCCGCCACCGTCGAAACCATCGCCATGCTCGCCGACGGGCGCGGCTTCAGACGTTGCAGCAGAGCCTGGACATAATTGGCCAAGGCCCCGTGCGAGACGCTGACGCCCTTAGGCGCGCCGGTCGATCCGGAGGTATAGATGACGTAAGCGGTCTGCGTTGGATGAATGGTCGTGTCGAGCGGCAGGCTCGATACCTCGGCGCGCGCCGCTTCCGCCTCCGCGTCGAGCACCAGGCAGCCCAGCTCGCGCGCATCCGCCAATTTGTCGCCCGCCGCAAGCATGATGTCGATGCCGCCGTCGGTCAGGATACGGCGGACGCGCTCCAACGGCCATTTCGGATCGAGCGGGACATAAGAGCCGCCCGCCTTCAGCACACCGAGCAAGGCGACGACAAAGGCCGGAGAGCGCTCGATCCACAGCGCAACCGGTGTCTCGCGTGCCACGCCCTTCGCGATGAGGGCGTGCGCGATACGATTTGACCGCTGCTCGAGCGCCGCAAAGGTCAGTTGCCCCCGGCCGCATCGAATGGCGATGGCGGTCTGTCGATCGACTGTCGCCGCGCGATGAAGGCTCACCACATCGGCGAAGCCGAACGCCGCAGCCTCACTCGGCACGGTCTGCCGGTGTCCGTCGTCGATGACGAAGTCCGATATCCGCCGCTCGGCGTTGTCGGCGATCTGGCGCAGCATCGAACCGAATTGCGCCGCCAGCCGTGCAATGGTCGGACGATCGAATAGGTCGGTGGCGTAGTTGAACGTGACCTTCATGCCGACGCCATCGATGACGTCGAGGGCGAGATCGAAATGCGAACCAGCGAGATCGACAATGTCGACGTCGGCAGCGAGCCCCTCCACGCCGGAGAAACCGCCCGGCGCCGTCATGTAGTTGAACTTCGCCTGGAACAGGGGATTTTGCCCACCGCTGCGTTCGGGCTTGAGGCTGTCGACCAGCATTTCGAACGGAAGATCCTGGTGCGCCAGTGCCTCGACCACCGATTCCCTGACCTGACGCAACAGGCTCGTGAAGCTCGCTTCGGCGGTCATCTCGGCCCGCAGCACCAGCGTGTTGACGAAACATCCGATCAGTCGTTCGAGCTGCGTATGCCGGCGCCCGGCGACCGGCACGCCGACACGCAAATCACTCTGCCCGGTGTAGCGATGGAGCAGCGCGTAATATGCGCCGAGCAGTAGCATGAAGACGCTGACGCGCTGCTTGTCGGCGATCTCCCGGAGCTGGGACGCAAGCACGGCGTCGATGGCCAGACCGATCGTATCGCCGGCATGGCTCTGGATCGTCGGGCGCGGCCGATCATGCGGCAGCGCCAGCACCGGGTGAACATCGCCGAGCTTGGCGCGCCAATAGGCGAGCTGCCGATCGCCCTCGCCGCCCGCAAGCCAGCTTCGCTGCCAGGCCGCAAAATCAGCATATTGAATTGCCGGAACCGGCGGCACGCCTGCGTCCTGACCGGTACCGGCTCGATAGAGAGCGGCTAGCTCTTCGAGTAGCACATCAAGCGACCATCCATCGACGATGATGTGATGGGCCAGCAACAGCAATTCGTAGGCATCGTCCGCGAATTGAAGCAGCACGGCGCGCAACAATGGCCCGTTCACGAGATCGAATGGCTTGCCGAGCTCGGATCGCCTGACCGTCTCCGCGCGCTCGGAGCGCTCCCGCACAGAATAGGCGCGGAGATCCTCGTGCCGAATGCCGATGCTCATGACATCGTGGACGAGCTGCGTCCCACGGCCGTCTCTGGCGATGAACGTGGTGCGCAATATCTCGTGACGACGGACGATCTCGCCGAAAGCACGCGAAAGCACTGCACGGTCGAGCCGTCCCTTCAGACCGATTGTGCTCGCAACGGTATAGGCTGTCCCAGCAGGATCCATGTTCCAGAGGAACCAGAGCCGCTCCTGTGCGTGCGACAGCATCGTGCGATCGGCCGCGACGGCCCATGGGATCGGCGGGAGCGCCCGGCCAGCGCCGGTGCCCGCCAAAACATCGATCCGGCCAGCGAAGGCCGCAAGCGCCGGCGCGTCGAAGAAGGTGCGCAGCTCCACTTCCACGTTCAGGCGGTCGCGGATCGCCGCGGCTACTTGGCCAGCCGCGATCGAGTTTCCGCCCAGCACAAAGAAATCGTCCTCGCGATGCACCGCCGCGACGCCAAGCGCCTCGCACCACATCGCAGCGACGGCGCGCTCGGTATCAGTCGCCGGCACCGTCAGGGATGCAGTGCCGCGGCGACGCCCTCTCTCGAACACCGCGAAGCTGTCGAGCGTGTTGTCGGCGAGACGCGTTGCGCAGGCCGACCGCTGCAGCTTGCCGCTCGTCGTCAGCGGCATCGCTTGCGGGTTCAGCAGAACGATCACGGCCGGATATTCCTGCGCCTGCCGGAGCACGGCTTCGCCGATCGCATGTGCGAGCGCTTCCGGATTGCTACGCTTGAGCACGGCGCGGCTGAACTCCGCCGCCACTCCGATGGCTTCACGCCCCTCGACCTCGATGGGAAAGGCGGCAACCCGTCCGCTGCGGACGGATTCGACCTCGGCTTCGACCGCCTGCTCAACATCCGTCGGATAGACGTTCTGCCCGCGAACGATCAGCAGGTCCTTGAGACGACCGGCCACCACGAGTGCGCCGTCGCGAAGGAAGCCGATGTCGCCGGTCCGCAGCCAACGCGCACCATCTCGCTCGACGAAGGCTTGATGCGTGGCCTCGACATTGTTCCAGTAGCCGAGCGCGACACTGGGACCGGTGACCCAGATCTCGCCCACCTCATTCGACTCGGCCACCGCCGATTCGTCGACGCGCATGATGCGCACGGCGTGACCAGCAGCAGTTCGACCACATGCCACGAGGTCCGTGCCTTCGCTGGCGCTCGCGATGCGGCCGGCGGCGAGTTCCGCGGTGTCGAGCGTGTAGCTGACGGTCTCGGCGGTGATGTCGCTGGCCGTGACCAGCAGCGTCGCCTCCGCAAGTCCATAGCAAGCCGTCAACGCCCGTCGATCGAACCCGGCCCGCGCAAACCGGTCGCCAAATTTCTCGAAGGTGGTGCGGCGGACGAACTCCGAGCCCGAGAACGCAAACCTCCACCGGCTGAGGTCGAGCCGACGGATGGTCTCTTCCGAGATGCGGTCGGTGCAGAGTGAGTACGCGAAGTCGGGGCCACCGCTCAACGTGCCGCCGTGACGGTCGATGGCCTCGAGCCAGCGCCGTGGCCGCTCCAGGAAGTTCCGTGGCGACATCAGGACGCCGGTAAAGCCCGTGAACAGCGGGTTCAGAAGTCCGCCGATCAGCCCCATGTCGTGATAGAGCGGCAGCCAGCTCACAAACACGTCGTCCGGCGTTCCGCCACAAACCGCTTCGATGGCACGCTCGTTGGCCGCCAGATTGCCGTGAGAGACGCAAACGCCCTTCGGCTGCGAGGTCGAGCCGGATGTGTACTGGAGGAACGCGATCCCATCGGCCGCAGGCCCCGTCTCGCGCCAGTCCGCCGCGAGATCGGGCGAAATCGTGTCCACCGCAACGATCTGCACGTCGGCGAGCTCGGGCAATGCCGCCTCGATGAGGCCGCGCAGCCCCGTCTCCACCAGGATGAAGCGCGGCGCGGCATCTCGCAGGATACCGTTGAGTCGTCCCGCATAGCGCTCGGGGCCGCCCTCAGGCGGATAGGCCGGCACGGCGATTACGCCCGAATACAGGCAGGCATAGAATGCGACGGCATAGTTGATCCCGCTCGGAAGCAGGATCACCGCCCGCTCGCCCGTACCGCCCATCTGCTGAAACCAAGCCGCAAGCGCCCTGATCCGAGCGTCGAGCGCGGCGAACGTCAGCTCGTCGGCGACGTCGTCGCCTTCGAGGAACCGCAAAGCCATCTTCTGCGGTCGCAAAGCGGCATGCTCTCGCAAGCGTTCGACGAGGTTGGATCTATCCATCTTCGAAAATTCCTGTCCGGCCGCGCGCCGGAAATCCCCACGCCGAGTGCCGCCGATCACCCGTGCCGATGAGCTTCGGCCATGGCGACGATCACCTTGCGCGGCCCCTTGAACGGGGCACGCGCGTGCGCGGTGAGCATGTTGTCGAGCATCACGACGTCCCCAGCCTGCCAGGGAAAGCTGATCTTGTGCCTCTCCAGAACGGTCCGGACCGTTGACAATGTTTCGCCCTCGATCGTCGAACCGTCGCCATAGAAGACGTTGCGCGGCAAATCGGCTTCGTCGTCGACCACGTCGAGCAGACTCTCGCGCACCTCCGGGTCGAGATTGGAGACGTGGAACAAATGCGCCTGGTTGAACCAGACCCGGTCACCGGTGACCGGGTGCTGCGCCGTGCCCTGACAGATCTGGCGCGTGCGGAGCTCGCCGTCTTCCTTCCACTCGCATTCGATGTCGTGGCGAGCGCAGTAAGCCTCCACCTCCGATCTGGAGTCGGTGCCGAACACCTGCTGCCAGTCGACGTCGAGCCCGTTGCCGTAGTTCCGCACATACATCACGCCCTTCTCGGTAAACCGCTCGCGAATGGCCGGCGGCATGTCGCGATAGATGGCGCGGCTGTCGGCGATCGGCGTCTCGCCGCCTTCCAGCGCCGGCTGCATGCAGTAGAACCAGATCTTCATCGGCCAATCGCGGGTATAGGCCTGCTCGTTGTGCAGCGGGATATGCTGGTGCGGCGGATACTCCGTGGACGTGTAGACGCCTGAGGTCACCTGCGAACGCGGCGTCGACCCGAACTCGTAGGTCAGCAGCGGGTGGCCGAAATCGGCCGCGAAGGCTCGAAACGCATCGGGACCATCGAGCGCGAAATCGCGAAACACGATGCCGCCGCTGTCGGTCAGGTACCGGTCGATCGTCGTACGCAGCGCGGGAAGGGCTTCGCCAAGCGGCTGCCCGGCCTCACCTGCCCTGAGCAGCATGGGAAGAGTCTTGCCGTCAATGAGTGGTTGGACGGAGAACGCGCTCATGATCCTCGCTCCGATGCGAAGCAATCGATCGCCCCGATTGCCGGGCCAGCGCCCAGCCGATCCGGTCGATCAGCTCGGCCTGCTCTGTGTGAATGAAGAAGTGATGCCCGGGCAGAATATCGAGCGTGAATGACGCCGAGGTCTCCTGCCGCCAGGCCTCGAGCGCTTCGCGGCCGGTCTCGTCGTCCGCTCCGCCGAAAACGTGTACGGGGCACGGCAATGGACGCCGCGGCCGGTAGACATAGGCCCCGCACATCAGAAAGTCTGCGCGCAGCACCGGCAGCGCGGATCGCATCAACTCGGCGTTCGACAGCGCCTCGTCGGGCGTGCCCTGAAGATTGCGAAGCTCCTGCATCAGCGCTTCGTCGCTTAGGGGATAACGCCACTTGTTGCCATCCCGAACTGCCGGCGCTTCCGCCCCCGAAGCGAAGAGAATGGCCGGCGCAGGCACTCGGCGATCGACCAGGCCATGTGCGAGTTCGAACGCAATCACCGCGCCGAGGCTGTGCCCGAACAACGCGTAGGGCCCATCGAGCTGCGCGGCGAGTTCGCCAGCGAGCTGCGCCGCCAGCACGTGCGGATCGGTCGCCAGCGGCTCGTCCATGCGCGCACCGCGGCCGGGCCATTCCACCGGCCGAACGTCGATCCACGACGGCAGCAGCCTGCGCCACCGCGCATAGAACATGGCGCTGCCGCCGGAGTAAGGCAGACAAAGAAGCCGCATCGGACGACCGGACTCCGCTGACTACGCCGTCTGCTGAGGCGCCGCATCGTCCATGAATTTGCGCAAGCTGAGCGGGCGCATGTCGGTCCACACCTGTTCGATGTGGTCGAGACATTCCTTCTTGCTGCCTGACTTGCCCACCGCCTTCCAGCCGGCCGGAATCTCCTTGAACGTCGGCCAGATGGAGTATTGCTCTTCGTGATTGACGACGACGGTGAAGGTGACGTCGTCTCTGTCGAACACCATCATGGCGCGATCCCCTTTTCGGAAAGCGAAAGCAGAGACGTTTGACTAGGTCAGAAGCCGACGAGGGTCAAAGCAATATCGACGCGCCTTTTTGTAAGACCTCAAAACTGGCGACGGGAGAACACAATGCAACCTCCGCGCTTGCGCGCCAACATGCGGGAAAATATCGAGATTTCAGAACACGTCGCAGATTGCTGCAATTCTAACTGCGTAAGAAGGAACTTTTCCGATGTAGCATGATGGTGCGATTTTATCGCGGTGGTGTTTCATGACACTGTCATCAATCGCGACAAGTGCAGCTTGCTGATTATGGACCAACGAAAAACCGCCGCGGACCAGATCCACGGCGGTGCGCATCGGGAGTACCAAGGACCAGCGTTCAGAAATTGAACGTCGTCGACAGGAGGTAGGTGCGCGGCGCGCCGAGTGATACCGCGCTACTCACCGTGCGATAGGAATTCCAGTACGCCTCGTTGAACACGTTCTCCACGCTGGCGCGAACAACAATCGGCTTACCGTTCCAAGGCGACAGGAATGTGTAGCGTGCGCCAAGGTCGACTCGCGTCCACGCAGGAAGCTCCTGCGTATTCGCATCGTTGGCGTAGCTCTCGCTAGTGTAGATGACCCGGCCGGTCATAGTCAGTCCCGGCAGGAACGGGGTGTCCCACTCGGCGCCGAGGTTCAAGTTAACCGCCGACACGCCGACGGGAACCTTGCCATTGTAGTTGACGATGATCGATCCGACGGAGACCGCCTGCCTGACGACCTCGCCGTCAATGAAGGTCACACCACCCAGCACCCGGAACGTCGGGGTCACCTCCCCGAAGGTGAACAGTTCGAAGCCCCGATTGCGCTGCTCGCCGGAAAGTCGCCTCGCAGGTAGGGTTTGCCCCGGCACTGCGACCGAAATAATGTTCGGACTGGTGATGTCAAATGCGCTGGCAGTAAAGCCGATCCGGCCCATATCGACCTTCATGCCGACTTCCTTCTGCTTGGTCTGAGCAGGAGGAATGATCTCGCCAACGTTCGAATACGACGTGGCTCCGACAACGACTTCGGGCGCCTTCAGGCCTTCGATGTAGTTTGCGTAAAGGGAGATGTTCTCCACCGGCTTGACGATGACCGCATAGCCGGGACTCCAGGTCGGAACGTCGACACTCGATTTGGCAGAGGTCAGCAGGTTCACGCTGTCTACGCCCGCTGTCTGCCGCCTCGCCCCGACAACAAACTGAAGCCTGTTGTTGAACATCGACATCGTATCAGCGATACCGACACTGGTAAGCTTGGTTCGCGTCTCCAGATTCTGGGCGACGGTAGCGAAGTTGGGATAAGGGATCGGAACCGGATTGTACAAGTTTGAATTGATCGCAGCGCCTGCCCTGCCGAACGAACTGTAATCTCGCTCGAAAGCCGAGTAGTTCACAGTCAAGAGATGATTGATGGGGCCGGTATCCACCGAGGCTCGCAGCCCGACCTCACCTGTATAATTGTCATAAACATCGCGCCCGCTGAATGGAACGGCCGTCCAGTTGCCGTTCGCGTTCGTGATGCGCGGCGATGGATAGACGTAGTCGATCTCGCTCTTGTGATATCCAGCCGCACCGTACGCCGTCACCGACTCCGTTAAATCGACTTCACCGCGCGTCATGGCAAACGCGTCTTTCGGTTTCCATGTCGCCCATTCCGGCATGTAATTGGCGCCGGGCTTCGGAAGGGCGGGAACTGGGATGGTGGTCGCGAACGGAGGACTGGTGGTAAACGTCAGGAACCGCAGCGGCGGCTTCAGATCATCAGCCTGATAACCGATATCCGTTGAAAAGCGCACGCGTTCACCCCGGTAGTCCAGATTGAGCACGGCGTTGCCGAACTGATCGGTCTGCCGATCATACGCAGTCGAGCCGCCCCGCGCCTCACCATTGAACCGGACGCCCCATTCTTTATGTTCGCCGTATCGACGGCTCACATCGGTTTGCAGTCCGAACTGAGACCTTGATATGTAAAGTGCAGTGAGTTGCGTGATGTCGAAGTCAGGTGCGCGCTTAGTCACCAAGTTAATGCTACCACCATTGGCACCTGCAGGCGGCATGCCGCCGAGAAGCACGCCCGGTCCCTTCAGAACCTCGACCCGCTCAAGGAAATTCGCTGACGTGGAATAGAACGGCGCCATTCCATAGAGGCCATTCATGGCGTAGTCGCCACTGTCGTGGTAGAAGCCCCTGATGTAGACACCATCGATGCCATTGCCGGCAGGCGTCTTCACCCGGACCGAGGGATCGTTGAACAGCACATCGCCGACGGTACGCGCCTGCTGATTCTTGATCAGCTCCGCCGTATAGCTCGTCTGGTTGAACGGCGTGTTCATCACGCCGCGATTGCCGAGCAGACCGAGACTCCCGCCGGTTGCAACCTGGCCGCCTGCGTAGGCGGGCGGCACCGTGCCGACCGTTCCGGTCGAGGGCACCACATAGGGAACGGGTGTAGCCTGGCGCGGAGGCGCCGCGGCGACTGATCGCTGTCCACGCGAGGCGCGCGTCGACTGTGATCTCTGGACCGGCTGACGAACTCTTGGCTTGGGGGCATCCACGGTCACGGGCGGCAGATTGGATTGCGCAACCGCATGCTGAAGGTCACCCGAAGATTCCATCGACAGTGCGAGATAACTCACCGCGCCCAACGATAGTGTACGCACGATTTTCCTGGCCGAGAGTTCACGCATCATTCCTGCGCCCCAATTCCACTTGCAAGCACGTCCCCGTCGCTTCCTAACATACGACGGTGCTGCGAGAAGGAATTGGGACCTAGAAATTATCTAAGGTTGCACGACGAAACCGTCGTGATCGGAGAAGCGATTTCCTGCTTCGAACTTCACTGCAAATTTTCGAAAGCTTCTAGTTTCAAATCGTTCTAAGCGCCGATCCAACATGTGACATGCAGGCGATACGCTGTCACTCCGTCCGGAATTCTCTATTTAGCCAAGCAGGTTGCGTATGGTGCGCACGAATATTCTTGCACCAATTTCTATCAACTGATCCGGAAAGTCGTAGTTCGACTCATGCAGCCCGGGATGCTCTTTGCCGGCTCCCAGGAAAAACATCGCCGACTTCGAACGGGAGCCAAAACGTCCGAAGTCCTCGGAGCCACGCAGTGGAAGGCTCTCCGCCGAATGTCGCACCCCCTCTGCGTCCAGCGCGCTTCTAAGCTGGGCAACAGCATCGACGTCGTTTGCGCAATGATTGAAGACGTCGCGATAAGCGATTTCCGTGCTCAGCCCCTCACCGGCCGTCACGCGCCGAACCAAGTCTTCCGCCTCCAGGCGGAGCCGTTCCATCATCACGTCGGTGCATGTTCTCAGTGTCGCCCACAACTCGCCGAAGCCCGGCGCGATACCGAACGCAGGCTCCCCAAGTCTTGCGTGGGTGACCGTCAGCATTGAGAAGTCGTCGTCTAGCTCCGTCCCGCGCCCGAGCGCGGGTATCTCCAGCAGAAGCCTGGCGAGCGCGTCTTTCGGGGAGATACCGAGCGCCGGATTCGACGCGTGCGTCGTTCGTCCTGATAATCTGATCTGCATTCCTTGCGAGGCGCAATTCACCAAACCTTCGGCAAGAGAGACCTGTCCAAGACCGAGGCCGGGAAGGTTATGCAGCGCGAAGACAAAGTCGGGCCGCACCTGCTCAAACTTCGCGTCAGCCAGAACGGCGGCCGCACCGGACCCGTCCTCCTCGGCCGGCTGAAACAGGAGCGCTACGCGACCTCGGCTTGGACGTTGCTGGCTCAGATTTTGCGCTACGGCCGCCAGAATTGCCATATGACCATCATGACCGCAGAGATGGGCCTTTCCTGCTATCAGCGATCGATGCTTGAGTTCTGATTTTTCCTGGATCGGCAGTGCATCCAGTTCGGCCCGAAGCATGATCGTCGGGCCAGACTCACGTCCATCATAGATTCCAAGCACGCCGTGACCACCGAGGCCCGAAACGATCCTGTCGGCACCCGCCGCCTGAAGACGGGCCCGCACGGCTTCCGCGGTTTTTGCCTCTTGCCCCGACAGTTCTGGCACGGCGTGAAGATGGCGTCGCCATGTCACCAATTCATTCAGATCGTTCTCGGTCAGGAACATTGGGCTTCTTTCTCACTCATGACCGGCGGCGAAACGCCTGTTGTAGTCGCTGCACTGCTCTCGTCAATTCGATCGCGCGGAAGCCGAGCTCAGTATCACGCCTCAGACCGTCTGCTCAAATTTGCAGTCGATAGATTTTTGTGCATCTCCCGGTGCACACATCGTGCACACGCCGCCCCTTAGCCGATTGAAAATATTGAGCTCTCGCTCCAATCCATCACGGCGCCGTAGAGAGCTTTCCATCGTCGCGGTCTCGCCGCGGGCCTGCGGCCGACGCCTTCGTCAGCGCGGGACGACGGCCGTCGCCTCGATCTCGACACGCGAGGATGGCTCGACGAGACGCACGATCTGCACCAGCGCCATGCTGGGGTAATGGGTGCCAATGACCTCGCGATGGACTTTGCCGAGCGCCTTCAGGTTCGACACATATTCGTCCATATCCACGACGTACCAGGTCAGGCGCACGAGATGGTTCGGCCGCGCGCCGCCCTCTGCCAGGATCGCGACGATGTTTTCGAGCGTCTGGCGGACCTGCGCAACGAGTCCGTCGGCAAATCGCCCGGCTGCGTCCCAACCGACCACACCACCCGTCACGATGAGTCGTCCTTCAGCCATGACGCCGTTCGCATACCCCTTCGGCTGCGGCCAGCCGCTGGGCTGAAGCAGTTGCAGACCACGCGTCGCGGGAACTTCCGGCTTGCTGATCGTGCTCATGCGTCGCTCTCAATCCTCTCAGCGCGGCTTCAACAGCTCGCGCGCGACAATCAATTTCTGGACCTCGGTCGCGCCCTCGTAGATGCGCAGCGCGCGGATTTCGCGATAGAGACTTTCGACGACCTCTCCCTTGCGCACGCCGCGGCCGCCGAACATCTGGACGGCACGGTCGATGACGCGCTGAGCGGTCTCGGTGGCGGTCAGCTTCGCCATGGCAGCTTCGCGCGTCGTCGGAAGCTTCTGCACATCGCGGCGCCAGGCCGCGCGGTAGGTCAGCAGCGCCGCCGCGTCGGTGTCGGTCGCCATGTCGCCGAGCGCGGCCTGGGTCAGTTGAAGATCCCCCAGCGTCGCACCGAACATGTTTCGGCTGCGGGCATGCGACAATGCCTCGTCGAGCGCGCGACGGGCAAAGCCGAGGGCTGCGGCGGCGACCGATGCGCGGAAAATATCCAACGTCTGCATCGCGAGCTTGAACCCGCCCCCGGGCGCGCCGAGCCTACGGCTCGCGGGAATCCGGCAATTAGTAAAGCGCAACGTCGCCAGCGGGTGCGGCGCAATGACGTCGATGCGCTCGGCAATGCTAAAACCGGGATCATCCGGAAAGACGACGAAGGCCGAAATGCCGCGGGCGCCCGGCGCCTCGCCCGTTCGCGCAAACAGCGTATAGACGTCGGCAATGCCGCCGTTCGAGATCCAGGTCTTCTCGCCGTCGATGACGTAGGTGTCGCCGTCGGCCCGCGCCGTGCAGGACATCGCCGCGACGTCCGACCCCGCCTCCTTCTCGGAGAGCGCGAAGGCCGCCAGCCATTCGCCGGAACGCACCTTCGGCAGCACGGCCTTGCGCAACTCCGCCGAGCCACCCAGTGCAATCGCTCCGGAGCCAAGCCCCTGCATGGCGAAAGCAAAATCGGCGAGGCCATCGGCATAGGCCAGCGACTCGCGCGACAGGCAGATCGAGCGGGAATCGATCGACGTCGCATCGCCATCGGGCGCCGCGACCGCGCAATCTAGCAACCCCGCCGCGCCCATCGCGCGCACAAGATTGCGACAGGCACCATCCACATCATTGTGATCGATCTTGTCGAGGGCTCCCGACTGCACGAAGCGATCGAGCGCCTCGCCGATCGCAAGATGGCGGGGCTCGAAGAACGGCCAGTCCAGCCATTCGCGCCGGATCATCTTTACCACGGAGTTCATCCGATCCCTCCTTCGCTCACTGCGCGGCCACGGCAGCGGCACGCGCCAGATTGGCTTCGTATTGTCCCTTGGCGGACAGATATTGCTTTGGCCAGTTGACCGCTGTGATCCCGATGCGCGCGGCTTCGTGCAGCGTCCAGGCCGGGTCGGCGAGATGCGGCCGCGCAATCGCGCAGAGATCCGCGCGGCCAGCCGCGAGAATCGAGTTGGCGTGATCGGCCTCGGAGATCGCACCGACTGCTATCGTCTCGATGCCGACTTCGTTGCGGATCAGATCGGCGAATGGCGTCTGGAACAGGCGGCCGTAGATCGGCCGTTCCTCCTTCCAGACCTGTCCCGAGGAGCAATCGATCACGTCTGCTCCCGCCTCCTTGAACATCGCAGCGAAGATCGCGGCGTCGGCCGGCGTGTTGCCGCCTTCGGTCCAGTCATGGCAGGACAGCCGCACCGACATCGGCCGATCGGATGGCCACGCCGCGCGCATCGCCCTGAAGACCTCCAGCGGAAAGCGCGCACGATTTTCGTGGTTGCCGCCATATTCGTCAGTCCGCCGGTTGGTCAGCGGCGAGAGGAAGCTCGATAGCAAATAGCCATGGGCGCAATGAAGCTCGAGCCAATCGACACCGGCGTCGGCAGCACGGCGCGTTGCGGCGACGAAATCGTCGCGGACGCGGTCCATGTCGCTGCGGTTCATCTCCCGCGGCAACTGGCTGTGCGGCAGATAGGGCAGCGCGGAAGCCGAGATCAGCGGCCAATTGCCTGAAGCCAGCGGTTGGTCAATCCCCTCCCAGGCGAGCCGGGTCGATCCCTTCCGCCCGGCATGGCCGAGCTGGATGCCGACCTTGGCATGTCCGAGGCTATGGACCAGATCGACCAGCCGGCGCCATTGTGCCGCTTGCTCATCATTCCAGAGCCCGAGACAGCCCGGCGTAATCCTGGCATCCGGTGAGACGCAGGTCATCTCGGCAAAGATCAACGCGGCGCCGCCCATGGCGCGCGCTCCGAGGTGGGCGATGTGGAAGTCGTTGATCAGCCCGTCCTTCGCCGAATACATCGCCATCGGCGAGACCATGATGCGGTTCGCCAGCGTGAGGCCGCGCACGCGGTGCGGCGTCAGCATCGGCGGCGGTACCCGTTCGCCGTCCTCGACGGCGATGCCCGAGCGCGCGGCAAACCATCGCTCGAATCCTTCCAACCAGGCACGGTCGCGCAGGCGCAGGTTTTCATGGCTGATGCGCTGGGAACGCGTCAGCATCGAATAGAAGAATTGCGGCGGTTCGAGCGTATCAGCATAGCGCCGGCCGACCACCTCGAACCATTCCATCGCATTGCGCGCGGCGTTCTGGATGCGCGCCACGTCGACGCGGCGTACTTCCTCGTAGGCCTCCAGCACGGTCTGGATGCGGTCGCGCCCGTGACCATGGCGATCGAACTGGTTGGCGAGCTCGATGGCGTCGTCGAGCGCGAGCTTGGTGCCCGACCCGATGGCGAAATGCGCAGTGTGCGCGGCGTCTCCCATCAGCACGACATGGGAGCGGCCGTTGAACACGCTCCATTTGCCGCAGATCAGGCGGCTGAAATTGAGCCAGGCCGAGCCGCGCAGATGGCGGGCGTTGGTCAAGAGCTTCGCACCGTCGAGCGTCTCGGCAAAGATCTTCTCGCAGAAGTCGATCGACCCCTGCTGATCGAGCTCGCCCAGCCCGTGAGCATTGTAGGTCTCTTCCGTGGTCTCGACGATGAAGGTCGAGGTCTCCGCGTCGAACTTGTAAATGTGTGCCTGGAACCAGCCGTGCTCGGTCCTCTGGAAATCGAACGTGAAGGCGTCGAACGCCTTCTTGGTGCCGAGCCAGATGTAGCGGTTCGGCCGGATCACCATGTCCGGCTGGAACTGTTCGGCATAGCGGGCGCGAATCCTGGAGTTGACACCGTCGCAGGCGACGATCAGGTCGGCGTCGGGGAATTCGAGATCGGACTCCACCTCACGCTCGAAGGCGAGCTCGACACCCAGAGCCTCGCAGCGCCTCTGGAGAATGTTGAGCAGATGCTTGCGACCAATGCCGATGAAGCCGTGGCCGGTCGTGCGCTGCCGCGTCCCCTTGAAGACCAGCTCGATGTCGTCCCAGTGATTGAAGGCGTCTTCGATCTCGGCCGCGCTTTCGGGGTCGGCAAGACGCATCGCAGACATCATGGCATCGGAGAATACCACCCCCCAGCCAAACGTATCGTAGGGCTTGTTGCGCTCGACGACCGTGACGACATGTTCCGGATGTCGACGCTTCATCAGGAGGCCCAGATAGAGGCCGGCCGGCCCGCCGCCGATACAGACTATGCGCATGATCCCTCGCTTTCGCGCGTTGCGCCGAGCTCTCACCCAATTATTTTAAGTATAAAATATTTCCTCGACGCGTGCCTTGTCAAGGCGGTTCTGCAAAGGCCCTGGAGGGCACGCCCCTCGCCGCAGCGTCGATCTGAATTTTAGTGTAAATCGGATGCACGGCGGCGCCGATTCCGGATCCCTCGGACCCAGCCTTGAATTTACTTTTGGCACGAACTATCTTGCCAATGTCCACGAGAGCTGCGCCAGCTTTCGTAAGCCACGAAGCCCGGGAGATTCGATTGGCACTCGCGAAGGAGTCCACCCCTGTTTCGGCCAAGAACGAGACGGATCAGGAGGCTGAGTACAGGGCTCAAACACGCCTTTGGCTCCGACTGCTCGCCTGCACGTCCCTCATCGAAAGCGAGTTGCGGCGCCGGTTTCGCGAAGAGTTCGACTTCACGATGCCCCGCTTCGACGTTCTCGCCCAGCTCGACCGCGAACCAAGCGGACTTGTGCTGGGAGAGCTGCCCAAGCGCCTGATGGTCTCCGCCGGGAACCTCACGCCAATCGTCGACCGCCTGGTCGCAGATGGATACATCACCCGCACGGCGTCGAACCTCGACCGGCGGGTGCAGATCGTCTGTATGACGGTCGAAGGCCGCAAGATCTTCAGGCGAATGGCCAAGAGCCATGGCGCATGGCTTGCCGAGCTGCTGGCGGATTTCCCGGCAGATCGGTTCGATGGATTGATCGGCGAGCTCGACGAACTCAAGGCCGCCGTCAGGGACGCCTTGCAAAAACCTTGAGCGAATACGACGTCAGCGTCGTACCTTCACTCCGGCCGCTTCGCGATCCCATGTATCCGTCGTGACACCGGCATCGCGCAGCACGCCCTTCTTGATCTTGCCGTTCTCCGTCAGCGGCATCTGACTGAGGATTCGCACATAGCGCGGAATGGCGAAATAGGCGATCCGTCCTTCGCAATGCCTGACGATGTCGACGGGCTGTAGCAAGTGGCCCGGTTCCAGCAGAATCGCAGCGGCAACTTCATCCTCACCCAACTCCGACGGCAGCGGGTAGACCGCGCAGGCAGCGACCGCGGGGTGCGCCTGGATCGCCTGCTCGACCTCCCACGAGGACACGTTCTCGCCGCGCCTGCGGATGGAATCCTTCATGCGATCGATGAAGCGATAATGCCCGTCGGAATCGCGAACGACCCGATCGCCTGAGTGGAACCACAGATTTCGCCAGGCCTCCACGGTCTTCTCCGGCATGCCGAAATAGCCGGACGCGAACGCAAAGGGTTCTCTCGCGCGAAGCACGAGCTCGCCGGCCTCTCCATCAGGCAGCGCGGAATCATTCTCGTCGACGATCCGCGCCTCAATGCCATCGGCCAGGTACCCCATCGTCCCCGCCCGATCCGACGGAATCGTGCCGGCGAACACGAAATTCGTCTCCGTCGACCCGTAGCCGTCGACCAGCGGTACGCCGAAGCGCTCGCGGAACGGGCCGTGGATTTGCGGCGGCACGCCGCCGCCAAGAGCGACACGAAGACGATGCATTGACTCGTCTGCGCTCTTCGGCTGTGCCAGGAGCACCGACGCCATCGCACCGAGCAGATAGCCGACCGTCGCATTGTGCTGTCGCGCGGCAGCCCAAAAGCCGGAAGCCGAGAACTTCGGCTCGAGCACGTACGTGCATCCGTTCAGCAGCGCCTGATAGAACGCATTCAGCGCGTTGGTGTGGAACAGCGGCAGCGTCGTGAACAGCACATCGCCCTCGCGGATTCCGAGCGCGCGCGCCGAATAGACGCCCCACCAGAACAGCTGCGCCTGCGGACAGCACACACCCTTCGCAGGCCCCGTGGTGCCCGACGTATAGAGGATCGCAACGGTGTCACCGGGACGCACGGCGCCGGCCGGGGCTGCGGCGCCAAGAGGCGGCAGCGGGACCGCGGAAAGCCTGGCACCGATTGCGTCGGCGGCAGCTCCGATGATCCAGGTCCGAGGCGGCAGCTCGACATCCGCCTCGACACTCTCGACCGCGCTGGCGAACTGAGCCTCGATGACGAGCAGCGCGGGACGCGAGTTGCGGAAAATGTGGGACAGCTGGAAGCCGCGCAAGGCGGTATTGATCGGGACCGCAATCGCCCCCAGCCACGCACAGCCGAGATAGACCTGCAAGAACTCCGGACGGTTCGAGCACATCAGCGCGACCCGGTCGCCCGGCTTGATCCCGGTATCGACCAGCGTCTGGGCCGACGCAGCCGCAATCGTCGCAGCCTGCGTAAAGCTCCAACGCGCCTCTCCGGCAACAAGCAGAAGGCGATCGCCGTAACGCTCCGCCTGGCGCCTGAGCATCGTCGAGAGGATGCGCTCAGACGGCGGAAACGACGCCATCGCGCGCGCCCAGTCAGGCGTCACGTCCTCACCGCCGACCACCTCGGTGATGTTCGCCAGCGCATCTTTCTCCATTGCGACCATGCTCGCACCTCAAGGCAACAGCTTGTACTTGCCGTCCTCGATCTGAACCATGATGCGCGAGCGATCGTCGACTCCATGCCGGTCCGCCGGCGTGTAGGTGTAGACGCCCTGCGTCCCGACGACCTCCTTGGTGGTGAACAGTGCCTGGCGAATCGCGGTACGGAACTCAGGTGAGCCTGGCTTGGCACCGGTTGCCAGCGCACGCTTGGCGGCGTCGGCGAAGATCAGCCAGCCGTCGAAGGAATAGGACGAGAATGAATCCGTCGGCGCCTCGCCATTGGCCTTTTCGAAGGCCGCGCGGAAATCCAGGGCGACCTTCTGGATCGGATTGCTGGCCGGAAGCTGCTCCGCCGCGGTCACAGGTCCCGTCGGGCACATGATGCCATTGGCGGCTTTGCCGGCCAGACGAAGGAAATCGGCGCTGATCAGCCCGTGATTGCCGTAGAGCGGTCCCTTATATCCCCGCTCGGACAGAGCGATGACCGGCAGCGCGCCTGGCGTGCCAGTGCCGCCGAGCATGATGGCGTCGGGACGCACGGCGAGTGCGCGCAGCACCTGAGCCGTCACCGACGAGTCCGACCGGGCATAGCGTTCGTTGGCGACGACCTTGATGCCGGCGGCCTTCGCACTCTGCTCGAGCGAATTGTACATGAGATCCCCGAACGCATCGGAGAAACCGATGAAGGCGACGGTCGTCAGGCCCTTCGCCTTCATATGGTCGACGATTCCTTGCACCAGAAGCGGCGTGGGCTGCGGCGTCTGCACGACCCAGGGACCGCCGTCGCCTGACGCCACCGGTGCGATCGGCGACACCGCGATCATCGGAATCTTCATTTCGATGGCCGCGGTCGCCATCGCGAGCGTCTGGGGAGCGCCGGACGTGCCGATCAGGATATCGACCTTCTCCTGCTCCACCAGCTTGCGCGCATTGCGTGCCGACGCGGTCGGATCGGAGCCGTCGTCGAGCTGGATGACCCGCAGCTTTTCGCCGCCGATTTCGCCGATATAGGCCTGACCTGCCGCGATCCCCTTCGCGTTGGGAATACCGATCGATGACACCGGCCCACTGAGGCCGGTAACGAATCCAACGAGGATCTCGGCTCGCGCGAATTGCGGAACGGCAAGCAGCAATGCAGTGGAAGCCACCAGGCTCTTGATCAAGTTCATGGCACCTGTCTTTCGGGAGAATTTCTTGGTCTGATTGGCGAGCGCCATTGATTGGGGCTCAAGTGGACGACACCAGAGCGATGACTCGAAGCGGGCTGCCGGAACCGTTCTGGATCTTTAGTGGCGAGGCCACGATGACGGCGCCGGTGGCCGGAAGCTGATCCAGGTTACACAGGCATTGCAGGCCGTAGCGGCCCGCGCCATGCAGGAAGTGATGCGCCGGATAAGGCGGCTCGAAGTGTCCGGCCTGCCCCGCATCCGTGCCGATGGTTTCGGTGCCGAAACCGATGACACCGCGCTCCTCCACCAGCCACTTCATCACCGCCGGGTTCGGGCCCGGCGTATGCGCGCCGTCGTCCCTGAGATTGGAGTAGTCACGCCAGCCCTTCTTCGACCAGTCGGTCCTGAGCAGGACCCAATTCCGCTCAGGGATCCGGCCGTGCCTGGCTTCCCAAGCTTCGACAATCGGGACGGTCAGCAGGAAATCGGGATCCTGCGCCGCCTGCGCCGAGCAGTCGATGACACAGGCCGGTGCGATCATGTCCTTGGCCGGCAACGTGTCGACGGCATTGTTCGGCAGGTTCTTGCCGGTGAACCAGTGAATCGGCGCGTCGAAATGCGTGCCGGTGTGTTCGCCGAACGTAACGTTGTTCCAGTACCAGGCCGGGCCGCGACCATCGTATCGCGATATCTCCTGGATGCGGACAGGCGCGGCCTGACCGAATTCCGGCGGCAGGACGATGACCGGAAAGTCCGGACTGAGTGTGAAGGTCAGATCGACTACGCGCACCGCGCCGGAAGAAATCGCACTCGCTAGCTCCAGGAGATTGCTTTGCATCGTCAAGTCCTCCAGCTCGGTTGAAATCCCGCTTCTTATCGGTCGAGCTCGCGCTCGAGCGCTTTCGGATTGGCCGCGAGACGTTGCCGGATCTCTTCGGCGACATCTCCGACATACATCTCTTCGAGTCCGTTCTTGAGGCCCGACACGATCGCCTGCGCGATCGCGCGCGGTGCGACCTTCGGCGGCGGCACGGTCTGGAACCATTCGGTGTCGACAGGGCCGGTGAACAGGTTCATCACCCGGACGCCGCCCGGCCGCAGCTCCGCGCGCAAGCAATGTGACAGCGACAGGCAGGCGGCCTGCGAGGCCGAGTAGGCGCCGAAGGCGGGCCAGTTCGCCAGCGCATAGACCGAGAGAATATTGACCCATGCCGCGCTGCTGTTGATGCCATCGGCACCGCGCATCCGCATGGCCGGGCCAAAGGCTTGAGCCAGATTGATGAAGCCGAGATAGGCCTGATCGATCTCGTCCCGTGCGATGCTCGTGCCCCTGCGGTCGAGCAGGCCGCCCGGCCGGACATATTCCGTCGTGTTGACGAGAATATCGACCTTGCCGCCGATGTCGGCCGCAAGATCGGTAGCCGATTTCTCGTCAGCCGCATCGAGAGTCACGATCTCGATCCCGTTCTGACCGCGCAGCCGCTCCTCGCCGGCGAACGGTCGCCATGGTTCGGCAATGCCGACGAACACCGTCTTGGCACCCGCCGCCTTCAATGCGGCGACGGCTTCCTGACCGATGACGCTGCGGCCATTGGTGACGAGCACGCGACGGAATTTCGGATCGGCCGTCATTTCCCGCCACTGCTTGTCGTCTGCCATGTTGGGAGTCTCCCCTTCGGGACGGGCAAAGGCCACCGCCTGGCCGCTCTTGTCGAGTTGCAGCGACATGCTGACGGCCGCGCCCTCTGCGCAGTCGGCATGAAGATGTGCGACGATCGTCGGACCGCAATCCATCTTGACGAGGCCGATCCGCCACGGCGCCCGCTCGCGGAAATAGACGTCGCTCGGCACCAGCGCCGTTGTCTCGGCAAGCAGTACACCTTGCCGCGGCGCATCGACGAAAGCGAGGCCGGCCGAAAGACAAGACGGGCAGGCTTCGCGCGCCGGATAAGCAAAGGTGCCGCAAGCCTCGCAGCGCTGCAGCATAAAGCGGCCTTCGGCGGCCGCGCGCGTGAACCCGTGCGACATCCTGCTGCGCGGTCGCGGTGGCGAGGCCGGTAGCCGCGTCCGCAGCAGCGGGTTCTTGCGCCGGGGCGGCTTGATCTGCTCTATCATCGCGACGGTCCAGCAAGGATCGCGGCACCCGAGGCGAGACCACGATCATAGTTGATCATACCGAACCCCGAGGCCAGAGCGAGGCTCGCATTCCTGACCTGCGTGGGACCGGCACTGCCCAGAACCTGCCGCAACCCTTCAACGAGGCCGAGATAGGCGCCGGCGGCACCGGCCTGCCCGACCGAGAGCTGTCCGCCCGAGGTGTTGTGCGGGAAGTCGCCATCGATGGTGAGATCGTGTTGGCGCACGAACTCAGCGCCCTCGCCCTTCTTGCAGAATCCGAGATCCTCGAACTGCATCATCGTGATGACGGGATAGTCGTCATAGGTCTGCACGACATCGAGATCGTCAGGCTTGACGCCGGCCATCGCATAGAGCTCGTCGACATCCATCGCCCAGCCGCCGCGCACCTGCATCGGATCGTCGGCAAAGGCATTGTGCCGCTCGATCGTCGAAAGGAGTCGCGCGGCGGGCAGCTTCAGGGATGAAGCCGTCTCATCGCGCATCACGAGGAAAGCTTCCGCGCCCGCACAGGGCATCACGCAATCAAACAGGTGGATCGGATCGGAAATCGGCCGGGCCGCCAGGTATTGCTCGAGCGTGAGCGGAGCCTTCATGAGCGCATGCGGGTTGCGCAGGGCATTGGCGCGCTGGGCGACAGCGATCTTGCCGACGTCCTCGCGCGCGACGCCGAACATTCGCATATAGTTGCGCGCAATCAGCGCAAAGCTGGCATTGGCGCCGCCCGCGCCGTAAGGATAGACGGCGTCCTGATTGAACCGCGAGA
Source organism: Bradyrhizobium sp. JHI2711 (assembly GCF_056156565.1). Lineage (NCBI taxonomy): Bacteria > Pseudomonadati > Pseudomonadota > Alphaproteobacteria > Hyphomicrobiales > Nitrobacteraceae > Bradyrhizobium > Bradyrhizobium sp. JHI2711. The sequence goes on from NZ_JBPZPT010000001.1 coordinate 1,464,239, forward strand.
AATTCTCCAGCGTCAGCCTGAACGAATCGACGTGATTGGTGTCGCCAGCGACGCACGCCACGATGTCGGCATCGCGCGCATGAACCGCGCGCGCCGCCTTGCGCAGCGCCGCAATAGCGCTGGCGCCGCCGAGCGGGATCGTATCCAACCACCGGACGCAGAGCCCGAAATGCTGTGTCAATCCGATGCCACTGTCCGTGCCCATGGTGAAACTGGAGACGCACAGGCCGTCGATGTCGGAGGCCTTGATGCCGGCCTTCGCGACGAGCGCGCTCAGCGCCCGCCCGATCCACCACTGCGCGCTCTCGATGGAGTAGCGCACATAGGGAATCGTGACGGGAGCCGCGATCACCACGCCGTCATATGGTGCGCGCAAGGTGTTGGTCACCGACCGCCCTCGTTCATCCGCCTCAGACCACCGTCAGTTTCACGTCAATATTGCCGCGGGTTGCGTTCGAATAGGGGCAACGCTCATGCGCACCGGCAACGACCTCTTCGGCCACGGCCTTCTCGACACCGGGCAGGCTGACCTTCAGCTCGACAGCGAGCGCATATCCGACGGGCACCGGCCCCATCGCAACCTTCGCAGTCACGGACGGCTCGGCAGAGGGCACCACCTTCCGCGTGCGCGCGACGAGCTTGACCGCGCCGAGAAAGCAAGCGGCATAGCCGGCCGCAAAGAGCTGCTCGGGATTGGTGCCTTCGCCGCCGGGACCACCCATCGATTTCGGCAAGGACAGGGACACCGAGAGCAGACCGTCAGCGCTGGCCGCCTTGCCATCCCGACCTCCGGTCGCCGTCACCTCGGTCTCGTACAGGATCTTTTCGGGGGTCATCATTATTTGTTCTCCAGGGACAGTTTTTCGAGGACTAGCGGCTGTTACGGGCAAGTAGCGCGCGGAAGTCATCGCGGGCCTGGGCGCTGGCCCGCCTGAAGCTCGGCCCGCGGCTGGGCTCGGTGCCATTGAGCTTCCGGAGCTGTACCCACATCTCGGCACTCTTGAGCGCCACGGCCGCGCAGTTGACCACTGGGGCGTGGCCGACCTTCAGGCCATGCTCTCGCCCGATCAAGAGGCCTGGCAACACGCCGGCCGGAATCACGACATCCGCGCCGCATTCCACCAGCGGGAGCGCGCAGGCGACGAAGTCCTTGATCATGCGGGCTTGGGCGGCAGCGTTTCCGGCGAACGCATCGGCGAAATCATCCGGCCTGCAGCCAAGGCCGGTCACATGGACGACGCGATCGCCGAGGCCGTAACGCTCGGCCTGCTCATAGTGCAAGACCTCGAAGACGGGATCGAGCGTCACAAGACCCAGCCGCCGCCCGAGTTGTGAGGCCGCCAGCAACGTCGCCTCGCCGGTCCCGATCACGGGAATGTCGAGCGCCGAGCGCAGCTCGTAGAGTCCGGGATCCTGAAAATGTCCCATGACGAAGGCGTCGAACCCGCCCTCCTCCGCTGCGATGCCGTTGTCGATTGCCTGGACCGCACAGCGCAATTCCGCGAGCCGTCCGAACTCGCGGTCCGGCGGACTGATGCCCTGGACGTGGACCGTCGTGCCTGGCGCAGCGATGTCGTTCAGGTATTCCGACAGCCGCGCCATGTAGGGCGCATTCACGCTCGCATCAACAAAGCTCTGCCAGAAGATGCGCATCGTCCTTCTCCTCAAGCGGTGATCGGAGGATCGGTCGTCGGCTGCCGATGAATATATTTCAACCATAAACTAATTGACGCGTCAAATGCGCGCGGCGGCGACGGCGACCAGTGCCGTCGGGGTCAAGGCGAGCACGGCGTTTTCTATGGGTCGATGAGCGCAGGAGCGCCGCACCCTGACGAAATTGTATGCAACAACATTTTTTTCTGACAGCCCCGTGACACGTGTTGACGGCGCCACCGGAGTTACTTTAGGCTTTAAGTAATTCCTCGCCGGTCAAAGACCGGTGGCCATGACAATGATGTTGCAGGGCACCGATTTTGAGAGACTCGATCGTGTGGACAGTCGCCGTGCTCGAACAGCCGGCCTTAGCAGCAGCATCGCCGGTCGCGCATCGCGGCGGCACCGACGACCTTTCATCGCTCCGGAAAAGGCCCGCTTGCATGTGCCGGTGGGCCTATCGTTCGCGCGGCACGCAACATCATGGCTGCTGAGCGCCGGGCGAGCACACTCTTTTCGGTCGCGCCCGGTATTTGGCGCCGCAGCAATGTTTTCAATCGGCCGGTTCGTCGTTCGGGGACGCCGTGCGGCAGCATCGAAGCATTCCTATCCAGCATTAACGGAGGAGAACGCATATGCGCAAGACTCTGAGTTTACTTGCACTTGCCGCCGGCATCGTCACAGCCCCCGCCGCGCGGGCCGATATCACCATCGGCTTCGTCACCTCGCTCAGCGGCAACGGCTCGTCGATCGGCATCCCCTACGGGCGCGGCATCAACGCGGCCTATGAATACAAGAAGACCGTCAACGGCGAGACCATCCGCCTGATCCAGCTCGACGACGGCTCCGACCCGTCGGCCGCGACCCGCAACGCGCGCAAGCTGGTGGAAGAAGAGAAGGTCGACCTCCTGATAGGCACCGCGACGGCGCCCTCGACCATCGCCATGGCGGCGGTGGCGAGCGAATTGAAAGTGCCGATGATCGCGGTCTCGCCGATCGGCAAACTGCCGGAAACACCCGAGCAGTGGGTGGTGTCGGTGCCGCAGCCTGCGTCCCTCCTCGTCAAGATCATCGCCGATCGCATGAAGCGCGACGGCATGAAGAACATCGGCTATATCGGCTTCTCCGACGCCTGGGGGGACCTCGTCTACAACGGCGCCAAGGCGGCGGAGGCCGCCGGCGATGTCAAGATCCAGACCAACGAGCGCTATGCGCGCACCGACACTTCGGTCACCGCGCAGATCCTCAAAGTGCTCGCGGCGCGGCCGGACGCCGTGCTGGACGGCGGCTCGGGGACGCAAGGCGCGCTGCCGCTCCTCAGCCTCGCGGAGCGCGGCTTCAAGGGAAACACCTACGGCACGGTGGCGCTCGTCAATCCGGACTTCGTGAACGTCGGCGGCAAGGCGGCCGAAGGCATCCAGGTCTCCGCCGGCCCGGTCATCGTGGCCGAGCAGCTGCCCGACGAACATTTCGCCAAGAAGATCGCGCTGGATTTCCGCAGCGTCTACCAGAAGGTCCATAACATCCCGACCACCGACGGCTTCTCGGCCTACTCCTTCGACGCCTGGCTGATCTTCGCCAACGCAGCGGAGCGCGCGCTCAAGACGGCGAAGCCCGGCACGGCGGAATTTCGCGCCGCCCTGCGGGACGCGATCCTCAGCACCAAGGAGCTGCCCGGCGTGCACGCCATCTACAACTTCAAGCCCGGCTCGGTGACCGGCGTCGATGAGCGCGCGCTGGTCGTGGTACGCCTGACGGGCGGCGCCTGGAAATACGCGCCGTAGTCGGACAGGGCAGGCCACCAGAACAAGGGGGACGGCGTTCTCAATGACGAGCGACATCGCAGCCATTCTTGCGATCGACGGGATCGCCACCGGCGCAGTCTACGCGCTGGTGGCGATCGGGACCGTCCTCATCTTCACGGTGACACGGGTCATCTTCATTCCCTTTGGCGACATCGCGGCCTTCACGGCGCTGACGCTGGCGGCGCTCGACGCGAAGCGCTTTCCCGGCACGGGCGCGCTGGTCGTCATCCTTGCGTGCCTCGCAACCCTGATCGAAATCATCTCGCTGCTGCGCAACGGCGAACTTCGGCTGCTTCCGCGCGCTCTCTTCTTCTACCTTGCATTGCCGTTGGCCGTGGTTGGCCTCGCCTGGCTGACCATGCGCGCCGATCCGCCGCTCGCCATCAGGCTCGTGCTGGCCTTGATGCTGATCACCCCCATCTCCCCGCTGCTGGACCGGATCGTCTTCCGTCCCATTGCGGACGGGACGGTGCTGCTGCTCCTGACCGTTTCCGTCGCCCTGCACTTCGCACTGGTCGGCCTTGGGCTGCTCTTCTTCGGTCCCGAGGGTGTCAGGACCGAGCCGCTGACGTCATTGTCGACCGAGCTTGCGGGCGTGCTGATCTCGGGGCAGACCATGCTGATCGTGATCGCAGCCCTCGTCTTCTCTGGCCTGCTCTATCTCTTCTTCGACTTCACGCTGGTCGGTAAATCGCTCCGCGCCACGGCCGTGAACCGGACCGGCTCCCGCCTGATGGGCATACGTCCCGCCCGCGCCGGCACCATCGCCTATCTCCTGGGCTCGCTGATGGCCGGCGTCTCCGGCATCCTGATAGCGCCCGTCAACACCATATTCTACGATTCCGGCTTCCTGCTCGGCCTCAAGGCCTTCGTCGGCGCCATCGTCGGCGGCATGACGAGCTATCCCGGCGCGGCCATCGGCGCCGTCGGCGTCGGTATTCTCGAAAGCTTCGCATCCTTCGAGAGCAGCGCGCTGAAGGATGTCATCGTGTTCTCGCTTCTGATCCCGATCCTGATCTGGCGATCCCTCGCCTCGCTGCATTCCGAGGAGGAGATCGAGGAATGACGCGCCTTCACGTTCAGCTCGCGGCGGTGGCGGCGGTAGCGTGCCTCGCGCTCGCGCCATTCGTCCTCAACCCCTTCAGCATCACGCTGATGAACTATATCGGCATCTATTCGCTGGTCGCGATCGGCCTTACCCTGCTCACCGGCGTCGGCGGCATCGTGTCATTTGGACAGGCCGCCTTCGTCGGCGTCGCGGCCTATGCCACGGCCTGGGTCTCTGCTCTGAATGGATCTTCCCCGTGGCTCGGCCTCGTGTTCGGGGTGGCGCTGACCTGCGGTGTCGCGACCGTCCTCGGCGTCGTCACCTTGCGGCTCCAGGGCCATTTCCTGTCGCTCTCGACCGTCGCCTGGGGGCTCGCCATCGGCTTCCTGTTCGGCAATGTCGAGGGGCTCGGGCGCTTCAACGGCATCTCGTCGATTCCGCCGATCAGCATCGGATCACTCGCGCTCGTCTCGAGCGCCCAGATCTATTTCCTGATCTGGGGCATCGTCGTCGTGGTGCTTTTCCTCGGATACAATCTCCTGGACTCCCGGGTCGGCCGCGCCATGCGCGCGCTGCGCGGCGGCAATATCCTGGTCGAAAGCCTCGGCATCAACGCGTTCCGGATCAAGCTCGTGACCTTCGTGATCGCGGCCTTCCTCGCCTCGCTCTCCGGCTGGCTCTACGCCCATATGAGCCGCTTCATCAGCCCGGGCCCGTTCGATGCCGGCATGGGCATCGAATATCTGATGATGTCGATGGTCGGCGGCGCCGGCAGCCTGCTCGGCGGCGTCGTGGGCGCCGCTATCGTCACCCTGCTCAAGAACAGCGTGCAGGACTATCTGCCGCTGATCGCCAAGGGCGCGTCCGGCCAGCTCGAGATCGTCGCCTTCTCCGCGCTGTTCATCCTGTTCCTGCAATGGGCGCGGCAGGGCATCGTGCCGTTCGTCGCGCGCTACTTGCCGAAGATCAAGCGCGAACGGCCGCCAGCCGCCCCGCCCCTGCCCCGCCGTCCCCAGCCGAAACCGGGCGAACTGCTTCTGAAGGTCGACGGCGCCGAACGGCGGTTCGGCGGTCTCGTCGCCGTCAACAATGTCAGCTTCGAGGTCCGCTCCGGCGAGATCCTCGCCGTCATCGGCCCGAACGGCGCCGGCAAGAGCACGATGTTCAACTGCCTGACGGGTGCGCTCAGGGTCAACAAGGGCGAGATCGTCTTTGCCGGACGCGCCATCACGCGCGATCCCCAGTCCCGCATCGCGAGAGGCGGGATCGCCAGGACCTTCCAGCATGTGAAGCTGCGGCCGCGCATGAGCCTGCTGGAAAACGTCATGCTCGGCACCTACGCCCGCACCAACACGGGCCTGTTCGCCGGCGCCTTCCGCCTCAACCAGCGCGAGGAAGCCAGCGCCCGGCACGAGGCCTTGAAGCAGCTCGAACGCGTCGGGCTCGGCGACAAGCCGTTCGAGCTCGCGGGCAATCTGCCGCTCGGCAACCAGCGCATCCTGGAGATCGCGCGCGCTCTCGCCGCAGACCCGGCGCTGCTGGTGCTGGACGAGCCGGCCGCGGGCCTGCGCCGCCAGGAGAAGCTCAGGCTTGCGGAGCTGCTCCGCTCGCTGCGGTCGGACCATCTGACCATCCTGATCGTCGAACATGACATGGAGTTCGTGATGTCGCTGGTCGACCGCATCGTCGTGCTCGACTTCGGCTCCAAACTCTGCGAGGGCGCGCCCGCCGCGATCCGGAGCGACGAACGGGTTCAAGAGGCCTATCTCGGAGGCGTCGCGTGAGCGAGATGTTTTCCATGACGGATGTGACCGTCTGCTACGACAATGTCGAAGCGGTCCGCAACGTCTCGCTGTCGGTCGAGGAAGGCCAGATCGTCACCGTGATCGGCCCGAACGGCGCCGGCAAGACCACGCTGCTGATGGCCGCTATCGGATTGCTCGCCTCCCGCGGCCGCCTCGTCTTTCAAGGCAACGACATCGGCAGGATGTCCGTCGAGGACCGCGTCGAGCGTCGGCTGTGCCTCGTGCCGGAGAAGCGCGAGCTGTTCTCCGACATGTCGGTCGCCGACAATCTCCTGCTCGGCTCCTACAGCCTGCGCGACCGCTCGGGCGTCCAGAAGACGCTGGACGAGGTCTATGATCGCTTTCCGCGCCTGAAGGAGCGGCAGCGCCAGGCCGCCGGCACCCTCTCCGGCGGCGAGCGCCAGATGCTGGCGCTCGGGCGCGCGCTGATGGCCAAGCCGAAGCTGCTCATGCTCGACGAGCCGAGCCTCGGCCTCGCACCGCTGATCGTGCGCGAGATCTTCCGCACCATCGCCTCGCTGCGCGACCTCGGCGTCTCGATCCTGCTGGTCGAGCAGAACGCCCGCGCCGCGCTGGAGACGGCCGATTACGGCTATGTGCTCGAGACCGGCGAGATCGTGCAGTCGGGCCTCGCCAAGGATCTCATCCACGATCCCCGGCTGATCACAGCCTATCTCGGCGGACACTAGCGCTGATCTGGACAGGCAGGGTCGCTGGAAAAACAGAAAGTCGAAAACAACCCCATGCACAGTAGCCGGCGACAGCGATTTCAATGACTTGGCGGCGAGTTTTGCGGAATTTACGAAAACCGCTTGCTCCGTCGGGCAAAACAGGGGCATAATGCCATCATCGCCGCTCCGGATGCCGACGGCTTCAACCGCCAACCTGGACTTCCGTTTTCATAGGTACACTGCAAGGCGCGCCGACAGTCTGAATCCGTGCGTACCGGCAAACCATTGCTATCGCCCACCGCGTGGATTTTACGCGTCAAGCCGCCGCGCGACCTTCCCGTCGATTGGTGCCAATTCCCAGTGATACAGGCGCCATGCTGATGGACGCGGACAATCGAGGTGTCGATCTCTGGACAGCGGCATCATGGGCAGCAGCAAGGCGTCTAGAGTGACTTACATCACCTTATTCAAGTAACCCCCTCCGATCGTGCGCCGTACGTCGCGCTGATTTTGAACTCCCCCGCTTTGCGTGGCCACCAACGGCTACTCTGAACTCGAACTCCATAGGGAGGAAACCATGATTACCAAGACGCTGTTCGTCGGACTTCTTACAGCCGGATTTCTCTCTGCATCCTTCGCAGTTGATGCAGAAGCAGAACCAACTCGTTCCCAGCAGGTGAAAAACGTGGGAACCAGCCAGAATGGTGCCCGGGGGGGCTCCATGGATAGCTGGCCGCAGACCATGGACGAACTGACCAACGCCTATAACTGTGGTCCGTATGCGGACAAAGAGTCGGCCAAGAAGTGCAAGAAGTAAGCAAGTTCTTTGATCGCTCCAGTGCTGCTGAAGGGGTCAGCTACACGCTGGCCCTGTCTTTTTGGGCAATAACTCCGTGGCGACCACAACCTGTCAGGGACGGGCGATGCTCTGTTACGGCCGTATATTGCACTAGGACGCGGACTCATTAAGGCGCAGCCACAGCCTGATTGACGCGAGTTGAACCAAGCTAAGGTAGTTGGCAGCAAGCCTGTCATAGCGTGTCGCCACGCAACGACATTGTTTGGTCCTGTTAAAGAACCGTTCGACCCGGTTGCGGGTGCGGTAGAGATAGGGCTGAAGCAGATCGGATTGCTGCGGTTGCTTTTCGGCGGGATGTTGGCCACGCACCCTTCCATCCGCTCATGCCTTGGCGGAACGCTCCTTCCTGCGGCCCCTTTGCAGCCGCGATCCGGCGAGTTAGCCTCGCTTTGCTTGGTCAACCCAGCCAAGGGGCACACCATGGAGATTGATGGAAGCTGTCACTGTGGTGACATTCGATACAAGGCGGAGGTCAACCCGGACAACGTGATCATCTGCCACTGTACGGATTGTCAGACACTATCAGGTGGTGCCTTCCGCACGGCGGTTCCCGCCGTGGAGGGTACGTTCGTGTTGTTGTCCGGCGCGCCGAAGCGCTACGTCAAAACCGGAGAGAGTGGCAACAAGCGCGAGCAAGCATTTTGCGGCAACTGTGGCACGCACCTCTACTCCGCTCCGCCGGGTCTCGCTTCAAGAGTGGTGGCGTTGCGGGTCGGCAGCATCCGACAGCGAGATCAACTCGTTCCCAAGGATCAGTACTGGTGCCGCTCGTCTCAGAAATGGTTGCAGGGCCTCTCCTCGATAAAGAGGACAGAGAAGCAGCCGGTCTTCGACCCCAAAGGCGGCTTCGGCAGTTCGGCCATCGACTAAGCAGATCTGTAGCTGTGAGCCGAGACTGCAGAGGCGAGCGCTACGCAAGGACTCGGCTCTCGATTTCGCCGCGCTCGATCGTCAGCGTCACGTCGGCGAAGGCCTCGAGCAGCTTTGGGTTCGACTCTGTGATCAGCAGGGTAATGTCCCGGTCCTGCGAACGAAGCCGACGCAGCGCCTCGGCGTACCTCAGCGCCAGCACAGGGGCGAGGCCCTGGAACGGCTCGTCCAGAATGACGAGGCGGGTGCCCAGCATCAGGGCGCGCCCGAGGGCGACCATCTTGCCTTGGCCGCCCGAGACGGAGCCCGCCGGGCGACCCGCCAGTTCCTTGAGTTCCGGCAGGACGGAGTAGGTTCGCTCCAGCCGCCGGCGCGCCTCGTCCGCGCCAAGTTTAGCGACGCGACCGGGCAGAAGAATGTTTTCTTCCACCGTAAAGGCCGAGAAGAGACGACGGTCCTCGGGGGCGTAGCCGATGCCTAGGAAGGGCCGGCGGTGCGGAGGAACATGCCCCAGGTCCTGACCGTCCAGGCGCACGGTGCCACTCGCCTTCGTGAAGCCCATGATGGTCCGTACCGTCGTGGTCTTGCCGGCGCCGTTTCGCCCGATGAGCGCGGCGGTCGCGCCCGGTGGCAGCGAGAAACTGACGCTGCGCAGCACCGGCGCATCAGCGATCGCGACGTTGACGTTCTCGAAGTCCAGCATCGCCGTCATATGCCGATCACCTGTTCGCGGACCTTGGGATCGGCCAGAACCTCCGCGGGCGTGCCGACCTTTTGGATCTTCCCGACGTTCCACACCGCGACTCGGTGGGCATAGCGCTCCACCATGTCCATGTCGTGCTCGACGAAGACCGAGGTCACCTTCTCCTTGGCGAGCGCGGACGTCAGGATATCCATGATCTCCAGCTTCTCTGCGGAGGCGACGCCCGAGGTGGGCTCGTCCATCAGCAGCAGTCTGGGCTTCAGCGCGAGCGCCAGAGCGATGTCGACCAGCTTGCGTTGTCCCTCGGGGAGCTCCCTCGCCTTGCGAGACGCGTACGACTTGACGCCGACGAGATCCAGAAGGCGCTCCATTTCAGGCAGCTCAGGCAGGGCGGAAAGAGCCGTGAAGCCGGAAGGGCTTCCCAGCCGCGAGGCCGCGGCGATCAGCATGTTCTCCATCACAGTCTGATCAAGAAAGAGCTGCGGTATCTGAAAGGCCCGCGCGATGCCGAGCTTGGTGATCGTGCGCGGGAGCTGCGCCGTGATTTCCTGGCCTAGGAAGGTGATGCTTCCGGCCTGCGGCCGCAGATAACCCGTCGAGATGTTGAGGAAGGTGGTCTTTCCGGCGCCATTCGGTCCGATGATCGCGAGGTTCTCGCCTTGGAGAACGTCCAGATCGATACCGTCGGCGGCGACGACGCCACCGAACCGGATCTTGATGCCCTTCGCGGAAAGGAGGACGTTCGTCATCAATGTCCTCCCTGCTTCGCCTGGCCGTAGCGCTGCCTGAGACCTATCAGTCCGTTAGGCGCATAGAGAATGATGACGATCAAGACCGCGCCGAGGATCAGCTGCCAGGTGTCGGCCAGGTGGGCCGCCGCATAGAAGCGCACGCACTCGAACATCGCCGCGCCGGCGAACGCTCCGAAGGCGTGGGCGCTGCCGCCGAGGATCGCGATAAAGACGAACTCGCCCGACTTCGTCCAGAACCCGAACTCGGGCGTGGCGATCTGCTGGATGATCGCCACCAGCGTGCCGCCGATGCCGCCGAGAAAAGCCGAGATTACGTAACCTATCAGAAGCACGCGCCGTGCGGACGTCCCGAGATACTCGAGCCGGGTCTCGTTCGATTTGACGGCACGCAGCATGTGTCCGAGCGGGCTATCGAGATAGCGTTGCACGCCGTAGAAGGCAACGACCGCGATCAAGAGGCTCACGTAAAGAATAACGTACTGGAAGGTTTCGGGCGTAAACGACAGCCCCAACAGGGCCGGACGAGGGACCCGGATGCCGTCGGCGCCGTTGGTGTAATGAAACATCTTCTCCAGCAGCGACCACAGCACCATCGAAAACGCCAGATTCAGCATTCCAAAAAAGATCTCCCGGTAGCGCACGACGAAGAGCCCGACGATGAGGCCGAAGACGGCGGAGGTTATGCCGCCCAGCACGATGAAGAGCACGATGTCGCCGCCACCGACGTACTTGCCCCAGAACGCCGCGGTATATGCCCCGGTAGCGAAGAACATTGCATGTCCGAACGACACCTGTCCCGCCTGCAGCAGAAGAATGATACCGAGAACGACGATGCCCTTCGCTAGGATCAACGCGAACAAGGTTGCCCAGCTCGCTACAAAAAGGGGCGCGACGGCGCTGGCCAGAAAGAAGATAGTCGCGATCGTGGTGACCGGCTTGATGCGACCGCTCATCATATTTTCCTTACCTGCACGGCGCCGAACAGGCCGAACGGACGCACCAGAAGCACCAGCACCATCAGCAGATAGGGAACGAGAACTTCGAATTCCGGCTGGAGATAGATCACGAAGGCACGGGTCAGGCCGATCATCAGCGCGGTGAGCGCGGTGCCCTCGATCTGGCCGAGACCCGCGGTCGCAGCGACGGCAAAGGAAAGCACGATCATATCGGCGCCCATACCGGGGACCAGCGAGGTGGTCGGCGAGGCCAGCGCTCCTCCTAACGCGGCCAGACTCGCGCCGATGACGAAGGTGACGAAATATACGCGTTTTGCGTCAATCCCGATGGCCGTCGATGCTTCGCGGTCCTCCGTGACCGCAAGGATCACCGCTCCCGACAGCGTCCTGCGCAGGAAGTAGCGGAGCCCGAACAGCGTCGCCAATGCGACGCCGGGCAGCAGAATGACCTGGTATGACGTGTAGCTGACGCCGAACACGGCGATGTTGGGAAGTAGTCTCAACGGCTCCGCGGCGAAGATGGGCTGCACGCCCCAGATCAGACGCTGCAGGTTGTCCATGATCATGAAGGCCGCGAAAGTGATCAGAAGCTGGAGGACGTCCTCCTGTCCGGAGAGCGGTCGCAACAGAAACCGTTCGATGAAACCGCCGCACACGACGCCGATCACGATGGAGGCGGCCAGCAGCGCGGGATAGGTGAGCCAAGGCGAGATCGGCGCGATTGCAAGGCTGAACGTCGCAGCCAGGTAGGCGCCGAACGCGTACAGCGAACCGTGCGCGACGTTGACCACGCGCAGCACGCCGAAAATCAGGCTGAGCCCGACCGAGACCAAGAACACCAGTGCGGCGTAGCTGATCCCATCGAGGATCGCCAAGATAGCGAGTGTCGAGTTCATGATGGCCTTCGGAAAAGGTCCGTCCTCCGGGACGGGCTCGGAGGACGGGGATCAAAAGTTCAGCGCGCCGTTACTGAGCTTTGAAGGTCGGCACGTCCATCTTGACGAAGTCCGGCTTGAGCGTCTTAAGCCACTCAACCGATCGTACGCCCGCCGGGTTGGTGATCACCTTCGGATCGAAGATCATCATGTTGTCGAGCAGCTTGAAGTCGTACCCCGGAACGGATTTGGTGACGCCGACCAGCTGAGCTTCGAGACCCTGGTTGTCCTCGGGCCGCAGCGTAATCGGACGGCCGAAGCCGGTCGCGAACTCGATGCCCGCCGTCGCGTCGACGACCTGTTCGCGCGTTGGCCAGTTGCCGCCGTTGGACTTGATCGCCTTGTCGTAGGCCGTCTGCAGGGCCTTGAACGCCTGCGCCATGTGATAGACCGGGTAGATCGGCCATGCACCGGTCTTCGCCTTGAAGGCTTCATTGAACGCCTTGAAGGCCGCGTCGTTCTTCTTCTCGGGATGCAGGAACCAGTGGTCTCCGCGCGCGCCGACGATCAGGCCTTCAGGCAAGTCCTTGCCCAACCGCTGGATCGATGATTCGCCGATCCCGAGCACGAAGGTCGACTGCTGCAACAGGCCGCGCTGACCGGCCTGGCGGACCAGCGTGTCGAGATCTCCGCCCCAAGACGTGGTCAGAACCACATCCGGCCGCAGGGCCAACAGACGGGAGACTTCAGTGGAGTAATCCGGCGCGCCGAACTTCGGGAAGAGCTCCGCGACGACTTGCACGTCCGGCTTCATCGCCTTGAGCGCCGTCGAAAAAATTTCCCAGCTCTCCCGCCCCCATGCATAATCCTGATTGACCACCGCGATCGTCTTAAAGTCGGGCTTGGTCTTGAGCAGGTAAAGGAGCACGGCCAGCATTTCCGGCGTGCCGTTCGCCTGAGTCCGGAAATTGTACCGGTACTTCTTGGTTTCGAGGATAGAGGCCGCACCGCAGTCCCACATGAAATTCATGACTTTGAGGTCTTCGGCGACGGGCACCAACTGGGTGCAGCTTCCCGACGAGATCGAAGCAAACGTGGCATCGACCTTTTCGTCCTGCACCACGCGTCGGTAGTTCGAGACGAGCGCTTCGCCTCCCGCGCCTTCGTCGATGAAGGAGAGCTTGACCGGCACGCCGCCGATGCCGCCCTTCTTGTTGAGGTCCTCCGCGATCATCTCCGCCGCGGCCTTCGCCGGCACACCGAAGACTGACGCAGGGCCCGACAGGAACGTCGTGATGCCGATTTTGAGCTCCGACGGCTTGTTCTGCGCAAGCGAGGTGCCCGTAAAGGCCGCAACTACAAGCCCGGCCGCAACCGCAGCCTTGAGAAATTTCATTGAAAATCCTCCCTGTTTTATTGTTGCGCCCGGTTTCAGCCGCCGTGCGCTTCTTCTTGCAACAACGCTACTATAATTGTCGCGTGTTGCCAGCCCTCTTCTGTCATTCGCGAGCCGACGAACCCGGTTCGACGCCGTCGCCCATTTTGTCGGCTGCGCATCGATTGGAACGGACAAGGGCCCAAATGGTCGATGCCTCCAATTCCAGCGTGCGAAAAAACAAACACCGACCGCGCTTTGCGCTTTGGGCCCATCGCGACATACTGCGCCGCCGCACGAACTCGGTCGCTATAGGGAGTAAAGCAGACGTTGCTTTTGGCCGCATCACGCCGCCGGGTTATGGGTACACGGCCTGGGACCTCGCCGCCACCCCCCTAGTCAGCATCGGAAAATGCTTGTTGCCGCCTGCGAATGGCGGGAATTTCACGAAGTCGGCACGCATGTGCTTGATCACGTCGGAGCCGAGTGCGTGCGCGAGGGCTTGCGGGCTGTCGAACACCAGCTTGTTGCGTTGCATGTGCTCGACGCGCCGCGACGGCAGCCGGTCGACCCAGTCGATGCGGGTGTAGATCTCGATCTGGCGGACGTTCGGAAAGGTCCGCATGATCGACGGGTGGTGCTCCAGATAATGCCGGTTCCAGGCGTTCATATCCTCGGCCGGGCCGGGATAGTGCACGAGGTAACTGCACGGGGTGGTCGTTCCCGCCGGATGCTCTGCGACATCGACCGGAAACGGGCGCGTCAGCATCACCTGGTGTGCGACATCGAGTCCGGTGAGGCCGGATAGCCCGGCCCCTGTTGCGAGGCTGGCGAGGACGCCGCCGCGGTCCATTGCCGCCTCGCAGGCGAACAGGTCGGGAAACCGGAGTTGAAGCGCAAAGGCGGGGCCGGTGCCGTCGGCCTTGTAAGGATGGTCGACCGACTGTTCCAGCGGCGTGAACAACAGGGCCTCGGTTATATCGGGGATCGATCCGACGAGCTCCGCCACAGCGGCAACCTCATCGGGACGGAGTCGCCGTTCGCCCGTGGAATCGGAGAATGTCATGAACAGCGAGATCATGCGGGCGTTGCCTCGGTCCCCTCGCCCACACTCACATGCGCCATCAGTGCGACGCGAATGTCATCGGGCCATGGGATCGCATGATGATCGACCAGCGAGGTCGCAGCAAGGATCTGGCGCGCGCGCCAGCGCGGGCCATTCGCGCCGGAGATGACATGCTCGAGATGAAGAGATGACCCACCGACCCTGATGATGCGCAGGTTGAATGTCAGGAAGTCGCCGAACATCGACGGCCGGGAGAAATCGCAATCAAGGTGCACCGTGGGCGTTCCGATCTTCCGGACCGCGATCAGCTCCGGCCATGGAAAACCGATTCCAGCCCAGAAATCTTCGACGACGCCGTTGAGAATGTTCAAATAGGACGGGAAGTACGCGATCCCCGAGGGATCGCAGTCTCCGAACCTGAGCTCGCGATCGAACGAAAAGTTCGTCATCAGATCGCAACGACGGGGTGGCGGATGACACCGACACCGTCGACGCCGGCCTCGACCACGTCGCCCGGCCAAAGCCATTCCTGCGGGCTCATCCCGGCGCCGACGCCTTCAGGCGTACCCGTGGCGATGATGTCGCCCGGCTCGAGCGTCATGCCCGACGAAATGTCCGCTATCAGCACCGGAATGTCGAAGATCATGTATTTGGTGTTGGAGTCCTGCTTCATGACCCCGTTCTTGGTCAGCCACAGCCGCAGATCGTGTGGATCAGGAATCTCGTCCGCGGTCACGATGCACGGGCCGAACGGCGCATAAGTGTCCATGCCCTTGGAGAAAATCCACTGTCCGGCGCGGCGATTGTCGCGCGCGGAAATGTCGATCATCACCGAATAGCCGAAGACGTGGTCCATCGCCTTGTCGGCCGCGATGCGCGTTGCAGTCTTGCCGATGATGACGGCGAGCTCGACTTCCCAGTCGAGCTGCTGCGTCATCTTCGCATTGTGCTGGATCGCCGCGCCCGGGCCGATCACCGAGGTCGGCGGCTTCGAGAAGACGACCGGCTGCTTCGGCAGGTCCTTGTCCGTATCCAGGCTCTTTGCGGATTCCGCCACATGCGCCCGGTAGTTCAGCCCGATGCCGAAGATGTTTTTCCGCGGCCGCGGGATCGGCGCCTGCAGCTTTACATCCTCGACGGCGACCGCCGAGCCAGCCGGGAAGCCGCCATGGGCGTCCGCCAGTGCATCCCTGAGCGCAGGCAGCAGGGTCACGCTGTTGTCGATGAACGACAGCATATCACCCGGCCAGGTCACGCCGCTGGACGCACCAAGGTGCTCGACATCGACGACCAGTCCATTGACGAGGGCTCCAAGACGGGCTCCGCTGGAGCCCAAGGTGTAGGTGACGAGACGCATGAAGGCTTCTATCCGGCTGTTCTGGTTGAATTCTGCAAGGGCATGTCAGGCCGCAACCGACTGATAACCGCCATTGTCGCCATAGGCCTCTTCCCGATAGAGCCCGAGGCCCTCGATGACGGGCAGGTCGTTGAAGCAGAACAGGCAGGCATCCTCGCTCGCTGAGGCATTGCCATGCTCGTGCCAGGCCCAGGACGGAACGCAGAAGATGTCGCGCTCCTCCCATTCGAGCCGCTTGCCGCCGATGATCGAATAGCCGCGTCCCTTGGCCACCTGGTAAATGAAGCTGCCGGTGTGCCGATGCGACTTGGTCTTCTCGCCGGGGCGCAGCAGCTGCATGCTCGCACCGATCGTCTGCATCACGTGCCCGCCGGTGACCGGGTTGACGTAGTTCATGAGGATGCCGTCATAGGGCGAGCCATCGGTCGCGGCCGCATATTTCTGCAAGGACTCGTAGGTCGGCTCCCACTCATATTTGAACATCGGCGAATAGCCCTTCGACCAGCGCGAGTCCGCCGGCCGAAGACCGGGATTGCCCCAGGTCCGGGTCATGTCGTCCACGGGATAGCCGGACGGCTCCTGCTGGATGTTCGGATGCACGACGAAGAAATTGGCTTCCAGCGCGTTGACGAGCGGGATGTCCAGGCCATCCTGCCAGATGCAGACCGAGCCGTTGCCTTCGACGCCATGCTCGTGCCAGGTGCCGTTCGGCGTCAGCACGAAATCCCGCGCGCCCAGCGTCATCTTGTGACCGTCGACGATGGTGTAGGCGCCCGCGCCCTCCATGATGAAGCGTAGCGCCGAGGCCGAGTGGGCATGGGCCGTGGCGACCTCGCCGGGATGCATCACCTGCAATCCGGAATAGAGCCAGCCGACGGCGGCCGACACGTCGCGCCGCCCGGGATTGTTGAGATAGATCACGCGCCGCCCGGCTTTCTCGGGCGAGACCAGCTCGACCGAGCGCAGCACGTGCTCGCGCAGATCCTTGTAGCGCCAGAGCACGGGAACCGAGGCCGATTGCGGCGCCCACGGCTCGATCTTGTTGGCGACGGTCCAGAGCGCTCCGGCTTCGTACCTTTCGAGATCCTTGTAATAGGCCTCGAGCTCGGGGGTGTCCTCGACATTGGCCCGGCCGATCACGTTCTCGCGCATCCTATCCTCCAAGACTTTATCTTGTAGCTTCAACTCGAGCGAAATGAGTTGGTTGAATAGATTGGGCCACGGGGTGCTTCACCTCTCCCGCTTGCGGGAGAGGTCGGCGCGTAGCGCCGGGTGAGGGCTTTCTCCTCTTGGGGGTTCTCGATTGCGGAGACACCCCCACCCCAGCCCTCCCCCGCAAGCGGGAGAGGGAGCGCACCTTCTTTGCGGTTTGCAGCCGGGCCTAGTCTCATCATTATTCCGATTTCGCTGGTATCGGCACGAAGCTCTGCTCCGCGGCATCGCCATCGCCTGCGAGGCCCAGCGGCGCCAGGGGACGACGGTTGACCCGCAGATCGAAAATGTCGAACCGGTTATAGTGCCCGACGATGTCGTGCATCTGCTTCGGCTGGATGCAGCGCTCGAGGTCGATATCGGCATAGACGATGCCTTCATCGTCGATCAAGGGATCGCCGACCACGCGCCCGTCCGGCCCGATGATGCCGGAGAATGCGCTCGACTTCCGTTGCAGACGTGCGCGTGCGTCGGGAACGACGGTCTCCATCGCCGCGATGATCTCCTCCGACACGGTCGAGCAGGAGACGATCGTGAAGATCTTGCCTTCGAAGGAGTGGGCAATCGCGCGCAATTTGATCGCCTCCGCCATGTCATAGTCGGGGGGCGCGACCGGAAGCGAGATATAGCTGGCGACGTGCACGAGCTCGCCCTGCCCGAGCAGCGCAAAGCGCGCGAGCGTGTTGGTGTTCTCGCCGCAGGCCAGGCCTCCGAGACGCCCGATCTCGGTATCATAGACGCGCAGGCTCGACCCGTCACCGCCGGTCCAGGTCAGCTTCTCTGCCCAGGTCGGCACCAGCTTGCGATGCTTGCCGAGCAAGGCGCCGTCAGGACCGATGAAAACCAGCGTATTGTAGATCGCGCCGAGCGAGACCGGGCTGCGCTCGTTCACGCCGAGCACGACGTGGCATCCCGTATCGCGCGCGGCCTTGCAGACGATTTCGACCTCCGGCCCCGGCACCAGCACCGACGCCTTGGCGAGCTTCTCGAACCATGCACTGCCGGTGACGGGATCGGTGATCCAGTTCCAATAAGGATAGCCGGGAACGAACACTTCGGGGAACGCGACGAGCTTCGCCCCGTTGGCTGCGGCCTCACGGACCAGTGAAGCCGCCTTCTCCGCGGTCGCGCTTGCGTTGAGATAGACTGGTGAAGCCTGGACGGCGGCAGCTTTAAAGCGAGGCAGCTTCAGCATCGGCCCTACCCTGTCGCTGGCTCATGACCGCCTTGTCGGAGAGAGCATCCGCAAGCGTGAGTAGCATGGCGCGGCGTTGACTTACTTCACATGTAAACGTATGCTATCGCATATTTCTGGAGGGTGCAATGGCTGAACGGTCTTTTGCTCGCGAGGTCGAGGATCTCAGGCTCGGCGATGGCGACACGTTCCGCGGCGAAGGCATCCTCGCCATCACCAAGGCGCTGCTGCAATCGGGGGTCGCCTATGTCGGCGGCTATCAGGGCTCGCCGATCTCGCACCTGATGGACGTGCTGGCCGACGCCAAGGACGTGCTCGACGATCTCGGCGTCGTATTCCAGAGCTCGGCCAACGAAGCCGCCGCCGCGGCGATGCTGTCGGCATCGGTGATGTATCCCCTGCGCGGCGCGGTCGCGTGGAAGTCGACCGTCGGGACCAACGTCGCCTCCGACGCTCTTGCCAACCTCGCCTCGGGCGGTGTCACCGGCGGCACCATGGTCATTGTCGGCGAGGACTATGGCGAAGGCTCCTCCATCATGCAGGAGCGTACCCACGCCTTCGCGATGAAGTCGCAGATGTGGCTGCTCGATCCCCGCCCCGAGCATGAATGCATCGTCAATCTGATCGAGAAAGGCTTCGAGCTCTCCGAGTTCTCCAACACGCCGGTCATGCTGGAGGTGCGCGTGCGCGCCTGCCACATGCACGGCAGCTTCGCCTGCAAGGACAATGTCAGGCCGGCGCACACCATCAAGGACGCGCTCAACAATCCCAAGCGTGACGTCAACCGCATCGTGCTGCCGCCGGCGGCCTATGAGCACGAGCAGGAGAAGATCAAGACGCGGATGCCCGCGGCCATCGGATTCATTCGGGACAACAAGCTGAATGAGTGGATGGGGCCGAAGCAGGGCAAGGTCGGCATCATCATGCAGGGCGGCATGTACAACAACGTCATCCGCGCGCTGCAATATCTCGGGCTGTCGGATGCCTATGGCAACACCCAGATCCCGCTCTACATCATGAACGTCACCTACCCCGTGATCGATACCGAGGTTGCGGAATTCTGCATCGATAAGGAGGCCGTTCTCATCGTCGAGGAAGGCCAGCCGGAATATCTGGAGCAGGCGATCAATACGGTTTTGCGCCGCAAGGACATCCAGGCGCGCGTCCACGGCAAGGACGTGCTGCCGATGGGCGGCGACTACACCGCTCAGGTGCTGCTCGGCGGCGTCAGGGAATTCCTGGAGAAGACCGAGCCGCGGCTGCTCGGCAACCGGCCGCCGGCGCCGGACGCAGCGCCCGTGCTCAATCACCCCGCGGTCGAGAAGCTCAAGCAGGTGGTGCCGGCGCGCCCGCCCGGGCTGTGCACCGGCTGCCCGGAACGGCCGATCTTCGCCGCCATGAAGCTGGTCGAGGAAGAGCTCGGCCAGCACCACGTCTCCGCGGACATCGGCTGCCATCTGTTCTCGATCCTCCCGCCGTTCAACATCGGCGCGACCACGATGGGCTTCGGCCTCGGCCCGGCCTCGACCTCCGCCTTCAACGTCAAGGCGGACAAGCGGTCGATCGCGGTGATGGGCGACGGCGGCTTCTGGCACAATGGACTGACCAGCGGCATCGGCAATGCCGTGTTCAACAAGCATGACGGCGTGTTCGTCATCGTCGACAATTACTACACCTCGGCGACGGGCGGTCAGGACATCCTGTCGTCACGCGCGGTCAACAAGCGCCGCAAGACCAACAACTCGATCGTGCA
Source organism: Bradyrhizobium sp. JHI2711 (assembly GCF_056156565.1). Lineage (NCBI taxonomy): Bacteria > Pseudomonadati > Pseudomonadota > Alphaproteobacteria > Hyphomicrobiales > Nitrobacteraceae > Bradyrhizobium > Bradyrhizobium sp. JHI2711. The sequence continues at coordinate 1,484,194 of NZ_JBPZPT010000001.1, forward strand.
GGCGGTGAAGGGCATCGGCGGCCAGTGGGTGCGCCAGCTCGACCGCACCTACGACGTCGGCAAGGTGCGCGACACGCTGAAGGAAGCGCTGACGACGAAAGAGGAAGGCCCGAAGGTCATCGTCGCGTCCTCCGAATGCATGCTGAACAAGCAGCGGCGCGTGAAGCCGCAGATCAACAAGGCCATCAAGGACGGGACGCGCATCGTCAAGGAGCGCTTTGGCGTCGACGAAGACGTCTGCACCGGCGACCATGCCTGCATCCGCCTCTCCGGCTGCCCGTCACTGTCGGTGAAGCAGCTCGACGACCCCTTGCGCGACGATCCGGTCGCGGCGATCGACAATTCCTGCGTCGGCTGCGGCAATTGCGGCGAGGTCTCCGAGGCCGCCGTGCTCTGCCCCTCGTTCTATCGAGCCGACGTCATCCACAATCCGACTCGCTGGGACATGTTCAAATCCAGGGTCGCCATGAGCGTGATCGGCTGGCTGCAGCGTCGGCGCGACCGCCGGCGGCCGGCACTCGAGGCACTGGCATGAGGGACGAGACGGTCCGGCTGGCCCTCCCCACCGCAGGCGAAGCGACGGAGCGGCCGATCTCGATCGCGATCGTCGCGATGGGCGGCCAGGGCGGCGGCGTCCTGACCGACTGGATCGTTCAGCTCGCCGAGAACCATGGCTGGGTCGCGCAGTCCACCTCGGTGCCCGGCGTCGCCCAGCGCACCGGCGCCACCATCTACTATATCGAGGCGATGCCGCCGCTCGACGGCCGCAAGCCGATCCTGTCGCTGATGCCCACCCCCGGCGACGTCGACGTGGTGATGGCGGCCGAATTCATGGAGGCCGGGCGATCGATCCTGCGCGGCCTCGTGACACCGGATCGCACCACGCTGATCGCGTCCAACCACCGGTCGTTCGCGATCGGCGAGAAGATCGCGCCGGGCAACGGCATTGCCGACGGCGGCGCCGTGACCGGCGCCATCGGAATTGCGGCGAAGACCGAGATCATCTTCGATCTGAACGCGCTGGCGATCGCGCATGGCAGCGTCATCTCGGCCGCGATGTTCGGCGCGCTCGCAGGCGCGGGCGTGCTGCCGTTCAGCCGCGACAGCTATCTCGACGTCATCCGCAGCGGCGGCAAAGGCGCGAAGGCCAGCGTCGAAACTTTCGAGGCCGCCTTCGAGCGGGTCAAGACCGGCCCGGCCGAAGTTGCAGCGCCCGCGCCAGCCAAACCGGCCGACGATATCCCCTCTTCCGCGACGCCCGATCCGCAGCTCGGCGAGCTTGTCGCAAGATTGAATCAGGAGTTGCCCGAGCCTGCACTCGGCATGGCTCGTGCAGGCTTGCGGAAGGTCATCGACTTCCAGGACATCGCCTATGGCGGCGAATATCTCGACATCCTCAAGACCTTGCACGCAGCCGACCGAAACGCCGGCGGTGACGCACATGCCTATGCCTTCACGGAAGCCGCGGCAAAGTACCTCGCCAACGCCATGACCTATGACGACGTCATCCGCGTCGCCGACCTCAAGACGCGCGCCGGCCGCCGCGCGCGCATCGAGAGCGAGCTCGAGATGTCGGACGGACAGGTGCTCCAGACCACCGAGTTCATGCATCCCCGCATGGAGGAAGTGATGGGCATGCTGCCGGCAGGCTTCGGCCGCTGGCTCGGCGTGCGTCCGCGCCTGCTCGGCTGGCTCGATCGCCGCGTCAACCGGGGACGCCGGGTGCGAACCTACTCACTGCCCTGGTTCATGGCCCTCTATGTCGTCGGCGGGATGCGCGGCCTGCGCCGCCGCTCGCTGCGTCACGCCATCGAGACGGCGCACCGGGATTCATGGCTCAAGGCCGCGACCGAGGCGGTCGGGGCCAATTACCAGCTCGGCATCGAGATCCTGCAATGCCGACGCCTCGTCAAAGGCTATTCAGACACCCACAGCCGGGGGCTGTCGAAATTCGACAGGACGCTCGCGGCGATCAAGCTGGTGGAGCGCCGCGAGGATGCCGCCGACTGGGCGCGCCGCCTGCGCGAGGCCGCGCTGAAGGACAGCGCCGGAACGGCGCTCGACGGCGTGATCCAGACCATAAAGACTTTCGCATGATTCCACGGGCGCCGGACGTAGGATTGGATTGCCGTTCGCCCCTCAGGAGGTCAGGATCGGACGGCTTGACTACGATTCTCAGGTTGTTAATCGGAGCGAACGACCCGCAGTAATTCCCTTCACTCGACGAGACATTCTGTACTCGATGGTCATGCGATGCCGGCAGCACTCAAGGAGAACGTTGTTCCCGTCCCTGGGCAGATCGAAACCCGGCTCTGGCTCCAATTGCTGTCGCTGCATGGTGAGCTGTTCGCCTCGCTCAATTCGATGCTGAGTTCGGAGTTCGGCCTGTCGCTGGCAAAATTCGACGTGCTGGCCCAGCTCGATCGTTACCGGGAGGGCCTCGCGCTCGGACAATTGTCGCAAAACCTGAAGGTGACCGGCGGCAATGTCTCGGGGCTGGTGCAACGTCTTCTCGCCGACGACCTCATCAGCAGGGAGATGTCGAGCGAGGACCGGCGGTCCTTCATCGTGCGCCTGACGCCGAAAGGCGAAGCGCTGTTCCGGCAGGCGGCCGAAATCCACAAGAAGCATCTCGCCAGACGGCTCGAGAACGTCCCGGCCCGGGAGCTGGACAGCGCGCTGTCCGTGCTGAAATCGCTTTCCTCGAAACTTCATACCGAGAGCAAGAAGCAAAGTCGCAAGAGATAATGGCCAGAGAATCCAAGAGCAGATGGAAGTCGGGTCCGCCGAGGACGAGGGACCAGCTGCAAACCTATATTCCGTATCTGTTCAACCGGCTCGCCAATCGCTGGAACCTGGATCAGAACCGCGATTTGAGCGAGCACGGCATCAACAATGTCGTGTTCCGGACGCTGTCGGTGCTGTTCATCTACAAGACCCTCACCGTCAACGAGGTCGCCGTTCTCGCGGTGACCGAGCAGTCGACGGCGAGCCGCATGGTCGAGTCCATGGTGTCGTCGGGCCTCGTCAAGCGCGAGATCGCCGAGGAGGACCAGCGCCGCCGCGTCGTCGGCCTGACGCCGGCGGGCGAAGCGCTGCTGCGCAAGATCTGGCCGATCATGGCGAACAATTACGACAGGCTGGTCGCGGGCATCGAGCCCGACGACATCGAGGTCTGCGCGCGCGTGCTGGCCAAGATGGTCGAGAATATCCGCCAGAACCAGATCTAGAGCGCGCGCGTCAAGGCCCGAGGCCGACGAGGCTGGTACCGCCGCAGACATAGAGCACCTGGCCGGTGACGAAATCGGAGTGCTCGTCGAGGAAGAACGAGATTGCGTGCGCGACGTCCTCGCGCGAGCCGAGCCGCCCGACCGGAACGTTGCGCGCCATCCGCTCCTGCTGCTCGGAGCCCTTCGGGATGATGCCCCAGAAATTATCGGTCAGGATCGGCCCCGGGGCGACGACATTCACGGTGATGCCGCTCGCGGCAAGCTCCAGCGCCCAGGTCCTCGCCATGCCGTGCACGCCGGCCTTGGTGGCCGAATAGGCCGAGCGCGTCACCGCGCCCATCGCGGCGCGCGACGAGACGAACACGATGCGCCCGAAGCGGCGCGCACGCATCCCTTCCAGCGCCGCCTGGGTCAGGAGCATCGGCGCGCCCAGATGCAACTGCGCCAGCATCAATATGTCTTCCGGCTTGGCGTCGGGCAGCAAGTTCGGCAGGATGATTCCGGCATTGTGGACCAGGCTGTCCACGGCGTGATCCCGGCAGATCTCCTGCGCGATCGCACGCGTCTCTTCGATATCGGTGAGGTCGGCGCGATAGGCCGCGAGCAGATCATGGGTCCAGGTCGGCTTCTCCAGCCCGACCGAGACCACGCGCTGCCCGCGCTCCACGAGCTTCTTCGCCAGGGCCTCGCCGATCCCCGAATTGCCGCCGGTGATGAGGGTGGTGCGGATCTCGCTCATGATCAGACCTTCTTGATCAGACTTGCCGCTTCTTGAGGTCGCGCAGATCGAAGAACGCGCCTTCGCGCATCAGCTTCCCGACAAAATCCTTCAACCCGCCGCGCTGGATCTTCTCAGTCGCGGTCAGCGGCAGACTGTCGGCGAAGCAGATCCACCCCGGCGCCTTGTAATAGGCCATCTGCTCAAGGCTCCAGCGCACGATCTCTTCGGCGAGCGCGCGGTCCGCGCCGGCCTTCTCGGCAATGATGACCGCCGCAACCTCGTCGCCGCGCACCTGGTCCGGCGTCGCCGCAACCGCGGCCTGCCGGATCGCGGGATGCCGGTTGAGGACGGATTCGACCTCGACCGCGGCAATGTTCTCGCCGGAGCGACGGATCACGTTCTTCTTGCGATCGACGAAGTGCAGGTCGCCGTCCGCATCGCGCGACACGATATCGCCGGTGTGCAGCCAGCCGCCGGCCCACGCCTCGGTGGTGGCAGCCTCGTTCTTGAGATATTCGCGGAAGAAGCCGTAACGCGGATCGGCGCCGGCGCGCCGCACCAGCAGCTCGCCGGGCATATCCACCGGCGCATCATGGCCGCCGTCATCGACGATCCGAATTTCGATCTCGAGGGCCGGGCGGCCAAAACAGCTGGTGCCGACCTTGCGCGGCTCGACATTGGCGGCGATGACGCCGCCGCTGCCGGTCTCGGTCATCGCCCAGGCCTCCAGCAGCGGAAAGCCGAAGCGCTGCTCGAACGGGGCATGCAGCAGCTTGTCGACGCCGGCGCCGAAGCCGAAACGCACGCTGTGCGCGCGGTCCAGCTCCGATGGCGGCGCGCTCATCAGCATCGAGGGCATCACGCCGAGATAATGCAGGCAGGTAGCGCGGCTGTCGCGCACCGAGGCCCACCAACTGCGCGGGTGGAAGCGATCGAGCATGGTCAGGCAGCCACCGACTGACAGCATCGCCATCAGCGACACCGCCATCGCGTTCATGTGGAACAGCGGCAGCGGCGTGATCATACGCTCGCCGTCTGGCTTGAGGTCGATCAGCCCGCCGACGTCGCGATACCAGTTTCCGCAATGCAGGAAATAGGTGTTGGTAAGGACGCAGCCCTTGGGCTGGCCCGTCGTCCCCGACGTATAGAGCAGCGCGCATTCGCTCCCCTCGCTCGCCGAGGTCGAGGGCCGCGCACCGCCGAAGGGTGCGGGAACGTCGTCTTGATCGTCCACGACAGGGATCGGCCTGCCGGCCTGACGCGCGGCCAGCGCCACCTCCTCGTGCCGTTCGGCGAGGACGAACGCAGCATTCATCTCGGAATGCGAGATGATGTATTCGAGCTCGCTGAGACGGAGGTCCGGATTGATCGGCACCACCGAGACGCCGAGCGCATTGAGCGCGAACCACAGCTCGATGAAGACAGGCCTGTTCTGGAGCAGCAGCCCGACCCGGTGGCCTTCGCCGTAACCGCGGCTCGCAAACGCCGCGCGCCAGCGCTCGACCCGATCGCGCATCGCGCGGTAGGAAATCTCGCCCGCCGCAATGCCGTAGAGGCCTGCCGTCTCCGGTAGCACGTTGAGGAAGCCCGCTTCGCCACGGCGGAGCGCGGTCTCTTGAAAACGGGCATAGACGGTGGTCGCAGAGGTCAAGGCAGTCTCACATGAAAAGCTGGATGTTGCCGAACGGCGCATCGAAATTGACGAGATCGACGCGCTTGAGCTTGATCTTCAGGGCATCGCCGACCTGCACGAGCTCGTGCGAAGCCCATCCCGAATAGCGCTCCAGCATATCGCCGCGAGTCTCGGTGTAGATGTAGGAGGTTCGTGCCTTGAACATTCCGGCAGCAGGATCGCACGCGACGATCCGCGGTGCCTGGAGCAGATGATGGCAACGGCTCTTCGGCTTCTGGCTGAAGGTGCGCTCGCCGGCGAGCCGCTCGACCCGCACCTTCAGCAGCAGAAGATCCTCGTACATCAGAGACGGCTGCAGCACCGGATCCTGCTGCTGCCATTCGAGCGGCATCCAGTAACGCCCTTCGGGGTGAAACAGATCGAGCCAAGCCTGCCACTGCATCGTGTCGAGCAGCTCGGCCTCGCGATAGATGAAGTCCGTGATGGCCTTCTCGCCGATCATTCCGCGGCCTCGATGCGCTTGTCCATGTCCATAGTGATGAATTTCGCCCAGGCGTGAAACTGGTTCCGCATCTGCCGCTCGGACGTGCCGTTGATCACCGCCGTGACGTCCTGCTCTTCATGGCCGTCGTAGAGCCGCCGCAGATTGACCCATTGATTGCCGTTGGACTTCAGTCCCTCCTGCGCCCGCTCATACATCTCGAGGTCGTCGTGGCCGACGATCGAGGTCGGCGCGTTGATGAAGCGGTTGTACATCAATGCGCGCTCGTAGAGCTTGTCGGGCGCGCCGACCAGGCGATAGACCCAGCTCTCGACCAGCGTCTTGTCGACAGCGATCGGGATGAAATTGCGCAGGATCTGGACAGCGCCCTTCACCATGATGTTCGGAAAGTAGACGGTGTTGTGCCTGACTTCGCCAAGGATCTCATGCGCGCGCTGCTCGCCATAGGCCGCGACCATCTGGTCGAGATAGCCCGGGACATCCGAATAGTTCGAATGGATGGAGTTGGCGACGCCGGTGTGGCCGTGGCCGTTCGGCCAAATCCGGATGCCGCTCTGCTCGTAGAACTCGTACGGGCTCATGAAGGGACCGTACAGCTGTACCGCCATCGGTGTTTCCGTGGAATCGCCCTGCTCGCGCTTCCAGACCTTGACCGCGGTGCCAGCCGAGCTCTCGTGCGCCACCATCGGATGGCAGGTGTCGGTCTGGTTCTCGACCAGCATCTTCCAATTGCACGTGTGCATGTAGCGGATCGGCGTCGCCTGGACTGCGAGCTTCCCCTCCGGCGATCGGTCGACCATGTTGTCGATGGTCGAAAGACTTTCGCCGAAATAATCCTCGAAGGAGACGCCTGAAACGCTCAGGCGAGCGAAGATGAAATCGCGGTAGATGACGACGTTCCTGACCTTCGACAACCCTTCATTCGCCTGAGTGTCGCCGAAGCCGGTGCCCTCGTAGCCCTTCTTCAGCGGGATCGCGAGCAGCGAGCCGTCGGTCTTGAAAGACCATGCGTGATAAGGGCAGCGGAAGAACTTCCCGGTGTTGCCGCAGGGTTCGGACGCGATCTTCACGCCTTTGTGCGGGCAGCGATTGTAGAACACATGGATGGAGCCGTCGGTATGGCGGCTGGCCATGACCGGCTGCCGGCCGATATTGGCGGTGATGAAATCGCCGGGTTTTGCAAGTTGACTGGCGTGGCCGACATAGACCCAGCTGTTGGGAAACAGATGCTCCATCTCGAGATCGAAGATCTCGGGGTCGACATAGACGTCGCGATGCACCTCGGCCTCGCGCACCAGCGCCGCAATCGCGTGGGCATTCCCGCCGTATCTTTTCATGGCGTCCCTCGTCTCCCCTAGAGATCCAGCACCAGTCGTTCCGACTTCGCGCGTGACACGCAGATCTGCATGACCTTGTTGGACGCCCTCTCCTCGTCGCTGAGGATGACGTCGCGATGATCGGGGACTCCCGCGATCACGCCGCACTGGCAAATGCCGCAATCGCCGCGCCGACAGTCGTAGAGCACGTCGAAACCAGCCGCCTCCAGCGCCTCGATGATGGTCTGCCCCGCAGCAACGCCGACGACCTGCCCGGTCGACTTGATCTCGACCTCGAACGGCCGGTCAGGCGATGACGGCTGCTCGGACTTGAAGAGCTCGTAATGAACGCGATCGGCTGACACCCCGGCGGCGGCCGCAGCGGCCTTCACCGCGTCAATCATGCCCGAAGGGCCACAGACATAGACGTGGGCGTTTGCTGCGGCATCGTCGAGCGCCGCGGCAATGTCGAGGCGGGATTCATCGCTGTCGTAGTGGACGGACAGCCCTCCGGCGCAGATCTCCTGCAATTGCGGCAGGAACGCCAGCAATCCTTGCGTGCGCCCGGCATAGTGCAGGCGATATGAGCTTCCCCGCGCCGCCAGTTCCGCCGCCATCGACAGAACGGGCGTGATACCGATGCCGCCGGCGAACAGCAGCGCCGGCGCTGCTCCCTCGTGCAGTCGGAAATTGTTGACCGGCGCGCTCGCCTTCACGACGTCGCCGACCTTGAGCGCGTGCATGAACTGCGAGCCGCCGCTCGAAGCCTCCTCGCGCAGGACACCAAGCGCCAGCGCATCTTCAGGAAGTCCCGGTAACGCCATCAGCGAGTACGGCCGGTCTCCGCCATTCGGGAGCGCGACGCGGAGATGCGCGCCTGCCTGCCATTGCGGCACGACGCCGTCCTCCACACCAAACACAAGGCTCCGTATGAACGGCGTCTCCGCGACATACGACCTGACCTTGAGCTTGAGCGGATGCACGTCCATTCAGGCATCTCACGGATTATATGAATTTGCATATTTTTAGACATGTAATAATTCGCTTGTCAATCGTCAGCGTGGAGCAGGTCCGGATGATGCAATCAATGGATCGCCAGCTGGCGTCTCGGGCGATCGCCCGCCGGCAACGTCAGTGGCCAGCCGGGGGGCTCGCTACCGGCTTGCCGCCGGTCGTCAGGCCCGGCGCATCATGCGCTCTCCTGCGCTCGGCATCGAGCAAGGATACAAGGGGCGAAAGCCGGCGGTAATGGCGATCCGGTGATACTTCGAGGCACCTGCCCATCCCGGCACGCAGCTCAGGAAGGCGGCAGGCGGCATACCGGACGCAACGAATGCAAGCTGGCCGACTTCATTCCAGAAATCAGAACTTACAACCTGACAGCGCCGGTCGTCCCCACGTGAGGGCACGTCGCGATCAAGCAGCAGCCGCCTGGTACAGGCACTCGCGAAGCCAGGCGTGGCCTTTGTCCTCCTGATTGCGCGGATGCCACAGCGCGACGATGCGAGCGGGCGGCAGATCGAGCGGCGGGGGCGTGAGATCGAGCTCGTGCGCGAAGCGGATCAGGAACCGCCGCGGAAGGGTGCAGATGCAGTCACTGTGCGCAAGGATGACCGGCGCGAGCGCATAGGTCTGGATCGAGACGGCAACACGCCGCGAGCGGCCGAGCGCCGCCAGCGCATCGTCGACGAGGCCCGAGAAGCCGCCGCCATCGGCGGAGATCAGCAGATGGTCGAGCGCGCAAAAGCTGTCGAGATCGAGCGGACCGTTGCCGCGGGGGTGACCTTTGCGCTGTGCGGACAGGAAGCCGTCCTCGAACAGCGGCCGTTGCATCAGCTCGCCATGTGCGCGATCGGCGCCCGTCACCAGGATGTCGATCTCTCCCCTTTCGAGCTGATCCACGACATCGCGCGCGGGGTGAACGAGGGCGAGCCGCGCCCGCTCGGCCATCCCGGTCAAGCGCGCGACCAGGCCGGGCGCCAGCGTCACGGCCGGATTCTCGTGGATGGCTACGACGAAGGTGCGCTGGCTGCTGGCGGGGTCGAACACAGCCGGCCCCTCCACCATGCGACGAAGCTTGCCGAGCACGTCCGCAAGCTCCGCCTGCAGCTCCACGGCCCTCGTCGTCGGCACCACGCCGCGCCCGCTCGCTGCGGGCACGAACAGCGGATCGGCAAAGATCTGCCGCAGCCGGTTCAGCCGCGCCGAGAGCGCAGGCTGCCCGATATTGAGCCGGGAGGCCGCGCGCGTCACGTTCCGCTCGCGCAGGAGAGCCTCCAGAGCCAGCAACAGACCGAGGTCGATCTCGGCGAGATCGTTATCATCGGCCGGCCGACCCCGGCCGTGTTCCGCATCCTGCATCGGTGGCACCTCCGTCTGGGGCATGTCGCGACCGCGACGAGCCGTGATACGAGGGTTAGGGCCAAAACGCCGGCGTGAAAAGCTGGGCCAGCATCCTTTCCGATATCGACAATGTCGATGGGACCTATCGAGCCCGCGACTCTCCCCAAGGCCTGGCGCGCTTCGTACCTCATTGTCACCGCGGCCCGGGCAACCAGCCCTACGTCGCGGTCCAGTGGAGGACATCTTGATGATTCACGCGGCCAAGACCTATCAGGTCGGCGAAGCATCCGTCACGCGGATCGACGAGTTGCGGCTTGCCGCATTCAAGTTCGACGCGCTCTATCCGGGAGGCGAGCCAGAGGCGCTGGAGCGCAATCGCGACGAGTTGGAAGCGGGCTCGTTCGATGCTGCGACCGGCACCTTCATCCAGAGCATTCACAGTTGGCTGGTCAGGACACCGCACCACACGATCCTGATCGACACGGCCACCGGCAACGACAAGAACCGGCCGGAGATTCCGCCGCTTCACCGGCTCAACGAACCGTTCCTGGCGCGGCTGGCCGCAGCGGGCGTCACGCCGGAGCAGGTCGACTACGTGCTGCTCACCCACGTGCACGCGGATCACGTCGGCTGGAACACCCGTCTCGTCGAGGGACGCTGGGTCCCGACCTTCCCGAATGCGACCTACGTCTTCTCCGCGATCGAGCAGGCCTATGGCGAGAGCCTCGCGACGGGCACAGAGCCGACCGGAGCGGCCCGCCCGGCCCCGGCCCTCGGCCCCGCGCTGCGCAAGCCGGCCGACCGTGTCTATGACGACAGCGTCCGGCCGGTGATCGAGGCCGGACTTGCCAGGCTCATCGCTGTGGACGGGAGCGAGGCCATCGAGGGCATCTCGTTCGTCCCGACGCCCGGCCACAGCGTCGATCACGCCTCCATCCGCCTCGTCTCACGCGGCGAGGAGGCGCTGTTCGCCGGAGACGTGATGCACCACCCGCTCCAGGTGTATGAGCCTTCGCTCAATTCCTGCTTCTGCGAATTCCCGGAAGCCGCGTTGCGCTCGCGCGCCTTCGTGCTGGAGGACGCTGCCGAGCGGGGCTCAATCATCTTCACCACCCATTTCGCACAGTCATCGGTCGGCCGCGTCAGCCGCACCGGAGGACGCTTCACCTGGCAATTCGTCTGAACGGAGAACGATCATGAATCAGCACGCCAGCGCGCGCGTCGACAGGCCCAAGATCGTAGTCGAGGATCTCATGATCCCGAGCGACACGGCCGGAATTTCGCTTCACCTGCGCAACAAGCGTCCCGCGGCGCTCGAGACCTTCTCCGCCGAGCGAACCATCCTGATGATGCACGGCGCGACCTATTCATCGGGAAGCCTTTTCGATACGCCGCTCGGCGGCCTCTCGTTCATGGATCATCTCGCCGGCCATGGCTACGACGTCTTCGCGCTCGACGTGCGCGGCTATGGCCAGTCGACCCGCCCGTCCGAGATGGACATCCCGCCGGAGCAGTCCGCACCGCTCGTGCGCACCGAGGCCGGCGTGCGTGACCTCGCCAGCGCCGTCGCGCACATCCTGAAGCAACGCAGGATCGCGCGACTCAATCTGGTTGCCATGTCCTGGGGCGGCTCGGTGGCCGGTGCTTACACTGCAGGCAACAACGACAAGGTCGTCAAGCTCGCGCTGGTCGCGCCGCTTTGGGTGCTGCAGGGCCCAGCTCCGATCGATGCAGGCGGGCGCCTCGGCGGCTATCGCAACGTTCGCGTGCTGGACTTCAGGACGCGCTGGCTCTCGGCTGCGCCGGAAGCGGCACGATCGAGCTTGATCCCGGCGGGCGGCTTCGAGCGCTGGGCCAATATCTCGCTCGCCACCGACCCGCTAGGCAGCGCGCAAGCGCCTGCCATCATGCGTGCCGTCAACGGCCCGATCCTGGACATCCGCGAATACTGGGCCGCTGGCAAGAGGCTCTATGACGCCGCCGACATTCGCGTGCCCGTGCTCCTGGTCCACGCGGAATGGGACCAGGACGTTCCTATCGCCTCGGCGCAGAACTTCTTCCTTTCGCTGACGCATGCGCCCTACCGGCGATGGGTCGAGATTGGCGAAGGCACGCACATGGTTCTGCTGGAGAAGAACCGTCTGCAGGCGTTCGATGCGATCAACCAGTTTCTCGGCGAAGATTACAGCTAGCGCGGCGTCCTGCTGCACCGCGAAAATCACTCGCGCCGCAACATTCAAAAATGAGACTACCGGTCAAGCCGAACGAGGCCGCGATGGGTGCAGCGCATCCGACTTCGGTTAGCTTTCCTCCAAAGCCGCGGGCTTCGAGAGCCACGGGCATCATACGGTTCGTCGCGGCAACAAGCGATGACACAGGGAGGAGCACATGTCGAAATGCAGCATCGGACTGCTCGCGTTGAGCAGCCTGTTTCTTTCGGGCGCGGCGATCGCCCAGGAAAAGATCAAGGTGGGCGTGACCGCAACGCTCGAGGGCACCTACACGGTGCTCGGCGAGGACGGCATGCGCGGCCACCAGACCGCGCTCAACGTGCTCGGCAAGAAGGTCGGCGACAAGGAACTCGAATTCATCGTCGCTTCGACCGATGCAACGCCGGACTCCGCCGTGCGCGCCGTGCGCAAGCTGATCGAGCAGGACAAGGTGCAGATCCTGCTGTCGCCGCTCTCCGGCGACGAAGGCATCGCGGTGAAGAATTTTGCCAAGTCCCATCCCGGGCTGACGTTCATCAATGCCGCATCCGGCGCGCAGGAAACGACCTATGTCGACCCGGCACCGAACTTCTTCCGCTACAACATGGACGGCGCGCAGTGGCAGATCGGCCTCGGCAAATACGCCTATGAGGAGAAAAAGTATCGCAAGATCGCGACCGTCGGCGAGGACTATTCCTTCATCTATACCCAGGTGTTCGGGCTGGTGCTCGAGTTCTGCGGCATGGGCGGACAGGTCACCAACCGGCAATGGGTGCCGCTGGGAACGAAGGACTTCGCCTCCGTCATCGCTGCCCTGCCCGACGACGTCGATGCCATCTATCTCGGGCTTGGCGGCGCCGACGCCGTCAACTTCCTCAACCAGTATCAGCAGGCCGGCGGCAAGGCGCATCTGATGGGCGGTTCCATCATGATCGACCAGACGATCCTGTCGTCGAAGGGCAACGCCAAGAACGCGCTGATCGGAACCATCGCGGCGAGCGGACAGGCCGACACCTGGGAGGATCCGGGCTGGCAGAAATTCGTGAAGGCCTATCAAGACGCCTTCCCGCCCAACAAGCGCTTCCCGAGCCCGTCGCTGCTCGCCACCAACTACTATAATTCAACCATGGCGCTGATCCTCGCACTGCGTCAGGTCAACGGCGATCTCTCCAACAACCAGGCCAAGTACAAGGAAGCACTGGCGAAGATCGAGCTCGACGCACCGAACGGCAAGATCAAGCTCGACTCCAACCGCCAGGCGATCGGCACCAACTTCGTCACCGAAGTCGTCGACGACGGCAAGGGCGCGCTGTTCAGCAAGGTCGTGAAGGTGATCCCGAACGTGAACCAGACGCTCGGCTACGACCCGGCCGTGTTCTCCAAGATCGGGCTGCCGAGCCGCACCGTGCCGGAATGTAAGAAGTACTGACGCATCACGTCAGGCAGACGCAACCGGGGAGCGACTCGCTGACGCGGTCGCTCTCCGCTCTTGCAATCTCGGCGGTGTTGTTGAAGGCTGGCCGAAAAGACAAGAACATTCGGGAGGGGAAGGCATGAGCCGTGCGCTCGCCGTCTTCCATGGCCGCTTCGGCCGGGCGACGGTTTATCAGTTGAACCGGCCTTTCAATATCCACGCCCATCGCGAAGGTCATCTGATCTTCCATGTCGGCGGCATGTCGGCATGCATCGATGTCTCCGACGGGCATTACGATCTCACCGAGACGTCGGTCGTCGCTGTCAATCCCTGGGAACCGCACAACTTTCTGCCGACCGATCTTGAGGGCGGCGCCATCTTCTTCGTGCTCTACGTCAATGCCGAATGGTTTGCGCCGGATGCCTCCGGCTCCGACCGGTTGCGCTTCGGCCGCACCCAGTTCAAGCGCACGCCAGCACTCGACAAGCACATCAGGCGGACCGCCGCGCTCGTGTGCGGCGCACCATCGCTCTCCAGTCTCGATTCCGAGCTGAGGCGGCTGATCGACATCTGCTACGACGAAAGCTGGCAGCAGGCCGAGATCGCGCGCGATCCGCGCGCAGGCGGCGCCGTCACCGACTTTCGCGTCCGCAAGTGCATCAAGATGATGTCGGAGAGCCCCGGCGCTGAAATCGAGCTCGACACCATCGCGCGCGAATCCGGCCTGTCGCGACCGCATTTCTACCGGCTGTTCCGCGTGCAGACCGGCGTCACCCCGAACCTCTATCTCAACACGCTGATCATGGAACAGGCGCTCGAAGCGCTGGTGGCGAGCGAGGTACCGATCGCCGACATCGGCTTCGATCTCGGCTTCTCCTCGCAGAGCGGTTTCACGCGCTTTTTTGCCGCCAATGTCGGGATGGCCCCGACCGATTATCGTCGCGCCGCCAAGGTTTTGCGTGCCTGAGCGCAGGCTACGAAAAGATACTCACGATCAAACGTCGCCCTCGCCGCTTGGCTAGGATGCCGGCAACGCGATCCCGGAAAAGAGGATCGCGAGTGACGGGAGCGCACGTTCATGGCGAGGCTAGCGGCCGGTCACGGTCTGCATGCCCCCTCGCCCCGCTTGCGGGGAGAGGGTCTGGGTGAGGAGGAGTCTCCGCAAGTGCGGCGGCAGTTTGACTCGCGGAGAGTCCCCCTCACCCGGCGCTACGCGCCGACCTCTCCCCGCAAGCGGGGCGAGGTGAAGCCATGAACCGCTTCGTCGAACGCCATCCGGCCTGGGCGCTGATTACGATCATCGCGATTGCGGTCGCGCTCTGGCTGACCTTTGCGGTCTGGCCGCCGGGGCTGGAAGAGGCGATCGGCCGCAAGCGCGTCTTCCTCAACGCGGTCTTCAATGGCATCACGCTCGGTGGCCTCTACTTCCTGGTCGCCAGTGGCTTCACGCTGATCTTCGGCCTGATGCGTAACGTCAACCTCGCGCACGGCTCGCTCTACCTGTTCGGCGGCTATATCGGCTATGCCATCAGCACATCGTCCGGCTCGTGGATCCTCGGCTTCATCGTCGCCTTTGTCCTGACCGCCTTTGTCGGCGTGCTGCTGCAGGTGATCGTGTTCCGCCGGATGGAGGGCCAGGATCTCAGGCAAACAATGGTGACGATCGGGCTCTCGATCGTGTTTGCCGATCTCATGCTGTGGGCCTGCGGCGGCGACTTCTACCAGATCCAGACCCCGAAATGGCTGATCGGTCCCATCGAGCTGCCGCTGGTGACTGCGATCAAATCCTCGGGCGATCCGGTCTACCTCAGATATCCACTCGTCAGGCTCGTGATCTTCGTGGCCTCCGTGGTGATCGGCGTCGCGATGTGGCTCGCGCTCAACCGCACCCGGATCGGCATGATCATCCGCGCCGGCGTCGACGACCGCGATATTCTCGCCGCGACGGGCGTGCGCATCCAGCTCGTCTTCGTCGGGGTGTTCGCCTTCGGCGCGGGGCTTGCCGGCATCGCTGGCGTCGTCGGCGGCACCTTCCAGTCATTGTCGCCCGGCGAAGACATCCGTTTCCTGCTGGCGTCCCTCGTCGTCGTGATCGTGGGCGGCATGGGCTCGATCCCGGGCGCTGCGCTGGGCGCGCTGATCATCGGCCTCGCCGAGCAGCTCGGCTCGGTCTACATCCCGACCTACGCCATCGTCGTGACCTTCCTGATCATGGTGCTGGTGCTGGCTATCCGGCCGCAAGGCCTGTTGGCGAGGCGCTGAGATGTCGCTCGCCCACGATGCCCACGTCACCGTAGGCCGCACCACCAAGGCGCAGCGCCCGGCCCGGACGTGGCCAGAGATCAACAACCCAGCCGCCTGGGCCGTCGCGGTCATCTTCCTGATCATGCCGCTGATCGCGAGCAGCTTTTTTCTGATCGAGATCTTCGCGAGCACGCTGATCCTCGGCACCGTGGCGCTGAGCCTGATGTTTCTTGCCGGCTATGGCGGCATGGTCAGCCTGATGCAGCTCACCATCGCGGGCTTCTCGGCCTACATGGTCGCGGTGTTCGGCGTCAGCGGCAACCCCAATATCAGCCTGGGCTGGCCGTGGTGGCTCGCAGTGCCGATGGCGCTCGCGCTGGCGACCGCCTTCGGCACGCTCGGCGGCGCGCTCGCGGTGCGCACCGAAGGCATCTACACCATCATGATCACGCTCGCGATCGGAGCGGCCTTCTACTATTTCACCAACCAGAACTGGGCGATCTTCAACGGTCATACCGGCATCAACACCGTGGCCACGCCACACTTCTGGGGCGTGAACTGGCGCGCCGACATTCCCTTCTATTACATCGTGCTCGCGGTCGCCGCGCTCTGCTATTTTGCCGTCGAGTATCTCTCGCGCGCCCCGTTCGGCCTTGCGCTCCAGGGCGTGCGCGACAATCCGCGGCGCATGGCGGCGCTCGGCTTCAACGTCAATGCGCATCGTGTCGCGGCCTATGCCTTCGCGTCTTTCGTCGCCGCGCTGGCCGGCGTGCTCCAGGTCTGGAACTATCGCCAGATCTCGCCGGGCTCGGTCAGCGTCGGCGCCTGCATCGACGTGCTGATCATCGCCGTCGTCGGCGGCATCACGCGCCCGATCGGGCCCTTCATCGGCGCGCTGATCTTCGTGCTGCTGCGCACCTTCGCGCTCGACTTCCTGGTCCGACTTGGACTCGACGGCAACCGCTTCCGCCTGCTGATCGGGCTCGGCTTCCTTGCCATCGTGTTCTGGTCCTCGGACGGCGTCATTGGCCTCTGGCAGCGCTGGCGTCAGCATCAACGGCGCGAGGTGAGCCGCACCAGTGGAGGGCGCGGCCATGGATAGCGTCGCCCAACGCCTTTCCGCAGTCGGTGCCGGCGCTGCGCTGGAGCTGCGCGGCGTGACGCGGCTGTTCGGCGCGCTCGCCGCGCTGACCGACGTCACCATCACCGTGCGGCCGGGCGAGCGGCGCGCCGTGCTCGGCTCGAACGGTGCCGGCAAGACCACGCTGTTCAACTGCATCACGGGCGACTTCCCACCCTCCTCCGGCACCATCCGCTTCTTCGGCGAGGACGTGACGCATTTCCCGCCCTATGAGCGCATCCGCCGCGGGCTGCGCCGCACCTACCAGATTTCGGCGCTGTTCCCCGGCCTCACCGTGCAGGACAACGTCTATCTCGCCTGCCGCGGCGTGTCGCGCGGACGCTTCTCGTTCCTGCGACCGGGGCAGAACGATGCCCTGATGCACGCGGCCGACAACCTGGTCCAGGCCGTGCATCTATCCGCGGTGAAGGACCAGCGCGTGGCCGAGCTCGCCCACGGCCAGCAGCGCCAGCTCGAGATCGCGCTCGCGCTCGCCGGCGCGCCGCGCTTCGTGCTGTTCGACGAGCCGGCCGCGGGTCTGTCGCCGACGGAACGGGCCGAGCTGATCGAGATCCTGACCTCCCTGCCCGCGCACATCGGCTACATCATCATAGAGCACGACATGGACGTTGCGCTGCGCGTCGTCGAGAGCGTCACGATGATGCACAACGGCCGCGTCTTCAAGGAAGGCCTGCCGGAGGAGATCCAGTCCGACCCCGAGGTGCAGGAGCTCTATCTCGGAGGCGGCCATGAATGAGGTCCGCCGCAGCAATCCGGCGCTCGAGGTTCGGGGCCTCGACGTCTACTACGGCCACTCGCACGCGCTGCAAGGCGTCGATCTCGTGCTTGATAGCGGAGTGTTCTCCGTCGTCGGCCGCAACGGCATGGGCAAGACCACGCTGTGCAAGGCGATCATGGGGCTGGTCGGCGTGAGCGGCGGCTCGATCCGCGTCCGCGGCGAGGATGTCACGCGCCGGCCGCCGGCCCAGATCGCCCGGCTCGGCGTCGGCTACGTGCCGCAGGGACGCCGTCTCTGGCGCTCGCTCAGCGTCGACGAGCATCTGCAGCTCGCCGGCGGTCTGCGTTCGGGCGCCTGGACCGTCGAGCGCATCTACGACACATTCCCGCGCCTCGCCGAGCGCAAGGGCCACGGCGGCGGCCAGCTCTCCGGCGGCGAGCAGCAGATGCTGGCGATCTCGCGCGCGCTGCTCACCAATCCGCATTTGCTCATCATGGACGAGCCGACCGAAGGCCTCGCACCCGTCATCGTCGCGCAGGTCGAGGAGATGCTGCTGCGGCTGGGCGACGACGGCGACATGTCCGTGCTCGTGATCGAGCAGAACATTGGCGTCGCCACCGCGATCTCGCGCAACGTCGCGATCATGGTCAACGGCCGCATCAACCGCATCATCGACTCCGCGCGCCTTGCCGCCGATCGCGAGCTGCAGCAGCGCCTGCTCGGCGTCGGGCTTCATGCGGAGCTCGAACCGGATATCGAAATCGCCGCATCCGGCGCCGAAACGAAGCCGGCGCCGGCGCCACGGCGCGACGGGCCGGTGCGCATCTACATCTCCAATCCGACGCTGCCGACGCGATGGTCGCAACCGGTGCCGATCGCCCGCATCGAGGCCGCGGCGCGGACGCTCTCGACGCAGGTCGCCCGGCTCGACGAGACGGCGCGGCGCAAGCACGAACCGGTGGCGGCGCAGGCTTCGGGCCCGCCGGTGGTGCTGGTCGTCGGCACGCTCGATACCAAGGGCCAGGAGCTGCGCTACATCCGCGACATCATAGCCGAAAGCGGCCTGCGCACGCGGTTGGTCGACGTCTCGACCAGCGGCAAGCATTCCTCCTGCGATGTCTCCGCGCAGGAGATCGCCCTGAACCACGGCCGCGGCGGCTCCGCCGTGTTCGGCACCGACCGTGGTGCCGCCGTGACAGCAATGGCGGATGCGTTTGCGAATTGGCTGCGGCGCCAGGGCAATGTCGCCGGCGTGATCTCGGCGGGCGGCTCGGGCGCGGCCTCGCTGGTCGCCCCGGGGATGCGGGCCCTGCCCGTCGGCGTTCCCAAGCTGATCATCTCATCCGTCGCCTCGGGCGATGTCGGCCCCTATGTCGGCCCGGCAGACATCACGATGATGTACTCGGTCACCGACGTGCAGGGGCTGAACTCGATCTCGCGCGCAGTGCTCGCCAACGGCGCCAATGCGCTCGCCGGCATGGTCAAGGTGCGGCTCGACACGCGTGCCGCAACGGCGCGCGAGGCCGGCGGACTGCCTGCAATCGGAATCACCATGTTCGGCGTCACCACGCCGGCCGTGCAGAAGATCGCCGCCGACTTGCGCGGCGATTTCGAATGCCTGGTCTTTCATGCCACTGGCGTCGGCGGACGCTCGATGGAGAAGCTCGTGGAGTCCGGCCAGCTCGCCGGCGTGATCGACCTCACCACGACAGAAGTCTGCGACCTCCTGATGGGCGGCGTATTTCCCGCCGCCGAGGACCGCTTTGGCGCGATCATCCGCAGCCGCCTGCCCTATGTCGGCTCGGTGGGCGCGCTCGACATGGTCAATTTCGGCGCGCCTGACACCATTCCCGAGCGCTATCGCGGCCGCAAATTCCACGTCCACAATCCGCAGGTGACGTTGATGCGGACCACGGCCGAAGAGAACGAGCGCATGGGCCGCTGGATCGGCGAGCGGCTCAACCAGATGGATGGCCCGGTGCGTTTCTTCCTGCCCGAGGGCGGCGTCTCGGCCCTCGACGCGCGAGGTCAGCCGTTCTGGGATCCGGATGCCGACGCCGCGCTGTTCCGCACATTGGAGCGGACCGTGCGGCAGACCGGCAACCGCCAGCTCATTCGCATCCCCAAGAACATCAACGATCCCGATTTCGCCGCCGCCATCGTCAGTGCGTTCCGAAACCTGTTCGGGCGGACCGGTGTGCGGCGGAGACTCGCGAGGTGACCGATGGCCAGGTTTGAACGCGCGGCGCTGCTGAAGAGGTTTCGCGACATGGCAAGGCGCGGCGAGCCGATCGTCGGCGGCGGCGCCGGCACGGGGCTGTCAGCCAAATGCGAGGAAGCCGGCGGCGTCGACCTCATCGTCATCTACAATTCCGGCCGCTACCGCATGGCCGGGCGTGGCTCGCTCGCGGGCCTGATGGCGTATGGCGATGCCAACGCCATCGTGCTGGAAATGGCGAGCGAGGTGCTCCCCGTGGTCGACCAGACCCCGGTGCTGGCGGGCGTCAACGGCACCGATCCCTTCCGCGACATGGACGTATTTCTGGACCAGCTGAAGGCACTCGGGTTTGCCGGCGTCCAGAACTTTCCGACCGTCGGCCTGATCGACGGCACCTTCCGCGCCAATCTCGAAGAGACCGGCATGTCCTACGCGCTCGAGATCGACATGATCGCCAAGGCGCACGACAAGGACATGCTGACCACGCCCTACGTGTTCAGCGAGAAGGAAGCCGCGGCGATGGCAATCGCCGGCGCCGACATCATCGTCTGTCACATGGGCCTGACGACCGGCGGCACGATCGGTGCGCAAACCGCGCCGAAGCTCAAGGACTGCCCGGCGCGGATCGACACCTGGGCCACCGCCGCGCTCAGCGTCAATCCGGACATCCTGGTGCTGGCGCATGGCGGCCCGATCGCAGATCCCGCCGACGCCGATTTCATCATGAAGAACACCCGTCATTGCCACGGCTTCTACGGCGCATCCTCGATGGAGCGGCTGCCGGTGGAGCGGGCGCTGACGGAACAGGTGCGGCAATTCAAGGCGATCGGCGCGCGATAACGCCCGCGAGGTTCGAGGGAGGGAAAGATGTCAGGGATGTTGGTCGGTGAATTGATCCTCTGGCTGATCGTCGCGATCATCGTGATCGTGGTTGGCGTCTATATCGTGAACTGGCTCTACCACCGCTCCTCCAAGGAGACATCGTTCGTCCGCACCGGCTTCCTCGGCGAACGCGTGGTGATCAATGGCGGCGCCTTCGTGCTGCCGTTCATCCACGACTACACGCCCGTCAACATGAACGTGCTGCCGATGGGCATCGTGCGTTCGAAGCAGGATGCCGTGATCACCCGCGACCGCATGCGCGTCGACATCGAGGCCGACTTCTACGTCCGCGTGCAGCCGACCCGGGAGGCCGTCTCGATTGCCGCGGCGACACTCGGCCGCCGCACCCTGGAACCCGGGCAGCTCCACGCACTGCTGGCCGGCAAGTTCATCTCCGCGATCCGCTCGGTCGCCTCCGAGATGACCATGGAGGAAATGCACGAGCGTCGCGGCGACTACGTCGCGCGGGTCAAGACCGAAGCGGCGGAAGCTCTTGCCCAGAACGGCCTCGAGCTGGAATCGGTCGCGATCACCGATCTCGACCAGACTGACCTCGAGTTCTTCAACCCTTCGAACCGCTTCGACGCCGAAGGCCTGACCCGGTTGATGGAGGACATCGAGGCGAGGCGGAAGCTGCGCAACGACATCGAGCAGGATTCGATGATCAAGATCCGCTCCCGCAACCTGGAAGCCGAGCGGCAGGCGCTCGAGATCGAGCGCGAGAGCGAGACCGCGCGCCTGGAGCAGGAACGCGACATCGAGATGCGCCGCGCGCTTCAACGCACCGAAGTCGCCCGCGAGCGGGCCCTGCGCGAGACCGAAGCCGAGCAGGCGCAGATTTCCGCCCGTGAGGCCATCGAACGGGCCCGCATCGCCAATGAGCAGGCGATCGCCGAGGCCCGTATCGCCTCCGAGCGCGAGACCCGCCAGAGGGAGATCGAGCGGACCCGCACCATCGAGGAGAAGGAGCTGCTGGCGCGCGAGGAGATCGAGAAGACAAGGATCGCCAACCAGCGCTCGATCGATACCACACGCATCGCTTCGGAACGCGAAGTGCGCCAGCGCGAAATCGAGCGGATGCGCACGGTCGAGGAAGCCGAGATCGCCGCGCGCGAGGCGATCGAAAAGGCCCGGATCCAGCAGGACCGCGTCGTCACCGACGCCCGTATCGCCAACGAGGAAGAGACGCGCCGCCGCGAAATCGAGCGGACGCGCGCGGTCGACGAGGCCGAGATTGCCGCACGCGAGGCCACCGAAAAGGCCCGCATCGCCCAGACGCTGATCGTCAATGTCGAGCGCATCTCGTCCGACGAGCGCACCCGCGCGCTGGAGATCCAGCAGGTGCGGACCATCCAGGAGGCCGAGATCGAGGCTCAGCGCGCGGTCGAGGCCGCCCGCATCGCCCGAGAGCGGACGCTCGCCGCCGAGCGCATCGCCGCCGAGCAGAACACACGGCAGCTGGAGATCGAGCGCAACCAGGCGCTGGACGTCGCCGGCATCGCCGCGCGCGAGACCACGGAAGCCTCGCGCATCGCGCAGGAGGAGCGCGTGCGCTCCCTGGAGATCGCCCGCAACCGCGCCGTCGAGGAAGCTGACATCGCCTCGCGCGAGGCGATCGAGGCGGCCCGCATCGCCCAGGAAAAGGCGGTTGCGGCCGAGCGCATCCAGGCCGAACGGGAGACGCGCGCGCTCGAAATCGAGCGGACCGGCGTCCTCGAGGCGGCCGAGCTGAAGCGGCGCGACGCCATCGAGCGGCAGCGCATCACGGTCGACCTGGCGCTCGAGGCCGAGCGCATCAATTCCTCCAAGAAGCGCGAAGTGCTCAACATCGAGCAGAAGAAGGCGATCGAGATCGCGGACGAGGACCGCGTCATCGCGCTGTCGACCAAGAAGTCCGAGCGGATCGACGCCGACCGCCAGGTCCGGCAGGCCGAGATCGTGGCGCGCAAGGAGGTCGAGACTACCGACGTTTCGCGCGAGCAGGCGCTGGAGGCCGCCCGCATCGAGCGGCGCCGCGCCATCGAGCAGCTCGAGGTCGCCCGCGTCCAGTCGCTCCAGGAGGCCGAGATTGCTGCGCGCGAGGAAGTCGAGCGTGCCCGCATCGCCTCCGACCGCGGCCTCGACGAGGCCCGCATCGGCCGCGAGCGCGAGCTGCGCAAGCTCGAGGTCAATCGTGAGAAGGACGTCGAGACGGTGCTGATGGAGAAGGCGATCGCGATCCATCAGAAGTCGCTGGAGGAGTCGGCCGCGCGCGCAGCCGCCGAGGAGGCGCGGATCCGGGCGACCGAAGCCGCCGAGCGCGTCGTCACCGCCCGCGAGAGCGAGATCGCCAAACGGCGCAAGACCGTCGAGGTTCTGCTGGCGGAGAAGCAGGCCGAAGAGACCCGCATCGCCGCCGAAGCCGAGCGCGTGCGCGCCGCGGTCGAAGCCGAAGCGCAACGCATGCTGAACGAAGCCGAGAACGTGCTGACTGACCAGGCACGCTACTCGCTGTTCCGCAGAAAGCTGCTCGACCGCATCGAGGGCATCGTGCGCGAGAGCGTCAAGCCGATGGAGAAGATCGAAGGCATCCGCATCCTCCAGGTCGACGGCCTCAACGGCAACGGCCACGGCAACGGCAATGGCGGCCGCAGCGCCACCGACGAGGTGATCGATTCGGCGCTACGCTACCGAGTCCAGGCGCCGCTGATCGACTCGATCCTGTCGGATATCGGCGTCGAAGGCGGCAGTCTCGCCAAGATGCCGGGGCTGATCCGCGAGGCCCGCGACATGCAGGGCATCAAGGAGGCCGCGCGCAAGGGTGGCGGCGGAGGTGGTGGCGGCGGCGACAAGCCGGCGGCCGCTCCGCCTGCGACCGAGGGCGGCGAGCCGCCGGCCGAGCGCGGGCCGCGGAAGAAGAGCTGAGGTTTGAGCGATGGCCCGCGTCTACGTCTCCACCGTCGTCAACGCCCGCAACGACCGCGTCTGGGCGCGGGTGCGCGATTTCAACGGCCTGCCGAACTGGCACCCGGCCATCGCCGAAAGCCGGATCGAGGGCGGCGAGCCCGCCGACAAGATCGGCTGTGTCCGGGATTTCCGTCTGCGCAACGGCGACCGCATCCGCGAGAAGCTGCTCGGCCTCTCCGATTACGACATGTTCTGCACCTACTCGATCCTGGAATCGCCGATGGGCGTCGAGAACTACGTCGCCACCCTGCGCCTGACGCCCGTCACCGACGGCGACCAGACGTTCATGGAATGGACCGCGGAATTCGACTGCGCGCCGGAACGGGAGACCGAGCTCGTCAACAACATCGGCGGCGGCGTGTTCCAGGGCGGCTTCGACGCCCTGAAGCGCGTGTTCGGAGGATAGCCGTGCCGCATATCGTCAAGAGCACGATCCTGAACGCACCGACCGACGCGGTGTGGGACGTGCTGCGCGATTTCAACGGGCACGACCGCTGGCACCCGGCGGTCGCGACCTCCTCCATCGAACGCGCGCAGTCCGCCGACAAGATCGGCTGCGTCAGGCGGTTCAAGCTGAAGGACGGCTCGGAGCTGCGCGAACAATTGCTGGCGCTGTCCGACCTCGAGCAGACCTTCAGCTATTGCCTGCTCGATACGCCGGTCCCGATGTTCAACTACGTCGCCCATGTCCGGCTGCTGCCGGTCACCGACGGCGACCGCACCTTCTGGCACTGGGAATCGCGATTCACGACCAAGCCGGAAGACAAGGACCGCATCACCCACATGGTCGCCGAAGACATCTATCAGGCCGGATTCGAAGCGATCCGCCGCCATCTGAAGGAGGCCGCTTAAGCCATGGCCGTGACGGTAAAAACCTTTACGAATGCGAGCGAGGCGGCCGGCGCGCTGTCGTCGGACCGCAGCGCGCGCTATCTCGGCGGCGGCACGCTGGTGATGCGCGCGCTGAACGAAGGCGACGTCTCGATCTCGACGATCGTGCGGGCGCAGGACCAGGCGCTGACCCGGATCGACGCGTCCGGTCCGCGCATCACACTGGGCGCCGGCGTCACCTTCGCGCGCGTGCTCGCCGAGCGCGACCTCGCCTTCCTGCATGCCCCTGCCCGCTCGATCGGCGGTCCCGCCGTCCGCAACATGGGCACGGTCGGCGGCAATCTGTTCGCGCCGAACCCTTACGGCGATTTCACCGTGGCGCTGCTGGCGCTCGACGCCACCATTGCGGTTCAAGGCGGCTTCGGCTCGCGCGATATTCCGATCGAGGAGTTTCTACAAGGGCGGGAGCGCCAGGCCGGAACTTTGGTGCTGTCGGTGTCCTGCACGCGGCCGGCAAGCAGCGAGGCGTTCCGATATCGCAAGATCGCGCGCATCAAGCCGAAGGGCGGCTCGGTGATCACGCTTGCCGCGCATCTGCCGGTCAGCGGCGGACGGATTGCGGGTGCGCGGATTGCGCTGGGCTCGATGGCGCCGACCCAGATCCGCGCTCGCGCCGCCGAGCGCGCGCTGGAGGGCCGCTCGCTGGATGCGGCGACCATCGCAGCTGCGGCCTCTGCCGCCACAGAAGGAACTTCGCCCTCAGACAACGCGCTCGGCAGCGCCTGGTATCGCCGCGAGATCGTCGGTGTGCATTTGCGGCGCCTGCTGTCGGGACAGGAATAGCTCGCCATGACAAAAATCCCCCTGCAATTTCGCCACAACGGCCGCGACGTCGCGATCTTCGTCGACGGCGGCACCAATCTGCTCGTCGCGCTGCGCGAGCTGATCGGCGACATGACGCCGAAATTCGGCTGCGGCCAGGGTGGCTGCGGCACATGCAGCGTGCTGATCGATGGCGAGCTTCACCTCTCCTGCCTGACGCTCGCCGAGACCGTCGCGGGCCGCTCGGTCGAGACGCTCGACGGCATGAAGCAAGGCCCGAACCTGCATCCGCTGCAGCGCGCCTTTGCCGACAATTTCGCCGCCCAGTGCGGCTATTGCACGCCGGGCATGCTGATGGCTGCAAAGGCGCTGCTCGACCGCAATCCCGCCCCGAGCCGGGCCGACGTCATCGAGGCGATCTCTGGCAATATCTGCCGTTGCACCGGCTACGAGCCGATCATCAATGCCATCCTCGCCGCCGCGGGCGGCCGGGCCAGCGCCTGAGGTCAGACCATGCTGGAACTGCGCAAGGACATCTTCGCCGACGAGCGCGACGATAACCTGAAGGAAATCGGCAAGGGCACGCAGCGGCAGGACATGCTCGGCCACATCACGGGCACGTCCAGCTATTTCAACGATCACAAGCTGCAGGGGATGCTGCACCTGAAGGTCGTTCGTTCGACCCAGGCCCATGCAAGGCTGCGCCGCATCGACACCACCGAGGCCGAGCGCTCGGCCGGCGTGCGCCGGATCATTCGCGGCGCGGACGTGCCACGCAACCTCAACACGCTGCTCAGCCTGATCAACTTCGGCAAGGACGACGAGCCGTCGCTCGCCGTCGACAAGGTCCGCTACAAGGGCGAGCCGATCCTCGCTATCGTCGCCGACAGCGAGCGCGAGGCGTTCGAGGCGATCGCAAAGGTCAGGATCGACTACGAGCCGCTGCCGACCGTTTTCGACGTCGAGGATGCGCTGAAGCCGGGTGCGCCCGTCGTCAACGAGACCTATCCGAAGAACGCCTTCATCTATCATGACGTCTACGACCACCAGCGCCTGCGCTTTGGCGATGCCGATGCCGCGCTCGCAACCGCCGACCACGTGCTCGAGCAGCGCTACCAGATGTCGCCGATCGAGCACGCGCCGACCGAGACCAACGGCGCGATCGCCGCGCCCGATACCAACGGCCGCTACGTCGTCTATACCTCGACGCAGGCACTGTTCTTCTCGGTCGACACCTGCGCCAAGATCCTCGACGTGCCCTCCAACACCTTCCACTTCATCGGCGGCACCGTCGGCGGCGGCTTTGGCGGCAAGGTCGACACCTTGACCGAGCCGCTCGCGATCCTCGGCGCCATGTTGACGGGGCGCCCCGTCCGCTACGTGTTCGGCCGCGAGGAGGAGATGCAATACGGCCCGCCGCGCGGCGCCGAACGCATCTACATCAAGGACGGCGTGATGCGCGACGGCCGCATCGTCGCGCGCAAGATCCGCGCCTATTTCGACAGCGGCGCCTATACGCGGCTATCGAGCTATGCCGCGGTGAAATGCGCCGCGCATCTACCGGGCCCCTACACCATCCCGAACGTCTATGGCGACGTCTATTGCGTCTTCACCAACCGCACGCCGGCCACGGCCATGCGCGGCTTCGGCGTCACCGCAATGGACTTTGCCATCGAATGCCAGATGGACAAGCTCGCAAACCTCGTCGGCATGGACCCGATGGAGTTCCGGATTCTGAACGCCTATCGCGACGGCGACATGAAGGCGCATCGGCGCGAGGCCAAGAACACCGCGCTGATCGAGTGCGTCCAGGTTGCCGCCGAGAAGGCCAAATGGCCGATCCGCGACGAGTTCAGGCGCGCCTCCTCGCGCAAGGACGGCGGCGGCAGCCGCGCCGTGATCCCGCCAACACCGACGGATTCGCGCAGCCGGCCCGCTGCGCCGGCGCAGCAGCGCACGACCTACGACCGCGCGCCGGTGACGGCGACAAGAGAGCCGCCGCGCGAACCACCTCCGCCGGCGCCGCCACCTCCCCCGCCCCGCCCGGCCGCGCCATCGCACGGCGCGACCCGATTCTCTTCCGTGTTCGGCACCAGGAGACGCTGAGATGACCCGGCATCGTGGACGCGGCATGGCGTCGATCAACTACCCCATCGGCATGAATCTCGGCGGCGATCCGAGCCAGGCACTGGTGCATTCCAACCCGAGCGGCAAGTTCACCGTGGCGCTGTCGTCGATCGACCTCGGCCAGGGCATGAAATCGGTGACGCGGCAGATCTGCGCGGAGACGCTGGGCGTGCCCGTCGAGGACGTCTATGTCGACACCGCGGATTCCGACACCGGCCCGCACTGCATGGGCTCGTTCGCCTCACGCGGCACCCATCGCGTCGGCAACGCCGTGATGGCTGCGGCGCGCGAGGCGCGCGGCGTGATGATGGAGGCCGCCGCCGAGGAGCTCGAGGTCAACGCCGCCGATCTCGAAACCGACGGTCGCGGCAACATCCACGTCAAGGGCGCCCCGCACCGCTCGATCTCGACAAAGGACGTGGCCATTGCTGCGCAGTTCAAGCAGGGCAAGACCATCTCGGGCCGCGGCATCTTTCTCGTGCCGCTGTCGGATGTCGATCCTGAAACCGGCGAGATGTCGCCGGCGACCTGCTATGCCCATGCATGCCTCGTCGCGGAGGTCGAGGTGGATGATGAGACCGGCGAGGTCGCGATGGTCCGCATGGACTCCGCCTATGAGCTCGGCCGTGCGCTCAATCCGCGCCTCGTCGAGCAGCAGCTGGTCGGCGGCGCTTGGATGGGCGTCAGCCACGCCCTCTACGAGACGCCGGAGCCGTACTATCCCGATCCTGTCCACGGGCCCCGCGACTTCGTCGAATATCTGATGCCCGGTCCCGGCGACATCTGTCCGCATGATATCGCCGTGCTGGAGCGCCCCGCCCCTGACGGTCCGTTCGGGGGAAAAGGCCCTGGCGAGATGTGCGCCAATCCGGTGCTGCCCGCGGTGGCGAATGCGATCTTCAACGCGGTCGGCGTGCGGATCGACGACCTGCCGATCACGCCCGAGAAAGTGCTGCGCGCGATCAAGGCCCAAGGCGGCGCGCGGCCGCAGGCGCGGCGTTAGAGGATCGGCCGTGGCGGTTCGCAGCAACATCGTCGGCATCGACAGCCCGGAGGCGCTGGAGCGGGCGCTGCGGGCGGCCTATTATCTCGCCGACGAAGGGCTCGCGACCGCCGCCTATCTCGGCCTCGCGCTCGGCAAGCCGCTGCTGCTCGAAGGCGCGCCCGGCGTCGGCAAGACGGAGGCCGCCAAAGCCATCGCCGCCGTGCTCGGCCGCCGCCTGATCCGCCTGCAATGCTACGAGGGCATCGACGCCTCTGCCGCGCTCTATGAGTGGAACTATCCACGCCAGATGCTGGCGATCCGTCAGGCCGGCGACGAGAGCATCGACATCTATGGCGAGACGTTCCTGATCGAGCGGCCGATGCTGGCGGCGCTGCGCGCACCTGATTCCACCGTGCTCCTGATCGATGAAATCGACCGCGCCGACCAGGAGTTCGAGGCCTTCCTGCTCGAATTCCTCTCCGACTTCCAGATCTCGATTCCCGAGCGCGGCACGGTCCGCGCGACCGAGCGGCCGGTGGTCGTGCTCACCTCGAACCGGACCCGCGATCTGCACGAAGCCTTGCGCCGCCGCTGCGTCTATCACTGGATCGATTATCCGACGGCGGAGCGCGAGGCACGCATCATCATGATGCGCGCCTCCAGCGTCGCCGAAACCACGGCCCGCGCCGTCGTCGCGGCCGTCGAGAGATTGCGGCGCGAACCGCTGAGCAAGGCCCCCGGGATCGCCGAAGCCGTCGACTGGGCCGAGGCCGCGACCCTCCTCAACAAGGGCGGCGCGCGCTGGCCTGATGCCTTCAAACGCTCGATCGGCGTCGCGCTGAAGGACGAAGAGGACCTGCACTTCATCGCGCCGCGGCTCGATGCCATGCTCGCGGAGGCGACCGCATGAGCATCGAGCCGCAGCTCCCGCGCGCTGCCCGCACCTTTGTTTCCTTCGTCGCCCTGCTGCGCGCCAACGGCTTCGCCGTCGCGCCGGAGCAGACCACCGCGTTCCTCGCCGCGATCGCGCTGCTCGGACCGCGCAAGCTCGAGGACATCAAGCAATCTGCGCTCGCCACCCTCGCCCCTCCGCCCGAGCGCCGCGCCACTTTCGATCGGCTGTTCGACCTGCATTTCCGCGGCAGCGAGGCGATCGAGCATGCCGCAGACGGCGAGGACGATGAGACCGTCCGTCTGCAGGAGGAAGGTCGTGGCGACGAGGAGCCCCTGCTCTCCGATGACGCCAACGAGTCCGGCCTGACTGCATCGCGCACCGAGGCGCTGGTCGAGCGCCGCTTCGCGCAGCTCTCCACGACCGATGCGCTCCGACGGCTGGCGCGCGAGGCCCCGCGGCGCCTGCCGCGGCGGCGCGGGCACCGCCGCATGCGGGCGCGCCGCGGCCCCTTTGCCGACCTCCGCCGCACCTTGCGCGACAGCGTCCGCAGCGACGGCGAGATCCTGCGGCTCGGTCACATGAAGCGGCGGCAACGCCCGCGCAAGGTCCTGCTGCTGATCGACGTCTCCGGCTCGATGAAAAGCCGCACCGAGGAGAACATGAAGCTTGCGCATGCGCTGGTGCAGGCCGCCCCTCACGTCGAGGTCTTCACCTTCGGCACGCGGCTGACCCGTGTCACCCGCGCGCTGCGGCTGAAACGGCGCGAGCAGGCGCTGAGCGCCGCGGCACATCTGGTCAGCGACTGGGACGGCGGCACTCGGATCGGCGACGCGCTGCAAGCGTTCCTGGCGGTCCCGCGGTTCGGCGGCTACGCCCGCGGCGCCGCTGTGATCATCATCTCCGACGGGCTCGAGCGTGGAGAGCCGGACGCCCTTCGCGACGCTGTCGCGAAACTATCGCGGCGGGCCTGGCGCCTGAGCTGGCTGACGCCGCTCGCGACAGGCCCCGCGTTCCGTCCGCAGACAGAAGCTCTGGTCGCGATCGAACGCTCCGTCGACGATCTCGTGGACGGCGGGTCGAGCGCATCGATCGTCGCCCACGTCCTGGCACTGGGAAGGAGAGCTGCGTGAACGATATTGTCGACGGCCATCATCACATCTGGCGGCAGGCCGACCTGCCCTGGCTGACCGGCCCCATGCAGCCCCGCATCTTCGGACCGTACGAGCCGATCCGGCGCGATTATCCGATCCAGGAATATCTCGACGATCTCAAGGACAGCGACGTCACCCGTTCCGTCTATGTGCAGACCAATTGGGCGCCTGAGCATTTTGAGGAGGAAGCAGCGTGGGTACAGCGTACCTCCGACGAACATGGCTGGCCGCACGCCATCGTTGCCTACGCCAATTTCGCGGCCGAGGACGTCCGTCCGCAGCTCGACCGCCTCAAGCGTTATCCGCTACTGCGCGGGGTGCGCATGCAGCTGCATTGGCACGAGAACCCGCTCTATCGCTTCGCAGCGCGTCCGGATCTCTGCACCGACCCGACGATCCGTCGCAATGTCGCACGTCTTTCCGATTACGGCTGGAGCTTCGATTTGCAGGTGTTCACGCCGCAGATGCCGGATGCTGCGCAGCTGGCCGAATCCTGTCCCGGCGTGACCTTCATCCTCCAGCATGCCGGCATGCTCGAGGATCTCTCGCCGGCTGGACGGGCGGCCTGGCGCGCCGGGATGGCCCGGCTCGCGAGTTGTCCGAACGTGGTCTCGAAACTGTCCGGGCTCGGCACCTTCATCCATCGCAACGATCCCGCGCATATCGCCGCCGTGCTCACTGATACCGTCGCGATCTTCGGCGCCGAGCGCTGCCTGTTCGGCTCCAATTTTCCGATCGAGAAATTGTGGACCAGTTATCGCGAGCTCGTCGCAGCCTTTCGCGACGCCGCCGCCCCGTTCAGTGCGGAGCAGCAGGATGCGATCTTCAGGACGACGGCGACGCGCGTCTATCGGCTTTGACAGACAAGAAACGAGACGGGAGGGAAACGAATGGCGCTGGAGATCAAGATCCTGGACTACGGCGATATCGAGCTGGAATCGAGCTTCCTGGTGCTCGGCCGCGACTGCGGCCGCACCCGCCGCGTCCTCACGCTCGGCTTTTTGATCCTCGGCGGCAAGTATCCTGTCGTGGTCGACACCGGCTATCGCTCCAACCAGATCATGGAGACGCTGGGCATGCGCGGGCTCCAGTATCATGAGAACATGATCGAGAACCAGCTCGCGCGCCACGGCGTTCGCATGGGCGACGTTCGCTTCGTCTGCCACACGCATTTGCATATCGACCATGCCGGCAAGGACGACCTGTTTCCGATGAACACGACCGTCGTGCTCAACCGCAAGGAGCTCGAATATTCCGTCTCCGGCCTGATGCATCCGCAATATCCCGCGCCAGACATCAAGCACCTGATCGACCGGCTGCATACCAAGAGCGCACTGCGCTTCCTGGACCTCGAGATCACCGGGCCGATCGAGCTGATGCCCGGCGTCTATTGCGACGCCGCCAACGCGCACACCGAGGGCTCGATGAACATCATCGTCGAGACCGCCGACGGCATCGCCACCATCTGCGGCGACGTGATCTACGACTTCAACGACCAGATCGTCACGCCCTTCCATGAGATCCACGATTGGGAGCCGCGTACCACCGGCAACCATGGCACCACCAAGCGCGCGGAAAAGGCGGCGATCAAAAAGCTGCTGAGCAGCTCGCGTTACCTGCTCCCGGTCCACGACCGTCCCGCCAAGATCGAAGGCGGCAATGTCGTGGGGCGTCTGCACGATCAAGTCCCTGGCCCGATCGTGCAGTCGCTGCCCGAGCGCAACTGGTTCCCGGCTTGACGTTGTCGAGGATCGACCGATGACGCATGTGACGTTGCGAAGCGAGTTCGAAACCCTGATCGACCCCTATGCGCCGGTCGCACAGATCGGCACCGGCTTCGACTTCACGGAAGGGCCGATCTGGCATCCGGTCGATCATTATCTGCTGTTCTCGGACATGCCGGCCGACGTGCGGCGGCGCTGGGATGCGCGGCGCGGCGTCGTCGAGGTCAAACGCCCGTCGAACAAATGCAACGGCATGACCTATGACGCCGAGCTCAATTTGATCGTCTGCGAGCACGCGACCTCGTCGCTGATCCGCGAACGCCCGGACGGACGGCGCGAGGTGCTGGCCTCGCATTTCGGCGGCCAGGAGCTCAACAGCCCGAACGACGTCTGCGTGCACTCATCCGGCGCGATCTATTTCTCCGATCCATGGTATGGCCGCATGCCGGTCTATGGCGTCGAACGGCCGCGCCAGCTCGGCTTCCAGGGCGTCTACCGCGTCGTGCCGGGCGGCGAGCCGAAGCTCGTGGTCGAGCGCAATCTGTTCGACCAGCCGAACGGGTTGTGCTTCTCGCCGGACGAGAGGCTGCTCTATGTCAACGACACCGTGCAAGCCCTGATCCGCGTGTTCGACGTCAACAGCGATGGTTCGCTGTCCAATGCGCGCGTGTTTGCGAGCGGCATCAAGTCCGAGCTCGAGCTCGGTCTGCCCGACGGCATGAAGTGCGATCAGCACGGCAATGTCTGGGTCACCGCGCCCGGCGGCGTCTGGGTCTATTCGCCGCGCGGCGAACTGCTCGGCAAGGTCCGCGTGCCGGAGCTGGTCGCCAACCTCGCCTGGGGCGGGCCGGATTTCCGCACGCTCTATCTCACCTCGACCCATTCGGTATATGCGATCCCGACCCGGGTCGGCCCGCGGCATGAGCCCTATATGAGCGGCAGGCGCACTGGTGGCGGAGCAAGCTCGAGCTCGTCGCCAGCCGCGCCTATTCTGAGCGAAGGCGAGATGCGGCTCGATCCGCAACGCTGCGCCATGATCATCCAGGATCTCCAGAACGACGTCATCATGGACGGCGGGGCTTTCTCCGAGTCCGGCGCGCCGAGTCATGCCAAGCAGCAGCATGTCGTGGAGAATGTGCGGCGCCTGGCGGAAGCCGCACGCGCCCGCGGCGTCACCATCATCCATGTCTGGTTCGTGGTCGAGCCCGGCGCGCCCGGCGTCACGCTGAACGCTCCGTTGTTCGAGGGCCTGGTCGACAGCAAAGCGATGGTGCGCGGGAGCTGGGGTGCGGCCCCGGTTTCAGGCCTCGAGCCCCGGCCCGGCGATTTCGTCGTCGAGAAGATGCGGATGAGCGCCTGGGAAGGCACGCGGCTGGAGACGATCCTGAAAGCGACCGGCCGTGACATGATCATCAATACCGGCGCCTGGACCAACATGTCGATCGAGCACACGGCGCGGACCGGCGCTGACAAGGGCTATTTCATGATCGTGCCCGAGGATTGCTGCTCGACCATGAATGCCGACTGGCACAATGCCTCGATCAACTTCGCGATGCAGAACGTCGCGGTCGTGACCAGGGCCGACGCCGTGATCCGAGCGCTGGGATGAGCTGTGGCAAAGCTCCTGCACTTGTCCTGCTCGCCGCGCGCCGAGGCCGAATCGACGGCCGGCGCGCGGGTCTTTCTCGATGGCTTCCGCCAGGCCCGGCCGGATTGGGACATTGATGTCGTGGACATCTGGCGTGAGCGGATGCCGGAATTCACCGGTCCGATCGTCGAAGCCAAATACGCCCGCATGAAGGCTCAGGCCTTCACCGATGCGCAGCGCGACAGCTTTGCCGAGGCCGAGCGAATGGCGCTGCGCTTCTCGCTCGCCGACCGGGTGCTGATCTCGACCCCGATGTGGAACTTCGGCCTTCCCTACAAGCTCAAGCAGTGGTTCGACATCATCGTCCAGCCCGGTCTCACCTTCCGGTTCGATCCGTCGCAGGGATATCTGCCGCTGCTCAAGGACCGGCCGACGCTGGTGATCATCGCCAGCGGCAGCGATTTTGCCACCGGCATGAACCGCGGCCGTATCGACATGGCAACGCCCTACTTACGGGAGATCCTGCGCTTCATCGGGATCAGCAATGTCCGCTTCGTGCTGATCGGTCCAACCACGGGACCGCAAGCGCCGATCGATGCTGCCCGCGAACGGGCCCATCAAAGGCTCGCTGCAATGGCCGCGACGTTCTGAAGCGCTTTGGCGGCGTGTCGAGCCGGATCAGATCAGGCTCGACTTGCCCCGGCTCAGCACCTGGCCTGCGCCTTTGGCGCCGACGATCCGGCCCTCGCTGCAGACCACCTCTCCCCTCGCGATCGTCGTCACCGGCCATCCCGTAACCTCGAAACCTTCCCAGGGCGTGTAATCCGCGCCGTGATGCAGATCGGCCTGCCGGATCGGCTTCTTCAACTTGGGATCCCAGAGAACGATGTCGGCATCGAAGCCGACGCCGATCGAGCCCTTCCGGGGATAGAGACCGTAGATGCGGGCGTGGTTGGTCGCGGTCAGCTCGACGAACTTCTGCAGGGTGATGCGGCCCTTCGAGACGCCTTCGGAGAACAGGATCGGCAGCCGCGTCTCGACGCCGGGGATGCCGTTCGGCACCCAGCGGAACGAGGTACGGGCGTTCGGCGTCAGCTTGCCCTTGGGATCATCGTAGCGGAACGGGCAGTGATCGGACGAGAAGGTCTGGAACACGCCCGACGTAATGCCCTCCCAGATCGCCTCCTGGCTCTCGACATCGCGCGGCGGCGGCGAGCAGACGTATTTCGCGCCCGTAATGTCCATGTTGAGGCCCTTCATGTCGTCGGCCGTCAGCGTGATGTATTGCGGGCAGGTCTCGGCATGAACGGGCAGACCGCGCTGCTGCGCCCAGCGTACCTGCTCCATCGCCTCGCGTCCGGAGACGTGCACGATCATGATGGGAACGCCGATCACCTCGGCATGGCTGATGGCCCGGTGCGTCGCCTCGCGCTCGACCGCCTGCGGCCGCGAGGTGCCGTGATAATACGGCGCGATATGACCTTCGCGCTCCAGCTTGCTGGTCAGGAAACGGATGGCGTCGTAGCCCTCGCAATGGACCATGACCAGCGCCTCCTCGCGGCGCGCGACCTCGAACACTTCGAGCAGCTGCTTGTCGCTGAGCACGAGGTCGTCATAGGTCATGAACACCTTGAACGAGGTGTAGCCGTCCTTGACCAGCGCCGGCAGCTCCTGCCCGAGCACCACGGCAGTCGGATCGGAGATGATGAGATGGAAGGCCGTATCGATGTAGCACTCACCTTCGGCGAGCTTGCGATAGTTCTCGACACAGCTGCGCAGCGAGGTGCCTTTCTCCTGCAGCGCAAAGGGCAGCACCATGGTGTTGCCGCCGGCTGCGGCTGCGCGCGTCGCCGAGGCAAAATCGTCGGCCATCACCACGTCGGGGCCCGAGGGCTGGGAAATATGGACGTGGCTGTCGATGCCGCCCGGCAGCGCCAATAGGCCCGACGCATCGATCTCGCGCGCTGCGCCCGCGATGCTATCGGCGATGCTGACGATGCGGCCGTCGCGAATTCCGATATCAGCGCGAAACTCGTCGCTGGCCGTCACGATGGTGCCGCCGCGGATGGCGAGGTCGAGCTGCGTCACTGATGTCTCCGTCACCTGATATTTGGCATTGTCTGGAAGATCCGTCCCCATTTCGCAAGGGCCGTCACATCGCCGCCGGCGAGGCAGAGGGTCCGCCACAGCGTCACCGCGACCGAATCGAGCACGGCGATATCCAGCTCCCGCTCCAGCGTGGCCGCAAGCGCCGCACCATCGAGATTGGTGCAGAGGATGACGATCGCGTCAGTCCCCTCCGCCGCCACGGCGCGGATCATATCCGTGATCGTAGACGGCGCGACTTCGCCAAAGGAAAAGTTGTCGCGCAAGCCGAGATGCCGCTCGGCATGCGGGGCGATCCCCTCCTCAGCCCAGACGTCGGCAATGCGCCGCTGCACGTCGTCGGTATAGGGCGAGACCAGGCCGACGCGCCTGGCGCCGAGCGCGCAGGCGGCATCGATGCAGGCCAGGGTCGATGTCGTCGCCGGCACATTTGTGCGGGCCGTGATCGCCTCGCACAGGCTGCGGTCGCGGCCGATGCCGAGCCAGCTTGCGGACGTTCCGTTCCAGGCGATCGCGTCGACCTTGGCATCGGCCAGCAAATCCGCGGCCGGAAGCATCACGGATGCGTCGAACTGGCTCAGCGCGGCGGCATCGAGTGCGATCTCGGTGACGCGGAAGCGAGAGAAATGCGCGGTGACGCCGGAGACACCGGCCAGCATGGCGCTGGTGACGGGCTCGAGCACCGAGTTGGAGGACGGCGTGATCATGCCGAGGCGTTTGCGCATGGCTGACATCGATCACGATTGCTCCGTTGCTCCAAGGTCACCGGCTCCCTCGAAACGATCATCGGCATCCCCGGCGCGACGCGCAACCCGCAATTTGCATACTGCATACAGTTTGTTCGATATGCATTTGTTTTAAGCCACATACGTCACCTATTTGGGCATCGCGTTCGGCTTGGTATGGCTAGGATGAGTTGCAAGCAGGAAGCCTCGCGTGCAGCAAAAATCCGAAACGAACCCGGCGCGAAAGTCGCCCAAGCTCAAGCGGATGGGCCTGCATGAGCGCGCCGCCGCGCGGATGCGGACGATGATCATTCGCGGCGAGCTGCCGCCGGGCTCGCAGACTCAGGAGACCAAGCTGTCGAAGGAGCTCGGCGTGTCGCGCACGCCCTTGCGCGAGGCGATGAAGGTGCTGGCGGCGGAGGGCTTGATCGAGCTGCGTCCGAACCGCAGCCCGCGCATTGCCGATATCGCGGTCGACGGCATCTCGGAATTGTTCGAGGCGCTCGCCGGCATCGAGCGGCTCGCCGCCGAGCTCGCCGCGGAACGCGCCACCGAGCGCGATCTCGTCCGCCTACGCACGCTGCAGACCCGGATGGAGGGTCATCACCGCAGCGGCAAGCTCGACGATTATTTCGCCCTCAACGGCGAGATCCACAACACCATCGTCCGTATGGCCCGCAACACGCCGCTCCGCGAGGCGCACGAGACGCTGATCTCGCGCGCCGAACGTGCGCGTTTTCTCGCGCTCGGCGCCGACAGGCGCTGGAGCAATTCGGTCGACGAGCACGCCGACATCCTGGCTGCGCTCGAAGCGCGCGACGGCGAAGCGGCCGGCCGGCTGCTCGGCGCGCACGTCGCGCGGACCGGCACGGCGCTGCTGGAAGTCCTCGCCGCCTCTCAGGCCAAGCGGCCGGCGGCGTGATCATGAAGCTGCTCCTGCTCAACCCAAATACCAGCACCGAGGTCACGCAGCTGATGCTGGGCGTCGGGCGGCGCGCCGCCTCAAAAGGCACCGAGCTGATCCCCTGCACCGCGACCCGCGGCGTGCCCTATATCGCCACGCGCACCGAAGCGCAGATCGGCGGCGCCATCGCGCTGGAGATGCTTGCCGAGCAGCACAAAAAGGTCGACGCCGCGATCATCGCGGCCTTCGGCGATCCCGGCCTGTTCGCGGCGCGCGAGACCTTCGACATTCCCGTGATCGGCATGGCGGAAGCCGCGATGCTGACCGCGTGCATGGCCGGACGCCGCTTTGCCATCGTCACCTTCGCGCAGGCGCTGGGGCCCTGGTACGAGGAATGCGTCCGCGCCCACGGGCTGTGGGAGCGCTGCGCCGGCATCCGCATGCTGGATACGCCGTTTCAGGCGATCTCCGAGGTCGGCACCGAGAAGGAAGACATGCTGGTCGAGCTCGCCCGGCGCGCCATCGTCGAGGACGAGGCCGATGTGCTGATCTTTGCCGGCGCCCCGCTCTCGGGCCTTGCCGAGCGCGTCGCCGACCGGATCCCTGTCCCCGTGGTCGATCAGGTCATAGCTTCAGTGAAGCAAGCCGAGGCGCTGCATGCGCTGCGTTTGCGCAAGGCCGTTGCGGGCACCTTCCGCCGCCCCGCCGCCAAGCCGACCATCGGCCTTGCCGATGCGCTCGCCGCCCGGCTCGAGCATCGCGACAGCTGATCAGAGAGGCGGCCGGCGATGCGAAAAACCCAGTTCGTTCTCGAGCACGCGGCCGAAGGCAAACAAGCGGGATTCGCATCCCGGCTGCGCGATGATCTGGATGCCGAAGGGCAGCTCATTCTCCCCGCACGGCACCGGCAGCGTCAGCACCGGGAAGCCGACCAGCGACACGATGAAGGTCACGGCGAGATAGTCGATCGGCGTCTCCAGCGCGGCCCCATCGATGGCCGTGACGTCGGCGATTTCATTCGGCCAGGGCAAGATGGACGCGGCCGGCGCGACCAGGAAGTCGGCGCGATTGAACAGCTGGCGAAAGCTGCGGTAGATCGCGGTGCGGCGCCGCTCGGCGTCGAGGTAGTCCTGCACGGACAGGTTTGCACCGGCTTCGATATTCCAGATCACGGTCGGCGTGAGCTCCGCACGCCGCGTTCTCAGCAACTCGCCGTAAGCGTTGGCGATATGCGCGGCGCGCAAGGTGCGGAAGGCTTCGATCGCCCCGCCGCAATCCGGCGAGGACGGCACGACATCGGCAACACGCGCAAGCGCCTCGCACGCCGCCGCGAAGCGGGCACGAGCCTCGCGCGCAACGGGCGCCACACCGAAATCGGGCGTGACCGCAATCCGAGCACGGTCGGGGACTGGTCGATCATCATCGGTACTGCCGAGCGAGAGCGGATCATGCGGATCGCTTCCGGCGCAGACCGACAACGCGAGTTCGAGATCATCGACACCGCGGGCCAGGAAGCCGTGGGTCGCCAGCATGTCCCAGCCGAGCGGCCGGCGCGGCGATGCAATGCGGCCGGGTGTCGGCCGGATCGAGGCGACACCACAGAAGCTGGCGGGCGTGCGCACCGAGCCGCCGAAATCGGTGCCGTGCGCCAGCGGCACCATGCCGGATGCGACCGCGACGGCAGAGCCGCCGGACGATCCGCCGGAGGTCAGCGCCGGATCGAAGGGGTTGCGTGTCGGCCCGCACAATCTGTTGGTGCAGACCGCGCCGAAGCCGAACTCCGGCGTGTTGGTTTTGCCCAGAATGATCGCGCCGGCGCGCCGAAGCCGCGCCACCAGGAGATCATCCTCGGCCGGGACGTGATCGCGGAACAGCAGGGATCCGTAAGTCGTCGCAAGTCCCGCAGTGTCGGTGAGGTCCTTGACCGCAATGGGCACGCCGTGCAGCGGGCCGATCGGCGCAGAGGCGGCATCGCAGATCTGCGCGGCGCGCCGGGCGCCGTCCGCATCCACCGTCATGAACGCCGCCAATCGGCTGTCGAGGCTCGCAATCCGCGCCAGATGCGCTTCGACGGTCTGGCGGGAGGACACTTCGCCCCTCGCAATGGCGCGCGCGAGCTCTGTCGCCGTGAGGTCGCATATCGATCGATCCGATGTCATGGGGTCACCATGGCAAAACGCTCCGCGAAAAGCGACAGTCGCGGGCACGAGACTTGCTTTCTCCTCTGGGGCAACGGGAGGCAACACCATGGTTGATGCGCCAAGCAGCCGATCGCTTGTCGTCGATGCGGTCACCCACCGGTATCCGAGTGGCGCGCTTGCGGTCGAGAACATCAATCTCGACATCAGGGGCGGCGAGATCATTGCGCTGCTGGGTCCGTCCGGCTGCGGCAAGACAACGCTGCTGCGCATCATCGCCGGCTTCATCGCGCAGACGCAAGGGAGGATCATCATCGGCGACGACATCGTCGATGCGCTGCCGCCGAACAAACGCGCCGTCGGCATCGTGTTCCAGAACTACGCGTTGTTCCCGCACCTGTCGATCAGCGAGAACGTCGCCTACGGCCTCGCCGCCCGCGGCATCGACAAGGCCTCACGTCAGCGCGAGGCGCAGCGCCTGCTGGAGCTGGTGCAGCTGCCTGCTATGGCCGACCGGCTGCCGCGGCAGCTCTCCGGGGGCCAGCAGCAGCGCGTTGCGCTCGCCCGCGCGCTCGCGATCAAGCCGTCGATCCTGCTGCTCGACGAGCCCTTCGCCGCGCTCGACAAGAATTTGCGGCTGGACATGCAGATCGAGGTCAAGCGGCTGCAGCGCGTTTCCGGCATCACCACGCTGATCGTGACGCACGACCAGGAAGAAGCGCTGTCGATGGCCGATCGTGTCGCCGTGCTGAGCCATGGCAAGCTGGAGCAGTTCGGCTCGCCATCGGACGTCTATGACCGTCCGCAGACGCTGTTCGTCAACACCTTCGTTGGCTCCACCAACCGCATGCCCGGCATCGTGGTCTCAGCGGACCGCACGGCAGCGAAGGTGCGCCTCGATGCCGGCGCGGAGATCATCGCGCGTCCCGCGGGCGGTGCGCTCAGCGAGGGCGGCCGCGTCACCGTCTGCATCCGCCCCGAGCACCTGCAATTCGTCGGCGACGAGACCGGCTTTGCCGGCGTCGTTGGCATGTCGCTGCCGCTGGGCGCCACCGTCGTGCACGAGGTCACCACGGCCGATGGCTCCGGCGTCAAGGTTTCTCAGGCGCGCATCGGCGAGACGCGCGCCCTGGAGAGCGGCGCTGCGGTGCGCCTCGCACCGCTCGCCCCATCGCTCGCCAACGCCTTTCCCGCAACGCTTTAGATCCAGTCCTTGTCCAGAGGGGAGTTTGATATGATCATGAATCGCAGAAGCCTGCTGACCACGGCGCTCACGCTCGGGGCCATGAAGGCGTTTCCAGGCCTGAGCTACGCCCAGGCGCGTCCGCTGGTGTTTGCGACCTTCACCGGCAGCTGGGAGGAAGCGCACAAGGCCGTGCTGGTGCCGGCGTTCCGCAAAGCCAATGCGGACGCCGCGATGGTGCTCGATCCCATGCTCTCTGTCGACCAGATCGCCAAGGTCAACGCGGCGAAAGCAAATCCGCCGATCGACGTCATGCTGCACGACCCGGGTCCTGCCCTCGTCGCCGTCGGCCAGGATCTGGTCGAGCCTTATCCGGTCGAGAAGAGCGCCCACTACAAGGACCTGATCGCCGAGGCACAGGAACCGATGGGCCCCGCCCCGTTCTTCCAGGTCGTCGGCCTCACCTACAATCCGGAAGCGGTCAAGACGCCGCCAACGTCATGGGCCGATCTCTGGAAGCCGGAATTCAAGGGCCGCGTCGGCATCACCAACCTCAACTCGACACTCGGCACCGGCTGGCTGGTCGAGATCGCCAAGATGCGCGGCGGCTCGGAGGCCAATGTCGATCCGGGCTTCAAGGCACTGGAGGAGCTCAAGCCCAATCTCGCCGCGGTCGCCGCCAATCCCGGCGCGCTCGCGACCCTGTTCCAGCAGGGCCAGATCGACATCTCGCCCGGCAATTTCAACGCCATCCAGATCCTGAAAGCGCGTGGCGTGCCGGTCGAGTTCGTGGCGCCGAAGGAAGGCGCCATCGCCTTCAAGACCACGATTCACATCGTCAAGAACTCACCGAACCGCGAGCTCGCCTTCAAGCTGATCGAGGCGGCCCTGACGCCGGAGGTGCAGACCACGCTGATGAACCCGCCCTACCTGATCGTGCCGACGAATTCCAAAGTGATGATGGGCGGCGAGATCGCGCGCGTTCTGGCCAAGGACACCGCCGAGCTGAAGAAGAAGTTCGTGTTCCAGGACTGGAAGAAGATCAACGAGCAGCGCTCGGCCTGGATCGAACGCTTCAACCGCGAGATCAAGATCTAAAACCTCGAGGTTCAAGCCATGGGCGCAGCGCCGGCAGCACGGGACGTGACGTCCTACGGAATGGGATTGGCAGCGCCGCTGGCGCTGTTCTTCCTGGTCTTCTTCGTCGCGCCGCTGCTGCAATTGTTCTGGCTCTCGCTGCACAACGACACGGCCGGGCTCCATTGGGGGCTCGGCCAGTACCTGCACTTCCTCACCGATCCCTTCAGCCTCGGCGTGCTCGGCTCGACGCTGCTGCTGGGCGCCGAGGTGACGGCCGTCTGCCTCGTGCTCGGCTTTCCCATCGCCTGGCTTTATCAGCGGGTCGGGCCAAAGCTTCAGACCGTCATCATCCTGATCGTGCTGCTGCCGCTTCTGACCAGCGTCGTGGTCCGCACCTTCGCCTGGATCGTCATCCTCGGGCGCCAGGGCATCATCAACGCGACGCTGCAATCGCTGGGCCTGATCGATACCCCGCTCAAACTGCTCTACACCCAGTTCGGCGTGGTAATCGCGCTGGCACAGGTGCAGATGCCCTTGATGACGCTGCCGCTGATCACCGCGCTCGGCCGCATCGATCCCAATCTCGACGATGCCTCCTGCTCGCTTGGCGCCGGAAGCTGGCGCACTTTCTTCCGGATCTTGCTGCCGCTGTCGCTGCCCGGAATCATCGCCGGCTGCACGCTGACCTATGCCGCCGCGATCACCGCCTTCATCACCCAGTCGCTGATCGGCGGCGGGCAGATGCTGTTCATGCCGATGTATCTCTACCAGCAGGCCTCGACGCTGCAGAACTGGCCGTTTGCGGCCGCGATCTCGATCATCTTCCTGCTCGCCGTGCTCGCGGTCGTCTCGGTCTTCACCACGCTCGGCCGCATGTCGCGCGGCTATGGAGGCGCATGATGAGCGGCCGCAAGCGCACGCTCGAGGCGATCAGCTTCGAGCTCGTCATGACCGTGATCGCGATGATCGCGCTTCTCATCATCATCGCCCCCTCGCTCGTGGTGCTGATCGTCTCCTTCACCAGCGGCTTCTCGCTGCGCTTCCCGCCGCCCGGCTATTCGCTGCGCTGGTACGTCGAGCTGTGGAATGCCTGGCAGCTGCATTTCGCGGCCAAGAACAGCCTGATCGTGGCGCTATGGGCGACCGGCCTGTCCGTTACCCTTGGCGTCGCCGCGGCGCTGGCGATCTCCAGGTCGCGGACGCTGTCGGCGCGGCTGCTCGATTCGCTCTTCATGTCGCCGCTGGTGCTTCCCGCGCTCGCCTTCGGCCTCGCCGCCCTGATGCTGTTCTCGCTGGTCGGCCTGCCCGTGTCGCCGCTGACGCTGGTGATCGGCCACACCGTGGTCTGCGTGCCCTATGTCGTGCGCAACACGGTCGCAGCGCTGGCCCAGCTCGAGCCGACCCTGCTCGAAAGCTCGGCCGTGCTCGGCGCCAGCCGCCTCTACACGTTCCGCCGCATCGTGCTGCCGCTGATCCGGCCGGGCATCATCGCGGGCGCCTTCATCGCCTTCATGTCGTCCTTCGACAACGTGCCGGTCTCGCTGTTCCTGCGCGATGCCGCCACCGACATGCTGCCGATCCGGATGTGGCAGGATCTCGAAGGCAAGCTGGATGTCACCATCGCAGCCCTCTCGGGCGTGCTGATCATCGCCACCGTCGCGCTGGTCGCGGTGATGGAGCGCGTCACCGGCCTGTCGCGGCGGCTGACCAACTGATCAGGCGCCGCGGAACAGCGAATAGCCCCAGCGCGTGAATTTCAGCGGCAGATGAAAATGCTCATCAACGTTCTTGATGCGAAAGCGGAACGGCGTCACGGTGAGGAAACCGTCGCGCTCGCCAAAGAACTCGCCGAGATGAAACAGCACCTCGTACGCGCCGTCCGTCACACCGGCACCTTGCGCGACGGCATGATCGAGCACGCCGTTGGCGCCGAGCCGCCCGTCGGCGATGCGCTGGGACTCCGGATCGATCCGCCAGATCTCGACGCGCAGCCCCTGCGCCGGACGCCCGCTCGCGACATCGACCGCGTGAATGGAAATACCGCCTGCCACAATGTTCCTCCCATGAGCACGCCGCCATGGTAGACGGAAACACGGCCGCTCGGCCAGCACCCGCGCTGCTGCCGGCCCTGGGCGCGATGACCGCGCTTCAGGCCCTGGTCGCGCTGGCCTTGTTCGCGCCCGGCGTGGTCGCCCCGCGCGCCCATATCGAGGTCTGGCAGCTCTCGATGTTCTCCGCCGCCGTGTTCGCGGTCGGCATCCCCGCCTCGTTCTGGGGCGGCGGCTTCATCGCGCGCCTTGGCTCGCTGCGGATCGCGAGCCTGTG
This sequence comes from Bradyrhizobium sp. JHI2711, assembly GCF_056156565.1. Lineage (NCBI taxonomy): Bacteria > Pseudomonadati > Pseudomonadota > Alphaproteobacteria > Hyphomicrobiales > Nitrobacteraceae > Bradyrhizobium > Bradyrhizobium sp. JHI2711. The sequence goes on from NZ_JBPZPT010000001.1 coordinate 1,528,296, forward strand.
CGCGGCGGCCATCGTCGTCGGCATGGCGCTGGCTTCGCTCGGGACGAGCGCCGCCCTGCTGGCTGCGGGCCTGTGCATCGGCCTCGCGATGGGACCCGAGACGCCGGCGAGCGCGGCGCTGCTGGCGCGGCTCGTCACTGCCGAGCGGCGCGCCTTCGTGTTCTCGGTGCGCCAGACCGGCAACCAGATCGGCGCCGTTTGCGGCTCGCTGGCCCTGCCCGCGATCGCCATCGTGTTCGGACCGGTCTGGTGCTATGCGGCCGTTGCTGCCTTGGCGCTACTGGCGATCGCGCTGTTCGAACGGTTGCGGCCGGCCTATGCCGGCAAGGTCGCCCCGCCGCCAAAGCTCGATCTCCGCGCGCGGGTGGCGCTGGTGATCGCGGACCGGCGGATCGCGATGCTGGCGCTGGCCTCGATGCCGTTCAGCGCGATGCAGGTGTCGCTCAACACGGTCTTCGTCACGCTCGGCACACGCGAGCTTGGCCTCAGCCATATCGAAGCCGGCATGGCGCTCGCCTGCGCGCAGGCTGGCGGTCTGGTCGGCCGTCTCGGCTGGGGCTATGTCGCCATGCGGCTCGATGCCTCGCGCGCCGTTCTCGTCGTCATCGGCCTCGGTATGGCCTTCTGCGCCGCGCTGCTCGGCCTGAATGGCGCTTCGCTCGGCCGCAGCGGACAATTCATCATTGCCGCATTGTTCGGCCTGACGGCGTCGGGCTGGAACGGCGTCTTTGTCGCCGAGATCGCCCGCCTCGCCCCGCAGGACCGAATCGGCGAGACCACCGGCGCGGTGCTGACCGCATCCTATGCCGGTCTCCTTGCCGCGCCCGCGCTGGTGTCGATCCTGGATGGCGTGGCCAGCCTCGGCGTGGCCTTCTTCGCCCTGGCGTGCCTTGCCCTTGGCGGTACATTGGCGTTGATCTGGGGAGGCCATGACAACGCGGACAAATAGCGCGCGCGAGACCGTTGCCGACGTCAGCGCCGGGCGGACCAATGCCGTCGAGACCGCGAAAGCCGCGCTCGGCCGCATCGAGGCCGCCAAGCCCTTGAACGCGGTCGTCACAATCGATCCCGCACGCACGCTGGCGGATGCTGCGGCGGTCGATGATTGCCTGCGTATGGGCGAGATCATGCCGCTCGCCGGTGTTCCCGTGATCGTCAAGGACAACGTCTGGGTCGGCGGCTGGCGCGTGACGCAGGGCTCGCGCTTGTTCCACCATTTCATCGCGCCGCGCGATGCCATCGCGGTCGAGCGGCTGCGCAAGGCCGGTGCCGTCGTCGTCGGCATCGGCGCGACGTCCGAGTTCGCCTGCAAGGGCGTGACGACCTCGCAACTATACGGGCCGACGCGACATCCGCTCGATCCCGCGCTGACGCCCGGCGGCTCATCGGGTGGCCCGGCCGCAGCTGTTGCAGCCGGCTTGGTGCCGCTCGCGATCGGTACCGATGCGGGCGGCTCGAGCCGCAGGCCGCCGGCGCATGTCGGGGTTGCCGGCTTCAAGCCGTCCTACGGCGCGATCCCCTATGGGCCAGGTTTCGCCGAGCCCTTCTTCGGCCTCTCCGTCATCGCGCCGATCGCATCGGACGCGGCCGATATCGCGCTGGCGTTTGAAGCCATGGCCGGCGCCGACCCGCGCGATCCGGAGTCTGCCGTCGTGGTGCAGCAGGCCAAAGACATCGGCAGTCAGCGCATCGCGTTCTCGCCGCGCCTTGGTCTCGACGTCGCGATCGACGACGTCGTCGCGAATGGCCTCGCCGCCGCCGTCGACCGGCTTTCCGCAGCGGGTTTACGCATCGCGCGACGCGATCCTGTCTGGCCGGCAGATGCCACGGAGGATGCGATCATGCCGCTGCAGCATGCGGGACTCGCGGCACTCCACGGCGAACGCTTTCGCAACGATCCGACTATCTTCGATCCTGACATAACCAAGCAGATCGAGCGAGGTCTCTCCTGGTCGGGTGCGGATGTCGCTGCAGCGCTGCTTGCGAGCACCGCGATCGCCAATGCCTTCGCCGCGTTCTTCACTGAGGTCGACCTCCTGCTGGCGCCGACCGTCCCCTGCGTCGCCTGGCCGCTGACGCAGCTCGGCCCTGATATGATCGGCGGAAAGCCCGCAAGCCCGCGGGCCCACGCGGTGTTCACGCCCTTCGTCAATCACGCCCGCCTGCCGGCGATCTCGATTCCGTGCGGAACGGATCGGCGCGGGCTTCCCTTCGGCCTTCAGATCATCGCAGCGCGCGGGCAAGACCGCTCGCTCCTCGCAGCAGCGCAAGAGATCGACGCGATCTTGCGCAGTGCCTGACGCAAACGGAGACTCCCATGGTTGAGAACGCTCATTCGACAATTCGACCGCTCGACCCCCGCGACCGGTGGTCCGAGCTGTCTCGGGCGGAACGCAGTGCCGCCTATGACAACAACGCGGCGGTCACGAACAGCCCCGCCCTGATCGCCGAGCGCAACGAAGCCTCAAGCCGGCTGCGGGGCTCGCTCAAGTCCCATCTCGACCTGCCCTACGGCGAGCGGGCGAATAACAAGATCGACCTCTACCCGGCCGCAAAGCCTGATGCGCCCTGCCTGGTGTTCCTGCACGGCGGCTACTGGCAGCGCAACTCGCGCGAGCTGTTCGCCATGCTGGTCGCAGGCGTCGCCGCGCATGGCTGGTCGGTTGCGATTCCCGGCTATTCGCTGGCGCCCGAGGTGTCCCTCACCGACATCGTCGCCGAGATCCCGCGCGCGCTCGACTGGCTCGCGGCGCACGGCGCGTCCTATGGAATTGCCGGCCCGGTCGTGCTGTCGGGCTGGTCCGCCGGCGCCCATCTCGTCGCAATGGCGCAGGATCATCCGCGTGTCCATGCGGGGCTCGCGCTCTCGGGCGTCTACGATCTCGCGCCGATCCGCGATACGGGGCTGAACGATGCGCTGAAGCTGACGGACCAGGAGATCGCCACGCTGTCGCCGTTGCGCCTGCCCGTCACCCAGAAGCGCCTAGACATCGCCTATGGCAGCAGCGAGCTGCCGGCACTCGTCTGCGATTCCATCAATCTCTACGACAGGCGCGTGGCGGCGGGAGCGCCGGGCAAGCTCATCTCGGTCGAAGGCGCCGACCATTTCACCATTCTCGAGGCTCTGCGCCGGCCGGACGGAGTCCTGGTGGAGGCTGCGCGGCGGCTGCTGGACTAAAAGTGCGAAAAACAACCCATGCACAGTAGCGATGTCGTTGTTTGCAAAGGCGAATTGTTTGAGGGTCGATCGACACCACCTTTGCCGCTTTGACTCGTCGGGCAAAACAGGGGCATGATGGCATCATCGCCCCGGCTGCCGCTCCTGCATCTCAATCCAGATTCGCTTGCCCGTGATTCGCGCCGGATAAAGCCGCAGCGGCCGGCTCGGCCATCCTGCACTGATTTCGCCATCGCGCAAATCGAATGATGCTGCATGGCGGGGACAATTGAGGCGCCCGGCCGTCACCCGCCCCAAGGCCAGATCCGCCTGCTCGTGCGGGCACGCCCGTTCGCAGGCGACGACGTCGCCCTCGTTCCAGATCACGAGCAGGTCGCGCCCGGCGACGCGGACGATCGTCTCCGCCTTCAACCGGTCGAGATCGCAGACGGCAATCCACCCGGCGTCGTCACCCACCGAGATAGGCCTTGCGCACATGCTCGTTCGCGATCAGCTCGCTGCCGGCGCCCGATAGCACGATGCGGCCGTTCTCGAGCAGATAGGCGTGGTCGCACATCTCGAGCGCAGCGAAGGCGTTCTGCTCGACCAGCAGCACCGTGGTGCCGGCATCGCGAATGCCGCGGATGATCGCAAAGGTGCGCTCGACGATATTGGGGGCGAGCCCGAGCGACGGCTCGTCGAACATGATCAGGCGCGGCCGCGACATCAGCGCGCGGCCGATCGCAAGCATCTGCTGCTCGCCGCCCGACAGCGTGCCCGCCGCCTGCCGGCGCCGCTCGGCGAGCCGCGGGAATTCCGAGTAGATACGGTCGCGGTCGGCCGCGATCTCGCCCGAACGACGCCGGAGGTAAGCGCCCATATCGAGATTATCCTCGACGCTCATATGCGGAAACACGCGCCGCCCTTCCGGACAATGCGCGATGCCGCTCGCCAGCACGCGCGGCGGCTTCGCGCCGGTGATGTCGATGCCCTCGAACTTCATCTGGCCCGAGCGCGGCGGCACCAGGCCGGAAATCGCGCGCAGCGTCGTGCTCTTGCCGGCGCCGTTGGCTCCGATCAGGGCAACCAGCTGGCCGGCCTTCACGTCGAGCGAGATGCCGCGCAGCGCGGTGACGCCACCGTAGCCGCAGACCATGTCGCGGATCTCAAGCACGTCCTGCTCCATATCCAAGATAGGCTTCGATGACAGCAGGATCGTTGCGGATCACATCGGGCGTCCCTTCGGCGATGATGCGGCCATAGTTGAGCACCACGATGCGATCCGAGACGGTCATCACCATCGGCATGTCGTGCTCGACCAGCAAAATCGTGATGCCGCGGTCGCGGATGCTGCGGATCAGCTCGACGAAACGGTGCGTCTCCGAGGCGTTCATGCCGGAGACGGGCTCGTCGAGCAGCAGCATCGACGGCTCCGCCGCCAGCGCCAGCGCGACACCGACCAAGCGCTGCTCGCCGTAGGAGAGCGAGCCCGCCGCATCGTGGGCGCGGCGTTCGAGCCCGACCCACTCGAGCAGCTCGCTCGCGCGCTGCCGCAGCTTGCGCTCCGAGGCGCGCGCGCCTGGCAGGCCGAGGATGGCGTCGAGCAGCCGGACCCGGCCCTGCCGGTGCAGGCCGATCAGGAGGTTTTCATAGACGGTGTCGTTCGGGAATACGCTGGTGCGCTGGAAGGTGCGGATCAGACCGAGATCGGCGATCTCGTGCGGCTTCAATCCGGCGAGCGCAGTGTTGCGATAGGTGACGCGGCCGGCGCTCGGCGTCAGGAAACCGGTCATGACGTTGAAGGCGGTGGTCTTGCCGGCGCCGTTCGGCCCGATCAGGCTGACGATCTCGCCCTCGCCGACCTCAAAGCTCATGTCGGAGATCGCGACGAGGCCGCCGAAGCGGACGGCGACCTGATCGATGGTCATGGCGATGCTGCGCGCCGTCATCACGCCGGCTCCTTGGCACCGGTTTCACTGAGCGCGACCGGCGCCAGCGCCGTCGTCCCGCTCCGTCGCCGGGTCAACCGCTGCGCCAGCGACGGCACGATGCCGCGCGGCAACACGAACAGGATGGCGATCAGCACGCCGCCATAGGCGATCCACTGCGCTTCCGGCGCCATCACAGGCCGCAGCGCGACCGGCAATAGGCCGAAGATCAGGCCGCCGACGACGGGACCCGCCAGCGAGCCCTTGCCGCCGCTGATGACCATGATCACCATGGTGACGGTGTTGATGAAGGCGAAGACTTCAGGGTCGATGATCCGGATGTAGTGTGCATAGAGACTTCCGGCCGCGCCGGCGATCGCGGCGGAGATCACCGCAGCAATCGTCAGCGTCCTGGTCACGTCGATGCCGACCGAGACGGCGAGCGTTTCGTTCTCCATCAGGCCACGCATGGAGCGGCCGAAATGGGAATGAACGAGGCGTGCGATCAGGAGATAGGCGATGAGCGCAACGACCAGGACGAGATAATAGTTGTGGAATTTCGTGCGCAGTGTCAGCTCGCCAAAGCCGGGCAAGGGCAACGCGATGGACGGGATATTGGTCAGCGCCAATGGACCCTGCGTCAGCTCGACCCAGTTCAGCGCGACCAGCCGGACCACCTCGGCAAAGGAGATCGTCACAATGACGAAATAGGCGCCGCGGACGCGGAACGACAACAGACCGACGAAATAGCCGCACAATCCTGCAATCAGGATCGCCAGCACGAAGCCTACGATCGGCGGCCATGGTGTGTGAACCAGCCGAAAGCCTCCGGGCAGGCCGATGTCGAAACCGAGCGAAGTCAGCGCGCTGACATAGGCGCCGATGCCGAAAAAGGCGATATGACCGAGGCTGAGCTGGCCGGTGAAGCCGAGCAGCAGATTGAGGCTCATCGCGCCGATGACGAAGATGCCGGTCGTGATCAGCGCGTTGAGCAGATAGGGATCGCGCAGCCAGAGCGGCACCGAGGCCAGCGCCGCAACGGCGAGAATGGTGACGATCGTCTTCATCCGACGCGCTCCGCGCGCGCGAACAGGCCGGTCGGCCGGAAGATCAGCACCGCGATGATGATGAGAAAGCCCATGGCATCGCGGTAGCCGGACGAGACGTAGCCGGCGCCGAGCTCCTCGGCCAGCGCCAGGATGAAGCCGCCGATCACCGCGCCCGTGATGTTGCCGAGGCCGCCGAGGATGACGATGGCGAAAGCCTTGACCGCGGCGAGATCGCCCATCTGCGGGAAGATCACGTAGACCGGCCCGAGCAGCGCGCCCGCGGCGGCGGCGAGGCTAGAGCCGATCGCGAAGGTCGAGGTGTAGATCATGTCGACGTTCACGCCCATCAGCGACGCCGTGTCATGGTCCTGGAACGTCGCCCGCATCGCGCGGCCGAGGCTGGTCTTGTTGATGAGCAGATACGTCACCAGGATCAACATGGCCGCCGCGGCGAGCACGAACAGGCGCAGCCATGATACGGAGACCGGCCCCAGCACCAGCGGCGCCTCCGGGAATGGCGTCGCCACCGATTTCGCGACGCCGCCCCAGATCCACAGCGTGCCCGACTGCATCGCGATCCAGGCGCCGATCATCACCAGCATGGTGGTGTCGATGTCGGAGCCGCGCAGCGGACGCAGCAAGGTCAATTCGATGGCCGCACCCAGCAGCCATCCGGCCAGCACGGCCACGGGCAGCGCGAGAAAGAAGTTCAGCCCGATCTGCTGCACCACGATGAACATGATGTAGGCGCCGAACGTGTAGAGCACGCCATGCGTGAAGTTCACGACGTTCATGATGCCGAAGATCAAGGTCAGCCCGATACCCAGCAGCGCATAGGTGCCGCCGAGCACGAGCATGTTGATCAAATGCTGGAGGAATTCGCTCAAGATTGTTCCCGATTAGTCCGTATTCGGCGAGAGCGGTGACGTACCGCCCTCGCCTGCGAACAAGCGCGTCAGAGCGTTTTCATCTCGATCTTGCCGTCGGCGATCTCGATGAGATAGACATTCGGCTGGCTCTGACCGCTTTCCTTGCCCTCGGGGCCCGACTTGCGGAACACGATGTCGCCGTTCAGCCCCTTGATGTTGATGTTCCAGAGCGCCGCCTTGATCGCGGCAGGCTCAGCCTTGCCGGCCTTCTCGATCGCGGCGGCGACGGTGCGGATGCCGTCATAGCCGCGAAAACTCTCGGTGCAGCCGGCGAAGTCGAAGCCGCGCTTCTTCCATTCCGCGATGAAATAGTTGGTGGCTTCCGGGTTCGGCGTCTTGTCCGGGAACCAGGGCAGGAAGGTCGTCAGATGCATGGTGCCGTTGGCGGCCGCTCCCGCCTGGGCGATGATCTGGTCCGGGTTCTGCGAGCCGCCGGTGGTGATGATGCGCTTCTTCAGGCCAAGCGCGGCGGCCTGCTTGAAGATCAGCGTGAGCTGGTCGACGGCGGTGGTGACGATGACGGTCTCGGAGTCCGAGCTCTTGATCTTGGACAGCTGCGCGCTCATGTCCTGCGCGCCCTGGTCCATGGTCTCGACCAGGCCGATGCCGATGCCCTTCTCCTTCATCATCTTGCTGAAATCCTCGGCGGTGCCGCGGCCCCAGTCGTTGTTGATGACAAGGAAGTCGACCTTTTTCAGCGCGAGCTTGTCGACGATGTTCTTGAACGCGGCCGCCTCGATCGCGGAGGGCGGCGAGATGCGGAAGATGAAGGGATTGCCCGTCGTCGTGATCTTGCCGGAGGACGAGGTCTCCACCACCATCGGCGTCTCGTATTCCATCAGCTTCGGCATCACCGCGAGCGTCAGGCTCGAGCCCCAGGCGCCCATCAGGACCGGCACCTTGTCGCTGGTGATGAGCTTCTCGGCGACGGCGGCGGCCTCCGTCGGGTTGCTCTTGTTGTCCTCGATGACGAGCTCGATCTTCTTGCCGAGGATGCCGCCCTTGGCGTTGATCTCGTCGGCGGCGATCTTCGCACCATTGACGACGTAAGTGCCTGAGGCCGCGAACGCGCCGGTGAGCGGCTCGTTGACGCCGATCTTGATGGTCTGCGCCCCCGCGGCGCCGCCGAACAAGGCCGTCGCCAACGCGATTGCCGGAACCAGTCCGAGTGTTCGTGTCATGTTTGTCTCTCCAAATCCCACGCTGTTGATGTCAGGGCAGTCCAGGCTTCGTCACTCCGCGGCGCCGGTTCGCCGATCATTCCGCGCCACCTCTTCCGAAGGTGCGGCGAAATATTTGCGCGAGACGGGCTCGCAAGACGTCCGATGCAATCGACCAGAAGCTGAGCTCCGCCGGACCTGCCTGCCCCGACGAGGCGCCGGACATGTGGCGGTCGAGATTGGCGGCGAACTCCGCAACGAGACGTTTTGCAAGGTCTCGCACGAGGCCGGGACGACCGACCTGAGCCAGCATTCCCGTGAGCGTGTAGCCGATCGACAGTTCGACCGCGGTCGCCGCGCCGCCTTCCAGTGGCAGCAGGCGGTAACGGATCTCGCCCTGCGTCGCCGAATGGCTGCGCTGGTCGGTGCCGATGCCGACGATGCGCCCCGAGAGTGTCGCGGGATCCCGCTCGACGCGCGCGGCCCCCTCGAAGCTTGCTGCGATCGGACCGAGCCTGACGCGGATCGATCCTTCGACGCGCTCCGGCTTTGGCGTCGACGACAGCGATACGCCAGGGAGGCAGGCGGCGATGCCTGCGATGTCCTCGAACATCGCGAACACCTTTGCCGGCGGATACGGCAACGTGAAGCGCTGATCGAGCACGGTTGCCGGCGTGAAGTCGGGGATGCTGCTTGGGGTGGCACTTTCCAGTGCCGGAGCTGGCGCGTGCCGCGCAGGCCGCAACTCGTTCCGGGCGGTTGCCGCTCGCCCCGAGCCGGCAGGACCAAGGACGGTCCGACCCCCATCCGCCATCGGCGCGACGTTGCGCGCGCGCCTTGCCTCGATCACGGACTGCACCGCGCGCACAATGCCGACATAGCCGGTGCAGCGGCAGAGATTGCCGCTGAGGCCAATGCGAATCTGGCGCTCGTCGGCGTCGGGCAGACGCAGCACCAGGTCGCGCGCCGAGACCAGCATGCCGGGCGTGCAATAGCCGCATTGCAGGGCATGCTCGCGGGTGAAGGCAGCGCGCAGCTCGGTCGTGATCTCGTCCTCGTCGAGGCCTTCGATCGTGGTGACATCGGCGCCCTCGCAGGCCGCCGCATAGGTGATGCAGGAGCGCGCCGGCACGCCGTCGAGCAGCACAGTGCAGGCGCCGCAGACCCCATGCTCGCAGCCGAGATGCGTGCCGGTGAGATCGAGCCTGTCGCGGACGAAATCGGCAAGGCTGGTGCGCGGCTCGGCGTGCAGCTCCACCGCGCGGCGATTGACCTGAAGCGCGATCGTGGTCATGCCGCGGCCTCCAGAACGGCGCGCTTCAGCACGCTGACATGGATGTGGCGCTGCGCGGCATCGTCGATGCCGGCGCTTGCGAGCAGGGCATCGGCGGCACGGACATCGAAGCGCTGCTTGTAGTCGGCGGCAATCCGGCCGCCGAACAGCTCGGCGGCATCGGTGATGACGATCGGCGTCGTATCGATGGCACCGATCACGATACGCGCCGAGGCGGCAGCGGGATCGACCAATATCGCACCGATGGCATGGGCGAATTCGCCGGTCTTGCGGCAGCTCTTGGCATAACCCCAATGCGCTGTCGCCGATCGCGCCGGCACGTGGACCGCCTCGACGATCTCGCCGGCATGCAGCGCAGATTCCAGCGCACCGACCACAAACGCTTCGACCGCCATCGATCGCACACCGGCAAGACTGCGCAATGTCACGCGCGCACCCAGGGCCGCCAGCGCCGAGATCCAGTCCGCGGCGGGATCGGCATGGCTGAGCGAGCCGCCGATCGTGCCGCGATTGCGGACCGCGCGATAGGCGATGTTGGCAGCGACAGCCCGCATGGCGCCGCGGGTCACGTCGGCCGTGCGGCCGTCCTCGATATCGGCATGGGTGACGAGGGCGCCCAGCACGAGCTCGTCGCCGGAGACCTCTGCGCGCTTGAGCTCGGCAAGGCCGGAAATGTCAATAACCAGCTCCGGCTGCACCAGCCGCAGATTGAGCATCGGGCCGAGCGATTGGCCGCCGGCGATGATCTTCGCCGATCCGCCGCTTGCGGCCAGCATCGAGAGAGCCGCATCGAGATCGCGCGGGCGCTCGTAAGCAAAGGGCGCCGGTTTCATGCCGCGCTCCTCTCAGCCGCACGCGCGGCCAGCACCGCCGCGACGATGCGATGCGGCGTGATCGGCGACTGCATCAGCTCGACGCCGAGCGGGCGCAGCGCGTCGTTGACGGCATTGGCGATTGCGGCGGGCGGTGCGATGGCGCCGCCCTCGCCGATGCCTTTCACCCCGAACTGAGTATAGGGCGACGGCGTCTCCATATGATCGAGGCGCGCGGCCGGGACCTCGGTCGGACCGGGCAACAGGTAATCCGCGAGCGTCGTCGCCAGCGGCTGGCCGGAGGCATCGAACGGCATTTCCTCGTAGAGCGCGGTGCCGATGCCTTGCGCGAGGCCGCCATAGATCTGGCCGTCGACGACGAGCGGATTGACCAGCACGCCGCCGTCCTCGACGATCACATAGTCGAGGATCTCGACCTCGCCGATATCAGGATCGACCGCGACCACGGCTGCATGCGCGGCATAGCTGAAGGTGCCGCTGTCGCGCACGGGCTTGTAGCCTTGGGTGACCTCGAGCCCGCCCGGATCGACGTCTGGCGGCAAATCCTGCGGGCGGCGGTACCAGGTGTGGGCGATCGCCTTCAGGCTGACGCTGCCGTTGACGCCGCGCACCTCGCCGTTCTGCAATACCACGGAGGCCGGATCGTGCTGCAAAAGTTTCGCGCCGATGCGGCGCGCACGTTCGCCGAGCTCGCGGCAGGCGGTCGCGACCGCACCACCCGCCATCACCATCGAGCGCGAGCCCCAGGTGCCGGTCGAATACGGCGTCATCGCGGTGTCGCCGAGGACGATGCGGATGTTTGCGACATCCACGCCGAGGATTTCGTGCGCGACCTGGGCGAGCGTCGTCTCCATGCCCTGCCCGTGCGAGTGCACGCCGACACGCAGTTCAAGGCCACCGTCCGGCGTCAGGCGCGCCGAGGCCTGCTCATGGCCCGGCACCATCGGGATACCCCAGCCGGAATAGACCGAGGTGCCGTGCGCGGCCTGCTCGCAATAGATGGAGATGCCGACGCCGATGCGGCGGCCGTCGGCCTCGCCCTGCTTTTGCCTGGCGCGGATGGCGTCGATGTCGATGGCTGCGAGTGCGCGGCGCATCGCTTCCGGATAATCGCCGCTGTCGAAATGCTTCTTGGTGATGTTGTCGAACGGCATCTGTTCAGGGCGCACCAGATTGCGCAGCCGCACCTCGCCGGGCTCTAGGCCGGCTTCCGCCGCCACGAGGTCGAGCATCAATTCCAGCGCAAAGCAGACGCCGGTGCGCGCGACGCCGCGATAGGGCAGGATCGGGCATTTGTTGGTGGCGACCGAGAAGGTGCGGCAGCGATAGGCCGGCATCTTGTAGGGACCGGGCAGGATGCTGGCGACCTGCGCGGCCTCCAGGCAGGCCGAGAACGGATAGGACGAGTAGGCGCCGGAATCGACCGTCGCTTCACAGTCGATGCCGCGCAGCGTGCCGTCACGGTCAGCATAGACCGTGATTTTGTAATGATGTTCGCGGCAATTGGAGCTGGCGACGAGATGCTCGCGCCGGTCTTCGAGCCAGCGCACGGGATGGCCGCAACGCATCGTCAGCCAGGACAGGCAGACCTCTTCGGGCAACAAAATTCCCTTGTGACCGAAACCACCGCCGACGTCGGGCGAGATGACGCGGATCTGGCCCTCCTCCATGTCGAGGCATTCGGCGAGGCCGCTGCGCGTGATGTGCGGCATCTGCGCCGCCGAATGCAGTGTGAGCTGATCGAGCCTCTCGTCGAAGGTCGCGACCACGCCGCGGCCTTCCAGCGGCGACATGCATTGCCGCGCCGTCGAGATCTCGCGCGTCACCTTGATCGGCGCATCGAGCGCGGCGGAGATGTCGACCTCGTAATTGGTCTCCAGGAAGACGTTGTCGCCCCAATGCTCGTGCACCAGCGCCGAGCCGGGCTCGCGCGCCTTCAGCATGTCATGGATCGCCGGCAGCTCCTCCAGATCGAGCGTCACGGAGGCCGCGATGTCCTCGGCCTCGGCGCGGGTCGGCGCGAGGCACATCGCGACGAGCTCACCGACCTGGCGCACCTTACCGGTGGCGAGCACCGGCTGCTCCGAGATCTTGAAGCCCGGCAGGCCCGACACCGCACGGATCGGCTTGATGCCGACGAGATCGGTCGCCGTGAACACGCTGCCGCGATGGCGTTCGGGCACATGGATGCCGCGGATGCGCGCATGCGCCAGCGGGCTGCGCACGAAGGCGACGTCCTGAAGGCCGGCGAGCCTGACGTCTCCGACATATTGGCCGCGGCCGCGCATCAGGCGGTCGTCTTCCTTGCGCGGCAGCCGTGCGCCTACGCCCTGCCCCGTCTTTCCGTCCGGAAATTCTCGCTCGTTGCGCAACTTCGCGTTCTCCTCCACCGCCCGGCCTTATGCCGCGACGGCCTGCGGCAGGATCGGCGCGACCGCATCGAAGCGGGTGCCGGCGCGCAGGCAGAAGGCTGGCTGCAGCAGGCGCTCGGCAATCACCTCGTTGTTCTCGTTGTCCTTCAGGACGAAGCGGCCGTTTCTCTCCGTGAGCACGGAGACGTCGGCGTCCATGCCGATCTTGAGCGCGCCGATCTCGTGGCTGCGGCCAAGCATTCTTGCGGGATTGGCGGTGACCATCGGCACCACCTGCTCCAGCGACAGGCCGAGCGCCATCATCGAGCTCATCGCCTGGACCAGGCTGAACTTGGCCTGACCGGCAAAGGGATGGTTCTCATCGTCCTCGTGCTGGTCGGGCGTTCCGGCCGGCGCGGGCACATGGGTGTTGTAGCCGTGGATGTCGGCGCCGAGCGTGGTCGGAATGATTCCGGCGGCGATCGCCTTCTTCGCGAGCCGATAGGAGAAATGGCTGCCGTGGCCGACATCGACCTTGAGGCCGCGGTCGAGCGCGGCCTGGATCACCGGATGCACCTCGCCCTCGCGATTGACGAAGCCGCCGGGATGGCGCGTGAAGGGATGAGCGAGGATGTCGCCCTCGCGCAAGAGCGGGATCACGCGGGTGAGGATGGTGTCGGCGTCCTCGCCATTGGCGCCGCTCTCGGGCAGGCCCCAGAGCTGGCCGAAATGCACATAGACCGGCAGGTCGGCGCGCTTGCCGATCTCGGCCGCCATCTCGATGACACGAATGCCCCAGCGCGCGAAGCCGCCGATCTCCGCGTGAGCCTTGATGCCGCGCACGAGATCGAGATTGGCAGTTGCCGCCTTGACGGTCGCATCGATGTCGACGCCGTCGGGGCTGTAGAGCTGCGGATAGAAATGGCCCTCGAGGCCGCCGACGAGATAGGCGGAGATAAAGGCATAGACGCGCGAGGCCGAGGCTTCCGCGATGAAATGGCGGAAACCCGGCAGCGTCATGCAGGACGGACCGCCCTGGTCGACCAGCGTGGTCACGCCGGACTGCACCCCGACCATGTCGGGGTTCATGCCGAAACGGCCGGAGACATATTGATAGACGTGCGCGTGGGTGTCGATCAGCCCGGGCAGCACGAGCTTGCCGCTGACATCGGCGACCTCCTTCGCGCTGGTCGGCAGAATGTCGGATGCGACCGCCGCGATCTTGCCATTGCGCATGGCGACGTCCTTGAGGCCATCGACGCCGGAGGCCGGACAGATCACGCGGCCACCCCGGAGCAGAAGATCGAAGCTGGCAGTGACGGACATGGCGCTCTCCTCTTCTTGCGAGGGGCGACGGCTTCGTCCCTCGAATTACGAAGCATGCTTCGCATTTTGACAAAAGCAAGCATCGTGCCATGATCCCGATGTGGCAGGCGCACTCGAATCGAGCTAAGCGCGGCAGGGTTTCGGCTTGGGAGTGTGTGCATTGCGGCAAGCGAAGACACGTCGCGGCGGGACGCGGCACCGCCCCTGGCCCTTGTCGGAACGGCCCGGCTATCTGATCCGCCGGCTGCACCAGATTCACGTCGCGCTGTTTCAGGAAGCCTGCGGCGAATTCGAGGTCACGCCGCTGCAATACAGCCTGCTCTCGGCGCTGGCGGTGCGAGAAACCGCCGATCAGACCACTTTGGCGGCCGATATCGCGCTCGATCGCACTACGACGACCGGTGCATTGAAGCGTCTCGCGGCGCGCAACCTTGTCGAGCGCGCGGTGAACAAGGACGATCGGCGCGCGCGATTGTGCCGCCTGACGCCGGCCGGCGCCGCGCTGCTGGTTAAAATCGAGGGCGCGGCACGGCGGGCGCATCGCGCAACGCTCGGTGATTTGAGCCAGCGGGAACAGGCGCTCTTCATCGAGATGATGCAGCGCATCGTGGCCGGCCATCCCAGTCGCGACAGCGCCGCTGCCCTATTCGACTAGAGGCGAGTGCTGCGCTTTTGAGTTGGGCTGCTTAATTTATCATCGTACCGCTGCCCGGCCGTGCATCGAGCGCCACTATCCGGCGGGTCCGGTGTGCCGCGGCAGGCCGGCGCGTCGGCATGCCCCGCGCTCGAAAACGCAGTCCCATCCGAGGCGAGCCCCACTGCGTCCGACATCGAAACGCGCCCGGCCCGGCCGCTCCGCAACCCATGGCACGATTTATGCTGCGATGATGCGAAGCGTGCTTCGTATTGGGGGATACCATGACGGATTCCGAACTTCGCGCTGATATTCACAGCATCGAGCCAATTCCCGACGCGGACCGGGACTCCAGCGGGCCGCAGCAGATGTGGATCTGGGCCGGCGCCAACGTCGCGCCGGTGAACTGGGCGCTCGGCGCGCTCGGCATCATCCTCAAGCTCGGCCTGATGGAGACAATCGCGGTCATCGTGCTCGGCAACATCGTGGGCTGCGCGATCTTCGCGACCTTCACGGTGATGGGACACAAGACCGGCGTCAACCAGATGGTGCTGAGCCGGTCCGCCTTCGGCGTCCGCGGCGCCTACCTGCCGAGCATCCTGATGTTCCTGATGACGCTGGGCTGGATCGGCGTGAACACCTATTTCCCGGTCAAGGTCTCGATGGGCATCCTCGGCCAGTTCGGCGTGCCCGACACCTGGCTGGTCGAGATGATCGTCATCACGCTGGTGATGGCGGTGCAGGTGATGATCGGCGTCTACGGCTTCTACGCGATCCGCACCTTCGAGAAGTACACGGTGCCGCCGACCATCGCCATCATGGTGCTGATGAGCGTGCTGGCCTGGACGCGGCCCGGCGTCGTCAACTGGAACCTGACCACCTCGCTGCCGCCCGGCGCGCATCTGGCGATGCTGACGATGCTGATGACCGCAATCGGCGTCGGCTGGGGGATTTCCTGGGTCACCTGGGCCTCCGACTATTCGCGCTTCGTGCCGCGCTCCACGCCGTCGAAAGCCGTGTTCTGGTACAGCTATGTCGGCATGTTCGTGCCGACGGTCTGGCTCGGCATTCTCGGCGCGACCATTGCCTCGACGACGCTGGACACCGATCCCGCCAAGATGGTCAGCGCGGTGTTCGGCGGTCCCGTCAGCATCCTTGTCCTCCTGATGGTGCTGCACGGCCCGATCGCTACCAACATCCTCAACGTCTATTCGGCGGCGCTGGCGGCCCTGAGCGCGGGGCTGAAACTCTCGCGCTTCTGGCTCACCGTCATCGTCGGCGTCGCCGGCTATCTGGTCACCCTCTACTTCATCTTCGCGCCGTCCTTCGCGAAGGCGTTCGACCATTGGATGATCAGCCTGCTGTTGTGGATGAGCCCGTGGGCCGGCGTGGTGCTCGCCGACTTCTACATCAAGCGCAAAGGCAAGATCGAGGTGGCCGAGCTCTACCGCTCGCCGGAGAGCAGCGCCTATGGCGACATCAACTGGGCCGGCATGATCGCGTTCTTCGCCGGCCTCGTTGCCGGATGGCTGGTGCAGGACGGCCTCGTCAGCGCGCTGCAGGGGCCGATCTCGATCTATCTGCTCGGCGGTGCCGATCTGAGCTGGTTGTTCGGAATCGGCGTGGCGGGCCTCGTCTACCTCGGGCTCGGCAAGTTCGCGACCTCGCCCACACCGGCCGTCGCGAGCCGTGCCGGCAGCTAGCCTGAGAGCGCTGAACCTCGTCTGTCGTCAGCGCTTGCGGCCAAGCCTCACGATCATGTCGCCGGGCCCAAGTGCTCCGGCGACATGAGGGCGCAATCGCCACAGGCTCTCGCCGTCGACCAGCGAGGGCATCGGCAGTTCGTGGTCGGCGAGATTGGCGACAATCTGCAGAACGTCGCCCTGCTCGGTCTGCCAGCGCACATCCACGCCGCCCATGCTGGGATCCGCGCCGAGCAATTGTCGCTGCGCCGAAACGAACCCGCGTTTGATCAGCGGCACGATCTTCTCGCGCCGGATCGTCAACAACTGCGTCGTCAGTGCTCGGAACCTGGTGCCGGAAGGCGATTGCTCGATGCTGGTCCAGTCCAGCTTGGAGGCGCGGAAGGTTCTTTCGTCGCACGGGTCCGGGATTCCGGCGCGCGTTTCGGGCGTCGCGAACGCCTTGAAGTGTGAAAACTCCTTGCGGCGGCCTTCCCGTGTCAGTTCGGCGGCTTCGCCCGACCAGTCGGCGAAGAACAGGAAGGGCGTTTCGGCTGCCGCTTCCTCGCCCATGAACAGCATTGGAATATGCGGGCTGAGCAGAACCAGTGCGAGGGCCAGCTCCAGCTTGTCCGGACCGACCAACCGCGACAGCCGCTCCCCGAAAGCGCGGTTGCCGACCTGGTCGTGGTTCTGGGCGAAGAAGATGGTCGCTTCGGGCGGCAGATGAGCGCTCGGCTCGCCGCGCGGCGCCTGGTGCAGGGGAAACACCTCGCCCTGATAGGCAAAGCCCTCGGTGAGGGATCGCGCCAAATGCTCGAGCGGCTTGTCCGCAAACGCCCGGTAATAACCTTCGTCCTCGCCCGTGAGCAGGACGTGGAGCGCATTGTGGAAGTCGTCGCCCCATTGCGCATCGTAGTACGTCGCTCGTCCCTGCGAACGCGCGAGCAGGTGCGCCTGATTGGCTTCGTTCTCCAGCATCAGATGGATGCGCCGGCCCGCCAGCTGGCTGCGCAGGGTCTCGGCGAGCTCGACCAGGAAATGACGTTTCGAGTCGTCCTTCAGTGCATGAACGGCATCGAAGCGCAGGCCGTCGAACCCATAATCGCGCAGCCACATCAGGGCATTCTCGATCAGAAACCCGCGCACGAACGCGCCGTCGGCTCCTTCGAGGTTGACGGCGGGCCCCCACCCGGTGGTGTGGCGCGGGTTGAAGAAGTTCTCCGCATAGAGATGCAGATAGTTCAGCTGCGGCCCGAAATGGTTATAGACGACGTCGAGATAGACCATGAGGTCAAGGGCATGCGCCGCGCGCAGCAGCCGCTTGAGATCCTCCGGCCGGCCATAGCGGGCATTCGGCGCGTTCAGGAGCACGCCGTCATAGCCCCAATTGTGCCGCCCGGGGACGTCGTTGAGCGGCATCAGCTCGATGGCGGTGATGCCGAGATCGCGAAGATAAGGCAGCTTCTTCTCGACGCCGGCATAGGTCCCCTCCTCGCTGAACGTGCCGACATGCAGCTCGTAGATCACGGCTTCCGCCCAGGGACGGCCCGGATAGAGCACCGGGTCCCTCAACGCGGCCATGTCGACCACCTCGCTCGGCGCGCCGACGTCGTCCGGCTGGAAGCACGAGGCGGGATCGGGCACGACGAGGTCTTGGTTAATCCTGAACTGATAGCGCGTGCCGGCGCGCGCAGTTTGGCTCAATAGCTGATACCAGCCGTCCGCATCGCGCGGCATCTTGCGTGGCGGCTGGCCGATTTCGAGCAGCTCGACCGATCGCGCCGTCGGCGCCCACAGGTTGAACGAGACCCCATGATCGACGATCTGAGGACCATGGCGCCGATTTTGCTCGGCCATTCCCAGCCTCTGATTCAAGCCCGTCCCCTTTCGCCGCATGCCCACTTCGGCATGCAATTGCGCACGTCAGGGCGACAAAGCGGAGCGGTGTGCGTTCGTTCCTGCACGGCGCCGACGCCGGACATTTGCAGCGCAACGGGAACGGAATCAGCAGCGCGACGGTTACCATCCCAGACAGGAGCCGTGGCCATGCGCCGCCCGAAGCCGCAACTGATCCGCAACAAGCTCGACCTGACCGACCGCGCCCAGGTGCGCCTCGTCAAGAAACGGCTCGGACTTTCGGACGCTGAGCTGATCGCGATCGTCGGGCGGATCGGCAACTCCATTCCGGCCATCAGCAAGGAGGCGGCTCTGCAAAAAGCCAACGCGCCGTCCAAGCCGGCCGACGTGGAGCCCACCGCCGCGACTGCGCCGACATCCTGACGGGCAACTCGGGGGCAGAGATGGACCAGCCAGCACATTCAGACGACGCCCTGACGCGGACGGCCTCACGCCTGCGCCGCACCCGGATCACCGAAGGCAGACCTTTCCCGCTCGGCGCCACCTGGGATGGCCTCGGCGTCAATTTCGCGCTGTTCTCCGCCCACGCCAACAAGGTCGAGCTCTGCCTGTTCGACGATGCCGGCGAAACGGAACTCGAGCGCATCGAGCTGCCCGAATTTACCGACGAGGTCTGGCACGGCTATCTGCCCTCCGCCCGGCCCGGCACTGTCTACGGCTATCGCGTCCACGGCCCTTACGAACCCGACGCCGGCCACCGCTTCAACCCCAACAAGCTCGTGCTCGATCCCTACGCCAGGCAGCTGGTTGGCCAGCTCCGCTGGGGGCCGGAGCTGTTCGGCTACCAACTCGATCACGCCGACAAGGACCTGTCATTCGACGAACGCGACAGCGCGCCCTTGATGCAAAAATGCCGCGTCATCGATCCCGCCTTCACCTGGGGCGTGGCGCGCAAGCCGGAAGTGCCGTGGGAGCGCACGATCGTCTACGAGATGCACGTCAAGGGCTTCACCCAGCTGCATCCGCTGGTGCCGGAAGCCGATCGCGGCACGTTCTCGGGCCTGGCACATTCGGAAATCCCGGCTTACTTGCGCTCGCTCGGCATCACCAGCGCCGAGCTGCTGCCGATCCATGCGTTCGTCGACGACAGCTATCTGGTCGAGAAAGGCCTGCGCAATTACTGGGGCTACAATTCCATCGCCTTCTTCGCTCCTGATCCGCGCTACCTGAAGGCGACGTCTGCGAACGAATTCAAGGCCATGGTCAACCAGTTTCACGCGCATGGCATCGAGGTCATTCTCGACGTCGTCTACAATCATACCGCCGAAGGCAACGAGCTCGGCCCGACCCTGTCGTTCAAGGGCATCGACAATGCCAGCTATTACCGCCTGCTGCCGGACAAGAAACGCTACTACATCAACGACACCGGCACCGGAAACACCGTCAATCTCTCGCATCAGCGTGTGCTGCAACTCGTCGCTGATTCCTTGCGCTACTGGGCGACAGAGATGCGGGTCGACGGCTTCCGTTTCGATCTCGCCACCATCCTGGCGCGCGAGCCCTATGGCTTCGATGAAGGCGGCGGCTTTCTCGACGCCTGCCGCCAAGATCCCGTGCTCTCCAGCGTCAAGCTGATCGCGGAACCCTGGGATATCGGGCCCGGTGGCTATCAGGTCGGTCAGTTTCCGCCGGGCTGGGCCGAGTGGAACGACAAGTTCAGGGACACGGTGCGCGCCTTCTGGAAGGGCGATCCGGGCACGCTGGCCGACGTCGCCAAGCGCGTTTCGGGCTCCGGCGACCTCTTCAACAAGCGCGGACGCCGGCCCTGGGCCAGCGTCAATTTCGTCACCGCGCATGACGGCTTCAACCTCAACGATCTCGTCTCCTACAACGACAAGCACAACGAGGCGAATGGCGAGGACAATCGCGACGGTCACGACAACAACCATTCCTGGAATTGCGGCGTCGAAGGGCCGACCAACGACGCCGAGATCACCGCCTTGCGCGAGCGCCAGAAGCGGAATCTGCTGGCAACGATGCTGCTGTCCCACGGTACGCCGATGCTGCTCGCGGGCGACGAGTTCGGGCACACCCAGAACGGCAATAACAATGCTTACGCCCAGGACAACGAGACCACCTGGCTCAATTGGATGGGCATCACCGCGAACGGCCGCAGCCTGCGCGAGTTCGTGCGCAAGCTGATCGCCACCCGCAAGGCGTTTCCGATCCTCTACCGCAGCCGCTTCCTGGTCGGCTCGCACAACGAGGAGCTCGACGTCAAGGACGTCACCTGGCTCTCGCCGTCCGGCGAGGAGATGACGACGGAGCAATGGCAGGACGGCAATGCGAAGTGCTTCGGCATGCTGCTCGACGGCCGCGCGCAGGAGACCGGGATCAAGCGCCGCGGCTCGGATGCGACCATGCTGCTGGTCTACAACGCGCACCACGACGTCGTGAATTTCACCCTGCCGGAGGTCACCGACGGACGCAGCTGGCTCGGCCTGATCGACACCAATCGGCCCGACGCGCCGATGGCCGAGTTCGAGTTCGGGCATGCTTACGCGGTGACCGCGCGCTCGCTCGTGGTGTTCGGCCTTGCCAACGACAGCATCGCGACGCGGCGCCTCCGCCAAGGCCTCGGCGCGCTGCTGGACATCGCCGACACGCCTCTGCCCGAGTAGGTGCGTGCCGGCCGTTCACGATCAGCGATCGACTTCGCCGAACACGATGTCCAGCGAGCCCAGGATCGCCGAGACGTCCGCCAGCAAATGCCCTTTGCAGAGGAAATCCATCGCTTGCAGATGGGCGAAGCCGGGCGACCTGATCTTGCACTTGTAGGCGGTGTTGGTCCCATCCGCGACGAGAAACACGCCGAATTCGCCCTTAGGCGCCTCGACGGCGACGTAGATTTCGCCGGGGGGAACATGGAAGCCCTCGGTGTAGAGCTTGAAGTGATGGATCAGCGCCTCCATCGACCGCTTCATCTCACCGCGCCGGGGCGGCGCGACCTTGTTGTCCTGCACGATCACCGGGCCGCCGCCGTCCGGCGACTTCAGCTTCTCGATGCACTGCTTCATGATGCGGACGGACTGCCTCATCTCCTCCATGCGAATGAGATAACGGTCGTAGCAGTCTCCGTTCTTGCCGATGGGGATGTCGAAATCCATCTCCGCATAGCAGTCGTAAGGCTGCGCCTTGCGCAAATCCCAGGCGGCGCCCGAGCCGCGCACCATCACGCCCGAAAATCCCCACGCCCAGGCCTGCTCCAGCGTCACCCTGCCGATATCCACGTTGCGCGCCCTGAAGATCCGGTTGAGCGTTAGCAAGCGGTCGAGATCATCCACGACTTTCAGAAACGGATCACACCAGGCCTCGATGTCGTCGATCAGCTTGGGCGGCAGATCCTGGTGCACGCCGCCCGGCCGGAAATAATTGGCATGCATCCGGCTGCCGGAGGCGCGCTCGTAGAACACCATGAGCTTCTCGCGCTCTTCGAAGCCCCACAGCGGCGGGGTCAAGGCGCCGACGTCCATGGCCTGGGTGGTGACGTTCAGAAGGTGCGAGAGGATGCGGCTGATCTCGTGATAGAGCACCCTGATGAGCTGGCCGCGGCGCGGCACCTCAATGCCGATCAGCCGTTCGATGGCGAGGCAGAAGGCATGTTCCTGGGTCAGCGGAGCAACGTAGTCGAGCCGGTCGAAATAGGGAATGGCCTGGAGATAGGTCTTGGCCTCGATCAGCTTTTCGGTGCCGCGGTGCAGAAGGCCGATATGCGGATCGACGCGCTCGACGACTTCGCCGTCCAGCTCGAGCACCAGCCGCAACACCCCGTGCGCGGCAGGATGTTGAGGACCGAAGTTGATGGTGAAGTTTCTGAGGCTCGGAGATTGTTCTGGCATCCCGCTTCCGGTCGGAGCTGTCGCAGCCGTCACCTTAGCCGCGATCTGCAGCGACCGGCTTCACACAGGTTAACGGCTCGCCGCAAAGGGCGGCCATGCGTGCCGTTTGAGCCTTTGGAACACGGCATCAAGAGCCGCGTTCAATTGTCGACATTGGAGCTTTGAGATGAATGTCGATTGCTCGCCGCCGCTCTCGCGATCAATCTTCGCTATTGCGGGAGATACCGGTGATCGGCGCGACCACCCGACCGGCAATTGGCGCCCGTCTTGACCGACCGTGCAGCTGAGCCTGGCGGCACCGCCGAGCGTCCTCTCACCGCCATCACGTTCTCCGGCGGGCTCGGCCTCGGCGCCTATCATGGCGGTGTGTTTGAAGCCCTCAGTTCGCTTCGGCTGCCGATCGACTGGGTGACCGGTTCGTCGGCCGGGGCCATCACGGCCGCGCTGATCGCGGGGAGCCCGTGCGACGATCGGCTGCGCAATTTACGCAGCTATTGGCATGCCCCAAGCAGTCCAGCCGACGTGCCGAACGCCGGCCGCCATACTTCTGCGTGGCTGAGCTCGATCAGTACGCGCGTGCTGGGTCATTCCGGTTTCTTCCACCCCCGCCTCCCCATTCCGGCGTCTCACTACGGCGGCATCTACGATCTCGGCCCGACCCGCCAACGCCTGCAGCGCTTGATTGATTTCGGACGTCTGAATGGCGGCGATCTGCGCATCACGATCTGCGCCACCGATGTCGAGAGCGGCGATGCCGTGTTGTTCGACTCCGCATCGGAGCGGATCGAAATGGACCATATCCTGGCCAGCTGCGGCTTTCTCCCCGAATTCGCTCCGGTGCAGATCGCCGGCCGCTGGCTCGTCGACGGCGGGTTCTCGCTGAACGCGCCGTTCGATCCGATCCTGGAGACTGCAGGCCCGCTCCGCCTCTATGTGATCGATCTGTTTCCGCGCGACGGCAAAGTCCCCGATGGGCTCGAGGCCGCCTCCGAGCGCAAGAGCGACCTGACCTTCGGCAACCAGACCTTCCAGCGCCTCGGCTACGCTCTGGAGGCCCGTCAGCTCCGCGCCGAGCTTCAGGACCTCCACTACAAGGACGAGGTCTATCTCCTGAGCTACCGGCCGGGCCGCGAGGAGGCCGGGCCGGAAAAATCCTTTGATCTGTCGGAGACGGCCATGGCGCAGCGCTGGCGCGCCGGCTTTCTGGATATGCAATATGCCGCAAGCCTCACTCTAGCCCCGAACGAGATCTGCAGCGTGCGGCGGCCCTAGCGATGTCTCTCGGTGTCGGGACCCGAGCTAGGCGCTGTCCTGCCGTCAAGCCGCTCGCGAATGTCGTGCAGCAGCCGCCTGAGACCGTCATCGGCAGCCATACCCTCGGGCGGGGCGATGGTGGTGATGCCCCAGTTGGCGAGCACCGCCTCCTGCACCGGATTGCGCTGCGCGACGAATACGAAGGATCGCGGCCGGTCCTGGCTGTGCCCGGACTCGTCCCAGATCTGCCAGATCCGGTGCAGCAGCAGCCGGATGTTCGGATCGGACATGCTGTATCCGACGAAGAGCAGCGTGCTTCCCAGCGCATCGGCGCGAAAGCGGATATCGAGCGGGGAATTGAAGGCGAGCCGGTTGAGAAAATCGGTCTCGGTCAGAACCAGCGAAGCATCGTCATCGAAGTCGCCGTGGAATTTGATGATGTGGGTGACGCCGGCGCGAGCGCTCGCGATCTCCTTCGCGTTGCTGATCTTCGCAAAGGGCTTGTTCAGCACGTCGAACGCGGTTTCGAGGTTGCGGTCGTAATTAGTGGTGTAGATGACCGGAAAATCCAGCTCGACGATCATCCGGTGCAGCTCTGAAGCGGCGATCTTCTCGGGGTCGACACGCCAATTGCGGTCGAGCCAGCTGCGCAGCGGGCCGATCCCGCCGCGCTTGATCCGATAATATTCCGCAAGCATCTGATAGCCGCCATGCATTCCGTCGATGACGTTGCGTTCGAGGCCCAGATCGTCCAAGAGATGATCAATCAGGGACTGCCAGGACGGCAGGCCGACGGCCATCGAGACACCGGCGCCCACGAACAAGACGGCGCGGCGTCGCTCGATCGCCGCTGCCAGGATGTCGTGAGGCGGTCGCTCCTCCGATATGAGCCCCGTGGTTTGTTGGTCCATCAAGCTTGAATGATTGGGCGCGCGACGTGTTCCTAATCCCGGCCCCCCTCACCGGCCGAGCGGCGAGGATGTCTCGCGCGCCGTCTGCGCCGCGAACCGGGCGATCAGGCGCCGGAGCTGCGCCTTGTGCACCAGCCGCGCCGCCGTCTTGGGCGAGACCCAGATCGCCTCCCGCTCGCCCTTCTCGGGCCACCAGCGCTGGCGCCCGTGCACCTTCATGGGGAAGACGGCAACGTTCATGGTCCGCTTGCGATCACCTTTTCGCTTGCGATGCTTGAAGCTGCCCAGTGCGCGCGTGGCCACGACACCGACCAGGCCCGCCTCCTCATAGGCTTCGAGCGCAGCCGTCAGGTGCGGCTCCTTGTTGCGCATCGGCGATCCCTTTGGGACGCTCCACCTGCGCTTGCGCCTGGTCGTGATCAGCATCACCCGCAGCTCGGACTTGTCCAGCCGAAACGGCAGAGCGGCAAATTGCTTCTTTCCCATCAGGCGCCTCCAACTCGCGTCTGATAAGCGAGCGCCGCAGCCATGGTTCCTGTTTTGCGCAGTGGCGTCTCGCTCGCGATCAGAACTTCCGCTCGACCATCTTGAGCCGCAGAGCCGAAATGGCTTCTCCGGGATTGAGGCCCTTTGGGCATGCTTTCGCGCAATTCAGAATGGTGTGGCAGCGATAGATCCTGAAGGGATCCTCGAGCATGTCGAGGCGTTCGCCGGTGGCTTCGTCCCGGCTGTCATTGATCCAGCGCGCCGCCTGGATCAGGGCTGCCGGCCCGAGAAAACGCTCGGAATTCCACCAATAGCTCGGGCATGAGGTCGAGCAGCACGCGCAGAGAATACACTCGTACAATCCGTCGAGTTTCGCCCGATCCTCGTGGCTTTGCCGCCATTCCTTCTGCGGCGTGGGGGACGTGGTCTGCAGCCACGGCTCGATGAGTGCGAGCTGCGCGTAGAAGTTGGTCAGATCCGGCACCAGGTCCTTCACCACCGGCTGATGCGGCAGGGGAAGCACGCGGAGCGGCTCGCCTTCCGCAACATCCTCGTTCATCGACCTCGTGCATGCCAGCGTGTTCTGGCCGGCGATGTTCATCGAGCAGGAGCCGCAAACGCCCTCTCGGCAGGATCGCCTGAAGGTCAGGGTCGAGTCGATGTTGTTCTTGATCCAGATCAGCCCGTCCAGCACCATCGGCCCGCAATCCGTCTGATCGACGAAATAGGTGTCGAGCCTGGGATTGCGGCCATCGTCCGGATTCCAGCGATAGACCTGAAATTCCCGCAAGCTCTTGCCGGCCGGCTTTGGCCAGACCACCCCCTGCTCGATGCGGGAGTTTCTTGGAAGCCTGAACTCCACCATGGTCACCTCCGCGCTCAGACCGGCGAAAAGCAGCGCAACTGCAAGAGATCGTCGACGGAGAGGCCGAACAGCACTGGCCGAAACGCCGGCGCCGTCGCGAGCACGAGCAGCAGCAGAAACATCACGTAGACCAGAGCCGGCGGCGTGTTTCTAACGAGCCTGTAAGCTGCCTTTCGCATGCACTCCCTCCTGCGCGCCCGCGCGTGCCATGGCAACGCCCATGACGATCATCGCAGCTCCCCACAGCAGGAAGCCGATATCCCAGAAAATGCGCTGGCCGTCGGGCACGGTCTCGTTCACCTGATGCAATCTCAGGATCTGGTGATCGATCACGCCTTCGACGAGATTGAAGATGCCCCACCCGATCAGGATCGTCCCGAGACACTGCGAGCGGGACCACCGCGGCGCGCCTCGGCGTGCCCGCTGCCATAACAGATAAAGCCCAGCGAGCACGAGGACATAGGCGGTACTGTGAAAGATGCCGTCCCAAGTCGTATTGAGGGTGATGTTCTCGATGGAATCGAGCGGATACCAGCCGCTTAACATATGATGCCATTGCAGCAGCTGATGAAAGACGATGCCGTCGAAGAATGCGCCGAGGCCAAGTCCGAGAAGGACGCCTGCGGACGTCGGGAAATTGCTTTGTCTGTCTTGCATGTGGTGAACTCGTGCGCGGCTCGGCACTTCCGATGCGGAATTAAGCCATGCTAGACGGACACGTTCCTATGGCGATCAGCATCTCACTGGGATCGAGCTTGCGATCAATCGTGCCAATTGATCGAGACTAACATGCGTTAAGGCGAGGGAGACGTTCGTCGGCACGCGTGCGCGATTGGGCATCGGCTTCATTCCCGATAGGAACGTTCGATATCACGCTGCGTCTGTCGCTCACATGTTGGAGATGCACATGCCGAGAAGATCGTTCTTGCTTGCTTTGGGTGGCCTCGGATTGTCGACCCTGAGTAACCTCAGGGAAATCGCATAGCGCGTAGCGACGGAAGCCAGAGAGGCGATCATGGCATACGCCCTGTTCAAGGACGGAGAGAAGATGAGCCGCACGTTTCCGACCAAGGAGGAAGCGCTGGAGAGAGCCGATGAGGCGGGGTTGGTCGAGCATGCCGAGGGCGAGGCGGTGCTCGAGGACGAGTTGAAGATCAGGCCTTGCCCGGCCGACCCCGAGCCTTGCGATGATGCGGACCTGGACTGGACGCCGGTCAAGCCGGCGTCCTGATCAGGGGCAGCGCAATCGCATATGACTTGTGGCGGCGGTCTGCGCGCACGCCTCGTCCTTCGAGACGGCGCTGACGCGCCTCCTCAGGATGAGGCTAATCGGTGTCAGTGCCCGTTGAAACTGCTGCCGCGCACTCCGACCTCATCCTGAGGAGCCCGCCTCAAGCGGGCGTCTCGAAGGATGGCCGCAGGGAAAATCTCAACTGCGATAGCCCTGCTGATCAAGAGGTCAGCATCCCCTGCAGATGCCTTTGATCTTTCGATCCGCCTCGGAATCGCGGGAGGTCTCCGAACGAATCTGGTCGTCGCCCTGCAGCGAGGGTCCGGGCGTGACGGTCCCATCGATGCGTCCGATATTGGTGCCGCCTGCAGGATTGCCGGGTCGGCCGACGGTCGTCGATCCCCGTGGGCCGGAACCGCCGCTCGATTGCGCTGTCCCGGCCGAGTTGGTCCCGGGCGCCGACGACGTGCTCCCGGCCGCCCCGCCACCGGCGCTTCCTCCCGCGCCGCCGCCTCCCTGCCCCCATGCGGGCCCGGCGGTGGCGGCCGCCAGTACGGCGACCAGCACGAGACCCATTCTGCTCATCGCGTGTCTCTCACTGGGTTTGTTTAGGTCGAGCATCATCGATCCTGCTGGTAGCCCTGGTTGGTCGTGTTCTGCTTGATGTTGCCGTGGCGGCCCTGGGTATCGAAATTCTCGCGGCCCGGCTCCCGTTCTGTCGCCTCGACGGCCGGATCGGAACCGGGTCCCTTGTTGCTCCGCTGTTCTTCGGGGACTGGAGGCATCTTTGACATGTGCTGCTCCTGTGTCGATGGTTCGCAATGTCGAAATAGAACAATGAGTTGTCGCAGGGGTCGTTCCTGCGCCGATCGCCGCAGCGCGAGACAGGGAACACCGCGCTGCGTCCCGGGTTGATCAGAGGGTGCTGCCGCAGCGCCATCGTGCGAGCTCGATAGGGAAACACTCGACGGGGAAACACATGCCAAAAGCGACTGAACCTAAAACCGATCCGCGAGAGACACCGCTCGACGATCCACGCCGGAAGACCGATATGCCGACGCACCGGCAGACGAATAAGCCCTGGCAAGGCAATCCCGAGAAGGAACAGATCGATCCGGAACGGCCGCCGCTGGATCTGGAGCGGTGGCAGAAATCGAAGACGCACTAGCAGCGGAGGCCTGCTGGCGTGTCGAGATCGTGAATAACGGGCCGCAGCGGCCCGCCGGAATCGAGCTCCAGCGTTGCGAGCGTAATCGGCAGCTTGAAGCGTCGCTTCCCTGCGCTGCCTGGATTCAGATAAAGCACGCCGTTGACGGTTTCGATCCCCGCGCGGTGGGAATGCCCTGAGACCACGACGTCGATTCCGAGCTCGGCAGGATCGATCGTCAGCTCGTTGAGGTCGTGCAGGACGTGGAAGCTGCGGCCGCCGAGGCGCAGCGTTTGTGTTTCGGGAAAGCGTTCAGCCCACGTGCCCCGGTCGACATTTCCCCTGATCGCGGTGACGGGTGCGATGCGGCAAAGCCCGTCCATCACCGCCTGGGCGCCGATGTCGCCGGCGTGGATGATGTGCGAGACGCCGGCGAGGCAGCGCTCCGCCTCGGGCCTCAGCAGTCCATGTGTGTCGGCGATCACCCCAATCATGAACGTCATGTCAGATCACGGCTTCAGTGCACTACATCCAGCGGCATCCGGCCGATTTCCTCACCATCCTCATTCGTGACGAGGATCGAGAGGTGGCGGCCCTTGAGCTCGGGACGCTCCTCGAGCAGGCGCCGCGCAATCTCTTCGGCGACATCCAGAGCCTTGATGTCGTCCGGCAAATCGGCGCCTCCCTCGTCGGCTACGGTTTCAGAATCCACCAAATCAAAATGATAGCGCGGCAACGTCTGGTCCTCGGGTGTTCCCGCAGGAACGCGCGGTCTCAGGGCTTCGTTCCGGCGCCGGAGCCATCTGCGGTCCGGCAGGCGGGCATCGCCGTCGGTCCTCGGCGCGAGATTGCCGCGGACTCACGCGCGGCGCCGCCGCGTCCTCGCGCGGGGTCTGGAACGGCCCGCCATCGATGCCGCGAATGCCAGGCCGGCAGCGATCCCGAGCACCACGAGCCCCTTGCTGAGCACAGCGGCCGGCGGAACCTGCTTCCGCACCAGCCAGCCGCCGTCGACGGACGTGCCCTGCGGACCCGCTTCGAGCAAGGTGCCTTCGTTCCTTGCTGCTGGACGCGCGCGCGACAGCAGCCAGCGGAATGCGGCTCCGATGACATTCTCGGTGATCTCAGGGGCAATCGCATAGGCCAGTTGCCCGGCGCGCGCCGGCCACCCCACGGCCACCTCGTCACGCGGCGCGCGGACGAGGCTCAGGAGGGTCTGGGCTACATCTTCGGATTGATAAAGCAGCGGGCCAGGATCGAGCCTTCGTCCGGAAACGTTGGCGCCGTGGACGAAGCCCGGCGTATCGATAATGGACGGAAAGACGCCACAGACGTGAATGTCGGGATGAGCCCGGAGCTCCTGACGCAAGCTTGCGGTGAAGCCGCGCAGGCCGAACTTGCTGGCGGTGTAGGCTGCGGCAAAGGGCGTCGGCGCCCAGCCGCCGAGCGAGATGTTGTTGATCAGGACACCGCGGTTCTGGCGGAGGAAGATCGGAAGCACCGCGAACGCGCCATGCATGGGGCGGAGCAGATTGACCTCGATGGTCCGGCGATGGAGCGCGATGTCGGCATCCTGATAGGCCCCGAACACGCCCGTGCCGGCGTTGTTGATCCAGACGTCGATGCCGCCGAAGGCCTCATCCGCCTCACCGGCCAGACGCTGCACCGCCTCCGCGTCAGTGACGTCGGTCGGCACGGCCAGGGCCCGGCCTCCGAGCGCCTCACAATCCGCAGCAAGCCGCATCAAGACCTCGCCGCGGCGTGCGGCGAGGACCACGCTTGCGCCCTCGCGGGCAAAGGCCAGCGCCGCGGCGCGGCCGATTCCACTGGAGGCGCCGGTGATGACGACGCGCGTGCCGACCATCTGCCCGTGCTCGCGTCCCGAGACGTCCGCGGGAAGCAGCCAGCGCAGGGATCGCCGCAGGCGTGCCGTTCCCTGTGTTTCGAACCAGTCGCCATGCGCAAAGATCACCCGCTCCGGAGCCAGCTTCACGAGCCGCTCGCCCGCAGCCCGCGCCGAACGGCCGCCGAGGCGGAGCAGCAGCCGCAGATAGACCGGGGCCTTCCCGTCCGGCTTGGCAATGCCGAGCAGGCTCGCCGCGGCTGTATTCGAGGCGCTGAGGTGGTGGGGATCGAGGTTCTGCACGATATCCGTCAGAACCAGCGTCCGGCTCCGCCTGTCGAACAGCTCGACCTCCGAGAACATCGGAGCATTCACCGACACCGTTTCGAGGTCGGCAGCCCATTCCTCCGGCGTCGTATCTCCAAGCTCGCGATCGATACGCAGGCCCGCCGCCCGCACCTGCCCGCGCGCCGCAAGGCCGCGCGCGGCAAAGATCGCGGCCTGCGGCAGCTGCCTTTGCCATTCTGGCAGGAACATCCAATGGGCAATATTTGGCGCCAGCAGGTATCTGATCGTACCCAGCCGCTCCAGCTCCTGGCGCAGACCCGGCGAATATCTCACCGGCGAATGCAGCACGAGGTCGCCATTCGACAGGCGGATGACGGTCATCCGTACAGGCAGTTGCAGGCCGGCGGCGCTGATCGGCTTGTCGTTCACGATCCAGATATCGTCGGTCACCTGCGACAGGCTGGCAGTCGACACACCGGCGTCGGAACTTTGCATGAGCGTCTTTCCATTGCGAGGGCGTTGCACCAAAGCGCGTGGGCGGCGCTCGTTCCTCATCAATGTCTTGGAAAGAACGTCTGGAAATCACATCGCCGCGGTCGTTCGACCTCCTTCGAGCCGCACCCGTAGCGCGTTGCGGGCGTCGGCGATGACATCGACCCAATCGCCCGGCCGTGTTTGATGAAACAGCCGCAGGCTCGGGTACCAGAACGAACGCGCACCGGATTGGGGCCAGCGCCAGTCGCAATCGGCATGCAGCAAGACCCAGGCCTCGCATCCCAGCGCGCCCGCAAGGTGTGCGACCATGGTGTCGACACATACGACGAGATCGAGCTGCCGCAGGCGATGGCCGAGAGCGACGATATCAGGCGTGCTGATGTCCCGTGCCCCGATCGTCGCGAGCTCTTCGGTGCTCGTCCCGCGCTGAAGCGAATGGAGCGTCACGCCGGATCCAGCGAGATTGCGCAGCAAGACGGCCGGAACCTCCCGCCGCTTGTCCCACTCACCGACTTTCCAGACCAGGCCGACGGCCAGACTTTGCAGCCGAAGCGGTTGTACGGCAACAGGAGGGAGCATCAGGTAGGGAACGCGCTTCTCGACCTGATCGCGGCGCGCTCTGATAGCGTGCGGCACCTCCATGATCTCGATGTCGACCTCGAAAGCGCTCTCGGGCGCACCATCATGCAGCGGGATGGCGCGATCGACGCCCGCTGCGCCCTCGACCATCGGCAGCAGCTCGGGTTGACACCACAGGGTGACGCTGCGCGCAATCGCGCGAAGCGGCTTCATGAAGCGCAGGAACTGGATGGTGTCGCCGAGTCCGTGATAGCAGCGCACCAGCACGTGCTTATCCCTCAGCTCCTCGCCGCGCCAGATCCGCTGGAGGTGACGCGGGCCAGTGTGCTTCGGCGGATGCGCGATCTCCAGCAAATCTCGATCGTTGATCCGCCAGGCGCACCCAAAATCGCCCGCCCTGATCGCTTCCGCCCAGCCGCCCGCCATGTCGCGCGGTCGCTAATGTCGCACGAACTTGTGGAATCGACTGAGCTTGCCGTCCTTGGTTCGATCCTGATGCAGGAACGCGATGCCGGCTTCATCGAACTTCTCGAAGAACGCATCCCAGCTGATGCGATCCAACGCTTCATCCGGCGGATCGAAATCAATACGCAGGATTCCGGCGTGGCCACCCTCCTCCGTCGCCTTCACGGTCGCCGGCTTCCCGCCGCGTTCTTCGGCCCATTTCTGGATGACGTTGTGATCGGTGGTCTCGTGGGCTTCGCTGTTCTGTGCCTTGGATGTCATGTCACACCTCGTTCACTAGGCGGGCGATGAACGCCGCACCGCATCGAACCATTGGCCGACAAACGCGGGCCGCAGTGATTGGTTCTTCGCGGCAGATACGAAACGGTCCGCGTGAGGCGAGCATCATCTTCTTCATCTTCATCATGAAAGTCGTTCGTTCCGAGCTGGCGGTACGGGACTTTATCCCATGTTAAGCGCGTCGCATTTTGTCGCGATGAATCGGCCCACGGCGTGCCGCTCGCATCTCCTTCCCAGGAACGAACATACCTTCCACACGTTCGCCGACGTACTTACACCGACTCTTGCACCGACGCCGCATGCTTCCGGAGGGCTTCATTCCATGCATTCTCGTCTCCAACACAGGCGCCGCGTGCGCGTCGGACTCGTCGGCGTCGGCAATTGCGCGAGCTCCTTCGTCCAGGGCCTCACCTACTACCGGAACGCCAAGTCGAACGAGCCGGTCCCGGGGCTAATGAACGCGGATCTCGGCGGTTACCATATCAGCGATATCCAGATCGCTTCGGCGTTCGACGTCAACGCCAACAAGGTCGGCCGCGACGTCGCCGATGCGATCTTCGCCCCGCCCAACAACACGCACCGTTTCTCCGACGTCGCGCCGACAGGCGTGATCGTGCAGCGCGGACCGGTCCTGGACGGCATCGGGCATTATCTCACCGACGACGTTCCGATTGCGGAGGTGCCGGAGGCCGACGTGTCCGAAGTGCTGGCGATGTCCCGCACCGACGTTCTGGTCTCCTATCTTCCGGTCGGCTCGCAGCGCGCCAGCGAATGGTATGCGGCGCGCGCCATCGAGGCCGGCTGCGGCTACGTCAATTGCATTCCGGTCTTCATCGCCTCCAATCCGGAGTGGCAGCGCCGCTTCGAGGAGGCCGGCCTGCCGATCGTCGGCGACGACATCAAGAGCCAGGTCGGTGCCACCATCCTGCATCGCGTGCTCGCCAATCTGTTCCGCGAGCGCGGGGTGCGGCTCGACCGCACTTACCAGCTCAATGTCGGCGGCAACACCGATTTCAAGAACATGCTCGAACGGGAGCGGCTGGCGTCGAAGAAGATCTCCAAGACCCAGGCCGTGACCAGCCAGTTCGACGTCCCCATGGACCCCGACAACATCCATGTCGGACCGAGCGACCACGTGCCGTGGCTCACCGATCGCAAGCTCGCCTTCATCCGCCTGGAGGGAACGACGTTCGGCGGCGTTCCCCTGAGCGCCGAGGTCAAGCTCGAGGTCTGGGACTCCCCGAATTCGGCGGGCGTCGTGATCGACGCGGTGCGCTGTGCCAAGCTCGCCATGGACCGCGGCCAGGCCGGAGCGCTGACCGGCCCTTCGAGCTATTTCATGAAATCGCCGCCGCAGCAGTTCACCGACGAGGAGGCCGGACGGCGGACGCGCGCCTTCATCGACGACAAGGCGTTTGCGTGATGGCTGGGATCATCCATCTCGTCCGGCACGGTCATCACGCCCTGCTCGGCCGCATCCTGTGCGGCCGGATGAAAGGCGTCGCGCTCGACGATCTCGGCTGTGAGGAAATGGCGCGCTGTGCCGCCACCATCGCGCCGCGGCCATCGCTCATTCAGTCCAGCCCGCAACGGCGCTGTATGCAGTCGGCATGCATCCTCGCGGCGCATTTCAGGCTGCCGGTCGAGATCGTTCCTGCCCTCGACGAACTCGATTATGGCGAATGGACCGGGCGATCGTTCGACGAGCTGGCGCCGGATCCCCGATGGTCGCGCTGGAATGGGCGACGCGGCACGAGCCGCCCGCCCGGCGGCGAGAGCATGCGGTCGCTTCAGAACCGCATGGTCGCTCATCTGGAGCAGCTGCGCGGCGACCGCAATCTCGACGCGGTCGTCCTCGTCAGCCACGCCGAGCCGATCCGCGCCGCGCTGCTGCACTATTCGCGCACGCCGCTCGACCAGTTTCTTTCGATCGAGATCGATCCGGCCAGCATCAGCACGCTCCGCGCCGACAGAAGCGGCATGAAGATCACCAGGATCAACCAACGGGTGACGGCGTGAAGATCATCATCTTCGGCCTGACAATCTCGTCTTCCTGGGGCAACGGTCACGCCACCCTGTGGCGCGGCCTCTGCAAGCATCTCGCGCGTTCGGGACACAGCGTCGTCTTCTTCGAGCGCGACGTGCCCTATTATGCCGGTGCCCGGGATCTCTACGAGCTGCCGGGTGGCGCGCTCCGGCTGTTCGCGAACTGGGACGACGTGCGGCAGGCGGCAAGCGCCGAAATCCGTGATGCCGACGTCGCGATCGTGACCTCCTATTGCCCCGATGCGATCGCCGCGACCGAGCTGATTCTCGCTGAGGATCGTGCCGTTCCCGTGTTCTACGACCTCGATACTCCGGTTACGCTGGCAAGGCTCATCGCCGGCGAGGCTGTCCCCTATATCGGCCCGCGCGGCCTGCGGGACTTCGCGCTGGTGCTCAGCTTCACCGGCGGGCCTCACGTTGCGGACGAATTCCGCACCAGGCTCGGCGCGCGCGACACCCGGCCGCTTTATGGGCATGTCGACACAGACATCCACCATCCGGTTACGCCGCAGCCGCATTATCGCGCCGATTTGTCCTATCTCGGCACCTACTCCGAAGACCGCCAGCGCACGCTCGAGGCGCTTTTCGTCGCGCCCGCGCGGGCGCGCCAGGATCTCCGCTTCCTGATCGGCGGCGCGCAGTACCCGCACGATTTCCCATGGTCGCCCAACATTTATTTCGTGCGGCACCTGCCGCCGTCCGAGCACGCGCCGTTCTTTGCCTCGTCGCGGCTGACCCTCAACGTCACCCGCCGGGCCATGGCGGAGATGGGCTGGTGCCCGTCCGGCCGGCTGTTCGAGGCCGCGGCCTGCGGTGCCCCGCTGCTGAGCGACGACTGGCCCGGAATAGCGGACTTCTTCGCGCCCGGAGGGGAGATCCTGATCGCACGCGACGAGCACGACGCGCTCGCCGCGCTCGCGATGCCGGATGCCGAGCTCAGGCGCATGGCCCTGCGCGCTTATGAGCGCACCATGGACCAGCACACATCGGACAAGCGGGCGCGTGAACTGATCTCGATGCTCGAGCAGATGACGTCGAGCCGCATCAGCCGGCAACAAATCGAGGAGGCCTGATCATGTGGGGCATCGTTCCGGCCGCGGGCCGCGGCAGCCGTATCCAGCCGCTTGCGTTCTCGAAGGAATTGCTGCCGGTCGGCAGCCGGCATGACGACGGTACCGACCGTCCCTGCGCGGTCTCCGAATATCTGCTGGAGCGCCTCATCCTCGGCGGCGCGGACAAGATCTGCTTCGTGATCTCGCCCGGCAAGTCCGACATCCTCGAATATTTCGGCGACCACTACGGCAGCGCCGAGCTCGCCTATGTGGTGCAGCCCGAAGCCTCCGGCCTGTGCGACGCGGTGTTCAGGGCAAGCACCGTCGTCGGGCGGCACGAAGACGTCATGGTCGGCTTGCCCGACACGGTGTGGTTTCCCAAGGCGGCCCTGCAATCCCTGCCCGAGGCAGACCTCTCGTTCCTGCTGTTCCCGGTCGAGCACCCCGAATTCTTCGATGCGGTGGTGCTGGACGGCGAGCAGGTGACGGAGATCCAGGTCAAGCAGCCGAATGCAGCCTCGCGCTGGATCTGGGGTGCTTTCAAGATGTCGGCCCACGGCTTCCGCCAGCTCCAGGCGCTGTGGCACGCACGCGAACGCCGCGACGAATATTTCGGGACGCTGGTCAATGCCTACCTTTCGGCCGGCGGCAACGGCATCGGGGTCAAGGCCGGCGAATCCTACGTCGATGTCGGCACCATCGACGGCTATCGCACGGCAATGGCCCTGCTCGCCGAGGGCGTCGAGGGCCGTTCCAAGTCGCGGACCCGCGCCTCATCGGACGGGGCCCGGCCGGTCTCAATGAATAACGGAGCGATTGCATGACCAGAGGCGCCCTCTCCCGCGAGGAAATCCGCCAGCGCGTCGATGCGCTGGGGCCATGGTTTCACAATCTCGACCTCAAGGGCGTGCCGACAGCGCCGTCGCACTTTCTCGGCGACTACCCCAATGTGAAGTGGCAGCGCTTCTCCGGCATCATTCCGGACCGGCTCGAAGGCAAGACCGTGCTCGATATCGGCTGCAATGCCGGCTTCTACGCCATGGAGATGAAGCGGCGCGGCGCCGAACGCGTGCTCGGCCTCGACACCGACGAAGAATATCTGGCCCAGGCCCGCTTCGCGGCCGAGGTGAACGGGCTCAGGATCGAATTCCGCAAGATGTCGGCCTATGATGTCGGGCAGCTGCGCGAAAAGTTCGACCTCGTGATCTTCATGGGCGTGCTCTATCATCTGCGACACCCGCTGCTGGCGCTGGACCTGATCCATGAGCACGTCGCCGGCGATCTCCTCCTGTTTCAGTCGATGCTGCGCGGCGACAGCCGGGTCGATGCGATCGAGAAGAACTACGACTTCTGGACTACCGATCAGTTCGATTCCTCCGGCTACCCGAAGCTGCACTTCATCGAGCACAAATATGCCGACGACCCCACCAATTGGTGGGTGCCCAATCGCGCCTGCGTCGAGGCCATGCTGCGCAGCGCCGGCTTTGCCATCGCGGCCCATCCGGAAGAGGAGGTCTATCTGTGCAAGCGCACGACGCGGCCGCAGGTCGACGGGCCGGTTTATCCGTCACGGGAGGCGAGCCGATGATCGAGGCGGCCAAGATCTGGAACGAGCCCAACAACAAGTCGCATTGGGACCTCCTGATCGACCCGGACTGGGCGATGTTTGCCAACCTGGCGCTCGCGGCCGGCAAGGCCATCCGCAGCGCGCATCCGACCTTGCCGCGCGTGCTCGGCGGCATTTCGCCGATCGACCCGTCCTTCATGCGCAGCATGCAGGCGCGTGGCGTGCTCGATCACGTCGACGCCGTCGCCGTGCACGGCTTTCCGCTCGACTGGAATTTATGGGAGATCGGAGAATGGCCGGCCAAGATCGAGGAGATCAAGGCTGTTACCTCGCTCCCGGTCTGGGTGACCGAGGTCGGCGTCTCCTCGTTCGGCGCCGAGGAGGTGCAAGCCTGGGGCCTGTCGCGCACCGCCGACCTTCTGATCGGCCGCGCGCCGCGCATCCACTGGTACAGCCTCTACGATCTCCCTTCGGCCTGGGAGGCGACCACGCGGCACAAGGAGGCCGAGGGGTCCTCCTATTACCGGCATTTCCACATGGGCCTGCTGCGCGAGGATGGAACCCCGAAAGCCGCGGCGGAGCTGTTCGGCCAATACGCCGCCGACATGGGCCTCTGCCAGTGGTTTCATTTCGAGGACCATCGTCTCGATGACGCCGTGCGCTGGATGCGACGGTTCGGCGTGCGGCACTTGCGGACCGGCCTGTCATGGGCCGACAGCTTCCGCCCCAACGCACTGGACTGGTTCGACCGCCAGATGGATGCGCTGGCCGAGTTCGAGATCACTGTGACGTTCTGCTTCACGCCGGAACACCGCGGTCTCGAACCGCATCACACCAGCCCGCCGCTCGACGTGAACGAGTTCGCCGATTTCTGCGCGCAGATGGTCGAGCGCTATTGCACGAAGACCGGTCTCGCCTCCTCTAGTGGCGTCTCCCCGCCGATCAGGGAGCCGACATGCGTGCCCTGATCCTGGTGATGGATTCCGTCGGAATCGGCGCCGCGCCCGACGCCGCCAATTACGGCGACGAAGGTGCCGACACCATCGGCCACATTGCGGATGCATGCATGGCCGGGCGTGCCAATAGTCCGCAGCGGGAGGGGCCGTTGTGCCTGCCAAATCTCGTGGTGCTCGGCCTCGGCGAGGCCTGCCGCCTTGCGACGGGTCGCGTCCCGCCCGGGCTCGACGGCCGGGTTCAGGGTGCGCGCCATGGATGCGCCAGCGAGATATCGAGGGGCAAGGACACGCCATCCGGCCATTGGGAGATCGCCGGCGTGCCTGTCGCGTTCGACTGGGGCTATTTTCCAAAGATCCAGCCCTGCTTCCCGCGCGATCTCGTAACAAAGCTGTGCGAACAAGCCGGACTGCCCGGCATCCTCGGCAACTGCCACGCCTCCGGCACCGACATCATCGCCGAATTCGGCGAGCGCCACATGCGCAGCGGCGAGCCGATCTGCTACACCTCGGCCGACAGCGTGTTCCAGATCGCGGCGCACGAGGAGACGTTCGGGCTCGAGCGACTCTATGAGGTCTGCACGGTCGCGAGGCGGCTGGTCGATCCCCTGAAGATCGGCCGCGTCATCGCGCGTCCGTTCGTCGGAACGAGCGCGGACAGCTTCAAGCGCAGCTCGCACCGGCGCGATTTCTCGGTTCCGCCGCCCGAGCGAACCATCCTCGACCTTGCAGAAACTGCCGGCCGCGACATCGTCACGATCGGCAAGATCGACGACATCTTCGCTCATCGCGGCACCGGGAGAAACCTGCGCGGCGACGGCAATGCAGCGCTGTTCGATGCCACGCTCGATGGGCTTGGAGGCCTTGCAGAAGGCGGGCTTTTGTTCGCCAACTTCATCGATTTCGACACGCTCTACGGCCACCGCCGCGACGTCGCCGGCTACGCAGCGGCGCTCGAAGCTTTCGACGCCCGCCTCCCCGAGCTGCTGAGCCGGCTGCGAAGCGACGATCTCCTCATCATTACCGCCGATCATGGCTGCGATCCGACCTGGAGCGGCACCGATCATACGCGCGAGCAGGTCCCGATCCTGGCGTGGACCGCGCAGTCAACGGCTCCGATCGGCCGACGCGCCGGCTTTGCCGACATCGGCGCGACGGTTGCAAGACATCTCGACCTGCCGCCGCCACTTCATGGCGCGCATTTCTAGCCGGGATTCTAGCTGGGATTCACTTGGGTTATTGATCCAGGTTAGAGAAATTTTCGTTTGTAGGTTTCGCAGGAACGAACATTCCTTGCACCGCTTCTAACTCCCAGACGTGACTGGCGCGCAGGTCGCCCGACCAAGCAAAGGCGCGCTTCAACTCTCATCATCGGCTGGTCCCGAACGGATCGGTCCCATGCGGCACGGAGCGGTGAATGACGCGAGTATTGATTACCGGAGGCGCGGGATTCATCGGTTCGCATACGGCCGACGTGCTGCTTGCGGCTGGCTATGAGGTCCGCCTTCTCGACAATCTCTCTCCGCAGGTCCACGGCGGCAACCGTCAGCGGCCCGCTTATCTCGCCGACGATGCCGAGCTCGTGGTCGGCGACGTCACGGATAGCGTCGCCGTCGAACAGGCCTTGCGCGGCGCCGACATGGTCCTGCATCTCGCCTCCGCCGTCGGCGTCGGCCAGAGCATGTATGACATCGAGCCCTATGTCCGGACGAACGAGCTCGGCACCGCCGTGCTGCTGCAGGCATTGGCCAAGCGACCAGTCGCACGCCTGGTGGTGGCATCCTCGATGAGCATCTATGGCGAAGGCCTGTATCGTGACGGCACTGGAAGCGTCGTCGCCTGCGACGAACGACCGATCGAGCAGCTTCGCAAGGGCGAGTGGGAATTGCGGGATCATGCAGGGCATGCGCTCGATCCCGTGCCCACCCCTGAGACCAAGCAGCCGTCGCTGAGCTCGATCTACGCGCTGAACAAATATGCGCAGGAGCGGATGTGCCTGATCACGGGCAAGGCCTACGGCATTCCGACGGTCGGCTTGCGCTTCTTCAACGTGTTCGGTCCGCGGCAAGCGCTGTCGAATCCCTATACCGGGGTGCTGGCCATCTTCGCCGCCCGGCTGCTCAATGGCCGGCCGCCGCTCGTCTTCGAAGACGGCCTGCAGCGGCGCGACTTCGTCCACGTGCACGACGTCGCCCGCGCCTGCCGTATGGCGCTCGAATCCGACCACGCCCAGGACGTCTTCAACGTCG
This sequence comes from Bradyrhizobium sp. JHI2711, assembly GCF_056156565.1. NCBI lineage: Bacteria > Pseudomonadati > Pseudomonadota > Alphaproteobacteria > Hyphomicrobiales > Nitrobacteraceae > Bradyrhizobium > Bradyrhizobium sp. JHI2711. The sequence continues at coordinate 1,568,108 of NZ_JBPZPT010000001.1, forward strand.
GCTCGGGCCAGAGCCGCACCATTCTGTCGGTGGCCGAGGATCTGGCGGAGGTGATGGGACGGTGCGAGATCGCTGCCGAGATCACACGGAAATACCGTGCTGGCGATATCCGGCACTGCTTCGCCGACATCGGCAAATCACGCGACCTGCTCGGCTTCGAGCCGCATGTCGCGTTCAAGGACGGGCTCGAAGAGCTCGCCGGGTACCTCGCCGACCAGATCGCCGACGATCAGGCGGAGCGGGCGACCCGTGAGCTGCTGCAACGAGGGTTGGTCGCGTGATGAGTGAACAAGACAACAGACCTGTCCTGGTCACCGGCGGCTGCGGCTTCATCGGCTGCAATCTCGCCGACCGTCTGGCCGAGCGCGGCGACCGTGTGCTGGTGCTGGACAATCTCGCCCGCGCCGGCGTGCGCGAGAACGCGCAATGGCTGAAATCCCGGCATGGCGACCGCGTCGCGATCACGGTGGCCGATATCCGCGACCCCATTCCGGTGATCGACGCCGTGCGCGAGGCACGCGCCGTGCTGCACCTCGCGGCCCAGGTCGCCGTCACCGACAGCGTCAGCGATCCCTCGGCCGATTTCGAGATCAACGCCCGTGGCACGCTGAATGTGCTGGAAGCCGTCCGCCTGCACAACGCCTCGGCCCCGGTGATCTTCGCCTCGACCAACAAGGTCTACGGGCGCCTGATCGAGGACAGCGAGATCACGCTCGCCGGCCGCCGCTACATGCCGGTCAATGATCTGCTCGCTGGCGGCATTTCGGAGAACGCGCCGTTGGACTTCTACAGTCCCTATGGATGCTCAAAGGGGACCGCCGATCAATACGTCCACGACTATGCCCGGGTGTTCGGGCTGCAGACCGTGGTGATGCGCATGAGCTGCATCTACGGGCCGCGGCAATTCGGCACCGAGGACCAGGGCTGGATCGCACACTTCCTGCTCAGCGCCATAAGCGGCAATCCGCTGACGATCTATGGCGACGGCAAGCAGGTCCGCGATGCGCTGCACGTGTCGGACGCTGTGAGCGCCTGGCTCGCCGCGCTCGACCACATCGCGCTGGCGCGCGGGCGCGTCTTCAATCTCGGCGGCGGTCCGGCGAATGCGATCAGCCTGCTCGAGTTGATCGACAGCATCACCGAGCTGACGAGCCGCAAGGTCAGCTATCGCTTTGCGGACTGGCGACCGGGCGATCAGCCCTGGTACGTGACCGACACGCGGGCGCTCGCCACCGCGCTCGGCTGGACGCCGCAAATGCCTCTCGCCGATGGCCTGCGCTCGCTCCACACCTGGCTCGACAGCCGCTTCGGATCACAGAATAGAAGCGAGGCCCTGGCATGACGCGGGTCGCCCTCATCAATCCGAACTGGGATTTTTCGGGCAGCATCTATTTCGGCTGCCGCTCGCCTCACCTGCCGCTCGAGCTCGGCATCTCCCAGCACTATCTAAAGGCGGCCGGCCACGACACGTTGCTGCTCGATGCGCATATGTTCGATCTCTCCCTCCGCGACATCGAGGCCGAGTTGCGTGCCTTTCGCCCCGACCAGATCGTCTTCACCACCGCGCCGACCTATCTGTTCTGGCGCTGCGCGCCGCCCGAGCTGCGCGTACCGCAGCAACTCGCCATCGCGGTGCGGGACCTTGCGCCGACCCTGATCGCGGTCGGCCCGCATGGTTCGAGTACGCCGAAGACCGCCCTGAGGAAGCTTGGCGTCGATATCGTCGTGATGGGCGAGTGCGAGGCGTCCCTGCTGCGTCTCGCCAATGGCGAGCGAGACTTTCCCGGCCTGTGCTTCGCCGACGGTGCTTCGCTCCGGGTCAATGGCGGTCCGCAGGCGGTCGCGTTCAGCGATCAGCCAGCGCTCGACTGGCCTGACGAGATGATCCGGCGTCACCATCACCATCATCACCGCTTCGAGGCCGAGCCGACGGCGCCCGGCGCCGAGGTGGAGGCCTCGCGCGGCTGTCCCTTTAACTGCACGTTCTGCGCCAAGGAGAATTTCCGCAACGCCTATCGCAAGCGGCCGCCTGCCGTCATTCTCGACGAGATCGATCGTCTGCGCCGCCATGGCATCGAGTACGTCTACTTCATCGATGAGATCTTCCTTCCGAACCGCGAGCTGCTGGAGGGCTTGACGACGCGCGGGCTGAAGTTCGGCGTGCAGACGCGGATTGACCTCTGGAAGCCCGACATGCTCGCCCTGCTCGGGCGCGCCGGCTGCGTCTCGATCGAAGCCGGCATCGAGAGCCTCACGGTGGAAGGGCGCGCGGCCCTCGCCAAGAACTGCAAGATGACGACGGATCAGCTCGCCGACCGGCTGGTCGAAGCCCGCCGCCACGTCCCCTTCGTGCAGGCCAATCTGATCGAGATGCCCGAGGACGACGATCCCGTGGTGCAGCGCTGGCGCCGCACGATGCAGGATGCCGGCGTCTGGGCCAACGATCCGGTGCCGCTCTATCCCTATCCCGGCTCTCCCGACTACCGCAAGCTCTGGGGCGAGCCCGACGACGTCGCCTGGGAGCGCGCACACCGGCACTATCTCGCGATGTTCGACCAGTTCAGCGACGTGCAGAACGATCGCCCGGTCCCGCTCGACAGCCTCGAACTCCAGGTGGCCTCATGAACCGTGGCGCCGACATCAGGATCATGATGACGACTGACACGGTTGGCGGCGTGTGGACCTATTCCTGCGCGCTTGCCACGAGTCTCGCTGCGTCCGGTGCCGACGTCACGCTGGTGACGCTGGGCCCGCGGGCACGGGTCGATCAGCGTCAGATGCTGCGTGAGACCAGCGTGCACCTGGTCGACACGGACCTCGCACTCGAATGGCAGGACCCGGAGGGCCAAAACGTTTCCGACGCAAGGCGCGTGCTTGCAAACCTGGAAGCCAGATTGATGCCCGACGTTGTGCATCTCAACAGCTTCCGCGAGGCGACCTTTGCCTGGCAGGCCCCGACAGTGCTGGTGGCGCATTCCTGCGTAAATTCGTGGGCACTCGCCTGCCACGATACGGCCTGGCTTGGCGAGCCCAAATGGCGCCGCTACAGCGAGCGGGTCGCCGCCGCGCTCGACGCGGCGCAGGCCTGGGTCTGTCCGAGCCGGGCCTTCCACGACGACATCACGGCGATCTACCAGCCGCGATCGCGCGGCGCGGTGATCTGGAACGGAATTTCGCCACGCGCCCCGTCTGGGCGAAAGCAGGACCTGATTTTCGCGGCAGGACGGCTGTGGGACCGAGCCAAGAACATCGAAGCGCTCGCCGCCGCCGCGCCTGGGCTGGATTGGCCGGTCGAGGTGGCCGGTCCTATCGAAGCACGCCTGCCAGCGGGTATCACCTGGCTCGGAGAGCTGCCGCACGCGGCGCTGGAGACGCGCCTGCAGCATGCAGCGATCTTCGTCAGCCCCGCACTCTATGAACCGTTCGGTCTCTCGGTACTGGAAGCCGCCGCCGCCGGCTGCGCGCTGGTCCTCTCTGACGTCCCGACCTTCAGGGAATTGTGGCGCGGCGCCGCCTTGTTCGTCGATCCCGCCGACAGCGAGGCGCTGCACCGGGCTCTGGCAGATCTTTGCGCTGACGAGATGGGCCGCGCAAAGCTGCAGCGGGCCGCCTATGAGCAATCCCTGACCTATTCGCTGACGCGCATGACGAGCGCCTATCTCGGTCTCTACCAGGATCTGATCGCATCGCGCCGGACGAGCGCCGCGGCCAGCCAAATCGAGGTGCGCGCATGAAATGCGTCCTGTTCTATCATGCCTTCACCTCCTGCTGGAACAACGGCAACGCGCATTTCCTGCGTGGCTATGCGCGCGAGCTCCATGCGCTTGGGCACGAGGTGGTCGTGTTCGAGCCCATCGACGGCTGGAGCCGCCTGAACGCCATTCGCGAAGGAGGGAGTCATGCGATGGAGGACATTCCCGCCCTCTTCCCCGGCATCGACATCCGCCGCTACGACACCAGCCTCGATCTCGAGCGGGCGCTTGATGGCGCGGATCTCGTCATCGTGCATGAATGGAATTCGCCCGATCTCATCGCGCAGATCGGGCGCAGGCGGGTGCAAGGCGGGTCCTTCACCCTGCTCTTTCACGATACCCATCACCGTGCGGTCAGCGCGCCCGACGAGCTTGCGCAATTCGATCTCGACGGATTCGACGGCGTGCTCGCCTTCGGCGAGGTGCTTCGGCAGATCTATCTGAAGCTCGGCTGGGCAGACCGGGTCTTCACATGGCACGAGGCAGCGGACGTTGCGCTGTATCACCCGTTGCCCCAGGTCGAGCGGACCGACGATCTGGTCTGGATCGGCAATTGGGGCGACGGCGAGCGCAGCGCCGAGCTGAACGAGTTCCTGGTCGAGCCCGTGGCGGAGATGAAGCTCCGCGCCAGCGTCCATGGCGTGCGCTATTCGGATGATGCGCTCCGCACCATCAGGAGCGCAGGCATCCGCTATGGCGGCTGGCTGCCGGCGCACTGGGCCCCCGTCGCGTTCGCTAGCGCGCGCGCGACCATCCATGTGCCGCGCGGGCCTTACGTCGCCCTGCTGCCGGGCATCCCGACCATCCGCGTGTTCGAGGCGCTGGCCTGCGGCATTCCCCTGGTTTCGGCACCCTGGTCGGATGAGGAAGGCCTGTTCCCCGAGGGCGCTTATCTCAGCGTTGCCGACGGCGCGCAGATGAAGCATGCGCTTCGTACCATCATCGACGATCCGGAATTCTCTGCCGCGATGGTGGAGACCGGCCTGAAGGTCATCCGGGATCGTCATACCTGCCGCCACCGCGCCGAGCAGCTCATCGACATCGTCACCGACCTCAGGGATACCAGCCGTTCGGCACGGCCTCAGCACGACATCGGAGCCGTCGCATGAAGATCTGCTTCTTCGGATCCAGCCTCGTCTCGTCCTACTGGAATGGCGCTGCCACCTACTACCGTGGCATGCTGAAGGAGATCGCGGCGCTGGGCCATGAGGTCACCTTCTACGAGCCCGACGCCTTCGACCGCCAGTCGCATCGCGACATCGACGAGCCGGATTGGGCCAGGGTGGTGGTCTATCCCGCGACCGCCGACGGCTGGCGCAGCTCGCTCGACACAGCCGCACAATCGGCCGACATGCTGGTCAAGGCCAGCGGCGTCGGCGTCTTTGATCTCGAGCTGGAGAACGCCGTCGCCGCGCTGCCCTCGCGGCTGACGCGGATCTATTGGGACGTCGATGCTCCCGCCACGCTCGAGGCGATGGAAAGCGATCCGCAGCATCATCTGCGTCGCGCGATCCCATACTACGACATGGTCCTGACCTATGGCGGCGGCGAACCCGTCGTCTCCGCGTATCGATCGGTGGGCGCGCGGGACTGCGTGCCGATCTACAACGCACTCGATCCCTCCACGCATTTTCCGTCACCGCCCAATCCGCGCTTTGCCTGCGATCTCAGCCTGCTGGCGAACCGCCTGCCCGACCGCGAGACGCGCGTCGAGCATTTCTTCCTCGACGTTGCACGCCATCTGCCCGAAAAGTCCTTCGTGCTCGGCGGCTCCGGCTGGGACGACAAGGACGCCTCCGCCAATCTGCGCAAGGTCGGCCATGTCGGCACCGCCGATCACAACGCGTTCTTCGGCTCCGCGCTCGCCACGCTCAACGTCAATCGCGACAGCATGGCGCGCTATGGCTTCTCACCGCCGACGCGGGTGTTCGAAGCGATCGGCGCCGGCGCGTGCCTGATCACCGACGAGTGGGCCGGCATCGATCATTTCCTCGAACCCGGCCGCGAGGTGCTGGTGGCCGCCGACGGAGCCGAGGTGGCCGAGCACCTCACCGCGCTCGATCCCGAGCGGGCCCGGTCTATCGCCCGCCGCGCCCGCGCACGCATCCTCAGCCAGCACACTTACCGGCAGCGCGCCCGCCAGTTCAACGATCTCTTCGTCGCCCACAGCTCCCGAATCGAGGCAGCAGAATGAATCTCTCCATCGTCGTCATCGGTCTTTCGGTCACTTCGTCCTGGGGCAACGGTCATGCCACGACCTACCGCGCCCTGATCGAAGCGCTGGCGCGACGAGGTCACCGCGTCACGTTCCTGGAGCGGGACGTGCCCTGGTATCGGGAACACCGCGACCTGACCAAGCCCTCTGCCTGGACTGTCGAATTGTACCAATCTTCGAAAGATGTTCCGCGCCAGTTCGGCAAGCTGATCCGCGATGCCGATCTGGTGATCATCGGCTCTTATGTTCCTGACGGGATCGCGCTCGCCGAATGGACCACGACGCACGCGAGGGGCATCACCGCGTTCTACGACATCGACACGCCAGTCACTCTGGCGCGGCTCGAGCAAGGCCTCGACTATCTCTCGGCGGCAATGATCCCGCGCTTCGATCTCTATCTGTCGTTCACCGGCGGACCGGTGCCCGGCATGATCGAGCAGAGCTACGGCAGTCCGCTCGCGCGTGTGCTTTACTGCAGCGCAGACGCGGAGATCTACGCGCCGAAGCAGGCGCCGCCGAAATGGGCGCTCGGCTATCTCGGGACCTACAGCGAGGACCGGCAGCCCGTTCTCGAGGAGCTGCTGCTGGCACCGGCGCGCACGCTGCCGAGCGATCAATTCGTCGTCGCCGGCGCGCAATATCCGGACAATATCGCCTGGCCCGCCAACGTTACGCGGATCGAGCACCTCTCGCCGAAGCAGCACCCGGAGTTCTACGCGGCGCAGCGTTTCACGCTGAACGCCACCCGCGCCGACATGAAGGCGCTGGGCTTCTCCCCGAGCGTCCGGCTGTTCGAGGCCGCCGCCTGCGGCACGCCCGTGATCTCGGACCGGTGGCCCGGGATCGAGACGATCTTCGCGCCCTCGAAGGAAATCCTGCTGGCAACCAGCCCGCGCGAGGTTGTCGAGATCCTGCGCGACATGCCGGAAGAGCAACGGCGCACGATCGCACACAACGCGCGGCGGCGGGTTCTCGCCGATCACACGCCCGACCATCGCGCACGGCAGCTGGAGACCTATTACGCCGAGGCAGCCGCGCGGCGCCGCCGCAAGACGGCGTCGCTCCCTCTCGTTCGTCCCATGCAGGTCGCCCAACTCTGAAAGGCCACGTCATGACGCTCCAGACCCGCATCCACGCATCCCGCCGCTCGCCGACGGTCCTGGTCGCCGGCGGCGCCGGCTTCATCGGATCGCATCTCTGCGACGCGCTCCTGCAACGCGGCAGCATGGTGATCTGCCTGGACAATTTGTTCACGGGAACCACCGACAACATCCGGCCCCTGCTCAACCATCCGAACTTCCGCTTCATCGAGCATGACGTGCGCGATCCCATCGAGATCGAGGGCGGGATCGACCGGATCTACAGCCTCGCCTGCCCGGCATCGCCCCGCCACTATCAGGTCGATCCGGTCGGGACGATGAAAACCTGCGTGCTCGGCTCGATCAACCTGCTCGAGCTGGCACGGCAGAAGGGCTCCCGGATTCTTCAGGCCTCCACCAGCGAGGTCTACGGCGACCCGGAGGTGCATCCGCAGCCGGAATCCTATCTCGGCAACGTCAATCCCGTCGGGCCACGGGCCTGTTACGACGAAGGCAAGCGGGCCGCGGAGACGCTGATGTTCGACTATCGGCGGATGCACGGGACGGAGATCAAGGTCGCGCGCATCTTCAACACCTACGGCCCGCGCATGCTCGAGAATGACGGCCGCGTCGTGTCCAACTTCATCGTGCAGGCGTTGCGTGGCGAGCCGATCACGATCTACGGCCAGGGCACGCAAACCCGCAGCTTCTGCTTCGTTGACGATCTCGTGCGGGGGCTTCAGCTCATGATGGAGAGCCCCGCCTCGGTCAGCGGTCCGTGCAATCTCGGCAATCCGCACGAGGTCACGATCGAGGCCATCGCCCGTGAGGTGCTGGCATGCACCGAATCTGCGTCCCCGCTGCGCTTCGAGCCCCTGCCCAAGGACGATCCCAAGCGGCGCAAGCCTGTGATCGACGCCGCCGAGAAGATCCTGGGATGGCGTCCGAGGGTGGCATTGAAGGACGGCCTTCAAGCGACCATCGCCTATTTTGCGCTCCGTCTCGCCGGGGAATCGCCCACGCTCGTGCCGGCCATCGCCGCGCGCAGGACGCGCCCTCCAGCACGCGGCCGCCTGACGATGTCCGAGCAACCGTGAAGGCAAATCCTTTGACAGGCTAGCCCAGTGTGCTCGCGCAACAGGCCTAAAACGTTCCGGCCACAGTGACCCGAAACGCCATCGGCTCGACCGGGTGCAGCACATAGTCCATCACGCCGTTCCCGCAGACTGCGGCCGGTGCGGCATTGGCGGCGCAGAGATTGTAGAGCGTATCGGTCTTCAACAGCGAGCCATAGGCATAGGTGATCTGGTTCGCCTTGCTGTTGAACAGGTTGAGCACGTCGAACTGGATGCGCCAGCCGTTCTCGCTGTGGTAGCCGAGCCGCGCGTTGGCGAGGCCGGTCGGCCGCGAGCGGAACGCATTGTTCTCGGTCAACGGGCTCGCGCCGATGTAGCGCCAGCGCGCGCTGCCGAACCACCCCGTCTTTTCGCCAAGTGTTATTCCGGCCGATGCCACCATCGCCGGGGCATTGGGAATGTAGTTGCCGGGCGCATTGCCGATTTGCGCCTCGGGATAGCCGGCGAGCGAGGCATAGACCGCGGCCTGCTCGCCGTCATGGCCGCGGAAGCGCGCATGCGTCATGGCGAGATCGGCGTCGATGTCGATCCAGGACCGCGGCCTGTAGTGATTGGTCCACTCGAAGCCGTAGCGGCGGCTGGCGCGCGTTGCCATGGTGTCCCCAGCATCGCCAGCGAACAGGATCTCGGAATCCTGGTCGAGGAGGAAGAGGCTGAGAGAGCTGTCGAGACCGGGAACGATCCTGCTGCGAACCCCGACCTCCGCGCCTCTGGTGCGCACCAGGAGCGGCGACGGCGTGAGCCTTGTCGCGGGATCGGTGGGATCCTCCGTCGTGGTCGCACCGCGGGCATCGTTCGAGTGCATGCCGTAGCCGGCGCCGAGGAAGAATTCCGTATGATTGAACGGACCAAGCACCATCCTGAATTTCGGGTTGCCGAGCGCGGCATCGGCGCGGCCGGAATTTGCGGCGTTGAACAGAGAGGTAACGTCGGCGGCGTAATAATCGCCCCGCCAGCCCAACGTCGTCCTGAGCCAGTCGGTCCAGCGCACCGTGTTCTCGGCATAGACCCCGACGCTGCCCTCGCCGACCTTGTCGCTGCGGATATTGCCGATGAAGCCGCGACGGAACGTATTGGTGAGCGCGAGGTCGATCGCATCATAACGCGATTGCAGACCGAAGGTGGTCTGCATCGGCAGGCCGGCAAAGGAGCCGTTGAGCGTGCGCGAGACATTGGCGCCCGCCATCAAGCGGTCGTCGTGCTGGTGGAACTGGTCGCCGAGCACGGGATCGTCAAGGAAGTAAGTGAAATTATTGAAGAGGTCGAGCTGGCTCTTCACCAGATAGGCGTTGGCTTTCCATGAACCGACGTCGTCGGTCTGCGCGATGCGCCCGGACAGCGCAAAGCGGTTGGCGTGACCGCCGTCGCTCGGATCTTCCGAACCGTACCGGCCGAGCAGGCCGCTGGTGATGGCGCGCTGCGGCACCTGGTCGGTCGCGTTCCATTTGTTGACGTAGGCCATGCCGGTGAGCGACATGCCGTCGGTCGCGGTGCCCTGGCTATAGCGCACGAGGCCGTTGAGCTTTCGCAATTTGTCCGGATTGTCCCACGGGCCGTCGTAGGTACCGATCTCGCCGGCCACCAGCAGCGAACCGTCGCCAACTTTCGCGGAATCCATGCCGAGCAGACGGCGGTAACCGAAGCTGCCGGCGCTCACCTGCGCCAGCCGCCTTGTGCTGTCGATCAGGCCGATGTGAACGCTTCCGACCGAGGCGAAGTCGCCTTCGTCGGCGAAGTAAGGTCCCTTGCGCACGTCCATTGCGGCGATGGTTTCCGGGATCAGCCAGTTGAGATCGGCATAACCCTGGCCATGCGCGTGGGTGCGCATGTTGACGGGGACGCCGTCGACGATGATCGCCAGATCGGTGCCGTGGTCGAGATTGTACCCGCGCAGGAAATACTGGTTGGCTTTGCCCTCGCCGGAATGTTGCGTCACGATCAGACCGGGCACGGCTTCGAGCGCCTCGCCCGGCCGTGTGAAAGGGCGTGCGTTGATCTCGTCGCCGGAGACAGTGATCTCGCTGGCCATGCCGGCTGCGGCCCTTGCACCCGAGCCGGCACTGCGCGGATCCGACGCCTGCGCCGTCGCGGAAGACACGAAGATGCGGCGGCCGGCCGCGGGCGATCTGGCGGCACGGCGCGATGCGGCCGTCATCTTGCGCCCGGGCGTGGCGCCGCCACTGACCTCGACCGGCGGCAGTTCGCGTGAGGCGTCATTGCTCTGTGCGAGGGCGCGGCCGTCATCCGCGAGCAGCGCCAGGACCGAGAGTGCCGTCAAAGCGCCGCCGCGACGACCGTGCTCAGGCCGCCTCGGTCGCATCGGTGCATTCCAAAACTTTCGTGCCGGCGCGGCGAGGCTCGTTCCCGAACATGCGGCGATAGAGCACGACCGAGACGAGCCATGCGACCGCAAACAGCGCGATCACGACAAAGCCGACATTGGCAAGCGACTCGTTGAGGTCCTCGACCAGCACCCATGCGCCGCCGGAGAGACCGAGCCGCTCGCCGATCAGGCCGAGCGCTTCGATCCCGCCGATGAACAGTGCAACCGCGACGGAGGCGCCGGTGATTGTGAGATTGTACCAGAGCTTGCGCAAGGGATCGACGAAAGCCCAGCGATAGGCGCTCACCATCAGCGCGGAATCGGCAGTGTCGACCAGCGCCATGCCTGCAGCGAACAGCGCGGGGAAAACCAGCACATCGGCGAGCGAGGCGCCGCGCGCGGCTTCGCTGGCGGAGATGCTGAGCAGGCTGATCTCCGTCGCGGTGTCGAAGCCGAGGCCGAACAGGAAGCCGAGCGGGTACATGTGCCAGGGCTTCGTCACCAGGCGGAACATCGGGCCGAGCAGCCGGGCCAGAATACCGCGGCTGGCAAGCAGCGCATCGAGCTGCGCAGCATCGTGAACCCCCTGGTCCCGCGCCGCGCGAAACGTCCGCCACAGGCCGACGAAAATGACGAGGTTGATCGCGGCAACCGCAAGCAGGAACAGCGCCGAGACTGAGGTGCCGATGAGACCGCCGATCTCCTTGAGCAGGCTGTCGCCGCCAAGGCTCACGACGCCCAGTGCCAGCAGCATGGTCGCCACCACGACGACGGTGGAATGGCCGAGCGCGAAATAGAGGCCGACGCTGCGCGGCGTCTCACCGCCGTGCATCAGCTTGCGCACGACGTTGTCGATCGCGGCAATGTGGTCGGCATCGACGGCGTGACGCAGGCCGAACACCCAGGCCAGCAAGGCGGTCGCCATCACCGTCGGCCGGTCGCCGAACAGCGTGAAGGCCCAGGCCCATGCCGCGATGTTGGCGGCGACGAGCCCGCCGAGCAGCGCCACCGTTCCGGGCTCGACCGCCCGCAAAGTCCGCATCGCTGCTCGTTCCATTCGCCCGCCTTTACAGTATGACGTTTATCAAAATTTCTCATACTGGCAAGAGCAAGAGCCGGACCAGTTTCGGCCTGCCCCCTGACGATCCGACAGAATGGAAGCCAAATGGCTGCCCCGATGGAGGAATTCGGCGTCAACCGATCACGGCACCGATGCGGGATGGCGCGCCTTCCATTGGCAAGCAGATATCCACCTTGACGACGAAGTTGACGGTCGTTCGGGGAGCTCGGCCCGCGCGAGTGGAACCGATCGCTGTGAAGCGGTTCACGTCCGATTCGACGATCCGGATGTATTCATCGTGGCGGGTGGAGATGGCAGACGGAGACGCGCATGAAATTCCTCATGCTCTCGCTAATCGCAGCCATGCTTCTCGCCGGTGCGGCCAATAGCGTGTTCAGGCCGCATCCAGTACCTCACTTCGGTCAGCCCGGCATGGCGTCCATTCAAGATATGCAGACGGGACGGGCCGACAAGCTTCCCGAGCAGGAGCTGCAGGACCGCTCCGTCTTGTTTGCGAAAGAGCTGCGGTAGGCCGGCAGGCTCGCTTTATTCGGCCGCTGCGGTCGCAGGTTGCCGCTGCCCATCGTTCGGTCCCGTTCGCGCCATCTGCTCGTCGAGCCAGAGGCTGTGGTGCTCGCGCGCCCAGTTGACGTCGACTTCGCCCGAGCCCATGGCGGCGAACGCACCTTCCATGCCGATAGTGCCGATATAGATGTGCCCGATCATCGCCGCGACGAACAGGACCGCCACAATGGAGTGGACGATCTGGGCCATCTGCATGCTTTCGATACCCGTGCCGTAGAACGGGAACATCAGCGCATAGCCGCTCGCCGCGACGAGCCCACCACCGATCACGACGATCCAGTAGATCATCTTCTGGCCGCCATTGAAGCGATTGGCCGGCGGATGGTCATGCCCGATCAGGCCGCCACCCCGCTTGGCCCATTCGATATCCACCTTGCTGGGAATGTTGCCGCCGATCCACATCAGGAAGATCAGCACGACCCCCACCGTGAACGGGAAACTCAGATAATTGTGGGCGTATTTGGCCCATTGCGACCATTCGGAAAAGGCCTCGAAACCGATCAGCGGCAAAAGCAGTTGCCGGCCAAACGTGACGTTGAGGCCGGAGATCGCCAGGATGATGAAGCAGGTTGCCGTCATCCAGTGCACGAAACGTTCGAAACCGTTGAAGCGCACGATGGTGCGGCCCGAGTGGCCGCTTTCCAGCCGAACCATGCCGCGGGTGAGATAGAAGATCATGATCAGGGCGATCATGCCGATGATGGCAACGCCGCCGATCCAGGGCAGTGTCACCATGCGGAATTCCCGCCATTCCCGCCCCTGCGGCTGCTCGAGAACGCCGGACCGCTGATCCGGAATGCTGACACGCCCTTGAATCCGGTTCAGCTCCTGCAGAAGCTGCTGCTCCTTGACCGAGCTCGCAGTCGGATTGACCTGCTGAGCACTCGCAGGCGCCGCCATCGCCAAGAGAAGCAGCGTGCAAACGCCGAACGCCAGGCGAATGAACCTTCCAAATGACGCCATCACGTCCTCCCCGGTATTTGCGCGCCCTTCTGTTGCCACTTCAGGACTCGATCGCCTCGCGATAAGCGGTCTTCCAGCCCCATGCACCCGAGCCATAGCCGCGCTTCATGACGCGCTCCTTGTAGATCTGTGCGATGATCTCGCCGTCGCCCGCAAGCAACGACTTGGTCGAGCACATCTCAGCGCAGAGCGGCAGCTTGCCTTCGGCCAGCCGGTTCGCACCGTATTTCACGTATTCCTCCTTGCTGCCGTCGGCCTCCGGGCCGCCGGCGCAATAGGTGCATTTGTCCATCTTGCCGCGGGAGCCGAAGTTTCCGACCTTTGGATATTGCGGCGCGCCGAACGGACAGGCGTAGAAGCAATAGCCGCAGCCGATGCAGAGGTCCTTGGAGTGCAGCACCACGGCATCGGCCGTGGTGTAGAAGCAGTTCACCGGACAGACCGCCGCGCAGGGCGCGTCCGTGCAGTGCATGCAGGCCATCGAGATCGAGCGCTCGCCCGGCTTGCCGTCGTTGATGGTGACGACACGCCGCCGGTTGATGCCCCAGGGCACCTCGTGCTCGTTCTTGCAGGCGGTGACGCAGGCGTTGCACTCGATGCAGCGATCAGCGTCGCAGAGAAATTTCATCCGAGCCATGTGCGTGCTCCTCTCAGGCTGCGACGATCTGACAAAGCGTGACCTTCGGCTCCTGCATGCCGGTTGCAGGATCGTAGCCGTAGCTCGTGATCGTGTTGGCGCTCTCGCCCAGCACGATCGGATCGGTGCCGGCAGGATAGTTCTTGCGCAGGTCGTTACCGCCGAGCCAGCCGCCGAAATGGAACGGCATCCAGGCGACGCCCTTGCCGACGCGTTCGGTCACCATCGCCTTCATCTTGGCCCGCGAGTTGTTCTCAGCGCCGCTCACCCAGACCCAGCCGCCGTCCTTGATGCCGCGATCGGCGGCATCAGCCGGGCTGATCTCGATGAACATGTCCTGTTGCAATTCGGCGAGCCACGGATTGGTGCGGGTTTCCTCGCCGCCGCCTTCGTATTCGACGAGACGTCCGGAGGAGAGGATCAACGGGAACTGCTTGGCGATCCCCTTCTCCACCGCCGCCTTCTGCACCGAGAAGCCGATGTTGGGCAGACGGAACTGCTTGGCATCGGGCAAGGTCGGATACTTCTCGACGAGGTCGACGCGCGGCGTGTAGATCGGCTCGCGGTGCACAGGGATCGGATCCGGCAGACCGAACGCATTCATGCGCGCCTTGCCGTTGCCGAACGGCACGCAGCCATGCTTCAGCGCGACGCGCTGGATGCCGCCGGAGAGGTCGAGCGCCCAGGACACCGCATCCGGATTGGCCGGGTTGACCCGCTGGATCGTCGCCATCTCGGCCTCGGTGAGATCCGCGTCCCAACCGAGCTTCTTCAGGCTCGCCAACGTGAACTCGGGATAGCCGTCCTCGATCTCCGAGCCCTTGGAGAAGGACTTGTCGGCGAGCAGGCTGACCTTGCGCGTCGTGCCGTCGGGCAGCTTCTCCTCGCGCTCGATGCCGAAGCGCGGACGGAATGCGCCGCCGCCGTCCATGACGTGCAGATTGTTGTTGTAGAGCAGCGGCGAGCCGGGATGCTTCACCTCGGGCGAGCCCCAGCACGGCCAAGGCAGGCCATAATAATCGCCGCCGACTTCCGGATCGTCCTTGGGGGCGCGCATCGTCACCAGGTCGAACTTGTGCTGGTTCTTCATGTGCGCCTTGATGCGCTCCGGCGACTGGCCGCAATAACCGGTCGACCAGCTTCCACGGTTGATCTCGCGCAGCACGTCCTCGGGGACCGGAAGGTTGTTCTCGACCTTGATGTTCTTGAACATCTTGTCGGCGAAGCCGAACTTCTTCGCCAGCAGATAGATGATCTCGAGGTCGTCCTTGGATTCGAAGATCGGCTTGACGATCTGCTCGCCCCATTGCATCGAGCGGTTGGAGGCGACGCGCGATCCCGCGCATTCGAACTGCGTCGCCACGGGCAGGATATAGACGCCGTCCTTGCGCCCGGCCTCGACCGCCAGAGACGCCCAGGTGGTCGGGTGCGGATCGGCGATCACCAGCAGCTCCAGCGCCTTCAGGCCCTTCAGCGATTCGGGAATGCGCGTGATGCTGTTGCTGGCGTGGCCTTGCACGAACACGGCCTTGACGTTGTCCTTCTGTGCGACGTCGGCCTTCGGCAACAGCGCCGCATCGAACCAGCGCGTCAGCGGGATGCCTGGCGTCTCCATCTGCTTCTTCTCGTCGAAGCGCGAGACGAGATAGTCGTAGTCGACCTCCCAGACCCGGGACCAGTGCTTCCAGGCGCCCTCCGCGAGGCCGTAATAGAACGGCAACGTCACGATATCGAGGCCGACATCGGTCGCGCCCTGCACGTTGTCATGGCCGCGCAGGATGTTGGCGCCGGCCCCGGCCTTGCCGACGTTACCCGTCATCAGCAGCGCGATGCAGCTCGCCCGCACGTTGGCGGTGCCGACCGTGTGCTGGGTCTGGCCCATGCACCAGATGATGGTCGCGGGCTTGACCGTCGCGAACGTCTTGGCGACGCGCTCGAGCTGCGCGGCGGGCACACCGGTGACGCGCTCGACCTCCTGCGGATTCCATTTCTCGACCTCCTTGCGCAGGTCGTCGAAGCCGTAGACGCGCTGGGCGATGAATTCCTTGTCCTCCCAGCCGTTCTTCAGGATGTGCCACATCATGCCGTAGAGCACGGGAATGTCGGTGCCGGGACGGATGCGGACATATTCGGTGGCATGTGCCGCGGTGCGGGTCAGGCGCGGATCGAAGACGATGAAATTCGCCTTGTTGAGCTCCTTGGATTCGAGCAGGTGCTGCATGCTGACCGGATGCGCTTCCGCCGCGTTGCTGCCGATGAACAGCATCGTCTTGGAGTTGCGCATGTCGTTGATGCTGTTCGTCATCGCGCCGTAGCCCCAGGTATTGGCGACGCCGGTGACGGTGGTGGAGTGGCAGATCCGCGCCTGGTGATCGGTGTTGTTGGTGCCCCAGAACGCGCCCAACTTGCGGAACAGGTAGGCTCCTTCGTTGGTCATCTTGGCCGAGCCGAGCCAATAGACCGAATCGCTGCCCGACTTCTCGCGAACCTGCAGCAGCTTGTCGCCGATCTCGTTCACCGCCGTGTCCCACGACACGCGCGTCCACTGCCCGTTCACCAGCTTCATCGGATAGCGCAGGCGGCGATCGCTGTGCACGAGCTCGCGCACCGAGGCGCCCTTGGCGCAATGCGAGCCACGGTTGATCGGCGAATCCCAGCTCGGTTCCTGCCCGATCCAGACTCCGTTGAGGACTTCCGCCGTCACCGTGCAGCCCACGGCACAATGCGTGCAGATGCTCTTCTTGACGGTGGCGCCGGCTGCGAGCGGGCCGGCGGCGGCCGCCTCCGCCTTTCGCACGTTGCCCACCGGCATGGCCCCGAGCGCGGCGAGCGCGCCGCCGGCCAAACCGGATTTGCGCAGGAATGTGCGGCGATCAAGTCCCCCGCCCTGCCCCGCAAGGGATTCGGCGACGGAACCGCGGCGATCGGAACGCTGGTGTGTTCGCTTGATAAGCACGGGCAGCCTCCCTCTCAGGCCGGATAACGATTGACGCGGTAGAACGTCTTCACGTGATCGGATTCCTTGTAGCGCGCCTTGCGCTTCTCATCGTTGGTTTCACTGTCGGCCTGGGCGGACCCGACCAACGGTGTTGCAAGCGCCGCGCCGGCACCGGCGGTACCCAAGCCGACCTTGCGCAGGAAATCGCGGCGTCCGACCTTTGATTTCGTCTCGTCACTCATCGCATCTCTCCCGGACCGAAGCGCCTCGGTCAGCTGGCGAATGTAAATGCTTCCGTCTCGATTTCGATGAAAGTGCGGCCGAGCGCGCCGACTGCGCGATAGAAACGGGCAGTCCCCGCGTTCTCGATGTCGGCGAACAATCGCCCCATCCATGGCGACACGTGCTTTTCGAAGAAGGCGCGCTGCGCCTCGTGCGAGGCATCGAAGCGGCCATCGGCAAGGCCCGACATGATCTCGCACAGGATGGCAGCGTGATCTTCGGGTTCGGAATCGTTGGCGATACGCTCGATGCCGAGCGTCATCAGGTCGCCGCGCAGGCGCGACAGGGGCCGTTCGTTGAGAAAGCCCGTGAGATAATAGGAGGCATAAGGCAGCAATTCGCCGCGGCCGAGCCCGACGAACAAATCGAAATACTCCCGCTCAACCTTCGCTGGGACGGCGCTCGAGGCGGCCTCGGCAAGCGCCGCATGCGCGCGACCGAGCGGCGTCGCGTCTCCGCTGAGCGCGGCGAGCTGATCGAGCAGGCGCTTCGACGGAGGCGCAGACAGCAGCGCCGCGAGCAAGACGTATTCCTGCGCGCGCGCCGCATCGATGGGATCGACGAGTTCGGCGGAGCCGGCTTGCTCACCGTAAAGATCGGGCCGCAGATCGTTTCGGGAGACGCCGGTCGCCGTTTCGACTGCAACCACCCGTTGTGCGGGCACACGGGTCCAATTCGAGACGGAGGGCTGGCTGATGCCTATTTTGCGTGCAAGCTGAGCGATGCCGCCTGCGGCATCGATCGCTCGATCAAGTCCGTCATCGCGCACGTGGACCTCCCATCCCAGTCCCGTCTGCTTGATTATCGCTTTTGTTACAAAGCAGTAGGTAGCGTAATCCGGGTTCCAGCAACGGTCAATCGCCTGCCATAGCCTGTACCTATAGTCTTTGGTCGTGGTTCAGCGCGGCAGTGCACCACCATGCGTGCGGGACCTCACAGGCTCTGCAGAATCCGCAGGTCTTTCACCCACTGTCGGTTGCACTGCAGCAGGGATTGCCAGGTGCTGCGTCTCATCGGGCGGCTCGACGACATTGGAAACAAGTGCCACATCGGCTTGATGCGATTCCGCCGGAGAATCCGCCGTTTCGATCGACGCCTCAGCAAGAGTCTGGGCCGCAGACTTGGCCGCCTCGCGCACGCCGCCGACAATGCGATCGACCAGTGCGGCCAGCTCCTCTGAGGAACAATCCAGCGGGCCAAATCCCGGCATCGCCGTCGGGTCGTTGAAGTCCCATGCATTCTCCGCGAGCCCGACGAAGTCGCGAATCGCGGGATCGGTCGCCCAAGCGCGGCGAAGAGCCGCAAGGCTCAACTCGCGAGGAATCCCCTTGCCGAGGAAGGCCGTGATGTCGGTGGCAGCATTGATCTCGTCGATCGACGGCAGGCTCGACAGATCGAACTCCGTCTCGTCCTCTTTGTCCTCGGACGGCGGCGTCGGCTGCGCCGGGGCAGGTTTCGCCGGCTCCGCTCGCGACTGCTGTTTGCGGCGGGACCAACGCGCAAGGAAGTCCTCCTCACTCATTCCTTTCCGCCTTCATGTTCGCGCCGCGCCAGCGCCTCCGGATCGGCACGGCGCCGCTTGCGTTTGACGAATTCGCGCTCGACATGGTGCTCGGCCACGAAGCTTTCAATCGCCTCGCGCAGCACTTCCGGCATCGGCACGGCCTCGACGAGATTGTCGGCGGCTTCGGTAAAGCCTTCGCCCTCGGCGGGGTCGGCGGTCACCGCGGTGACTGCATAGGGCCAGACGCCTTCCGCAGGCGACAACACGACCCAGATGCTCGGACTGCCGGAGGCGAGATTGTCGCGATAGCGCGCCGTCTCCGACGGATAGAGATCGATGGTCGCACTTCCGGCATAGAACAGGGTCGTGCCGTCCTGCTCGCGAAGCACGGTCCATGGCTCGGTCGACGGCTCGTCCGGCAGGACAGCAATTCCGCGCCAGATGAAATCGACCCAAGGCGAGTCGGCCTTGCGCCGCTCGACTACGACGCCGACGGCAATCGAGAGGGACGGCAATGCCGCGGGGCTCACGTCGCCATCTCCAGCCGCTTCACCGGCAACCCGGTCAGCAGATTCTGTGGCTTCATCCGCAGCTTCTGATCCGCCGTCATCGACAGGATCAGGTAGACCGGCTCATCCCCGACATCGTCGAGGGCACGGCTGGAATCCGCAAACGTCAGCCGGAACAGCGCCAGCACGCGATCGGCGTCGCGCTCGCCGAGCTCTTCGCCGTGCCACAGACGGTCGCCGAGCCTCGTGGCATCGGCATCGAGCCCGACATACCAGCTCAGCTTCGCCTCGTGCAGCGCCCGTAGCGGCTCGATCACGACATCGATGCCGAGCAGATGGGAGACCCAACGCGTCATCGCCTGCGCCAGCGCTACAGGTCCGCGGCCGTCGGCGGTCAGGTCGAGGGCCATGTCGAACTGGTCGCTGCGGTGCCAATAGGCCTCGGCATTCTCCTCGCCCAACACCTCGACCACCGCATCGGTGGTGGCGCCGAGCATCGACATCAGCGAGAGCACCGGGGTCGGGCTCCGGCCGCCGACGACCTCCTCGTCTCCCAGCAACAAAGCGTGCTCATGTGGGAGAACGCGCTGGATCCGGAAGAACAATTCGGCCGCGCGCAGCACGAACGGGTCATCACAGCCGTCGAGCGCGTTGCGCAGGATGACGTGCACGAGCTGGTTGACGAACAGCGGCGGCAGATCGTTCGCCCCTGATCGCACCCAGGCAAGATAGGCCGCTTCGAGCGTCGGATGCCGCAGCAGAAGATCGCGGAACGCCAGCACGAACTGCCAATTCTCCCTGGCATCAGCATCGGCAATCGCGGCGATCTCGCCGGCGCCGACGGCCTGGCGCGGGTCGGCGAGCAGATCGCGGTGCAGCCGGCGTTCGACCGGGCACGCGTCGTCCGGCGGCATCAGCTCGGGACGGGCAAAATAGGCTTTGAGAAATTCGTCCGTGACACGCAGGCCGCCGCCCTCGTCGCGATCGAGCAGGTGGTGACCACAGGAGATCCAGAAATCGTTCATCGGACGGTCGGCTCCCGGCCGAGATCCGCAAGCCTGAGATCGCCGTCCGGCTCGACGTCGTCCTCCATCTCGATGAACGAGAACGCCTTGCCATGCCCCTGGCCTTCCCGAAGCTGCAGCCGGCGGAACGACTCGCGGACCTCCCCGTCGCTCGAGGTGCGGTGCACTGCAATAAGCGAGCTGATGGGATGGCTGCAGAGCGACTGGGCAAAAGCGACCTCCTCTTCGGCCGCCGTTTTCGCCGCCGCCATATCCGGCGCGCCGAAACGATCGACCAATTGCCTCGCCAGCAGATCGACCAGGCCGTGGTAATCGTCCGCGGTCGCCGGAACGATCTGCGCCAGCGTCGACCAGCCCCAGGATTGCACCCCGAGGAACCCACCGCGAAACGCCGCGCGGGCCTTGCCCTCGAGCTTCGCGCCATCGCAATCCCAGAAGCGGAAGGCGCCGGAAACGGCCCATTCGCCCGGCTCTGCCGCCACGTCGAACACGAAAGTGTCCGAGGGATCGAGCGCGATCGTGCGCAGGAGTTTCACAGGCGCGGTCCTCCGAGGGCCGGATCGAGCCAGGACGGCACCGCGAGCGCCCGGACCAGGTCGCTTCGTTCGATCGTCTCCGTCCCGATGCGGCGCGTCAGGAGGTCGCCGCAATCATCTATGCGCTGTATCGTCTGCCTTTCACGCGGCATCCGCGTGAGATAGTCGCGCGCGACGCTGTCGAAGCCGTCGACCCGCCAGCCGTCCAGCGCCAGCATCAGATGCCGGGCGAAGCTTTCCGTGATCTGCGCCGCGCCCGCCTCGCCAAAGCCTTCCTGGTCAAGCGCCGAGGCCAGCGGGTGGACGCCTGGATCGTCATCATTCATGGCAACCGTCCGTATCATCGCGCCGAACACCAGCCAGGGCGGCGGCGCGTCCTCGTCAGCTCCGGAACACCAACCCATCCGTCCGCCGCCGACCAGCCCCCCGTCGATCCTGACCGCATCCGGCCAGCCGATCGTGATCGGCTTGCTCGGCGGTGCATAGGCGCGAAGCGCGTCGGTGAGCGCGACCATGCCTGCGTAGAACGCACGCCGCGCGCTGCGCAACGGCTCGGCCGGCTCGAGCACCACGGCGAACTCGGCGAGGTCGAAGCGGCCGACATAGACGAGCGTTCCGGCGCCGCTCTCCGGTGCGATGCGGCATGCATGGGCAAAAGCGTCGCCGCTCTCGCGCAATCGCACCAATGTGAACGGCGGCGGCAGGTGGATCGGTTCCGCCGTGGAAACATGGCTCACTGGGATCGACGGCAGACCGTCCTCCGCTTTCCTTTTCTTCCCGATGGATAATGTCTATACGAGGCGAAGGGCCGGCGCGAGTCCGTCGTCGTCGTCCGAAAGGCGGAGGAGTTAACCTGGAGCAGCCGTCGAAGACCATCCTGATCTGCTCGTGCGAAGACACGATGCCCCTCGACGTGGCTGCGATCCGGCGCGGATGTCCGAACAGCGAGGTCAAGAGCTTCCGCCACCTCTGCGGGGCGGAGCTCGATCATTTCCGCAACATGGCCGCGACAGAAGGCGTGTTGACGGTCGCCTGCACGCAGCAGGCGGCGCAGTTTTCGGACGAGGCCGGCGAGCGGCCTGACGCGATCGGCTTCGTCAATATCCGCGAGACGGCCGGCTGGTCCCGCGACGGCGCGCACGCCGGCGCGAAAATGGCCGCCCTGCTCGCATCCGCCTCCATCCCCGCCCCGGACTATCCGCTCGTCACCTTGTCGAGCGAGGGCGTCATCCTGATCTACGGGCGCGATGAGGCCGCGATTGAGGCCGGCCGCCTGCTTGCCGATCACCTCGACGTCACCGTGATGCTGAAGCAGCTCGATGACACGGTGCCGCCGGTTGCCACGGTGTTCCCGATCGTGAAGGGCACGATCCGCTCCGCGAAGGGACATTTCGGCGCGTTCGAGCTTGTCATCGACGACTATGCGCGTCCCCGCCCCTCCTCGCGCGATCGCTTCGTGCTCGACTCGCCGCGAAGCGGGGTCACCTCGCGCTGCGATATCGTGCTCGATCTTTCCGGCGGTCTGCCAATGTTTCCCGCCCACGACCTGCGCGACGGCTATCTCCGCGCCGACACGAAAGATCCCGCCGCGGTGCTGCGCGCGGTGCTAACCGCGCGCGATCTCGTCGGCAGCTTCGACAAGCCCAGATATGTCGAGGTTGCGCCGGCGCTTTGCGCCCATTCGCGCTCGAAGCGTACGGGCTGCCATCGCTGTCTCGATCTTTGCCCGACCGGGGCAATCACGCCCGTCGGCGATCATGTCGCAATCGATCCGAATATCTGCGCGGGCTGCGGCCAATGCGCGGCGGCCTGCCCGACCAGCGCGGTCTCCTACGCGCTGCCGCCCGCCGATACGCAGCTCCATAAACTTCGCGCCATGCTGCTCGTCTATCGCGAGGCCGGCGGCGCGAATGCGGTGCTGCTCTTTCACGACAGCCCGCACGGCACGCCGCTGATCGACGCCCTCGCGCGGCATGGCGACGGCCTGCCGGCGAACGTGCTTCCCTTTGCCGTCAACGAGCTCACGCAGGTTGGGCTGGAGGCGATCGTCGGCGCCTTTGCCTATGGCGTCTCTGCCGTGCGCTTCCTGCTCCGTGGCAAGCCGCGCCACGACGTGACCGGATTGACGCAGACAATCGCGATGGCTGAGGCGATCCTCGGCGGCCTTGGATTTGCGGGCCGTCGCCTCGCCACCATCGAAACCGACGATCCCGACGCGCTCGGCGCGCATTTGACTGATATCGGCACGCTCGCCGCGGTCCCGACGCCGGCAACTTTCAAGACCGTCGGCAAGCGGCGCGACCTCTTGCGGTTTGCCCTCAGCGAGTTGCATCGGCTGGCGCCGCAGCCGGTCGACATCATCGCGCTGCCGCAAGGTGCGCCGGTCGGCGCAATCAGCGTCGAGGCCGATGGCTGCACGCTGTGCCTGTCCTGCGTCTCGGCCTGCCCGACCGGCGCATTGCGCGACGATCCCGAGCGGCCGGTGCTGAAATTCATCGAGGATGCCTGCGTGCAGTGCGGCCTGTGCCAGAGCACCTGTCCGGAAAAGGTCATCAGCCTCAAGCCGCAGATCGATTTCCGGGCGGCGCGCGCGCCCGCCGTTGTCATCAAGGAAGAGGAGCCCGCGCTCTGCGTCCGCTGCGGCACGCCCTTCGGCGTCAAGAGCACGATCGACCGCATCGCCGCCAAGCTCGAAGGCCGGCACTGGATGTATCCGGCCGGCGACAAGCGAATCGAGGCGCTCAGGATGTGCGCGGACTGCCGCGTCGTGGTCATGAGCGAACAGCAATTCGATCCGTTCAAGGGCGTTCCGGAACGAACGCCGCCGCGAACGACGGATGATTATCTCCGCGAACGCAATGGCAAGGACTAAAGCGGACGCCGTCGAATCGACGCAAGGCAATCATCTCGACGTCGCGCGGGCCAGAAATTCGGTCAGCGCGCGTCGGTCCTCGGCCGAGCCGATGCGCTGCTCCGGCATCTTGGTGCCGGGGGTGTAGGCATTCGGCCCGATTTCGAACAATCGTGCGACGGTTTCCGGCGTCCAGACGATGTCCATCGTCTTCAGTGCATCAGAGAAGCGATATCCCGGCACCGAAGCGATCTTGCGGCCGTAGAGTCCCGCAAGTGTGGGACCCGCGCGCTGCACCTCCTTGTCCGAGAGCGTGTGGCAGGCAACACAGGCCCGAAACACATCGGCGCCGTGATCGCCGGCATAGGCCGCAAGCGGGTCGGCCGGTGTGCCGACCAGGCTTGAACCGATGGGATTGCCGGTGCGGGCATTCCAGCGCCTGATCCTGCCGTCCGCACCACCCGTCATCAGTGTCTCGCGATCGGCAAGGAAGGCGACCGCCCACACCGGCAGCCCGGGCCCAACCAGGGTGCGCAGCAGGTTGCGCGACTTGCGATCGATGATCGCCACCGTGCCGCCGATCCCGGCCGCAGCGACCAGCGCACCGTCCGCCGACATGGCCAAGGCCACCACCGGCGTCGGACTGGCCGCGACCTCGCCGCTGACCTTGCCGTCCGTTGTCAGCATGCGCAGCCTGCCATCGACCGCGCCCGTGACGATTTCACCATCCGGCGCGACAGCCACCGCGTTCAGCGGCGCCGGCAAAGTCACGATGTCAGGTTGGCCATCCGGCAAACGCCAGATGCGCAGCGCAAGATCGTAGCCGACACTGACGAGCCTGCCGTCCGGCAGGAAAGCGACCCCATTGACGTTCTGCGTATGCCCTTCGAGCACGCGGGATGTGCCGTCCGACAGCGACCAGAGCCGCACTGTCTGGTCCCATGACGCCGATGCGAGAAGCGTCCCATCGGACGACACAGCAAGCGCCGCGATCTGTGCGACATGTCCCTCCAGCACCCGGTCCGGCTCCGGCCGGCCCGCCGTCCACACCGCAATGCGCGCATCGGCTCCGGCCGTGATCATGCGGCCATCTTTGAGAAAGGCAACGGCGTTGACGCCATCGGCATGATACCGCAGCACCTGCTCTGCCGTATCTGTCCTGAGCGACCAGCGGATGACGGCGGTGTCGAAGCTGCCGGAGAGAAGGCTGTCGTCATCGGGCGAAATGGCGAGAGCCCGTATCGGGCCGCCGTGTCCGACCATGTCGGCATGCACCGTCGATGCGGCAAACATGGTCCACAGCACTGCGGCCACCTTCGTGCACAGAGCCGATCTGTTCATTCCTGGCCGCCCGCTGACATTCACCCGCTCGAGATTGCCAGAAGAGGCAACGGAAATGAATATCCTGGAACGGTCTACTTGAAACAGTCTACTTGGCCGGTGCCGTCGTGGTCTTGGACGACCCCTCCGGCGCGGGCTGCATTCCGGGCGGACTCTGGCCCTGGGGGCTTTCGGGCGGCGCACCACCCGAGCCGGTATTGATCGGACCCGTCCAACCTTGCGGCTGGAGCTGGCCCTTGTCCTCGGGAGGCGTTTGCCCCGTCGGCGAGTTGGTTTGCGCCGGCTGGGCCAGGGCGCCCTCGACAATGCAAAGTGCTACGAAGCACAGGATCGTTCTCGGTAATTTCACGCAAAGCCTCCGATGCGCTCACCAGGCCTGCAGAAAACTTGCAAGACCCGCATCCGTTCCGGATCGTGCAGCGCAGCAGCGCCGAGCTCCGGTCCCTTGGCTCGATGATGCGTCTTTCCGCCGATCCTGTGTTCAAAAGCCCATAGCGGGCGGATGGCTGATGCGATCGACGAGCTTGCTCGCCGCAGGCCCTGTCGTATAGATGGCGTGGTCCAATCGAGGGAGGCTGAGGATGAAGGCTTTTTTGCTTGGCTGCGTCGCGGCCGTGGTGATCGCGGTTGGTGGGATGGTGATCCTCGATCGCGTGCAGGAGCCCGCCGCGCACGCGTTTGCCACCACCGGGGTGCGGCTCTAAGAAGTCTCACTCGCGCTTGAGCCCGATCGGCCCGAGGATCGGAGCGGAGGGAACGAGCTCGACCTTGCGAACCATAGCTTTCCTGCAGCCGAGGATCGTAGATCATTGCCTGCGCCATGCAGACGATGGCGCCGCGCAAGGTGCGCTCCATGCGCCATTTCGGCCTCCGGCTTCAGAATTTGGTAACCATACGAGCATGGTTGAACGCATTGGCGCAAATCGCGCGGCGGCAGTCTCTGACCTGTAACGGCCTTGGTATAAGCGCAGCTACGGTTCGAACGACGTTCGCGGATGATCCGGTTTCCTTGTGCGCATGAATAAGCCCAGCAATACGTTCGAGATCGCCATCGAGCCGTCGTTCGACTTTCTGTCTCCGGAATATGCAGAGCTGTTCGATCGTTCGGCTGCCACTGCCTTCCAGCATCCGGTCTGGTTGCATAGCCTCTACACCAGGCTCGCGCCGGAAACGGATGCAACGGCTCTGGTCGTCGTGGTGCGCTACCGCGACACCGGCGCCCTTGCCATGGTGCTGCCGCTGCTCCGGATCCGGCGCGGTCCGATACGGACCGTCGAGTTCGCCGACTTGCGCGTTTCCGACTATCTGGCACCGGTTTGCAGCCCGGACGTGTTCTCGCAATTGCTCCATGATGCGGCTGCATGCGCGCAGATTCGGCGCCTTGTCCGCCCCTTCGATCTGCTGCGAATGGCCAAGCTGCCTGACGGACGGCTTCCGATCGAGGACCTCCTCGCCACGTCCCGCCGTGTCTCGATGAACACCAATGCTTATGCCACGGTTCTGGTCGCGCCGTACGAGCAATGGCGGGCCAGTGCGATGGATCGCTCCTACCAGAAGGAGCTCGCCAAGAAATATCGCCAGCTGCAGAAGAAGGGCGCGCTGAGCTTCTCATGCTGCAGCGACAGCGCCGCCGTGCTCGAGACGATGGAGGTGATGAGGAAGTTTCGCGGCCCGCGCTTTCACGCACAAGGCGACGGAGACCTGCTGCAGCGGCCCGAATATTACGGCTTCTATTCCGACGTCGCCCTTCGGGGCCTCGGGTCCTTCGTTCGCCTCTATGCCATGAAGATGGACGGCGAAGTGATCGCCGCCGTGCTCGGATTGTGCCACCGCGACAGCTTCCTCGTCATCATGAGCGCCTTCGACATCGCCGGCTACAAGAGCCAGTCCATCGGCGCGCTGATGTTCGAACAAGTGGCGCGGGATTGTATCGAGCGCGGAGATCAGATGCTCGACTTCACCATCGGCGACGAGCCATACAAGAAATCGTTCGGCGCACAGGCTTCACCGATGTGGGAGGTCACGCAGGTCGGTAGCGCCGTAGGCGCAATCGCCCTCTTCGCGCTGAAGCAGGCGCCCTGGCTCAAGCTGGCGGCCAAGCGGCTCTCTGATTTGAAGGTTCAGCCCGCTCACACCGCGAGGCCCACGCGCTGACCGGCGGGGGGTCGCAGAGATCAGGCGCGCAATACGCCGCGGACGCGGCCAAGCCAGCCCGGATGCATCTGATCGACGCGGTGTGCAAGACTGCGCCGCAGGAAGTGCAACCGTCGCCGCACGTCCCAGCCGATATCGTTGCGCGAGGTCAGCGCCTGGCGGAAGCGTGCCATCTTCAGCGATTGCTGATCCGCCGCGATCTTGTCGCGATCGGCATAGAATTGCGAGATCTTCTCCAGGCCCATGCCTGCAGTCATGAGCCATCGCGGCACATATTCGGTGCAGAGACGGTCGACGTCCACGAGCAGGCGGGCGACACCCGTGCCGGCCGCGGGACAATTGGTCTGGAACGCATCGCCGATGAGTACGATTCCGGGCCGGAGATGCCCCTCGACGACGGTCAGATCCATCACCCAGTTCTGGACGCGATCGGTCACACGGAAATCGCCGAGGTAGCTCCGCAATCCCGGCAGCAGGCGCAAAACTGTCGCCTCCGGTTCGCGGCGCAACTCGCGCATAACAGGATCGGTCGGATCGCGGAACATGAAGAGATTGGCACGCATTCCGGCGTGGACGGGAAACAGGCTGAGATAGTCGATGCCATCGGCGGTGCGTTCGCCGTAACAGGTCAACGCCTCGAAATCGAACGGGATGCCATCCTTGCGCGCGATCGTGAAACCGAACGACACCGAATGGCGCTCGGCAAGCACGCGCCGCCTGATGCCGAGCTTGTAGCCCAGGGCTCCCGCCATGCCGGTGGCCAGAACGACGAGGCGCGCCGCCACGCGCCGTCCGGAGGCGAGCTCGAGATGCTGGACATCGCCGCTGCTGCCAATCGCTGTGACCTCGTCGACGATCAGGTTGGAAGGATCCGGAAGCTGGCGACGCGCCATTGCGACGAGATCGGCATAGGCAAATCCGTAAGCCCTGCCGACGCTGACATCGACCACCTTGCCCTCACGGATGTTGAGCACTTGATCATATCGGCACGCGACATCTTCGAGCGCATCGAGAAAGCCGAGCTTACCGAACAGCTCCAGCTGATGGCCGCCGATCTTCTCGACCCGAAACTCATCCGGATGGACTGCCCGCTTGTCGATCAGAGCGACGCGACGCCCTGCCCGCGCCAGCACGGCCGCCGCAAGCGATCCCGCAAGACCGCCACCGACGATGGCGACGTCCGAGTCGATGGTTGCGGTCTCGTCCCCGTCGACCGGCTCGGTCACGGTTCTCGTCATGGCTCCGGCTCCCACGGTTAACAGCGTCTGCAGTGCAATTCCCTCGCCTGATGTCGCATCGCAGGGCCGGGTGCGAACATTTCCTGAGATTGAGGTTAATGACCGCAGGTGCCCAGTTCGCCGACTCGCCGCGGCACGCGTCTTGCTGTCCCGAAACCATTCTGCACGCGAGCCCCGGATCTCGCCTTCTCAGTCGTCGATGCGGCGTTATGCCGTCCGTCGCGCGAGTTGAAACTCGCAGATGTTGGACAATGGAGACAGCGATGTTCCAGAACGAAGCAACCCGTATCACCGCGATCGCCGAAATCCTCCAACTCGTCCATTAACACTCGCGATTGCTCGACATGCTAGGTTCTCGCCGGTATCGGAACATGTCTCGTCAGGGGAGCGCGGCTCCCTTAACCCTTCCATGATCGCATCCATTCTCCAGTTCATGCGGCGCGACGTCACGCGCGGCGTTGCCGGGACCATCCTGCTCAAGGTCGGCAGCGGCGTGCTCGCGTTCGCGTTGTTCTCGCTGGCTGCGCGGACGATGTCGCCTGACGGCTTCGGCATCTTTGCGACCTGGCTGTCGGTCGCGCAGATCGCAGCCGTCGTGGGACTGGTCGGCCAGGAATCCCTGCTGGTGCGATTCCTGAACGAATATCAGGTCGGCGAAAGGCCGGACCTTACCAAAGGCGTGCTGCAATCGAGCTTGAAGATCGCCTCGGTCGCAATGCTGATCGTGATCGGCGGGATCGCGATCGTCGCGAGCATGAGAGGCGACTGGTGGCTGCTGATCCTTGCGGTGTCGGCCTACACGGCCGTCAATGCCGGATTGATGCTCGGCAGCCAAATCGCGCGCTCGCTGGTCAGCATTCTCATGGGCGAAGGAAACCGCGAGTTCCTTTGGCGGGCCCTCGTCGTCGTGTTCCTGCTCGTCATGCTGCTCGCCCATCGCCAACTCGATCCGGCCGAGCTGTTCGCGGCGATGACGGTCGCCATGTCGGTTGGCCTTGTTGCGCAGATCGTATCCGTCGCGCGCGTGCTGCCGGATCTGCGCAGTACGCCGGCGCGCTCGGAGACGTCACGCTGGCGATCAAGTGCCCTGCACTTCTGGCTCGCATCGATCCTCGAAGTCGCCAATCAGTATCTCGACGTCATTCTGGTCTACTGGATGCTGGATCCGACGACCGCGGGAATCTACTTTGCCGCCTCGCGCCTCGCCAACATTTTCGCCATGGTGTCCGCGGCGCTTTACACGTTCGGTGCGCGCCGGCTCCCGTCGCTCTATTTCAGCAAGAACCACGGGGAGTTCGAGCGGACCTCGCGCTTGATGGCGGAAGTGACTGGGCTCTGCGTCGTCGCCGGTCTCGCCACGATCTGGATCGGCGGCCCCTATCTCCTCAACCTGTTCGGACCTCATTTCGCCGAGCAGCATTCGGTCCTGATCGTGCTTGCAATCGGAACCGCCATTCAGGCGGCGGGCGGCCCGGCTGCTGCGATCCTGCAGCTGACCGGTCATGAACGAATCTATGTGCCGGTGGTCGCTGCCAACGTCGGGCTGCGGCTCGTCGGATTTCTCGTCCTGGTCCCCTTCCTCGGCGTGCTTGGCGCGGCGATTTCGACGACCGTGTCGCTCGCGCTCGCGACCATCGCCCTGAACGTCCTCTGCCGCCGGCGCAGCGGGGTGGATCCTTCCGTTCTGGTGCTCTTGCGCTTCCCAGCATCGAGGCGCGGCAATTATGCCGTTCGTAGCGCGGACTCGCGTGACTAGGTGTCAGCACGCGCCGCCGGGGTGAACGCGCAGGACCGATTGGTTAACGCGCCAGCCGGGAACCAGCGGAAATGCTGCGCCAACGACACCGTGGCCATCGCGCCGCATTAACTCCGTTTGTTGCTAGCCGGTGTCCGCGGGATGCCCGCATGATAGGTACGGAGTTAAGAAGGTGAAGATTTCGTTGCTTTAGCGGGTCGGGATCCGTGCTCCATTATCAGCCGAACAAAGACCTGGACGAGACGAGCGCGACGGCACCTGCGCGGCCGAACGGCAGTGGGCGAAAACTCCACGTGCTTCTTGCGCAAACCCAGGCCGAGAACGCCGGTGCACAGGAGATCTCGCGGCTGCTCGGCGCCGGGCTGACCGCGCGCGGTCACCGGGTCACCAATCTGTTCTTCTTCCGCAAATCGGACTCCTTTGACGAACCGCCCGCCACGCTCTACTGCGCGCCGAGCCGGCCGGGCAATCCGCTGGCGCTGCTGCGGATGCTGTGGACGCTCGGCCGCCACATCAGAACCACCAGGCCCGACGCCGTCCTGACCTTCCAGCATTTCGGCAACGTCATCGGCGCCGGCGTCACGCGCCTCGTCAGCCGTGCACCCGTCGTCGCCAATCAGGTTTCATCCGCGCTGGCGATGAGCTGGCCGGTCCGCACCGCCGACATCGCCATGGGCAGCCTCGGCTTCTTCGACTGCATCACGCTCAATTCGCAGGACATGGAGCGCGAATATTCGCGCTACCCCGCGGCCTACCGGTCGCGCATGGTGCATGTGCCGCACGGCTTCGACGACAAGGCCCTTACCCTGTCGAAGGAGGCGGCACGAGGTCAATTCAACCTGCCACCGGACCGCGTCCTGCTCGGTTGCGCGGCACGGCTGCATCCGCATAAGCGGCTCGATCTGGCGATCGGTCTGCTGCCGGATCAACCGTCCTGGCATCTTGCGCTGGCCGGCCAGGGAGCCGACGAGGCCCGGCTGAGGCAGCTCGCGAACGACTTGAACGTCGCGGACCGTCTGCATTTGCTGGGAGAGATTCCTCCTGGCCGGATGGCGGACTTCCTTGCTTGTCTCGACGTGTTCGTCTTTCCGACCCAGGCCGAGACCTTCGGTCTGGCCGCGGTCGAGGCCGCCAACGCCGGTGTTCCCTCCGTCGTGACCGATCTTCCCGTCCTGCGCGAAGTATTGTCCTACGAGGGCAGACCGACGGCGCTCTTCGTCGATGCCTCCGATCATGCGAAGCTCTCCGCGGCGGTCTCCAGACTGGTAACCGACAAGCAATTACGTGACGAGCTGCGACAAAACGCCAAAGGCCTGCGGCTGCGCTATTCGGTAGATGCCATGGTCGAGGAATACGTCCGGATTCTCGACCGGGTCGTTTGACCTGATACGTCGGAACAGATTGGCTCGACATGATCATCGAGTTTCGCTGTGAACGTGACTATGCGCGGCGCTGGATGGACCGCAGGACGCTGTCGGTCGACGGCCGGGACATGCCGGTGCAAGTTGCATGGACGGCAACGGCGGAGCCGCGGCCGGCAGGTCTCGATGCGCTGTTCGAGCTCGAACGCATCGTGTTGCACAAGGGCAAGCACAGCGCCGCCGACAGGCTGACGATCAGCTCCGAACCAGCACGGGTCAGCATCGGCACCGCCGACGTAATCGTCGATTTCACGAATGCCCCGCGCGATCCGGCGAGCCCGGCCCGGCTGTATCTCCGGCCGCGGTTCAACGGCGTCGCAGGCGAAAACGCCGCGCTCGGCGCCATCCTCGCCGGCGACCTGCCCGTGATCGAGATCGTCAACGAGATCGACGGTTCGGTCCTCGACCGCGGCCATCCGTCCGGTGAGATTGCTGCGGGCCTCAGTGGTGCGCTCGAAACGGTCATAGCACGGACCCTGACCATGCTGGCGGCGATCCTGTCGGGAAGGCCGCGCATCGTGCCGCACCTGCCGCGCCCCGCTTCAACTGTCCCGCACCGCGGACCCGTTGGCTACGTGGCGCGCGGCCTTGCCGTATCGATCGCCAAGGAGATCTATCGCCTCTGCTGCTATGCTCCGCATTGGCATGTCGGATGGCGCTTCAACGACGGCCCGGGCGTCTGGCAGACCGGAGACCTGTCAGGTCCAAGCTGGAACGTTCTGGGAGATCCTGGAAACCACTTCTACGCCGATCCCTTTGCCGTCACGTGGCAGGGACGGACCTTCGCCTTCTTCGAGGATCTCGATCACCGCGTCGGAAAAGGTATCATTTCCGCGATCGCGTTCAACGACGCGGGGCCGATCGGCGAGGTGATGCCGGTGCTGGAGGAGCCCTGTCACCTATCCTATCCGTTCCTGATCGAGGACGATGGCGAGCTGTGGATGATCCCGGAGAGCTCGACCCGCGGGGACGTCGCCCTCTACAAATGCACTCGGTTTCCGGACAAATGGGAGCGATACGCAACGCTCCTTTCCGGCCTCGAGCTGGCCGACGTCACGATCACGCGCCACAACGGTCTGTATTACCTGTTTGGCGCCTGGCGCGACGGAACGGGTGGCTATTCGGATTCGCTGGCGATCTATTACGCCGATCGGCTCTTGGGGCCTTGGCTTCCCCACGCCAGCAATCCCGTCTTGATCGACCGCGCCAGCACGCGGCCGGCAGGAAACTTCGTCACGCTCGATGACAGACTGTGGCGACCCGTCCAGGATTGCACCGACGGATACGGCGCAGCGCTTGCCTTGGCGGAAGTGGTCGAGCTGTCGCCGACGGTATTCAAGCAGGTCGTCCGCCACACTCTGAAACCCGGACCGGCATGGCCGGGCAGGAAGCTGCACACCTTGAATCGCTGCGGGCGGCTCGAGCTGATCGACGGATCGCGCGTCCAGCCCAAGACCAGTCTCTTTACGAGCGCAATTCCATCGGCCGTGTCACCTGCGCGAACCAATCCCTCCACCGCCGGCTAGCAGCCGCGCGTCTTCGCGCCCGAGTACGCGGCTAAGAACGCGTGCGATCGTTCCGGCCTGCGATGCGTTGCCGCGCCAAGCCACGATCTGGTCGGGACGTATCAGGGCGAGATCCGCCTCATAGAGATCGCGCAACGATCTGGGTAGCGTGACGAGCTTTACGTCGGCCCCGATCGCGCGAATGGTGTCAGCGAATGACGCATGGGCCGACATGACGTCCCCAAACTGAAGCAAGGTCCATTCGAATCCGAACTGGTCGTATAGCGACATGCCGTCCTCCAGCCACGCATGCGGTGGGCGGCCACCGGGAGAGGCGGTGGGAACGTAGACGTTGGCAGCATCCGGCGGCGGCTCGCTACCATCGGGGACGATGATTGGGGAGCCGTCGTAGCGTCCGCCGAAGGTGACGCCGGGGATGTTGAACTCGGCACGGGCGTGCTGATTGAGATAGGCACCCGCGATTCGCCGCGCCTTGTGGCCGGCCTCCGTGGCATCCTCGATCTCCGGCGCCGGCGCGAAGAGGCCAAGCGAATCGGCGAAGCGGCGCGCATGATCGGTGTTGCGGAGCGCCACCGGACGCCGCTCGACCTCGTAACTATTGAGCAGTGCCGCCGGGCTCACGCCCTTGACGACGCTTGCGAGCTTCCAGCCGAGATTGACCGCATCCTCGATGGCGGTGTTGTAGCCGAGCCCGCCGGTCGGCGTGAACAGATGCGCCGCGTCGCCGCCGAGGAAGACCCTGCCCCGCTGCATCCCGCTTGCCACCAATGCGTGACCGGCGGTCCAGGTCAGGAAGGACAGAACTTCGCAATCGATCGGCGCACCGCAGGCGCGCTGGAACGCGGCTTTGGCCTGGTTGATCGTGATCGCAGTTTCGTCCTCGCCCGGTCGCAACTGGGTGTGGAATGCAAACTCATCACGACCGTTCACCGAGGCCATGAAGGCGCGGCGGTCGCCGTTGAAGCAATTGTACATCCACGCTTTCGCGTGGGGAACGCGCGCGTAGAAATCGGGCGAGCGGAGATAGACCGCCAGCATGCGGCCGCCCATGAAGTCGCGCTGCGTCCCGCTCTCGCCGCCATAGACGATCCCGAGCGATTGCCGGACCATCGAGCGCGGCCCGTCGGCCCCGACCAGGAAGTCGGCGCGGACCCGAAAGCGGCTGCCATCGTCGAGACATTCGATATTGCCGGCGATACCGTCATCACTTTCCGTGTAGCCGATCAGCCGGTGACTGTAGTTGAGCTGGATTCCGGGCAGCCGTTCAGCGTGGCGGCGCAGCACCGCCTCGACATATTTCTGCGAGACCCGCTGCGGCAGCTCCGCCGCGCTCCAGGAGCCTGACATGCCCTTGATCAGCTCACCCGCCCGCGACGCTGACGGCAGCGCGAACCGCGCCAGCTCGTATCCGGTATAGCGCGTGAAATATGCGACATCGGTCGGGTAGTCCGCGGGCAGACCTTCGCGCCTGATCTCGTCGGCAAAGCCCAGCCGCCGATAATGCTCCATCGAGCGCGCCTGCGTCGCATTGGCTTGCGGGTTGAAGGCCGTGCCCGGCTTTTCGTCGACCAGGATCGCGGACACGCCGCGGCGGCCGAGCTCGTTGGCCAGCATCAGCCCGCAAGGGCCCCCGCCAACGATGAGCACCGCGGCCGTCAGACGAATTTCCAAGATGCTTCTCCCTACCAATACCAACCTGCATGGTAAGGACACCTGACTATTTCGTCAAGCTGCCTGACTAATCCGGGTCATCGAGCGTGTCGAATTCCGTGCCATACACCGCGAGCCCCTTCAGGATTGCATCCATCGTGGCCTTGCCGAGCTCGACGCGCATCTCTCGCTCGGCGATGTCGACGGCATCACGGAACGCATCGAGCCATTTGCGCCCCGTGGACGTGAACACGACGATGCGCGCGCGCCGGTCGGTCGGATCGGCGATGCGATCGACGAGGCCGAGCGCGGCGCATTGGTCGACCAGCTCGCCCATCGCCTGCTTGCTCATGGAGGCGCGGCGGGCGAGCTCGGTGAGCCGCGTCCCCTCCACGTCCAGATTGCGCGTGAGGCTGACATGGGCGATGCGCGTCTCGTCGTGGCCCCGCTCGGTCATCAATTCGAGCACACGGCCTTCGAAGCGCCGCACCGCGTTATTGAGCAGGCGGCCGATATTGGCATGCCGCCACGCGGTGCCTGACGTCGTGGATTTCACCGGATCTGCTTTCCGAATCGACCGAACGAGATCGTGGAAAGCTAGCACAGGCATTGCTGCGTGCTACTGGTGAGCACGCGAGGTATCGGCGGCGGGCGGCGCGATCGAACCGCCACCCGCCATCTCTCGTGCTTCGAACGCCCCGATGCCTTACTGCGAGCGATCCGAGGTCCAGCCCTTGTACGCGGCAACGTTGTCCCTGGTCACCAGCTTGGACGGCAGCAGCTCGACGGTCGAAGCCGGCTTCTGGCCGTTGAGAATGCCGACGCCGACCTGCACGGCCCGCCGCGCCATGAAGAACGGATCCTGCGACGCGGACGCCTGAATCTGCGGCGACTGCGGATCTTTCAGCGCGGCCTCGATATCGGGCGCGCCGTCGACGGCGGTGATGATCATGCCGGTTCGGTTCTGCTGGCGTGCCGCAAGGTCGGTGCCGATCGCCTGCGGATCGTTGATGGCGAAGATGGCGTCGATCTTGGGGAAGCGGGTCAGATAGCCCTGCGCGACGGTGAGGCCGCCCTCGCGCGAGCCCTTGCCGTCCTGGTCGCTCGACAACACCTTGATGCCGGGATTCTTCGCGAACACGTTCTTGCAGCCGACCACACGGTCGATCACGGCGGAGACCTGCGGCCCGTTCTCGATGATGACGTCACCCTTGCCGCCCAATTTGTCGACGATGTACTGGCAGGAGATCTCGCCGGCCTGCACGTTGTTCGTGGTCACGGTGGCATCGGCGCCCTCGGCCGCGGTGTCGACCGCAACGACGACGATGCCTGCGGCTTGCGCCTTCTTGATGGCCGGCCCGATCGCCTTGGGATCGCCGGGATTGAGCAGGATCAGGTCGACGCCAGCGGCGATGAAATTGTCGATCTGGGTGACCTGCTTGCCGAGGTCGTATTCGAAGCCGACCGTCGTGATCTTCACGTTGGGATTGGTCTTCTTGGCCTCGAACTCGGCGCCCTTCGACAGCGCGACGAAGAACGGATTGCCCATCGATCCCAGCGAGACGCCGATCGACTTGAGCTCCTTGGCGAAGGATGGTGCGGTGGTGAGGGCAAGCGCCATGGCGGCGCCGGCGAGCATGATCGTCTTCAACATGGACTTCCTCCCTGGTCTGTCTTCGTCCCCGGCGCGGCAGACCAGTTGCCGCAACGGAATCTCGTCTCAAGCCATGCGCACCCGCTGCGCGCCAGGCTTCAAGTCCTCGCGGAGCCTTGCAGCCGATAGCGGTCCAGCGCCACGGCACCGATGATCACCAGGCCCTTGATCACATATTGCCAGATGTCGGAGACACCGATCAGGATGAGCCCGTTCGAGAGCACGGCGATGATGAGCGCACCGACCAGCGTGCCCCAGATCGAGCCGATGCCGCCGACGAACGAGGTACCGCCGAGGATCACGGCGGTGATTGCATCGAGCTCGTAGGACTGGCCAAGCTGGAGGCCGTTGGCCGCATAGAGCCGCGCCGCCTGCATGGCGCCGCCGAGCCCGGCAAAAAGTCCGGAGATGCCGTAGACGAAGATCAGGACGGCCCAGACCTTGATGCCGGCCAGCCGTGCTGCGCTCTCGTTTCCGCCCACGGCATAGATATGCACGCCGAGCACGGTTCGGCGCAGCACAAGCCAGGAGACGAGAATGACGAGCAAGGCGATCACCGAGAGCCACGGGATCGACGCGACGCCAGGAATGAGCGTCAGCGAGCCGTTGCCGATGAAGGCATAGGGAATGGAGGGATTGAACACGGTGGTGTCAGCCCCGAGCAGCCGCGCCAGGCCGCGCACTGCGGTGAGCGAGCCGAGCGTGACGATGAAGGGCGGCAGGCGCAGCAGCGCAATCAGCGCGCCGTTGACGATGCCGAAGACGAGGCCGGTGAGCAGTGCGGCCGGCAGCCACAGCAAGCCGAGCTCCGGCATCTTGGAGAGCGTCAAACCCGCCATCGCGGAGGCCGCCAGGATCGAGCCGACCGACAGGTCGATGCCGCCGGTGAGGATGACGAAGGTCATGCCGGCGGCGAGCACGGTGTTCACCGCGGCCTGCTGCAATACGATGCCGAGATTTTGTCCGGTGAAGAAGCGGCCTTCCGACAGCACGTTGAAGCCGATGCAGAGGATCAGCAGCACCGGCAACATGCCGAGCGCGCTGATCAGCATCCTCATCCGCTGGCGTCTTGTCTCCGCGGCAGCGCCGTTGGTCGTCGTCGATGCCGGCTTTGCCCCCACAGCACCATTGTCAGGCATCGAGATGCTCCATCCCCGTGGCAAGCCCCATGATGTCTTCCTGCGCCAGCGGCGAATGCGGACCGCGGCTGACCTCGCCGGCGATGTGCCCGGCACGCATCACGATGACGCGGTCGCAGATGCCGATGATCTCGGGCAAATCGGACGAGATGACGAGGATCGCGGTGCCGGCCTTGGCGAGATTGTCGATGATCGAATAGATTTCCGACTTGGCCCCGACATCGACGCCGCGCGTCGGCTCGTCGAGAATGAGGACCTTCGGCGCGATGGCGAGCAGTCGCGACAGCAGCACCTTCTGCTGGTTGCCCCCTGACAGGCCGCCGGCGGGAACGCCGGCATTGGCGGCGCGGATGCTGAGGCCTGCAAAGGCGCGGTCGGCGCGCTCGCGTGCCTTGTCGCGGTCGAGAAACCAGCCGAGCTTCGCATCGCGGCCGAGCACGGCGAGGTTGATGTTGTCCAGACACGACATGTCGAGAAACAGGCCGAGCGCTTTCCTGTCTTCCGTCAGATAGGCGATGCCGGCCTCGAGCGCCTCGCCCGGCGTGCGGATCTCGACCGGACGTCCCTCCAGCTCGAGCCGGCCGGAGGTTTTCGGTGACGCGCCGATGATGAGATGCGCAAGCTCGGTGCGACCGGCGCCGATCAGGCCGGCAAGGCCGACCACCTCACCCGCATGCACGGTGAGAGAGCAGCCCTTGACGCGGCCGCCATCGGCCATGTCGATCGCCGCGAGCACGGGATGCCCCCGCCCCGCCTCCGGATCATGGTCCTTCTTGTAGAACGAGGAGACGTCGCGACCGACCATCAAGCGCACGATGGTGTCGGCGCGGATCTCGGGCTTGTCGAGCGAGCCGACCAGGCGGCCGTCGCGCAGCACGGTGACGCGATCGCCGAGCGCATAGACCTCGTCCATGCGATGCGAGATGTAGATGATGGCAAGGCCCTCGGCGCGAAGCTGGCGGATCAGCGCGAACAGCCGCTCACTTTCGGCGGCCGACAACGAGGTGGTCGGCTCGTCCATGATGAGGATTTTCGATCTGACGTGCAGCGCACGGGCGATCTCGACCAGCTGCCGCTGCCCCATGGACAGATGCGCCACCAGCGTCGAGGGCAGGAAGTCCGCGCCCAGGCGCTTCAGGATCGGGCCGACGCCCTCGCGCATTGTGCCGCGCGCCAGCAAGCCTGACCGCGATATCTCCCGTCCCAGATAGATGTTCTCGGCAACGCTGAGATTGGGAGCGAGCGACAGCTCCTGGTAGATGATGGAGATGCCCGCCGCGCGGCCGCCGAGCGGGCCTTCGATCCGCACCGCCCTGCCCTCGATGCGGATCTCGCCGCCCGGGTCGGGCCGGTAGGCGCCGGACAGGATCTTCATCAGCGTCGACTTGCCGGCGCCGTTCTCACCCATCAGGGCGTGAATTTCGCCGGGATAGACGGTGAGATCGACGGCCCGCAGCGCCTTGATGCCGAAGAAGGTCTTCGAGACCCCGCGCATCTCGAGGATCGGATCGTTCATCGTGCCTCCCGGCGCACAATGCGTTTCCCACCCGCGTCTCGTTTCTCGGCAACGCGGTTTGGTCATTAAACAAAAGCGGGTGACGCAGGGCAATACCGAAGGCGAATATACCGAAGTATGCAAACCAGATTGGGCCAGCTAGTGGCGCGGCCGATACAGGTCGCGCCAGGCGGGAAGCCGTTCAGCGTAGGCATCGACCAGTGCAGCGTCGGGCTCGAATGTTTCGATGCGCTGCGGCTGCATGCATACGTCACCGATTGCCTCACCCGTGACAGCAAGCCGCCCCAATCTCGCCGCACCGAACGCGGCGCCGGTTTCACCTCCGGCAAAGCGATGGATCGGAATGCTCAGCACGTTCGCCAGCACCGAGAGCCAGAAGGTAGAGCGTGAACCGCCGCCAATCACGTCGGCCTCCGCAATCCCGATGCCGGCATCCGCGAGCGCATCGCGGCAATCGGCAAGCGCGAAGGCAACGCCTTCGAGCACCGCCCGCACGATCGCCGCGCGATCGGTGCCATGGCTCAGGCCATCCAGCATGCCGCGCACAACGGGATCGTCGTGCGGCGTCCGCTCACCGGCGAGATAAGGCAGGAAGCTCACGGGCGACGGCGCCTGCGGTCGTGCTCCAAGCGGCGCCAGCAGCTCGGCCTCGGCGGCGCCGAACAGGCGCGCGAGCCAGGCAAGGCAGGAAGCGGCCGAGAGGATCGCGCCGGCCTGAATCCACATCCCTGGAATGGCGTGGCAGAACGTGTGCACGACACGGTCGGGATTGGCGGCGATCCGGTCGGTCGGGACCATGAGCGCACCCGAGGTTCCCAGCGACACGAAAGCGGCTCCCGGCCGGATTGCGCCGATGCCGATGGCGCCCGCGGGATTGTCGCCGGCCCCACCCGCGATCACCGGCTGCCTGATCATCCCCCAGCGCCGCGCGAGTTCGCTGCGCAGCGTGGTTGCGGGCGCGCATCCCTCGACCAGGCGCGGCATGTGCTCGCGCGACAAGCCGCTCGCTGCCAGCGCTGCGTCCGACCAATCGCGGCGCGCGATGTCGAGCCACAGGGATCCCGAGGCATCCGAGACATCCTCGACGGCCTCGCCCGATAGCACCAGTCGCAGATAGGCCTTTGGCAGAAGAACGAGTTTCGTCGCCGCAAAGATCTCGGGCTCGTGCGCGGCGATCCAGAGCAGTTTTGGCGCGGTGAAGCCCGGCATCGCCTTGTTGCCCGTCACCTCGCGCAAGGCGGGCCAGCGTTGCTCCAGGACACGGCACTCAGTCGCAGAGCGTCCGTCGTTCCAGAGGATGCAGGGCCGCAGCGGCCTCAAGCTCGCATCGAGCAGCGTGGCGCCATGCATCTGGCCGGACAGCCCGATGCCTGCGACCGCTGTCAATGCATCGGCATGCGACGCCTTGAGGGCATCCAGCGTGGCGAAGGTCGCATCGATCCACTGCGCCGGATCCTGCTCGGAATAGCCCGGTTGCGGCGAGACGGTCGCGAGCGACCAGCTCTCGCTTGCGATCACGCGCTGGGCATCGTCGACGAGAACCGTCTTGACCGCCGACGTGCCGAGATCGATGCCGAGATACATGCTGCTTCCGCTCACTTCGCCGCGTCGATCCAGATCCCCGGCTCTGAATGCTCCCGGATGTAGCTGACGAGGAAGTCGGAGAACACCCTGATCTTGGCGGGCAGCCTGACGCGGTTCTGATAGGCGATGTTCATGGTGAGCAACGGCAGCTGCCAATCACTCAGGACAGGCACCAGCCGGCCAGCCGCGATATCGCCCTGCACGATATAGAGCGGCTGGATCAGGATGCCGAGCCCCGCGCGCGCCGCACCACAGATGATCTGGCCGTCGTTGCTGTCGAGCGTCGGCGCGATCCGGATCGTCTGCGTCGTGCTGCCCTGGCTCAGCCGTAGCGAATAGGGATCATTGGCGAGATTGTAGATCAGCATGTTGTGCCGGGCGAGATCGGCGGGATGCTCGGGCCGGCCGTGCTTCTCCAGATAGGACGGAGCGGCCGCGAGCACGCGGTGCATTTGCCCGATGCGCCGGACGATGATGTTGGAATCCGGTTCGTGCTCGCGGGTACGAATCGCAACGTCAATGCCGGCTTCGATGAAGTCGAGGTAGCGGTTCGCGCTGATGATCTGCACGCTGAGATCAGGATAGAGCGCACGGAAGGCTGGCAGCATCGGTGCGAGGTAGATCATCGCAAAGGAGAGCGAGCTCGTCACGCGCAGCATGCCCTTCGGCGACAGCGCGCGGTCGGAGACGGCGTCCTCAGCCTCGGCGAGCTCGTTCAGAAGCGTGCTGCACCGCTGCAGCAGTTCCTGTCCCGCTTCGGTCAGCCATTGCCGGCGCGTGTTGCGCTCGATCAGCCGGACCGCAAGCCGCTCCTCCAGCGCACTGAGATGGCGGCTCGCAGCGGCGTTCGACATCCGCAGGATTTCGGCGGCCTTGGAAAGGCTGCCGAGCTCAGCGGTTTTGGAGAACACCTCGAGTTGAAGCAGCCGGTCCATTTTTGCATAAAGAGGAAAAGAGACTTACAAATTTTGACCTTTATTTCCGTTTTCTGCAAGGCAAAATGGCGCCAACAAAGCACCATTGCAGGCGAGGAAATCAGGAAATGTCGGGCCCGATCAGGCACATCGTGATGTGGCGACTGCGCGGGGAGAGCCCTGAGGAGCGCTCGGCCGCCCGGCTCAAGGTCAAGACCCTGTTCGAGGGCCTCAAGGGCCGGATCGACGGCCTCACCCATATCGAAGTCGGCATGGACGTCAGCGCGGTTGATTATGCCTGCGACGTGGTGCTGTTCTCCGAATTCACCGACCAGGCGGCGCTCGCCGCCTATGCCAACCACCCGGAGCATCTGCGCGTGCGCGAGGCGCTGGGCGACTTGCGGATCGGGCGCTTCCAGGTCGATTATCCCATCAAAGAGACCGGCGCATGATCGGCTCGTTCACCTTCGAAAACCTGCCCTGCCGCGTCGTGTTCGGCAGCGGCACGCTTGCCTCAGCCAAGGCCGAGGTCGAGCGGCTCGGCGGCAAGCGTGCGCTGGTGCTGACGACGCCGCAGCAGGAGGCACAAGGCAAGAGCTTGGGAGCCGCGCTCGGCCCGCTCTATGCCGGCATCTTTTCCGGCGCCACCATGCACACGCCGGTCGAGGTCACGGAACGCGCGCTCGCGGCAATGAAGGCATGCGAAGCCGATTGCGTCGTTTCGCTCGGCGGCGGCTCGACCACCGGGCTCGGCAAGGCCTTGGCCTTGCGCACCGGCGTCAACCAGCTCTGCATTCCCACCACCTATGCCGGCTCGGAGATGACGCCGATCGTCGGCCAGACCGAGAACGGACTGAAGACCACGGTGCGCGATGCAGCCGTGTTGCCGGAGACCGTGATCTACGACGTCGACCTGACGCTGACGCTGCCGGCGAGCCTCGCCGCAACCTCCGGCATCAACGCGATCGCCCATGCCGTCGAGGCGCTTTACGCGCGCGATGCCAATCCTGTCACCTCGCTGATGGCCGAAGAAGGCATCCGCGCGCTGGCGCGCGCCCTGCCCGCCATTGCCGCGAAGAGCGACGATCGCGAGGCCCGCACCGAGGCGCTCTATGGCGCCTGGCTGTGCGGTGTCTGCCTCGGCACGGTCGGCATGGCGTTGCATCACAAGCTCTGTCACACGCTCGGCGGCACTTTCGACCTGCCGCACGCCGAAACGCACACCATCGTGCTGCCGCATGCGCTGGCCTACAACGCGCCGGCCGTGCCCGACGCGATGGTGCGGATCGCGCGCGCGATCGGGGCAGCCGATGCAGCTCGGGGGCTTTTCGAACTTGCGAAACGGCTGGGTGCGAAGGTCGCGCTACGCGACGTCGGCATGCCCGAGGGCGGGATCGACAAGGCGGCTGACCTCGCAGTCACGAATGCCTACTGGAATCCGCGGCCGCTCGAACGAGGCGCCATTCGCGAGTTGATCGCGCGCGCCTGGACCGGCGAGCCACCCGGCGCCATCAAAGCGGTAGCTTGAAGCGATGCGGCGCACCCTGATCAGATCCGCCACCGTCATCAGCATGGATGACGCGATCGGCGATCTCTCGACCGGCGATGTGCTGGTCGAGGGCAGCCGGATCGCCGAGGTGCGCCCGTCGATCGACGCTGCGGCCGACACGGCGGTCGTCGACGGCACGGGCCGCATCGTCATTCCCGGCCTGATCAACGCACATATGCACACTTGGCAGACCGGCTTGCGCGGCTTTGCCGCGAACTGGACGCTGCTGGAATATTTCCGCCGCATGCATGCGGGCCTCGCCACCGTGTTCCGGCCCGACGATATCTACATCGCAACCCTCGTCGGCGCGCTGAACCAGATCAATCACGGCGTCACCACGCTGGTCGATTGGTGCCACAACAACCCGACGCCGGATCATACCGACGCCGCCGTGCGCGGCCTGATCGAAAGCGGCGTCCGCGCCGCGTTCTTCCACGGCTCGCCGAAGCCCGAGCCGAAGCCGGGCGAGCCGCATTTCTCGGAAGTGCCGCATCCGCGCCGTGAGGTCGAGCGGCTGCTGGCCGGGCCCCTCGCCGACCGCGACGGCCTCGTCACGCTCGGGCTCGCCATCCTCGGTCCGCATTATTCGACGCTCGACGTCGCCATGCACGATTTCCGCCTGGCGCGGGAGCTGAAGCTGATCGCATCGATGCATCAGGGCGGCGGTCCGGCCAAGACGCCCGGCGGCTGGGAGAAGCTGCTCGAGGCCGGCCTCGTCGGCCCCGGCATTAACATCGTCCACGGCAACGATCTGCCGGATGATCTGGTCGATCGTCTCGTCGATCTCGGCGTATCGTTCTCGGTGACGCCCGAGAACGAGATGATCCAGGGCCATGGCTTTCCGATCACCGGCCGCCTTCTGAAGCGCGGCGTGCGGCCGACCATCGGCATCGACCTGGAGTCCGTGCTGGCCGGCGATCTCCTCTCCGCCGCGCGCGTTGCGCTGTCGATGCAACGGGCGCTCGACAATGCGGAATCGCGCAAAGCGAGTGGCACCATTCCGGCGACGACCACGATTCCCGTGCGCGAAGCGCTGCGCTGGATCACGACGGAAGGCGCCCGCATGCTCGACCGCGAGCACCAGATCGGCTCGCTGACGCCGGGCAAGCTCGCCGACCTCGTCATCATCAACGCCTCCGATCTCAACCTCCATCCGGTGCACGATCCCGTCGCGACCGTCGTGATGCAGACGAGCCTCGCCAACATCGAGTCCGTCATGATCGGCGGCCTCTGGAAGAAGAGGAACGGCCAGTTGTTAGCCGAAGGGCTGGAGATCAAAAAGGAGCTGCTGGCGCAATCCGGCCGGCGGCTGGTGCGGGACATCGAACGACAGGGACGCGCCGCCTGAAGGCGCCAATGGACGAAACCAATGACTGACGCTCTGAAACAAATTGCTTTCATCGGGATCGGCAAGATGGGCCTGCCGATGTCGGTGCTCGTCGCCAAGGCGGGCTTTGCCGTCACCGCGTTCGACCAGAGCGCGGCGCGCATCGACGAGGCACGCGCGCAGGGCATTGCGATTGCCGCTTCGCCGGCCGAGGCCGTGAGCGGCAAGACCGCTGTGATCACGTCCCTGCCCGACGACGCCGCTTTGCGCGGCGCATTGCTCGGCCCCGCCGGCCTGGTCGCCGCCATGGCACAAGGTGCCGTCTTGGTCGAAACCAGCACCGTCAGTGTCGACGCCTCGGCTGAGGTTGCAGCCGCCGCGCAGGCGCGTGGCATTGTCTATCTGCGCGCGCCGGTCTCCGGCAATGCCAGCATCGTGCACACGGGCGCGCTGACCTGCTTCGTCTCGGGGCCGAAGGACGCGTTCGAGAATGCAAAGCGGCTGTTCGGCGCCTTCACCCGTTCCCAGACTTATCTCGGGCCGGCCGAGGAAGCCCGCTACGCAAAACTATCCGTCAATCTCATGATCGCCGTGTCGGCCGCAATGATGGCCGAGAGCCTGGCACTGGCGCGCAAAGGCGGCATCGCCTGGCAGGACATCCTTAAA
The DNA here is from genome assembly GCF_056156565.1 of Bradyrhizobium sp. JHI2711. Classification (NCBI taxonomy): domain Bacteria; kingdom Pseudomonadati; phylum Pseudomonadota; class Alphaproteobacteria; order Hyphomicrobiales; family Nitrobacteraceae; genus Bradyrhizobium; species Bradyrhizobium sp. JHI2711. Next base: position 1,612,938 of record NZ_JBPZPT010000001.1, read on the forward strand.
GTGCTCGACGACAGCGCGGTCGCCTCTCCCATGGTGAAGTACAAGACCGCACCGCTGCGGACTCGCGACTTCGAGTCCACCTTCTCCTGCAGGCAGATGGCCAAGGATCTCGACCTGATCCTGGGCGCCGGCCACGCCGTCGGCGTGCCGCTGCAGCTCGCCGCCCAAGTGCGCGAGACCTATGGCGCGCTGGTCGCCCAGGGCGACGGGGACACGGACTTCATTGCGACGGTCAAGCATCTCGAACGGCTGTCCGGCCTCGGCGAGCCGAAGCTGTGATCAACGGAGGCCGACATGCGAAACTTCAACGAAAACACGATCACGGATGCGGTGCTGGAGCGGATCGCGGGCGCGACCGACCCGCGCATCAAGCAGGTGAGCGAAGCGCTGGTGCGGCACTTGCACGCCTTCGTCCGTGAGGTGCGGCCCACCCAGAAGGAGTGGGAATACGGCATCGATTTCCTGACCCGCACCGGGCACATGTGCAACGACAAGCGCCAGGAATTCATCTTGCTGTCGGACACGCTTGGCGTCTCCATGCTGGTCGATGCCATCAACCATCCGGTGCCCGAAGGCGCGACCGAGACCACGGTGCTCGGGCCGTTCTTCGTCCAGGCTGCGCCGGAGAAGGACAGCGGCGCTGACATCTCCGGGCCGATGGATGGCGATCCCATGCTGGTCACCGGCTCGGTCTCGACCGTGGACGGAAAACCGCTGGCCGGCGCCATCGTGGACGTCTGGCACTCCGACGACGACGGCTATTACGACGTGCAGCAGCTCGACAAGATCGGCGATCTCGCGATGCGCGCCCGCTTCCTTACCGACGCCAACGGCCGCTTCCATTTCTGGTCGATCAAGCCGGCCGCCTACCCGATTCCGCATGATGGACCGGTCGGCGAGATGCTCGAGGTGCAGGGACGCCATCCCTGGCGCCCGGCGCACGTGCACTTCATGATCTCAGCGCCCGGTTTCGAGCAGCTGGTGACGCACGTCTTCGTTGCCGGCGACCAATATCTCGACAGCGACGTGGTGTTCGGCGTCAAGGACAGCCTGATCCGTGACTTCGTCCGTCATCCCGCCGGCCGTGCGCCGGATGGTCGCATGGTGGAGCGCGACTATTTTCATCTCAACTATGATTTCGGCCTGAAGCAGGTCGCAAGCAACGCAAGAGCCGCTTAAGCTCAACGACGGACCAAAAAGAGTCCATAAGACAGGGACGGGAGCTGAGGATGGGACCGCGGGTCAGCACGGGCATTGTGGCCGAGCGCCTTGCCGGCATGATCGGTCCGCGCGCGAGCGTCGCGCGCGGCGTGCTCGATCAGCACGGGCAGAGCGAGTCGCACTATCAGAGCCTGCCGCCCGACATCGTGGTCTTCCCTGAGACCACGCAGGAGGTCGCCGAAATCGTCAAGCTCTGCGCCGGCGTGGGCATGCCGATCGTTCCGTTCGGCGCCGGGACCTCGCTCGAAGGCAATGCGGCCGCGGTCGCCGGCGGCGTCTGCTTCGACTTCGCGCGCATGAACAAGGTGCTCACGGTGCACGACAGCGACATGGACGTCGTGGTGCAGCCCGGCATCACGCGCAAGCAACTGAATGCTGAGCTGCGCAATACCGGCCTGTTCTTCCCGATCGATCCCGGCGCCGACGCCTCGATCGGCGGCATGACCTCGACGCGCGCCTCCGGCACGATGGCGGTGCGCTACGGCACCATGAAGGACAATGTCATCGCGCTCGAGGTGGTGCTGGCCGACGGCCGCGTGATCCGCACCGCGCAGCGCGCGCGCAAATCGGCCGCCGGCTATGACCTGACGCGCATGTTCGTCGGCGCGGAGGGGACGCTCGGCGTCATCACCGAGATCACGCTGAAGGTACACCCGGTGCCGCAGGCGATCTCGGCGGCAGTCTGCAGCTTCGACACCCTGCACGATGCGGTGGACACCGCGATCTCCGTGATCCAGTCCGCGATCCCCGTGGCCCGCATCGAGCTGCTCGACGACGTCATGATGCGCGGCATCAATGCCTACGCAAAGCTCGGCTATCGCGAGGCTCCCACCCTGTTCTTCGAATTCCATGGCTCAGAGACTTCCGTCGCCGAGCAGGCCGAAGCCGCGCAGGCGATCGCGGCCGAGCATGGCGGCCATGGCTTTGCCTGGGCCAAGGCGCAGGAAGACCGCAGCCGGCTCTGGCATGCCCGCGACAACACCCTGTACGCCGGCCTTGGCTTGCGGCCCGGCGCGCGCGCTGTGATCACCGACGTCTGCGTGCCGATCTCGCGTCTGGCGGAATGCCTGACGGAGACGCGTCGCGACGGTGACGAGCACGGCTTCACCGCGCCGATCGTCGGCCATGTCGGCGACGGCAATTTCCACATGCTGATCCTGATCGACCCGACACGACCGGAGGAGGTCGAGGGCGCCAAGGCGCTGCAGGCCCGCATGGTCGCGCGCGCCATCGCCATGGACGGCACCTGCACCGGCGAGCACGGCATCGGGCTCGGCAAGATCGGCTATCTCACCGACGAGCTCGGCGAGGCCGTGGATGTGATGCGATCGATCAAGGCGGTGCTCGATCCCGACGGATTGATGAACCCCGGAAAGATCTTTGCTGGCAGAGCCAAAACATGAGCAACAAGCCATGAGCGACGCGCTCCCGATCGAGGTCACCTCGCCCACGCCGCTGCTGGAACTGCGCGGCATCAGCAAGGAGTTTCCGGGCGTCAAGGCGCTGGACGACGTGTCCTTTGCCGTATACCCCGGCGAAGTCCATATGCTGCTGGGCGAGAACGGCGCCGGCAAGTCGAGCCTGATGAAAGTGCTGTGCGGCGCCTATCGCGCCGACGCCGGCGAATTCTATTACAACGGCGAACGCGTCGCGATCTCCTCGACTGCCGATGCGCAGAAGCTCGGCATCGCCGTGATCTTCCAGGAATTCTCGCTGGTCCCCCATCTCGACATCGCCCAGAACATCTTCTTGGGACGCGAGCCGAAGGGCCGCATTCCCGGCACCATCGACCGCCGCAGGATATTGGCCGACGCAAGGCGCGTGCTCGACACGATCGGCTTCGACATCGATCCCGCCACCATTGTCGACAAGCTCGGCGTCGCCCAGCAGCAGATGGTCGAGATCGCCAAGGCGATCAGCCAGAACGCCCGCATCCTCGTCATGGACGAGCCGACCGCGGCGCTGTCCGACCGCGAGACCGAGCTCTTGTTCGCGCTGATCGCGCGGCTGAAGGCCGACGGCGTCTCGATCGTCTATATCTCGCACCGCATGGCCGAGGTGTTCGCGCTCGGCGATCGCATCACCGTGCTGCGCGACGGCCGCCGCATCGACGGCGTCCGGCCCGCCGACGTCACGCCGGACCAGCTCGTGCGCATGATGGTCGGCCGCAACGTCGACATGACCTATCCGCGGAATTTCGCCGACAAGCCCGGCGAGGTGCTGCTCGAGGTCAAGGGCCTCTCCGCGTCCACCGGCATCTCCGACATCAACATCGAGGTGCGCCGCGGCGAGATCGTTGGGCTGTGCGGGCTGGTCGGCTCCGGCCGCAGCGAGGTCGCCCGCGCCATCTTCGGCGCCGATCCCGTGACATCGGGGGAGATCATCTTCGACGGCAAGAGCATTTTCGGCGAGCCGGATCTCGCCGCCCGCCGCGGCATCGCGCTGATCCCGGAGAGCCGCAAGAGCGAAGGCCTCGCGCTGCTGCGATCCGTCAGCGACAATCTGGTGGTGTCGGCGCTGAGAAGACTGTTCCCGAGCGGGCTGTTCGACCAACGCTCGGCCCAGCGTACCGCCGACGGCCTGATCCGGCAGCTCCGCATCGCGACACCAAGCGCACGCCAGACCGTCGGACTGCTCTCGGGCGGCAACCAGCAGAAAGTCGTGATCGGCAAATGGCTGGCAGCCGGCTCGAAGCTCTTCATCTTCGACGAGCCGACGCGCGGCATCGATATCGGCGCCAAGTCGGAGATCTTCGCGCTGATCGACCGCCTCGTCGCGGACGGCGCCGCGGCGCTGATGATCTCGTCCGAGCAGGTCGAGATCTGCCATGTCTGCGACCGCGCCTATGTGATGCGCGAGGGGCGCATCGCGGGACATTTGTCACGCAACGAATTGACCGAGGAGAACATCGTGCGACTGGGGATGCATCATGCGTGAAGCCGCGATCGTCTCAGAGCCCAATCCGCTGCAGCGCATTCCCGGCGTTGCCATGGTGCTGGTGCTGCTGATCGTGCTGTTCAGCGTGATCGCGCCCGGCTTCCTGTCGGTCGCCAACCTCTCCAACGTGCTGGTGCAGTCGACCATCCTGACCATGCTCGCGCTGCCGATGACCCTGATCATCATGACGGAGGGGCTGGACCTGTCGATGGGCGCGGTGCTGACGCTGACCTCGCTCTGCGTCGCGATCGTGTCGCTTGCGACCAAGTCGATGCTGCTCGGCCTCGGCGCCGGCCTTCTGGTCGGCACGGCCTTCGGCCTCGCCAACGGCTGGCTGGTCGCCATTCTCGGCATACCTCCCTTCGTCGCGACGCTCGGCACGCTCGGCATGGCGCAGGGCCTGTCGCTGATCGTCAGCGACGGCCAGAGCGTGGTCGGCATTCCCCACAGCGTGCGCGACATCTATTCGGCGACGCTGCTCGGCATTCCCGTGCCGATCGTGATGGCGCTGGTGACATATGCGACCTTTCACGGCCTGCTCTATCACACCCGCTTCGGCACCTACATCTTCGCCCTCGGCGGCAACCGCGAGGCGCTGCGCTATGCCGGGCTCTCGCCCAACAGGCTGCTGATCGCGGTCTACGCGATCGGTGGCGCCATGGCCGGAATCGCAGGCCTGTTGATGACCGCACGCATGAACTCCGGCCATCCCACCGCCGGCCTCGGCCTGGAATTCGATGCCATCGCGGCCGTCGCCGTCGGCGGCACCTCGTTCGAGCGGGGCAATGGCTGGCTACTCGGTACGCTGCTCGGGGTCCTTTCCGTCGGCGTGTTGCGCAACGGCCTGAACCTGATCTCGCTGCCCTCCTCGGTGCAGGTCGCCAGCGTCGGCGTGCTCGTCATCGTTGCCCTGTTCCTCGACGGCCTCAGGAGCCGCACATGACCGACATCACCAAGGGCGCCATGGCGCCGCCCCGCTCCTTCCTGTCGCAGGACGCGGTCCAGCTATTCTATCGCCTGCTCGCGGCTTTCCTGATCTGCGCGGTGCTGGCCGTGCTCAGCGATTCCTTCCTGAGCCTCGGCAACATCCTCAACGTGCTGAGGCAGGCAAGCTTGACCTTCTTCATCGCCTCCGGCCTGACGCTGGTGGTGCTGACCGCAGGCCTCGATCTCTCCGTCGGCGCCAATGTCGCGCTGTCCGCCTGCCTCGCCGGTACCGTGATCCACACGACCGGTTCGCCTGCGCTCGGCATCCTCACCGGACTTGCCTGCGGCGGGCTCGTCGGCCTGATCAACGGCGTCATGGTCACGGCGCTCCGCATCCCCTCCTTCATCGCCACCTACGGCATGCTCTGGGTGCTGAACGGCCTCACCTATTGGTACATGGCGGGCGAGACCCTGCACGGCTTCCCGGCCGGCTTCCGCCAGATCGGCAGCGGCTATCTGTTCGGCCTGCCCATTCCGGTCTACCTGCTCCTGGTGTTCCTCGGCATCGGGACGTTCTTCGCGCAGCGCACGGTCTGGGGCCAGGAGATCTACGCGATCGGCGCCAATCCTGTCGCCGCACGACTATCAGGCATTCCCGTCGCGCGCCGCCTGCTGCTGGTCTACGCGGTCTCAGGCACCATGGCGGGACTTGCCTCGATCATCTTCCTGTCGCGGCTCAATTCGGCCGAGGCCGATATCGGCGAGAGCCTGACGCTGCCGGCGATCGCGGCCGTTCTGATCGGGGGCACCTCGCTGTTCGGCGGCGTCGGCACCGTGTTCGGCACCTTCATCGGCGCGCTGATCCTGACCCTGGTGCTGAACGGCATGAACCTGCTCGCGGTCAGCGCCAATTGGCAGCCGCTCGTCACCGGCGTCATCGTCATTCTCGCGGTCTGGCTCGACATGAAGACCCGCCGCCGCGCGCAATGAGTTCCAGCAATCCAACAAGCAAAATGAGGGATGGAGGCAATATGAGAAAGACAATTGGCTATGTGGCGCTGCCGCTGCTGATGGCGACCGCGCTCACCACTGCGGCGCGTGCCGACGGCGAGACCATCGCCGTCTTCACCAAGAACCAGACCAATCCGTTCTTCCAGACGGTGCGGGTCGGCGCCGACAACATGGCGAAGGTGCTGAACGCGAAGACGCTGCAGTACATCCCGACCAAGCCGGACTCGATCCCCGAGCAGCTCAGCCAGATCGAGGACGTCGTGGTGAAGAAGCCGAGCGCGATCGTGTTCACGCCGGTCGATTACAAGGCGATGGTCCCCGGGGTCGAGAAGATCAACGAAGCCAAGATCCCGGTCGTCAACATCACCGACCGTTCTGCCGGCGGCAAGTTCCTGTCCTTCGTCGGCGCCGACGATTACAGCCTTGGGCTGGAGACCGCGCGCTTCCTGCTGAAGACGCTCGGCGGCAAGGGCAACATCGTCATCATCGAAGGCGTCAAGGGCTCGCTGACCAATGTCGACCGCGTCCGCGGCTTCAACGACGCGCTGAAGGAAGCGCCCGGCGCCAAGCTGCTGGCCTCGCAGCCCGGCAACTACCAGCGGCTGCAGGCGCTTCAGGTCATGGAGAATTTGATGCAGTCCAATTCGCAGATCGACGGCGTGTTAGCCGCCAACGACGCCATGGCGGTCGGCGCGATCGAGGCGCTCGACGGTGCCAACCGCAAGGCGCAGGTGATCGGCATCAACGGCACCAAGGAGGCGATCGACGCGATCAAGTCCGGCAAGCTGCTGGCGAGCGGCGACTACAACGGCTTTGCGCAAGGCTGCCTCGGCACCATGATGGCGATCCGCTCCTTGCGGGGCCAGCCTGTCATCAGCGAGATCGTGCTGAAGCCGACGGTGATCACCAAGGACAATTACGGGCCGTTCGACGTGCCGCTGGAGCAGCGGACCTGTCCCACCTTCGAGGACGCCGGCAAGCTCAGCGCGAAGTAGGCCATCCCCCCACATCAAGACCGGACGGCCGCAGCCCGCGGCCGTCCCAAGAATGAAGCCAAGAAACGGAGACAGCATGCTGTTCGCCATTCACGCCCTCGACCGCACCGGCGCGTTGCCGACGCGGCTCGCCAATTACGACGCCCACAAGGCTTTCCTCAGCGACACCTCGCGCTTCGGCGTCAAGATCGTGATGTCCGGTCCGCTCGTCTCCGACGACGGCCAGACCATGATCGGCAGCCTGTTCCTGATCGAGGCCCCTAGCCGTAGCGAGGTCGAGGCCTTCAATCGCGCCGATCCGTTTGCCGCGGCCGGCATCTGGGACAAGGTGACGATCACCGGCTTCCTGCGCCGGCAGGGTTGAGGGTCCGCCACGACAAAGTGCGAAAACAACCCCATGCACAGTACAACGGGGCTTGTTTTCGCTTACGAATTTCCGATGCACCGCGCGACCTCGCATCCGAGGCCAATGCCAACCCGGATCGGCGGTGGATTTTGACTCGTCGGGCAAAACAGGGGCATAATGTAATCATCACCCGATGTCAGTTGCGCCCGCCATCCAGGCACCTGCCCAGCGTCGGCGCGGTGTGCGACGCGGACTGGAGTCAGGTCCTTAACCGCTGACTGCCGGCGCAGCCTCTTCCAGGTGACACGCCACCCACTGCTCGGCTCCGGCCGCGCGCAGCGTCGGCTCCTCGGTCCGGCAACGATCGAACACGAACGGGCAACGGGTGTGAAAGCGACACCCCTTCGGCGGATTGATCGGGCTCGGCACGTCGCCCTTGAGGATGATGGGATTGCGCTGGGCTCCGGGCTCCGGCAGCGGCACGGCCGAAAGCAGCGCTTTAGTGTAGGGATGCCTTGGCGCGGCAAAGATCTCGCGGCGCGGGGCGACCTCGACGATCTTACCGAGATACATCACGGCGACGCGATGGGTCATGTGCTCGACGATGGCAAGATCGTGGCTGATGAAGAGCAGCGCGAGCCCGAACTCGCGCTGCAGGTCCTGCAAGAGATTGACGATCTGCGCCTTTACCGAAACGTCCAGCGCGGAGACCGCCTCGTCGCAGACGATCAGCTCGGGCTCGGCAGCCAGCGCCCGCGCAATGCCAATGCGCTGACGCTGGCCGCCGGAGAATTCGTGCGGCCTGCGGTTCAGCGCCTCGCGCGGCAGGCGCACCGTGTCCATCAGTGATGTGACACGGACCTCGAGATCCTCTGCGGACTTGGCGAGGCCGAAATTGCGGATCGGCTCGGCGAGAATGTCGCGCACGCGCATGCGCGGATTGAGGCTGGAGAACGGATCCTGGAACACGACCTGCACGCGGCGGCGCATCTGGCGCATCGTGCCCGGTGCGGCGTCATCGATCCTCTGGCCGTCGAGGATGACCTGGCCCGAGGTGATCTCGAACAGCCGCAGGATGGCGCGGCCGACCGTCGATTTTCCGCAGCCGGACTCGCCGACCAGGGACAGCGTCTCGCCGCGCGCGATCTCGAAGGAGACGCCGTCCACCGCGTAGACGAATTCGGACTTGCGGCCGAACAGGCCGCTCTTGACCGGAAAATGTTTCTTGAGGTCGTTGACCTGGAGCAGCGGAGGACTCATGCCGCGACGGCTCCCTTGGCGGCGTAATGGCAGGCGGCGACGTGGCGCGGGCCCTTCTCTTCAAGTCCGGGCGCATATTGCCGGCAGACGTCGGTCGCGAGCGCACAGCGGCCGGCGAAGACGCAGCCGATAATGGGCTTGCGGAGATCCGGCACTTGCCCCGGGATCTCGGCGAGCCGCGTCGCGGTGCCCGCGAGCGAGGAGCCGAGCTTCGGCACCGCACCCAACAGGCCCTGCGTATAGGGATGCCGCGGCGAGCGGAACAGCTCGGCCACCGGCGCCTCCTCGACCTTGCGGCCGGCGTACATCACCATAACGCGCTCGGCGATCTCGGCGACGACGCCGAGATCGTGGGTGATCAGGATGATGGCGGCGCCGACCCGGCGCTTCAGATCCAGCATCAGCTTGAGGATCTGCGCCTGGATCGTCACGTCGAGCGCGGTCGTCGGCTCGTCCGCAATGAGAAGCTTGGGATTGCAGGCCAGCGCGACCGCGATCATCACGCGCTGGCGCATGCCGCCGGACAGCTGATGCGGATATTCGCCGACGCGCCGTTTCGGCTCGGGAATGCCGACCACTGTCAGCATCTCGACCGCATGCGCCTCCGCCGCCTGCTTGTCGAGGCCCTGATGGATCATCAAGGTCTCGCGGATCTGGCGGCCGACGGTGAGCACCGGGTTCAGGCTCGTCATCGGTTCCTGAAAGATCATCGAGATGTCGTTGCCGCGGATCGCGCGCATCTCGCGGTCGGACAATTTCAGCAGATCCCTGCCCGCGAAGCGGATGCTGCCTGCGATCCGGCCCGGCGGCTCCGGAATCAGCCGCATCAAGGACATCGATGTCACCGACTTGCCGCAACCGGACTCGCCGACGATGGCGAGCGTCTCACCCTCGTTGACATGGAAGGATACCCCGTCGACCGCGCGGTTGATGCCGCCGGGCGTGCGGAAATGGGTCTGGAGGTTCTCGACTTCGAGCAAAGCCATCGCAATCAGCCTCGATCCATCACAGACAACATCACAGGCTTTTGGCCATGCGCGGGTCCAGCGCATCGCGAAGACCGTCGCCGAGCAGATTCACGGCGAGCACGGTGACGGACAGGAACGCCGCCGGGAAGAACACGATGTAGGGCTTCACCTGCCAAAGCGCGCGGCCCTCGGCCATGATGTTGCCCCAGGACGGGATGGTCGGCGGCGTGCCGGCGCCGATGAAGGACAGGATCGCCTCCGTGATCATGGCACTGGCGCAGATGTAAGTTGCCTGGACCAGCATCGGCGCAACCGTGTTGGGCAGGATGTGGCGCAGGATGATCATCGGCGTGCGCGTGCCGCAGGCCACGGCCGCGTCCACATAGGGCTGTTCGCGCAAGGACAGCACGACGCTGCGGACGAGGCGCGAGACGCGCGGGATCTCGGCGATGGTGATCGCCAGGATGACGTTGCCGACGCTGCCGCGCGTCAGGGCCATGAGCGCGATCGCCAGTAGGATCGGCGGGATCGACATCAGCCCGTCCATGAACCGCATCAGGATGCCGTCGGCCCAGCGGATGAAGCCGGATACCATGCCGATGGCAAGGCCGATCGCCGAGGCGCAGATCGCGACCGACAGGCCGACCGTGAGCGAGACCCGCGCGCCGAACAGCACGCGCGAATAGATGTCGCGGCCGAGCACGTCGGTGCCGAACCAGAAATCGGCCGACGGCGCGCGGGTGCGCTTGGCGGGCGCAAGCGCGGTCGGATCGACCGTGCCGAGGTATGGCGCAAAGACCGCGATCAGCACCAGCATCAGCAGCAGCGCGCCGCCGATCGCGACCGTCGGGTGGCCGCGCAGGAGGCCGACGAAGCCGCGCCGTATCCTGACCGGCCGCAGGATCTCGGGCAGTTGCGGCGCAAGGACGAGGCCGGCCGGAAGCGAATGCGGATTGACGGTGGTGTCGGTCAATAGCGGATCCTCGGGTCAACGAGCGTGTAGACGACGTCGATCATCAGATTGACGAGGACGTAGACGAAGCTGAACAGCAGCACGATGCCCTGGATCACCGGATAGTCACGGCGCAGGATCGCATCGATGGTGAGGCGGCCGAGGCCGGGGATCGCGAACACGCTCTCGGTAACGACCGCCCCGCCGATCAGCAGCGCGATGCCGATCCCGATCACGGTGACGATCGGCACCGCCGCGTTCTTCAGCGCGTGAATGAACAGGATGCCGCCCTGCCCGAGGCCCTTAGCCTTGGCCGTGCGGATATAGTCCTGCTGCAGCACTTCGAGCATGGCTGCCCGCGTGATGCGGGCGACCAACGCGATATAGACGCAGCCGAGCGCGATCGCCGGCAGGATGAGATTCTCGAGCCACGGCCAGAAGCCGGAGCTGAGCGGCGTGTAGCCCTGCACCGGCAGCCATTCCAGCTCCAGCGCGAAGATGTAGGCGAGCATGTAGCCGACCACGAAGACGGGCAGCGAGAATCCGAACACGGCAAAGCCCATGATGACGCGATCGATCAGGCTGCCGGCCTTCCATGCCGCCACCACGCCGAGCGGCACTGCCACCACGATCGTCAGCAGCAGCGTGACGATCATCAGCGACAGCGTCGGTCCGAGACGCTGCCCGATCATCGCCGAGACCGGCAGGTTGGTGAAGATCGAGGTGCCGAGATCGCCGTGCAGGATGCGCCAGACCCAGCCTCCGAACTGGACCAGGAAGGGCCGGTCCAGCCCGAGGCTCTGGCGGATGCGCTCCACATCCTCCGGGCTTGCCTGATCGCCCGCGATCACCACGGCCGGATCGCCGGGCGCGATGTAGAGCAGGCTGAACACGAACAGCGCGACGATGGCCATGACTGGCAAGGTCGCGACGATGCGACGGAGGATGTAAGAGAGCATCTGGCCTCAGCGCAGGATCATGCGGACTTCGACACGCCCCAGAAGAACGGCAGCGGTCCCTTGGCAACGCCGGAGACGTTCTTGCGCCACGCGGTGTAGCTCAGGAAGAAGCCCGTGGGCGCGTAGACGACGTCATCGATCGCCGCCTTGTTGAGGCGGCCCATGGCGGCCTTCTCTTCGTCGACGTTCTTGGCCTCGAACCACGAGGCGACCTCCTTTTCGGTGGCCGCGCTGGTGGGCCAGCCGAACCAGGCCTTGTCGCCGTTGGCACGGATGGCGGTGTAGGGAGCCGGATTGACGCAATCCGCGCCTGCGTGCCAGGTGTGGAACATGTTCCAGCCGCCCTGTCCCGGAGGTGTCTTCTGCGCGCGGCGGGAGCCGACCGTGCCCCAATCGGTTGCGACGAAGTCGACATTCATGCCGAGCTTCTTGAGAAGATCGGCGGTGACGTCGCCCATCGCCTTGGTGATTGGCTGGTCCTGCGCGACGAGGCACGTCACCGGCTGGCCGGAATAGCCGCTCTCGGCGAGCAGCTTCTTGGCGGCGTCCAGATCGCGCTTGCCCTTCAGGATCTCGCCGCCCACTTCGGTGTAGAGCGGCGTATCCGGCGTGAAGAAGCCGGGCAGCGGCTTCCACAGCGAATTGTCGTCGCCGACGATCGCGCGCATGTAGTCTTCCTGGCTGAGCGCCATCAGCACCGCACGCCGCGCCTTGACGTCGTTGAACGGCGGATAAAGGAAGTTCATGCGGAACGAGCCGATATTGCCGAGGGGATCGCCGATATCGACGCTGATATTCTTGTTCTTCTTCAGAACCGGAACGAGATCCGCGATCGGGTTCTCCCACCAGTCGATCTCACCGTTCTGCAACGCGGCCGCCGCGGTTGCCGGATCCGGCATGATCACCCACTCGACGCGGTCGACCATCACCTGCTTGCCGCCAGCAAGCCAGGACGCCTTCTCCTGCCGCGGTGAATAGTCGGCGAATTTCTCGAACACGGCCTTCGCACCGGGGACCCACTCGCTCTTGGCGAACTTCAGCGGACCGGAGCCGATATATTCAGAAATCTGCTTGAACGGATCGGTCTGCGCGATGCGCTCCGGCATGATGAAGCTGCAAGGCGAATTGTTCTTGCCGAGCGCGTAGAGCAATTTCGGGAAGGGCTGCTTCAGCACCCATTTGAAGGTGCGGTCGTCGACGGCCGTGAGCTCCTGCTGGAGCGCCTTGATCATCAGGCCCATCGGATCGCGCGCCGACCAGCGCGTCAGACTTGCCACGACGTCCTTGCTGAGCACCGGCTCGCCATCGTGGAACTTGAGGCCGGGCCGCAGCTTGAACGTCCAGGTGGTGCCGTCGTCGGTCACTTCCTCGGACTCGACCATCTGCCGCTGCGGCCGGAACGAGGAATCGATGCCGTAGAGCGTGTCCCAGACCATCGCGGCGGCATTGCGCACGACATATTGCGTGCCCCAGATCGGGTCGAAATTGGCGAGATTGGCCTGGGGCACGAATCGCAGGGTGCGCGCCGCCGCACCCTGGGCGATCGCCGGGGCCGACAGGCCACCCGTCAACGCCAGACTGCCCGCGCCAGCCAGTCCCTTCAATACCGTCCTGCGATCCATGAAGTCCTCCCAGAGATGCCGTGATGCCAGCTATTCATTGGCAAAGGGCAAGTGAAACCGAACCCATTTGCAAGCAAATGGTATGCCACTAAATGCGGCTTCGCCAGCGGGATCTCGCCATTTGGCGGCCCAGGAATACGAGTTCGGGGTTCACAGAGCGGCCGCCAGCGTCGGCCCGGTCTCGATATGCGGGATCGCCTCGACCAGTTTGCGCGTGTAGTCGGTCTTTGGATTGTCAAACAGCGCCCGGCTCTCGCCCTGCTCCACGATGCCGCCGTTGCGCAGCACGATGGTGCGGTCGCACAGCATGCGCACGACGTTGAGATCGTGGCTGACGAACAGCAGCGCAATGTCGTTCTCGCGCCTGAGGCGATCGAGCAGTTGCAGCACAACCGCCTGCACCGAGACGTCAAGCGCGGCGGTCGGCTCGTCCAGCACCAGCAGCCGCGGCCGGCAGGCGATGGCGCGGGCGATGCCGACGCGGGCCTTCTGCCCGCCGGAGAGCTGATGCGGAAACCGCGGCAACAGATCGAGCGGCAGCCCGACTCGCTCGGCGCATTCTTCCACCCGTTTGCGCAAGCCTTCGCCCGCGCGCATGCCGTCGAGCCGCATCAAGGGATGGGCAATGCAATCGAACGCCGTGAAGCGCGGGTTGAGGCTTTCGTTCGGGTCCTGAAAGACCATCTGGATGTCTTTGCGCAACGGCGAGCGGTGGAAATCGCGCGCCGCCACGTGCCCGATCGACTGCCCGTCGAACACGATGTCGCCCTCGCTCGGATCGATCAGGCGGCAGATCATGCGCGAGGTCGTGCTCTTGCCCGAGCCGGACTCGCCAACCAGCCCGACACTCTCGCCGCCCGCCATCGTCATCGAGAAGTCGGCAACCGCAGCAGAGCCCTGATCGAAACGCTTGGCGAGCTTGCGTACTTCCAGGAGCGGCGGCGTGCCGTGCGCTCGCTCCTGCCTGGGTCTGGTGACGACGTTGGCGTAACGCTCTCTGTCCTCCTCCGTCACGAGATCTTCGATCCGTGACGTCGCCGTCGGCGACGCCGCTACCAGTCGTCTGGTATAGGCGTGCTGCGGCGCGCTGAAGAGAATGCCGGGGCTCGCCTCCTCGACGATGCGGCCGCGCTCCATCACGGCAATGCGGCGGCAGTAGCGTGCCGCAAGGCCGAGGTCGTGCGTGATCAGGATCGTGGCCATGCCTCGCGCGGCGGCAATGTCTGCCAGCAGATCCATCACCACCTTCTGCGTGGTAACGTCGAGGCCGGTGGTCGGCTCGTCCGCGATCAACAGCGCAGGATTGCAGGAGATCGCGATCGCGATCATGACGCGCTGGCACATGCCGCCGGAGAGCTCGTGCGGATAGGCGTTCATCCGCGCCTCGGGATCGCGGATCTGAACGGCGCGCAGCAGGTCCAGCGCCTCGGCACGCGCGGCCTCTTTCGAGATACGCTTGTGGGTGAGGATCGCGTCCGCGATCTGCAGGCCGATCGCGCGGATCGGGTTGAGCGCCGCCCGCGGATTCTGGAAGATCATCGACATCGCGGCGCCCTGCAGCTGTCGCAGATCATCGCCGCGGAGCTTGGTGACGTCCTGCCCGCGGAACAGGATCTTGCCGCCGGTGACGCGGCCGGCTGCATCGAGCAGCCGCGTCGTCGCAAAGCCAGTGACCGACTTGCCCGAGCCGCTCTCGCCGACGAGGCCGAGCATCTCGCCGGCCTTGACGGTGAGCGTGACGCCGCGCACGGCCTCGACCATGCCCCGCCGCGTCGAGAACGCGACGTGGAGGTCGTCGATCCTGAGCAGGTCCTCGCTCATGTGCGCATCCGCGGATCGAGAATGTCCCGCATGCCGTCGCCGAGGAGGTTGAAGCACAGCACGGCCAGCATCAGTGCGAGGCCGGGAAAGGCCACCAGCCACCAGCGTCCGGTGGAGATGAAGCGCGCGCCTTCCGCGACCATGATGCCCCATTCCGGCGTCGGCGGCTTGACGCCGAGACCGATGAAGGACAGGCCGGCGGCATTGAGAATGGCCCAGCCGAGATTGAGCGAGATCTGCACCGCCATCGCCGGCAGGATGTTCGGCAGCAGGAAGCGCAGCACCACCGAGAAATGGCTCTCGCCGCAGGCGCGCGCAGCCTCGACCCAGCCGACATTGCGGCGGACGTTGACCTCGGCGCGCGCGAAGCGGATGTAGAACGGAAGATTGATGATCGCGGTCGCGATCACGATGTTCTCGATCCGGTTGCCGAGCGCGGCGACCATCGCCATCGCTAGCACGAACAGCGGAAACGCCATCATCACGTCGACGAAGCGGCCGACGGCGCGATCGAGCCGTCCGCCGGCATAGCCGCAGAACGCGCCGACGACGGCCCCGATCGCGAACGAGATTCCGACCGCGGAGACTGCGATGGCAAGGTCGAGCCGTGCAGCGATGATGAGACGGCTGAACACGTCGCGGCCGAGCTGGTCCGTGCCGGCAATGTGCGCCGCACTCGGCGGCAGCAGCGCCTCCGACACGTTCGAGGCCACGGGGTCGTAAGGCACGATCCACGGTCCGAAGATCGCGACCAGGACGAACAGCGTCACCCCGGCCGCGGCCACCGCCGTGAGCGGATTGCCGCGCAGGATCCAGACCGAATGGCGAAGTGTGGCGCTGGTCATTCGATCGACACCCTGGGATCGGCGATGCCGTAGCAGATGTCCACGACGAGATTGACCAGCACGAACAGGCTGGCCATCAGCAGCACGAAACCCTGCACCGGCGCATAGTCGGAGGACAGCAACGCGTCGAGCGCATAAGAGGCCACGCCCGGCCAGGAGAACACTTTCTCCACCAGCACGTTGGCGCCCAGCATGGTCGAGAACACGATGCCGGCGATGGTGATGACGGGCAGGATCGCATTGCGGAGCGCATAGGTGACGACCACCTTGCGCCAGGACAATCCGACCGAGCGCGCAGTGCGCACGAAATCGCTGCCGAGCGAGACCAGCATCGAGGCCCGCGTGATCCGCGCCAGCGGCGCGATCACGAACAGCGCCATGCTCACCGCCGGCAGGATCAACTGCCTGCAGGCCGCCCACCAGCCCTCGACGTCGCCGGCGAGCAGGAAATCGATCGAGAGGAAGCCGGTGCGCTGCGGCGGCAGCGAGGTGAAGACGTCGATGCGCCCGGTCGGATCAGGGGCCAGCCCGAACAGATAATAGAAGACATAGATCAAGAGCAGGCCCGAGACGAAGGTCGGCACGCAGACGCCGAGTGCGCAGAACAGCCGAACGCCGTGATCGATGATCGATCCCGGCCGCAGCGCCGCCAGCACCCCAAGCGGCACTGCCGCGATGAGCGCGATCAGCAGTGCGGTGAAGGTGAGCTCCAGCGAAGCCGGCAATCGCTCGCGCAGGTCCTTCAGCACCGGCTGTCCCGTCATCATCGAGCGGCCGAGATTGCCGTGGCCGATGTCGGAGAGATAGAACACGAGCTGCTCCGGCACGGATTTGTCGAGCCCCATCTGCTTGCGGATCTGCTCGATCTCCTCCTTGCCGGCATTGGGCCCCGAGGCGAAGAACACCGCGGGGTCGCCGGGCAGGACGCGCATCAACAGGAAGGTGAAGACCAGCACACCGAACAGTGCCGGCAGCGACGACAAGAGCCGCCTGCCCGCCCGCACCATCGTTGCACCAAGACCGGTCGTCACCATTCAGCGTCCCTGCTTGCCGCGGATGTCACTTGCGGCTGACATCGCGATAATCCACCTGGCGGTGGAACTCATAGGTGTAGCCTTCGATCGACGGCGCCATCACCGCGTCCTGATTGGGCTGCCACAGCATGATCTGCGGCATCAGGTCGAAATGCATCGCGTTGAGCTTGCGGCCGGCGGCCTCGTACTTGGCCTTATCGGGCTCGAAGCGGGCCTCCTGCGCAATCGCGGCAAGGTCCGGGTTGTTGATCGAAGAGTAATTCCAGCGCTGAGTGCCGGTGTAGAAGTTGCGGTAGAAATAGTCGGTCGACGGCAGCCAGGCGACGATACCTTCGGTGAAGAACGGCAGCTTCTTCTCGTTGATCTGCGTCGACATCTGCGCGTCCGGCAGCTTCTGGATGTCGACCTTGATGCCAATCTTGCCAAGCGACTCCTTGACGAGGGCGGCCATCGGCTCGGCCGTCGCGGCCTGGCCGACATTGAAGCTGAAGGTAGTCGCGAATC
Source organism: Bradyrhizobium sp. JHI2711 (assembly GCF_056156565.1). Lineage (NCBI taxonomy): Bacteria > Pseudomonadati > Pseudomonadota > Alphaproteobacteria > Hyphomicrobiales > Nitrobacteraceae > Bradyrhizobium > Bradyrhizobium sp. JHI2711. The sequence continues at coordinate 1,630,340 of NZ_JBPZPT010000001.1, forward strand.
CCTCCGGAAGACCGGCGGCCTTGAGGTACTCCCTGGCCTTGTCGAGATCGAGCTTCAGCGGCTGCTGGAACGGATAGATGCCATTCGCCGGCTTGCCGTCCACCCAGGTCGCGCCGAACAGCGGCGCGCCACGGCCGAACAGGGCGGCCTTGAACATGTCGTCATAGGGCAGCGCGTAGGCGATGGCGCGCCGCACATTGACGTTGTCGAACGGCGGGATCTGGTTGTTCATCGAGACGTAGGTGACCGCGTTGTATTGCGGCGTCGAGATCACCTTGAGCTTGCCCTTTGCCTCCAGCGACTGCACGTCGCTCGCCTGCAGGTCGAGCACGAGATCGGCATCGCCGCGCTCGACGAGGTTGGCGCGCGTCGCCGGCTCCGGCACCGACTGCACGATGACGCGCTTGAAGTACGCCGGCTTGCCCGGCGATCCGCGGTTCCAGGCCTCGTTGCGCTTGATGATCACCTGCTCGCCGGGCTTGAAGCTCTCGACCGCATAGGCGCCGCTGCCGGCGGTGTGCTCCTTCAGCCAGGCCGTGGCCCAGGGATCGTCAGCCGTCGCGTGCTCTTTTGCCACTTTCGAGTTGATGATCATCGGGTAAACGGTGGCAAGATTAGGCAGCGCAAGCTTGTCGGGTTTTGGAAGCGTCACCTCGATGGTGAGGGGATCGATCACCTTGAACTGATCGGCCGACGTCAGCGAGCCCGTCAGCAGCTGCGCCTTGCCGAGGATCGGCGCGGTGACGCAGCGGTCGAGCGACCACTTGACATCCTCGGCCGTGACCGGCGAGCCGTCCTGGAACTTTGCATCCTTGCGCAGGCGGAAGGTGATCTTCAGTCCGTCGGGACTGACGTCATAGGATTCGGCGAGCTCGCCGGTGATCGTGTCGAGGTCGAACACCCATTTGCCGTTGAGCTGCTTGCGGCCGAATGCCACCAGCCGGTCATAGGTGCTCATGCTCAACGCGAAGGATTCGCGGGTCGAGCCGGGGATGTTGGGATCGAGCGTGTTGACGGAGGCGCCGGTGACGTAGCGCAAGGTCTCTGCCCTGGTTTGCGCTTGCGACGGCGCAGTGGCGATGAGCAGCAGCGCAGTGGTAGCGAGAACTCGGGTCGCCAGTCTGAAAGACACAAAACGCATTGGTTTTTCCCTGAATTTCGAACGAGAACGCCAGCAAGGCAGGTTCAGAAGGAAGCAAGTTGCGCGCCAGTCCGATCGGACATTTCGAGGGACGGTAGGTCGCGACGGCGCATGGGTGATCACAGCGATTCCCCCATTTCTCGCGCCTGACGCGTCACCACGGCCTGCGGCACGTCATAGGCGCTGAGCGAATCCCAGTGCCGTTCGACATCGGCGCGAAACAGGCCGCGCGTCAGGCCGTGGACCAGCTTTGGAACGGCGGTCGTCATCGCATTGATCGACGACCCTGACGGACCGAAGCTCATGGTGGAGGCGATGGCGAACAGATGGATGTCGGCGATCCACGGCGTCGTTCCCGGCTTGCGCTCGGTGAAGGCATAGTCGTCGGCGAGATAGGGAAAGCGGCCGAGCCGTTCGTTGCGTTCGTGTTCCGGCGGCTGGTAGCGGTCGGCCCAGGTCGCGATGTTGCCGGCACATTGGGCGAGCTCGCCGCGGCCGGCAAAGTCCATGTCGATGCCGGTGCCGCAGATGACGAAATCGGCGGTGATGGCGCCGCGCGGCGTCTGGAGTTCAACGCCGTTATCGGTCTTGCGCGCGGCTTCGACCGGCGCGGCCTCGTGCAGTGTGAAGTTGGCGTGACGCGCACAGCGGTCATAGGTCGGCTGCGGAAATCCTTCCCGCATCCCGAGGATCTTGCGCATGAAGCGCCAGCGCCAGGCATCGTCGAGATCGCTGAGATGACGCAGGAAGCCACGAAAGGTCAGCCAGCGATAGGGCTGGATCACCTGGATCTGCGCACGCCGGCACAGCAAGTGCACTTCAGCGGCACCGGCCTCCAGCGCAGTCGCCGCATTGTCGAAAGCGGAGGCGCCGGCACCGACCACGGCGACGCGCTTGCCGCGCAGGCTTTCGAAATCGATGTCGTCGGCGACGGTTGCAACAGAGCTCGCCGGCAGATGCACCAGCTGCTCCGGAATCATCCAACCGCCCATGCCCTCCTGCCCTGTCGCAAGCACGATCTTCCGCGCATAGAGCGTTTCGACCTCTCCTGCCCGTTTCACGCGCGCAGCGAGCAGGCCGTCAGCCGCCGGCGCGATCTCCTTGAGCTCGCAAGCGTTGCGCACCGGCAAGCCGACCGTGCGCCGCAGCCAGAGCAGATACTCCGCCCAATGCTCGCGCGCGATCAGGCCGAGCTCCTTCCAGCTCGCCTTGCCGAAGCGGGCCTCGTGCCAGGACTGGTAGGTCAGGCCGGGGATGTCGAGGTCGGGCCCGGTGTAGTCCTTCGGGCTGCGGAGCGTCGGCATCCGGGCGTAGGTGAGCCACGGGCCCTCCTTGCCCTCTTCGGCCTTGTCGATCAGCAGGATGTTGCTGACGCGCGAGCGCAGCAGGCCGAAGCCGATGGCGATGCCGGACTGGCCGGCGCCGACGATGAGAACATCCAGCGCCGGCTTGCCGTCTGGCCCCGCTTTCGGTTCGAGCCACGCCGCGCCGGGATGCGCGATCCGAGCGAGATCGGCGTGAATGTCGGCTTCGAGCTGGGTCAGCGTCTCACTCATGCGGCGAGCCAGCCTCCGTCGACCACCATCACGGTGCCGGTCGTGAACGACGAGGCATCGCTCGCGAGATGCAGTGCGGTTTGCGCGATCTCCTCAGGCACGCCGAAGCGCTTCATGGCGTGGCGGTTGCGCGAGGCCTCGCGCACTTGCTCGGAATTGGCGTGCCGGGCAAAGCTGCGGCGAAGCATCGGCGTGTCGATTGCGCCGGGCGCGATCGCGTTGACACGGATGCCATCCGTTGCGAAATCCACCGCCATGGTCCGCGTCAGGCTGATGATCGCGCCCTTGGCCGCGATATAGGCGCTGTTGCCCTTGCCGCCGGCAATGGCGAGCTGCGATGCCAGCGTGATGATCGAGCCGCTGTTCTGCCGCTGCATCTGCGGCACCGCGGCCCGCGCCCACAGCCAGGTGCCGCCGACATTGGCGCGGAACACCGCGTCCCAGTCGTCCAGGCTCGTCGTGAGCACCGTGCCACCACAGGAGAAGCCAGCCGCCGTCATGAGGATATCGAGCCGGCCATGCCGGGCCACGACGTCGCCGACGACGGTTTCGGCGAATGCGCCATCGCCGACGTCGCCGATATGCGTCGTCGCTTCGCCGATAAGGCTCAGCGTTTCCTCGAGGCCCGCGGCGTCACGATCGACCAAAGCAAGGCGCGCGCCCTCCTCCGCGAACAGTTTTGCGCTGGCGCGGCCGATGCCCGAGCCTGCGCCGGTGATGATGGCCGTGCGCCCCTGCAGCCGCATCTCAGATCCCCTCCTTGTGCTGCATCCACCAGGCGCTCATCGCGGCAGCCGACTCCGCACAGCCGAACCGCGCGCGCCAGCCGAATTCGTCGGCCATTCGCGTTACTGAGAGCGGCGCGCGATCGCCGCCATGAAGCTTGATGAAGGTCTTCTCGCCCGGCTCCGCCAGCCGACACTCCAGCCCGGGATGCAGGGCCGCAAAAGCCTCGCCCCATTGCAACGCCGACCAGGCCGTGCCGCTGGAGATGTTGTAGAGCCGGTGGCGCGGTCGCTCAGCTTCGATCAGCACAGCCACGGCCTCGGCAGCGTCCGGCGCGTAGGTCCAATCCTTGATGCCTGGCGCCGGCAGCAGCGCCGGTTCGCCGCGAGCGAATGCGGCTAGAATCTGAAACTGGAGGCTTGGCGTATCGCGCACCTTCCCGATGCGTTCCCACGGACCGAACACTGCGCTTAAGCGCACACTCAGAAAATCGCCTCCCCACAACTCGGCAAGCCGCGCCACGGATCTCTCTGACGTGAATTTGCTGATGGCGTAGAAGGAGACGGGATCGCACGGCGTCTCCTCGTCCAATATCGGATAGCGTTGCCCCGCGGCTCCATAGGCAGATGCTGACGACAGATTGATCACACGCCGAACACCGCGGCGGATCGCAGCGCTCAGAATCGGGAACTGAGCCATCACATTGATCTCGATAATGCTCGAGGTCGTGGACCGCTCGAGCTGATCCCCGGCAGTTATGGCAGCGCCAAGGACAATCGCGTCAAAGCCCTGCTTTACAAGCGTTTCGATCCTCTCGACGTCCGAGATCTCGCCCTGAATAATCGCGAGCCGCTCCCGGTAGTCGGCAAAGGATCGCTCCGCTCCAGCCGGCAGTTGCTTACGATCATACAGCGTCACCTCATGCCCGCGCGCGAGCAGCACCTCAGCCAGATTGAGGCCGACAAAGCCGGTGCCGCCGAAGATGACGATCTTCATCGCGCGCGATCCACCATCACAGCAGCTCTGCCCCAAAATTCCGTTCGGGATCCATGTCGGCGACGAGCCGGCCGGTCGGCCTGGCCGCCTCGCCGCCGCTGCGCGCCAGGAATTTTCCGCTGCCGGCGCTCGCGAGGCACTTGTCGCCCTCGATGATCACGCGGCCGCGCGAAAGCACCGACACCGGCCAGCCCTTCAGCTTGCGACCCGCGAACGGCGTGTAGCCGGCGAGGTCGTGCATCATCTCGTCGGCGATGGTGACCTCGCGGTTGGGATCCCAGATCGCGATATCGGCGTCGGCCCCGACGGCGATCGAGCCCTTGCGTGGGTGCAGGTTGTAGATCTTTGCAGGCGCCGTTGCGGTCAGTTCGACGAACTTTTCGAGGCCCAGCCGGCCCTTCGACACCATCGCGTCGAACAACAGCGGCAGCCGCAGCTCCAGGCCCGGCAGGCCGTTGGCGACCTGCTTGAAATTCGGATTGGGGCCGGCGCGCAGCTTGCCGGTCTCGTCGTAGCGATACGGCGCGTGGTCCGACGAGATGGTCTGGAGATCGCCGAGCGAGAGCGCCTGCCACAGCGCCTCCTGGTCGGCATGCGAGCGCGGCGGCGGACTGCACATCCACTTGGCACCCTCTGAGCCGGGCTTGTCGAGATCGCCAGCGGTCAGGAACAGATATTGCGGGCAGGTCTCGGCAAAGACCTTGAGCCCCTGCCCGCGCGCGTCGCGGATCACCTTGGCGCCTTCGGCGGTCGAGACGTGGAAGATCATGATCGGCTGGTCGATCAGCGCGGCCATGCCGATCAGCCGGGTGAAGGCTTCGGCTTCCGACACGCGGGCGTGGCTGACGGCGTGGTATTTCGGCATCGTGTAGCCACGTGCGAGCAGCCGCTTCACCATCCAAGCGATGATGCCGTGGTTCTCGGCATGGGCGCACAGCATCGCGCCGGACTGGCGCGCCGCGAGCAGGATGTCGAGCAGCGGCTCGTCATCGACCTTGAGGCGGTCATAGGTCATGAAGATCTTGATCGAGGCATGGCCCTGCTTCACCAGCGCGGGAATGTGTTCCTCGACCGTCTCCTTGGTCGCGTCCGCAATGATCATGTGAAAGGCGTAGTCGATCACCGCACCCTTCTTCGCCAGGGCGTGATAGTCCGCGACGACCTCAGGCAGCTTCATGCCGACATGTTGAGCCGCGAACGGAATCACCGTGGTGGTGCCGCCGAAAGCGGCAGAGACGGTCGCGCTCTCGAACGTGTCGGCGTTCATGATGCCGGCGGCCGACAGCTGCTCGATATGGGCGTGGCTGTCGACGCCGCCGGGCAGCACCAGCTTGCCGCGCGCGTCGAGCTCGCGCTTTGCGGGCGGAAGCCCGCGGCCGATGGCCGCAATGGTCTCGCCGGAGATGGCGACGTCGGCCTCGAAGACGTCGGTCGTGGTGGCGACGCGGCCGCCGCGGATGATCATGTCGTAAGCGGGTTCAGTCATGAGGCACTCCGTGATAGGCTTGAGGCACGTTCGCTAGATCTCGCAGGAAGTCCATCATGTCCCGGCCACGCATTCTCGTCATCAACCCGAACTCCAACCACAAGGTCACGCAGGGGCTGGAGGACGCGTTGAAGCCGCTCGATTTCGAGGGCGGGCCGGAAGTGGTCTGCCAGACGCTGGCCGAAGGTCCGTTCGGCATTGAAAGCCAGGCGGACGCAGACAGCGTTGCGATCCCACTGCGAAAGCTGGTCGAAAGCGACAACAGCTCGGCCGCCTTCGTCATCGCCTGCTACAGCGATCCCGGGCTGCAAGTTTGCCGGGAAGGCACCGACCGCCCCGTGTTCGGCATCGCCGAGTGTGGCGTGCTGACGGCGCTTTCCCGCGCGGAGACTTTTGGCGTCATCGCGATCGCCCAGCGCTCGATCCCGCGGCACATGCGCTATCTCAGGCAGATGGGCCTGACCGACCGCTTTTCCGGCGAGCGGCCGCTGAACATGAGCGTCGCCGAAACCGCCTCCGGCGAAGGCACGCTCGCCAAGATGATCGAGGTCGGCCGCGCGCTGCGCGACGAGGACGGCGCCCGCGCCATCGTGATGGGCTGCGCCGGCATGGCCCGCCACCGCCGTGCGCTGGAAGACGCGCTGCGGATTCCCGTCATCGACCCGACGCAGGCGGCCGTCACGATGGCGCTGGGTACGGTGCAGTTCTCGGCTCACTAGGCGTCCTTCAGCTCTTTGGTATCCTGGCGCGCGAGCCATTGCGCATGGCTCTCGCGGACAAGAGCAAACGTGTCCCGCTGCGTGGTGTAGAGATTGCCGAACATGCGGCCGATCGGCCGATAGGCGTCGAGATCGACATACATGCTGGCGGTATCGACCAGGCCCTCGCGGGCGTGAACCCGCACGACCTCGCCAACCAGCAGCTCGCGATCCGGCGAGAAGGTCAGCACGACATGGCGCCGGCATTCCAGCGCGAAGGGCGCCGCGGCGAGACGCGGCACCTTCACGTCGACCGAAGGTAGCGTCGCCAGGCCCATCGCGGCGACCTCGCTGTCTCCGGAGGGGAAATCGACCGCGCAGTCGTTCATTGCGACCGACAGCGCCTCGTCCACCATGTGCACCACGAACTCGCCGTCGCGATGGATGTTGCGGGTGGTGTCCTTCGGCGAGTGATCCGGCTTGTGCTGCAGGCCGAGCACGATCAGCGCGGGACTTTCGGAGAACACGTTGAAGAAGCTGAACGGCGCGGCATTCACCGCCCCGTTCTCATCCAGCGTCGTCACCAGCGCGATCGGCCGCGGCACCACCACGCCGCACAGCAGCTTGTAGCGATCGCGCGGATCGAGTTCACGCAAGGAAATGCCTTTGTCGGCCATCGGCGTCACTTCTCCGGCGGCGGCACCGCGCCGGTCTGGCTGGTGATCAGACCGTAATGCTCGATGCGGCGATGCCGGGCGAAATCGAAGATGGTGGTCTTTCCGAAGGAGGTGGCATCGAGGTCACAGGCGTGGACCAGCACCTCGTCGTCCTCGCTCTTGGCTTCGGCGACGATCTCGCCATTGGGATCGACGATCAGGCTGCCGCCGAACAGGGGATGACCGTCCTCGACGCCGGCCTTGGCGACCGCGACCACCCAGGTCGCGTTCTGATAGGCGCCGGCCTGCACCGAGAGGCGGTTGTGGAACAGGCGCTTCTCGATGCCCTCCTCGCTCTTCTCGGCATTCACGGACGGCGTGTTGTAGCCGATCAGAACCATCTCGACGCCCTGCAGGCCCATGACGCGATAGGTCTCGGGCCAGCGGCGGTCGTTGCAGATCGCCATGCCGATGATGCCGCCAAGTTCGCGCCAGACCTTGAAGCCGAGATCGCCCGGCTCGAAGTAACGCTTCTCCAGGTGCTGATGCGAGCGCTTGCTGTCGTATTCCACATGGCCAGGCAGATGCACCTTGCGGTATTTGCCGACGATCCTGCCGGTTTTGTCGGTCAGGATCGCGGTGTTGAAGTGGTGGCCATCGGGCGTCAGCTCGGCATAGCCGAAATTCATCGCCATTCCGTGCTGCGCCGCGCGCTCGAACAGCGGCCTGGTCGCCGCGTTCGGCATTTCGCGCTCGAACCAGATGTCGAACTCGGCGCGGTCCTCGACGTACCAGCGCGGGAAGAACGTCGTCAGCGCCAGCTCGGGATAGACGATCAGGTCGGCACCCTTGCTCTTGGCTTCGTCCATCAGCGCGATCATGCGCTTGACCACCGCCTCGCGGCTGTCGGCTTTCTGGATCGGGCCCATCTGGGCGGCGGCGATATTGACGATGCGCATCAGCGAGTTCCTGGTGATGTCTGGGGGGAAGCGTCGGCTTGCAGGATCTTCCGCCGCGCCGAGCATAACGCGGCTGGTTGCCGATATTCCAGCCAAGCAGCTTTCATGCCGTCCGCCCCCATTCGGCATCCTGCAACAGCCGCCAATTGATCTTGTTGCTGGCGGTGCGCGGCAGGGACTCGACGAAGACGACGGCGCGCGGCGCCTTGTAGCTCGCCATCGCGCTGCGCGCCCAGCCGACGATGTCGCCCTCCGACGTCGTGGTGCGCGCGGCGTCATCGAGCACCACCAGCGCCTTGACGGTCTCACCGCGATAGCCGTCCGGCGCTGAAATGATGCAGCATTCCCGGATGGCGCGGTTCTGGTACATCGCCGCCTCGACCTCGGCCGGCCACACCTTGAAGCCGCTGACATTGATCATCCGCTTGAGGCGGTCGACGGCGAAGAAATAGCCGCCGGCATCGCGGTAGCCGAGATCGCCCGTGCGCAGGAACCGCTTGCCGTCCCGTTCGATGAAGGCCTCAGCATCCGCCTCCGGCCTGTTCCAGTAACCCTGCAGCACCTGCGGCCCGTGCACGATGATCTCGCCGACGACATTGTCGTCGAGCTCGACCAGGCTTTCGGGATCGATCACCCTGGCGTCGGTCTCGTGCACGGCGATGCCGAGGCACTGCCGCTTCGGCGCCTCCATCGGATTGAGGTGCGTCGGAGACATCGTCTCGGTCATGCCGTAGCCCTCGACGAAATCGAGCCCAAACCGCCCCTTCAGCCGTTCCGCGACGGCTGTCGGCATCGCCGCGCCGCCACCAGTCAGCACCTTGAGCTTCGCAAAACATTTGTCGCGGAAGCCGGCGCTGGCGAGCACATCCACGATCATGGTCGGGGCGGCGTTCCAGAATGTGACGCCATAGGTCTCGAACAAATCCGGCAGCAGATCCTCGTCCCAGCGCGCCATCAGCAGCAGCGTGGCTCCGATGACCATGGCCGCATTCATCGAGCCCTGCATGCCCGCGACATGGAACAGCGGCATGAAGCCGGTCATCACGGCGCTGCCATCGAGCCCATACCAGCGGGCCTGCAAGACGGCGGTGAACAGCGCACTGCGATGCGTGTGCATGCACGCCTTGGGCTTGCCTGTGGTGCCCGAGGTATAGGGCAGGATCATGAGATCATCCGGACCTGCGGTCATCATGCCCGGCTTCAGGCCTTGCGCGATCGCGGACGACCAGGAATGCCAGCCCGGCGACGACGGCACTTCCGCCGGCGCCTCCGTCACACATGATGGCAGCGTATAGGGCGTTGCGACTGGAATCTCGTCGCGATACTGCGCGACGATCGCATGCCTGATGACCTCGCCCAGAAGCGGCGCAAACACATCGCTCAGTTCGCTCCCGATGATTGCAACCTTGGCCCCGCTGTCCACGGCGAGATACGCGATCTCGGCGGTCTTGTTCATGGGATTGACGGGTACGATCACGGCGTCCGCCCGCATCACAGCGTAGTAAGCGATGACATATTGCGGCGAGTTCTGCAGCGCGATCATGACGCGGTCGCCGCGCTTGACGCCGCAGGCGCCCTGCAGGAAGCCAGCCATGGCATCGACTCGGTCGCGCAGCTCGGCATAGCTCAGGCTTGCCCCGTAGAACATTGTGGCCGGATGCGTTGGCCGTTCACCTGCAGCGCGCGCCAGCGCGTCGTAGAGCGTCCCCTCCGGCATCGCGAGATGCCAGGGCTCGTCCGCCGGCCAGGCCGGTGACCTCAGGGACTTTGTGTGATTCACCCGCGCTCCTCGTCGGCGATATCAAGACCGTGGTCGAGCGCGTCCAGAAGCAGGTCGGCCTCCGACTCGGTGATCACCAGCGGCGGCGCCAGGAACAGCGAGGTCTGCTCGCCGCTGGTCCCGATCACGGCACCGGCTTCCAGCGCCCGCTCCGCAACACGCGAGGCGATCGGCACTTCGGTCGTGTCGGCGCGCCATGTGCGCCAATCCGGCCCGTGCAGCTCCACCGTCCAGTGCAGCCCCTGCCCCGCGACGCGCTGAACGCTCGGATGCTTTTGCGCGATTGCGAGGAGGCGGCGGGTGAACAGCTTCTCTAGATTGTGCACGTGGTCCAGAATCCTGTCCTCACTGATGACCTTCAGATAAGCGCTCACCGCCGCCATGCTGATCGGATGGCCACGCAGCGTGCCGTAGTTCTGCCAGCTCGTGCCCTTCAGCCGCTCGACGATGTCTTTGGACACCACGACAGCGGCCACGGCCGCCGCGCCGCCGCCGAGCGACTTTCCGAGCGTCACGATATCGGGCCGGCTCTGCGCGCCCTGGAACGCGAACCAGCGGCCCGCGCGGCCGGCGCCCGTGACGACCTCGTCCGCGATCCAGTACGAGCCGGCCTGCCGGGCGCAGCGCGCGACCTCATCCTGATAGGCACCGTCGTAATAGATGCCGCCTTGCGTGTAGTCGATGATCGTCGCCGCCGTGTCCGAGAGCAGGCGCGGGGCGTCCGCGAGATATTCGCTCGGCGGCGCATTGTTGGCCGGCGCGCCATAGATCGCCCCATCCGGCGCCGGCAGGATCCGCACCGGCGCCATCGGTGCCGGCAGTTTTGAGCCGCCGACGTGCACGGCGAGGCCGCCGTGCCATTGCGGCTGCACCGTCATGCTGCGCGACAGCCCGGTGATGCCGTGATAGGCGCGCTCGCGCGTCGCCAGCGCCGAGCGCTGCGTCAGCGCCTGGCACAGCGACAACGCCATGTCGTTGGCCTCGCTGCCGCTGATGCAGAAACGCACCGCGCCGACCCAGTCTTCTTCGCCGTTGAAGGCGATGGCCATCAGATCGTCGGCGGCCTCCTCGCGGCCGATCCAGGTCCACCCCTCGTTGACGACGGGCGTATCCGCCGCGCGGCGGATCGCCTCCACCATGGCGGGATGGCGATGGCCGAGACCGCCACCGGTGTTGCTGCCGTCGATCAGCTTGCGGCCGTCCGCAAGGTGAAAGTAGACGCCCTCGCCGCCGACCACGGCCATCGGCGCGGCCTCGCCCGCATTCAGCCCGGTTCGCAACAATCTGCTCATCGCCACTGCCTCACTCCGCCGGAACGGCGCCGTAGCCACCGCCACCGCACATCTCGATCGTGACGAGATCGCCTTGCTGCAATACGAGATTCGACTTGCCGTCGATGGCGACGTTGGCGCCCTGCCGGACCAGCGAGATGCGGCAGGCCTTGCCCGACTCGCCGCCCTGCATGCCCCACGGCGCCATCACCATGCGTTCGACGCAGGTGGTCAGGTGCATCGAGGGCGCCAGGATGCGGTAGGTGCGGACCGAGCCGTCACCGCCGCGATGCGCGCCCGCGCCGCCGGAATTCCGGCGGATGGCCTGCTGCTCGAGCCGGATCGCGTAATTCGCCTCGATCACCTCGACCGGCGTGTTCGAGGTGTTGGACAGATGCACGCGGGTCGCGGACGTGCCGGCCCGATCGTGCCGCGCGCCTTCGCCACCGCCATGGACTTCATAGAGCATCTTCCACGACCCGTTCGGCCGCGGCTCGGCGAAGAACAGCACACCCGCGGTGGTCGCACCGCCCGCGGACAGGCGCTCGGGAATGGTGTCCTGCATGGCACGGAAAATCGCATCGACGATGCGCATGGAGGTCTCGTGATTGCCGGCGGCAACGGAGGCGGTCCAGCCGGGCTCGAGGATCGAGCCCGGGCGCGTGATGATGGTCAGCGGCCGCAGCGCGCCGGCATTCTGCTGCATGTCGCGTCCGCTCATGATGCGCGCGGCATAGGCGACCGCCGAGCGCGCCATGAACGGCGTCGTGTTGCAGAAATTGGAGACGCGGTCGCAGCTTCCGGAGAGATCGAAGGTCGCTTCATCCCCGCGAATGGTGATCTTCACATGGATCCGCGCCGGCGCATTGTTCGCGCTGCCGTCGTCGAGATAATCCTCGCCCTCGTAGACGCCATCCGGCAGATCGCGCAGCGCTTCCCGCATCTCAATTTCGGAGAGGTCGTGCAGGCGCGACTGCGCCGCCATGAAGACGGCTTTGCCATGCTCGCGGCAGAGCTCGACGATGCGCTTCTCGCCGGCCTTGGTCGCCGCGATCTGGGCAAGAAGGTCGCCCTCGCAGGATTCGGCATCGCGGACATTGGCCTTGAGCAGCTGCACGATCGGCGTGTTGAGGCCGGCTGCCGTTGCGATCAGCACCGGCGGAATCCGCATCGCCTCCTGGAAGGTATCGACCGCCTTGGCGAAATAGCTGCCGGGCCAGGTGCCGCCGATGTCGGGCCAATGCGCGAGGCTGACTGCAAAGGCGACGATCTCGCCGTCGAAGAAGACGGGACGCACGACCTTGACGTCGTTGAGATGATTGCCGCCGAGCGCGCCGACATTGTAGATCACGACGTCGCCGTCGTTCAGGCCATCGCGCGGCATCACCTTCAACAGTTCGGGGATGGTGTAGGCCATCGCGCCGAGGTGGATCGGGATATCGCGGCCCTGCCCGACCAGGCCGCCGTGGCCATCGGTGATCGCCGACGAGAGGTCGCCGGCCTCGCGCAAGAGCGGCGAGCGCGCCGAACGCGTCATGACGAGGCTCATCTCCTCGGCCGCGGCGGAGAGCCCGTGCCTGATGACCTCGACGACGAACGGATCGAGCTTCATGCCGCCCTCCGCGTCAGGAACAAATTGCCTGATGTATCAGGCTTTGCCTGCCAGCCCGGCGGCACCACCACTGTCGACCAGGCGTCTTCGATGATGGCGGGACCATTGATGGTCTCGGTGAGCGAGGCGCGGTCGACGATCGCGGTTGCGATGTCGTGGAAGCCGTCGAACGAGCAGGTGCGCGTGCCCGTAGACGCCGCCCGCGCCGCTGTCGCCGGCCGGCTGACAATTGTCGTTGACGGGCGACGCGCCTGCACCCGCACCGATTCGATGACGCAGGGCTCGCCGGTCGCATAGCCGAACAGCTCATGATGCCGCGTCAGGAAGTCCTGCTTCAGCCTGGCGACGTCGAGCGGCAGCGTGAAGGATACCGGAATGGCGTCATTCTGCGCCGCGTAGCGCATCAAGGCCACCAGCTCGACCTGGATCTCGGCCTTCGCAACATTGTTGGCGAGAAGCGGCGCCGAGGCATCGGCAATCAGGGCCTCCATCCGTTCCGAGACGCGCGCGAGATCGATGCCGTCAAGGGCGGCGCGAAGGGTCTGCTGCTGCAGGAAGCTGAAATCGGCGGTGAGGCAGCCCAGCGCCGAGAATGCGCTCGAGGCACTGGGCACGACCACCTCCGCAATGCCGTAGAGATCGGCAAGGCCCGCGGCATGCATCGGGCCGCCGCCGCCGAAGGCCAGCAGCGTGCAATCGCGCCCGTCGATGCCGCGCTCGACCGTGACGCGGCGGAGCGCGCGGGCCATGGTCGCGTTCGCGACCTTGATGATGCCGAGCGCCGTCTCCGTCAGGCTCAGCCCGAGCGCGCGGGCAATCGGCGCGATGACGCGCTTTGCGGCCGCGATGTCGATCCCGATGCGATCACCAAGCTTGGTCTCGGGATTGAGATAGCCGAGCACCGCATTGGCATCGGTGATGGTGGGCTCCGTGCCGCCACGGCCATAGCAGGCCGGGCCCGGCTCGGAGCCGGCGCTCTCCGGCCCGACCGTCAGGCCGCCGGGACCGTTGCGCACGATCGATCCGCCGCCGGCGCCGATCGAATGCACCGCGAGCATCGGCTGGCGCAGCGGCTTGTCGCCGAGCATGCGGCCGTCGGTCATTTCGGCCTGGCCGTCGACGATCAGGCACACGTCCGTCGTGGTGCCGCCCATGTCGAAGGTCAGCATCCGCGAGCAGTCGAGCTGGCGCGCGATGCTGACGGACGCGGAGACGCCCGCCGCCGGGCCCGACATCGCCATCACCAGCGGACGCTGCTTCACCGCCGAAATCGGGACCATGGCGCCGGCGGAGTGAAACACCTGCAGGCCGGGCCCGATCGGCAGCCGCTGCTCCAGCTCGCTGAGATATTCCACCGCGATCGGCATCGCGGCCGCGTTGAACACGGTCGCCGAGGTCCGCTCATATTCGCGCGCCTCGGGATTGACCTCGTGCGAGAGCGAGACGTGAGCGACCACATCCTTGAGCCGCTCGCCCAGCATCTTTTCATGCACCGGATTTGCATAAGCGTGAAGGAGCGCGACTGCGACGCTCTGCACGCCGGTCCCCTTCAGCCACGCCACCAGGCGTTCGACCTCCGCTTCCTCGAGCGCCTTCAGCACCCGCCCCTCATGATCGAGGCGCTCGGCGAGCCCGAAGCAGCGTTCTGGCGGCACCAGAGGCGGCGATTTCGGCGGAATGTCGAGCCGATAGAGATCGCGCCGGCGATAGCGCGCGATCTCGAGCACGTCGGCAAAGCCTTCGGTCGCGACCAGCGCCACCTTCGGCAGCCGGTTCTCGACGATCGCGTTGGTCACGCGCGTGGTGCCGTGGACGAAGCGCTTCACCTCGCTCTTGCGCAGGCCGACCGCCTCGATCGCCTCCAGCATCGCTTGCACCGGTGCGTCGGGGCGCGACGGCACCTTCGCAATTCGCGCTTCCGCGGAATCGCGCCGGATCGCGATGATGTCGGTGAAGGTGCCACCGATATCGGTGCCGACCTCCCAATGATTGCCGGGATCGCTCATCTGCACAATCAGCTACGCGTGACGTTCATCATCATTCCCTGTCATGCCATCACGTGCGAGCGTGCGACAGAGCGATGGCCGCGGGATAGGGTCAGAGTTGTCGCAAACCAAAGCGCTAGCAAGCCACCGGCCTTGCGCGGCGCAGCATCGGCTGCACGTTTCCGTGCAGCGCTGCTCGCGCAGAGAGCAGAAGGCCGCGAAGTCAAAATGTGCAGCGCACCCTTGGATTCTTCGAGGCAAATAGAAGCACCCGTTGCACTGCAATCGGATCGCACAAGGCCGTTTGTCTAATTTGCAGGCGATCGGTCGGCGGTGCGGGAGACAGCACTGACCAAGAGCTATGCACGCAGGTCGGCTCAGCCTCTCTTTATTGTACGGTCGGTAAGCGAGGACATCACCGGCCGCTGGTGGATAACCCGGCGCGCCGAACGGGTGGCGCCGGGTACGGAGATTTCGCGACTGGCTATGCGCTCGCCAGCCATGCCCGCAAGCGCCGCCAACCGATGACGATGCCGGTGATGGAGAACATCAGCCCGAGCGTACAGAGCCCGACAATGAGAGCGTCACGCAGCCGCGCATGAGCCAGCAGAATCGGGAAGTCGAGCGTGTGCAGCGCACTGTAGAGCCAGCGATAGACGCGGCGCGACGGGTCCAGCCTTTGCAGCAGCTTGCCATCGGCAGCATCGACATCGAACCAGAGATCGCCGCAGGTCGTGCGGTAGACTGGAGCCCCCGGAAGTGCGGATTGCGCCGGATAGCCGTCGTTGCCCGCGAGCAGAAGCGGTGCGGCACAGCCGGCGCCAAGGCGCGCCGTCAGGTCGCCGATCTCCTGCCTATCCAGGTATGGCGCCCGTCCGTCGCGTGGCCCGTCCCCTGCCCTGATCAAAGTCTGGTGGCCGAGCGCGATCCGATCGCGCCGATAGACCTTGCCGCCGAAGGTGAACCATTCGACCTCGCGGACCGAGGAGGGTAATGGCTGCGGATCGAGCTTTGCAGCCTCTCTCCAGTCCGGTGCGGCGTTCATCACGGCGGCCTCTGCCGACGTCAATTGCCCGCGCGAGAACAGGCGGCCGTGATCCATCGACAGCCAGCCGCTGAAGATCCAGGTCAGCACGAACACGGTCACGACAAGACCGATGATGTGATGCAGGGCGTGCCAGCCACGATAGGGCGAGGAGAGCTGGCGTCCCCGCATTTTCACACGCACGATTCCGAGCACCGCACCAAGCAATGCTGCGATCAGGGCCAGCAGCGACAGCGTCCAGACCACGCGATCCCACAGCGCCCAGCTGCTGCGCAGAACTGTCGGATAGATCCAGTGCAGCACGCTGCCGGCCCAGTTCCATCCGCGCTCGCTGCGCGTCGTATCCAGGACGACTTCGCCGGTCAGCGACGAAACGTAGACCTCCGCTCCAGGGGCATCGCCGAGAGCGGCGCGAAACAAGGGGCGATGCCGATCAAAACCGTTCGGCACGCTCCATTGATCGTAGTCCGACCGCGCGACGATTGCAGCGCGCGGCGCGTCGAGCCCGCGCTGACGTGAATAAGCTTGCACGATGGTGAGCGCGACATCGGCTGATGTCACCGACGCGTCTCCTCCATCGGAGGCGCGAACCGCTCGCGAACCTGTGGAGCCCGAGACGACGTAGACCGGTCCATCGCTCCGCTGGATCAGCCGAACACGCCTGGCATCGGCAATCCCGCTCGCCGCAACGGCGTCCGCGACCGAGATCCTCGTCCCGTCGCGATCGACCGGCACAAGTCCGGCAAATCGCTCCGCTTCCGTCAGCGACGGAAACGGGACGAAGTGCATGACGATCCCGCTCGCGAACCACATCGCGAACAGCAGACAGAACGCGATGCCGAGCCAGCGATGCGTGAGGACGATCGCGCCCATCATGCGCTCAGGGCCTCACCATTTGAACGCGGCCGATATTTCATAGGTGCGCGGCGCGCCCAGGAGGATCTGGTCCGGATAGAACGGATCGCCCCAGATCGCATAGCGCTTATCAGTGATGTTGCGGACACGGAAGGTCAGGCGGGCCTGGTCGACCGCATTGAACGCCGTCCTCGGGATGTCGACGAAGGCGTAGACGTCGGCCACGGTGTAGGCCTTCATCGTCACGACGTTGGCATCGGTGTTGTAGCGGTCGCCGACATGACGACCGGTGATGCCAAGCTCCACCGGCCATGGTGTGAAGAAGCGATACGACGCGCCGGCATTGGCGACGATACGAGGCACGTTTGGCGGCGTGTTGCCGGAGAACGAGCCGCCGGCAAAATGGTAGTCGGCATAGCGCGCATCGACATAGGCGATGTTGCCCCAGAGCCGCAGCGGCTCGATCGGGCGTATCGAGGCGGCAAGCTCGACGCCTTTCGACTCCTGTCGTCCGGCGATGTTGAGCTGCATGCCGCCGGCCGCCGCATAGACGTTCTTGCGCAGGATGTCGTAGGCCGAGAACGACCATTCCGCCCGGTTGTCCCAGAACAGGTGCTTGACACCGGTCTCATAGGTGCGCGCGGTGGTCAGATCGAGCGGCTGGGTGGGCGAGAGCAGGAAGATGTTGTTGGCTGCGACGTCGGCGCCGGTGGCGTATTGGCTGAAGAAGGTGAGGCCGGGAACGGCCTCCCAGGTGAAGCCGATGCGGCCCGTCACCGGCGCCCAGTCTTTCGTGAATGGGAAGCCCGCCTTCTCGACACCGTTCTTATCGGTCGAGTTGCGGTCGAGCCCGATGTGCTCGACGCGCAGGCCGCCGATCAGCGCGAAGCTGCGCGTCAGCTTCAGCCGGTCCTCGAATGACAGCGCCTCGTTGTCGATGCGCGCGGTCTGCTGCTGCGTCGTGAGCAGGCCGTAGAAACCGCGGTTGGGGTCGACCAGCGAAACGGAATCGCCGGGAAAGTTTGCCGCACCGGGCCTGACGAAATCGAGATAGCTCGACGACAGCGTCGTCACGAGCCGATTGTCGAAGCCCGCAATATTTGTATCCCAGATCAGGTCTGTGATGTTGCCGACCAGCCGCTGGCTATGGGCGACATAGAAACGCTCGCGATCGACCAGGTTCGTGGTGGAATTGAACGCCTCGATCTCGTTATTGAACCAGGTCCGTTCCGCGCCATAGCCATAGGCCTGACTTTTCAGCGTGAGGTCAGGCGCGAGCTTCAGCTCGAAGCCGCCACGCAGCCACACTTCCTGCGCCACGTTGCGGTTATCGAGAACGTTGTAATTGGTGTTGAAGGTGCGGTCGTCGATGGTGACGGCACCGAGATTGGTTCCGTTGTAATTCGAGACGTAATTTCCGGAGACGATCCCCGTCGTCGCATGCGAACCGCTGAAGGTGATCGGCACCAGCGGCGCGCCCCAATAGGCCTTCGAGCGGTCTTCGCGATATTCGACCGCACCCCAGATCCTGAGGCTGTCGGAAACACGGTAGTTGAGCTGGCCCGACGTGCCGAACGTCTTGACATTGGTGTCATCGGCAAAGCCGTTGAGGGCGGAACGGCTGATATCGAAGCGATAGTCCAGTCCCTGCACATTGGTGCTGCCACCTGAGCCATAATGGGCACGGAACGAGTTCAGCGAGTCCCAGGAGAAATCGGCCTCGTTGCGGACAGCTCCGGTGTGCGGCTGCTTGGTGACGAAGTTGATGGCGCCGCCCGCGGCGCCCTCGCCCGAAATCAGCGAGGCCGGGCCCTTGAGGAATTCCACAGCCTCCAGATTGGCGGTATCCACGATCCGCGAGGTCATGTTCTGCGGACCGATCTTGATGCCGTTGTAGAGCGTGTTGATCTGGCTGTTGGTGAAGCCGCGCATGGAGAAGGCGGAAGGTTCGGCCGGGTTGTCGCCGGAGGTGACGCCGACGGCGCCCTGCGCCACCTCGGACACGGTGCGATAGCCCTGCTCGCGCATGGTTTCGGCGGAGACAACTTCGACGGTCGCGGGCGTCTGCCGCACCGTCAGGCCGAGCCGCGAGGCGCTTTCGGCAACGGCGTTGGAGTTGAGCGGCGTTTGCGGCGTCGAATCCGGCGTGACGGGTCTTGGCGCTGCGGATACAGCCGCCGGCCTGCGCGCTGCCGCGCGGCGCGCGCTCTGCGCCGTTCCTGCTGCCGGTTTGGCCGGCTTGCGGGCCTGGGCGGGCGACACCTCGATGGGCGGCAGCGGCTCTCGGGCCTGCTGCGCCAGAGCGGCAGGCGGACCAAGAGCGGCGAAGGACGTGAACGCGGCGGAAACCAGCAGGACGCGGCGCGGTCGTGCGATACGGATGGAAGACACAGGTGAAAACCTCGGTATGACGTCAGTGGCACGTCACAGCGAACGAGGTTTCACCTTCGGCCTTAGCCGTCCGATGAAGCCGAATGTCTGTACTCCCCGACCGACATCTTCGCGTGTGACCACGGCTGACGGCAGGTCTCCTGGCTCGCGGGTCGTGACCGCTTCGTCGCCTTCCCGGGACCGAGGACCCAGTGGCTCGTGACGAAGGATTCACCGCTTACAGTTGCGGGGGCAGCCGCGGCATTGGGGACAATTTTCCCCGCACCGCATTCCCTTTTCATTCCCTCTCGGGAAAACCGTCGTGAGCATCTAGGATTACCACCAAGACAGAGTCAATGTGCCAGTTGCGGCGTTGTGGCCACAGCAACCAACTTTCCCTGGAGATGAGCATGGAAGGCGAGACCTTCCTCTGGTTGATCAGGCATGCGGCCGTCGCGGGCGTGACCGGGACGATCCATGCGGCCGATGCGCGGGCCGACCTCGGCGATCACGCTGCATTGGCGGCCCTAAGGCAGCTGTTGCCCGCGGATGTCGCCGGCTATGCCAGCCCGTCGCGGCGCACGGTCGAGACGGCGCGCGCGCTGGGGCTCGAACCGGAGCTGATCAGCGAGTTTCGCGAGCAGGATTTCGGCGACTGGACCGGCCATCGGCATGACGAGCTCGCCGCGACCGGCGGCGAGGCCTACGCGCAGGTCTGGCGCGATCCCGCGCACGGACGGCCGCCGAACGGCGAGAGCTTTGCGGATCAGGTCGCCCGCGTCCGCCTGGGCCTGGCGCAGATTGGCGCAGGCTCCACGGCGCTGGTCGTTCATTCCGGCACCATTCGTGCCACGCTCTGCATCGCGCTCGATCTCACACCGGAAGCTGCGCTGCGCTTCGTAGTCGATCCGCTGTCGCTGACCCGGATCGACCGGCTGGCGGGCGGCTGGCGTGTCGTGTCGGTCAATCAGCGCGTGGCTTGAGCCGCATCAAGACGGTCGATCCGGCACGTTGGCCTGCGCGAACGTCGTCATGCCGTTGTGAAGTGCGCACGCCGAGCGCACCAGCGGCAGCGCGATCGCCGCCCCCGATCCCTCGCCGAGTCTGAGATCGAGGCTGATCAGCGGCTGCACATTCAGCGCGCGCAACACCAGCCGATGTCCCTGCTCGGCCGATTGATGTGAAGGCAACAGGAACGGCTGGCAGGACGGGTTGAGGCGCACCGCCGTCAGCGCCGCCACCGAGACGATAAAGCCGTCGATCAACACGGGGATGCGGCGTTGCGCGGCCGCGATGATCGCACCCGAGATCGCCGCAATCTCGAGGCCGCCGACCGCGCACAGGATTTTTTCGGGTGACGCCCCCGCAACGCCGTGATGCGCGATCGCCGCATCGATCACCCGCACCTTGTGCGCGCGGCCCGACGCACCGACGCCGGTGCCGCTGCCCGCGATCTCGTCGGCACTCACACCGAGCAGGCTCGCAGCAATCGCTGCTGAGGTCGTGGTGTTGCCGATCCCCATCTCGCCGAAGATCAAGAGATCAGGCCGGCCGGCCTCGGCGCGCGCCACCGCGCGCTGGCCGGCCTCGAAGGCGAAGGCCAATTCCGTGGGCGTGAGCGCGGCCTCGACACTGAAATCGCGGGTGCCGCTGCGCGGCTTGTCAGTGACGATTCCCGCGATCTGCGCCTCGGTCAGCGTGCCGGCGTCGACCACCTCGAGGCTCGAACCCAGCTCGCGCGCCAGCACCGAGATCGCGGCGCCACCGGCAGCAAAATTCGTCATCATCGCGATGGTGACGGCTTGCGGATAGGCCGACACGCCCTGCGCGACGATGCCGTGGTCGCCGGCGAAGATGATGATCGGCACCCGCGCGGCGCGCGGTTGCTCGGTGGCCTGCAGGCCCGCAAGCTCGATTGCGAGCTGCTCGAGCCGGCCGAGCGCGCCGGTCGGCTTCGTCAGTTGCGCCTGCCGCGCAATGGCCGCCTCGCGATGAACAGCGGAGACCTCGGGGCAGTTCTGATAAACCCATTCGGGAAGCATGCTGCTCAACGCCTGCGTTTGATGATGTAGCTATCCATGATCCAGCCGTGCCGCTCGCGCGCCTCTTGCCGCAACGCGACGATGCGCGGGCCGACCTCGGCCAGCGCGCCGGACATGATGATCTGATCGGGCATGCCGAGATAGGCCCCCCACCAGATGTGAAGCCCGGCCGGATCCAGCGATTGGAACGCCGTGCCGCCATCGAGCATCACGACGACGGTATCGACGCCCTGCGGCCAGCCGCCTTCGCGCAAGCGCCGCCCCGTCGTGACCAGGAACGGCTCGCCGATGTCGTTGAGCGGCAGCGCATGCGCCGCGCACAGCGCCTGGATCGAGGTGATCCCCGGCACGACCTCGATTGTCGGCAATGGATCGAGCCGCCGCGCAATGCGCAGCGAGGAGTCGTAGAGCGACGGATCGCCCCAGATCAGCAACGCGACCTTGCCGTCATCTTCGAGATGCCCAGCGATCCTCTGCGACCAGGTCGCGGCCACCGCATCGTGCCAATCGTCGACGCCCTTGCGGTAGTCCGACTCGGTCGCATCGCGCACGGGAAGATCGAATTCGGCGATGCGCGTCGTTTTGTTGGTGAGCACACCGGCGCAGATCGTTCGCCTGAGATCGGCGAGATCGGATTTTGCCGTTCCCTTGCGCGGGATCAGGATGAGATCGGCGGCGTTGATGGCGTCAACGGCGGCGCGCGTAAGCTGCGCGGGATCGCCGCAACCGATGCCGATCAGGGAGAGCGTGAGCATCGCGAGCGCGATGGGCGGCCACACCGGCCGCCCATCGCTGATCTCTTACGCCGCGTTGTGCAGGCGCGGGGTGACGAGGCCGGGCGCGGTGACGCCGCGCAGCGACTTCGCCAGCGCCAGCACCGCGAGATCGGCGAGCGGTTCGATCACGATCACCAGCGCATAAGCGGCAGCGAACGTCCCGACGCTGGCGAGGTTGCTCATCGCAAAGCCGGAGCCATAGAGCGCCCAGAACGCCACCCATGCGATCACGCCGGCCTGGTAGGTCGTCGAAAGCGCCAGCGCCTGACCGTATTTCAAATCGACATAGGCGGTGTTGCGAGGGATGATCCGCGTGGCGATCGCCTGGATCGCGAACAGCGGCACCAGCAGCGTGGTGACGTTCATGCCGTATTGCGGCAGATCGACTGGCTCCAGCAGCATGCCCTGAAGCAGCAGGCCAAATGCAAGGCCGAAGGCGGCGGGCGCAGCACCAAAGAGCAGGAACAAGGTCGAGCCGAGGATGAAGTGCACCTCTGATACCCCAACCGGAAAGTGCGGCAGGATCTCGAAGAAGACGAAGACGAGAGCGGTGGTGGCCAGTGTCCGCGCCGCGAACGAGCCGGCGCCCTGCTCGCGCACGGTCTCGACCGCGAGCTTCAAGGCAACGCCGCCTGCGGCGATGCCGGTTGCGTAACTCAACACGAGCTTGGCGCCCGTCACGATCCCGGGTTCGATATGCATGGCTCAATTCCTTTCCGCCGTCACACCCGACGGCCTTGGCCTCAATACGTGCACGGCCGGTCTCCTGGCTCGCGGTTCACTGGGTTCTCCGGCCTTCCCGGACCTTGCGGTCCAGTGGCGGTTCGGAGGCCCTCACCGCTTACAGTCGCGGGGGCGGCTGGGGTTTTGGGCGCCGCAACTGGGTCCGCCCATCCCCATTCCCGATTATGCTCCGGCGCTTTGCGCCGCGTCGAGCACCATGCCGCTCTTGTGTGCCCCTTTCGCATCGCGGGCGTCAAGGGGCGAACCGATGCCGGAGCCGTCATGCCGGATATTCTCCCGCCAGCGCGCCGAACAGGATGACGGCGGCGGTGGAAGCGGCGCCGCCGCGCGCAAGCTGCTCGGCGAGCTCGGCAATCGTGGTGCGGACCAGCCGCTCGTCAGGTCGCCCGAGGGATTCGGCGAATAGCGCCGGGGTGCTGGGGGCGAGACCATGCGCGATCAATTTTGCGGCAAGCGCCGGAAAGGTGCGCCGGCCCATATAGACCACGGTCGTCGCCTCGGGATCGGCAAGCGCCGCCCAATTCAGATTGGGCGGCAGCTCGCCGGTGACGTCAGCGCCGGTGATGAACTGCACCCGGCGGGAGGTATGCCGGCGGGTCAGGGGAATACCGGCCTGGGCGGCGGCGACACAGGCGGAGGTGACGCCGGGAACGATCTCGTAGCCGATGCCGGCTTCGCGCAGCGTCTCGATCTCCTCCTCGAGCCGGCCGAAAATGCCGGCATCGCCGGACTTGAGCCGCACCACGCGCGCACCGGTTGCGGCATAGTCGACCAGGAGACGGTTGACGTGGTGCTGCTTGGTCGAAGGACGACCGGCCCGCTTTCCCACCGCGACGAGATTGGCACCTGGCCGCGCGAGATCGAGGATCGCGCCGGAGGCAAGATCGTCATAAAGCACGACGTCGGCCTCGCGCAGCCGCGTGGCGCCCTTCACCGTGAGGAGCTCGGGATCGCCCGGACCGGCGGAAACGAAAGAGACAAAACCGCTCACCGGTCCTCCGCGATCAGATGGAAGAACGTGCCGGTGGCATGGCCACGGCGCGAGCCGGTTTCGGCAATGACCGCGCCGGTGGCATCGTGCACGACCGCGAGCGGCGTATCGGGCTGGGCGAGAATCGTCGAATAGTGGAACTCGTGGCCGCGCAGGCGCGCGCCAGGCTGATGCCCCGGCATCGGTGCGGCGAGTTCGGCAAGACGATAACCGAGGTGCATGCGCCGCTTGGCAAAGCTTGTCTCGAGGCCAAGCAGCCCCGCCATCTCATGGCGGATACCGTCGGCGTCGGTCAGGCCTGCGCCCAGCACCATATAGCCTCCGCATTCGCCATGCACGGGCCGCGTCTCGGCGAAAGCGCGCAAGCCGCTGCGAAAGCGCGCATTGCCCGCGATCTTTCCCGCATGCAGCTCGGGATAGCCGCCCGGCAGCCAGCACACGTCGGCGCTCGCATCGGGTGCTTCGTCGGCCAGCGGCGAGAACGGCACGATCTCGGCGCCCGCCGCGCGCCAGGCTTCCAGCATATGCGGATAGACGAAGGAGAACGCCGCATCGCGCGCCAGCGCGATGCGCTGGCCGGGCGGCGTCACGTTCAATCCGTTCGCCGCAGCTTGCGGCGACCATTGGCCTGCCGAGTGGAGCACCGCATCGAGATCGACGTGCTCGGCGACAAAGCGCGCGGCCTCGTCGATCAGCTTGCCGATCTCGGCCTGCTCCTCGGCCTGCACGAGACCGAGATGCCGCTTCGGCAGGCTGATCTCGGCATGGCGCGGCAGCGCGCCGAACACTTTGATGCCGGCCTCCTTCAGCGCGCGCCGCACCAGATCCTCATGGCGCGGGCTGGCGACGCGATTGAGCACGACGCCCGCAAGGCGCACGCCGGCGCGGTAATCGCGAAGGCCGGCGGCGATCGCTGCCGCAGTCTGCGCCTGGCCGGAGGGATCGATCACCAAAACCACCGGCCAGCCCAGCATCTCCGCGATATCAGCGGTCGCTCCCGTGCCGGAGACGCCGCGCGCGGCGACACCGTCGAACAGGCCCATCGATCCCTCGGCGAGCACGACATCTGCATCGCCGCCACGGCTGACGAGATGCGCGATGGTGCTGCGATCCATCGCCCAGCTGTCGACGTTGACCGAGGCGCGTTCCGTGGCCGCGGCGTGGAAGGCGGGATCGATATAGTCGGGGCCGCTCTTGAAGCACTGCACGTTCAAGCCGCGCTTGCGCCAGGCGCGGGCGAGCGCCAGCGTCAGCGTCGTCTTGCCGACGCCGGAGGCCGGCGCGGAGATGACAAGGCTCGCCGGCATCACGACGCCTCCGGAAAGCGCGGCTCGGCACCGACCGGCCGGTAGCGGCGGTCGTAGTCGGCGGCATAGAGGCGGCTCTCGTCAAAATCGGCAGCGCCAAGCGTCTTGCCGACCAGGATCAGCGCCGTGCGCTCCATCTCGCCACCCACGAACGCACCGAGCGTTGCAAGCGTCGCGCGCACGATGCGCTGCTCCGGCCAGCTCGCGCGCCAGACGATCGCGACCGGGCAATCCGCGCCGTAATGCAGCGTCAGCTCGGCGACGACCTGGTCGAGCAGATGGATCGACAGGTGGATCGCGAGCACCGCGCCGGTCGCAGCGAACGCGGCGAGCTTCTCGCCCTCGGGCATCGCGCTGGCACGGCCCGGCGTGCGCGTCAGCACGACCGTCTGAGCAAGACCGGGCAGCGTCAGCTCAGCCTCCAGCGCGGCCGCGGCAGCCGAGAACGAGGGAACGCCGGGTGTCACCGAGTAGGGAATCCCGAGCGCACGCAAACGGCGGAGCTGCTCGCCCATCGCCGACCAGATTGAGAGATCACCGGAATGCAGCCGCGCGACATCCAGGCCTGCCGCATGCGCGCCTGCGATCTCGGCGATGATCTCGTCGAGCGACATTGGCGCGGTGTTGACGATACGTGCGCCGGGCGGGCAATGCGCCAGCACGCCCTCCGGCACCAGCGAGCCGGCATAGAGACAAACCGGACTGGCCGCGATCAGATCGCGGCCGCGCAACGTCAGCAGATCGGGTGCGCCCGGCCCGGCACCGATGAAATGCACCGTCATGGGCCGTCTCCTTCGGCAATCGCGGCGGTCGCGGTGCGATCCTGCGAGACAACCCGTGCTGCAATCAACCGCGCGCGCGGACCGGCGACCGCGAGCGCAGCAGCCTCGGCTACAGATCCGGTGCCAAATTTCTCCGCGATGAGCTTCGATTGCGTGGGCGTGTCGATGCCGGCCAGTGTCGCGACCGGAACGGCCCTGATCGGCACGCCGCATTCGCGTGCGAGCTGCTTCAGCGCCTCGGTATCGGCCTTGTCGCTGACGGTTGCCATCGCCGCAAGCCCTTCCGCACCGCCCGCAGCGAGCAGCGCTTCGCGCAACGAAGCCAGCGTCACATCGCGCTTGAAGCCGAGTCCGGCGACCTTCATCGGACCACACTCCACTGCACCACGGGGCGTGCTGCTTCCCACGACCGATAGCGGCCGAGCGGAGCGGCATGAGAAATTTCGGCTCTCATAAGCTCGCCACCATGGCGCTGATGTAGCTCGCTGAGCAACGCTTCCGTTTCCAGCGTGACCGAGTGTGCGACGAGCCGCGCTCCGAGCGAGAGCCGCGTCCAGATCGCATCAAATAACACTTCGTCGAGACCACCGCCAATGAAGACGGCATCCGGCGCTTCCAACCCGGCAAGAGCTTCCGGTGCCCTGCCCGTGACGATTGTGATCCGATGTGCCAGACCGAAGGCGGCCGCATTCTTGCGAATGTTCGCGGCGCGATCCTCGCGCGCCTCGACCGCAATCGCCGTCCCACCATCCAGCGCCCACTCCACGGAGATCGAGCCTGAACCAGCGCCGATGTCCCACAGCCGCTCGCCGGCCCGCGGCGCCAGCGCCGAGAGCGCAAGCGCGCGCACCGGCCGCTTGGTGATCTGGCCGTCATGGACGAAGAGGTCGTCCGATAATCCCGAACTGCGGGGCATCCCCTGTCCGCCCTTCGCCTCGACGGCGACGGTGACCAGGTTTCCGGCGAGATCACCGGCAAGACTATCGGCGCGATATTCTGTGATGCTTTCGCGCGGGCCACCGAGGGCGGCGAGCATCCAGAAGGCTGAGGCGCCCCACCCGCGCTCGCTCAACCACCTAGCCAGATCGCCAGCCGCTTTCCCATCGCGCACGAGACAGATGATGCGCGCCCCTCGCGCCAGATGCGGACCGAGACGCTCGAACGGTGCGGCGTGAAGCCCGAGGCAGACGGTGGATTCGAGTCGCCAGCCCAGCCGCGCGGCGGCGAGCGAGAAGGTGGACGGAGCAGGATGCGCGATCCACTCGTCGCCACCGAGCTTCTCGGCAAGGCTCGCGCCGGCGCCATGCCAGAACGGATCGCCGGAGGCGAGCACCACCGTCGGCCTGCCGCGACAGCTCAGCACGACATCCGCATCGAACGGCACCGGCCATGGACGACCGCGGCTGCCAATTTCGGCAAGCGCAAGATGGCGCTCGCCGCCGAACACGGTTTCGGCCTTGGCAAGCGCCTTTCGGCTTGCCTCCGACAGCCCGGCAAGGCCATCTTCGCCGATACCGATGATGGTCAGCCAGGGATCAGACATGATTCGCGCCCTCATTCTGGGCGGAACGGCC
This sequence comes from Bradyrhizobium sp. JHI2711, assembly GCF_056156565.1. Lineage (NCBI taxonomy): Bacteria > Pseudomonadati > Pseudomonadota > Alphaproteobacteria > Hyphomicrobiales > Nitrobacteraceae > Bradyrhizobium > Bradyrhizobium sp. JHI2711. The sequence continues at coordinate 1,657,692 of NZ_JBPZPT010000001.1, forward strand.
GATGCGAGCCTGCTCGCCGCGGAGATCGCGCGCGCCGGCATCGATGCCGTCTATTCCTATGGCGGCCGCACCCGCGCGCCCGCCGATCAGCCGCTGCCGACGCGCATCGGCGGGTTTGGCGGCGTGAGCGGACTTGCGGATTACATCCGCGCCGAAGGCATCACGCATGTGATCGATGCAACGCATCCCTTCGCCGCGGAAATGAGCCGCAACGCCGTTGCGGCTTGCACCGAGACGGGCACGCCGTTGCTTGCGCTGGAGCGCGCGCCCTGGATCAAGGCGTCCACCGACAACTGGATCGAGGTGGCGGATGTCAATGCTGCCGTCTCCGCACTGCCCGACGCCCCGGCAAACGTGTTCCTCGCCATCGGTCGCCAGCACATTGCGCCATTCGCGACGAAGCCGCAGCACGCCTACACGCTGCGCTTCGTCGACCCGCCCGACGCGCCCCTGCCCTTCGCGGCCGATGTGATCGTGTCGCGCGGACCGTTCACGCTTCATAGTGAGCTGGCGATGATGCGCACACGCGGCATCGCCTGGATCGTTGCCCGCAATTCCGGCGGCGACGGCGCACGCGCGAAGATCGACGCGGCGCGCATGCTCGGCCTGCCCGTGATCATGATCTCGCGACCAGAGCTGCCCGAGCGCCAAAGGGTCGAGAGTGTCACTGACGTGATGCAGTGGCTCGGTCATTCTGCCCGCCTCGGCGCATAGACCCAGCGGCCGACGCGGCGCGTCTGCGAGTTGCCGAGGATCACCAGCGTGCGCATGTCGGCCATCTCGGGCGTCGCCTGGTTCAGCGTCACGATCTCGATCTTTTCATCGGCCGCGCTGATCGCGCGCGCGAAGATCATGAGACGCTCGCCGCAGCCGGCCTCGCGAAGCAGCGCCAGCGCACGGCCGAATCCTTCCGGGCGGCTGGCCGAGCGCGGGTTGTACATCGCGATGGCAAAATCGCCTTCCGCCGCGAGGCGCAGGCGCTTCTCGATCACCGCCCACGGCTTGAGATTGTCGGAGAGATTGATCGCACAGAAATCATGGCCGAGCGGCGCGCCGGCACGCGCGGCGGCCGCCAGCATCGCGGTGACGCCGGGCAGCACACGGATCGAAAGTTCACGAAATTCCGGCGCCTGCTCGAGCGCCTCGAACACGGCGGATGCCATCGCGAACACGCCGGGATCGCCAGAAGAGACGACGACGACCTGACCGCCTTCGGCGGCAAGCCGCAGGGCTTCGCTCGCGCGTTGCAGCTCTTCGCGATTGTCGGATGGATGCAGAGTGAGCCCAGGCCGCGGCGGCACGCGCGCGACATAGGGCGCATAGCCCAGAATGTCGGTCGCCGTCGCAAGCGCGGCGGAAACTTCCGGCGTCACCAGCGCGTCGCTGCCCGGCCCGAGGCCCGCGATGGTCAGTGTGCCTGTCATTCGGCGGCATCCAGATGCCGGCCCTTGCCGTGCACGAGCACGATCGCGAAATAGGGACAATCGGCCGCATCGATCTCGGCGAGCCGCACCACGCGCTCGCCTGGCATGGTGCCACGCTCAACCAGCCAGGCATCGGCGAGCCGCCCGGCGGAGCTGAGCGCGCGGCGCACTTTTGCGAGATTGCGGCCGGTCTTCATGACGACCAGTGCATCGGAATCGCGCATGCGCCGTTCGAGCTCGGCCTCGGACAGCGTGCCCATCAGCACCGTCGTCACGTCGTCGCCGAGCGCGATCGGCCGGCCGACGCCGTTCCAGCAGCCGACCATGCCGGGAATGCCGGCGATCACCTCGATCTCGACGCGGCCTTGCAGGCGCGTGTGCAGATGCATGAACGATCCGTAAAAGTAAGGATCGCCCTCGCAGAGCACGACGACGTCGACGGCGCGCGAAAGCCGCGCCAGGCGCTCGGCCCATTCGTCGTAGAAGCCGGCGAGCAGCTGGACATATTCGGGGCTGTCGAAAGCGATCTCCGTCGTAACAGGATATTCCATGGGATATTCGGTAACGCCCGCAGCCAGCATGCCATCGACGATGCGGCGCGCCTGACCGGGCCTGCCCTTCTTGCGAAAATAGGCGACGTGGCTAGCGCCCCGCACCGTACGATCGGCACGCACGCTCATCAGATCAGGATCGCCGGGGCCGAGACCGCAGCAGATGATGCGTCCCATGGCTATTCGCTCCGGCTTGCCAGCGCGTTCACGGCAGCAACCGTGATGGCGGAGCCGCCGAGGCGGCCTTCGACGGTGAGCGCCGGTGCCGGCGGATCGGCCATCAGCGCGGCCTTGGATTCGGCCGCGCCGACGAAGCCGACCGGACAGCCGATGATCGCAGCCGGCCGCGGGCAGTCGCGATCCTCCAGCATGTTGAGCAGATGAAACAGCGCGGTCGGTGCATTGCCGATCGCGATGATCGCGCCATCAAGATGCGGCCGCCACAGCTCCAGGGCCGCGGCCGAGCGCGTGTTGCGCATAGACTGCGCCAGCGCGGGCACGGCGGGATCGCCGAGCGTGCAGATCACGGCATTGGCCGCGGGCAACCTCGCGCGCGTAATGCCTTCGGAGACCATGCGCGCGTCGCACAGGATCGGCGCGCCCTTCTGCAAGGCCGCGCGCGCGGCAATCGCCATATCAGGGGTGAAACGGATATGCGCCTCGAGGCCGACCATGCCGGCGGCATGGATCATCCGCACCACCACCTGCTCCTCGTCCGACGTGAAGCGCGCGAGATCGGCCTCGGCCCGGATGGTGGCAAAGGATTGCCGGTAGATCACAGCGCCGTCGGTCTCGTAGGTGTGCGGCATCAGTTCCCTCCGACCAGGATGGAGGGATCGCTGACGATGTCGGCGCCGTTCAGCCCGCGCAGGACCGGCGCGTCGCGGGTCGAGCCGTCGCGGACGAGATCGAACCCGGCGCGCGTCGCAATCAGGGTAACCGCAGCCGCGCCGGAATGGGCGCAGCCCTTGCCGCAGCCGGAGACGTGGAGTCGCGCGTCGGCGGGGATGCGCGGCGCCAGCGCCGCGGCCAGCGCGCGCGTATCGGCATGGGCCTCGCGGCAGCGCGGCGCGCCGCTGCAGGCGATGACGCGCAGCGCCGGATCATGGGGCCTGGTGATGAGCCCCGCCGCGCTCGGCATCTCGCGCTTGCCCTCGCTCAGCACCATCCGCCAGGGCGTCATGCGCAGCGCATGGCCGCAAGCAGAGAATTGATGCAGCGTCGCGTGCAGCATCTGCCCGAACGCCACCCCGACCATTGCGCCTTGCGGATAGTGCCCGGGACGCACCGCGGCCATCACCGGCGCAGGCTCGGTCTCGCCGCGCAAGGATTGAGGCAACACGGCGCCGGATGCGATGTGGGCTGCCATGCGCCCTCGCCCGCCGTTTGCACCGCCGGAGATGATGAACCAGCTTGCGAGCGCCAGCGCCGCGCTCACGGCCTGTCCGCGTTCAACGGAACGACCGAGCTTGGCGCCATCGGCCCGCACCAGGAGACCGCCCGAGCGGTCGCGCTCGATGCGGATGTCGGCGGAATCGCCGGCGAGAACACGCGACCGCCCGTCATCGATGGCGAAGCCGAACTTGGTGGGAAGCGCCAGGCCAGAATCGGCAAGCGCCTCCTCGAGCTCCGCGGCGAGCGACTGCGTTTCGTCGCCGTTGCTCCAGAACGGCGTCACCAGGATGTTGCGCCTGGCTTCGATGTCGGCGTCGGGATCGAGCAGCGCCAGTTGCGCCAGACCATCGAGCAACGGCCGATGGCCGTCCTCCTGAACGCCCCTGATCTGCAGATTGGCCCGGCTCGTGACGTCGATTAGACCGTTGCCGAAGCGCTCGGCGAGTTCCGCAAGCCCGGAGATTTGTGGTGCTTCAAGGCGTCCCCCGAACGGACGCACGCGCACCACGAGCCCGTCGCCCGATTGCATCGGGCGCAGCGCGCCGGGACACCAACCCTTGACCGTGGTCGCGCTCATGAGGCCTCCCGCAGCGCCGCTGCAATCGAATTGCGGCGGGTTCGCCAGAGCGAGGCTTCGCGCAGGCGCGTGAAGCAGGTTTCCATCGCGGCGAGTGCGGACGGATTTTCGTGCGCCATGAAGGCGCGGACGTCGTCGTTGCCGAGTGTCGCGTCGTAATAGAGGTCGAACAGATGCGGCGGCACCGCGCCGGCGAGATGCGCGAAGGCGGCCATGTGCTCCAGCGTCGCGGTGATCTCGGCGGCGCCGCGGAAACCGTGGCGCATCATGCCGGAGATCCAGGCCGGATTGGCCGCCCGTGCGCGAACGACGCGCGAGATCTCTTCCGTCAGCGTGCGCGCATGCGGCTCGCCGGGCCGCGTCGCATCGAGGTGATAGAGCGACGGCACGCCTGCGCCGAGGTTCGCGGCTGCCGCGGCGATGCCTGCCTCATGCGCGGCATAGTCGGCGGCCAACAGCAGATCGGTTTCGGGCAAGTCCTGGACATGGACAAAAGCATCGGCGGACGCGAGACGCTGTTCGATACCAGCGCGATCCGGCTGCATCGCGCCATCGGCAGAGAACGCCCAGGACGATGCCGACAGCCACGCTTCGCCTGCGGCCTCGCGCGTGTCCGGCGTGAAGGCATCCGGGATAGCCGAGAGGCCGACGCCGTATTGTCCCGGCCGCGGCGCGAACACGCGGGACGCACGCTGGCGATAGGGATTCTCATCGCCCTCGTCCTCGCGCGCGGCGAGCGCCTCGGCGGCGGCTTCGAACAATTGCCCGAGCCCCGCGAAGACGTCGCGGAACAGGCCGGATACCCGCAGGGTGACGTCGATGCGCGGACGGCCGAGCTCGGCCGGCGCGATGATGTCATAACCGGTGACACGGCCGGAAGCGTGATCCCAGCGCGGCGCAAGGCCCGCCAGATGCAGCGCCATCGCAAACTCTTCGCCTGCGGTGCGCATGGTCGCCGACCCCCAGAGATCGATGACGAGGCCCTTCGGCCAGTCGCCGTGATCCTGCAAGTGACGGCGCAGCAGCTCTTCGGCGAGTTTTATCCCCTGCGCATGCGCCGACGGTGTCGGCACCGCACGCGGGTCGACGGCGAAGAGATTGCGCCCGGTCGGCAGCACATCCTGACGCCCGCGATACGGGGAGCCCGACGGCCCGGGGGCAACGCGTTTTCCGGCGAGCGCGGAACGCAATGCATCGCGTTCCGCATCGGCACAAGCGCCGCGGCCGAACACGTGCAGGCCGTCGCCGAACTGGCTCTCCTTGAGATCGCAGACGAAGCGGTCGATTCGCGGGATGGCTTCGGCTGGTGCTGCCGAGGCATCGAGGCCGAGATCGTCTTCGAGGCCCGCCACTCGCGCCTCGTCGCGGATCGCCGCGATCAGGCGTTGGCGACGGGCGGGATCGAGGCCGTCAGCGGTCGAATACTCATCGAGCAACCGTTCCAGCCGACGTAGACCTTCCGGCACCGCGGATGTCTCAAGCGGCGGCGGCAGATGACCGATCGTGACCGCGCCGATGCGCCGCTTGGCCTGCGCGGCCTCGCCGGGATCGTTGACGATGAAGGGATAAATGACGGGCAGGTCGCCGATCAGCGCTTCCGGCCAGCACGCTTGCGACAGCGCCACGGATTTTCCGGGCAGCCATTCCAGCGTGCCGTGCGCGCCCATGTGCACGGCGGCATCACAGCCTTGCTGCCGGAGCCAGAGATAGAACGCGACATAGGCGTGGCGCGGCGTGCGGGCGAGATCGTGATAATCGGCATCGCGCGAGGCCGCATCGCCGCGCTCGGGCTGGACTGCGATGATCGACCGGCCGCATTGGATCGCAGCGAAGTAGAACGCGCCGTCGCGGCAGCTCGGATCGTTCTCCGGTGCGCCCCAGGCCTGCACGAGATCGTGCTGCAAGGATTGCGGCAGGCGCGCCAGCCCCGTGCGATATTCGGCGACGCTCCAGGTCAAGCTCTGCTTCAATAGTTTTGCGCCGAGCGCATCGACCGGCGCAACGTCGAAGCCGACCTCCGCGAGATCGGAGATCAACGCCTCGACCGACGCCAGCGCGTCGAGCCCGACGGCGTGCGCGATCTGATGCGGCCGGCCCGGATAGTTCGAGAGCACGATCGCCAGCCGCTTCTCGCCGGCGGGCTTCTCCGCGAGGCGACGCCAAGCCGCGACGCGCGTGGCAACGGCGTTGACGCGCTCTTCGTCGGGCCTGTGCGCTAGATGCGCGAATTGCAGATCGGGATCGCGCTGACCGGCCGATTTGAAACTCACCACGCCTGCGAACAGGCGGCCGTCGACCTCCGGCAGCACGACATGCATCGCGAGATCGCCGGGCGACAGGCCACGCAGTGATTCCGCCCAATCTTCGCGCCGCGCCGTCGAGAGCGCGACCTGGAACACCGGACAGGACGCGGCATCGAACGGCGTCGTGCCGTCATCGCCAAGGGCCGAGAACGCCGTCGCATTGACGATCGCCGCCGCAGGATGTTGCGCCAGATGCGCGCGCAGCCAGTCGGCAACGCCCGGCGCCTTCAGCGAGGTGACGAACACGCCGTAGGCGTCAAATCCCTTCTCGCGCAGCGCCGCAATCAAGGCGTCGACCGGCCCCGTATCGGCGGCCGTGAGATAGGAGCGATAGAACGTCACGAGTGCGCGCGGCTTGCCCTCGCCAACTGGCGCGGCAATGACACCGCGCGCGGGATCATAGAATCCCATCTCGGGCACGGTCATCTCGCCGATGACCGGGCCGGCATAAAGGCCTGAGGCCAGCGCGAGCTGCGCGATCGCGGCTTGCGCGGCGACCGGACCACCGGTGTCGCAGAGCACCTTGAGCCGCCGCAGCGTCGAGACCGGCAGGGTCGAGTACGCATCCAGCCGCGCGTCGTCGCGGCCGTCCGCCGGCAGCACGGCGAGCACGATGTTGCGCTCTTGCGCGAGTTGCTGGAGCGCCGCAAGCCCGTACGCCCAATAGGATTCCCCGCCGATCAGGCGCACCATTATGCCGCGGGCCTGCGACAGCGTGCGCTCGATATAGGTGTCGACCGACAGCGGATGCCGCAGCTCCGCGAGATTGGCCAGCCGCAGCGACGGCAGGCTGCCCCGACCGCGGCGCCAGCCGGCCGCAAACGCGGCCAAATCGGAATCCGAATACGAGAGCACCACGAGATCGGCCGGGTCCTGGCCGATGTCTCTTGGCGTCGCGGTCTCCTCGAGACCGCGGCTCTCGCGGAAGACGACGTGCATCAGATACCAAGTCCTGAAAGACCAAGTCCTGCCTTGATGGCGGCCTCGTCGATATCGCCATGCTCGCCGATCACGACGAGCTTCGACTGTCTGAGACCCGCGCCCCAGGGCTTGTCGAACTGATGGCGCACCCGCTCGCCGACCGCCTGCAACAACAGGCGCATCGGCTTGCCAGCGACCGCGATGTACCCCTTCGCCCGCAGCACGTTCTGCTCGCGCGCCAGTTTCTGGACCGATGCGACCAGCGCGTCGATGTCGGCGACCTCCGGAAGGTCAATCACGACCGAGGCAAAATCATCGTGCTCGTGCTCCTCCTCGCCGTCATGATGCGATGGCCGCGCGGCGAGATCATTCTCGGCGGCCGCACCGAGGCCGAGGATGACGCGCGCGTCGATCGCGCCATCGGTGACCGGCAGCATCGGCACGCGGCGCGGCATCTCGGCTGTGATCGCCGCCTTTGCGGCTTCGATTCCGGCTGCGCCCGCAAGGTCGGCCTTGGTCAGCAGCACGATGTCGGCGCAGGCGATCTGGTCCTCGAACACTTCTGACAGCGGCGTCTCGTGATCGAGATTGTCGTCCGCCGCGCGCTGCGCTTCCACCGCAGCCGGATCCGGCGCGAAGCGGCCGGCCGCGACGGCCTCGGCGTCGGCCAGCGCGATCACGCCGTCGACCGTGATGCGCGAGCGGATCTCCGGCCAGTCGAACGCCTTCAGCAGCGGCTTTGGCAGCGCCAGGCCCGAGGTCTCGATCAGGATGTGATCGGGCCGCACCGGGCGCGCCAAGAGTTGCTCCATGGTCGGAATGAAATCGTCGGCGACGGTGCAGCAGATGCAGCCATTGGCGAGCTCGACGATGTTCTCCTCCGGGCAGTTCGCATCGGCGCAGGACCTCAGGATCTCGCCGTCGACGCCTTCGCTGCCGAACTCGTTGACGAGCACGGCGAGCTTCTTGCCGCCGGCATTGCTGAGCAGATGCTGGATCAGCGTCGTCTTGCCGGAGCCCAGGAAACCCGTGACGACCGTAACCGGGACTTTTGCGAGCGAGTTCATTCAGCGGCCTCCGGCACGACGGTAACAGGGGGAATACGGGCAAGCGACTGCTTGCGGAAGATTTCGGGACGGCTGCGCCAGGGCACGATTCCGTCGGGCGCCGCCGCGTAGGCCGCAGCACCTGCGACCACGTCCTGCGCATTCGCATCGGAGAGGCGGCCATAGACATAGGACCAGCGGCCGGGCGCGCTGAGCGCGACCGAGCAGCCCTGGCTGCACGCCGACAGGCATTCGACGGGAACCACGCTGACGCCCTCGGGCACGCCGGCCTCGAGGATCGCGCCATGCAGGCGCTTGCCGGGCGTCGTCTCGCCCTCGCCGAGCGTCTGGCCGGCGCGGCAGGTGATGCAGACATGAAGTGTGACGGTCATCGCCTCTTCCAGATAACAGCGGGAGGCGATGAGGCGCACGGACCATTCTCCAGAAAGGCCCGCTTCCCCGTCGCGGAACACCCCGTCCGCCGGTCCAAAACTCGTCGCGCTGGCAGGTCTCCCGGCTTGCGGAGCAGGGTTTTGGCCCTTCGATCCCCGCCTTCCCGATTCCAAAAGGAATCAGTGGCTTCGGGCATCTCTCCGGTCACGGTCGCGGGGGCGGCTGCAGTTTGGACCCAAATCTTTGCGGATTCGGACCCTATCGCATTCCCTCTTCGCCTGTCATAGGACAGGAACCAACGCCAGGCCACCATTTGCCGGTGGCCGCCACTTGTCAAGCCGAAGGACCGGGACCGATGACGCCTGAACCGGAAACCCACACGACCGAGGAAACCGACGCCCGCCACGCCGCCAAAATGGCGAAGAAGAAGGCCGCTCGCGACAAGATCATGGCGACCAAGAGCGGCGAAAAGGGCCTGATCATCGTCCATACCGGCGCGGGCAAGGGCAAATCCTCCTCGGCTTTCGGCATGATCGTCCGCTGCGTCGCGCATGGCTTCCCTTGTGCGGTGGTGCAATTCATCAAGGGTGCCTGGGATACGGGCGAACGGCGCCTGCTCACCGGCCATTTCGGCGAACTCTGTCAGTTCCACGCGATGGGCGAAGGCTTCACCTGGGAGACGCAGGACCGTGCCCGCGACATCGCTGCAGCGCGCGCCGGTTGGGAGAAGGCCAAGGAGCTGATCCTCGACGAGCGGCTGCGCATGGTCGTGCTCGACGAGATCAACATCGCGCTGCGCTACGACTATCTCGACATCGCCGAAGTCGTCGAATTCCTGACGACGCAAAAGCCTGCGATGACGCATGTCGTGCTCACCGGTCGCAACGCCAAGGACGAGCTGATCGAGATCGCCGACCTCGTCACCGAGATGACGCTGGTCAAGCATCCGTTCCGTTCCGGCATCAAGGCGCAGGCCGGCGTCGAGTTTTGAAGGCACGATGGCACCTGCGTTGATGATTCAGGGGGCCGGCTCGGACGTGGGCAAGTCGCTCATCGTCGCCGGCCTCGCGCGCGCCTTTACGCGCCGTGGTCTGCGCGTGCTGCCGTTCAAGCCGCAGAACATGTCGAACAACGCCGCGGTCACCGTCGATGGCGGTGAGATCGGCCGCGCCCAGGCGCTGCAGGCCCTCGCCGCCGGTGTCGAGCCGCACACCGACATGAACCCGGTGCTGCTCAAGCCCGAGACCGATGTCGGCGCGCAGGTCGTCGTCCACGGCAAGCGCATCGCGACCGCACGCGCGCGCGACTACGCGGCGATGAAGCCGTCGCTGATGGGCGCGGTGCTGGAGAGCTTTGAACGGCTGAAGGCGCGGGCCGATCTGGTGCTGGTCGAAGGCGCCGGCAGTCCGGCCGAGGTGAATTTGCGCAAGTCCGACATCGCCAATATGGGCTTTGCCCGCAAGGCGAATGTGCCGGTCGTGCTGGTCGGCGACATCGACCGTGGCGGTGTCATCGCCCAGCTGGTCGGCATCAGGACGGTGATCGACCCCGACGATGCCGCGATGATCTCTGGCTTCGTCATCAACAAGTTCCGCGGCGATCCCACGCTGTTCGACGACGGCTACAGGCTGATCGAGCAAAAGACTGCATGGCGCGGCCTCGGCGTGCTGCCCTGGTTCCCGCGTGCCGGCGAGCTGCCGGCCGAAGACGCGCTCGGCCTGCGCGATGCGCGCAAGCCGGGCCAATGCAAGATCGCCTGCCTGGCGCTATCGCGCATCGCCAATTTCGACGATCTCGATCCTCTCAAGCTCGAGCCGGGCGTCGATCTCGTGATGGTGCGCCCGGGCGAGGCGATCCCGGGCGACGTGCGCCTCGTCATCATCCCTGGCTCAAAATCCACCCGCGGCGACCTCGCCTTCCTGCGCGCGCAGGGCTGGGACATCGACCTGCTCGCGCACCACCGCCGCGGCGGCCACGTGCTCGGCCTCTGCGGCGGCTATCAGATGCTGGGGCGCAGCGTCGCAGACCCCGAAGGCATCGAGGGGCCTGCGGGCGACACGCCGGGCCTCGGGCTTCTCGATGTCGAGACGGTGATGAGCCCGCAGAAAACGCTGACACGTGTTGCGGCCGTGCATGCGGCGACGGATCAGCCGATCCAGGCTTACGAGATCCATATCGGCCACACCGACGGCCCGGATCGCGCCCGCCCCTTCGCCAAGCTGGACGGCGAGGCAGAAGGCGCGATCTCCAGGGACGGCCGTGTGCAGGGCAGCTATCTGCACGGCCTGTTCACGTCGGATGATTTCCGCAAGGCCTACCTCGCCAAACTCGACATTCCCGCAGGCGACGAGCCCTATCACGCCAGCGTCGAAAGCGCGCTCGAGGCGCTGGCCGATCACATCGAAAAGCATCTCGACGTCGAAGGCCTGCTCGCGCTAGCGCGCTAGGGCCTCGGCAAGGCGCGTCCATTCGGCTTCGCTGCCGGGGAGCCCGAGGCGCAGCCATGTCGGCTGTTGCGCGAACACGCGGGACCAGATGTGGCTGCGCGCGAGCCTCTCCTGCGCAGCCACCGCGTCGCCCGTTTCGTACAAGCGAAACAGCGGTGTGCCGCCGATGAGCCGCCAGCTTCGCGAATGCGCCATTGCATCGAGGCGAACACAGTCGCGCGCGAGCCGCGCCGACGTCGCCTCGGCCCAAGTCTGATCGCGCAAGGCACGACAGCCGATTTCGATCGCCGCGCCCGAAACAGGCCATGGACCCGACACGGCGGCAAGCTTGTCGATGTCGGCGGCATGACCGATGGCGAAGCCGAGCCGCAGGCCGGCCAACCCATAAAACTTTCCGAAGGAACGCAGGATCAACAGTCCTGGTCGATCCGCGTCCAGTGCAAGCGACAGCTGCGGATCGGGATCGGCAAAGCTCTCATCTACAACGAGACGGCCGACGCGCGGCAACAGCGCGAGCAGATCCTTGCGCGAATGGCACCGCCCGTCGGGATTGTTGGGATTAACGACGATGGCGAGGTCTGCACCCGCCAGCGCATCGAACTCCGTAATCTCGTGGACATCCAAGCCGGCGGCCGACAGGACGCCGGCGTATTCATTGTAGGTCGGCGCGAGGATGCGCGCCCGCCCCGGCGCCGCGAGTTGCGGCAGCAATTGAATGGCGGCCTGAGCACCGCCCATCGCAACGATCGGTGCGCTCGTGCGGTAGCCGTGCCGCGCCGCCTGATGCAATGCCTCGATCTCGGAGCGTGACGGCAGCGCGCTCCACGCGCGTGCGCTTACCTCGCCCACGGGATAGGGCACCCGGTTGATCCCGGTCGACAGATCGATCCAATCCTCTGCGCGTCCGCCGAAACGCCGCTGGGCCAGATCGAGATTTCCACCGTGCTCGCGCATGCCCCGTTGTTTCACGCGAAAGCCAGGATCGCAAGCACGCCGGCGACCAGCAGCATGGCGCGACGATAGACTGTCAGCGCCTCGGTGATATCGGCGGCGCGCGGATCGCGCGCACCCTCGTTCAGCCAGGGCTCGTTGGTCGCGTTGCCGTGATAGATGCGGGGGCCGCTGAGCCGCACGCCGAGTCCGCCCGCCATCGCCGCTTCCGGCCAGCCGGCATTGGGCGAGCGATGCCGGCGCGCATCGCGCGTCATGCACGCCAATGCCTCCGACCGTTGCGGTGCCAGCAGCACGAACAGAAATCCGGTCAGCCGCGCCGGGATGAAATTGGCGACATCGTCGATGCGCGCTGCCGCCCAGCCAAAGGCTTCGTGTCGTTCGCTGCGGTGGCCGATCATGGAGTCCAGCGTGTTGATCGCCTTGTAGGCGAGGATACCGGGCAAGCCCAACAGCGCGCCCCAGAACACCGGCGCGACGATGCCGTCGGAGGTGTTTTCGGCAAGACTCTCGATTGCCGCGCGCGCAATGCCGGCCTCATCGAGGCTTGCGGGATCGCGGCCGACGATGCGCGAGACCGCGTCGCGCGCCGCGGCAACGTCGCCGGCCAGCAAGGGCGTGGCGACGGCAGCCACATGATCATGCAGCGAGCGCAGCGCGACCAATGGCCAGGCCAGGATGCCAATCAGCACGATCTGGATCCAGCCCGAAGGAAGCAGTGATTGCAGCGCCCAGCCGAGCGCCGCGGAGAGCGCGATCACCGCAAGCGCGCCGGCGACGCCCGCGGCTCGGCGCAACGCCGGCGGATCGGACGCGCGATTCAAGGCGGTGTCGATGCCGGCAATCAGCCCGCCCAGCCAGGTGACGGGATGCCCGATCCGCGCGAACAGCCACGCCGGCCAGCCCAGAAGGGCATCCACCGCCATCGCCACCACCATCGCGCCCGCAAAGTCCACATCCAGCTCCTGTCCCGCCCCTGTTGCGCAAGACGGCGGCCGAGCGCAAGCCCCTCGCTGCCTGATTTCGGCTTTGTCTTTGGCCGCGTTTGATGATTAGTGCTGCGGCAGGAGACCTTTATGGCCATCATCTTGATCACCGGCGGGGCGCGATCGGGCAAGAGCACCCGGGCGGAGGCGCGCGCGCGCAGCTTTGCCGGCCAGCCCGTCTACGTCGCGACGGCCGAGGCGCTCGACGGCGAAATGCAGGAACGCATCGCAAGACATCGCGCGCGGCGCGGAGCCGATTGGATCGAGCGCGAGGTGCCGCTCGATCTCGTGCCCGCGCTGCTCTCGACCGAAGGTGGCGGCGCGAGGCTGGTGGACTGCCTGACGCTGTGGCTCTCCAACCTGATGCATGCGGCGCGCGATTGGGAGCGAGAGGTGAGAGAGCTCGCCGACACGCTGCCCCGCCTCAACAGCCCCGTCGTGCTCGTCACCAACGAGGTCGGCCTCGGCATCGTGCCCGACAACGCGCTGGCGCGCAGCTTCCGCGATGCCGCCGGAATCATGAACCAGATCATTGCCGGTGTCGCCGACGAGGTCGAGTTCGTCGTCGCCGGCCTGCCGTTGAAGCTGAAATGATCCCGCGCGCCGAGCACCTCAAGGACATCCTCGCCGATCTCAAGATGGCGACATCGTTCGTGACGATCCTGCCGGTGGCATCCTCGAAGCCTGCGGGCGACGGCGCCGTTGCGCGGGCAATGTGGGCGCTGCCGGTCGCGGGACTGCTGGTCGGCCTCGCCGGCGCCCTCACTTACAAGATCGCCATTCGCTTCGGACTGACGCCGAGCCTTGCCGCCCTCCTTGTGCTAGCCACGACCGCCCTCATCACCGGCGCGCTGCACGAGGACGGACTTGCCGACACCGCGGACGGCCTCGGCGGCGGCCGCACGCGCGAGCGCAAGCTCGAGATCATGCGCGACAGCCGGATCGGGACCTATGGCGTCTGCGCCCTGATCCTATCGTTCGGCCTGCGCTGGAGCGCGCTTGCGACGATCGCAAATCCATGGGCCGTCATGCTCGCGCTGTGCGCGGCGCACGTTGCTGCCCGTGCCGGCCTGCCGGCCTTCATGTCGCTAGTCCCGTCGGCGCGGCCTGATGGCCTCTCTGCCGGCGCCGGGGCGCCGCCCGGGCGCAGCGTGGCCATCGCCTTCGCGCTTGGAACGCTTGCGCTTGCCCTGACGTTGGGGCCGGGCAAGGCGCTGGTCGGCCTGATCCTGCTGTCACTGGCCGGCCTGCTGCTGGCGCGGCTTGCCATCCGCCAAATCGGGGGGCAGACCGGCGACATCCTCGGCGCGTTCGAGCAGACGGGCGAGATCCTGATCCTGCTGGTGGCGGCGTCCTTCCAAATGGGGCGATGACCTCATGGTCGAGTTCGACGATAGCTTCCGCCAGCACTTACGCGAGCTGTTCGTGTGGCGCCGCGACGTGCGCCGCTTCCGCAGCGATCCGCTGCCGGAGGGGGCGATCGATCGCCTGATCGAGACCGCCTGCCTCTCGCCTTCGGTCGGCCTCAGCCAGCCCTGGCGCTTCGTGATCGTCAATGATGCTGCAACGCGCCGCGCCGTGGTCGAAGATTTCAGGACGTGCAATGCCGACGCGCTGAGCTGCTACTCCGGCGACCGCGCCGCCCGCTATGCCACCTTGAAACTGTCCGGCCTCGAGCAGGCGCCCGGCCATCTTGCCGTGTTCGCCGACATGGGCAGCGACATCGGCCACGGCCTCGGCCGCGCGACCATGCCTGAAACGACGGAATATTCCGTGGTCGCCGCCATTACCGCGATGTGGCTCGCCGCCCGCGCCGAGGGCATCGGCCTCGGCTGGGTGTCGATACTGAACCCTGCGCGCATGCACGCTGTTCTCGACGTGCCTGACAGCTGGAAGTTCATCGCCTATCTCTGCATCGGCTATCCCGAGATCGAGTGCGACCGGCCCGAGCTGGAGCAGGCGAAATGGGAGCAACGGCGCAGCGCGGACGCGTTCACGCTGCGGCGCTAGGCCGCCGGGCACCAGATCGAAAGCCTGCGAACGAACATTCACATGCGCCTTTCGTCGATTGTGGGCACCCCGCTTTCGCGCTAAGCATCGAGCAAAGCAAGGCGATCGTGCAACGTAGTCCATGACGGGGCGATCTTTCGTTTCCTCGGCGGTCAATCGCCGCGGCTTCATTCGCCTCGCGACTGCATCGGTCGCGGGATGGATCGCGCTCGGCGCAACGCCGGATCGTATGCGGATCGTCGCCTCGCTCACCGCATTGCCGCTCGACGACGAGCTGACCAGACGCGGCATGATCGACAGCGCGAGCTCTCGCCTGGGCAACCTCGTCGCCGGCTTGCGGCAGCGCGGCTGGGTCGAAGGCGTCAACTTCCGCCTCGAGCTCCGTTCCACCTTCGGCGCGCCGGACCGGCTGAAGATGGCCGTCCAGGAATTGCTCGACCTCAAGCCGGACGTGATCCTGACGGGGTCGACGATCGAGACCGCCGCCGTCCTTGCCGCCACCAAGACCATCCCGGTCGTGTTTGCGACCGCGAACGATCCGGTCGGCAACGGCTTCGTCGAAAGCCTCGCGCATCCCCGCGGCAACGCCACCGGCTTCACCAACAGCAGCGCCGAGATGGGCGGCAAATGGCTCCAGCTGATCCGCGAGGCCGTGCCCGACGTCGCGCGCGTCGGCATCCTGTTCAACCCCGCGACCACGCCGCGCGGCGGACGCTTCTTCCTCGAATCGATCGAGCAGGAGGCTGCCGCATCCGGCGTCTCCGTGATCCCCGCGCCCGTCAACGCGCCCGCGGAGATCGACGACGCCGTCAAGCGCTTTTCCGAACTGCCCAAGGCGGCGATGGTCGCGCTGGTCGACAGCTTCCTCGTGGTCAACCGCAAGGCGGTGGTCGCGGCCGCCGCCAAATACCGCGTGCCCACGATCTATCCGTTCCATTACTTCATCGATGCCGGCGGGCTGATGAGCTACGGCCCAACGCTCGAGGTGCGCTCGGCCGATTACGTCGACCTGATCCTGCGCGGCACCAAGCCCGGCGACCTTCCAGTGCAATCGCCGCGCAAATACGAGCTGTTGATCAACCGCACGGTCGCCCGCTCGTTCGGCTTGACAATCCCGTTCACGCTGCTCGCGCGCGCCGACGAGATCCGCGAGTGAACGATCCCGGCGACCAGGAACCTTCGCGCACGCCTTCCGGCCGGCTGTTCAGGAAATATCTCTACTCGATCGTCGCCCTCGCCTTCGCCACGCTCGCCATCAACGCCAGCTTCGACGTCTGGTTCTCCTATCGCGAGCAGAAGCAGCTGCTGGCGGCGACCCAGCGCGAACAGGCCGCCTCCGCAGCGATTCAGATCGGCCAGTTCATCGGCCAGATCGAGAACCAGATCAGGTGGCTCGCGCGCCTGCCGCCGGAGCTGTCGACCCACGAGGACGAGCGGCTGAACGCCATCCGCCTCCTGCGCCTCTCGCCTGCGATCGCGGAGATCGCCCAGCTCAATTCGGAAGGCCGCGAGCAGCTGCGCGTATCGCGCCGGATCGCCGACAAGGTCGGCAGCAACGCCGATCTCTCCGCTTCAGCCGCCTTCCGCGGTGCCAATGACAGCCGGGCCTATTACGGTCCCGTCTATTTCTTCGGCGACACCGAGCCCTTCATGACGCTCGCCACGCGCGGCACCGGGCGCGCTCCCGATGTGATCGTCGCCGAGGTCAATCTGCGCTTCATCTGGGACCTCGTCACGGGAATCAGGGTCGGCAACACCGGCAAGGCCTATGTCGTCGACCGCATGGGCGTGTTGATCGCGCATCCCGATTTATGGCGGGCGCTCCAGCGCAGCGATCTCTCCGGCCATGCCGACGTCCGCGCCGCGCTCGACGGCATCGGGCCGCCTTCGGGCGGCCTCGGCAAGGAGGATCTCTCCGGCCAGCGCGTGCTGTCGACCTATGCGACCGTGCCCTCGCTCGGCTGGCTGGTGTTCGTCGAGCTGCCGCTTACCGAAGCCTACGCGCCGATCTATGCCTCGATCGGCCGCTCGACCTTCCTGCTCGTGATCCTGCTCGCCTGCGCGGTGCTGGTCTCGCTCATTCTCAGCCGGCGCATGACCGTGCCGATCCAGCTGCTGACCCAAGGAGCCAGGCGGATCGGCAGCGGCGACCTCAACTCGCGGCTCGCGATCAAGACCGGCGACGAGCTGGAGGCGCTCGGCGAGCAGTTCAACCGCATGGCGGCGCATTTGCGCGAATCCTACGCCACGCTCGAGCGCAAGGTGATCGAGCGCACCTCCGAGCTGGAGAAGGCCCGCGACCACGCGCTCGCCGAGCACGACGCCGCCGAGCGCGCGCGCCGCGCGGCGGTCGCGGCCAATGAGACCAAGTCGCGCTTCCTCGCCGTCGTCAGCCATGAGTTGCGCACGCCGCTCAACGGCGTCATGGGCGTGCTGCAACTCTTGGACGACGGCAGCCTCAGCGAGGCCCAGCGCCGCCATCTTGCCACCGCGGCGGCGTCGGGCGAAACGCTGATCGCGCTGGTCGATGCGGTGCTGGAATATGCGCGCCTCGAGGCCAGCACGGAAATGCTGGAGACTCGCGACTTCCGTCTCGACCAGCTCATCGAAGCCGCCGGCGACCTGATGCGTCCGCAAGCCCTGGACAAGGGCCTGAGCTTCGATCTCGCCTGCGATGACACGGTCGACACCGCCGCGCATGGCGATCCCGTCAGGCTCAACCGCATCCTGCTCAACCTGATCGGCAACGCGATCAAGTTCACCCCGAGCGGCGGCATCGGCGTGAGCGCGGGAACCGAGCGGCGCGGCGATCACCTCCTGCTGTGCATCATCGTGCGCGACACCGGCATCGGCATCGCGCCCGAGCTGCACGAGCGGATTTTCGAGGATTTCGTCCAGGCCGACGACAGGATCGCGCGTCGCTTCGGCGGCACCGGCCTCGGCCTTGCGATCGCGCGCCGTCTCACCCGCCTGATGCGCGGCGAGCTCAAGGTCGAGAGCGCGCCCGGCGCGGGCAGCACGTTCACGCTCCAAGTGCCGCTCGGGCTTGCCGGAAGCAGCGTGGCGCAAGGCGCGCTTGCGCCGCCGTCGCGGCAGCTCCGCGTGCTTCTGGTCGACGATGACCCCGTCAATTGCGAGGTCGGCGCAGCGATCCTGCACCGGCTCGGCCACCACACGACGATCGCCAGGAACGGCGCCGCAGCCGTCGAGCTCGCCCGCGATCAGGCCTTCGACGTCATCCTCATGGATCTGCACATGCCCGACATGGACGGCGTGGTGGCGGCCTTCCGGATCGGCGAGCTCGGTCTTGCCAAGATGCCGCGCCTCATCGCCGTGACCGCCGACGTCTCCGGCCGCGCCCGCGATCGGCTTGCCGGCGCCGGCATCGCCAAGGTCGTCAGCAAGCCGATCCTGGTCAACGCGCTGCGCGAGGCGATCGAGGATGATCTGGTGGCCGAGCCGGCAGCCGCGCAACGCCCGGCGACCGAACTGATCGATCGGCCATTCCTCGACGACCAGCGGGAGCTGCTGGGCGCCGCGCAAATCGACAAGCTCCACCATCTGCTCCAGCAGACGGGAGAACGATTGATCCACGACATCGCCGACGCCGTGGCGGCGGGCGATCACAAGCACCTCGCACGATCCGCGCATCAACTTGGCAGCGCGGCAAGTGCGCTCGGCCTCGTCCGCCTGTTCGAGCGCAGCCGCGACGTCGAGCTGGCGGCACCCGCGATGTCACCTGCCGAACTCGACAGTGCCGCACGCGAACTCGCCGAGATTCGACAGGCGTCGATGCAAGCGCTGAATGATCTGCTTGAACCTGCCGGACAGCAATCTGTCAGCTAGATTTGCGCAGGTCGGAGCTCCCAAGGGTTCTCTCCTGCGGCACCAGCGGCTGGCCAAGCGGAAAGATCAATCCCACGACTCCAGCCGGTTCTTCAGTAGGTCGCCCGGCCGGCGCTGTGTTTCCGGCCGGGCCAGCGCGCCCCCCAAGAGATCAACTACCTTCGTGCGGGACCTGTTAGCATTCGCTATCACGAGCCCGAAGTTTTAACGACCAGCTTTATGTTGAGCAGGTTGACACCCTTGAATGGGTTCGGCGCGCTTTCGATGGTTCCCGTACCCGTTGCATTCGCGTAGGCACCAGTGCCCGACAGAATCGTGTATTCGCCCGTCGATTTGCCGTCTTTGGCCGATCCGGTGTAGCGCGCCGTAATCGAGCCTTCCTCGAACGTGTAAGTGCTATAGCCGAAGAAGGGGCCAGACCCTTTGAGCAGGTCCGAACTATTGACGAACTCTTTCACGCCGATACGGCCATCGCTGAAGACGGCCACTCCGAAGAATTTCCCGGACACGACCGTCTGTCCTTCAACGTTTGCGGCCTCTATGACCTTGAGGTCGAGCGGCTTGGTGACGAGCTTGAACTCGAGCACCCGCTCACCGGCCACGGCGGTTGACGCCGCGACGGCCAATGCCACACCAGAAAGGAAAAAGGTGAGAGACTTCCGCATAGTTTCCTCCTGCGCTTGTTGAAACCAAGTCGAGAAGTGCGGGCGACTCATCGAGCCAGGCTCTTCGCGGTGGCACGGAAGAGAGCCCTCGGCAACGCCCGACAGCGGCTGAACTCTCTCTGTCCTGAGGCGAAGTCGGGACGCGAATATGAGTCCCAAGCCACGGGAAGAAAGTTCAAGTCTCCGTTGCGATATAATCTTATCCAGCCACTGCGCGGGACTCTCAGCAGAGGCACAATCATCATGGCCGCTGCTGGTTGCCGGACTTCATTTTATCATTCGCGCAAGAGTAATTCCGAGGAATCACTGTCAACAACGCTGACAATGGGAGAACCCATGCCACTCACAATTTCAGCGGCAGAGTCCCTAGACTGGCGCTGCGAGCCGTTGCCCCGGCAGATTCGTGGCTTCACGATCCAGCCTCCGCACGTCTGCGCCCGCCAACTTCCTCATCCTCTCGCCCGAACCGCTCGACCAGGAAATCGATGAACAGCCGCACCTTCACCGACAGATGCCGCGTCGGCGGATACACCGCATAGAGCGCTAGCGGCGGCGCGGAATAATCATCCAGCACTGTCCGCAACTCGCCTTTCCGCAACGCATCGGCCGCAATGAACTCCGGCAGCAGCGCCAGTCCCCTGCCCTTGATGGCGACATCGCGCAGCACCTCGGCATTGTTGACGCAGAGTGACCAGGCCGGCTGGATCCAGTGGTCGCCGTCGCGGCCGGTGAGCTTCCACTGATTACCCGTGAGCAGGAAGCCGTAGGTCAGCGAAGCATGCTCGCGCAGATCCTGCGGATGCTTCGGCGTGCCGTGCCGGGCGAGATAATCCGGCGACGCGCAGATCATGCGCGCCACCGGCATGATTTTGCGCGCGATCAGGCTCGACGATTCCAGCTCCGCGATCCGCAACGTCACGTCAAAGCCGTCCTGCACGGGATCGAGCAGATCGTCGCTGAGCACGATCTGGAGCTGCAGCTCCGGGAAGCGCGCCATGAAATCGGCGAGGACCGGCCCGAGGCGCATCGTGCCGAACGACATCGGCGCGTTGACGCGGAGCAGTCCCCGCGGCGCCGATTGCGCCTGCGTCACCGCCTGGTCCGCCGCTTCGATCTCCGAGAGGATCACGACCGCGCGCTCGAAATAGCGCTGGCCGTTCTCGGTCGGGCTGGCGTGCCTTGTGGTGCGCTTCAGAAGCTGGACCCCGAGGCTCTCCTCGAGGTCGGCGATGTATTTGCTGATCGCCGAGCGCGACAGCCGCAGCTGCCGGCCGGCCTCGGCAAAGCTGCCGCTTTCCACCACTTTCACGAAGGCCCGGAGGCTGCCGAGCTTATCCAAGGGATCGCCCCGTCGACTGTTTCCAAATCGTAGACATAGCCGTCATATTTGCATGGATTGTCTCCAATCCAAAGCGGAACGATATTTCCGGCCAGAGCAAGACCGCTCCCCGAATCTGGAGGACGACAATGTCTGGACTGCACCATGTCACCGCGATCGCCGGCGATCCCATCCGCAATTTCGGCTTCTACACGCGGGATCTTGGCCTGCGCTTCGTCAAGAAGACGGTCAATTTCGACGATCCCGGCACCTACCATTTCTATTACGGCGACGAGACCGGCCGCCCCGGCACCATCCTGACCTTCTTTCCGTGGGCGGGCGTCTCGGCCGGGCGCCGCGGCGTCGGCGAGACCCATCAGACCGCCTTCCGCGTGCCGCAGCGCTCGCTCGGCTACTGGACGCAGCGCTTCACCGAGAAGGGCATTCGGTACGAGGCGCTGGAGAAGCGCTTCGGCGAGTCCGTGCTGCCCTTCACCGATCCTGATGGCATGGCGCTCGCGCTGGTCGGCATTCCCGGCGCCGAGAATGAGCCCGGCTGGACCAATCGCGACGTGCCGGCCGAGCATGCGATCCGCGGCTTCCACGGCGTGACCCTGCTGCTCGACAGCGCGGCGAAGACGGCGGCCATCCTCACCGACGTGTTCGGCTTCAAGGAGACCGGGCGCGAGGGCTCGGTGATCCGCTTCAAGGCGCCCGGCGATGCCGAGGGCAGCGTCGTCGACGTCTACGAGGCGAAGGGCTTTCTGCGCGGGCATCAGGGCGGCGGGTCGGTGCACCACATCGCCTTCCGCGCGGCCGACGATGCCGAGCAGGGCCAGATGGCCGAGAGGCTCGTGAGCAATCACAGCCTGCACCCGACCGAGCAGCGCGACCGCAACTACTTCCGCTCGATCTACTTCCGCGAGCCTGGCGGCGTGCTGTTCGAGATCGCGACCGACATCCCCGGCTTCGCGGTCGACGAGCCCGTGGCGAGCCTCGGGCGCGAGCTGAAGCTGCCTGCTTTCCTCGAACCGCACCGCAAGCAGATCGAGGGCGTTCTGCCGAATCTGGAAGAGACCGCGTCATGACGGAGACTGCATTCATCCATCGTTTCGAGCCCGCAGGCGACGCGGGCTCTCCACCTCTGCTGCTGCTGCACGGCACCGGCGGCGACGAGAACGACCTGCTCGGCCTCGGCAAGATGATCTCGCCGGGCTCCGCCCTGCTTTCACCCCGCGGCCGCGTGCTCGAGCACGGCATGCCGCGCTTCTTCCGCCGTCTCGCCGAAGGCGTGTTCGACGAGGAGGACGTGCGCCGTCGCGCGCACGAGCTGGGCGAGTTCGCCACAGAGGCGCGGCAACGCTACGGCCTCGCCGCGCCGATCGCAGTCGGATTCTCCAACGGCGCCAACATCGCGGCCGCGCTGTTGCTGCTGCAGCCGGACGTGCTGGCCGGCGCGATCCTGCTGCGCGCGATGGTGCCGTTGTCGGATCCGCCCAAGGCTGCGCTCGGCGGCAAGCCGGTGATGCTGTTGTCCGGTCAGGCCGACCCGATCGTGCCGGCGAGCAATTCGGCACGGCTCGCCGCACTGCTGTCGCAGGCAGGTGCGAGCGTCACCCACAAGGTGCTGCCGGCAGGCCATCAATTGTCGCATACTGACGTAACGCTCGCCCGCGACTGGATCAGCAAGGCGGACGCCAAGGCCGCATGATCGAGCAGCGGCGCATCGTTTGAACGATGCGCCGCTGCCATCACTCGAACCAGCCGCGCCGCTTGAACCAGATCAGCGGCAACAGGCCACTGGCGATGATTGCGAGCCAGGCCAGCGGATAGCCGAAGCTCCAGTCCAATTCGGGCATGTGCTTGAAGTTCATGCCCCAGATGCCGACCATGATGGTCGGCGGCACGCCGACGACTGAGACGATCGTCAGGATCTTGAACAGCTCGTTCTGCTGGATGTTGATGAAGCCGAGCACGGCATCGAGCAGCAGCTGGATCTTGTCCGACAATCGCGTCTCGTAATCGCTGAGCGAGACGACGTCCTTGGACACGGCTTCCAGACGCTTCTTCGAGGATGCCGTGATCCACTCGCTGCCGACGTCGCCGGCAAACGCGGCAACGCGGCCCACCCCGAGCAGGACATCGCGCGCCTTGGCGAGCCGGTCGGCCAGCTCGCCGACAGTCTCCAGGGCCTCCCGCATCCTGCGGCTGGAGCGCACCGGGCGCTGGGTGCGCACCAGCCCGCCCCTAAAGACACCGCGCGAGAGCTGGTCGACCTTGCCGCCGAGATGCTCCAGGACATCGGCGCCGCGATCGATCATGGCCTCGAGCAGGCTGACGAACACGCACATGCCGTTCTCCAGGCTGTCATCGGAGCCGATGCGCTTGCCGATGTCGTCGAAGATCGGCAGCTCTGCGAAGCGCACCGTCACCAGCACATGCGGACCGATGACGAAGCCCACCGGCGTGATCTCGGCCTCGTCGGCCTCGGTGACCCGGACCGCGGGCGAACTGAGATAGAGCGTGCCGTGGTCGAAGATCAGGCGGCTCGACGCCTCGATCTCGCTGAGCGAGTCTTCCGAGGGAATGCGGATGCCGAGCAGCCGCTCGACGAACTGCTTTTCCTCGTCGGTACCGTTTAGAAGATCGGCCCAGATGACCTCCGTGGGCATTTCCGCGCCGATGCCGTGCCAGTCGTCGGACGGCCACCTGTAAAGTCTGAGCAAGAACCGAACTCCGTGGCCGCATCGTCATGCCGGATGGCGCCGCCGACTAACGCATGAGAGTTCCAGACGTTCAAGACCCTCCAAGTGACAGCGGCATTCCAGGGGACATCGAGATACCGACCCGGAACACGGTCGAGCGATGCACGTTGACGGACGCGCGGGTGATCCATGGATACGCGTAGTGCATCCCGACATGACGACATTCCTAGGTGTTGAGGCCTGCGACCTGACCGCCCCACCGCCGGCGGCTGACGCGATCCTGTTCGGCGCGTCGGATGCCACCCCGTACCTCGCAGGTCAGACCAGCCATGCCGCAAGAGCGCCCGACGTCATCCGTCGCGCGCTGCGTCACTATGAGAGCGATCTCACCCGCTGGGATTTCGATCAGGACGCCGAGCTGCTCGATCCGAGCAAAATGAGGGTCTTGGACGGTGGAAACGTCCCGACCGACCCAATGACGCCGGAGAGCAACCGTGATGCCATCAGAGCAGCCACGCAGGCCGTCCTTT
Organism: Bradyrhizobium sp. JHI2711; assembly: GCF_056156565.1. Lineage (NCBI taxonomy): Bacteria > Pseudomonadati > Pseudomonadota > Alphaproteobacteria > Hyphomicrobiales > Nitrobacteraceae > Bradyrhizobium > Bradyrhizobium sp. JHI2711. Next base: position 1,681,760 of record NZ_JBPZPT010000001.1, read on the forward strand.
CGGTCGGCGCCGTTCCGATCCTCCTGGGCGGTGATGATTCCGTCCCCATTCCTTTCTTCGAGGCGTTCCAGGACTGCAAGGGACTGACAGTCGTGCAGATCGACGCCCACCTTGATTGGCGGGATCAGCGCAACGGATCGGGCTATACCTGCTCCAGCACGATGCGGCGCGCCAGCGAATTGCCCTGGGTCAAGCGCATCGTGCAGGTCGGCTTGCGCGGCATCGGCGGCTCCGGTCGCGCCGAATTCGACGATGCAAAGGCGTGGGGCGCGAAGATCTTCACGGCAAGACATGTCCAGCATCACGGGATCGCAAGCGTGCTCGACGCGATCGAGGATGACGGCGAGTGCCTGATGACCATCGATTGCGACGGTCTCGATCCATCGGTCATCCCCGGCGTGCTCGTCCCACAGCCCGGCGGCCTATCCTATTTCGACGTTGTCGATCTCATACGGGGTGTCGCGGCAAAATCCAGAATAGTCGGCCTGGACATCGTCGAATTCGTTCCCGAGCGCGATGTGCAGAATCTTGGAGCGATTGCGGTCGCGCGGATCATCTGCAATGCGCTGGGTTGCATTGGTCGGCGGAAGGTATAGCTGCTACCGCATATGAATCGTGGCGGCGACCGGTGCGCACGCCTCGTCCTTCGAGGCGGCGCTAACGCGCCTCCTCAGGATGAGGCTCATCAGCATCAGTGCCCGTTGAAACTGCCGCCACGCATTCGATCCTCATCCTGAGGAGCCCGCCCAAAGCGGGCGTCTCGAAGGATGGCCGCAGCGAAAGCCCTCAAATGCGATAACCCAGTAGGGCGACCGAAAAGGTGAGAACATGCTAGTGCCGGACATCATACGACGAGCCATCGAAATTGGCGAACGGAGCGGCAAGATCACATTCGATCAGTTGAATCAGATTTGTGAAGGCCGTGTACTGAGCCCCGAAGACATCGACCGCATTCTGAGCGCTGTGAGCGAGGCTGGAATTCGGATTGAAGAAGACTGACGCTTTGGCTCCTGGCGCAACAACAGAGGTCTCAAGTCCACCATCCGTCACCGGGATAGGCAACACGATCCGCGGAAGAGATTTCCATCCCGACGCCCCTTCGAAGACGGCTGGCGTAGAATGCGAGAGGTGTTCCCTCGTTGTGCCGGCACCAGCGCACCTCGCCGATGAAGAGCGTGTGGTCAGCGATATCGATCGATTGAACCACCTCGCAGGCGAACTGCGCGATCGCCTGCGGGAGCACGAAAAATCCTTGGCGAGCGACGAGCGGCGGAGCGTCGCGCAACAAGGGCCTTCCGGCGAAGTGCGCGCAGAGCGCAGCATCTTCCGCATGCAGGACATTGACGGAATAGATGCCGGACTTGGCCACAGCCTGCCAGGTCCGCCCGTGCATGAGAGAGACAAGCACAGTTGGCGGATCCGCCGAAACAGTCGTGAAGCTGTTGGCGGTCATGCCGAGCGGCGCGCCATCCTCATCGACGGTCGCGACGACCGTAATGCCCGTCGCGAACCGCGATGCGGCTGCCCGAAAACCGGCCGGTTCGGCAACGTGACCCATTACGCGCCTTCGATCTTGAAATGGCAGAGCGTCGCACCCTTGGGCGAATAGTTCGGCACGTCGGCTGCGACCTTCCGGCCGATCTCCGAACCGAGCGCCGCGTCCATCGCAGCAGCGTCGGGGAAGAAGGCCTGGAAGATGCAGAAAGGCGCCTCCCCCGGTCCGAGTCGTTGGGGGAAAGCGTAATGATGACGCACCAGACCAGGGAGCGTCGCTGCCAGGGGGCATGCTTGTCGACGTAGTAGGCCCTGAAGGCCGATGGATCGTCGGGCGTCGGGTAAAGAACGGTCAAGCAATGCATTGGTGTTCCTCTCAGACATGGTTCAGCATCCGCCCAGGAGCGGAACTGAGTCCGTACGGCGGTTCGTCGTCAGGCGGCGATCCTGCCGCTTCTATCGATCCAGGCGTGGATGCGTTTGTCGCTCGCCAGACGATCCCACTGGCGCTCCGGATAATTGAAGTTCTCGGTGAACTCGTCGCAAAGCTCCCGGTCCTGCGACATGGCGAAAATCAGCCGGCCCATGGCTTCCGACGGCGGCTGCAACATCATGTTGGTCCAGCGGGCCGCGGCAAGCACGCGGTTCTCGCGCGCGCGGTCGACGTTCTCGACGAAGCGCGCATCGAATGCCACGGCATCGACGATCGCCTTGCCGAGCTCGAACGCCGCATATGAGGCCATGTTGGCGCCCTGGCCCATCAAGGGATCGACGACGGAGTGAACGTCGCCCAGGGCAATGGCGAGCTTGTCGCCGTCGAAAGCCACCCAGGACTGCCGCACCGTTGGCACCACCGCGCCTTGCAGCAGGTCGAGCGGCTGGGCCAGCCCGAAGCGGTGCGTGTCGATCCGGTTGTAGGTGTGCGGATGATGCTTTTCCAGCTTGTCCAGAAGAGTCTGGCGGAATGCTGCCGGGTTGGCGTCATAGCTGAGCGAGACCAGGTCGGCCATGTCGCCGCCGGGAATGTTTTCCATCAACAGCGCCGTTTTCATGCCGCCGAAGCTCAGCGTGGGAATGACGATCATCTCGCCATGGCCGGGCGAGACGGACAGGGTGACGCCGCGCGGATCGTCGCCATCCGGGCTGCCGTGATCAACGCCGTCGTACAGGCCGACGCAAAGCAGGCGCTGCGGCCGAGTGTACGGAGAGAGTTCGGGCCGGTGAGCGAACATGCGCCCGAGGGCGCCTTTGCCGGTGGAGACGACGAGAAGGTCGAAGCGCGAGACCAGCGCGGGGATGTCGTCATCCTGAATGCTGGCATATTCGATCAGGCCGCCACGATCCTCGAAGTCCTTCATCAGTGCCGGCAGGTAGATCCGATAATCCACCGCGCGGCTTGGCCGCTGAAAAGCACCGCGGAACAGGAGCCCGCCGTTCGGGAAATTGAAGTAATGATCGTGGTGGTGATAGACTACTCCGGGATCGTCCCAGTGGTTCACGCCGAGCTCGTTCTCGCGCGCGATGGTGACGCTGTGATGCGCGACGGTGTTCATCAGCCGTGTCGCCGCATATTGCTCCGGCGCGCGATCCGTCAGCACGGTTGCCGTAATCCCCTGCTTCTGCAGGTAGAGCGCCAGATGCAGGCCGCCGATGCCGGCCCCGAGAATGCCGATCGATTTGCTCATTCGCGTTCCTCCCCTGAACGCAGGAAGGCTAGACCGGACCCGCCATGACCGTATATGGAATGGTCAGAATAATATAAATTCCGGCGAGGAATGAATGGACCGGATCGAGGCGCTGCAGACCTTCATCCGGGTGATGGAGGCAGGGAGTTTCACCCAGGCCGCCGACGACCTCGGTTTGGGGCAGCCCGCGATCAGCAAGCGCATCGCGCTGCTGGAAGCCGAGTTTCGCTGCCGGCTATTCGTGCGCACCACGCGCAAGCTGCGGCCGACGCCCGAAGCCGACCGCGTCTTGAAATACGCCAAGGACATCGTCGCGCTGCTCGAGAGCGCCGGCGCGCCGACGCAGAGCCGGGTCGGCACTCCGTCAGGGACGTTGCGGATGACGGTGCCGACGTCGTTCGGCCGCTTCTTCTTCCGTGAGATCTTCGCCGAATATACCCGCCGCTATCCTGATGTCCGGCTGGACGTCAGTTTTACGGAACAGTTCGTCGACCTCATCGAAACCGGGACCGAGCTTGCGATACGGATCGGCAGCCTCAATTCGAGTTCGTTGGTAGCGCGGCGGGTGGGCACCATTAAGCGGTTGCTGGTGGCGTCGCCCGCGCTGCTTGCGCGTCATCAGGTGCCCTCGCTGCCGGATCATCTGCGCCGCATGCCCTGCGTCACCTACTCACGCCTGTCGCAGAAGAATCAATGGACGTTCGAATCCGAAACCGGCCGTTACGTCGTGGACATCGCGCCGGCGATGACCTGCGACGATGCGGACGTGATGACGCTGGCTGCATTGGAGGGGATAGGCGTCGCCGTGCTGCCGAACTGGTGCACCGCCGAGCACATCGCGGCCGGCCGTCTCGTCCATGTGCTGCCCGACTTCGTCGTGCCGCCGCTGCCCATGCACATTGTCTATCCCGACCCGCAATGGATGTCACACCGGGCGCGACTGTTCCGCGATCTGATCATCGAGCGTGCGGACGTCTTTGCGCTCGCTGATCGCTTTCGAAACGCCGATCTCGCCCCTTCGGCAACCACGGAAACTGGCTCGTTCCGTTGAGTGTTCGGCGTCTGGAAAGGGGCCACAAGCAGCAGTCGAGGTACGCACGGCTCCGCCGCCGCTCTGAGAGCCAACATTGATGGCCTCAGCATTGTTCGGCTCAGGGCCAGAAGCGGACAAACGTCGCTTCCAATTGTTAGCCACAGAGTGGTGTTTCCTTAATTTCCTGTGTGACAAAATCCGAGGATCGCAGGGATATTGCTTTGAACGATGCGGCTTTCACTAACGACCCGCGCTGACAATCTCGCTAAGCGTCGTAGCAAGATTCCTGAATGGATCGCTGCTGCATCGTCCGGCGACGTGGACGCTCAGTTGGCCCTCGCGTGGGAGTATGCCCGAGGTGATGCCGTTGCGCCCGATCTCGTGACGGCATGGAACTGGTTTGATCGTGCCGCCTCATCTGGTCAGGAGAACGGCGTCTTACATCGAGCCCGCTTCCTTCAGCTTCGCGGTGTCCCGGAGGGGGTTCGAGAACTTCGCAAGCTCGCTGTCAAAGGTAATTGGAACGCACAGTTTTGGCTCGCGACGCACTATCAGTCCCGAGACGGGCGTTTGAACCAGTTGAGAGCCGCCGTGTGGTACGACCGATCCTACAAAAACGGCTTGCTCGGCGGCAAGCTCGCCAAGCTGGCGCAACTGAGAAGAACCGCGCATCAACCCTACAAGACTGTGTTTGCCGTCAGGCTCCTCATTGAAGCCTTTTCGTTTTTCTTGCAAATTTTTCGTCAAGAGCAGAAGATCGAACTCCACGAGGTGCTTCTGTATCGCTTAAAGAGCAGACCTCGTGAGAGCAGCTAATCGGCGGTTGAAGTCTGCATCGGGTCAAAAGCTTGCGCTAATCGCGAGGTTTCTTGACTATGAAATCAAATGTTGAAGTAGGACCCTGCTGCCTCTTCCAATCCGCAAGCCTCTCCTCTTGCTCGTGCAACTCACGATACAGCTCAGACATCCGGGCAAATATCGACCGGATAGTTTCATCATTCGCGGCCTTCGAAATCTGAGCACATCGCTCGGCCGTGTCGAGATTTTCGCTGATGAACGCTGTCTCTACGCTACCACTAGGCCCTTACCTTGGCCTTCCGGCCAGACGTCTCGGATGCCTCAACGCATGCTTGTACTCGGATCGGGAAATGAACGGCCAAGCATTGTAATCTCCAGCCGCAAGAAAGCCGGAGGCACGATCGTGAGAAATCGGATTGTGCCAACTCACCACATCGGGCGGGCGCGTCGCATCGGGTGGAGGCCGGGCAATGAAATCTTCCGCCAACGGTACTCAAAGTCGCCGTCGAGAAACAATATCCAGCGCAGCACTTCGCGTTTCCAGACCGGATCGAGGCTGTGACGTCCGACCAAGCGATGCTCCTTCATATCGCTGTAGAGGAGCCACGACATGTCTGTAATCGCCCAGATCGCTGGGTCCCCGTCGTTCACCGGCATAGTTCGTTCAAACTGATCGTTGGTAATCGAGTTGGCAATCAGGTGTCTAAGGTTTCGTGAAAGCTGGTCGCGTGCTGCGCGATCTATCATCCTGCTACTCATCCGATCCGGCCGGTGGATCATTCACCCGGCAAACCTTCCGTTGAGTTAGCAGCTTTGCTCGCAGTTGAGAGAAATCTAGCGAGGTCCGCTTCGGGTCAAAAGCCGCCGGTTTGCCCAGCAGTCGGGGCGCTTCCGGTTTACCCCGCTCCGGACAACTCGTCGCTACGCCCTAACGGAAGATGGGCCAACAGCGGAAGTCGCGCTCGTTCGATCAGCTCGTTGCGCAGATAAGTCCTTGGCTCAGACTTCATTTCGGCAGCCCGGGGCAATGTGCCGCACGCCGGTTGATGGAAACGCGGTTCGGGGATGAGAAAAAAGGAGCTTCCGATTTCGGCGCAGCGGAGTTGATACCGCACGGGATCACCACAGTGGTGCCCTGACCTTCCGCCGCCACTGTGGAGCCAAGTCGCTCGGGCGGGGGTCGCATGGTGGTCGGCACGAGACGGAAAGTTCCACTCCGGCGGCCTGCCTGTGACTGCGTCCGTATAGGCAAATCGCGGAGCGACGCTCCGACGTCGGCTTTCGGGGAGCACACGGGTCATGGATGAAATCCTGCGTTGGGTGGCGACAGTCGGCACGATCGGGGCCGGGCTGATCCTAGCTGCGCGGGCGCGGCCACTCGTTACCGGCTGGGCCTTCGTCGTACTGAGCGGTGCATCGGTGATCTGGATCGTCGTCGGCTATCTAACAGCGGAATATGCGCTGATGGTTCAAAACGTGGTGGTGACACTTATCAACGTGTTCGGCGTCTACCGATGGCTGATCTGGAAAGGAAATGTATGAAATCGATCTGCCTGCGCGCTCTGCCGTCCGCGCGCGCACAGGTCAAGCTTAGGCTCGGCGAGCTCTGTCCGGTCTTACGTCACGTCCATTGGGAGATTTGCGGGTTAGCGAACAGGTAAGATCGGCTCCCCTACCCCGGTAAGCCCAGTCCATCGGATATACAAATTGAGAACGGCAGTAAGTCCGATATGGATCATGAGCGCCAATTATCGGCACGCAGGTTACTTCCGATTTCCCCGATGAGCCGACAACAGAACGCTGCCTGGACCTGCACCTCTGGGCCACATTCGGACATGTGCGTCGTTAGGCTGACGAAGGTCCTTCAATAATCTTCCAATACGAGTCCTTGCGGATCACTTCGTCCGCGCGAAAAGTGTAAAAGTCACATCCTCGGACCTCGATCTTTTTTCCTTCGCCGGTAGTGCCCGTTAGCGTCCATTTTGAAATGCCCGTGTTTGCCATCGTATCCACAAAATGCTCGGCGTCGCCGTAGTGAACATCCGGTAAGCCTTCAAAGCGCGTCGCGAGCCCGTCTCGTACGTTGCGCTTGCCCTCGAAGCGGGAGCCCCACGGCTTGCTTCCCCTCGGCATCTCCAAGACACAATCGTCAGCAAAGAACTCCATGATGGAATCCAAGTCGTGCGCGTTGAACGCTTCACACAGCGCCGTCAATTTCGATCGAATGTCCATCCTTCCCTCCATCGAGTTCCCGGAAGGGATACAATAACACAAGGGCACGCAGGTGAGTTGAAGGGCCGATTAGACGTCCGATCGATGTCGCCTTCGGGTCACAAAGCGCCCTCCGCAGGGCAGGACGGCACGTCCGCCATATCGGTGAGAACAGACAACGGATTTGTCAGCGCATGCCACCGGCACCAACCGGCGCACGCACAGTGCACTCTAAGGCGCCGGCAAGCCGGGCAGCGGCTTGCGCTTGGCGGAGGCCTGCTCATACGCGTAGGCCAGGCGTAGCAGCTTGTGCTCGCTCCAGGCGCGGCCTGCGAAGGTAATGCCGAACGGATAATCGGGCGTGTCCTTGCCGTCGTCTGTGCCCGAAACGAGCCCGCCCGGCACCATGACGCTGGGATAGCCCGCCCTGGCGGCGATTGCGGCGCCGTATGCGCCGGGGAACAGGACGGCGTCGAGCTTGTGTCGGCTCATATAGGCATCCATGCCGCGCGTCTTGGCCGAGAGCAGGTCCATGGCGCGCGCCGATTTGTACTCGCGCTCGCTGAGATCGCCCCTGGTCATCTCCGCGGCGAGAAAGTGGTCCTGGCCGAAACGCAGCGCCCTGCCCGCATTCGCCTCGTTGAAGGCGACGATGTCGGCCATGGTCTTGATGTCCGTATTGGTCGCCCAATCCTTCAGATACAGATTGAGGTCGTGCTTCATTTCGTAGAGGAAGACGACCGGCGGTCGGGTGATCGTGCCTTTGTGGGCGCTCAGCGGATTGCGGTTGAGCACGGCCATGGTCGTGCCCGGCCCGCCGATCCAGCCAAGCGTCGGCATGCTGGCACGCACGATGACGGCTCCGAGATCCTCCAGCACCTGGATCGCCTCAGTCATCAGCTTGGCCGACTTCGGTGGCAGCTTGCCGTAATAGCAGTCGTTCAGTGGGTCGGCATGGTCGCTCGGCACGCCGATGCGCGCCCCCTTCATCGCATCGCGGGTCAGACCGGCGGTGTAATCGGCCGGCCGCCGCTGCTTTTGCGTCGCTGGGTCGAGCGGGTCCTTGGCCGCCAGCACGTTGAGCAGCAGCGCTGCGTCGCGCACGGTCCGCGTCATCGGCCCTGCGGTGTCCTGGCTGTGCGCGATCGGCACGATACCGGCACGACTGATCAGCCCGACGGTCGGCTTCACGGTGACGAGGCCGTTCTGGCTGGCGGGAAACAGTAGCGAGCCCGAAGTCTCCGTGCCGATCGAGGCCGCACACAGACCGGCCGCCACCGCGACCGCCGGGCCCGCGCTTGAGCCCCCCGGGGACACGACGGGGATGCCGTGATCGTCGGCCAGCGCCGGCGCATAGGGGTTCTTGACCTGGCCGCCCAGCGACGAAAAGCCGTGGGACATGTCGATTGCGAGCATGTTGGAAAATTCGGTCAGGTTCGCCTTGCCGAGGATCACCGCGCCGGCCTCGCGCAGCAGCTTGACGAGCGTCGCATCGTCGCGTGCGCGTGCGCCTTCCAGCGCCAGCGAGCCCGCCGTGGTCGGCTGCGCGTCGCCGGTTGCGATGTTGTCCTTCACCAGGATCGGGATGCCGGCCAGCGGCCGCTCGGCCGACGGCTCGGCGCCGTCGAGCCTGCCCGCGATCGCGAGCGCGTCGGGATTGAGCGCGCGGACCGCGTTGAGCTTGGGCCCGTCGCGGTCGTAGGCTTCGATGCGCGCGAGATAGGCTTCGACCAGCGCCGTGGCCGTGACATGCCCACTGGCCAAGGCATGAGTGATATCGCTCATCGGCGCATGATCGAGCTTCAAGGAGATCGGCGCCTCGGCGCTGATGGCCGCCGCGGCAATGCCTGCATCGCGGCGGGATGATTTCTGCACTTCTGCCTCGCCCGACGGCGCATCTCCACCACGAGACGCGAGCATGCCATCATGCCAGTGTTTTGCCCGACGGGTCAACTTCTAGGCGAATCGCGTCGATCGTACAGGCGCGACGTGTAAACCATTGAAACGATTGACCCCCGCTACTGTGCATGGGGTTGTTTTCAGGTTTTTGTTTTGAGTTGTCCTCTCCAATGCGTGGAGAGGACACAGCAACGGACGTCGCCTACTCCCAATACCACGTGGAGAAGTCGTTCTCGTATTGCGGCACGTCCTTCCAGACGCCCTTCAGCTTCTTGGCTGTGATGGTGATGAGCTGCGGCTGGAACAGGTAGGCGGAGACCGCGTCGGTGGCGAGCATGCGCTGGGCGTCGCCGAGCAGCTTGGCGCGGCCGGCTTCGTCCGGCGTCGAGACGATCTGCTTATAGAGCGCGTTGAACTTCTCGTTGTTGTAACCGAGGTAGTAGTCCGGCTCGGTGATCTTGACGAGGTCGAACGGCTCGACATGGCTTACGATGGTGAGATCGAAATTGTGCGGACCATTGCCGGCGAACACCTGCGACAGCCACTGCGCCCATTCGACGTTCTCGATCTTGGCGATGATGCCGACCTTGGCGAGCTGGGCCGCGGCGATCTCGCCGCCCTGCCGCGCATAGGACGGCGGCGGCAGCTTGAGCGACAATTCGAGCGGCGTGGTGACGCCGGCCTCCGCGAGCAGCTTCTTGGCCTTCTCGGGGTCATAGGGGTTGATGCCGGTGGTGTCGACATAGCCGAGCGCGCCCGGCACGTAGAAGCTGCCGATCGGCGTGCCGAAGCCGTCGACGGCGCCGTCGATCATGGCCTTGCGGTCGATCGCGGCAAGGATGGCGCGGCGGACGCGGACGTCGTCCAGCGGCTTCTTGCGGTGGTTGATGGCGACGATGGTCTTGGCCCGGGAGCCGCCGACCAGCACCGTGAAGCGCGGATCCGCCTTGAACTGTGCCAAGGCGCGCGCCGCGGCGACGCGCGGGAATGCATCGACGTCACCCGACAGCAGCGCCGCCACCTGCGCCGCCGGATCCGAGATGAAGCGAATCGTCACCTTGGACAGCTTGATCGCGGAGGCGTTGCGGTAGTCGGCCCATTTGGTCAGCGTGAGCGAAGAGCCCTTAGCCCAGCCGCCAAGCTGGTACGGTCCGGTCCCGACCGGCTGCGTGACATTGGTGCCCGCGCTCTTCGGCTCGACGATCGAGCCGCCCGCCTGCCCGAGCAGGAACGGCAGGTTCGGCTCGGAATATTTCACGGTGATCACGACGGTGTCGGCGTCGGGCGTCTCGACCTTCTCGAAGGCCTGGTACAGGCTCTTGTCCTTGTTGGTGCTGGTCGGCGCCGCGTTGCGCTCGAACGAGAACTTCACCGCAGCGGAATCGAACGCTTCGCCATTGTGGAATTTGACGCCCTTGCGCAGCTTGAACGTATAGGTCTTCAGATCGGGCGAAGCGGTCCAGCTCTCGGCCAGCAGCGGCGAGACCGAGCCGTCCTCGTTGATCTTGGTCAGCGTCTCATAGATGTTGTAGAGCGTGACCTCGGCGATCGCGGCGGCGGCCGCATTGGTCGGGTCGAGCCCCGGCGGCTCCAGCGCCATCGCCATGACGACGCTGTCCTTCTTGCTCTGCGCCAGCACCGGCAAGGGCGCCGCGACGAGCGCAGCGGCAAAGGCGACGATCGATAGTTTCCTGAACATGCGCAAACTCCCCTGCCAATCCTGTTTCCAGCTTAACGCCAATCCTGCCCCGGACACTAACCTTCCATGGCCGCCTGCGGCAACGCCATCACAGCCTCGGCCTTGTGGCAGGCGGCAAGGTGCCCCTCGCCCACCTTGCGTAACGCAGGCGGAACCTCGCGGCAATGCTGGTCGGCAAGCGGGCAGCGCGATGCATAGGGGCATCCGGTCGTCACCGCCGAGTGCGAGGCGATCGCCTGGGCCCCGCGCCGGCGGCGGCCACCCCCGGCGCGAGCCCGCGGCACCGCCTCCAGCAGCGCCCGCGTATAGGGATGGGCGCAGCGCTCGAACAAATCCTCTGGCCGCCCCTGCTCGACGATGCGGCCGAGATACATCACCGCGACCTCGTCGCAGAGATAGTCGACCACGGCGAGGTCATGGCTGATCAGGATGTAGCTCAGGCCGAACTGCTCCTGGAGGTCCTGCATCAGGTTCAGCACCTGGGCCTGCACGGAGACGTCGAGCGCCGAGACCGGCTCGTCGGCAACGATCAGCTTCGGCTGGGTGATCAGCGCACGCGCAATCGCGATGCGCTGGCGCTGGCCGCCGGAGAATTCGTGCGGATATTTTTCCATGTCCGCATCGCGCAAGCCGACCTGGCGCAGCACCGCGGCGACGCGGTCGCGGAACGTGGTGCGGTCGGCACCTTCCAGCACGGTCAGCGGCTCGGCGACGATCCGCGCGATGGTCTGCCGCGGATCGAGCGAGCCGTAGGGATCCTGGAACACCATCTGGAAATCACGCCGGGCGCGGCGCAGCTCGTCGGCCGGCAAGCGGTTGAGATCGCGCCCGAGCAGCGCGACCTGTCCTGCGGTCGGCCGCTCCAGCGCCATCACGACGCGCGCGAAGGTGGACTTGCCGGAGCCGGACTCGCCGACGATGCCGAGGCTCTTGCCGGCTCGGACCTGCACACTGACGCCGTTGAGCGCGCGCACCTGCCCCGGCGGACGGAACAGGCTCTCGCGCGGGAGCGTGTAGCGCTGTTCGAGATCCCTGACGTCGAGAAGCGGCGCGGTGCTCATGCGGTCAGCGCTCCGACGCGTTCGGCCATCGACACGTCCGTTCTTATGCAGCGCGCAAAATGGCCGGGCCCGACGTCCACCATCGGCGGCAGCGCGACGCGGCATTGGTCGATCACCAGCGGGCAGCGATCGGAGAAGGTGCAGCCGGACGGCAGATCGGCGAGCTCCGGCACCGTGCCCGCGATCGTCTTCAGCCGCGTCCCCTTACGCGCGCCGAGCTTGGGCCGGGCACGGAACAGGCCCTGCGTGTAGGGATGGCCCATGCGACGGAACACCTCGTCGGTCGGGCCGCTCTCGACGACGGTGCCGCCATACATCACCATCATGCGCTGGACGTTCTCTGCAATGACGCCGAGATCGTGCGAGATCAGGATCATGGACATGCCGCGCTCCTCGACGAGATCGGCGATGAGGTCGAGGATCTGGCCCTGGATGGTGACGTCGAGCGCGGTGGTCGGCTCGTCCGCGATCAACAGGTCCGGCTCGCACGCGAGCGCCATCGCGATGGTGACGCGCTGGCGCTGGCCGCCGGAGAACTGATGCGGATAGGCATCGACACGACGCGCGGGGTCGGGCAGCCCGACGCGGTCGAGCAAGGCGATTGCTTCCCGACGAGCCTGCGCCGCCGAATAATTCTTGTGACGGCGCAGCGGCTCGGCGACCTGGGTGCCGATCGTGTGCATCGGATTGAGCGCTGTCATCGGCTCCTGGAAGATCATGCTGATGCGGTTGCCGCGCAGGCGGCAATAGTCGGAATCCGCAAGTCCGACGAGTTCGTCGCCGTCCAGCTTGACGCTGCCGGTCACGACGGCACTGTCCGGCAGCAACCCCATCAACGACAACGCCGTGACCGACTTGCCGCAGCCGGACTCGCCGACGAGCCCGAGCGTCTCGCCGCGCGTCAGCGCAAAGCTGACACCGCGCACGGCCTGCGCTGGCCCGCGGCTGGTGTTGAGGCGAACGCCGAGATTGTCGACCACGATTAGCGGCATGTTGGAGCACTCGGCCATCGTCATCGCTCCCGCGCCAGCCGGGGATCGAGCAGGTCGCGCAATCCGTCACCGAGCAGGTTGAGGCCGAGCACCGAGATTGCGATCGCAACGCCCGGATAGACCGCGAGCATCGGCGACTGGAACAGCAACGTCTGCGCATCGTTCAGCATCCGTCCCCAGGACGGCTGCGGCGGCTGCGTGCCGAGGCCGAGATAGGACAGCGCGGCCTCGGCGAGAATGGCGAGCGCGAACTGGATGGTGACCTGCACGATCAGGATCGACAGGATGTTCGGCAGCACATGCTCGATGGTGATGCGGAAGCGCCCCTTGCCTGCCGCCCGTGCCGCCAGCACGAATTCACGCGCCCAGATCGCATTGGCCGAGCCGCGCGTCAGCCGGGTCAAGGTCGGGATCTGGAAGATGCCGATCGCGACGATCGAGGTCACCATGCCTGGCCCCACCACGGCGGCGAGCATGATCGCGGACAGCACGGCCGGAAAGGCGAAGGTGAAATCGGAAAAGCGCATGATGATCTCCTCCGTCCAGCCGCGCCGGGCCGAGGCGATCAGGCCCAGCGTGACGCCGAAGGTGAGGCCAATGCTGACGGCGATGACACCGACCATAATGGTGGATCGGGCGCCCGCAAGCAGCAGCGAGACGATGTCGCGGCCGAAGGAATCGGTGCCGAGCCAATGCGCCGCCGAGGGCGGGCGGAGCTTTGCGGCGATGTCGATTTCGTAAGGCGACCACGGCGTCCATACCAGCGACAACAGTGCCGAAGCCAGCACCAGAAGGCTCAGCGTGCCACCGAGGACGAAGCTGCGGTGGCGCAGCGCGCGGCGCCAGAACGTGCGCGCCGGCAGCGGACGCGTTGCGACGGGCGCGTCGATGGTGATGGGCGCGCTCACAGGTCGTGCACCTTGATGCGGGGATCGATGAAGGCATAGAGCACATCGACCACGAAATTGACGATCACCACCATCGCGGCGAGCAACATCACGCAATTGCGCACCACGATCAGGTCGCGGTTGGCGATCGACTGGAAGATCAGGCGGCCGAGGCCCGGCAGGTAGAACACGTTCTCGATCACGATGGTGCCGGCGAGCAGATTGGCGAATTGCAGGCCCATCACGGTCATCACGGGGATCATGGCATTCCGCAGCACGTGGCTCCACAGCACCTCGCGCTTGCCGAGGCCCTTTGCGCGGGCGGTGCGGACGAAATCCTCGCGCAGCACTTCGAGCACGGCCGAACGCGTGACGCGCGCGAGGATCGCGGCCTGCACCACCGCGAGCGAGATCGCGGGCAACAGCAGCGACCTGATCCCCGGCCAGATGCCGTCCTCCCAGCCGGCAAAGCCACCGGCCGAAAGCCATTGCAGCCGCACCGAGAACAGCAGCACGAGGAGAATCGCGAACCAGAAATTCGGCAGCGCGATGCCCACTTGCGTCAACGACATCACGCCGACATCGCCGAGCTTGTTGTGGTTGGCGGCGGTGTAGATGCCGGCCGAGAGCGCAAGCGTCACCGTGATCGTCATGGCCATGATCGCGAGCGGAATGGTCAGCACCAGCCGCTCGGCGATCAGGCTGCCGACCGGGGTGCCGTAGACGTAGGAATTGCCGAGATCGCCGACGAGAAGGCCCTTGATCCACTGCAAATAGCGAACCGCCAGCGGCTGGTCGAGCCCGAGCTTGACGGTGAGCGCGCGCACCGCGTCGGGCGAAGCATCGGCGCCCATCAGCATCTGCGCTGCGTTGCCGGGCAGCGCGTCCAGCACCAGGAAGATGATCAGCGATGCGCCGACCAGCGTCGCCAGCAGAGTCAACAGACGTCGGAGGACAAAGACGCTCATGCGCGCTCGGCTTCAGGGCTCACCCAGGCCACGATCAACATGTCCGGACGCCTTAAGCAAGCTCTTTGCTGCATCTCCATCTCCTCAAGACGGCCAGCGGGACAGAAGGTCGCTTGACGCCTCGAACAGAGCGCTCACGCGCAGCAATTCCGCGTCGGCCCGGAAACGGCCGACCAGTTGGAGCCCGATCGGCAGCCCGTCGCGGGCAAAGCCCGAGGGAAGGCTGATCGCGGGGTGACCGGTCATGTTGAACGGCATTGTCCAGGGGAACCAATGCGGCCGGACGCTGTCGTAATGCCTGCCGTCGATCTCGATATTGCCGAACAGGTCCTGCTTGATCGGCAGCGCGGTGCGCGTCAGCGTCGGCATCGCCAGCAGGTGACCGCGCGCAAGCAGCGATTGCACGCGGCGGAACAACGCGGTGCGCGCGAACATCGCCTCCTGATAGTCGATGCCGCTGACTTCGCTGGCGAGCGCGAGCTGCTTGAGGAAGGCCTCGCTCAGTTCGTCCCGATGCTCGGCCGCAAGCTTGGCAAAGCGCGTGCGCCAGACGGTGTGGTTGATGGCGCGCCAGATCGGCTCGATGTCGAACCCCTCGCCGGAGAATTCCTCGAGCTCGGCCCCTAACCCGGCCAGCCGGTCGAGGCTCACCTTGAAATTGGCGGCGACTTCGGCCGATACCGGACGGCCCGGCGGCGTCAGGCAGTACAGGATCCTCAGCCCGCGCAAATCACCATGCGGGGCGGCGGTGCCGATGAAGTCGGACACGGGCACGGCGATCGACCAGGGATCGATAGGATCTTCGCCCGCCATCGCCTGCATCATCAGCGCGGTGTCCGCGACGGTGCGGGTGGTCGGCGTGACATAGGTCTGGTTGCCGAACACGTCGAGCGCCTGGCTGTGCGGGATCACGCCGTTGCTCTGCTTCAGGCCCACCACGCCGTTGCAGGCGGCCGGAATTCGTGTCGAGCCGCCGCCGTCGGTCGCAATAGCGAGCGGCGCGATGCCGCTCGCCACAGCGACCGCCGCGCCGCCGCTGGAGCCGCCGGAGGATCGGCAGGCGTCCCACGCATTGCGGGTCCGACCGAACAAAGGTGAATCGGTGAGGCACTTGCTGCCGAACTCCGGCGTCGTGGTCTTGCCGATCAGGATCGCGCCTTCGCTGCGCAACCGCGCGACGGCGACGGCATCCTCGGCCGGCACATTATCCTTGTAGGGAACGGCGCCGAAGGTGGTCTTGACCCCCTTGGTATTGACGATGTCCTTGACGGTTACGGGGATGCCGTGCAGCAGGCCGAGCGGTTCGCCCGCCATCACCTTGCGCTCGGCTTCGCGCGCCGCTGCGATCGCCTCGTCGCCGCACAACGTGACGAAACAGTTCAATTCGGGCTGGAGGGCCTCGGCGCGGGCAAGCACAGCGCGGGTGAGCTCGACTGGCGAAATCCGCTTTGCCGCGACGAGACCGCGCAGCTCGGTCGCGGACAACAGACAGGGATCGCCGTTCATCGTCACATCACGCTCCGAAGCGGGCCGCCATTGGCCCGAAGACATTGACAGCGAGAATGACAGTTTTGTTAACTCGCCGTCCAATACGATTTTTATCGCCAACCCATACGCTCTCGGTATGCCAATGGATCTTCGCCGGCTCCGCTATTTTGTCGCCGTTGCCGAGGCGCGCAGCATCGGCAAGGCGGCCGAGCAGCTCCGGATGGCGCAGCCGCCCCTCTCGGTCCAGATCCGCAAGCTCGAGGCCGAGATCGGCGCGCCGCTGTTCCGCCGCGGCACCCGTGGCATGGATCTGACCGAGGCCGGCCAGGCATTGCTGGCGCGCGCCAGCGAAGCGCTGGCGTTGGCAGCCGACGGCGCCGAAGCCGCACGCGCGGTTGCTTCGGGACGGCGCGGCCGGCTGTCAGTCGGTTACATGTTCGTGCTGGCGAATGCGATGTTGCCGCGACTCATCCCCGAACTGCGCCGCGCAGTTCCCGGCGTCGACCTCAGCTTCGTTGAGCTGAGCGCCTCGACGCGCGAGGCCCGCGTGCTCGACCGCAGCGTCACAGTCGCGCTGTGTATGCCCGCAATCAATCATCCCGAGATACAGGTGGCAAAGATCGGTGCACAGCCTTTCATGCTGGCCATGCCGATCCGCTCGCCACTCGCCCGCTTGAGCTCGGTGCCGATGGCCCGGCTGCAGGGCCGCCCGCTGATCGCACTCCCGCATCCGGACCATGGGCCCGCCTCCTCCGCGGTCGTCCCTTTATTGCGTCGGCACCAGGTGGTGATGCCGATCGCCAGCCGGGTGGAGACGGTGCATTCGGCGATGAGCCTGGTCCTGGCCGGCGAAGGTCTCGCCATCCTGCCGGCCTGCGCACAGCTCGGCGCGCCACGCGGAGTCGTGTTCAGACCCCTGCGTGACGTCACTGACTCCCTCGACATCGCAGTCTGTTGGCGGCGGGACTCCCACAGTCCGTTGATCGGAACCTTCCTCAAATGTGCCGAGAAGGCCGTCGCGCGGATGTGACGTGGGCTACCAGTCCCAATTGATCTCGTGGCTCCAAGGCGGATCGGCGCCCGGACGGGTGCAGGTCAGGCCGGCACAATTGGCGGCGAAGGAAAGCGCACGGCGGAGCTCGTCCGCGCCGATGTCCTGCAATCTCGGCCGGGCGATGCGATCCTGCTTGTAAAGTGCCAACAGCAGCGCCGCCTGAAAGCTGTCGCCGGCGCCAATAGTGTCCGCCACCTCGACCTTCGGTGCTTGCACTTCGATCTGCCCTGCTTGCGCATGCCAGGCTATGGCACCGTTATTGCCGCGGGTGATGACGACGAGGCTCGTCCCCTGCCCCAGCAATGTGCTCGCGCGCTGCTGATACGGCTCCTCGCCGAAGAGATAGGCGAAATCGACGTCCGACATCTTGATGAGATCGGCGCTTCCGGCGAACTCGGCCATTCGGCCGAGATAGGTTGGCTTGTCCTTGACGAGGTTCGGTCGGCAGTTCGGATCGAAGGAGATCGTGGACGACGCCCGCGCGTCTGCGATCAGCACCTTGGTCTCGGCCGCACCCTGGTCGTTGACCAGCGTGGTCGAGCCGACATGGACGGCCTCGACAGTATCGAACGGAATGGACCCATGCCGGTAAGTCCAGTTCCGCGTCGCGGTCTCGGCATCGTAGAAGGCGTAGTGCGACTCGCCCGCGACAATGCGGACAAAGGCGAGCGTGGTCTGGTGGTCGCTGCGGGTGGCGAGATCGAGTGCAACCTTCGATGCGGAGGCATGATCGGCGATCATGCGCCCGAACAGGTCGGTCGAGATGCCGCCGACGAAACCAGTCGGCGCGCCCAGCCGCGCCATGCCGATCGCGACGTTGAGGCAGGAGCCGCCGACCGCGGGCATCACCGCTTCGCGCCCTTCGACGTTTCGCGTCGGCACGAAATCGATCAGCGCGTCGCCGCAGGCAATCAGCATGTCCTTCAACCTCTCGCGACGCTGCGCATCGCGGCACGGCTGCCGCGATCGAGCTCGCGCAGCAGCTTGTAGACCTCGCGCTTGCGGGCGTGAAACGCGGCCATATCAGGCGCGGTCGGCTCGCTCTTGCGCCCCAGCGCCGACATCTTGGCCATGGTCTCACCGATCGAGGCATAGGCGCCACCGGCGACCGCCCCTAACATCGCGGCGCCCAGCAGCACCGGCTCCTTCGTCTGCGGCAACGCGACCGTGAGACCGGTGGTATCCGCCATGATCTGCCGCACCAAAGGACTGCGGCTGGCACCGCCACCCATGATCATGATGCTGGAGCGGACCCCATGCGCGGCAAAAGCCTCGATGACCTCCGCAAGCCCGTAGGCAAGACCGCAGAGGCCGGCGACGAACAGCCGTTCCATCGCGGCGATGTCGGTGTCGAGATCAAGGCCCGCGATCACCGCGCGCGTGTCGGGATCGGCATAGGGCGAGCGGTTGCCAATGAATTCCGGCAGCACGTGGACGTCGCGCGCCAGCAGCGCGGCGCGGCTAGCACCGCCGGAGCGCGCGATGATGCGGCGCTCGAGGAAATCGATGAGATCGAGGCCTTCGCTGCGTGCCGCCGCGCTCGCCTCGCCATGGCCGGGATGCGACTTGAGGAGATGATCGATCGCAGCGCCCGCGGCGGACTGCCCGCCTTCATTGAGCCAGAAATCCGGCACCATGCCGGAATAATAGGGACCCCAAACGCCCGGCACGAAGCACGGCTCCTTCGTCGTCGCCATGATGCAGGCCGACGTTCCCATGATGTAGGCGAGACGATCGCCGACATCGCTCGGGCCGGCTGCCCCGTCACGGCCGCCAATCGCACCGATACCGCCGGCATGGGCATCGATCAGGGAGGCGCCGACCGGGGTGCCCGGAGGAAGGCCGAGCTCGACTGCTGCTGCCGGCGTGAGCCCGACGCCGAGGCGCGTACCGGGCGCAACGATTTCGGTGCCGATGCGCGCGTATTTTTCGGCGACGAAGTCGGACAGGCCGATGCGCTTGAAGAACGGCGCGCTCCAGCCGCCGCCGTCATGGGCGAGATAGTTCCACTTGCAGGTGACGGTGCAGGTCGAGCGCTGCAGCGCGCCGGTCGCCCGCCAGGTCAGATAATCGGCCAGGTCGAAGAAGTGACCGGCGGCATCGAAACTCGCGCGCAGATGCCGCTTCAGCCATAGCAGCTTCGGCATCTCCATCTCCGGCGAGATCGAGCCGCCGACATAGCGCAGCACGGCATCCTCGGTCTCGTTGATCAGCCGCGCTTCGGCCGTGGCGCGATGGTCCATCCAGACGATGACGTTGCGCTGCGCCTCGCCGGAGGTGCTGACGGTGAGCGGCTCGCCTTGCGGATCGAGCACCACGAGGGAACAGGTGGCGTCGAAACCGATGCCGCCGATGCTGCCCGGCGTAATCGCTGCTTCCGACATCGCCGCGCGCACCGATTTGGCGCAGGCCTGCCAGATGTCCTCCGACGACTGCTCGACGATGTCGCCGGCCTCGTGCCAGATCCTGATCGGATGCCGGGCCGTCGCGAGCAGCGTGCCGGCCTCGTCAAACACCCCTGCCCGCGTGCTCGTGGTCCCCACGTCGACGCCGATATACGCTCGCGGCATGGTCTCTCCCGGTCCGTCCGTTTTGACGGTGAGCCTACCAGCAAGTGTAGCCGCCATCCACCAGCACGATACTGCCGGTCATCAGGCTCGCGGCCTCCGACGAGAGGAACAGCACGACGGAGGCGATCTCCTCAACCTGCCCCATGCGCGCCATCGGAGTTCCACCAATCCAGGCGTCATACATTTTCGGATTGCTCTTCACGAAGGCGTTGAGCGGCGTCTCGATATAGGTCGGCGCCACCGCGTTGACGCGGATGCCGCGCGCGCCCCATTCGGCGGCCAGCGACTTGGTCAGATGGTGCACGGCGGCCTTGGAGGCGTTGTAGAAGCACTGCTCCTGCGGCTTGTTGACGATGAAGCCGCTCATCGAGCCGACATTGACGATGGCGCCGCTTCCAGCCTTCAACATGTGCTTGCCGAACTCGCGGCAGCACCAGAAGGTGCCGTTGAGATTGACGTCGATGACGTTGAGCCAGTGCTCGTCGGTAACGGTCTCGGCCGGCGTCTCGCTCCGCGCGATGCCGGCATTGTTGACGAGGATGTCGACCTTGCCATGGCGGGCGACGAGATCATTTGCCACCTCCGCCACGCGTGTGGTGTTGGTGACGTCCATGATTGCGGTCTCGATGTCGTAGCCCTTCGCCCTCAGGCTGGCTTTGGCGCCGTCGGCGACCTTGCCGTCGCGGTCGCCGATGATGACCTTCGCGCCGGCCTCGGCCAGTGCCTCCGCGCAGGCGAGGCCGATGCCCTGGCCGCCGCCGGTGATGAACGCGGTCTTGCCGCTCAGCCTGAATTTTTCCAGATACATGATCGTCTTTCCGTCTTCTTGCCGTTTCTTGTCAGCCCCGAAGAGCGTTGCCGCTCTCGTCGAAGCGGTGAATGCGCGCAGGGTCGGGCATCAGCGACACCCGGTCGCCGCCATGCAGGCTCAATTCGCCGATGTAGCGCGCCGTCAGCATGCCGAGCGCGCCGGCGTCGACGTAGAGGAAGGTGTCACTGCCGAGATGCTCGGCCACCGCAATGGTTCCCTGCCAGCCGCCACCGCCGTCGCGCTCGATCTTCAGATGCTCCGGCCGAACGCCGATCGTCGCCGCCCCCTTCTGCAAAGCAGGCTCTCCGGTGACGAAATTCATCTTGGGCGAGCCGATGAAGCCGGCGACGAAGAGATTGGCGGGTCGCTCGTAAAGCTCCAGCGGCGAGCCATATTGCTCGATCTTGCCGCCGTTGAGCACGACGATCTTGTCGGCCATGGTCATGGCCTCGACCTGGTCGTGGGTGACGTAGATCGCGGTGGTGCCGAGCTGCTTCTGAAGTCGCGTCACCTCGATGCGCATCTGCACGCGCAGCGCGGCGTCGAGGTTGGAGAGCGGCTCGTCGAACAGGAATGCCTTGGGCTCGCGGACGATGGCACGGCCGATCGCGACGCGCTGGCGCTGGCCGCCGGAGAGCTCGCGCGGCTTGCGGTCGAGGTAGGGCGTGAGATTCAGCGTCGCGGCGGCCGCCTCGACCTTGCGGTTGATCTCGTCCTTCGGCAAGCCCGCCATCTTGAGGCCGAAGCCGATATTGCCGCGCACGCTCATATGCGGATAGAGCGCGTAGGACTGGAACACCATCGACAGCCCGCGCTTGGCGGGCGGCGTATCGACGACGTTCTTGCCGTCGATCAGGATCTTGCCGCCGCTGACGTCCTCGAGCCCCGCGATCAGCCGCAGCAGCGTGGTCTTGCCGCAGCCGGAGGGACCGACGAACACCACGAAGGAGCCATCGGCGATCTCGAGGTCGGCGCCCTTGATGATGTGCACGGGGCCGAAGGATTTCTGCACGCCCTGAAGTGTGATCTGACCCATGATCCGGCAGCCCCCTATTTCACCGCGCCAAAGGTGAGCCCGCGCACGAGCTGCTTCTGGCTGAACCAACCCAGGACGAGAATGGGCGCGATCGCCAGCGTGGACGCCGCCGACAGTTTTGCCCAGAACAGCCCTTCGGGGCTCGAATAGGAGGCGATGAACGTGGTGAGCGGCGCAGCGCTCGAGGTGGACAGGTTCAGCGTCCAGAACGCCTCGTTCCAGGCCAGGATCAGATTGAGCAACAGCGTGGACGCCAGTCCCGGGATCGCCATCGGCGTCAGCACATAGACCAGCTCGCGGCCGATCGTGGCGCCGTCCATGCGCGCGGCCTCTAAGATGTCGCGCGGGATCTCCTTGAAATATGTGAAGAGCATCCAGATGACGATCGGCAGATTCCCGAGGCAGAGGATGAAGACGAGGCCGATGCGGGAATCGAGCAGCCCGAGGCTCTTGTAGATCAGGTAGATCGGCACCAACACGCCGACCGGCGGCATCATCTTGGTCGAGAGCATCCAGAGCAGGATGTCCTTGGTGCGCTTGGTTGGCGAGAACGCCATCGACCAGGCCGCCGGAATGGCGATCAGCAGCGCAATGAGCGTCGAGCCGCCGGCGATGATGATCGAGTTCATCGCGTGGTGCAGATAATCGCTGCGTTCCTGCACGGTCGCGTAGTTTTCGGTGGTCCAGTGGAAGAACAGGAAGGATGGCGGGATCGCGAAGGCCTCGAGCTCGGTCTTGAAGCTCGCCAGCCCCATCCATAGGATCGGAAAGAAGATCAGGAAGCCGAACAGCCAGGCCGCCGCCGTCGATATCATCACCCGCCGCGTCGTCGCCATCCGTGCCATGTCAGGCCTCCAGGTTGCGGCCGACGATGCGGACCAGGAAGAAGGCGACGATGTTGGCGATGACCACCGCGACGAGCCCGCCCGCCGAGGCGCTGCCGACGTCGAACTGGATCAGCGCCTGCGAATAGATCAGGAAGGCGATGTTGGTGGTTTGCAGGCCCGGCCCGCCGCCGGTGGTGACGAAGATCTCGGCGAACACCGTGAGCAGGAAGATGGTCTCGATCAGGATCACCACCGTGATGGGACGCGCGAGGTGCGGCAGCGTGATGTAGATGAAGGTCGAGACGGCGCTGGCGCCGTCCATCTCGGCGGCTTCCTTCTGCTCTTCGTCGAGCGATTGCAGCGCGGTGAGCAGGATCAGGGTCGCGAACGGCAGCCATTGCCAGGTCACGATCAAAATCACCGCAAACAGCGGCACGTCGTTGAACCAATCGATCGGCGTCAGGCCGAACAGCGAAGCGAGCCAGGCGAACAATCCCGACACCGGATGCATCAACAGGTTCTTCCAGACCAGCGCGCTCACCGTGGGCATCACGAAGAACGGCGCAATCACCATCAGCCGCACGAAATTGCGGCCGACCACGGGTTGGTCCATCAGCAGCGCCAGGGGAATGCCGAGCAGGATGGTCAGCGCCAGCACCGAGCCGACCAGCACCAGCGTGTTCTGAAGCGAGGCGAGGAAGGCAGGATCGGTGAGGAAGTAGCGGAAGTTTTCAAGGCCGACGAACGATTCCGAGCCGGGATCGAGCAGGCTGTAATGCAGCGTCGAGAAGTAGATCGTCAGCGCCAGCGGGACGATCATCCAGATGAACAGCAGTCCGACGGCCGGGGTCAGGAGCGACCGCGCAAGAAGCTGCGTCTGCCGGGTTGCCATTCTTGGCGCTCCGCTCGGAGGAAGAAGGGCGGCCATCCAGCAAGGATGGATGGCCGCAAGTTTGAGCTCAGGGAGAGCCCGGGTTCACTTGATGTAGCCGGCGCGCTTCATCTCGCGCTCGGTAGCGGACTGCGCAGCCGTGAGCGCCGCATCGACCGTCATCGATCCCGCAAGCGCCGCCGAGAACTGCTGGCCCACCTGCGTGCCGATGCCCTGGAATTCAGGGATGGCGGCGTATTGCACGCCGACGTAGGGAACGGGCTTCACCGTCGGCTTGTTGGGATCGGCGGCGTTGATCGAGGCCAGCGTCAGTTTCGCAAACGGCGCGACCTTCAGGTACTCATCGTTCTGGTAGAGCGAGGTACGCGTGCCCGGCGGCACGTTGGCCCAGCCCTCCTTCGAGGCCACCAGCTTGGTGTAGTCCTTGCTGGTGGCCCAGGCGATGAACTTCTCGGCTGCTTCCGTCTTCTTGGAGCCGGCAGGGATTGCGAGATTCCAGGCCCACAGCCAGTTGGCGTTCTTGCCGAGCCCGGTGTTGGGCGCGAGCGCGAAGCCGACCTTGTCGGCGACCTTGGACTCCTTGGGGTTGGTGACGAAGGACGCCGCGACCGTGGCGTCGATCCACATCGCGCATTTGCCGGCGTTGAATAGCGCCAGATTCTCGTTGAAGCCGTTGGAGCTGGCGCCGGGAGGCCCGGCTTCCTTCATCAGGTTGACGTAGGTGGTGAGTGTCGTCTTCCATTCCGGCGTGTTGAACTGCGGCTGCCACTTTTCGTCGAACCAGCGCGCGCCATAGGAATTGGCCATTGCCGAGAGGAACGCCATGTTCTCGCCCCAGCCTGCCTTGCCGCGCAGGCAGATGCCGTAGGTGCCGGCGCTCTTGTCGGTCAGCTTCTTGGCCGCATCGATCACGAAATCCCAGCTCGGCTTTTCCGGCATCTTCAGGCCGGCCTTCTCGAACAGATCGGTGCGGTACATCACCATCGAACTCTCGCCGTAGAACGGCGCGGCGTAGAGCTTGCCGTCGGCGGAGACCGCGTCCTTGATCTTGGGCAGGAGGTCGGCGACGTCGTAATCGGCGCCGAGGTTGGCGAGCGGTACCAGCCAGCCCTTCTTGGCCCAGATCGGCACCTCGTAGGTGCCGATGGTGAGGACATCGAACTGGCCACCCTTGGTGGCGATATCGGTGGTGACGCGCTGGCGCAGCACGTTCTCCTCCAGCGTCACCCATTTCACGGTGATGTCAGGGTTCTTCTTGGTGAACTCACCCGTCAGCCCCTGCATGCGGATCATGTCGCCATTGTTGACGGTGGCGATCGTCAGGGTCGTTTCGGCCATCGCCGGGACGGCCAGTAGCAGGCAAGACGCGCCGCAGACGGCGCCCAGGACATGTTTCACGGTGACCTCCCCTCAGTTCGCGTTTTGGGCATATGCCCACGCGTTGGGCGTATGTTCAGCGCAAGGGCGGCACGTTGTCAAGCAGGCGCGTGGGCATTCCAGCAACTTGTGAGTGTTGCGGTGCGGGAAGGATGGGGAGGTTT
Source organism: Bradyrhizobium sp. JHI2711 (assembly GCF_056156565.1). Classification (NCBI taxonomy): domain Bacteria; kingdom Pseudomonadati; phylum Pseudomonadota; class Alphaproteobacteria; order Hyphomicrobiales; family Nitrobacteraceae; genus Bradyrhizobium; species Bradyrhizobium sp. JHI2711. Next base: position 1,706,706 of record NZ_JBPZPT010000001.1, read on the forward strand.
TGCTTCACCCACGGCTGTCGTGCTCCGCGAACGCGGAGCATCCAGTGTGGTAGGCACGCGAAGCGTGAGCGCTTTACCGCTCCAGAATCGCTCTTGCCGTCGCCTCGTCCGTGATCAATCCGTTGATCAGCCCGCCGCTCAGCGCGGCTGCAATCGCCGCCACCTTGGCTGCGCCCACCGCCGCACCGATGGTCGTGGTCTTCGCCGGCACTTCCGGCGGAATGCTGGTGAGGCGCTTGTTGGTGCCGGCCTTGAGCAGGCGCCCCTTGGCGTCATAGGCCCAGCCGGTGATCTCGCCGATGGCGCCAAGCCGCATCATCTCGAACAATTCGTCGCGGGTGACGAAGCCGTCGACGTGCACCTGCGCCTTCTGATCCATCTGGCCGATGCCGACGAGGCGCAAGTCAGCCCTTGCCGCGACCGCCTTCACCTTCGCGATCGGCTCGATGCGCACCATCCTGTTGCGCTCGTCTTCCGACGACATCAGGAACGGCAGCGGCATCGGATAGTGCCGCGCGCCGGTGCGGTCGGCGAGCCGGCCGACGGTGTCGTAGAAGCTCGCCGAGCCGTCGGCGGAGATATTGCCGACCAGCGAGACGATCTGGTGATTGGGCCGCTCGATCGGCGTGACGCGCTCGACGGCGGCACGCACCGCCCGGCCCGTGCCGAGCGCGACGATCACGGGCGTCTCCGAACGCAGCGTGGAATCGAGCAAATTGGCGCAGCGCTCGGCGATTCCAGCCACCGCCTGCGGCGCGGCCGGATCGGCCGGCACCACCTCGCAATGAACGAGGTCGAACCGTTGCTTCAAGCGCGCCGCCAGCTCCATGCAGGCTGCGATGGGGTGCTCGAGCCGGAAGGTGATGAGCCGCTCGGCGAGGCACAACGAGACCAGCCGCTGCGCCGAAGCCCGCGACACCTGAAGCATCTTTGCGATCTCGTCCTGTGTGTGACCGGCAATGAAATAGAGCCAGCCGGCGCGCGCGGCGTCGTCGAGTCTCGACTTGTCGTTCTCGGCGGCCATGCGCGCTCACACCTCCCAGAGATCGCTCATATGTGTAAAGACCCGATCGGCCCCGGCGGCCGATAATATAGCCCGGCCATCGCGGCTGCGATAATGGCCGCCGCCGACAAATCCCCAGACGGTCATGCCGGCCGCCTTACCCGCCTGCACGCCGCTGACGCTATCCTCGATCACCAGCGTGCGCGATGGCGGCGTGCGCATGCTCTCGGCCGCATGAAGAAAGAGATCAGGCGCCGGCTTGCCGTGCCTGACCATCTGCGCGGTGTAGATCCGATCGCCGAAATATGCCCGAAGACTGGTGACGTCGAGCGAGAGCGAGACGCGGTCGAGATCGCTCGACGAGGCCACGCAGAACGGCACGGTCAGTCCGGAGATCGCCGCCTCCACCCCGGGAATCGGCGCGAGCGAGGCGGCAAAATTCTCCAGCACACGCGACTTCAGTCGAGGCGGGAAGGCGTCCGTCAGCGAGTGCCCGAGATCGCGATAATGCTGCTCGACGGCCTTGGTGCTGCGTCCGAGAAACAGCTCGAGCGCCTGCTCCTCGCTGAGCACGAGACCGAATTCCGCCAGGACCTCGGACAGGCAGCGGCAGCTCAAGAGCTCGCTGTCGACGAGCACGCCGTCGCAGTCGAAGATGATCAGATCGGGATTTGGCCGGCTCTGGTCCATCCGGACATTCGATCATATACCCAAGCCGTGAGCAATAGCCCAACGTCGAGTTGCATGAACCGCCTCAGTGGGCCACCTGCCGGTAGATCGCCGGCAGTGCCGCGGGCAGTCGCTTGATGTTGCCGACGATCGCATAGCCGCTGCGCCCGAACAGGGCCGGAAAATAGGATTGCGCCGCCGCGTCGATCGTTACGCCGAACACCGTGATCCCGAGCCGGCGCGCTTCCTGCACGGACTTTCTGGTGTCTTCGACCGCAAAGCGCCCTTCATAGTGGTCGACGTCGTTCGGTTTGCCGTCGGTGAGGACGAGCAGCAGCTTCTTGCGCTGCGGCTGGCGTGCAAGCTCGGCGACGGCATGCCGTACCGCCGCACCGATCCGCGTGTAATAGCCGGGCTTGAGCGCGCCAATGCAGCGCTCGACCACGTCACTCATCGGCTCGCCGAACGCCTTAACCGTCTCGAGCCGCACCCAGGAGCGCCGGCGCGAGGTGAAGGTCAGGATGCTGTGGTGATCGCCGCAGGCGGATAGGCCGTGGGCAAGCACGAGCAGCGCCTCCTTCTCGACGTCGAGCACGCGGTAGCCATTGGCCCAGGCGTCCGTGGAGAGCGAGACGTCGACCAGCAGCGTGACAGCGAGATCGTGACCTTGCGGGCGCATCGCCACGTGGACGCGATCAAGACCGCTGCTGCTGCCGGCGCGGAGATCGCACCGCGCACGCACCAGCGCGTCTAGATCCAGATCATGCCCGTCGGCCTGAGCCCGCATCAACTCATGGCGCGGCCGCAGGACCTCGAAGCGGCGGCGCACCTGGCGGATGTGCCGGCGCATGGTCTCGTCGGGCGTCCAGCTTTCCCCATTCTCGGGGGCGGCAGATGCGAGTACGCGGCAATGATCCGGCAAATAGGAGCCGCTGCGATAATCCCATTCTGGATAGGTCAGGTCCGCAGTCAAGCGCGAGGCATCGAGGGCCTCCGGCGGGAGGTCGAGATCAAACTTGAACCGGCCCGCCGGCTTGCCGCTGCGGCGGCTGAGCGTTATCTCCTCGAGATCGTCCGCCGCCTTCTGCGCATCCTCCTCCTCACTGTCATCGGTGGGGCGGTCGACATTGACCATCTCGGCCATCGCGAGAATTTTCTCGAAGCGGTTGAGTACGAAGGGATCGCGGCGATTGGCGCCGTCCTCGCGCTCGCGCACGGCAAAGTGCTTGCGATTGTCCTCGCTCGCGGCCTCCGCACCATCGGCGCATTCATCCACGCCCGCATGCGCAGGCGACAGCTCGCGGGTCCAGCAATCGCCCCACAGCGGGCACGGAAGCATCGAGCGATAGCCAGGCGGCGCCTTGACCGGCGGCGGCTCCGTTCCCATCATCGCCGGCCACAGCTTGCCCACGGGAGCCTTTCCGGTTCCAAGTAGCGCCAGCACGATCTGCTCGACCTCCTGCTCGATGCGCGGCAAGGGGCGACGCGGCCTGGCTTCGGCAGTTGCTGCGGCGAGTTGCCCATAGTCGTCGACGAGGCCGGGAAATTGCGTGAGCACGAAGACCGCCGTCTCGCTGGCCCGGCGCAACACCAGAAGATCCCGCCGCAGCGGATCGGATTCGGTGATGGTTTCGATCGGCGCGGCTGCGAACCATGCCGCGAGCCAGCGATAGAGCGCTGCATTCAGCGCGTTGTCGGGAAAGATCGCGATGCTTTCAGGAAGGAAGATGGAGGTGGCATCGCGGCCCGGCTGCTCCAGGCGCTCGTCACCGAGACCGATGCGTTGCCGCCAGCCGAGCCGATGCCCGGACTTCCGCGCGCCGGCACCGGCGATCTGCACACCCGCCTCACCGCCCAGCGCGCGGAACATCACCGCGAGCCTGTTTCTCATTTCCGCAAGCGAGACCGCATGCTCGGCATGAACCGGATAGCTGGCGGTGCCACCGACCATGCGGTGCCAGGCGCGGCCGACGGTCTCTTCCAGTTCGAGGAAATCGAGCATCGGAGCCGCCTCAGCCGATCACGGCACGCGCGACGTCCAGCAGCGCCGCCTTGACATCGGCATCGTCGGTCAGCGGCTCGATCATGCCAGCGAGCACGGCATCGGCCGTCGGCATGCCGGCCGCAATCAGGGTCGCGCAATAGACGACGAGCCGGGTCGAGACACCCTCCTCCAGGTCGTGGCCCTTCAGCGCGCGCAGCCGGCCAGCCAGCCCGACCAGCGGCCGCACGCGCTCCGGCGATAGTCCGCTCTCGGCGGCGACCACCGCAATCTCCTGCTCCGGCGGCAGGAAGCCGAACTCGATCGCGACAAAGCGCTGCCGCGTCGACGGCTTGAGCGCCTTGAGCAGCGTCTGATAGCCTGGATTGTAGGAGACGACGAGCATGAAGCTGTTCGGCGCGGCAAGCTGCTCGCCGGTACGCTCCAGAGGCAGGATGCGGCGATCGTCGGTCAGGGGATGCAGCACCACCGTTACGTCCTTGCGCGCCTCCACGACCTCGTCGAGATAGCAGATGCCGCCCTCGCGCACCGCCCGCGTCAACGGGCCGTCGCTCCACACGGTATCGCCGCCCCTGAGCAGATAGCGGCCGGTGAGATCGGCCGCGGTGAGATCGTCGTGGCAGGCGACGGTGTGCAGCGGCAATCCCAGCCGCGCCGCCATATGCGTGACGAAGCGCGTCTTGCCGCAGCCGGTCGGCCCCTTCAGCAGCACCGGCAGCTGATTGCGCCAAGCGTGCTCGAACAGCGCGCATTCGTTGCCACTGGCAATATAGGCGGGCGGCTGAGGTTCGGGCTTCGCCACGGCGAGAAGTGCTGCATTCATGGTCTTTCTCCGGAATTCACATAGTGACGGCGGCCGCAGCGAGCCACGGCCGCCTTTGCGCGCTCACTCGGCCGGCTGCAACGCGCCGGGGATGACCGGCTGACGGGCGCGACCGGGCACAAGCACGGCCCACACGAACATCAGCGCGGAGATCGCGACGAACACGCCGGACCCCAGCCGGACCCAGTAAAACATCGCGAGCTGGTCCTGCACGTCCATGTAGCCCTGGCCGAGCACGCGCTGGAGATGGACCTGGACCACGCCGGCGAAGGTCAGCGCGAAGGTCATCACCATCATGGCGGTGCACATGATCCAGAAGCTCGCCATGGAGAGCCATTGATTGTAGGGCGCACGCCCTCTGATCTGTGGGATTGCATAGGCCATCACGGACAGGTTCAGCATCACATAGGCGCCGAAGAAGGCGAGATGGCCGTGCGCGGCGGTAACCTGGGTGCCGTGGGTGTAGTAGTTGACCGAGGACAGGGTGTGCAGGAAACCCCAGACACCGGCGCCGAGGAACGCCATGACCGAGCAGCCGACCGACCACAACAATGCAGCGCGGTTCGGGTGCTTGCGGCCGGCCTTCCAGGTCATTTGCACCGTGAAGATCACCATGGTGAAGAACGGCGCGACCTCGAGCGTGGAGAACAGCGAGCCGATCCACTGCCAGTAACCGGGCGCGCCGATCCAGTAGAAATGATGGCCGGTGCCGAGGATGCCGGAGAACAGCGCCAGCCCGATGATGACGTAGAGCCACTTCTCGACCACTTCGCGGTCGATGCCGTTGAGCTTGATCATGAGATAAGCGAGCACGGAGGCCATGATCAGCTCCCAGACGCCCTCGACCCAGAGATGAACAACATACCACCAGTACATCTTGTCGACCGCGAGATTTACCGGGTTGTAAAAGGCGAACAGGAAGAAGATCGCAACGCCCCACAGCCCGAATAGCAGGATGTTGGTGATCGTGGTCTTACGGCCCTTCAGCGCCGTCATGGTGACGTTGAGCAGGAACATCAGGCAGACGACGACGATGCCGACCTTGATGATGAAGGGCTGTTCGAGGAATTCGCGGCCCTCGTGGTATTGGAAGAGATAACCGACCACAGCCACACCCGCAGCACCGAAAAACATCCAGAACTGGATCTTGGCCAGCAGCGGGCTGTAGAGCTCTGTCTCGGTTTCCTCGGGCAGCAGGAAGTAGGTCGCGCCCATGAAGCCGATCAACGACCACACGATCAGCGCGTTGGTGTGGATCATCCTGACGACGTTGAACGGCAGCAGGGTCGACAGCGTGTTGGGCAGGACGTAGATCGTTCCAGCGACGAGGCCGAATAGGACCTGCGCCACGAACAGGGTCAGCGCGCCGTAGAAATACAGCATCGCGACTTTCTGGGTCTGATATTTCATCTCAGGCTCTCTGTCTTGAGGGATTTCAGGAAGCGATGCGCTCAGCCCGCCTTGTTCGGCGGCCACTCTTGGCGCTTGATCTTGCTGGTCCATTGCAGGAAGTCGGCGAGATCATCGAGCTCCTGGTCGGTGAGGTTGAATTGAGGCATCTGCCGGCGGCCCGGTGCGCCCGAAGGCTGCGACTGCATCCAGGCCTTCAATGTCTCGCGCGCGGCGGCCGGATCCTCGTTGCCACCCCAGCGATCCCAGACATTGCCGACTTCAGGCGCAAAGTAGGCGCCCTCGCCCAGCAGGGTATGACAGTTGATGCAAGAATTCTTCTCCCAGACGTGCTTGCCGCGGGCAACCGAAGACGTCAGCGTGGCTGCGTCGGTCGATGTCGTGGCCATGTAGTAATGGCTGTGCGCCGTTAGCCCTATGAAGATGGCGAAGAAAAAGGCCGAGCCGCCGTAGAAGACGTTTCGAGCGGCCGACTTGGTCAGGCGTTCAGCCATTGCCAATCCTTTCCGGTTGATTCCTGCGAAATTGCGATGGTGTGATTTATTGCCGCTTTGCCCGGCCCGTTCTTTGTCAGGGCGCAATGAGCGCGTCAGATCAGGGCGACGAGCGCCGAGGCGAGCCAGGCAAGCAGCAGCACGATGAGGATCCAGCTCGCGACGAGACCGCGCCAGAGTGCGGGGACGGCGCGAAGATCCATGAAGTCGAGCGCGATGCGATGCCCCTTGAGCGCGGCGAAGGCAAGCAGCAGAGCGTTGCCGAGCAGCGCCCGTGGTATTAGCGGCGGCAGCAGGACGGTCGCAAGCGCAAGGCCGATCAAGGCGATCCAGGTGACGTCGACACGATCTGGCATCGTCATTTCACCAGATACAGGATCGGGAACATCACGATCCAGACCAGATCGACCATGTGCCAGAAGGCCGTTCCCGTCTCGACGCCTGATATCCCGGCACGGCGGCAGACCACGGCGAGAATGATGATGCCGAGGCCAACGTGCAGGAGATGAAAGCCGGTCAGCAGGAAGTAGAGCGTGAAGAAGGGATTGGTCTCAAGCCCGACCCCGCGCCCGGTTTCTTCGGCGTACTCTGCGAGCTTGATCGCGATGAAAAGGCAGCCGAGTGCCATGGCGCCGAGAAGCCAGTATCGTGTCGTTGCCCGTTGTCCATTCCGCACGGCCTGGGTCGCCCGGGCCGCCGCCCAGCCGCTGGTCACCAGCACGACCGTGTTGAGGCCGGCGAGATGCGAATCGAGCGTGGCCTGCCCGGCCGCGAACACCGCGGGGTGAATCGCGCGGGCGACAGAGAAGGCGCCGAGGAGCAGGCCGAAGGCGACGAGTTCGCTGAAGATCAGCACCCAGATCATGGGATCGCCGGGGAGATCCTGCAGGATTCCCCAGCCTGTTTCCTGCTGTTCGCACTCGGCCGTCGACATCGTCTTTCCGGATCAGGACACCGGTCAGACTTAGCTCGGCCACCCGGTTCCGAATTTGTTGCCGGACAAACTGGAGGACTGCAGGGCTCCTGTTTGCGCCGACACAACGTTCAGCCAGCCGTTTCGCGGTACGAACCGGCTCAGAGCTTCACGGAGCGCCGGACGATCCCATGAGCGATGCACAGATCGGGCTGATGACCGCAACACCCATCATCATTGCCTTCGCCATCGCGCTCAGGCGCATGGGCGTGCTGTCGACGGTGGGAACCGTATCGGCGGTGGGGCTCTCGATCGGGATCGCGACCGTGCTGTTCACGACGCAATCACCGCTGCCGTAGTGCTTAGGACCGCAGCCCGGATGCAGCGCAGCGCAATCCGGGAAATCTCACCAAGCGCAGAGACCCGGATTACGCTGCGCCGCATCCGGGCTACGAAGCGCTACCGCCGCTGATTGTACACGTCGATGCACACCGCGCCCAGCAGCACCAGGCCCTTGATGACCTGCTGATAGTCGATGCCGATGCCGAGGATGGACATGCCGTTGTTCATCACGCCCATGATCATGGCGCCGACCACGGCACCGCCGACTCGCCCGACACCGCCATAGGCCGAGGCGCCGCCGATGAAGCAGGCGGCAATGACGTCGAGCTCGAAGCCGAGGCCGGCCTTCGGAGTCGCCGTGTTGAGCCGCGCGGCGAAGACGAGGCCGGCGAGCGCGGCCAGCACGCCCATGTTGACGAAGGTGAGGAAGGTCAGCCGCTCGGTCTTGATGCCCGACAGGCTCGCCGCCTTGGCGTTGCCGCCGACCGCGTAGATCTGCCGGCCGATCACGGTGCGGCGGGTGACGAAGCCGTAGAGCGCGATCAGCGCGGTCATGATCACCAGCACGTTCGGCAAGCCGCGATGCGAGGCGATCAGATAGGTGAAATAGAGCACGGCGCAGGCGAGCAAGATGCTTTTGCCGAGGAAGAACGCATAGGGCTCGACCTCGATGCCGTGCGACTGCTCGCGCGACCTTCCCTTGGCACTGGCATAGACGAGCCCGAGCGCGAGAACGGCGCCGATCAGCATCGAGGTCGGATGCAGCGTGCCGGCCTCAGGCAGCAGCTCCGGAATGAAACCCGAGGACAGTTTCTGGAAGGTGGCCGGGAACGGCCCGAGCGACTGGCCCTGCAACACCGCGAGCGCCAGGCCCTTGAACACCAGCATGCCCGCCAATGTCACGATGAAGGACGGGATCTTGAAATAGGCCACCCAATAGCCCTGCGCCGCACCGATCGCGCCACCGAGCGCGAGGCAAGCGACGAAGGCGAGCGTATAATCGACCTTGTAGGTCACCATCAGCAAGGCCGCCACGGCGCCGATGAAGCCTGCGACCGAGCCGACCGAAAGGTCGATATGGCCAGTGACGATGACCAGCAGCATGCCCAGCGCCATGATGACGATGTAGCTGTTCTGCAGCACCAGGTTGGTGAGGTTGAGCGGCTGCAGCAACGTGCCGCCGGTCACCACCTGGAAGAACAGCATGATCGCAACCAGCGACATCAACATGCCGTAATTGCGCAAATTGTTCTTGATGAAGCTGCCGTGCCGGCGCTCCTCGGGCAGCGAAACCGTCTTGTCGGTCATGGCTGCAATCCTCCCATCTCCGCGGCCGCGGGCGCGGCGTTCCCAATGCTTCGTTCGTTGCGCATGATGGCGCGCATGATCTTTTCCTGTGTCGCCTCTGAGCCTTTGAACTCGCCGACGAAGGCGCCGTCGTTCATGACGCAGATGCGATCGCAGATGCCGAGCAGCTCGGGCATCTCCGAGGAGATCACCACGACGCCGCGGCCGGCTTCCGCAAGCTCGTTGATGATACAGTAAATCTCATATTTGGCACCGACGTCGATACCTCTGGTCGGCTCGTCCAGAATCAGGACCTTGGGGTCGGTCATCAGCCATTTCGACAGTACGACCTTTTGCTGGTTGCCGCCGGAGAGCTGGCCGGTCTCCTGGTAGACGTCGGAGCAGCGGATGCGCATGCGGTTGCGGTAGTCGCTGGCGACCTTGAGCTCGGCGATGTCGTCGATCACCCTGCCAGGTGCGACCTGGTCGAGGCTCGCCAGCGTAATGTTCTTGCGGACGTCGTCGGCGAGGATCAGGCCGAGCTGCTTGCGGTCCTCGGTGACGTAGGCAAGGCCGGCGTCGATCGCGGCGGCGACGCTCGGCAGCGCGATCTCACGGCCTTCGAGCCGGATAGTGCCGCTGATATTGGTGCCCCAGGAGCGGCCGAACAGGCTCATGGCGAACTCGGTGCGCCCAGCCCCCATCAGCCCGGCAATGCCCACGACCTCGCCGCGCTTGACACCGAAACTGACGTTCTTGATCACCTGCCGCTCGGGATGAATGGGGTGATAGACCGACCAGTTCTCGACGTCGAGCACCGGCTCGCCGATCTTCACGTTGCGCTCCGGGAAGCGGTGCGCCATGTCGCGGTTGACCATGCTGCGGATGATGCGGTCTTCCTGGATCTGCTCGGCGTGGCAGTCGATGCTGTCCACCGTGCGGCCGTCGCGCAGCACGGTGATGTGGTCGGCGACCTTGGCAACCTCGTTCAGCTTGTGCGAGATCAGGATCGAGCCGATGCCCTGCTCGCGGAACGTCATCAGCCGTTCGAGCAGCGCGGCGCTGTCGGCCTCGTTGAGACTCGCGGTCGGCTCGTCCAGGATCAGCATCCGCACCCGCTTGGACAGCGCCTTCGCGATCTCGACGAGCTGCTGCTTGCCGACGCCGAGATCGGTGATCAGCGTATCCGGCGATTCCTTCAGGCCGACCTGCGCCAGCAGCTCGCGCGTGCGCCGGTAGACCTCGTCGCGGTCGATCACCCCCAACTTCGACGGCGGATGCGACAGGAAGATGTTCTCCGCAATCGACATCAGCGGGATCAGCGCCAGCTCCTGATGGATGATGATGATGCCCAGCGCCTCGGAATCATTGATGTCGCGGAAGCGGCGCTCCTCGCCCTCGAAGACGATGGTGCCCTCGTAGCTGCCGTGCGGATAGACCCCGCTCAGCACCTTCATCAGCGTCGACTTGCCGGCGCCGTTCTCGCCGACGAGCGCATGGATCTGCCCGGCGCGAACCGAGAAGTTGACGTCGCGCAATGCCTGCACGCCGGCAAAGCTCTTGCTGACGTTGCGCATCTCCAGCATGGCGGTCATGGCTTTGGTGTCCCTTGCGTTACTTCGTCTCTCCCCGCATGCGGGGAGAGGTTGACTGATATCGCTGCATCCACATCGTCATTGCGAGCGCAGCGAAGCAATCCAGACAATTTCCGCGGTGGCAGACTGGATTGCTTCGCTGCGCTCGCAATGACGGAGTGCATACCAACCACTGCCCGTATGGAAAGAGGCCCCTCACCCTAACCCTCTCCCCGCAAGCGGGGAGAGGGGAAAAAGAGAGAGTCTTACTGGAACTGCGACTTCTTGTAGTAGCCGCTGTCGACCAGGGTCTTCTCCCAATTGTCCTTGTAGACCACAACCGGCTTCAGCAGATAGGACGGCACGGTCTTGACACCGTTCTCGTAGGTCTTGGTGTCGTTGACGGTGACCTGCTTGCCGGCGAGCGCGGCGTCAACCATGTCAGCGGTCACCTTGGCGAGGTCGCGGGTGTCCTTGAAGATGGTCGAGTACTGGTCGCCGCGCAGCATGGCCTTGATCGAGGGCACTTCGGCATCCTGGCCCGAGATGATGGGCATCGGCTGGCCGGCACTCCCGTAGCCGACGCCCTTCAGCGAGGAGATGATGCCGATCGAGAGGCCGTCATAGGGCGACAGCACGGCGTTGACCTTCTTGTTGCCGTAGTAGGCGCTGAGCAGGTTGTCCATGCGGGCCTGCGCAGTGGCGCCGTCCCAGCGCAGGGTCGCGACCTTATCCATGCCCATCTGGCCGGACACGACGACGAGCTTGCCGCTGTCGATATATGGCTTCAGCACGCTCATGGCGCCGTTGTAGAAGAAGTAGGCATTGTTGTCGTCGGGCGAGCCGCCGAACAGCTCGATGTTGAAGGGGCCCTTGCCGTCCTTCAGGCCGAGACCTTGCACGATCGACTCCGCCTGGAGCACGCCGACCTGGAAGTTGTCGAAGGTCGCGTAATAGTCGACGTTCGGCGTGCCGCGGATCAGGCGGTCATAGGCGATCACGGTGATGCCTTTTGCTTTCGCCTGCTTGAGCACGTCGGACAAGGTGGTACCGTCGATCGCGGCGATCACCAGCGCCTTGGCGCCCTTGGTCACCATGTTCTCGACCTGGGAGAGCTGGTTCGGGATGTCGTCCTCGGCATATTGCAGGTCGGTGTTGTAGCCGCGCTCCTTCAGCACCTTGACCATGTTGTTGCCGTCGTCGATCCAGCGCGCCGAGGACTTCGTCGGCATGGCGATGCCGACCGTCGCCTTCTGGGCGAAGGCAGCGACGCCTGTGGCCATCGTGGCGGCACTGGCCAACGCCAGCGCGAGAAATGTTGTCTTCAGTTTCAGCATGTTTCACTCCCTTTGGGTGTCAGACTTTCTTCGTGGTGTCGAGAACGACGGTCGTGTACGGCTTGGGCCTCCTATGCGAGCTTGACGTCGGGTTCCGCGCGTCCGCGCGCGGCTGCTTCGAGCAGAAAGGTGCAGCCGGCTTGCGGATCGGCAGCGCGTGCCGCCGTGTCCATATCCTGCCAGGCCGACGTGACGAGCAGGCGCGACAGGTCGGGGCCGACGAAGGCGGGGCAGCTCGCCTGCTTCGCCGGCACGCTAAGCGAACGCAGGCGCTCGCCTTGCGGCGAGTAGACGTCGATCCGGCTCGCGCCCCAGCACGCATTCCAGATCTGCCCGTCGGCGTCGCATACCGAACCGTCGAGACCGCCGATGCCGCTGTGGCGCAACAGCACCTCCGGCTCGCCGCGCGGCAGGCCGGTCGCGGGGTTGAGCGGCACGGCATAGAGCACCGCACGCGGCGTGTCGGTGAAGTAGCCGGTGGCGCCGTCGGGCGAGAAGCAGATCGAATTGGGAATGCTGATGCCGGGAAACAGCGTCGAGATCTTGCCGCGATGAAGCGCGTAGATCGCGCCCGCCTTCGGCTCGGCTTTCTTGCCCATAGTGCCGATCCAGAACGTACCCGATTGATGCACGCGGCAATCGTTTGAGCGCGTCATCGGATTGTCCGCTTCGAGCGGACAGAACAGCGTCATCGAACCATCAGCGAGCTTGCGAATGTAGAGGCCATCTTCGGCGACGATCAGCTGCCGCTCGGCGTCGATACGCCCCAGCGCGCTCGCCATCCGCCCGAGCGCGTGGCTGCGGACAGTGCCGGTGCCGAGTTGCGCCTCGAACAGCTTGCCTTCGCGAATGTCGAACCACCACGCCATATCCGTGGTCACGTCATAGGTCGGACCTTCGCCGAGATGGCAAGGATGATCCGAGAGGACAATCGTCGGCACCTGCTCCATCATGGCGACCTCACTGAAAAGCGATAGACCGTGTGATGGCGATAGACCGCGCCGGGATCGAGGCGCGGGCTCGGGAAATCCGGCCGGTTCGGCGCGTCGGGCCAGATGTGCGGCTCCAGGCACATGGCGTCCGATTGCCGGATCAGCTTGCCGCCGTTGCCGGACATCGTACCGTCGAGATAATTGCCCGAATAGACCTGAAGTCCGGGCTGATCGGTGAACAGCTCCATGATGCGCCCGGAGCGCGGCGCCTCCAGCCGCGCCGCGAGCGCAAGCTTGCCGTCGCGCCCGAGGCAGTAGGTGTGGTCGTACCCCCTGCCGTTGCGCAATTGCGGGTCACCTTCGCGGATGCGCTCACCCACCGGCCACGGTTTGCGGAAATCGAACGGCGTGCCGGCCACGCTGCGCGGCGGCTCCGGCAGCGGAATGGCGGTGGGATCGATGGCGAGGAACTGCTCGGCGGCGACCATCAGGCGGTGGTCGAGAATGGACGTCTCTGACGTCGCACCCTCGAGATTGAAGAAGCTGTGGTTGGTCAAATTGACGACGGTCGGCCGGTCGGTCCGCGCTTCCATCAGCAGCGACAGCTCGGTCGGCCCGGTGATGCGATAGGTCACGCGAACGTCGAGCCTACCGGGATAACTCTCCTCGCCATGCGGGCTGACATAGGTGAGCGTCACCGCGGGCTCGGCGCCTTCGTCGATCTCCGCGATCTCCCAGAGCTTGCGATCAAAACCCTCGAGCCCGCCGTGCAACGCATTCGGACCGTTGTTGACCGCTAGCTGCACCGTCTCGCCTTGAAGCGAAAACTGTCCCTTGGCGATGCGGTTGGCATAGCGGCCGACGGTGGCGCCCAGAAACTTCCGTTCGGCGAGATAGCCGGCGAAGGCATCATGGCCAAGCACGACGTCGTCATATCCGCCGTTGGCATCCGGCGCGATCAACGCCTGCAGCACCGCGCCGTAGCTGATGATGCGCGCCTCGAAGCCGCCCTCCCCGCGCAGCGCGACGCGCTCGACCTCGCGGCCGTCGGGCAGCGTCCCGAACACGTCTCTTGTGATTGTTGATGCGGCCATGCTCAATCCACAAACGGTTCGACGATCGTGCGCTTGCCGAGCAGGAAGGCGTCGGCGACGAGACGGAGCGGCGTTAGATCGACGTCACTTGCGCCGGTTGCTGCGAGCGCGACGAAGCGTCGGTAGAGCCCGCGATATTCCTCATCGGGCCCTTCGGCAAGCACCTTGCCGTCGACGGCCATGCGCGCGCCACCGCTGGACAGCGTCAGCCGGCCCTGATCGGTTTCGACGAGGATATCCCAGCTCTGCGGCCCGGTCTGGCGGAAGTCGAACTCGGCGGTCACGGGCAGGCCGCTGATATCCGTCAGGTTCAGGTTCGCCGCGATCGGCGCCTGGCAATTGGCTGGAAAGGCCAGCTCGGCCGCGGTGACGAACACGGGCTTCGGCAGAATCCTGGTCAGGATCGACAGCGCATTGATGCCCGGATCGAACACGCCGAGGCCGCCGGGCTCCCAGATCCAGCCCTGCCCGGGATGCCAGACACGCACGTCTTCCTTCCAGCTGATGTGAACGGATTTGATGTGCCGATCAGTGAGCCATTGCCGGGCCGGCTCCACCGCCGGCGCATAGCGCGAATGCCAGGTCGCAAACAATGTCCGCTTCGCACCCGCCGCCATCGCGATCAACGGATCAAGCTCGGCAACGCCGGTGCCCGGCGGCTTCTCCAGCATGACGTGCTTGCCGGCGGCGAGCGCCGCCGCGGCCTGGGCCCGCCGCACCTGCGGCGGCGTGCAGAGCGAGACCGCGTCGATCGGCGGCCCCTTCTGAAGCAATTCCTCGATGGTCGCAAAATGCGGCACCCCCTGCAGCGAGGCGTTGCGGCTCGCCACGGCGGCAAGCGTTGCGCCCGGTGTGGCGGCGATCGCCGCCACATGCTGGTCCCGCGCGATCTTGCCGAAGCCGACGATGGCGATGCGAAGGTCTGTCACGCTTGTTCTCCAGTGTCGGCCGACGGTGGCGGCTCGGCCGGGGCGGTCTCGATCGCCGTACTGTCATGGCGGCGCATGCCGTTGTGAATGACATAGACCATGGCCTCGGATGCGGCATGGGCATCGCCCGCGACGATGGCATCGACGATCTTCTGATGCCAGAGCAGCACGGTATCGCGATCCTCCGGCTCGACCGGAGCGCTGAGCAGGAAAGAGGCGCGCAGCGCTGCTTCAATGACATGCCCAATCGAGCGCATGAACAGATTGCCCGAGGCACGCGCCACGGCAACATGAAGCGCGAGATCTGCATCTGCAAATCCGACCGAGTCGGACGCTTCATGCCGCATCCGATCCATGCTGCGGCGCAGCTCGCTGATGTCTTGCTCGGATCGCTGTGTTGCCGCCAGCATCGCCGCGCGCGGCTCCACGGCGAGACGGATCTCGGCGAGGTCGTCAAGGAAGCGCTTGTCGATGCCGGCATCGAGGTGCCAGGCCAGCACGTCTGCGTCGAACATGTTCCAGGCACCTCGCTCGCGCACGACGGTGCCGACCCGCGCCTTGGTGGTGAGCAGGCCCTTGGCGACCAGCGTCTTGACGCTCTCGCGCAGCACCGGCCGCGACACGCCGAACATTGCGATCATCTCGGCATCCCCCGGCAGGCGCGTGCCTTCCGCATAGCGGCCGGCGATGATGTCGACGCCGATCGAACGCGCCACCTCCGCATGGTTGGAATGGGCCCGCCGCGTCGGGATGACGACGATCCGCGAGGTCATGACGCCGCTCCCGCATGCTTCGCCGCCGGCCGGCGCGCAAGCGCGACCAGCCCCTGCAGCAGGGCGATGAAGGCGAATAGAAGCACGCCCGAGGTGCGGGGGATCAGCAAGAGTTTTGGCGCGGTGCAGGAGGTCGACTTCATGCTGAGACGGACGTTTCGGCCGCGCGCCAGCCGAATTCCGATCCAATCTGCGAGAAGCCGATCGTGAGCTGGGCGCTGGCCGGCGTCGCGAGCAACAAGGCGGCCATGGCGCTGGCCGCACAGAGAGCTTTAGGGGGCATCAGGCGCGTCTCCCAAGATGTTTTCTCCGGGGGCGCCGATTGGTAGCATGGCACCCACAGGCCGGCCTTCGCGCCAGCGGCGGGCACTATTTCACGGAAGTTGAGTTCCGACTAGTCATATTATTTGACTATTTGGAGCAAACGCAGGCGAGGTGGGGCGAGCTGAATTATGACACGTTCAGCGCGATTTTGCTCCCTTCATGCAACGGAGGGATGAAAAAATTAGGCGGCGCGATGGAGCCTCAGCTGTCAGCGGGGCGAAGGTGCGCCCCCGCTTGCGGGAGGCGAAGGGCAGCAGCGCTAGATCAGCTTCCGCTGCGCCAGGTTCTTCATCAGCGCGCCGATGCCGAAGGTCCAGGGTTCGCACTCGTCGCTGGTGCGCATGCGGTTGACGAGCTTGCCGAGCTGAGGCGCTGCGATAGTGACAATGTCGTCGCGCTTGTGGGTGAATCCCTGCCCCGGCGCATCGCGATCCTTCACGGGTGCGAACATGGTGCCGAGGAACAGCACGAAGCCGTCAGGATATTGATGCACCTTGCCGATGGTCTGCGCGACGAGATCGGTCGGATCGCGGCTGATCTTGCTGATCGAGGAATGGCCGTCGAGAACGAAGCCGTCCGTCCCCATGACGTTCAGGCTGATGTCCAGCCTGCGCGCGTCGTCGAGCGTGAAGGTGTCGTCGAACAGGCGCAGCAGCGGACCAATCGAACAGGACGCGTTGTTGTCCTTGGCCTTCGACAACAGCAGCGCCGAGCGGCCCTCGAAGTCGCGCAGGTTCACGTCGTTGCCGAGCGCGCCCCCGACGATCTTGCCGCGGCTCGACACGAACAGCACGAGCTCGGGCTCGGGATTGTTCCAGGTCGATTTCGGGTGCAGGCCGGCATCCATGCCGGTGCCGACCGACGACAAGGTGGGCGCCTTGGTGAAAACCTCGGCATCCGGACCGATGCCGACCTCAAGATATTGGCTCCAGGCATTCTGATCGATCAGCACTTGCTTCAGGTGCATCGCCTGATCCGAGCCCGGCTTGAGCTTTGACAGATCGTCGCCGATCAGGCGCGTCACTTCTTTCCGGATCGCTTCGGCCGAGGCCGGATTGCCCTTGGCGCGCTCTTCGATAACGCGTTCCAGCATCGAGATCGCGAACGTGACGCCGGCGGCCTTCAGCGTCTGGAGATCGACGGGCGCGAGCAGCCAGGGCTTTTGGGGATCGCGCCCGTCCGGCGGGGTGTTGGCGACGATCGCCTCGAGATCACCGATGCGCTCGCCCTTGGTGGCGGCAAGCGCCTTGGCGGGATCGTCCGTCTCGCAGAGCGCACTGATGGTCGGAAATTTTGCTGTGACGTCATACACACCGTCACCGCGCATGGCGGCGACGGCCGGACCGTTGACCTGCGGCAGCCAGACGCGGCCGACCAGCGTCCCCTTCGTGCCGTCCTCGGGGAGAAGGTCCTTTACAGTCAATGTCGTCATGGCCGCGTCCTCGCTGTTCTAAGGAATGGCCGCATTCGCAGCGGCCGTTCCCGTGAGCGAAGACCAATAAACGTCTGGCGCTGGAAGTCCAGAGCGGCGACGCGCCGTGCAACTATGCCCCTGCCCGCGCCTTTCGCGCTGCAATCTGGTGCAGTGCCCAGCGCGCATTCTTGCGGACATCAGGATCAGGATCGTCGGCGATCACGGCCAGGAACGCCTCGCCGTCGGGATGGCCGATCTCGCCGAGCGCGGCGGCGGCCTCTTTGCGCAAATTCGCCTGGTCGTGATTGACGCAATTGCCGATCGGCCGCACCGCGCGTTCGATCTTCATCTTGCCAAGGCTGCGGATCGCCTTCAGCCGCACCTGCCAGAACTCGTCCGCGAGGCAGCCGACGAGCTGATCAGCCGCGATTGCACCATTCACGTTGAGACCCAGCGTCTCCGCTGCCATCTCGCGGACCATCCAGTCGGCATCCTTCAGCGCGCGGGTGATGGTCTCCGCCGCCGGCTTCATCTGCGAAAAGGCCAATGCGCTCACGGCGGCGCGGCGCACATGGGCATCGGGATCGTTGATCAGCGCGGTTAGCGCCGGAATGGATTCTTCCAGCTTGAGAAAGCCGATCACGCCGATCGCCTGCACACGGACGGCGGCGTCAGGGTCCTGGAGCGCTTCCAGCGCGGGCTTGAGTGTATCCCTGCGGCGCAGTTCCTTCAGCGCGCGCAGAGCGCCCATGCGGACGAAAGCGTGGGTATGCCTGACCAGCGGCAGGATCGCGTCGGCGCAGGCGGGATCCTTGAATTCAGCCATGCTGTCGGCCGCAGCCGCCGCGACGATCCTCTCGGGATCGACGAGCAGCTTCACCAGCGCGCTTGCTGCCTCCGGTCCGTCGAACTCGCCGAGCGCCATCGCGACCTGCTGGCGCACACCGGCATCGGGATCGGTGACCATTTTGGCGAGATGTGCGACCGCGGCGGGATCGCCGGAATGACCGAGTGCAATGATGGCGACGCGGCGTTCGGCGGGATCGGCCGCCTGCAGCCGCTCGTCGGCGTCTTCGAGATCGTCATAGGATTCGAACGGGCTCGACATGATCACCTCAACAGATAGGGAATGTTGACGGTGACGGCGCCGGTCGGACAATCCGCTTCGCAGGGCATGCAATACCAGCACTCGTCATAGGCCATGTAGGCCTTGTTGGTCATGTCGCTGATGCGCAGCACGTCGAGCGGGCAGACATCGACGCAGACGGTGCAGCCCTTGTCGGCGATGCATTTGGCATCGTCGACCACCACCGGGACCGATGTCTGATAGGACGCGAGAGGCATGTGATGTCTCCTGTTGCTATGTTCTGGTGGATCAGGCCGAGGCGCGAATGCGCTGCTTGTCGTAGAGGTCCTTCTCGTCGTCCGCGATCGGCACGACATAGGGCTCGACTGCGCGCTTCTCGCTGGTCATCCTGCCGTCCTGCTTGGACAGCAGCGTGTGGCAGAACCAGTTCTCGTTGTCCTTCTCCGGGAAATCCGTCCGCCAGTGATAGAGACCCCAGCGGCTCTCTTCGCGGTAGAGCGAAGCGTGTGCGGCCATGTCGGCACAGTCCATGATCGACTGCACTTCGAGCGCGCGCAGCAATTCGTGCGCGTTGCGCGCGATCATGCGCTCCTGCATATCCTCACGCGCCTCGGCGAGCCGCCGCATGCCGAGCTCATATTTGCGCGTGACCTTCGGCGGCTGGAGATAGTCGTTGACCAGACGGCGGGTCTTGTACTCGATCTGGTTCGGCGGAATGCCGTCCTCGCGCTTGGTCGGCGCCATCACGCGCTCGCGTTCCATGGCGACGTCGGCCGCGTCGAATTCCGCGAAATCATGGTTGTCGGCGAACTCCATCGCGTCGATGCCTGCGACCGAGCCGTTGGTGAAGGCGCCGAGCATGTAATTGTGCGGGACGCTCGCCATGTCGCCGGCGGCATAGAGGCCGGGTACGGTGGTGCGGGCATTGTCGTCGACGAACACGCCTGACGCGCTGTGGCCGGAGCAGAAGCCGATCTCGGAGATATGCATCTCGATGGACTCACTGCGGTAGTCGACCCCGCGCCCCTGCTGGAACAGGCCGCGCGTCGGACGCTCGACCTTGTGCAGCGTGGATTCGATTTCGGAAATGGTGTCGGGGTGGAGATGCTTGAGCTGGAGGAACACCGGACCCTTGCCGGAGAGGAGCTCGTTGTAGAACTCCAGCATCATCTGGCCGGACCAGTAGTCGCATTCGATGAAGCGCGAGCCTTCGTTGTTTGCCGTATATGCGCCGAACGGGCCGGCGACATAGGCGCAGGCCGGGCCGTTATAGTCCTTGATCAGCGGGTTGATCTGGAAGCATTCGAGGTTCGCGAGCGCTGCGCCGGCGTGATAGGCCATGGCGTAACCGTCGCCGGAATTGGCGGCGTTCTCGTAGGTGCCGAACATGTAGCCGGACGTCGGCAGACCGAGGCGACCGGCGGCGCCCATGCAGAGGATCACGGCCTTGGCCTTGATCACCAGCATCTCGGCGGTACGCGTATTGACGCTGATGGCGCCGGCAATGCGGCCGTCGCCCGATTTGACCAGGCGCGTCGCCATGTAGCGGTTGGAAATGAGGATGCGGGCGCGGCGGAGCTGGCGATACAGCGCCTTCTTCACGGTCTCGCCGTTCGGCATGGGCAGAACGTAAGTGCCGATGTGGTGCACCTTCTTGACGGCATAGTCGCCGTTCTCGTTCTTCAGGAAGCGGATGCCGAAACTGTCGAGCTCCTCGATGATGCTGTAGCAGTTCTGCGCGTATTTATAGACCGCCTTCTGGTCGACGATGCCGTCATTGGCGATGGTGATTTCCTTGGTGTACTGCTCCGGCGTCGCGTAACCGGGGATGACGGCGTTGTTGAGCCCATCCATACCCATCGAGATCGCGCCGGAGCGCTTGACGTTCGCCTTCTCGAGCAGGACGACATTGGCCTTCGGGTTCTTCAGCTTCGCCTTCAGTGCCGCCATCGGGCCGGCTGTGCCGCCGCCGATCACCAGCACATCGCAGGAAACTTCCGAAAGTCCGTCGACGATCTGATCTAGTGCCATCGCTTGCTCCTGGTTCGCCGATCCCGGCGCCTTTGCGTCAGATTTGTTCAGGGGGCGTCGCCGCGATAGCAATTAGTTGTCGCTGGGACGCGATTTGTAGCTCAGCGCTCGACGAAGGCTTTTTCGATGACGAAATGGCCGGGCTGGCTATGGTTGCCCTCGACAAAGCCGCGCGCCGCGAACATCGCGTGGAGTTCCTCGAGCATCGCCGGGCTGCCGCACAGCATGATGCGGTCAGTTTCGATGTCGAGGCTCGCTTGTCTGATATCCTCGAAGAGCTGGTTCGAGGCGATCAGGTCGGTGATGCGGCCGCGATTCCGGAACGGCTCGCGGGTGACGGTCGGGTAGTAGACGAGCTTGTCGCGGATCAAGGGGCCGAAGAATTCGTGATTGCGCAGGTCCTCGACGAGGTGCTCGCCATAGGCGAGTTCCGAGACCTGGCGGCAGCCATGGGCGAGCACGATGGTCTCGTAATTCTCATAGACGTCGGGGTCCTTGATCAGGCTGGCGAAGGGCGCCAGGCCCGTTCCGGTTGAAAGCAGCAGCAGGCGTTTTCCCGGAATGAGGTTGCCGGTGATCAGCGTGCCCGTCGCCTTGCGACCGACCAGGATGATGTCGCCTTCCCTTATCTTCTGAAGGCGAGAGGTGAGCGGGCCGTCCTGCACCTTGATCGAGAAGAATTCGAGCGCCTCCTCGTGATTGGCGCTGGCCATGCTGTAGGCCCGCATCAACGGCTTGCCCCCGACCTCCAGACCAATCATTGCGAACTGGCCGTTCTGGAAGCGGAAGCCGGGATCGCGCGTCGCGGTGAAGCTGAACAGGGAATCGGTCCAGTGCCTGACCGACAGAACCGTTTCCTTCTGAAATGCACTCATCGTCTCTCCTTGGTCATCGATGACGCGCAAGGTTTCGGAGAGAGGAGAGTCCGGCAATTCTGAAGTGAAATTCCCGGTGGATTAGTTTCACATTTCGCGTGGGTTGCTCGAAGAACAGGCTCGCGATCCCGCCCGCACCGGCAATTAGTTGCTATTCGTGCGTTCCCGTCTCGACGTAGAATGAAGTCAGAGGTTCGTCATGATAATGACATTGGTGGCACCGACCGTAGCCGGCTACGAAGCCAGCGCCGATCTCGCTTCGCTCCTGGTCCGCACGGCGCAGGACGACGCGCTCAGCGTTTCTGCCGAAACACTCCGCCTCTCCTGCAAATGCGCCCATTGCACCCGCGCCCGCTTCGACGGCCGCTTCCCCAAAGCGTTTCCGGGGATTGCGATCACCGACATCGGCGATCTCGGCTATGGGCTGAACATCTCGTTTTCGGATGGGCACAACCGGGGGATATATCCGAAGTCGTATCTGCTGAACTTGGCGGGGCAGTGACCCGGTCTTCGGTGTCGTTTCCCCGCGCGAGGCGTCTGCCCCCATCTGGCACGGACATTGCTCCTCTTTAGAACGATTTGAAACGTTCGGGAGGCAGGCGATGTTGCAGGCAGCGAATGCGGTTCGCGGGGCTGTTCCCCCAGCAGTCAGGCCTGCCAGCAGTTCCTCGCTGCTGCTCACCGAGAACCAGCAATGGATCGGCGGTCCACCCCCGTTGATGGACAAGCTCTCACCGCGCGAGCGGGAGTTGGTGCTGAAGCAGGGCCGCCGCAAGGTGCTCAATCGCGGCCAAACGCTGTTCAGCCAGGGCGGCAAGCATGACGGCATCTGGCTGATCGAGAGCGGCCGCATCCGTGTCTTCTACACCTCGCCACTCGGACGCGAGATCACGCTGGCCTATTGGCATGTTGGCAATTTCGTCGGCGGTCCCGAAGTGTTCGAAGGCACCGTGCATCAATGGTCCGGCGTTGCCTCCAGTAATTGCAGCGTCGTGCACCTGCCCGGAAAGGAACTGCGGTCCCTTGCCGCAGAGATCCCGAACCTCGCGATTGGCCTGATCGAAGGCCTGACGTTCAAAGGCAAATGCTATTCGGCGCTGGCCCAGATGCTTGGGACGCGCTCGATCACGCAGCGTCTCGCCCATCTCTTGCTGCATCTCGTCGAGCTTTACGGCGTCGCGGATGCCGACGGCACCGTGATCGCTGCGGCCTTCACCCACGCCGACATCGCCCACATGGTCGGCGCCACCAGACAATGGGTCACGATCAGCCTGAAGCGGATGCAGGAGAAGGGAATCGTGCTGACCAAACGGTCGCAGATCGTGGTCTGCCGGACCGACATTCTGGAGGAGATGCGCGGCCAGGCGGCGGATTGAAGGGGGCCCGCGACCATGGCCGGTGCACAGGCAAGCGGCTTTATAGTGCAGGACTGCCCAAGGAGTATGCAATCAGCTTTTCCCGGCAACTAATCGACTGCGGCGGCCACTCCGGATTTGCCCTGCCTGCGCCCTCCCCCAATCATGGCACCCACAGCACATCCAACCGAATGAGGATGAGAATGGCCCGCCATCTTCCCACGCTCTCGATCGCGATGTCGGTGACGTCGCTGGCGCTGCTCGTCGCGCAGCCGGCTTCTGCGGAAACCGTCAAGCTCGGCATCGGAACGCAGGATACCACGACCAACACGGTCACCGCAGGCGTCGTCATCCGCCAATTGCAACTGCTTGAGAAGTACCTGCCGAAGGACGGCAAATACGCCAACATCAAGTTCGAGCTCGAATGGCAGAACTTCACCTCCGGTCCGCCCGTCACCAACGCGATGATGGCGAACAAGCTGCAGATCGGGATGATGGGCGACTATCCGCTCATCGTGAACGGATTCACCTTCGAGAGCAATCCGGAGAGCAAGAGCCGCCTCGTCGGCATCGCCGCCTACAGCCTGTCCGGCTCGGGCAACGGCCTCGTCGTCCACAAGGACTCACCCTATTACGACCTCGCCGATCTCAAGGGTAAGCTCGTCAGCGTGCCTTTCGGCTCCGCCGCGCACGGCATGGTGCTGAAAGCGATGCAGGATCGCGGCTATGCGTCCGATTTCTTCCAGCTCGTCAGCCAGAGCCCGGAGGTCGGCTCGACCAATCTGCAGGAGAAGAAGATCGACGGACATGCCGATTTCGTTCCCTTTGCGGAATTGCTGCCGTTCCGCGGCTTCGCGCGGAAGATCTTCGACGGCGTCGAGACGAACCTACCGACCTTCCACGGCATCGTGGTCCGCACCGACTTCGCCGAAAAATATCCCGAGGTCGTGGTCGCCTATTTCAAGGCGCTGATCGCCGCCAATCAGTGGCTGCGCGCGGATCCCAAGCTGGCCGCCGAGAAGATCCAGGAATGGACCGGCATCAACAAGGAGGTCGTCTACATCTTCTTAGGGCCCAGCGGCAATATGACGACCGATCCGACTATCAAGCCGGCGCTGATCGATGCGGCCACGACCGACGTCAAGGTGCTGCAGAATCTAGGCCGCATGAAGGAGTTCGATCCGAAAAAATGGGTCGACGACAAATACATCCGCAAGGCCTATGCTGAAATGAAGCTCGACTACGACGCCCAGCTCGCGAGCACCAACAACTATGAGATCTCGGGCGAGGACAGCTTCTGCAAGAAGCCCATTACCGATCCGCGCAAGGCGGGCGAAGTTTGGGTCGACGGTGCCGGCATCATGCCCTTCTCGTCCGCCAGCTGCACGCTCGGCGCCTATGCCGACTACAAGGCCAAGGGCAAGAAGATCAACGTCGCCTACGTCTTCGACACCACGCGCGGCATCAAGCTGTTCGCCGATCAGGCCTTCTTCGCGGTCGGCAATAGCGAGGTCGCCCCGTTCCTGCTGAAGAAGGACGCCGAAGCCTACGCTGCCAAGATCAGCGGCAAGGTGCTCGGCTTCGATGAAGCGATGAAGGCCGCCGTCGGCGGAGGCAAGACGTGAGCAGCCCCGCCCTCGTCAGACAGCCCGAGGACAGCATGCCGGCAACAGCACTTGCTGAGGCGGGCTCCGCGCCCGCCGCCATCATCCGGCCTTCGACGCCGCCCTCCTTCGCCACACTGGGGTTGCGCTGGTACCGGCTCAATCGGGCAGGTCTGCGCGCGGCGGCAATCGGCGTGATTTCGCTGCTCGCCTTTCTGCTGGTCTGGCATCTGCTCACGACCTATCGGGTCGTGTTCTTCGTGCGCTTCACCAACGTGCCCTCGCCGCTCGCGGTCTACGACAGCTTCATAAAGGCGATTCACGATCCTAAATTCCTGATGCACATCCTGCTCAGTTGCCGGCGCATCTTCATCGGATTCTCGCTCGCGGCGATCGTCGGCGTGCCGCTCGGCCTGATCATGGGGCGCTTCAAGCTGGTGCATGAGGTGATTTTCCCGGTCGCCGAAGTGCTGCGGCCGATCCCGGCAATCGCCTGGGTGCCGATGGCGATCATGCTGTGGCCGACCAACGAGCAGAGCATCGTCTACATCACCTTCCTCGGTTCGTTCTTCCCGATTCTCGTGAACACCCTGCACGGCATGTCGCTGGTCGACCCCGTGCTGGTACGCGCCGCACAATGTCTCGGCGCGCGCGAACGCTCGATCTTTCGGGAGGTCTATTTCCCAGCCTCGCTGCCGCACATCTTCACCGGCCTCACCGTCGGCATGGGCGTCGCCTGGGTGTCGCTGATCGCGGCCGAGATGATCTCCGGTCAGTACGGCATCGGTTACTTCACCTGGGAAGCTTATTCGCTGGTCCAATATGCCGACATCGCGCTCGGCATGATCGCGATCGGGGTGCTCGGCCTCGGATCGAGCCTGCTGATCCGGGGCGCGGGGCAATTGGTGATGCCGTGGAGATCGACATGAGCGAGGTGCTAGCGAACAGTTCAAAAGGCCACATCGAAGTCAAGAACTTCTCCCTCGCCTACGAGACCATCGAGGGCGCGGTGCAGGCTGTCACCGACACGCAGATCCATGTGCGGCCCGGCGAGTTCGTGTCGATCGTCGGCCCGTCCGGCTGCGGAAAGTCGACGCTGCTCAATGCCGTCGCAGGCTTCCTCAAGCCGACGACCGGTGTAGTTACCGTCGACGGCGAGCGGGTAAACGGTCCGAGCGCCGAACGCGGCATGGTGTTTCAGCAATATTCTCTTTTTCCGTGGAAGACCGTGCGCGAGAACGTCGAGTTCGGCCTGAAGATGCGCGGCATGCCGCGCTCGCAGCGCGAACGCGCCGCGCGCACGCTGTTGGGGCTTGCGGGACTCGAAGCGTTCGAAAAGCATTATCCGGAAAAGCTCTCCGGCGGCATGAAGCAGCGCGTCGGCATCGTCCGCGCGCTCGCGACGGGACCGAAAGTGCTGTTGCTGGACGAGCCCTTCGGCGCGCTCGACGCGCAGACGCGCGTCATCATGCAGCAGATCCTCACCAATATGTGGCAGCGGCTGAAGATCTCGGTGCTGTTTGTCACCCACGACATTGACGAAGCCATCTTCCTGTCCGACCGCGTCTATTGCATGACCGCGCGGCCGGGCTCGATCAAGGCGGAGATCCCGATCCCGCTGGAGCGGCCGCGGCAGCAATCGATGATGATGTCGTCGGAATTCTTGGCGCTCCGCCGCGGGCTGATGTCGCTGATCCGCGAAGAGAGCCTGAAGGCGATGGGCGGCGAGATCAACGACTTGGGCATGCAGGGGCTGAACATCGAGCTGCACGGCCACTCGCTCGCGGACGTGATTTAGCTTACCGCTCGCAGCAATGACGGTCTCGTAGGGTGGGCAAAGCGAAAGCGTGCCCACGGTTCTCCGTCTCTTAAGAACGGTCGGCACGGCGCTTGCGCCCCTTTGCCCACCCTACTGCAGCTTTGCCCTGATCACTTGAACCAGTGCACCAGCGCGATGCTGATCCCCAGCAGCAGCAGCAGCGACAGCGTCACGGCGGCCGTCACCCGGCCGCCGACATTGGCGAGCACCCGCACGTCGACGCCAAGGCCGAGGGCGGCCATCGAGACCACCGTGAGAAAGCTCGTGATCGTCGTCACGGGGCCAACCACCGTCGCCGGCACGATCTCCAGCGAGCGCAGGGTCGCAAGCGCAAGGAAGCCGAGGATGAACCAGGGGACCAGGCGGAAGAAGCCGACGCTGGTTTTCTTGGCATCGCTCTGCCAGCGCGAAGCGACCAGCGACAGGCCGACGACGACCGGGCCGAGCATCAGGACACGCATCAGCTTCACCAGCGTGCCGATCTGGGTTGAGACGAGACCTGCCGGCACCGTCGCGGCGAGCACCTGCGGCACTGCGTAAACGGTGAGCCCGGCGAGAATGCCGTACTGCGTTGCGGACAATTGGAGCAGCGGGATCAGCAGCGGCAGGCCCAGCACCATCATCACGCCAAGGATCGCCGTAAAGGAGATCGAGGATGCAATCTCGTCGTTGCTGGCGCCGATGATGGGCGCCACCGCGGCGATGGCGGAATTGCCGCAGATCGAGTTGCCGCAGGCGATCAGGATCGACAGCCGCGTCGACAGGCCGAGTAGCCGGCTGAGGCCGAAGGAGACGCAGAGCGCGACCACGACGACCGCGGCGATGGAGGCGAGCAGCGCAATGCCGGAAGCCGCGATCGCGGCAAAGCTGATGGAGGCCCCGAGCAGCATCACCGCGACTTCCAGCAGTTGCTTGGCGCTGAAGGCGATGCCGGCCTGCCACCGCGGGGCCGGCTTCCAGAAGCTGCGCACCGCCATGCCGAGCAGAATCGCCATGACCAGCGCCTCGACATAGGGGTGCTCGAACATGCCCAGTTCGGCCCGCTCGAGCAGGGCCGACACACCGGCCACGAGAACGCAGAGGAGGATGCCCGGAATCAGCGCCGCAATACGGCCCGCGGCGGTGACCGGCTTGGAATCGGCCGGGCTGGATGCTTGATTCTGCGACACAAATCTCTCCCGAAGGAGAAAGATTTATACGCACCACGACCCGATTGGGAAATATGTTTTCGACATATCAGGGCCGAGAGAAGTTCTGTCCTCGGACCGGAATAAACGGCCTCAGAAGATCAGGTTCTTGGCCAGCGAGGCGACGCGGCTGAAACCGTCATAGATGCCGGGCTCGAAGAAGGCTGCACGGGCCAGCACGATGCCCGCGACCAGCGACCAGAACAGGGTGGTGCCGGCCCGCAGCAGGAGCTTCGAGGCGCGCGACTTCGGCTGTGTGTCCGTTGCGGACACCAGTTGCTCGCCGAAGGGCTCAAATCCAGTGCGTTCCATGGCTGCCGATCCACCAATTTCTGGCGGAAATGTCGTCGTTTCGGCTGCAAACAGCAATGGAAGCGATTGGCGTTTTTGCGCTCGGAAGGGGAAACTCCTTCCTCCTGACAGGACCGCGGCAATAGTTTTCTTCTTTCCGCCTATTTGGACACCGCCGCTCCGGTCACAACGCCTTCACCGCGTCGGGATTCCCCGAGGGCTCGGGAGCACGGCGGCAGCGCCATCTTCCAGTCGGTTGATGGCGCCGCACCGACGATGGCCCATCTCGCTACGCCGCCAGTCCGCTCTCTACTGGCGCAAACTCCAGCCCCAGACTCTCCGCCACCGCCTTGTTCGTCACCCGGCCGCGATGCACGTTGAGCCCGTTGCGCAGATGCGGATTCTCCAAGATGGCCGCAAATCCCTTGTTGGCGAGCATCAGGCCGAACGGCAGCGTGGCGTTGTTCAGGGCTTGGCTCGAGGTCACCGGCACGGCTCCCGGCATGTTGGCGACGCAATAGTGAACGACGCCGTCGACCTCGTAGGTCGGCTCCGCGTGCGTGGTCGGGTGCGAGGTCTCGAAGCAGCCGCCCTGGTCGATCGCGACGTCGACCAGCACGGCTCCCGGCCGCATCGATTTCAGCATCGCACGGGTGACGAGCTTCGGCGCGCTGGCGCCAGGCACCAGCACTGCACCGATCACGACGTCGGCGGCGAACACCTCGTCCTCGACCGCCTCGATGGTGGAGAAACGGGTGCGTACGCGTCCAACAAACAGATCGTCTAGTTCGCGCAGGCGCGGGATCGAGCGGTCGATCACGGTGACTTCGGCACCTAAGCCGGCGGCCATGCGTGCCGCCTGCGTTCCGACCACGCCGCCGCCGAGCACGACGACGCGTGCCGGCTGCACGCCGGGCACGCCGCCGAGCAGCAGGCCGCGGCCGCCGCTGGAACGCTTGAGCGCGGCGCCGGCGGCCTCGATGGCGAGGCGGCCGGCGACTTCGCTCATCGGGGCGAGCAGCGGGAGGTGACCGCTCGCGTCCGTGACGGTTTCATAGGCGATTGCGGTGCAGCCGGAAGCAAGCAGGCCCTTGGCCTGGTCGGGATCCGGCGCAAGATGAAGGTAAGTAAAAAGGATCTGGCCTTCGCGAAGCTGAGCCCATTCGCTCTTCTGCGGCTCCTTCACCTTCACGATCATGTCGGACTTTGCAAAGATCTCGCGAGCGGTCTCGGCAATGGACGCCCCTGCCCGCCGGTACACCTCGTCGGACGCACCGATGCCGCTGCCGGCGCCGCTCTCGACCGTCACCTGGTGCCCGGCGGCAACGTATTCGCGGACCGCACCTGGGGTGAGCCCGACCCGATATTCCTGCACCTTGATCTCCTTCGGGACTCCGACGCGCATCTTGATCTCCCTCGCCAATGCTTTGATTCCATTGTTGATCGTAGCGAGAGGGTCGGTTTGGTTTCGTGCAAATATCCGCTACCTTGGCAGCGCCCGCGCCGGTTTCCGGCGCGAAATGGTCCTTTGACGCTGGAAACGAAACCTTGGCCCTCGACCGGAAAGACCTCGCCATCCTCGCGGAACTCACGACCAATGCGCGAGCCAGCCACACCGAGCTTGCCAACAAGATCGGCTTGTCGAGCACGGCGCTGGCGCGGCGGCAGAAGGCGCTGGAGGATGACGGCTACATCCAGGCCTACCAGGCCGCGCTCGACCTGGCCCAGTTCGGCCTCACCACCACGGTGCTGGTTCGCATCGCGCTGGAGAGCCAGAGCGACGAGGCACTGAAGGCGTTCGAGGCAGAGGTGACGAAATGTCCCTCTGTCGTGCGCTGCTTCCTGATGTCGGGGACGGACGACTACATCCTGATCGTACTCGCCCGCGACATCCAGGATTTCGAGCGCATCCATCGCACCGAGCTGTCCCGCCTGCCCCGCGTCGCGCGGGTGCAATCGAGCTTCGCGCTGCGCGAGATCGTCAACCGCGCGGTGCCGACCGTGGTGTTCGGCGAGACCAAGCGCTGATCTCGTAAATCCAATCAGGAGAACCGGTCGGGAACCAAGCAACCCGTCATCCGTTGGGCGCTATCGGCCAGCGGCGGCAACGCAGTCTCGCGTCATTTGCACAATTTGCCCGGCTCGGCCTTTCCGCAGGGAAATACACCATGGCCGACCTCACGATCCCCGAACGCATTCCGATCAACCTCGTCGTCAATGGCGAACGCCGCGCGCTCGAGGTCGCGCCATGGACCACGCTTCTGGATGCGCTGCGTGACCGTCTGGAGCTGACCGGCACCAAAAAAGGCTGCGATCACGGCCAATGCGGCGCCTGTACCGTGCTGATCGACGGAAGACGGGTCAATTCCTGCCTGACTCTGGCCGTCATGAGGGATGGCGCCGAGATCACGACCATCGAAGGCTTGGCCAGGGACGGCGCGCTGCATCCCCTGCAACAGGCCTTCATCGACCACGATGCCTTTCAGTGCGGTTATTGCACGCCGGGACAGATTTGCTCTGCCGCGGGCCTGTTAACCGAAGGCCGTGCGCGCGTTGCGGATGAGATCCGGGAGCTGATGAGCGGAAACCTCTGTCGCTGCGGTGCCTACCCCAACATCGTGGCTGCGATCGAGCAGGCAATGAGCCGGTCATGAACAACTTCCAATATTCCCGCGCGGGCGACCTTGCCGACGCCATCCGCCTGCTCGCCGCCGATCCCGGTGCGAAGTTGATCGCCGGCGGCACCAACCTGATCGATCTGATGAAGGAGAACGTCGAACGGCCCTCCCGGCTGATCGACATCTCCCGCCTGCCGCTCCGCGACATCGAGGAGACGGCGGACGGCGGTCTGCGCATCGGCGCCTTGGTGCCGAATTCGGACCTCGCCTACCACCCGTTGATCGAGCAGCGCTATCCCCTCCTTGCCAGCGCCATCCTGGCCGGCGCCTCCGCGCAACTGCGCAACATGGCCTCGGTCGGCGGCAATCTGATGCAACGTACGCGCTGCCCCTACTTCTATGACACCACGACACCCTGCAACAAGCGAAGCCCCGGCACGGGCTGCTCGGCCCTCGATGGTCTCAACCGCAACCATGCCATCCTCGGCACCAGCAACTCCTGCATCGCGACCAATCCATCCGACATGAGCGTGGCGCTGGCCGCGCTCGGCGCGCTCGTGCATATCGCACGCCCCTCTGGTCAGCGCACCATCGCGCTGACGGATTTCCATCGGCTTCCCGAGGACAAGCCTCACCTCGATACCAATCTTGGCAGCGGCGAGATCATTATCGCCATCGAGCTGCCGCCGCACGCCTTTGCCCGGAACTACAGCTATCTGAAGATCCGCGACCGGCTGTCCTACGCCTTTGCTCTGGTCTCGGTCGCGGCCGCGCTCGACCTGGAGGGCAACGCGATCGGCGAAGCGCGCCTTGCTCTCGGTGGCGTGGCCCACAAGCCCTGGCGAAGCCTCGAGGCCGAAGCCGCATTGCGCGGTCAGGCGGCAACACCGGATCATTTCGGGCGCGCCGCCGACCTGCTGCTGCAGGGAGCGACGGCACGCTCCCACAACGGGTTCAAGATCGACCTGGCGCGCCGAGCCGTCGTGCGTGCGCTGATGCAGGCCGCAAGCGCCACGCCGCAATCACAAGCTCACAAAAAGATCGCATGAGGGCTCGATGAACGCCTATGTCGGAACATCAACGTCGCGCGTCGACGGCCGCGCCAAGGTCACCGGGGCCGCCAAATATGCCGGCGAGTTCGCAGCAGACGGTCTTCTTCACGGCTTCGTCATCGAGGCCAGTATCGCGCGTGGACGCATCGCTCGTCTCGACACCAGCGAGGCGCTGAAGGTGAAGGGCGTGGTCGACGTGCTCACGCATGAACATCGGCCGCCCCTCGCCGACAAGGACGAAGCCTGGAAGGATGAGGTGGCGCCGGAAAAGGGCTCGCCCTTCCGTCCGCTCTATGATGACAAGATCAAGTTCAACGGCCAGCCGATCGCACTGGTCGTCGCGGAGGACCGGGAGACCGCCAAGTTCGCCGCAACCCGCGTTCGCGTCGAATATGAGCAGGAGGCGTTTTCGACCGATCTTGAATCCGAACGCGGCAAGGCCGAAAAAGTGGATCAACCGCACAAGCCGCGTGGTGATGCCGCAGCAGCCCTGACGCGCGCGGCCGTGCGCCACGAGGCGGATTACGTCATTCCGACCGAGCACCACAACCCCATGGAGCTCTTCGCGACGACAGCCGTCTGGAACGGCAGTGGTGGGCTCACGATCTACGACAAGACGCAGGGCGTCCAGAACGTACAGAAGTTTCTCTGCAGTGTTTTCGGCAAGGAACCGGACGACATCCGCGTGATCTCGCCTTATGTCGGCGGCGCCTTCGGCTCGGGCCTGCGGCCGCAGCACCAGGTGGTGCTGGCAACCCTTGCCGCGCTCGCACTGAAGCGGTCCGTCCGCGTCGTGCTGACGAGGCAACAGATGTATGGCCTGGGCTATCGTCCCATGACCATCGAGCGCGTTGCGCTCGGTGCAAAGCCGGACGGCACCCTCGATGCGATCACCCACGAAGCCATCGCCGTGACCTCACGCTATGAGGATTTTTCGCGCAACGATACGGGCTGGGCCGAGCAGCTTTACAAGAGTCCTAACAGCAACTTTTCCCATAAGCTGGTCGACCTCGACGTTTCGACGCCCTCCGACATGCGCGCGCCGGGTGCGGCAACGGGCGTGTGCGCACTCGAATGCGCCATGGACGAATTGGCCGTCGCGCTGAAGCTCGATCCGGTCGAGCTGCGCCTGAGGTGCTACTCGGATCGCGACCAGAGCCAAGGCCTGCCTTACACCAGCAAGCAGCTGCGCGAGTGCTACGCCCGCGGCGCCGAAGCGTTCGGCTGGAGCCGGCGTAATCCGGCGCCGCGTTCCATGCGAGACGGCAAGGAACTGGTCGGCTCGGGCATGGCGACTGGGGTGTGGGAGGCGCTGCAGATGCCGGTCGCCGTCCGCATCGTGCTGACGGCCAACGGCCATGCCGAGGTCTCCTGCGCCGCGTCCGATATCGGCACCGGCACGTACACCATCGTGGCGCAGGTCGCGGCCGATGCCCTCGGGCTCCCGATCGAGAATATCAGCGTACGGCTCGCCGATTCGACCTTGCCGCAAGCCCCCGTCGAGGGCGGCTCCTGGATGGCCGCATCGAGCGCGCATGCGGTCTTGGGAGCGGCCGAAGAGATTCGCTGGGAGCTCGCATGTCTCGCCAAGGCCATGCCGGGCTCACCGCTCGCTGACCTCGACGCCGCCAACGTCACCCTGACTGACGGCATGATCGCCAGCAGCGACGGCCGCGGGGCCGCTGTCTCGATTGCGGATGTCATGCGCCACAGCAAGCTCGAGCGGATCGAAAAGGAGAAGCTCAACCAATTCGCGGAAGATAAATCGCATGCCCGCAACACACATTCAGCGGTCTTCGCGGAGGTGAAGATCGACGAGGAGTTGGGGATTATTCGCGTCACCCGGGTCGTGAATGCGGTCGCGGCCGGGCGCATCCTGAACACCAAGACCGGCCGCAGCCAGATCATGGGCGGGGTAGTCTGGGGAATCGGAATGGCGCTGCACGAGGAGACGGTGATGGATCACCGCTTCGGCCGCATCATGAACGCGAACATTGCCGAATACCACATTCCCGTGAACGCCGACGTCCATGACATTGACGTCATTTTCGTCGACGAGCCCGACGACCGCATCAACCGGTTGGGCATCAAGGGGCTAGGCGAAATCGGCATCGTCGGCGTGCCGGCCGCAATTGCGAACGCCGTCTATCACGCCACCGGCAAGCGCATCCGGCGCTTCCCGATCACGCTGGACAAGCTGCTGGAGTGAAGCGTCAGGCTAACCTTGCCGCAGCACTCGGGCATGTCATCCAGATGTCATCGAATGTGCAGAGAGCTGTATCTTCCTGCACATTCGGGACCTGCCATGGACTATTTCAAGCGCTTCAACTTCCTGTTCGCCGCCCCAGTGTTCGACGCCGACGATCTCGAAGGCGTACGCTTCAACCAGATCATCGAGGAGATCCAACGCTCTGGCTTCGAGGTGGTCCGGGCCCGCAAGCTGGAGGATGCCGAGATGGCGGTGCAGACCGACGCCGCGATCGGCTGCATGGTGGTGGACTGGGGCAAGAAGGGCCTGGAGGGCAAGACCTCCGCGCTGATCAATCTGATGCGCCGCCGAGGCCTCGACTTCCCGATCATCCTGCTGATCCGTCGCAAGCGGTTCGAGGACCTGCCGGTCGAGGTACTCGATTTCATCGATGGCTATGTCTTCCTCTCCGAGGAGACGCCAACCTTCATCGCCAAGAACTTGATCAGCCGTCTGAAGCAATATGCCGAGACGCTGAAGACACCGTTCTTCGGCGCGCTGGTCGACTATGCCGAGGAAGGTAACCAGCTTTGGACCTGCCCTGGCCACAATGGCGGCGTGTTCTACAATCGCAGCCCGATCGGGCGCGTGTTCGTCGAGCATCTCGGCGAGTCCGTGTTCCGCGACGACCTCGACAATTCCGTGCTCGACCTCGGCGACCTCCTCACCCATGAGGGTCCGGCGCTGAAGGCGCAGAAGGAAGCGGCGGCGATCTTCGGCGCGGAAAAGACCTATTTTGTGCTCAACGGAACCTCGACCTCGAACAAGGTCGCGCTGGGCGCCCTCGTCACCGACGGCGATCTCGTGCTGTTCGACCGCAACAACCACAAGGCCGCCCATCACGGCGCGCTGATGATCAATGGCGGCATCCCGGTCTATGTGCCGACCGTTCGCAACGCCTGGGGACTGATCGGCCCGATGCGCTGGGACCGGCTCGAAGAGAAGAGCTTGCGCGAGGCGATCCGCAACCATCCCCTGGTGAACGATCGCGACGCCTGGCGCAAGGAGCGGCCGTTCCGTGTCGCCGTGGTCGAGCAGTGCACATATGACGGCTCGATCCACAGCGCCGAGATGATCATCAAGCGTATCGGCCATCTCTGCGACTACATCCTGTTCGACGAGGCTTGGGCCGGCTTCATGAAATTCCACCCCCTTTATGCCGGCCGCTTCGCCATGGGGCTGGTAAATCTCTCGCCCGACGCCCCCGGCATCATCGCGACGCAGTCGACCCACAAGCAGCTGGCAAGCTTCTCGCAGGCCTCGCAGATCCACATCAAGGACCGCCATATCCGCGGCCAGAAGCGTCGCGTCGAGCACCGCCGCTTCAACGAGAGCTTCATGCAGCACGCCTCGACCTCGCCGTTCTACCCGCTGTTCGCCTCGCTCGACGTCGGCGCACAGATGATGAAGGGCCGCTCCGGCGAAGTGCTGTGGGACGACACGATCCGGCTCGGCATCGAGCTGCGCAAGAAGATCCGCGCGATGCGCCAGGAGTTCGAGGAGAAGGAGCAGAACCCGGATCGCCGCTGGTTCTTCGAGCCCTTCGTTCCCGATCGCGTCGCCATTGCCGATGTCAGCCGTCCCGGCGCGGCGCATAACGTCGCCTGGGAGACTCTCTCGACCGACGAGCTCGCCACCAACCCCGCGCTGTGGCAGCTCTCCCCGGATACCAACTGGCACGGCTTTCCCGATCTCGCGGAAGGCTTTGCCATGACCGATCCGAACAAGCTGACGCTGCTCACGCCCGGGTTCGATCGTGCGACGGGAGCTTATGCCGAGCACGGCATTCCCGCGCCGGTCGTCGCGCAATATCTGCGCGAGAACCGCATCGTCCCCGAGAAGAACGACCTCAACTCCCTGCTCTTCCTGCTCACGCCCGGCGTCGAGGCGAGCAAGGCGGGCACGCTGATCTCCGGCCTCGTCGCGTTCAAGCGACTGCACGACGACAATGCGCTGCTCGCCGACGTCATCCCCGAATTCTATCAGAGGCGGCAGGCGCGCTACGCCGGTGCACGGCTGCGTGACCTCTGCGGCGAGATGCACCGTTTCTTCCGCACCGCCGATGTCAGCGCGCTCCAGGCGCGGCAGTTCATGCCCGAGCATATGCCCGAGATCGCGATGTCGCCCCGCGATGCCGCGCGCTATCTGTTCAAGAACGACGTCGACTACCTCCCGATCGAGGCGATCGCCGGCCGAATCGCGACCACGCCGTTCGTGGTCTACCCGCCCGGCATCGCCACCATCGTGCCCGGCGAGCGGCTGACGGAACGAGCCAAGCCCATGATCGATTATCTCAAGATGTTCGAGACCTGCTTCAACACATTTCCGGGCTTCGACGTCGAGATCCAGGGCGTCTACAAGGAGGTCGATGCGAATGGGCGCATCGGGCTCTACACTTATGTCGTGACCGAGTAGGTGCCGATGAACGAAGCAGCTGCGCGCGCGAGCGATGAACCCGTCCTGGTTCGGCCATCACGCGAAAGCGACATCGAGGCGATGCTGGCGATCTACCGCCATCACGTCCGCAGCGGCGTGCCGCGCGATGTCGAAGGAACCGGTGCGCCGGAGCCGGACGATCTGCGCGACCGGCGCAAGAACCTGAAGCAGACCCGCCTGCCGCATCTGGTTGCGACCTGGCGCGGCGAGGTCGTCGGCTATGCCTATGCCGTGCTGTTCCGCAAAAGGCCGGCCTATCGCTACACCGCCAAGCACTCGATCTACGTCCACCACGCCCATCTCGGCCGCGGGGTCGGACGGCTGTTGCTGCAGGAATTGATCGACGCCTGCGCGGCGGCCGGCTTCCGCCAGATGATCGGCTATATCGATGCAGATAACGCGCCCTCGCTGGCGCTGCACGAGCGGTTCGGTTTCGCACGCGCCGGCCTGCTCAGCGGCGTTGCCTACCGCCACGGCCGCTGGTCCGACACCGTCATGGTGCAACGCTCGCTCGGCGCGGGGACGACGACGCCCCCGCCCGTCACGGCACCCGGGCGCTAGTCGCTACGACGGGAAGTCGGCGGGGCTGACATGGATGCGGTCGGCATGCAGTGACCAGTGATGCAACGCCTGGTCCTTGCAGAACCTCGCTTTCGCCCGTTCCCTGGCTTCGTCCTCGTCGGCGGCGTCGATCTCGAGCGTGCCCTGGCAGACCTCGCATTGCCGGCCGTATTCGCCGAGCACGTCCTTCATGAACCTGACGACATAAGTTGACATGGGACCTCCCTGCCTGCCCGCCGGCACTCTAGTCCCATTTAGGCCGGACGGGGAAAGGAGATTTTGACGCGGATCAAGGCTTGTCCAGTCCCGGCGGAAGATTCGTTGCGGAACCTGCCGCGCGGGTTTATGGGCAAATGCCGGTCGCCAATGAGGAACTTGCCTTGCACTTTGTCTCCGATACCGAAGTCACGAAGGCTCTGACCTTTCCGATCCTGATTGCGGCCCTCGAAGAAGCGCATCGCCGGCCGAAGATGGAGGTGCTGGACGCCTTCCTTGGAGACGAGAGGGGGCAATACGTCATCCGCAGCGCCGTCGATTCCGGCCGATACATGGCCAGCAAGATGTTCACCAGCTTTCCGGCCAATCTGGCCGAAGGCAGGATGCCGGCGGTGCAGGCCGTGTGCGTGCTGTTCGACGGCACCAACGGCCGGCCGCTGGCGGCGATGGACGGGACCGAGATCACGCATTGGCGCACCGCAGCCGACTCCGCGTTGGCCACGAAACTGCTCGCCCCGCCCAATCCCGAGACGCTGCTCTGCGTCGGGGCCGGCGAGATGTCCGAATGGCTGATCCGGGGTCATCGCACCGTGCGGCCGTCACTGGAGCGCGTGCTGATCTGGAATCGCAGCCCGGACCGGGGCGTGGATCTCGCTCAGCGCTTGGCGAAGGCCGGCATCAAGGCGGAAGCAATCACGGATCTCGACGCCGCGACGCGCGAGGCCGATGTCATTACCACCTGCACCCGCGCGCATCAGCCGCTGATCAAGGGCCGCAATCTGCGGCCGGGCACGCATCTGGACCTCGTCGGCGGCTACACACCGCAAACCCGGGAGGCTGATGACGAGGCGGCCAAGTGCTCCCGCGTCTTCGTGGACCGGCGGGAATCCGCCTTCCACGGCGTCGGCGACATCCTGCAGCCGATCGCGAGCGGCGCGATCAGCGAGGCGGACGTCCTCGGCGACCTCTACGACCTCGTCGGCGGCCTTGTGCAGGGGCGAACGTCACCGTCCGACATCATGTTCTTCAAGAACGCGGGCGGCGGCCATCTCGACCTCATGACCTGCGAGGCCGTGTTCCAGCAGCTCGGCGCAAAGCTGGGGTAGTGGCCCAGGCTGGCGAGACACGGCCGACGTCAGCCCTCACGCCTTGATGTCGAGGAGCGTGTCTTGCGTCTCGGCGTAGGCCTGAATGACCTTCGCATTGGCAACGAAGCTGTATTTTGCGGTCACCAGCTGAGCGAATTCGCTAGCAAGATCGACATTCGGCGCTGCCACCAGGCCGTCCTGGTTTGCGAAGGGAGCGCTCGGGTCGGATTGCGCGGTATAGCTCGGCGATACCGTCGATACGGTCGCAACCGTACCGCCCGGCGTCGAACCGCTCGACTGGGAGACCTGATCGACCCGCAAGGGCACGTAGGCTGCAGGAAACGTTGGAGCAATGCCCGCACCGGCCGATGCGCTCGACCCGCCTGACGCGGGTAGTGGGCCGGTCGTGCTGATGTTGGCGATATTGCTCGCCGCCACGTTCACGCGCAAACTCGCCGCAGAAAGTCCGGATGTCGCAATCGAAAGTATGCTCATGCTCCCTGATCTACAGGAGAGGTCATACGCGTTCATTCGCGCCATCAGTAAAATCCACCGCGCTCCGTTTTCATCCTGATAACCAAGGATCGGCGCGCGACTGGGCTTCGCGCGCCCTACCCCGGCGTCACGCCAAAAGCCTGCTTGAAGCGCTCGGCATAGCGCGGCCAGGCTTCGGGATTGATGATGCGCGGCGGGCGCTTGCCGTCGAGCACATCCAGCACCTGCTCGGCGGCGATCCGGCCCATGTTCTGGCGCGCCTCGATGGTGACGCCTGCCGTGTGCGGGCTCGCCAGCACGTTGTCGAACTGGAGCAGCGGATGCTCCGGCGGCGGCGGCTCCTTGGACCAGACGTCGAGGCCGGCACCGGCGATGCGCTTGTCGCGCAGCGCCTGCAGCAGCGCGTCCTCGTCGTGAATGAAGCCGCGTGCGGTGGTGATGAAATAGGCATGCGGCTGCATCAGCGCGAATTCGCGTGTGCTGATCAAGTTGCGGCTGCCCTTGTTGAGCGGGCATGAGATCGAGACGAAATCGGCGCGGCGCAACAGCTCGTCGAGCTCGACCTTCTCCCCGCCCCGCTCGGCCATCACCTCAGCCGACAAATACGGATCGTAGGCAAGCACTGTCATGCCGAGCAGGCCCTTGCACAAGGCGGCGATGCGCCGGCCGACATTACCGAGGCCGATGATGCCGACGGTCTTGCCCTCGACCTCGTTGCCGACGAGATCGTTGCGGTTCACGTCGCGCTCGCGGCGCAGCCGGCGATCCGACTGGATGATGCGCTTGGACAGCGTCAGCATCATCGCCAGCGCGTGCTCGGCGACCGAATGGGCGTTGCCGCCGGACTGGTTGACGACTACGACGCCTGCCTCCGTGCAGGCCTCGACGTCGACGGGATCGAAGCCGGCACCGTTGCTGGAGACCAGCAGCAAATTCGGCGTCCGCTTCAGAAAGGCGGCATCGACATGGAAATGCGGGGCGAGCTCATCGCGGGCGGCGCCGACCTGGTAGACGTGGGCAGCGCCGAGGAGCGGCCCATAGACATCCTCGGGGCTTCGGTTTTCGATGCGATCGAGCCGGACGTCGGGCCGGGCCTTCAGAATATCGATATAGATCGGATTGGCCAAATAATTGGAGTAGACGACGCGCTTGTTGTTGACGGACATCAGGACCCTTCCGGCTCGTTCGCGGGAGATCCGCAAGGTCAGCGCGATGCGCGCCCTCCTATGCCCCCTCCCGTGTTCTGGTTGTCGCCGCTTATGCCATGGCGGTGCCGGCCACGGCAGGCCTGCTGGCGCAGATCACGGTGACGGCGCGGACATGTTGACAATCCCGCTGCCCGCGTCAAGTTCGGCAGGCCGCCGCGACGGCAAGAACCAAGAAGCATGCGCGGCCCCAGGGAGAGCGCGATGGCGATTGCGGAACAGCAGCCGCAGGGGAGCAGCGACGGAAGCTGGCACGGCATCGTCCTGCAAACCTTGAAGCGGAACGAGATCAACCTGATCCCTTACGTGCCGGACCGCGTGCTGACGCCGCTGATCAAGAACCTGCACGCCGATCCCTTCTTCACCACTTTCGCGACCGCCCGTGAGGAAGAGGCCGTCGGCATCGTCGCCGGCGCCTGGATGGGCGGTCGGCGCGGCGCGGTGCTGATGCAGACCTCCGGCTTTGCGACGCTCGCAAACGTGCTGGCCTCGCTCGCAGTGCCCTACCAGATTCCGCTGATCATGCTCGTCTCTGAGCGCGGCACGCTCGGCGAATTCAACTACGGCCAGTCCCTGGTCTGCCGCACCATGCGACCGGTGCTGGATTCGCTGGCGCTGGAGCATCACACCATCACCCGGCTCGACGAGCTCGAATTCATCGCCGACCGCTCGATCAAGCAGGCCGTCACCACGCAGGCGCCGGTGGCGTTGATCCTCAACCCGCTGCTGACGGGCGGCAAGGTCTTCGACAAGTGAGGCCGACGATGAACACTGGCAACACCAAGGTGATGAACCGCTTCGACGTCACCTCGCGGCTGATCGCGAAGCTGAAGCACGAGGAAGCCGTGATCGGCGGCATCGGCAACACCAATTTCGATCTGTGGGCCGCCGGCCACCGCCCGCAGAACTTCTACATGCTGGGCAGCATGGGACTCGCCTTTCCGATCGCGCTCGGCGTGGCGCTGGCGCAGCCCGACCGCCGCGTCTTCGCGCTCGAAGGCGACGGCTCGCTCCTGATGCAGCTCGGTGCGCTCTCGACGATTGCAGCCTTGAAGCCGAAGAACCTCACGATGATCGTGATGGACAACGGCATCTACCAAATCACCGGGGCGCAGCCGACGCCGGCAGCGAACGTTGCCGACATCGTCGCCATTGCCATTGGCTCTGGTCTTGCGAGCAGCGCCTGGGCCGCG
Source organism: Bradyrhizobium sp. JHI2711 (assembly GCF_056156565.1). NCBI lineage: Bacteria > Pseudomonadati > Pseudomonadota > Alphaproteobacteria > Hyphomicrobiales > Nitrobacteraceae > Bradyrhizobium > Bradyrhizobium sp. JHI2711. Next base: position 1,747,387 of record NZ_JBPZPT010000001.1, read on the forward strand.
GACGAGGAAGATTTCGAGCGGTTGGTCGACGACGCCATGGCCGCTTCCGAGCCGAGCCTGATCGCGGTCAGGATCGACGACAAGCCCGGCGTGGGCACCACCCGGCGCGACCCCGTGCAGATCCGGGAACGCTTCATGCATGGCCTCGGCGTGCGCGATCCGCTTTAACATTTTTGTCATTAACTACACGGCGATCTGATACGAGCCTCGCGACAACCCGACCAAATTCGTGCTAAGCGACCCGGATGTTCATTCGTACCTTTGCCTGGCTGCTCGCCGCTGCCGTTACGTTCGCCACCCTCGGTCCTCCCGGCCTTCGCCCCCATTCCGACCTCGGTCAGGACGGCGAACATGCGCTTGCCTTCGTCATGGTGGGATTGGCCTTCGGCCTCGCCTATCCACGCCGGCGCCTACTGAGCGCAGCGGCCGCGGTCGTCCTGATCGGCGTTCTCGAGCTGATGCAATTTTGGGCACCCGGCCGTCACGCGCGGCTGGTGGATTTTTTGGTCGATGCTGCCACCGCGTGCCTCGGCTTTGCACTCGCCGCCGCCGCAGACCGGCTACTCTCGCGCTTTCGCACCAGCTCCGCCATGACAAGCGAAGGCCCCGCGGAGTGATGCTCCGCAGGGCCCTGCTCAGCACAAAGAATTGCGTCGATCAGTCGATGATCTTGACCACGCGGCGTGTGCGCGGCTCGACGATCACACGGCGATCGTTCACGACCGCATAGCGATATTCGGTGTAGTTCGGCACGGGCCGCAGCACCACGGTCGGAGGCAGCGGCTCGCCGACCACGACGCGCTCCTGGACCACGACGGAGTCGCTGCGAGGAATTCCGCCGAGGACCGCATTCGGAATTTCGAGACCGGCGCCGACGGCTGCACCCACGGTGCCGCCAACCATTGCACCGATCGGGCCGCCGATGTCGCCACCTGCACGCGCGCCGTCCCTGGCGCCCTGTTCGGTCGTCGACTGAGCAAAGGCTGCGCTCGACGCCAGCAGCGACGCTGCAGCCAACGTAATCGCAAGACGGGTTTTCATGGTGTTTTGTCTCCAGTGATTGTCCTGCGCCTTCAACCCGCGGGGCCGGAGCATTGTTCCGGTTCCCCTGCGACGAAAGATGCATCACTGGACAGTGTTACCGCGTAACAGTTCAGGCCCTGGCGATCTCATGCCCCGCCATCAGTTCCAGCGCCCGCACCATGGCGGAGTGATCCCAGGCCTTGCCGCCATGTGCAGTGCAGGACGAGAACAATTGCTGCGCCACCGCCGTGCTCGGCAGCGACAGGCCGAGTGCACGCGCAGCTTCGAGCGCGAGATTGAGATCCTTCTGGTGCAGCTCGATGCGGAAGCCAGGATCGAAATTGCGCTTCACCATGCGCTCGCCATGCACCTCCAGAATTCGCGAGGACGCGAAGCCGCCCATCAGCGCCTTGCGCACCAGCGCGGGATTCGCACCGGCCTTGGATGCGAACAACAGGGCCTCGCTCACGGCTTCGATGGTGAGCGCGACGATGATCTGGTTGGCAACCTTTGTCGTCTGCCCGTCGCCGTTGGCGCCGACATGCGTGACGTTCTTGCCCATCTTGTCGAAGATCGGCTTCATGGTGCCAAAGGCCCGCTCGGGCCCGCCGACCATGATGGTGAGGCTCGCCGCCTTGGCGCCGACCTCCCCGCCCGACACCGGCGCATCGAGATAATCGGCGCCGAGCGCCTCGATCTTCCTCGCAAACTCCTTCGTCGCCAGCGGCGAGATCGAGCTCATGTCGACGACGATCTTGCCCTTGGAGATGCCGCTAGCGACGCCCTCCTTGCCGAACAGCACGGCCTCCACATGCGGCGTATCCGGCACCATGATGATGACCGCGTCCGCCTGCTCCGCGACCTCCCTGGCCGATGTGCAGGCGATGCCGCCCGCGGACATCAGCTCCGGCGCGATCGGAGCAACGTCACGCAGAAGCACCCGATGGCCCGCAGCCAGCAGATGGCCGGCCATCGGCCGTCCCATGGTGCCAAGTCCGATGAAGCCGATGTTGGTCATGTCTGATTTCTCACAGTTGGAGTAGCAAAACTCATCCGCGCACTCGGTGCACCTCTCCCGCTAGCGGGAGAGGGAGCGCACCGCCGACGTGGCAATATTCTCAGGTCTCAAACGTCTGTGCCGCATGCCACGACAGGCCCTCCAGCGTCGTGGTGCGCGGCTTGTATTCGCAGCCGATCCAGCCGCGATAGCCGATCGCGTCGAGGTGGCGGAACAGGAAGGGATAGTTGATCTCGCCGGTGCCGGGCTCGTGACGGCCGGGATTGTCGGCAAGTTGGACGTGAGCAATCTGAGGCAGATATTCCTGCATGGTGCGGGCGAGATCGCCTTCCATGATCTGCATGTGGTAGATGTCGTACTGGATGAAGAGGTTGTTCGATCTCACCTCGGAGATCAGCTGCACCGCCTGCTCGGTGCCGTTGAGGAAGAAGCCGGGAATGTCGAGCGTGTTGATGGGCTCGACCAATAGCTTGATGTTCTCTCGCGCCAGCGACGAAGCTGCAAAACGCAGATTCCCGACCAGCGTCTCCCGAAGCTCGTGCGGATCGGCGTCGACAGGGGCGATGCCGACGAGGCAGTTGAGCTGCTCGCAATCGAGCGCCCTGGCATAATCGATCGCGCGGAACACGCCGTCGCGGAATTCGGCGATGCGGTCGGGCAGGATCGCAATGCCGCGCTCGCCCCCCGCCCAGTTGCCGGCGGGGAGATTGTGCAGCACCTGCGTCAAGCCATGCGCCTTGAGCTGCTCGCGCAGCTGCGCCTTGTCGAAATCATAGGGGAAGAGATATTCGACCCCGGCAAAGCCCGCCGCCTTCGCCGCCGCAAAGCGGTCGAGGAACGGCATCTCGTTGAAGAGCATGGTGAGATTGGCGGCAAATTTCGGCATGGTGCTTCTTCCCCTATTCCGCCGGCTGCAGCACGCGCGTGGTCTCGACTTCGTCGAGCGGAAGGTCCAGCACCTCCTCGAACTCGACGATGTTGTCGATCTCCGCGCCCATCGCGATGTTGGTGACCCGTTCGAGGATGAACTCGACCACCACAGGCACGCGGTGCTTGGCCATCAATTCGCGGGCGGTCGCAAACGCTGCCTGCGTGTCCTTCGGGTCGGTGACGCGGATGGCCTTGCAGCCGAGGCCTTCGGCGACCGCGACATGGTCGACGCCGTAGACGCCGATCTCGGGCGCGTTGATGTTCTCGAAGGAGAGCTGGACGTGATAGTCCATGTCGAAGCCGCGCTGGGCCTGTCGGATCAGGCCGAGATAGGAATTGTTCACGACGACGTGGATGTAGGGCAGATTGAACTGCGCGCCGACCGCGAGCTCCTCGATCAGGAACTGGAAATCGTAGTCGCCGGAGAGCGCGACGATCTCGCGCTCCGGGCACGCCGCGCGCACGCCGAGCGCGGCCGGCAGCGTCCAGCCGAGCGGCCCCGCCTGCCCGGCATTGATCCAGTTGCGGGGCTTGTAGACGCCGAGGAACTGCGCGCCGGCGATCTGCGACAGGCCGATCACGGTGACATAGGTGGTGTCGCGGCCGAACGCCTTGTTCATTTCCTCGTAGACGCGCTGCGGCTTGATCGGGACGTTGTCGAAATGGCTCTTGCGCAGCATCGTCTTCTTGCGGTCGCGGCAGGCCGCAGGCCACGCCTGGCGCTCGCGGAGCCTGCCTGACCGCCGCCACTCCCTGGCGACGGCGACGAACAGTTCGAGCGCGGCCTTTGCGTCCGAGACGATGCCGAGATCGGGATTGAACACGCGCCCGATCTGCGTCGGCTCGATGTCCACGTGAACGAATTTGCGACCCTTGGTGTAGGTCTCGACCGAGCCGGTGTGGCGGTTGGCCCAGCGATTGCCGATGCCGAGCACGAAGTCGGACTCCAGCAGCGTGGCATTACCATAGCGGTGGCTGGTCTGGAGACCCACCATGCCGGCCATCAGCACGTGATCATCGGGGATCGCGCCCCATCCCATCAGCGTCGGCACGACGGGTATGTTGGCGATTTCGGCGAACTCGACCAGCAGATCCGAGGCGTCGGCGTTGATGATGCCGCCGCCCGCGACGATCAGCGGCCGTTCGGCGGCGTTGAGCATCTCCAGCGCCTTCTCGACCTGCTTGCGCGTCGCGGCGGGCTTATAGACCGGCAGCGGCTCGTAGGTCTCGTCATCGAACTCGATCTCGGCGAGCTGCACGTCGAGGGGCATGTCGATCAGCACCGGCCCCGGCCTGCCTGAGCGCATCACGTGAAAGGCTTGGCTGAACACACGCGGCACCAGCGCCGGCTCACGTACCGTCAGTGCCCACTTCGTGACAGGCTTTGCAATCGACTCGATGTCGACCGCCTGGAAATCCTCCTTGTAGAGCCGCGCGCGCGGCGCCTGCCCCGTAATGCAGAGGATCGGGATGGAATCGGCGATCGCGGAGTAAAGACCGGTGATCATGTCGGTGCCAGCCGGCCCGGAGGTGCCGATACAGACCCCGATATTGCCGGCCTTGGCGCGTGTATAGCCTTCGGCCATGTGCGAAGCGCCCTCGACATGGCGCGCCAGGATGTGGCGGATCGAGCCACGCTTCTTCAGCGCCGAGTAAAGTGGATTGATTGCAGCGCCGGGAACACCGAAGGCCGTCGATATACCTTCCTTCTCCAGGATACGCACGGCCGCATCGACAGCTCGCATCTTCGCCATATCGGACCTCGCTCAAATTGCGTCAGCGAGCGAGATCATCAGATACGCAGAAGCCGATCTCAACGAGACCGATTTTATTTTCCACGATGCGGCAACCACGAGAAAATCGTGGACGTGTCAATCGGTTAGATCAACAGATGCGTGAAAGCAGCTCACTCGAACAGCGGCACCAGCTGCATCTGCGGCACCAGCACGAGTCCCTTATCGGTGATGCGAATTTCCGGAATGACCGATAGCGGAATCAAATTGAAGCCCATGTACGGGATGGTGCAGCCGGCCTCGACCCATTCCTTCTTCAGCACCTTCACCTCTTCCGCCACTTCGGTGACACGCTTGTCGGACAGGAGTCCTGCGATCGGCAGCGGAACCAGCGCCCTCACCTCGCCGTCGGCGACGACGCAGACGCCGCCCTGCCGCTCCTTGATGGCGGCGATGGCGACCTGCATGTCGCCCTCGTTGGTGCCAGCGACGATGAGATTGTGGCTGTCGTGTCCGACGCTGGAGGCGACCGCGCCGCGCTTCAGGCCGAAATCCTTCAAGAGGCCATGGGCGACGTTGCCCGCGGATTGGCCATGACGCTCGACCACCGCGACGAAGCAGAGGCCATAGCGCGCGAACAGCGACGGCCAGTCTTTTGCGGGTTCGATCGCGACCTTCTCGTGGATCAGCGTGATGCCAGGCAGCGCGGTCTTGATGGCGTTGACGGCGCAGGCCTTGGCCGGCAATTCGGGCGTCAGCTTCATCGTCTGCGGCAGCTTGACGGTCGCATAGGCTCCCTTGGGATATTGGTAGCGATGCGACAGCGCCTGATCGAGACGCGGGGTGATCTTGCCGTGCTCGACCACGAGCTCGCCACCATACCAGGTGCATTGTGGCTCGAGCTGATCGTCCATCAGCACGAGATCGGCGCGGCGGCCGCCGCCAAGCCCGCCGATATCGCCTTCCATCCCGAAGCGGGTCGCGCCATGCAGAGAGCCCATTGACCAGGCCTGCTCGGGCGACATCCCCGCCTTCACGGCTTCCCGCACGACCCAGTCGAGACCGAACAGCAGGAGATCATCGGCGTCACGATCGTCCGTGCACACGGCGGTGCGTTTGTGCGAGGCCCCGAGCTCGGTGATTGTTCGGATCGCTTGCGGCAGCGAGTGCCAGGGCGTAGTCGGCGGTCCCCCGCGCAAAAACACCCAGACGCCGGCATCGAGCAGGTCATCGGCGATGTCGCGGTCGATCGCCTCATGGGTGTCGGTGACGCCGGATGCCGCATAGGCCGCAACGAATTCGCGGCCGTAGACATGCCCGGAAACGGGACGCCCCCGCTTCAAGGCTGCGGAGAGGATGGCATGGCTGCGCTCGTCGCCCATCGTGACAGGCACGAAATCCATCTTCTCGCCAAGCGCCACCGCTTCGGGCCAGCGATCGAACAGACCGGCGATTTTGTCCGGCGTGAGGTCGCCGCCCGCCGTCTCCAGTTCAGCCGAGGTCGCGGGAACCGTGCTCGGCACGGTCAAGAAGATCGACAGCGGCGCCTCGCGCGCATCTTCCAGCATCGCCTCCACACCGGCGACGTCCATGACGTTGCCGATCTCGTGGCTGTCGCAGAAGATCGTGGTGGTGCCGTTCAGCAACGCAGCCTCGGCATAGGCGCAGGCCGTCACCATCGAGGATTCGATGTGGATGTGCGGATCGACGAGGCCGGGCGCGATGATGCCACCGGCGGCGTCATACAGCGGAACATCGCTCCAGGCTTTCTTGGCTGTGCCTGCCGGTTTCACCGCCGCGATGCGGCCGCCTGTGATCCAGACTTCCCGCCCCTGATGAATGCGCTCCGAATAGGTCGAGAGCACCCGCGCCCCCGTGACGACGAGATCCGGCGCGACGCGGGCCGACGCAACATCGGCCAAGCGCCGCGTCATGCTGTGCAGGGGAGCAACGGTGAAGCGGGTGAGTTTGGTCATCGGGGCTCTCACGGATATTGGACAGCCCAGCGATGGTTGCCCCCGACGGCGGCAGGGGCAACTCAAATAAAACGGCACCTTTGCTTACGCATTGGGCAAACTGGCCGTTGATGAGTTCCGCTAGTCCTCATTCGCCTTGAACCGCCCGAGCCCCTTCAAGACGAAGGGTGCCACCAGCGCGATCAGCGCGACGCCGAGGAGCGTCGCCGAGATCGGGCTCTGCAGCAGCGTCATGGGATCGCCGAGGCTGATCGCGAGCGCGCGGCGCAGCTGGCTTTCGGCAATCGGGCCCAGGATCAGGCCGACGACGACGGGCGCGATCGGGAAATCGAACCGGCGCATCAGGAAGCCGAGCACGCCGAAACCGGCCAGCATCGACAATTCCACCACCGACGGCTTTGCCGCGATGGTGCCCATGGTCGCGAACACGAGGATGCCGGCATAGAGCCAGGGCTGCGGGATCGCGAGCAGCCGCACCCATAGGCCGACCAGCGGCAGGTTGAGCACCAGCAGCATCATGTTGGCGATGAAAAGACTTGCGATCAGACCCCACACGAGGTCGGGCCGCTCGGCGAACAGCAGCGGGCCCGGATTGAGGCCGTATTGCTGGAAGCCCGCCAGCATCATCGCGGCGGTCGCCGAGGTCGGCAGGCCTAGCGTCAGCAGCGGCACCAGCGTGCCGGCGGCGGAGGCGTTGTTGGCGGCTTCGGGGCCGGCGACCCCTTCGATCGCGCCCTTGCCGAATTCTTCGGGATGCTTCGTCAGCCGCTTCTCGGTCGAATAGGACAGGAAGGTCGGGATCTCCGCGCCGCCGGCCGGGAGCGCACCGATCGGGAAACCGAACATGGTCCCGCGCAGCCATGGCTTCCAAGACCGCTTCCAGTCCTCCTTGGTCATCCACAGCGAGCCGCGCACCGGCTCCAGCTTCTCCTCGGTGTGGTGGCGGCGCGATGCGACGTAGAGTGCCTCGCCCACCGCGAACAGGCCGACCGCGAGCGTTGTGACTTCAACGCCGTCGAGCAATTCAGGAACGCCGAACGCAAGCCGCGCCTGACCGGTCAACTTGTCGATGCCGACGAGACCGAGCGTCAGACCGATGAACAGGCTGGTCAGGCCGCGGATTGGGGAATCGCCGAAGGTCGCCGACACCGTGACGAAGGCAACGCACATCAGCGCGAAATAATCCTCCGGACCGAAGCGCACGGCGACATCGACCAGCCATGGCGCAAGGAAAGCCAAGCCAATGGTGGCGATGGTGCCGGCGACGAAGGAACCAATTGCGGAGGTCGCAAGCGCCGGCCCGCCGCGGCCGGCCTTGGCCATCTTGTTGCCTTCGAGCGCGGTCGCCATCGAGGCGCTTTCACCCGGCGTGTTGATGAGGATCGCTGTGGTCGATCCGCCGTACATGCCGCCATAATAGATGCCGGCGAACATGATCAGCGAACCGCCGGGGTCGAGCTTGTAGGTCACTGGCAGCAGCAGCGCGACCGTCAATGCCGGGCCGATGCCGGGCAGAACGCCCACGGCCGTGCCGAGGAACACGCCGATCAGCGCGTAAAGCAGGTTCATCGGCTGGACGGCGACCGCCATGCCGTGAGCCAGCGCGGCAAAGGTATCCATCACAGCAGTCGCTCCAGCGGGCCGGCAGGCAGGCTCAGCGTCAACAACCGGTCGAACGCGAGATAGATGAGGGTCGACATCACGAGAGCGATGATGGCGTCGATGAGGATGGCACGGCGTCCGAAGGCCGCCGAGGTCGTCACGAACAGGGCCGAGGTCGCCAGGATGAAGCCGCCGCCAAAGCCGATGATGGCGATCAGCAGCGCCAGACCGACGAGGATCAGAACCACAGGCACGGGATCGGCGCTTTCGCGTGCCGGCAGGTTGCCGCGCAGTGCATCGACGAAATTGCCGATCGCAAGCAGCGCAAGGCCGCAGGCGACCACGACCGGCATCGCCTCCGGCCCCATCCCGTACATCGCGGCGGATTGCAGGCCGCGCGCGTCCCAGACCAGCACGGCGGCGAGCACCGCAAGCGATGCCGCGATGACGAGGCCGGCGCGGTCGACGCGCCGCGGCGGCTGGACGGGATCGCCCGAGGTCATGACTTGACCAAGCCGACCGATTTCAGCACGTCGGTGACCCGGGCCGTTTCCTTCTTCAGGAAGTCGGCAAAAGCGTCGCCGCCCAGATAGGCGTCCTCCCAGCCTTTTTGCTTGAGGATCTCCTTCCAGGCGTCAGACTTCACCATCTTCTCGACCGCATCGCTCAAGGTCTTGCGCTGCTCCGGCGTGATGCCGGGAGGCGCGACCACCGAACGCCAATTGGCGATCACGAGGTCGATGCCCTGCTCCTTGAACGTGGGGATGTCGCTGCCTGCGATGCGCTTCTCCGAGGTCACGCCGATCGCGCGCAGCTTGCCGGACTTGATCTGCCCTTCATATTCGCTGAGCCCCGAAATGCCCGCGGTGACCTTGCCGCCGAGGATCGCCGCCAGCGACTCGCCGCCTCCGGAGAACGGGATGTAATTGATCTTCTTGGCGTCGGCACCGACGGCGCCGGCGAACAAGGCCGCCATCACATGGTCGACGCCGCCGGCCGAACCGCCGGCAAAGGTGACCTTGGCGATATCGGCCTTCACCGCGGCGGCCAGATCCTGCGCAGTCTTGATCGGTGAGTTCGCGGGAACCACGATCACCTGGATTTCCTCGGTCAGGCGCGCGATCGGCGTCACCTGCTCCAGCGTCACCGGCGACTTGTTCATGGCGAGCGCGCCGACCATGACGAAGCCGTTGACCATCATCTGGTTGCCGTCGCCCTTGGCGCCGTTGACGAACTGCGCGATGCCGACGCTGCCACCTGCACCGGGAACATTGGTGACCTGCACGCTGCGGGCGACGCCCGCAGCCACCAGCGCCTGCTGCATCGAGCGCGCGGTCTGGTCCCAGCCTCCGCCCGGAGCCGCCGGCGCCATCAGCTTGAGCTCGAGCTGCTGGGCAAAACCCGGATTGGCTGCCGCGAGGGTCAACGCGACGGCTGCGCCGACAAGGCGCGCGAGAAATCGGAACATGAGGGCATCTCCAGGCTCATGCGGACGTTTGCCGCATTGTGTCGTTTGGTCGCATATCAGCCAAAACGGCCGATGCTGTCCAGTGAGATCCCCAAGAGTCCTTTTAGCGGGGCGCTGGGATCACCCCGCCAAGCGCGGCCGTCAATTCGGCCGCAACTTCCCGGACGATCTGCCCGATCTCCGGCAACCGTTCGTCGGTAACGCGGCTGGTCATGCCGGATACGGAGATCGCGGCAAGCGGTTCAGCCAGTGAGTTGTATACCACCGCGGCGACGCAGCGTAGCCCGATCTGCGCCTCCTCATCGTCAACAGCAAAGCCCTGTTTGCGGATTTTCTCGAGCTCCCTGAACAGGTCGCTCGGCCGCACGATCGACTTCTCGGTCAGGCGGGGCATGCCGTGATGGCGGATGACGGCGCCGACATCCTCGTCTGAATAGGTTGCGAGCACCGCCTTGCCGACGCCGGAGGTCACCATGGGGACGCGGCCACCGACCTTGGTCAGCGAGCGCATGATCTCGCGGCTTTCCATACGGGTCAGCACGATGATGAACTCATCGTCGACCACGGCGAGATTGGCCGTCTCGCGGGTGAGATCGCGCAGCTTGCGCAAATATGGAATCGCCTGTGCGGAGAAATTGCGTCGCCGCGCAAAGCTGGCGCCGACCGTGAAGCTGCGCACCCCGACATGCCATTTGGATTCGCCACGGTCGAACTGCACGAAGCGGCGGCTTTCGAGCGTTGCGAGCAGCCGGTGCACGGTGGACGCCGACAGGCCGGTGCGGATCGCGAGATCGCTCAGACGATAGCCTTCGTCGTCCTCGGCCAGCGTCTCGATGATCGACAGCGCGCGGTCGACCGATTGCACGCCACCGTCGCGGCTCTCGTGATCGGCCTCCGAGGCCGATTTGGGCTCGAGCGATTTGCGCCGGATCACGTTCTTGCTCATCGCGACCTGCATTTCTTCTCTTCCCCTCTCCCGCTTGCGGGGCCGAGACGAGCAACGCTCGCTCTGAAAGGGTCAGGGTGAGAGGGAGCTTCCGCAAGGACAGTGGCAATTGGACTCGCGGAAGCTCCCCCTCGCCCGGAATTTGCTGTGCAAATTCCGGCCTCTCCCCGCAAGCGGGGAGAGGTGAACGCAAGCTCAGAGCAGCCCTGCCCCGCGCGCCCACTTGTACTTGGCGCCAAGCACCTCGACCGGTAGCTCGGTCGAATAGGCGTAAGCCGGGATGCCGTTCTGATAGAGATATTCGGCGGCCTCCTCGACCTCGACGTCGCCAGCGAGCGAGGCAACCATCGGCTTCACAAAACCCTTGGCCTCCATCTCCTTCTTCACCTCGACCATGTTGCGAGCGAACACCATCGGCGGCGTGACGATGGTGTGCCAATAGCCGAGGATCAGCGCGTGGATGCGCTCATCCGACAGGCCGAGCTTCACGGTGTTGACGTAGGTGATCGGCGGTTCGCCGCCGGTGATATCCACGGGATTGCCGGCAGCACCGAACGGCGGGATGAACTTGCGGAAGGCCGCATCGAGATCCGGCGGCATCGACATCAGCGACAGGCCGTTATCGACGCAGGAGTCCGACAGCAGCACGCCCGAGCCGCCGGCACCGGTGATGATGAGAACGTTCTCGCCCTTCGGCGTCGGCAGCACCGGTACGCCGCGGGCGAATTCGAGCAACTGGCGAAGTGAGCGGGCACGGATCACGCCGGACTGCTTGAACACGTCCTCATAGATGCGATCGTTGCCGGCGAGCGCGCCGGTGTGGGACGACGCCGCCTTCGCGCCGGCCGAGGTCCGGCCGGCCTTGAGCACCACCACCGGCTTCTTCTTGGACACGCGCTTTGCGGCTTCCGCGAAGGCGCGGCCGTCCTTGAGGTCTTCGCAGTGCTGGGCGATCAGATTGGTGTTCGGGTCCTGCTCGAAGAAGGCGAGCAGATCGTCCTCGTCGATATCGGACTTGTTGCCGAGGCCGACGATCGCGGACACGCCCATCTTGGCCGAGCGCGAGAAGCCGATGATGGCCATGCCGATGCCGCCCGACTGCGACGACAGCGCCGCATGGCCCTTGACGTCATAGGCGGTGCAGAAGGTCGCGCAGAGATTGGCGGGCGTATAATAGAAGCCGTAGATGTTCGGCCCCATCAGACGGATGTCGTACTTCTTGCCGACCTCGACGATCTCGGCCTGCAGCTCCGGCGCACCGGCTTCAGCGAAGCCCGACGGGATCAGCACCGCGCCCGGGATCTTCTTCTCGCCGCATTCGGTCAGCGCGGCCGCGACGAATTTCGCGGGGATTGCGAACACCGCGACGTCGATCACACCAGGCACGTCCTTGACGCTCTTGTAGGCCTTGTAGCCGAGGATCTCGGCGGCCTTGGGATGGATCGGATAGATCTCGCCCTTGTAGCCGCCGTTGATGAGGTTCTTCATCACGGAATTGCCGATCTTGCCGTCCTCCGCGGAGGCGCCGACCACGGCGACCGCCTTCGGCTGCATGATGCGGTTCATCGCCGCGACGATCTCATCGGTCGGACGCGGCTTCGGCTTGGGCTTGTAGGCGAAGTCGACCACGATGCGGACGTCTGCGGCCGTGGCATCCTTCGGCGTCGCGAACACCGGGTTGAGGTCGAGCTCGACGATCTCAGGGAAATCGGTGACGAGCTGCGAGACCTTGACGATGACGTCGGCGAGCGCGTTGCGGTTCACCGGCTCGCCGCCGCGCACGCCTTTCAGGATCTCGTGCGCCTGGATGCCGTCGAGCATCGAGAGCGCGTCTTCCTTGGTCGCCGGCGTGAGGCGGAAGGTGATGTCCTTGAGCACCTCGACGAGCACGCCGCCGAGGCCGAAGGCGACCAGCTTGCCGAACGAGCCGTCGGTGATCGAGCCGACGATGACCTCGGTTCCGCCGGCCAACATCTGCTGCACCTGCACACCTTCGATCTTGGCATCGGACTTATATTTCTTTGCGTTGCCGAGGATGGTCTCGTAGGCCTTCTCAGCCTCCTCGGTCGTCTTGAGGCCGACGATGACGCCGCCGGCTTCGGTTTTGTGGAGAATGTCCGGCGAGACGATCTTCATCACGACGGGGAAGCCCATGGACGAAGCCATCTTGCCGGCCTCGCCCGCCGACTTGGCCACGCCCTCCTTCGGCACCGGAATGCCGTAGGCGTCGCAGACCAGCTTGCCTTCCGGGGCCGTCAGGCTGGTGCGATTGTCCGCCTTGACCTGGTCAAGCACCTTGCGGACGGCATCTTTGGAATTGGACATGTGGCTTCTCCCTTGACCTCAGTTCGTTCTTTTCAAAGCGCGCGCGTGTTTGCGGCTGCCCATGATGCTTGCCATTCGCCGCGCTCTGTTCCATGCGGCGGTACGGAGTGGCATAAGCCTCAAGACTACTCCGCCGGCATGGATCAAAAATGGCTGGCGATGGCATTTGGTATGCCAGAAGCCAACTTGTCAAGCTGGTGCATGGCCTAGAAGGCCGCAAAAAATAGGCAGCTTGACATTCTGGCATGTGGTATGCCAAAAACTTTCCAGTTAATATTCCTGTAAAAGACGACTCCCCACTGGAGGAGATTCGTCGTGTCACTACGGAAACCAACCAAGGCGTTGCCGAACATGGCCGAGGCAGACATCGCAATCGTTCGTATTGCCCCGGAGAGCAGCTTCAAGAACAAGGCGTATGACGCCTTGAAGGAAGCCATCCTCAAGATGGACATCTACTCGACGCCCGAGCCGGTGATGCTCGACGAGCGCGCATTGTCTGAGAGGCTTGGCGTCAGCCGCACGCCGATCCGCGAGGCCATCGCGATGCTGGAGCAGGACGGTTTCGTGAAGACCGTGCCCCGCCGCGGCATCATGGTGGTGCGCAGGACCAAGAGCGAGATCGTCGACATGATCCGCGCCTGGGCGGCGCTGGAGAGCATGGCCGCCCGCCTCATCACCACCACCGCGCGCAAGAAGGACATCACGGCGCTGCGCGACTATTTCAAGGATTTCGGCAAGGACCGACTGCCCGAGGATCACGTCGAGGAATATTCGCGCGCCAACATCGCCTTCCACCAGGCGCTGATCTCGCTGTCGGAATCGCCGGTGCTGGTCGATCTCACCAACGACCTGCTCTTGCACGTGCGCGGCTATCGCCAGCTGACCATCGGACGCAAGGACCGCACCGCGACGTCACTGCCCGAGCATCTCGGCATCATCGAGGCGCTGGAAGCGCGCGACACCGAGCTTGCCGAGAAGCGCGCCCGCGATCACACCCTCGGCCTTGCCGCTTACGTCGAAGCGCACGGCCAAGAACTGTTTACGTAACTGTTCACTTAAGCAACGTTCACCAGAAGGGCGAACAACTCGCCCCAACGACCTTGAGACCAGGGAGACAAGGCCCATGCTGAATACCGCGACCAAGTCCGAAGCACCGGGCACCGAGCAGGAACTGACGGATGGCTTCCATCTCGTCATCGACGCGCTCAAGCTGAACGGCATCAACACCATCTATAATGTGCCGGGCATCCCGATCACGGATTTGGGCCGCATGGCGCAGGCCGCGGGTATTCGCGTGATCTCGTTCCGTCACGAGCAGAACGCCGGCTACGCCGCCGGCATCGCCGGCTATCTCACCAAGAAGCCCGGCGTCTGCCTCACGGTGTCGGCGCCCGGCTTCCTCAATGGTCTCACCGCCCTCGCCCACGCCACCACCAATTGCTATCCGATGATCCTGGTCTCCGGCTCTTCCGAGCGCGAGATCGTCGACCTCCAGCAGGGCGACTACGAGGAGATGGACCAGCTTGCGATCGCAAAGCCGCTGTGCAAGGCGGCCTATCGCGTACTGCACGCCCAGGACATCGGCATCGGCTTCGCCCGCGCCATCCGCGCTGCGGTCTCAGGCCGTCCGGGCGGCGTCTATCTCGACCTGCCGGCAAAACTGTTCGGCCAAGTCATGAACGCCGAGGCCGGCCAGAAGTCGCTGGTCAAGGTGATAGACGCGGCGCCCGCGCAGATCCCCTCGCCCGCATCCGTGAAGCGCGCACTCGACGTGCTCAAGAGCGCCAAGCGCCCCCTCATCATCCTCGGCAAGGGCGCGGCCTACGCGCAGGCCGATGAGGAGATCAAGAGCTTCGTCGAGAAGAGCGGCGTTCCGTTCCTGCCCATGAGCATGGCCAAGGGCCTGCTGCCCGACACCCATCCGCAATGCGCCGGCGCCGCCCGCTCGACGGTGCTGAAGGACTCCGATGTCGTCATGCTGATCGGCGCGCGGCTGAACTGGCTGCTGTCGCACGGCAAGGGCAAGAGCTGGGGCGAGGCGCCGAAGAAGTTCATCCAGGTCGACATCGAGCCGAAGGAGATGGATTCCAACGTCGAGATCGTCGCGCCCGTCGTCGGCGACGTAGGCTCGGTGGTCTCCGCCTTCAACCAGGCGATGGGATCATCCTGGACCGCCCCGCCGGCCGAATGGACCAACGCCGTTTCGACCAAGCGCGAAGAGAACGTCGCCAAGATGGCGCCGAAGCTCATGAACAACAAATCGCCGATGGATTATCACGGCGCGCTCGGTGTGCTGAAGAACGTCATCAAGGACTATCCCGAGGCGATCCTCGTCAACGAAGGCGCCAACACACTCGACCTCGCCCGCGGCGTCATCGACATGTACAAGCCCCGCAAGCGTCTCGACGTCGGCACCTGGGGCGTGATGGGCATCGGCATGGGCCAGGCGATCGCGGCTACGCTCGAGACCGGCCACCCCGTGCTGGCGGTGGAAGGCGACTCGGCGTTCGGCTTCTCCGGCATGGAGGTCGAGACCATCTGCCGCTACAACCTTCCGATCTGCGTCGTCATCTTCAACAATGACGGCATCTATCGCGGCACCGACGTCAACGGCGCCAACTCCGATCCGGCGACGACCGTGTTCGTCAAGGGCGCGCGCTACGACAAGATGATGGAAGCCTTTGGCGGCGTCGGCGTGAACGCGACCTCGCCCGACGAGCTCAAGCGCGCCGTCAACGACGCCATGAAGTCCGGCAAGCCGACGCTCATCAACGCGGTAATCGATCCGGCCGCCGGCTCGGAGAGCGGCCGCATCGGCAACCTCAATCCACAGAGCGTTCTGCAGAAGAAGAAGTAAGTCCACCCCTCAACCCTTATTCCCTGCCGGGTGCAGGGGCAGACAGAGTACGGAGCAATACGATGACCAAAGCGCTCGAGGGCGTTCGCATTCTCGACTTCACCCACGTCCAGTCAGGACCGACCTGCACGCAGCTGCTGGCCTGGTTCGGCGCCGACGTGATCAAGGTGGAACGCCCGGGCGTGGGTGACATCACCCGCGGCCAGCTGCAGGACATCCCGAACGTGGACAGCCTGTATTTCACCATGCTCAACCACAACAAGCGCTCGATCACGCTCGACACCAAAAACCCCAAGGGCAAGGAAGTCCTCACCGAGTTGATCAAGAAGTGCGACGTGCTGGTGGAGAATTTCGGCCCCGGCGTGCTCGACCGCATGGGCTTTCCTTGGGAGAAGATCCAGGCGATCAACCCGAAGATGATCGTCGCCTCGATCAAGGGTTTTGGCCCCGGACCGTATGAAGACTGCAAGGTCTATGAGAACGTCGCCCAGTGCACCGGCGGCGCCGCCTCCACCACCGGCTTCCGCGACGGCGTCCCGCTCGTCACCGGCGCGCAGATCGGCGATAGCGGCACCGGCCTGCACCTCGCGCTCGGCATCGTCACCGCGCTCTACCAGCGCACCCACAGCGGCAAGGGCCAGCGCGTCACTGCCGCGATGCAGGACGGCGTGCTCAACCTCTGCCGCGTCAAGCTGCGCGACCAGCAGCGCCTCGCCCACGGCCCGCTGAAGGAATACAGCCAGTTCGGCGAAGGCGTGCCGTTCGGCGACGCCGTGCCGCGCGCCGGCAACGATTCCGGCGGCGGCCAGCCCGGCCGCATCCTGAAGTGCAAGGGCTGGGAGACCGATCCCAACGCCTACATCTACTTCATCACCCAGGCCCCGGTCTGGGAGAAGATCTGCGATGTGATCGGCGAGCCCAGCTGGAAGACCGATCCGAACTACGCCAAGCCGGCCGCGCGCCTGCCGCGCCTGAATGAGATCTTCGCCCGCATCGAGCAGTGGACGATGACGAAGACAAAGTTCGAGGCGATGGAGATCCTCAACAAGGATGACATCCCCTGCGGCCCGATCCTGTCGATGAAGGAGATCGCGGAAGACCAGTCGCTGCGCGCCACCGGCACGGTGGTCGAGGTCGACCACCCCACCCGCGGCAAGTACGTCTCGGTCGGCAACCCGATCAAGCTGTCGGATAGCCCGGCAGACGTGACGCGATCGCCGCTGCTCGGCGAGCACACCGACGAGATCCTGCGCTCGGTGCTCGGCTTCAGCGATCACCAGGTCGCCGAGATCCACAAGTCCGGCGCGCTCGACCCGCCGCAGAAGCAGGCCGCGGAGTAAGCGGACCACATTTCACGAGACCAAAGGGGCCGTCCGAAGGGGCGGCCCCTTTTGCTTGTGAAGGCGTGCAATCGCAGGCTCAAAATCAAAACTGGAAAACAACCCCATGCACAGTAGCCATCCCGTTGGCACGCAACGATATTTCTGATTCGACGAAAAACTTCTGACCCGTCGGGCAAAACAGGGGTATTATGCCATCGTGGCTATCATGCCGGGAGCGCACATCAGGCGCTGGCTGCTGCACATCGGAGCGGATCCCGACCACACGCTGTTCGCGGAAGGGGCTGCAGAGATCTGGAGTCCAAGGGCGCTTATCGGACGTCAGCCCGGGGGACGTCAGCATGGGCCACAACTGGACGGATCGCGGCGCGATCCAACGTGCCCGCCCAGCCGGAGCCAGTCGGTGCTAGCGAAGACCGGGAAGATCACCCTTCAGCCGCGCTTGCCGACCGTCGCAGACCCGGCGGTAACCTCGTCCTTGTGCGCGGCAAACGCAGCCAGCACCTCGGCTTTCTCGCGCTTAGGGACCTTGGCAAAGTCGAGGCTCCGCCCGAGTTCCGCCGCGACCTCATCGAACTCTGCCGGAGATATTCTGAGATTGCGGTGCGCTTCCTCAAGTCCGAGCGGCGTCGCGCCAGGCTTGGTGGCCGCGAACTTAAGGGGCCCGCCCGAAACGTCGCAGACCCACAGCGTCCGCATGAACTTGAGGCCCGGCAACCTTGTCAGGTTCTTGGTGTGCCATTCTCGTAGTTGCGGATTCTTGGACTTCTGGCCCACGACGGGATTCTTCACGACAGCGTCGCTGAAGTGATCCACCACGGCCGCAATAGCAAAAACGCCGCCCAGCCGCTCATACAGACTTTTCTCAGGCGAGGTTTGCTGGGCCTGCGCGTATGCCTTACTCGCTCCCTGCAATGCAGTCGTCGGGGCGGCGGTCAGCGCCATTCCTGCGACCATGCTTCGTCGTGTGATGGAAGTCGGAATAAATTGTACCATGGTCACCTCCTCTGGTGAGGCAACAGGATAATCCGTTGGGAGCATGCCGCCGGTCAGAATTCGTCACTTTCTTCCGGCATTAAATTTTAGGTCGATGGATTAAGATGGAAGCGTCGGGGTTACACGCTAAGAACGATTCACCGCACATTGGCTTGTGTGGCCGCTCGGGACGTCTGCGATGGGCCACAAACGGAAGTCGGCTCTCTATTCGATAACTTCATCGGCGCGGGCTAGGAGGCTTTCGGGTAATTCCAAGCCGAGCACCCTCGCGGTCTTGCGGTTGATGATGAATTCGAATTCGGTCGGAGCTTGCACTGGCAGGTCTGCCGGATTGGCGCCGCGCAAAATTCGATCAACGTAGGATGCCGCGCCTGCATATATTTTATTGAGGTTTACTCCATACGAAACAAGACCCCCTACATCGCAGAATAGTCGTAGGAAGTAGATCGCGGGCAACCTGCACTTAGCAACAAGCGCGGTCATTTCCTTCCGTCGTGCGGCAGTCAGTGCGTCAGGTAGAAAAACAAGACCAGCGTTCCGCGTGTCTTGGAGAGATACGATTAGCCGTTCGATGCTGGAGCTATCGCCGTGGGGCGTCTCCACCGAAACCACTCCGGAGGTTTGCGCGGCGGCCTTTATCGAAGCGAGAAACGCAGCAGAGTTATTCCCTGGTTCCGGGTTGTAGATCGCGCCGATCCGCTCAATCTGCGGCGCGATTTCCTTCAGCAGGGAGACCCACTTACCCCCGAGAGATGGTACAAAGGCAGTGAAGCCGGTAACATTACGACCGGGCCGCGCGAAAGTCTCGACATAGCGCATTCCAATCGGATCGCTGACCATCGCGAATACGGTCGGGATGTTAGACCCCTCAGCTTGCAGTGACGCCATCGACGGGTTGGTAACCGCGAACAAGACATCAGGCTTCAACGAGATCAATTCGCGCGCGCACTTGCGGCTCTCCTCAGTATCGCCATCGCTTATGCAATAGTCTATGAGCAGGTTCTGACCCAACAGCCATCCTTTCTCCTTCAATACTCTTTCGAGAATTGGCCTGCTTAGAGGGCTAGCTAGGAGCGCACCCACGCGGCGGACTTGGGCCTGAGCCCCCGCAGTATATGGGAGGATTGCTACGGCACCGCTGAAGGCTATGAATTCCCGCCGTCGCATGCGTCGCTCCCTCTAGGGATCACGCCTGTGGGAAGATCAGCTTAGCACTTTTTTCGTGAGACCGGGTGCAATGACTGCTTCGGGTCAAAAGCTGCTGTCGAACACGAAGCCGCAATAGGTCTGCCAAGGGCCAGAAGCGGAAGAAGTACAGCCGAACTAATCAGGTATTCCCCAGGTGGCACGCACAAATAAACGGGCCGGCGGCAGCACGGAGGCGAGGTCAACTGGGGCGCGGTCCGGCTTAATTGCAATCAGATCGTAGCTCGCACCATGGTCGCTCGTCGTGTCCCTTAGCATTACACCGTCCGCGGTGTCTCGCGTCAGGGTCGCCGGTGCGGGATCAACGATGACGGCGGCGCGAATGCGCGCGTCCTGTATCGGCTCGGGCGGCGTCTCGCCGTTGTGAAGCTGTGCGCACATGCCGGTCGTCTCCTTGCAGAGGCTGGCGACCCTGGCGAAATCCGGCTCGATCCCCATCAGAACGAGGCCGGTCGCCCCGCCGGGCGAGAAACCGACGAGGCCGACCCTTGCAGGATCGATCAAGGCCCTGTCCTTCGCATTGACTGGTGCCGGCCTGCGCGCACGCCTCGTCCTTCGAGACGGCGCTCACGCGCCTCCTCAGGATGAGGTTCATCGGCGTCCGTGCTCGTTGGCTATCTCGACCGGCTCACTGCGCCGACACCGTGGTCGACGAAGATGATGCCGCATCATCTCGGCATGGTGCGCAGCCAGTGCCGGATCGCCGCGAGCTTTGGCGGCGGCATCGCAGGCTCGCGAGGCGCAAGGACGTCAGCGACGAGCCAATACGCGACTTTCACTGGCCTTCACTCCTCTCAGGGGAGCTGATGCATTCCCTTCAGGCTGACGTTCACTGCTCTCCGGCTCCCCGGCGCTCCCCCTCGGTGACGTCCCGTTTCGAATTTCGGAAATGATCTATGCCATAGGCGATCATCACTCCGACAAGCCACCCGATAAAGATGCCCAGGTTGGTCCAGTGGCCGAACAGCTTCTCCTCAATCCAGCCGACCCCCCAGACTGAGATGGGCCCTAAGGTCACCTTCAATAGAGTAGTACTCGTTTTTTCCTTAGAGCACTTCTCGCCTCCCTTGCAGCGCTCAGTGCTAAGCATATTGACGCCGACGGACCAACTCCGAGCGAAACCGATCTTCTAGCGTCGCCCGGCAACTGCGCCCTCGGCTTTCGCGCTCCCTAAGCAGCGCAGATCAATTTCAGATCAGCTTCGAACCTGATGCTGCGCTTGCCGGCTAGCGCCGTGCCCTCGAGGAAACCGCCCTGCGCATCGCACGTCCCGGAAAAACCAATTCCAATCTCGTGTCCGCCGAATACCGGGTCTTCCCCTCGCGCTGGCGTATGCTCTTGATTGACCATCTGCCCTCTCCATCGACCGTTGGAGGAGGAATATGACCCCAGATAGTAGAAGAAGGCATCGCCACCCAAGATGCGGCCGTTGTTCAATAGCATCACCCCAGTCAGGCCGCCGGGCACGCCGTCCAGGATTTTCAGATGGATGGAGTACAATCCGTTGGAAATGCCACCTTCACCAATCATCCCGGGCGCCGGAAGGTCGCTTTCATCCAGCGGGGTCATGATGGATCGAAAGACGGCACCGGGCACCTGCGGGGAGCTGCCCTCGAAGTGAAAGGCCTTACCAACCGCCCTTCCGACGACGGAAATTGACGAGACGTCGGAACCGAGCAAAGACTGATGATCGGCGCCAAAATTGTGTCGTCGGCTGGTCACATCGACACGGATTGAGTCCCCCTCGACATGGTAATTCCCTATATGAGCAAACCCTGAATTGCCGCCCAGCAACTTGCCCCGGCGCACGTACGTGACGCTCCGGCCAACCATTTGATTGATCGAGAATTCACTTTTGAAGAGGCCGTCGAAAGTGCTTGATAACTCGTTCATCCGGCACCACCGATTGACTCGGACTCCTCTTTTGCTCAGCGGCTAGTCTCGGAAGACCGAGAGTACCGTTCGATTATTTCGACATCGGAGTCGATGACGCCCTCGCGATAGCCGAACAAGTTGACGTCCGAGTTCGGGGCAGAGCAGACTTACTCTGCGCTGCCCATGGTTCGCTACTGGCCGCGCCTGCGTTACCACCACTAAGCACCACAAAATCCATTCAGTCAAAACCGATAGTTGATGCCGCCCTTGGCCGTATGAAGCTGAACCTCGGTGTCCGTGAAGGACGCGCCGGGGAATGCAAGCGCATTGCCGTTCGACTTTCCGAGATTGATGTAGATGTACTCGGCCTTGAATGTCCAGCGCGGGTCGAAAGCCCATTCCAGGCCGCCACCCGCGGAGAAACCCACCTGGACCTCCGACGAGGATGCGCTTCGCGTCAGGGCCGGGAAGAAGCCGTTGAAGTTGGCAATATTCGGCGTGGCGAGATTGGAGGTGAAGATGCTGTTCTTGACGTGACCCCAGGCGAAGCCACCGGTACCGTAGATCAGCAGGTTGTTCGCGGCATAGCCGATGCGTCCGCGAACCGTGCCGAAGACATCGATTTCCTGCTTGAGATTGAACACGCCGGTGAAGGCGCCATTGTCGCCGCCGATCGTTCCGGTGACGCTGAAGGGGCGGCTCGCCGTCTCCTTAATGGCTGCGCCGCTGACATCCGCTTCCAGACCGTACACGAACGTGCCGGACTGCCAGTTATAGCCGATTTGGCCGCCGCCGAATCCGCCCTTGGGGCTCACATCCAGGGTGAACGGCCCAGTCCCGCCCGTGACGACATAGCCGGGCACCGTCCCGGTTGCGAGCGCGCCGGGATCGAAGGTCGCGGTCGGATCGCTCCAGCCATAACCGCCATGCACGCCGGCGTAAAAACCGGTCCAGCTGAATGCGACCGGCGCGGGCGGCGCCTTGGTGTAGGCCCTGGCAAGATCGGCCGCGAAGGCGGCGTGGGAGAGACAGAGAGCCGAGAGCAGGAGAGTACCAGAGACAATGGATTTCATGACTTCCCTCAAATTGCGCCGAGAGGCGGCGCACCCATGGAACGATTCAGTAGCGGCTTTTCGCCTATTTCACAGAGGTGATCGCAACCACCATCTGCATGCGCGTTTGCCACCGTGCACCTAGTCGCAATAGCAGAAGCCATAGACGGCACCGATCTTCGCAATGTGAATATCCGCACTGGTCTTTCGCGACGAGGTGTCTGCGTTCGACCTGAAAATGGTCGTGGTGCCCAGGGTCTGCGTGCTCGAGCTGGTCCGTGTCTCGTTGCGGTCGATGTCGAAGTGCATGTAGCGATATTCGCCGCGCAATGACCATCGCTGCGTCAGCTTGAACTCGCCGCCCGCGCCGGCCGTATAACCCGCCACCCACTTGCCGTTGGGCCCTTCGAAATTGCCGGGATCGGGAAAAGTGAAATGGCCCAGCGCCAGGCCGCCGAGACCGTAAAGCATCAAGTTCGGGGTCACGAGATAGCCGGCCCGGCCGATCACGCCGACGTTCGAGCGCAATTGCTCGCTGGCCTGCATCGCCACCTGATTGACACCTGTCGTCACGACACCGTTGGAAACTTGCCGGGTATTCCTCGTTTGCTCGCCGACCGTCTTGAACGCGACATCGGAGAACAGCGTGCCTTCGATCTGACCGCCGGCCACGACATTGCCGGCTCGCCAATTGTAGCCTGCGAACAGGTCGACCATCGAGCCCATCGTGTCGCCGACGGCATTGCCGCGGGTCGTCGTGCTGACGACGCCATTCGTCGTTAGCACGGCGCCATTGAAATTCTGCTGCGCGGAGTCGGCCGTCGCGGCGAGGTTCTGTCGGGCGCGGCCTGCGCCGGCAGCGAAATAGGCGCCGAGATAGGGGCCCGCCCAGTGGTCGCTGGGCGCGCCAGGCATCGCGGCCATGGCCGAACGCGGTCCGCCTTCACCGAACCGGTAGACCATGCCGATCTTCCCGGTGTGGAAATCGGCATTGATCTGACGATGGGTGCTGTCGGTGGACACAGAGGTCCTGGAGGATCCGGTCGATTGCGAGTTCGATGCGAATTTGCTGGATTCGTCGCGGTCGAAGCCGTAATGCGCATAGCGATACTCGCCACGCAGCGACCAATTGCCTGTCAGCTTCACTTCGCCGCCGGCGCCCAATGTGTAGCCGGCCACCCACTTGCCGCTGGAATCGCCGCGGCTGAAGTCCCCGTCTGCGTTAGTGAAATGCCCCAGCGCCAGACCCCCGAGGCCGTAGAGCAGCACGTTCGGTGTCAACAGATAACCGGCCCGGCCGATCACGCCGACATTCGAACGCAGCTGCTGCTGAGCCTGGCTCGCAGCGGTTTGCGAGCCCGAGAACCGCGAGGTGACAGCTCCGTTCGAGGTGTCGACTGAGGTGAATGTCTGAGGACCGATGGTGTTGAACGTAACGTCGGAGAACACCGAGCCTTCGATCTGCCCGCCGGCCACGACATTGCCGGCGCGCCAATTGTAGCCCGCGAAAAGATCGACCATCGAGCCCGTCACGTCCCCGACGGGACGGCCGCGCGCCGATTCAGTGCTGGTGGAGGTCGTGGTCCCGACGCTGGTGGTCGTGCTCGTCCT
Source organism: Bradyrhizobium sp. JHI2711 (assembly GCF_056156565.1). Taxonomy (NCBI): domain Bacteria; kingdom Pseudomonadati; phylum Pseudomonadota; class Alphaproteobacteria; order Hyphomicrobiales; family Nitrobacteraceae; genus Bradyrhizobium; species Bradyrhizobium sp. JHI2711. The sequence goes on from NZ_JBPZPT010000001.1 coordinate 1,771,345, forward strand.
GCTGTTGTTCGTTGCGATGGTTTCCGCCGCACGTCCGGCACCGGCACCAAAATAGGCACCGATATAGGGTCCCGCCCAGCCGTCGCTCCAGGCCGGGCCCGGCGGTGCCGCCATCGCCGACCGCGCGCCTGACGCGCCGAATTGGTAAACCAGTCCAACCTTGCCGACGTGGAAATCGGCATCGATATGCCGCCGGTGGACGGTGCTGTTGGTGGACGTGTTGGTGCCGCCGCCCGATACGGACGTCGACGAGTTGCCTGACGGCTCGTTACGGTCATATCCGAAATGCATGTAGCGGTATTCGCCGCGCAGCGACCAGCTGTCCGTCAGCTTGACCTCGCCGCCCGCGCCCGCGACATAACCGGCCACCCATTTGCCGTTCTTGTCGCTGACCTGCGCTTCCGGGTCGGGATAATTGTCGGGATAGGTCAGGTGCCCCAGCGCCAGGCCTCCGAGGCCGTACAGCAGCACATTCGGCGTCACCAGATAACCGGCCCGGCCGATCACGCCGACGTTCGAGCGCAATTGCTGCCGGTCCTCGATGCTGTTCGTCCCCGATTCTGTCGAGGTGACGACGCCGTTGTCGCTCGACACCGAGCTGTATGCCTCGTTGCCGACCATCCTTGTGGTGACGTCGCTGAACAGAGGGCCTTCGATCTGCCCGCCGACCACGACATTGCCGGTTCGCCAATTGTAGCCCGCGAACAGATCGGCCATCGAACCGGTCATGTCGCCGGCGAGATTGCCGAATCCTGATCGCGTGAACGCCGACGACCCGCCGAGACTGCTGGCATTGCCTTCGTCGTCGATTCTCGTGGAGGTCTGCCTTGCCCGCCCGGCGCCGGCGCCGACGTAAGCACCGATATAGGGGCCGGCCCAGCTGTCACCCCAGGCGCCTGCGAATGAAGACCCGCGTGCTGCCGAAGGTATCGCCGCCATTGCGGACAGCGGCCCGGAATCACCGAATTGGTAGACCAGACCGATCTTGGCCAGGTGGAAATCAGCATTTATGCGTGACGAAAAGGATTGACTGCTAGTCGAGACGGACGTGGTTGCGCCCGTCGCCGAGCTGGCCGTTGAGCTGGCGGCTGCGCTCCGGTTGAAGCCAAAGTTCAGATACCGATACTCGCCGCGCAGCGACCAATTGCCGGTCAGCTTCAGCTCGCCGCCGGCGCCGACCGTGTAGCCGGCAACCCATTTGTTGTTGTCACCGCCGAAAGGATCGGCGCCGTCGGCAAAGGTAAAGTGACCGAGCTCGAGGCCGCCGAGGCCATACAGCAGCAGATCCGGACGCGCGAGAAAACCGACCCGGCCGATCAGCCCGACCCGCGAGCGCAGCTGCTGGTTGCTCTGCACGATCGCCGTGCGGGTACCCGTCGAGGTCACCGCCCCGAGCAGCACGTTGGTGCTGACGCTGTTGAGCGTCTCGTTGCCGAACGGCTTCAACGCGACATCGGAAAAGACCGTGCCTTCGACCTGCCCGCCCGCCACGATACTCCCGGCCTGCCAATTATACCCCGCGAACAGATCGACCATCGAACCGGTCACATCGCCCGCAAGATTGCTCGCGGTCGTTCCGACCAAGGTCGAGCTCGACGTCACAACACCGGCGTTTGTCGAGACAGAACTGTTACCGAAACGGCCCGTCGAGGATTCCGTCACACGTCCGGCACCCGCGCCGAAATAGGCGCCGATATAAGGCCCCGCCCAGCTATCCACCCAAGCGGGTCGGGGTGGCGCCTTCACAGAGAGGTCGGCGGCCAGAGCTCCTGCAGAAACCATGATCGAGGCGCCAGCCAATGAAGCGCCCGTCAGTGATGTCAGCTTTTTCACTCCACCCCCCAATTCCAATTCCAAAGCAGGCGCTCCAAAACCACAGGAACGCGCCCCGTCAAAAGGCGTAGCGCACCACGCCCTTGCCGCCGTCGTTTGATGGCTAAGTTACTGACACGTCATGGCCATCGGCTTCTTGTCCTGGCCTGCACCCGAGTTGAACGATTCCGCATCGTCTGCCCTTTTCGGAATCCATGTTGCTCGGTGGATACATTCGCCCGTTCAAAGCATGACGAAGTTTGACAGCGACGCGCTCGACTTAGACTGGCGCGCGCAGCCAATTGGTTCTCGCACAGAATGCGGCGCTTTACCGCACACGTAGCGCTTGCGCCGCGATAAACTCTGCGGCGGTATCAAGTTACACCTGAACTTTACCGTGCAACGATGTCCAAGGTCGTATTCGCTTCGGATCAGCTTCCCGCGCATCTTGACGAAGGTGCGCGCCAGCGGCTGTGGCTCGACCTGTTCACCGACCATTTGTGCGCGGCGGACATTTCGTTCTTTCCCGATGCGCCGTTTTACTCGCGGTCGGAATTCCTGAAACTCGGCGATATCGCGGTCACCCAGCTTGAGGCTAATATTCAGACGGCAGTTCGTACCCAGCGTCACGTCGAAGCCGATACCCGCGGCGACTACATCATCGGCACCACGTTCAACGGTGTGAGTACGCTAATCAGGCAGGAAGGCCGCGAAGCCATTCGCGGCGCGGGGGAGGCGATGCTCTATACCAACGCCGCGCCGATCGCGTCGCAACTTGATGGGCCGATCGCCTTTCGCGGCATCACGGTGCCGCGCGCGCTGCTGGCCGAGCGGCTGCCGAATTTCGACGACCTTGCCTTGACGCCGTTGGCTGCATCGCCGGCCTTGCGTCACCTGGAGCGCTATCTCGCCATCGTCATCGACTCCGACATCGATGCCGACCTCGTGCTGAAGGAGAACATCGGCACGCATCTCATCGATCTGGTCGCGCTGGCCCTCGGCGCCCGCGGCGATTCAGCCGAGCTTGCGACGCGGCGCGGGTTGCGTGCCGCGCGGCTGCAGGACGTGATCGCAGATATCAGGAGGCGTTTCGCTGATCCGTCGTTTTCGCCGAGCGAACTTGCACGCAAGTTAGGGCTTTCGCCGCGTTACGTCCAGGAACTGCTGCAGGAGACCGGATCGAGCTTTACCGAACGTGTCACCGAGCTGCGGTTGCAGAAGGCACGGAAGATGCTGCTCGATTCCCGCTACAACCGATCGAAGATCAGCGATATCGCCTATGCCTGCGGCTTCAACGAGGTGTCCTACTTCAACCGCTGTTTCCGCCGCCGCTTCGGAACTTCGCCGAGGCATTATCGCCGCGATGTCGGCGAGCCGATGTGATCGGACGCGCAGTCCCGCGATCCGCTGGCTCGCGTCCACCACGCACCATGATCGCCTCCGATCGCGTCGTGGCTGCGGCTTGCCAGGCGGAGACACCTTGCCGCCGCTGTTGGTGTTGAGGCAAAGTGTCCGCAAGAAAGTCAGGGCTATCGCATATGACTAGTGGCGGCCTGCGCGCACTCCGCCCTCATCCTGAGAGCCCGCCTAAGCGGGCGTCTCGAAGGATGGCCGCAAGGAGAAGCTTTCAAATGCGATAGCCCCGCGCAAGGCAGGGAGGTCAGCATGTCACTGCTCGGCAAGGCCGCCGTCGCGATGTGGTGGAGCGTCCGCCCGGAGCAGCGCAGCGAGTTCGGCGACTGGCATTCGCACGAGCACTTTCCCGAGCGGCTGAGCATTCCCGGCTTCCGGCGCGGGTCACGGTGGACCAGCACGACGGACGCCGAGGGCTTCTTCGTGCTCTACGAGCTCGAGCACTACGACGTCCTTACGTCGAAGGGATATCTCGACCGGCTCAATGCGCCGACACCGTGGTCGACAAAGATGATGCCACATCATCTCGGCATGGTGCGCAGCCAGTGCCGGATCGCCGCGAGCTTTGGCGGCGGCATCGCAGGCGCGCTCGCCACCATCAGGCTGTCGCCGCTCTCTGGACGTTCCGCCGAGCTGCAGGCGCGCCTTCTCGATACGCTCGGTGCCCTTGCCTCGAAGCCGGGACTGACGGGCGCCCACCTCCTCCTGACCGATACGCCCAAGACGAGTTCGCCCACCACTGAACAGCAAATCCGCGGCAATGACGGTGCCGCCGATTGGATCATTCTGGTGTCAGGTTACGATATCGATGCGGTTGACGCTGTCATCGCCGGACAGCTCTCGCCGCCATCGCTTCAAAGAGCGGGCGCGCAGGATGGTCCGACGCCAGGTCGTTACAGATTGGCGTTCACAATGACACCGAATGACGTTGGGGCCTAGGCCGAGCCGATCAAAGAGCGCGCCGCTGCTCCGCAAAGAACTTCCTTGCCGCGGCTTGAAGTTTGCGCCCATCGTTTGGTCGTAGACCGACAATGAGCGCCTCCTGAACTCATTTGGGCGTCGAGCTCTTCTTGGAGGATTGTCCGCCAGGGGTGCTGCTGCCCGAGCCGTCCGTGGTGCCGGTCGACGAGGTCCCGGTCGTCATGCCGCCTTTGGTTTTGTCATTGTTCTTCGTGGTGTCGCTTGTTCCGCCCACCCCGGATTGCGCGCCTCCCTGTTGCTGACTGGGTTGCGCCATTGCGGTGGATCCCATCATCGAGGCGATCACTGCGCCCAGCATGAGCTTCTTGATCATCTGACCTGTCTCCTGTTCTGACTGCCAACAACAAGCCGATACGCTCCGTGTTCCTCACGTGCGCGGTTAAACCAGGAGAGAGCTTCTGCGCTCTGCGGTCCCTGCGCAGGCAGGGTTCTCGCATATGAGGGTTCGCGGTCCCGGCACCCGCGACAAAAAATCCGCAAAGTCCTGTCGGATCAGCGACGTCCCGGTCGTCCTCGTGACATGAATGGGCCATAGAGGCCAGCTCGGGCCCATCAACACTGAGGATAACAACCATGCCCAATACCGTCCGCCTGCACCGCGTTCTCGCCACCAGCCCGGAGAAAGTCTATCGCGCCTTCCTGGAAGCCGACGCGATGGCGAAATGGCTTCCGCCGAACGGCTTTACCTGCACCGTGCAACATTTCGAGCCCAAGGTCGGCGGCACGTTCAAGATGTCGTTCCGGAACTTCACGACGGGCAACAGCCATTCGTTCGGCGGCGAATATCTCGAGCTCGTGCCGGGCGAACGTCTCCGCTACACCGACAGATTCGACGACCCCAACCTGCCCGGCGAAATCCAGGTGACCGTGATCCTGAAGAAAGTCTCGGTCGGCACCGAGATCGACATCACGCAGGCCGGTATCCCCGACGTCATTCCACCGGAGGCGTGCTATCTCGGCTGGCAGGAATCGCTGCGTAATCTGGCCAGGCTCGTCGAGCCGGAGATCAATGAATAGCGGTCAGTATGGTAGGGTGGGCCAAGCGACTTGTCCGCCGTAGCTCGACGAGCGAAGGCGGAAGCGTGCCCACCACCAACGGTCTCTCAACCTCGCAAAGATGGTGGGCACGGCGCGCGAAGAGCGCGCCTTTGCCCACCCAACGGCACTTGCCAGATGGCGCGCACGGCGGAGCGCGCCTTTGCCCACGCGGCGGCACTGGTGTGCAGTCTTGATATGCATCAAGCCGTCAAGACGGCGAAGCGGCTAGGAGCAGACGTCTTCCCTGCGCGCGTCGGAGGCGAAATGATGCGATCTGCTGTCGAATGGTTGATCATTGCCGGTCTTGCCGCCGGTTTCGCCACCGCCGCCAAGGGCGAAGACGTCGATATCGGCAAGGCGGAATTTCAGTCTTCGTGCGCGAGCTGTCATGGCACTGACGCGAGGGGCAACGGACCCGTCGGCAGCCAGCTCAAGACCCGGCCTTCCGACTTGACCGTGCTGACCAAGAACAACAACGGGGTGTTTCCCACCAACGCCGTCTACGAAACCCTGTATGGGTCGAAATCGGTCCCGGCGCACGGCACCCGTGAAATGCCGATCTGGGGCGAGCGGTTCAACCCCATCGTCAACCTGCCTCACGCCGTGGATTCCTATTACTGGCAAAAGGCAGGGCCGCAGCAGAACCCGGAGGTCGTCGTGCGGACTCGGATTCTCGCCGTGATCGACTACCTGAACCGAATTCAGCAGAAATAGCGATCGAACAGCGTCGCCGCACAGACGCCGAACGCCGCCTGCTATGCCTTCGCGGCAGGTGCACCGCCTGCCGTCCAGCGCTCGGGATCCGGACTGTGCCCGATCAGCGCCAGGCCATAGGCGATCGACTCGAACTGGTCGCCGGACATCAGGCGCTCGTTGCCGAAGCGGTCGGCGAACAATTTTCGGACCGCAGGCACAAACGAGGTGCCGCCGGTCAGAAACACCTTCTCCACCTCGCGCGAGGCGATGCGGGCCTCGGCCAGCACCTTGTCGACGGTGGCACCTAACCGGGCGATGTCGTCGGCAATCCAGGCTTCGAATTTCTTCCGCGTGATGGCCGCGCCGATGTCGACGCCGCCGCCCCTAAAGCGGAAGTCCACCTCGTCCTGCGCCGAGAGCGCCACCTTGGCGTCGGACACCGCGCGGTAAAGCGCAAAGCCGAGGTCGAGATCGACGATAGTGATGAAGTCCTCGAGCAGCTCGGGCTTCAGCGCGGTGCGCGCGAGCTCGCGGAGCTCGCGCAGATCGCCGTTGCTCTTCATCATCGCGAGCTGATGCCAGCGCGCCAGGTTCGTGTAGTGCCCGGTCGGGACCGGCAGCACCTTGTCGAACGAGCGGAAGCTGGAGCCCTTGCCGAGCCGCGGCGACACGATGTGGTCGACGATGCGATAGTCGAAGGTGTCGCCGGCAACGCCGATGCCGGCATGGCCGAGCGGCTCGGCGCGAAGAACGCCGCCCGTACGCGAGAAACGCATCACGGAAAAGTCGCTGGTGCCGCCGCCGAAATCGGCCACCAGCACGGTGGCATCGCGCTCCAGCCTGCGGGCAAACGAGAATGCCGCGCCCACGGGCTCGTAGACATAGCGCGCGTGGCCGGCGCCCAAGCGCTCGAACGCGGCGCGGTAGCGCTGCATCGCCAGCGCCTCGTCGGGATTGCCGCCGGCAAAGCGCACAGGGCGACCGACCGTGATGTTCGCCGCCTCGAAGCCGAACTTGTCCCCGCCATGGCGCGCCAGCGTGCGCAGGAACGCCGCCAGGATGTCCTCGAATTTGTAGCGCTGCCGGAAGACTTGCGTGGTGTTGAAGCTCGAGCTCGCTGCGAAGGTCTTGAACGATTGCAGGAAACGGTAGACGTGGCGTCCTTCGAGAAACTGCTCGATCGCCCATGGCCCGCCCTCCGCCTGGGCACCGGCGCCCGGCCGGTCCTCCCAGAAGCACAGCGCCGACACGTAGACGCTGTGACGCTGCCCGCCATGGTCGAAGCGAATGGCTTCGACCCGTCGGTCGTCCGCCGCCAGCGCAACGACCGTGTTGCTGGTGCCAAAATCGATGCCGATCGAGACGGCGGGCGAGGCGCTCGACATGAACCACTCTGAATGATGCTTGGAAAGGGGGCAGAGCACTAACGGCTTTACCGTCCCCTTGCAAGACCTGGTCCGAGATGGTCGAGCGCGGACCTCACGTCGCGTGGCTGGCAGGCACGTCGATCAGTTGGACTGATCGCCTCGACGCCAGGCCGGAAACGGATCGGCGAGAGCGGACCATGCGGCGATGTCCATGGTGGACGTATCAGGGACAAGGCATGCGTCCAGCCTGCCACGGATCTCGGCCTCGTCCATGCCGGTGCCGATGAACACGATCTCCTGGCGACGATCGCCGTACAGCTTGTCCCAATACTGGCCGAGCCGCTTGCGCCAGGCCTCATCGTTCGGCCACCGCTCCTTTGGAACGCTCGCCCACCAGAACCCCAGCGCTTCGGTCCTCACGATCGCTCCCGCCTGGCTGATCTCGCCGAGCCATTGCGGCCTCGTCGCCAGCCAGAAATGACCCTTCGCCCGGATCACGCCTGGCCAGGATGCCTTGACGAACTTGTCGAACTTCGCCGGATCGAACGGGCGGCGGGCGCGGTAGACGAAGTTCTTCACGCCATATTCCTGCGTTTCAGGCATGTGGTGGGCGAAACCATAGAGCTCCTTGTACCAGAGCGGATGCTGCTGGGCCTTCTCGAAGTCGAACCGGCCGGTGTTGAGCACGCGGTCGAACGGCACGCGGCTGTGATTGGCTTCGATGATGTCGGCTTCGGGATTCAACGAGCGGATGATCTGCCGTGCCGCCTCGCGCTGTTGCGGCGAGGCATCGTCCACCTTGTTGAGGACGATCACGTCGGCGAACTCGATCTGCTCCACGAGGAGATCGACCAGCGTCCGCTTGTCGCCGTCCAGCGCCTCGCCGCGCTCGCCGAGGAACTCGGTCGAGGAATAGTCCTTCAGCAGGTTGGCGGCGTCGACCACCGTCACCATCGTGTCCAGGTGGGCGATATCGGAGAGGCTTTCGCCCTCTTCCGAGCGGAAATCGAACGTCGCTGCGACCGGGAGCGGCTCCGAAATGCCCGTCGATTCGATCAGCAGATAATCGAAGCGCCCGCTTTCGGCGAGCGCACGTACTTCCCTCAGGAGATCGTCGCGCAGGGTGCAGCAGATGCAACCGTTGGTCATCTCCACCAGTTTCTCATCAGTCCGCGAGAGGTTGGCACCACCATCGCGGACCAGGTCCGCATCGATGTTCACCTCGCTCATGTCGTTCACGATTACCGCCACTTTCAAGCCGTGCCGATTGTTCAGGACGTGATTCAGCAAAGTGGTCTTTCCAGCCCCGAGGAAGCCGGACAAGACGGTGACGGGGAGTTTGGGCATGGAGATCGAACAGCCTCTTGAGGGGGATGGGCCGAGGACAACGAGACACGGCATCTCACTATGTAATGTTATAACATTACATTCTCTTTTCGACCTGACCCTGTCAAGGCGCTCGGCCCGCCCAGGGTTCGCCGCCTATGCCGCAATGCGGAAGAAAGAATGCTGCTATGCAAACAAGAACATGGACGCTGGCATCTGGCATACATAGATTGTTCCGAGAAATGAGACAGCAAGACTGACTGTTCTCAAGAAAGGGATTTCCGATGTCCAAGACCGCTTCCGTCGCTCTTGCGCCCTCCTCCTCGCTGTTCGCCCGCCTGATGGCCGCGATCGACGGCTTGCTGCTGGCGAGCGCCGAAATCTCCAATCGCAACGGGGACTTGCCGCGTTTCGGCCTGTAAGAAGGCCTTCGCTCCCGCACCGAACGGGCGACGGCACAGAAGCCAAAAACACGTTGTTTGACCAAATGGCCCCGCTTGTCGGGGCCATTTCTGTTTGGCAGCGCCCTCCCTCGCAGGCGAGCGGAACTGCGACGATTAGTCCGCCGAGGCCAACCGACGATTCCGGTTGTTTGTCTACTGGCATTTCGCATACCATCCATTCAAACAAGAATGGTTGCACGATTCAAAAGTGTAAGGACGGGGAAGCGTAACGCAGGACGGAAGGCCGAGTGGCAAGTTTTGCCGCGCCCTTGGCGAAGCCTTAGCCGAAAGATGCGGATGCCGCGCGTTATCCCTGCTCATACAGTTTCTATCGGGACTGCCATGGGTGCTAGACCGCAAGGGTAATCCCGGGGCATGTGACTCGGGATGGGCTAACGCAAGCCGACAAAGAGCGGCTGCGTTGAGGGTTCGACAGGGAGTGAACAAGATGAAGCCATTCGTTCTGAATGTCGCGTTGGCGGCAATGGTGATGTCGTGCGCGAGCAGCACCGCTAGCCGTGCCGCCTGGGAGCCGGTCCGTCCGGTCGAGTTCATCGTGCCCGCGGGCACAGGCGGCGGCGCCGACCAGATGGCGCGCACCATCCAGGGCATCGTCACCAAGCACAATCTGATGAAGCAGCCGCTGGTCGTCATCAACAAGGCCGGTGGCGCAGGCGGTGAAGGCTTCCTCGATGTGAAGACGTCGGCGAACAATCCGCACAAGATCATCATCACGCTGTCGAACCTGTTCACGACGCCGCTGGCGACGGGCATCCCCTTCAACTGGAAGGATTTGACTCCGGTTGCGATGCTCGCGCTCGACGAGTTCGTGCTTTGGGTGAATGCCGAGAAGCCGTACAATTCCGTCAAGGACTATGTCGAGGCCGCGAAGAAGGCACCAAGCGGCACGTTCAAGATGGGCGGCACTGGATCCAAGCAGGAAGACCAGATCATCACCGTCGGGATCGAGAAGGCCATCGACGCCAAGTTCACCTACATTCCCTACAAGGGCGGCGGCGAAGTCGCGGTGCAGCTCGTCGGCAACCACGTCGATTCGACCGTCAACAACCCGATCGAGGCGGTCGCGCAATGGCGCGGCGGCAAGCTCCGTCCGCTCTGCGTGTTCGACGCCCAGCCGATGGCCTATGACGAGCCGATCGCCGACGGCAAGGCCTGGAAGGACATTCCGACCTGCAAGTCGCAGGGCCTTGCGATGGAATATCTCATGCTGCGCGGTATCTTCATGTCGCCCAAGGCCACGAAGGACCAGGTCGAATATTACGTCGAGCTGTTCAAGAAGGTGCGCGCCACGCCGGAATGGCAGGAGTTCATGAAGAGCGGCGCCTTCAACACGACCTTCCTGACCGGCGCCGATTACGCCAAGTGGATCGAGGCGGAGGAGAAGCGGCACGAAAGCCTGATGAAGGAAGCCGGCTTCCTCGCATCGAATTGAGCCTGGCATCGATGACGGCCGAGGATGCTGCGCGTCCTCGCGCCGGCAGCGACTGCGAAAGACTGCATTTCCGCCTGGAGGCCTCATGACTGAACGATCCCGAGCCGAATCCGGCCCCGCCCACAAGACGCTGGAAATCGGCATGGGGCTGCTGATCGGCGTGTTCGGCCTCATCGTGATCTTCGGCAGCCTCAAGGCCGGCATCAATTGGGGCCCGGAGGGGCCGCGCGCCGGATTTTTCCCGTTCTATATCGGCGCGGCCATCGTCGCGGCGAGTGCGATCAACGTCTGGAACGCGCAGCGCGACGACGACGGACGGTTGTTCGCCGAATGGGGGCAGCTGCGCCAGGTCATGAGCGTCGTGGTGCCGACCGCCATCTACGTCGGCACAATGCCGTTCATCGGCCTTTACGTCGGCTCGATGCTCTTCATCGCCTGGTTCATGCGCTGGCTCGGCGGCTATCGCTGGCTGACCGTCGCAGCGGTGGCGGTCGGCATGCCGGTCGTGACTTACCTCGTTTTCGAGCGCTGGTTCCTCGTCCCTCTGCCCAAGGGGCCGCTCGAGGAATGGCTCGGCCTGTGAGACCCATCCACCCATTCAATTGCTGCTGCAGGACGTTTTGACATGGAAGAGTTGGCCAATCTGTTTCACGGCTTCGCGGTCGCCCTGCAGCCCTACAACATCATGCTGATGGTGATCGGCATCACGCTCGGCGTCCTCATCGGCGTGCTGCCGGGGCTCGGGGGCGCCAACGGCGTCGCGATCCTGCTTCCGCTGACCTTCAGCATGCCGCCGACATCGGCCATCATCATGCTGTCCTGCATCTATTGGGGCGCATTGTTCGGGGGAGCCATCACCTCGATCCTGTTCAACATCCCTGGCGAGCCATGGTCGGTGGCGACCACCTTCGACGGCTATCCGATGGCCCAGCAGGGCAAGCCCGGCGAGGCCCTGACGGCGGCCTTTACCTCCTCCTTCGTCGGCGCGCTGTTTGCCGTCGTCATGATCACGCTGGTTGCGCCGCTCGTCGCGGGCTTTGCGCTTCGATTTGGGCCGGCGGAGAAGTTCGCGGTGTATTTCCTCGCCTTCTGCTCCTTCGTCGGCCTCAGCAAGGAGCCGCCGTTCAAGACCATCGCCGCAATGATGATCGGCTTTGCGCTCGCGGCGGTCGGGCTGGACTCGATCACCGGACAATTGCGGCTGACCTTCGGCATCACCGAACTGCTCAACGGCTTCGACTTCCTGATCGCCGTGATCGGCCTGTTCGGCATCGGCGAGATCCTGCTGACCATGGAGGAAGGGCTCGCCTTCCGCGGCGGCAAAGCCAGCATCAACCTTCGTGTCGTGCTCCAGACCTGGCGCGAGTTGCCCGCCTATTGGATGACATCGCTGCGGTCCTGCCTGATCGGCTGCTGGATGGGCGTCACCCCGGCCGGCGCGACGCCTGCTTCCTTCATGAGCTACGGCATCGCCAAGCGGCTGGCGCGACGCGGCAACAATTTCGGCAAGGGCGAGATCGAGGGCGTGATCGCGCCGGAGACGGCCGCACACGCCGCCGGCACCGCGGCGCTGCTGCCGATGCTGTCGCTCGGCGTGCCGGGCTCGCCGACCGCCGCCGTGCTGCTCGGCGGCCTCTTGATCTGGGGCCTGCAGCCTGGCCCGATGCTGTTCGTCGAGCAGAAGGAATTCGTCTGGGGCCTGATCGCCTCGATGTATCTCGGCAATCTCGTCGGGCTCATCGTCGTACTCACCTGCGTGCCGATCTTCGCCGCGATCCTACGCGTACCCTTCGGCATCATCGCGCCGTTGATCCTGGTGCTCTGCGCGATCGGCGCCTATTCGGTGCACAACAGCACCTTCGACGTGATGCTGATGTTGGTGTTCGGCGTGATCGGCTATCTCCTGAAGAAGTGCAATTACCCGCTCGCGCCGCTGGTGCTCGCCATCGTGCTCGGCGACAAGGCCGAGGAAGCCTTCCGACAATCGCTGCTGGGCTCGCAAGGATCGCTCGGGGTGTTCTTCTCCAACGGCCTCGTCAGCACCATCATGGCGCTCGGCTTGGTCGCCCTGTTCTGGTCCGCGATCCAGGAAGGCTACAGCCGGCTGCGCACGTCGATGGCGTGAGGCGGGATCTGCGCAATCCGCATCGGTACCGACGCCAAATTGCCGCACTCCAGACTTCTGGAATATAGAATTCCAGAGATTGCGCCGTCCCCCGCCGACGGCGCCTCGGCGCACGCGACCAATGCAGGCCTGCAAGAACGCCAAGTGCATAGGCTTTCAACAACGCCCCGCGACGTCGCCGATCCGAGATAAAGCGCTGTAAAAACAGCCTCTTAGCTTCAATCAACTGCAATCGCCGCCATCACGCCGACGCGATCGGGCTTTACATTTCCGCGCTCATAGCGCATGTGAACAAGCCCGCGCTATTTCGCCGCACCCTCCCGTCCTCGCTTGAATCTTGGCATATTGCATACCAGAGTGCGCGCCAGCGCATGCATAAAAATGATGGGCGCGTTTGGGAGGGTTTTTGATGACGGACATGGTGCAGTCGGCAGCAGCGGCCCCGAGTGCCGCGCGCGTAAGCGATGCCTATCGCTGGGCGCAATTGGCGATCGGTGTGGCGGCGATGGTGATGATCGCCAACTACCAATATGGCTGGACGTTCTTCGTCCCCGACATCCAGAAGACGTTCGGCTGGGATCGTGCCTCGATCCAATGGGCCTTCACGCTCTTCGTGTTGTTCGAGACCTGGCTGGTGCCGGTTGAAGGATGGTTCGTCGACAAATACGGCCCGCGCATCGTGGTGCTGGTCGGCGGCGTGCTCTGCGCTATCGGCTGGGCGATCAACGCGCAGGCGACCTCGCTGAACGGCTACTATCTCGGCATGATCATCGCAGGCATCGGCGCCGGCGGCGTCTACGGCACCTGCGTCGGCAACGCGCTGAAATGGTTTCCGGACAAGCGCGGTCTTGCGGCCGGCATCACGGCGGCCGGCTTCGGGGCAGGCTCCGCGCTGACCGTGGCGCCGATCCAGGCCATGATCAAGGACAGCGGATTCCAGACCACCTTCCTCTATTTCGGCCTCGGGCAAGGCATCATCATCTGCCTCCTCGCCTTCTTCCTGCTCGCGCCGAAAGCGGGCCAGGTGCCGCACGTGGTGGCGAATGCCAATATCATCCAGACCCGGCGCAACTATCAGCCGACCGAAGTGCTGCGCCAGCCGATCTTCTGGCTGATGTACTTCATGTTCGTGATCGTCGGCGCGGGTGGACTGATGGTCACCGCGAACCTGAAGCCGATCGCGGTTGACTGGAAGGTCGACAGCGTCCCTGTGACGCTGATGGCGGTGACGATGACGGCGGTGACCTTCGCGGCCACGATCGACCGCGTGCTCAACGGCCTGACGCGTCCGTTCTTCGGCTGGATCTCCGACATGATCGGCCGCGAGAACACGATGTTCATCGCCTTCGGCATGGAAGGGTTCGGCATCTGGATGCTCTACCTCTGGGGTCACGATCCGGTCTGGTTCGTGCTGCTCTCGGGCTTCGTGTTCTTCGCCTGGGGTGAGATCTACTCGCTATTCCCCTCGACCTGCACCGACACGTTCGGCACCAAGTTCGCGACCACCAATGCCGGCCTGCTCTACACCGCGAAGGGCACCGCCGCGCTGCTGGTGCCGATCGCCAACTACATGCAGCAGACATCGGGGACCTGGGACAGCGTGTTCATCATCGCGGCCGGCGCCAACATCCTGGCTTCGGTGCTGGCGATCGCGGTGCTCAAGCCCTGGCGCAAGGTCGTGGTCGCGAAATCGACGATCTGACCGGCGATACAATTCAGCAAGCACGACGCCCGGCCTCACGGCCGGGCGTTTTTCTTTGGCGATCGTCGCATCGCCTCGCCGGGGCGCGGGCGGAGCCACCAAGAAGTGACAAGTTAGGGCTTGCAATCTGGAATATCGTATACCAATCTCCGCGTCGCGCCTGCGACGATAAGCCACAATACTCGCGACACCAGGTCGTCTTGCGATCCTGTGTCACGGACAATCAGGCGCTGGGAGGTTCTCGATGATTTCCAGCCCGGACGGCGCCGTCACCGCCGCGCCGCTTCGCACCGGTTTCCGCTGGCTCCAGCTCGGCATGGGCATCGTCTGCATGGCGATGATCGCCAATCTGCAATATGGCTGGACGCTGTTCGTCGATCCAATCGATGCCGCCCACCACTGGGGGCGCACTGCGATCCAGCTCGCCTTCACCATCTTCGTCGTCACCGAGACCTGGCTGGTGCCGGTCGAGGCCTGGTTCGTCGACAAATACGGCCCGCGCATCGTCATCATGTTCGGCGGCGTGATGATCGCACTGTCCTGGATCCTCAACGCCTCCGCTGACAGCCTCACCCTGCTCTATGCGGCGGCGATCGTCGGCGGCATGGGCGCGGGTGCCGTGTACGGCACCTGCGTCGGCAACGCGCTGAAATGGTTTCCCGACCGCCGCGGCCTCGCGGCGGGCGCGACCGCCGCCGGCTTCGGCGCAGGGGCCGCGATCACCATCGTGCCGATCGCGAGCATGATCGCCTCGAGCGGCTATCAGCACGCCTTCCTCACCTTCGGCATCGCCCAGGGCCTCGTCGTGTTCGTGCTCGCCTTCTTCATCCAGCCGCCGCGCCTCTCCATTCCGCCGAAGAAGAAGCAGCTCAATTTGCCGCAGACCAGGATCGATTTCACCCCGCCGCAAGTGCTGCGCAGCCCTGTTTTCTGGGCGATGTATCTCGTCTTCGTCATGGTCGCTTCCGGCGGGCTTATGACTGCGGCGCAGATCGCCCCAATCGCGCACGACTTCGGGATTGCCGACACGCCGGTGGCGCTCGCCGGCTTTCAGATGGCGGCGCTGACCTTCGCGATCTCGCTCGACCGCATCTTCGACGGATTCGGGCGACCCTTCTTCGGCTGGGTCTCCGACACGATCGGCCGCGAGCCGACCATGTTCATCGCCTTCGGCACCGCCGCCTTGATGCTGCTGACGCTCTCGGCCTATGGCCGGGTGCCTGTCGTTTTCGTGCTGGCGACCGCGGTGTATTTCGGCGTGTTCGGCGAGATCTATTCGCTGTTCCCCGCAACCTGCGGCGACACCTTCGGTGCGAAGTTCGCAACCACCAACAACGGCATGCTCTACACTGCGAAGGGCACGGCTTCCCTGCTCGTCCCGCTCGCGAGCGTGATCTCGACCGCCTATGGCTGGAAGGCCGTATTCGTGGTGGCGGTGGCGCTGAACGCCACGGCGGCGCTGATGGCGCTGCTCGTGATCAAGCCGCTGCGCCGCGCCTTCATCCTCGGCCAGGAAGCCGAGCGCACGGAGACCGCAAGCGGAACCGCCAAGACCGAGACGGCGTAAGGCGCCGCACCTTGCCGGCTTGCAGAGGGGCGCAGCGATGCGCCCCTTTCTTTTTGGGGCACGGCGATAATGTCAGTACGCCTGTCGCAAGATTTTTCGGATCCGCCAAATCCAGCGCTTGACGATTGGCATTATGTATACCACACTTCCTCACCACTCACCCAGGGAGGTTGCAATGCTGGTCGGAGACATTCTGCGCAAGAAGACGCCGCGCGTTGTCACGGTGCGTATGAACGAAACGGTGGGGATCGCGGCCAAGCTGATGCGCGCCAACAATATCAGCGCGCTGGTGGTCAAGGATGTGGTCCGCTCCGAGGGCAACACCGCGGTCGGCATGTTCACCGAGCGCGACGTGGTGCGCGCCGTCGCCGAGCACGGCGCGGGCGCCGTCAACGTCAAAGTCTCCCAGCTGGTCTCGGTGCAGCAGCTGGTGTCCTGCACCTCCACCGACACGATCGAGCACGTCCGGCATCTGATGAACCGTCATCATATCCGCCATCTGCCCGTGATCGACGATTACAGCCTCGTCTCCGTCATCAGCATGCGCGACATCGCCGCGGCGATGGACGAGGCGCTCAACGGCACGCCGCAAGCGGCGGCTTAAAGCATGATCCGGAAAAGCGCGCAGCGGTTTTCCGACAAGATCATGCTCAAACAATAGACTAAAGCGCATCGCGCTTTAGAGCGGCAAAACTTCCCCCTGCGACTGCCGGCCCCGGCTCGGATCCTTCCGAGCCGGACCGGATCTTTCGTCCCAAAATCCGTCTCTGCTCGCGAGGATTTCATGAAGATCTGCATCTACGGCGCCGGCGCGATCGGCGGATATCTCGGGGTTCAGCTCGGGCGCGCGGGCGCCGACGTCAGCCTGATCGCACGCGGCGCGCACCTTGCCGCCATGCGCGAGCGCGGCCTGACGCTGCTCGCGGGCGAGGAAAAGCACACCGTTCATCCGCGCTGCACCGATGATCCCACCGAACTCGGCGTGCAGGACTTCATCATCATCACGCTGAAGGCCCATTCGATCACCGGCGTGATCGAAAAGATGCAGCCGCTGCTCGGGCCTCACACCCGCATCGTCACCGCCGTCAACGGCGTTCCCTACTGGTACTTCTACAAGCACGGCGGCCAATACGAGAACTCGACGCTGGAGAGCATCGATCCCGGCGGCCGGCAGTGGCGTGAGCTGGGGGCCGAGCGCGCCATCGGCTGCATCGTCTATCCCGCCACCGAGATCGAGGCGCCCGGCGTGATCCGCCACGTCTACGGCAACAACTTTCCGCTCGGCGAGCCCTCGGGCGAGATCACCTCCGACGTGCAGCACCTCGCCGATCTCTTCGCCGCCGCCGGCCTGAAGGCTCCCGTGCTCGACCGCATCCGCGACGAGATCTGGCTGAAGCTCTGGGGCAATGTCTGCTTCAACCCGATCAGTGCGCTGACCCACGCCACGCTCGACGTGATCTGCACCGATCCCGCCACGCGCGCGCTGTCGCGCGCGATCATGGTAGAGACGCAAGCCATCGCCGAGACCTTCGGCGTCAAGTTCCGCGTCGACGTCGAGCGCCGCATCGAGGGGGCGCGCAAGGTTGGCGCGCACAAGACCTCGATGCTGCAGGATCTCGAGCGCGGCCGCCCGATGGAGATCGATCCGCTCGTCACCGTGGTGCAGGAGATGGGCCGGCTCACCGGTATTCCGACGCCCGCGCTGGATTCGGTGCTGGCCATGGTGACGCAGCGCGCCCGCATCGCCGGCCTCTATGACGGCGTCTCGACACCGGCTGATCCGCGCGCACTGGCGGTGGCGTGATGACGAGCGTGACCAAATGGCTGCGCTTCCGCCATGCCGGGACGACGGGCTTCGGCACGCTGACGTCCTCCGGCATCACCGTGCACGAGGGCGACATGTTCGGCCGCAACGCCGCAACGGGCAAGATTTTGGCGCTCTCGGAGGTCGAGCTGCTTGCGCCCTGCGTGCCCAGCAAGATCGTCGCGCTCTGGAATAATTTCCACGCGCTCGCGGCCAAACTGAACCAGACCGAACCGCCGGAGCCGCTGTACCTGCTCAAGGCCACCACCAGCATCGCCGCACCTGGCGCCGTGATCCGCCGCCCGTCTTATTACGACGGCAAGACCACCTATGAGGGCGAGCTCGGCATTGTCATCGGCAGGACCTGCGCCCGTGTCTCGCCAGATGAGGCCGACAGCTTCATCTTCGGCTACACCTGCGTCAACGACATTACCGCCAACGACATCCTGACGCGCGACCCCACCTTCGCCCAATGGGCCCGCGCCAAGGGCATCGACGATTACGGTCCGTTCGGCCCTGTGATCGCGACCGGTCTCGATCCGGCAAAACTCACGGTTCGCACCATCCTCAACGGCGCGGAGCGGCAGAACTACCCGATCTCGGACATGATCTTCAGCGCGCAGGAGCTGGTGAGCAGGATCTCGCACGACATGACCCTCTCGCCCGGCGACCTCATCGCGGTCGGCACCTCGGTCGGCGTCGGCGTGATGAAGGAGCCCGTCAACACGGTGACCGTCGCGATCGACGGCATCGGCGAACTCACCAACGAATTTCGGCTGTAGACTTTTTCGCCGCCGCAGAGCAGCAAAATTGATCTGGCGCAAACCCGCCGTCGCGGCCAAGGCTACCCTCCCCGGCAAAAGATTGATTTCTGATGCAAGGGAGGACGCACATGTCGAATGCCGGCAACGCACTGCTGTGGACCGTGCTGTACTTCGCTCTCTCGTTCGCCGCGATCTTCGTGGTCTGGTTCGCCGATAGGATTCGGTCGAACTTGCTCGGGAAGCGATAGCCCCAGGGCACGTTGCTTCGTCCTAGCGCTGGCGGCTGGCCTGGGTGCAAGCGGGCCGGCACAGGGACGTGGGCGCCACCTCGCATCTTCCGCAGCGCCTGGCGTTGACGGAATCCCGGTGCTGCGCTCTGCGGTAAGCCAGCGGGCCCCTGTCGGCACCAGGGTTGGTCGCGCTCCGAAACATCCAGACACATCACATCTTCGCGCGCCCGAGCAATGCCGCCAACATGTCCCGTGCGCGCCGCAACTTGGACGCATTCGGCCGCCCTTTTGGGAGGCGTGTCTGGGGGCACGGCATGACCGTGTTTGGACCAAACCTTCTAGGGGTATCGCTGTGAAGAAGATTGTATTTGCTCTGGGTGCCACGCTTGCTTTTGCGACGGCTGCAAACGCTGCAGATCTGCCGCGCCGGCAGCCGGTGCCAGCCTATCCGGGCGAGCAGGCGCCAATCGGCAAGATGCCGATCGGCAAGAGCCCGATTGGAAAGGCCCCGATCGGCAAGGCGCCGGGCCCGGTCGCCGCGCGCTACTGACGCGCAGCGAAATACGCGTCAGACATTTGCGCTCGATGGTCGAGGGGGAATAGCGTGACGAACAAAGCTGGTCGATCGGGATCCTGCATCCTCGCGGGCTTCGCTCTTGCGGCTATGCTCTCATGCACGACGCCCTCGGCCTCGGCCCATGAGACCGACAAGCAGACCGACAAGCAGACCGACAGGCGCGTTGCCGATGCGAACGCGCTTGCTACGACCGACACCGCCCCGCGGCCACAGCCGCAATCGACGCGGCGCTCGGTCGCGCGTGCGGAGAAAGGCCCCTATTACGTCGACTTCCGCGCCCGCACGGCTGCGAGCTGGGGCCATGCGTTCGTCTGGTACGGCAAGACCAGCGAGAAGGCCGTCGAGGTTGCGGGCCTGACACCGGCCGGCGATACGCTCGCTTACGTGCTCGGTCACATTACCTTTGTGCCATCCGAGACCGGCGCCAGCTACGGCGATCTCGATCCGGAATATCTGACCGCGAGCTATCGGGTCTATCTCAACGAAGCCGACGCCAAGCGCGTGTTCGCCTACATCAAGGAGTTGCAGGCCAGCTCGCCGGTCTGGAATGCCGAGACCATAAACTGTACCGGCTTCATCGGCGACATCGCGGAGTTCATGGGATTGAAGGTCCCCCATCGCTGGCAGCGCCCGGAAAACTTCGTCAACAGCCTCAAGGAAATGAACGGCGGGCGGCAGATGGTGCGGTTGTCGGCGAAGTAGCTCTTCGCCCCATACTCGGTGTCATTGCCCGCGGAGGCGGGCAATCCAGTATTCCAGAGACTGCGAGGGTAGAGCCGAGAGGTCGCGGCGTACTGGATACCCCGCCTTCGCGGGGTATGACGGCGGAGTTTGAGGAAAGAGCTTGCCCTCATCAGGCAGCAGCGCACCCCAATTATCCGCCCCGCGGAATCTCCTCGCCTTCCGCATGGTCGCCCCGCCGGGCGGCGCAATAGACTTTTCCCACCCCCAGCGGCATCCTGCCGCCATCAACCGAGAACAAAGCGCCACGCGGGGCGCGGGGGAAACAGATCATGTTGCAGACACGGTTCACCAAGCTCGTCGGCGTCCAGCACCCGATCGTTCAGGGCGGCATGCAATGGGTCGGACGCGCCGAGCTGGTCGCAGCCGTCGCCAATGCCGGCGCGCTCGGCTTCATCACCGCGCTGACCCAGCCGACGCCGGAGGACCTGACCAAGGAGATCGCGCGCTGCCGCGACCTCACGAACAAGCCGTTCGGCGTCAACCTCACCATCCTGCCGGCGATCAAGCCGCCGCCCTATGCCGAATACCGCGCCGCGATCATCGAGAGCGGCATCAAGGTGGTCGAGACCGCCGGCAACAAGCCGCAGGAGCATGTCGACGAGTTCAGGAAGCACGGCGTCAAGGTCGTGCACAAATGCACCAGCGTCCGTCACGCGCTCTCGGCCGAGCGGATGGGCGTCGACGCCATCTCGATCGACGGCTTCGAATGCGCCGGCCATCCCGGCGAGGACGACACGCCCGGCCTGATCCTGATTCCCGCCGCCGCCAACAAGATCAAGATTCCGATGATCGCCTCGGGCGGCTTTGCCGATGGCCGCGGCCTGGTCGCGGCGCTGGCGCTGGGAGCCGAGGGCATCAACATGGGCACCCGTTTCATGGCCACCAAGGAGAGCCCGATCCATCAGCTCATCAAGGAGAAGATCGTCGCCAATGACGAGCGCGAGACCGAGCTGATCTTCCGCACCATGCGCAACACCTCGCGCGTGGCCAAGAACGCGGTCTCGACCAAGGTCGTCGCGATGGAGAAGGAAGGCGCCAAGTTCGAGGACATCCGCGAGCTCGTCGCCGGTGCCCGCGGCAAGATGGTCTATGCCACCGGCAATTCCGACGAAGGCATCTGGTCGGCCGGCCAGGTGCAGGGCCTGATCCAGGACATCCCGAGCTGTGCCGAGCTCGTCTCCCGCATCGTGCGCGAGGCGGAGGCGATCATTCGCAGCCGGCTCGAGGGGATGATCGTTCAGTCACAACGCGAAGCGGCGGAATAATCACTGCAAGACGTGAGAGTATTGCATGAAAGCCTACGTCTACGGCCCTGAAGGCGCGAGGATTTCCGACGTCGCTCAACCAAAGCCCAAAGGCACGCAGGCGCTCGTCCGCGTTCGCGCCTGCGGCCTCAACCGCGCCGACACCGGCATGCGCAAGGGCCACGCCCATGGCGCGGCCGGCGGCGTCGGCACCGTGCTGGGCATGGAATGGGCCGGCGAGGTCGCCGAGCTCGGGCCCGATGCGAAGGGCGTGAAGATCGGCGACCGCATCATGGGATCGGGCGGCGCGGCGTTCGCCGAGTATACGCTGGCCGATCACGGCCGGCTGCTCCACACGCCCTCGAACATGAATTTCGAGGAGGCCGCCACCCTCCCCGTCGCGCTCGCGACCATGCACAACGCCGTCGTCACGATCGGCGGGGTGCAGGCTGGCCAGAGCGTGCTGGTGCAGGGCGCGAGCTCCGGCGTCGGGCTGATGGCGATGCAGATCGCCCGGCTCAAGGGCGCGAAGCTGGTGATCGGCTCGTCCACCGACGCGTATCGCCGCGGCCGGCTGAAGGAGTATGGCGCCGACCTCGCCGTCGACAGCTCCGATCCGAAATGGGTCGACGAGGCGCTGAAGGCGACGAACGGCGAAGGCGTCGACCTCATCGTCGACCAGGTCTCGGGCAAGGTCGCCAACCAGAACCTCGCCGCGACGAAGATCAAGGGCCGCATCGTCAATGTCGGCCGCCTCGGCGGCACCCATGCCGACTTCAATTTCGACCTGCACGCGGCCCGCCGCATCGACTATGTCGGCGTCACCTTCCGCAGCCGTACCATCGAGGAGGTCCGCGAGATCTTTGCCGAGGTCCGCAGGGACATCTGGGGCGCGGTGGAATCGCGCAAGCTGCAACTGCCGATCGACAAGGTGTTCGCGTTCGACGACATCGACCAGGCGTTCGAGCACATGGAAGCGAACAGGCATCTGGGGAAGATCGTGGTGACGGTGCCGTAGGGCGCCGGCAGCGGCCCGGTAGGGTGGGCAAAGCGAAGCGTGCCCACGATCTGCATCCATCGCGGACGAATGGTGGGCACGGCGCTAACGCGCCTTTGCCCACCCTACGGGGCCGGAGCAAGGCGTAGACCGCTCCTGCAACTCACTAGCGACTACATCCTGTGGATCATCGCTTGATGTCCCACACGGGGCTGCTAAATCCCCGCCCATGACCTCCCAGCATGACAAAACCTCGGTCGCGGCCATCTCGATCTTCGCCAGCGGCGGCATGGCGGCGGCCAAGTTCGCGGTCGGGATCGCGATCGGCTCGCTGGCGCTGATCTCGGAAGCCCTGCATTCCCTAATCGACCTGGTTGCGACCATCATCACCTGGGCGGTGGTGCGGGTGTCCGACAAGCCCGCCGACGAGGAGCACCATTACGGCCACGGCAAGCTGGAAAGCATCTCCGCGCTCGGCGTCACCGCCCTGCTCTACGTGCTGGCCGGGGGCATCCTGGTTGAGGCCTATAGCCGGCTGCGCGAGGGAACCCCGCCGCCGACCATCTCGGCCGTGCCGTTCGTGGTGCTGGTGATCGATATCGCCGTCAATCTCTGGCGCGCCCGCGCCCTGCACCGTGCCGCGCGGGAGACCAGAAGCCAGGCCTTGGCGGCCGACGCGCTGCATTTCGCCTCGGACGTGATGGGCTCCTGCGCCGTGATCGTGGGCCTGATCCTGGCCGGGCTCGGCTTCTGGTGGGGTGACACCGCGGCGGCCGCAGCGGTTGCCGTGATGATCGCAGCGCTCGGCCTGCGCATGGCCGGCTCGACCGTGCAGACGCTGGTCGATCGCGCCCCCGAAGGCGCGCAGGAGAAGGCCAAAGCGGCGATCCGCAGCGTGCCCGGCGTGATCGACGTCGAACGCTTGCGCGTGCGCATGGTCGGAGCGACCACGTTCATCGACACTATCGCGAAGGTGCCGCGGACCTATCCGATCGACCGGGTCGAGGACATCAAGCGCAACGCGCAGGCCGCCGTCGCCAAGGCTTTCGGCGATGCCGACCTTACCTTCGCCGCAGTGCCCGTCGCGCGCGACAACGAGACCGTGCGCGACCGCATCATGGTGATCGCGCGCAATTCCGCCCTCGCCGTCCACCACGTCACGGTGCACGATCTCGGCGTCAAGCTGATCGTCAGCATCGACCTCGAGGTCGATGCCAACATGCAGCTCGAGGCCGCGCACGACATCGCCAACACGCTGGAGCGCAACATCCAGGAGGAGTTCGGCGAGGACGTCGAGGTCGACGTTCACATCGAGCCGCTGGAACCGGAACTTCCGTTCGGGGTCGATGCCACGCCGGACCGGGTGCGGACCATCGCCGCCGCGCTGACGGAATATGCCGCCGGCAGCGAGATCCACGACATCCACAATGTGCGGGTCCGCAACACCGACGCCGGCGAGATCGTCAACTTCCACTGCCGCGCAACACCGTCGATGAGCGTGATCAAGGTGCACGAGCATGTCGACGCGATCGAGCGTGCGTTGCGGCGCGCGTTCCCGAGCGTGAAGCGCGTCATCAGCCACGCCGAGCCGCCGCGGGCGTGATGAAGAATGCGCGACGAGTCACACGTTCTCGTTTCGGACTCGCTGCACCCGTGCCTTTGCGGACGCGCGACGCACAAACTGCGTGTTGGATAAGAATAATTTCGCGTTAACGATTCGTTGACTCTCGACAGCCCGCGAAAACTGGATTCAAATCGCTGTGATTCGGAAGTGACGTGGGGCTGCTTCCGGAACTCGTTTTTCAGGGGGCCGAAGGCATGTCGCGTGCAGACGCCGCGAACGCGTGCGTCCAATCCGATTCGATCAAGGGATTGGCGCAATCGATCGCGAAACCTGCCTATCATCGGCTGTTGATCGCGGAGCCGGCGCTTCGTCGCGCCGTGCCGACGCTCATCATCGCCTTCCTGATCACGATCTGCCTCGGTGCCTTCGTGCAGGTGGTCGATCAGACGCGCCAGAAGCGGCTGGTGATCCGCCACGACATATCGGCCCTCGCCGACCTGCTCGCCGAGCGCATCGATCGCCTCTCCTCGGTTCGGCAGGAGCGGCTCAAGAACATCGAGAGCCTGCCGACGCTGCTGCCCGATCTCATTCCGTCCTGGGCCACGGCTTCGGGCCGCCACGTCATCGTTACCTCCGCCGGCATCGACCGCCGCATCCTTGCCCGCATCCCGGCCGACAGCGACCCCTCGGGCAACGATCGCCTGCTCGATGCGATCACGACCGCGCAGCTGATCGCGGCGCCGCCACGCGATGCCAGCGTCTCCGACATGACGCTGCCGAGCGGCAATGCGGCGATGGCGACCTCCCGACAGATCAAGTCACTGCCAGGCTTCGTCACCGTGATCCAGGAGCGCAACGAGCCGATCTGGGGCTCGGACGCCGCGCTCTCGGTGACGCTGTCGGCGACCACGGGCTTCGTCGTCCTGATCCTGGGCTTCGCCTTCCACTGGCAGTCCACCCGCGCCCGCGAAGGCGATCTCATCAACGACGCGGTGCGCGGCCGCATCGACACCGCGCTCAACCGCGGCCGCTGCGGGCTGTGGGACTGGGACCTGTCGCGCGGCCGGATCTTCTGGTCGCAATCGATGTTCTCGATGCTCGGCCTCGACGGCCGCCACGAGCTCCTCACCTTCGGCGAGGTCAATGCGCTGGTGAAGTCCGACGACATCGACCTGTTCGAGATCGCCGACCAGCTCATCTCCGAGAAGATCGACCACATCGACCAGACCTTCCGCATGCAGCATGTCGACGGCCACTGGATCTGGCTTCGCGTCCGCTGCGAGAAGACCCGCGGGGCGACCGATTCCAGTGTGCACCTGATCGGGATCGCCGTCGACATCACCGAGCAGAAGAGCCTCGCCGAAAGGACCGTGGAAGCCGACCTCCGCCTGCGCGACGCGATCGAGACCATTCCGGAGGCCTTCGTGCTGTGGGATGCGAGCGACCGCCTGGTGCTCTGCAACTCGCACTTCCAGCGCCTGCACAAGCTGCCCGACAGCGCCGTCATCCCCGGCACCTCCTACGAGACCGTGCTCGAGGTCGGCCGCATGCCGGAGGTGCGCACCCGCCACAACGAGACCGCGGCCCAGGGCCCGGGCGCACGCACCTTCGAGGCGCAGCTCGATGACGGCAGCTGGCTGCACATCAGCGAGCGCCGCACCAAGGACGGCGGCTACGTCTCGGTCGGCACCGACATCACCCGCATCAAGGAGCACGAGCAGAAGCTGGTCGACAACGATCTGCGCCTGCGCGCCACCGTCATCGACCTCAAGCGCTCGCAGGCCGCGCTGGAGCGCCAGGCGGTCGAGCTCGCCGACCTCGCCGAGAAGTACCAGCGCGAGAAGACCCGCGCCGAGGAAGCCAACCAGACCAAGTCGAAATTCCTCGCCAATATGAGCCACGAGCTGCGCACGCCGCTCAATGCCATCATCGGCTTCTCCGAGATCATGGGGTCGGGCATGTTCGGCGAGCTCGGCAGCGAGAAGTACCAGGAATATTGCCAGGACATCCTGACCAGCGGCCATTATCTGCTCGAGGTCATCAACGACATCCTCGACATGTCCAAGATCGAGGCCGGCCGCATGAAGCTCGACATGGAAGAGCTCGACCTCGCGCAGACGCTCGCCGAATCGTTGAGGGTCGTCACCGGCCGTGCGCAGGACAAGCACCTGACGCTCGATGCCGACATCGCAAAATCCATCTCGGTCGTCGCCGACCGCCGCGCCACCAAGCAGATCATCGTCAACCTGCTCTCCAACGCCGTGAAGTTCACGCCGGACGGCGGACGCGTCGTGGTGCGCAGCCGGCAGCTCGACGACAGGATCGTGCTGATGATCGCCGACACCGGCATCGGCATCGCACCGCATTCGCTGGCGCGGCTCGGGCGCCCCTTCGAGCAGGTCGAGAGCCAGCTCACCAAGACCTATCACGGCTCCGGCCTCGGACTTGCCATCGCCCGCTCACTGGCGCAGCTCCACGGCGGCTCCATGCGCCTGCGCTCGAAGATCGAGGTCGGCACCGTCGTCCGCGTGACCCTTCCGCGGGATGCGGTGAAGGCGGGATCGGGGATATCGGCTGCGGCTTAAAACCGCGAGCAACGATCGAGTCAGTTTCGATCTGGGATGCCCTTCTCCCCTTGTGGGAGAAGGTGGCGCGAAGCGCCGGATGAGGGGTGTCTATCCACGCGCAATACTTTCGGGAGGAGAGATACCCCTCACCCGTCTCGCCGCTACGCGGCGAGCCACCCTCTCCCACAAGGGGAGAGGGGAAGAAGAGCTCTCGGTTCACTCGGCTCAGCCAAAAGACCTTCCGCTTACGATTGCAGCGTCGGCGCGACTTCGCGCGCGACGTTGACCAGAGCCGCGATCAGTGGCGTCATGGGATCGCGCTGCGGGATCACCAGGCCGATGCTGTAATTGACTTCGGGGTCGACGATCGGGATCGACCGCACGGTGTCGGACAGGCCGAGTGTCTCGGCGAGCTTGGCCGGCATCACGCTGGCCCAGCGCCCGGTCTTGACGTGCGTGAACAGCACCAGCAGCGAGTTCGAGGTCAGCGTCGGCGTCGCCTCCGCGCCGACCGATCGCAATGCGCGGTCGATGATGCGGCGGTTCTGCATGTCTGGCGTCAAGAGGCACAGCGGCACCTGCCCGACCTCGGTCCAGGTCACCGTCTCGCGATCGCCGAACATGGCGTCCGGCGCGGTGAGCAGGCGATAGCTCTCGTTGTAGAGCGGGATGGTGCGCACCTTGCCGATCGGCTCGTTCTCGATATAGGTCAGCCCCGCATCGACCTCGAGATTTTCCAAGAGCCCCAGCACCTCGGACGAGGTGGTGGACTGGATGCGGAAGCGCACCTCCGGATGCTTGGCACGGAACGGCGTCGTCAGCGCGGCGACCATGCCGAGCACGGTCGGGACCGCCGCGATCCGGATCTCGCCGGAGAGCTGATGCTTCAGCCCGTTGATCTCGTCGCGCATTGCGCGGGCATCGCCGACGATCCGCCGCGCCCAGTCCAGCGCCCGCTCGCCTTCGGGGGTAAATCCCTGAAAGCGCGAGCCGCGCTGGACCAGCATCACGCCGAGAATCTCCTCGAGCTGCTTGAGCCCGGTCGACATCGTCGGTTGCGTCACGCCGCAGGCCTCGGCCGCGCGTCCGAAATGCCGCTCCTTCGCCAGCGCCAGCAATAGTTCAAGCTTGTCGATCAACCGGCCGTCCCCTCGGATTCCATCGTGGCACGCAAGCTAGCACGCCGGGCCTGCACCAACACGCAAAAACCCGCAGCCGACCCAACTTTCATGACCAATCCGTATCGATCGATTGCGGTTGCAAATCGGTCCGAATCCGCAATCGCAGCTTCTGAGCGATGAGCTCGGTCACCGCGCTGAAGCAGGCTATGACCCTTCCAGCAGCGCCCTGAACACGCGCCGCACCTCGCTCTGGGTCTCCTTCACCCGCGCCTCCAGTGAGGAGAAGTCCGGCGCGTCGCCGGCGCGCGCCATGACGCGCTGCAGGTCGGTGCCGGCGGTATCAGGCTTGAAGCGCTCGCTGACGCAGAGACGCAGGATCTGCGTGAGGTCGTGATAGAGCCGCGCCGCGGCCCGCAAAATCTCCGTCTCGGATTGCGCGAGCACGCCGATCCTGCAGGCATTCTCCAGCACCTGCATGGTGCTGACGTCGAGAATCTCGGGTTTGTCGTGCGCGTGCACGAGCTGGAGATACTGCGCGATGAAGTCGATATCGACCATGCCGCCGGCGGCATGCTTGAGATCCCAGCAATCCGCCTCGCCCTTCTCCTGCGCGATCGCGCGCCGCATGTCGGCGACGTCGTTGGCAGTGATGGCGGGATCGCGGCGGCGGGTCAGGACATCGCGGATGACGCGCTCGATCCGTTCCCGGAATTCGGACGAAGCCGAGACTACGCGCGCACGCGTCAATGCCATGTGCTCCCAGGTCCAGGCTTCGTTCGCCTGGTAGTCCGCGAACGAGACGAGGCTCGAAGCCACCGGACCTGCGCGTCCCGAGGGCCGCAGCCGCATGTCGATCTCGTAGAGCACGCCGTAATTGGTGCGGGTCGTGAAGGCGCTGATCAGGCGCTGGGTGAAACGGGCGAAATAGTGTGCGCCGTGAAGCGATTTCACCCCGTCGGAGTCCGGATGGTCGCCGTCGAAATCATAGAGCAGGATCAGGTCGAGATCGGACGAGGCCGTCATCTCGCGGCTGCCGAGCCGGCCCATCGCGACGATCGCGGTCTCCTGACCCTTGATGCGGCCGTGCTGGGCGGCGAAGCGATCGGCGACGAGACCGTGCACGGTGTGGACGATTCCCTCCGCGACGTCGGCGAAGGCCGTGCTCGCCTGCTGCGCCGAGACGGTGCCGGAGAGGATGCGTGTGCCGATCAGGAACAGGCTCTCCTGCCCGAACAGGCGCAGGCGATCGAGGAACTCCTCGTATGAGCCGGCGTCCTGCACGGTGGTCGCGAGCCGCCCCGACAATTCCTGCCTGTCGGGCATGGCGCCGAAGAAGCGCGGATCGATCAGGCCATCCATCAGCTGAGGCTGCCGCGCCAGCATGTCGCCGAGCCGCGGCGCGGCTCCCAGCACCAGCGCCACCAGCGCGACGAGATCGCGGTTCTGGCCGAGCAGCGTGATCAGCCGGCCGCCGCGCTGCAGCGCGCCGAGGAAATGATCGAACGAAACGACGGCGCGATCCGGCTCTTCGGCATGGGCAAGGCCGTCGATCAAGGCCGGCACGAACTCGACGAAGGCGCTTCGCGTCGCCTCAACGCGGAAGACGCGATAGTCGCCGGTGATCCAGTCGCGCACCGTCTGCGCGACCGCGGCGGGCTTCTTGAAGCCGAGCGTCGCGAGGTGCTGCAGCAGGCGCGGATCATCGGGGCCCGCACCGTAGTCGAGCGCCGGCAGCCTCGCCGTGCCGGTGGGGTCATCGCCCTCGAACAGTTTTTCGTAATGGCCCTGGACGATCTGGAGCTGGCGCAAGAGGTCGCGCGCAAAGGCCTCCCGAGTCCGATAGCCGAAGAACCACGCAAAGCGCTCGACCGCTTGCTTGTCCTCCGGCAGCGTGTGGGTTTGCTCGTCGGCGATCATCTGCAGGCGATGCTCGACACGGCGCAGGAATTCGTAGGCGGTCGCCAGCTCGTCACGCGCCGCCACAGTGATCCAGTTGCTGGCGGCGAGCACGTCAAGCGCCCGCAGTGTCGGCCGCACCCGCAATTCCGGATGGCGGCCGCCGGCAATCAATTGCTGGGTCTGCGCGAAGAATTCGATCTCGCGAATGCCGCCGCGTCCGACCTTGACGTTGTGGCCCTCGACCGCAACCTCGCTCTGGCCGCGATAGGTCTGCATCTGCCGCTTCATGTCGTGTACGTCGGCAAGTGCGGCAAAGTCGAGATGCTTGCGCCAGACGAACGGCGCGATCTCGGCGAGCAATGCCTCGCCCGCTTTTGAATCGCCGGCACAGGTCCGCGCCTTGATCATCGCGGCGCGCTCCCAGGTGCGCCCTTCCCGCTCGTAATAGTTCAGCGCGGCGTCCCGCGAGATCGCCACCTGCGTCGAGGACGGATCGGGCCGCAGTCGCAAATCGACGCGGAAGACGTAACCATCATAGGTGCGCTGCTGCAGGATGCGCGCCATGCCTTGCGTCACGCGGACGAAGAACGGCTGCGGCTCGATATCGGGCGCGAGGGTCGTCGCATCGGGATCGAAGAACACGATGAGATCGATATCGCTGGAATAGTTCAGCTCGCCCGCACCCATCTTGCCCATCGCGAGCACGATCAGCCCGCAGCCCTCTTCGGGTGCCTCGGGATTGGGCGGTGAGAGCTTGCCGCGTGCGGCTTCCTGCCGCAGCAGATATTGCAGTGCCGCCTGCACCGAGGACACCGCGACATCGGTCAGCGCCGCCGTCACCCGCATCACCGGCCAGACACCGCCGATATCGCACAGCGCGATCAGGAGCGCAGCCTCAGCCTTCATGCGGCGGAGCAGCCGCATCACCTCGGCCTCCTCCGAAGCCGCGAGCACCGCGCTGCGCGCCTCCGCGATCAGCGCCGTCAGATGCGCATCCGGATCGCATTCGAGCAGCCGGATCAGGCGCAAGGCATCGGCGCGCACCAGTTCGAACAGATAGGGCGAGAATTCCGCAATCCCGGTCAGGATCTCGCGGGCTAAGGGATGGCCGAGATGCGTTTCGAGACGGGCCGATTGTGCCGGCTCGAGCTCGGCCAGCCAGCTTTCGAAACGGGGTTCATCGGTTGCGGAAGCGGCAATATGGGGAGCCTCCGCGAAGCGTGCGGCCAGCCTCTCACCATGCTTGTCCGCGTTTCCCGGCGCGGAGTGGTTCATGCCACCTTCTGTGGCACATCCGGTGTTGGCGGAGCAACCCTGTCGCCGGCGCCCGCGCGCGCCGGCAGCACGAGCGTGGCGACGAGGCCGGGATGGGCATCGCCCAAGCGCAATTCGCCGCCGTGCAACGTCGCCACCGCCGAGGCGAGGCTGAGGCCGAGGCCCGAGCCCGGCAGCGTGCGGCTGGCCTCCAGCCGCACGAATCGCTCGATGACGTGCTTGCGGTCGGCTTCGGGGATGCCGGGGCCGCGATCGGTGACGCTGAGCAGCACCTGGTCGCCGTCGCGCCTCGCCTCGATCGTGATTTGCCTCGCGTCCATGCTGACCACGGTTCCCGCTGGCTGTGCCGCGGGCTGGCCGTATTTGATCGCGTTCTCGACAAGATTGGCGAGCGCCTGGCTGATCAGCTCGCGATTGGCATGAACCGGCGTCGGCTCGCACTTGACCTTCAGGGTCATGCCGTCGTCCTCGGCGAGCGGCTCGTAGAGCTCGTGGATGCCCTCCGCGACCTCTGCGGCGTCGAAGTCGTCCATGTTGCCGCGCGCCTGTCCGGATTCCGCGCGCGCGATCATCAGCAGCGCGTTGAAGGTCCGGATCAGCCCGTCGGACTCCTCGATGGTCCGCTCCAGCGCGGCGCGATAATCCGCCTCGCAGCCCGATCTCGCCAGCGCCTCCTCGGCGCGATTGCGCAGCCGTGTCAGCGGCGTCTTGAGGTCGTGGGCGATGTTGTCGGAAACCTCCTTCAGTCCCGCCATCAGCGCCTCGATCCGCTCCAGCATGGCGTTCAGGTTCTCGGCGAGGCGATCGATCTCGTCGCCGCTGCGCCCTACGGGCAGGCGCTCGCTGAGATCGCCGGTCATGATCCGCTGCGCCGTGCCGGTCATCGCGTCGATGCGCCTCAGCACCCGCCGCGCGACGAAGATGCCGCCGCCGAGGCCGAGCACGACGACGATCAGGACCGAAAATTGCGCCGCCTTGGCGACGATGCCGAACAGGCGCCGCCGCTCGGCCAAGTCGCGGCCGATCAGAAGCCGGAAGCCGTTCTCCAATTCGGTGACGCGAACGAGCGCGCGATGATCGCGGTCATCGCTGTCCTCGATCCGCCGGTAGGCTGTCTCCGACCAGCCGCGCGTCGCCATAACGCCCGGCGCCAGCGAGCCGACATTGCCGGCGATCGCCTGGCCCGTCGGCGTGGTCACGAGATAGAGATTGGCGCCTGGCCGCAGCGCCCGATACTCGATCGTGCGCACGAGACCGACTAGGCCGCGGCGGTCGTAGATCTCGTTGATCTCCGAGGTCTCGGCATTGACGGTCTGCGTGATCTCCTCGGTGATCAGCCGCCGCGTATTCCAGGCGAAATAGGCCAGCAGCGAGGCCGCGAACATCGCGAACAGCAGCAGATAGACCAGCGTCAGCCGGAACGCCGTGGTGCGGACGAGTTTACCGAATGCCGTCACGGATCATGTACCCAGTTTCAACCACGCGCCTGCATCACGAGCATCGACACTCACGTATTTCGCTTTGTTTACAATAACATAGCCTTTAGATTGTCGCACCTGCGCCTAGGTCCCTTGTGGAACGAGCAACGCGAAAGGCATTCGTGACCACACGTGATAGGCGCACGCGGAACGTTAAAGGGGCACTCGATCGGAACCAAGTTAAATCCCCGCAAGCTCGGGCCATGCGGACACCGGACGGAGCCTGCGGGAGCAGTGATCCGCTGTGGGCCTCCCCTTCCGACCACGCTGAGGAACATCAGCCGTTACGGGCGGACGTCCTTGTCGAGGGCATCGCGCCATTGCGGTCGAACCCGCCGGCTTCCCTCACACTTCCAGCCATTGCGCGCGAACGTCGCTGTTTGATTTCAGTTGCTCGGGCGTACCTTCGAAGACCACACGACCGTGCCCCATGACGTAGACGCGGTTGGAGATCTTCATCGCAATCGACAGCTTCTGCTCGACGAGCAAAATTGCGACGCCGGCCTGCGCAATGCGGGCGATGAGATCGCCGACCTGCTGCACGATCAAGGGCGCAAGACCTTCGGTCGGCTCGTCGATCATGATGAGATCGGGGTCGCCCATCAGGGTCCGGCACGTCGTGAGCATCTGCTTCTCGCCGCCTGACAGCACCCCCGCAGGCGTATCTGCCCGCGCGGCAAGATTCGGAAACATGTCGAGCATGTCCTGAAGCTGCCATTTGCCGGGACGCCGCGTATCCTTGATGCCGAGGAGCAGATTCTGGCGGACCGTCAGCCCCGGAAAGATGTCCCGATGCTCCGGCACATAGCCGAGACCGAGGCGCGCGATCCTGTAGCTCGGCAGCCCCGCGATGTCCTTGCCTTTGAAGCGGATCGTGCCTTGCGGCGCAACCTCGCCCATGATCGCCTTGACAGTGGTCGAACGTCCGACGCCGTTGCGGCCGAGCAGGCTGACGACCTCGCCTGCCGCAACGTCGAGATCGACGCCCTGGAGAATGTGGCTCTTGCCGTAATAGGCGTGCAGGTCCCTGACCTCCAGCATCAGTGCGCCTCCTCGCCGAGATAGGCTTCCTTAACTTTCGGGTCCCGCCTGATCTCCTCCGGCGTGCCGGAAGCAATGATGTGGCCGTAGACCAGCACGGAAATGCGGTCGGCCAGGCCGAACACAACGCTCATGTCGTGTTCGACGATGACCAGGGTCTTGCCCTCGGTCAGGCGCCGGATCAGCGACACCGCGCGGTCGGTCTCGGCGTGGCTCATGCCCGCCGTCGGTTCGTCCAGCAGCACGACGGTCGCGCCGCTGGCGATGGTGATGCCGATCTCGAGTTCGCGCTGCTCCGCGTAGGTCAACAAGCCGGCCGGAACATCGCGCCGATGCGTCAGATGGATGTCGTCGAGGATTTGCGCCGTGCGCTCGCGCACCTCCGGCAGGCTATCGACGTTCTTCCAGAAGGCGTAACGGTGCCCCGTCGCCCACAGCACGGCACAGCGGACGTTCTCCCAGACCGACATGCGCGCGAATACGTTGGTGACCTGGAACGACCGCGACAGGCCGCGCCGGTTGATCTCGAACGGCCTGAGGCCGGAGATCACATCGCCGTTCAGTCTCACCTCGCCCGAGGTCGGCTTGATGTGGCCACTGATGAGATTGAACGTCGTCGATTTCCCGGCACCGTTCGGACCGATGATGGCGTGACGCTCACCTTGCGCGACGCTGAGATTGAGATCGCGGATGATGCCGACATTGCCAAAGCGCTTCTCAACGGCGCGGACTTCGATCGCTGCCGTCATGCCAAGTACCCCCGATCGCGCGCGACCGTCGCCGCGCGGTCCCATGCCTCGGCGACGCGCCGCCAGCTCAGGCGCGCGACGAAGAAGCCGCCGATGAGGAGGACCGCCGCGCTCGCCCACGTCAGCGGCGACGCCGGACTGAAGGCAACGCCGAACAGGTTGATCGGATTGCCCTGACCGCTATGCGTGCGCGCGATCGATTCGATCGTCAGGATCACACCGCAAGCCAGTGCCAAGGTCGGCACCGCCGCGATCAGATAGGAAGGGATCACCGTCGGCAGAGTTCCGGCGCGAACCAGCGGCCGGTGCATCATGACCAGCCCGGCGATGCCGCCGGGGGACAGCATCACGATGCCGATGAAGATAATGCCGAAATAGAGCTGCCACACGCCGGTGACGCTGGTCAGCCCGAGCTGAAGATAGGTCACGAGGATTGCACCCAGGATGGGTCCGAAGAAGTACGCGACGCCGCCAATGAAGGTCGAGAACAGCACGAGGCCGGATTGGATCGCGCCGAGATAGGCGGCGTTGGCGATCTCGAAGTTGATCGCGGCCAGGCCCCCTGCCACGCCAGCGAAGAAGCCGGCAAAACAGAAGGCGATGTAGCGCACCACGTGCGGATCATAACCGATGAACTGGACGCGCTCGGGGTTGTCCCGCACCGCATTGCTGATTCGCCCCAGCGGGGTCCGCGTCAGCGCATACATCGCGACGGCCGAGATCACCAGCCAGAACGCGATGAGGTAATAGACCTGAAGCTGCGGGCCGAAACTCAAGCCGAAGATCTTCGGCAAAGCCGTGCGGTCGGTCGATATTCCGGACTCGCCGCCGAACACCGAACGCAGGATCAGCGAGGACGACGCCACCAGTTCGGCAATGCCGAGCGAGATCATCGAGAACACGGTACCAGCCCGCTTGGTCATCAGCCAGCCGATGATGATCGCGAAAACGAGGCCGCCGAGTCCACCGAACAGCGGTATGAACGGCAGCGGGATTGGCCAGCCGTGCGAGACCACTGCATTCATCATGTGGCACGCTGCGAAGCCGCCGAGGCCGTAATGCACCGCATGGCCGAACGACAAGAGGCCGGTCTGGCCGAGCAGGATGTTGTAGGACAGCGCGAACACGATCGCGATGCCGATCAGGCTGAAGGACGTCAGCGAGCCGCCGGAGGAGAAGATCAGCGGCAGCACGATCAGCACGGCGATGCCGGCAAGCCATATGCCGTAGAAGCGCAGGCCGTCGCCGGCCGGCTTCCCTGCGATTGTCGATGTCGGCGTCGATGTCGTTTTGGCGTTCATGTCTCGCGCGTCCCCATCAGGCCCATGGGGCGTACGATCAGAATGATCACCAGCAGCAGGTAGGGTACGATCGGCGCCACCTGGGCAATGGTGACGTTCCAGATGTCGGTGAGCACGGACGGCCCTGCCGACGGATCGAGCGGACCGAAGGCGCTCGCCAACGAACCGTTCAGCGCCACCGCGAAGGTCTGTATCAGGCCGATCACCAGCGAGGCGATGAAGGCGCCCGGCAAGGAGCCGAGGCCGCCAAACACGATGACGACGAACAGGATCGGTCCCAGCGCCGCGGCCATGTCGGACTGCGTCACCAGCGCCGGACCGGCGATCACGCCGGCAATTCCCGCCAGCGCGCTGCCGACGCCGAACACCAGCATGAATATGCGTCCGACATTGTGACCGAGATGCCCCACCATATGAGGATGCGTCAGCGCGGCCTGAACGATCAGGCCCACCCTCGTGCGCTTGAGCACCATCAGCAACACGATGAATATCAGGATCGACACGGCCAGCATGAAAATCTTGTAGGCGGGATAATTCGTCGAGAAGATCGTGAAGGCCGGAAAGTCGAGCAGCGCCGGCACGCGGTAATCGACGGGGCTCCTGCCCCACATCATCGCCACGATTTCTTCGATCGCGAACGCAAGACCGAAGGTCAGGAGCAACTCCGCCACATGGCCGTGCTTGTGCGTATTGCGCAGGCCGTAGCGCTCGACCGCCATGCCGATCGCGCCGACCAGCAGCGGAGCCAGCAGCAGGGCCGGCCAGAAGCCAATCCATTTGGTGAGCTGGAAACCGAAGAAGGCGCCGAGCATGTAAAAGCTGGCATGGGCGAAGTTGAGCACGCCCATCATGCTGAAGATGACG
Organism: Bradyrhizobium sp. JHI2711; assembly: GCF_056156565.1. NCBI lineage: Bacteria > Pseudomonadati > Pseudomonadota > Alphaproteobacteria > Hyphomicrobiales > Nitrobacteraceae > Bradyrhizobium > Bradyrhizobium sp. JHI2711. The sequence continues at coordinate 1,807,487 of NZ_JBPZPT010000001.1, forward strand.
GTCAGGCCGCTCGACAGCAGGAACAGCAGCATGCCGAACAGCAGACCGTTCAGCGTCGATATAACGATCAGTTCAAGCACAGTAATCACAGCTCTGGCCGGGACAGAAACGGCCCCGGCGAAGTCGGTCCGGATGCGAGCAGCAACCTTCCCGCGAGCCGCTGTCGGCTGCGGGAAGGCAAAGCTATTCCAGGCTTACGGCCGGGTCATCTTGCAGGTTGTGGGAACCATCGTCTTGGATGTGTCGATCTTGGAAACCAGATGCCATCCCCAGCCGGTGCCTTCCTCGTCGAACGGCTCGTCTGCAGCGAGCTTGCCGAAGGAGGAGATGTAGATCGGCTGGAAGAACTGGTGATCGTCCTTGCGCATGACGCCCTCACCGCCATCCAGCACCTCGAACTTGAGATCCTCGAGGGCAGCCGCGACCCTCACCGGGTCGAGCGAGTTGGCCTTCTCGGCCGCGGCCTTGAACATGCGCATCTCGTTGACGGCGCGCGGATACCAAAGCGACATGTTGACCTTGGCACGGAAGGTCTTTTCGAAGTCCATCGCCGGCTGGTGGCCGGAATTGGCAAAGCCCTCGGTGATCTGGAAGACCTGATGGTCGAGACCGGTCTGCTTGATTGCGGTCGGACCACCAGCGCCGCCGGCATAGTAGGTGTACCAATTGACCTTCAGGCCGGCGTCCGCCGCGGCTTTGAGCAGCAGTGCGATGTCCTGGCCCCAGTTGCCGGTCACGACGCTATCGGCGCCCGAAGCCTTGATCTTGGCGATATAAGGCGAGAAGTCGGTGATCTTCAACAGCGGATGCAGTTCGTCACCGACGATTTGGATGTCGGGCCGCTTGGCGCCCAGCATCTTGCGCGCATCCGCACGCACCGACTGGCCGAAGGAGTAGTCCTGGTTGATCAGGTACACCTTCTTGATCGCGGGGACGTCCTTCATGTAGCTGGTGAGCGCTTCCATCTTGATGTCGGAGCTCGCATCCCAGCGAAAATGCCAGTAGCTGCACTTTTCGTTGGTCAGGCTCGGATCTACGGCGGCATAGTTGAAGTAGAGCACTTCCTTGCCGGGATTGCGCGTGTTGTTCTTGGTAACGAAGTCGGACAGCGCTGCGGCGACCGACGAGCCGTTGCCTTGCGTGATGAAGCGGGCGCCGGCATCGATGGCCTTCTGCGCCTGCACCAGGCTTTCCTGCGGGTTGGTCTTGTTGTCGAGAGGCAGAATCTCGATCTTGCGGCCCAATATGCCGCCCTTGGCGTTGATCTCGTCAGCCAGATACTGGAACGTCTTCAAGCCGCCTTCACCGATGCTGGCGCCACCGCCGGACAGCGGATCGATGTAGCCGAACTTGATTGTTTCCTGCGCGAATGCCGCTCCTCCGAGCATCGTCAGCGCTGCCGCCGCAGCAATTGCGAGCTTGTGCATCCTGGCCTTCTCCCTTTTGTATGTTCTTGTCCTTGGCGATCGAAGCTGACTCACAACGTCGGTCGCGCCCACTCTTCGCTACTCCAATATTGAATACTGTGTAAAGTTTTGGTGCAAGAAGTAATTGCGGCCTCAACGTGAAGATTGCCGCGCGCCGTCCGGAATATTGAATTCACAGGCAACTTTTGGGATCAAAGCCGCGCTCAATCTGCGGCTGTCATCAAGTCCGAACGGGAAAGGATGAAGAGCGCGATCAGGGTCTCAGATTGGTTGCTTTATACCACTGCCCGACGGGGCTTGAGCCCCAAAAGGAACAGCCGCGAAAAATAATCGGCAATCTGCATCGGAGACCAGCTCCGCTCGTCCCTGAACCAGATCGGGTACCAGTGGCCCATTCCAGTCAGAACGCGTTCGGCGAAGTAAGTGTCGACGCTGCGGAAGTATCCCTCGTCGATCCAACACTGGTGGTTTCTCTGGTCCTGCTGGATCGTTGCGAGCACCTGTCTGACATAGTGCTTGCGGTCAACGTCGTTGAGATAGTTGATGTTGTGGTAGGTCGCCTTCGGGCCGCAAGGGGTATCGTGCAGCATCAACAACAGGCGGACTCTCTGGACGACGTAATCGAACGCCCCGAGCCTCAGGTCCTGCAAATATTCTCGAATCCCGATCTCACCGGCCAGACCTCTTCGCAGGCAAGCCAGCAAGAGGCGCTCCTTCTCGCTGAAATGATAATAGATGCCGGCGCGGGTCATGCCTGCCTCCGCCGCGATGCTCTCGAGCGACGTACCGGACGCGCCCCTTCGATTGAAACTGTCCGAAGCAATCGAGAGCATCCTGTCCAGCTTCGCGGCGCGCTTGTTCAATTTCGAGCGGGACTGGAGAAATGGTGCCAGGCTCGGCGCTTCAGGCATGTCCGGTAAGGCAATCTCACGCCGATACACCCCGTGCGTGATGATGTCGTCAATGGCATCAATCGCCTGCTGGCGCGAATAATAGTCGCGCTCGGAGAACCAGAACGGAACCCAATCCAGGATGGAGATGAGGGCGACGGCCGTAAGGAGCGGCTCCTCGCAGGCAATCGAGCCGTCGGCAATGCCACGCTTCAGAAAGTCGGCGAGCAGCGCGGCATTCTGCCAGCGCCTGGCATGCACGTCTTTGCTGTAAGACGCAGCCAGTGCATCGATGTCGGAGAACAGGATCATGCGCTGGCCTTCAGGCCGCAGCCGGGCTCTTATGAAGCGCCTGACGATTTCGAGCCCGTCTATCCCGGGTTCGGCCGCCGTCTCGATTTCGTGCCTGTAGATCGCAAGACCGCGCAGGTAGCAGTGAAAGATCAGGTCTTCCTTGTCGCGGAAGTAGTGGTACAGCGCTCCCGGCACCGATCGAACCGATGCTGCGACCTGCTCCATCGTCACATTCGCATAGCTATGGCGGGCAAACAGCTTGGAAGCCGACACGAGGATCTCTTCAGCTCGGTCGGACGGGAAGGCGGCGACTTGCAAGCTTGAATATCCTTCCTGATCGTGGACGGATTCACCCCGGTGAAACGTCCACTACCACACGTCGGATATTCTTGCCATCGGACGAGGCGTTAGGCCAGTATCGCCCGCAACCCTCGGACGGCGGTGCAAATGAAGACGCAGCCGATGATTGCAGGCGCGCCGTAGATCGACGCCGAACGCCCTATCTCATGCCGTCACGGATCATGTATCCGGCGCCGCGGATCGTGTGCAGCAGCGGGCGCTCGAAGCCCTTGTCGATCTTGGAGCGCAGCCGCGAGATGTGCACGTCGATGACGTTGGTCTGCGGATCGAAATGATAGTCCCAGACGTTCTCCAGCAGCATGGTGCGCGTCACCACCTGGCCGGCGTGCTTCATCAAATATTCGAGCAGGCGAAATTCGCGCGGCTGCAGCGTCAGCTCGTCCTTGCCGCGGGCGACGCGATGCGAGAGCCGGTCGAGCTCGAGATCGCCGACGCGATAAAGCGTCTCCTCGGCGGGACCGCCGCGGCGGCGCGACAGCACTTCGACGCGGGCCAGCAGCTCGGCGAAGGAATAGGGCTTCGGCAGATAATCGTCGCCGCCGGCGCGCAGACCCTTGATGCGGTCATCGACCTGCCCGAGCGCGGAGAGAATCAGCACCGGCGTCGTATTGCCGTTGTCGCGCAATGCGCCGATCAGCGACAGGCCGTCGCGCTTGGGCAGCATGCGGTCGACCACCAGCACGTCGTATTCGCCATTCTCGGCCATGGCGAGGCCTTCCTCGCCGTCGGCGGCGTGGTCGGCGATGTGTCCGACTTCGCGAAACGCCTTGGCGAGGTAATCGGCGGATTCACGGTCGTCTTCGATGATGAGGAGGCGCATCGTGCGTTCGGCGGCGGTCAAGGAGGTCAACCTTCTCTAAACATGGCGCGAGCGGCGACCGCATGCAAGCCGAGCAGGAGAGGCTCGAAGCGGGGAAAAAGGCGGGCGGTGAAGCTGGGGGGACCTCACCGCCCTAGGCCTTCCGACGGAGGGGGGCGTAATTCCACCGGAAGGTAGATGAGGGAAGCCAGCGTTGCGCTGCTTCCCAGAAGGGCACCGGCGGCGGGGGCGACTGATGCCGGCGGTACCCTTCATCTCGTGGGCCTCCTGAAGGCCTCAGCCCTTGGCGATGGGCACCGCGACGAAGCGCGACTGGCCGCCGCTCTTCACGCGCATCAGGACGCTGTTCTTGTTGTCGGTCCGCGCCGCATTGATGGCGTCGCGGACTTCGCCGGCGGTCGCCACGCTCTTGCCGCCGACCTCGAGGATCACGTCGCCTTCCTTGAAGCCGCGTTCGGCCGCCGCGCTCTTCGGATCGACCTCGGTGACCACGACGCCTTCCTTGCCGGCACCGGCCACGGAATTGGCCGGCGCAACGGTCATGCCGAGCTTCGGCACGTCGGTGCCCTTGCTGGCGCCCTTGCCGCTGTCCTTGTCGGTATCGGCCTTGGCCTCGACCGTATTCGGCAACTGGCCGAGGGTGAGATTGACGATCTTGTCCTGGCCCTTGTGCAGCACGTTGAGCTTCACGGACGCGCCGGGCGCCATGCCGCCGATCGTGCGGGCGAGCTCGCGGGCATCCTTGACGGGGTCGCCGTTGACCGCGGTGATCACGTCGCCGGACTCGATGCCGGCCTTCGCGGCCGGACCGTTGGCCTGCGGCTCCGCCACCAGCGCGCCTTCGGCCTTCTTCATGCCGAGGCTGTCGGCGATGTCGGAGGTGACGGGCTGGATCTGGACGCCGATCCAGCCGCGGCTGACCGAGCCCTTGTCCTTGAGCTGCGCAACCACGCTCTTGACGGTGTTGGCCGGGATCGAGAACGCGATGCCGACGCTGCCGCCGGAGGGCGAGTAGATCGCGGTGTTGACGCCCATCACCTCGCCGTTGGTGTCGAAGGCCGGACCGCCGGAATTACCCTTGTTCACGGGCGCGTCGATCTGGATGAAATCGTCATACGGGCCGTTGCCGATGTCGCGGCCGCTCGCCGAGACGATGCCCGCGGTCACGGTGCCGCCGAGACCGAAGGGATTGCCGACCGCGAGCACCCAGTCGCCGATCCGCGGTTTGCTGTCGGCGAGCTTGGCGAACGGGAAGTTCGTGCTGCCTTCGACCTTGATCAGCGCGAGGTCGGTGCGCTGGTCGGTGCCGATCACCTTGGCGGTGTAGGTCTTGCCGTCGTCGGTGGTAACCTCGACCTTGTCGGCGCCATCGACCACGTGGTTGTTGGTCACGGCATAGCCGTCAGCCGAGATGAAAAAGCCGGAGCCCTGCCCCTGCACGACGCGGCCACGGCCGCCCTTCAGGCCGGGGGGCAAACCATCCGGACCACCGAAGCGGCGGAAGAAGCGCTCCATCGGCGAGCCCGGCTGGAACGGCGAGGAGGAATCGTCGCCGTCGTCATTGCTGGCGGTCTTCTCCTTCATGTTGACCTTCACCGAGATCACCGAAGGCTTCACGCGCTCGACCACGTCGGCGAAGCCGACCGGACGCTCGACCTTGCGGACCTCGTTGTTGACCTGCGCATGCGCCGGGCTGGAGAACAGGTCGGCCGGCGAGGTCGACGGGCTGAAGCCATAGACGGCCGCGCCGAGACCGGCGACGACCGAAGCCATCAGCGCGAGCTTGCGCGCGGAAAACACCGACCGGCGCGGCTGCCGGTAGGACGGGAGGTTCGAAAGGTCGATACGATCGTTCATGCGGAAATCTCCAGAGCCCTGAATTCCTGTTGGTGCCGGATGCCGGCACCTTGCGGACCTGAAGATGGGGACTCCCGCCTTACCGCGCGCTGGCGGCGGGGTTAAACTTTCGTAATGATGGTCGGGGCCGATGCGGCAGTTTAGCACAGGCCAAAAATCGTGGCCTTACAGGAACTTAATCGAGTTCCCCCGACCACGCGCCAAGCGCGAATTCTGGCCCCTCAGCTCGCCCTGACACTGACGATGAACTCGTCGACTTCGCGCTTCAAGGTCTCGGCCTGCCGCGACAGATCGACGGCCGAATCCCTGGCTTCGGCCGCCATGCGGCCGGTCTCGGCCGAGGTGGAGGTGATCTGGACGATATGGTTGGAGACGTCGAGGGTTCCGCGCGCGGCGTCCTGGGCGCTGCGCGTGATCTCCTGGGTGGCGTTGCGCTGCTGGGCGGTGTCGACCTCGATGCCCGACATGATCGACGAGATCTCCGACAGCGTCCTGGAAATGCCGTCGATCGCGCCGCGGGTCTCCGCGGTGATGCCCTGAATGCTGGCGACCTGCGAGGTGATCTCCTCCGTCGCCTTACTGGTCTGATGCGCCAGGTTCTTCACTTCCGAGGCGACCACCGCAAACCCCTTGCCCGCTTCGCCGGCCCGTGCCGCCTCGATGGTGGCGTTGAGCGCCAGGAGATTGGTCTGCGATGCGATCGCCTGGACGAGCTGGACGACCTCGCCGATCTTTTCGGCGGCATCCGACAGCGTGTGAATGGTATCGCGGCTCTTCTCCGCCTGGCTTGCAGCGCCCTCGGCGCGCTGGGTCGCGTCCGTGACGCGGCGGCTGATCGTGCCGATCGAGTTCGTCATCGCCTCGGCAGACCCTGCAACCGTCTGCACGCTGGCGCTGGCCTGGCTCGCCGCGCTCGCGACCGCATTGGCCTTGGTGCTGGTGTCGTTGGCGGTCCGCGACAGCGTCTCCGCGTTGGTCTTCAGATGCACGGCCGATGACGCCACGCTGGCGACGACACTGGCGACAAGATCGTTGAAGCGCTTGATCCTGTTATCGAGGAATTTCGACCGCTCGGCCTGGTGCTGCGCTTCATGCAGCTGCTGCTCGGAGAGGCGGCGCCGCTCGAGGCCGTTGGTCTTGAACACCTCCAGCGCACCGGCAAGCAGGCCGATCTCGTTGGTGCGGCCGAGCCCCGGAACTGATGTCTCGAACTTCTGGTCGGCAACCTCGCGCATGGCATGCACGATGGCCGCGAGGGGATTGAGTATGCCGTTGCGCACGGCGAACCAGGTCGTGAAGCAGATCGCGAAAGCGACGACGGCGATCACGCCGCAGGCGACCAGGAAATAAGAAAACGCGGTCTGCGCCTGCTGGTAGATCTGCATGGCATGGTCGCGCGCCGGGCCGCTCAGCGCGGCGAAGTTCGAGGACAGGCTGGTGATCTCGTTGTTGAGATAGAGCACCGCGATGAAGCCGGTGCCGCCGCCGATGCCAAGCAGGAACAATAACGCAGCGACGACGGCGCCGACCAGGAAGCGGATCGTCAGATTGCTGTTCGCGAACATCGGGGGACTCAGGAGCTGGAATCAAATCTCGCGACAAGCTTCCAGACAAAGGTCAATTTAGCATGAACCACGCAGCCGTTGCCGCGCACTGCGTGGCACGACGTAGACGGCTTCAGGGCGATTTGGGTTCGTCCGACATCAAGGCCGCGAGCCGTGCCTTCTCGTCGGGCGTGAGCGGCGGTGCCGGTACGTCCACACCAGTTCGCGAGCGGCGGCGGATTTGCAGCCACAGCGCCAGGCCGCCGCCGATCAGCAGCACCGGCCCGAGCAGCCACAGCAGCAGGGTCTGCAGCTCGAAGCGCGGCTTGAGCAGCACGAACTCGCCGTACCGCGCCACCAGGAAATCGAGCACCTGCGAATTGCTGTCGCCGGCCGCGATGCGCTCGCGCACCAGCAGTCTGAGATCGCGTGCCAGCGGCGCATCGGAATCGTCGATCGACTGATTCTGGCAAACCATGCAGCGAAGCTCGCGCGACAATTCGCGCGCGCGCGATTCCTTCACCGGATCCGGCATGATCTCGTCGGGCTGCACGGCGTGGGCCGCCGGCAAAGCCAGCAACACCAACGCGATGAACGCGGCCATCATCCGGCGCATCGGGTCATTCCGCGGGCTGGAGGCGCTGCTTGGCCCGCGCCGGCTTCGGCGCGCCGACCCGCAGACGGCGGTCGGAGAGTGAGAGCACGCCGCCGAACGCCATCAGCACCGGTCCCCACCAGATCAGGAGAACCAGCGGCTTGTGATAGATGCGCACGGCGATGGCGCCTTCGGCGGTGGCGTCGCCGAGCGAGACGTAGAGCTGGCTCGCGCCGCTGGTCAACAGCGCGGCTTCCGTCGTCGAGGAGCCGCGGGTGGTGAAGCTGCGCTTGGACGGCGTCATCACCGTGACCGCCTCGCCATCGCGGCTGATCTTGAACTCTGCGATCATCTCGCGGTAGTTCGGGCCCTGGCGTTGAAACAGCCCGTCGAGCTTCAGATCGTAGCCGGCGACATGGGCAGTCTCGTTCGGTTTCATGGTCGCGATGTATTCGCTGTTCCAGGTGGTCTCGCAGACGATCCCGATCAGCGCAACGCCGAGGCCGGCATGCGCGAACGCGGTGCCCCAGGCCGAGCGCGGCAGGCCGCGCGCCCGGTGCAGCACCGTTGCGAACGGCAGGCGCACCAGGCCCGTCCGTTCGACGAGGTCGGTGACCGCGCCGGCGATGACGAAGACGCCGAGCCCGATCGCGAGCGGTGCCAGCGCGCTGCCGCCCCGCACCCAGGCCCAGACGATGGCGACCACGACCAGCCCGGCAACGCCGGCCGCGAGCAGGCGCTGCATCACGCCGAGCAGGTCGCCGCGCTTCCACGCCAGCATCGGCCCGAACGGCACCGCGAGCAGCAGCAGCGCGAACAGCGGCGCGAAGCTCAGATTGTAGAAGGGTGCGCCGACCGACATCTTGAAATCGGCGAGCATCTCCATCGCGAGCGGATAAAGCGTGCCGAACAGCACCACGGCGCAAGCCACCGTGAGCAGCAGATTGTTCAGCACCAGCGCGCCCTCGCGCGAGATCGGTGCGAACAGGCCGCCCTGCTTCAGCGAGGTGGCGCGGCCCGCGAACAGCGAGAGGCTGCCGCCGATGAACAGGCACAGGATCAAGAGGATGAACACGCCGCGGGTCGGATCGGTGGCGAAGGCGTGCACCGAGGTGATGACGCCCGAGCGCACCAGAAAGGTGCCGAGCAGCGACAGCGAGAAGGTCAGGATCGAGAGCAGGATGGTCCAGACCTTCAGCGCGTTGCGCTTCTCCATCACCAGCGCCGAATGCAATAGCGCGGTGCCGGCGAGCCAGGGCATCAGCGAAGCGTTCTCCACCGGATCCCAGAACCACCAGCCGCCCCAGCCGAGCTCGTAATAGGCCCAATACGAGCCCATGGCGATGCCGAGGGTCAGGAAGATCCAGGCGACCAGCGTCCAGGGCCGCACCCAGCGCGCCCAGGCCGCATCGATCCGTCCCTCCATCAGCGCCGCGATCGCGAAGGAGAACGAGATCGAGAAGCCGACATAGCCGAGATAGAGCATCGGCGGGTGCACGGCGAGACCGATGTCCTGGAGCACGGGATTGAGATCGCGTCCCTCGATCGGGGGGCTCGCGATGCGCAGGAACGGGTTCGATGTCATCAGGATGAAGAGGTAGAACGCGCTGGCGACCCAGGCCTGCACAGCCAGCACATGCGCGCGCAGCGAGAGCGGCAGATTATTGCCGAAGCTGGCGACCAAGCCGCCGAACAGCGCGAGGATCAACACCCACAGCAGCATCGAGCCTTCATGGTTTCCCCACACGCCGGTAATCTTGTAGAGCAGCGGCTTCATCGAGTGGGAATTCTCGTAGACGTTGGCGACGGAGAAATCCGAGTTCACGTGCAGCATCACCAGCGCGGTGAACGAGGCGCCGACGAACAGCAGCTGCGCCAGTGCGGTCGAGCGCGCCACGTTCATCAGGGCGGCGTCGCCAAGGCGCGCACCGACCAGCGGCACGACGGACTGGATCAGTGCGAGGGCGAGCGCCAGCACCAGCGCGTAATGTCCTGATTCCGCGATCACCGCACCGCTCCCTGCGGATTGCCCTGCGCGGTCGTCGCCGCGGGGGTGGCAGCGCCAGAAGCTTGGGTGCCGGAACCTTGGGTACCGTAATCGTCCTTCCAGTGCCCCTGCTTCTTCAGGGCATCGGCGACGTCCTTGGGCATGTAGGTCTCGTCGTGCTTGGCAAGGACGGTATCGGCCTTGAACACGCCGTTGGCATCGAGTGCGCCTTCCGCGACGACGCCCTGCCCTTCGCGGAACAGATCGGGCAGAATGCCTTTGAAGGCGACCGGCAGCTTGGCGTTGCCGTCGGCGACCTCGAACGTCACCGCAAGATTGTCGCCGCGCTGGAGCGAGCCGGGCTGCACCAGGCCGCCGAGGCGAAACCGCTTGCCGGGCTCGACATGCTTCTCGGCGACCATGGTCGGGGTCGAGAAGAACACGATGGAGTCGCGCAGCGCGTTGAGCACCAGCGCGGCCGCGAGCGCGAGCACGGCGAGCGATCCGCCGATGATGGTCATACGTCGCTGCTTGCGCGTCATGGCGTATCCGTTCTCCGCATCTGTCGTCCCGAAATCATCCGCCGATCCCGAGAGTCTTCAGGCCTTCGTTGAGCTGGCGCAGCCGCTCGGCGTTGCTGGCAACCGCCTGCCGGGCATCGGCCGAAGCGCCCATTGCCTTGTCCCGCTCGCCCATCACCAGATAGGCGCGCACCAGACGCAGCCAGCCCTCGACATCGTCGCCGTTCTGTTTCAGCCGCGTCGCGAGACGATCGACCATGCCGCGCACCATGGCGTTGCGATCGGTTTCGGCCATGTCCTTGGAGGCAGCAATCGTCTCGTCGGACAGCGCCGGCAGCGTGCCGCCGCCACCGACCCGCGCCAGCGAGGACTGCACCAGGGCACGCCACGGCGCATCCGCAGGCGCTTTCGCAAGCAGCGCGCGCCAGATATTGGCCGCGTCGTCCTTGCGGCCGTCCTGCTCGGCGGCAAGGCCCAGAAAGTAATTCGCCTTGGGATCGTCGGCGTTCAAGGCGTGTGCGCGCTCGAATTCGGCCTTGGCCTCGGCGGTCACCACGCCGCCGGCGGCAGCCGAGATCGCTTCGCCGAGATCGGACCGGCGCTCCGCGCTCTCACCGTTGTAAGTGAGCGAGTTGCGATAGGCGCGCACCGCGTCGTCGAAGCGGCCGAGCCGCTCCAGAACCGGCGCGAGCACGTTCCAGCCGCGCCCGTCCGTCGGATTCTTCTCAAGATGCTGCTCGACCTGCACGACGAGGTTCTCGAGCGACTGCGCCATGCCACCCCCGCGCTCCCGCTGCGCAAGGGGAAAGTCCTGCAGCCGGGGCGAGCCGAGTGGCATGTAGACGCCGGCCGCGATGAGCGGCAGTCCGGCAAGCGCCAGCACGGCCGCCGCACGGCGCCATTTGAGGTTCGACTTCGGCGCCGTTGCCGGCTCGCTGGCCGCCGCCGCGAGCAGCCTGCGGCTGACCTCGACGCGCGCAGCCTCCGCCTCCGGCGCCAAGATCAACCCTGCGGCGAGATCACGCTCGATCTCGGCCAGCTGGTCCTTGTAGACCGCGACCTCGCTGCCCTGATCTTGTGCGCGGCTGGTGCGGCCAAGCGGCAAGAGCACGGCGAAAATCGCCGCGACCGTCATCAGCGCGAACACGAACCATAGCGTCATCTGGCAAGCTTCCGGCGGCGCCCGAACCGCGCCTGTAGGTGCCTTTACACCACGGCCGGACGATGCGGCAATTGACAATTGTCAAGGCGGCGCAACCGCATGTAGTGCCGAAAAGGTGAAAATCCAACGGCTTAGCCGATCTCGAAGTCGATACTTTGCGCGGCCTGCTCGCCGTGCCCGTCGAAGGCCTTCAGGAAGTATGTTCCCGGCTTGATTGCATCCGGCAATCTGATGCGCAGCGCTCCGACCGGAACCCGAGATGCAACCCTGGTGGCGGTCTCAGGCAGCTGCCGATCGCTGGCCTTCTCGACCAGCACCACCTTGGCTCCAACCATCAGCCGTTGATACTTGGCAACGATGACGCGGTTCTCAATTTCAATCGAGCTGATGACCGGTTTCATGCGCCTACAGATGGAAATTTCCAGACTTGCACCGCGAAAGTACGGTGCGCCATCGGCGTCGTCAACTTAAAATTGTGATCAGGAAAAATGCGCGCCAATCAGCCTGCGCGCGACGATTTGCGCTCGCCCGTGAGTGCATTTTCGGCGGCCCGGCTCATCAATGAGGCGTAATCGTCGCCGAACAGCACCTGGCAGAAGCGGATCGCGGCCTGCACCTGCTGCTGCCGATAGGTGCGGACCTTGTGATCGGCGGCACGCAGCGACTGCACCAGCTGCTCGGTCGACCGTTCCACATATTGCTGGAGATCGGAGAAGGTACGCAGCGTCACCTCGTTGATCGCAAGCTCGCTCGCATAGTTGCGGCACGTCGCGACGAAGTCGATCAGTGCCACCGTTTCCTCGACTTCGGTGCTGTCGATCCGCGCGCCCGGCGGAATGTCCTTTTCGGGGCGCTGGCGCAGGATGCGGCGGACGCGGCCGGGAACGCTGTCGATCTCGGACTGCAGCGCATTGGAGATGTCGGCCCGGATCGACGTCAGTTGCTTGCCCCAGGTCGAATCGTTGCGCAGGTCGAGCTCGGTGCGCAGTCCGCGCACGCCGTCGTGCAGCGTCTTGAGGTTGCCGGCGACATTGTCGAAATGGCCGCGCTTGATGTCCATGCGCAGGACCGCGGCGACGCAGGACAAATCGTGCAGGGCCATCGTGACGGCCATACCGTAGGGCGTCGCCGCGACGCGGATCTCGTCATCGGACGCCGCTATCTTGACCGCAAGGCGGATGATCTGCCAGGGCGCGGTCATCCGCTGCACGACGATCGACAAGGCGAAAGGCAGCATCTGCGGCGTCTGAAGCGCCGGAATGTTGAGCGCCGACGTCACCGAGGCGATCTGGGAATCCCCGAAGGCCCGCAAGGTGCGCGGCAATTTCTCGTTCAATGTCGCAATGGCGTCCCGGACCTGGAGCACCGCACCGATCGAATAGAGATCCTCGATCACGTTGGGCGGTCCGACCCGGGCCAGCGCCCGCGACTTGTCGCCGCCGCCCGGCCCCGTCAGCTCGAAGATGGCGTCCGCGGCCACCGCCTGAAGCTTCTGCGCCAGGGCTTCGACCTGCCCAGCACTGTCCGCCGGCATGCGCGCCAGCGCCGCCTCGAATTCGTTCACCTTGTCCGGTGCGCCGTCACGGCCAAGCCACTGCCAGATCGGCTGCAGCGAGGAGCGGCGAATCTGGCCGGCCCTGACAGGAGTGCCCGCTTCGACGAGGAACGGTTCCAACACCTGGAATAGGAGCCGCGACAGATCGTCCGTGCGCGGCGGCAAAGCCTCGTCGGCCTCGCTCTTGCGGACGATCTTGCGCAGCTGCTCGAGCACGAGGGTGGCCACCGCCGTGTCCTGGCCGCGCTCCAGCGCACGCTCGAACTCCCGCATCAGCAGTGCCTGCGACTGCGGCGGGAGCTGCGCGAGATATTCCCTCAGCCGCTCGATCGATGTCTGGCTCATGCGCCCGGGTAATGCACGGTAAAATGGCGGACATGGGATGGGTCCGGCGCGATCATAGGGGGTCCCCACTTAAGAAGCCGTTTAGGAAGCTGCCTCGAATGCCTCCCATGCTTCGCTGGAGGAGCCTCGGCCACGCCGGAAATTGTCGTCGAAACAAGGGATTATAGTCCGGGAAGAACCAGCTCGGCGCGCAGACCCCCAGTCGGAGCGCTGCCGAGCGAAAGGCTGCCGCCATAGAGGGCCGCGAGGTCGGTCACGATCGACAGCCCCAGTCCCGACCCGGGCTTGGACTCGTCGAGGCGCTTGCCGCGCCGGGCGACCTGGGCGCGCTCGGCTTCCGACAGACCACGGCCGTCGTCGTCGACGATGACCCGCAAACGCGGGCCGGCGCCGGCCCGCTGTTGCGGCTCGACCAGGACCTCAATGAGGACGCGGGAGGCCGCCCATTTGCAGGCATTGTCGACGAGATTGCCGACCATCTCCTCAAGATCCTGCCGCTCGCCCCGGAACTTGGCGGATGGATCGGCCTTGGCCTCGACCACGATGCCGCGGTCGCGATGGATCTTCTCCATGGTCCGCCGCAGCCCCTCGATGGCAGGCGCTACCTCCGTCACGGTCGCGACCACCGAGACCCGTGCCGCGATGCGGGCGCGCTCCAGATGATGGGCGATCTGGTCGCGCATCACATCCGCCTGCTCCATCACCTTCTCCGCGAACGGATCGGCGGCATGCGCGCTGGCTTCGTTGACGATGACCGAAAGCGGCGTCTTGATCGCATGAGCGAGATTGCCGACATGGGTGCGCGCCCGCTCGACGATCTCGCGATTGGCGTCGATCAGCGCGTTGGTCTCGCGCGCCAGCGGCGCGATCTCGACCGGGAATTCACCCTCGAGCCGTTCGGCCCGCCCGGAGCGGATGTCGGCGATCGCGTCCGAGATGCGCTTGAGCGGTGCAAGGCCGAAACGGACCTGGAACACGGTCGTCAGCAGCAGCACGATGCCGAGCGCCGTGAAGGTGCCGCCGAGATAGTAGTCGAAGCTGCGTGTCTCGTCGAAAATCTCGGTATCGTCCCCGGCGACGCTGACCAGAAATTTGCCGTCGGCACCGAGATCGACCGGCCGTTCCACCATGCGCAGATTCTGCCCTTCCGGCCCGTCGACATAGGCGAGGCGGATGCCGGCGGCGGTGAGCTCGGCACCCTGCTCTTCGAGCTTCGGTAGCTTCTTGTCCCAAAGCGAGCGCGAGGAGCGCACTTCCGGCTTTTCGGTGTCGGTCCGCGTGATCTGCCAGTACCAGCCGGACAGCGGCAGGTCGAACAGGGGCTCGCCAAGCGACTGGAACTGGCGGTCCGGCGGCTCATCGGGCGTTGCGACCTCGGCGATGAGGGTGCGCAAATAGAGATTGAGCCGGCGGTCGAAGGCGCGCTCGGTGGCGTTCTTGTAGACCGACGACAGCACCACGCCTGTGATGGCCAGGATCACCACGAGCCAGGCGGTCGCCGACAGGAACAGTCGGTTCGCAAGCGAGCTAGCGGCCATCGGAATGATCCCGGGCGGCGCAGGATAGCAGGTGGTCGGACGTCATGACCGGACCAAGGGCCCTGTTCGGCCTCCCGTCAAGCCAAGATACTTCAAAGGCCGGAACGCCTCAGGCGCCCGGGGCCGGCGGCGGGGTCAGGAGATAGCCCAGGCCGCGGACGGTCTGGATGATGTCGACGTCGAGCTTCTTGCGGATGCGGCCGACGAAGACCTCGATGGTGTTGGAGTCGCGGTCGAAATCCTGGTCGTAGAGATGCTCGACCAGCTCGGTGCGCGAGACCACCCGCCCGGAATGGTGCATCAAGTAGGCCAGAAGCCGATATTCGTGCGAGGTCATCTTGATGGGATTGCCCGACACGCTGACCCGGCCGGTTCGGGTGTCGAGCGTAACCGGGCCGCAGGTCAATTCGCTCTGGGCATGGCCGGTGGAGCGGCGCAGCAGGGCGCGGATGCGCGCCAGCACCTCCTCGAGGTGGAACGGCTTTGCGACGTAGTCGTCGGCGCCGGCATCGAAGCCCTGCACCTTGTCGCTCCAGCGGTCGCGTGCAGTGAGGATCAGGACCGGCATGGTGCGGCCGTTGCGGCGCCAGGCTTCCAGCACCGAGATGCCGTCCTTCTTCGGCAGGCCGATATCGAGCACCACGGCGTCATACGGCTCGTTGTCGCCGAGATAGTGCCCCTCCTCCCCGTCGAAAGCCCGATCGACGACATAGCCGGCGTCGGTCAGCGCCTTGGTGAGCTGGCGATTGAGATCGGGGTCGTCCTCAACAACGAGCAGGCGCACGCTTCTCTCCAAGGATAGGCTGCAAGAACAGGCGACATGAACACCGCCACAGATGAGCAATTCCGGCGTGAACTGAATATGAACGCAGGGAACCGGGCTACGTTACTTTTTGGTCATATACGACCCGGCGCGCGCAAATGCGACTGCGCCCACCATGCCGCCGGAGGAGCCGGTGGCATGGTGGGCGCAACGTGCCGCATCGCGCGGCGAGCCGGAAGGTGCCGGCGTGCTGATCCGGCCGTCAGGTCCGGAAGAACACGAACCAGACGACGGCGAGGATCAGGATCGCAAGCCCGGTCGAGATGGCGAGCAGCGCCGCCACCGAAGGTCCGGGCTCGCCCTGGCGCGCCTCGGTCGGAGTTTCGACGATCCGGTTCTGCTCTCGCCTGGTTGCCATGGTGACCTCGATCTGTGGCTGTCGCGTCGGATGGCCGCGACCTCCTCGGCGATGAATTGCCGGGGCAACGCGTCATCTCGGGCGATGTTCCGGTCCAGCAAACACGGCGCAGGCGGGGATTAACGCCGTTGCAAGATTCCGCGCCGGCGGTTGCTATGATTCGCAACTGGGCGATGGTATCCTCAAAGCTTGTCCGCTGTTGCGTCTGGAGTAGCCCATGGCCCCCCGCGCCAATTGGAAGGGTTTTCTGCGTCTGTCGCTCGTGACCTGCCCGGTCGCGCTCTATCCGGCCACTTCGGATACGGAGAAGGTTTCGTTCAACCAGATCAACCGCAAGACCGGCCACCGCATCAAGTATCTCAAGGTCGATGCCGAGACCGGCGACGAGGTGACGTCCGAGGACATCGTCAAGGGCTACAAGGTCGACACCGACACTTATATCGAGGTCACCAAGGACGAGCTGGACGACATCGCGCTCGATTCCACCCACACGATCGAGATCGACGAGTTCGTGCCCAAGGCCGACATCGACAACCGCTATCTGATCCGCCCCTACTACCTCGTGCCGGACGGCAAGGTCGGCCACGACGCCTATGCGGTGATCCGCGAGACCATCCGCAGCATGGACAAGGTCGCGATCGGCCGCGTGGTGCTGACCAACCGCGAGCACATCATCGCGCTGGAGCCGCTCGAGAACGGGCTGATGGGCACGCTGCTGCGCTACCCCTACGAGGTCCGCAGCGAGAAGGAATATTTCGACGACATCCAGGACGTGAAGCTGACGAGGGACATGCTCGACCTCGCCAAGCACATCGTCGAGAAGAAGTCCGGCGCGTTCGAGCCCGAGCTGTTTGAGGATCATTACGAGACCGCTCTGATCGATCTCATCAACAAGAAGCGCAGCGGCATGCCGATCACCGCCAAGGCCGCACCGAAGACCGGCGGCAACGTCATCAGCTTGATGGACGCGCTGAAGAAGAGCATCGCGAACGAGAAGGACGCGGCCCCCGCGGCGAAAGTCGCCAGGGACACGGACAAGGAGACCGCCAAGGACACCAAGGCCAAGAAGCCGAAGAAGCGCGTCGAGGGCCAGCGCGAGATGCTGCTGCCGATATCAGGCAAGGGCGGCAAGGACGCTGCGGCGAAGGCTGCGACCACGCCGAAGAAGGCCGCCGACAAGCCGGTGCGCGCGCCGGCGCGGGCAAAGAAGGCCGGCTGACAGCACCACGCCCCGCGATCACGCCGTGATGTCTCTCCTCGCCGATCGGCCGGCCTGACATGCCCTGGTCGACGACGTTCGACGATCCCGTCCGCGTGAGCAACAAGCGCAAGTTGTTCACGCTTCAAGAAGCCGCCGACTACATCATGGAGCTGCCCGAGGACGCCCAGCACGAGGCGCATTGGCAGACGGCGATCGAGACCTTGATCAATGCGGCCGAGACCGGCGGCGGCTGGGTGATGTTCGCCCGCATCGCGATGTTGCGGGCGCTGAATGCGGACGGCCGGCGCGGATGAGCGCGATCGAGACATCCTTGCCTTCGTTGACGAACAGGCTCAACAATCGGTTAAGCGGCCAAGCCAATGGGGGCAATGCAACAGGCTGTCGGTTTGACTTCATTTGAACGGATCGACGGAACCCTAATTTAATGAATGCCGTCGTACGAGGTAAGGTGCGATCGCCGTGTTTTGGCGCGCTCGAAGATTTATTCGATCGATTTGCAAGTCCGATAACGACGCGACCATCCATCGGATCGGATGAACAGGAGTTGGCAATGCGTCTGCTTAGGTCCTTCCTTGCCGATGAGAATGGCGCAACCGCAATCGAGTACGGCCTGATCGCCGCAGGGATCGCTCTGGCAATCGTGACCATCGTCAACAGCACGGGCGCTGCGCTGCTCAACAACAAGTTCAACTCGGTCAGCACGGCGATGAAGTAACCGCCGGCCAACGGCCTGCGCAGCGGCTGCCCGCCGGAGCGGCGGGCCATGATCTGGGTCAACAGCATCGGGACGGCGGCGTCTAAGCATGGAGGTCCGACTCCCTGCTGCCGGCCCGTCCATGCATCCAGACCTTCCGCATTCCCAACTGAAGATCCGCCGCGTCCGCCTCGACACCGGCCGTGAGAACGTCGTCGTCGTCTCGAGGCGCTCCAAGGCGCTGCGCGCGGAGATCTTCCGCGGTTTCAGCCGCGTCGAGCTTCGTCAGGGCGGCAAGGTTCTGCTGGCGACCCTGCTGATCACGGACGACGATACGCTCGCGGCTCCCGACGAGATCGGCCTCTCCGAGCCTGCGTTCCGGCGCTTCGCCGAAGCGGTCGGAACGGAGGTCACGGTCAGGCCCGCCTCGCCTCCGGAGAGCCTGGAAGCGGTGCGTGCGAAGATCCGCGGACGAACTCTGAGCCAGGCCGAGATCGGCGCGATCATCAGCGACCTTGCCCATTATCGCTACTCCGACATGGAGATCGCCGCCTTCCTGATCGGGTCGGCGAGCTTCATCACCAGCGACGAGCTGCTCGCCCTCACGGGAGCCATGGCGCAGGCCGGCACGCAATTGGTCTGGCCGACCCCTGTCGTCGTCGACAAGCATTGCATCGGCGGCATCCCCGGCAACCGCACCTCGATGGTGGTGGTGCCGATCGTCGCCGCGCATGGCCTGCCGATCCCGAAGACCTCCTCGCGCGCGATCACCTCGCCGGCCGGCACCGCCGACACGATGGAGGTGCTGGCGCGGGTGAATATCGCCGTCGAGGAGATGAAGGCGATCGTCTCCTCCTGCAACGGCTGCCTGATCTGGGGCGGGCACGTGAACCTGTCGCCGGCCGACGACGTCCTGATCTCGGTCGAGCGCCCGCTGAGCCTGGATACTCGCGAGCAGATGGTCGCGTCCATCATGTCCAAGAAGATCGCGGCAGGCTCGACCCATCTGCTGATCGACATTCCGGTCGGGCCGACCGCGAAGGTCACCGGCGGCGTCGAGGCCATGCGGCTGCGAAAGCTGTTCGAATTCGTCGGCGACCGCTTCGGCCGGACGGTCGAGGTGATCACGACCGACGGCAGCCAGCCGATCGGCAACGGCATTGGGCCGGTGCTGGAGGCCAACGACGTCATGGCGGTGCTCGGCAATGACAAGGATGCGCCGCGCGATTTGCGCGAGAAGTCGCTCCGGCTCGCCGCCCATCTGCTGGAATACGATCCCAAGCTGCGCGGCGGGGCCGGCTATGCCCGGGCGCGCGAACTGCTGGATAGCGGCGCGGCACTGAAGCAGATGCAGAAGATCATCGACGCACAGGGCCCCTCGACATGCAGCAACGAGCTCGGACCGCTCAGCTTCGACGTCGAGGCGAGGCATGACGGCATCGTGTCCGCAATCGACTGCCTGCGTCTGAACCGCCTCGCCCGCACCGCCGGCGCGCCGCTCGACAAGGGCGCAGGCATCCGCCTGTTCAAGAAGATCGGCGATCGCGTCGAGCAGGGCGAGCCACTCTATCGCGTCTACACGTTCGGCCGGTCGGAGCACGATTTGGCGGCCAGCGCGACTGCGGCCGACGATGGCTATGCGATCAACGGCAAGCCCCTCGGAGAATGACAGATGAGCATCACCGTTCGATTTTGCGGTGCCACCCGCACCGTGACCGGCTCGAGCTATCTGTTCCAGACCGCAAGCGGCTGTTTCCTGGTCGATTGCGGATTGTTCCAGGGCCAGAAAACGCTGAAGGAGCTCAATTACCGCGCCTTTCCGTTTCGCCCCGCCGACATTGATGCGGTGCTGCTCACGCATGCTCACATCGACCATAGCGGTCTGTTGCCGAAGCTCGTGCGCGCGGGCTTCGAGGGGCCGATCCTGGCGACGCGCGGCACGATCGACCTCTGCTCCTACATGCTGCCCGATGCCGGCAACATCCAGGAATCGGAGGTCAAGCAGCTCAACCGGCGCAATGCTTCGCGCGGGCGCAAGGAGGTCGAGCCGATCTACACGCAGGCCGACGCGATCGCATCGCTGCGATCGTTCCGCGCCGTCGACTACGAACGATGGACCGACGTGATCCCCGGCGTCCGCGCACGCTACTGGAACGCCGGCCATTTGCTCGGCTCCGCCTCGATCGAGCTGGAAATCGCCGAGCAAGGCGCGGCGCGGCCGCTGCGCGTGCTCGTCTCCGGCGACGTCGGGCCGGAGGCCAAGCTGCTCCAGCCCGATCCCGAAGCGCCGAGCGATTTCGACTACGTCATCTCGGAATCGACCTATGGCGACCGCGTGCGCGAGGCCGCGACACCTGCGCTTCGCCGCAAGCACCTCGCGGCCGAGGTGCGCGATGCCGCGGCGGCCGGCGGCGCGCTGCTGCTGCCGGCCTTCGCGGTCGAGCGCACCCAGGAGCTGATCGTCGATCTCGTCGACCTGATGGATCACCGCGAGATTCCGACGGCGCCGATTTTCCTCGATTCACCGCTCGCGATCCGCGCGACCGAAGTGTTCCGCCGCCATTCCGAGAGCCTCGATCCGTCGGTCGACGCCACGCGCCTGCTCAACTCGCCGCATCTGAAGTTCACCGAGACCGCGGACGAGAGCAAGGCGATCATGCGTCTGTCCGGATTTCACATCATCATCGCCGCGAGCGGCATGTGCGATGCGGGCCGGATCCGCCATCATCTGAAGCGCTGGCTGTGGAACGAGCGCGCGACCGTGCTTCTGGCCGGCTTCCAGGCCAACGGCACGCTCGGCCGCTTCCTTCAGAACGGGGCCAAGGCCGTCCGCATCCAGGGCGACGAGATCAAGGTCGCTGCCCGCATCCGCATGATCGACGAATATTCGGGCCATGCCGACGGCGCCGGCATGGCCAGCTGGATCGCGGCGCGTCGTCCCATCGCGCGCGGGCTGTTCCTGGTCCACGGCGAGGAAGCGGCGGTTGCGGGCCTGGCCGAGCGCGTCGCCGAGCGCATCATTCCCGCGGCCAGGATCTACCAGCCGATGCTGGACGACACTTTCGAGCTCGCGGCACCCGAACCGCGCGTGCTCGACGCCGATCGTCGCCGGCGACTGTCGCCGGAGGCCGTGACGCGTCTCGACTGGCACAACGAGATGTCCGAGCTGATGCTCGACATCAACGATCGCGTCGCAGCCGCCGCCGACGACCGCGCCCGCGGCGTCATCATCCGAAGGCTGCGGCGGGCGCTGCAGGAAACGGCGTAGCGCTGGCGGAAACAATAATCCGGATTGCGCCTCGCTTCATCCAGGCTACGGCGCTTTGACGGCCCTCTGGGTGCTGATATTCTCCGGCGGAACGGGCTCGACGAGCCATGCCGTCAATCGATCAACCAGCGCTGCCGAGAGAATGCGGATGAGACGCGTGATGCTCCTGACGATCGGCCTCATGTCTGTCGTCGCCTGGCCGCACGACAGCGCCAGAGGCCAAACTTCGGCCGCGCCGCCGGTTTCGCTTGCTCGGCCCGATGCAGCGCCGCCACGCCCGGGTGCCACCAAGCCCGCCCGGGTAACGACGAACGGAACTCCAGCAGCGACGTCCAGCAGAGAGCCTTCCGTGATTGGCCGGCCTCAACCGAATCCAGCCGCCGATTACGATGGCTTCAGCGTCGGCACCGTCGATGACGTCGACACGCCGAGCCGCGTGACGCCGGCCGTGCGTTCACGCGCAGCAAGGGACGCCAGGTCCAATCCGGATGGTCTCGATCAAGAAGATGAGGCGTTGAAGCGAAAGCTGATGATCTGCCAGAGCTGCAAATAGCAGAGCAATCGGATATGACTTGTGGCGGCGGCCTGCGCGCACGCCTCGTCCTTCGAGACGGCGCTGACGCGCCTCCTCAGGATGAGGCTAGTCAGCATCAGTGCTCGTTGAAATGGCTGCCGCGCACTCCGCCCTCATCCTGAGGAGCCCGCCCATAGCGGGCGTCTCGAAGGATGGCCGCCGGGGAAACTCCCAAATGCGATAGCCCTGCTGCAAAGAGGGATGTAAGCACAGCTTCAGATGCCGCGCCCATCCCGCTCGAATTCGTCCTTGCGAATCTTCAGGTTTTCGCGCCGCTGCTCCTATCCTTGAGGGCGGCCAGCAACTCTTTTCCGAGCGCTCCGGCAGAGGCGGGGTTCTGGCCCGTGATGAGCCGGCCATCGACGACGACGTGAGGTTGCCAATTGGCCGCGGACGAGTACTCGGCACCCTCTGCCCTCAACGCATCCTCGAGCTCGTAAGGTACGTCATCGCGCGCATAGTCGTACTCTTCCTTCTTCGAAAAGGATGTCAGCTTCTTGCCGCGCACGAACGGGACGCCATCGCCGAGGTCGACGCCAAGCAGCGCGCACGGCCCGTGACAGACAGCGGCGACGAGCTTGCCGGTGCTCCAGGCTCGCACAACGGCACTTTGGACCGCCGCATTGCGCTGGATGTCCACCATGGGACCAAGACCGCCGGGTATCAGGATGGCGTCGTAGTCGGCGGCATCCACCTCGGATAATTTACGGCTGTGATTCAGGCGGCGAAAGGCTTTGCTGGCGAGGAAATCCTTCTGAGCAGGATCTTTCTCGTCATATGCATCGTAAGGCGTCCACCCCCCGGCCGGCGACGCGAACTCCACCGCGACGCCAGCCTTGTCGAGCACCTCGAAAGGGTGAGCGACCTCGGCGAAGAAGAAGCCGGTCTTGCGACTATGCGGACCGATCACGGCTGCATTGGTAACGATGAAGAGGACATGTTGGGTCATGGTTTTCTCCGTTCGATAGCGCTGTACGTTCAAGCGGCCAGAACACCACGACTGGCCGAAAATATTCTCGTTGAGAGAGTGATCAGTTCGGACACGGCTGTCCGGCCGCGCCCCACATCGCCATGTCCTTGACGTGATCCTCGAAGGTGCCGGGCGGCGTTGAGCGGCCGGCTCCGGGCGCCCAGCCGCGCGGGATGAAGCCGCTCAGCGAGGCATCGTGCCGCAAATGCCCGACGAGACCAGCGGCGTCGCGACCGCCGTTGCGCTTGGGATCTTTCATCTGGGCACAGATCTCGGCGCCGCTCTTGCCGAACCAGATGAAAGCCACCGGGGCGAGCTGCCAGTCGATGCCGGCGCGCGGCGGCGACGGCGACGGCTCGTTCGCCTGGGTGGAGGTCATGTGGCAGGTCGAGCACGGGATCGCTTCCGCGCCGATGCGGCTCTCGCCGCCGTGAATGTTCATGCCATGCGGGCGTGGCTTGGTTTCGCCGGCCGGCGTCCAGATCGGGATGGCCTTGGCATCGACATGGCAGTTGGCACAACGTGGATGTGTTACGACGGCCTCGATCCGCTTCCACGCCTCCAGCCCCTCGGCGCGACTGACGCTGCCGGGCGGCAGCACGTCCTTGGCGGCCTCATCCTTGGCCGCGACGATCCCGGTAAGGGCCGCGACGGCTGAGGCTGCCAAGACTAACGCGATCAGACATCTCTGCATGGCTCGTCTCACACGAAATCGATGAACTTGTTGAAGGGCATTTCGCGGATGCGCTTCCCGGTCGCCGCGAAGATTGCATTGGCGAGCGCAGGCGCGGCGGGTGGCACCGGTGGCTCGCCGACCCCCCTCACCTTCGGATCGTTCTCCAGCCCGCGCACTTCGATGACCGGGCATTGGTAGATCCGCATCGCCTCATGGTGATTGTAATTGGTCTGCTGCGCTGCGCCTTTTGAGTAGGTGAGCTCGCAGTTCATGGCGTGGCCAAGCCCCCAGACCACGCCGCCCTGGACCTGGTTCTCGAAATTGACGGGATCGACGACCTTGCCGACGTCGGCCGCGACCCAGACCTTGTCGATCCGGATGCCGCGCTCCGTCGCCGTCACCTCGACGACTTCAGCGACCGGCGTTCCGAAGGACTCCACGAAGGCGACGCCGCGGCCACGGCCGTTGCCGAGCGGTCCCTTCCAGTCCGACATCTCCGCGACGGTCTCCAGCACTTTCCGATAATGCGGCACGGTGCACATCGCGATGCGCGCCTTCATCGGATCGAGACCGGCCGCATGAATCAATTCGTCGATGAAGCTCTCGGTGAAGAAGCCGGATGTCGAGGCGCCGACCGAACGCCATGTGGTACTTGGCGACAATCCTTGCGCCTCGTAGCTGGTGGCCCGGAAATTGGGGATGTCG
The DNA here is from genome assembly GCF_056156565.1 of Bradyrhizobium sp. JHI2711. Lineage (NCBI taxonomy): Bacteria > Pseudomonadati > Pseudomonadota > Alphaproteobacteria > Hyphomicrobiales > Nitrobacteraceae > Bradyrhizobium > Bradyrhizobium sp. JHI2711. The sequence continues at coordinate 1,831,672 of NZ_JBPZPT010000001.1, forward strand.
TAATAGACGTTCCACAGGCCGGCGGCCAATTGCCCGTCGGGATCTTTCGACGGCGTGCCCGAACGCTCGAGCAGTCCCTTGAGCGGCGTGGTCGAAGCCAGTTGCAGATCGGCGGCGACGATCTTGCTTTTGTCGACGCTGCCGCGGTGCCGTGCGATCGCAATCTGCCGCGGAATGTCCTGGAGGAAATCTTCCTCGCGCGAGAACACGAGCTTGATCGGCGTGCCCTTTATCTGATTGGCGATCTCGGCGAGCACGCGAACGTTCTCGTATTCCAGACGATGGCCGAAACTTCCGCCGGTCCATTGGTTGTGAAACGTGACCTGCTCCGGCTTGAGGCCGATTGCGGTCGCCGCGACCCATTGCACGAAGCGGGGGCTCTGATGGCCGACCCAGATCTCCATGCCCTTGTCGGTGACGAGACCGATGCCGTTCAGCGGCTCCAGCGGTTGATGGGCCAGATAGGGCGCGCGATACTCGGCTTCTACGAGCCTGCCCGTCTTCAGGCCGGCGTCGATGTCGCCGATCTTCTTCCACTCCTTGCCCAAGAACTCGGGCTTGAACGAGGATTCCAGAACTTTCCAATGGTCGGCCTGCTCGGCGGGATAGGCCGAGGGCGCCCACTCGCAGGCGATGGTTTCGACAGCCTTCATCGCGTACCAGCTGTTCGTCGCGATCACCGCGACGCCGTTCTTGATCTCAAGGACCTTCTTGACGCCCGGCATCGTCTGCGCCTTGCGGGCGTCGTACGATTTCAACGGTTGCCCCTTGTTCGGGTTCAGCTTGACGGACGCGTAGAGCATGCCGTCCATCTTCATATCGATGCCGAACTTCAGCTCGCCCATCACTTTCGAGCGGACGTCGAGCCGCATCATCGGCTTGCCGAGCATGCGCCATTTGGAGGGGTCGCGCGGCTGCGCATCGAGCACCGGCGGAATTCTGGACGCCTCGGCCGCGAGCGCGACATAGGCGATCCTGCTTCCGTTCGGCAGGATCACATGGCCCGATTGCGTGCGCAGGTCGGCCACCGCGACGCCCGAACGCTTGGCCGCGGCGGCCTTGAGCGTCTCGCGTGCGACCGCGCCGGCAACACGCAGCTTCTGGTAGGTGTCCGGGATCGTGCTCGATCCACCCGTCATCTGCAGGCCGGACTTGCGCAGCCATTCGAGCGTGGCGGCGCGCGCTTCCTCTGCGGCAGGACTCTGGTCCGCAGCCACGAACGGCGCGAACTCGTCGGCGAAGCCTGTGTTGAAGTAAGCGGGGCTCGGGCCGGCGAACCGGATCTCGAACTGGCCGGGGTCGAGATCCATTTCTTCGGCGATCATGATCGGCTGCACCGATCCGACGCCCTGGCCGATGTCGGCATGTTGCGCGATCAGCGTGATCTTGTCCGGGCTGATCTCGACCCAGGGGTTGAAGGTCACCGAATTCGCGCCGAGGCCGGCGGCCAGCGGATTGCCGTCGGCGCTCGGCGCGGCCGCTTCGGCACAACCATAGGCACCGAAGGCGATGCCACCGGCGACGGCGGCGGAGCCGAAAACGAAAGCCCGACGGGAAAGGGTCTGCATATGGCCCATCTCACTTCTCCGCCGTCTTGTTCGCCGCCGCAGCCGCGTGGATCGCAGCACGGATGCGCGGATAGGTGCCGCAGCGGCAGAGATTGCCGGACATCACCTGATCGATCTGCTCGTCGGTGGGCCTCGGGATCAAGCCAAGAAGCGAGATCGCCTGCATGATCTGTCCGGTCTGGCAGTAGCCGCATTGCGGCACCTGATGCTCGATCCAGGCCTGCAAGACCGGGTGCTGATCCCTGTTGTCCAGGCCTTCGAGCGTCACGACCGATTTGCCCGCGACCTCGCCGATATGCGACTGGCAGGACCGCACGGCCAGGCCGTCGATGTGAACGGTGCAAGCGCCGCATTGCGCGACGCCGCAACCGTATTTGGCGCTCGTGATGCCGAGTTCGTCGCGCAGCACCCACAACAGCGGCATCTCGGGAAGGACGTCCACCTGGCGCTTGATCCCGTTCACCGTGAGCTCGATCATATCGATATGTCTCCTAGCGGATATGGTCCGCACAACAGCACTGCCTGATAGACGCTGAGCCGTATTCCCGATTCCTGCGGAATCATGCGCAATCCCTGCGGAGTGCCGTATCCGAACGATCGCTCTTCACCTCGGCCTGGCCGCAGCACAATTCGCGAAACTGCCCCGGCGTGAGATTTGCGGCCTTGCGGAATACGCGCGTGAAATTGGCCTGCGAGCCGAAGCCGAACTCCAGGGCAATCTCGACCAGCGACAGGTGGTCGCGCGCGAGCTCCTGTCGCGCGGCGTGGACGCGGCGATCGGTGACGTAACGGTGCGGTGACAGTCCGGTCGCCTCGCGAAACAGCCGGGAAAAATGATAGGGGCTGAGGCAGGCCTGGGCCGCCAGATCCTCGAGCCTGATGTCGCTGCCGAGAGACGCCTCGATATAGTCCAGCACGCGCTGGAGGCGCCGCGGATCGAGCGCCGGCGACCTGTCGGGCGCGCGCCAGCGGTCGATCGTGTAATTGCCCAGAAGATGCGCCGCGAGCGCAACCTGGATCCCCTCCACGAACAGCGCGTCGGTCGGCTGGTGCGGGCGATGGAGCAGATCCCGAAGCGGCGAGCAGATATGGAAGAGCACCTGGTCCGCCAGACCGTGAGCGTAGGCGATCTCGACCTTGGCCGGATCGATGCCGAAATCCGCAAGTGCGCTGTGGTCCAGCAGCGCCGGCGGCAGGTAGAGATGAAGACATTCCATGCGGTCGGAGAGCTCGAGATGGCTCTCCTGCGTCCCCACCGGCACGAGATAACTCATGCCTGGACGCGCGAGGCTTTTCTGGACTTCGCCGTTGCCGGCGCGGCACACCATCCCCCCGCCCGACAGCAGCATGACGAGCTCGGTGCAGATGGGAACGGGCGTTGCCTGACGGCCCGCCTCGAATTTGCGATGCTCGATGCTCAGCCCGGGCCAATCATTGGCCTCCGCGAGCTTCTCGCTGTTCTTGTACTTCTGATCTCCATGCGTCACGAGCGCCATCACGACCTCCGCTTCGTTGCGGCGATTCCCGGCCCCGTATCGCGCGAGCGATCATTCCATCCGGTGGTGAGTTGCAGCCCGGTCACTGCCACGCCGATCGCGAATTACTCACAAGCGGTGACGGCGAAGTCCAGAGGTTGCGCGGTTAAAAGAGGTAAAAGACAGCCAAGGCAAAGGCTTGGTGCCAGGCGTGTTCGGCCTCGAAAGTCTGACCTCGTCGCACCTTAGCAAGATGCGTGCGTCATCGCGCAGGAATCGGAAATATCGCAATACGGGCGCGCGCTAGTGAAGGCGCACCAACGACAATGTCGCCGTATAGAGGACAGGAGCCTGACATGAAGCCGCTTACCTCCGCGCTTGCCGCGTTGTCGATCGCAACCGCCGCCCCCGCGGCCGCCGCCGACAGGAATGTTTCGATTGTTCTCGTGCACGGCGCCTTCGTCGATGGCTCGGGCTGGAAGGACACCTACGGCATCCTCTCGGACGCGGGCTACGAGGTGCTCGTCGTTCAGCAGCCGACGATCACGCTTCGCGACGATGTCGCCGAGACCGAGCGCGTGATCGCCAAGGCGCGGCATCCCGTCATTCTGGTCGGGCATTCCTATGGTGGGATGGTCATCACGGAAGCCGGCGACAATCCCAAGGTTCGCAGCCTGGTCTATCTCGCTGCCTTTGCTCCTGACGCCGGAGAGTCCGTCAGCACGCTGGCGGAAGCCCCGGTGCCCGCCGGCGAGCACAAAGCTCCGCTGGTCACCGAGGGCAATTATCTGCTCGTCGACCGCGCAAAATTCCCCACCTCTTTCGCGGCCGATGTCGACCCGGCCACGACCCGCTTCATGGGCGCCGCGCAGCTGCCCTGGGGATTGCAGGCGGTGCAGACCAAGGTCGATCGCGTGGCGTGGAAGACGAAGCCGACCTATTACATGGTGACGAGCGAGGATCGCATGATCCCGCCGACGGCACAGCGCACCATGGCCAAGCGTTCCGGCGCGAAGGTGACGGAGATGAAGAGCAGCCACGCCGTCATGCTGTCGCATCCGCGCGAGGTCGCGGCGTTCATCAGAAGCGCAGACACGTCAGCGACCGACTGAGATCGGCTGCGCCGCACACCGACGGACTTGGCCCTCGCAGACAAGGACTAGCAACATGTCCCTCAAGGATATTCTGCCGGGACGACTAGGGTTCGGCGCGGCGCCGCTCGGCAACATGTTCCGCGACATCCCGGAGCGGGAAGCGCTCGCGACGGTGAACGCAGCCTGGGACGACGGCATTCGCTATTTCGACACCGCGCCGTTCTACGGCGCGGGGCTTGCGGAGATCCGCATCGGCGCCGCACTCGCCGGCCGGCCGCGGAGCGACTACGTGCTCAGCACCAAGGTGGGCCGCCTGATCCTGGACGAGATCGAGGACGTCGATGCCCGCGACCTCGGCGAGAAGGGCGGCGTATTCAGGTACGGCCGCCCGAACCGGATCGTGAACGATTATTCCCGGGACGGAACGTTGCGCTCGATCGAGGACAGCCTGAAGCGGCTCGCGACTTCCCACATCGACGTCGCTTTCGTGCACGACGTTGCGCAGGATTTCTACGGCGACGAGTGGCTCTCGGTGTTCGAAAGCGCCCGCAAGGGCGCCTTCAGGGCGCTCGACCGGCTGCGCGACGAAGGCGTGGTCAAGGCGTGGGGACTAGGTGTCAACCGGGTCGAGCCGATCGAGCTGCTGCTCGCGCTCGAAGAGCCGCGCCCCGACGGCTTCCTGCTCGCGGGCCGATACACGCTGCTCGACCATGCAAGGGCGCTGCAGCGGGTGATGCCGATGGCCGCCGAGCACGAGCTCGCGATCGTGGTCGGCGGCCCCTACAGTTCCGGCGCGCTCGTCGGCGGCCCGAACTTCGAATATGCGCCGGCGCCTCCCGAAATCCTCAAGAAGGTGGCGCGGATCAAGGCGATCGCAGACCGCTATCGGATCAGCATGAAGGCGGCCGGCCTGCAGTTCGCGCTCGCCAATCCCGTGGTTGCCGCCGTCATTCCCGGTGCGAGCCGCCCAAGCCGCATCGCCGAGGATCGCGCGGCGCTCGAGGAAGCCATCCCGGCGGAGTTCTGGCGCGAGCTGCGCTCCGAGGGGCTGGTCAGCCCCGCAGCTCCGCTTCCCGCCGCTGATTAACCAATCCACCGAACGACCAAGGAGAGCAACATGACAGATGAAACCGACAACACCACCGAGATGGGTCGCCGCGCCCTGCTTCAAACCGCCGGCGCCGCCGTCGTCACCGGCATCATAGCCGGCACGGCAATCGACGCACGGGCCGCGACACAGGATGCGGAGCGCGACGAGGCACCGCTCGGCGCGCGGCTCCAGGGCGTCCAGCATTTCGGGCTGACGGTCCAGAACATGGAGCGGGCGTACCAGTTCTACACGGAGGTGCTTGGCGGCACCGAGGTGTTCCGGCACGGCGACTTCCAGGGGGACGGGGTGCAGAATACGCTGCTGGCCGACCAGGAGATCGAGGCGAACGCACGCGGGATCAATCCGCGAACAATTGGCGTGCCCGACTTGCGAAGCGGGGCACAGCGGCTCGATGTCCGGTTCATCCAGTTCGACAACATGGTGCTGGAGCTGCTGCAATATCGCGAGGCTGATCAGCCCATGGGCAGCGCCAAGAGTTTCGCCGAACCGCTGGAGCACATGAGCCCGGCCTTTCCGCGCATGATGCACATCTGTTTCTATGTTCGCGACGATGTCGACTTCAACAAGTTCATTGCGGATCTCGAAGCGGAATCGGCGCGCCGCGGCATGACGCAGGTGAGGGCGAACCGCACCATCCGCGTCATGACGGAAGCGGATCGGAAGGCCGCGCCCCGCAGCACCAACACGAACCGGGTGACCGCCGAACCCTCGAACGGCTGGGAGTTGATCTATTGCAAAGGACCCGAAGGCGAGCAGCTCGAATTCGTCAAGGCGCTCGGTCCGGTCAAGAAGCGCTTCAGCGAGGCCTTGGCAAAACGGCAACAGAAGATCCTGCGCTAGATTCTCGTGCGGGGCGGCTGTCAGGTGTCCTGGCTGGTCACTCTGCGATCCAATCACATGTCGAGGACTTCACCATGCAAACTCTCGTCCGCAACTCGCTTGCCGCCCTGCTGATCGCCTCCGTGGCGCCGGCGACGCTTCCGGCCATGGCTCAGGAGGCGCCGCGCATGCACTATGGGGAGATCCCGGAGGGGGCATATTCCGTGGTGGCCCAGGTGCGCGCCAAGCCTGGAAAGGAAGACATGCTGCGTGCCGCCACCTTGCCGCTGATCGACTTGGTCCGCGGCGATCCCAAGAACCTGATCTATTTCCTTCAGGAAGACCGCGCCAAGCCGGGCCACTTCATCTTCTACGAAGTGTTCGCCAGCCAGGCCGATTTCGACGCACACAACGCGATGCCTTATGTGAAGGATTGGTTCGCCAAGCTTCCGGAACTTGCCGACGGCGGCGTCGAAGTCATGCGCATGGCCGTTCTTGGCAAGCCCAAAAAATAGCCGAGCCGTCCGGCGCGCGTGTGTCAATTGTCCTGCGGCAAATCGTACGACCCGGAAGGGTTCCCTTCAAAAATATTGCAGTGCATGATAATACCAGTCGATCTATTCGATCGATTGGCAATGATCAATGCGGGCTGCCACGGAGACACGACAACGGGGCACAGGCCGCCGGGAGCTAACCTACAGCTTCGGCTCCTTTCGACTGATACCCAGCCGCCAGTTGCTCCTTCTCAAAGGGCGCCCCGTCAAGCTGGGCGGACGCGCATTCGAGCTTTTGCAGCTGCTGGTGCAGCGCTGCGGCGAGCTGGTCAGCAAGAACGACCTGATGGCGGCCGCCTGGCCCGGCACCTTCCTCCACGACAGCAATCTCAAGGTCAACATGTGGAGCTTGCGGCGTTCGCTGGGAGACACCCAGATCGAGCCCCTCTACATCGCGACCGTGGCGCGCCGTGGATACAAGTTCATCGCGCAGGTGCAGATCAGCATCGGCGAGGTCGACGACGATCTTGCGCTCGCCGAACCGCTCCCCTCGTCCGGTCCGCCATTGCTGCGCGGCATCGTTGGTCGTGAAGCGGAAATCGACGAGATCACGGGCCTGTTGACCGGCAACAGGCACGTGACTCTGGCTGGCGCGGGAGGAATCGGCAAGACGACGGTTGCCTTGGCCGTCGCCCAGGCATTTGCGCCACAGTGCCGCGACGGCGTGTGCTTCGTCGATCTCGCAACGATCTCCGACCCGACGCTGTTCGGCGCCGCACTGGTGACGGCCCTCGGCATCAGGGGTAATCCGGACAACAGCCTGGCTGCGGCCATCGACTATCTGAGACAACGGCAGATGCTGGTCATTCTGGACAATTGCGAGCACGTCCTGCCGGCCGCAACGATCTTCGCCGGCAGGTTCATGGCGGACACATCGCCGTGCAGGCTGCTTGCGACGAGCCGCGAACCGCTCGGCACCGCGACCGAGCATGTCGTCCGGCTCGGCTCCCTGGCCTCACCCAAACCCGGTCACGCCCTGACTGCTGATCAAGCCGTCAGGTTTCCGGCAGTGCAATTGTTCGTCAGCCGCGCCGCTGAATGGGCGGACTACCAATTCGTCGACCATGATTGCGAGGCCGTCGCCGCAATCTGCCACTCGCTCGACGGCCTCCCGCTGGCGATCGAATTGGCGGCAGCCCAGATCGGCAGGTTCAATCCTCGCCAATTGGTGGAGTTGCTCGACCAGAATCTGGGTTTTCGTGCCCCCGCCGCCGATGGTGCGCCGCCGCGCCATGAAACGCTGATGGCGACGATCGACTGGAGCTTCAGGCTGCTGTCCCAGCGGGAAGCCAGACTGTTCGGCCTGCTCTCGGTGTTCAGCGACGCGTTCGAGGTTGAGGACGCGGTCTTCGTCGCCGAAGCGGCAGGGCTCACGCCGGTCGACGTCGTCACCGGCCTCGGCAGTCTCGTTGCCAAATCGCTCCTGAGCGCGCAGGCACATGGCGCGAGCCTCCGCTATCGCCTGCTCGACAGCACATGCCGCTACGCGGGCGAGCGGCGCCGGGCCGATCCTCCCTGCGACCAGGCGCTGCGCCGTCATGCGCAACGTGTCCTCACGCTGTTCGAGCAGTCCGAGGAGGAGTGGAACTGGCGCGAGCCGGCCGATTGGACCCAGCGTTACCTTGGCCGCATCGCCGACTTGCGCGCCGCTCTTTCATGGGCGTTCGGCGAGCACGGCGATGCCGTACTCGGGATCAGGCTCACGGTTGCGGCGATCACCTTGTGGTCGGAGACGTCGATCCTGTCGGAAGCGCAGGCGCGGTATGCGGACGCGCTCGCATTGGCCAAGACCGTCCCGTGCGACGATCTGTCGAAGACAAAACTCGCCTGCGCCCTTGGGTGGAGCCTCTTCTACGCCCGCAAGATGTCGAATGAGAACGAGATTGCCTGGCTCGATGCCATCCTCTTTGCAAAGCGGGCCGGCAACATCGAATATCAGCAGCGGGCGCTGGTCGGGTTCGGCTTCTACCTGCTGCAGATCGGCCAGGTCGAGCGCGCCATATCTTATCTTGAAGAGGCCACTGAGCTCGCCGACCGCGATCGCGATCTGACGGCGACGTCCGAAACCGATCGCGCGCTGGCCTGGGCTCGCGCTTTTGCCGGCGAATTGAGCAGGAGCCGCCCTGTTCTCGACCGTCTTGCAGCGACCTACTCGCTGGCCGAAGGGCGTTCGCGCAAGGACGCGAACGAAGTCTATCGGTTCATCACCGTCCGCTTCAATCTGCCCTTCGTCGCGTGGATGCAAGGGCAAGCGGACTACGCGGCGAGGCTCGCCAAGGACGCCATCGATGCCGCGGACCGCAGCGGCCATTGGGTGTCACAGTCGAACGCATTTGGGCTCGCCGCCCTTCCCGTTGCGCTCGAAACCGGCAATCTTGACGCGCTCGCGAGCTACACTGAGCGATTGCGTCGCAACCTTGAACGCGAGCGCATCTCACGCTGGGTTCCGGTCGAGCGCTATTTCTCCGCCTGCCTTCGCGAGCTGCGGGGCGATCCACGCGCGGTGGAAGATATTCGAGCCGCGATCGACGAGCTCATAGAATGCCGGTTCTTGATGCGGATCGGCAGCTATCTCGCGGTCCTCGCCCGCGCCTATCTGAGGCAAGGGCGGATCGCGGAAGCGCAAGAAGCCATCACCCGGGCGATCGAGCATCAGGAACGCCAGGGCGAGCGCTGGTGCCGGCCGGAGCTCCAGAGGGTTGACGCCGCGATCCTTCTCCACACCGGCGAGCCGCTGCGCGCCGAGAAACGGCTTCAGCAGGCGCTCGCCGAAGCGCGCACCATAGGTGCGCTGACGTTTCAGTTGCGGATCGCGACCGATCTCGCGGCACACTGGATCGCGATGGGCCGCAGATCCAGGGCTGTCCGGCTGCTCTCCCCGATCTATAACGAGTTCACCGAGGGCTTCGCGACGCCGGATCTGCTTGCGGCCAAGCGCCTGCTGCAGCGCCTGCGGCCGACTGCGAGCGGCTGCGGCGACTATCACGGGATGGAGCCGGTACACGCTCGCGACGCATAGCTGGCCTACCGCCGCGCTCGCCGCCCCGCGCTTTACGCTTCCGGAAATTCCTGATCCTCTCCTCCCAACAAGCCGGATCAACCGGCCTTGCCAGGGAGAGAGACGCCATGAAGCTCGGCACCGCCATTGCGGAAATCATGAGGCGCGAGGGGATCGAGATCCTCTGCGGCTATCCGGTCAACCATCTGATCGAGCACGCAGCCAAGGCCGAGATCCGCCCCGTGATGGTGCGGCAGGAGCGCGTCGGCATCCACATGGCGGATGCGATCTCGCGGGTAACGTCGGGGCGCAGCATCGGCGCCTTCTGCATGCAGCACGGGCCGGGCGCGGAGAATGCGATGGGCGGCGTGGCGCAATGCTTTGGCGAATCCGTTCCCGTGCTGGTGCTGCCGATGGGCTATCAGCGCAGGCTGGCGCATATCGAGCCGAACTTCAATTCCAGCGAGGCGATGAAGCCGTTCGCGAAATCGTCCGAGCCGATCATCCTCGCGAGCGAAGTCGTCAACATCTTCCGCCGCGCCTTCACGAAGCTGAAGAACGGCCGCGGCGGACCCGTCATCGTCGAGATCCCCTCGGACATGTGGAACGAGGAGGTGTCGGAGCCACTGAACTATACGCCGGTGTTGCGCACCCGCTACGGCGCCGACCCCGTTCACGTCAAGGAAGCCGCCAGCCTGCTCGTGAATGCAAAGCGGCCGGTGATCTATGCCGGCCAGGGCGTGCATTACGCGCAGGCCTGGCCGCAGCTGAAACGGCTCGCCGAGCGATTGGCGATCCCCGTCACCACCAGCTTGGGTGGCAAATCATCGTTTCCGGAGACGCATCCGCTGTCGCTCGGCTCCGGCGGCCTTGCAGTGCCGCGCGCGGTGCCGAAGTTTCTGGCCGAGGCCGACGTCATTTTCGGCATCGGCTGCTCCTTCACCGAGACCAATTTCGGCATCGCAATGCCGAAGGGAAAGACCATCATTCATTCGACGCTCGATCCCAATCATCTCAACAAGGACGTCGAAGCGAAGATCGGCCTGGTCGGCGATGCCGGCCTCGTGCTCGACGCGCTGCTGGAGGAGATCGGCAAGACCGTCACCGCGGATCGCGATGCATCCGCCGTCGCGGCCGAGATCGCAGCCTCGCACAAGGAATGGCTGGCGAAATGGATGCCGAAGCTGACCAGCAATGACGCGCCGCTCAGCCCCTACCGCGTGCTGTGGGATCTCCAGCACACCGTTGACATCGAGAATACGATCATCACCCACGATGCGGGCAGCCCGCGCGACCAGCTCTCGCCGTTCTGGCGATCGGTCGAGCCCCTCACCTATCTCGGCTGGGGCAAAACCACGCAGCTTGGCTACGGCCTCGGTCTTGCGATGGGCGCCAAGCTGGCAAAGCCCGACAAGCTCTGCATCAACGTCTGGGGCGATGCTGCGATCGGCTTCACCGGCATGGATTTCGAGACCGCGGTGCGCGAGCGCATCCCGATCATGTCGATCCTGCTCAACAATTTCTCGATGGCGATCGAGCTGAAGGTGATGCCGATCTCGACCGAAAAATATCGCTCGACCGACATTTCCGGCGACTACGCCGCGATGGCCCGCGCCTTCGGCGGCTACGGAGAGCGGGTGACGCGGCCGGAGGACATCGTGCCCGCGATCAAGCGCGGCATCGCGAAGACGAGGGAAGGCGTGCCGGTGCTGCTGGAGTTCATCACAGCCAAGGAGACCGAGGTGTCGCGGCCCGGCACGTGAGCGGAGCCGGTGCGGGCACGGCTGCGAGGCGCTGGCTCCGGCCGCAGAAGTTGTGATAATCCGGCCCGGTGCCGCGCACGCCGCGGCATCAAGCTGGACCGGGAATGACGACCGTTTTGCAGGAAATCGAGGAACTCGAGCGCCGATTGGGGTCGGCCGCCGCCGAGATTGCGCAGCTGCGGGCCGAGCTTGCGACGGCTCGGGATCGCCAGAGCGCCAGCGCCGAGATCCTGCGTACCATCGCGGCCTCGCCGTCCGATGCGCGGCCGGTCTTTACGGCGGTCGCCGCCAGCGCAAAGCGCCTGCTCGGCGGCTTCTCCGCCACCGTGCTTCAGTTCATCGGCGACGAGCTTCACCTCGTGGCGTTCACGCCGACCAATCCGGAGGCGGACGCGGGGCTCAAGGCGTCGTTCCCGCGCAAGATCGCGGACTTCCCGACTTTTGGCCTCGTGCGGGAGGGCCAGACGATCCAGTTTCCCGACAGCGAGGCGGCCGACGTCCCTGAACTGAACCGGGAGCTGGCGCGGCTGCGCGGCTTCCGCAGTGTGCTATTCATGCCGCTGATGAACCGGGGCGCGCCGGTCGGCATGATCAGCGTCACCCGCGCCGAGCCAGGATCATTCGCGCCCGACCTCGTCCAGCTGCTGCAGACCTTCGCCGACCAGGCCGTGATCGCGATTGAGAACGCGCGCCTGTTCAACGAGACGAAGGAGGCGCTGGAACGCCAGACCGCGACGGCCGATATCCTGAAGGTGATGGCGGCCTCCCCGTCCGACGTGCAGCCGGTATTCGAGGCCATCGCCACCAACGCCAACCGGCTGATCGGCGGCTTCTCCACCGCGGTGCTGCGTTATGTCGACGGCGCCGTGCACCTTGCGGCATTCACCCCGACGGATCCCGCGGGCGACCGCGTGCTCCAGGCCTCGTTCCCGGTGCCGTTCGCACAATTCCCGCCCTATCAGCTCGTGGCCAATGGTACCGCGGCGCAATTGCCCGACACCGAGGTCGAGCCGGCCGCGCGCGACATCGCGCGGGCCCGCGGCTATCGCAGCATGCTGTTCGCGCCTCTGATGAGCGAAGGCGAAGCCATCGGCATCATCATCGCGACGCGACGCGCGACCGGCAACTTCGCCGAGCATCATGTGCGCCTGCTGCAGACCTTCGCCGACCAGGCCGTGATCGCGATCAAGAATGTCAGCCTGTTCAACGCGACCAAGGAAGCACTGGAACGTCAGACTGCGACTGCCGACATTCTCAAGGTGATCGCGGCTTCACCGTCCGATGTCACGCCGGTGTTCCAGGCCATTTCCGACAGCGCCAAGGCGCTGATCGGAGCGCACTCCTCCACTGTCACCTGCGTCGTCGACGGCATGCTACATCTGGCCGCCTTCACGACCGACAATGAGGCCGGCAATGCCGATCTGCTGAACTCATTTCCGACGCCGCTGTCCTCATCGGGCATTCACAGTCGGGTGGCGAGCAGCGGCGAGTATGCCTTCCGCAGCGACATGCAGAACGAGCCTGATCTTACCGAGGCCATGAAGGAGCTGGCGCGAACACGCGGTTATCGCAGCATCCTCGTGGTGCCGATGCTGCGCGATGGCCTTGCGATCGGCACCATCGCCGTCACGCGGCGGGAGCCCGGTTATTTTCCGGACAAAGCCATCAACCTGCTCAAGACCTTTGCCGACCAGGCCGTGATCGCGGTCGAGAACACGCGCCTGTTCAACGAGGTTCAGGACCGCACCAGCGAGCTCGCCAAATCGCTCGATGATCTCCGCGCCGCGCAGGACCGCCTGATCCAGACCGAGAAGCTGGCGTCACTGGGCCAGCTCACGGCCGGCATCGCGCACGAGATCAAGAACCCGCTCAACTTCGTCAACAACTTCGCCTCGCTGTCTGCCGAGCTGACCGAGGAGCTGAACGAGGTGCTCGCGCCGGTCCCGCTCCCCGAGAATGTCCGCAGCGAGGTCGACGAGCTGACGGGGCTTCTGCAGGACAACCTCGGCAAGATCGTGCAGCACGGCCGCCGCGCCGATTCCATCGTCAAGAACATGCTGCTGCATTCGCGCGAAGGCGGCGGCGAGCATGGGCTGAGCGACATCAATGCATTGGTCGAGGAGAGCCTGAATCTCGCCTATCACGGCGCACGCGCCGAGAAGCCCGGATTCCACGTGACGCTGAAGCGCGCGCTCGATCCAGCGGCCGGACAGGCCGAAGTGTTTCCGCAGGAAATCACCCGCGTGCTCCTGAACCTGATCTCGAACGGCTTCCACGCGGTCATCAGGCGCAAGGCCGACGGTGCCGCCGGTTACGAGCCGATTGTGACCGCCGCGACGCGCGATCGCGGCGATGACGTCGAGATCACGATCCGCGACAACGGCACCGGCATTGCCGACGATGTGAAGGAGAAAATGTTCAATCCGTTCTTCACCACCAAGCCAGCCGGCGAAGGCACCGGCCTCGGGCTGTCGATGACCCACGACATCGTCGTGAAGCAGCACGGCGGCACGATCGACGTCGCGACCGAGCCGGGCAAGTTTACTGAATTCACGATCGTGCTGCCGCGCAAGAGTGGTCTGTCAGGCAATAGCTGAGGTTGAATCGCGCGGTGGGTGCTTTCGGCAAACTGGCGTCGCTCATTCGGCAGCAATTGCTGTCGTTCTCCGGCGTCGGCCTCATGCTCGGCGCCCTGTTCTTCGCAGCCGCGCTGACGCCGACGCTGATCCCGCGGAGCTATCTCACGCAGGGCGCCATCGCCGGCGCCTGCTTCGGGATCGGCTATCTCGCCGGCAACGTCTGGCGCTGGCTGTGGCACTATCTGGAATTGCCCGAGCCGCCGGCGCGCCTGAGATCGACCGCAAACGCGCTGGTGGCGGCCGCCTGCCTGCTCGTCGTCATTGTTTTTCTGTGGCGGGCGGCCGGATGGCAGAACTCGATCCGCACCGTGATGAAGATGGCGCCAGTCGAGACCGCCCATCCGCTCAAGGTCTGCGCCATCGCCGTGATGACGTTCGTCGTGCTGCTGGTGCTGGCGCGGCTGTTCGCGCTTGCCGTGCGCCTCATCGCCGCGCGTGCGAGGCGCGTCATTCCGCGGAGGATCGCGAACGTCATCGGCGTGCTCGCCGCGGGCCTGTTGTTTTGGTCAATCGCCAGCAATGTCCTGATCCGCACGGCGTTCAACGCGCTCGATGTGTCCTTTCGCGAAGTCGACGCCTTGCTCGAGCCCGAGCGGCCGCAGCCGACCGCGCCCGAACGAACGGGAAGTGCCGCCTCGCTGGTGAAGTGGACGCAGCTTGGACGCATGGGGCGCAGATTTATTGCCTCGGGGCCGACCGCAACGGAGATCAGCGCCGTTACAGGAAGGCCCGCGCTGGAGCCCGTGCGGGTCTATGTCGGCCTTGGCGGCGCCGAGACGGCGCAAGCGCGCGCCCGGCTTGCGCTCGACGAGCTCAAGCGGCAGCACGGGTTTGAACGCGACACACTCATCGTCGTTACGCCGACCGGAACCGGCTGGATCGACCCTGCCGCGATGGACACCGTCGAATATCTCCACCATGGCGACGTCGCCAGTGTCGCGATGCAGTATTCCTATCTCAACAGTCCGCTGTCGCTGCTGTTTCAGCCCGAATCCGGTGCAGAAGCGGCGCGCGCCCTGTTTTCGGAAATTTACGGCTACTGGGCGACGCTGCCGAAGAACCGGCGGCCGAAGCTGTACCTGCACGGACTGAGCCTCGGCGCGATGAACTCGGAAAAATCCGCAGAGCTGTTTGAGATGATCGGCGATCCGATTGCGGGCGCACTTTTGAGCGGCGCGCCGTTCGAAAGTCGCATCTGGCGCTCGATCACGGCAAACCGCAATCCGGGCACGCCGGCCTGGCTGCCGGAATTCCGCGACGGCCGCTTCGTGCGCTTCATGAACCAGAATGGACCGACGGTGCCGGCAGATGCGCCCTGGGGTCCGATGCGCGTCGTCTATCTGCAATATGCGAGCGACGCGATCACCTTCTTCGCCTATCACGACGCCTATCGGGCCCCTGACTGGATGACGGCGCCGCGCGGGCCGGATGTGTCACCGGAGCTGCGATGGTATCCAGTCGTGACGATGCTGCAGCTCGCCCTCGACATGGCGGTCGCGACCAATACGCCGATGGGCTTTGGCCATGTCTATGCGCCCGAACATTACGTCGATGCCTGGGTCGCCGTCACCGATGTCCATGATTGGTCCGCCGACGCGCTGGCGCAGCTCAAGACCCATCTTGCGGCGGCGGCGCGAAAAGCCGCCGAGGGCAATGTCGCCAACGAGCCTTACGCCGATCGAGGCGGCTAGCCTACTCGGCCATCTCCACGGGCTGCTTGGCCGACGGTCCGGCCAGCGGCCGCTCCTCCATCGCGATCAGGCACAGCGCAGCGATCGTCATCAGCGCGGTGGCGGCGCCGAACACGTAGCGGAAGGCGTGCCGCATGTCGTCGGCGGGGATCGCGACGGCGCCCGCGGCGTGATGCTCGCCGGCGAGCGGGACGTCGGTGCCGAGCGCGATGAGCAGGATCGCGGCGAAGGCCGCCACCGTGAACGAGGACATCAGCGAGCGGAAGAAGTTCATCGCGCCGGTGATGGTGCCGACTTGCGGACGCGCCACCGAATTCTGCAGCGAGACCACGCACACCGGAAAAGTCGTGCCGAGTCCCAGCGCGAACGCGGCCATCAGCAGCAGCAGGCCCCAGAGCGGCAAGGTGGTGACCGTGAGAACGAGACCGCACAGCGCGGCCCATGACGTGCCGACGATGGCGACGCGCTTGTAGTGCTTGGCCCGAGCCATGGTGCGGCCGGCGACGGCCGCGCCGACGGTCGAGACCGCCGCGAGCGGGATCAGCGCAAGCCCCGCCTCGCTGGCGGTGAGATGATAGACCTGCTCGTAATAGAGCGGCAGCTGCACGGTCAGGCCGGTGATCGCCCCGAGGCCGCAGCCGCCCGCGGTCAGCGCGAACGGCGCCACCGATCCCGTCAACAAGGGCAGCGGCAAGAACGGCTCGTCGGCCCGCCGGGCGTGCCACACGAAGGTCACCGCGAGCGCGACGGCACCGCCCACCATCGCCAGCACCGTCGGCGAAAGCCAAGCATAGCGCGTCCCGCCCCAGGTCAGCACCAGCATGAAGACCACGGCGGACGCCATCAGCAAGAGGCCGCCGAGCCAGTCGACCTTGCGCTTGCGGTGGAACACCGGGATCTTCTTCATCTTCGGCAGCAGCAATGCGAGTGCTGCGGCCGCAAGCGGCAGGTTGATCCAGAAGATCATCGACCAGTGCAGATGCTCGGCGAACACGCCGCCGATGACCGGGCCGAGGATGCCGCCGACCATCCAGACGCTCGAGAAATAGGCCTGGTACTGCCCGCGCTCGCGCGGGCTCACCACGTCGGAGATCACGGTCTGCACCACCGGCATGATGCCGCCGCCGCCGAGGCCCTGAAGCCCGCGTGCCAGGATCAGCATCGGCATGTTCGGCGCGATCGCGCACAGCACCGAGCCTGCGACGAACAGGCTGAGCGAGATGATGATCATGACGCGGCGGCCGTAGATGTCGCTGAGCGTGCCGAACACCGGCGCAACCGCAGTCGAGGCGAGCAGATAGGCGGTGATCACCCAGGACAGATTGGAGACGTCCTGGAACTGGCGTCCGATGGTCGGCAGCGCCGTCGCCACGATGGTCTGGTCGAGCGCGGCCAGGAACATCGTCAGCATCAGGCTGATAACGATGGTGCGGACCTCGTCGGAGCTCAGCGGCACCGGCGGGGCGATCGAGGGCGCGTCGTCGACGCTGATGACCTCGCTCGGCAGGCGGGACAGCTCTTCGGCAATATCGTCGGGCAAGGCCTGGATGTCGGCAGAATCGCTCTGCCGGTCGAACTTGTTCATCTCGATCGGGCGTCGTGACGCGGTGCAACACCGCGAAGGATTCGTACTATGCAGCCCAATGTAGAGGGGAAATTTCTTCCCAGGCAGGCACCGCGACGCATGGGTGCATCCCGCCGACGCATCCTCGCGGCTCCGTGATCGGCAGGCGGAGCGGCGCCGTATTGAGGTACTACTTGGAGCCTGAGTGCCCCCAGCCCACTAAAGCTCGATCGGGTCCAGCAAGTTGATCAGATGCGGTTTGCCGGGATCAACGATGACCACTTTCTTGCCGAACTTGGGATTGCTCCGGAACAGAGCGCCGAGGCTGTGCTTTTCCGGCGACCAATTTTCTCGAACCGGCTTCTTGGTTGCCGGATTCTTCTTCTTGCGCGCCTTCTCCTTCGCCTGCTCCTTTTCCCAGTCGGCTTGGCGCTCGATATCTATCTCGTCAATCGGGTAAGTCAGGTGGATCGTGTATTCGGCGTCGACGCCCCGTGCTTCCAGCAGCATTTCCAGGGTCGCTCGTTCGGGGTTACCGTGCTCGCCATCGCCTGAGAAGACGTAGTGATCGGCAGGCACACGTTCGAAGAAGATCGTCTCCATATTGTTGTCGCTGCCGTGGTGAGGAACTTTCAGGACGTGGACATGCCTCGTGCCGCCCTCCTCCAGGAGGTCCGCCAATTTCATTCCCTCCAGAATCTTGTCACCGCGCGCATCACCGGTCAGCAAAATGCTCTTTCCTTCCAGTTCGACGAAGACCACGATGCTCGACAGATTTGGAATGGACTTGTCCACGAAGGCCGCAAGCGCGGATTCGGGTGATTTCTTTTTCTTCTCCTTCTGCGCGCGCAGCCATTTGTCATGTTCAGCTTGCAGCGCCTGCAATTCCGGTTGCATCGGCCCCACTACCGTCACTTTCAGGTCGCCGAGCGTCACGGGCTTCGCCGCTTTCGTGGCCAGGATCAGTTTGCCCTTGAACTTGTGGTTCGGCTTCCAATGCAGGGCCGCGGCGTCGTCACGCAAGGTACGACCCTGCGGGATGCTGGACAGCACCTCGACCGTCTGATGGAGGTCCTCGTCCTCGATGTCGTCGTTGGCAAGCATCTTGGCCCCGAGCCCCGCCAGCACGCTCCCGGAGTCGAAGTCCGCTTCGCCGCCTGCGGCCGCGCCTCCGACGGATGCCGTGCCGAACCCCGCGACCAGTTCGTCGGGCTTGGTCTTGAGCAGATCGTCGAAGCTGTTGTGCCACAGGCTCGTCACGTCGAGGCGCAAATCCGGATTCTTGCCGCGCTGTTCCTTGGTCAAGTCGAGAATACCCTTGATATGATCGTCATCGACGTGGCTCACCATGACGACGTCGACCGGCAAGGGGGCTTCTTCATCGAGCTCGCGCGCCTCATGAACGAGTTCCAGCCGCCGCTTGAGAAAAGGCTTGTAGACATTAGACGGACCGCCGTCGATCAGAATGAGGTGCGGGTCATCCTTCGATCCGAAATGCAGCATCAGGCAGTCGCCCTTACGTGCGCGCAAAACATCGAGACTGAGGATCATCCTTCCCTCCCTAGATTGATTGGAAAGCCCGCAGCACGTCCAACATGCCGTGGCCCTGGAAAGTGCGTTCACGACCAAGGTCCGTGGCGCTGTCGCACAGGATCTGCTTGACGCGGCGCGGCTGGCCAATGAGTTCCTCGTAGCGCGCCAGCAGCATCGCGGCCGCGCCGCTCACATGCGGCGCCGCCATGCTGGTTCCGGATTCGGGCCCCCATTCCCGATGGCTGTCGCCGGTAATGCACGACTGGACGCGCTCGCCGGGCGCCACGAGATCCGGCTTCAGGCGCCCGTCACCGGTCGGGCCGCGGCTGGAGAAGAAGCTCACGCCATAAGTGTGGGGCCAGTTTCCATGCGTGGAGCCGACCGTGATCACGCTCTCACCGTTGCCGGGGTCGGTGATGCTGAAAGCCGCGTAACTTTCGAACACGCCGCCATCCGTCGTAGTGAGCTTCTGAAAACCGCGATTCCCGGCGGCGGCAACCACCACGACGCCGCTCTCGATCAGCCGTTCACATTCGTTGCACACCGGCGTGCGTCCGCAAGCGTAGTTGCGGACGTTGTGCGGGATGGACAGGCTCACGTTAGCGCCGTGGATCGTGATGTAGCTGTGCCTCTCGTTCACGTAACGGATGTACTGCAAGGCAGCGATGACGGCGAATTCCGTATCTTCAAGCGTTCGGCCGAGCACACGGAAGTCATAAAGCCGGATGTCCGGGCACATGCCGTCAGCACCGTCAGAGCCATCCCCCTTGCTGGCGCCAATGATCCCGGCGACGTGCGTGCCATGCGGGCTTGATGGCTGCGGCGGGTTCTTCTGGGTGATCAGCTTTTCGACGATCTCCCAGTCGATGGGGCGCTTTAATCTGGCATCCTTGGCGATCGTCTTCAGGTGGTCGACCGCCTCTTGCGGCCCGATGCCGGCGGCGGCCGCGATGTTCACGATTTCCGCCGGATCGAGGTCGTTCTCGTCGTTGCTGACGATCTGGCGGATACGGGTGAAGTCGAAGGTTTTCCTGACGCGCGACCTTCCCGCCCTCTCCGGATCGGCCAGGGCTTTGTGACTGCCGTCGATGCCGGAATCGAGCACGGCCCACACGATGTTCTTGCAGCTCACGTTGAACAGCGACTGCGCCGCATCGGCCTTCACGGCGGGCACGGAGCGGTCGAGCGCTGTGGACGCCCGCCGGTTCAGTGAGACCTGAAAGATATAGCCGGCGGGATGGGGATCGACGCCATCGGCCGTGTCGCCGGCCGCTAACGCCATCAACGCGGCGGCGTTGTCCACGACCGTGGGATAAGCCGCAAGAATGCCGTCGATGATCTCATCGACGAACGGCTGATATTTATCGAAGGCCTCTTGGAAGCTCAGTGGCGGAAGCGGCGGAAGTGGCGGAAGCGGCGGGCGCCGCGGAAGCTCCGGAAGCTCCGGATGCGGCAGAAGCTCTACGCTCCCTTGCGGAAGAGACGGGCGCTGGAATTCCGCCGGACGTTCCAGCTTGCTGACCCAGAAAATCAATCCCGCGAGCACAATATATCGCTCGAGTGAGGTAAAATCATCGGCGCCTGGCGGCAAGGTCGTTTGCTTGCGTGCACCGCGCCGGAGCAATTTCTCCAGCCTCGCTTTATTTTCACCAGTCTTGACAATCCTGTCGGCGACGCGCGGCTGATGCCACCATTGCGTCAAGGGGACGAGAATGCACAGCACTTCGTCGAAGAACAGACGGGCCCCGACCAATCCCTGCAAATATGCGACCTCGGGCTTCTCCTTTTCGCGCAATGCCGGCGTGGGATTGGTTTCTCGTGAGCGCTGAGCGGTTCTGAGCTCGATTCCCTTCGGAATAATGCTCGCAACGCTCGCGGCCGTAGCCACGCGATGCGGCGTGATCAAGACGTCCTGAACATTGCCGGGATCGAGGGCATAGGCCGCCCAGACGTCTCCGAGCAGCGGAGAATCCTGCAGCACGCGGCGATCGTCGGCGGGACCGAGCAGAATGTGCTCGACCAGTTCGGCCGGAATTGAAAATTGCTTCGGCCGCGACTCTCCAGTCGATGGCGGTCCTACGGGCACCGGGGGCTCCGGAGTTGCGCTCGATGCCGCGGTTGCGGGCGTTGGCGCCGCTGGCGTCGAGTCGCCCGAGGCCGCTGCCTCGGTCTTTGTCCCGGTCACGTCATCGGCCGCTTTCGACTTCTTCCGCGAAGCCTTCTTCTGTTTACGTTCCTTCGCCACGCCCCCGCCCCTCTCCTTCGTGTCAGATTCCCGATCGGGGATAGGGGAATGCAGGTTTCGGCTGCACTGCCGGGTCCACATGCTTGCGCAAAGCCGCATCGCAGACAGCATAACCCCAGTTGATCAGCCGATCCTGTGTCAGATCGTCGAGCCGCTTCAGCCGTGTCGGCAATTCAGCAAGCCGGCATGTGCGCTCTGGCGGACAGTCGAGCGCATCGGGCAATTGATAGTCGGCGATGTCGGTGCGGATGCCCCAATAGGCGCCCTTGCGCGTTCCCGATTTGAAGGAGTCGATGACCTGGCGCTTGCGCAGCGAACGCACCTGATTGTCGATCAGATTGAGGATCCGGTAGGAATGCCGCGGCCAATCCGTCTCCGGCTCCTCCTCAGCCTCGATCTTGCCGCCGGCGTCGCTGACCAGAACGGTCTGGTGGCGCTTCCATGCGGTCTCGAGGCCGAGATTGTCGTAGACGCCGCCATCGCTGAGAACGACGCGCGTTGTAAATGGAGGCCGCTGCAGGTCGAGCCCGGTACCGGGCACGAAATCGCTGTCCTTGAGGCGCAATTCGAAGGGAGAGAGGACCGGAGGAAAAGCGGAGGACGCCGCCACGGCTTGCGCCAGCAGAATTTCTGGATTCTTCACCTCGCCGACGCGGTAGTCGCGCATATAGGGCTTCATGAAGCGCCAGAGCGCGCCTGACTGCACGTTCGTCGCATTGATCACGAAGCGCGGCTCGTCAGGCATATCCTGCAGAGTCTTGCCGCGAAACAGGTGATCGTCATACGACTCGGCAATCCGGTCGCCGATGCTGCCTGGTAACAGCGCGCCCAGGATGACCGACTCGGCATCGATTGTGATGCCGGCGAAGGCGCGCAACGGCGCGACGAATTTCGGAATGAAATCGCTGTCGACGCTGTCGGGTGTGAAGCTGAGGCCCGGCCACGCCAGCGCCAACATGCCGGCAGTGATCGACCCGCCGGAAACGCTCGATATGCGCCTGACGTTCTTCAGCAGTCCTGTTTCATATAGGCGCCACAGGACGCCGACATGAAACACCATCGCGCGATATCCTCCGCCGGAAAGGCAGAGCGCAGTGGTTGGTTCCAGCGGCTTGTTCTCGTCGTCGGTCGGTATCGGGTGAACCGGATCGGTAATCATGGGGCCCCCAAAAATCCTAGGGTACCTTCAGCAATTCAAAACAACCTGAATATAGCCATAGCAGAATCTACAACCAGCTTAGCACCTCAACCCCTGAATGTGAAGCGCATCTGCATGCGACCGCTGCGCACAGCTGTTCAAGGTCGCTTCTTCAGGCGCGCTCGCTTCGGCAAGGTCGCCGGCCATTGCACGATGTGGTCCTCGAGCTCCTCGTCCGGGACCTCCTCCTCGCTGCCCTCGACGCGGCCGCGCACGGAGACGCCGGCTTCGTGCACGGTGTTGGGGTCACCCGAAACCAGCGGATGCCACCAATAGAGGTCGCGCCCTTCGGCGACGAGCTTGTAGCCGCAGCTCGGCGGCAGCCAGTTCAGGGTGCGGACATTGGCCGGGGTCAGGCGGACGCAGTCCGGAACCTTGTCGGAACGATTCGGATAGTCCTTGCAGGCGCAGCTCGTCCCGTCGAGCAGCTTGCAGCCGATATGGGTGAAGTAGATCTGCCCGGTATCCTCGTCTTCGAGCTTGTTCAGACAGCAGCGGCCGCAGCCGTCGCACAGGCTTTCCCACTCGCGCTCCGACATCTGTTCCAACGTCTTGGTTTTCCAGAAGAATCCTTCCTGGCCTTGAGATCGTTTGGGAGCTGCGGTCATGCGCCTCAACAACAGTTCGAAAGAGCTACGGCAACGCCATCTAGGGCGCGCGGCGGCAATGGTGCAAGCGGGCCCCTTTGAGGCCCGTAATGAACCGGGGGTCAATTAGGCCTGTTGTTCAAAATAGCGAGCGTGGCCATTGGTTTATGAGCCCCGCTCGGTTAGAAGGAACAGCAAGTCCCTCGGATGCTGGCCGGGCGCCTTGGGTTTGCCGCAACATACCCGCAAGACGTCTCGATGCCGCCCCGGCCGGGTGCTTGAACGCTTTCGAAGCAAGCCGCAAGGGTTCTAGGTGCGCCAGATCATACCACCGCATTGGAAGCAGAGGATCCGGAATTTCTTCCTGGATCTCGATGCGCGCATCGACTCCTCGCTGTTCTCCTCGGCCAAGGGCATCCGCGAGCTCTACGAGCGCTACTCGACCTTCATGGACCGCTTCTATGTCGGGCGGTGGAAGCGCTGGGTGTTCATCGAGCCATTCTCGGAGGCCGCAACCCTCGGGCTTGGCGGCCTCGTCGTGATGCTCGCCCTCGCCATTCCGGCCTTCCGCGAGACCGCGGACGAGGATTGGCTGAAGAAGTCCGATCTCGCGGTGAGCTTCCTCGACCGCTACGGCAACCCGATCGGCAGCCGCGGCATCAAGCACAACGACTCCATTCCGCTGGAAGACTTTCCGGACGTGCTGATCAAGGCGACGCTGGCGACCGAGGACCGCCGCTTCTACGAGCATTTCGGCATCGACATCGCCGGCACCGCGCGCGCGCTCGTCACCAACGCGCAAGCCGGCGGCGTGCGCCAGGGCGGCTCCTCGATCACCCAGCAGCTCGCCAAGAACCTGTTCCTGAGCAACGAGCGCACCATCGAGCGCAAGGTCAACGAGGCCTTCCTCGCGATCTGGCTGGAATGGCGCCTGACCAAGAACGAGATCCTCAAGCTCTATCTCGACCGCGCCTATATGGGCGGCGGCACCTTCGGCGTCGACGGCGCGGCGCATTTCTACTTCAACAAGTCCGCGCGCGACGTGACGCTGGCGGAAGCGGCGATGCTCGCCGGCCTGTTCAAGGCGCCGACCAAGTACGCCCCGCACATCAACCTGCCCGCCGCCCGCGCGCGCGCCAACGTCGTGCTGGACAACCTCGTCGATGCCGGCTTCATGACCGAGGGCCAGGTGTTCGGCGCCCGCCGCAACCCCGCCTTCGCGGTCGACCGCCGCGACGAGGCCTCGCCGAACTATTATCTCGACTACGCCTTCGACGAGATGCGCAAGCTGGTCGATACCTTCCCGAAGTCCTACACCGAGCGCGTCTTCGTGGTGCGCACCGCCATCGATGCCAACGTGCAGAAGGCGGCCGAAGACGCTGTCGAGAACCAGCTGCGCCAGTTCGGCCGCGACTATCACGCGACGCAGGCCGCGACCGTCGTCGCCGATCTCGACGGCGGCATCCGCGCCATGGTCGGCGGCCGCGACTACGGCGCCAGCCAGTTCAACCGCGCCACCGACGCCTATCGCCAGCCCGGCTCCTCGTTCAAGCCCTACGTCTACACCACCGCGCTGCTGAACGGCTACACGCCCAACTCGATCGTGGTCGACGGCCCGGTCTGCATCGGCAATTGGTGCCCGCAGAATTATGGCCATTCCTATTCCGGCTCGGTGACGCTGACGCAGGCGATCACCCGTTCGATCAACGTCGTGCCGGTGAAGCTGTCGATCGAGATCGGCCGGAAGAACGAGCCCAAGACGCAGAACCCCGCCAAGGTCGGCCGCGCCAAGATCGTCGAGGTCGCGCGCCGCTTCGGCATCAAGGCGCCGCTGCCCGACACGCCGTCGCTGCCGATCGGCTCGGACGAGGTCAACGTGCTCGAGCACGCTGTCGCATACGCGACCTTCCCCAATCGCGGCAAGGCGGTGACGCCGCATGCGGTGCTGGAAGTGCGCACCGGCGCGGGCGACCTGGTCTGGCGCTGGGACCGCGACGGCCCGAAGCCGCGGCAGGCGATCCCGGCTTCCGTCGCCGCCGACATGTCCGGCATGATGAGCCACGTCGTCAGCGAAGGCACCGCACGGCGCGCCGCGCTGGACGGCATTCCGACCGCGGGCAAGACCGGCACGACCAATGCCTATCGCGACGCCTGGTTCGTCGGCTTCACCGGCAATTTCACCTGCGCGGTGTGGTACGGCAACGACGATTACTCGCCGACCAACCGCATGACCGGCGGCTCGCTGCCGGCGCAGACCTGGCACGACATCATGCTCGTGGCGCATCAGGGCGTGGAGGTCCGGGAGATTCCCGGCATCGGCATGGGCCAGAAGCTGCCGCCGCAGCATCTGAGCAACGCGCAGGCCAACGCGGCGCCGAAGGTGCTGGAGACCAAGCCCGGTCCGCCGCCGGTGCTGACCAAGCGCGGCGCGGACATCCTGGTGCGGGTCGAGAAGCTGCTGGATGATGCGGCCAAGGCCGCGAACAAATCGACGGCGAATGACAGCAAGCCGGCCAGGCCGTCCTCGTCGACGAGCGCGCTCGCCTTCCCGCAGAACTATGCGGAAGACAACGCCAACGCCTCTGCCCCGCGCAAGAACTGATCGAAAGCAAGTGCGGCTGATCCTGACCACATTGACGGCGCTTCTTCTCGCGACGGTCGTCGGCGTCGGCGCGACGTGGATGACCACGACGCGCGGCACCGAGATCGGCGCGCTGACCATCGGCCCCTGGACGGCACGGCCGCGGACCGGCACCGCCGACGTCGACCCCTATTCGCGCGCCACCATCGTCCGCAACGGCGAGCTGCCGATCGGCACCGGCGACGGTGTCGCCTTCACCGCCACCACCGACGACAGGAAGAAGGCGCTCGACGGCCGCTGCGACGTGGTCGTCTCCGGCGTGACGCCGCCGGCGCGGTTCTGGACGCTGACGCTCTACGACCGCAAGGGCCATCTCGTCGCCAATTCGCTGCAGCGCTACGGCTTCACCAGCCAGGAGATCGTGCGCGCCTCCGACGGCTCGTTCGAGATCCGGATCGCCTCGCGCTCGCGCGCCGGCAACTGGCTGCCGACCGGCGGCATCGAGCGCTATGCCTTGATGCTGCGTCTCTACGACACGCCGGTCGGCGTTGGAACGCGCACCCAGCGCGATGCGCCGATGCCGAGCATCACCACGGTGGGCTGCTCATGATCCGGCTCGTCTTCACCGTCGTCGCCGGCGTGGTGCTGGGCCTCGTGGTCCATCTCGTCAGCGTGCTGGCGCTGCCGCGGATTGCCACACAGGATGCCTATTCGCGGCTGACGCCGATGACCAGGGTGAACGCCGTCACCCAGCTTCCCCTCGCCGATCCCAACAATTCGCCGATGCCGTTCATGGATCCGGCCTTCGCGCTGGCGATCTGTCGTTATGATCTGTCTGGCGGGCCGATCAAGCTCACCGTGCCGGTGAGCCAGGCCTACACCTCGGTGTCGTTCTACACCCGCAACGAGATCGCCTATTACGCCATCAACGACCGCTCCGCGGGCCGCAAGGTGATCGAGCTCGACCTGATGACGGAAGCGCAGCGTAGCGAGCTGCCGGAGGACGAAGAGGTCACCGCGGCCGACCGCCTGATCATCGATTCCCCGACCACGACCGGCCTGATCCTGATGAAGGCGCTCGCGCCCGAGCCCGGCTTGATGCAGCAGGCGCAAGGCTCGCTCCAGGCTGCGACCTGCGCCCCGCAGACCGAGCCGCCGGCCAAGGCCGAGGCACCGCGCAGCCGGCGGTGAGCGCGGCCGCCAACAAAAAGTGCGAAAACAACCCCATGCACAGTAGCGGGGCGTTGAAATCATTACGCTCTTCCGCCGACCGCAACGATACCGCCGGGGACGCGTGCGTACCTTTGACTCGTCGGGCAAAACAGGGGCATACTGGCATCATCGAGAGTTGATCACACCCGCACGGAGCCGTCCGTCGCGGGTGTTGTCTTTGGCGCATCTTTCCGTGTCCATGCGAAACAATCCTGCCGCGTTCGGCTCGGGCACAATCATCGGCACTCTGGGCGGCTTGATCGGTCTCGGCGGTGCAGAATTTCGGCTGCCCCTGCTCATCAGCCTGTTCGGATTTCGCGGCCTCGAGGCCGTGATTCTGAACAAGGCGACGAGCCTGATCGTGGTGGCGAGCGCACTGCCGTTTCGCGCACGCGCCGTTCCGTTCGCGGAGATACATGCCCATTGGCCGATCATCCTGAACCTGCTGGCGGGCAGCCTCGTCGGCGCCTATGCGGGGGCATCCTGGGCGACGCGTCTGGAGTCCGGGACGCTCTACAGGATCATTGCCGTCCTGCTGCTCCTGATCGCCGGCATGCTTCTGTTCGCACATGGCAACGAGGCGGCAACCCCACCGGCGCTGATAGGCGTGAGCCTGATCGTCGCGGGCATAGCAGCGGGCTTTGCGATCGGGATCGTGGCATCGTTGCTCGGCGTTGCCGGAGGGGAATTCCTGATCCCGACCCTGATCTTGTTGTTCGGCGCGGACGTGAAGCTCGCGGGCAGCCTCTCGCTCGCGGTGAGCCTGCCGACCATGCTGGTGGGATTTGCGCGCTATAGTCGCGACCAGAGCTTTTCGGTGCTCCGCGCGAATTGGCAGTTCATGCTTGCAATGGCCATCGGGTCGGTCGTCGGGACATTCATAGGCGGCCTGCTTCTCGGCGTCGTCCCGAATTCGATTCTTCTGCCGGGATTGGCCGTGATCCTGGTCATTTCGGCGGTGAGAATCTGGCGGCATGAGTAGGCTGGTTCGAAACCATGCCGCAACCGGCGATGCGCCCTCGATCGGTTCGCAGATCGAGACGGATCGCTAGAGCACGATCCGGAAAAGTGTGAAGCGGTTTTCCGAAAAGATCATGCTTCAAACAATAACCTAAAGCGCGATGACGATTCATCCTAATCGCATCGCGCTTTAATGGATGATCTGGCCGAGGAAATCCCTCGCCCGCTCCGTCCTCGGCGCGCGGAAGAAGGTTTCGGGATCGGCTTCCTCGACGATCGAGCCGCGATCCATGAACACCACCCGGTCCGCGATCTCGCGGGCAAAGCCCATCTCGTGCGTGACGCAGACCATGGTCATGCCGTCTTTCGCGAGCTCCACCATGGTGTCGAGCACCTCCTTGACCATCTCCGGGTCGAGCGCCGAGGTCGGCTCGTCGAACAGCATGATCTTCGGCTGCATGCACAGCGCCCGCGCGATGGCGACGCGCTGCTGCTGGCCGCCGGAGAGCTGCCCCGGATATTTGTTCGCCTGGTCGTGAATGCGCACCTTGCGGAGCAGACTGATCGCGCGCTCATGCGCATCAGTGCGGGACAGGCCCCGCACCTTCATCGGCGCCAGCATGCAGTTCTCGACGACGGAGAGGTGCGGAAACAGGTTGAAGCTTTGGAACACCATGCCGACCTCGCGACGTATGCCGTTGACGTCGGTCATCCGGTCCGACAGCTCGATGCCGTCGACGACGATGCGCCCCGCATCGTGCTTTTCGATGTGGTTGATGCAGCGGATCAAGGTCGACTTGCCCGAGCCGGAGGGGCCGCACAGCACGATCTTCTCGCCGACCGCGACCGTGAGATTGACGTCGTTCAGGGCCGTGAAATGGCCGAACCGCTTCACCAAATTTTCAACGGTGACGATGGACGCCCGATTCCCCTCAGCGAACTCAAGCATTTTTCCTCTCCAAAGACTGGGATGACCGTGCGCAGCGCTAGCGGCGTAGTCCCGCGATCGCATTTCGCTTGCGCAAGGACGCCACGCATTGCGATGCCGCCGAACTGATCGCGAGGTAGACCACCGCAATGACCAGATACATCTCGACCAGACGGCCATTGAGCTGCGCCAGCTTCGAGGCTGCGCCAAGCAGATCGGTGAGCGAGAGCACGTAGACCAGCGAGGTATCCTGGAACAGGATGATGGTCTGGCTCAGGACGATCGGGCTGGCGACGCGGAGCACCTGCGGCAGGATCACGGAGCGATAGGTGTCGAAGGTGGAGAGTGCGAGCGCCTGACAGGCCTCGAACTGTCCCCGGTTCACGGCGCGCAATCCGACGCGGATGATCTCCGAATAATAGGCGGCCTCGAACAGGCCGAAGGTGATGAAGGCGGTCCAGGTGGCGCCGATCGGGACCGGTCGCCCGCTTCCGCCGAAATGACCGAGCACGATCGGCACCAGGAAGAAGAACCAGAACAGGACCAGGATCAGCGGGATCGAGCGCATCAGGGCGACATAGCCGCGCACGAGCTTGCCGAGCACGGGCACTTCGAAGTGCTGCACGAGGGCCAGGCAGGTGCCGAGGACCAGGCCGACCACGAAAGCAACGGCGGTCAGCGCCAGCGAAAACAGCAGGCCCGACCAGAGGTAAGGCCACGCCTGAAGCACAACGGAGAAATCGAGGCTGGTCACTTCACGACCTCCATCGCGTCAGGCAGGGCATCAATCGGTTGGATGGCGTGCGTCGCGCCCGGCTTGACAGCATCGTCCGCAGGGCTCGTGCCCGGAATGCGCACGGCCCTGTCGATCAGCGCCATCCCCTGATAGGCGATGAGCGCCAGCGCGAGGTAGACAAGCGTCGCGGCGCCGAAAGCGGTGAAGGTCTGGAACGTCGCTTCGCTGATCTGGCGGGCCTGCGCCGTCAGCTCCATCAGCCCGATGGTGAGCGCGACCGAGGTGTTCTTGTAGATGCCCATCACCTCGCTGGTCAGGCTCGGGATGATCAGGCGCAGCGCCTGCGGAACGATGACATGGCGATAGGTCGGATAGCCGCCGAGCCCGAGCGCGCTTGCCGCTTCGACCTGACCTTTCGGCAGGGCCTCGATCCCGGCACGCACCTGTTCGGCGATCCGGGCGGCGGTGTAGAGACCGAGGCACACCAGCGCCGGAAAGAACGATCCCCAGGGCGGCGGAATCTGCTTGATGGCGTTCCCGAGCGAGGCGGGAAGAATCTCCGGCAGGACGAAGTACCAGAGAAACATCTGCACCAGCACGGGGATGTTGCGGAATATCTCCACATAGAGGCGGGCAAGCGCCGCGACGGCCCGGTTCTGCACGGTGCGGCCGATGCCGACGACTACTCCGACCGCGAAGGCGATCCACCAGCCGAAGAACGCCAGCGCCAAGGTCCAGCCGAGGCCCGACACGAGCCAGTCGATATAGCGCTGGCCGTCCGCTGTCTGTTCAAGAAGCACTGCAAACATGGCGAACCTCGGGGCTCGGTTTGCGGGACACTCTCCGCCGACCTCGCAATTAGTCCACCGCGTCGCTGGGACGCGCGATCCGTTCCGTGAGCTCGACCGTCAGCGGAAACGCCAGGTTCTCATTCTTGGGCGGAATTGGCCTAGTGAACCATTTGGCGTAGGTCTTTTCGAACTGGCCCGACGCCATCTGCTTCGACAGAACGTCGTCGACCAGCGCCTTGAAGCCGGTATCGCCCTTCGTGAACATCAGGCCATAATAGATCTTGGCGTAACCATCGGGGAGAAATATCAGCGCATCCGGCTTCGGAGCTGCGGCCTTGAGGCCGGCGAGCAGAATGTCGTCCTCCATGAACGCGGCCGCGCGGCCGGTGTTCAGCATCAGGAAGGATTCGGCATGGTCCTTTGCCTGGACGATGTTGAAGCCGAGCTGCTCCTTCGCATTCACGCCTTGCGCGAAGCCGACGGCATTCGAGCCCTGGGTGACGACGATGGTTTTGCCCTTGAGATCGCCGGCCGTCTTCAGGCCGCTGTCCGCTTTGACCAGCCAGCGCGGCTGACTGACGAAGGTGGCGACGGAAAACGAGACCTGCTCCTGCCGCTTCCTGTCGTTGGCCGTGCCGCCGCACTCGATGTCGACGGTGCCGCTCTGGATCAGCGGGATGCGATTGGACGAGTTCACCGGAACGTAATTGACTTTGAGATTGGGTAAGGCGGTCTCCGCCTTGATGCGCTCGACGATGGCCGCGCAGAGGTCGAGCGAGAACCCGATCGGCTTCTGGTCGGGACCGAGATAGGAGAACGGGATCGAGGCCTCGCGATGACCGATGGTGATGGCGCCGTTCGACTTGATCCTGGCCAGCGTGGGGCTGTCGGCGGCAGAAGCGGCGCTGCCGAGGCCGCCAATGACCGACAGAATGCTCAAGACACATGCAAACTTCGTCATGTACGTCTCCTTGCTGGACAGCCTATGCGGCTCTCGATGATGGCTTCACGCCGCGCCGCTGGATGACGTCGATCAGGCGGTCGACGTCGGCAATCGTGTTGAACATCCCGAACGACACGCGAATGCCGTCCCGCTCCGGCGACACGCGGACGTTATTCTCCTCGAAATGGCCGAGCCATTCGGCCGCGGGCAGCGCAATGACGTAGATGTGCGGCGCGCGATGCTGCCGCGCGCGAGGGCCGACCAGGCGAACGCCCAGCACATCGAGCCGGGCGATGAGATGATCGCCGAGATCGAAACAATGGTTCTGGATGTTCTCGACGCCCAGCGCTTCGATCATGTCGAGCGAGGCATCGAGGGCATGGATCGCCGGAAGATTGAAATTGCCGAGCTCGAAGCGGCGCGCGCTCGGGGCCGGATCGAGCCTGTCAGGCCGGGCGATCAGATCGGCCGGGACTTCAGCGAGGCTCGCGGCCGCAAGATAGGTCGGCTCGAGCTCAGCCCTCGACTTGTCCCAATAGAGCAGGCCCAGCCCTTGCGGCACGAGCAGCCCCTTATGGCTGCCCGAACCGATGAAGGTCGCGCGCATGGCTTTCGCATCGATTGGCACGACACCGATCGCCTGCATCACGTCGACGACGAAATGGAGCCCCTTCTCCGCGCAGAGGGCGCCGATGCTTTCGATGTCGAAACGATGGCCGGCATGGAATGTCACCTGCGAGATCGAGATCGCCCTCGTGCTCGCATCGATGTAGGGACGAAGACTGTCGGCGTTCACGATCTCCGTCATCGGCACGAATGCGACGGTCACACCCTTGCGCCGCAGATTGAGGAACGCGTAGGCGTTGTTCGGATGATCGCCGTGGATCATCAGGACCTTGTCACCGGCGCGCAGCGGCAGCGCATTCGCGGCGATGTTCATGCTTTCCGAGGTGTTCTTGGTGAAGGCGATCCCGTCGCCCGATACGCCGAGAAACCGCGCCAGCTTTTCGCGCGTCTGCTCGACGCGATCGAGCCAGACGCTCTTCGGGCCGGCGGTCTCGAGACCTGCGCGCAGAAAACGATCGATCGCCGCTTTGACGGGGCGCGCAAGCGGCGTCTGGAAGCCGGAATCGAGATAGGTGATCCGCTCGGCAGCCGGAAACTCCCTCCGCACGGCATCGACGTCGTAATGGCCTGACATCCCGATCTCCTGAAGCACTTCCCCGGTGGCTCGCACTGCACAAATCCTGTTCACCACCGAGCAGCGCCAACGATATGGGCACGACACAAAAGTGCCTATAAAAATTTTCATATTCCAGTATATTTCATTCCGAAAAATGATAATTTGTACTTCGGGTGGAGACTGGCGAAATGCAGCAGCCGAGTACCGACGGGCCATTGGACCGCGCCTTCGCGATCATTGGCTATGTCGCCAGCCAGACCAGAGCAGCCTCGGTCGCTGACATCGCCGCTGCGCTGTCCCTGCCGCTGCCGACTGCGCATCGGCTCATCGGAAATCTGGAGCAGCGCGGGCTGCTTCAGAAAGCCGTGGGAACGAAGCGGTACGTGGTCGGCAATCAAATGGTCACGCTGTCGGCCCGCGTCATCGGCGCAGCTTTCCGTACCGCCCGCCGGCACGCGGTGCTCCGCGCCGTCGCCGCCGAAATCGGCGAGCAATGCGAGATCGGCGTCGTGCGGGACAACGTCGTTGCTTACGTCGACAGCGTCCGCGTATCGCAACCTCAAGGCCTGCAATTCAATCCCGGCGAAGCGGCCCCGCTCCACTGCACGTCGACCGGCAAGATCTACATGAGCCGGCTGCCGGAACGCGCGCGCGAGAAGCTGTGCCACGCGCTCACGCTGACGCGATACACCGAAACCACGATCGTGGACGTCGAGCACCTGATGAAGGTGCTCGATGAGACCCGCAAGCGCGGCTGGGCCAAGACCAATGAAGAATATGTGCGAGGCGTGGTCGGCTGTGCCGTTCCCATCCTCTCACCGGATCGCGAGCTGATCGCGTGCCTGGGTGTGTCTGTTCCCGTGGCACGGGTGAGCTTCACCGAGCTGGATCGGTTCATAGCTCCCCTGCAGAAGGCCGCTGCGCTGCTATCGGAGACGATCCTCGCGGACAATGAGGACGGCGTAAGCGAAGCCGTGTCGGCAAGCTGATGCTGCTCGAACGTCGTCCACAGTCACCGAGATTGTCCTCGCCCTGCAAGCCGGATCAGGCCTTGGTCAATATCTCGGGCGGTGCGACTTCGCCCACTCGCGGGCATGTGCGATGGGCTCTTGCGGCGGCAGGATGGCGCGCAGCTTCTGTATCGCCGGCTGGCTCTCCATGGGTCCTGCCATCGACAGAAGGCCGGAAATTTCGGACCCTGCCGGCGCTGTTCCTGCAGGAGCGTCGTCAAAAATTCAGGCTCTCGGCCATGGCGTTCCCTCCCATCAGCACAGCCAAGCATAGGCGCCAGGACGAGACCGGCCCGTGCCGACGCCCGCGACGCAAAGGCCAAAGCGGCGCGCATCGTCGGCTGCCCCAACACGTCAGACATTCAATCATTGAAACGCCTCACGGTGCATTTTCTGTGCCTTGGATCAGCTCTTGGTGCTGGCGGTCTTGTCGATCGCCGCGCGCAAGCCTTCAGCAAGCTTGATCGCGTCGTCATTGGCCCAGAAGTGCATGAAGAAGAGTCGCGGCTGTTCGTTCAGCATATGGCTGTGCAGCGCCGTCACCTCGATGCCATGCGTCCGCAGCGCCGCGATGACTGGATTCACCTCGTCGCTGGTCAGCACGAAATCGCCGGTGATGGCGGCCTTGCCGCCGCCGGTCGGCTGGAAATTGATGGCGTCGCGACGCCCATTGGACCGACGGGGGTTAGCAGCATGCCGTTCTCCGTGATCGGGTCGCGCCGTTTCACATTGAACTGGTAGACGCCGCCATTGCCCTGCCCCTTGACGCCGATGATCTGATCGAGCTTTGCGGTGTCGAGATCGATAGAGGGCGGATTCCCGGCTGCGGCGACCGTCAGGGGCGTCTTGCTTTCGGCGAGCGCATCACGGATTGCCGACGCCAGCTTGATAGGGTCGCCGTGTCCGGCGACGTGCATGTAGAATGTCGCCGGGCTTGCGCGCAGCAGATGGTTGTGCACGGCGGTAATCTCGAGACCGCTCGCCATCATCTTAGCCATCACTGGATTGATCTCGGTCTCAAGCAGCACGAGGTCACCCATGACCATGGTTCCGTCATGCGCAGGCTTGAACGCCAGCCAGCCGCCAAGCGCCAGCGCCGGCTTGATCGTGACGCCATCCAACGTCACGGTGAGATCGGTGCGCGGGAAGCCGTAGCGATGGACATCGTCCGCAACGGTTGGCTTGCGGCCCAGTGCCTCATCGACCTTTTGCCAGTCGATGCCCTGCGCGTGAGCGTTCGTGATGAAGCAGGCAGCGACGCCGATCAGTGCCGAAACCGTCTTATGCATGGATCAGCTCCCTTGAGCTCTGGGTGTATCCCTGCCCCAATCGGATAAGTGAGGCCGCTCCGGCCGTTCCGCCACACACAGCGGACTCGCCGCGGAGCGCATGCCATGGCGGTTCGGATGCCGGCAAGCCGAGAGGGTCGTGGAATGGAGTTGCGGTGTGTGAACATGCTGCGCCCTTGGTGATCAGGACGCGATGCTTGGGCATGTCGCCTCGCGGGGAGATCGCACATCCCCGTCGCGCTGACTAAAAACCCGCAGGGCAGAACTGTCAACCGGCGCACGGCCGCGTCACGTCACGAAGAGTTCACCCTTTGAAGGAACCCGCCAGCCGCCATCTTGAAACGACGAGGCGGTTTCACATACATTGTCGGCGTGGGGACGATGCAGACTCCCCGTGAGACCCAGGTCCAAGCTCTGCGCAGCACGCAACTACGTGGAGCTTGCGCATGGACACCGACCGTCACCCCTCTCCCCTCCGAACCATCGCCATCCTTTCGCGCGGCGACGTTGCCGCGCGGCGCGAGGCAACGGCGCAGAACAGCCGCTTCGTCCGCGTCTTCGAAGCGCTCGCCGCCGCGGGCATCGACGCCTTCCCAGTGATCTATGACGAGAGCTTTGCGGGCGCGGTCCGCGACCAATTGCTTGCAGCCGACGGCGTGCTGGTCTGGGTCGATCCGATCCACCAGGGCAAGACCCGCGCCGAGCTCGACGCCCTGCTGCGCGACGTCGCGGCGCAAGGGCCATGGGTGAGCGCGCATCCGGACATCATTCTGAAGATGGGCGTCAAGGAGGTGCTCTACCGGACACGGCATCTGGGCTGGGGCGCCGACACGCACCGCTATGACACCGCCACAAGCTTCCGCAGCCAGTTTCCGGCGCGCCTTCGTGCCAGCGGCCCGCGCGTGCTGAAGCAGAACCGCGGCAATGGCGGCCAGGGGGTCTGGAAGGTTGAGGCCCTGCCCGATACCGAAGGCATGGTTCGTGTGCTGCATGCGCAGCGCGGCAGCACGCCTGAGGACATGCCGATCGATGCGCTGCTCGCACGGTGCGAGCCCTATTTCGGTTGGGGCGGCTGCATCATCGACCAGGCGTTTCAACCGCGCCTGCCCGACGGCATGATCCGCTGCTACATGAGCGGCGCCAAAGTCGCAGGCTTCGGACACCAGAAGATCAAGGCGCTGATCCCGCCGCCGGAGGGACCGGAGGCGCCTGAGGCGCAGCCCGGGCCGCGGATCATGCACGGGCCTGATGCTCCGCCATTCCAGGCGCTGCGAGGAGCGATGGAGGACGAATGGACGCCGCAGATGATGGCAACGCTCGGCATCGATGAGTCGTCATTGCCGGTGATCTGGGATGCGGACTTCCTGTACGGGCCGAAAGATGCGGCCGGCGCAGACACCTACGTGCTCTGCGAGATCAACGCGAGCTCGTGCTTTGCGATCCCCGAGGAGGCGCCGGCTGCGATCGCGCGGACGGTGAAGCAACGGCTGATGCGGATCGAGCGCACACGGGCGCGAACTTAGCCTGGTCGCGCTCGTCGGAAATGGCAGCAGCTGTCAGGCGACAGTAGGACGCAATCTCGAATTGGTTGCGTTGTTGAAGCCAAAAGGCTCGAGAGCTATCGATCCGAAGTCATCTTCGATCGGAGGAACGCATGAGCAAAATCACGGGCGGCTGTCACTGCGGTGCAATCCGCTACGAGGTCGAGGGCGAGGCGATCGTGCACGCGCTTTGCCACTGCCGCGATTGCCGGCTTCACGCCGGGGCTCCGCTCGTCGGCTGGACGATGTACCCCGAGGGCGCGGTCAAGGTGACCAAGGGCGAGCCGAAGGTTTACCGCTCCTCGGAACACGGGCGGCGGCACTTTTGCAGCGCGTGCGGAACCGGGCTGTTCTACGTCAATGCCAACATGCTGCCGGGGGTCATCGACATCCAGAGCGCGACCTACGACGATCCCGAGGCCGTGCCTGCCACGATGCAGATCCAGGTCGCCGAGCGCCTGCGCTGGATGGAGCATGCGCACGAACTGCCGGCCTTCGAGCGCTATCCGCCGCAGCCGTAGTGATGGCCAGACATCGCGCAGCACAGTCGGATGGTCCCTCGCACAGCCCGGAGGCTATCACATACGACTCTGTAGCGCGGCCGGTGCGCACGCCTCGTCCTTCGAGACGGCGCTTACGCGCCTCCTCAGGATGAGGCTGATCGGCATCAGTGCTCGTTGAATCTGCTGCCGCGCACTCCGCCCTCATCCTGAGGAGCCCGCCACAAGCGGGCGTCTCGAAGGATGGTCGCAGGGAAGAGCTCTCAAATGCGATAGCCCCCGCACTGCTCGGTGCATCATTGATGCCGGAATATGTCCAGCGCTCCTTCATCAATCAATCGCCTCCGAGCCGATGAAGCGCATGAACGGCTTCTGACCGTCGGCACCGAACAGCACGACCTCGTAACGCTGCGGCTTGCCGCCTTCCATGCCCGGCGATCCGACCGGCATGCCCGGCACGGCTATTCCCTTCGCGTTTGGACGCTCCGCGAGGAGGCGTCGCACGGCCGCGGCCGGCACGTGCCCCTCGACGACATAACCGGCGACCTCTGCCGTGTGACACGCGACCAGGTTCGAGGGGACGCCGAGACGGGCCCGGATCGGCTCGAGGTCGGGAGTCTCCTCCACCTGGGCGGTAAATCCTGCGTCCCGCAGATGCTGCACCCAGCCGGCGCAGCAGCCGCAGCTCGGATCCCGGTGCACCGTGAGCGCGGCTGCGTCGGATGCTGCCGCGGCGGGCCTTGCAAAAGCTGCCGCGGCCATCAGCCCGACAAGGGACCGGCGGGTCATCAGGTATGCGCGTTGCTTCATCTTCGGCTTCATCTTCGGATTCCTCTTCTGTCACTCCGTCGCCCTGACATATGATCGTGCGTCACGGCTCGCCTCATCCGGCCGGCTCCACGACGCGCAATCTGGCGCCGATCGGCTTGGGCATCTCAGCCGGTTGTTCTCTGTCCTCGCGCGTGGGCGGCAGGCGGACACCCTTCACCAACCCGAAGATCGCCGGGATCACGATCAGCGTCAGCAGCGTCGACGATATCATGCCGCCAATCATCGGCACCGCGATTCGTTGCATGATCTCCGACCCGGTTCCGGTGCTCCACATGATCGGCAGCAGGCCCGCCATGATGGCGACGACCGTCATCATCTTGGGACGGACGCGCTCGACCGCGCCCACCATGATCGCCTCGTGGAGATCCTGCCGGGTGAGGCCCCTGCCCTCGGCGCTGCACGTCGCCTTGATCTCGGCCAGGGCATGCTCGAGATAGATCAGCATCACGACGCCGGTCTCGGCGGCGACGCCGGCAAGCGCGATGAAGCCGACGGCGACGGCGACCGACATGTTGAAGCCGAGCCACCACATCATCCAGATGCCGCCGACCAGCGCGAAGGGCAGCGACAGCATCACGATCAGGGTTTCGGTCATGGCCCTGAAATTCAGGTACAGCAGCAGGAAGATGATCGTCAGCGTCACCGGCACCACGATCTTCAGGCGCGCCGCGGCGCGCTGGAGATATTCGTACTGACCGCTCCAGACCACGTAATATCCTGATGGGAACTGGATGCTGTCAGTCACGGCGCGTTGCGCATCGGCGACGTAGCTGCCGATGTCGCGATCGCGGATGTCGACGTAGACGTAGGTCGCGAGCTGGCCGTTCTCGGTCCGGATCGAGGTCGGCCCGCGTGCCGGCTCGACCTTCGCGACCTCGCCGAGCGGCACCGCGCCGCCTGCGGGCATCGGCACCAGGATATCGCTGGCGATCGCCTTGGGATTGTCGCGCAGGTCGCGCGGATAGCGCATGTTCACCGTGAAGCGCTGCCGCCCCTCCACCGTCGTCGTGACCGTCTGGCCGCCGAGCGCGGCCGCGATGGTGTCCTGAACGTCCTGGATCAGGATGCCATAGCGGGCGAGCGCCTCGCGATCCGGGACGATCTCGAGATAGTAGCCGCCGATGCCGCGCTCGGCATAGGCCGCTGAGGTGCCCGGCACCGTCTTGATCACCCGTTCGACCTGCTTCGCCAGCCGGTCGATCTCGACGAGGTCGGTGCCCATCACCTTGACGCCAACGGGGGTGCGGATGCCGGTGGACAGCATGTCAATGCGCGCCTTGATCGGCATAGTCCAGGCGTTGGAGACGCCCGGAAACTGCAGCGCCTTGTCCATTTCCGCGATCAGGCTGTCGATGGTGACGCCTTCCCGCCAAAGCTCCTTCGGCTTCAGACTGACCACCGTCTCGAACATCTCGGTCGGCGCCGGATCGGTCGCGGTCGCCGCCCGCCCCGCCTTGCCGTAGACCGATTCGACCTCCGGGAACGACTTGATGATGCGGTCCTGCGTCTGCATCAGCTCGGCCGCCTTGGTCACGGAGATACCGGGCAGCGTCGTCGGCATGTAGAGCAGCGTGCCCTCGTTCAGCGTCGGCATGAACTCGGTGCCAAGCTGCCGCGCCGGCCAGATCGTAACGGCGAGCACGACCAGCGAAGCCAGGATCACCGGCGTCTTGGCGCGCAGCACGCCCTTGATGACCGGGCGGTAGATAAAGATCAGGAAGCGGTTGATGACGTTTTTCCTCTCCGGCACGATCCTGCCGCGGACGAAGATCACCATCAGCGCCGGCACCAGCGTGACGGACAACAGGGCCGCGGCCGCCATCGCGAAGGTCTTCGTGAACGCCAGCGGGCTGAACAGCCGCCCCTCCTGCGATTCCAGCGTGAAGATCGGCATGAACGAGACCGTGATGATGAGGAGGCTGAAGAACAGTGCCGGCCCGACCTCGGATGCCGCGTCGATCAGGATCTGGACGCGCGACTGACCGGGCTCGGCGCGCTCAAGGTGCTTGTGCGCGTTCTCGATCATGACGATCGCGGCATCCACCATGGCGCCGATCGCGATCGCGATGCCGCCGAGGCTCATGATGTTGGATCCCAGGCCCAGCAGCTTCATGGCGCCGAACGCCATCAGCACGCCGACCGGCAGCATCAGGATCGCGACCAGCGCGCTGCGGACATGGAGCAGGAACACGATGCAGACGAGCGCGACGACGATACTCTCCTCGAACAGCGTGTGCTTGAGCGTGTCGATCGCCGAATAGATCAGGCCCGAGCGGTCGTAGACCGGGACGATCTCGACCGATTTCGGCAGGCTGCTCGCAATCTCCTTGAAACGCTTCCTGACGTTTTCGATGACGTCGAGCGCGTTGACGCCGAAGCGCTGCAGCACGATGCCGCTTGCGACCTCGCCCTCGCCGTTCAGCTCCGCAATGCCGCGCCGCTCGTCGGGTCCGAGCTCGACATTGGCGACGTCCCGCAGCAGCACCGGCGTGCCGTTGCTGGTCTTCAGGACGATGTTGCCGAGATCGTTGATGCTCTTGATGTAGCCCTTGCCGCGAATGACGTATTCGAACTCCGACAGCTCGACCGTGCGGCCGCCGACGTCGGCATTGCTGGCACGGATCGCCTCCCGGATCTTCTGCATGCTGATGCCGCGGTCGCGCATGCGCTGCGGGTCGAGCACCACGTTGTACTGCTTGACGAAGCCGCCGATGCTGGCGACCTCGGCCACGCCTTCGGCCTTGGCGAGCGCGAATTTCAGATTCCAGTCCTGGATCGTGCGCGTGTCGGCGAGGTTCAATTCTTTCGACATCACGGCGTATTGATAGACCCAGCCGACGCCGGTCGCATCGGGCCCGATGGTCGGGGTGACGCCGACGGGAAGCCGAGACGTGGCGCCGTTCAGGAACTCCATCACGCGCGAGCGCGCCCAATAGATGTCGGTGCCGTCCTCGAAGATCACGTAGACGAACGACACGCCGAAGAAGGAGAAGCCGCGCACCACCTTCGATTTCGGCACGGTCAGCATCGCCGTCGTCAAGGGATAGGTGACCTGGTCCTCGATCACCTGCGGCGCCTGGCCGGGATATTCGGTGTAGACGATGACCTGGGTGTCCGAGAGGTCGGGGATCGCATCCAGCGGCAGATGAAGCAGCGCGTAGAAGCCGGCGGCCGCCGCAAAGCCGGTGCCGAACAGCACCAGCAGCAGGTTGCGCGCCGACCAGGCGATGATGCGGGCGATCATTTGTGCTCTCCCGTCGCATGGCCGCCGTCGGCGGCTTGAGGCGCAGCCTCGGCAAAGCCTTTCAGCGCGGCCTTCAAATTGCTTTCCGCATCGATCAGGAAGTTGGCGGATGTGACCACCGCTTCGCCTTCGGCAAGGCCGTCGCGCACCTCGATAAAGCCGCCGCCGCGCCGGCCGAGCTTCACCTCCCGCGGCTCGAAGCGCCCGTCCCCCTTGTCGACGAGGACGGCCTGCCGCGTGCCGGTGTCGAGCACCGCGCTGTCCTGGATCGCCAGGACAAGCGCGCTATCGGCCGTGTCGACGTCGGCATCGACATACATGTCCGGCAGCAGCAACGCTTCGGGATTGGCGAGCTCGATGCGGACGCGAACCGTCCGGGTTTCGCGGTTCACCTGCGGATAGATCACCGCGATCTTGCCGGTGAAGCTTCGGCCGGGGAAGCTGCGCGCGCGCACCGCGACAGACTGCCCGACCGCGATGTTGCCGAGATCGCGCTCGGCGACGTCGACCAGCGCCCAGACCAGCGAGGTGTCGGCGATGCGGAACAGCACGTCGCCGGGATTGGCGCGCATGCCTTCGATCGCGTTGCGCTCGAGCACGATCCCGTCGCGCGGCGCCGACCAATGGATGGTGACGGGCGCGACACGCGTTCTCTCCATCTCGGCGATCACCCGCTCGGGGACGTCGAGATTGATCAGCCGTTGCCGCGAGCCGCGGCCGTAGATCTCGACCCCGCCGACGGTCTTGGAGGTGATGGTCGCGAGATAGTCGGCCGCCGCGGAGGCGACCGCCGAGCTGTAGATCTCCATCAGCGGCTGGCCCGCCTTGACGCGGGAGCCGGTGGTGACGTCCGCGATCTTCTGCACGAAGCTCTCGGCCCGCATCGCGATCACCGAGACGCGGCGCTCGTCTAGTTGGATCGTACCGGGCGCCTTGACCAGGACCTGGACCGATCGCCGCGCCACCGGCTCGGACTTCACGCCGCTGCGCTGGATCTTGCCGGGCGACAGTTTCACCGTGCCGTCATCGGCGTCGTCGCCTTCGTAGACGGGGATATAGTTCATCCCCATCGGGTCCTTCTTCGGCACCGGCGAGGTGTCGGGCAACCCCATCGGATTGCGGTAATAGAGGATTTTTCGCGATGAAGCCGCCTGCGGCTTCGGCTCTGCCTGGGCGGCCTTGTCGTCATCGTAGACCGGCAGATAGTCCCGCCCGCGGTCGTCCTTCTTTGGCCCGGCGGACCAAAGCGGCGCGCCGCTCGGATCGCGATAGTAGAGCGGAGTCCGGTCCGCTGGCGCCGCAGCCGGGGTCACCTCGGCATGGACCGACCAGCGCCCCTCGTTCGAGAACCAGTACGCGCCAAGGGCGAGACCACTGCCGAGAGCGAGAGTCGTCAAGAGACGCAACGTCTTCATGGTTGTTTCGCGCGCTCGGAGCGCGCGTCCATGTGAATGGGAAAGAGAAGTTCGGGCGCCGTCCGACGGCGCCCGAAAGCTCACTTGGTCGCCTTGACGATGACCTTGCCGGTGACCGTCTCAGGCTCGCCCTGCACCTTCGCCGAGAGCGTGACCTCATAGCGGCCGGCCATCGGCAGGTCCGTCCTGAAGGCGTAGACGCCCGGCTCCTTGGA
This sequence comes from Bradyrhizobium sp. JHI2711, assembly GCF_056156565.1. NCBI lineage: Bacteria > Pseudomonadati > Pseudomonadota > Alphaproteobacteria > Hyphomicrobiales > Nitrobacteraceae > Bradyrhizobium > Bradyrhizobium sp. JHI2711. The sequence continues at coordinate 1,873,890 of NZ_JBPZPT010000001.1, forward strand.
GGGCAGTGGCGCGACCGCCGATTCCATCTCGGCCATGCCGTCCGGAGCCATGTCGACGCGCGTCTTGAAGATGACGGCATCAAGCACCGGCTTGCCGGTCTGCTTGTTGGTCAGGCGAACGGCGAGCGTGACGTCGTCGCCCTTCTTCATCTCGGGATTGACCGGCTCGAAAGCGTAATCGCCGGCACCCGCCAAGGCGACTGAAGCGGCGAGCGAAAGGGTGGCGGCAACAGCCGCGGTGCTGAACTTGGAAAGCATTGTCCTGTCCTCATGAATTGATCTCGACCGCGACGCATGAATGCGCACATCAGTCATCGCCGCGCGGGGCGTGCCCGCGCGCGTCTTGAGAGATCAGATTCGAGGAGGCCGGAAGGGAGGACTGCCGCCGCGCGAGTCGACGACCTGATCGGCAGGAATAGCGGTTTCCGCTGCCGCGACGGCAAGGAATTCGAACGCCAGGGGACGAATGTCTGCCAGTGCGACGGTGCCGCCGACACAGCAGAAGCCCATCCCGCATTGGTAGCCGGTGTCGGAGCCCGTTCCCTTCATGTCGGGACAACAATCGTGCACCGACATATCGTCGTCGCCGCCGACCTGCATCGCCGCCTTCATGTCACCCGACGACATCGCGACGCCGGAAGCGGACGCGCCAACCGGCAGCATCGCCAGGGATATGGCGATGGCGAATGCCAGGATGGTCCGGACAATCCGCATGAAGCGTGCTTTTAACCTTTTGGATACCTTTTGGAACCGCAACACAGCCTGAGTAGCATAGTCCGTGGCCGAATGCATTCTTTGATCGAAGTCAAGCATTCGTGACTGAGGCTCCGAGGCCTCTCAGGCCGACCACCCGCATCCTGCCTCGCCTATTGCGACTCATGTCGTGTGATCCCCACGAAGCAGCAGAAGCGCGAAGAATGCAGAGACCGAGGCCAGCGCGCCGATCCAGAGCGCGCTGCTGCCGAGATGCTCCACCATCAGTCCCAGCGCAAGCGGCGCGAAGGCGCCCGTTGCCCTCGAAGGCAGCGAAATCATCCCGACCCGTCTGCCGAACCCGACCGGCCCAAACAGCGCCAACGGCAGCGTACCACGGGCAATGGTGATGATGCCGTTGCCCGCGCCATACAGCACCGTGAAGAGCGGTGCGAGCAAAGGGCCGCCTGCAACCAGCGCAAGCACCCCGATCGGATTCATGAGCATGGCGAGCCGCGCCGACAGCAGCGGATGAAACCGGCCAAGCCATCCTGCTTCCAGAAGGCGGGCGCCGACTTGCGCCGGTCCGACCAGTGCTCCCGCCAGCAACGCCTGTGCCGGCGTGGCACCGAACGCGACCAGCATGGTGGGCAGAATGGCCGAGACTCCGGAGCTGACAAAACTCGCGGCCGCAAACATGTACGCCAGCAATATCATTGCAAAGGTTTCGCTCTGGCGGCCGGATTGCTGGCTTGCGCCTGTGCTCGGTCCGGCCTCCTGATGCAACGGAGCGGCACGGGGCAGCGCAAGGTTGAGCGGCAAGGCAAGGCCGATGTGGATCACCGCCCAAAGCTGGCAGGCCGCGCGCCAGCCGTACTCCGTGGCGAGCCATGTCGTGAGAGGCCAGCCGAGTGTGCTGGCGAAACCGGCGATCAGGGTGATGCCGGTGATCGTTCGTCGCGCATCGGCGCCGTAAATGCGCGCAAGCGTCGCGAACGCGGCTTCATAGAGGCCCATGCCCATGCCGATGCCGAGCAGGATCCAGGCTGCGATCAGTACCGCTACGCCATAGGCCACGGACAGCAGCAGCAAGCCCGCCGCGAAAACGAGGTTCGAGACGGCAAGCAGGCCGCGCCCACCGAACGTATCGATGGCGTGCCCAACGCGCGGACCAAGCAGGCCGGAGATGACGAGCGCTCCCGACAGCGCGCCGAACACGTAAGTCGGCGCAAGTCCGAGATCGCTCGCGATCGGCGCGGCCAGGATCGCAGGAAGATAGTAGCTCGACGCCCACGCGATGGTCTGCGCGGTGCCGAGCGCGATGACGACGGTGAGCGGGCCCGCAGTGCCTCGGCTCATGAGCAGCCGCACCCCGCACCGCCTGCCTTCCTGGCGGATTCATCGGCGGCACAGCAGGCCGAAGGTTCGGCCTTGGCCGGGCCGCCGCAACATCCCGCTGCGGCGGCGGAATCCACGCCGGCGCGTGTGCAGACGCCGGTCTCCGGGAGCACGAGCTCGACCCGTGCCGCGGCCTTCTTGTCGCCGGCGATGTCGGCGGCGATCGATCGGACCTGCTCGTATCCCGTCATCATCAAGAAGGTCGGCGCACGTCCGTAGGATTTCATGCCGGCGAGATAAAAGCCCGGCTCATCATGCGCCAGCTCGCGCGCGCCGTGGGGCCGCACCGTTCCGCAGCTATGCTCGTTGGGATCGATGAGCGGCGCGAGCGCGAGGGGCGCCTCGATCGCCGGATCGAGCCGCAGCCGCAGCTCGGACAGAAACGAGAGATCAGGCCGGAAGCCGGTCGACACCACCAGCTCATCGGCAATCACACTCAGCGCAGCCGAGCCGGCGCCTGCCGAAATCCTGAGGCGGCTTTCGATCTCCGAAATGTGAGTGACAGCGAAGCCGGTCTCGACCGCAATCTTTCCGGCAGTCACCAGCGCGGCGAAGGCTGAGCCCAGCTCGCCGCGCGCGGCAAGCTTGTCGTTGCGGCCGCCGCCAAAGGCCTTTGCCGGATCGTCGCCGCGCAGCAGCCAAACAGGCCTGGTGCCGGGCGCCTCCTCGGCGAGCCGCGCGAGATCGATCAGCGTGCCCAGCGCGGAATGGCCGGCACCGAGCACAGCCACGGCCTTGCCCGCATATCTGTCGCGAGCGGAGCCGCGCACAGCCGGCATGCCATAGGCGATGCGGCCGGCGCATTCGCGTTCGCCGAACGCCGGCAGACCGTTGCTGCCGGCCGGATTGGGCGAGAACCACGTACCGGAGACGTCGATGACGGCATCGGCGCGCAGCACCTCATCGCCTTTGCCGTTCTGGTAGCGGATTTCGAACGGGGCCTGGTCCCGCCCCTTCGTCTTCGCCTTGTCGAAGCCGGCGCGGCTGATCGCCGTGACGCGGCTCGAGGTCCGGATCGTCTCGCGCAGCGGCGTTCGCGTTGCCAGCGGCGAGAGATAGCGCTCGATCAGTTCGCCGCCGGTCGGATAGGAGCTTGGATCCGGCGAATTCCATCCCGTCGGCGCAAGCAGGCGCGCCGCGGCCTTGTCGACGTTGTATTCCCACGGCGAGAAGAGCTGGACGTGCTGCCATTGCCGTACCGCATGCCCGGCCTCGGGTCCGGCTTCGAGCACGACAGGGGACATGCCGCGTTCGAGCACATGAGCGGCGGCCGCGAGGCCGACCGGCCCCGCCCCGATGATGGCTACCGTCTTGTCCATTCCGAACTCTCCATCCTTCTAGAATTATGGAATAACTGATCAAATGAGTCAGGCTGCGGTCTGCGCAGCCTTGCATCCCGCTTCTTCCGCACAGCACTCCGCGGCCAGGAAATCGACCAGCCCGCGCATGGCGTCGAAATTGGCGCGGCAGATCAGGGTGGTCGATTCTCTGATCTGACTGACCAATCCGACCGAGACCAGCGTCTTGATGTGGTGCGACAACGTCGAGGCCGGGACCTTCAGCTTGTCCTGCAAGCGGCCGACCGGCATGCCCGCGTGCCCGGCCCGGACCAGCGCGCGATAAATCTGCAGGCGGGTCCGATTCCCCAGGGCTTCCAGGCGTGCTGCTGCGTCGTCGATCTTCATGCGCGACATGATGCGCCCGTGCGCATCAATCGTCAAACCATATTTCTAGAATATTGGAAATTACCGCTGACTCCATGGACCGGAGGTTTCCAGATTGACTTGCCCCCTATAATTCCATAAATCTGGATATATGGAAACAGAGCAAGCCGTCCTGGCGCTCGCCGCGCTGTCTCAACCGACCCGTCTGGAGGCGTTCCGGACGCTGGTCAGGCACGAGCCTGACGGTCTTGCGGCCGGCGATCTCGCCCGCCTGTTGGAAGTCCCGCAAAACACGCTGTCGGCGCATCTGTCGATTCTGAGCCGCGCCCGCCTCGTGTCCTCCGAGCGGCACAGTCGCTCGATCGTCTACCGCGCCAATCTCGACGAATTCCGCGACGTCGCGCTCTTCCTGCTGCGCGATTGCTGCGGCGGACGGCCGGAGGTTTGCGAGCCCGTCGTCGAGACCTTGCAATCGTGCTGCTTGCCAAAACGAAAGGAGCGAGCCGGCTGATGGACAGTTTCGATCTCCCGCGGCGCCTCGCGGCTGAAGCGCTCGGCACGGGTATTCTCGTCGCCACCGTGGTCGGCTCCGGCATCATGGCGGAAACGCTGACCAAGGACGTCGCCCTTGCGCTGCTCTGCAACACCTTGCCGACCGGGGCCATCCTGGTTGTCCTGATCACGGTGCTCGGTCCGATCTCCGGCGCACATTTCAATCCCGCAGTGACGCTCGTCTTCACAGGCAAGCGCGAGCTGCCGGTCAACGAGGCCGCGCTTTACGTGATCGCGCAGATCGCTGGCGGCATCGCGGGAACGCTGGCGGCGCATCTGATGTTCGGCCTGCCGCTGCTCGACCTCTCGACGAAGGTCCGAACCGGAGGGCCGCAATGGTTCGCCGAAGCGGTCGCTGCGTTCGGGCTGGTCGCGACGATCCTGGCCGGCATCCGGTTTCAGCGGACGGCCATCCCCTGGCTGGTCGGCCTTTACATCACGGCCGCCTATTGGTTCACGGCTTCCACGTCGTTTGCCAACCCTGCGGTGGCCATCGCAAGGTCGCTGACGAACACGTTCGCCGGCATTCGCCCCGCTGACCTGCCCGGATTCATCCTCGCGGAACTCTGCGGCGCCTTCGCGGGCATGCTGCTGATGACCTGGTTGCTCGGCCGCTCACGCGCGTCCGCCTCGGTCGCAATCACGGAGACAGTTCGATGACCGTCACGATCTATCACAATCCCGCCTGTGGCACCTCGCGCAACACGCTGGCGATGATCCGGCAGAGCGGCGTCGAGCCTGATGTCATCGAATATCTGAAGACTCCGCCCTCGCGGGACAAGCTCAAGGAACTGATCGCGAGCATGGGCATTCCGGTCCGCGCGCTGCTGCGCGAGAAGGGAACGCCTTACAAGGAGCTCGGCCTGGACGACCCCAAATGGAGCGATGAGCAGCTCCTCGATGTCATGATCGCCCACCCTATCCTCATCAACCGGCCGATCGTGGTGACGCCAAAGGGCACGCGCTTGTGCCGGCCGTCGGAAGCCGTGGTCGATCTCCTGGACAATCCGGTTGGCCGGTTCGTGAAAGAGGACGGCGAGGTGGTGGAAGCGCGCTAGGCCTGAAGGCGCGCCGTGAGACAGATGCAGTCGAGCTAGCCCAGCAAGCCCTTCAATCCCGCATAGATCGAGCCGACGCCGGTCGCGGCAACGCCGGCGAGCGGCCCCGCGGTCTGCATGAGGTCCTGTATCAAGCGGGCACGACGGCGCAGCTGTTCCTCGCCGACATGCTGTCCGAGCAGCCGCGCCACCCTGAATGCGAAAGCGTTCGGCTTGCCGCCCTGGGTCAGCACGCGCGGCACGATCTGGAAGATCACGACGCTGAGGATGTTGCCCGAGACGAAGGCGAGCAGGATGCTCGCGCCATATTCGAACACTTCACGCCATTCGATCCAGATCGTCGGAAGGATCGGAACGTCATCGTGAATTCCGGTGATCGTCAGCATCGCCAGGATGCTGACACAAGCGGCGAGAAACGCGAGCACCAATGCCGTGAGGACGTAGACCCTGTGCAGCGGATAAGCAACGAATCCGAACAAGAGCGGTACGGCGATCGACGCGATCCGAAGCGGGATCGGCGACAGGTTGAAGGTGATGGTCACGAGCACATGCGCGATCACCAGCAGCAGGGATGGGATCGCGACATAAAGCACCGCATGCGTTCCGTAATAGCGCAACGGATTGTTGTAGCGCTCCAGACGGACGTTGACGCGATCGAGATCCCGCCTGAGCTTGTCCAGCTCGGCAACGATCTCGTCGATCTCGAGGAGCGTCGGTCGCACGACGCGCAAGTCGCGCGAACAATGCTTGCACGCGATGGCTTCGTCCTTGATCGTCTCGGCGCAGAACGGACATTCCATCGCTAGCGCGACTTCCCTCGCCTCATAATGGCTTCGATCTCGCCTCTGGCCCGCTTCAGTTCATCGCGCAGATCCTCGCGCTTGCGCTGGAGATCGTCGCGCTCGGCAAGCAGCGTGGCGGGAACGGCGATGTCGCGCCCGCACGAGGCGCAGACCAGCGCACCCTCGGCACCTTCGGACCGACAGTAGGGGCACGTCACTTGCGAGTTCACCTGCGAGCTCACTTGGGCGCAACCTTCAGGGTGAAGACGGTCGTGCCCGGCCGGCCATCGCTGTCCTTGATGTCGACACGCATCGTGTACTCGCCCGGCGGCAACTCCGCATCTTGCATGTTGATGCCATCTGGCTGCACGAAGGGCTTGACCCGAGGCGTCAGGTCGACGTTCGGCGTTCGGAGGAAGATCACCTTGACCGATTCCGGATCGATCTTGGCCCCGCCATAGGACTGGAATTTCAACACCAGCCGCAGAGGAGAATTCGCGGGAGCGCCCGGCGAGACGAACTCGATTTTCGGGCCGCGCATGATGCCGCGCTGATCGACGGCGACCGCGCCTTTGGGAGGCGGCAGCTTGGCCTCCTCTTCCGTGATCAATGGCGCGGCGAGCGAGGATCCCGCGGCCAACAGACCCGCAACCACCAGAGCCAGTAGAGCATTCCGCTTCATTTTCCTTGCCCCCTTTCCCATTCGTCAACGAAAGCCGCCATCGCCGATGATCGTGTAAGGCGCCCAGAACAGCGGATGCGCATAGGCAAACTCGGTCTTGCCCTCGCTGTTGAGATAGCCGGGACCATCGACAAGAGCCATCGTCGCCTGGCGCAGCGCTTCGCTGCGCGACAGCTTGGGATCGTCGGCCTGCCGCTTGAACAGGTCCGTCGCCAATTGCCGCGCCGACTGGGAGTGCACCGACCAGTTCGTCACCAGCAAGGCGCGCGTGCCGGCGTAGAAGAACGCGCGGCCCAGCCCGGAGGCCGCCTCGGCCCCTGCGCCTGCGCCGGCGCCGGTATTGCAGGCCGACAGGACGACCCAGTCCGCATCGAGCTTGAGACCGAGAATCTCTTCCATCGTCAGCAGTCCGTCGCCGCCCTCGCCCGTCACCACCGGCGACGACAGAGCGAGCGCCGGCTGCGTCAGCCCGTTGAGTTCGCCCGGGACTAGACCGTGGGTCGCAAAGGCCAGGATCCTGAAGCCGGAGAGATTCATCGTCTTCACCGCGCTCTCGGTCGCGCTCTTGCCGAGGAACAGCACCTTCGAGGGATCCGCCTGCAAGGCCAGCGCGATCGACTTCAACTCGTCCGCGGTGTCGGGCAAACGGGGCAACAGACCGAGTTCGGCGCTATCGACGCCGTCGAGCTTGGGACTGTTGCGCCGCTTCAGCGGCCCGCCGCGCGTGATGTTGCCGCCGGCATCGGCCAGCTGAATCTTCTCACCCGTGCCTTCCGCCTCGGCGTGCTGATCGCTGTTGAAATAGGGATCGCCGAACGCTACGAGGTCGCCGCGGCCGGGCTTGCCGGGCGGCAACTGCCGCAGCGTACGCAGCGCCGCCGCCGACGGCACCGTCGACACGGCATGGGTTCGCGCCAGCCACGGCACGTTGCGATAACCGACGAAGAGCGGGTCTTCGTCGGCGGCCACCTCCGCCGGTGCCGTCGGCAACAAGGCGAGCGGCAGCAGGCCCAGCGCACCGTTGGTGACAACGATCAGGTTCTTGGCCGGCTTCCAGCCGCTCTCGACCGGCTTGAGCAGCAGCTCGTACAACTCATGACCGAGCTTGAGATCGAACGGTGGAATGTCCGAGATCATCGCCGCCTGCGGCTCGAGCGCCTCGCGCAGCTTGCGGATCTTGCTCTCGATGTCGCCGATCCTGGCCTGGACGGCGGCGAATGCCACCGGCCCCGACTTCGGCACGGCCCAGACGAAGCTGCCGTTCTGGCCGAAATAGAACGACAGCATGGCCTCGCCGTCGGTCAGCGTCGCGCGGATCTCGGCGACGCTCGGCGGCCTGGGCGAGACGAGATCGGCATAGATCGGGAATTTCTGCTTGATCTCCTGGCGCGCCTTGTCGCGCTGGCCGCGCAACGCCGCGATCGAGGCCTGTATCTGCTGCACGCCTTTCTCGTCGCGTTCCGCTGCGGGAAGCGCGAGCACGTTGTTAAGCGTACCGAGCTGGGCGTTGACCTGCTTGCTCAGATCCTGCTCCTTGCGCACGAGCTCGGCGAGCGCGGGATCCTTTGCCGCCGCACGCGCACTCGAGGCAGCCAGCGCCTGCTGCACCGAGCGGCCGCGGACGGCATCGGCCAGGCTGAATGTCTCTTCGCCGACATTGGTGCCGCCTCCTTCCACCCTGCCCAGCAGCAGCAGATACCTCTCGACGATGGTCTGCAGCCGCTGGCTGCGCGCGGCCACCACCGTCGTGTTCTCGTCGTCGGCGTTATCGTTGGCGCTCGCCATCATGACCGGGATGGCGGCCTTGAACTCCCTGATCGCATCGGCATCGCGGCGGGCGCGCATCAACCCGACCGCCAGCGTGCCGCGCGCCGAGGCGGCGTCGAAATGATTCTCCCCCACCCGCGCGATCTGCCTCTTCACGAGCTGCTCCGCGGCGGCAATGCCGGCGTCCAGCTGCCCGGAATCATAGAGGGACAGGATGCGAGAGGGATTGAGCTCGAACACCTGGCGGCGCTGCGGGTCCCAGCCGGCGACGGCCTTTTCTATCCTCGCAAACATTTCGCCCGCTTCGGCGTTCTGGCGGCGAAGCGTCAGGATGCCCGCAAGCTGCGACAGCAGCTGCACCGTCGCCTGCGAATCCTCGGGCACACCCACCGTCTTGTTGATGTCGAGGGCGACACGGCCGAGCTTCTCGGCCTCTTCGTAGCGGCCCTGGTCGACCAAAATGCCCGCCAGCCCCATGACGAAGCGCGGCGTGACCGGATTGTACTTGCCGGTATCCTTCAGGCGCGACAGCAGCGCGCGGCGCGCATCCACCTCGGCCTCGGCCAGCTTGCCCTGCTTCGCCTTCATGCGCGCCTGGCTCAACACGGTGCCATCGATCGCCTGCAGCAGAAGGGTCTCGGCCGGCGCACTGTCCGACGCCATGATGGCCTTCGTGCTTGCGCGCTTGCGCAGCTCGGCGGTGCGATAGGCGGCCTCGGCGTCTGCGAACTGTCCGCGCGCCTCGAAGATCGCGGCGCGAGTGAGCTCCAGCTCGCCTTCCCAGCTCTGGCCGAACTTCGCATAGGCCGCACGCCAATTGGGATGGCCGCTGGTGCGGGCCTCCTGGATCGCGGTCTGGGTGCGGCGGAGATAGGCTTCGGCCTGTGCGAGGTCGCCCATCTGGATGAGAACGACCGCGATCCCGCGGTTTGTCACGAACTGAAATCCCTTGGCGCCCGGCATGCTGGCCGATTCGCGCAAAAGTCTCTGCATGATCTCGAGCGCGCGCTTCGGATCGCCCGCGAGCGAGTGTTGCAGGGATTGGAGCTGCAACATGCGCCCCAGCAAATTCGGGCCGACTGCGCCGCGCCCGACCTCCACGGCCTTGTCGGCGTCAGCCATCGCTTCGGCGAGCCGGCCGAGCTGCGCGCGTGCATTGGCGCGATCGAAATAGAGCTGCGCGAGGTCCTGGCGGGACTCCTTGCCCGTGGGCACGGCGTCGGCCTCCGACTTCAATTCCGCGATCATCTTCTCGTTGGGCTTGTCGCCGTCGAGGATCGCCGTGATGTCGGAGATGCTGCGCGGCGGGGCGACGAAATCCTTCGGCAGTGCCGTGCCTGCATCGAGCTTGGGCGCCGTTTCCTTGGGAAGCTCGACGGCGACATTGGCGCGGCCATTGGCGGCATTGAGCGCCGCCATGACACAGGCCCTGACCTGCGGCGTTGCTTTTGCCCGGCAGGCTTCGAGATTTGCGCCTCCGGCAGGTCCGCCGCCGGCGCGCATGCAGGCCTGCACGATCGGCTTGCCGACCCTCATCCGGCAATTATCGAGCGCCGCATCCTTGGTCAGCGCGACTGCGGAGCCGGTCGATCCGAGCAGAATGGCAACTGCCAACAGGCGGCGCGAGGAAATGTCCCGACGGCACTTGCGCAGACGCGCGGCGTCTAAGCTCATCTCGAAGGACCTTTGGACAAAATGAATTCGAAAGAAACGTGGTGATCCTATCCGGCCTGCGCGGAAGGACAAGGGCAATCAATGCGGTTCCCGGAGGACCTCAACTGGTGGGCGGCGACAGGCGGCGCACTCCTGTGGAACCGGTCAGGCGGCCCGGGGAATCGGGCCGATCGGCCGCGGGGCGGCCGCGCTCAAAGGGCTGAGGACGCGTGCTTAGCCCTTCGAGACCACCGCGCGACCATAGGGCGGTTGCCCCTGAACCGGCGGATTGGCGGTCTGGGCGGCGAGCTCGCCGATCAGGCGGTCGGCATCGGCGGCCATGCCGTCGGGGGCCTGGATCACCAGGCGCTCCAGCGCCCAGCGGTAGGACGAGATTCGCTGCTCCAGGCATTGCTGCACCCACTGGATGATCAGCGAGTTCTCCTGCATGCGCGCGACCGCGTCGTCCCTCTCCCTAGGCGACAGCGCGGAGACGCGCGCCATGCTGGCATCGCGCTTCCTGTCGAGATCGATGACGCGGATCGCGGATGCGAAGAACGGCTCGAAGCGGGTGATGTCGTTGCGCACGTCCTCGATCAGCTGCGCATAGCGCGAGGAATGCGAGCGGTGCGGCTCGTCGATCAGGGTGCGCCCGTACATGGTGCGGTCGAACACGACCTTCTGCCGCCACGGCGAGGGCAGCGCCTTGTAGTCGCCGAACACGCTCTTCCATGCGGGGCGCGACAGCGGCGGCTCGATCATGGGATAGGCGAGATCGCGAAGCTGGCGCTCTTCGTCGGTGAGCTGGAATTGCGATGGTCTCAGGCCGACGCTGGAGGTGACCTCCGCACCGAGCCAGCGATGCATGTCGTCGCTGCGCATGCTCTCGCGGGTGCGGCCGAAGTCGCCGCCGCTACACGCCGCGAGCAAGGCGCCCAGCAGCGTGAGCAGGACGGCCGATAGGACAGGCCGGATCTGGCGGATGACGTCCGGCATTGCATGAAGCCGGATGTCAGCGGCGGCGACGACGGCGCCCCGGCGCTGTGCCCTGCTCCGGCCCGCGATCGCCGCTGGTTTCGTCCGCCTCGCGCTCGATTCGAATCACGGGAAGGATCAGAACCGTTCCCATGTCCGCGCGCGGAGCGACATCCCCGGACGAGCCCACCCGGCGACCGGCCGGAAATTCGATGATGGTCCCCATGTCAGCTCTCTTCAATTGCCGCGCGACCGAACGCGCCCCAGCAACATGCATTCATTAAGATCAGCTCATGGTTAACGGGGTGTAAACAGGCCGCTTCAACCGTAGCCGCACGGACCGCGCCGCGCCGTCCCGTTGCGGCACGACAACGCCTCAAATTGCAGGGCCGGCTTCACGCCTCGTTTTCCTTAACGAGGCTTTAAACGAAGCTGCGCTAGGCTCGCCCCCAAGTATCTTTCCCGAGTTGCGTACGCCTCCATGACCAAGTCGCTGTTTCCCGGATTCGACGGGCTGATGACCCTGTCCCGTCGCGAAGGTGTCGATGTCCGTCCGACGCTGCTGCGCGTGCTGACCGACCTCTATGTCCAGACGAGCACCCACAGCGACGACGAGCAGCGGCAATTCGTCGAGCTCGCCACGCGGCTGATCGACCAAGTCGACGATGCGACGCGCGCGGCCGTCAAGGCCCGCCTCGCGGTCTATCCGCAGACGCCCGTCCCGATCCTGCAGAAGCTCGGCCTGGTCGCCACCCAGGAAGGCCGCAGGGTTCCACTGGCCCGGGAGATCCCCGCCCCGCCGCGCGCGTCTGCTCCGGCGCGCGTGCCGACCGAGGCCGAGCAACGCATGGCCGCCAACTTGGCGATGCAGCCGAAAGAGGCGGCCGAGATCCACGACATGTTCTTCCGCGCCGGCGCCTCCGAGCGCGCGCTGATCCTGCACAATCTGGCGCAGACCCCGCTGAAAGCCGCCCCCCGTATTGCGACCGTGCGCGCCAAGCGCGCGATCCAGATCCTGGAGATGGCGGCGATCGCGGGCGATATCGAAAGCTTCACCTTCGAGCTCGGCGACAGCCTGATCCTGCCCTCGCGCGTCGCAGCCCAGATCGTCGACGATGCCGGCGGCGAGGCGCTTGCCGTTGCCGCACGCGCGCTCGACATGCCGAGCCCGGTGTTCCAGCGCATTCTCTTGTTCTTCAAGCCGGAGATCGGAACGTCCGTGAACGCCGTGTACCGCCTATCGCGGCTCTATGACCGTCTCGCCGAGCGATCGGCGCTGGTGATGCTGGCGGCCTGGCGCGGCTCGACGCTCGCGGTCACCCGCGCGAAGTATCAGTCCTCGCTGCATGACGGGGAGCGCCAGCGCGCACGCGCCGGCGCGAGCCAGACGCGGCCGGGCGTGCAGCCCGGCTCGAGCCCGGCGGTGCGGACGGGGACTAATCCGTCGGATCGCTGATTTGCTTACGCCGCCTCAGCGAGCGGCAGCGGTGAGGCACGCAACGAACTCCAACCCCGTCATTGCGAGCAATGACGGTTGAGGCTACGCCTTGGCCAATTCCAGAAAATGCCGGCCCGCGCGATCCTCGGTCTCGACGATCCAGGCATCCGGATCGAAGCGGATTTCCTTGATCAGCCGCTCCTCGATCGTGTGATCCGGCAGAGGCTGCGGCGCGACAGGGACGAAGAAGCGATCGACCGGCCGGCCATCGTCATAGACGGTCTGCGGCGCCGGCGCATACAGCATCGCATGGCCGTCGAGCAGCGACACCTTCACGAACACCGCGCCCGCCTCCTCGGCACCGCGACGCCGCACGGCGCCGAACACGCCCTCAGTCTGGCAGCGGCGGAGGTAAGCCGCCACCCAAATGTTGGATTTCAAACGCATGAATCGCACGATAGGCCAGTGCCGCCATCAGCACCAGCCTTGCGCGCGAGCGTGACAATCATTCGACCGGACGGCCGATCGCAGCGGCAAGCTCGCGCAGCAGCCGGTCGGAGACCTGGCCGGTGACCTGCATCTTGTGCTCGCGCTCGAACTTCTGGATCGCGGCCTGGGTCTCGCCGCTCATGGTGCCCGTGATCTTCAGATTGCCGTAGCCGTATTCGGACAGCGCGCGCTGCACGCCGGCGATGCGGCGTGCAGCCGGGCTTTGCGCCGGGATCGGCGCCGGCGGACGCAGGGCCGCGGGCGCCGTCGAGGTCGTCGCCTTGACCAGATTGGTCATCGGATCATTCGAGCGCGTCGAGGCGGTCGCCTCGACCGGCTTTTCGGGCGCCTTCTCGGCGGCACGCTCGACAGGCTTAGGCTCTGCAGGCTTGGGCTCTGCAGGCTTGGGCTCGACGCGGAACTCGGTCGCGCGCGGCTCGAGCGGCGAGGTATCGGCGCCGACGGGCCGCGGACGCGGCATGGGATTCGACAGCGGCACGGACGACGGCGCGGGAAGATTGATCACCGTGCCGAACATCGGCGCGGGGTGCCGGCCGATCTGGAGGAACAGCGCATTGGCAACGATCGCGGCGATCGCAGCGACGGCGACGAGGCCGGCCAGCGTGTCCTTGGGGCTGTGCAGCAGCACGCGCATCACGAGGTTGCGCTCGGTCTCGACATCGATGACCGCCGCCTTGGCACCACGGCGGCGCGGAGCGGCTTCGTCCTTGGCAGACTTCTTAGGCACTTTTCTTCACCAGAGCGGGTTGGTCCTGAGACTGATCGTGAGCTTGGTCTTGAAGATCCTGACGCAGCGCCGGCGTCAGCGTCGCGATCTTGCGCTCGGCCGGCTTGGCTTGCGGCGGCGTGTAGACCAGCGGCAGCTTGACGGTGACCGCGGTGCCCTCGCCCAACCTGCTTTGTACCGTCAATTCGCCGAGATGCAACGCCACGAGACTCTTCACGATCGAAAGTCCAAGGCCGGTGCCCTCGTGACGGCGCTGATAGGTCGTGCCGGCCTGGAAGAACGGCGCGCCGATGCGCTTGAGATCGTCGGGCGCGATGCCGACGCCGGTGTCGCTGATGCGCAGCGTCAGCTGCGAACCGGACACCGCGGCCGATACGCAAACCTGGCCGCCGCGCTCGGTGAACTTGATGGCGTTGGCGACGAGGTTGAGCACGATCTGCTTGAAGGCCCTGGGATCGCCGGTCATGACCGGCAGATCCTGCGGCGCGTCGGTGATGAGGTCGATGCCGTTCTCCCGCGCCTTCAGAGCCAGCAGATTGCAGCAATGCAACAGCGAAGCGCGCGGCGCGAAAGGCTCGGACGCAATCTCGAAATTGCCCGATTCCATCTTCGACATGTCCAGGATGCCGTTGACGACCGACAGCAGGTGCTGGCCGGAATCATTGATCAGCTGGGCGTATTCCTTGCGCTGGGCCGCGCCCAGCATCAGGGTCTGCTCCTGCGCGATCATCTCGGAAAAGCCGATGATGGCGTTGAGCGGCGTGCGCAGCTCGTGGCTCATGGTGGCGAGGAAGCGCGTCTTGGCGGCATCGGCCGCCTCGGCGGCGCTGCGCGCCTGGTCCAGCGCCTGCTCGAAAAGCTTGCGGTCGGTGACGTCGCGCATCACCGCGACGACTTCGGCTTCGCACGTGACGTCACGCGCGCTGTCCTGATCGAGCGGACGGCAGCGCATCTCGACCCAGATGAAATCGACCTGGCCGCGCTCGGCGGCGGGCTCGCGCCGCAGCCTGAACTCGACGCTGCGCACCTCGCCGCGCGCCGCGTCGGACAGTGCCGTGAGATAGGCCGGCCGATCGGCGACATGGACACGGTCGAACAGGCCGTGGCCGAGCAGTTGCGCCACCTGCGCTCCGAGCATGGCCTCCACCGCCGGCGAGATGAATTGCACCGCACCGTTGCGCTGATGCCGCGAGATGACATCGCTCATGTTGCGCGCCAGCAGGCGGTAACGCTCCTCCTCGCGCGACAACAGCGCGACGCTGGTGCGCGCGAGCGATTCCGCGCCGAAGGCGAGGCCGGCGGCATAAAGAGTGGCAGACGTGACCCCGAAAGCCATCAGCACGCCGCGCTCGGCGGCACTCGGCTCAACCACCGGCAGCCAGCTGAGCTGGCTGACCAGAATCAGCATTCCGGCGCAGGACAGCGCAAGCAGCGAGGCAAACGCCGCGACGCGGCGCGAGGCCGATAGCGCAGCTTCGAGCGGAACCACGATCAGCCAGACCGCGGCGAAGGATTCGATGCCGCCCGTCGTGATCGCGACAGCCATGATCAGGCCGGCGAGCGCCAGCGACGACAGCACGTGCGCGCCCTCGTAACGGCCGGTGCGCGACAGGAACCAGGACAACATGATCGGCGCGATCAGCCAGGCAAAGGCCGCGACCTCGATCGCGCTCGGCGCGCCGCGCATGGCGAGATAGACCGGAAATGCAGCGAAGGCGGCGAGGCTGCCGAGCAGCCGCGGTGCCATGAAGGCGCGATGGCGCGCGCGCATCAGCGCATCGTAGCGCGCGGAGGGATGCAGCAGTGCATCGAGACAATCGCGGATGATACTCAAAACTGTCACGGGTCTCGCGCTTCGGCTCAATCGTCTCTTGGAAGACGCGCCGGAACGCCTCCTTGTCGTTGAGCCACCGTGTCAGAGCGACCTTAAACGAGTGCTAAGGCGGCACAGCGTGTGGCCGGACACCGCGTTATCGCGGAGCTTTTTAGACGATTTGGCGACGTCTTCGCTGCGAATGGTGAACGCAGGGTTTCACCCTGCTCCGCATGGTTTCGAATTGGTGGATGCGGGCGGCCGGCAGAACCATGGGTACGGGCGTCAATCGAAAATTTACCGGAACGTCGCTCCCGAAGAATCTTGCGTCAATTTTCCGCGAATTAAGCTCAAGGCAATCACTTGCGATTTATCGAGGATCGCTAGGTCCGACATCCGCGGGAGATCGCCGCGGGCGGAGTCTAACGGACAGGTCGATAAGATGCGCTTTCTGCTCCGCATCACATTCTGGCTCGGGCTGGTGCTGGTGCTCCTGCCGCGGGACAAGACGCCCGAATCGGACAAGCTGCCGCAGATCGGCGCCGCCGATGCGGTGCAAGCCGCGACCGCGGCCGTTTCCGACGTGACCCAGTTCTGCAAGCGCCAGCCGGCGGCCTGCGAGGTCGGCGGCCAGGCCGCGACCATCATCGGCCAGCGCGCCCAGGACGGCGCGAAGAAGCTCTATCAGATCATCAACGACAAGAAAGAGCAGATCACCAACGACAAGAACGACGGCGGCAGGAACGACGGCAGCAAGACCGACAGCAAGAAGGCGCCCGACCATACCGGCTCGATCGCGCTGGCCGGCGAAGGCGATCTTGCAGCGAGCGAGGCGCCGCGCGATACCCTGACCCAGGACGACCTTGCGCTCGAATGGCGCGGACCGGGGCCGGCGAATTAAGCGTCCAGGCCCTATCGATTTCAGGGCTTCGCGTCTCTATATTGGCGGTAAGCGGGAACTGCGGGCCGATATGACGACGATCGACGAAATCAGGGACAATTTCGAACTTCTGGACGAGTGGGACGACCGCTACCGGTACGTCATCGAGCTCGGCCGCACTCTGGAACCGATGCCGGAGGCGGAACACTCGGCCGAGAACAAGGTGCAGGGCTGCGTCAGCCAGGTCTGGCTGCAGAAGACGGTCGATCGCAGCAATGGCGAGCCGGTCCTGAAATATCGCGGCGACAGTGACGCCCATATCGTGCGCGGGCTGGTCGCGATCGTGCTCGCGCTGTATTCGGGCCGCACGCCGCGGGAGATCCTCAATACCGACGCGATCGCCGTGTTCAACGAGTTCGGCTTTCGCGATCATCTGACGCCGCAGCGCTCCAACGGCCTGCGCTCGATGGTCGAGCGCATCAAGACCGATGCGAGAGAGGCGCTCGCGGAAGCGTCGTAAGATGCTCTCGTAGGGTGGGCCAAGCGGAGCGTGCCCACCTCCTGTGTATAATGAAAACTCGTGGGCACGGCGCTTTGCGCCTTTGCCCACCCTACAAGACCCGGACTACTTCCGCTTCCGCTGCTGCTGCCCCAGCCCCATCTGCTTGGCCAATTGCGAGCGCGCCACCGCATAGTTTGGGGCGACCATGGGATAGTCGGCCGGCAAGCCCCACTTCTCGCGGTACTGCTCCGGCGTCATGTTGTACTGCGTGCGCAGATGGCGCTTCAGCGACTTGAAGCGCTTGCCGTCTTCGAGGCACACGAGATAATCGGGCGCGATCGACTTCTTGAGCGAGACGGCGGGCTTGGCCGGCTCCAGCGGCGCGGTCTCGGTGCGGCCTGACGAAACCCGCACCAAGGCGCCATGCACCTGACTGATCAGGTTCGGAATCTCGGCCGCCGGCGTCGGATTGTTGCTCAGATAGGCCGACACGATGCTCGCGGTCAGCTCGATGAAATTCTTCGCCCCCGCATCCGACATGCGCCCTCCCTTGTCCGCTTGTGGCTTACAGGATTGACGACACCGAAGTATTCCCTGTCAAGAATACATTCGGCTGAAACACGATGACTGACGGCGAGGCACTGATTACTGGTGAAAAGCGCCGGTCTACTTGAGCGCGCGGCCGCTTCAACCGCGCTGGTCGAGATGGGCACGGAGCTCGTCGATCGAGGCAAAGCGCATCATGCCCTCCGGCATCTGCGCCTCGATGGAGCCATCGGAATAGAGCGAATAGGCCATGCCATCGACGACGCCGGACTTGAGCACCGTCACCGGCGGGGGCTCCACGGGCGGCGGCAGCTCGGGCGCCGGCGCAGGAGCGGTCTCCGCGAAGGTCGACGGCGAGCGCGGCGGCGGCGGCGGACGGCGTTGGTCGGCCGGCGGCTCCGGCGGGCGCGCACGGTCCGGCTTCGGCCAAGCAACGTCGAAGCTCGCAGGGGGCGAAAGGTTCGGGGCCTCGCTGGGCTCCTTAGACGGAGGGGCAGTTTCAGTGGATTTTGCTTCCGCGCGCTCGCGCTCCTTGCGCGAGGTCGAGGCGAACAGCAGGTTGCGCCGGCGCGACGCTTCCGGAGCGGGAGGCGGTGTCGGGGCTTCCGGCTCCTGCTGCGGTGCCTCGGCACGCGGCCGCTCGCGCGCTGCAGCTTCGCTCTGCCACGGCGGCGGACTTGCGGGCGGTGGCGGCGGCGCCGGCTCGGCTCTCACCGCCGCAGCGGGCACCGGCTCGGGCGCAACTACCCCAGGCACAGCGAGGCCCGGCAGCGCGGGCCTGACCCGAACCTCGGATGGCGCGACCGCACCGGCCAGCCGGCGTGCGATGCCCCTGAGCTCGAGCAGCACCAGATGCAGGCCGACCAGTAACATTCCGGAGCAGACGCCAATGGTGCCGGAGACTATGAGAGTCCCACCGAGGCTGAATTCCCTGATCGTCATGCCGAAAATCACCGCGAGGAGACCCGCCAGCACGGCGCAAATCCCCACGATCAGCAATGCCAAATTCATCGAACTCACCCCCGGCCGCGCATCACGCGCGAGAACCGCTACGCCACGATACCGTCATACGCTGTTCCACGCCAACGGCCAATTCTGGGCAGTGTTCCTAAAGGGAAGGAAATCAGGGACTTATTCACATTCCCTTCAGCCGGGGCTCGCTACTGCTAAAGCTGCTCGCAAAGTCATCTGAATGGGTGCCAACCGGAATTGCTGCGTCGCATCAGGAATTTAGCCATAATGCCCAATTACTTGGTAATGGAACTGCGCTATAGGGAGTCCGGGGTTGAGGCCCGCGCGCGCCAGCAGGGCCAAAAGGGGATTCCGGGGCACCGATAGCCATGACATCCATCACGACTTCGGCGATCGACACGCCTCAGCGGCGCTCGATCGAACGGACTTGCGACGATCTCGCCATGCTGGTGCTGGCCGCGGTCGCCGTCATTGCAGGCTTGACCTTCCGCGACTACGGGCTCGGCTGGGACGACTACACCCACGCCGAATATGCCGACCTGCTGCTGCGCATGTTCGGTTCCGGCTTCAAGGACACCGCGGCGCTCTCCTTCGCCAATCTCTACATGTATGGCGGCGGCTTCGACATGGTCGCGGCCCTGCTGCACAAGGTCATTCCGCTCGAGCTGTTCGAGACCCGCCGTCTGGTCGGCGCCATCGTCGGCGTAATCGGGCTTGCCGTGACATGGCGGCTCGGCCGCCGCATCGGCGGACCGCTTGCCGGTCTGGCTTCCCTCCTCCTGCTTGCGCTCTGCCCGACCTTTTACGGCCACATGTTCATGAACCCGAAGGATGCACCCTTCGCGGTCGCCATGGTCGTCCTGATGCTCGGCCTCGTCCGGCTCGCCGAGGAATATCCGCAGCCATCGCCGCGCACGATCCTGATCGTCGGCTTGGGGGCCGGCCTTTCGCTCGGCTGCCGTGTTCTCGGCGGACTCGCGCTGGTCTACGCCGTGGTCGGCTTCGTGCCGCTGTTCCTGGAGGAATTGCGCACCGAAGGTCCGCGCGAATCCGTTCGCCGCTTCGCCCATGTCGTCTATGTGTTGCTGCCAGGCCTCGTGCTCGGCTACCTCGTGATGGGCCTGATCTGGCCGTGGTCGATCATGGAGCCCGGCAATCCCTTGGCGGCGCTGACCTACTTCTCGCATTTCTTCGAGAAGCCATGGAAGGAGATGTTCGACGGTGCGATCGTGTCGGTGCCCGACATGCCCTGGTCGTATCTGCCGACGCTGTTCGCCCTGCAGCTGCCCGAGGTGATGCTGGTTCTGATGGGCGGTGCGATCGTCAGCACCTTCGCCATGCTGCCGCGGCGCGAGGTTCCGGCACGCCGCAAGACCATCCTCCTGATGCTGACGCTGGCTGCTACCCTGCCGCTCGCGATCGCGATGGTGAAGCGCCCGGCGCTCTACAACGGCATCCGCCATTTCGTCTTCGTGATCCCGCCGATGGCGGTGCTCGGCGGCGTCGCCTTCGCCTGGACCATGGAGCGCCTGCGGGCCAATCACCGCACCTGGCAGCCGGTCGTGCTCGCCACCTTCTGCTTCGGCCTTGCGCTGTCGCTCGCCGAGATGATCCGGCTGCACCCCTATCAATACACGCACTTCAACCACATTGCCGGCACCGTGCGCGGCGCCGACGACCGCTTCATGCTGGACTATTGGGGCCTCGCCTTGAAGCAGGCCTCCGACGGATTGCGCGAGCAGCTCGTCGAGCGCCAGGAAGTGCCGCCCGGCAACCGCAAATGGAAGGTGGCGGTGTGCGGTCCGCAGCGCCCGGCCCAGGTGGCGCTCGGGCCCGACTTCACCATCGGCTGGGATTCCAACGCGGCCGATTTCGCCATGACGCTCGGCGAGTTCTACTGCAAGGGCCTCACCGCCCCGGTCATGGTCGAGATCAAGCGCGACGACGTGGTGTTCGCCCGCGTCTACGACATCCGGGGGCGCGGCATTTCCAGCCTGCTGTCGATCCCGGCACCGTAGGATTTCTCCGTATCCGTAGCCCGGATGGAGCGAAGCGTAATCCGGGACCTGTGGCATCGTGCGAGCTGCCCCGCATTCCGCTTCGCTCCATGCGGGCTACGCGCTCCATGCGGGCCACGCTTGACAGCCACGCTCCTCGCGCCTTGCCGCAAGCCTCTCCCGCGACTACGCTCCTCCTCCGCAACAACGAGGTTCGGAGAGATCAGCCATGTCGCCAGCAGAAGCCCGCCTGAGGGAAGTCCCCTCCAACATGACGGAGGCGGAGTGGCAGCAACGGGTCAATCTCGCCGCATGCTATCGCCTGGTCGCGCTGTACGGCTGGGACGATCTGGTCGACACCCACATCTCCGCGCGCGTGCCCGGTCCCGACCATCACTTCCTGATCAATCCCTACGGGCTGATGTTCGAGGAAATCACGGCCTCCAGCCTCGTCAAGGTCGACCTGCACGGCAATCAGCTCTCCGAGAGCGAGTACAGCATCAATCCTGCCGGCTTCACCATCCATTCGGCGATCCACGAGGTGCGCGAGGACGCGATCTGCGTGCTGCATCTCCACACCCTCGACGGAACCGCGGTGTCGAGCAGCGCGGAAGGGCTCTTGCCCCTGAACCAGACCGCCCAGCTCGTCACCCACGACCTCGCCTATCACGACTATGAAGGCATCGCGCTCGACCACGAGGAGCGGCCACGGCTGCAGAAGGATCTCGGCGACCACAACCACATGCTCCTGCGCAATCACGGCACGCTGACGGTCGGCCGCTCGATCGCCTCCGCGTTCGAGCGCATGTACCATCTCGAGCGCGCCTGCTCGATGCAGGTGCGCACGCGCGCGCTCGGGACGCCGGTCTATCCGGTCGAGGAGATCGCGATCGAGAAGAACACCGAGCTGCTCGCCAACCGCGACCGCGCCGAGCTGCGCGCAAACAACCTCGTGTGGCCGCCCTTGCTGCGCAAGCTCGACCGCGTCAATCCCGGCTACCGGTCTTGAGATATTCACGAAATTGAGGTAGTGTTTCCGTCGAACTACCTCTGCACGTATTGGAATGAAACGCCGCCCAATTCCGGGCGGCGTTTTTGTTTGAGTCGTCATTGCGAGCGCAGCGAAGCAATCCAGAATCCCTCCGCGGAGATAGTCTGGATTGCTTCGCTGCGCTCGCAATGACGGGAGAGAGTCTTCGTAGCGAATACTCTCGTAGGGTGGGCAAAGCGAAGCGTGCCCCCGTCTTCTTCCTTCGTCATCCGGAGAGATGGTGGGCACGGCGCGTTGCGCCTTTGCCCACCCTACCGCACCGTGCCTATTTCACCTCCGCCAGCGCGGCGAGGATCCTTGCCCAGGAGCGGATGCCCTTCTGGAAGCTCTGCAGGTCGTATTTCTCGTTCGGCGAGTGGATGTTGTCGTCGTCGAGGCCAAACCCCACCAGCAGCGAGTCGAGGCCGAGCGTGCGCTTGAAGTCGGCGACGATCGGGATCGAGGCGCCCGAGCCCATCAGCACGGTCTCCTTGCCCCATTCCTCCGCGAGCGCCTTGCTGGCGGCGGCGAGCGGCTTCATGGTCCAGTCGAGCGCGACTGCGGGCGCGGCGGAATGGTCGCCGAACTCGACCTTGCAGTCGCCGGGAATGCGCGCCGTCACGTAATCACGGAAGGCCTTGCGGATCTTTTGCGGGTCCTGGCCCTGAACCAGGCGGAACGAGACCTTGGCCGAGGCATGCGAGGGGATCACGGTCTTGGAGCCCTCGCCGATATAGCCGCCCCAGATGCCGTTGACATCGCAGGTCGGGCGCGTCGAGGCCTGCTCGACCAGCAGCCTGCCCTTCTCGCCAGCCGGGAGCGACAGCCCGACCGGCTTGAGAAAGGTCTCGGGCGTGAAATCGAGCTTCTTCCACTGCTCCAGGATATCGGGCGGCGTGTCCTTCACGCCGTCATAGAAGCCGGGGATGGTGATGCGGTTGTCGTCGTCGAACAGGCCACCCAGGATCTTCGTGAGCAGGCGGATCGGGTTCATCGCGGTGCCGCCGAACACGCCGGAATGCAGATCGCGATTGGCGGCGGTGATCTTGAGCTCTTCATAGAGCAGGCCGCGCAGCGAGGTCGTGATCGCCGGCGTGTTGCGGTCCCACATGCTGGTGTCGCACACCAGCACGTAATCGGCCTTGAACTCGTCCTTGTTGGCCTCGATGAAGGGCACGAAGTTCTTCGAGCCGACCTCCTCCTCGCCCTCGATCAGGAAGGTGACGTCGACCGGCAGCGAGCCCGTCACCTTCTTCCAGGCGCGGCAGGCCTCGACGAACGTCATCACCTGCCCTTTGTCGTCCTCGGCGCCGCGCGCGACGATGATCTTGCGGCCGTCGGCATGATCGGTGACGACGGGCTCGAACGGCGGACGGTGCCAGAGATCGAGCGGGTCGACCGGCTGCACATCGTAATGGCCGTAGAACAGCACGTGCGGCCGGCCGCCCGCGCCGGTCTTGCCGACGACGGCGGGATGACCCGCGGTCGGCCTCACCTCGGTGGCAACACCGAGGCTGGCGATGTCCCTGGCGAGATGCTCGGCGGCAGCCTTGCAATCATCGGCGAAGGCGGGATCGGCCGAGATCGACTTGATCCGCAACAACGAGAACAGGCGCTGCAGGCTGTTATCGAAATCCTTGTCGATGTGGTCGAGCACGGATTGGAGCTGCGCGTTGGCCATGATTGCTATCCTGATTGTTGAGTCTCAAGAGGTCCGGGTTTTAGCGCCGGTGCGGCCTTAGGGCTAGCCGCAAGCGGCGGATGCCGGATGTGCCAGGCGAGACACCCTGCGAGGACGGCGGTCGCAGCGAGGTTGTTGCCCCAAGCCTGGAAGGCGAGCGGAAACCACGGCAGCGACAACAGCATGAGGATGCCGGCCGCACTGAGGGCAAGCCAGGTTCCCAGGCGCACATGCGCTCGCTCGTCGAAGGCGGCCCGATGCATCAACACCGTCACCGGGAAGTACAGCCACATGAAATAGTATTGCCGGGCCAGAGGCGAGGCGACCGTCATGAGACAGAACAAGATGCCGAGCTCTTCGGCATCCGAGCGCGCCGTCCGCCGCGCTTGCCGCGGCATGACCGCAACAAAGCCGAGCCCGAGCAGCGCCGACAGCGCGAGCACGATCCAGTTCGCCGTCCTGTAGTCGACCTCGATCAGATTCATGGTGCGCGGCGGCTTGCTGGGATCGTCCTGATTGTAGTTGATCGGCCGGACCAGCCGATGCGTGACGGCAATGAGGGACTGGTTGACCCACGACCAGTTCTGCTCGTCACGCTGGCCAAAGCCCTTTTCCGAGCTGGTCCCGACCATGCCCTGGTACCAGGTCGCCAGCTCGGCCGCGTTGCGCTCGAAGCCGCGGATCGGTGCCGGCACGACATAGAGAAGAATGCCGGTGAAGACGATCGCGCTGACCAGGGCCGCCCATTTGCGCCGCCAGGCCAGATAGGGCAGCACGGCGATCGGGAACACCTTGATGGCGGCGGCGAACGCGAACATGAAGCCGGCCAGCCACGATCGCTGATGCCGCAAGCTCCAGAAGCCGTAGAGCATCATCGCCAGAAGGAGGAGGTTCGGCTGGCCGAGGTCGAACATGTCGAACACGAAGGTCACGGTGGCGACGACCGGCAGCGCCTCGAGCCAACGACCCGGCGCGCGGTCGGAGCCGGTCATGACCTGGGAGAACGCCGCGGTGTACCACCACGCCACGGCGTTCAAGATCGACAGGACGACATAGAGCGGGATCTTGCCGAACCAGCTCGGGATCGCCAGCAGGATTGCCGGCAGCGGTGGATAGATGAAATCGAAATGCTCGACGGCCGTGGCAGGATACAGCGGCCCACCCTCCAGGACCTGCTGTCCGGCCCAGTACCAGAGCGAGTAGTCCTTGGTCTTGCCGCGGCCGAAAATCTCGGGGACGAGCACGTCGGCGATCAGGAGGACGCAGCAGAGCAGAAAAAGCAGATCCAGCGGCGCACCCAGCGACGGGCGTCTGGGTGCGTCAGGCTTGGCTAACGGGGCGGGCGGGGTCACGGTGTGGTCCTGTGCGGCGGCGAAACAGGACGTAACAGACCCGCAGAAGCTTGGAGAGTCCCCTCACCTGAATGTGTATCTCGTGAATGTGTATCTCGGTCCCTCCCATCAGGATCAGATCAGGGGAGAGGTCGATGGGCCCCGCGGACGAATTGCCCTCCCGTCGGGCGCTCTGCCTAACGCCGTAGCAATCCGCCGAGCGCGCCGCGGACCAGCGTACGGCCGATCGAGCCGCCGAGCTGGCCGCCGAGCGACTTGCCGATATTGGCGGCCATCCCGCCGATCACCTGGTTGGTGACCGATCGCGTCACGTCGCGGGCAATGACCTGGCCGGTCGAAAGACGACCTCGCTTGACGTTGGTGCCGAAGATGGTGCCGACGATCGAGCCGATCTGGCCAAGGATTCCGCCGCCTGCGCCGGCTCCACCATTTTGTGCGTCGGCAGGCGCAGCCGTGCCGGCTACGCGCTTCTGCAGCATCTCATTGGCGGACTCACGATCCACCGCGGTATCGTATTTGCCCTTCACCGGGCTCCTGCTCATGATCGCCTTGCGCTCCTCGGGCGTGATCGGCCCGATCCGCGCCGTCGGCGGCCGGATCATCACCCGCTCCACCATCGAAGGCGTGCCGTTGCCCTCGAGGAAGGACACCAGCGCCTCGCCCTTGCCGAGCTCCGTGATCACCTTGGCGGTGTCGAGTTTCGGGTTGGGCCGGAAGGTCTGCGCCGCAGCGGCGACCGCCTTCTGGTCGCGCGGCGTGAAGGCGCGCAGCGCATGCTGCACGCGACCGCCCAATTGGGCCAACACCTTGTCCGGCACGTCGATCGGATTCTGGGTGACGAAATAGACACCGACGCCCTTGGAGCGGATCAGACGAACCACCTGCTCGATCTTGTCCATCAACGCCTTCGGCGCATCGTTGAACAGCAGATGCGCCTCGTCGAAAAAGAACACCAGTTTTGGCTTCGGCAGGTCGCCGGCTTCCGGCAATTCCTCAAACAACTCCGACAGCAACCACAACAGAAAGGTAGCGTAGAGCCTGGGGCTCTCCATCAGCTTGTCGGCAACCAGGATGTTGACGATGCCGCGACCGTCGCTATCGGTCTTCATGAAATCCTTCAGCTCCAGTGCAGGCTCACCGAAGAATTTCGTTCCGCCCTGGTTTTCCAGCACCAGCAGCTGGCGTTGAATGGTTCCAACCGTCGCCTTGCTCACATTGCCGAAGCTCTGCGCGGCCTTCCGGATCTCGGCTAAAGGATCTTCTTCAGCATCCGGTCCCTTCTTGCCGCTGGCGGGTACGATCGCATCCAACAGCGATCGCAGATCCTTCATGTCCAACAATGGCAGGCCGTTCTCGTCCGCGACGCGGAATGCGACGTTGAGAACCCCTTCCTGCACCTCGTTCAGGTCGAGCATCCGCGCCAGCAATAGCGGCCCCATTTCGGTGACGGTGGCGCGGACCGGATGTCCCTGCTCGCCGAACACGTCCCAGAACACGGTCGAGAACTGGTCCGGCTGAAACTTGAGACCCATTTCGCCGGCGCGCTTGAGGATGAAGTCTTTGGCCTCGCCGACTTCCGAGATGCCGGAGAGGTCGCCCTTGATGTCGGCCGCGAAGACCGGAACACCGGCGCGCGCAAATCCTTCCGCCATCACTTGCAGCGACACGGTCTTGCCGGTTCCGGTTGCACCCGTGACGAGGCCGTGGCGATTGGCCAGCGCAAGCGTCAGCCAAGCCTGCTCGTCTCCCTTGCCGACGAAGATCTTGTCGTCGGTATCGCCGAGCTTGCTGTCCTGTGCGGTCATTATTCTCTCTGATCTTTCTGCCGAGTTTCGCGTCGCGAAACCCGAATGCACCAATTCCGTAGTTTAACGCATCTCGTGCGCCGATTAAATCGGTTCAGCGGCTCCTGCGCATGCGACATTGTCGGAAACAGACGGACAACATCGGCCGAAAGTCGGAATGGGGCGTTCGCATAGCGGCAATTTTTTGCCGATTCGTTCTAGGCTCTTGCACGGCGGCAACACTTTTCGCGCGTTCGCGACGGCGCCTGCGTTCATCGCTTGTATTTCACATCACACAGGCTCAAGATCATTTTCGAAAGCAATATTCCGGCATGCAAACCGGCTGAGGGGCGGGGTCTTATGGACGAGCTGATCGGACGGCTGGCGACAAACGCCAGCATAGATGGTGCTGTCGCTGAAAAGACCGTCGGCATTATCCTGGCCTTCCTTCGCAACGAGGGCCCTTCCGACAGTGTGCAGGCCCTGATCGACCATATCCCCGGAGCGGAAGCTGCGATCGAAGCCTCCAAGAGCGGTGGCGGTCTGTCGCGGCTGATGGGCGGCGGCTTGATGGCCGTCGGCACCCGCCTGATGGGCCTGGGGCTCGGCATGTCCGAGATTCAAAACGTCGCCCGTGAACTTTTCCGCTACGGGCGAGACAAAATCGGAGCGGATCAGATGGGCAAGATCATCGCGGGGACGCCGGGCCTCAGCCAGTTCGCCTGAGCGACGCTTTTCATATCGAGCATCATGACATATCCGATTTCCGAGATTGAGGGCCTGCCGGCCTTTGCCGCCAACAAGTTGAAGGCGCAAGGAATCCGCACCACCGACGCGCTGCTCGAGGCGGCGTCCACCGTGAAGGGCCGCAAGGCGCTTTCGGCCAAGACTGGCATCAGCGAGCAGCAATTGCTGGAATGGGCCAACGTCTCCGACTACATGCGCATCCCCGGCATGGGCAGGGCCAAGGTCGGGCTCGTCCGCGCCGCCGGCGTCACGACGGTGCGGGAGCTCGCCTATCGAAATCCGGCAAGGTTGGCGCAGAGCATGCGCGAGGCCAACGAGAAGAAGAAGCTGGTCCGCGTCCTGCCTTCCGAGAAGTCGGTCGGCGACATCATCGCCAAGGCCAAGAAGCTGCCGCCGAAGATTACGTATTAGCGCTGCGGACCAAGCTGGAGAGGTTGGGGTACCACTGCTCCCAGATCGTCATTGCGAGCGCAGCGAAGCAATCCAGAATCTTGCCGCGGTGACAGTCTGGATTGCTTCGCTGCGCTCGCAATGACGGAGGGTGAGCAAGAACATCGCATCCTCTCGGCCGTCTGCACGCATCGGAATGGCCGCGACTGGCCCCAATCCCGTCTTGACTCCCCCTGCCCGACAGCGCAATGCCACGCGCATGAATGCCTCGCCCTCCCCTTCCGTCCCGCCGGCCGGCTCGGCCGGGATCGGCGCACTGCGGACGCTCGTGGGCCGGCGGCTTCCTGCGGTGATGGGCGTGCTCAACATCACCCCGGATTCCTTCTCCGATGGCGGCGAGTTCATCGCGCCGGCGCGGGCGCTGGAGCGGGCGCGGGCGATGGTCGCCGCCGGCGTCGACATCATCGATATCGGCGCCGAATCCACCCGGCCCTACAAGGGCGCCCGGCCGGTCACGGCGTCGGAAGAGCTCGCGCGGCTGAAGCCGGTGTTATCGGACGTCGTGGCGCTCGGTGTACCCGTCTCGATCGACAGCATGAAGGCGGAGGTGGTGGCCTTCGCACTCGACCAGGGCGCGGCGATCGCCAACGACGTCTGGGGCCTGCAACGCGAAGCCGGCATGGCGCCGCTGATCGCCGCCAGGGGCGTGCCCGTCATCGTCATGCACAACCGCGACAGCGTCGATCCCGCCATCGACATCGTCGCTGATATCAAGACATTCTTCCTGCGCTCGCTCGATATTGCCGCGAAGGCAGGCATCGCGCGCGACAAGATCGTGCTCGATCCCGGGATCGGCTTCGGCAAGACCGCCGAGCAGAGCATGACCGCGCTCGCGCGCTTGCGCGAGCTCGACATGTTCGGCCTGCCGATCCTGGTCGGCGCCTCGCGCAAACGCTTCATCGCCTCGGTGTCGCCGTCGGAACCATCGGAGCGGCTCGCCGGCTCGATCGCCGCGCATCTGATCGCCGCGCAGCGCGGCGCCAAGATCATCCGGACCCACGACGTCGCCGAAACCCTGCAGGCCCTGCGGGTGGCGCAGGCCATCGAGAGCAAGCAATGACCGACACGATCTTCGTCACCGGCCTGTCGATCCATGCCCGCCACGGCGTGATGGATCACGAAACCGAGGTCGGCCAGCGTTTCGTCATCGATCTCGAGCTCTATACCGACCTGTCCGAGCCTGCGCGCAGCGACCGGCTCGCGGACACGGTGTCCTACGCCGATGTCGTGGCGACGACGACGGCGGCGTTCAAGAACACCAATTACAAACTCCTGGAGCGCGCGGCCGGCGCGGTGGCCGATGCCATCCTGTCGCACTTTCCGCGCATCCGCGCCGTGAAGGTCACCGTGCACAAGCCGCACGCGCCGATCGCCGCGATCTTCGACGATGTCGGCATCGTGCTGACGCGCTCGCGGCATCCCTAGCATGGCGAGCGTGCTGATCGCACTCGGCGGCAATGTCGGCGATGTCCGCGCGACGTTCAAGAAGGCGATCGCTCATATCTGCGGCATGGCACAGGCGGCGCTGATCGCGCGCTCGTCCGACTATACGACCCCGCCCTGGGGCGACGAGGACCAGGATCCCTTCATCAATGCCTGCATCGAGATCGAGACCAGCCTCGATCCGCATGCGCTATTGTTCGTGCTGCAGAAAGTCGAGCAGAAGTTCGGCCGCGCGCGAACCAAGGCGCGGCGCTGGGGTCCGCGCACGCTCGATCTCGATATGATCGCCTATGACGATGTCTCCTTGCGGAAGCCCGACCTGACGCTGCCGCATCCGCGCCTGTTCGAACGCGCCTTCGTGCTGGTGCCGCTGGCCGAAATCGCACCTGACCGCGTGATCTCGGGCATTCGTGTGCGTGACGGGCTCGCCGGCGTCTCGACGCAAGGCATTGAGCGGCTTCCGGATACCGGTTAACCAAAAACAACCGTTTGCAGGAACGGTCCGCCGTGGCAATTTCGCCTGCGAATAACAAGACGTTTCGGGAGCCCCGCGCCGCATGACCTCCGTGACTGACGACCTGCCGCTGGCCGCGGATTTTCCCAAGGCCACGCCTGAGGACTGGCGCAAGCTGGTCGACGGCGTGCTGAAGAGCGCGCCGTTCGAGAAGCTGGTCGGCAAGACCTATGACGGCATCAAGATCGAACCGCTCTATCCGCGCGCGAAGGGCGTTGCGCCGGTGATGGGCCGGCCGCCGGCCGCACCGTGGCAGGTCGTGCAGCGGATCGACCATCCCGATGCGGGGATCGCGAATGCGCAGGCACTGCAGGATCTGGAGAACGGTGCGACCGGGCTCGCGCTGGTGTTCGCCGGCGCCAATGGCGCGCGCGGTTTCGGCCTGGAACCGTCGGCCGAGGCGGTGGCAAAGATCCTGAAAGACATTCACCTCGACGCCGGCATCGGCATCGAGCTCGAGATCGGACCGCAATCGCGGATGGCCGCGATCCATGTCGCGGAATATGTGAAGAGCAACGGCCTCGATCCCGGCACCTGCAACATCCGCTTCGGGCTCGATCCGCTCGCGGCGGGCGCGGTGTGGGGCCACAGCCCCTATACCTGGGACGAAATTGCCCCCGCGATTACGGGCGCCATCAAGGGACTCGCCGGGCTCGGCTTCAGGGGGCCGTTCGCCTCCGCCGACGGCCGCGTGATCCATGATGCCGGCGGCTCGGAGGTGCAGGAGCTCGCTTTCGTGCTTGCCTGCGGCGTCGCTTACCTGCGCGCGATCGAAGGCGCGGGCATTCCGCTGAAAGCCGCGCAGGACATGGTCTATGCGCGGCTCGCCGCCGATGCCGACCAATTCCTGACCATGGCCAAGTTCCGCGCCCTGCGGCTGCTATGGGCGCGCATCGAGACCGCTTGCGGGCTGACGCCGAAACCGCTGTTCATCGCGGCCGATACCGCCTGGCGCATGCTGACGCAACGCGATCCCTACGTGAACATGCTGCGCGCGACCATGGCGGCGTTTGCCGCGGGACTGGCCGGTGCCAACGCCATCACCGTGCTGCCGCATACGCTGGCGCTCGGCCTGCCCGATCCGTTCGCGCGGCGCGTGGCGCGTAACACGCAGCTTCTGCTGCTGGAAGAATGCAACCTCGCCAAGGTCAGCGATCCCGCGGCGGGGGCTGGCGGCATCGAGACGCTGACGGCGCAGCTGTGCGATGCCGCGTGGGCCCTGTTCCAGGAGAGCGAGAGCGCCGGTGGCGCGTTCGCGGCGCTTCAGCAGGGTGTGTTCCAAAGCAAGGTCGCGGCCACGCGCAAGGCGCGCGAGGCCAATATCGCGAAGCGCCGGGACATACTGACCGGCGCCAGCGAGTTTCCGAACCTGCACGAGAGCGAAGCCACTGTCCTGAAGGCAGCGCCGATCGCGCTTCCGCCCTACGGCGGAGAGACCTACAAGTTCGAGGCGCTGCCTCCGATCCGTCTCGCGGAACCGTTCGAGGCTCTGCGCGACAAATCCGACGCGAGTTTGAAGGCTCGGGGCGCACGGCCAAAGGTGTTCCTGGCCAATCTCGGCACGCCCGCCGATTTCACCGCGCGCGCGACGTTCGCGAAGAGCTTCTTCGAGGCGGGCGGCATTGAGGCCACAGGCAGCGAGGGCTTTGCCGATCCGGCCAAGCTGGCCGCGGCCTTCAAGGCCTCCGGCACCGAGCTGGCCTGTCTGTGTTCCAGCGACAAGGTCTATGCGGAACACGCCGAAGCCGCGGCAAAGGCCCTGCAATTGGCCGGCGGGCGACATATCTACCTGGCGGGCCGGCCGGCCGAGGCCGAGGCGGCGCTGCGAGCCGCCGGCGTCACGGGCTTTGTCTTCGCCGGAGGCGATGCGCTTGCGGCACTGCAGGACGCCTACCGACGGATGGAACAGCGATGACCGACACCAGCAAACCCGTTCTCACCGGCGGCTGCCAATGCGGCGCCGTGCGATTTGCGGTCATGACGGCGCCGACCAGGATTTCGATCTGCCACTGCCGGATGTGCCAGAAGGCGAGCGGCGCGCCGTTCGCCTCTTTGGCCGACATCAACAAGACCGATTTCGCCTGGACCAAGGGCAAGCCGTCGTTCTTCCGCTCCTCCTCGATCGCCGATCGCGGCTATTGCGCCGCCTGCGGCACGCCGCTGAGCTTCGGCCGCATCGACGGCGATCGCATCGAGATCATGACCGGTACCTTCGATCGCCCTGACCGGGTCGTGCCGACGCGGCAGTTCGGCATCGAATCCCGCCTCGGCTGGGTGGTCGGCATCGCCAATCTGCCGAGCCAGACCACGCAACAGAACTACGGACCGGAGAAGATGGCGACCATCGTCAGCCATCAGCATCCGGATCATGATTGAGCGCTTATGAAATGGTTGAAGCCATGAGCCGCATTCCGAATTTCGCCGACGTCGCCTTCGAGCGGACCGCAACCGCCGCGCCCACTGGCAGCGCCGAGCCGTGGCTGACGCCGGAGGGCATCCTGGTGAAGCCCGCTTATGGCGAGGCTGATCTGACCGGGCTCGATTTCCTCGAGACCTATCCGGGCATCGCGCCGTACCTGCGCGGCCCCTACCCGACCATGTATGTCAACCAGCCCTGGACGGTCAGGCAATATGCCGGCTTCTCCACGGCGGAGGATTCCAACGCGTTCTATCGCCGCAATCTCGCGGCGGGGCAGAAGGGCCTCTCGGTCGCATTCGATCTTGCCACCCATCGCGGCTATGACTCGGATCATCCGCGCGTCGGCGGCGATGTCGGCATGGCCGGCGTTGCCATCGATTCCATCTACGACATGCGCACGCTGTTTGCAGGGATTCCGCTCGACCAGATGAGCGTGTCCATGACCATGAACGGCGCGGTGCTGCCGATCCTCGCGCTCTATGTCGCCGCCGCCGAGGAACAGGGCGTGCCGCCGGAGAAGCTGTCGGGCACCATTCAGAACGACATTCTGAAAGAGTTCATGGTGCGCAACACCTACATCTATCCGCCGGCGCCCTCGATGCGGATCATCTCGGACATCTTCGCCTACACCTCTCAAAAGATGCCGAAGTACAATTCGATCTCGATCTCCGGCTATCACATGCAGGAGGCCGGCGCGACGCAGGATCTCGAGCTCGCCTATACGCTGGCTGACGGCGTCGAATATTTGCGCGCCGGCCTTGCCGCAGGGCTCGACGTCGACCGCTTCGCGCCGCGGCTGTCGTTCTTCTGGGCGATCGGGATGAACTTCTTCATGGAGGTTGCCAAGCTGCGCGCGGCGCGCCTGCTTTGGGCGAAGCTGCTCAAGCCGTTCAATCCGAAAGACCCGCGCTCACTGTCGCTGCGCACGCACAGCCAGACCTCGGGCTGGTCGCTGACCGCGCAGGACGTCTTCAACAACGTGATGCGCACTACGGTGGAGGCGATGGCGGCCACCCAAGGCCATACCCAATCGCTGCACACCAACGCGCTCGACGAAGCACTGGCGCTGCCGACCGATTTCTCGGCCCGCATCGCCCGCAACACCCAGCTGTTCCTGCAGCAGGAGAGCGGCACCACCCGCATCATCGATCCCTGGGGCGGCTCGTATTATGTCGAGCGGCTCACGCGCGACCTCGCCGCCAAGGCCTGGGGCCACATCCAGGAGGTCGAGGAACTCGGCGGCATGGCGAAGGCGATCGAGGCCGGCGTGCCAAAGCTGCGCATCGAGGAGGCCTCAGCCAAAACGCAGGCGCGGATCGACGCCGGCAAGCAGGCGGTGATCGGCGTCAACAAGTACAAGCCGACCGACGAGGACAAAATCGAGATCCTGAAGGTCGACAACACCAATGTGCGCCGGCTTCAGATCGACAAGCTCAAGCGGCTGAAAGCCGAGCGCAACCAGCAGGAGGTCGATGCAGCCCTCGCCGCGCTGACGCGCTCGGCCGGCGAAGGCAACGGCAATCTGCTGGCACTTGCGATCGACGCGGCACGCGCCAAGGCGACCGTTGGCGAAATTTCTGACGCAATGGAGAAAGTGTTCGGCCGGCACCGCGCCGAGATCAAATCCATCACCGGCGTGTACAAGCGGGAGGCGTCCAGCATGGGCACCCAGGTCGAGAAGGTTCAGGCGCTGATCGACGCCTTCGAGGAGGCCGAGGGCCGCCGCCCGCGCATCCTGGTCGCCAAGATCGGCCAGGACGGCCATGACCGCGGCCAGAAGGTGATCGCGTCGGCGTTCGCCGATATCGGCTTCGACGTCGACATCGGGCCGCTGTTTGCCACCGCCGACGAAGCCGCGCGGCAGGCGGTCGAGAACGACGTGCACATCCTCGGCGTCTCCTCGCTGGCCGCCGCCCATCTGACCGCTGTGCCGGAGCTGAAAGCCGCACTGAAGAAGCAGGGCCGCGACGACATCATGATCATCGTCGGCGGCGTGGTGCCGCCGCAGGATTACGATGCGCTCTATGCCGCCGGCGCCGAGGCGATCTTCCCGCCCGGCACGGTGATCGCGGACGCCGCCGAGGAGCTGATCCGCAAGCTGAACGCCCGGCTGGGGCATAGCGAGGCGGCGGAGTAGATGATAGACTGGCCGTGTGACGGCCAGGTGTGTCCATGACGCGTGACGAAATCGTCGCTGCGATACGCAAGAACGCGGATGCCATCAGAGGCAAGGGCGTAGCAAAGCTTGCCATCTTCGGCTCGCGAGCCGGCAACGATTATCGGCCTGATAGCGATATCGACGTGCTCGTCGAGATCGAGCCGGACACCTCGTTTTCGCTGCTCAACTTGATCGATGTCGAGCACATCATCGAGGATGCGACTGGCTTGCAAGCACAGGCAACTGTTCGCCGCTCCATCTCTCCCCGCTTTGCGGAGCGGATCGCAGACGATATTGTCGAAATATTCTGACGCTCACGCAGGAGCACTAACCTTGAAGTTCATCGCCGGTTTGAGCGTCGCCCTGGCGCTGAGCGCAACATGTGCGTTTTCCGCCCACGCCGCCGATCCCAAGCCCGATGCGATCGTCAAGACCAAGAGCATCGAAGCGCGCGTCTTCCTCGGCGACAGGATCAAGGCGGATGCGGCGCTGGCGGCGGACTGCCTCGCGGAGGGCAAGAAGTGGCTCGACAAGAATGCCGCGGAAGCCGCTGCCGCGCGCAAAGCGGACCCGCAGTTCTTCAAGGAGGGCGGCTGGGAGTTCGAGCGCAAATATGAAATCCGCTCCGTGGTTGCCGACCGCTATGTCAGCGTCCTGCGCAACGACTACATGAACACACGCGGCGCCCATCCTAATTCGGACGTGAACACGATCCTGTGGGACAAGGCCGCCAACAAGCGTATCTCGATCCGTCCATTCTTCACCGAGACCGCCGATGGCGGCCCCACCATGAAGGCGATGGTGAAGGCCATCATCGCTTCGCTGACGGACGAGAAGAAGAAGCGCGGCGCCGGAGAGACCGCGACCGACGAGTGGTTCAAGTCCGTGGAGCCGCGCCTCCTCAAGATCGGCGCGGTGACGCTCGCGCCCTCCACCGAGGCCGGCAGGAGTTCCGGCCTCAACTTCCACTATCCGCCCTATGCCGTCGGCCCCTACGCTGAGGGCGAGTATGTCGCTTTCGTGCCGTGGGAGACGCTGAAGCCTTACCTCACATCGGAGGGCGCCCGCATCTTCGGCGGCGCGCGGCCCAAGGGCGACGCGGACGAGCCGTGAGCTGAGGCTAACGGGATCGCAAACGGGTCCGGGCCAATGTCCGCGCGAGGGAATCCGTCCAATCGGGAATCCAGGAGGCAAACAGCGCTTTCCAGCGCTCGGGGTCCGCAGGTTCAGTTTCGAGCGCAACCGACCATTCGATGAAGGTTCGGTTGCCCTCGATGATCGGACGCAGATGCATGGTGCCTTGGTATCGCGCCGGCGCCGGACTCGGGCCGTCGTCGTCTTGCGGATAGGGTATCGCTTCGAGACCGGCATAGGTCAGGCTGTGCTGCAGGTCCGAGTGATCGACCAGGCGCTGGCGGATCCAGTTTCCGAGATAGCAGAAGCGCCTGACGGCGCCGACTTCATCGCCGCGCCTGTTGTCTTCGATCTCGCTCTCGCTCACGCCGTCGATATAGGCGGGGTAGTTGTTGAAATCGCGGATCAGGGACCAGACGTCGTCGAGCGGGTGGTCCAGCACGGCGCTGTAATAGGCTTGGGTCATCGGTGGCTTGCCTTTGGTTTCGTTGCGCGCACAGGTTGGCTAGGCGCGCGGACAAAACCCACCCGATTTCCGACCGCCCATTCGACGGGCCGTCTGCTTTCACACAACATGGCGATTCCAGTTGGTAGCGCTACCTTGCGGCGGCGACGTAAAGCCGACTAGAATGCCGGAGTTGACAAGAGCGCCTGACATCACGGGCGCCGCTGGGAGGCATTAAATGTCCAAGATTTCGCGCCGCAGCTTTGCGGCTTCCACCGCCGCTCTCGCGGCCTCCGCCGCTTTCGGCTTCAAGCCCGCGCTCGCACAAGCCTATCCGGCGCGGCCCGTCACCGTGATCGTGCCCTGGGGCGCCGGCGGCGGCACCGATGCCACCGCGCGCATCGTCGCAGCGCTGCTGGAGAAAGACCTCG
Organism: Bradyrhizobium sp. JHI2711; assembly: GCF_056156565.1. NCBI lineage: Bacteria > Pseudomonadati > Pseudomonadota > Alphaproteobacteria > Hyphomicrobiales > Nitrobacteraceae > Bradyrhizobium > Bradyrhizobium sp. JHI2711. The sequence goes on from NZ_JBPZPT010000001.1 coordinate 1,910,087, forward strand.
GCCAGCCCTTCAACGTGGTCAACCGCACCGGCGGCTCCGGCGTGGTCGGCCATAGCGCGATCGCGACCGCGCAGCCCGACGGCTACACCATCGGCATGCTGACCGTCGAAATCTCAATGATGCACTGGCAGGGTCTCACCGACCTGACGCCGAAGAGCTACACGCCGCTGGCGCTGATGAACGAGGATCCGCCCGGCATCCAGGTCTCCTCCTCCTCGCCCTACAAGACGGTCAAGGAGCTCGCCGACGCGATCAAGGCGGCGCCTCCGGGGAAGTTCAAGGCTTCCGGCACCGGCCAGGGCGGCATCTGGCATCTGGCGCTGGTCGGCTGGATGCAGGCGATGGGCCTGCCCGCCAACCAGGTCGCCTGGGTGCCGTCGAACGGCGCGGCACCCGCAATGCAGGATCTCGCGGCCGGCGGTGTCGATCTCACCACCTGCTCGGTGCCGGAAGCGCGCGCCATCATCGAGGCCGGCAAGGCCAGGAGCCTTGCCATCATGGCGCCCGCGCGCAATCCGGTGTTCAAGGACGTGCCGACGCTGAAGGAGGCCATGGGCATCGACTACGCAACCGGCGCCTGGCGCGGCATTGCCGGGCCGAAAAATCTGCCGCCGGAGATCGCAACCAAGCTCACGGCGGCGCTGAAGAAGGTCTACGACTCCGCCGAGTTCAAGGACTTCATGAGCAATCGCGGCTTCGGCACCGTGTGGGGCGATGCGGCCCATTTCGCGGGCTTCATGGACAAGGGCGACGCCCAGATGGGCGAGGCGATGAAGGCCGCGGGCCTGAGCAAGGCGTGATCCGCACCTGCGACGCCTTGATCGGGGTGCGAGGAACTCTCCGCAAGTCCATCTCTCACCTCCTCCGCGGAGACTCCCCCTCACCCCAACCCTCTCCCCGCAAGCGGGGAGAGGGAGCGCACCCCCTGTAGGACTCCCCCTATGCGTCTTCCCGACTCCGTCACGGGATCGTTTCTCGTCGCGCTCGGCGCGGCTGCCGCCTATGGCGGCTACATTCTGCCGCCGGTGCCGGGGCAGCCGGTCGGCCCCAATGTATTTCCGCTGGTGATCGGCTGCGGCCTTGCACTGTGCGGGCTCGCGATCGTGTTCGGCATCGGCCGTTCCTTCGAGGAGGAGGAAGAGCTGGTCCCGTTCGAGGACGGCCAGGCGGCTGCCCCGCCACCGCAGGGCAAGCTCTACGGCCTGCGCGCGCTGCTGCCGCCGGCGCTGCTGCTGTTCTACGTTGTTGCCGCCGACCGGCTGGGATTCATCATCACCGCGGCAATCATGGTCTACGTGACCTCGACCGCGCTCGGGGCGAAGTGGAAGCTGGCGCTGCCGCTCGCGATGCTCTCGCCATTCGCCATCCATCTCATCTTCGGCAAGCTGCTCCGCGTGCCGCTACCGGTTGGCCTGCTGCCGACGCCCTGGTGATCGATGTTGAAGACCCTGATTGATGCGTTCGCGCTGATCTCCACCTGGGAGGTCATCATCTCCATGTTCGCAGCCTCCGTGTATGGGCTGGTGATCGGCTCGCTGCCGGGCCTGTCGGCGACGATGGCGACCGCCCTGCTCGTCCCGGTCACCTTCTATCTGTCACCGATCGCGGCGATCGCGACTATCGTCGCGGCGTCCTCGATGGCGATCTTCTCCGGCGACATTCCCGGCGCGCTGCTGCGTATCCCGGGCACGCCCGCATCCGCGGCTTACGCGGATGAAGCCTACGCCATGACGCGCAAGGGCCAGGCCGAGCTGGCGCTAGGGGCCGGCGTCTGGTTCTCCGCGGTCGGCGGCATCGCCGGCGTGCTGTCGCTGATGATCCTGGCGCCGCCGTTGGCCGAGATCGCGCTGTCGTTCTCGACCTTCGAATATTTCTGGTTGGCGCTGCTCGGCCTGATGTGCGCCACCCTGGTGGCGCGTTCCTCGCCCGTGAAGGCGATCGCTGGCATGTTCATCGGCCTGCTCGTCGCCTGCATCGGCATCGAGAATCCCGGCGGCATCCCGCGCTTCACCTTCGGCCTGACCGATCTGTTCGGCGGCATCGAGCCGATCCCGGCTCTCGTCGGCGTGTTCGCGGTGGCGCAGGTGATGCGCGCGATGCTGACGCCCGAACCGCCGCCGCTGCCGCGGCGCAAATTCGGAAGCATCATGGCCGGCCAATGGAAGCTGACCAAGCTCTATCGCTGGCAGATGACGCGCGGGAACATCGTCGGCATCATCATCGGTGTGCTGCCCGGCGCCGGCGCCGACATGGCCGCCTGGGTCTCCTATGCGATGTCGAAGCGCTTCTCCAAGGAGCCGGAAAAGTTCGGCACCGGCCATGTCGAGGGCCTGGTCGAGGCCGGCGCCAGCAACAATGCCAGCATCGCCTCCGGCTGGGTGCCTTCGCTGCTGTTCGGCATCCCCGGCGACACCATCGCCGCGATCGCGATCGGCGTGCTCTACATGAAGGGCCTCAATCCCGGCCCGACGCTGTTCACCGAGAAGGCGTCGAGCATGTATGCGATCTACCTGATGTTCATCATCGCGAATATCTTGATGATCCCGCTCGGCATCGCGATGATCCGCGTCGCCACCTACATCCTGCTGGCACCGCGCTCGGCGATCATGCCGATCATCATGCTGTGCTGCGCGGTTGGCTCGTTCGCGATCGGCAACAACATGTTCGGCGTCGTCACCGTCGCCGCCTTCGGCGTGATCGGCTATGTCATGGAGACGAACGGCTATCCCGTCGCCGCCATGGTGCTCGGCATCGTCATGGGCACCATGGTGGAGCAGGCCTTCGTCACCTCGCTGATCAAGTCGGACGGCAGCATCTTGCCGTTCTTCGAGCGTCCGGTCGCGGCCATCCTCGCCGCGATGGCGATCGGCGCGCTGCTCTGGCCGGTCATGGTGTGGATCTGGCGCAAGGCGAAACAGCCGCAGACCGCCGCGGCAACGACCCGGTGATATCGAGCGGGCGGGCCTCGCCTGCCCCGCCGGGGCAGGCCGAGCAGGCCCGCTATCGCTGGGCCGGGCCCTCGCCCTGTGCTAATGTCCGGCCATGACCGAGGTCGCAGACATTCCACTCCAGACGATTGTCGGAAAGCTCCGAGAGCTTGCTCCCGCCTTGAGGGCTGCGGGCATCAATCGCCTGTTCCTGTTTGGGTCCCGAGCGCGCGGCGACGCGCGCCCCGACAGCGACCTCGATGTTTTGGTAGAGACGACTGCGCATGGGGAAGAGCCACGTTTCGATTACTTCAAGGCTGTGAAACTGATCGAGGATCACATCGGCCTCGAAACTCAAATATCGATGCGAAACTTACTGAAGCCCCGCATGGCAGAACGCATCGCCGACGATTTGGTCGAGGTGTTCTGAATGCCGCCCACCGTCGAGGACCGGTTGCGAGACATTCTCGAGGCCATTGTCGAGATCGAGGCGTTGCTTGCGGGCTATGACTTCGCGCGATTCACCGCCGACAAGACCAGCCGTATGGCCACTGAACGCTATTTGGAAGTCATTTGCGAGGCCGCACGGCGGTTGCCCGACGAGATGAAGAAAGATGCGTCGAGCATAGATTGGCAAGCAATGGTGAATTTCGGCAATCGTTTGCGTCACGCCTATCATGCAACGGATGTTGGGATTGTATGGGCGACCGTTCAAGATCATCTCTCTCCATTGAAATCTTTCGTCGAAGGGCGCGTGCGACCGTCGAGTTGACGTGGACTCGCGCGCCCATAAGCAATGATGACTGTTCCCAAATCCACCGACATCAGATCCCTCGCCCGTGACCTTCGCTCCGGCAGCCGCGCGGCGCTGGCGCGGGCCATCACGCTGGTGGAGAGCCGGCGCGGCGACCATCAGGCACTGGCCCGGGAGCTGGTGCAGATGCTGCTGCCGGACACCGGCAAGGCATATCGCGTCGGCATCACCGGCTCGCCCGGCGTCGGCAAATCCACCACGATCGATGCGTTGGGTACGTATCTCATCGAGCAGGGCCACAAGGTCGCGGTGCTCGCGGTCGATCCGTCCTCGGCGCGCAGCGGCGGCTCGATTCTCGGTGACAAAACGCGGATGGCGCGGCTGTCAGCTTCCGATGCAGCCTTCATCCGTCCCTCGCCGTCCTCGGGCACGCTCGGCGGTGTCGCGGCGAAGACGCGCGAGGCGATGCTGCTGTGCGAGGCCGCCGGCTTCGGCGTCGTGCTGGTGGAAACGGTCGGCATCGGTCAGTCCGAGACCGCCGTCTGCGACATGACCGACTTCTTCCTTGCCCTGATGCTGCCGGGCGGCGGCGACGAGCTGCAGGGCATCAAAAAGGGCTTGGTCGAGCTCGCCGACATGATCGCGATCAACAAGGCCGACGGCGACAATTTGAAGCGCGCCAAGATCACCGCGGCCGATTATCGCGGCGCGCTGCATATTCTGGCGCCGCGGTCCGAGCATTGGCATCCGCCGGTAGAGACCTATTCGGCGCTGACCGGCGATGGCATCGCAAAGATCTGGCAAAAGATCCTGGATCACCGTAAGGCGATGAACGCCTCCGGCGATTTCGCCGCGCGGCGGCGCGAGCAGCAGGTGAAGTGGATGTGGTCGATGCTGGAGCAGCGCATGCTGGCGCGGCTGCGCAGCGAGGCCTCGGTGCGGAGCAAGGTTCGAAAGATCGAGGCCGATGTCGCCGATGGCCATCTCACGCCGGCGCTCGCCGCCGAGCAGATGCTGGAGTTGCTGCAATGAGCGACAAGCTCCGCATTCTCCTCACCGGCTTCGGTCCGTTTCCCGGCGCACCCCATAATCCGACCCAGCCGCTGGTGGCGCGGCTGGCGCAGTTGCGCCGGCCCGCGCTCGACGATGTCGTGCTCTCGAGCCACATTTTTCCGGTCACCTATGCCGCGGTTGACCGCCAACTGCCCGACGTGCTCGCCACGCAAAAGCCCGACGCGCTGCTGATGTTCGGCCTCGCCGCCCGCACGCCTTACTTGCGCATCGAGACGCGGGCGCGCAACGCCGTCACCATGCTCTGGCCCGATGCGGCCAACACCCGCTCGACCAAGCGCGGCATCGCCGGCCATGCCGACGCGATGATGTTCGGCCCGCACACCGCAAGGCTGCTGCGCGCCGCGCGACTCACCGGCATCGACGCGCGTCCCTCGCGCGACGCCGGCGCCTATCTCTGCAACTACTTAAGCTGGCGCGCGATCGAGCGCGTGAAGGCGGGCGGACCCAGGCTTGCGGCGTTCATCCACATTCCCCTGCTCGCGCGCAGCGGCGGTGCGCGCCGCAAGGGCGCAGCCCGCATCACGCTGGAGGAGCTGGTCGATGCGGGGGAAGCGATGCTGATGGAGATGGTGCAGTTGGCACGGAGGGCGCGCGCTTCGTAGGGTGGATTGGCAAAGCCTAATCCACCTCATCTCCATCAACGGTTCCGTACTCGCGGTGACATGGTGGGTTACGCCTACGGCTAACCCACCCTGTACCCTTCTGGCGTTCGGAGGCCAGTCAGTTGGTGTAGGCTGGTCGCCGGGCCGATCCGCCGGGAGCCGCCTTGCCCACCTGTGCCTAGAGCACCGACGTAGGACCCGCGTCCTGGCGGAGCATCTGCGATCGAGATCCACTAGGAGGTTTGCGCCGCGAGCGCCGGTACAGGGATTGATTGGGATCGCAGTTGGCCCGCCTTTTGGAAGCGAGGAGGTCCATCAAATGGTCGAGAATGTGCATTGGTTTGTCGGGATCGACTGGGCAACGCAAAGCCATCGCGTTTGCTTGCTCAATGCCGAAGGAGGGCGGGTGGGAGAGCGAGAGTTCGCCCATGGCGGAGCCGATCTGGTGGAGTTGCGCGACTGGCTGCTCGAGAAGACGAAGGCTGCACCGGCGCAGATCGCCGTGGCAATCGAGATGCCGCACGGTCCTGTGGTGGAGATGCTGCTTGAGTGTGGGTTCCTGGTCTTTGCCATCAATCCCAAGCAGCTTGATCGCTTCCGTGATCGCTTCACGGTCGCGGGTGCCAAGGATGACAGCCGTGACGCTCTTGTCCTAGGGGATTCCTTGCGTACCGATCGCAAGGCCTTCCGGCAGCTTGCCATGGACGATCCGGCGGTGATCAGGTTGCGCGAATGGTCGCGCCTGCTAGATGAGCTGCAGCAGGAACGGACGCGTCTGTCTAACCGCCTGCGTCAGCAGTTGTGGCGTTATTACCCGCAAGCGGCCGAGCTGACCGATGATGTCGCAGACGACTGGTTCCTGAGCTTGTGGCAGAAGGTGCCGACACCCGCTGCGGCCGCCAAGGCATCGGAGAAGACGATTGCGCGTATCCTCAAGGAGCATCGTATCCGCCGTGTCGACGCCGCCACCGTGCTGCAGACCCTGCGCAAGACGGCCTTGTTCGTCGCACCAGGTACCACGGAGGCAGCGTGCGTCCATATCCGCAGCCTTGTCGCGCGCGTGCGCCTGGTCAATCAGCAGATCAAGCAAGCCGACGCTGCCCTGGACGGCCTTTGCGATAGTCTGGCGGCACAGGGCGAGGAGAACTCATCGGGGCAGAGCTATGAGCAGCGTGACGTGGCAATCCTTCGCTCCTGGCCGGGAATCGGCAGGATTGTTCTCGCCACACTGCTCACCGAGGCAGCACAACCGCTGCGCGCCCGAGATTACCACGCTTTGCGTGCTCTGGCAGGGGCTGCCCCGATCACACGGCAAAGCGGCAAGCAACGCTTCGTGATCCGGCGCTTTGCCTGCAACAAGCGGCTGCAGACCGCTGTCCATCACTGGTCACGCGTTGCCGGTCCAGCACGACCCGGCCGCTCGGCACCGCTATGATGCCTTGCGGCGGCGCGGCCATGGCCGTGCACGCGCGTTGCGAGGCGTGGGCGATCGCCTGCTCTCGGCCCTCTGCGCGGCCCTCAAGAACCGAACGCTGTACGACGCCAATCACAGGAGTGCTCAGGCTGTCAGCAGCCAGTAAGCCTTATTCCTTTGTTCGGCCGCTTGTGACCATTCCTTCGTCCCGACCTGCCGAGCCCAACAGCGCGGCGCGCAGCCGCTGTCCAGGATGCCATCGGCACCGGCGTAGCCGGCGCGAAGCGTCCTGGACAGCGGTGAGCACCGCGCTACCCTGTTGCATTAAGGCACGAAACCTCTTGACCAAGGCTAGGAGGTCCTACGGCACCGTCTTTTGCGTAAACATTTAACCCTACCGCGAACAATCCTCACGGTCCTCGCCCTGCTACGCTACGAAACCGCTGCGGACACCTCCCGCGTCCGCCGGAGGACGCGTCATGAACCTCAATCGCCGTCATCTCATCGGGGCTTCGACCGCGGGCATTGCCGGTGCGCTGGCCATACCGGCCGATGCCGCGCGCGCCGCGCCGCTGACGTCGCTGCTCGGCCGCGATGCCACGCAATATGGTGTGCGGCCCGGCAGCAGCGAGGACCAGACCCGCGCGCTGCAGCGTGCCATCGACGAGGCCGCTCGGGCGCAACTGCCGCTCGCCTTGCCACCCGGCGTGTACCGGACCGGTCTGTTGCGGCTGCCGAACGGCGCGCAGCTGATCGGCGTGCGCGGCGCGACCAAGCTCGTCTTCACCGGCGGCGCCTCGGCGATCCAGAGCGACGGCTCCGATGCGATCGGCCTCACCGGCATCACCTTCGACGGCGGCGGCATCCCGCTGCCGACACGGCGCGGCCTGATCCACGCCCTCGGCGGGCGCGACGTGCGCATCAGCGAATGCGCTATCACGAGCTCGGGCGGCAGCGGCATCTGGCTCGAGCAGGTCGCGGGCGACATCTCCGGCAATATCTTCACCGACATCGCGGTGACAGCGGTCGTGTCGTTCGACGCCAGGGGCCTCAGCGTCTGCCGCAACACGATTCTCGGCACCAACGACAACGGGATCGAGATCCTGCGCACCGCGATCGGCGATGACGGCACGCTGGTCGCCGACAACCGCATCGAGAACATCAAGGCCGGCCCCGGCGGCTCGGGCCAGTTCGGCAATGCCATCAACGCCTTTCGCGCCAGCAACGTGATCGTGCGCGGCAACCGTATCAGGAATTGCGACTATTCGGCGGTGCGCGGCAACTCGGCTTCGAACATCCACATCAGTGGCAACAGCGTCAGCGACGTGCGCGAGGTCGCGCTCTATTCCGAGTTCGCATTCGAGGCCGCGGTGATCGCCAACAACATCGTGGACGGCGCGGCCGTCGGCGTCTCGGTCTGCAATTTCAACGAGGGCGGCCGCATCGCGGTGGTCCAGGGCAACATCATCCGCAACCTGATCCCGAAGCGGCCGATCGGCACCGCGCCCGACGATGATGCCGGCGTCGGCATCTACATCGAGGCGGATTCTTCGGTGACCGGCAACGTGATCGAGAACGCGCCGTCCTACGGCATCGTCGCCGGCTGGGGCAGATATCTGCGCGACGTCGCGATCACGGGCAACGTGATCCGCAAGGCGCTGGCCGGCGTCGGCGTCTCCGTGCTGCCGGGCGCCGGCACCGCGCTCGTCAACAACAACATGATCTCCGAGACGCCGCGCGGCGCCGTGGTCGGCCTCGATCACGCCCGCGCGGTGACGTCGGATCTATCCGCCGACGGCGCACAACGTTTTGCGCAGCTGGTGGTCGGCGGCAATGCGGTGCGGCGCTAGAAGGCGTTCCGCAGCAGCGGGTACTTCGCTTCCAGGCCGTCGAGGCTGAAAGTGAATTCGACGACGCGCTCGGGGGCGGCGACGATTTCCCCGGCGGGCGGGGCGAACTGCGGCAGGAGCGCCGCCATCGCTGCGGGCGCGGTCTTCGGCGGCTTCGCGGCAGGCACCGGCGGCCTCACTTCCGGCGCGGCGAATGGCCGTGTTGCGGCCGGCTCCGCGAGCGGCGATCTCACGGCAGGCGCAGTGAACGGTGCCTTCGCAGCGGGTGCCCTCAGCGGCGGCATCTCGGCAGGCGCGGTGAACGACGGCCAAGCTACGGGCATAGCAAGCGGCGCGATCGGGGCTTCGGTGATCTCCGCGAGCACGTCGGGCTTCGGATCGAGCCTCACCGGCATGACGGTCTCGGGAGCGATGTGAACGGCCTTGGGCTGCATCGTTTGCGCCTGCTGCTCGCGCGGCGCCATGCGAGGCATCGTCGCCGGCGACCAACCGAATGCCGGCGTCACGCTCGCAGCCGCCTCGGCGACGTCCGCCCCCGTCGCAAGGGCGCGCCAAGTCTGGACGGCGCGCTTGGCTTCCTGGATGTTTTCGAGGAAGGCGATCTCGGAATGATAGCGGCGCCAGCGGCCGGTCTCAAACATCTCGGAGAGATGTTGCAGGCGCTGCTCGGCGAGAGCGCACCAGCGTGCCGCGATTTGGCGGCTGCCGGCCGCGTCGCGAACGAACTCTTCGCGAGCAAATTCTTGGCGATGTGTCATGAACCAGCCCGTCAGGAGAAAACACGGACGCGGGGGACGCAACGCACACGAATCAATTTAGACGCGACATGAATATTTTGTGGAAAAGTTTTGACTTGTCCAGCAACGACGCGGCATTCGTCGTCAAACACCGTAGTCGTGCGGTGATTTTCCGTGTTTTCGAGTCAAGCTTCGCACAAGCATGACGGAGTTGCGGCGGGACTCGCTCGCGACGGCGACCGAGGCCACGGCGACCTTCAACTGCAAGCTGAACGGATGCGAAGCTTCGAAAAATCGGACGCCAGAATCTTGTCTTGACGCGTTTTCTTCACGCGAACCGACACCCGCTTCGCTCGAAAACGCTCTGAAAAGAAGAGACCCGTCCGGGGGGACAACCGGACGGGTCGAGCCATATGGGCGCTTGGGGTGGATGGGCGCTCGCGCCTGATATGACTGATGGGGAGGGATGACCGCTCCCACATCAGTTGGTCGGGGCAGCGGGCTGAACGTTCAAATGCGCGGTTTGATTTTTTACCCTTTGGCGTGAGCGTAAAGTTGTCGCAGCGACTATCGCGCCGGCGGCCTATCCGCCTGAGAAACCGCGGATTTATCCTCCGCGCTCGACAGCGAGGTTTGCTCGATCGCGCGTGCGCCGGGCTCCTCGCGACGCTTCGGAGCATCTTCACGTTTTGTTGTACCGGGGGCAGCAGCGACCGGCGTCGCGCTGTCGGCAGGAACAGCCATGACGGCGGCAAACGCGTCGGCCTGGCCGTCGCCGAAGAGGTCGTCGCGCCCGGGAGAGCCGAGGTCGCGTGCGGTCTTGACCAGCGTCATGCGCAGCGCTTCCGGCTTGAGTGTGTGGTTGCGCTCGAGCAGCAGCGCCGCGACGCCTGAGACATAGGCGGCCGAGAACGAGGTTCCCGACGTCACCTGGTATTTGCCGTCGGGTGCCGGCAGGAAGATGTCGACGCCGGGGGCCGCGACGGCGATGTAGTTGCCGCGGTTGGAGGCGGAGAACAGCCTGTCCTGCCGATCCGTCGCACTGACCGCAATCACGTTGGGGTTGGCCGCCGGATACAGCGGCGGCGATTTCGCCCCGGCATTGCCGGCGGCGGCGATCAGAATGAGACCACGCGCGGCCGTCGCCGCGATCGCGCGCTCGATCACCGCGTCCTTCGGACCGGCAAAGCTCATGTTGACGATCTGCGCGCCGTGCTCGGCGGCGTAATTCAGGGAACGCAGGATGATATAGGACGAGCTCTCTGCACCGCCATTGGCACCGCCGAAGGCGCGGATGGCGATGATGCGGGCCTCGGGTGCGCTGCCCATCAGACGGGCATGGGCCGCGATCGCCCCGGCGATGCCGGTGCCATGGACGTGCGGCCCTTCGGCACTGCCGAGCGCGTCGAAATTGTCGGCGATGGAATTGGCGAGCTCGGGATGCCGGGCGTCGATGCCGGAATCGATTACCGCGATCGTGACGTTGGCCCCATGCGCCAACGTATGCGCCTGCGGCAGGCGCAGCTTTGCCAGCGCGTATTGCGCAGGATCGCCCTCGGTGGCGGCCGACGATTTCTGGTCCTGGAGCACGTAGCGGAAGTTCGGCTGCAGCGAGCGCACGCTGCCGTCGGCCGCGAATTCGCGCCGCACGGTCTCATAGGGCCGGCCGTCGGCGATGCGGAACAGGCCGAACGTGGCTCCGATCAGCGGGAAATTCTCGGAAGCGAGGCGGGTCAGGCCGTGGCGACGCGCCAGCTCGTCGGCCTCGGCCGTCGACAGCGCGCCGTCGATCTCGGCGACGAATTCGCCTGCGAAGCTGCGCGAGGTCAGCACCACCGGCGTGTTGTTCCCACGCCCTTTGCCGGCGCTCTTCTTGCCGGATTTTCCGGTGCCCTCGCCGCCCGCGTTCGGCTGCGCCAGACATTCGCCGTCGGCACTGCGATAGGCTGCGGTGCAGGCCGGATAGAGATTCGGCGAGTAACGCGCATGGGGCAGCACCGGCGTCGTCGGCCGGATGCGCGACGTCGTGGGAATGCTCGCCATCGTCCGCGGGCCGCGGCCAACGCTCACCGCGCGCGCAGCGATGTTCGGGCTGACCCGCGGGGTGATGTTTGGAGAGACGGTCGGCGTGCGCGAGGGAACGCTGATCGTCGGCGTGCGCATGATCGCCTGCGCCTGCGCAAGCTCCACGCCGAAACAGAAGGCGACCAGAAGCGCAACGCCGACGGATGAAGCGCGGGCCCCAGTGCGCACCCTGCTCTCGGATTTGCCCGTCATTGGCTCGGCGGCGCGCCTAGGGCGCCGCGACGGCGAGGTTGACGAACTTCTCGCGCTGCATCCTGCCGAGCAGCGAAGCGAGTTCGTCCTGGCCCATCGCCTTGTCGAACTGGAGGCGGAACATGCCGCCCTTGGCATCGCCGATGATCGAAGCCTGGTAGCTGTCGAGCAGCGCGGTGATGTCGGCGACGCGCGCCTCAGGGGCGAAGCGCACCAGCGCGCGCGCCGGCGCGGCGGCGCTACCAAGCTCGCGCGTGATCGGTGCGCTGGTCGAGAGCGAAGCGGTTTGGAAGGTCGCCGGCTGGTTCTTCATCAGCACGGCGCCGATGATGCCGGCCTGCAGCACGAGCGCGACGGCACCGAGGCTCGCCGACCACGCCAGCGTGCGCGGCGACAAGCTCGCGAAGAAGGTCGAGATACGCGCCGACAGCGGCAGCGAGCCGCTCGCCTTCGCCGGCTCGGCATCGATCGCGGCGAACAGCTTCTGCATCGCGCGCGCCGACGGAGCGCCCAGGCTCTCGTTCAGATGAATGGTCTCTTCGTACTCGCCGCGGATCGCCGCATATTGCTTCGCCAGGTCCGGATCGCGCGCCAGCGCTTCCTCGACACGGCGCGCATCGCGCGCGTTCAGCGTGCCGGCAGCGTGCCAGGGCAGCAGCAGTTCAATTTCACTGGGCTCTTGCTCCAGCATCTTCTTGCTCAAAGCCATCATGGCCAGCCTCGCTCGACGCCGGCTGCCTTCAGCAGTTCGGCCAGTTTCTTGCGCGCATAGAACAAGCGCGTCTTCACAGTGTTCTCCGGTATCCCGACGATTTCGGCCACCTCTTCCACGGACTTCTCGTGGTAGTAGACAAGATCGACGATTTCCCGATGATCCGGCGAGAGGCCCGTCAGACACTCCCGCAACGCCTCACTGGTATCCTTCTTCTGCACCACCGTTTCCGGATCGTCGGACGTATCCTCGATCGCGTTGGCGGCGTCTTCGTCCAGCTCGAAATCCTTCCTGCGCCGGAGCGCAGACAGGGCCTTGAATCGGGTGATTGCCAGCAGCCAGGTGGAAACGGCCGATCGGCCCTCGAATTTGCCCGCTTGACGCCAGACGTCGAGAAACACCTCGCTGATGAGGTCTTCCGCCGCCTGCTCGTCCCGCACGAGCCTCAGCCCGAACCGGTAAACCCTGACATGGTGCCGCCCGTACAGCACCTGCATGGCGAGCCGGTCACCTTGAGCGATCCTGGCGATCAGGATCTCGTCTGAAGCCGCCTGTGTCGCGCTCAATGGCCGTCTCGCAAGGTTGGTCGGGTCGATGCGGTGGCCGGTTCGATGTGGGGGGCAAAATTGTTGAACCTACCGCAGTCATACGGGGGCTTGTGTGAGCTACCCCACATCCGGGCATTTTTCTTGTCCAACCCGTGGTGGTCAGCGTCGCTCATCCGAATCGGTACCATAATACTGCGATATTCCCTGCGGAATGCCTGCCCGGACGTAGGCAGCCCGGCCTCATCCGGTTCCATAGCAGCCCCGCACCACCTTTGTCGCGCCAAGCCTCGCTTCGGCTCGACCGCAGCGCACACGATGCGTGATCATCGGTAAAATTCTCACGCTAGATGATCGCCTTGTTCCCTGCTGCACGGTTCGGATTCGATTTCAAAGGATACCAAACCTAAAGGCTTGCCACGTAGGTTTTTACGCTGACATCCACCATTGGCGGGACCATGGGTACGGCCGCGACGTCCTTTCCAGAGAGGAATGCCGCAGAGGTCGCGGATCTCGTCCTTGCGCCCGAGACGACGGCGCCCGAGGTCAGGGCGCGCCGCGTCTGGCAGCGTCGCCAGATGTATATCGGCCAGGTCGCGAGCTACTCGCTGGGCGGCGCGGTCCTGCTGCTCTACGCCTATGACGGCGCGGTCTCCATGGCCGTTCCGACGCTGTTCTGGCTCGGCGGCCTTCTGATCATCGGGACTTTCACGGTGCTGTCGGAGGCAGGTTTCGGCGACCGTTTCGACGATCATTACCTCACCGTCTATCAGATCTCGCTGCATATGGCGCTGCAACTGGTGTTCCTGCTCGCGGTGCCCACCATCGGGGTCGCGTTCCTTGCCGTATTGTTTCTGATCTTCGCGTTCGGCACGCTGCGGATGACGTCGAGCCAGGCCATGCTCACCTGGGGCCTCGCCACCTGCGGGCTCACCGTGGTTTTCCTGGGATCGGACCTGCCGATCGGACTGCCGGTCGCGACCCGGCTGCAGCGGACCGCCTCGATGCTCTGCTTCGTGCTGGTGATCGGGCAGTGCGCCTTCCTCGGCCTGTTCGGCGCCACGTTACGCAAGATCCTGTACAAGCGCAGCATCGAATTGAAGGCCGCCTATCGACGCATCGAGGAACTGGCCGAGCTCGACGAGCTCACCGGCTCCTACAACCGCCGCTGCATCATGCGGCTTCTCGACACCGAGATCGAAAAGTCGCGGCGGGCATCCACGCCCTTCGCGATCGCGCTGATCGATCTCGACTGGTTCAAGCGCATCAACGACGCTTACGGCCATCCCATTGGCGATGAGGTGCTGCGCACCTTCGCGATCACCATTTTCGCCAACATCCGCCCGGCCGACAGTTTCGGCCGCTACGGCGGCGAGGAATTCCTGCTGCTGCTGCCGGATACGTCGGGCGACGTCGCGCTCCGCACGCTCGAGCGCCTGCGCGGCATCGTCGCCGATCTCGACTGGGGCGCGTTCTCCCCCAGCATGCGGGTGACCATTTCCGCGGGCGTCGTGACGCTGCGCGACGTCGATACTGCCGACACGTTTCTCGCGCGCGCCGACAGCGCGCTCTATTCCGCCAAGGCGCGAGGGCGCAACTGCATTGCAACGAGCTGACCGATCCATTTTCCTCCGGTGCGACGGAAGCCGCTGCCGGGCCGACCGCTCCAGGACAGAGCAATGAGATTTAATTCCGCAAGACCATCCGAAAGCCTGCTCGAGGAATTGCAGGCCGCCCTCTCGCACGGCACCGTCGCGCGCCGGTTGGAGACGCTCCGCCGCGTCACCGATCTCTTCGTGGGCAACGCGGTCGACTATTCCGACGACCATATCCGCGTGTTCGACGACGTGTTCCAGTGCCTGATCGAGCAGATCGAGACGTCGGCCAAGGCGCTGCTCGCCGAGCGGCTCGCGCCGATCGCAGCTGCGCCGCCGCAGATCATCCGCACGCTCGCGCTCGACGAGGTGATCGAGGTCTCCGGCCCCGTGCTGTCGAAGTCGGAGCGGCTGGATGAGGCAACATTGGTCGAGATTGCGCGCACCAGGAGCCAGGCGCATCTCAAGGCGATCTCGCTGCGGCGGACGCTGTCGGAAGCGCTGACCGACGTGCTGGTGGCGCGGGGCAATGAGGACGTGGTGCAGTCGACGGCCGGCAATCCGGGCGCGCGGTTCTCGGAGGAGTGTCTCGCCGACCTCGTCGTCCGCGCCGAGCGCGACGACGACCTCGCCGGCTGCATCGGCCTGCGGCCCGACCTGCCGCGCCATCACTATCTGAGGCTGGTCGCCAAGGCATCCTCGAGCGTGCGCACGAAGCTCGCGGCTGCGCATCCCAAGCTCGCGGACGAGGTGTCGAGGGCCGTCGAGGAAGCGGCCCAACGGGTTCGCGCCGTCGCCAGGACGAAACAGACGGAGATGGCTCGCGCGCTGGTGAAGTCGCTGCACGAGGACGGCCGCCTCAACGAGCTCCAGGTCGCCACCTTCGCCGAGCAGGGCAAGTTCGACGAGACGAACGCGGCGCTGGCCGCACTCGCAGGGATCGCGGTCGAGACCGCCGAGACCATGATGATCGAGAGCCGCACCGAAGGCGTGATGATCCTCGCCAAGGCCGCGGGCATGCAATGGTCGAGCGTGCGCGCCATCATCGCCTTGCGCGAGAAGCTCTCCGGCGGGTCGCAGACCGACATGCTGAAGCTGCGCGACACCTATGAGGCGCTGCGCCCATCCACCGCGCAACAGGCGCTGCGCTTCCACCGCATGCAGTTGCACGCGACGCCGGCGGCATGAAGCCGGCGCGACTAAAGCGCGATGAGATTTCGATGGATCGTCATCGCGCTTTAGGTTGTTGGTTGCGCATGATCTTTCCGGAAAACCGCTTCGCACTTTTCCGGATCATGCTTTAATACCGCAAGACCCTCGATCCGACCGCCGCGCCGATCGCCGTCACCAGCGCGGTTGCGAGCGTGTACCAGGTCGCGACGAACAGCGGGGAATCGTCGGTGCAGTGCGAGGCATAGAGGGTCGCCGCAAGTCCCGCCGACACCAGCCCTGCGAGCGCTCCGGCGAGCGCGGGACGAGACGGCGCGCCGTGGCGCAGGCCGAACAGCGCCCCCGCAAGCAGCGGCAGCGCCATTGCGGGGATCGCGACCATGCAGACCCTGGAGTTCTTACCCACCAGGCGCATCGTCATCGGCATCGCCGGCGCCATCATCGCCTCGCTGCCAATCGCCACGGCGAGCAGGGCGACGGGAAGCAGCAGCAGCCAGCCCCAGCCGCGCAGCAGGGCTTCGGGACGCGACATATGAAGGCTGACGATGATGGCGGGGATTGCGAGCGACAACGTCACCGCGAACTTCATGTCGAAGAACGGGTTGCGCATGGCGCTCATGACGTCGGCGCGCACGCCGAAGAACGTCGCAAAGATCAGGATCGACAGCGGCGCAGCCACCAGCAGCGCCATGCTCAGCACCGCGCCGACGCGGGGCGCGCGGTGCGGATTGTCGGCGGCGAGCGAGCGAATGAGTTGATCGGTGTCCATGATCAATGGTCCCGCAATTTGGCGGTCAGCGCCGCAAGTCCGCGATGCAGCGCGACCCGGACCGCACCCTCGCTCATCGACAACCTTGCCGCCGTATCCTTGATCGAGGCGGCCTCGACCGCGATCGATTGCAGCACGTCGCGCTGACGTTGCGGCAGGGTTCCGAGCTGGGCGGCGACCTCGCCGGCCGAAGCGGTGTCCTGCGGCGCCTCGCCCGGCAGCGTCTCGGCGAAATCGTCGATGTTGACGAACACGCGCCTGCCGCGCCGCCGGAGCGCATCGATCAGCTTGTTGCGGCCGATCGCAAACAGCCAGGGCGCGAAGGGGGCTTCGCTGTCCCAGGTATGCCGCTTCAGATGTACCGCCAAAAGAATCTCCTGCACGATATCCTCGGCCTGGTCGGGCGGCTGACCCGCCCGCGCCAAGCCACGCCTCGCGGCGGCCCGCAGCACCGGCGTGACTGCCTTCAACAGACGATGATACGCCGCATCATCGCCAGCCATGGCCGACCGCATCAGGCCGGTCCATTCGTCCTCACGTCCGCGCACGCGCGCCCCTCACCATGCAATTCGGCCGCTCTTTCAATTTGTTACGCGGGCGCCAAACATATCACGAAGTCGTGATCAAGATCCGGGCCGCGCGACCGATGCGGCCGCAAACATCTGCGACGGCTCTTAACACCGATCGGTGCGTCCTGCATCGGGCGGGCGGCTGCGGGAGGGGTCTGCCGCGTTTTTGCCCGGTGTAGCCCGAAGATTCCCATTTTCTGCCCCGCTGTCGTCACGCCCCGGGGTCTCTGTTCGCTGCCGGGACGGGCGGAATTGGGGAGATCGTCGACATGATGAAAACCAGCGCGCGCGCGGCCCTGATCGTTTTGGCCGGGCTTGTCTTGCTATCCGGGGGCCTCGCACAGGCGGCGCCGAACTCGGCCGCAGGCAACAAATCGGAGAGCGCCGACAAAGGGGCCGATACGGCCAAGCACCGGCGCCAAGACTCGCGCCGCACCGACAGCAGGAAGACGGGGCAGAAATCCGAGGACAAGGCCGACAAGAAGGACACGGCGGCCAAGCCCGACGAAGCCAAGAACGACAAGGCCGACAGTCAGGTCCCGGCCTCGAGCCAGCTGGCTCCGGAGGTCGCCAACGCCAATGCGCAGCTCGCCGCCGACACGCCGACTGCCGCGGCAGCCTCCGCGATGACGAACCGCGCCAACGACAACGTCCAGGCAGCCGCCGATAATACCAGCGCCGAGAGCCCCGAAAGCCAGGTCGTCGCGCCCGATCAACTCAACGACATCGATCGGGCCTTGCAGGAGACCCCGCCGCCGCAGAAGGCGGTGATCGCCGCAACCGAGGCGCAGCCGCGGCCGGCGCCGGTGATGGCCAGCAGCCAGCAGAGCTCGGCCTGGGACCAGAGCTCCCTGATCGGCAAGATCTTCATCGGCGTCGGCACATTGCTGACCCTGGCCTCCGCCGCGCGCATGTTCATGGCCTGATGGCCGGTTCCGCCGGGACGCGACCCCGCGCGCTTCCCGCGTCCGGCCCCCTTGAAGGCATCCGCGCCAGCGGGCACATTGCCCGCTCAATCGAAAGCGTGGGTGGAGCATGAGCACGTTCGAACACATCATCGTCGAGAGCGTCGGCGCGGTCGGCATCGTCAAGCTGAACCGGCCGAAGATGCTCAACGCGCTCTCGTTCGGCGTCTTCCGCGAGATCGCAGCTGCGGTCGACGATCTCGAGGCCGATGACGCCATCGGCTGCATCGTCGTGACCGGCAACGAGAAGGCCTTTGCCGCCGGCGCCGACATCAAGGAGATGCAGCCCAAGGGCTTCATCGACATGTTCTCCGAGGATTTCGCCGCGATCGGGGGCGACCGCATCGCGCGCTGTCGCAAGCCAACCATCGCCGCGGTGGCCGGCTACGCGCTCGGCGGCGGCTGCGAGCTCGCCATGATGTGCGATTTCATCATCGCCGCCGACACCGCGAAGTTCGGCCAGCCCGAGATCACGCTCGGCACCATTCCCGGCATCGGCGGCACCCAGCGGCTGACGCGCGCGATCGGCAAGTCCAAGGCCATGGACCTCTGCCTCACCGGCCGGATGATGGACGCCGCCGAAGCCGAGCGCTCCGGCCTGGTCAGCCGTATCGTACCCGCCGACAAGCTGATGGACGAGGTCATGGCGGCCGCCGAGAAGATCGCCGCGATGTCGCGCCCTGCGGCCGCGATGGCCAAGGAAGCGGTGAACCGCGCCTTCGAGACCACGCTCTCCGAAGGCATGAGCGTCGAACGCAACCTGTTCCATTCGACCTTCGCGCTCGAGGACCGCTCGGAGGGCATGGCGGCGTTCATCGAGAAGCGCAAGCCTGTGAACAAGAACCGGTAGCGCACGAGCCGGTCAGGCCGGTGTAAGGCTCTGGCGCTTTCCCGCGCACAGCCTGTGACGCGCCTGCAACAAGCACGGAATACATGGGAGTTTTGCCCGCGGCAGTTTGCCTGCGGGACCTCGGCTGGCTAAACAGCTAAGAGGCCATCGTCGGCGGGGGCGGACAGCCGGGGTTAAGCGAGATTACATGATTGGGCGTACCGCCAGAGCTGGTCGCGGGGTGACGCGACGTCGATCGAGCGCGGGTCATGCGCTTGCGACATGGACCACGCTGGCGTTCTCGTGCGCCCTTCCCTCCGCGGCATGGGCCGAAGCCCTGCCGGACGCATTGGCAAAAGCCTATCAGACCAATCCGCAACTCAATGCCGAGCGTGCGCGCCAGCGCGCCACCGATGAGAACGTGCCGCAGGCGCTGGCCGGCTACCGGCCGCAGATCGTGGCGAGCCTCAGCGCCGGCCTGCAATCGGTGCGCAATCTGTTGCCGGACAACACCATCCAGACCGGCAATCTGAAGCCCTGGATCATCGGCGTCACCGTGACGCAGAGCCTGTTCAACGGCTTCCGCACCGCCAACGGCGTGCGGGCCGCCGAGCTCCAGGTGCAGTCGGGCCGCGAAGCGCTCCGCAACGTCGGCCAGGGCGTGCTGCTCGATGCGGTCACCGCCTACACCAATGTTCTCGCCAACCAGTCGCTGGTCGAGGCGCAGCGCTCCAATGTCGCCTTCCTGCGCGAGACGCTCTCCGTCACCCAGCGCCGGCTCAACGCCGGCGACGTCACGCCGACCGACACCGCGCAGGCCGAGGCCCGCCTCAATCGTGGCCTTGCCGATCTCAACGCGGCCGAGGTCGCGCTTGCGGTCAGCCAGGCCACTTATGCGCAAGTGATCGGCAATGCGCCCTCGCAGCTCAGGCCTGCCGAGGCCGTCGACCGCTATCTGCCGAAGAGCCGCGAGGACGCCATGACGATGGCGATCCGCCAGCATCCGGCGGTGATGGCCGCCAGCTTCGACGTCGATGTCGCCTCCACCAACATCCGCATCGCCGAAGGCACGCTGCTGCCGAGCGCGACCATCCAGGGCAGCGCCAGCAAAAGCCGCAACAACGACCCGACGCTCGGCACCTTCGCCGAGGACCAGGCTTCGATCGTCGCCAACGTCACCGCGCCGATCTACGACGGCGGCCAGGCCGCGGCGCAGACCCGGCAGGCCAAGGAGATCACGGCGCAGAGCCGCCTCGTGCTCGACCAGGTGCGCAATCAAGCGCGTACGGCGGCGGTCAGCGCCTGGGTTGCCAACGAAGGCGCCAAGATCACGGTCTCGGCCTCGGAGTCCGAGGTGAAGGCGGCCACCGTCGCGCTGCAGGGCGTGCAGCGCGAGGCCGCCGGCGGCCAGCGCACGACGGTGGACGTCTTGAACTCGCAGGCCGACCTGATCCAGGCCAAGGCCCGCCTGATCGGCGCGCAACGCGACCGCGTGATCGCCTCCTACACGCTGCTCAGCGCCATCGGCCATCTCGACGTCAAGACGCTGAACCTGAACACGCCGGATTATCTGCCCGAGGTGCACTACCACCAGGTCCGCGACGCTTGGCACGGCCTGCGCACGCCGTCGGGGCAGTAGCCTCAAATCTCTCTGGTGGATGCCGATGAAAAGCCGCCGCATCCATCTGATGGGAGCCTCGGGCTGCGGCGTGACCACGATCGGTCGTGCGCTCGCGGGGCAGCTTGCGCTGCCGCATCACGACAGCGACGACTATTTCTGGCTGCCCACCGTGCCGCCCTATCGGACGACCCGCCCGGCCGCCGACCGCCTGCGCCTGATGCACGAGATGTTCTTGCCGCGTCTCGACTGGGTGCTGAGCGGGTCCGTCACCGGCTGGGGCGAAGAGCTCGTTTCGTACTTCGACCTGGTCGTCTTCGTGACCGCGCCGCGCGAGATTCGTATGAAGCGATTGCGCGCCCGCGAAGCCGCCCATTTCGGCGCTGATGCCGTCGCGCCGGGCGGCTGGCGCCATGGCGAGACCGAAGACTTCGTCGAATGGGCCTCCCATTACGAAGCCGGCGATCGCGAAGGCCGCAGTCTCGCCAAGCACGAAGCCTGGCTCGCCGGCCTGCCCTGCCCGGTCGTACGCGTGGACGGCTCACGTCCGCTTGCGGAGCTTGTCGAGCAGCTATGCAGCGAAGCGGAGCGGTTACCCGGCTGATGTGATATTCTCCTCCCACTCGCCGATAAAAAAACAGACCGGGAGAGAAATCGTGCTCAGCCGACGCAGCGTCCTGCTTGCCTCCCTTGCGGCCGGAGTAGCAATGACCAGCAAAGCCCATGCCCGCGCGGCGCAGCCTGCGACGCCGATCAATTTCGATGTGCCGGCGCATGCCTGTGACTGCCACACCCACATTCACGGCGATGTCGAAAAATTTCCGTTCTTCACTGGCCGCGTCTATACGCCGGAGCCGGCTTCGCCGGAAGAAATGGCGGCGCTGCACAAGGCGCTGCATATCGAGCGCGTGGTGATCGTGACGCCGAGCGTCTACGGCACCGACAATTCCTCCACGCTGTTCGGCATGAAGGCGCGCGGCGCGACCGCGCGCGGCGTCGCCGTGATCGACGACAAGACGCCGGAGAGCGCGCTCGATACGATGCACCAGGACGGCTTCCGCGGCATCCGCCTCAATCTGGCGACCGGCGGCGTCAACGACCCCAATGTCGGCCGGCCGCGCTTCACCGCCGCCGTCGAGCGCATGAAGGCGCGCGGCTGGCACGTACAGCTCTACACCACGCTGGCCATGATCTCCGCGATCAAGGACCTCGTCGAGACGGCGCCGGTGCCGGTCGTGTTCGACCATTTCGGCGGCCTTCACGCTTCGCTCGGGCTGGAGCAGCCGGGCTTCTCCGACCTCGTCGCGCTGGTGAAGTCCGGCAAGGCCTATGTGAAGATCTCGGGCGCCTATCGCTCGTCGAAGCTGGCGCCCGACTATCAGGACATGGTGCCCTATGCCCGCGCGCTGATCGCGGCCAATGTTGACCGCATCGTCTGGGGCACCGACTGGCCGCATCCGGATTCGAGCCGCGTCGAGGGCCGCAAGCCCACCGACATCGCGCCGCTCTATCAGATCGACGACGGCCGCCTGCTCAACCAGCTTCCGGTGTGGGCGCCGGATGCCGAGGTGCGCAAGAAGATCCTGGTCGACAATCCGGCGCGGCTCTACGGGTTCTGAGGGTCAGCGCGCGCGGCGGGAGAAGAAGGAGATCAGCACCGGCAAGGTCACCAGAATCACGACCGGCGCCAGCATCATGCCGGTGACGACGACAACCGCGAGCGGCTTCTGCACCTGCGAGCCGATGCCTTCGGACAGCGCTGCCGGCAGGAGGCCGACGCCTGCGACGACACAGGTCATCAGCACCGGCCGGAGCTGCAGCTCGCCGGTGCGTACCACCGCGCTCCTGCGGTCCATGCCCTCTTCGATCAGCTGGTTGAACTGCGACAGGATGATGATGCCGTCCATCACCGCGATGCCGAACAGCGCGATGAAGCCGATCGCCGCGGAGACGCTGAACGCGGTGCCCGAGATCAGGAGGCCGAGCACGCCGCCGAAGATCGCCATCGGGATCACGCTCATCGCGAGCAGTGTGTCGGTCATCGAGCCGAAATTAAACCAGAGCAGCACGCCGATCAGCGCCAGCGAGATCGGCACCACGATCGAGAGCCGCCGGATCGCGTCCTGGAGGTTGCCGAACTCGCCGACCCATTCCATGTGCGAGCCCGGCGGCAGCTGCACCTGCGCGGCGATTTTGTCCTGCGCCTCGCGGATCGCGCTGCCGAGATCGCGTTCGCGCACCGAGAACTTGATCGGCAGATAACGCTCCTGCTGCTCGCGATAGATGTAGGCCGCACCCGAGACGAGGCTGATGGTCGCGACCTCGCTTAAGGGGATCTGCGTGACGGAGCCGTTCGGCCCGGGCGCGCCGATCCGCAAATTCTGGATCGCCTCGGCGCTGCGGCGGTATTCCGGCGCGAGGCGCACGATAATCGGGAAGTGGCGGTCGCTGCCGGGCTCATAGAGGTCGCCGGCGGTGTCGCCGCCGATCGCGACCTTGATGGTCGCGTTGATGTCGCCCGGTGCAAGGCCGTAGCGCGCCGCCTTGGCGCGGTCGATGTCGATCTGAACGGTCGGCTGGCCCAGCGAGGTGAACACCGCAAGGTCGGTGACGCCCTGCACGGTGGCGAGCACGGACTTGATCTTGTTGGCGGTGTCGGTGAGAGCCTGGAGATCGCTTCCGAACAGCTTGATCGAGTTCTCGCCCTTCACGCCGGAGACGGCTTCGGAGACGTTGTCCTGGAGATATTGCGAGAAGTTGAACTCGACGCCGGGAAAGCGATCGTCGAGCTGCTTGAGCAGCTGCGCGGTCAGCTCTTCCTTGTCGCGGGTACCGGGCCACTGGCTCACGGGCTTCAGCGGCGCGAAGAACTCGGCGTTGAAGAAGCCGGCGGCGTCGGTACCGTCGTCGGGACGGCCGTGTTGCGAGACGACGGATTCGACCTCGGGCCGGGCGCGGATCACCTTGCGCATCTCATTGACGTAGCTGTTGCCTTCCTGAAGCGAGATGGTCGGCGGCAGCGTAGCGCGGATCCAGAGGTTGCCCTCCTCCAGCTTCGGCAGGAATTCGAGGCCGAGCAGCCGGGCGAGCGCGACCGTCATCAACACCAGACCGACCGCGGCGCCGAGGACGATGTTGCGGTTGGCGACCGCCCAATTCAGCACAGGCATGTAGAGCCGGTGCAGGATCAGCATCACCTTCGTCTCGGTCTCCTCGACATGCGCCGGCAGGATGATCGCGGACAGCGCGGGAGTCACGGTGAAGGTGGCAAGCAGGCCGCCGGCCAGTGCGTAGGCATAGGTCCGCGCCATCGGTCCGAAGATGTTGCCCTCGACGCCAGAGAGCGTGAACAGCGGCAGGAACGCCGCGATAATGATCGCCGCGGCGAAGAAGATCGATCGCGAGACGTCGGCCGCCGCGCTGAGGATGGCATGGCTCTTCATGCCGAACAGCGTCTCGGGCGACATATGCTCGGATTCCGACATCGGTGTCGTTTGCGTCAGGCGGCGGAAGATCGCCTCCACCATGATCACGGTGGCATCGACAATGAGACCGAAATCGATCGCACCGACCGACAGAAGGTTGGCCGATTCCCCGCGCAGCACCAGGATGATGACCGCAAAAAAAAGCGCGAACGGGATGGTGGCGCCGACGATCAGCGCGCTCCGGAGATCGCCGAGGAAGATCCACTGCAACAGCACGATCAGCAGGATGCCCACCACCATGTTGTGCAGCACGGTGTGGGTGGTGAGCTCGATCAGGTCGCCGCGGTCGTAGATGCGCTCGATGCGCACGCCGGGCGGCAGGATGCTGGAGTTGTTGATGGATTGAACGAGCTCGTGGACGCGCCTGATGGTCGGCGAGCTCTGCTCGCCGCGCCGCATCAGGACGATGCCCTGCACGATGTCGTCGGAATCGTCGAGGCCGGCAATGCCGAGACGTGGCTTCTGACCGACGGTGACGGTGGCGACGTCCTTCACCAGCACCGGATTGCCGCCGGTCTGCGCCACCATGGTGTTGGCGAGGTCGTCGATCGAGCGGATCAGGCCGACGCCGCGCACCACCGCCGATTGCTGGCCGATATCAACGGTGTTACCGCCGACATTGACGTTGGAATTGCCGACCGCCTGCAGCAGTTGCGGCAACGTCAACCCGTTAGCGACCAGCTTGTTGAAGTCGACCTGGATCTCGTAGGTCTTGCTCTTGCCGCCCCAGCCGGTGACGTCGATGACTCCCGGCACGGCGCGGAAGCGGCGCTGCAGGATCCAGTCCTGAATGGTCTTGAGGTCGAGCACGCTGTAGTTCGGCGGCCCGACGAGACGGTAGCGGAATATCTCGCCGATCGGGCTGAGCGGCGAGATCTGCGGCTGCACGTTGCCGGGCAGCGGCGCAAGCTGAGCCAGGCGGTTCAAGACCTGCTGCAACGCCTCGTCATAGGTGTAGGCGAAGGAGAACTGGATCTTGACGTCGGAGAGGCCGTAGAGCGAGATGGTACGGATGGTCGTGACGTTCTTCAGACCGGCAACCTGGGTCTCGATCGGGATCGTGATGTAGCGCTCGATCTCTTCCGCCGACAGGCCCGGGCTCTGCGTCACGATGTCGACCATCGGCGGAGTCGGATCGGGATAGGCTTCGATGTTGAGCCGGTTGAACGCGATCGAGCCGCCGATCAGCACGGCGACGAACATGCCGACCATCAGGAAACGCCGGTTGACGGCAAGGGCAACGAGACGATCCATTCAGGTCTTCAATTTTCTTGGGTCGTCGATCAGCTGCCGGACGCCGCGCGGTCGATGAACAAACTGCCTTTGGTGACGATCTGCTCGCCGGGTTTCAGATTGCTGGTGACCTCGACGAGGTTGCCGTTGATGAGACCGATCTTGATCTGGCGCAGCTCGACCGACTTGTCCTCGCGCGCGACCCAGAGGCGGACCTTGTCGGCCTCGTAGATCAGCGCATGCTTCGGCACCGCCGGCGCGGCGCGGTCGCCGGCCGAATAGATCGTGACGTTCGCGAACATTTCCGGCTTGAGCAGCCCGTCCTTGTTGTCGATCGTGGCGCGGACCTGCAGGCGGCGGGTGGCGGGGTCGATCGCGGCAGCAACGTAGTTGATCTTGGCGCTGAACGGACGGCCCGGCAGCGCCATCACATTGACGGTGATGTCCTGCCCGATGCACACCGCGGCCGCATCGCTCTCGCGCACGAAGGCGGTGAGCCAGACCGTGGAGAGGTCGCCGACCACGAAGACCGGATCGCTGGCGCCGGAATTGACGTATTGGCCCGGGCCGATCTTGCGCTGCACGACCGTGCCGGAGATCGGCGAGTAGATCGTGATCTCCCGATCGATGACGCCCTTTTCCTGGAACGTCTTGGTGGCTTCGTCGGTGAAGCCGAGGATGCGCAGCTTGTTGCGCGCGGCTTCCAGCGCCGCCACCGAGGAGCGCATGTCGTTTTGCGCCTGCACCTGGGCCGCTTCCGCCTGCTGGTAATCCTTGAGCGGAATGGCATGGCCCTCGTAGAGGTCCTTGGCGCGCTTGAACTGGATGTCGGAAAGCTCGAGCGCCGACTTCGCCTTGTTCTGCGAGGTCATCGCCGCGATGAAATCGTTCTGGGCCTGCACGGTGTCGGCGGCCTCGATCGTAAACAGCGGTTGACCTTGCTTCAGCGTCTCGCCGGGCTTGGCGAGCAGCTTGGTGACACGGCCTGCATAGGGCGAGAACACCGGCGTCGAACGATCCTCGTCGACCGCGACCTTACCCTCGGTGACATACTCGGCCCGGAAGCTCCTGGCGGCGACCGGCTCGATCGTCAACGTCGCCCATTCGGACGGTGTCGGCGTGAAGGTCTGCGCGTTTCTGCGCGACTGGCTGGAGATCTCGGAGTGCTTCTTTGCCTTCGGGCCCGAAGAGAACAAGCCGTACGCTCCGACACCGGCGCCGGCGACAGCTAGTAAGACTACGAATGCGATCACCCGTTGTTTTGCAATCACGTGCAATCGCTTGGTATTCTCAACTGCCATGGGGCCCGGTCGTGTCTGCGACGATCTCGGCAAATGATTGCCTCATCGGTCGCGCTAATAGTGCCGAATTGGGAGTTCAAACAACCTAAAAAACGCGTCGGCCCTTTCCGTTTGCGTTAAAATTCTGGGACTTGTCAGCTTCATGTCAGCTTCGGCCCGGCCATTGTGCCGAATGACTGCCGAGCGGCATCGCCGGGCGGCTCCATTGCGCCGGCGTCTTCGACAGCCGAGCGGAATGCTGCACCGCCTTCAACGTGCCGAAGCCAGATTGCATGTGCTCTATGAACGCAGCATGTACGGCCTGTCCCGGGACATCGGGGGTATTCAATCCGCCCTCGAGCCGACCGAGATTCCACAGCCAGAATGTCGGCGGGGCTCTGCATCGCTGCTTCTCTCCCCGCTCATTTGCTGTACTTTTCGCGACCGTGTCATGATCGCAGAAAGGATTGCAATGGCCGCCATCGATCCCCTCATCGCAGGTGCCGTGTTCATCGCGACGGCGGCCACCGACGCCGTCTATGTCATGTTCACCTCGGCCGTGATCGCGCGCAAGCGCATCCCGGCGGCGAACTGGAGCGCGGTCTGGTACCTGCTCTCCTCTTACGCCGTGATCAGCTACACCGAGAACGTCTTCTACGTTGCCTTTGCCGCAATCGGCTCCTGGGCCGGCGCCTATGCCTCGTTGACCTTCCTGCACCGCCCGCCCGGCGGCCCGCCGGTGGGAGCGGCGCCGGAGTGAAGTCTCTCCGCGTCATTGCGAGGAGCCCTTGCGACGAAGCAATCCAGGATCCTTCCGCGGATGCATTTCTGGATTGCTTCGCGGAGCCTGTCATCGGGCCGCGCTTTGCGCGGACCCGGTGGCTCGCAATGACGACGTGGAGGCTTCTGGGCGCCTCGCGAAACAGCTACACTCGCAGCACCAACAAAAAGGAGCCAACAATGGATCTCGGTCTCAAAGGCAAGAACGCTGTGGTGCTCGGCGGCACGCGTGGCATCGGGCGGGCGATTGCGGCGACGCTGGCCGGCGAAGGCGCCAATGTCGCGGTGTGCGCGCGCAACGCCGATCAGGTTGCGGCAACCGTCACTGAGCTGAAGGCGAGCGGCATCAATGCCACCGGCGGCGCGGTCGACGTCACCGACGGCGCGGCGCTCAAAAGCTGGATCGAGGCTGCAGCAAAAGAGCTCGGCGGCATCGACCTGCTATTCTCCAATGCCGGCGCAATGGCGCAAGGGCACGATCCGGCGTCCTGGGAGCAGAATTTCCGCCTCGACCTGCTCGGCGCCGTGCATGCCTTCGACGCCGCCCGGCCATTCCTCGAGACAAGCGGCGCCGGCAGCGGCGATGCGGCCTTCGTGATCATCTCGTCGATCTCCGCGGCGCAGGCGGACACGGCCAGCTCCTACGGCCCGATCAAGGCCGCGCTGATCCACATGGCCAAGGGACTGGCGCGGCAATACGCGAAGAAGAAGATCCGCGTGAATGTCGTGTCGCCCGGCACCGTCTATTTCAAAGGCGGCGTCTGGGAGATGATCGAGAAGAACATGCCGGAGCGGTACCAGGACGCGATGAAGCGCAACCCGACCGGCCGCATGGCAACGCCGCAGGACATCGCGAGCGCGGCGGTGTTTCTGGCGAGCCCGGTGTCGGGGTTCACCACGGGATCGAATCTGGTCGTGGATGGCGCCATCTCGAACCGGGTGAATTTTTGAGGGCAGCTTGCCGAGCTCTCTCCTCCGTCATGGCCAGGCTTGACCCGGCCATCCACGCACTGCTGCGCACTCCGAAAGACGTGGATGCCCGGGTCAAGCCCGGGCATGACGACTGAGAATGAGGCGCAATCATCGCAACAAACGTCGGCAGTAGCCCGCGCTCGCTCAATGAAAATCCCGCGAGGGCGGCAGGATACGGACGTTGCGGGGGTGACGGATTTTTTGCGCGGGCATGTCCGTAAGCGCGCGAGGGTCTTCGTTCAGCGGTTCGACCACGGTGGCGCCTGCGGGCAGCGGATGCTTGCGGCCGAGCGCATCGTTGGCCAATCCGACCAGATCGTGCGAGCGATCGACCATGCGCTGGGCGATGAGATGCGTCACCTTCTCCGGGCTGCTCTGGATGTAGCCTTCGACCAGGATGAGGCGCGCGCCCATCACTTCTTTCCGGTACTGCTCCATGATCTTGGGCCACACCACGACATTGGCGATGCCGGTTTCGTCCTCCAGCGTCATGAACACGACGCCGCTGGCGCTGCCCGGCCGCTGCCGCACCAGCACTACGCCGGCGCAGCGGACGCGGCGCCGCTCATTCTCATGGCTGATCTCCTTGCAGGCGACGATACGCTCGCGCGTAAACATCTGGCGCAGGAATTCCATCGGATGGCCCTTCAGCGACAGGCGGATGGTCTGGTAGTCCGCGACCACCTGCTCGGCGCGCGGCATCGCCGGCAGCGGTTTTGCGCCTTCGTCCGGCTGCTCGCGCGCGGTCGCCGCCTCGAACAGCGGTAGCGGCACGTCGTCGGGCAGCCGCCGCACCTGCCACAGCGCTTCGCGGCGGTCGAGCCCGAGCGAGCGGAACGCATCGGCATCCGCCAAGAGGATCAGCGCGCGCTTGGGCAGACCGGTGTCGCGGGCGAAATCCTCTAGCGAGGTGAAGGGACGACGGTTACGCGCGGCGACGATGCGGTCGGCCCAATCGGGTACTCTCTCCACACCGTCATTCCGGGGCGACGCGTCAGCGTCGAGCCCGGAATCCATTCCTCCGCCAGGCGTATGCGGCGCGATGGATTCCGGGTTCGCGCTACGCGCGCCCCGGAATGACGACTGAGAGCGCTTCAGGCGCTCCTCATCCTCGTCCAGCCAGTGGAATCCATCGATCTGGCGAAAGCCGAGGCGCACGGCGCAATACTGACCGCTCCCCTCCTCCAGCGTGTTCTGTGCAAAGCTGTAGGACACGTCGATGTCGCGCACCTCGACGCCGTTCTTGCGGGCGTCGCTGACGATCTGCGCCGGCGCATAAAAGCCCATCGGCTGCGAATTCAACAGACCGCAGCAGAAGGCGTCGGGATGATAGTGCTTCAGCCACGACGAAATGTAGACCAGCTGTGCAAAGCTCGCGGCATGGCTCTCCGGAAAGCCGTAGGAGCCAAATCCCTTGATCTGGTCAAAGCAGCTTTTGGCGAAGTTGGGATCGTAGCCGCGCGCCACCATGTTGCCGATCAGCTTCTCCTCATATTGGCCGATGGTGCCGACATTGCGGAAGGTCGCCATCGAGCGGCGCAGGCCGTTGGCTTCCTCGGAGGTGAAATGCGCGGCCTCGATCGCAATGCGCATCGCCTGCTCCTGGAACAGCGGGACACCGAGCGTCTTGTGCAGCACCTTGTAGAGTTCGTCCTTGTCGCCATGCTCCGGCGACGGAGACGGATAGCTCACCTTTTCCAGCCCGTTCCGCCGCCGCAAATAAGGATGCACCATGTCGCCCTGGATCGGCCCGGGGCGCACGATCGCGACCTCGATGACGAGATCGTAGAAGGTGCGCGGCTTCAGCCGCGGCAGCATGTTCATCTGGGCGCGGCTCTCGACCTGGAACACGCCGAGCGATTCCCCGCGGCACAGCATGTCGTAAACCCTGGGGTCGTCCTGCGGGACGCTCGCCAGCATAAAACGCTCGCCCTTGTGCTGGTCGATCAGATCGAAACATTTCCTGATGCAGGTCAGCATGCCGAGCGCCAGCACGTCGACCTTCATCATATGAAGCGCATCGACGTCGTCCTTGTCCCATTCGATGAAGGTGCGGTCGTCCATCGCGGCATTGCCGATCGGCACATAGGTGTCGAGCCGGTCCTGGGTCAGCACGTAGCCGCCGACATGCTGGGAGAGATGGCGCGGGAATTCGATCAGCTCGGTCGCAAGCTCGACCGCGAGGTTGATCATGGGATTGCCGGGATCGAGTCCGGCCTGCCGGACCTGCATGTCGTTGAGGCCCTTGCCCCAGCTGCCCCAGACGGTGTCGGCGAGCGCGGCGGTGACGTCCTCGGTCAGGCCGAGCGCCTTGCCGACGTCGCGGATGGCGCTGCGCGGGCGATAATGAATGACGGTGGCGATGATCGCGGCGCGGTGGCGGCCGTAGCGGCGATAGACATATTGCATCACCTCCTCGCGGCGCGAATGCTCGAAATCGACGTCGATGTCGGGCGGCTCCAGCCGCTCCTTGGAGATGAAGCGCTCGAACAAGAGGTCCACCTTGGTCGGGTCGACCGAGGTGATGCCGAGCACGTAGCACACGGCCGAGTTCGCCGCCGAGCCGCGGCCCTGGCACAAAATGTTCTGGCTGCGCGCGTAGTGGACGATATCGTGCACGGTGAGAAAGTAATGCGCGTATTTCAGCTCGGCGATCAGCGCGAGCTCCTTCTTCAGGGTCGCGCGCAGCTTGTCGTCGATCTTGCCGCCGAAATATTTGTCGACGCCCGCCCAGGTCAGGTCCTCCAGATGCCCCTGCGCGGTCTTGCCCGGCGGTACCGGCTCGTCGGGATATTGATACTTCAGCTGATCGAGCGAGAACTCGATTGCGTCCGCAAAGCGCATGGTCTGCGCAATCGCCTCGGGAAAATCGCGGAACAGCCGCGCCATTTCACGCGGCGTCTTCAGGAAGCGCTCGGCATTGGCCTCTAACTTCCGCCCAATCGCCTCGATCGTGGTCTTTTCCCGGATGCAGGTCAGCACGTCCTGGAGCGGACGGCGGCGGGGATCGTGATACAGCACCTCATTGGTTGCGAGCAGCGGCACCTTTGCCTTTGCGGCGAGATCATCGAGCCGCAAGAGGCGACGCTTGTCGTCGCCGCGATAGAGCAGGCTCGCCGCCAGCCACACGCCCTCGGCACGGCTCGCCTTCAGCTTTGCGAGGACATCCAGCGCCCGCGCCAGCTCGAAACGATGCGGCAGCGTCAACACCAGGAGCTGGCCTTCCGAGAATTCCAGGAGATCGTCAAGCCTGAGATGACACTCGCCCTTTTCGATCCGCATGATGTCATCGCCACGCTTGCCCCTTGTCAGGAGCTGGCACAGCCGGCCATAGGCCGCGCGATCGCGTGGATAGACCAGGATGTCGGGCGTGCCGTCGATGAAGACGATGCGAGCGCCGATCAACAGTTTCGGCTTGTGCAGCACCTCGTCATTGTCGAGCTCCTGATAGGCGCGCACCACGCCGGCAAGCGTGTTGTGGTCGGCAATGCCGATCGCGGGAATCCCGAGCTTGCTCGCCTGATGCACATAGGCGCGCGGATCCGAGCCGCCGCGCAGGAAGGAGAAATTGGTGGTGATGCCGATCTCGGCATAGCTAAGCGTATTCATGCGAAGAGACCGTGCACATACCAGCCGGGAGACGCAGGCTTGCCGTCACCGTCGAACACCTCGCCTTCATAGAGACCGTCGCGAAAGATCCAGAAGCGCAGGCCTTCGGCATCCTCGATGCGGAAATAATCCCGCGTCAGCTGCTTGCCGTCCTGCCGCCACCATTCCATCGCGATGCGCTCGGGCCCCTCTACCCGCACCACCGCATGCAGCGCGCGCCGCCAGGTGAATTGATGCGGCGGACCGTCTGGCACGGTCGCGAACGGCACCTTGATCGGCTCCGGCTTGTCGAACAGCCGCAAGGGACGCAGCGGCGGCTCGCTCGCGACGCGCGCCGGCCATTCGGCCTGCATGGCAGCAGCGAGATGATGCTGCGCCGATGCGGCCAGCACCGCGCTTTCGGGGATGTGGGTATCCTGCGGCAGGTGCACGACGACACGCCTGCCGCCGATCCGCGCGGCGATGCGGTCGATCAGCGCCGCGAGTTCGTCATTGTCGTGGACATGGGCATCGAGATCGCGCTGCTCCTGCACCACGATCTCGGTGCGGCTCGCCGACAATCGCACCATGTCGAAGCCGAAACCGGGATCGAGGGGATCGGCGAGGGCATCGAGCCGCTCGCGGAACAAGCGGTCGACCACGGCGCTTCTGGTCACGGGACGTCCGGTCTCGACCGTGATCGTGCGCACCACGCCGTCGGTGCGGAAGAACGCGGCTTCAAGCCGCCGCGCGCCTTTGCCCTGCTTCTCCATGGACGCGATCAACGTGTCGGCGAGCCGCGACAGCGTCATCGCGATCATGGTGTCGGTCGCGATCGGCTCGGCAAAGCGTTTTTCCACGATGTAGTCGGGCAGCGGTTTGCGCGGGCTGATCGGCGCATCACCCTGCCCCAGCGCATGGGCGAGCAGCGTGGAGAAGCGCGCGCCGAACCGCGCCGTGATCTCGGAGGCGCTGCGCGAGGCGACGTCGCCGATGGTCTTCAGCCCGGCACGGCGCAGGCCGGTGGTGATGGCTTCACCCGCACCGAGCGCGGAGACTGGAAACGACCTGATCGCCTCCGCCTCGCCGCCATCGGCCACAATGGTGCCGGATACCTGCCGCGTCAGCGTGCGGGCGCAGACCGAGGTGCCCGCGATCGCCGCGCTGACGGCAAAGCCTTGCCGGTCGAGCGCCCGGACCAATGTCCGCAACAGCGCGGCCTCGCCGCCGAACAGATGCGCGCAACCGGTGATGTCCAGGAACAGCCCGTGCGGTGGATCGAGCGCCACCAGCGGCGTGAAGCGGTCGCACCAATCGGCGATGTCGCTGAGCGTCTTCGTATCGGCCACGGTATCGGCGTCGAACACACGCAAATCCGGGCACATCGCCCGCGCATTGGCCAGCGGTTGGCCGATATACAGGCCGAGGCGCTCGGCGGCCTCGTCCAGCGCATGGATCACCAGCGCATTGTTGTCCTTGATGACGACAATGCTCGGCTCATGGTTGGTTTTACCCAGCCCGGCGCTGCTGAAGAACCGCTGGATCCTGTCGATGGGCAGGCGCGGCAGCCACAGGCTGAGGATACGTCGACGGTTCACTGAACTGGCACTCATCACAATTCCATTCCATGATCCACCGGCCGCAGGGGCCATGACGATTGCGCAAGAGCTCGGCATCGAACACCGGCGCGCCCCAGGCACTCCACACCGAGCCCGGCGGCGAAGGCGCCGCACGCAGCATCCATCGTGTCTCCGCGGTCGAGGGCAGCGGCTGCGCGGCCATCCGCAGCAAGAGGCCGGTCACGCCCGAGCCTTGCGCGGCCAGCGTCAGCTTGCGGCTCGCCACCAGATCGAACTGCCTGGTCTCGCCCCAGAGCTCAAGCACGACGGCGCCGAGCGCATCGCAGGCGAGCGCATCGGCCGAGGTGCGCAACGCGCTCTCGACATCGGCGGCGCGCACCATCACCACACGGCGCGGATCGAGACCGAGCTCGGATAGCCCGCTCATCGACAGCGCGCCGGTTTCGAGCTCCGAAAAATCTTGCCGCACCCACAATAGCGGCCGGCGCGCGCTCACGCGTCCCGCAAGGCCCATGACAAACCCCGTCGCGGCCGCGCCCTGACGCCCTTCGCAAAACACCTCGTGGATCGCCGCGCGCGCGAGCCCGCCCTTCAGCGCGGCGTCGGCCGCGCCATGGCCGAGCGCGATGCGATCGCGCGGATGCACGACTTCCGCCGTCTCGATGCGCTCGATCTGGCCGCGCAGGATCGCAAGCGCGCTCATACGTGCGCCGCTCATGCTCGCCGCTCCTCAGAGGTGA
Source organism: Bradyrhizobium sp. JHI2711 (assembly GCF_056156565.1). Taxonomy (NCBI): domain Bacteria; kingdom Pseudomonadati; phylum Pseudomonadota; class Alphaproteobacteria; order Hyphomicrobiales; family Nitrobacteraceae; genus Bradyrhizobium; species Bradyrhizobium sp. JHI2711. The sequence goes on from NZ_JBPZPT010000001.1 coordinate 1,944,152, forward strand.
TTGCCGATGGCTCTCAAAAAGAGAACCAGCGGCTGGCTCATTTGTTCATGATATGTTCTAATATAAAGCTAACGGCGCCGGCAGAGTCAATCGAATTGGCGCATCCAAAGATTCATGAGTGGAATCAAAGAGATTCAAACATGGACGTACAACGCAAGCTGGAGATTCTGGCGGACGCCGCCAAATACGACGCATCCTGCGCCTCCAGCGGCACCGAGAAGCGGGATTCCACCGACGGCAAGGGCATGGGCTCGACCGCGCCGGGCATGGGCATCTGCCATTCCTACGCGCCGGACGGACGCTGCATCTCCCTGCTCAAGGTGCTGCTGACCAACGCCTGCAATTACGATTGCCTCTATTGCGTCAACCGCGCCTCCTCGAACGTCCCACGCGCCCGCTTCACCATCGACGAATTGGTCAAGCTCACGCTCGACTTCTACCGGCGCAATTACATCGAGGGCCTGTTCCTCTCCTCCGGCATCATCCGCAGCCCTGATTACACGATGGAGCAAGTGGTGAGCGTCGCGCGAAAGCTGCGCGAGGAGCATCATTTCCGCGGCTACATCCATCTGAAGACCATTCCCGAGGCCGACGACGCGCTGATCGCCGAGGCCGGCAAATATGCCGACCGCCTTTCGATCAACATCGAGATGCCTGAGGAGACGAGCCTGCAGCAATTCGCGCCGGAGAAGGACGTGCGCGCGATCCGCCGCACCATGGGCCGGCTGCGGCTGAAGCTGGACGAGGCCGAGGAGAGCCGCAGCGCCAAGACGAAGGCCAAACCGCAGCGCTTCGCGCCCGCCGGACAAAGCACGCAGATGATCGTCGGCGCAGATAGCGCCTCCGATCACACCATTCTCCACACCAGCGCCAATCTCTACGGCGCCTACCGGCTGCGGCGCGTCTATTACTCCGCCTTCAGCCCGATCCCCGATGCCAGCCGCGCGCTGCCCCTGCGCGCGCCGCCGCTGCTGCGCGAGCACCGGCTCTACCAGGCCGACTGGCTGATGCGGTTCTACGGCTTCGACGTTGGCGAAATCGTCGACGACAGCGCGATGCTGCCGCTCGACATCGATCCCAAGCTGGCCTGGGCGCTGCGCCACCGCGACCGCTTCCCGCTCGACGTCAACCGCGCCAGCCGCGAGGAGCTGCTGCGCGTTCCGGGCTTCGGCACCAGGACGGTCGAACGCATCATCGCGACGCGGCGCACCACCACGATCCGCCTCGCCGATCTCGCGCGGCTGCATGTGCCCCGCAACAAGGCGCTGCCGTTCATCGTCCTCAGCGATCACCGCCCCTCACCGCATCGTCTCGATGCCGCCGGGTTGATCGAACGGTTCAAGCCGAAAGCAACGCAACTGGGATTTGGCTTCTGATGCAGTACATCAGGCTCGACACCGAAACCGATTTCGACGGCTGGCGCAAAGCCGCGCGCAGCCTCGTGCTCCATCACGTGCCGCCCGGCGCGGTCACCTGGACCGTGCAGGGCCACGAAGCCGAGCTGTTCGCACCGTCCTCGCCGTCTCCGATCCTCGAGGTGAACGACGGCACGTTCACCGTCTCGGCAAAATTCGTCGAGCTTGCCAAGGCGGCGATCCTGCATCGCGACGGCGAGCGCTTTGCGATCCTCTATCGCCTGCTGTTCCGGCTGAAGGAAAATCACGATCTCATCGAGGTCGCGACCGACCCCGATGTCGCGCTTGTCACGGCCATGGCGAAAGCGGTCTATCGCGACGAGCACAAGATGCATGCCTTCGTGCGCTTCCGCGAGATCGGCCGGGAACGCCAGGCGCACTACGTCGCCTGGTTCGAGCCGGAGCATCACGTCGTCGAGCTCGCCGCGCCGTTCTTCGCCAAGCGCTTTGCCGACATGCCCTGGTCGATCCTGACGCCGGACCTCTGCGCGCATTGGGACGGCCATGCGCTCTCGTTCACGCCGGGCGTCAGCAAGAGCGACGCGCCGGGCGAAGACCGGCTGGAGGAAACCTGGCGGCGCTACTATGCCAGCATCTTCAATCCGGCCCGGCTCAAGGTGAAGGCGATGCAGGCCGAGATGCCGAAGAAATATTGGAGGAACCTGCCCGAGGCTTCGATCATTAAGCCCTTGATCGAGGACGCCGAGCGCATGACCGGCGCCATGATCGCCAATGCCGCAACCGATCCGCACAAGCCTCAGAAGCGGCCGGAGGCTCCGATGAAACGCAAGTCAGCTGCCGACGATCTCGAAACGCTCCGCGAGGAGGCCGCGCATTGCCGCGCCTGCCATCTCTACAAGGACGCGACACAGACCGTGTTCGGCGAAGGGCCGAAGAATGCCAACATCATGCTGGTCGGCGAGCAGCCCGGCGACAAGGAAGACCTCGCCGGCCATCCCTTCGTCGGCCCGGCCGGGCAAATGCTCGATCGCGCACTGGAGGAGGCCGGCGTCGACCGCAAGAAGGTCTATGTCACCAACGCGGTGAAGCACTTCAAATTCGTGCCGCGCGGAAAGATCCGCCTGCACCAGAAGCCGAACACACCTGAGATCCGGGCGTGCCGGCAATGGTATGAGCGGGAAGTTTCGACAATCCAGCCCGATCTCATCGTGGCAATGGGCGCCACTGCCGCGCAGAGCGTGTTCGGCAAGATCACCCCCATCGGCAAGAACCGCGGCCGGCTGATCGAGCTTCCCGAAGGCCGCAAGGCGCTGGTGACCGTGCACCCGTCCTATTTGCTGCGACTGCCTGATCCCGAAGCCAAGGTTCTGGAATATCGGCGCTTCGTCGAAGATCTGAAGATCGCCGCCGGCCTGCAGAAGAAGGCCGCACGGGCTGCGTGAATACAGTGGGAAATGGCTTCACGCCGTTGTCGACGATCCGATTTCTCAAATAGACAAGGACCCGTGGAATGCACGGGCCCTTCATCTGTGCTTCGGACCCGGTCCTACGACGCCGCGAGCTGCTCCTCGACCAGCTTCACCCAATAGGACGTGCCGTAGACGATCGCCTCGTCGTTGAAATTGTAGGCGGGATGATGCAGGCCGGCGCTGTCGCCGTTGCCGCAGAAGATGAAGGCGCCGGGCCGCGCTTCCAGCATGTAGGCGAAATCCTCGCCGCCCATCAGCGGCGCCATCTCGTGGACATGGGCCTCGCCCGCGACCTGCGTGGCGATGCGCCGTGCCACTTCGGTCTCCGCCGCATGATTGTTCACGACCGGATAATTGCGCTTGTAGTGCAGGTCGATCTTGGCGCCCGTGATCTGCGCCATGCCCGCCACGACCTCATGCACGCGCTTCTCGACCAGCTTGCGCACCTCAGGCGACAGCGTGCGGATAGTGCCTCTCAGGGTCGCGGTCTGCGGAATGACGTTGCGGGCGTTGCCGGCGTGGAATTCGCAAATCGATACGACCGCCGATTCCAGGGGATCGACGCTGCGCGAGACGATCGACTGCAGGGCCGTGATCACCTGCGCGCCGACCAGCACGGAATCGATGCATTTGTGTGGACGCGCGGCGTGGCCGCCGACGCCCTCGATCATGATGTCGACCTCGTCGGTCGCCGCCATGATGGGGCCTGGCCTGATCGCGAACGAGCCGACCGGGATGCCCGGGCCGTTGTGCATGCCATAGACCTGTTCGATGCCGAACCGCTCCATCAGGCCGTCCTTGACCATGGCCGCGCCGCCGGCGCCACCCTCCTCGGCGGGCTGGAAGATCACCACGGCATCGCCGGCGAAATTGCGCGTCTCGGCGAGATAGCGGGCCGCGCCGAGCAGCATCGCGGTGTGGCCGTCATGGCCGCAGGCGTGCATCTTGCCGGGGATCTTGGAGGCGTAAGGCAGATTGGTCTGCTCCTCGACCGGCAGCGCGTCCATGTCGGCACGCATGCCGATCACCTTGAGCCCCTCGCCGGTTGGCTTGTTGCCCTTGATTACGCCGACGACGCCGGTCTGGCCGAGACCGGTCACGACTTCGTCGCAGCCGAACTCCCGCAACCGGTCAGCAACGAATGCTGCGGTGCGGTGGACATCGTACAACAGCTCGGGGTGCTGATGGATGTCCCGCCGCCAGGCCTGGATATCGGGTTGAAGGTCGGCGACGCGGTTCACGATGGGCATGGAAGGTCTCGAACTGTTGGAAATGCAGGTCTGTCTACCATGCAAGCGTCGGTCCACCCAACCGCCGCCAATCGGGGTCTAGCCCTGTTCACCCGGCATGGCCGGGCTTGTCCCGGTCGGCTGCGTCTGCCTATTAACGGAAAGCAAAGAGACCATCCGGGTGGAAGCAGAATGCCGAGGCGACTTGAAGGTGAGTTTGACTACATTGTCGTCGGAGCCGGCACCGCGGGCTGCATCGTCGCCAACCGGCTGTCGGCTGTCCCAGGCAACCGCGTTCTCATCCTTGAAGCTGGTGGCGACGACAACTGGATCTGGTTCCATATCCCGGTCGGCTATCTCTTCGCCATCGGCAATCCGCGTTCGGACTGGATGTTCAAGACCGAGGCCGAGCCCGGTCTGAACGGCCGCTCGCTGGCCTATCCGCGCGGCAAGGTGATCGGCGGCTGCTCGGCAATCAACGCCATGATCTCGATGCGCGGACAGGCTGCCGACTACGATCATTGGCGTCAGCTTGGCCTGACCGGCTGGGGCTATGACGACGTGCTGCCGTTGTTCAAGCGCCTCGAGGACCACTTCCTCGGCGCCAGCGAGCATCACGGCGCCGGCGGCGGCTGGCGCATCGAGGCGCCGCGGCTGTCATGGGCCATTCTCGACGCGGTCGGTGACGCCGCCGAGGAGATGGGCATCAAGCGCATCCCGGATTTCAACACCGGCGACAACGAAGGCACCAGCTATTTCCACGTCAACCAGAAGCGCGGCCGGCGCTGGTCCTCGGCGCGCGGCTTCCTCAAGCCGGCCTTGAGGCGCCCCAATCTGCGGCTCGAGAAGCACGTGCTGGTCGACCGCCTCATCATCGAGCAGGGCCGCGCCGTCGGCGTGCGCTTCATCCAGAACGGCGAGATCATCGAGGCGCGCGCAAAGCGCGAGGTGGTGCTCTCGGCAGGCTCGATCGGCTCGGTGCAGGTGCTGCATCGCTCCGGCATTGGACCGGCCGACTGGCTGTCGCCGCTCGGCATCGACATCGTCATGGACAAGCCCGGCGTCGGGCGCAACCTGCAGGATCACCTGCAGCAGCGCGCGATCTACAAGGTCGAGGGCGTGCGCACGCTGAACGAGACCTATTACAATCTGTTGCGCCGCGGCCTGATGGGGCTCGACTACGCTGTCCGCCGCCGCGGCCCCCTCACCATGGCGCCGTCGCAGCTCGGCATCTTCACGCGCTCCGATGCGACGCGCGCCCGCGCCAACATCCAATTCCACGTGCAGCCGCTCTCGCTCGACAAGTTCGGCGATCCCCTGCACCGTTTCCCTGCGATCACGGTGAGCGCGTGCAATCTGCAACCGACCTCGCGCGGCACTGTGCGGTTGCGCGCGACAACGCCTGACGAGAAGCCGATCATCGCGCCAAATTACCTGTCGACCGACGACGACCGCCAGGTCGCCGCCGACGCCATTCGCACCACGCGGCGCCTGATGCAGCAGAAAGCGCTGGCCAAATATCGCCCCAGCGAATATCTGCCCGGCCCCTCCGTCGGCGACGACGATGCCTCCCTCGCGAAAGCCGCCGGCGACATCGGCACCACCATTTTCCATCCCGTCGGCACCGCGAAGATGGGCACGGCGAACGATCCAATGGCGGTGGTGGACGAGCGGTTGCGCTTCTACGGCCTCGACGGCCTGCGCATTGTCGATGCCTCGATCATGCCGACGATCACCTCGGGCAACACCAATACGCCGACCGCGATGATCGCGGAGAAGGGCAGCACGATGATCCTGGAGGATGCCAAGTAGCATCTTGCCACCATGATCGACCCGCACCGCTTCTCGATCGGCCCGGCCGAGGCCAACATCGCCATGCTGCAATGGGGCGAGAGCGGCAAGCCGCCTGCCCTGCTCGTACACGGCACCGGCTTCGTCGCCGACGTCTGGCACGAGGTCGCGCGCGAGCTCGCATCGACCTACACCGTCTATGCCCTCGACCGACGCGGTCATGGCGCAAGCCACAAACCCGGCGCCTATCACTTCCTTGATTACGCCGACGACATCTGCCGGGTGGTCGATACGCTCGATCTCCGCGACATCTACGGGATCGGCCACAGCGCGGGTGCGACCGATCTCCTTCTCGCGGCGAAACTCCTGCCCGGTCGCTTCGCACGCCTGTTCGTGATGGAGCCGACCGTCATGGACCCGCGCGCGGCGCGCTCCGGAGGATTGAGCGAAGAATCGCTCGCCCGCGTGCAGGGCACGCTACGCCGACGCGCCGAGTTCGACAGTCCCGACGCAGTGTTCGAACGTTACCGCGCAGCACCGGCGTTTGCGGATTGGACCGAAACCTCGCTACGGACGTATGTGCGCCACGGCTTCGCGCCCCTGGATGACGGCCGCGTCCGGCTCTGCTGCACGCCCAAAATCGAAGCCGCGATCTTGCTTCCCATCTACGAGGCGATGGAGCAGGTCTACATTGGGGATGGCCGCGGCAATCCGTTCGCGATGCTCAGCGAGATCGACTGCCCGGTGCGCGTCACGACAGCGGCGAAGTCGGGTCCAATCTACAAGGAGATGGCGCGACGCGCTGTGTCGCTGATCCAGGGTGTGACCACACGGGTTTTCGAGAATGCCGGCCAGCGTCGCGCAGGAAGTGCCGGAGCACGTGGTGGAAGCCGTGCGCGAGTTTGCCGAGTAAGTTTCGGCCGCGGACGAGGCGGCCTGAGCGATCGTCTCTAGGCCGACCGTCGCACGGCGTTGTCCACCAGTGTCTTACCGAGCGACCAGATCGCGCCGGGCACCTTGTGGCTGCCGGCGATGACATCGTCGAAGGCGCGCTCGATCCAGGCGCAGTCTTCCTCGGTGATCGTGAGCGGCGGCAAGAGCTTGATGGTGTGGCTGCCGTGGCCGGCGACTTGCGTGAGGATCTTGTGATCCTTGAACAGCGGCACGGTGATGAGCTGGCAGAACAAGCCCTTGTTGGCGGTCTCCAGCACGTTCCAGGAGGCCCGCAGGCGCAGCGACTTCGGGGGGCCGAATTCGATACCGATCATCAAGCCCTTGCCGCGGACTTCCTTGAGCAGCTCGTAGCCTGGCACCATGCGCGTCAGCGCGAGGCGCAGCTCGGCGCCGCGCTTGGCGGCCGCATCGATCAGCTTCTCCGATTCCATGACGTCGAGCGTGGCTATGCCCGCGGCCATCGCGAGGTCGTTCTTGGAGAAGGTGGAGCCGTGCACCACCGCGCGGTCCATCTGGTTGAAGATCTTGTCGAAGATGCTCTTGCGCGTCAGCACGGCGCCGACCGGCACGTGGCCGCCCGACAGCGACTTCGACAGCAGCACCATGTCGGGCTCGACGTTCCAGTGCTCGACCGCGAGGAAGCGGCCGGTGCGGCCCATGCCGGTCTGGATCTCGTCGGCGACGAACAGCGTGCCGTATTTCTTGCAGAGCGCGGCCGCGCCGGGCAGGAACTCGTCGGTGGGCATGTTGACGCCCTTGCCCTGGATCGGCTCGACCACGAAGGCTGCGACCTCGCGCGAGGCCAGCGCCTTTTCCAGCGCCGCCAGGTCGTTGAACGGGATCGCGGTGCAGCCCGGCAGCAGCGGCTCGAAGCCGGTGCGGAAATTGGCATCGCCGGTCAGCGACAGCGCGCCGTAGGTCAGTCCGTGATAGCCGTGCGCGCAATAGACGATGCCGGGACGCCCCGTCGCGCCGCGCGCGAACTTGATCGCGGCCTCGACGCATTCGGCGCCGGAATTGGCGAAGAACGCCTTGTCGAGATAGGGAACGTATTTCAGGAGGCGCTCAGCCAGCACACCTGCGAGCGTCGAGACGTCGAATTGGACGAGGTTGGGCAGGTCGGCATCGAGCACGCTCTTGAGCGCCTCGCGCATGACCGGATGATTGCGCCCGATCGCAAACACGCCGAAGCCGGACAACAGGTCGAGATAGCGCGCGCCCTCACGGTCGTAGAGATACTGCCCATGCCCCTTCTGAAAGCCGACATCGTAGCCGATGGTCTTGAGAACCCGGACGAACTGCTCGTTCAGATACCGGTTATGCAGGGTGCTGCGCTGGGCCTGACGGTCCGCGAATAGCTGAGACATGTCTGGATTTGGGCTGTGCATCCGCTACATACTTCGGTTGAGGGCCGTCTCGTCAACTGAAAACGGACCGTTACTGAAAACGGTCTGTGCGGCCTTTTGCCCTTTTTCGGACCATCTTCGCAAGCACAGCTTTAGACCATGTTGCACTGCCAAGGAACACACATGCGTTTGGCCCTTTACACCGGACTAATACTGGCTGGCGGTTACGCCGGCCTGACGCCCGCGCTCGCCGCGGATCCGACCGGCGACTGGCGGGTCGCCGACGGCGTTGCCAACATTCGCGTCGCCCAATGCTATGGCAGCATGTGGGGCGCGGTTTCCTGGGAAAAACAGCCCGGCGGACGCGACGAGAACAATCCGGACGCCTCGAAAAAGAACAGGCCGACGCTCGGCATGGCAACCCTGATCGACATGAAGAAGAAGCCCGGCGTCGATCAGTGGGAAGGACAGGTCTACAACGCCAAGGACGGCCAGCTCTACAGCGCGACCATCACGCCGGCCGGTCCCGACCAGCTCGAGATCAAGGGCTGCGTCATGGGCTTCCTCTGCGGCGGCGAAACCTGGACCCGGGTCGGCCCGCCGATCCCTTCGAGCCCTGCCAACGCCATGGCCAAGGGCGCAGCGAAATCCAGCGGCACTGCGCCGAAGCCCCAAGGGGGGCAAGCGGGGCAAGGGCCCCAAGCAGCCCAAGCCGGGAGCGGCACCACCACGCCTGCGCCCGCAGCTCCCAAGGCCGCCGGCGCAGCCAAGCCCGGTCAGAAGGGCGCCGCCGACCCGGTCGGCGACATCTGCCTACTCGCTGAGATTGCGGGGTTTGCCCATTAGGGCCGGCTGGAACAGCAGCACGGCGGCCAGCGTCGTCACCAGCGAGAGTGCCAGCAGCTTGCCCATGCTGGACGTGCCGGGATGGCTCGACAGCCACAGGCTGCCGAACGCGGTCGCGGTCGTCAGCGCGCTGAAAAAGATCGCGCGCGTCAGGCTGGTCTGGAGCAGGTTCGTCCTGCCCGAGCGCCAGGCCACGACATAATAGATCTTGAAGGCGACGCCGACGCCGAGCAGCAGCGGAAGCGCGACGATGTTGGCGAAGTTGAGCGGCAGGCCGATCAATACGCAGATCTCGAGCGTCACCGCGCCGGCAACCAGCAGCGGCACCAGCGTCATCAGCACGTCGACGAAGCGGCGCAGCGTGATCCACAGCAGCAGCCCGATCACCAGCAGCGCATAGATGCCGGCGTGGATGAACGCCTTCACAACGGTGTCACCGGATTTCAGGATCGAGACCGGACCGCCGATCGCAGTCGGCTCGGCCTGGAGAACCGCCGCCGCGAATTTGCGCAGCGTATCGTTGTCGTTGGGATCACCCTTGGGCAGCGCCTCGACGCGGATGATGCCGTCCTTGCTCTTCCAGGCGCTGACGAGATCGGGCGGCAGCGAGCTCAGGGTGACGGGACCTGCCTGCATCGCGTTCCTGAGCTGGTCGAACACGATTTTCAATGGCGCGACGAACACGTCCTGCGCCTTGTTGCGCGTGGCCTCGTCGCCGTTGGCGAGCTTCTCGAGCGCGTCGGCAAGACGGCGCGAGGCAACAGCGCCCGGGCCCTTCGCGTCGCCCGCGGTCCGGCGCAGATTGTCGACCGACGATTTCAGCGATTCGACATTCTCCTGGTCCGTCGGCGCCGCGTCGATCTGATCGGGGTTGAGCGCCGGATTCAGCACCTTGGCGCCCTGCGCGATGAGCTTCAGCTTCGGCGGCTGGTCCTGCGGCACGAAGCTGTCGAGCGACATCACCCTGAGCACCTCGGGCACCTTCTCCAGCTTCGCCTCGACCTGCCTTGCCTGCTCCTCGGACGTGGTCATCACGTTGATGGCATTGGCACCAGTATTGGGGTCCTTGCGCAGATCGAGGAAGGTGGCGATCGACTCGGCGTGCGGATTGCGCAGGTTCATCGGGTTGAAGTCGAACTTCATGAAGTAGAGCAGCGGCAGGCCGCCGAGCGCGAGCAGCAGCGTGCCGCCGACGATCAGCACCCGATGCTTTTCCAGGAAGTGATCGAGCGGCGCCAGGAAGGCGTACCCGACAGGCTCCGGCTCGCCGGGCGGGTTCAAAAGCTTGAGCAGCGCCGGCAGCACGGTGATCGACGAGATGAACGCCACCAGCATGCCGACGCCGGCGATCTGGCCGAGCTCTGCGATGCCCTTGTAGTCGGTCGGCATGAAGCAAAGGAAGCCCGCGGCCGTCGCCATCGCCGCCAGCGACAGCGGCACCGCCGAGCGCTTGGCTGCCAGCACCAGCGCGCCCGCGAGATCATCGTGCTTGTAGCGCTCCGAGCGGTAGCGGACGCTGTACTGGATGCCGAAGTCGACCCCTAAGCCGACGAACAGCACCGCGAACGCGATCGACAGCAGGTTGAACGATCCGACCATCATCAGGCCGGCCGCTGTCGTGATCGCCAGGCCGACGAACAGATTGACGAACACCGCGAAGATGATCTTCGACGAATGCAGTGCGAGCCACAGGATGACCAGCACGACGAGAATCGTGCCGACGGCGTTGACGACCGCGCCCTCCTGAACGGTGGCATATTCCTCATTGGCGATCGGCACCGGACCGGTCAGCCGCACCCGCGCCTGGTATTTGCCAGCAAAATCCAGATCCGCCGCCGCTTTCCGGATCGCGTCGGTCGCATCCTTGCCGGGCTCCAGCGCGTTGTAGTCGAGAATCGGCTTGAACTCGATGAAGGTGCGCTTGTCGGAATCCTTGAGCGGCTCGTCGCTGACGAGTTCGCGCCAGGAGAAGCTGGCGTTGCCCTTGTTGAGCACGGTCTCGACTGTCTGCGCGATCAGGTTGAAGGGCCGCTCGGTGCTGTCGAGCTTGACCTGGCCCCGCTTGACGCCGGCAAGGCCGGTCTCCAGCGCCCCGGTCAGGCCGCGGATCGAGGGATCGCCGGCCATGATCTCGATCAGCGGCGCGGCGGCTTCGAACTGGCCGGTGATCTTGCCGACCTCCTCGGTCGGCAGGAACAACAGGCCGTTCCGCTCGAAGAACGCGCCGCTGCCGAGCTGCTGCATCGAGTGGAAGTTGGTCCTGTCGTCCTTCAGCCTGGCATAGAGCGCGTCTGCCGCGGCGCTCGCCATTTCCGGCGTCCTGGCCTCGACCACAGCGAGGATCATTTCGTTCTGATCGAACGCCTTGTCGAATTGCTGGTCGCGCTGCCGCCAGTCCAGATTCTGGGCAATCAGCGAGTTGATATCGGTGTTGATGGCAAAGTGGCGCGCAGCGTAATAGCCCGCCCCCACCGACAGCAGGAGCCCGAGAACGACGACGAGGGAGGCAAACCGGGTGCAGGCCCTGACGATGGCAACGACGACGCTTTGCAGCACTTCTTTTCTTTCTGCGGTTAACAGCTTGCCGGAAACGCCCGCTGTTTATCGGAGTTCCCGGCCGAAACCTATTGCTGTTTTGGGTGGTTCTCGCCGCCAGAAGGTTCGAGGTAAACGGCGGGAGACCGTGGCAAAATCATGCGGGGCGGCCGGTATAGGCAGGGAGTTGAGGCGGGAACGTGACGAAGGACTATGCAGGAATGTCGCGCACGCAGGCACACCGCAATCCCTACTAAAATACCTCACAGACGCCTCCCTCAGCGGTTCCACCTTCCCCTACCGCCGATTTTTTGACACAAAGTATTGCGCCTCCATGCGCCGGAGCCGTCCACAGGGGTGGGTGGCTACCGCAGGCGCGAACCAATGGTGCGGATATTGCAACTCATTGGTCAGTATCGGAGTGCCGCTTGGGGACTGCAAAGAGCGGATTGGTGCAACTTGCGTGATGGGCGTCCAATGGAAGTTTATCTGGCGCAACCGCGCGGCTTCTGCGCGGGGGTGGTACGAGCAATCGAAATCGTGGAGCGGGCGCTGGAGAAGTACGGCCCGCCCGTCTACGTGCGCCATGAGATCGTGCACAACAAATACGTCGTCGAGAGCCTGAAGGCCAAAGGAGCCATCTTCGTCGAGGAACTCTCCGAGGTACCGCCGAAGGCGGTGACGGTGTTCAGCGCGCATGGCGTCGCCCGCAGCGTCGAGGAAGAGGCCGTCGCGCGCGACCTTCCGGTGCTCAATGCCACCTGCCCGCTGGTCACGAAAGTTCACAATCAGGGGAAGCGCTACATCGGCAAGGGCCGCACCCTGATCCTGATCGGCCACGCCGGCCATCCCGAGGTCGAGGGCACGATGGGCCAGGTCCCGGGGCCGGTGCAGCTTGTCCAGAGCGTTGAAGAGGTTAAGGCGCTGACCCTGCCGGCGGATACGCCAGTGGCCTACATCACCCAGACCACCCTGTCGGTCGACGACACCAAGGACATCATCGCGGCCCTTCAGGCCCGCTTTACAGACATTCAAGGTCCGGATATCCGGGATATCTGCTATGCGACACAGAACCGCCAATCTGCGGTAAGGGACTTGAGCAAGCTGGTCGACGTGATCTTGGTGGTGGGCGCTGCCAACAGCTCGAACTCGAACCGGCTCCGCGAAATCGGCACTGAGGCCGGCGTCGCGAGTTATTTGATTGCCGACGGCAGCGAGCTCAATCCGGAGTGGTTGAAGGATGCCAGGACCGTCGGCGTCACGGCCGGCGCTTCGGCGCCCGAGGTACTCGTGGATGACGTGATCGAAGCGATGCGGCGGATCGGACCGGTAAAGGTCTCGGTGTTGCCGGGCCGCGAGGAAAACATCGAATTCCGGCTTCCGGCCCAACTGGCCGCGAGCTGACCCACCCGAATTGAAAAGCCCAGAAAGAAACCTGTAATGGCTATCCCGTTCTTCAAGGAAATGCGTATCGGCGGCTATTTGCTCAAGCAGAAACTGCTTGGCCGCAAGCGCTATCCGCTCGTGCTGATGCTGGAGCCGCTGTTCCGCTGCAACCTCGCCTGCGTCGGCTGCGGCAAGATCGATTATCCCGATGCGATCCTCAACCGCCGCATGACGGCGCAGGAGTGCTGGGACGCCGCCGACGAGTGCGGCGCGCCGATGGTCGCCATTCCCGGCGGCGAGCCGCTGATCCACAAGGAGATCGGCGAGATCGTGCGCGGCCTCGTCGCGCGCAAGAAGTTCGTCTCGCTCTGCACCAACGCGCTGCTGCTGGAGAAGAAGCTCGATCTGTTCGAGCCCTCGCCCTATCTGTTCTTCTCGGTGCATCTCGACGGCCTGCGCGACCACCACGACAAGGCCGTGTCGCAGAAGGGCGTGTTCGACCGCGCGGTGTCGGCGATCAAGGCGGCCAAGGCGCGCGGCTTCACCGTCAACGTCAACGCCACCATCTTCGACGGCCACCCGGCCGAGGAGATCGCCAAATTCCTCGACCTCACCACCGAGCTCGGCGTCGGCGTCTCGATGTCCCCGGGCTACGCCTATGAGCGCGCGCCGGACCAGGAGCACTTCCTCAACCGCACCAAGACCAAGAAGCTATTCCGCGACGTCTTTGCGATGGGCAAGGGCAAGAAGTGGAATTTCATGCATTCCGGACTGTTCCTGGACTTCCTCGCCGGCAACCAGGAATACGAATGCACCCCGTGGGGCATGCCCGCGCGCAACATCTTCGGCTGGCAGAAGCCCTGCTACCTGCTCGGTGAAGGCTACGCGAAGACCTTCAAGGAGCTGATGGAGACCACCGACTGGGATTCCTACGGCACCGGCAAGTACGAGAAGTGTGCCGACTGCATGGCCCATTGCGGCTACGAGCCCACGGCTGCGACCGCAGCGCTCAACAACCCGCTGAAGGCGATGTGGGTGGCGCTGCGCGGCGTGCGGACGAGCGGCCCGATGGCGCCGGAGATCGACCTCTCCAAGCAGCGCCCGGCGCAGTACATCTTCTCCGAGCAGGTCCAGAAGAAGCTCTCGGAGATCCGCAAGGACGAAGCCGCTGCCGCACAGGCAAAGGCCGCGCAAAAGGCTTCGACGGCGGCGTAAAGCGCAGAGCCCGTAGCCCGGATGGAGCGCAAGCGAAATCCGGGATGGTCTCTCCAAGGCCCCGGATTACGCTTCGCTCCGTCCGGGCTACGAACGTCGAAACAAAAAGGCCCGGACGCCAATGGCGACCGGGCCCTTTCTTTATTCTCAGATCGAAGCCCCCGCTCACGCCGCCTTCGACACCAAGGCCTCGCTCTCGACGAACTCCGTCCCGATCAGATAATCGCGGCAGCCGCGCAACGACCGCAGGGCGCGGTTGAAGTCGATGCCGGTCGAGACCAGGGCATGCAGCGTTGCCGGATTGCGCACGATGCCGCGCAGCACGGCTCCGAGGTCGATCTGGCCGTTCGGCTTGATCGCGGCGCGGGCCAGCGCCGGCAGCGCGCGGTGGGCGGGGTCGCTGATGACGCGGACGGCGGCGAAGGGCAGCCCGGCGTCGGCGGCGTAGGCCGCGGCGATGTGGCTTTCCATGTCGACCGCGGCGGCCCCCGTCTCGGAGTGCAGGGCCGCCTTGCAGGAGCGCTTCGTGACCACTTCCTCGGCACCGGCGAGACTACCGCGCACGACGCGGCGGCGGCCGGACGTCAGGCGATCGATCAGATCGTCGCCGAGCGACAGGCCGGCGGCCCAGCGGGTGTCGCCGGAGAGCACCTCGGTCGCCAGCACGACGTCGCCGGAGCGCAAGCTCGGGTCGAGCCCGCCGGCCACGCCGAATGAGATCACACCGCGAATCGTCTCAGGATCCACCACCGTCAGAAGCGCCCGCAACTGGGTCGGGCTGCTGGATGAACAGATGACCGCCATTCCGGGCCCAGCCGCGATGCGGGCCTCCTGAACCAATCCGGTCACGATCAGTATCGGCCGCGGGTCGATGGCCTGACCCGCGGTAACATAGTCCCCCGTCCCCAAAGTCACATTCCGACCCCTACCACCCTGCTGTTGGTGTTCCGCAAGTTCCGATACCGCGCCAACGCCCACAGCGGAAAGAACTTTGGGTAACCATGATAACGTAGATAGAACACGCGGGGGAAGCCTGTGGCGGTGTACCGCTGCTCGTCCCACAGTCCTTTTTTGTCTTGTGTTGCAATCAGGTACTCCACCCCGCGGGCGACGGCCGGGTGATCAACCTCGCCTGCCGCCATCAGGGCAAGCAAAGCCCATGCCGTTTGCGAGGCGGTCGAGGGGGCGGCTTCCCAGCCCTTGTAGTCGAGCCGGTAGCTGACGGCGTCCTCGCCCCAGCCGCCGTCGTCGTTCTGGATCGAGGTCAGCCAGTCCGCCGCCTTGCGGATCATGGGGTCCTTGTGGTCGACGCCGGCCATGTTGAGGGCGCACAGCACCGACCAGGTTCCATAGATGAAGTTCATACCCCAGCGGCCGTACCAGGACCCCTCCGGGTGCTGGGTCTTCCGCAGATAGGCGACCCCGGCGGCCACCTGCTTGCTGGTCTTGGCGGTCTCACCGAGCTGGGCCAGCATCGAGATGCATCGCGCCGTGACGTCCTCAGTCGGCGGATCGAGCAGCGCGCCATGGTCCGAGAACGGGATGTTGTTGAGGTAATATTCGAGGTTGTTGACGTCGAAGGCGGCCCAGCCACCGTCGTCGCTCTGCATGCCCTCGATCCACTCCCGGCCGCGGGCGATCGCGTCGTCATAGCCGGCCGCACCGTGCTCCCGGCGCATGCGGTCCATCGACATCACCACGACGGCGGTGTCGTCGAGATCGGGGTAATGGGCGTTGTTGTATTGGAAGGCCCAGCCGCCCGGGCGCACGTCGGGCCGCTTCACCGCCCAGTCGCCCTTCACCTCGAGCTCCTGCCTCGGGATCAGCCAGTCGAGGCCCTGCTTGGCGGCCGGCACCGCCTTGTCACCGCCGGCCTCCAGCAACGCATGCGCGGTGAGCGTCGTGTCCCACACCGGAGAGACGCAGGGCTGGCAATAGGCTTCGTCGTCCTTGATGACGAGCAACTTGTCGATGCCCCGGCGCGTGATCGCGCGTGGCGGGAAGTTCTCGTCCTTGCCGAGGGCGTCGTACATCATGACGATGTTGGCCATGGGCGGGTAGATCGCGCCCATGCCGTCCTCGCCGTTGAGCCGTTCCTCGGTGAAGGCGAGCGCGGCGTCGATCGCGCGCTTGCGCAGACTCTTCGGAAACAGCGGCTCGATCACGCGCAGGATCGCATCGAGCGAACGAAACAACAGAAACCAGGCCATGCTCTGGTGCGGCGCCTTGGCGGTCATGCCGATCGAGCGCGGATCCTGCAGGAACAATTCGTCGATGCCGACGCCCTTCGGATTCCTCGCGCGCGGCTTCAGCGCGGCGATCACCATCAGCGGCACCATCGTGGTGCGCGCCCAGTAGGAGATCTTGTTGAGGTGGAACGGCGACCAGAACGGCAGCAATACGATCTCGATCGGCAGCACCGGCACCGCGCGCCAGGTCACGACGCCGAAGGTTGCGAGCAGGAAGCGGGTGAAGACGTTGCTGTTGATCGCGCCGCCGCGGGCATGGATTGCCTCGCGCGCCCGCACCATATGCGGCGCGTCGATGGAGTCGCCGATCATCTTCAGCGCGAAGTACGCCTTCACGCTGGCGCTCATGTCGAACTCGCCGTCATGCACCAGCGGCCAGCCGCCATGGGTACCCTGGATGCGGCGCAGATAGTTGCCGATCTTGGCCTCGAGCACGGTGTCGACGGGCTCGGCGAGATAATGGCGCAGCAGAACGTATTCGGCCGGAATCGTGCAGTCGGCCTCGAGCTCGAACACCCAATGGCCGTCGGCTTGCTGGAAGCCGAGGAGGCCCTGGGTGGCCGACGCAATGCTCGATTCCAAAGCTTCGCGGCTGGTCGCGGTCACGGAATCCATGTCGCTCGATTGCTCCGATAGTCGATTGAAAGTTGACCGGGAGAATTGCCCGTCGGGCCGCCTTTCAGGATCCTTTGGCGGCCAGAACCAGATCGGCGGCGCGGTCACCCGACCGGACCGATCCCTCGATGGTTGCTGGCAATCCCGTAGCAGTCCAGTCGCCGGCGAGGAACAGGTTTTTCAGCGCAGTGACCGGCCCGGGACGCAGGGCGTTCTGGGCCGGCGTCGCCGCAAATGTGGCGCGGCGCTCGCGCACGATCTGCCAAGGAGGCAGCTCACCGGAGACACCGCCCGCCTCGCAGACCTCGTTCCAGATCGTCTGCGCCAGTTCCTCGCGCGGCATGTCGACCAGGCGGTCGCCATTGCTGATGGTCACCGAGAGCCGGTTCGGGAACGCGAACAGCCATTCCACCACGCCGCCGATCACGCCGAGGATGGGCGCCGAGCCCGGCGGCGGTGTGATGCGGAAATGCGCATTGACGATGGCGCGGAATTCGGTCGGCGTCTTCAGCCCCGGCAGCAGGCTAGCGGCCGCGCGCGGCGGCACCGCCATCACGACGACATCGCCCGCACCGAGCTGGATCAAATCCTCGCCGCCGAAATTCAGCGCGGTCACTTTGCCGTCCGTGCTGACGAACGAGCGCAGCTCGTGGCCGAGCTGAACGCTGTGACCACGCTCCTGCAGAAACTTCACGGCGGGTTCGATCAGAACCGCGCTGAGACCGTCGCGCGCGATCAGCGGACGGCAGGCCTGCCCGCCCGCAAGCAGCGTCTCCCGCACGATCGCGCCGGCGAGCCCGGCCGAGCCCTCGGGCGGATCGACGTTGAGAGCTGCCAGCAGCAGCGGCTGCACCAGGCGCTGATAGAGGATGCCCTCGGTCGGAATCGACTTGCCGACCAGCGTCTCCTCCGACGCCCAGATCAGTGGCGCCAGCTTGAGATAATCGGAAAGGCCGGTGTCGGGCACGCGGCGGCTTTCGTCGAGCACCCAGGTCGGCCACCGGCCATCGCCGAGATCGATCTGCCAGCGCTGCCCGGTTTTGACATCGACGAACGGAAATTGCGCCCGCTCGGGGCCGACCAGGCCCGCCTCGGTGCCGATCGCGCGCGCATAGGCGCGCGCATGGCTGTTGCCCGACAGCAGCAGATGATTGCCGTTGTCGATGGTGAGATTGGTGGCGCCGTCGAAATAGGACCGGCAGCGGCCGCCGGCCTGGTGCGTCGCCTCGTGCACGGCGACCTTGAAGCCGGCATTGGCGAGCCGCACGGCGGCGGAGAGGCCGGAAATTCCAGCGCCGATGATGTGAGCTGTGTTTTGCATCAGATGAAAGCGTAACGGAGCAGGATCAGGATGCGCGTGATCTTCGACACACGCACCGGCTCGCGCGGCGCGGAGAAGCCGCGCGCGATCAGGAGGTCCAGAATGGAATGGTAGTATTTCGACATGATCCGCGGCGCGCGCACGGCGCGGCGCCTGTTGCGGTTCATGATCTCGTCCGACTTCTCGAAGTGCACCTTGGCGCGCTGCGCCAGCGGCATGCAGACCTTCGGCAGCGCGCGCTCGGCGATCACGCGGTTCGGATCATCAGAGGTGATGCCGGCATGCAGCAGCGCCTCGCGCGGCAGATAGAGCCGGCCAAGGCCGGCGTCCTCGTCGATGTCGCGCAGGATGTTGGTGAGCTGCAGCGCGCGGCCGAGGTGGTGCGCGAGCAGGATGCCGTCTTCCTCGGGCATGCCGAACACGCGCACCGACAGCCGCCCCACGGCGCTGGCGACGCGGTCGCAATACAGATCCAGCGTCGCCATGTCGGGCGCACGGATGTCCTGCGGCACGTCCATCTCCATGCCGTCGACGATGGCGAGGAAATCCTCGCGCTTGAGCCCGAAGGTCTTCACCGAGGCGACGTAGTCCTTCAGCCGCGGCGGCGGATGGCCCTGATAGAGCGCGTCAATATCGTTGCGCCATTCCTGAAGTGCGGCGAGCCGCTCGTCGCGCGGGCCGTCGGAATCGGCGATGTCGTCGACCTGGCGGCAGAAGCTGTAGATCTGAAACATCGCTTCGCGCTGATCACGCGGCAGGATGCGCATCGCGGCATAGAACGAGCTGCCGGATGCGGTCGAGCCGTAATTGGCGCCGGGCGTGGTCGCCTCAAGCGTCATGGGCAGTCCCCGGTCTGGAAATGGCCTTGCGACGGATCGCACGGCGGCCAACTTCGCCGATGATCCCGGCGAGGCTGAAGGCGAGCAGCTCGAATTTGTTCAGATGTACGCGCTCCCGCAAGGGATCGCGTACCTTGAGCAAGCGCACGATGCGGTCGGCATAGGCCTGGATGACGGAGACGTCGACGCCGAGACGGAAATCCCGGATCTCGGCTGCGAGCGACCTGCCCTCTCCGAGCAGCGCCTCGTTGCGTGCGGCGAGGGACTGCAGGCAGGCCAGCATCGCCGGCGGCGACTGCGCGAGACCGAGCTGCTCGACGGTGGCGCCGTGTGCTGCCAGCGCATCGCGCGGCAGATAGACGCGGTTGAGCTCGCGATAATCCTTGCCGCAATCCTGCAGGTGATTGTTGATCTGAAGGCCCGCGCAGAGCGCGTCCGAGGCGGCCCATGTCGAGGTGCTCTCGCCGTGAACGTCGAGCATGAAGCGGCCGACCGGCATCGCCGAGTAGCGGCAATAATGGATGACCTCGTCCCAGGTCTCATAGCGGAGCTTGGTCACGTCCATGCGGAAGGCGATCAGCACGTCGAGCGCATGACGTGGCGCCATGCCGCGCTCGGCCAGCGCGCGGCGCAAGCTGACGGCCTCAGGCTGGGTGTCACCCTTGCCGAGCAGTTCCGCCTCGAGCAGATCGAGATAAGCGAGCTTCTGGTCGGGGGGGAGCGTGGCGTGATCGGCGATGTCGTCCGCGGTGCGGACGAAATTGTAATAGGCCAGGATCAGGGCGCGATGACGCGGATGAATGATCCAGGACGCGACGGGAAAATTCTCGTCGCGGTCACCCTTGCCGGATCGCAATTCGCTCGCAGAGGTCATCGAGGGCTGGTTTACAATCGTTTGGACAGGAAGGGCTTTTTCGCTCGGGCGGGCTCACGCCGGCGACGCCGCCGCGGCCCCCATATAGGGGAATACGGCCGCAAAACCAATCCTGTCCGTCGATGGCTGCCCCTTCGAATTGGGCCCGGAAAAGCGGCCGAGGGCCGCCTTTCTAGGCCAATGGCCGAGTTTATTGATTGTGGTTCTTCAGCACCTGGTCGCAGGCCTGCGAGATCTTGGCCCGGTTCTCCTTGAGGCAGGCCAGGATGGTGAAATCGCCCTGGTCGATGACCGGGCGGCAGAACTTCTGCACATCGCGGGTGCAGGCCTTCTGCTCGGCGTCCGTGCCACGCCCTTGTTGGGCGAACGCTGCCGTCGAAAGGGAGGCCGACAGCAGGGTGAGAGCGACGAGAAGATTGCGCATTGTATTCCTTCATTCTGACGGCAGAATCGCACCGATCCCGGACTGCGCAGGGCGGATGGCCGGAACGGATTGGTTCTGATGGCAAGTCGCCGCTTGTAGCGGCCTCAGGGAAGGCACAAGCACTGGCAAATGCGGCCAAATTGGCGCCGCCCCACCGAATCAGGTCTTCCCCGCGCCTTCATTGACAGATGTAAGGGCTTGATACTACATCGCAATTCGGGAGCATTGCGCTTTAATGCAGACCTGTTGCCGCGCTGCATCTCTTCGCCCGTCCTCGGCTGCCGGAAACATGACGAAGCGCGGCAAATCGCGGCCCCTGGAAGCACGGCGCGGCCGCGTGAACCGCCGTCTCTGGCCGCCGGGCTTTGAACCTGCGACTTGCTCGGAGCACTAAACTTTCGATGTGGCGAGACGTTCTCGATCGAAGCGAACGTCGTTCCAAAGCGGGATATTCGAGATGACATTCTTTTGGCGATCTGGACTGGCAATCAAGGCGGCCGGCATTGGGGCGGCGCTGCTCTTCTCGGTATCGGCAAGTCACGCTCAGTCGTCCGGACCGTTTGCCGGTTTCGACGGCGCGTGGACCGGAACCGGCACGGTGTCGCTGTCCGACGGCTCCACCGAGCGCATTCGCTGCAAAGCGGACTATAAGGTCGCCGGCAGCGGCCTCAACCTGAAGCAGGCGCTGAGCTGCGCCTCCGACAGCTACAAGTTCAACCTCACCAGCGACGTGACGAGCCAGGGCGACCGCATCTCCGGCAACTGGAGCGAGTCCAGCCGCAACATCTTCGGCAATCTCCAGGGCACCGCCGGCGGCGGCCAGATCGAGGTCTTCGTCGAGGCCAACGGCTTTGCCGCCAACCTGTCGCTGCGCACCAACGGCACCAAGCAGACGGTGCAGATCTCGTCCAAGGGCGAGATCCGCGGCGTCAACATCACGATGACGAAGGGCTGAAGGCCTTTCGCACGCAATGAGGAACATGCCCCCGGTTCTCGCGAGCCGGGGGCTTTTTGCTGACACGAACTGACCGGCTGGATTTGCTGAGATGGACCCGATCCGCAGACATCTGCTGAAGGCCGCCGGGCTCTTCGTGGCCAGCCGCGCCTTCGCCAGCGATCAGCAGGGAGCGAACATGCAGCCTTCGTCCGTGAAGCCGCGTCACGTGCTCTGCTTCCTCGGCAAGAATGAAAGCCTGCTGCATCCGCCCAAGGCGGTGGCGAAGACGATCGCCGATTTCGGCTTCGAGATCGACCGCACCTATTCGCAAGCCAAACCCGATCCGCACATGGAGCGCTCTTTCGGTGTGTGCTGGGACCGCGTCTTTCCGAAAGCGTGGTCCGAGGCGGACGAAATGGCCGTACTCAATCACAAAGCGGTCCTCTACGTGCTGAGCCCGCCGATGGAGCAGCACAAGACGGTCGCCTATTCAGCTGCCGCCTTGCGAATTGTCGAGGAGATGATCGAGGCCGGCGCCACGGCCGTGAAAGGAGAAAGCGCGGGCGTTGCCCACGGACTCACGCGATGGCGGCAACTGGCCCAGGAGTGCAAGGCCGCCGCGAACCCGAGCCAGGGCCTTGCCGTCACGGCAGCCATGGCCCGGACCTGCCGCCTCGCCTTCGCCAAGCGTCCGCTTGCCGGCGACACCTACAACGAAAGCGTCGGCTTCCACCTCGTCGGACTGCCGGAAATCTATGTCGCGCGATCGCGCGGCAGCGACCGGAACGCAGCGAAGCTGATGGACGAGATCGCGGACGCAATGGCCGAGCGCGGCATCGAGGCAACGCTGCGCGACCGCAAGCTCGCGCTGTCGCGGGAGCAGGACTACGCCGAGGGCGATTTCAAGTTCAATCCCTATGGAATCGTCCGCGTCGAGGCGTGAGCCGAACCGCGCCGGATCAGTCCTTTCGCGCGATGCATTCGCAGCGGCATCGGAAATAGACCGCGTCCGGATCGCGTTCCCAGGCCTCCCAGCCGGCAAGCGCGGCCCGGATCTCATCGTCTGTCGCGAGCCGCCTGGCCACGAGTTGCGGTCCGAGCCCCAGCAGGCTCCGCTGCGCATCGGCAACGGCCTCGCTGCGGCTCTGCGCATCGGCACTGTGGTTGACGTAGCTCGCACCGGCCCAGACCGGCGCGAAGCCGTGGGCTCGGAGGATGGAGCCCTGCCGGCGCCCGAAGCGAAGCGCCTCCGGATCCTCGTGCTGGTACCAGCGTTGCCAAAGATCGAGCGCGAGCCGCACGCCGTCGATTTCAGGGTGAAGAACGTTGCCGCCGACGTCGGCATCGCGCGTTGCGACGAGGCCGCCCGGCTTCAGCACACGTCGCGCTTCGGCCAGCGTTCGCGCCAATATCTCCTGGCTCTGATGGTAGAGAACCGCGTGAAAGAACACGGCATCGAACGTTCCATCGTCGAACGGCAGCGCCGTCATGTCGGCTTCGACAAAGGCCAGATTGGTCGAGCCCGCCGCCGACACGAGCCGATTGGCGGCGGTAATGGCCGTCGGCTCGATATCGAGGCCGACGGCCCTTTCGACGTGCCCCGCCAGCGCTGCCGTAATGGTGCCGGGCCCGCAGCCGGCGTCGAGCAGGGTCATACCCGATGTCAGGAACGGGACGAAAAAGGCGGCTGAATCGCCGCCTCGCTTCTGCTGAAACGCCACGATCGCGCCGTCGTGCTGCATGATTCGTCCCCGACCGGAACTCCGGCGCAGTCATTCAGACTGCGCCGATTCCATGTCCGGTGGATGAAGCCCCTCAGATCGCCGGCTTGTCCGCGCCATGCAGCTTGGCGTGCAGATTGATCAGCCACATCGCCGTCGGCCGGAGGATGAAGAGATCAGCGACCAATGCCATCACCATCGAGAAGGCGCTGAGCCAGCCGAACAGACGCAGCGATGGCAGGTCGGAGAACACGGTGACGACGAGGCCGCAGGCGAGCACCACCGTGGTCAGGATCAGCGCAGGTCCCACCAGCACGGTGGCCCGCTCCACCGCGAGCGCCGAGCCGACACCCGGCTTGTTCTCCAGCCGCAGGCGGTTGAGGAAGTGGATGGTAGCGGAAAGGCCGAGGCCGAACGAGACCGTGAGCGCAACGACGCTGGCGAATTGCAGCCCCTCGCCCATCGCCCACAGCACCGTGCCCGACATCACCACCGGGAAGATGCCCGGCAGGATGCAGGCGAGTGTCACCACCCAGGAGCGGAAGGCGAGGCCGATGAAGATCGCGACCAGCGCGAATTCGATCGTGAGGCCGTGGTTCAGCTTCTCGATCATGTTGGCCGAGTTACGCGCGGCGATGGCGGCGAGACCCGTCACGGCGATCTCATAGCCCGGATGCTTCTTGCGGACGGCGTCGAGCTCCGAATCGAGCTTGTCGACGATCGGCAGGAGCTGGCTGGAATCCTTGTCCGGCACGCGGCCGGCCACCACGACAGCGTCCTGCTCGGCGTCGATGAAGCGGCGCACCAGGTGCTCGGGGATGACGCTGACATATTCCTTCAGCGTCGCGACGTCGGCACTGCCGGCCTTTTCCGCCAGCCAGCGGCGCAGCGTCTCCAGCGACCACACGTTGCCGACCCCTGCGGACTTCTCGACTGTCGCGTGCACCTCGGCGATGGTCTGGAGCGTCTGCGGCGAATAAAGCGATTCACCCTTCGGGAACACGATCAGCACGTTGACGGGATTGGCGCCGGTCAGCTTGGCGTCTAACCGGTCGCTGGCGGCAACCGCCTGGCGCTTGTCCGGCACCTGGTCGGCGAGCCGGTAGCGCGGCTCCAGATTGGCATAGATGACGCCGAGGCCGCCGACGAACAGCACCGCCAGCAGGCTGAACAGGCCGGGCCGGCCGACCATGCGCACCGCAATCCAGTAGCAGAAATTGCGCAGCGCCTGTACGCCGGCATCAGCGCCCTGGAACTTGACTGCAAAGACCTTCTCGTTGCGCACGAACAGGACGCCGAAGACAGGCACCAGCGACAGCACCGCGACCAGCGCGATGATGGTGGCGGCAAGGCCCGCCTCGCCGAACTTGCGGATCAGATCGGAATCGGAGAATTGCAGCGCGATGAAGGAGATGCCGGCGGTGCCATGCGTCAGCACGCAGGCCGGACCCACCACCAGCACCGCGTTCTTGAACGCGGTGAACTTGTCCTGGCCCGCGATCAGCCTATCGCGCGCGGCGAAGGTCAGCTGCATCGAGTCGGAGAAGCTGATCACCATGATGAGCGGCGTCATCACGTTCAGGAACATGTTGAGGTTGAAATTGGCCCAGCCGAGCGCGCCTAGCGCCAGCAGGATAGCGATCATCGGCGGGAATGCCGCCGCGATCATGAACGAGATCTTGCGGAAGAAGATGATGGCGATGATGCAGCCGGCGAGGATGCCGAGGATGTTGTAGGTCAGTCCGTCGCGCTCAACCGCGTTGCGGATCTCGAGCTGCATCACCGGGACGCCGGAGAGCTGCACGTTGAGGCCGGTGTCCCCGAGCGTCTCCTTCATCAGCGCACGGATGTCGGCGACGGTCTTGGTCAACTTGTTGGAAGCGACCACCTCCGGATCGAGCGACAGCACGACCAGCGCCAATGTGCCGTCCTCCGACAGCAGCTTGCCGCGGATGATCTCGTTGTTCTTGACGGTCTCGATGAACTTGTCATAGGCCGCGCCCTCCGGTAGCTCGGGCGGGAACAGGGCCGCCGGCAGCTTGCCGGGGGCCGGCGCCTGGCGCGCCGAGAACAGCGAGACCAGCCCGCGCGTGCCTTCGACCAGCTGCAGGTCGGTGACGAAGTCGCGCAGCTTCTCGAGGTTACTGCGTTCCAGGAGGGTCTTGCCCTCGACCACGACGAGTACATCGAACTCTTCGGCCGGGAACTTCTTGGTCACCTCTTCATATTGTTTGAATTCGCGGGTGTCGGAGCGGAACAGCTGCGACAGCGAATCGTCGATCTTGATCCGGTAGATGCCGAACACCGCGCCGACGATCAGCGCGAGCAGGACGATGCAGGAGACGATCGGGGCCCGAACGGCGATCAGCCCGAGACGCTCCAGCCCGAAGGCGATGGAGGACGTAGATCCCTGCTCGACCTTGTCGACATGAACCTCACTCTCGCTGTGCTTTTCGAGCATGCCTTGTCCAGTTCCTAAATCGGCTCGGGCTGTGAGCTTATCGGGCCGCGCGAACGGCTTGAAAACGCCATACCAATGGGAGGCTTGCCCTTTGAAAACGCGCGGAAAATCGCCGGCAGCGGTTTAGCAGGTCAATAGGTCTTTTCGCAAGCAGGCCAAGCCCGGCCGAATCGATCGAAAAGCGGCGATCCGGGCCTGGAATGACCGTCATCCCGGCGAGGATGTGCCAATCTGGCGCGGCGCGCGGTCCGCACTCTCGTCCTTCAGCGCCACGCCGGTGATCTCCCGGGCCAGCCCCTCGCGGACCAGCCAGGCGATCTTGAACGCCGCCTCCTCGTGGCTCAACCCGGCGTGGTGGATGTTGGAGACGCAATTGCGCTCGGCATCGGCGCGGCCGGGCCTCGGCGCAAAGGTCAGATAGGCGCCGAGGCTGTCGGGCGCGGACAGGCCGGGCCGCTCGCCGATCAGCATCGCGACCATGCGCGCACCGAGAATGGCGCCGATCTCGTCGCCGAGCGCGACGCGCGCGCCCGATGCGACGACGACATGGCGAACCGCGACAGCATCCCCCTGTGCAAGCGATTGCAACAGGCGCCTTACCACGATCGCCGCATGGCTATGGACCGCCGCCGCGGACAGGCCGTCTCCGATCACGACCGCGAGCTGGCACGGCGCCGAGATGCTTCGTGCCAGACGCTGGGCCGAGCCGGGGTCGAGCTGTCGTCCCAGATCCGGCCGCCGCAGATAGTCGCCGCGATCGACCGCCCGGCTCCTGACCTCGGTCACCGCAACACCGAGTGCGTCGAGATCGGCGATGAGACGCGGCGTGTCGAAGGCCGCATGCACAGCATCGCGCGCGCGGGCATGGTCCAGCGTGAAATCGAGCAACGCTCTCGTCGGCAGGCTCGCGCCGCTGCGCCCCAGCGCGACGCGCGCAGGCGTAAACGAGCGCAAATCGAGGGTCGGACGGCGCGGCAGGGCCGGGTCAGACATGTGGCATCATTCGGCGGGCACGGCGGCCTCGCGCAGCCGGATCGAATAGTTCGAGGCGTTCTGCTTGCCGCTGGAGGCCGCGCGCGCAAAGGTGATGAGATGGTGCGCGACCAGCGTGCAGCCGATCAGGCCTTCGATGTCGCCGCGCTTGATGCGGCCCAGCGCGAACTTCCAGAACACGCGCCTATAGTCGCCGAGCACGCCGACCTTCCAGAAGATGTTGCGCAGTATGACGAGGCCGCGCCGGATGCTGCGCCAGGTCTTCATCTCGTCCGGCACCGGTACCTTGAGCCGGTTCACATAGACGTGGTCGCATTGGTGCTGATAGCGCGCGTAGACCTTGTCGGGCGCGTAAGCGACTGCCATGGCGTGCTTCCAGGACGCGACGACCTCGTCATAGGGCAGCAGGAAGTCGACGTTGGAATCGCGGCCATCGTCCTCGACCAGCCGCCCCTCGCGCTCAAGCCGGTCCCATAGCGGCGTCTTCGGCAGCGCCTGCAGCAGATTGATGGTGAGCAGCGGAATCCGGGACTCCTCGACGAAGGCGAGCAGCGCCTCCGAGGTGTTCGGCTTGTCGGTGTCGAGCCCCATGATGATGCCCGAGACCACCTCCATGCCATAGGAGTTAATGGTGCGCACGCCCTCCAGGATCGGGACCATCATGTTGTGGTCCTTCTGCATCGCCTTCAACGCGTCGGGATCCGGCGTCTCGATGCCGCAGAAGATGGTGATGAAATAGGCCTCGCGCATCTTCTCGAGGATCTCGGGGCGCTTGGCGATGTTGAGCGTCGCCTCGCAAGCGAGCCGCACCACGTAGCCGGTCCGCTTCTGCCACTCGATCAGGTGCGGCAGCAGGTCCATGGCCGCCTTGCGGTTGCCGATGAAATTGTCGTCGACGAAATAGACCGTGTCGGTCATGCCGCATTCGCGCAGGCGGTCGAGCTCGGCGATGATCTGCTGCGGCGTCTTGATGCGCGGATTGCGGCCGTAAAGGCCGGGGATGTCGCAGAACTCGCACTGGTAGGGACAGCCGCTGGAATATTGGATGCTGCCGAGGAAGTACTTCTTCACGTCGGCGAGCTCGTAGGCCGGGATCGGAAACTCCGTCATCGGCACGCGGTCCTTGGTCGTGAGCACGACCTGCTGTTCGGGCCGCGAGGTGCCGCGCGACAGGATCTCGATCAGCTGGTTGGTGGCATCGCCGAGCTCGCCGACATGCAGATAATCGAAGGACGGGTAATAGTCGGGACAGGCGCTGACAGAAGGCCCGCCGAGCGCGACCGGCAGATCGAACTCATGGGCGCGGCGGCAGATGTCGTTCATCTGCTGGCGCTGGATGTGCATGCCGCTGACGAAGACGGCTTCCGCCCATTCGAACTCCTCCCTCGTCGTGCGGCGCAGGTTCTCGTCGACGAATTTTACCTGCCATTCCTTCGGAAGATAGGCGGAGATCAGCAGCAGGCCCTGCGGCGGCATGAAGGCGCGGACGCCATCGGTCAGGGGATAGGAATGCTCGAACGTGCCGAAGGACGAGGTGTAGCGCGGAAACACGCAGAGAATCCGCCGGGACGTTCCGTTACTTTCAGCTCGCATCAAAGCTCCCCCGCCACACTCAACCGATGGTGCGGAAATTGCCAGCCCGACACATAGCGTAATGCTGTCGCCGGAATTTCTCAATATTGTGGCGTAAGCATAATTCCGAGAGGCGCCGATGGTTTCCCAACCGAGTTGACCTTCCGCCTCATGCGATCAGCCGCGCGGCAAAATCGGGCAGCAGGCCTGCATCGCCGGCAATCCGGAAATCGGCACCTGCAATGCCCGAGCGCGCCAGCCAGTCGTCGAATTCCGGCGCGCGGCGCAGCGCGAAGACGTCCCTGACATAGAGCGCGTCGTGAAAAGACGTCGACTGGTAGTTCAGCATGACGTCGTCGGCACCGGGAACACCCATGATGAAGGTGACGCCGGCGGCGGCGAGCAGCGTCAGGAGATTGTCCATGTCGTCCTGATCTGCCTCGGCGTGGTTGGTGTAGCAGATGTCGACCCCGAGCGGCAGGCCGAGCAGCTTGCCACAGAAATGATCCTCCAGCCCCGCGCGGATGATTTCCTTGCCGTCATAGAGATATTCCGGGCCGATGAAGCCGACCACGCTGTTGACCAGCAGCGGAGCGAAGGCGCGGGCGACCGCATAGGCGCGCGCCTCGCAGGTCTGCTGGTCGACGCCGTGATGGGCGCCCGCCGACAGCGCCGAGCCCTGGCCGGTCTCGAAATACATCAGGTTCCGCCCGACCGTGCCGCGCGACTGCGACAGCCCGGCCTCTTGCGCCTCCTTCAACAGTGCGAGGTCGATGCCGAAGCTGCGGTTGGCGGCCTCGGTGCCCGCTACCGACTGGAAGACGAGGTCGACCGGCACGCCCTGCCCGATCAGCGACAGCGTCGTCGTGACATGGGTCAGGACGCAGCCTTGCGTCGGGATCTGTAGCCGCGCGATGATCTCGTCGAGCAGCCGCAGCAATTGCGCGATGACGGCGGGGTCGTCGCTGGCGGGATTGATGCCGATGCAGGCATCGCCCGCCCCCAGCAGGATGCCGTCGAGGATCGAGGCGGTGATGCCCCTGGCATCGTCGAAGGGATGGTTCGGCTGCAGGCGTGTGCTCATCCGCCCCCTCAGGCCGATAGTGTTGCGAAAGGCGGTGGTGACCTCGCATTTCCGCGCCGCCAGGATCAGATCCTGGTTGCGCATCAGCTTCGACACCGCGGCCGCCATCTCCGGCGTGATGCCGGGCGCCAGCTTGCGCAGGATCTCGGGCGTTGCGGCGTCCGACAGCAGCCAGTCGCGGAAGGCGCCGACCGTCAGCGATGCCACCGGCGCGAACGCCTTGGCGTCATGGCTGTCGATGACGAGGCGGGTGACCTCGTCGGCCTCGTAGGGAACGACGGCTTCCTGCAGGAACTGGCCGAGCGGCACATCGGCGAGCGCCATCCGCGCGGCGATCATCTGCTCGGAGCTGGCAGCGGCAATGCCGGCCAGCCGGTCGCCGGAGCGCGGGGGTGTCGCCTTGGCGAGCAGGTCGCGCAGGTCAGGGAAGCTGTAGGTCGTGGCGTCGATGCTGTGGCGGTAGACCAAGGGTCTCTCCGGGGTTGCTCGGCCAACGGCCGACTCCAAGACTATCCCAAAAGACTATCCTGAAACTAAACCTTCGGATCAAGGCGCTGAAATGACTTACCTTTCCTTTGACCAAGGACGGAGGCGGCCAGGCCGCGCGTTAACGAGGCGTCCATCTTCGTTCTGCATAGTTTTGCAACAATTTGCCTGACCCCGTTCACCGGCCGGTCAGGCCAATCCGGGCTCCTTGAACATCATGACATCCGACCGATCTGGGAATGCCGCCAAGCCGGCAGGCCGCTTCACGCTTGCCAGCAAGCTCTATGCGATCTTCGCGCTGTTCGCGCTGCTCACGGCAGCGATCGCGATCTTGTCCGACTACAACAGCCGCCGCAGCGCGGACCTCGCAGTCGCGATTGAGACGGCCAATGCCGCCGCGCTGAACGTCGAGCGGGTCAACTCCCTCGTCTATGCGGTGGTGATGGAATCGCGCGGCATCTACATGTCGACCGAGCCGGCCGTGGTGAAGAAATACGGCGACGGCCTGCTCAAGTTCAACGCCCAGATCCTCGACGTCGTGAAGCGCTGGGAGACCATCGTCAAGGCCGACGATGCCGAGCAGTTCGCGACCTTCAAGAAGCGCATCGAGCAGTTCGTCGAGTTCCGCAAGGAGCTGGTGCGGCGCGGCGTCGAGATCAACGCGGCAGCGGGCCGCGAATGGGGCGACAACGACGCCAACCGCAGCGTCCGCTCGGCGCTGAACAAGGACCTCGAGGCGCTGTCAAAGGTCTATGCCGAGCGCGGCAGGCAGATCGCGCAGCAGACCGAGACCGCCCGCACATTGTCGTTCATCCTCACCTGCCTCGGCGGCGTGGCGCTGGCCCTCGTCGTCGCTGGCATCGTCATCATTGCCCGCTCGATCGCCCGGCCGCTCGCCGCGATCACCGCAACCATCAAGCAGGTCGCCGACGGCGCCGCCGATGTCGTGGTGCCGCACTCCGACCGCGCCGACGAGATCGGCGCGCTGGCCCGCGCCATCCAGGTGTTCCAGGACTCGATGGGGCGCAACCGCAATCTCGCCTCGCAAGTGTCGCAAGACGCCGCCGCGCGCGAGGAGCGCGCCCGTCACGTCGAGCGGTCCGTCGAGCAATTTCGCGAGGCGATCGGCGCGATCATGCGCGGCCTCAGCGACAACGCCTCCGTCATGCGCGAGACCGCGCAGACCATCACGCGTGTCACTGCGGATGCGAGCAGCCGCGCCGGCACCGCGGCGAACGCCACCGAGCAGGCCTCGCACAACGTCACCGCGGTGGCGGGCGCGGCCGAGGAGCTTTCGGCCTCGGTGGTGGAGATCGGCCGCCAGGTGCGACAGAGCGCCGGCGCGGTCGAGCAGACCGGCCAGCGCACCGAGAAGTCGATCTCCGAGATCGAGAGCCTCGCTGCAGCCACGCAACGCATCGACGGCGTGCTCAACCTGATCCAGGCGATCGCCGAGCAGACCAACCTGCTCGCGTTGAACGCCACCATCGAGGCGGCGCGCGCCGGCGATGCCGGCCGCGGCTTTGCCGTCGTCGCCCACGAGGTGAAGGCGCTCGCGGGCCAGACCGCCAAGGCCACGGCCGAGATCAGCGAGAACGTCGCGATGATCCAGGCCTCGACGCGGAACGCCGTCGACGCCGTGCGCGAGATCGGCGGGGCGGTGCGCGAGATCAACGAGGTCACGTCCGCGATTGCCGGCGCCGTCAGTCAGCAGGACCAGGCCACGCGCGAGATCTCCTCCAACGCGCAAAGCGCTGCCCAAGGCAACGAGACGCTGGTGGCGAACATCACCTCGCTGCGCGATGCCATCGGCGAGACCGATACCGCGGCGGCTTCGGTGTTCACCGCAGCCAGCAGCCTGACCGAGACGGCGCAGACGCTGTCGCGGGAGGTGGAGACGTTCTTCCAGAATCTGCGCGCGGGGTCGGCGGACGGTCGCATCGCCAAGGCGGGGTAGCTGCCCGCCTGGCGCCGCGAAAACGGTCGCTCCAGCAAAAACGGAAAAACAACCCCATGCACAGTAGACGGGGGTCAGCTTTTTCAATGGCTTGGCGGCCCGGCGCGAAGCCCTGCTGTTTTTACGGACCGATTTTGACTCGTCGGGCAAAACAGGGGCATGATGTCAGCATGCCGAGCGTGGCGCCTGTGCCGCGGCTGGCAACCGAACGGGGTTACCGCTCCGAACCCGATCGAGCGACCAAGATCCGGACGCGGCCGCCGGCATCCTCGAGCTCGCGGTAACGACTTAGTTCGGCCTGGAGCTCCGGATCGGACCTTGCCCAGGCCAGCCAGTCGAACGGGACCGCGCTGAGCAGCCGGGTATCCACGAGGATCACATCCGGACGACCGGCGCGCAGGTCCGCGAGCAAGTGCCGCCGCTCGAAATCGATGATGCTGTCCAGTCTTGCGCGCTCGCCTTCGGCATCGGACGTTTTCTCGCGCAAAAGCGATCTGTGCTCTTTCACCTGGGTGAACCCGCCATGGCGTGCAGGGTCACTCTCGGTCAGCAGTTACTATCGTACTACACTGATCTGAGGCCATACTGCATCGCGGCCAAAAGACTTGCCCGTCGCGGCGCTTCGAAGCGCCGCCGATGCGCAATCCGGCCAAGGGCCACGGCGCTACCCCATCACCCCGCCGCGCCTGATCAGCTCCTTGCCGACGGCCGCGAGATGCACTTGGTCCGGCCCGTCGCCGATGCGGATGAAGCGGGCATAGACGTAAGCGCGCGCGAGGAACGTGTCCTGCGAGACCCCGGCGGCGCCGTGGATCTGAATGGCGCGGTCGATGACGCGGGCGGCCATGCTCGGGACCACGATCTTGGCCGCGGCGATCAGGTCGCGCGCGGCCTTGTTGCCCTCGCGGTCCATCTTGTCGGCGGCTTGCAAGGTGAGCAGGCGCGCCTGCGCGATCTCGCAGAAGGAGTGCGCGATGTCCTCGCGTACCGAGCCCTGCTCTGCGAGCGGCTTGCCGAAGGCGACGCGCGAGACCGCGCGCTGGCACATCAATTCCAGCGCCCGCTGGGCGCAGCCGATCAGGCGCATGCAGTGGTGAATGCGGCCGGGGCCGAGCCGGCCTTGCGCGATCTCGAAGCCGCGGCCCTCGCCGAGCAGAATGTTCTCGGCGGGGACGCGGACGTTGTCGTAGACGATCTCGGGATGGCCGACCGGCGCATCGTCATAGCCGTAGGTGAGCATGTCGCGGAGGATGCGCACCCCACGCGTATTCTTCGGCACCAGGATCATGGATTGCTGGCGATGGCGGTCGGGATGGTCGGGTGCGGTCTTGCCCATCACGATCAGGATCTCGCAATCCTCGTTCATCGCGCCCGAGGTGAACCATTTGCGGCCGTTGATCACGTAGTCGTCGCCGTCACGCCGGATCTCGCACTGGATGTTGGTGGCGTCGCTGGAGGCGACCTGCGGCTCCGTCATCGAGAAGCCGGAGCGGATGCGCCCCTCCAGGAGCGGCTTCAGCCAGCGCTCCTGCTGCGCCTTGGTGCCGTAGTTTGCGAGCACCTCCATGTTGCCGACATCGGGCGCGGAGCAGTTGAAGACCTCGGGCGCCCAGAGGATGCGGCCCATGATCTCCTTCACCGGCGCGTATTCGAGATTGGTCAGACCCGGCCCGTGCTCGCCGGACAGGAACAGGTTCCAGAGCCCCTGCTCGCGCGCCCGCCGCTTCAGATCCTGAAGGATTTGCGGAGTCTTGTAGCGTGAAGCTTCCGGCTTGACCTGCTCGTAGTAGAGCTCCTCGACCGGCTCGACATGGGCCTGCATGAACTGGCGAACGCGGTCCTGGAGCTCCAGCGAACGGGCGGAGTGGTGAAAGTCCATGGTGGTCTCCTGTTCGCTACATTTGAGGTCGTCATGCCGGGCTTATCCCGCCTGCGCGGCCGAAGCCGCTTCGGCGAGGCGAAGGCCCGGGCATCCACGTTCTTCGTGCCGCGGGGAAATGCGTGGATGGCCGGGACAAGCCCGGCCATGACGTGATGGAGACATCAGTCTCGTAGGGTGGGCAAAGCGAAGCGTGCCCACGCTCTTTCTCGGTCATCATTGATAGATCGTGGGCACGGCGCAAGTGCGCCTTTGCCCACCCTACGATTTCGCATCCGCCGCGAGAACCCGCCTCTCACGTCCCGCGCAACAGCTCGCTTGCCACCACCCAGTCGTTGCCGTCGAACTGGAGCATGTAGCCGTCCTTGATCGGGCGGAAATCCTGCGGCGTGGTGTTGAGGGTGATGCCGGGCATCAGGAGCGACAGCGGCACGTTCTTCAGATTCGCGGCCTGCGCCATGATGTTCTCGCGCGTCAGGTTGTCCTTGCACTGCTTCAGCAGCGCCACCAGCGCCTCGGCGACGGTGTAGCCATAGAGGCCGGCGACGTTGTTGATGTCGGCATTGGGCAGGCGCTTCTTCATGAAGTCGATATAGGCCGTCATCGCCGGATCGTCCTTCGGCGCCTCGACGAACGGCTTGAGCGCGCCGAGCGACAGCACGCCCTTGCCGGCCTCCAGGCCAGCGGGCGCCATCACGGTGGCCTTGTTGGCGCAGCCGGAGGCCAGAAAGCGCGTCGGCTGCCAGCCGACCTCGTGCGCCTTGCGGATCGCCTGCGCGCAGGCGCGCGGCGTCACCGAATAGATCATGAAGACGTCGGCCTTGGTATTGGCGAGCGTCAGGACCTGGGAATCGACGGTGGGATCGGCGACCTCGAAGCTCGAGGCCATCGCGATCGCCTTGTCGGCGTCGGCACCGAGCGCCTCCTTGACGCCGCGAAGATATTCCTTGCCGGCGTCGTCGTTCTGGTAGAGCACCGCAAAGCGCGC
Source organism: Bradyrhizobium sp. JHI2711 (assembly GCF_056156565.1). Taxonomy (NCBI): domain Bacteria; kingdom Pseudomonadati; phylum Pseudomonadota; class Alphaproteobacteria; order Hyphomicrobiales; family Nitrobacteraceae; genus Bradyrhizobium; species Bradyrhizobium sp. JHI2711. The sequence continues at coordinate 1,978,699 of NZ_JBPZPT010000001.1, forward strand.
ATTCGGGTTCCTGGCGCGGGCATAGGCGACGTCGATCGCAGCCTCGCTGGTGTAGTTCGGCGCCCAGGGCAGCGCGATCGACCAAGGCATGTTGGCGGGATCGTTCCACTTCGAGGCCGAGCTGATCAGGAAGATCTGCGGCACCTTGTTGCTGTTGAGATATTTTGCGATCGCCGAGCTCGGCGCCGTGCCCATGGTGGCGAAGATGAAGGCGACGCCGTCGCCTTCGACGAGGCGCCGCGCGGCTTCCATGGTCTTGGGCGGCGAGAAGGCATCGTCGAGCGAGATCAGGTTGAGCTTGCGGCCGCCAACGCCGCCCTTCTCGTTGATCTCGTCGAAATAGGCGGAGATCACCCGTCCCGTGATGCTGAGCGGCGATGCCGGGCCGCTATAGGGCATAGTGTTGCCGATCTTGATCTCGGTGTCGCTAACTCCAGGACCGTAGGATTTTTGCGCGGAGACAGGAGCGGACAAGCAGGCGGCAGCCAGCGCTGCGGCCAGGGCCAAAGCGGCTTTCATGGTTTCTCCCCAATGATTGTCGCCGCGGCGAAACGACCGCGCGGCGCGCTGCTTCTTGTCAGCGCGTCAGATCAGCGGAGTTCATCAAGATGGTCTTGCGTCGAGTTGCTGATGGCATCGCCTGAAGCGCGACGAGATTTTGATGAATCGTCATCGTGCGTCAGGTTGTTCTTGACGCATGAGCTTTCCGGAAAACCGCTTCGGCACTTTTCCGGATCATGCTTTAGCCGCGCCGCTTCAAGGCGAAGCCCAAGCTGACCCATCCGGCACCGGCCATGATCAGGTCGATGCCGAGGAACAGGCCGAGGATGTAGACGCTGTTCACCGGCCAGCGCACCAGGATCAGCAGCCCGAGCAGCAGCGTGACGACGGCCGACACCGCCACCCAGCCCCACGGGCTTTCGCGCTTCATGCTGAAGGCGAGAAACAGCCTGACCGCGCCGGAGGCCAGCAGCGAGGCGCCGAGGAACAGCGTGAGCAGAACCGCGGCGAAGAGCGGGTTCGCGAAGGTGAGGAAGCCGGCAACGATGTAGAGCACACCGAGCAAGGCCCAGATCAGGAACTTTCCCCAGCTCTTCATCTGGAATGCGCCGATCACCTCGGTGACGCCGGCGACGATCATCATTGCGCCGACCACGATCACGCTCGCCACCGTTGCCATCACCATGCTGCCGAGCGCGACGAAGCCGGCAATCAGGTAGACGACGCCGAGCGCAACGATCCAGCCCCATTTGGCGTGTAGCGCAGCCATTCCCGAGCCGAGACCGGACGGATGAGACGTATCTGACGCAGTTGTCATGGGCCACTCCTGCATGCGAAGCCCCCGGGCACACGCCATGATAGCACGCACCCGACCGAGACAACACCCAGCAGAGCAGACCTCACCTGCCGCAACCTTGACGCAAATCAAGATCGAATGCGGCGGGTCAGCGCCGAGCGCAGGTCAATCGTCCGAACTGGCGAGCCCCAGCAGTTCCTGGCGCGTCAGCGCATTGTCGCGGAACACACCCAGCATACGGCTGGTGACGAGATCGGTCCCGGGCTTGTGCGCGCCGCGCGTGGTCATGCAGTGATGCGTCGCCTTGATGATGACGCCAACGCCTTCGGGCTTGAGCACGTCGTTGATGGTGTTGGCGATCTGTGCGGTCATCTTCTCCTGGATCTGGAGCCGTTTTGCGTAGACGTCCACCACGCGTGCGAGCTTGGAGATGCCGACGACGCGCCCCTGCGGAATATAGGCGACCCAGGCGCGACCGACGATCGGCGCCATGTGGTGCTCGCAATGACTCTCGAAGCGAACGCCGCGCAGGACGATCATCTCGTCATAGCCCTCGATCTCCTCGAAGGTCTTTTGCAGGATCTCGGTCGGATCCTGCGCGTATCCGGAAAAATACTCTGCGAACGCGCGTGCAACGCGAGCAGGTGTCTCGCGCAAACCGTCGCGCGCGGGATCATCGCCGGCCCAGCGGATCATGGTCCGGATCGCCTGTTCGACCTCCGCCCTGTCAGGCCGATCGGACGGCGTCTGCGCCACGGCGACACGTTCCAGCTTGCGCACTTGTGACTTCATCAAGCTTCTCCCCTGCAACGAGCCCGCATATGGAAGCGGGCCCACAGCTTGGACCGCCGCAATCGGAAAAGGTTCCTGAAAGTCGGGGAAATTTGGGGAACGGATGGATGGCCTAGTGCCGACCCGCCAATCCCCTCATGATGAGGTGCGCCGAGGGCGCCTCGGGGCCGCCTATGACGCAGCCGCTTTCCGCACGTCGATCACGGCCTGTGCCCATTCGGCCGGCCGCTCCTGCGGCAAATTGTGACCGGCATCGGTGAAGACGCGCCGCTCGAAAAATCCCTCGAACTTGCGCGCGTGGTGGGCGGTGCCGGAATTGACGCCGTCGCTGTCGCCGTCGATCGCGATCGTCGGGACGCGGATCGTCGGCTGCGCGGCGAGCTTTGCCTCGATCCCCGCATAGGCGGGATCGCCCGCCACCAGCGCGTAGCGATGGCGGTAGGAATGGATCACGACGTCGACGAAATCAGGATTGTCGAACGACACGGCGCTCGTCTCGAACGTTGCGTCGTCGAAGACCCATTTTGGCGACCACATCGTCCAGAGCTGACGGGCAAAGCCGCGGCGGTTGCGCTGCAGCGCGCGGCGGCCGCGCTCGTTGTGGAATAAATATTGATACCAGAACGCCGCCTCCTCCGGCGGCGAAGCCGGCTCCATGGCGAGGGCGATGTTCTGGATATTGTAGGAATTGCCGGAGACGAGACCGACCACGCGCTCCGGATAGAGCGCCGAGACCACACAGGCGGCACGCCCGCCCCAATCGTAGCCGCCGACGACGGCGCGCTTGATCCCGAGCGCATCCATGAAGGCCAAGAGATCGGCACCTAACGCCGCCTGCTCGCCGGAGCGCAGCGTCTCGGCGAAGCGAAACCGCGTCGGCCCGTAGCCGCGCAGCCAGGGCACCAGCACGCGGGCGCCGGCCTCGGCGAGGATCGGCGCGGTCTCGGCATAGGCGTTCGCGTCATAGGGAAAGCCATGCCCCATGACGCAGGGCCAGCCGTCCGGCGCACCGTATTCGCGATAAGCGATGTCGAGGATATCAGTGGTGATGGTTTTTTGTTGCATGATTTGCTCACGGATGATCTCGTTGCGCAGAGCTCTTGTAGCCCGCATGGAGCGAAGCGCAATGCGGGGACGCCTGTATCCGCGAATCCCGGATTTCGCTTACGCTCCATCCGGGCTACGGGCTACAAGGGGTCTATTTCTGCGGACCGGACAGCGAGATGTCACGTTCGGCGCGGAACACGTTGCTGTAGAGGTTGGCGATCCATTGCCGGCCGATCTCGGTCTTGTTGAGATAGCCGATCTCGGTCTGGATGTGCGGAGCGACGCTGTTCCAATAGAATTGCGGGTAGCGGTTCACGATGTCGGCGGGCGAGTCGTAGCCGAGCTGGCGGTTGATGCCGACCTCCTCGAACTCGTAATAGAGCGCGTTGGCCTTGCGCAGATAGTTGGGATCGCCGAGCTGGCCGATGAAGTCGGCCGCACGCAGGATCGAGGCTTCCTTATCATATTCCTGCCCTTCACGGGCGGGAAAGCGAGTGCCCTCAATGGCGCGGGCAATCCGCTCGGAATCGATACCGCGGATCGGGGGCAATCGCCGCCGCACAAAGAGTTTCGAGCGATCGACGTGATACAGCATCAAACTGGCATCCGATGCACCGCGCGGCAGCGACACCTTGGTCCCGGCCTCGTCGATGATGAAACCGTCCTCGTCATCCTCCGGAAACAGGCCGCGGACATAGCCAATGTCGTGCGCAAGACAGGCAATCAGGATGTGAAGATAGTCCTCCGCCGCAAGATGCGCATGGAGATTGCGCCCCGAGAGGATCGCCTGAGCGGCCAGCGTCACGAGCATGGTATGCTCGATGTTGTGGTAGAGCGCATCGCTGTTGCCGATACACTCCATCGCTGTACGCGTCGAGCCCTCCAAGACCCGAGCGGAAGCTTCGTCGTACCGGCGACGCATGAACGTACCCAGCATCTTCTCCAGGGTTTCCGCCGCCAGTCTGGGTAAGGTCATCATGGATGCAGCCCCGTCCGCCGCTGGTATCCCATGCCGTCTCCCGACGTCTCATTCTTGTCATCGACGCAGCGGGGAGCATAGCCCATCTTGGGCCGGGTAACCAAACTTCGGGAACGGAAAATGCGCAAATACCTTTCCGTCCCGCTGCGCAACATCACGGTTGCCGTCACAGTTTAGCACAACCCAAGGCGGCGGGAAGGCGGCCGCCGCTCAGGGCGCGGCCAGAATATCGGCGCCGTCGGCCGGACGCGAGAGGCTTCTGGCCAGGTAGAACAACTCGACCAGCTTGCCGCGCTTGCCGGCCAGCGAGAAGATGTATTCGGGCGACTCCGCCTCGATTTCCGCGATCGCCACCTTCGCGATCCGGTCGATGCGGCTCGAGCCGTGCTCCCAGACGAAGCCGACACCAAGCCGGTTGGCCACCGCCTCCAGCATTCCTTCGCGCGTATTGACGATGATCGCCGGACTGGCGCGCAGGTTGAGGGCGCGAAACGCCCGGTCCACGGCGCGCTGCGTCGCGGAATCCCGGGTCCGGAACACCAGCGGATATTGCATGAGGCCGGCGATGGACACGCGCGACTGGCGGCTGAGATCGTGAACGGGATGGCAAATCGCAACGACGCGCTGCTGCACGCAGGGCTCGCGCCGGAAGCGGTTGTCATGCGGCACCTCCGGCAATACGGCGACGTCGACGCGCTGGTCGACCACCGCGGCCATGATCGCCGACCAGCTGCCGATCTCGATGTTGATCTGGATCTTCGGATAGAGGTTGCGGAACGCCGCGATCAACGCCATGCCGGGCATGGCGTTGCCGAGCCCGATGCGAAGCTCACCCCCCGTGAGCTCGTCGCGCTGCTGCAGGATGGCGAGCGCATCCGCCTCGACCGCTTGCATGCGGCTCGTCGCGGCATAGAGCCGCCGGCACAGCGACGTCGCAATCAGGGTCTGGCCGTGCCGGTCGAACAGCGCCACCCCGAACTCGGCCTCCAGGTCGCGCACCAGCTGCGCAACGGCCGGCTGCGACACGCCGAGCCGCCTCGCCGCAGCGGCAAAGCTACCGGTCTCGAACACCGCATTGACCGCCCGGACGCGCGAGGACGTCAACGCCACGACAAGCAACCCAAGATCAACATTCCCCGTCTTCCGGACCCGAAAGCAAAACCTGGGACGACCATAAGCTGGGCCATTGACCGTTATGTGAATGTCAGATGCGCTTCCTACTCCTCATGCGCCGCAAACGGGCCAGCAGGGGATCAGCGCGCATGGCGCAAATCGAACTTTCCGCAATCCGCAAATCCTTTGACGGCACCGACGTCCTGAAAGGCATCGATTTCCGGATCGGGGACGGCGAGTTCATCTCGCTGGTCGGGCCGTCCGGCTGCGGCAAGTCGACCCTGCTCCGCATCATCGCCGGGCTCGAACCGCAGAATTCCGGCGAGGTCCGCATCGACGGCCGCCCCGTGGACGGCATTCGCCCCAGCGCACGCAATCTTGCGATGGTGTTCCAATCCTATGCGCTTTATCCGCATTTGAGCGCCTTCGACAACATCGCGGTGCCGCTGCGGATGCGGCGCCTCTCGGCGATCGAACGGCTGCCGCTGCTGGGGGCGCTGCTGCCGGGCAGGCGCGCCAAGGAGCGGCACATCCGCGCCGACGTCGAAGCGATTGCCGAGCAGCTCGACATCGCTCCCTTGCTACGGCGCAAGCCCGGGCAATTGTCCGGCGGACAGCGGCAGCGCGTCGCGGTCGGACGCGCCATGGTGCGCGAGCCGCTCGCCTTCCTGTTCGACGAACCGCTCTCCAATCTCGACGCCAAGCTGCGCGTCCACATGCGCGCAGAACTCGCCGAGCTGCACCGCCGCCTCAACGCGACGTTCGTCTACGTCACGCACGACCAGGCCGAGGCGATGACGATGTCGAGCCGGATCGCGGTCATGATGGGCGGTGAGCTGATCCAGGCCGGCACGCCGGCCGAGATCTACAACGAGCCCGGCGACATCCGCGTTGCCGAATTCATCGGCAGCCCCAAGATCAACATCCTCCCCGGCCGGATCCGCAAGGACGGCGGCGTCGATGTGCTGGGGACCGCCTTGAAACTTACGTGCAATGCGGCGGTCGGCGATTGCCGCATCGGGGTCCGTCCTGAGCGGATCGAGCTCGGCACCGGGCCGTTCTCCGGAACCGTCGTCCATCTGGAGAATCTCGGCGCCGAGGCCTTCGTGCATCTGGCGGTCGAAGGCACCGGGTCGCGCCTGATCGCGCGGCTCGCGGACGTCAAACATTTGCCGGCGATGGCAAGCTCCGTCGCCTTCGGCTTCGCACCAGACGCGGTGCGGATGTTCGATCCGGCCGGGAAACGGATCGAGCTCAGAGTGGAGCAGGCCGAGCGCATCCGAGAGCCCGCCCATGTCTGACGGCTCCATGACCATCGGCGCGGCCGGCGCTCCCGCGGCCACGACAAGGCGCACGCTGCCGGCCCATGGCAGCAGGCGGGCCCATGCCGCCTACGCGCTGGTGACGCCGGCCGCCGCGCTCATGCTGGTCATGCTGCTCGGTCCGCTCGCCGGCGTGATCGCCCTCTCCTTCACCGACTATCAGCTCGGCGCGCCGCATTTCTCCTGGATCGGGCTCGCCAACTACCAGGACCTGTTCGCCGACAAGGTGTTCTGGACCGCGCTGCGCAACACGCTGGCTTACGTCGTGATCGCGGTGCCCGGCGCGGTGATCGCCGGCCTTGCGATCGCGCTTTTGATCCAGAGCGGCACCAGCCTGCGCAGCCTCTACCGGACGATCTATTTCCTGCCGGTCATGGCGACCCTGATCGCGATGGCGGTGGTGTGGGAATTCATGCTGCATCCACAATTCGGCCTGGTGAACGGGCTGCTCCGCGGCGCAGGCCTGCCGGCCTTCGCCTGGCTGCAGGACCGCAACACCGCGCTCTATGCGCTGTGCGCGATCGGCATCTGGCAGGCCGTCGGCTTCAACATGGTGCTGTTTCTCGCCGGCCTCGTCTCCATTCCCAAGCAGCTTTACGAAGCGGCGGAAATCGACGGTGCCTCGAGCGGCTGGGCACGCTTCCGCCTCGTGACCTGGCCGATGCTGGGGCCGGTCACGACCTTCGTCGTCGTGATCTCGGGCATCCGCTCGTTCCAGGTGTTCGACACCGTGCACGTCTTGACCAAGGGCGGCCCGTCGAAGTCCACGGAGGTGCTGATCCACAGCATGTACACGGAAGGCTTCGAGTTCTTCCGCTCGGGCTACGCCGCGGCGATCACCGTGGTCTTCCTGGTCTTCGTCCTCCTGCTCACGCTGATCAAATCGAGGCTCTCCGATCGCGGCGTGCACTACACATGAGCAACGCGCATCCCATCCCGTTCCGGGCGATCCTCCGTCACGTGCTGCTGATCGCGGGCGCCGCGCTCATGCTGGCCCCCTTCATCTGGATGATCTCGACCGCCTCCAAGCCGCAGACCGAGATCTTCTCCGGCGAATTGCACCTGATCCCCTACCGGTTCGCGCTGATGGAAAACCTGCGCGAGGCCTTCGCCAAGGCCAATCTGCTGCGCTTCCTGCTCAACGGAATCATCGTCACGGTCTCGATCTTCGTGCTGCAGGTGATGGTGGCGCTGCCGGCGGCCTACGCGCTGGCAAAACTTCGCTTCCTCGGCCGCGAGACGCTGTTCGCGCTGGTGCTGTTCGGGATCCTGATCCCGCCGCAGGCGACCGCGATCCCGGTCTTCCTGCTGCTGCACAAGATCGGCCTGCTCGACAGCTATGCCGCACTCGTCATGCCCTTCACGATCTCGGTGTTCGGCATCTTCCTGATGCGCCAGTTCTTCAAGACCGTGCCCGACGATCTCGTCGACGCCGCGCGCATGGACGGCATCTCCGAATTCGGCATCGTCTGGCGGGTGATGCTGCCGGCCGCGATTCCCGCAGTGACCGCCTTCGGCATCTTCTCCGTGGTCGCGCATTGGAACGACTATTTCTGGCCGCTGATCGTGCTCAACAGCGAGCATTTGCGCACGCCGCCGCTCGCGGTCGCCCATTTCCGCAACAGCGAGGCCGGCACCAGCTACGGCCCGCTGATGGCGGCGGCGATGGTGATCATCGCGCCGCTCGTCATCGCTTTCCTCTTTGCCCAGCGCCGTTTCATCGAGGGCATCACCCTCACCGGGATCAAGTAGCCACGTCACCTCAAACAAGGAGTCTATCATGCTGAAGACCATCATCGCCGCGGCGGCTCTGTCGCTTGCGGCCGGATCTGCGCTCGCGCAGACAAAGACCGAGATCGTGATGCAATATCCCTATCCGGAGCTGTTCACCGAGACGCACAAGCGCATCGCCGAGGAATTCGCCAAGGTGCGCCCGGAGATCAAGGTCACGATGCGGGCGCCTTACGAATCCTACGAGGACGGCACCCAGAAGGTGCTGCGCGAGGCCGTGACCAATCAGATGCCTGACGTCTCGTTCCAGGGCTTGAACCGCATCCGCGTCCTGGTCGACAAGAACATCCCGGCCGAGCTCGACGGCTACATCGCCGCGGAGAAGGATTTCGACAAGCAGGGCTTCCACCAGGCGATGTTCGACATCGGCACCGCCAGCGGCAAGGTCTACGCCCTGCCCTTCGCGATCTCGCTGCCGATCGTCTACGTCAACCTCGACCTGGTCAAGCAGGCCGGCGGCGACGTGAACAATCTGCCGAAGAGCTGGGACGAGCTGATCGCGCTGGCCAAGAAGATCAAGGCGCTCGGCAACGACACCAACGGCGTCACCTATGCCTGGGACATCACCGGCAACTGGCTGTGGCAGGCGCCGGTGTTCGCGCGCGGCGGCACCATGCTCAATGCCGACGAGACCAAGGTCGCGTTCGACGGAGCGGAAGGCAAGTTCGCCATCAATACGATCGCGCGGCTCGTCAACGAGGCCGGCATGCCCAATCTCGACCAGCCGTCGATGCGCGCGGCGTTCGCGGCCGGCAAGACCGGCTTCCACGTCACCTCGACCTCGGACCTCAACAAGGTCACGCAGATGACCGGCGGCAAGTTCGCGCTGAAGACGATTCCGTTCCCGGACGTCGCCTCCACCAAGGGCAGGCTGCCGGCCGGCGGCAACGTCGTGCTGATCCTCGCCAAGGACAAGGCCAAGCGCGATGCCGCCTGGGAAGCGGTGAAATTCTGGACGGGCCCCAAGGGCGCCGCGATCATGGCGGAGACCACCGGTTACATGCCGCCGAACAAGGTCGCCAACGAGGTCTATCTGAAGGACTTCTACGTCAAGAACCCCAACAACTACACCGCGGTCAGCCAGCTCGCGCTGCTCACCAAATGGTACGCCTTCCCCGGCGACAACGGCCTGAAGATCACCGACGTGATCAAGGACCATCTCAACTCGATCATGTCGGGCGCGCGCGCCAAGGAGCCGGAGGCCGTCCTCGCCGACATGACGGCTGACGTGCAGAAGCTGCTGCCGAAGACCACAGGCGCGGCGCGCTGACCATCCTCACATCCCCCGGCACGGGACGCCCTCGGCGTCCCGTGCCGCCTCGATGACCGGAGCTGGCGATGAAACTGCTGCATCTGAGCGACATTCACCTGACGGCGCCCGGTGCGACCATCGGCGGCCGCGATCCGCGCGTCAATTTCGAGCGGGCGCTGGCGCATGCGCTGCACGATCATCACGACGCCGAATTGATGGTGATCACCGGCGACCTCTCGGATTGGGGCGATCTCGCCGATTATCAATGGCTCAAGCAGCGCCTCGACGCATATCCGCTGCCGGTGCGGCTGTGCATCGGCAACCACGACCGGCGCGCCGCCTTCCTGAGCGTGTTCCCCGACCTCGCCGACGAGAACGGCTTCGTCCAGGGCATCCACGATACGGCTGCCGGCCGCTGCCTGTTCCTCGACACCGCCCATCCGGAAACGCACGCCGGCCGCTATTGCGACGATCGTCTCGGCTGGCTCGAGGCCCGGCTTACCGAGCATGACGGGCCGTTCCTGCTTTTCATGCACCATAACCCGATGCCTGTGCATCTCGTCCCGTTCGACCAGATCGGCCTGATCGACGAGGCTCCATTCCGGCATCTCGTCAGTCGCCACCGGGCCAAGATCCGCCACGTCTTCTTCGGGCATTGTCACTTGCCGCTTGCAGGCTCGATTGCAGGCGTCCCCGTCTCGTCGCTGCGGGGCACCAACCATGCGAGCTTCCCGCTCTTCTCCGAGACGAAGCTGCTGAGCGCCTGCGACCTGCCGCAATCCTACGGCGTCGCATTTTTCGGGGAGGACTATGTGACCGTGCACATGGTGGAATACGGCTACGACGGTCCGATCCGCATCCAAGGTTCGCCCGACTACAAGGCCTGGGATCGCGAGACCATGGTGCGGTGACGGCGAGCGCCGACCCTTTCCAGGGGCGCGTATTCATAAGCCCGCGCTGCACTCCTTGGAGAGTCCGCTCCACCTCGATAGCAGCGCGCTGGCGTCCTCGCCCGGGTCGGAGATGGGCCAGAAGCTGACATCCGATGTGAGGCTACAAGGATCGGCGGAAATTTCGCGGCGTCGTGCCGACAATTCTGCGGAAAGTCTGGGCGAAAGCCGACGGCGTTGAATATCCGACTGCGAGCGCAACTTCACTGATCGATAGATTTGGATCATTCAGCAGGCGTTGTGCAAGCAACATGCGTTGCCGAGTTAGCCAGACATGCGGCGTCAATCCTGTCGAGAGACGGAACGCCGAGCAAAAATGATAGCGGCTGCGGCCGACCAGGGACGCTAGTTCGTCAAGGCCGATCGGCTTGTCGAGATGCGCCAGCATGTATTCGGTCACACGCCTGAGCTGCCAGCGCGCGAGCCCGCCGCGAGTATAAGCGAGGCTCTGCGGCAGCTGCACTATGCTGTGCGAACGCAATAGCTGGATGCAGAGTAGGTCAACCGCGCGATCGACCAGCAACTTTGCCGAAGGATCGACAATGACGTCGGGGTCGCTGAGGATTGCAAGAAGCTGTGAGGTCACAGCGTCTTCGCTGCCGACGCGTGGCGCCAGCTCTACCTTGCCTCGCCCCCCGATGAGTGTTCGGCAATGCTCCAGTCGTTCGTTGGTGAGATAGACATGGGACACGTGGAGCGGTCCTTCAACTTCCCAATCTCCATCATGCCGGTCGGGAATCACAGTGATAGAATTCGGCCGCAGCGGGGCAGAGAGCCGCCGTCGCTCAACCGTCCACGCACTGTGCTGAGGCTCTCCATAGTAGGTGCCGACAAGGTGTCCGGGCATGCCTGGGGCATAGCCATAACGCGTGCCACGAACAAAACGATGAGTGAGTTGTGTGCCGCAGTTCAACTGGATGGGTGCCAAAGGCGGCGGGGCTTCCGATAGCAGCCGGACCATCGTCTGAAAAGGATTTCGATCAGGCATCGCTTTGGTTATGTCATATTTGGCCGCACCCGCGACAGGCGCTTCATCGACATACCATGTTTCACGACATGGCGGGAATGGAAGCTGCGGTCGAAATGTCGCAATGTCTGGCTGATTGCACAAATAGTGCGCATGATTGACTTCGCGGTATCGAGACAACTCCGATGGCAAGTGGCACGTGGGTTGGGCTTGATCTCATTGCGCCCGGTCTACCACTCACAGCTGGGCTGCCTTGGCCGCGATGGGCGAGAAGCAGAGTCCACAGGCGCGGGCGCCACTTCGTCGCAAGATTGCGATAGTCGCCGCAATATCGGAACGGTGCGTCCGTCGGGATCATGGCCTACTGGGCCGGATCATCCGAGGGGATCCCGACCACCATGACAAACCAAGAACCGTTCGCCGCCGGCGCTGCTGAGACCGAAAGCACGCGGGGCGGAGTATCGCGCCGTTCGCTCCTGCTGACTGTCGGCGGAGCGGCTTCCATGGCGGTGGTGCCCCAGGTTACCGCGCAACCCGCATCCGAAAGCAAGCCCGCTGCATCGACGGCACGGGTTCGTCTGAACGTGAACGGAACGAGACAGGAGCTCGACTTGGATACGCGGCAATCCCTGCTCGACCTTCTGCGCGAAGATCTCGGTCTCACCGGTACGAAGAAGGGCTGCAATCAGGGCGCCTGCGGCGCTTGCACCATCCTGCTCAACGGCAGGCGGGTCGTGTCGTGTCTGACGCTGGCTGCGATGCACGACGGGGCCATTGTCGAGACGATCGAGGGTCTCGAGAAGAATGGTGAGCTTCATCCGCTCCAGAGCGCATTCGTCGAGCACGACGGCTTGCAGTGCGGCTTCTGTACCCCCGGGCAGATCATGTCGGCCGTCGGCTGCATCGCCGAAGGCCATGCGGGCTCGCCGGAGGACATTCGGTTCTGGATGAGCGGCAATATCTGTCGCTGCGGGGCGTATCCCGGGATCGTCGCCGCCGTTGCCGACGCCGCCAAGAGGGTCTGACCATGCTCCCGTTCACGATCGAGAAGGTGACCTCCATCGAGGCCGCCGTCGCCGCCGCATCCTCCGGAGGCCGCCTCATCGCCGGCGGCACGACATTGGTCGATCTCATGCGCGACGAGGTGGAGCAGCCACAGCAGCTCGTCGACATCAATGCGCTTCCGCTGTCCGGTATTCGCGTCGACCGGTCCGACCTCGTCATCGGCGCGCTCGCGCGGATGGCCGACATCGCCGCCCATTCCGATGTTCAGCGTCTTTACCCGCTGATCTCCGAGAGCCTGATCGAGGGCGCCTCGCCGCAACTGCGCAACATGGCCTCGATCGGCGGCAACCTGCTCCAGCGCGTGCGCTGCCCCTACTTTCGGATGCTCGACGCATCCTGCAACAAGCGCAGCCCTGGCTCGGGTTGCGCCGCACGCGACGGCCTGAATGCCGGTCACGCCATTCTCGGCACCAGCGATCACTGCGTGGCGACGCACCCCTCGGACGTTGCGGTCGCGCTGGTCGCGCTCGATGCCACTATGCGGGTCAGGGGGCCGAAGGGCGAGCGCACTTTCCCGGTCGAGGAGCTGTTTCGCTTGCCCGGCGACACTCCCCATCTCGAACACACGCTGCTGCCGGGCGAGCTCATCGTTGAAGTGCGGGTCCCCGGGGGGCCTGATAGCCGCCGGGCGCGCTATCTCAAGGTGCGCGACCGCGCGTCCTACGAATTTGCGCTGGTCTCCGCGGCAGCGGCGCTCGACGTCGTGGACGGCGTGATCCGCGGCGCGCGGCTCGCGGTTGGCGGGGTCGGCACCCGACCTTGGCGCATGCGCGCGGTGGAAGCGGCGCTGATCGGCAAGGTACCGGGCCGGCAGGTGTTTGAGGCGGCCGCCCGATCGGCGTTGGAAGGGGCCCGCCCGCTGTCCGGCAATCATTACAAACTCGAACTCCTGCCGCGGACGATCGTCCGCGCCTTCGAAATGACGGGAGGAATTGCATGACCATCAGCGTCATCGGACAGCCGCTGCCCCGCGTGGATGGCCGTGCCAAGGTCACGGGCTCCGCGCGGTACGCGGCCGATTTTAATCAGCCCGGCCAGGCCTATGCCGTGATCGTCAGCGCCACAATAGGGCTTGGACGAGTGACCGGCGTGGACAGCGCGGCGGTCGAGAAGATGCCGGGCGTTCTCGCCGTCCTCTCGCATCTCAACGCGCCACGCCTGGCGTACCGCCCGCACAAGAGCTACATCGATCCGGCGACGGGCGAGCGGCTGCATGTGCTGCAGGACGACCATGTGCGCTTCCACGGACAGCCGGTGGCGCTCGTCGTTGCCGCAACCATTGCGCAGGCGGAGCGCGCCGCCGCGGCGCTGCGCCTCACCTACAAGGCCGAGCGGCCAATCATCGATTCCGCAGGTCCCGAAGCCCGTCCCATCGTGCCCGAGGCTGGCAAACAGCCGGACGCCCGGCTGCCCGCCGACAAGGCGCGCGGAAGTGCGGATAAGGCCCTGGCCGACGCGCCGGTGAAGGTCGATGAGACCTATGACATCGCGCGCGAGAACCACAATCCGATGGAGCCGCATGCGACGATCGCCAGCTGGAACGGCGACCGCCTGACGCTTTGGAGCAAGAGCCAGTTCGTCGTCAACGAGCAGGCCGAGATCGCGGCGATCTTCGGTCTGTCGCCCGAAAAAGTGACGGTCATCTGCCCGTTCATCGGCGGGGCCTTCGGGACCTCGCTCAGAACCTGGCCCCATGTGACGCTCGCGGCCATGGCCGCCCGGCACGTGGGGCGCCCGGTGAAGCTCGTCCTGACGCGTAAGCAGATGTTCTTCACCACCGGACATCGGCCGCGCACGGTGCAGAGGATCGCTCTCGGCGCCACGGCGGACGGAACGCTCATCAGCGTGGTGCACGAAGGCACGGGCGAGACCAGTCGCTACGAAGAATTCATGGAAGCTCTGACCTCGGTCACGACGTTCCTCTACTCCTCGCCCAACGTGCGGACGCGCTACCGTCTGGTCCCGCTCGATACCGGAACGCCAAACCACATGCGTGGCCCTGGCGAGGCCAGCGGCGTTTTCGCGCTCGAATGCGCCATGGACGAGTTGGCTTATAAGCTCCGCCTGGATCCGATCGATCTGCGGCGCCGGAACGAGCCGGAGATCGACGAGGGAGAAAACAAGCCCTTCTCCAGCCGATCGCTGATGAAATGCTACGATCTCGGGGCCGAACGGTTCGGCTGGTCGCGCCGTACGCCCGAACCGCGCTCGATGCGCGACGGCCGCCTGCTGATCGGGATGGGAGTAGCCTCGGCAAGCTATCCGGCCTTTCACGCGCCGGCCACCGCGCGGGCGCGGCTGCTTCGGGACGGGACAGCCGAGGTCGAGATCGCGGCCAGCGACATGGGTCCGGGCACCTATACGTCGATGACGCAGGTCGCCGCCGAGACTCTCGGGCTCCCTGTCGAAAAGGTGCGCTTCAGCCTTGGTCGCTCCGATTATCCGCCTGCCCCATCCCACGGCGGCTCTTGGACCATGGCCTCGGTGGGCTCCGCGATCCGCGCTGCCTGCATCGCCGTGCGAGAACAGGCCGCGAAGAGCCGGAACGATCGGCCGATCGAAGCCACGGCGTCGTCTCAACGGGATCCCGAGGCTGCCGCCAGGTTCTCGATGCACTCGTTCGGCGCCGTCTTCGTCGAGGTCGCCGTCGATCCCGACGTCGGCACGATCCGCGTTCGCCGCGCGGTCGGCGCCTATGGCATCGGCCGCGTCGTCAACCCGCGTCTCGCCCACAGCCAATGCACCGGCGGCATGGTCGGCGGCATCGGTATGGCGCTGATGGAGTGCACCGTTCTCGACGCGCGCGACGGCCGGCCGGTCAACGCTCACATGGCCGACTACCTGATGCCCGTCAACCTGGACATTCCCCAGATCGAAGCGCACTTCGTCGAGGAGGCTGATCCGCACGTCAATGAACTCGGGGTCAAGGGTCTCGGCGAAATCGCCCTGGTCGGTATCGCCCCCGCGATCGCAAACGCCGTCTTTCATGCGACCGGCAAGCGCGTCCGCACCCTGCCGATCCGAATCGAAGACGTGCTGACCGCTTAGCGCTGTAAAGAGGGTGGCATACGCCACTCCTGGGCATGTGGTTGTTCTGCATCGAAGAGGCTGACGTACCCACCCTACTCCACCAGCAGCACGTCGACGGCGACGCCGAGCTTCTGCTTGGGCGAGCCGACGATGATGCCGTCGACCGGCGAGACGTCGGAAAAATCGCGTCCCATTGCGAGCACGATGTGATCGTTGCCGATGAGGAGATCGTTGGTCGGATCGAGATCGACCCAGCCAAGCTCGGCCCCGCACCAGAGCGACACCCAGGCATGGGTGGCGTCGGCCCCTTGCAGCCGCGGCTGGCCCGGCGGCGGAATGGTGCGCAGATAGCCGCTGACATAGGCCGCCGGCAGGCCGAGCCCGCGCAAGCCAGCAATCATGACATGGGCAAAGTCCTGGCAGACGCCGTGACGCTTGTCGAAGACTTCGTCGAGCGGTGTCGAGATCACGGTCGCCTTCGGATCGTAGCGGAATTCGCCGCGGATGCGTCGCATCAGGTCGACGGCGCCGGTGAGGATGCCCACGCCGGGCGGAAAGCTCACCCCGGCGTAGGCGCTGACCGGGCGCAGCACCGGCACCAGGGGGCTGGCAAAGACATAACCGACCGGCGAGGACGGCCCGAGGCTGGTGGCTTCGAACGCGATGTCGCGGACGCTCTCCCAGGGCGGGCTGACCGCATCGCGCGCCGGCGGTCGGCGCGAGATCGAAACCCGCGAGCGCGAGTCGATGCGCAGATTGCGATGCGCGGCTTCGATCGTCACGCTCTCGGTCAGCGTGCCGAAGAAGTCGCGCCGCACATTGCGCTCGGCCGGGCGCGGTTGGATCTCGACCTCGTGCGAGATCAGCTCCTGGCCGACGCCGCTTCTGGGCTCCAGCCGCAGCGTGCAGCGGGCGAAGCTGACGGGATTCTCGTACTCGTAGGTGGTGACGTGGCGGATGTCGTAGATCACGCCAGCCCCGTCAACTTTTCCGGCCGGCTGGCATTGGGACCGTGCGGGAAGTAGTGCTGCCCGATCGCCTCGCCGAGGCTGAGCAGATCCTGCTCCAGGGCGAACAGCGTCTTGACCTCGAGCTTCTCGGCCTCGGCGGTCGCGAGCATCGCCTGCATCGCCACGGCGAGACGCTGCGGTTTCTCGATCAGGCCATGCTCCTTCAGGCTCGGCAGCGCCGCAATGTGCTCGTTCAGCGTCGTCACCTGAAACGCCACCGAACGCGGATTGTAGCCGTCGAGCACCGCGAGGTCGCGCACCGGGGCCAGAATGGGCGCCAGCAGATAACGCGAGCGGTAGGTGATCTGGCAATCCACCAGCGTCAGCAGGATGTCGAGATCCTCGTCGCCGGCCTCGTCATAGGCGAACTGGCGGGTGAAGCGCGTGGTGTTGATGGCGCGCTCGATGCGGCGGCCGATATCGAGAAAGCGCCAGCCCGCGGCGCGATTCATATTCTCCTGCGCGAGCCCTGCGAAGCTCGCCAGCTCCTGCAAGGTCAGCTCGGCGGCGCTCAGCACGCTGTCGTCGTCCTCCACCTCGATGGCGAGGCGCTCGGCCATCTCGGTGATCACCTGCCAGGCATCGGGCGACAGCCGCTCGCGCAAGGAGGTCGCCGTGCGCTGCGCCGCCCTCACCAGCGACAGGGCCGAGCCGAAACGATCCGCGCCCTGCAGCGCTTCGGCGACGATACGCCCCGCGGCCGTGCGCGAGGATTGCGAGACCGCGCCCCAGGCGACAAGGAGGCGCTGGATGCGTTCGGCCGATTGCACCGAGGCCGCCGTGCCCTTGTTCGGCCCGCTCGGCGAGCCCAAAGCGCGCACCAGCCGCAGCGTCGCCTCGGCGCGCTCGAGATAGCGGCCGAGCCAGAACAGATTGTCGGCGGCGCGGCTCGGCAGCACGCCAGCGATGCGGCGGATGCGCACCTTGTCGGTCGCCGGCAGGAGCGTCGCGGTCGCGACCTGCTTGTCGGAGACGACCCAGACGTCGGCGGCGCGCGCGCCGTCGCCCATCGACACCGCGCGCGCGTCCGGCTGCTCGGCGATGCGGCAGAAGCCGCCGGGCATGATGGCCCAGCCGTCCGGCGTGGCGGCGGCGAACACGCGCAGCACGAAGGGCCGCGGCGTGAGCTGCCCGTGCTCCCACACCGGCATGGTCGAGAGCCGCACCACCTCCTGGCCGACATAGTCCATGCCGCGCGCGCTGATCGCATCGATCAGACGCTGCCGTCCGCTCGCGTCGAGCTCGCTCGCGAGCACCGGACCATTGCTGTCGAAACCGGGAACGCCGCGCCGATAGGCGCCTTCGATCGCGACCTCGTCGAGCCGCGCCAGCACCTCGTCGCGCGCCACGCGCTGGCCGCACCACCAGGTCGCGATGTGCGGCATCTTCAGGTCTTCGCCGAGCAGGCGACGGCTGAGCGCCGGCAGGAAGCCGAGCAGCGCCCGGGCCTCCAAAACGCCCGAGCCCGGCATGTTGGCGACGACGACGCCGTCCTTGCGCAGCACGTCGATCAGGCCGGGCACACCGAGCCGCGAGGAGGCATCGAGCTCGAGCGGGTCGAGCGAGTTGGAATCGACCCGGCGCAACAGCACATCCAGCCGCTTCAGGCCGGCGACGGTGCGGATGTGGACGCGGTCGTCGCTGACCGCGAGATCGTCGCCCTCGACCAGCAGGAAGCCGAGATAGCGCGCTAGCGTCGCGTGCTCGAAATAGGTCTCGCTGAAGCTGCCGGGGGTGAGCACGCCGATCCTGGGCTCGTCGCGATCGGCGCGCGCGCGCAAGCTGTCGCGGAACGCCTCGAAGAACGGCGCGACGCGCGGCACGTTCATCGACTTGTAGAGATCGGAGAAGGCGCGCGACAGCACCAGGCGGTTCTCCAGCGCGTAGCCCGCACCCGATGGCGCCTGGGTGCGGTCGCCGAGCACCCACCAGCGGCCGTCGGGCCCGCGGCCGACATCGGCGGCATAGATCGAGAGATAACGTCCGCCGGGCGGCGGCACGCCGCAGACCGGACGGAGATATTCGGGACTGCCGGCGATCGCCGCGGCCGGGAGCGCGCCTTCGGCCACGAGGCGCCCCTCGCCATAAATGTCGCGCAGCACGCGCTCGAGCAGCTCGGCGCGCTGGGTGATGCCGGCGCAAAGCTGCTGCCAGTCGGCCTCGTCGATCAAAAGCGGCAGATGGCTGATCGACCAGGGCCGGTCGGCGCTATCGCCGGGCGCGCGGTAGGTGACGCCGGCCTCGCGGAGATGGCGATCGGCCATGCCGAAGCGGCGCTCGATCTCGTCGGGCGCCAGCGCGCCGAAGGCGTCGAAGAAGCGGCTCCAGACCGCGCGCGGCGCACCGTCGGGCCCCAGAAACTCGTCGGGGATGCCGGGCAGGCGGCTATAGTCGCGGACCCACTGCGCAATCCGCTGCTGGGCATTTGCCCTGCCCGCCTGGTCGTTGTCTTCGGCTGCGCCCTCGCCCATGGGCCTTTCCCTCCCCCACCATCATACTCATTGCAGGAGCGGGGTCCGCAAGTCGAGGGTCAGCGGAAATTCATTTGTGCGTTCCTCAGGCGGCGGCTGCATCGGACCCGGGGTGTGGCCGTGGTCCTGGAAGCGCGCCAGCCGCCGGGCCTCGGCCTCGTAGGTATTGACCGGCTTGGTGTCGTAGTTGCGCCCGCCAGGATGGGCGACGTGGTAGACGCAGCCGCCGAGCGAGCGGCCGTTCCAGGTATCGATCAGGTCAAAGGTCAGCGGCGCGTGCACGGGGATGGTCGGGTGCAGGCCGGAGGCCGGCTGCCAGGCCTTGAAGCGGACGGCAGCCACAGCCTCGCCGGAGCGGCCGGTCGGGGTCATCGGCAGGCGGCGGCC
Organism: Bradyrhizobium sp. JHI2711; assembly: GCF_056156565.1. Classification (NCBI taxonomy): domain Bacteria; kingdom Pseudomonadati; phylum Pseudomonadota; class Alphaproteobacteria; order Hyphomicrobiales; family Nitrobacteraceae; genus Bradyrhizobium; species Bradyrhizobium sp. JHI2711. The sequence continues at coordinate 1,998,172 of NZ_JBPZPT010000001.1, forward strand.
GTTGCAGGTGACGACGTGGCGGCCCTCGACGAAGCCTTCGGCCTTGACCTGGAGCCGCTCGACCGAGCTATCGACATAGCGCACGGTGCCGCCGGCCGAGCCCTCCTCACCGAGCACGTGCCAGGGCTCCAGCGCCTGCCGCAGCTCCAGCGTCACGCCGCCATGGTGGATGCGGCCGAAAGCGGGAAAGCGGAATTCGAGCTGGGCCAGATACCATTCCGGCTCGAACGGATAGCCCGATTGCTTGAGCTCGCCGAGCACATCGAGAAAATCTTCCCAGATGAAATGCGGCAGCATGAAGCGGTCGTGCAGCGCGGTGCCCCAGCGCACGAACTTGCCGCTCAGCGGCTCACGCCAGAACTTTGCGATCAGCGCGCGGATCAGGAGCTGCTGCGCCAGCGACATGCGTGGATCCGGCGGCATTTCGAGCGCGCGGAATTCGACGAGGCCGAGCCGCCCCGTCGTTCCTTCCGGCGAATAGAGCTTGTCGATGCAGATCTCGGCGCGGTGGGTGTTGCCGGTGATGTCGACCAATAGATGCCGGAACAGCCGGTCCACCAGCCAGAGCGGCGTCTGGTAGCTGGGCGGCGGCACGTGCGAGAGCGCGATCTCGAGCTCGTAGATGCTGTCGTGGCGCGCCTCGTCGATGCGCGGCGCCTGGCTGGTCGGGCCGATAAAAAGACCGGAGAAGAAATAGGACAGCGCCGGATGGCGCTGCCAATACAGCACCAGGCTCTTCAGAAGATCGGGCCGGCGCAGGAACGGCGAGTCCTGCGGTGAGGAGCCGCCGACCACGACGTGATTGCCGCCCCCGGTGCCGGTGTGACGGCCGTCGACCAAGAAACGGTTGGCGCCGAGGCGGACCTTGGCCGCATCCTCGTAGAGGCCGGTGGTGATCTCGACCGCATCGCGCCAGCTCTTGGCCGGCTGGATGTTGATCTCGATGACACCGGGGTCGGGCGTCACCTTGATCACCTCGATGCGCGGGTCGAACGGCGGCGGGTAACCCTCGATATGGACCGGAAGCTGCATCTCCTCGGCGGTGTCTTCCAGCGCCGAGATCAGCTCGAGATAATCCTCGATGCGCTCGACCGGCGGCATGAAGGCGCAGATCAGGCCGTCGCGGATCTCCACGGCCATCGCCGTGCGCACGGGTATAGCGGTGTTGAGATGCTCGGGGGCCGTACGCGGCGGCGATGGCGGACGCGCCATGCGGGTGAACACCGGCAGCCTGCCCCGCGGCTCCATCGGATCCTGCTCGACGATGTAGGGATATTGGTTGGGCGGGACGTGACCGAGCGAGCCGATCGGCAGGCGCAGGCCGAGCGGTGAATCGCCCGGCGTCAGGAACAGATGATTGCGCCGCAGCGGCCAGCGTTCGCTGCGCCAGCGCGGAGGTGCATTCCAGCGCTGGATCGGCAGCACGAAGCCGCGCGGCGTATTCAGGCCCTGGTCGAACACCCGCGCCATGCGTGCGCGCGCTTCGGGATCGGACAGCTTGGAATCGGTGGGATCGACATTGACCGGAAGCTCCGCTTCCTTCTGCAGCCAATAGGCGGGATCCTCATAGGCCGGCATGATGTAGCCGAGGTCGACGCCGAGCCGCGCCGCCGTGCCTTCCATGAAGGCCTCGGCATCCTTGACCTCCGGTCTCCTGGGATTCTCGATCCTGGCGATGAGGTCGGCGTTCTTCCAGATCGGCACGCCGTCCTTGCGCCAATAGAGGCCGAAGGCCCAGCGCGGCAGGCTCTCGCCCGGATACCATTTGCCCTGGCCGTAATGCAGCAGCCCGCCCGGCGCGAAGCGCGTGCGCAGGCGGCGGATCAGATCGTCGCCGAGCGTGCGCTTGGTCGGACCGACGGCCTCCGTGTTCCACTCGCCGGCCTCGAGATCGTCGACCGAGACGAAGGTCGGCTCGCCGCCCATGGTGAGGCGCACGTCCGCGCTGGCGAGATCGCCATCGACCTGCTCGCCGAGATCGTCGAGGCGCGCCCAGGATTCGTCGGAGAACGGCTTTGTGATGCGCGGCGCCTCGCGGATGCGCCTCACGCTCATGTCGAAGGAAAACTCGACCTCGGCAAAGCCGGCCCCACCAGAGATCGGCGCCGCCGAACGGTAGTGCGGCGTGGCTGCGACCGGGATGTGCCCCTCGCCTGCGAGCATGCCCGAGGTCGCGTCGAACCCGATCCAGCCTGCACCCGGCAGATAGACCTCGGCCCAGGCGTGCAGATCGGTAAAATCGTTCTCGACTTCCGGTGGCCCCTCGATCGGATCGATGTCGGGACGGATCTGGACCAGATAGCCCGAGACGAAGCGGGCGGCGAGCCCGAGATGGCGCAAGGTCTGGATCAAGAGCCAGGCGGAGTCGCGGCATGAGCCTGCGCCGGAGACAAGCGTCTCCTCCGGCGTCTGCACGCCCGGCTCCATGCGGATGATGTAGCGGACCTTCTTCTGGATCTCGCGATTGAGGTCGACCAGGAGATTGACGGTGTTCGGGGCCTCGTGCGGGATGGTGTCGAGGAACTTGGCGAACAGGCGATCGGGCTTGATGGTCTCGAGATAAGGCGCGAGCTCCGTCTTCAGATCCTTGGGATAGTCGAACGGAAAGCTGTCGGCATACGGCTCGACGAAGAAGTCGAACGGGTTGACCACCGTCATCTGCGCCGTGAAGTCGACCTCGAATTTCAGCTCGGTGGTCTTCTCCGGAAAGACGTAGCGCGCCAGCCAGTTGCCCTGCGGGTCCTGCTGCCAGTTCACGAAATGATTGGAAGGCGTGACCTTGAGCGAATAGCTCAGGATCGGCGTGCGCGTATGCGGCGCCGGCCGCAGCCGTATCGTCTGCGGGCCAAGGTCGATCGGGCGGTCGTATTTGTAGTGCGTGACGTGGTGTAGCGCGACGTAGATCGACACGGGATGCGGTGCTCCAGCAGCTTTTTTGAGCAGAACACCTGAGGTCAGCGCGATCAAGCACTAACAACGGGCACGGGGTGCCTAGGTAAGATGCGGAGCGGGTGATGGTGGTTGTTATTGGGCCGCGCCGGCGAGGCTCTTCCCTTCTCCCCTTATGGGAGAAGGTGGCGCGAAGCGCCGGATGAGGGGTCTCTCTCAACCCGCAAAACCGCTCGTGAGGATAGAGACCCCTCACCCGGCTTCGCTTTCAGCGAAGCCACCCTCTCCCACAAGGGGAGAGGGTTTGAAAGCCCTACGCCGCCGAGGTCAGCCTTTGCAGGAATTGGGTCACTTCGCGGCGGAGCGTCTCGACTTCGCCGTGGACGCGTTCGGAGGCGTGGTTGACGCGTGCAGCGACGCGGCCGGTGTCGGCGGCGGCCTCGCTGATGCCCGTCACGTTGGAGGAGACCTGCGAGGTGCCGGCGGAGGCTTCGTGAACGTTGCGGGCGATCTCGCGCGTCGCCGCGCCCTGCTGCTCGATCGAGGCGGCAATCGAGGCAGTGATGCCGTTGATCTCGGCGATGGTCTGCGCGATCGCCTCGACGGCCGCGACCGAATTGGTGGTCGATTGCTGCATCTCGCCAACCTTGGCGCTGATCTCTTCGGTCGCCTTGGCGGTCTGGTTGGCGAGGCTCTTGACCTCTGAGGCGACCACCGCGAAGCCGCGGCCGGCGTCCCCTGCCCGCGCCGCCTCGATGGTGGCGTTGAGCGCGAGCAGGTTGGTCTGCGAGGCGATCTCGCTGATCAGCTTGACGACGTCGCCGATCTGCATCGCGGCGTCCGCAAGGCTCCGGATCTCGCTGCCGGCGCGATTGGCTTCGTTCACCGCCCGTCCCGTGCTCGCGGTCGAGCCGGCCACTTGGCGATTGATCTCGGCGATCGACGATGCGAGCTGCTCGGCGGCGCTGGCGACAGTGGCGACGTTGCGCGAGGCCTGGTCGGACGCGGAGAGCACGCCGGAGGTTTGCAGGCTGGTCTTCTCCGCCGCCGCCGCCATCTGGCCGGCATCTGATTCGAGATCGGTCGCGGCGCCCATCAGCGTGCCCGCAACCTGATCGAGATGCGTGCCGAACTGCCGCGCGAGGCCGGCGATCTCCTCGACGCGGCGGCCGAGACTGTCGGTGCCGGCATTGATGACGGTCGCCGAGCGGCGGAACGAGCCGGGCAATCCGCGCGCCAGGATCTTGCGGAAATACTTGCCGCGGCTGGCATACTCCATCGATGCCGAAGCTTCCCGCTGGAACGCATCGGTAATGTCGAGCATGTCGTTGACTGATCTCTGGATGGCGCCGATGCGCCCGGCCTGCCGCTCACTGAGGATGCGCGCCTCGAGATCGCCGCCCGCCGCCTTGCGGCACACAGCGGCGACCTCGTCGACGGCAACCGCGGTGCGGTGCTGGCACCAGACGACATAGCCGGAGAGCGCGATCGTCGCGCCGAGAGAAGCGGCACTCGCGATCCCGGTCATGCCGAGAAGCGAGAGAACGAACGCAAGGACGGCAAGACCACACGCGAGCGCGGTTGCTCCCTGCGCCTTAGAGAGAGAGCACAAATTCATCGTAACCGACACCCTGTTGCTTGAGCAGGCCGACCATCGCCTCGAAGCTCGCCTGCATGCCCTCCTTGGCGTTGGCATGCCGCGCCTCCTCAGTGCACAGCGTCTTGTAGATCGGCTTGATGCGCTCGATCTGCGCGGGATCCGGCTTGCGACGGTTGGAGTGATAGCCGACGATGTTGCCGCGCTCGTCGAATGTCGGCGTGACGTGGGCGAATACCCAATAGTGACTGCCGTCCTTCGCCAGGTTGACGACGTAGGCGAAGATCTCCTGCTTGGACTGCAGCGTGTCCCAGAGCAGCTTGAAGACGGCGCGCGGCATGTCGGGATGGCGGATCAGGCTGTGGGGCGCGCCCATCAGCTCCTTCCACGAGTACTTCGCCATGCGGATGAAGACGTCGTTGGCGTAGGTGATGCGGCCTTTGAGATCGGTCTTCGATACGATCAGCTCCTCCTCACCGAGGAGATTTTCCACCCCAGTGGGACGTATCGCTTGCATCGGCTCGATCCTCAAATCACGCCGGCCCCACCACGCTGTGAAGCCGCATCGCCTCCTGTCTACGGCAACAGTGTTAACCAGATGTAAGCCGGGAACTTCTCACGGGAGGCGCCCACCTCCGTATCATTACTTAGCGAACGGCCGTTGCATTTCGGATCGCCACACGCGTCCCAATTCCGGTTGCGATCATCGGATACCGGCGGCGCTTGATTGGGTTGCGCGGCGATGCTCGCGCGACGCGCGACTACATCGTCGCGCCGAGCACCCAGGGCGCGAACTCGGCGCCGCCGAAATCGAAGCTCTCGCTCTTGGTCGGCTGGCCCGAGGCGGTCTTGAGGATGAGATCGAAGATGCGCTGGCCGCATTGTTCGACGCTCTCCTCGCCTTCGAGGATGGTGCCGCAATTGACGTCCATGTCCTCTTCCATGCGCCTGTACATGGGCGTGTTGGTGGCGAGCTTGATCGACGGCGCCGGCTTGCAGCCGAACACACTGCCGCGGCCCGTGGTGAAGCAGACGAGGTTGGCACCTCCTGCGACCTGCCCGGTCGCGGCCACGGGGTCGTAGCCGGGCGTGTCCATGAACACGAACCCCTTCTTGGTGACGGGCTCGGCGTAGCGCAGCACCTCGACGAGATTGGTGGTGCCGGCCTTCGCCATCGCGCCGAGCGACTTCTCCAGAATGGTGGTAAGGCCGCCGGCCTTGTTGCCGGGGCTCGGATTGGCGTTCATCTCGGCGCCTTCGCGCGCGGTGTACTCATCCCACCAGCGCATCAGGTCGACCAGCTTCTCGCCGACCTCGCGGCTGACGGCGCGGCGCGTCAAGAGATGCTCGGCGCCGTAGGTCTCCGGCGTCTCCGACAGGATCACGGTGCCACCGTGACGCACGATGAGGTCGCTGGCTGCGCCGAGCGCAGGATTGGCCGATACGCCGGAATAGCCGTCCGAGCCGCCACATTGCAGCGCCACGGTGAGCTCGCTCGCCGGCACCGTCTCGCGCTGGACCTTGTTGGCGTCAGTCAGCGCCTCGCGCACGAAGGCGATGCCGGCTTCGACCGTCTTGCGGGTGCCGCCGACCTCTTGGATGTCCATCGCGCGCAGGCGGCCGGCAAGCTTCTGCTCTTCCATCAGGCCGCCGATCTGGTTCACCTCGCAGCCGAGACCGAGCACGATGACGTGGGAGAAATTGACGTGCCGGGCATAGCCGCCGAGGGTGCGGCGGAGCAATGCAAGCGGCTCGTTCTGCGTCATGCCGCAGCCGGTCTTGTGGGTCAGCGCGACCACGCCGTCGACGTTGGGGAAATCGGCGAGCGGATTGTCGCCGGTGAAGGGATTCTTCTTGAAGACGTCGGCGACGAGGCTGGCGACATGCGCGCTGCAATTCACCGAGGTGAGGATGCCGATATAATTGCGTGTGGCGACGCGGCCGTCCGGACGGCGGATGCCTTCGAAGGTCGCCGGCAGGTCGAAGTTCGGCGTGGGCTTGACGTCGGCGCAATAGGCATAGTCCTTGGCGAAATCACCCATTCCGCAATTCTGCACGTGCACGTGCTGGCCCGGCGCAATCGCTTGCGTGGCAAAGCCGATGATCTGACCGTAGCGCCTGATCGGCTCGCCTTCGGCGATCGGCTTGATCGCGACCTTGTGGCCGGAGGGAATGCGATCGACCGCGGTCACGCCGTCGGCCACCAATGTGCCCGGCGGCAAGCTCGCGCGCGCGATCACCACGCCATCATCGGGATGCAGGCGGATGACGGGGCTGATGGTCATGGGAGTCTCCTTCGGAGGCGAATAGCGAATGGCGAGTGGCGAATGGAAAAGGGAGTAGCCCTATTCGCTACTCCCCATTCGCCGTTCGCGAGTTTATCAGGCCTTGCCGCCCGAATCCTTGCGGGTCGCGTTCACCTGCATCTTGGCGTAGGTGGTCATCAGGCCGACCTCATTGGACAGCGTCACCAGCTTGAAGCCCATGTTGATCGCGCGCGCCGCGCCTTCGGCGCCGCTGCAATGGATGCCCGGGTTGAGGCCGCGCTTGCCGCACTCCTTGATGATCTTCTCGTAGATCGCGAGAATCTCGGGCTCGCTGCGGTCGAGCTTGGGCTCGAGGCCATAGGAGAAGCCGAGATCGGACGGGCCGATATAGACGCCGTCGATGCCTTCGACGTCGAGGATCGCTTCCATGTTCTCGACGGCGGTCCGCGTCTCCATCATCGGCAGCAGCACGATCTCGTCGTTGGCCGTCTTCTGATAGGAGCCGGCGGTGCCGTACATGCCGGCGCGGATCGGGCCGTTGGAGCGCACGCCCTTGGGCGGATATTTCGAATAGGAGACCAGGTTCCGGGCTTCCTGCGGCGTGTTGACCATCGGGCAAATCACGCCATAGGCGCCGCCATCGAGCACCTTGCCGATGATGCCGGGCTCATTCCAGGGCACGCGGACCATCGGGGTGACCGGATGCTTGTCCATGGCCTGGAAGCACTGCACCATCGAGAGATAGTCCTGCACGCCGTGCTGCATGTCGACCGTGACGCTGTCGAAGCCGCATTGCGCAACCATCTCGGCCGAGAAGCCGGACGGGATGGCAAGCCACGCGTTGACGACCGCCTTGCCCGACTTCCAGATCTCTTTGACTTTATTCGCCACGTGCCTTTCCTTCCCTGTTGCTCTCACTTCGCCGCGGATCGGTTGGGCCGCACTTTGAGCGAAAAAAAGCGTGAATGTCCATGGCTCTCGCCGCGCACGCACGCATATCAGGGTTCATCCCTCCGCGAGGGTATCATCTGTGCCTCCGAGCCCCGCAAGGCTCCGTTCGAGCTCGCCGAGCATCTCCTGCAATTCGGCGAGCTTGCGTGCGCCGAAGCGCCGCGTGATTTCGGCATAGATCGCTTCCGACGTCGGCGCGACCGACGCCATCAGCTTGAGCCCCTCCTTCGAGATCGAGACCATGCTGCGGCGCTGGTCGGCTTTCGCCGTCTTGCGCTCGATCAGGTTGCGCGCCTCGAGGTCTCGCAGGATGCGCGACAGGCTCGGCCCGAGCAGGAACGCGGTGCGCGCGAGTTCCGTGACCTCGACCGCCTCGATCGCCGCCAGCGCCCGCAGGATGCGCCATTGCTGCTCGGTCAGGCCGTGCTCGCGCAGCGAGGGACGAAACTGCCGCATCACCGCTTCCCGGGCCCGCAGCAGCGACATCGGCAGCGAGCGAGAGAAATCGCGCATCGGCACCTGGCGCGCAGCCGGCGGGTGACCATTGGCGGGATCGGCGGATTTCTTGGTCATGACGCCCTTTCAAGCCGCAAAACGTTTGCAGTGCAGCAAGCCGAATTTGTGTTTGACGCATTCACTTAACATGTTAAGTATCTCGCGGCACCACGATTTGTAAGATCACAAATGGCGCTTTCCAACGACGATATCCAAGCTTGCGCGAGGCGTCTGCACCAGGCGGAGAAGACCCGCACGCAGATCCGGCAGCTCTCGCAGGACTTCCCGGACATCAGCATCGCGGAGGCCTACGCGATTCAGAAGGCCTGGGTCGACGTCAAGATCGCCGAGGGGCGCGTGGTCAAAGGCCACAAGATCGGCCTGACCTCGAAGGCGATGCAGAGCGCGCTTGGCATCGACGAGCCGGATTCCGGCGTGCTGCTCGACGACATGTTCTTCGCCGATGGCGGATTGGTGCCGACCGAGCGCTTCATCGCGACGCGCGTCGAGGCCGAGCTCGCCTTCGTCATGAGCAAGCGCCTTTCTGGGCCCGACTGCACGCTATTCGACGTGCTCAACGCCACCGACTTCGTGGTGCCGGCGCTGGAGATTTTGGATACCCGGATCGAGCGCGTCGATCCCAAGACCAAGGCGACGCGAAAGATCTTCGACACCATCGCCGACAATGCGGCGAATGCCGGCATCGTGCTCGGGGGGCGGCCGATCCGCCCGCTGGATGCTGACCTGCGCTGGATCGGTGCGCTGTGCTTCAAGAACGGCCAGCTGGAAGAGACCGGCCTTGCCGCCGGCGTGCTCAACCATCCCGCCACCGCCGTCGCCTGGCTCGCCAACAAGATCGCCCCGCTTGGGCTGGCGCTGGAGCCGGGCCAGGTCGTGCTCGCCGGCTCTTTCATCCGTCCGATCGAGACCCGCAAGGGCGACACAATCCAGGCCGATTATGGCGCCTATGGCTCGGTCAGCTGCTACTTCGCCTGAAGACAGGGAGTGAAACCGCGATGCCGCATTTCACCATCGAATATTCGGCCAATCTCGACGGCCGCCTCGACATCGCCGCGGTGTGCGAGGTCGTGCGCAAGGCAGCTAGCGAGACCGGTATCTTCCCGCTCGGCGGCATCCGCGTTCGTGCTGTCAGGTGCGAGCACTATGCGATCGCGGACGCGCGGCAGGACTACGGATTCCTGGACATGGTGCTGCGCATCGGCGCGGGCCGCGACCTGCCCACCCGCCAGAAGGCCGGCGAGCACGTCTTCCAGGCGCTCTCGAGACATCTCGATCCCGTCTTCGCCGCCAGCAAGTTCGCCCTGTCGTTCGACATGCAGATCAACGACACGGACACCAGCTGGAAGCGCAACAACATTCACGACGCCCTGAAAGCGGAGGCCGCTCATGGATAAGCCCACGCCGAAAGCCGATCTGTTCCAGGCCAACCGTGACCGCCTCGCGCCGCTTTTGAAGACTCTACGCGCGGACGGCATTGGCCACATGATCGACGGCAAGACCGTCGCCTCGATCTCCGGCGAGACGTTCGAGACCAGGTCGCCGGTCGATGGTGCCGTGCTCGCCAGTGTCGCGCGGGGCAAGGCCGAGGATATCGACGCGGCGGCGACTGCGGCTGCGCTCGCCTTCAAGTCCTGGCGCGACATGGGTCCGGCCATGCGGAAGAAGCTGCTGCATCGGGTGGCCGACGCCATCGAGGACAACGCCGACGACATCGCCGTGCTCGAATGCATCGACACCGGCCAGGCCTATCGCTTCATGGCCAAGGCCGCGATCCGCGCCGCCGAGAATTTCCGCTTCTTCGCCGACAAATGCGCTGAGGCGCGCGACGGCCTCAACACGCCGAGCGACGAGCATTGGAACGTCTCGACGCGGGTGCCGATCGGCCCGGTCGGCGTGATCACGCCATGGAATACGCCATTCATGCTCTCGACCTGGAAGATAGCGCCAGCGCTGGCGGCCGGCTGCACCGTCGTGCACAAGCCAGCCGAGTGGTCGCCGGTGACCGCTTCCATTCTGGGAAGGCTCGTGAAGGAAGCCGGCGTCCCCGACGGCGTGCTCAACACCGTGCACGGCTTTGGCGAGGAAGCGGGCAAGGCGCTGACCGAGCATCCCGCCATCAAGGCGATCGGCTTCGTCGGCGAGAGCGCGACCGGCTCGGCCATCATGATGCAGGGCGCGCCCACGCTGAAACGCGTGCATTTCGAGCTCGGCGGCAAGAACCCGGTGATCGTGTTCGACGACGCCGATCTCGACCGCGCGCTCGATGCCGTCGTGTTCATGATCTACTCGCTCAACGGCGAGCGCTGCACCTCTTCCAGCCGCCTGCTGATCCAGCAGAGCATCGCGAAAGAATTCGTGGAGAAGCTGACGGCGCGGGTGAAGGCGCTCAAGGTCGGCCATCCCCTCGATCCCGCCACCGAGATCGGGCCGCTGATCCATGAGCGGCATCTAGCAAAGGTCTGCTCCTATTTCGACGTGGCGCGCCAGGACGGCGCGACGATCGCGGTCGGCGGCAAAGCCTACGACGGCCCCGGCGGCGGGCATTACGTCGAGCCCACCTTGGTCACTGGCGCGCACGGCAAGATGCGCGTGGCGCAGGAAGAAGTGTTCGGGCCGTTCCTGACCGTGCTGCCCTTCCGAGACGAGGCGGACGCGATCGAGATCGCCAACGACATCCGTTACGGTCTGACCGGCTATGTCTGGACCAATGACATGGGACGCGCGCTGCGCGTTGCCGATGCGCTGGAGGCCGGCATGATCTGGCTGAACTCGGAGAATGTCCGCCACCTGCCGACGCCGTTCGGCGGCATGAAGGCTTCAGGCATCGGCCGCGACGGCGGCGACTACTCGTTCGACTTCTACATGGAAACCAAGCACGTCTCGCTGGCGCGGGGCACGCACAAGATTCAGAAGCTGGGAATTTAGCGGCGGTGTCATTCCGGGGCGGCTCGAAGAGCCGAACCCGGAATCCATCGAGCAGCAGAGTTGGTGGATGAATGGATTCCGGGTTCGTGCTTCGCACGCCCCGGAATGACGAAGCCGAGAGAGGGGAAACGCACATGCCGGTACCGCAACATGTCTTCGAACCGCCGTTCAACATCATCCGCTCCAGCCACGTCGTGCTCGACATCACCGATTTGAAGCTGAGCCGCGAGTTCTATGAGACCATTGTCGGCCTGCATGTCGAGGACGCCGACGACGAGGCCGTCTACCTGCGCGCGGCCGAGGAGCACCAGCATCACTCGCTGGTGCTGCGCAAGGCCGCCGTGCCGGCTTGCGCCCGGCTCGGCTTCAAGGTCGGCAATGACAAAGACCTCGACAAGGCCGCCGCGTTCCTGTCCGAGAACGGCCTCGCCTACGCCTTCGTCGATCAGCCGTTCCAGGGCCGCACGCTGCAATTCACCGACCCCTTCGGCTTTAGAATCGAGCTCTACGCGGCGATGGAGCGGCGGCCGCATCTCCTGCGCCGCTACGACCTCTATCGAGGCTGCCACCCGCAGCGGCTCGACCATTTCAACGTCTTCGCGGCCGAAGTGCAGGACACGATGGAATTCTACGCCCGGCTCGGCTTTCGCCTCACCGAATATGCCGAGGAGGACGGGCCAAACGGGCGCATCGCCGCGGCCTGGATGCATCGCAAGGGCAACGTCCACGATTTCGCCATCACCAACGGCAAGGGCCCGCGCCTGCACCACTTCGCCTATTGGACGCCAACGGCGATGAACATCATCCATCTCTGCGACGTCATAGCTTCGCAGGGCTTCGTGAAGAGCATCGAACGCGGGCCCGGACGCCATGGCATCTCGAACGCGTTCTTCCTCTATGTGCGCGATCCCGACGGACACCGCCTCGAGCTCTACACCAGCGACTATTTTACGGGCGATCACGACCACGAGCCGCTGCGCTGGTCGCTGCGCGATCCGCGCCGCCAGACGCTGTGGGGCGCCCCTGCCCCGCGTTCCTGGTTCGAGCAGGGCTCGCCGTTCACGGGCCAAGCCGTGCGCGAGCCGAAATTCGTGGCCGATGTGCTGGTGGCGGACTGATGAAGCTGCCTCGTCTTGCCACCTATTCCGTCAAGGGTGATGTCAGGTATGGCGCTGTCCTGGAGGGCGGCTTCGTCGATCTCTCCGCGCGTCATGCAAGAGACTATCCCACGCTGCGCGAGGTGATCGCCGCGGGCAAGCTCATCAGCCTTGCAGAGGAAGCCGCCGGCCGCAAACCGGATCACGCGCTCACTGAGATCACCTGGTTGCCGCCGGTCCCCGCGCCGGAGAAGATCATCTGCATCGGCGTCAACTATCCTGACCGCAACGCCGAGTACAAGGACGGCCAGGAGGCGCCGAAATATCCCAGCATGTTCATGCGCTCGCCCCGCTCCTTCGTCGGCCACGACACGCCGCTGGTGCGCCCGCGCGCCTCCGCGCAGCTCGACTATGAGGGCGAGATCGTGCTGGTGATCGGCAAGCCAGGCCGGCATATCCCCGAAAGCACAGCGCTCGATCACATCGCGGCGCTGACACTGTGCAACGAGGGCTCGGTGCGCGACTGGCTGCGCCACGCCAAGTTCAACGTGACGCAAGGCAAGAACTTCGATTCCAGCGGCAGCCTCGGCCCGTGGCTCGTGCCCTACACGCGGGAATCGCAGGCCGCCGACATCAGGCTCACCACGCATGTCAACGGCGAGCTCAGACAGGATGATCGCACCAGCCGGCTGATGTTTTCGTTCCGCTATCTCCTGAACTATATCTCGACCTTCGCAACCCTCGTCCCCGGCGATATCATCGTCACGGGCACGCCGACCGGCGCGGGTGCGCGGTTCGATCCGCCGCGATATCTGAAGCCCGGCGACATCGTCGAGGTCGAGGCCGAGGGGATCGGACGCTTGCGCAACGGCGTGGTCGACGAAGCCTGAACAACAAGCGAAATGGAATAGCCAAATGACCAGCCTCACCGGCGGCGAAGCGATCGTAAGCGGGCTTGTCGCCCACGGCGTCGACACCGTGTTCGGCCTGCCCGGCGCGCAGGTCTACGGCCTGTTCGACGCCTTCCACCAGGCCCAGCTCAAGGTGATCGGCGCGCGGCACGAGCAGGCCTGCGGCTACATGGCATTCGGCTATGCGCGCTCCAGCGGCCGGCCCGGCGTGTTCAGCGTGGTGCCCGGCCCGGGCGTGCTCAATGCCAGCGCGGCGCTGCTCACCGCGTTCGGCTGCAACGAGCCGGTGCTGTGCGTCACCGGCCAGGTGCCGACTTCGTTCCTGGGCAAGGGTCGCGGCCATCTGCATGAGATGCCGGACCAGCTCGCAACCTTGCGCACCTATGTGAAATGGGCCGAGCGCATCGAATATCCCGGCAATGCGCCGACGATCGTGGCACGCGCGTTCCAGGAGATGATGTCGGGACGGCGCGGCCCCGCCTCGGTCGAGATGCCCTGGGACGTCTTCACGCAGCGCGCGGCAACAGTGCCTGCGCAGGTGCTGGAGCCGCTGCCGGCGCCGCAGCCCGATCCTGATATGATCAAGCAGGCCGCCGCGCTCATCAGGACCAGCAAGGCGCCGATGATCTTCGTCGGCAGCGGCGCGATCGAAGCGGGTGAGGAGATCCTCGAACTCGCCGAGATGATCGATGCGCCCGTGGTCGCCTTCCGTAGCGGCCGCGGCATCGTCTCCAATGCGCACGAGCTCGGGCTCACCATGGCCGCGGCCTACAGGCTGTGGCCGAACACCGATCTCATGATCGGCATCGGCACGCGGCTGGAGCTGCCGACCATGTCGCGCTGGCCGTATCGGCCCGCTGGCCTGAAGTGCATCCGCATCGACATCGATCCGGTCGAGATGCGGCGGTTCTCGTCCGACACTGCGATCGTCGCCGACGCCAGGGCCGCGACCCGCGATCTCGCTGCCGCCGTGGGCAAGGCCGGCTACAGCAAGACCTCCGGACGGCGCGGCACGATCCGCGAGGCCACCGCGGCCGCGCAAGCCGAGATCCAGCGGGTCCAGCCGCAGATGGCTTATCTCAACATCCTGCGCGAGGTACTGCCGGCGAACGCGATCGTCACCGACGAACTATCGCAGGTCGGCTTCGCCTCCTGGTACGGCTTTCCCGTGTACCAGCCGCGCACCTTCATCACCTCAGGCTACCAGGGCACACTCGGCTCGGGCTTTCCGACCGCGCTCGGCGCCAAGGTCGCCAATCCCGACAAGCCGGTGGTGGCCATCACCGGGGACGGCGGCTTCATGTTCGGCGTGCAGGAGCTTGCCACCGCCGTGCAGTTCAACATCGGTGTGGTGACGCTGGTGTTCAACAACAACGCCTATGGCAATGTCCGCCGCGACCAGCGCCAGCATTTCGATGGCCGCGTGGTGGCGTCCGACCTCATCAATCCGGATTTCGTCAAGCTTGCGGAGTCCTTTGGCGTGGCCGCGGCGCGCGTCACCGCGCCGGAGCAGTTCAACGCGGCGATGGAGAAGGCGCTCGGCCACGGCGGGCCGGTGCTGATTTCCGTCGAGGTGCCCAGGGATTCCGAAGTCAGCCCGTGGGCCTTCATTCACCCGCCGAAGCCTTGAGGCCGGACCTTCCCTGCAGCCGCGCGGCTGCAATCACCAGCAGACCGGCGCCTGCGACCGACCAGCAGGCGACCGGCGCCCAGTGCAGCAGCGGCGCGTATTCCGGCATCTTCTGCAGGCCGCCGGCAACCGCCGCCATCCGCGCGAAGGTGCCGAGGGCAAGCGCGGAGAAGACGAGGCCCGTGACCTTGCCTTCCGCGCCGGTCGAGCCGATCGCGAGCGCAGCCGAGACCGCGCTCATCAGCATGCAGCCCCAGGCAGCTCCGGCGAGAAATTGCGCGGCGATCAGCGTGTTGAGGTTGCCGGCGAACTCGGCCGCCGCAATCGCCACCGCACCGAACAAGCCCGCGGCACCCATCACGACGAGGCCGCCGCGATGCTTGACGACGAGGCTTGCCGGAAACATTGCGATGTTGAAGCCGATCCAGAACACCGGCATCAGCCATTGCAGGTCGCCGGGAGCTGCAAAGCGCAAATAGAACGGCGCGCTGTTCATGGCAAAGTGCAGCTGGTAGCCGAGTGCGAGCGCGACCATCGCGACGATGAAGGTGATCGGGACGAGACCGAGCGGTGCTGCCGCTTCGTCCGGTGTGGGCGGCACGGTGTCGCGCGCCACGTCGTGCTCGATCCAGGACAGCCCGAGCGCGGTCAGGAGCAGCACCACGCTGGAGATCACGAACGGCAACCGCGCATCGTGCTCGCGCAGCACCACGCCGAGATAGGGCGAGAGCGCGCCGGCGACGCCGTAGCCGAGCATGGTCAGCGCGGCGAGGAACGGCACCTGCGGCTTGGCGCGGTACTTGCCGAGCAAGGTCAGCGGCGGCGCCCGCAACGCGGAGGACGTGATCGACCAGACCACGATCAGCGCGATGAACCAGCCCTGCGCCGCCGCGCCGGCTCCGGCGACGAAGGGGAGCGCGACGAAGGCGCCGCAGGAGATCGCGGTCACGAGGGCGACGAACAGGCCGAGCCTGCCGACATGGGGCGCGAGCCTGTCGGCGGCGATTCCCATCGCGGTGTCGGCAATGGTGAAGATCGCCTGATCCAGCATCAGGATGAGGATCACGGCGGACGGCGCGATGCCGACCTCTGCGGCCAGCTTTGGCAGGTAGACGACGTAGGTCGTCCAGCCCAGCGTGAACACCAATTGCAGGCCTGCGAGATAAAGCCCCGTGCGGTTCGCCGTGCCCGTGCCGGCCGAGCTCTGTGTGGTGGTCATGTCGCCGCCTCTCCGCCCGAAGCTTAGACGAGCGAAGGTGGCGAGGAAACGCGTCAGCGCGTCCTGCGGAAGGTCAGATTGATCCGCTTCCGGCCGAGCAGCGGATGCTCGCCGTCGGCGAGCGGCGCGACGCCGTGATAGGCGAGCCTGCTGGCCCCGCCCCAGACCACGACGTCGCCATGGACGAGGCGGAAGCGGCGCGGCTTGTCGGCGCGCGCAAGGCCGCCGAACAGGAAGGTCGCGGGCAGGCCGAGCGAGACCGAGACGATCGGCGCGGAATAGTCCAGCTCGTCCTTGTCCTGATGCAGCGACAGCCGCGTGCCCGGCTCGTAGCGGTTGACGAGGCAGGCATCGGGGGCAAAGCCTTCAAAGCCGCCCTGCTCCGCGGCGCGGCGGGCGAGATCGCGGAGCAGCGGCGGCATCGCCGGCCATGGCGCACCGGTGTGCGGATCGATCGGGTCGTAGCGATAGCCGGTGTGATCGGTGATCCAGCCGCGCTCGCCGCAATTGGTCATCGCCACCGACATCAGATGGCCGCCCGGCGTCGTCATCCGCCGGAACGGCGATTGCGCGACGACGGCGCGCACCGCTTCGATCAGCCCGCTCTCGATCGGCTTGACGAAGCCGCGCAGCAGCACGGCACCGTCGGCGATCTTTTCGCGCGATGGCTGCGCCTCGGCGAGGCTGTCGAACAGATCACCCGTCAATGGCAGCGCTCATTTGGCATCGTGGAAGATCACACCCAGCGTGTGGCGCTGGCCGGACCTGATCCGGCTGACGCCGTGGCGGAGATTAACGCGGTAGGTGCCGCGTGTCCCCTGCACCGGACGATGATGCACAGCGAAGGCGACCGCGTCGCCCTGTGCCAGCGGCACCACCTCGGCGCGGGACTGCATGCGCGGGCGCTGCTCGGTCAGCACGAACTCGCCACCGCTGAAATCGCGTCCGGGCTCGGATAGCAGGATCGCGACCTGGAGCGGGAACACGTGCTCGCCATAGAGGTCCTGGTGCAGGCAATTGTAGTCGCCAGCCTCATACTGCAACAGCAGCGGCGTCGGCCGCGCCTGCCCGGCATCGTGGCAGCGCTTCAGGAACGCCGCGTGTGCGGCGGGATAGCGGATATCGATCCCCATCGCCTCGTTCCAGCGATTGGCGACGGCTTGAAGATGCGCGTAGAGCGCCGGGCGGAGCTGCGCGATCAGATCGGGCAGCGGATAGGCGAAGTACTTGTACTCGCCGCGGCCGAAGCCGTGGCGGCCCATCACGATGCGGCTGCGGAAGTGCGCATCGTCCGGATAGAATGCGGCGATGGCGCGGCATTGGTCAGGCGTCAGCAGGTTCTTCAGGACGGCGCAGCCCTGGGTGTCGAGCTCGGCGGTGATCTGCGGCCAGTCGAGGGCATCGACATGGGCGGCGAGGTTGGCTGTTTCATCGAGAGCGGAAACGAGTTTCGCGATGGCCATGGCGACGATCCTATCCACATCCGTCATTCCGGGGCGCGACGCAGTCGCGAGCCCGGAATCCATAACCACGATCGGGAGTATGGATTCCCGGGCTCGCGCCCAAGTGAGCGCGCCCCGGAATGACGGATGTGGGTGTCGCAGATCCCGGGCGCCACAACCACCCGATTTCCGATGATCGTCTCCACCGTCATTGCGAGGAGCCCTCGCGACGAAGCAATCCAGACTGGTTCCGCGGAGACCCTGGATTGCTTCGCTTCGCTCGCAATGACGCGGAGAGAGATCAGCCCCTCACCGGCAGTTTCGTAGGGTTGGCAAAGGCGCTCTTGCGCCGTGCCCACGTCTTCGCAAGACGTGGGCACGCTTCGCTTTGCCCACCCTACGAGGCCGTCGCTTGTGGCGCGAGTTACCCCCTCACCGGCAACGTCGTCACGTCGTAGCCGTGCCTGATGGTCCGCTTCAGCACGGGGTCTTCCAGCTCGAAGTCGAATCGATCCGCCGGGCGGATGCCGCCCTTGGCGGCGAACGTGCCGCCGAACATGGCGCAGCCGTCTGGGAACTTGCCACCGTCAAAGCCGCGCGCGATGAGGTCGGCGACCGGCAGCATCGCATCCAACGTGCCCTCCTGGTAGAGCACGCGCTCGCCTTTGATGGTGGCGTAGGAGCGCAGGATCATCTTGTCCCAATGGCCGATGACGTCCTCGAGCTCCCACAGCGTCGAGGCGATCGGCTTGTCGCACATCTGCTTGGACACAGTGACGTTGTAGGCCTCGACCTTGCGGTCGGTGTGGTCGGAGCCGCAGCCGACGAAGATGCGGCCCTGCCAGCCGATCAGCACGAATTCGACCTCGCCGGAGGAATCGCCACCGGTGCATTCGATGCTGTCCTCCTGGGTCAGCCGGCGCGCCGAGGCGCGATAGTAGATCGGCGTCGAGGCTGGGCGGGCGATGCCCATCTCCTCCAGCTCGGCGATGTGCTTGTCGCGCGCGACCGTGTCGCGGCCGGTCCAGCCGGCAATGACCAGCTGGTCGATCGCCAGCGTCAGCGGCGTGGTGGTGTCCTGGGCATCGACAGTGAACGTGAGATCAAACACGAATGACGGCCTCCATGCCAGCAGCAAGCTCGAAGATGCGATGGTCCGAGCCGCCTGCGCCCGCCAGCATCAGGCCGACGGGAACGTCGCCCTCGCGATGACAGGGCAGCGAGATGGCGCAACCGTCGATCAGGTTGATCAGGCTGCAATTGCGCAAGGCGCGGATGTTCTCGCGGGCGAACGCCTGATCGTCGGCGAGGTCGGCGATCTTCGGCGGTGTGTTGGGCGTGGTCGGCAGCACCAGGGCGTCATAGGGCGCGATGCGCGCATTGACGCGCGCGATCAGCGAGCGGCGCTCGTTGAGCAGATCGATGTAGTCGGCCGCGCTCTGCGCCTCGCCGCGCATGATGCGCACGGCCACCCTGGGATCGTAGACATCGCCCTTGGCCGTGATCAGATAGCGGTGCCAGGCATAGCTCTCGGACGCCGCGAAACCGCCCTTCGCGTTCATCGGACCGACGTCATGGAACTCCGCCATCTCGATACGCTCGACGATGGCGCCGTGATCGGACAGCGTCTTCAGCGCGCGCTCGAAGGTCTTGGCCACCTCTGCGTCGAGGTCGTCGAGCGCGATCGTGGTGGGCACCGCGAGGCGCATGCCCTGGATCGGCCGCGGCCTCAAGGCGACGATCGGCTCGGCCGCGAGCACGGCATCGAGTATGGCACAGCAACTGACCGATCGTGCCAGCGGCCCGATGCTATCGAGCGAGAACGACAGCGGCACCGAGCCGTCGAGCGGCACGCGGCGCTGCGTCGGCTTGTAGCCGACGATGCCGTTGAAGGCGGCCGGAATCCGGCAGGAGCCGCCGGTGTCGGTGCCGAGCGCGCCATGCGCCATGCCGTCGAGCACGGACACCGCCGCGCCGGCGGACGAGCCGCCGGGCACGTGGCCTTCGGACCGGTTCCAGACCCCCTTCGGCGTGCCAAAATGCGGATTGATGCCGATGCCAGAATAGGCGAACTCGGTCATGTTGGTGCGGCCAATCACGACGAAGCCGGCCTTGCGCAGCCGCGCCACCGTCGCGGCATCGTGCTCGGCAGGGGCTGAGTCATCCAGCGCGCGCGAGCCGGCGCGCGTCACCTGGCCCTTGATGTCGAACAGATCCTTGATCGAGACCGGGATGCCCGCATAGCGCGACGGCGCCGCCTTGGCCTTGCGCAAGCCATCCATCGCATCGGCCGCCGCGAGCGCGGCGTCCTTGTCGACATGGATGAAGGCGCGCTGGCCCTCGCCCGCGGGGTCGGCGATCCTGGCGAGGCAGGCCTCGACCAATTTGCGGGAGGTGGTGCGGCCGCTTTCGAGGTCTTCGGCAAGCTGCGCCAGTGTCGGAAAATCAGGCATGTCTGTCTCACGGAATATTTCGCGCGCAATCTATAGCGCTGGCTCAGCTCGACACAAGCATTGTGCGCATGATGGCATGCATGCGCATTGCTGGACCGTTGACGCGCCATGGTCGATTGTCGCATCAAGTTCGAAACCGGCGGGCGCGAGGCCTGCTTTTGGGAGGAGCCGCCCACATGGCCGAACCGCAGCGCGCGCGACCGAAACCGACGCCGGAGACCCAGCACTTTTGGGACGGCACCAAGGCCGGCGAATTGCGCCTGCAGCGCTGCGATGCCTGTGCCCATGTCTACTTCCCGCCGCGCCCGTTCTGCCCCTCCTGCGCCTCGCGCAAGGTCAGCATCTTCAAGGCCAGCGGCAAGGGCTTTCTCTACAGCTACGTGATCAACCATCGTCCGGCCGCGCCGGGCTTCACGCCGCCTTACGCCATCGCGGTGGTCGAGCTCGACGAGGGCCCGCGGATGATGAGCAACATCATCGACTGCCCGCAGACCCCCGAGGCGCTCGAACTCGACATGAAGCTCGAGGTCGCGTTCCAGGAGCTCGACGACAAGATCACCCTCCCCGTCTTCCGCCCGGCGGAGGGGTAAGGCCATGCGCAAGAACCAGGTTGCCGTCGTCGGCGCGGCCGAGACCACCGAGCTCGGTGTCATTCCCAGCGCCTCGCAGCTCCAGCTGCACGCGGATGCCGCGCTCAACGCCATTGCCGACGCCGGACTGAAACTGTCCGACATCGACGGCTTTGCCACCGCGGTCGAAACGCCGCAGCAGGTCTGCCACTATCTCGGCATCAAGCCGACCTGGGTGGACGGCACCTCGGTCGGCGGTTGCTCCTTCATGCTGCATGTCCGCCATGCCGCTGCGGCGATCGAGGCCGGCCTGTGCAAGACCGTGCTGATCACCCATGCCGAGAGCGGCAAGTCGATGATCGGCAAACTGCCGCGCTCGACGCCGGCCGACAGCCTCAACGGCCAGTTCGAGGCGCCCTACGGCGTCTACGGCCCGCCAAGCATGTTCCCGATTCCCGTGCTGCGCTTCATGAAGACCTACGGCATCACCCACGAGCAGCTTGCCTCAGTGGCGGTGGTGCAGCGGGAATGGGCGGCGAAGAATCCGCGCGCGATGATGAAGGAGCCGATCACGGTCAACGATGTCCTCAACTCGCGCATGATCGCCTATCCGTTCCGGCTTCTGCAGTGCTGCCTCGTCACCGACGGCGGCGGCGCGCTGATCCTGACCTCGGCCGACCGCGCCAGGGATTTTCCGCGCAAGCCGGTCTACATCATGGGCACCGGCGAGAGCGTCGAGACGCCGATGGTCAGCCAGATGGAGACGTTCAACTCCTCGCGTGCGTTCAAGACCGCCGGGCCGCTGGCGTTCAAGGAAGCCGGCATCGCGCACGGGGATGTCGACCATCTCATGATCTACGACGCCTTCGCGCATCTGCCGTTGTTCGGACTCGGCGACCTCGGCTTCATGCCTTACGAGGAAACCGGCCAGTTCATCGCCGACGGCAACACGCGTCCCGGCGGGAAACTGCCGCTCAACACCAATGGCGGCGGCCTGTCCTACATGCATTCGGGCATGTACGGCATGTACGCGCTGCAGGAGAGCGTGCGCCAGATGCGCGGCATCGCGCCGGCACAGGTGCCGAACGCGAAGATTTCGGTGTGCCATGGTGTCGGCGGCATGTTCGCCGCGAGTGGCACGATCGTGTTTACGAACGAGAGGTAATGCGCCGCTCGCCTCTCCCTCTCCCCGTTCTTACGGGGAGAGGGTTGGGGTGAGGGGCCTCTCTCCACGGATGAGATGGCCGCGAGACCTGTACCCCCTCACCCGGATCGCATCTTCGATGCGATCCGACCTCTCCCCGCAAGCGGGGCGAGGTAAGAAACGCCGGAACGCATAGCGGAGAACCCACATGAGCAAATCACTGCAAGACAAGGTCATCATCGTCACCGGCGCAGGCCGTGGCATCGGGCGCGAGATTGCGCTTCTGTGCGCCGCCGAGGGTGCCAAGGTCGTCGTCAACGATCCCGGCGGAGCCGCCGACGGCGCGGGCGCGAACGCGGCGCCCGCCGAGGAGGTGGTCGAGGAGATCAAGAAGCGCGGCGGCACGGCGGTCGCCAATTTCGAGAGCGTCGCGGAAGCGATCCCCGCCAGCAAGATCGTGAAGACCGCGACCGATCATTTCGGCCGGCTCGACGGCGTCGTCAACAATGCCGGCATCCTGCGCGACATGATCTTCCACAAGATGAGCGTGGAAGCGTTCGAAGCCGTCATCAAGGTACATCTGATGGGCTCGTTCTACGTCAGCCACGCCGCAGCGCGCATCTTCCGCGAGCAGGAGTCGGGCTCGTTCGTGCACTTCACCTCGACCTCCGGCCTGATCGGCAACTTCGGCCAAGCCAACTACGCCGCGGCCAAGCTCGGCATCGTCGGGCTGTCGAAGTCGATCGCGCTCGACATGGGCCGCTTCAACGTCCGCTCCAACTGCGTCTCGCCGTTCGCCTGGACCCGCATGATCGGCACCATTCCGACCGAGACCGACGCCGAGAAGGCGCGTGTCGAGAAGATCAAGCAGATGGGCCCGGAGAAGATCGCCCCGCTCTGCGGCTATCTGCTCGGCGATTCCGCCAAGGACGTCACCGGCCAGATCTTTGGCGTGCGCATGAACGAGATCTTCCTGTTCAGCCAGAACCGTCCGATCCGCTCGGTGCAGCGGAGCGAAGGCTGGACTCCGCAGTCGATCGCGGAACACGGCATGCCGGCGCTGAAGGGCTCGTTCTACAAGCTCGATCGTTCGGCCGACATCTTCACCTGGGATCCGGTGTGAGATTGCGCGAATAGGGAGTGGCGAATGGCGAATAGGGTTTCTATTCGCTACTCGCCATTCGCAATTTGCCCTACCCCGTATTCCGCAAGCCCGCCGAAATCCCGTTGATCGTCAGCTGGATCCCGCGCAGCACCTGCTCGTCGGGGTTCTGCGCGCGGTGCTCTCTCAAGAGCTCGACCTGCACGTGGTTGAGCGGATCGAGATAGGGGAAGCGGTGGCGCACGGAGCGCTCCAGCAGCGGGTTGCCCTGGAGCAGCCGGTCCTGGCCCATGATGTCGAGCAGCGTCTCGATGCAGGAATGCCATTCGCGGCGGATGCGGCCAAAGATTTTTTCGCGCAAGGCCTCGTCCGGCACCAGTTCGGCATAGCGCGAGGCGATCGCGATCGAGCTCTTGGCCAGCACCATGTCCATGTTCGACAGCAGCATGCGGAAGAACGGCCATTCCTGGTAGAGCTCTTTCAGGAACGGCATGCCCTGCTCTGGATGCTCCGCGATCCACTGCTCGACCGCGCTGCCGAAGCCGTACCAGCCCGGCAGCATCAGGCGACATTGCGCCCAGGAGAACACCCAGGGAATCGCGCGCAGATCCTCGATCGCGCGGGTCTTTTTGCGCGAAGCCGGACGGCTGCCGATGTTGAGCGTGGCGATCTCGTTGATGACGGTGGACGACCAGAAGTACTCGACGAAGCCTTCGGTCTCGTAGACGAGGCCGCGATAGGCCTTGAAGGCGAGGTTCGAGAGTTCGTCCATCGCGGTCAGATATTCGCGGCGCGGCGCGCTCTGGCGCGGATGCAGCAGACTTGCCTCCAGCGTCGCCGCGGCGAGGATTTCCAGATTGTTGCGGCCGACCTCGGTGTTGGAATATTTCGACGAGATGATCTCGCCCTGCTCGGTGATGCGGATCTGGCCGTTCACCGCGCCGCCGGGCTGCGCGATGATGGCGTCATAGCTCGGCCCGCCGCCGCGCCCCACCGAGCCGCCGCGGCCGTGGAACAGGCGTAAGCGCACGTGGTGCCGCTCGAACACTTCGACGAGGCCGATCTCGGCCTTGTAGAGCTCCCAGCCCGAGGTGACGAAGCCGCCGTCCTTGTTGCTGTCGGAGTACCCAAGCATGACCTCCTGCACGCTGCCGCGGCTGTCGACGAGCCGGCGGTAATCGTGCAACGACAGCATGCGGTCCATGATGCTGCTCGAAGCCTGCAAATCCTCGATGGTCTCGAACAGCGGCACGATGTTGATGGCGCTGCGGCCGGAGGGATGGACGAGGCCGACCTCCTTCAGGAGCACGGCGACCTCGAGCATGTCCGACATGCCCTTGCACATCGAGATGATGCATTGAGGAATGGCGTCCGAGCCGAATTTCGCATGCGCTTCCGCGGCGGCATGGAACACGTTGAGCTCGCCCATCGTCTCGTCGCTGTATTTGACGAAGGGCGAGACCAGCGCGCGCGTCGAGCGCAATTCGTTGGTCAGCAGCGAGATGCGAGCGTCCTCGCCAAGCGCGAGATAGGACATGCCGGGATTGGCGGCGTCGATCAACTCGGCGATGGTGCGCTCGTGGACGGCCGAGTTCTGGCGAATGTCGAGCCGGGCCAGGTGAAAGCCGAAGCAATCCACCGCGCGGCGCAAGAGCCGCAGCCGGCCGCGCGCGATGACGCGGGCGTTGTTGGAGATCAGCGAGCGATGCAGCACGTCGAGATCGGCTAGCAGCTCCCTGACGCTCTCGTAAGGCGCCGCTTTGCCGACAGGCCGGCGCGTGATCTCGACTTCGAGCTTTTCGGCCGTCGCGGTGAGGCGGGCATAGATGCCTGAGACTGCCAGGCGATAGGGCTCGCCGCTCCGGTGCGGCGAGGTGTCCGGCGAACGCTCCGCAAGCGTGCGCAGCTCCTCGGAGACGTCGGCGAGATGGGCTGCGATCGACAGCTCCGCGCCGAGCACGTGCAGCTCGTTGAGATAGAACTGCATCACCCGGCTCGACTGCAGCCGCAGCGTGCCGCGCATCACGTCGGCGGTGACGAAGGGATTGCCGTCGCGGTCGCCGCCGATCCAGCTGCCCATGCGCAGGAACGAGGCAAGGTCGCCGGCCGCCTGCTCGCCGCTCTCCTCCAGCCGATCCTCCAGCGCGTTGATGAGCCGCGGCACCTCGCGCAGGAAGGTGTAGTCGTAGAACGACAGGCCGTTGGCGACCTCATCCAGCACGGTGAGCTTGGTCCGGCGCAAGAGGTTGGTCTGCCACAGCGTCAGCACCTCGCGGCGGAGCTGCTCGTCGCTGGCAGCCGCCTCCTCCGCGGTCAGTGCAACCCGCTCGCGGCGATCGAGCAGGGCTGCGATCTCCATCTCGCGGTCCATGGTGCTCTTGCGGCGGACCTCGGTCGGATGCGCGGTCAACACCGGGCTGACCAGCGCGGTCTTGAAGAAGTTGCGGAGCTGGTCGGGACCAATGCCCGCCGCCTTGGCGTGCGCCAGTGTCTCCGCCAGCACGCCGGAGCCGCCATTCTTGGCCGCCGCGCGCGCGCGCATCTGACGGATGTTGTTCTGGTCCTCGGCGATGTTGGCAAGGTGCGAGAAATAGCTGAAGGCGCGGACGATCCGCACCGTCTCGGAGGTCGACATGCTGTCGAGGATCTGCTCGAGCTCGCGGCGGGCGAGCCGGTCCTCGTCGCGGTGGAACCTGATCGAGGTCTGCCTGATGCGCTCGACCAGGTCGAACACGTCGGCGCCCTCCTGGTCGCGCACGGTGTCGCCCAGAATGCGCCCGAGCAGGCGGATATCGTCCCGCAGCCGGGCATCGGCCTCCATCGCCTGGACATCCTCAGGGCGGTTGGGGCGCTGCTCAGTGCTGTCGGATGGTACGGTCTGGAGGGACATGGCTCGCTCCCCTGCTCGCGCCCTTGGCGGCCCGGTCCGGCGGAGTGTGCGATACTTTTCTACCGCAGTGCAAGATGAAGTTGGGGCGACGCACCGTGGATCGGAGTGCGACGTCCTCGTGTCCCGGACAAGCAGCAACGCCTTCGAGCGTTGCTGCGCCGAGCGGGGACCCAGGAGCCTCAGAGCACATCGCCGCAATGGGCCCCGGCTCTGCAGCGCACCACGCCGCGAAGGAGCGGCGCACTGCGCTGCGTCCGGGGCACGAGAAAATAGCTAGTCGTATAATAAGCATGCCTTCGCGGTCTCGCGGCGCAGGCGCCCGAAGTTTTGCTTTCCGTTTCGCCCTCATCGAGAAGCAAGGGCGCAGGGAAGGCCGGGCGCCAGCCGGCACCCAAGGTCCGCACGCGACAAGACGCACGCGGGGTGACCACAGGTGATGCCGGAACATCCGGGCCTTCCCTGCGCAATGGTTTTACGGCTTATGGCGCGCTCTCCCCGGGGAGCGATGCACTATTGCCCCAGTCGCCTTGCGGATCACTGATGCGCGCACCCGGTCGGGCCGCTTCACCACCGCAAGCCTTGACGCACAGACCCCGGGCGTCAGGACCACACGCTTTTGCCGTCCGCGGACGTCTCTCCCGGACTGTCGGAAGCTCGCGCGTGCTCGCCCCCAATGCCGAAAAGCAACGTTGAGACCACACCGTGTCGTGCCGCGGATCGCGATGGCTCACGGGTTTGCCCGCCCTGCCATCCCGTCACGCGCCGGCGCTGCCGCGTCCATCGCATCCTGGCCTACATATCGTGACGATCGCGAAACGTCCCTTTGACGAGCCGGGATGTGCTGCGGTTTACCCGAAACAGCGAATTCGGTCAATCAGAATATTTGCACTCCCGCCACTTGACCTGCATTGGCGTGTTTTGCCCGTCGGGCAACGCGAGGCATGGTGTGCGCCGCATCGCCTGGCCGCGTCCCGCCGCAGCCAAAGGCGCCCCCGGCGTCTGGTTTGCCACCGACAGCCAGCGCAACAAACGAATGGAGGTTCGTCGCCGAAGGGTCAAAGAGCTGACGTCTCGACCATGTCCAATTCCAGCGCTTGCCACCGCCAGAAAGCAAGATGACAACTTGCGGCGATGGTGGCAGAATGATGACAGACGTGGTTTGAAGACTTGGCGACCAAGAACAACGAAGAGAATAGTTCGCCGCGGTCACGTTGTCCAAGGGAGGAGATGGCTCATGAAACGCATGTTTCTGGGACTGGTCGCCGTTGCCCTGATCGCTTCGGCGTTTGTCGTATCCACCACAACAGTCATGGCGCAGACGAAGGTGTTGAAGATGCAGGCCACATGGCCGGCGTCGCTCACGCTCTATGACAACTTCACCTATTTCGTCGATCGAGTGAACAAGCTGTCAGCCGGCGCGCTGAAGATCGAGGCGATGCCCGCCGGCCAGGTCGTGCCGGCGTTCGAGGTGCTGGACGCAACCAACAAGAAGGTGCTCGACGGAGCGCATGCGTGGGCCGGCTACTGGACCGGCAAGAACAAGACCGCGATCCTGTTCACCGGCGGTCCCGGCGGCACCTTCGGCATGGACTTCATGGACGTGATGGGTTGGCTCTATCACGGCGGCGGCCTCGAGCTTTACAACGAGTTTTATCAGAAGGAGCTCAAGCTCAACCTCGTCGTGTTTCCAATCCTGCCTGCAGGGCCGCAGGCGTTCGGCTGGTTCAAGAAGCCGATCCAGACGGTCGAGGACATGAAGGGCATGAAATGCCGCCAGACCGGCATGGCCGGCGAAGTGTGGCAGGCGCTCGGCTTCACGGTGGTCAACATGCCGGGCGGAGAAATCATTCCCTCCGCGCAACGCGGCGTGATCGATTGCGCCGAATGGGTCGGCGGCATCGAGGACATGCAGCTCGGCTTCCACAACGTCTGGAAGTATCACTATTCACCCGGCTTGCATGAGAACGTGACGGTCGGCGAGCTCGTCATCAACGGCGATGTGTGGAAGGAGCTCAGCCCGCAACATCAGGAGATCATCAAGTCGGCGGCCAACGAGACATTCCTCGTCTGGTGGACCAAGTGGCAGCGCCAGAACGCCGATGCGCTGATTGAGATGCAGCAGAAGCACGGCGTACAGATTCTCCGCACGCCGACGGAGATCCTGCTGGCCTTCATCAAGAAGTGGGACGAGATCGCGGCCGCCGAGGGCGCCAGGAACCCGTTCTTCAAGAAGGTGCACGACTCGCAGAAGGCGTATGCCAGCGCTGTGGTCCCGTACAAGAGGTCTTACTTCCCGCCATACTCCTTCATGGCGAACTACTACTTCCCAACCGAGAAATAGGACTTCCTCCGAGGGCGGCCGATTTGACCGCCCTCAATTCGCACGCAGGCGGCCTGCTTTGCGCCGCACGAATGATCGGCGAAAGGGGCGAGGCATGGCTGAGATAACAGGCGGGCAGCCACCGGCGCTTCTGGCTATCATCAGGATGATCGACGGCTTCACCGACCGGACCGGCACGATCATCTCGTGGCTCTCGGTGCCGCTGGTTCTCGCCGTCGCCTATGAGGTTGGGGCGCGTTACCTGTTCAACGCGCCGACCATATGGGCCTACGACGCAACCTACATGCTCTACGGCTCGCTCTTCATGCTTGGCGCCGCTTACGCGCTGCACAAGGGTGCTCATATCCGTACCGACTTCTTCTGGGAGAAGTTCTCGATCCGTAGGAAGGGCTGGATCGATACGATCTCCTATGTCGTCTTCTTCTTCCCGAGCCTGATCATGCTGTTCCTGATCAGCTGGAACGAATTTCACTACGCCTGGCTGATCAACGAGACTTCGGACCAGACTCCCTGGCGGCCCGTGCTGTGGCCGTTCAAATTCGTCGTGCCGCTCGCCTGCCTCCTGCTGCTGGTCCAGGGCGTGTCCGAGTTGATCAAGAGCATCTACATGGCGCGCACCGGCGTCGAGCTGGAGCATAAGGAGAAAGTCGAGATATGACCGCAGAAGCGCTCATCGGCCTCATCATGCTGCTGGTGCTGCTGGGCGCGATCTTCATCGGTGTGCCGATCTCGTTCACGTTGCTGTTTCTCGCCTTCTCGTTCGGCTACTGGGGCATGGGCGGGACGGTCTTCGAGCTTGGTTACTTCCAGACCATCGGCATGATGAAGGAAGAACTTCTCGCCGCCGTACCGCTGTTCATCTTCATGGGCTTCATCACCGAGCAGGCGGGACTCATGGAGCGCCTTTTTACGGCGTTCCGCATGCTGCTTGCGCCGGTGCGCGGCGCACTCTTCCTCGTCGTCATCCTGACCTCGACCGTGTTCGCGATGGCGACAGGCATCGTCGGCGCAGCCGTCACCGTTCTTGGCATCATGGCATCGCCGATCATGACGAAGGCGGGCTATGATGCCAAGCTTTCAGCGGGCACCATCACGGCGGGCGGCACGCTCGGTATTCTCATTCCCCCGTCGGTCATGCTGATCGTGATGGGGCCGGTGCTCGGGGTTTCGGTCGCCGATCTCTATGCTGCAGCCTTCGGACCGGGCTTTCTGCTGGCCGGCGTCTACATCATCTATCTGATGGGCCGCTCCTTCATCAATCCCAAGCTCGGGCCGCCAGTGCCAAAGGATGAGCGGATCTACTCCGCTGGATACATTGCACGCGAGGTGGCCGTCGGAACGCTGCCGCTGCTCGGGCTCATCACGGCGACGCTCGGCTCGATCATCGGGGGGCTTGCGACGCCGACGGAGGCCGCCGGCATCGGCAGCGTCGGCGCGCTGATCCTGGCCATCGCATATCGCAGGTTCTCGCTCAGCGGACTGCAACGGGCGCTGATCTCGACGATGGCGACGTCGAGCATGGTCCTCCTGCTGGCGGTCACGTCGAACATTTTCGGTGCGGTGTTCGCCCGCCTTGGCTCAGCGAACTGGATCACCGAGACGATGCTCAGCCTGCAGTTGCCGCCGAGCCTCATGCTGATTGTCGTGCTCCTTCTCATTTTCCTGCTGGGGTGGCCGTTTGAGTGGCCGGCCATCATCCTGGTGTTTCTGCCGATCTTCTATCCTGTCGTGAAAGGCATGGGCATCGACCTCATATGGTTCGGAGCGTTGGTTGCGGTGGTGCTGCAGACCGCCTTCCTGTCGCCGCCCGTCGCCATGTCAGCGTACTATCTCAAGCAGGTGGTCAAGGGCTGGAGTCTCGGAACGATCTACGCTGGCATGTTCCAGTTCATGGTGCTGCAGGTGATCTGCGTTGGCCTGATGATTGCCTTCCCCGGCATTGCGACCTGGTTCCCGCACACGCTGCATGAAGCATCTCGCAGCCAGGTGATCCCGGAGGAGTACAGAAAAATCCTGGAACAGCAGAAACAAGCACCGTCCCTGGAAGACGAGGACTGGTTGACACCAAAAAAGAAGTAGCGCGCGCGATTGAGTCCGCGACGGCGCCACACGGCTCCGCTCTGCCGCCGAGCGCCGATGTTGAGGCAACGTCCTAAGCCGGCACGATCACCTTGCCGATCGGCCAGAGCGCGATGCCGGCGAGCTTCAGATGGGCCCAGGCGAAGGGGATGCCGATGATGGTGACGGCGAGAACGAGCGCGGTCAGGAGGTGACCGAGCGCCAGCCACCAGCCAGCGAGCACGAACCAGATGATGTTGCCGATCACCCCGAGCGGGCCGGTGCCGATATCCTCGACGCCGGTGACATCGTAGCGGTTGACCGCCCGGGAGCCGAACGGCAGCAGCGTGTAGACGGCGATGTTGAACGCCGCCCGCGCCCAGGGCAGGCCGATGATGGTGATCGCCATGACAACGGCCGCGATCAGCCAGCCGAACGCCATCCAGGCGCCGCCGATGAGGATCCAGAGGATGTTGAGAAGGATGGAAACGGGGGCCATGGGATGATCCGGAGGTGGATGATCCCATTCATATAGGCTCGGAATTTGTTCGTGCCAGGACGCTTCCAGCGCGCGGGGCGTAGCCCGGATGGAGCGAAGCGTAATCCGGGATGATCTTTCCAGGGCGAGAGATCCCGGATTACGCTTCGCTCCATCCGGGCTACGAAGTAGCTAGATCTTCCGGCCCGCCTGCTCCCAATAGGGATCGCGCAGGCGGCGCTTGAAGATTTTTCCGGAATCTTCGCGCGGCAGGCCGGTGCGGATCTCGATGTGCTTGGGCACCTTGTAGTCGGCCAGATGCGCCTTCAGCGCGGCGCGGACATCGGAAGCAGCGAGCGTGACCCCGGGTTGCGGCTCCACCACCGCCATCAGCGCCTCGCCGAACTCGGCGTCGGGGATGCCGAACACGGCGCAATCATGCACGCCGGGCACCGCATGCAGCACGGATTCGATCTCGGCCGGGTAGATGTTGACGCCGCCTGATATCACCATGTCGCGCTTGCGGTCGCAGATGAAGACGTAGCCGTCTTCATCGATATAGCCGACGTCGCCGGAGGTGATGAAGCCGTCGCGGTCGATCTCGGCGCGCTTCTCCGGCTTGTTGTGATAGGTGAAATCGGCCATCTCGGCCATGCGCGAATAGATCTCGCCGATCTCGCCGACCCCGAGCACGCTTCCATCCTCGCCGATGAAGCGCAGCTCGGCGCCGGGCGAGATCCTGCCGACGGTGCCGGGCTTCTTCAGCGCGTCCTCCGACGTCGCGAAGGTCACGGCGCTGGATTCGGTCGAGCCGTAGAACTCGTAGATCACCGGCCCCCACCATTCGATCATGGCGCGCTTGACGTCGGCCGGGCACGGCGCGGCGGCGTGGATGACGTGGCGGAGCGAGGAGACGTCGTACGTCCTGCGCACCTCCTCGGGCAGCTTCATCAGGCGGATGAACATGGTCGGCACCATGAAGATGGTGTCGATCTTGTAGTGCTCGATCGCCTGCAGGAATTCCTCCGCCTCGAAGCGCGGCATCAGCACCAGCACCCCGCCGAGCTTGCCGGCGCGGATGCCGAACGAGTTCGGCGCGGAATGATAGAGCGGCCCCGGCAGCAATGCGCGGGCGCCGGGCTTGAGCCCATAGATCATCGCACGCATGCGCTCACCGGCAGCCTGCTGCTCCGGCGTCGGCGCGTTGCGGCGGACGCCCTTGGGATGGCCTGTCGTGCCCGACGTGTAGATCATGTTCATGGGCTGCGGCACGATCGGGCCGTCATAGGGCGGGTGTTGCGCGAGCCAGGCTTCGAAATCGATCGCGAAGTCCGGCGTCTTCAGATGATCGGGATCGATCTTGTAGTTGGAGCGGATTTCCGGCGGCGTCGGCACGCTGAGCACGGTGACTCCCTCAGGAATCGCATCGCGCAAACCGTGCAGCATGTCGGCATGAGCGATCAGCACGGCGGCGCCGGAATCCTTCAGGATGTAGGTGATCTCCTCCGGTTTGAAGTGCCAGTTGATCGGCACGCCATAGGCGCCCAGCCGCATCGCGGCGTAGGCGGCTTCCAGGAAGGCGATGTCGTTGCGCATCAGCATGCAGACGCAATCGCCTTGGCGGACGCCGATCTTGGCGAGGCCGGAGGCGATGCGGTCGGCGCGCTCAGTGACCTCGCCGTGAGAGCGGCGGCGCTCGCCGGAGACGATGCCGAGGAAGGGGGACGTTTGGCTCATTGTTGTTTTTCTTTGTTGTTGTTTGTGCCGTCATTCCGGGTCGATGCGCAGCATCGAACCCGGAATCCATTTCACAGCGAACGATGCGGCTCGATGGATTCCGGGCCTGCGCCTACGGCGCATCCCGGAATGACCCAAAGCTAATCCGCAAAATTCGGCGCGCGCTTTTCCAGATTGGCGCGCACGGCCTCGGTCTGGTTGGGGCTGCCGATCAGCTTCTGCTGCTCGACGGATTCGGCGAGCAGCGCCGGGCCCGGATCGACCGAGAGATTGTTCAGCATCCGCTTGGCCGCGCGGATCGCATCGGGGCTTTTCCCTGCGATCTCGCGCGCGACATCAAGCGCTGCAGCGCGCGGATCGTCGCAGATGCGCGTGGCGAGGCCGTAAGCCAGCGCCTCCTGCGCCGAGAAGATCCGCCCGGTGTAGGTGAGATCGCGCAGGATGTCATCGCGCACCAGCGAGGCCAGGATCGGCGTGCCAGCCATGTCGGGCACGAGGCCCCATTTGATCTCCATGATCGACATGCGCGCATCCGAGCTGAGAAAGCGCATGTCGGCGCCGAGCGAGAGCTGGAAGCCGCCGCCGAAGGCGACGCCATGCACGGCCGCGATCACGGGCATCGGAAGCTGACGCCAGCCCCACACCGCCTGTTGCGCGAAGTTGGCCTTGCCATAGGTCCGCACCGTGAGATCGCGATTTTCGCCACCCGGAATTCCGTTGCCGCCCTTCTCCTTCATGGCGGCAAAACGCCCCATGTCCAATCCAGCGCAGAAGGCACGGCCTTCGCCCGAGAGCACGACGGCGCGCACGCCCTTCTCCTTCGAAAGCCGGTCGGTTGCGGCGACGAGGGCCTCGAACATGGGCTGATCCAGCGCGTTCATCTTGTCGGCGCGCACCAGGCGCACGTCGGCAACGCCTTCCGAGATCGAGATCGAGACGCGATCTTCCATGGACGAATTCTCCCCTAGTTCTTGCCTGTTCTTGTTCAGTGCCGCTTTACAGGACGCCGGCGGCCGGATTTAGTCAATCGACCAATTAACTGACAATCCCTACGGGGGAAACAGCCATGTTCAAGGAAAATCTTCTGGCCGGCCGGCGCATTCTCGTGACCGGCGGCGGCACCGGTCTCGGCAAATCGATGGCGGCGCGCTTTCTCCAGCTCGGCGCCGAGGTGCACATTTGCGGTCGGCGCAAGATCGTGTGCGACGAGACCGCAACCGAGCTGATGGATCTGTATGGCGGCCGCGTCACCAGCCACGGCGTCGACATCCGCAACGCGCTTGCGGTCGAGGAGATGATCGAGAGCATCTTCCGCGATGGCCCCCTCACCGACCTCATCAACAATGCCGCGGGCAATTTCATCTCTCGGACCGAGGAGCTCTCGCCGCGCGGCTTCGATGCGGTCGCCAACATCGTCATGCACGGCACGTTCTACGTGACACATGCGGTCGGCAAGCGCTGGATCGCCTTGAAGCAGCCCGGCAACGTCGTCTCGATCACCACGACCTGGGTGCGCAACGGCTCGCCTTACGTGGTGCCCTCGGCGATGAGCAAGTCGGCGATCCACGCCATGACGATGTCGCTTGCCACCGAATGGGGACGACACGGCATCCGCCTCAACACCATCGCCCCGGGCGAAATCCCGACCGAGGGCATGAGCAAGCGCATCAAGCCCGGTGACGAAGCCGGCGCGCGCACCAGGGCGATGAACCCGATGGGCCGGGTCGGCACCATGGAGGAACTGCAGAACGTGGCCGTGTTCCTGATCTCCGGCGGCTGCGACTGGATCAACGGCGAGACCATCGCCATGGACGGCGCCCAGGCGCTCGCCATGGGCGGCAACTTCTACCAGCTCCGCGACTGGAGCGACGACGACTGGAAGACCGCGCGCGAGAGCATCATGGCGCAGAACGAGAAGGACCGCGCGAAGCGGGGATGACGGCGCATTGCAAATGCGCGGACATGTAAGGGGCTGACGTTTTCACCACGCCCCCAGTTGTCGTCCCCGCCTAGTGCGCAAAGCGCACGGGGGCGGGGACCCATAACCACAGGGAGCAGTCGTGGCGCGAGACAGGTAACTGCGTGTCTTCGCCAAACAACTTCCTGTGGCTATGGGTCCGGATCTGCGCGCGCTTGAGGCGCGCGCTTGTCCGGGACGACAGCGGAGCCCATCTTGTCTTCACCGGCGGATGACGCCACACTCCCGGGCATAAAAACAAACGCCTGCGGGAGAAACATGTCCATACAGAAACTGGCGAACCTCGCCGACATGGTGCGCGAGCGTGCAAAGAGCCGCGGCAGCGCCATCGCCTATGAATTCGAGGGCCGCACCACCATCTTCGCCGAGTTCGACATCAAGACCAACAAGGTGGCGAACGCGCTCCTCGCAATGGGCGTGAAGAAGGGCGACCGCATCGCCTATCTCGGCAAGAACAGCGACATCTATTTCGAGCTCCTGATGGGGGCGATGAAGACAGGCGTCGTGATGGCGCCGGTGAACTGGCGGCTGGCAGGGCCCGAGGTCGCCTTCATCGTCTCGGATTGCAGGGCGCCGGTGCTGTTCGTCGGGCCGGAGTTCATCACTCAAGTGCGCCAGATCCGGGAGCAGATACCAAGCGTGCGCACCGTCATCACCACCGAGGGCGGCGCGCCGGAATGGCCGGATTTTACGGCATGGCGCGATGCGCAGAGCGGCGATGATCCGAAGGTGCCGATCGACACCACGGACATCGCGATCCAGCTCTACACGTCGGGCACGACGGGCAAGCCGAAGGGCGCGATGTTGTCGCATGCCAACTTCCTCAACCTGGTGCAATCCGGCAATGCCGAGGACAAGCCGGAGTGGAACCGGTGGTCGACCGACGATGTCTCGCTGGTGGCGATGCCGATCTTTCACATCGGCGGTTCGGGGTGGGGCGTCATGGGGCTCTATCACGGCGCCCGCGGCGTGATCGCGCGCGAGTTCGACCCGACCAAGGTTTTGGATTTCTTCGAGCAGTCGGGCATCACAAAACTGTTCATGGTGCCGGCGGCGATGCAGTTCGTGGTGCGGCAGCCACGCGCCAGGACGGTCGACTTCTCGCGGCTGAAATACATGCTGTACGGCGCCTCGCCGATTCCCGCAGCGCTGCTGAAGGAATGCATCGAGGTCTTCAAATGCGGCTTCGTGCAGCTCTACGGCATGACCGAGACCACCGGCACCATCGTCGCGCTGCCGCCGGAGGATCACGTCGAGGGGCTGGAGCGGATGCGCTCGGCCGGCAAGGCGCTGCCGGGCGTCGAGATCGCGATCCTGGATCCGGACGGCAAGCCGCTGCCGCCGCGGCAGGTCGGCGAAATCGCAACGCGCTCGGGCTCCAACATGGCCGGCTACTGGAACCTGCCGGAGGCGACCGCATCCACGCTGCGCAGCGACGGCTGGCTGCGCACCGGCGATGCCGGCTACATGGACGAGGACGGCTATCTCTACATCCACGACCGCATCAAGGACATGATCATCTCCGGCGGCGAGAA
Organism: Bradyrhizobium sp. JHI2711; assembly: GCF_056156565.1. Lineage (NCBI taxonomy): Bacteria > Pseudomonadati > Pseudomonadota > Alphaproteobacteria > Hyphomicrobiales > Nitrobacteraceae > Bradyrhizobium > Bradyrhizobium sp. JHI2711. The sequence continues at coordinate 2,033,901 of NZ_JBPZPT010000001.1, forward strand.
CATCTATCCGGCCGAGGTCGAGAGCGCTCTGTGCGACCACCCCGATGTCGCGGAAGCCGCCGTGATCGGCGTGCCTGACGACAAATGGGGCGAAGCCGTGAAGGCGATCGTGGTGATGAAGCCGGGCAAGCAGGCGACTGCCACCGAGATCATCAACTTCACCCGGACGCGCATCGCCGGCTACAAGACGCCGAAGAGCGTGGAATTCCTGCCTGCGCTGCCGAGGAATCCGTCAGGCAAGATCCTGCGGCGGCAGCTGCGCGAGCCGTATTGGGCGGGGAAGGATCGGCGGGTGAATTGATCCGCGGTGCCGTAGGGTGGGTTAGCCGTAGGCGTAACCCACCTCTTTGCAATCCACGCGGATGGCGCTGGTGGGTTACGCCCTGCGATCGCGCTTCGCGCAATCGCAGCGCTAACCCACCCTACGATAGCAGTGCGAGCCTCTAATGCTTCCCCGGCCCCATATAGCCGAATAAGAACCCCGCCACTTTCCGCATCTGGATCTCCTCGCTGCCTTCGGTGATCCGATAACGGCGATGGTGGCGATAGATGTGCTCGAACGGCTTGTGGCGTGAATAGCCCATGCCGCCATGGACCTGCATAGCGCGGTCGGCGGCCTCGCAGCAGAGGCGGTTTGCCCAATAATTGCACATCGAGACCCGGTCGGACAGGGTGCGCTCGATTTGCTCCTCGTTGAGCTGGTCCATCTCCCAGGCGGTCTTGCGGATCAGGAGGCGCAGCATCTCGGCTTGGGTCGCAAGCTCGACCAGCGGGAACTGGATCGCCTGGTTCTCGGCCAGCGCCTTGCCGAACGGTTTGCGCTCACGCGCGTATTTCACACTCTCGTTGATGCAGTAGACCGCGGCGCCGAGCGAGCTTGCCGCCTGGCGAATGCGGTTCTGGTGCACGAAGCATTGCGCCAGCGACAGGCCGCGGCCGACCTCGCCGAACAGCGCATCCTCCGGCACGAAGACGTCGGTGAAGCTGACGCGCGGATGGTCGGTCGGCATGTTGAAGGTCCACATGTACTCCTCGACCTTCACACCATGGGTCTTCGCCGGTACCAGGAAGCAGGTGATGCCGCGGGCGTCGCCATCGTTGCCGCTGGTGCGCGCGAACAGCGCGCAGTGCGTGGCGACGTGCATGCCGGTCGTCCACATCTTCTCGCCGTTGATGATCCAGCCCTTGACGTTGTCGCGCGTGGCTGCCACCGCGCGCGTCTCCATGTGGGTGGCATCCGATCCGTGATGCGGCTCGGTCAGGCCAAAGGTGATGCGGTACTTGCCCCTGATCGAGCCGTCGATCATCGCCTTCTGGTCGTCGCGGCCGTAGCGGTCGAGCATGGTGACGACGGGGAAGTTGCCGACGATCGAATGCTCGTTCTGGAGGTCGTTGTGCAGGCCGAGACCCTTTGCGGCAAAATGCTCGCGGATCACGGCCATCCAGAGGTTGGAGCCGTCCTTGCCGCCATATTGCTTCGGCACAGGAAAGCGCAAATGCCCGGCGGCATCCGCGAGGTCCTTGGCCTTGCGCAACAGCGCCTCCCATTCGTGGCGCGGCAGGCCGCCATTCTCGAAATCGGTCCGCGCCCATTCGCGGCGATGGTCGAAGAAGCGGATGTTGTCGTCGGCCCGTTCCAGCGGCTTGATCTCGCGTTCGATGAAACGGTCGAGCTCTCCGAGATAGGCGACGAGATCGGCAGGCAATGAGAAATCCACAGGTTCTCTCCCGGATTGATTTTATCGTTTTGCGTTAAGGCGCTGGGCGCATTCTTGCTTGGTGCGATTAAGGTGAGAAGAGCGCGTGCAAGTCAAGCAAGCCGAGATGTGAGGAGCGCAAGGCGCGCCCGCGCAATTCGATGGTGCTCTGGCGCACCCGCACGGTAGTATGGGGCCAATATTCCTTCGAAAGAAAATCCGGGAGCGCGCGATGGAGCTGAAATTCTCAAAGGTGGAACGCAAGGGGCCGATCACGATCGTGACGCTGTCGCGGCCCGAGGTCTACAACGCGCTGCACACCGATGCGCACTTCGAGCTTCAGAAGGTGTTTGACGATTTCTCCGCCGATCCCGAGCAGTGGATCGCGATCGTCACGGGCAGCGGCGATAAGGCGTTCTGCGCCGGCAACGATCTGAAGTGGCAGGCAGCGGGGGGAAAACGCGGCTGGGACAAGGGCGGCTTCGCCGGCCTCACCTCACGCTTCGACTGCGACAAGCCGATCATCGCCGCGGTGAACGGCGTTGCCATGGGCGGCGGCTTCGAGATCGCGCTCGCCTGCGACCTCATCATCGCCGCGGAGAACGCGACCTTCGCCCTGCCCGAGCCGCGCGTCGGCCTTGCCGCGCTCGCCGGCGGCTTGCACCGGCTGCCGCGCCAGATCGGGCTGAAGCGCGCCATGGGCATGATCCTCACCGCGCGCCATGTCAGCGCCAAGGAAGGGCTCGAGCTCGGTTTCGTCAACGAGGTGGTGCCGCAGGGCGAGGCGCTCGCGGCCGCGCTGCGCTGGGCCGAGATGATCGCCAAGAATTCGCCGATGTCGATCCGGGCCTCGAAGCAGGCGATTCAGAAGGGGCTTGGCGTGTCGCTGGAGCAGGCGATCGCGGAGCAACGGGACTATCCGGCCGTGCAGGCGATGGTCGCCTCGCAGGATTATATCGAGGGCCCGAAGGCGTTTTCCGAGAAGCGGCCGCCGAAATGGGTGGGAAAGTAGGAAACGGGTCTCCCCACTCGTCATTCCGGAGCGCGCCGACAGGCGCGAGCCCGGAATCCATTGAGCGACAGAACGTGCGGATGAATGGATTCCGGGTTCGTCGCTTCGCGACGCCCCGGAATGAGCGGAGAGAGGAGCGCCCCCTCTCTCAACACTGTCATTGCGAGCGTAGCGAAGCAATCCAGGCTGCCCAGCAGAGACAGTCTGGATTGCTTCGTCGCAAGGGCTCCTCGCAATGACGGGGAGAGACCTACCCGCTTCGTCCTAGTTCGCGCTTGTACGACGCATAATTCGGCTGATCGACCGCCAGCTTGTCCATCGTGGTTGCCCACAGGTGCTCGGCGAGGCCTGGGGTCGCGAGATCCATCTCCCCGCTCGCGATGCGATGTGCGAGAACACGGTTGAGCTCCATGACCGAGCCGTCGATGCCGAGCAGCGCGCGCAGGCGCTCCACCTCCTTCGCATCGCTTCCCTCCTCCCGCGTCAGCTGCCGCGTGACGAGGTCGAGGATGTTGATGGCGACGCGCAGCTTGAAGGCTTGGTGGCCGGAGATCAGCGGCGTGATGTCGCTGCGGAGGAAATCGGCGACTGCCTTGGTCAGCTCGATCGGGGTCGGCTCGTCCTGCATGTGTCAGCTCCCGCGCGGCGCCAGAAGCCGCAACAGATCGATCTCGGTCTCGCTGGCGCGGCGGCCGATCATGGCGCGCTCCATGGAATGGTCGGGCCCCTCGCGAAAGCGCTGCATCATGCCGCCGCACATGATGCCCCAGCGCAGCGTGCCCATCACTTCCCAGAACTTGACGCGCTCAGGGTCGACCTTGCGGCCCGAAGCCTCGTAACCGGCGAACAATTCCTCGCGCGAGCCAAAGCCGCCGACGGGCTTGTCGATCTCGCCGAAGCGCCAGGAGTTCACGCAGACCCAGCCGAGGTCCTCCATGGGATCGCCGAGATGGGCGAGTTCCCAGTCGAGCACGGCGCGAACGCCATCCGCGCCGATGATGAGATTGCCGTTGCGGAAATCGCCGTGCACCAGCGTGGTCTCGACTGAGGGACCCGGATCGTGGTCGCGGAGCCAGCGCAGCGCCAGCTCGAACACGGGCTTGGGCCAGTTCAGGCTGCGATAGTCGCGCTCGAACTCGGCGATCTCCTGGGTCGCGCCCCTGTTGCGCAGCGCAGGCAATTTTTCCTGCGGTAGCCTGTGAAGGCCCGCGAGGATGCCACCGATCTGCCGCGCCAGATGCGGCCGCGCCGCCGCGTATTCCTCATCGCGAAGAATCTTGCGCGCGATGGTCTCGCCCTCGACCCGCTGCATGATGAAGCCGGTGCCGAGATCGTCCTCCGGCACCAGCACATGCAGGACGCGCGGCGACGGCACGCCGGCCTCATAGGCGAGCTGCATCAGCTGCGCTTCCGCGCCAAGGCCAGCCGCACGGGTCGGCGCGGCGCCATAGCCCTTTGGCGAGCGCCGCAAGATCGCGCCGATCGGCCCGTCGGGATGGGTGATGTCGAAGCGCCAGGTTTCCTGGCTGGCGCCGCCCGACAATTTAGCCGCCCCGGTGACGCCGGTCGCCCCTTTGCACCAGCGCCGGACGCTGCGTGAAAGCGCCGCCTCGATCATTTGCCCTTGAACTGCGCGGGCCGCTTCTCGAGGAACGCTCCGACGCCCTCGCGGAAATCCTCGGTGTCGCCGGCGCGGAGCTGGCACTGGAATTCCAGATTGAGCTGATCCTCGAAGGAATTTTCCGGGCTGTCCCAATAGAGCTTGCGGATCAGCGACAGCGCCACCGTCGGCCCGCTGGCGAGATCGCGCGCCAGCTTCATCGCTTCCTCCATCAAGTCGCCGTCATCATAGACGCGGTTGACAAGGCCCCATTCCAGCGCCTTCTCGGCCGGCAAGCGCTCGCCCATCAACGACAATTCGATCGAGCGCGCGCGGCCGACGAGGCGCGGCAGCAGCCAGGTCGAGCCGCAATCCGGCACGAGGCCGATGCGGCGGAAGGCCTGCAGGAAATAGGACGAGCGCGCGCATAGGATCATGTCGCCGAGCAGCGCGAAGCTCATGCCGGCGCCGGCGGCCGGGCCATTGACCGCGGTGACGATCGGGCAGTGCAGGTTGCGGATGCGGCGCAGGAAGGGATGAAAGCCGGTCTCCAGCGTAAGGCCGGCCTTGGTCTTCTTCGCCTGGTTGTTGCGGCCTTGCAGATTGGCGCCCGTGCAGAACGCCCGCCCCGCACCGGTCAGCACCACGCAGCGCACCTCGTCCTTCTTCTCCTCGATCGCATCGAGCGCCTCGGAAAGACCGCCCAGCATGTCGACGGAGACCGCGTTCATCACCTCCTGATGGTCGAGCTTGAGGATCGCGACCGAGCCATCGAAGTCGAGCGTGACGTGTTTGAACTGCATGGTTTCCTCATCAGTTGCGGCCCGCACCAGTTTCGCAGGCCGGAATTCGTTTTGCCGGGGCGCATATTTGATTTTTGGCGCGGTCTTGTCCATGGTGATCGGAGCATAGCAAGCAATCTTGTGCGCAGCGGCTGATGCGCCGCAGTCTAAAAACAGGAAACGCGCCATGAACCTCTTCGACCTTTCCGGCCGCGTGGCCGTGATCACCGGTGGCAATGGCGGCATCGGGCTCGGTATCGCGCAGGCGCTCGCGGGCCAGGGCTGCAACGTCTCGATCTGGGGCCGCAATGCTGACAAGAACAAAGCCGCTGCCGCGAGCATGGCGGGCCTCTCCGGCAAGGTCGGCAGCCGCGTCTGCGACGTCACCGACCCGGCCTCGGTCGCTTCAGCGATGAAGGCGACGCTCGACACCTTCGGCCGGGTCGACGGCTGCTTCGCCAATGCGGGCATCGGCGGCGGTGGCCGGCGCGCCTTCATCGAGCGCACCGAGGAGGAATGGCGCACGATGTTCGCGACCAATCTCGACGGCGTGTTCCACGCGTTCCAGGCCGCCGCCAAGCACATGACGGATCGCGCCAATGCCGGCGATCCCTTTGGCCGGCTGGTCGCGACCTCGAGCCTCGCCTCGATCTTCGGCACGGCGCGCAACGAGCATTATGCCGCGACCAAGGCCGCCATCAACGCGCTGGTGCGCGCGCTCGGCGTCGAGCTGGCACGTCACGGCGTCACCGCCAATGCGATCCTGCCGGGCTGGATCAAGAGCGACATGACCGCAGGGCTCATGGCGAACGACAAGTTCGTAGCCAACGTGATGCCGCGGATTCCGATGCGGCGCTTCGGCGAAGCCTCCGATTTCGGCGGCATCGCGGTGTATCTGATGAGCAAGGCGTCGTCGTATCACACCGCGGATACGTTCGTGATCGACGGCGGCTATACCGCGTTTTGATTCTCGTAGCCCGGATGGAGCGCAGCGAATCCGGGACGGCCAAAAGCAAGCAAGACCCGGATTTCGCTCTGCTCCATCCGGGCTACAACACTGAGGGAACGGGCAAATGTTTTCACACGTCATGATCGGTACCAACGACCTGGACAAGGCCAAGGCGTTCTACGACCAACTGCTCGGCACGCTCGAGGTGCGGCCGGCCAGGGTCGACGGCCACCGCATCTTCTACATCACCAAGACCGGAGTGTTCTCGGTATCGAAGCCGATCAACGGCGAGCCGGCGACCTGCGCCAACGGCGGCACGATCGGCTTTGCCGCCAATTCGCCGGAACAGGTCGATGCGTGGCACGCGGCGGGCGTTGCAGCCGGCGCAAAATCGATCGAGGATCCGCCCGGCATTCGCCAGGGCCCGGGCGGCAAGCTCTATCTGGCCTACCTGCGCGATCTCGATGGCAACAAGATCTGCGCGATGCATCGGATGGCGAACTAGCCACATCCACTGCTGTCATTCCCCGCGACCCGGCTACGCCAAGGCTTCGCCGGGGTTGAGGTCCAGGGGCGCCGAAGCTTTAGCGTAGGCGGCAGGCGGGGAATCCCATACGCCGCAGCTACTCTGTTCAATCACTGCCGTCTCGGAGTGCTGGATCGCCCGCCCCAGTGCGCAAGTGCGCACAAGGCGGGCGATGACGGCGGAGAGCGTGGCGCGGGCGTGCCCAGCGCGCCGCGCCCATTCAAACAACATTTCAAACGGCCTTGCGATATTCCATCGCATGGCATGGCCTCACGCGAGAAAATGCGCGCTCGCACTTTGACGGCGCTGCGACTATTCTTGCGCACAACACATTCCAACGATCCCGGGAGGACCAATGACAAAACACACCTACATTCCCCGCACCACCAACTACACGCTCAATCCCGGCGACGAGCTCAACGACTTGCGGATGTCGGACCAAGTCCGGCCGCTTTACGATCACGTCAAGAAGTTCATCCGCGATACCGTCGAGCCGATGTCGATCGAGTTCGCCAAGGCCGGCGAGGGCAAGGAAGATCGCTGGAGTTTTACGCCGAAGCAGCTCGAGGTGCTGGAGAAGGCCAAGAACAAGGCCAAGCAGGAAGGCCTTTGGAACTTCTTCCTGCCCGATGACGAGACCGGCCAGGGCCTGAAAAATCTCGACTACGCCTATATCGCGGCCGAGCTCGGCAAGAGCCCGCTGGCCTCGGAGACCATGAATTGCTCGGCGCCCGACACCGGCAACATGGAGGTGCTGGAACGCGTCGGCACCAAGGAGCAGAAGGAGAAATGGCTGAAGCCGCTGCTCAACGGCGAGATCCGATCGGCCTATGTCATGACCGAGCCGAACGTCGCCTCCTCCGACGCCAAGAACATCTCGACCACCGCAAAGCTGGTCGGCGACGAATGGGTGATCAACGGCGAGAAGTATTACATCTCGGGTCTCGGCGATCCCCGTTGCAAGATCCTCATCGTGATGGTGAAGACCAACCCGGACGCGCCGCCGAGCAAGCAGCAGTCGCAGATCCTGGTGCCGCGCGACACGCCCGGCGTCGAGGTGCTCGGTCCCATGTACGTGTTCGGCCAGGACCACGCCCCGCGCGGCCACATGCACATGCGCTTCAACAATGTGCGCGTGCCGAAGGAGAACATCCTGCTCGGCGAAGGCCGTGGCTTCGAGATCTCGCAGCTCCGCCTCGGCCCCGGCCGCATCCATCACTGCATGCGCACCATCGGCAAGGCCGAGAAGGCGCTCGACCTGATGGTGCAGCGTGGCCTCACCCGTGAGGCCTTTGGCAAGAAGATCGCCCATCTCGGCGGCAACATGCAGATCATCGCGCAGGCGCGCTGCGAGATCGAGGCGATGCGGCTGATGGTGCTGAAAGCGGCGAAGGCAATGGACGTGCTCGGCAACAAGGAGGCCCGCGTCTGGGTCTCCATGGTCAAGGCCATGGTGCCCGAGCGCGCCTGCAGGATCATCGATCAGGCCATCCAGATGCACGGCGCCACCGGCATCTCGCACTGGACCCCGCTCGCCGAGATGTACCAGGACGTGCGGCACCTGCGCTTCGCCGACGGTCCGGACGAGGTGCACTGGATGGTGGTGGGCCGCCACGAGCTGAGCATGGCGTAAGGCGCCTTATCTCTTTCCCCTCTCCCCGCTTGCGGGGAGAGGGTGAGGGGGATTCTCCGCGAGGACGGTGACAGTCGGACTCGCGGAGAGCCCCCTCACCCGCCGCGCATTCCGCGCATCGGCCTCTTCCCGCAGGCGGGGAGAGGCGAAGAAAGCCGAGGAGCCACCATGGACTACGCCGCCAGCGAGCTGACGCCACGCGAGCGCTACAAGGTGCTGACGTCCTTCATTCTGCCGCGGCCGATCGCGTGGGTGACCACGCTCGGGCCGACCGGCGTGGTCAACGCCGCCCCGTTCAGCTTCTTCAACGCCTTCTGCGAGGATCCGCCGCTCTGCATGTTCGCGGCCAACCGCAAGCCGAACGGCGAGGACAAGGACACGTTTCTCAACATCCAGCGCACCGGTGAATTCGTGGTCAACCTCACGGACGAGCCGCTGGCGCGGGCATGCACGAGAGCAGCGGCGATTTTCCGCCTGAGATCAGCGAGCCCGATTATCTCGGGCTGAAGCTTGCGCCCTCGACGAAGATCGGGGTGCCACGGCTAGCTGACACGCCCTGGGCGATGGAGTGCAAGCTCTGGAAGCTGATCGACGTCAACGACGATCGCCGGCTGATCATGGGCGAAGGCCTCCACTTCCACATCCGCGACGAGCTCTGGGACGACAAGGCGATGCGGGTGCACATGGACCGCTATCACCCGATCGGCCGCATGTTCGCCGACCGTTACTGCCGCACCGATGACCGCGTGGTGTTTCCGGCGGCGGAGGGCATGAAGAAATAGGCCGCAGCAACGGTGCGCTCCCTCGCCCCATTCCTACGGGGCCGCGACGAGCTTGGCTCGCGCTGAGAGGGTTGGGGTGAGGGGCCTTTCTCCACGCGCGAGACTGTCGAGGGACCTGTACCCCCTCACCCGAATTCGATCTGCGATCGAATTCGCCTTCTCCCCACTTGCGGGGAGAGGTGATGAACCCGTCAGCTACGTCGCGGGCACGAGCTTGTCCTGGGTCTTGGTCTCGAAGTCGCTCGCGTCGTGGCGCTCGTGGAGCTGGCTGGCGGGATCGCCGGAGACGCGGTTGACCATGCGGCCGCGCTTCACGGCGGGGCGCTGCGCAATCTGGTCGGTCCAGCGCTGCACGTTCCTGTAGTCCTGCACCGACAGAAATTCGCCGGCACCATAGACCAGCCCCTTGGCGAGCGCGCCATACCAGGGCCACACCGCCATGTCGGCGATGGTGTAGTCCTTGCCCGCGAGATATTCGTTGTCGGCGAGACGCCGGTCGAGCACGTCGAGCTGGCGCTTGGTCTCCATTGCGAAACGGTCGATGGCGTATTCGATCTTGGTCGGCGCATAGGCATAGAAATGGCCGAAGCCGCCGCCGAGATAGGGCGCGCTGCCCATTTGCCAGAACAGCCAGGACATCGCCTCGGTGCGGGCCTTGACGTCCTTCGGCAGGAAGGCGCCGAACTTCTCGGCGAGGTAGAACAGGATCGAGCCTGACTCGAACACCCGGACAGGCTCGGGGCCGGAACGGTCCATCAGCGCCGGGATCTTGGAATTCGGATTGATGTCGACGAAGCCGCTGCCGAACTGGTCGCCATTGCCGATCCTGATCAGCCAGGCGTCATATTCGGCGCCCTTGTGGCCGAGCGCCAGGAGCTCCTCCAGCATCACGGTGACCTTGACCCCGTTCGGCGTCGCCAGCGAGTAGAGCTGAAGCGGATGCTTGCCGACTGGCAGCTCCTTGTCGTGGGTGGGCCCGGCAATCGGGCGGTTGATGTTGGCGAATTGCCCGCCGTTCTCCTTGTTCCAGGTCCAGACTTTGGGCGGCACGTAAGGGGCGTCGGTCATGCGGGGCTCCGGGCAAAAAGATGCGTCTGCATTAATTAGCCCGCAAACGGCCGATGACAAGGGCGCCACAATGCATTGCCGGATGGGACAACTCTGCGTTTTGTCATGGCAGCCCCTCCCCTCCGTCATTCCGGGGTGCCCGCAGGGCCTGCGGCGCGCGGATAGAGCGACGTCTATACACAAGATGCCTCGCCAGATCCGGCGTGTCATCGATCCGCTAGCGTCACTTTGCTTTGCCTGCGAAAGCAACGAGAATGCGAAGCCTGCCGCCGGGAGAGAGCCATGAAATCGCCGATCTGCGACATGCTGGGGATCGAATTCCCGCTGCTCGCCTTCAGCCATTGCCGCGACGTCGTTGCCGCCGTCAGCCGCGCCGGCGGCTTCGGCGTGCTGGGCGCGACCGTGCATACGCCGGAGACGCTCGAGCGTGAGCTGAAATGGATCGACGATCACGTCGACGGCAAGCCCTACGGCATCGACGTGCTGATCCCGGAAAACATCTCGACGGCCGGCGAGAAGGACGTCACCTGGAAGAGCCTGGAAGCGCGCGTGCCGCAGGAGCACCGCAACTACACGCGCGATCTCCTGAAGAAGTACGACATCGAGCTGACCACCACCGAGGTCGCGGACAACCAGCCGCAGCCGTTCGACGGCAAGACCGCGCTTCAGCTGCTCGAGGTCTCCTTCAATCATCCGATCCGCCTGATCGCCAATGCGCTGGGCGTGCCGCCGAAGGCGATGATCGAGATGGGCAAGAAGCACGGGGTGCCGGTTGCAGCGCTGGTCGGCGCCAAGGAGCACGCGCTGCGCCAGGTCGCCGCCGGCGTCGACATCCTCGTGGTGCAGGGCACCGAGGCCGGCGGCCATTGCGGCGAGGTTTCGACCATGGTGCTGGTGCCGGAGGTGATCAAGGCGATCAAGACTATCCGAGACGTGCCGGTGCTGGCAGCCGGCGGCATCATGACGGGACGGCAGATGGCGGCCTGCATGGCGATGGGCGCGGCCGGCGTCTGGACCGGCTCGGTGTGGCTGGCCACGGTCGAGTCCGAGACAAGCGAGATCTTTCGCGAGAAGATGATCGCGGCATCCTCGCGCGATGCGGTGCGTTCGAAGGGCCGCACCGGCAAGCCGGCCCGGCAGCTCCGCTCGGTCTGGATCGACGCCTGGGACCGCGCGCCGGATAGCCCGGGCGCGCTGCCGATGCCGCTGCAAAGCATCATTAGCCGCGACGCCTTCCATTCGATCGACCGTGCCGCTGCGGGCGGCAACGCCAGGGCGCGCGATCTCGTCAGCTATTTCGTCGGCCAGGGCGTCGGCCTGATCGACAGCGTCAAGTCGGCGGGTGCGGTGGTACAGGAGTTCAAGCAGGATTTCGCCGAAGCCGTCGAGCACATGAATGCGCTGGTGGCGGAGTGACGATCCCACTTGTCATTGCGAGCGCAGCGAAGCAATCCAGACTGCCTCCGCGGAAAGATCCTGGATTGCTTCGCTGCGCTCGCAATGACGAACAACTGACATCGTGAACTGAAGCAAGAAGAAATGACCAATATCCCCGAAGACCGCATCCCCGTCATCGTCGGCATCGGCGAGATCGTCGATCGCCCCAAGGAGATCGCCGAGGGTCTCGAACCGCTCGACCTGCTCGAACAGGCGCTGCGGCGGGCTGAACAAGACGCCGGCGCAAAGCTGCTCGGCGAGGTGCAATCGCTCGACGTCGTCAATTTCCTGAGCTGGCGCTATCGCGATCCGGAGCAGCTTTTGGCTCAGCGCCTCGGCATCTCGCCCGCGCATTGCTATTACGGCCCAGTCGGCGGCGAGAGCCCGATCCGCTACATCCACGAGGCGGCCAAGCGCATCGCGCGCGGCGAGTGCAGCGTGGCGGCGGTGTGCGGCGCGGAAGCGCAATCGAGCGCTACCAAGGCGGAGCGCGCCGGCGTCAAGCTGCCGTGGACGCCGTTCGCCTATGACGTCGAGGAACCCAAGCGCGGCGCGGCGTTCCAGAAGCCGCTGGCGGTGAAGCTCGGCGTGTTTCGACCTGTGACCGTCTATCCATTCTATGAAGCGGCCTCCTCCGCGCATTGGGGTCAGACGCCACGCGAAGCCATGGCGGAGTCAGGCACGCTGTGGTCGCGCTATTCGGAAGCCGCCGCGGAGAACCCGAACGCCTGGCTGAAGCGGCGCTACACGCCGGAGGAGATTACGACGCCGACCGCGGACAATCGCCTGATCGCCTGGCCCTACAACAAGCTGATGGTGGCGAACCCCAGCGTCAACATGGGCGGTGCGCTGCTGCTCACCAGTCTCGCCAAGGCACGCGCAGCCGGGATCGCCGAAGACAAACTGGTCTACCCGCTCGGCGGCGCCTCCGCGGAAGAGCCGCGTGACTATCTGCTGCGCGACCAGTTTTACGAGAGCCACCCGCAGAACGCCGTGCTGAAAGCGGCGATGGACCTCGCCGGCGGCGACGGCAAGTCCTTCGACGCGATCGAGCTCTACAGTTGCTTCCCCTGCGTGCCCAAAATGGCGCGGCGGACACTGGGCTTAGGTGCCGACGTGCAGCCGACCGTGACGGGCGGCCTCACCTTCTTCGGCGCGCCGCTCAACACCTACATGACGCATGCCGCCTGCGCTATGGTGCGGCGGCTGCGCGACGGCGCCAAGCTCGGCCTGCTCTATGGCCAGGGCGGCTTCGTCACCAAGCACCACGCGCTGGTGGTGTCGAAGACGGCGCCGCGCGAGGCGCTGGTGCAGGAAACGAGCGTGCAGGCCGATGCGGACCGCAACAAGCGCGCGGTGCCGGAGTTCGTCGCGGAGGCCACTGGCAAGGGCACGGTCGAGAGCTTCACCGTGCTTTACGGCCGCGGCGGCAATATCGAGCATGGCGTCGTGATGCTGCGGACAGAGGACGATCGCCGCACGCTGGCGCGGGTCCCGGCGAGCGACGGCGCGACGCTGGCGCAGCTGCTCGCCATGGATCGCACCCCGGTCGGCTCGTTCGGCGAAATCGCTATGGCAGAAGATAACGTGCCCGAGTGGCGGGTGGCGTGATCTCGTAGGGTGGGCAAAGCGAAGCGTGCCCACGGCCTTCGTGTGATCCGGAAAGAATGGTGGGCACGGCGCAAGAGCGCCTTTGCCCACCCTACGAGATCTCAGCCCTTCGGCGCCTGTTTTTTCCGACGCGGTCGAGAGTCAGGCGGCGCGAACCGAGTTCAGGAACTTGCCGACCTCGAGCTTGAGGCGGTTGGAATCGCGGGACAGCATCTGGGCCGCCGACAGCACCTGCGTGGACGCTGATCCCGTCTCCGAGGCGCCGCGCTGCACGTCGCCGACGTTGGACGAGACCTGCTGGGTGCCCAGGGCGGCCTGCTGCACGTTGCGGGCGATCTCCTGGGTCGCTGCGCCCTGCTGCTGCACGGCCGTCGCGATGGCCGAAGCGATCTCCGACAGACGCGCGATGGTGCCGCTGATCTCCCCGATGGCGCTGACCGAATCCTGCGTCGCCGCCTGGATGCCGCCGACCTGCTGGCCGATCTCGCCGGTGGCCTTGGCCGTCTGCTCGGCGAGCGCCTTGACCTCGGAGGCCACCACCGCGAAGCCGCGGCCGGCTTCGCCAGCCCGCGCCGCCTCGATGGTAGCGTTGAGTGCCAGGAGGTTGGTCTGGCCGGCAATCGCATTGATGAGCTCGACGACATCGCCGATCCGCGCCGCAGCCCGCGACAGCTCGCTAACACGCTCGGTGGTGGCATGCGCCTGGCTGACCGCCTCGCTCGCGATCCGGGAGGAATCCTGCACCTGCCGCCCGATCTCGCGCACCGAGGACGACATCTCCTCGGCAGCCGAAGCCACCGAATGGACATTGCTGGAGGCGGCCTCCGAGCCGGACGCAACTACCGTGGCCAGCTCCTGCGCCCGGCCCGCGGTCGAGGACAGGGTCGAGGCCGATGCCTCAAGCTCAGTCGCGGCGGCCGATACGGTCTCGACGATTTCCCCGATCGCCGCCTCGAAACCGTCGGCAAGCTTGGTCATGTCGGCCTTGCGCTGCGCCTCGGCGCGGCGCTGCACCGCCTGCACCTCGTCGCGGCTGAAACGGACGATGGTCTGCACGGTCTGAAGGTTGCGCAGCGCCTCGCCGATCTCGTCGTCGCGCTCGATCACGATGCGATTGTCAAGCTTGTCCTGCACGAGGTTGACCAGCGTGTCGTTGAGCTGCCGCATCGGTCCCTGAATAGCACGCATGGTCGCAAGGCCTGCGAAGCCGACGATAGCCGCACCGGCGACAGCCAGCAGCGACAGGATCAGGCTGGTCGAACCGCCGGTGGCGACCGCGCCACCGATGCCGAGCGCGAGCATGAACAGCGACTGCAGCACCATCATCGTGATCAGGCGCGCCTTCAGCGTCCCGGTAAAGATGCTGAAGTGGTCGAGCCAGGAGCGGCGGCGGATGATGCCGGCGTCGATGCGATAGCCATGCGGCTTCTTCTCGCGGATGGCGGCATAGACCTCTTCGGCGAGCTTGCGCTGGTCGGCCGGCAGCTTGGTGCGGATCGACGTATAGCCCTTGACCTCGCCGTTCTCGCGGATCGGAGAAGCCGTCGCCAGCACCCAATAGAAGTCGCCGTTCTTGCGGCGGTTCTTGACTGCGCCGAGCCAGGGCTTGCCGGCCTTCAGCGTGTCCCAGAGATTGTCGAATGCCTCCGGCGGCATGTCCGGGTGACGAACGATATTGTGCGGCTGGCCCATCAGTTCCGCGGACGTGAAGCCGGCGGCCGCGAGGAAGTCCTCGTTGAAGTACGTGAGCTTGCCCTTCAGATCGGTCCGCGAAACGATCAACGTCTCATCACTGACCGGATATTCAACGGTGGTGACGGGAAGATTCTTGCGCATCAGAGCCCCCAAACAATGCGATATGCGTTCATTCCAGACAGGACGGCCGCTGTTCGAGGCGTCTTCCCTCAATTCTCGTAAGGCGAATTTAACTATCCATGAAATGGGCGCCCCGTATGTTTACGGTCGGCTCCCCATGATCCTACCGCCAGACGACATCGCGCTACCGCAGAAAAAAAGAGCGGCGCTTTTGGCACCGCTCCTGGTTTGATCAATCCACGGCCGCGCCTTACGCGGCGCGGACGTTGGTCAGGAACTTGCTGACCTCGCTCTTCAGCCGGCTCGAATCGTTCGACAACATCTGCGCCGCCGACAGCACCTGCGAGGAGGCCGTGCCGGTCTCGGTTGCGCCGCGCTGCACGTCGGTGATGTTGGACGACACCTGCTGGGTGCCCTGCGCCGCCTGCTGCACGTTGCGGGCAATCTCCTGCGTCGCGGCGCCCTGCTCTTCCACCGCAGCCGCGATGGCCGACGAGATCTCCGACAAGCGCTCGATGGTCGAGGAGATCTCCTTGATGGCGCCGACGGAATCGTTGGTCGCCGCCTGGATACCGGAGATCTGCTGGCCGATCTCGCCGGTCGCCTTCGCGGTCTGCTCGGCGAGCGCCTTCACCTCGGAGGCGACGACGGCAAAACCGCGGCCGGCTTCGCCGGCGCGCGCCGCCTCGATGGTGGCGTTCAGCGCCAGCAGGTTGGTCTGGCCGGCGATGGTGTTGATCAGCTCGACGACGTCGCCGATGCGCGCGGCGGCCTTGGACAATTCGCTGACGCGCTCGGTGGTGGCACGGGCCTGACCGACTGCATCGCCCGCCATCCGCGCCGATTCCTGCACCTGGCGGCTGATCTCGCCGACCGACGAGGCCATCTCCTCGGTCGCCGAGGCCACCGACTGCACGTTGGTGGAGGCTTCCTCCGAAGCGCCGGCCACCGTGGTCGCGAGCTTCTGGGACCGCTCGGCCGTACCTGTGAGGGTGGTGGCCGATGCTTCCAGCTGGGTCGATGCCGACGACACTGTTCCGATGATCTGGCCGACGGCGCTCTCGAAGTCGTCGGCGAGCCTGACCATGTCGCGTTTGCGCTGCTCGGCATTGCGACGCTCGGTTTCAACCTGTTCCGCCTTCAGCCGCTCGACCTCGATGGCATTGGTCTTGAACACCTGGACCGCCTGAGCCATCTCACCGATCTCGTCCTTGCGTTCGATACCCGATACGATCACCGAGGTGTCCCCATTCGCGAGAACACCCATCTCGGTCGTGATGCGCTGGATCGGGCGGGTGACCGCGAAGGCGACGCCGAAGGCGCCCACGAGCGAGAGCAGCAGGGTGACGAGGCCTCCGATCAGCATGGCCATGGTGGCGCTGGACGAGGCGGCGTCGGAGGCAGCCGCCCGCACTGACAACAGCGACCGCTCTTCCCTGTCCATTTCCTGGACGACGGCGCGGAGGCCATCCATCGACTTCTTGCCGGCTCCGGAAGCCTCGAGCTCACGCGCCTTCGCCTGGGTTGCCGGATCCTTCATCAGCGCGATTTCGCGCTGCGCGACGTTGGTTGCCCAGTCGTTGGCAAGCGCCTTGACCTGCTCGAGTCGCTTCTGCTGCGTGGCGTTGTCCGAGGTCAGGCTGCCGACTTTGGCCGCCGCAGTCTGAAATTGTTTCAGCCCGGCTTCGTAAGGAGCGAGAAAGCCGGCATCGCCAGACACGAGATAGCCGCGAACGCCGGTTTCCTGATTGACCATCGCACCGACAAGCTCGGAAAGCTGCTCCAGCACCTGATAGGTATGCACTGTCATCTTCGCCGTGGAATTCATTACGCTCAGCGAGTTGTAGATGGCTGCGGTGCTGCCGGCGACGACGAGACAGATCGCCGCGAATACGGCGGAAACCTTAATGGAAATACGAAGGTTGTTGATCCAAGACATTAAATCCTCCCCAATGCTGACGGTCGGGAGTTGCTGGTCCGGACCGGCTCCGATCGTGCTACGACTTCCGCCACGATCTTACCGTCGCTCAGGATTGTTAGGTTTAACGACGCTACGCAGTAGTACGGAGCTTTCGCTGAAGAGTACGTCGCAATTCTACGGGCATATCGACAGCGCAACGCGCGCAGGAAAAACTATGAGCGGCGCCGATGGCGCCGCCCTTGCTTGTGGAACCCACGTCTGTCTACGCGGCGCGGACGTTGGTCAGGAACTTGCTGAGCTCGTTCTTCAGCCGGCCGGAATCGTTCGACAGCATCTGCGCCGCCGACAGCACCTGCGAGGAGGCCGTGCCGGTCTCGGTCGCGCCGCGCTGCACGTCGGTGATGTTGGACGACACCTGCTGGGTGCCATGCGCCGCCTGCTGAACGTTGCGGGCGATCTCCTGCGTCGCGGCGCCCTGCTCTTCCACCGCAGCGGCGATGGCCGACGAGATCTCCGACAGGCGCTCGATGGTCGAGGAGATCTCCTTGATGGCGCCGACGGAATCGTTGGTCGCCGCCTGGATACCGGAGATCTGCTGGCCGATCTCGCCGGTCGCCTTCGCGGTCTGCTCGGCGAGCGCCTTCACCTCGGAGGCGACGACGGCAAAACCGCGGCCGGCTTCGCCGGCGCGCGCCGCCTCGATGGTGGCGTTCAGCGCCAGCAGGTTGGTCTGGCCGGCGATGGTGTTGATCAGCTCGACGACGTCGCCGATGCGCGCGGCGGCCTTGGACAATTCGCTGACGCGCTCGGTGGTGGCACGGGCCTGACCGACTGCATCGCCCGCCATCCGCGCCGATTCCTGCACCTGGCGGCTGATCTCGCCGACCGACGAGGCCATCTCCTCGGTCGCCGAGGCCACCGATTGCACGTTGGTGGAGGCTTCCTCCGAAGCGCCGGCCACCGTGGTCGCCAGCCGCTGCGAGCGGTCGGCGGTCGCAGTCAGGGTCGATGCAGAGGCCTCTAACTGGGTCGAGGCCGATGACACGGTCTGGACGATCTCGCCGATCATCGTTTCGAATTCGCGGGTGATGTCGTCGACGCGGCGGCCGCGCTCGATCTTGGCTTCGGCGTCGGCCGCGGCGGCTTCGTCGGCGGCCTTCTTGGCGATCAACGCCTCCTTGAAGATCTGGAGCACGTCGGCCATGGCACCGATCTCGGTCTTCTCGCCGCGATGCGGGACTTCGGCGGAGAGGTCGCCTCGGCCCAGCGCCTGCATCGGCAGGGTGATCGAGTTGATGCCGCTAGAGACGTCGCGGACGAGATAGAAGCCGACGGCGATGCCGATGGCGATGGCGGCGCCGAGAATTGCCGAGACCAGCATGAAGGCGTAGGCGTAGCTGTCGGCGGCGTCCTGAGCGGCCTGTTCTCCGCCCTTGGTGTTGAGCTCGATGTCCTTGGTCAGGACCTCGTCTGCCTGAAGACCGAGCTTGTTGACGGTCTTCGTATTCAGCTCCCGGGCCTCGTGTGGGATCTTGCCGGCTTCCTTGCGCGAGAGCGCCATCACCTCTTCGGTGCCCCTCTTGTAATCGTCCCAGAGCTTTGCCCATTGGGTGTAGAGCGCCCGCTCCTCCGGCGAGGTGATCATCGGCTCGTAGCGGCTGCGGTATTTGGCAAGCGCCTCGAGCACCGTCATGGCCGTCTTTTCGTTGGCGAGCTTCTCGTCCAGCGTGTCGGAAAGCATGTGCTGGCGGACCACGTTGCGATAGGTGATGACGCTCGCCCGAAGCTCGCCCAGCACCCGCACGCTGGGCATCCAATTCATCGTGATGTCGACCGTGTTGGCGTTCATCGACCGCATTTTCATGATGGCGAGCAGGCCCATGCCGGCCATCGCGACGAGCAGGAACGCGACGACACTGATGATCTTGGCGCGGATGGAAATGTTGGCGAACATAATCGGATCTCGTTGTGCTGGCGCGGATGCGCGTCGAAGCTCTAAGAATCAACCAAAGAGGAGCTGCGGCGACATCTGAGCGCAGAGCACCTGCGCAAATGTTAACTGCGGCTCCGTACGAGTACCGAAGCCGAAAGAAATGAACGATGGACTAAGGAGGCTCTGCGCTCAGCGCATGAGCCTAAGCGCGTCGGAGAAGAAGTCCGGACCGCCAAAGTTTCCAGATTTCAAAGCGAGCAACATCTCGCCGGAGCTTGCACCGACCGCGCGCAGCACCGGGACTCCCGCCGCGATTTCTACTCCTACGAGAAATCCTGGAATCTTCAACCGATCGACCACGGCGCCAGATGTCTCGCCACCGGCGACGATCAAGCGACGGACGCCGGCCTGCACCAGACCCTCGGCGATGCCGGCCATGGCCTGCTCGATGGCGTGGCCTGCGGCATCGCGGCCATGGCGTGCCTGCACGGCCGCAACGGCGTCCGGCGTCGCGCTCGAAGCGATCAGCACCGGACCTTCCGCAAGCCGCGGCCTCGCCCAGTCCAGCGCACGCTGCGCTTCAGCGGCGCCCGCGACGATCCGCTCCGGATCGAGATGAAGCACCGGCATGATGCGTTCGGCGCTGGCGATCTGCTGAAGCGTCGCCTGCGAGCAGCTGCCGGCAAGGCATGCCGCCAGGCCGCCGACGGCCGCGCCGGTTTCGCTGCTCGGTGCCGGCTTCACCTTGCCCGTCGACACCAGCGCGCGCGCAAGCCCGAGGCCCATGCCGGACGCGCCGACCGACAGAAGATGTTCAGCGGCGACGAGACCGATGGTCTCGAGGTCGCGGTCGAACACGGCGTCGATGATCGCAGCACCGATGCCTCTGGCGGCGAGCTCAGCCAGCCGTGCCCGCACGGCCTCCGCGCCGCGCGCGACGGTGGCGAGATCGACGAAGCCGATCTGCGTGCTGCTCTGGCGCGCCAGCACGCGCACCAAGTTGGAATCATGCATCGGGTTGAGCGGATGGTCCTTCAGCGGGCTCTCGCTGAGCGGCACGGCGCCGACGAACAGATTGCCCTGATAGACGGTGCGCCCGGTCTCCGGAAAGGCCGGCGTCACCAGCACGGCTCCCTCGCCGCAATCGGCGCGCAGCGCATCCATGACCGGGCCGATATTGCCGGCGTCGGTGGAATCGAAGGTCGAGCAGATCTTGAACAGCACGTGGCCCACGCCGCGGCCGCGCAGCCATTTGTCCGCCGCGCGCGAGCGCGACACGGCAAGGCCGGCCTCGATCGAGCGGCTCTTCAGCGACACCACGACGGCATCGACCTCGGGCAGCATCAGATCGTCGGCAGGGATGCCGATGGTCTGGACGGTGCGCAGGCCCGCGCGCGTCAGCGTGTTAGCGAGATCGGAGGCGCCGGTGTAGTCGTCGGCGATGCAGCCCAACGCTGGGGTCACGGCTTCACTCCCGCATAGGACTTGAACCAGGCGAGGCCATCGGTGGTCTTGCCGCGCGGATTGTATTCGCAGCCGACGAAGCCGGCATAGCCGAGCCGGTCGAGCTCATCGAACAGGAACGGATAGTTCAGCTCCTCGCCGTCTGGCTCGTTGCGCGAGGGAATGCTCGCGATCTGGATGTGGCCGATGATCGGCATCATCTCGCGCAGCCGCATGGTGACGTCGCCATGGATGATCTGGCAGTGATAGATGTCGAACTGGAGCTTCAGGTTCGCAAGCCTCAGCTCCTGGATCAGATCCCGCGCAAAGCCGAAATCGTTGAGGAAGTAGCCGGGCACGTTGCGGGCGTTGATCGGCTCGATCACGACATCGATGCCGTGAGGCGCGAAGAACTCGGCGGCCCAGGCCACCGATTTGTAGAAGGCCTCGATCGCGACGCGCTCGCCGCGATTGGCGATGCCGGCCATCAGGTGCAGGCGCTTGACGCCCGTCGCCTTGGCATAAGGCAGCGCCGTCTCCAGGCTCGCCTTGAGATCGGAAAAGCGCGATGGCAGCGCAGCAAAGCCCTTCTCGCCGGCGTTCCAGTCGCCCGGCGGCAGGTTGAACAGCGCCTGGGTCAGGCCGTTGCGCTTGAGCCGTTCGCCGACAGCCTCGGCGGGATGCTCGTACGGAAACAGGAATTCCACCGCGGTGAAGCCCGCTTGCGCGGCGGCATCGAAGCGGTCGAGGAACGGTACCTCGGTGAACATCATCGAGAGATTGGCGGCGAAACGGGGCATTGGAGGTCCTCTGTTACTTGTCGCCGGGCAGCTTGACGCCGGTGACCTGCGCATACATGCGCGCGACCGATGCGTCGTCGTCGCGGCCCATGCCGGCGGCCGATGTCATCAGGAACATCTGGAGCGCGGCGGCGGAGACCGGCACGGGGAATCGGGCGCTGCGCGCCATGTCCTGGATGATGCCGAGGTCCTTGACGAAGATCTCCACCGCGCTTCGCGGCGTGTAGTCGCCGTCGAGCACATGCGGCATGCGGTTCTCGAACATCCATGAATTGCCGGCGGAGGCCGTGATCACCTCGTAGACCTTGCGGATGTCGAGGCCCTGCTTGGCTGCGAACGCCATGGCTTCGCTTGCGGCGGCGATGTGAACGCCGGCGAGCAGCTGATTGATCATCTTGAACGCAGCGCCCTGCCCGGCGGCATCGCCGAGCTCGTAGAGCTTTGCAGCCATGGCATCGAGCGCCGGCCGCGCCTTGGCAAAAGCGGCCGAGCTGCCGGAGGCAAGAATCGTCAATTCGCCTTGCGCGGCGCGCTGCGCCCCGCCGGAGATCGGCGCATCCAGATAGTGCCGGCCGGTCGCCTCCAGCTGCTTGGCAAGACGGCGCGCCACGTCGGGATCCATCGTCGCCGAGGAGACGAACACGCTGTCCTTGGGCATGGTCTCGGCGGCGCCATCCTTGCCGAACAGGATGGTTTCGGTCTGCGCGGCATTGACCACCACGCTGACGACGATGTCTGCGTCCTTGGCCGCTTCGGCCGGCGTCTTGGCCCCCGCGCCGCCGTCCTTCACGAAGCGCGCGACGGCATCCGCCGAGACGTCGCAGCCGGTCACGGCATGGCCGGCGCTCTTGAGCGAGGTCGCCATGCCAAATCCCATCGAGCCGAGCCCGACGACGGCAATACGCTGATTTTGTGAGGTGGAGGCGGACATATGCAACTGACCCTTGCGAGCGTTTCCCGGATGGCCGCCCTTTGCGGCAGCTTGGCAACCGAATAACACGGCTTGGCCGCGCTGCCAAAGCGTGAGACAAGCAGGCATGACGGCCATGAGCAATGAGACATTGCTGCGCGAGGACATCTGCCGCTTCGGACGGTCCCTGTTCGAGCGCGGGCTGACGCCGGGCTCCTCCGGCAATATCAGCGTCAAGATGGACGATGGCGGCTGGCTGGTGACGCCGACCAACGCCTCGCTCGGCTTCCTCGATCCCGCAAGACTATCACGGCTGGACCAGCAGGGCCGGCTGGTTTCGGGCGATGCCCCGACCAAGGAAGTTCCGCTGCACAATGCGCTCTACGACACGCGCGGCAGCGCGCGGGCCATCGTGCATCTGCACTCCACGCATTCGGTGGCGCTGTCGATGCTGCCCGAGATCGATCCGCGCGCCGCGCTGCCGCCGATGACGGCCTATTATTTGATGAAATGCGGCGCCACCGCGCTCGTGCCCTATTACCGCCCTGGCGATCCCGCGGTCGCAGATGCGATCAAGGGGCTGGCTGGGAAGTACTCATCCGTGCTGCTCGCCAATCACGGCCCGGTCGTCGCCGGCGACACGCTGGAAGCGGCGGTGTTCGCGACGGAAGAGCTGGAGGAGACGGCGAAGCTGTACCTGCTGCTGCGCGGGATGAACCCACGTTACCTGTCGCCGGAGCAGGTGAAGGATCTGGTGCAGGTGTTCGGGGTGACGTTGCCGGAGCACGGGCACGAGTATTAGCGACTTGCGGTAAGGGGTGGACGAGCGTCGCCTCACCACCGCTGTCATTCCCCGCGAAAGCGGGGAATCCAGTACGCCGCGGCTTCTCCGCATATCTCTGACGTCTCGGAGTACTGGATCGCCCGATCAAGTCGGGCGATGACACCGGGTATGTTGCGCGGGCGTGCCCGATACTATTCGGCTACAGCCCCAGATATGCCTTCCGCACATCCGGATTGCCCTTGATCTCGCTGGCTGCGCCCTGCATCAGCACACGGCCGGTCTGCAGGATGTAGGCGCGGTCGGCGATCTCGAGGCACTCGGCCATGCGCTGCTCGACGATGAGGACGGTCATGCCGGAGTCACGGATGAGCTTCACCGCCTGGAAAATTTCGTCGACCAGCTTCGGCATGATGCCCTGCGAGGGCTCGTCCAGCATCAACAGCCGCGGACGCGTCATCAGCGCGCGGCCGATGGCGAGCATCTGCTGCTCGCCGCCGGAGAGCGTCTCGGCGCGCTGCTCCAGGCGCTCCTGAAGGCGCGGGAAGAGCTTGAAGACGAGATCGAGCGGCTCTTCGCGGTTCGCTTCGCCCCTGTAGAGATAGCTGCCGAGGCGAAGGTTGTCGCGCACCGACAGACGCGGAAACAAACGGCGGTTTTCCGGCACATAGGCGATGCCGGTGGCCGTGATGTGATGCTGCGCCATGCCGTCGAGGCGCTTGCCGTCGAACGTCACCGTGCCGGAACGCGGACGCTCGGCGCCGGCGATGGATTTCAGCAGCGTCGACTTGCCTGCGCCGTTGGCGCCGGCAACGCAGACGATCTCGCCCTTCTGGACCTCGATCGAGACCGCGGAGATGGCGACCAGCCCCTGATAGGCGGTGGTGACTTCACGCACCGACAGCATGACGATCTCCCAGATATGCCTTGATCACCTTGGGATCGCGCACGACGTCGGCGGGCTTGCCCTCGACCAGCACCTTGCCGAGGTCGAGCACGATGGCGCGGTCCACCAGCGGCATCACGATCTCCATGACGTGCTCCACCATCAGCACGGTGATACCGGCATCGCGCACCTTGCGCACCAGGGCAACGCCGGTCTGCGCCTCGGTCGGCGTCAGGCCGGTGAGGACTTCGTCGAGCAGCAGCAGCTTCGGCTCGGTCGCAAGCGCCCGCGCGACTTCGAGGCGGCGCTTCTCGGCCGGTACGAGGTCGCTGGCGAGCACGTCGGCGCGCGCGGCAAGGCCGGTGAACTCCAGCACCTCATGCGCCTTGCGGCGGGCCTCGCGCATCACGGTGTTGCGCACGAGTGCACCGACGATGACGTTGTCGATGACAGTCATGGTCTCGAAGCTCTTGACCACCTGGAAGGTGCGTCCTACCCCGCGCTGGCAGCGCATCGCCGCCGGCATGCGGGTGACGTCCTCGCCGTCGAACCAAATCGAGCCTTGCGTCGGCGGCAGCACGCCGGCGATCAGATTGAACAGCGTCGACTTGCCGGCGCCGTTCGGGCCGATCAGGCCGACGATCTCGCCGCGGCCGACCGAGATCGAGACGTCGCTGTTGGCGACAAGGCCGCCGAAGCGCTGCCAGACGCCGCGGGTTTCGAGCAGCGCGCTCATCGGGCAGCTCCCGTCTTCTTCGGGCGTGAAAACAGGCTCAGCAGGCCGCGCGGCAGGGCCAGCGAGATCAGAACGATCAGCGTGCCGTAGACAATGAGGTCGACACCCCGCCCCGAGCCGCCGAACTTGAAGCGCGTCAGCTCAGTCAGCGGGATCAGGATGGCCGCCCCTAACACCGGCCCCCACAGGGTGCCGATGCCGCCGAGCACGGCCGGTAGCGCCATCAGCAGCGAGAACTGAAAGCCCATGACGCTTTCCGGATCGATGTAGGAGACGAACTGGGCGTAGAAGCTGCCGCCCACGGCGACAAGGAAGGCGGAGACCGCGGCCGCACCCATCTTGGAATTGAACACGTCGACACCGAGGCTCTCGGCCGCCTCCGGGTTGTCCTTGACGGCACGCCACCAAAATCCCCACTTGGAGTTTTCCAGCCACCATGTCACGAACCAGGCGAGGCAGCACAGCGCCAGCGCGAAATAGAAGTAGGGCAGCTTGGTGCGCAGAAACTGGAATTTCAGCCAGCTGTCGCCGCGGATCGGAATGGTGATACCCATCGCGGCACCGGCCCATTCCCAGTTGTGGAACAAAAGCAAGCCGATCTCGGCGATGACGATGGTGGCAATCACGAAGTAATGGCCGCGCAGGCGGAAGAAGGGATAGCCGAGCCCCATCGCGATCAGCGCCGACACCACTCCGCCCGCCAGCATGCCGAACCAAGGCAGCACGCCGAACTTCGTGAACAGCAGCTCGGTGGTGTAGGCCCCGAGACCGAAATACAGCGCGTGGCCGAGCGAGATCTGCCCGCAATAGCCGGACAGGATATTCCAGCTCTGCGACAATCCCGCATACATCAGTGTCAGGATCAGGATGTTCTGGACGACGACGTCCTTCACGAACAACGGCGTCAGCGCGGCAATGGTAGCGAGCGCTGCGGCGATGATGAGGTTGCGGCGGCGCCGCGCTGCAAAATCCTTGTCCATCACATCGATCCGAACAGGCCGCGCGGCCGGATGAAGACGACCAGCAGATAGACCGAGTAAATGCCGACCGATTTCAGCGACGGCGGCAGCACCAGCGCGGTGACCGCTTCGACGAGACCGACGATGATGCCGCCGGCGAAGGCGCCGAACACGCTGCCGAAGCCGCCGAGCGCCACCGTGACATAGGCAATCAGCGCAAAGGAGGCGCCGACGTCGGGATAGATGTAGAAGAACACCGCCATGATCGCGCCGGCGAGACCAACCAGCGCGGCGCCGAGCCCCCAGCCGAATGCAAACACGCGGTTCTTGTCGATGCCGACAAGCGCGACTGCACCGGGATCCTCGCGGGTCGCTTCGATCGCGCGGCCGAAATCGGTTCGGTGGATGAAGAAGTAGAGACCTGCAAAAGCGGCGATCGAGACCAGCGCGCCGACCAGTTGCGGCTCCGGCAGAAAGATTCCGCCGACCGAGATGGTTTTGCCGCCGAGCCAGGATTGTGGGATGCTGCGATAGTCCGGCGTGAAGAAATACTGCGCAAGGCCGCGCATGACAATGGCGAGGCCGAAGGTGGTGAAGATCTGCACCATGCCGGCGTTGGCCTTGGCCCGCATGGCGAAACGTACAAGGAGCAGGTAGACGACCGCTCCGAATATGAAGAGTGCCGCGGCGACCAACGGGGCCGACAACAGCGGATCGATGGCGAAGAACGCGAACAGGAAGAAAGACAGATACATCGCGATCATCAGGAATTCGCCATGGGCGAAGTTCGTGACGTCCATCAGGCCGAAGATCAGCGCGAGGCCGACCGCGATCAATCCGTAGAGCAGGCCCATCAGGAGGCCGCTCGCGAGACTCTGGATAATGGCTTGGGCTGTCAACTCTGGTCCCCCGTTCGAAACGTCACGACAGGCTTCGTCATTGCGAGCGAAGCGAAGCAATCCAGGAATGTTTCGAAGGAAGCAGTCTGGATTGCTTCGTCGCTTCGCTCCTCGCAATGACGGTGGGAGCAGTTTGCTCCGCTGCCCTCCGCAGCTCTTACTTCATCGGCCAGATCGCCTCGGCGATCGCGGCCTGCGGCGGGAAGATGGTGACGAACTTGCCGCCGACATATTGCAGCAGCACCGGATCGGCGTCGTTGTTCTGGCCCATCTCGTCGAACTTGACGCGCTTCCAGGGCATGATGGTCTTTTCGCCCGGGATGTCGGTCGCGGCAAGCGCGTCGCGGATCTTCTCGCCGTCGGTCGACTTGGCGCGGCTGATGGCGTCGGCGAGGATGATCAGGCCCATGAACTGCCGCGAGGTGAGGTCGTTGAAATCCTTGCCGGACCTGGCCTTGAACATCTCGTTGATCTTGCCGACCATCGGCCGCTTCTGCGCGAGGTCGAGCGAGAAGGTGCCGCGCGAGATCACGCCTTCGAGCTTGTCGCCGACGGCATCGTAGAGCGCCTTCTCGGAGAAGCCGGCGTCCTGCGCCACGATCGCATTCGGCTTGTAGCCGAGCTCGGCCATGGTCTTGACCAGGAGGATGCCGTCGGTGGTGTAGCTCGACGGCATCAGCACGTCGGCATTGGCGGTCTTGAGCTGCTGCACCTCGGCAGAGAGCGAGGGCGAGTTGGCGCGATACTTGATGTCGGTGACGATCTTATAGGCGCGCTCGCCGGCGATCTTGGTCTGGGCATTGCCGGAATCGGTGCCGAAGATGGTGTCCTCGTGGAACAGCGACAGCGTCTCGATCTTGGTGCCCTTCTTCTTCATGGCGTCGAAGAAGTCGAACATCGCAGCCGAGTACATCTCGTCGTGCGGCGAGGCGCGGAAGTAATATTTCAGGCCGCGGCGGTGCAGGCTCGGCGAGGAATTGTCGGCGGACAGGAACGGGACCTGATAGCGCTCGCAGATCTGGCTGACGGTGACGGCCACCGCGCTCTGGTAAGTGCCGACGACGGCGCAGACCTTCTCCTGCGTGATCAGGCGCTCGGCCTCGGCGCGGCCCTTCTGCGGATCGGCCTGGTGGTCGGCGAACACGAGGCGGATCTTGGCGCCACCGAGGCCCGGCAGGCCTTCGCCCTTCGCCAGCGGCAGGTCGAAATCGCTGTCCTTGTTGATGACTTCGAGCGCGGTCTCATAGGCCTTCTGCGCGTCGACGCCCTGCTGCGCGCTGCCGCCGGAGAACGGATAGATCACGCCGATCACGACTTCCGAACTCTGTGCGCGCGCCGCCAGCGGCACGAGGGCGGCAGTGGCGGTGGCCCCCAACAACACGTCGCGGCGAGTGATCGTCATGGCAAAGTCCCCTGTTACTGAATTTCGGCTGATCGAATGAAGCGATTGGTGGATGCGGTAAAGCCTGAAGAAGCAGCAGACGCTGCCCACTAAATCACGGCCATGTTTCTGTTCTTGAGATCGGTCACCAGCATCAGGCCGGGCGAATGCGTGATTGCAAACGGCAGCTTCGCGGCGTTGATGACCGATTGCGGCGTCACCCCGCAGGCCCAGAACACCGGAATCTCGTCGTCGGCGACCGGCACCGGATCGCCGTAGTCGGGCTTGGCGATATCCTTGATGCCGATCAGATGCGGATGGCCGAGATGCACGGGCGCGCCGTGCACGGCCGGATAGCGCGAGGTGATCTGCACCGCGCGGATCGCATCGGCCGGCTTGAACGGACGCATCGACACCACCATGGGGCCGGCGAACGGACCTGATACACCGCAGGCGATGTTGGTGCGGTACATCGGCACGCGCACGTTCTTCTCGATGTGGCGGATCGGCATGCCCTCCTCGAGCAACGCCTCCTCGAACGAGAACGAGCAGCCGAGCACGAAGGTGACGAGATCGTCGCGCCAGTAGCTCTTCACGTCGGTGGGCTCGTCCACGACCTCGCCGTCGCGCCAGACGCGGTAGCGCGGAACGTCGGTGCGGATGTCGAGATCGGCGCCGAGCGAGGGGATGTAAGGGCTGCCGACATCGGACATGCCGATGATCGGGCACGGCTTGGGATTGAGCTGGCAGAAGCGGTGGAACGCACCGGCATATTCCGCCGGCAGGATCGCCAGATTGCCCTGGACATATCCGGGGGCGGCGCCGGCGGTGGATGCGACCAGCCCCTCGCGGTAGGCGAGCCGGGCCTTGCGGCTCGGGAGGGCGTCTGGTGTTTCAGTTTGCTGCGCTGCCACCAAAACAGTCATGTGATCGACCTGCCTACAAACTCGACAAAGACAAGCCAACACCAAGCGTGCTATAAAGTCTAATCTTCGTTTCTAATCAATCTCGATAAATCTGATTTATCGATTGGGAAAATCCTTCCAATGCTGGACTTCAGGTCGATCGAGACATTCCTATGGGTCGTGAAGCTCGGCAGCTTTCGTGGCGCCGCGCAACGCCTCAACACCACCCAGCCGGCGATCTCCCAGCGCATCGCCCAGCTCGAGCGCGAGATGGGCGTGAAGCTCCTGAACCGCGACCATCGCATCGCCTCCCCGACCCCGAGCGGCCGGCAGATGATGGTCTACGCGGAGAAGCTGATCGGCCTGCGCGCTGCGATGATGGCGGAGATCGGCGATGCTTCGGCGATGCGCGGCGTGATGCGGCTCGGCGTCGCCGAGACCATCGTGCACACCTGGCTGCCGCGGCTCGTCAAGAGCGTCAACGAGGTCTATCCGAACCTGTCGCTGGAGATCGAGGTCGACATCACGCCGAACCTCACCGCGCGCCTGCTCGCACAGGAGATCGAGCTCGCCTTCGTGGTCGGACCGCTGTCCGCCTCCGGCGTGCACAACCGCGTGCTCGCCGATTATCCGATCGGCTTCCTCGCGAGTCCCTCGCTCGGGCTCGGCAAGGGCCCGGTGACGCCGGCGGACCTCGCGCGGTTTCCGATCATCACCTTCCCGCGCAAGACCAAGCCCTACGAGGTCGTGCGCGAGGTGTTCGACCGGCCGGAGCTGCCGCCGATCCGCCTGCATGCGTCCGCTTCGCTGGCGACCGTCATCCACATGGCGGTCGAGGGCCTTGGCATCGCCGTGATCCCCGACGCCATCGTCGAGAACGAGCTCGCCGACGGACGGCTGCAGCTGCTCGACACCGATCTTTCCATCGCGCCGCTGACCTTCACCGCGAGCTGGCTGGCCTCGCCCGATGTCGTCGCCGTGGAGCGCGTCGCCGAGCTTGCACGGCAAATTGCGCAGAGCAGCCTCGCGGTTGACGCGCCCGCACAGGCGCGTCATTGAAAAAGGCGCCGGACAAAAGAGAGAACGACCGCATGAGCCGAGCCGCGACCAACCTGCAAATCGATTCCGCCCGCCTGTGGGGCTCCATCCACGAGACCGCGCAATTCGGCGCGACGGCCAAAGGCGGCGTGCGGCGGCTGACGTTGAGCCGTGAAGACAAGCAGGTGCGCGATTGGTTCCGCAAGGCCTGCGAGGATGCCGGACTGGAAGTCCACGTCGACGCGCTCGGATCACAGTTCGGCCTGCGCAAGGGCCGCGATATGTCGAAGCTGCCCGTCGGCATCGGCTCGCACCTCGACACCCAGCCGACCGGCGGCAAGTATGACGGCATCCTGGGAACGCTCGGCGCGCTGGAGGTGATCCGCACGCTGAACGATGCCGGCATCGAGACCGAGGCGCCAATCTGCGTCGTGAACTGGACCAACGAGGAAGGCTCGCGCTTCGCACCGGCGATGATGGCTTCCGCCGCCTATGTCGGCGACTTCACCACAGACGACATTTTGTCGCGCAAGGACGCCGAGGGCACCACCGTCGGCCAGGCGCTCGACGGCATCGGCTATCGCGGCGCCAAGCCGGTCGGCTTCCAGAAGCTCGGCTGCTTCGTCGAGCTGCACATCGAGCAGGGGCCGATCCTGGAAGCCGAAGGCAAGACCATCGGCGTGGTCGATTCCGGCCAGGGCGTGCTCTGGTACGACGGCAAGATCTCCGGCTTCGAGAGCCATGCGGGCTCCACGCCGATGCCGCTCCGGCGCGACGCGCTGGCGACCTTGTCGGAGATCGTGTTGGCGATGGAGTCGATTGCGACGAAGCACGGACCGAACGCCGTCGGCACGATCGGCGAGGCCGTCATCGCCAATCCCTCGCGTAACGTCATTCCCGGCGAGATCGCCTTCACCATGGACTGCCGCAGTGCCGATGGCGCCATCATGGATGCGCTCGACCGCGATCTGCGGGCGGCAATCGCCGAGATCGCCGCGCGCCGCAAGGTCGAGGTCAAGATCGATCTGGTATGGCGCAAGCCGCCGACGCATTTCGATCCGAAGCTGATTGCTGCCGTCGAGAACGCCGCGAAGACGCTCGGCTATTCCTCGCGCCGCATCACCTCCGGCGCCGGCCACGACGCTTGCAATCTCAACACGATCATGCCGGCGGCGATGGTGTTCGTGCCCTGCAAGGACGGCATCAGCCACAACGAGCTGGAGGATGCGACGCAGGGCGACTGCGCCGCGGGCACCAACGTCCTCATGCATACCGTGCTGGCGATCGCCGGCGTCGCATCCTGAGCGGAGAGAACCATGCGCGGAGTTTTCGTCGACGCCAATGAATCGCTGGCCGTGATCATGGAGCGGCTGGAGAAGCCCGGCGATCCCAAGGTGCGGATCAACAGGAATCCCGACATCACGCCCGAGCAATATCCTGATATTCTCGACGGCGCCGAGATCGCGATCGTCGACCACACCGCACTGCCGACCGAAGTCGCGAAGAAATGCACCGGGCTGAAGCACGTCGTGTTCCTCGGTACCGGCGCGCGCAGCTACATGAATCCGGAAGAGCTCGCCGAGCTCGGCATCTCCGTGCATCTGATCAAGGGCTACGGCGACACGGCGGTTGCGGAATCCGCGATCGCGCTGATGTGGGCGTCGGCCCGCGTCATTGCGATGATGGACCGCGAGATGCGCGCCGGGAACTGGCTGCGCGAGGACGGCATGCAGCTCACCGGCAAGACGCTCGGCCTGATCGGCTTCGGCGGCATCGCCGCGGAGGTCGCGCGCATCGCGTCCGGCAGCGGCATGAAGGTGATCGCCTGGAACCGTTCGCCGAAGAGCTATCCGGGGGTCGAATTTACCGATCTCGACAGCGTGCTGGCGAGAAGCGACGTGGTGTCGCTGCACCTGCTGCTCAACGACGAGACGCGCGGCATGATCACGCGCGAGAAGATCCTTGCTATGAAACGCGGCGTCATTCTCATCAACACCGCCCGCGCCGCTGTTGTCGACGAGGCCGCCATGATCGAGGCGCTGAAGTCCGGCCATATCCGCCACGCCGGCCTTGATGTCTTCAACATCGAGCCGCTGCCCGGCGATCATCCGCTGACGAAGCTGCCGAACGTGACGTTGTCGGCGCATTCGGCCTTCCGCACACCGGAGGCGAGCGAGAACCTGATTGAAGCGGCGTTGGTCCATTGCCGCCGGATCGTGAAGGGATAAGAGCAACAACAATGGCCGACTATCGCATCATCAAGGCAGAGTCGCTCACCAAGGCCATCCATGCCATCGTCAGGGCCGGCGGCTCCTCGGACCGCGAGGCCGAGCTCGTGGCCACCAATCTCGTCGAAGCCAATCTGAAGGGACACGACTCGCACGGCGTCGGCATGATTCCGCGCTACGTCCAGAGCGTCACCAATGGCGGCCTCGCCGTGAACTCGCACGTCAAGATCGTGCTCGACACCGGCCCGCTTCTCACCCTCGACGGCCTCACCGGCTACGGCCAGGTGATCGGCCATGAAGCGATGGAGCTCGCGGCCGAGCGCGCAAAGAAGAACGGTGTTTGCCTTGTCGGCCTCTCAAATTCGCATCACATCGGCCGCATCGGCCACTGGGCCGAGCAGTGCATCGACCACGGGCTGGTCTCGATCCACTTCGTCAACGTGATCTCGCGCCCGATCGTGGCGCCCTGGGGCGGCAGCGACGCACGCCACGGCACCAATCCGTTCTGCGTCGGCATCCCGCGCGCCGGCAAGGATCCGATCGTGCTCGACTTCGCCACCAGCAGGATCGCGCAGGGCAAGACCCGTGTTGCCCATAACAAGGGCGTCGAGCTCGAGGTCGGCACCATCATTGATCACGAGGGCAAGCCCACGATCAATCCGCGCTACACCGTGATTCCGCCCTACGGTGCCATCCTCCCGTTCGGCGAGCACAAGGGCTCGGGCCTTGCGCTGGTGTGCGAGATCCTCGGCGGCGCGCTCTCCGGCGGCCAGGTGGTCAAGGGCTCGTCCGACGGCAAGTACAACGTCCTTAACGGCATGCTCTCGATCGTCATCGATCCGGGCAAGCTCGGCACCAGCGAGAACCTTGCACGCGAAGTTGAGAGCTTCGTGAGCTGGCACACCGGCTCGCCGCCTGCCCCCGGCGTCGACAAGGTCAGAATCGCGGGCGAGCCGGAGCGCGAGATCAAGAAGAAACGTCTCGCCGAGGGCATCCCGGTCGACCCAACCACCTGGCAGGAGATCCTGGATGCCGGGAAGAAGTTCGGGCTGGAACAGACGGCGATCGAGAAGATCGCGAGCTGATCGGAGCGAGGCGCGCTCCTCGGCGTCGCCTCGCGCCTCATGACCAATCGCGCAAGAGAGACTGGACGGCGGCGAAATGTCGACGTGCGCACGGCACGGGTTTGAACCGCCCCGCATGACCTTGCGACAATGCGGATATCCGATTGCATCCGCCCGAGGTTCGCATGCTCTCCCGTCTCGCAAAATTCGTGTCCGGCTCAAACCTTCCGTCGCCCGGATCCGATCTCTACCGGCAACGGCTCGCCATCTACGAGAGCGAGCTTGGCGAGCCCGAGCGCACATTCACTGATAACGCAGAGCGCCGCATCGACATCCACGCCTTCGGCCGCGATTTCGTCCCGGTCTGCCAGGAGGGCTCCGACGAAGGCTATGTCCTTCTCACCAACGGCATGAGCGAGCAACGGATGCACGGCGTCCCCGGCGACGCGAAGCCCCGGGCCGAGCTGATGTGGTACGTCCGCGAGCCGACGCAGGACGTTTGCGCCAATCTGCGCTGGCTGGCCAATCTGCCGTTCATCGACACGACCTGGTTCGGCTTCGGCCATCGCGTCGCGCTTCCGTGGCCGCCGGTTGCAGGAACGGACTTCCAGACGTTCCTGTTGCTCACACCGATCATCGGCCCCGACAAGGAGATCGCCGAGGCGCTGGAGATTGCGGGCGATCCGGTGGAGATCCTGACCGTGAACCTGATCTCGCATCAGGAGCTCGGGCTGATCAAGTCCAGGGGGCTCGATCCGTTTCTCGATCTGCTCGACGAGAACGACTATCCGCCGATATTCGATCCGTCGCGGAAGTCGTATGTGTAAGGCGTAGGCCAAAGCACTGCTGCCGTTCCCTTCTCCCCTTGTGGGAGAAGGTGGCGCGAAGCGCCGGATGAGGGGTTCTCTCGGCGAACAATTCTACGGCTGATAGGTCTGCCTCTGCGGAAACAGACCCCTCACCCGTCTTCGATGCTTCGCATCGAAGCCACCCTCTCCCACAAGGGGAGAGGGTGAAGCGGCGAACTAATCCACCATATCCGCAACCGCCTTGCCGCACGCCGTCGTGTCGGCATTGCCGCCGAGATCCTTGGTGCGCAGCGTGCGTTCGGCGAGCGTGCGCTCGATCGCCTCGACGATCGACTTGCCGGCTTCCTTCTCCCCGAGATGCTCGAACATCATCGCGCCGGACCAGATCATGCCGATCGGGTTGGCGATGCCCTGGCCTGCGATGTCGGGCGCCGAGCCGTGCACCGGTTCGAACACGGATGGGAAATCGCCCTCCGGGTTGATGTTGCCGGACGGAGCGATGCCGATGGTGCCGGTGCAGGCCGGGCCGAGATCGGAGAGGATGTCGCCGAACAGGTTGGAGCCGACCACGACGTCGAACCAGTCCGGATGCAGCACGAAGTTCGCGGTGAGAATGTCGATGTGGTACTTGTCCCACTTCACGCCTGGAAACTTCTTGGCCATCGCCTCCACGCGCTCGTCCCAATAGGGCATGGTGATCGAGATGCCGTTGGACTTGGTCGCCGAGGTCAGGTGCTTCTTGGGCCGCGACTGCGCGAGCTCGAAGGCAAATTTCAGGATGCGGTCGACGCCGGTACGGGTCATCACCGTCTGCTGCGTCACGAACTCGCGGTCGGTGTCCGGGAACATGCGGCCGCCGACCGAGGAATATTCGCCTTCGGTGTTCTCGCGCACCACCCAGAAATCGATGTCGCCCGGCTTGCGCCCCGCCAGCGGCGACGGCACGCCGGGCATCAGCCGCACCGGGCGCAGGTTGACGTACTGGTCGAACTCGCGGCGGAACTTGATCAGCGAGCCCCACAGCGAGACGTGGTCCGGGATCTTGGCCGGCCAGCCGACCGCACCGAAATAGATCGCATCGTGCTTGCCGATCTTCTCCTTCCAGTCGTCGGGCATCATCTGGCCGTGCTTCTCGTAATAGTCGTAAGACGAGAAGTCGAAATGGTCGAAATGCAGCGAGACGTTGTGCTTCTTCGCCGCCGCCTCCAAAACGCGCAGGCCCTCGGGCATCACCTCCTTGCCGATGCCGTCGCCGGGAATGACCGCGATCCGGTATTGTTTCTTGCTCATCGAGAACGTCCTTGGTTGGTCCGGCAGTCGCCGCCTTCTGACTGCACTGCAATGGACCAAACGCGGCGGCAGTGCAACGCTGCACTGCAATGTTGACCATGGCGCGGCCAAGCGCCTACTGATTTGATGCTGTTCCCACGAACGAGTATCCCCATGGATCTGCATCTGCGCGGCAAGCGCGTCCTGATCACCGGCGCGTCCAAGGGCATTGGCGCAGCCGCCGCCGAGGCCTTCGCCGAGGAAGGCGCGCATCTCCTCCTCGCGGCGCGTAGCGGCGATCAGCTCAAGGCGCTGGCCGACCGTTTGCGCGCCGCGCACCAGATCGACGCCACAACGAGCATCGTCGATCTGCGCAAGGAGGAGGACGTGGCCCGGCTGGCGAAGGAAGCCGCCGACATCGACGTGCTCGTCAACAATGCCGGCGACATCCCGGGCGGCTCGATCGACAAGATCGACGAGGCGACCTGGCGGCACGCCTGGGAACTGAAGGTGTTCGGCTATATCAACCTGACGCGCTACGTCTACGCTCAGATGAAAGCCAGGGGCGGCGGCGTCATCGTCAACGACATCGGCGCGGCCGGCGAGAAGTTCGACGCCAACTACATCTGCGGCAGCGCCGGCAATGCCGCGCTGATGGCGTTCACACGGGCGCTCGGCGGCAAGAGCCTGGGCGACAACATCCGCGTGGTCGGCATCAATCCCGGCCCCGTCGGCACCGACCGCCACGTCACCCTGCTCAAGACGCGGGCCAAGCACCAGTTCGGCGACGAGAGCCGCTACAAGGAATTCCAGAAGAGCCTGCCGCTCGGCCGTCCCGCGCATGCGCGCGAGATCGGCGACCTCATGGCGTTCCTGGCGTCGGATCGCGCCGGCTATACGTCGGGCGTGATCTACACCGTCGACGGCGGCATCAGCGCCGGGTGGGGTTAACTCTATTCTCGTCATTGCGAGCGCAGCGAAGCAATCCAGGAATCTTGCCGCAGTGACAGTCTGGATTGCTTCGCTGCGCTCGCAATGACGACACAACAAGCACGGGAGTAAGATAGTTGTCTCAAGACCTGATCCGCGAAACCGCCTGCACCGTCGTCGACAAGCTGCGCTCCGGCGACGTCTCGCCGCTCGAGCTCCTGGACGTGGTGGAGACGCGCATCCAGGAGGTCGACGGCAAGGTCAACGCGCTGCCGACGCTGTGCTTCGATCGCGCGCGGGAGAGTGCGAAGACACTGATGCAGAAGCCGGCCGGTGCGCGCGGGCTGCTCGCCGGGCTGCCGGTGCCGATCAAGGATCTGACCGACGTTGCGGGTGTGTTGAATACGCAGGGCTCGCCGATCTTCAAGGACAACATTCCCGCGAAGTCTGACCTCATGGTCGAGAACCTCGAGGCCAACGGCGCGGTCGTCTACGCCAAGTCGAACACGCCGGAGTTCGGGGCCGGTGCCAACACGTTCAACGAGGTGTTCGGCGCGACGCTCAATCCCTGGGACACGACGAAATCGGCCGCGGGCTCCTCCGGCGGCGCGGCGGTGGCGCTGGCAACCGGCATGGCCTGGCTCGCCCAAGGCTCCGACATGGGCGGATCCTTGCGCAGCCCCGCGGCCTTCTGCGGCGTCGTCGGCATGCGGCCTAGCATCGGCCGCGTCGCGCATACCCCAAAGTCCGGCATCGATCGCAATCTCGGCGTGGTCGGCCCGATGGCGCGCAACGTCGAGGATCTCGCGCTGCTGCTGGATGCCATGAGCGGCGACTATGCCGACGATCCGCTGTCGCTGCCGGCTCCCGCAACCTCGTTCCTGTCGGCGGCCCAGGCGGGCAAGCGGCCGAGGCGCATCGCCTATTCGCCCGATCTCGGCATCACCCCGGTCGATCCCGAAGTGAAGGCGATCACACGAAAGGCCGCCGAACGTTTCGCCGAAGCCGGCGCCATCGTCGAGGAGGCGCATCCGGACTGGCGCGAGGCGCATGAATGCTTCCACGCGCTGCGCGCCTTCGACTTTGCGATCACCAAGGCCAATCTGCTGCGCACCAAGCGCGACCTGCTCAAGCCCGAGGTGATCTGGAACATCGAGGAGGGTCTCAAGCTCACAGTCGAGCAGCTCGCGCGCGCCGAGGCGCAGCGCGTCGGCATGACGGCGCGGGCAGTCGAGTTCTTCAAGAGCTACGATCTGTTGCTGACGCCGACCACGATCGTTCCGCCCTTCCCGATCGAGCATCGCTATGTCGCCGAATGCGCCGGCAAGAGGTTCGACAATTACGTCGAGTGGCTCGGCATCGTCTACGCCATCACGCTGGCCTGCTGCCCGTCTCTCTCCCTGCCCTGCGGCTTCACGGCCTCGGGCCTGCCGGTCGGCGTGCAGGTGGTCGGCGCGCCGCGCGCCGACGCGCAGGTGATCGCCGGAGCGAAGGTGCTGGAGGATATTCTGGGCCTGCGCGGTACGACGCCGATCGATCCGAAGGTGAAGGACTAGCCTCACTCTCGTGTCCCGGACAAGGGGCAGCGCGCCAGCGCTGCGTCGCAGAGCCGGGACACGAGACCTCACCTCCCGCTGGCCGCCTCCAGGCTGGGGCGGTTGCTCGGTTCGCTATTTGGCGATCGGGCAGGAGCCGGGATTAGCGCAGCGAGGAGGCGTCGATCGCGTGGTGCCGGTCGCCTCCTCGGAGCTCGGGCCCACCGCCCCGTTCAGAATGACCGAGACACGCCATCGATATGTTGTTTGCGGCGTCAGACCGGAATCCCCAAAGCTCGCGCCTGTCACGTCGCCAACCGATTGGAACGCACCATCGGGTCCCGCACGCGAAACCCGGTAGGTTGTTCCGTCGTCTCCTGGAGACCAGGCCAGGTCAGCGCCGCTATCCGACGTATCGATCACCGTGAGCGACTGCGGCGCCGATAGCGAGGGCGCGGTCGCGCCGGCGGGCGCCGCGGCAGCGGCCGTGAGCGCATCCAGCATCGCCTTGATCGCCTTGATTTGCGATCCGGACTTCGTCACGTAGCTATCCTGATGGTTGACGTAACTCCACCAATCCCAACAGGCCTGCGGATTGCTTGGCCAGTATGGGCTGGTCTTGGTCTGCGGATAGAGAATGATCATGCGGTTCGTGTCCGCCCACTCATTGTAGCCGGCCTCATCCACGAATTTGCGTCCGATATCGGCGACGTCCTGCTTGCATCCGTGGAGCGCGACGTGGACTCGACACGGACTGCCCTGCTCGCAATCCCTGGGTACGAACACATAGCCGGTATCGCCCATGCTCAACGCGTCGGGCAGATGCGGCGTGGTATAGATCGATTGATCAAAGCTCTTCACCGAACCTGCAAGCTGCGCGGCATTGGGCGGATTCAGGCGGCCGTAAATATGCTGCAGGATGACGCCGGCCTGGTCATAGCCGCATTGGTCGATATAGGGCGCCGTGTTGGCCTTGCACTCGTTGAGCCCGGGTGCGCCCTGTTTCGCCACGACGAACGAGTGGCCCGCGCCGAGCGTGGCCTGATAGAACAAGTTGCCGCGATTGGCATCCCCCAGATAATGGCGATAGAAATCGGCGGCCGCATCGGTCGCGGCCTTGTCGACGATCGCGTCATTGTAGCCGTGAAAGAGATAGATCTTCTGCCTGCCGACATTGCTGAGAGGGTCGATCTCGCCCGCTGCGGCCTTCGCGTCGGCCTTTGCCGTAAAATCCTTCGGATTCAGATCCGACGCCGGCCCTTTCATGCATGCACCCGTGGCCCGCCGGATCGGCCCCCAGTACCAGGTGACGGCATCAAACGCATCCGCCTTTGCGCACCAGTAAGGGCCGCCCGCGACCACACCGACGCCCTTGATCACCGACGACCATGCCGTGCCGAACTGAACGGCCATGAACGCGCCCGACGAAATTCCCGAAATCGAACTCTCACCGATCGGCGCGCGATAGCGCCGCAACCCCTCCGCGGCGCACGATGACACGCCGAGAGCGGTTGTGAAGATCAGGACGCAAATCTGGGCGGCGGTGAATTGCCGCAAAACGGCCACGCGCATGACAGCCTCGCCAAATCGACCGCAGGAGCAACCTCTGGTATTAGAGATCAAGATCGGAAATCGGCGCAAGCGCAAACAAGCGGCACCAAACGAGAAACCGTCACTTCGGCGTTGTCGGCGCCTCCAGGCTCCGGCTGTAGCGCGACATCGCGAAACAGAAGACGAAGTAGATCGCGGCCACGAAGATGTAGACCTCGACCGAAAACTGCTGCCAGGCGGGATCGATGATCGCGGTCTTCGCCGTCGTCAGCAGGTCGAAGATGCCGATGATCAGCACCAGGCTGGTGTCCTTGAAGAAGGCGATGAAGGTGTTGACCAGCGGCGGGATGACGTGGCGGATAGCCTGCGGCAGGATGATCAGCCGGTGCTTGCGCCAGTAGGACAGG
Source organism: Bradyrhizobium sp. JHI2711 (assembly GCF_056156565.1). NCBI lineage: Bacteria > Pseudomonadati > Pseudomonadota > Alphaproteobacteria > Hyphomicrobiales > Nitrobacteraceae > Bradyrhizobium > Bradyrhizobium sp. JHI2711. The sequence continues at coordinate 2,073,198 of NZ_JBPZPT010000001.1, forward strand.
CCGAGCGCGTCGGCGGCTTCGTATTGCCCGCGCGGCACGGCCTGAAGCCCGCCGCGGATCACTTCGGCGAGGTAAGCACCGGCGAACAGGATGATCGCGATCTGTGCGCGCAGCAGCTTGTCGATGTTGAATCCGGCCGGCATGAACAGCGGAAACATCACGCTCGCCATGAACAGCAGGCTCACCAGCGGCACGCCGCGGATCAGCTCGACATAGAGCACGCTGAGCGAGCGGATCGCCGGCAGCTTCGAGCGCCGCCCGAGCGCGACCAGGATACCGAGCGGAAAGCCGACAGCGAGGCCGAACGTCGCCAGGATCAGCGTCACGGGCAAGCCGCCCCAGCGGTCCTGCGAGACGAACGACAGGCCGATCACGCCGCCCCACATCAGCACGCTGATCAGCGCCAGTGCGCCGATCCAGAGATAGACAAGCTCGCGCCGCCATAGCGCGCGGCGGGTCGAGAGGTAGTACAATGCGATGAACAGCACGACCGACAGTGCCGGCCGCCACTGCTCGTCGAACGGATAGGTGCCGAACAGGATGAAGCGATACTTCTCGGGGACGATGGCCCAGCAGGCGCCGAGGCCACGCGCGGCGCGACAGGCGCTGGAATCGTTGATGGGCGTCAGCCAGACCGCATTGGCGATGCCCCATTGCACGAAGCTGAAAACGCCCTTGGCGAGCAGCACCATTAGCAGGACGGTGATGATCCCATTCGGGATCGAGGAGAACAGGTTCTTGCGCAGCCAGTGCAGCGCCGGATTACCCAGCTGCGGTCGGCGAGCGGTCCGGGGTGCATCGGGGATGTCCGTGATCGCGGTCATGATCAGCGCTCCACCAGCGCGATGCGCGCATTGTACCAGTTCATGAAGAAGCTGATCGAAAGGCTGATGGTCAGGAACACCGCCATGATCAGCGCGATGGCTTCGATGGCCTGTCCGGTCTGATTCAGCGTGGTGTTGGCGATCGAGACCACGTCCTGGTAGCCGATCGCGACCGCGAGCGAGGAGTTCTTGGTCAGGTTGAGATACTGGCTCGTCATCGGCGGCACGATGACGCGCAGCGCCTGCGGCAAGATGATCTGCCGCAGCATGAAGCTGCGACGCAGGCCGAGTGCGTTGGCGGCATCCCATTGCCCGCGCGGCACCGACTGGATGCCGCTGCGCACGATCTCGGCGATGAAGGCGGAGGTGTAGGTCACCAGTGCGATCAGCAGCGCGAAATATTCCGGCGCGAGCGTCAGCCCGCCGACGAAATTGAAGCCGCGCAGCTGCGGCCACTCGACCGTCCAGGACACGCCGAGCACCAGCGAGACCGCCGCCGGCACCACGACGATGAGGCCGAGCGCAGACGGCCAGGCCGGCCGCGGCTTGCCGTCGCGCATCTGCTGTGCGACCAACCAGCGACGGAAGAGGAAGAACACCGCACAGCCCAGCACCGCGGTGCCGAGCACCGTGAGCTGCGGCGGACCGAACGGGATCGCAGGCAGGATCAGGCCGCGATTGGACAGGAATATGCCCTCGACGGGCCGCCAGGCGGCACGTGCAGCCGGCAGCGCCTGCATCAGCACGTACCAGAACAGTAGCTGGAGCAGCAGCGGGATGTCGCGGAGCGTTTCGACGTAGACCGCGGCAAGCCGCGACAGCAACCAATTGGCCGACAGCCGCGAGATCCCGATCAGCGTGCCGAGGATCGTCGCGAGCACGATACCGATCACGGCGACGCGCAAGGTGTTGGCGACGCCGACGACGAAGGCCCAGAGATAGGTATCCCCAGGATTGTAGGCGAGCAGGCTGTCGGCAATCGGCATGCCGGCCTCGCGGCCGAGAAAGGCGAAGCCGGTCGTGATGCGGCGGGCCGACAGATTGGTGACGGTGTTGGACCAGAGGAAGGCGATCACTGCGATCGCGATGCCGACCACCAGGACCTGCCAGAACAGGCCCATCAATTGGTTGCGGCCGAGCACGAAGCGGCGGCGCGGCGGCGGCCTGGGATGATCGGCGGTCACAGCACAACAATCCTTCGTCGAATGCAGCGATTTCCGGCGCGCACGTCAACTGTTGCACCGAATTCGAATTCATGCAACAAATGTTTCATGGCCGAGCCCGCGAAATCCTCGCCCCTGAGCGAACTGCGCATCGCATTGCCGTCGCTCCCCCTGCGCTTACAGGAGGTCGGCCGTTTCGTCGCCGCCAACGACTACGATGCCACCACCCGCTCGATGCGCGATCTCGCGGCGGAAGCCGGTGCCGATCCCGCCGCGTTCACGCGGCTTGCGAAAGCGATCGGCTATTCCGGATGGGACGAGCTGCGTGCGGCGCTGACCGAGGCGCGGCGGCCGTCCCAGACCGCGCCCTTCTCCGGCCGCACAAGAGGCCGCCGTCACGGGCCGAACGCCGATGTTACGCTCATCCTCGACAAGCTCGAGGCCGAGGCCGCCGGCCTTCCGCGCATCCCGGCCCAGCCGATCGCGGAAGCGGCGCGCGCGCTGCACGAAGCCAAGCGGATCTGGATCGCGGGCTACCGCAGCTGCCGCAGCGTCGCGGAGCTCCTGAACTACGAACTGCGCCTGTTCCGGCCCGAACAGGTGCAGCTCGTCGGCACGTCCGGGCCCGACGACCTCGATCTCGGCGCGTTCCGTCCCGGCGAAGCCGTCATCGTCATCGGCTTCCTGCCTTACACGCATGCGAGCGTCCGCGTCGCGCAGGCCGCGCATCGCAGCGGCGCGACGCTAATCGCGATTGCGGACAGCCTGTCGGCACCGATGGCCGAAGGCGCCGACCATGTGCTGCTGTTCGAGGCAGCTTCCTCGCCCGGCTTTTTCCCCAGTCTCACGGGCGCGATCGCGATCGCGCAGTCGCTCGCGGCGGTCACATTCTCGCTCGGCGGCGCCGCCGCGAAGAAGCGGCTGGAAAACACCGAGGCGCGGCTCACTGCTGCCTCCACCTACGTCCCGGAGAAAGGTTGACCCATGAGCACTCGCACCAGCCGCGTGCTGCATCGCTCGCTGCGCGAAACCCCGCCAAAGGCGATCGGCGGCGAGGGCGTTTATCTCTTCGCCGAGGACGGACGTCGCATCATCGATGCCTCCGGCGGGGCGGCGGTCTCCTGCCTCGGCCACCAGCATCCGCGCGTGATCGCGGCGATGGCCAAGCAGGCGTCCACCCTCGCCTATGCGCATACGGCTTTCTTCTCCTCCGAGCCGGCGGAAGCACTTGCTGAAACACTGGTCGGACACGAGCCCGGCGGGCTCGCCTACGCCTATTTCGTCAGCGGCGGATCGGAGGCGATCGAAGCCAGCATCAAGCTGGCGCGGCAATATTTCATCGAGCGCGGCGAACCGCAGCGGCAGCACTTCATCGCGCGGCGGCAGAGCTATCACGGCAACACGCTCGGCGCGCTCGCCGCCGGCGGCAATGCCTGGCGTCGCGCTCCCTATGCGCCGCTGCTCTCGACCGCTTTCAGCCACGTCACGCCGGCGTTCGCCTATCGCGAGAAGCGCGAGGGCGAGTCGGACGCGCGGTTCGTCGCGCGCCTCGCCGCCGAGCTCGAAGCCGAGTTCCAGCGGCTCGGCCCCGACACCGTCGCCGCCTTCCTCGCCGAGCCCGTCGTCGGCGCCACCGCCGGCGCCGTGACCGCCCCGGACGGCTACTTCAAAGCGATGCGCGAGATCTGCGACCGTCACGGTGCGCTGCTCATTCTCGACGAGGTCATGTGCGGCATGGGCCGCACCGGCACGATGCATGCGTGGGAGCAAGAAGGTGCCGCCCCCGACATCCAGGCGATCGCAAAGGGGCTCGGCGGCGGCTATCAGCCGATCGGTGCGATGCTGGCAAGCGGCAAGATCATCGACACCATCCGCGCAGGCTCGGGCGCGTTCCAGCACGGCCACACCTATCTGGCGCATCCCCTCGCCTGCGCTGCGGCGCTCGCGGTGCAGGATGTGATCCGCGAGGATGGCCTGCTCGACCGCGTGAAGGAGCGCGGCAAGCAGCTCGAGCAGCGCCTGACCGAACGCTTCGGCAATCATCGCCATGTCGGCGACATCAGGGGCCGCGGCCTGTTCTGGACGATCGAGCTGGTCGCCGATCGCGCTAGCCGCATCTCGTTCGATCCGGCCCTCAAGCTGCACCAGAAGATCAAGGCGGAGGCCTTTGCCGGTGGCCTCGGCTGCTATCCCAGCGGTGGTACCGTCGATGGCGTGCGCGGCGACCACGTGCTGCTGGCACCGCCCTATATCGCCTCGGCGGACGAAATCGACCTGATCGTCGACAAGCTGGGCACGGCCGTCGACAGCGTGTTGCGTAGTGTCAATCAGTGAGGGGAGAGTAGTATGAGGAAAGTGGTTATCGCAGCGGGCCTGCTCGCGGCATCGACGATGATCGCAGCGGCAGCGACGCTCGATACGGTGAAGAGCCGCGGCACGCTGGTGTGTGGCGTCAGTGCCGGTTTTGCCGGCTTCTCGGCGCCGGACTCGCAAGGCAATTACAGGGGTCTCGACGTCGATTATTGCCGCGCGCTGGCGGCCGGCGTGCTCGGCGATCCTACCAAGGTGCGCTACGTCTCGCTGACGGCTCAGAACCGCTTCACCGCCCTGCAATCGGGCGAGATCGACGTGCTCTATCGCAACTCGACGCAGACCTATTTGCGCGGCGCGACGCTGGGCCTGCGGCAGGGTCCGATCAACTTCTACGACGGCCAGGGCTTTGTCGTGAAGAAGGACCTCGGCGTCAAGGAGCTGAAGGACCTCAAGGGCGCCACCGTCTGCGTCGCGCAGGGCACCACGCACGAGGTCACGCTCGGCGATTACGGCCGCGCCAACGGCATCGACTGGAAGCCCCTGGTGTTCGACCGCGTCGACACCATGTACCAGACCTTCTTCGGCGGCCGCTGCGATGCGATGACCCAGGACGCTTCGGCCCTCGCCGGCGCGGTGACCACGGCCGCGCCGAACGCAGCCGACTACATTGTGCTGCCGCAGACCATCAGCAAGGAGCCGCTCGGACCCTTCACCCGCAATGGCGACGAGGTCTGGAGCGACATCATCGCCTGGCTGCATTACGGCCTGATCGAGGCCGAGGAGCTCGGCGTCACGCAAGCCAATGTCGAGGAGATGACGAAGTCGCAAACGCCTGCGATCCAGCGGCTGCTGGGGGCCAGCGGCGACCTCGGCTCGCGGCTCGGGCTCGACAACAAATGGCTGGTCAAGGCGATCAAGGCCGGCGGCAACTACGGCGAGATTTTCGAGCGCAATGTCGGCAAGGCCAGCCCGCTCAAGCTCGATCGCGGCCTCAACGGGCTCTGGAGCAAAGGCGGCTTGATGTACGCCATTCCGTTCAAGTAAGGGAGTTCACCTCTCCCCGCTTGCGGGGAGAGGTCGGATTGCGCAGCAATCCGGGTGAGGGGGAGTTTCCGCGCGTCCAACTCTCACCTTTTTGTGCCGAGAGAGCCCCTCACCCCCGACCCTCTCCCCGTAAGAACGGGGAGAGGGAGAAGAAGCATCGAGCCCCCCATGCGCATCGCCCTTATCCACGCCCTCAAGCATTCCATCGCCCCGATCGAGGCAGCGTTTGCGCAGGCGTGGCCCGAGGCGCGGCTGATGAACCTGCTTGACGACAGTCTCTCGGCGGATCTCGCCCGCGACGGGCAACTCAACGATGCCATGACGGAACGGTTCCTCGCGCTCGGCGACTATGCAGCGGCGACGGGAGCGGATGGAATCCTGTTCACCTGCTCCGCCTTCGGCCCGTGCATCGAGGCCGTCGCGCGCGCGCATGCGCCGATGCCGGTGCTGAAGCCGAACGAGGCCATGATCGACAGGGCGGTGACCATGGGCCGGCGCATCGGCCTGCTCTCGACCTTTCCGCCGACGCTGGCGTCGATGCCGCCCGAGTTTCCCGCCTCCGTCGAGGTGGTGCCGAAGCTCGCCGACGGCGCGCTGGCCGCGCTCGACCGCGGCGACCGCGCCACGCATGACCGGCTGATCGCGGAGGCCTCACGGAGCTTGCGCGATTGCGACGTCATCGCGCTGGCGCAATTCAGCATCGCCGCGACGGCGCCGCTGGTCGCGGAGGCCGCCGGCCGCCCCGTCGTGACCACGCCGGACAGCGCGGTCGAAAAGCTGATGAAGCTGCTGAAGGCGAAGGGTTAAGCGCCGGCCTTGGTCCGACGTCGCGCATCCTTGATCGCGACCGCAAGCGCAGCCTTCGTCTCGTTGACGAAATCCTCGACCAGCTCCTCGCGCGTGGCATGCGCCGCCTCGCCCGTGAACAGGCCCTGCTCGGCCAGCATCACCACGCCGTGTAGCGCCGCCCAGATCTTGAGCGCCTGCCGTTCGCGCAAATAGCCCACGGCGGGCGCTTCCAGAGCTTCGATGACGAGCGCAAAGGTCTCCCGCGTTGCCTCGTGCAGCTCGCTGCCCTTGGCCGCGCAGGACACCGTGCGCGAGGCGAACATCAGGCGGTAGATGCCATTCCGGCGCAAGCCGAAATCGAGCGTCGCCTGTGCGAGCCGCGAGAGCTTCGATTGCTGCGACGGCTTTGCCATCGCATCACGCAAGAGCGCCGAGAGCTGCCGGAATGCTTGCGCGGTGACGGCGGCGAGCAGCGCCTCGCGGTCGGCAAAATGCCGGTATGGCGCCGGCTGCGAGACCCCGAGCTTCTTGGCAAGCGCCTTGATGCTGATCGCCTCCGCGCCGCCCCGCTCCGCCTCTTGCAGCGCGGCCTCGATCAGCGCATCGCGAAGATCGCCATGGTGGTAGGTCTTCGCGGGCTTTCGGGCTGGTCGTGAACGCATGTCGGGGCGAAGCCTACAAGTTCCCGCTTGACAAGGGAAGCCCGCCGCGAATGTAATAGTATATAACTTAAATAGAACCGAGATGAGGAAAACGCGCCGCCTTCGGGCCCTCGCGCGCACACGACCAAAGGAAGCCGAGAATGGCAGAGCGACTGAAGGTTCACGTCGATCCCGACAAATGCCAGGGCCATGCCCGCTGCAAGGCGCTCGCGCCGGAGCTTTTCGAGCTCGACGAATACGGCAACGCGCACGAAGCTGGTGACGGCACCGTCCCTCCGGGACTTGAGGACAAGGCCTGGCTTGCGAAATCCAACTGCCCGGAAATCGCAATCGATGTGATCGAGGAATAGTGCGGCCGTTGCCGCCCCGCTGCGTTCAGCGAATACGAGCCAAGGGATTCCCTGCCATGTCCGACGTCGACCAGCCTGTCGCCCATCCGCCCGTCACCGACTGGGTTCATGATTTCGACCACACCGATCCGCAATGGACCGAGGACCCGTTCCCGATCTGGGACGAGCTGCGAGCCGTAAGCCCCGTGGTGCACACGAAACGCTTCCTCGGCTGCTATTTGCCGACGACCTATGAGGCCGTGCGCGAGATCGCCAACGACACCGAGCACTTCTCCTCCCGCCGCATCATCGTCCGCGACGTACGGCCGGAAATCACCAGCAGGAACGCAGCCCCGCCGATCACCTCCGATCCGCCCGAGCACAAGCCGGCCAAGCAATTGCTGCTGCCGCCGTTCACCCCGGACGCGATGAAGAAGCTCGAGCCGCGCGTCCGCGCCATCTGCAACGAGCTGATCGACGACTTCATCGCCGAGCAGAGGGTGGACGCTGCGGCGCGCTACACCAAGCACATCCCGGTTCGGGCGATCGCGCACATGCTCGGTATTCCCGAGAGCGACAGCGACCTTTTCATCAATTGGATCCACATGATCCTCGAGCTCGGCATCAAGGACGAGAGCAAGCTGCTCCAGGCCGTGCAGGAGATGACGGCCTATTTCGGCGGCCACATCGAAGCGCGCAAGAGCAAGCCCACCGACGATCTGATCTCCTACCTGATGAACGCCAGGGACAAGAACGGCAATCCGCTCGAGGACACCCATGTGATGGGCTCGCTGCGCCTGCTGCTGATCGCCGGCATCGACACCACCTGGAGCGCGATCGGCTCCTCGCTCTGGCATCTTGCGAAGACGCCGGCCGACCGCGAGCGGCTGATCGCCGAGCCCGGACTGATCCCGACAGCCGTGGAGGAGCTGCTGCGCGCCTATTCGCCGGTGACGATGGCGCGTGAAGTGGTCAAGGAGACCACGGTATCCGGCTGTCCGGTCAAGCCGGGCAACATGGTGCTGCTGTCGTTCCCGGCAGCCAACCGCGACCCCAAGATGTTTCCGGACGCTGACAAAGTCGTGATCGACCGGCGCGAGAACCGCCATGCGGCCTTCGGCCTCGGCATCCACCGCTGCGTCGGTTCCAACCTCGCGCGCATGGAAATGCAGGTGGCGCTGGAGGAATGGCTGAAGCGGATTCCCGACTTCCGGCTCGATCCGGCAGGCACTGTGACTTGGTCGCAAGGAACGGTGCGCGGCCCCCGCCAGTTGCCATTTTTGCTCGGAAAGGCGATGTAAGGCCTTCCCAAAGGAAGCGGACAGGCCTTTCATGGCGGGCGCGACACCAAGCACGCCTCCGCCATGCATCGCCACGAGCACAGGCCATGACCGACGAGACGCCATCCGACAGCAAGCTGACGCGCACCAAGGAGAAGTGGGCGCGCGAGGGCCGCTTTCTCACCGGCAAGATGACACGCCCGGAGGATCAAAGGCTTCCACCCGGGCAGCACCTCACCAAGGACTGGCCGGTGCTCGATCTCGGGGTCACGCCGCCGGTCTCGCGCGAGCGCTGGCGGCTCGACGTCTATGGCGCGGTCGAGACCCCCGTGTTCTGGACCTTTGCCGAATTCGCCGCGCAGAAGCAGTCCCGGTTCACCTCAGACATCCATTGCGTCACGACCTGGTCGCGCTATGACAACGAATGGGAAGGGCTCGCCACGCGTGAGCTGCTGGCGGCCTGCCAGCCGCGCGAGGATGCCCGCTTCGTCGTGCTGCATTCCTATGACGGTTACACCACCAATCTCGCGCTGGAGGATTTTGCCGCCGAGGACGCGCTGCTCGCCCACAGCTGGTCCGGCCAGCCGCTGACGGAGGAGCATGGCGGCCCGGTGCGGCTGGTCGTGCCGCACCTCTATTTCTGGAAGAGCGCGAAATGGCTCCAGGCCATCGAATTCCTGACCGAGGACGCGCCGGGCTTCTGGGAAGTCCGCGGCTATCATAACCGCGGTGATCCCTGGGCCGAGCAGCGCTATTCGGGCGATTAGGTTCGAGCAAGACGGGGGAAGCCCATGCCGACGGAACGCTTTCAATTCACCGGCGAAGGCGGCCACCAGCTCGCGGCCGCGCTGGAGCTGCCTGACGGCGAGCCCGCGGCGTTCGCGCTGTTCGCGCACTGCTTCACCTGCGGCAAGGACACGCTGGCGGCAAAGCGCATCTCGGTCGCGCTCGCCGCCAAGGGCATCGCGGTGCTGCGCTTCGACTTCACCGGGCTCGGCTCCAGCGGCGGTGATTTCGCCAATTCGACGTTCTCCTCCAACGTTGCCGATCTCGTGCGCGCGGCCGATCATCTGCGCGAGACCCGCAAGGCGCCTTCGATCCTGATCGGCCATAGCCTGGGTGGCGCCGCGATCCTAGCCGCTGCCGGACAAATTCCCGAGGCACGAGCGGTGGCCACCATCGCGGCGCCCTCGGATCCCGCCCACGTCACCGGCCTGTTCAGGGAGCATCTCGACAACATCCGCGCGCAAGGCGAGGTCGAAGTCTCGCTCGCGGGACGCCCGTTCCGGATCAAGCGCGAATTCCTCGACGACATCGCCGAGCACGAGCTGATGAAGGACGTCACCGGCCTGCACAAGGCGCTGCTGGTGATGCATTCGCCCCTCGACGATACCGTCGGCATCGACAACGCAACGAAGCTCTTCGTTGCAGCAAGACACCCCAAGAGCTTCGTCTCGCTCGACCATGCCGATCATCTTCTGACCAAGCCTGCCGACGCGCTCTACGCCGCCGACGTGATCGTGGCTTGGGCCAGCCGTTACGTCGATGCAGCGACGCCCGCAAAGGCGATGGATCTGCCGGAGGAGCCGCGGAAGGTCGTGGTGCAGGAGACCCGCAAGAGCAAGTTCAACCAGACCATCATCGTCGGCCCGCATCATCTGGTGGCGGACGAGCCCATTGCAGCCGGCGGCGCGGATGCCGGGCCCGGCCCGTACGATTTCCTGCTCGCCGGCTTAGGTGCCTGCACCTCGATGACCATGCGTCTCTATGCCGACCGCAAGTCGCTGCCGCTCGACCGCGTCACGGTCACGCTGAAGCATTCCAAGATCTACGCCAAGGATTGTGCGGAGTGCGAGACCCGCGAGGGCATGCTCGACCAGATCGAGCGCGACATCGCGATCGACGGCGCCCTCGATGCCGAGCAGCGCAAGAAGCTGATGGAGATCGCCGACAAGTGCCCGGTGCACCGGACGCTGACATCGGAGATCCGGATCGTGACGAAAGCGGTGGAGTAGCGATGCCCCGCTAGAAGCACGACGCCATCGTGCGCACGGCCGCGCTGATCTCGTTTTCGCGCCACGCCGCAAAGCCGAGCAGCAGGCCGTGATCGCGCGGCTTGCCGAGCGCTAGGCTGGACAAGGCGCGCGTTTCGACGCCCGCCTCGACCAGCCGCTTCACCGCCGCCCGATCAGTGCGGCCGCGCTCGAGACGGGCGACGAGCTGGATACCGCCGGGGGGCACCTCGACCAAGAGCATGCCACCGAGATGCCGCTGCAGCTCCTCGACAAGATGATCGCGGCGCGCGTGATAGAGCCGGCGCATGCGGCGCAGATGCGCGAGGAAGTGCCCATCGGCGATGAATTCGGCCAGCGCCTCCTGAATGTGGCTGGCGGCGATCAGTCCCATGTGCTGCTGCGCGATCTCCAAGGTGCTGACCAGCGCCGCCGGCGCGACCAGATAGCCGAGCCGGATGTCCGACCTCATCGCCTTCGAGAATGTGCCGACATAGAACACACGGCCATGGGCATCTAACCCCTGCAAGGCCGGCACCGGCCGGCTGTCGTAGTGGAATTCGCCGTCGTAATCGTCCTCGACGATCCAGGTCCTGCCGGGCCGGCTTGCCGCGAGAAACTCGGTTCGACGGGCTAGCGACATCAACCGGCCGGTTGGGTGCTGATGCGACGGCGTCATGAAGATCAGCCTGGGAGCTCCAAGGCCTGGCATTCGCTGCATGCCCTGTTCATCCAGGCTGATGCCGGTCAGGCGCGCGCCGGATGCGTGAAAGGCAGCCGCCGCGCCGGGATAGCCGGGGTCTTCAACCCATACATGATCGCCCGGTGAAATGAGTGTGGCAGCAATCAAGGTCAGCGCGGCCTGCGCGCTCGGCAGGATCATGATCTGCTCCGCCGTGGCGCGGACGTCCCGGTTCGTCGCCAGATAATGCGTCAGCGCCTCCCGCAGGCGCAGCCGGTTGACCGGTCCCAGCTCGCGCCTGCCTGCATGCACGGCACTGCGGCGCAGGCAGCGTGCCCAGACCTCGTTCGGAAACTCCCTGAAATCGCCCAGCCCCGGGCGCAGCGGTTTGAGCTCCCCCCGATAAGACATCGGCCAGTCGGCCTGCTGGAGCTTCGTAGCCCAAGGCGAGAGCCGCAGTTTGCCGACGCATTCGCCCGCTGCGACGGCGCCCCGTTCGATGCGTTCGTGGCCGTCGATCATGACCACGGGACGGCGGCCATGAGACGCTGCGACATATCCCTCGGCCGCGAGCTGCTCGAACGCGTATGTGACGGTGTTGCGCGAGACGCCGAGATCGCTCGCAAGCCGTCGACTCGACGGCAGCACGCGGCCTTTGCCGAGGCGGCCGGTCGCGATCAGGCCTCGCAGCTGGCTCGTCAGTTGCGCCACCAGCCCCTCGCCATCGGTCCGCTTCAGCTCGATCAACGCGGAGATCGTCGTGTCGGATACTGGCACTCTCTTCTTCTCCAATCTGGCACTTTTTCAAATGCCAGTCGGGATGCTATCCGGCGGCTCGGACTGCTTCAAGGACCTGCGACATGAACACCCTGTCACCCCGTGCGGCCATCGGCCTGTTCCTCATCGTGGTGCTGGCCTGGGGCGTGAATTGGTCGGTGACCAAGCAGCTCGTGCAGTTCGTCCCGCCGTTGTGGAGCGCGGCAATCCGGAGTTGGATCGCGCTGGCTGGATTGTTCGTGCTGCTCGGACTGAGCAACAATCTCGTGATCCCGGAGCGACGCGACTTTCCCGTGATCCTGAGCGTGGCGCTGCTGCATATGACGCTGTTCTCGATCCTGGTTGCCAGCGGCCTTCGCTTCCTGCCCGCAAGCAAGGGCATCGTGCTCGGCTACACCACGCCGCTCTGGGTCGCACTCGCCGCGCCCCTTTTCGGCAAGGACACGCTGACGGCGCCGAAGCTCGCCGGCGCTCTGCTCGGGCTGATCGGCCTTGCCGTCATCCTGAATCCATCCTCGATCGACTGGACCAACCCAAACGTGCTGCTCGGCGCCGGCATGGTCATCCTGGCCGCGATCTCTTGGGCTGCGAACATCATCTATATCCGCGCGCATCGCTGGATCGGATCTCCGCTTCAGCTTTTGCTTTGGCAGGTGCTCGTGGCAACGATCGTGCTGTCGGTCGGCGCGACAGCTGTGGATGGCCTCCCGCATGTGGAGTGGTCGTGGAGGCGCGTATTGTTGTTTCTCTATTCGGGCCTGGTCGGAACGGTCCTGGCTTATTGGGCGATGTCGATGGTCAACAAGAGCATCTCAGCCCTGACGACGTCGCTCGGCACCACCGGGACACCGCTGGTCGGCATCGCCAGCGCTGCGATCCTTCTGGGTGAACCCATCGACGCGAGCCTTGCCGTCGCGGCCGCGCTGATCGTCTCCGGCATCGGCCTTGCGACGCTGGGCGATCGGTTGTTGCGCAGTCAGGCCACCGCGAGAGGCTGAACCCGCAGAACCCCGCGCAGGCCCGCCGCGGTGCCGAGCAGGATGCCGGCAGCCGCGACGAACGATCCCAGCGCGAGCGTAGACACGCCGGTGAGCCCCTGCCCGATCGAGCAGCCGAACGCCATCACGCCGCCGATCCCCATCAGCGCGGCACCGGTCCCTGAGCGGAGCATGTGGCGCGGCGAGGAATAGCCTTCGAGCTTGAAGCGGCCAGTTGCGAGTGCCGTCACCAGACTGCCGGCGAAGACGCCGGCCACCGTCGCGATGCCGAAGTTGAGCGTCAGTCCAGTCGAGAGCATGGCATATTGCAGGCTATCGGCGATCGGCGCGACGAACGTAAGGGAGGTCACGGGGACCGGATTGAAGTCGTCGGCACCGAGATAGCCGGTGGCCAGCCAGCCGCCGGCGACGAGGAGGCCCACAATGATGCCCGCTACGACCTGACCGGGCGAGCGACGGAACGCAGGATGCGCGAAAGCGAACAGGCTCAGCGCGACGGTTGTCGCGGCCGCGGCGAGCGCGCGTGAAAGCGATTCCGTGAAGCCGAGCGTCGCCAGCAACGACGGCAGCGAATTGGCAGGAGCCGTGGCTTGCGTTGCCTGGACCAGCGCAATGCGCGCCGGTGCGATGAGGCCCTTCAGCGTCATCTGCGCGGCAATCGCGAGCACGATCACGACCACGAAGGAGCGGAGATTGCCGCGGCCGAGCAGCACCAGCGCCCGCGAGCCGCAGCCGTTCGAAAGCACCATGCCGTAGCCGAACAGCAGGCCGCCGAGGAACAGCACCGCCGGCGAAAACGATTGCTGCAGATAGATCGACTTGCCGAGATCGACCGTGCCGCTGCCGGCGAGGAACTGGCTCGCGGCGATCGCAACAGCGATTGCGAGCGCGTAGGTCCGCACCAGCCGCCCGTCGCCCTCAGCCAGTAACCCGCGCATGCTGCTCATCAGGCAGAAACCGCTGAGCAGGCCAACGGCACCGTAGACGAGACCGATGGCCAGGCCGGCGAGGATAACGAGTTGCGTGGATTCCATGGTTACGGCTTCAGGATCACCCGGTCACGCGAGGAGCCGGCGACCGCAACATACGCTTCCTTCGCGCGCTCCAGCGGATAGATCGCATTCGCCCTGATCGGAAACGGCTTCAGATGGCCGCTCGCAAAACCCGGCCCGATGTCGCGCAGCACCGCACCCGTCGCGGCCGAGGATAGACCCAGCGTGTCGATGCCGACATAAGTGTGCTGGCCCCGATAGAATTCGAGGATGTTGAACTGCACGACGCGGTCGATCGCGGCGATCAGGATTTGGCGGCCGCGAAGCGCGAGCGATTTGTGCGCGGCCTGGAAATAGGGATCGCCGACCGTGTTGAAGACGACGTCGGCGCCCTTGCCGCCGGTCAATTCGTGCACGCGCGCGGCGATTTCGGTGGCGGAGGCGTCGATCACCTCGATGGGCGCGTTGGTGTGGCCTTCATAGGCTTCCGCCCTGCGCACCACACCGATCACGCGCGCGCCCTGCCAGGTCGCGATCTGCACCGCGGCCTGACCGACCTTGCCATTCACCCCGAAAACCAGAACGGTCTCGCCGCGCTTCGGCACGCCCGCCCTGCGAAAGCCTTCCATCGCGGTCACGAAGGGCACGCCGATGCCGGCGGCCTCCTCCCAGGACACAGTCTTCGGCTTCTCCACGACCGCATCGGCTTCGGCCACGAGATGGCTCGCATGAGTGCCGTCACGACGAATGCCGAGGTCCCCGGACGAGCCGAACACTTCGTTCCCAATGGTGGCGGCGGGCCCGTCAATCACCACGCCGGCATAGTCGCGGCCGGGGGTCCGGGGGAACACGGCATAGGGCATCAGCCCGGTCGCAGCCTTGACGTCGGAGGGATTGACCGCGGCAGCCTTCACCTCGATCAGAAGATCGTTCGGCCCGCGCGCAAGCATCTGCCGCTCAATTGTCGGCGCAAGCGCAGCGGCATTTTCAGCTTTGGCGCTGAGGCGCACACAGCGCGCTTCGACGGTTTTGGCATCGGCTGACATGAAAAGACCCGCGATTTCTCGCGGGCCTTGTCGCCTCTGGCGCCGGTCGAGTCAATCCGTCCGGTCAGTCCTTTGGCCGCTTGTCGAAGAGCCGCTTGGCCTTGCCGAGCGAGCGCTCCAGCGTGGCCGGCGCAACTACCTGCACCCTGGAGCTGACGCCGATCGTATTCTTGATGTGGGTCGAAATTCGATCCGCATGGTCGACGAGGCCGCGGCCGTCCCAGCTCTCGGGCCGCGCCTCGGCGATGATGGTGAGCTCGTCCATGCGGCCTTCCCGGGTGAGCTCGAGGATGAAATGGCCGCCGCACCAGTCGGTCGCGAGCAGCACCTCCTCGATCTGGGTCGGGAACAGATTGACGCCGCGCAGGATGATCATGTCGTCCGAGCGCCCGGTCACCTTCTCCATCCGCCGCATGCCCGGCCGTGCCGTTCCCGGCAGCAGCCGCGTCAGGTCGCGGGTTCGATAGCGGATCACCGGAAAGGCTTCCTTGGTGAGCGACGTGAAGACCAGCTCGCCCTTCTCGCCGTCGGGCAGCACCGCGCCGGTCTCGGGGTCGATCACTTCCGGGTAGAAATGATCCTCCCAGATGTGCAGGCCATCCTTGGTCTCGATGCATTCCTGAGCGACGCCCGGGCCGATCACCTCGGACAGGCCATAGATGTCGGTCGCGTCCATGTCGAAGGCGTCCTCGATCTCGGCGCGCATCGCGTTGGTCCAGGGTTCCGCGCCGAAGATGCCGATCTTGAGCGAACACTGGCGCGGATCAAGCTTCTGGCGCTTGAACTCGTCGAGGATCGCCAGCATGTAGCTCGGCGTCACCGTGATGATGTCGGGCCGGAAATCATTGATGAGCTGCACCTGCCGCTCGGTCATGCCCCCGGAAATGGGGACAACCGTGCAGCCAAGCTTCTCGGCGCCGTAGTGCACGCCGAGACCGCCGGTGAAGAGTCCATAGCCATACGCATTGTGGATGATCATGCCGGTGCGGCCGCCGGCGGCGCGGATCGAGCGCGCCATCACCTCGGACCAGGTGTCGATGTCGCGCTGCGTATAGCCGACCACGATCGGCTTTCCGGTCGTGCCGGATGAGGCATGCACCCGCACCAGCTTTTCGCGCGGCACGGCGAACATGTCGAAGGGATAATTGTCGCGCAGGTCCGTCTTGACCGTGAACGGGAATTTGGCGAGATCAGAGAGCTCGCGAAAGTCGGACGGATGCACGCCCGCTTTGTCGAACGCCTTGCGGTAATGCGCGACGTTGTCGTAGGCGTGCTTCAGCGACCACGCCAACCGCTGCTTCTGCAGCGCCATGATCTCGCCGCGCGAGGCGCGCTCATGCGCATCCATCTCGGCGCTATAGGCGTTGCCACCTTCCTTGAGCCTCGTCAGAGCCATCCTCGTTTCCCCACATTGCCTGTTCTTTTTTGTTTGGTTTTATTGATCTTGCGCCGGCAGCCATTTGCCGGGAATGACGCGGGAATGTCCGCGGAATTCCGCGATGACGACCTCGCCCACCGTGACACGCACGTCGTAGATGCCGGAGCGGCCGCCGCGGGTGATCTCCCGCGCTCTTGCGATGAGACGATCGCCAAGCTTGCCGGGCTTGATGAAAGTGATCTGGCCCTGCGCCGCGACGACGCGCTCATTGTGCGAGTTGCAGGCGAACGCGAAGGCGGAATCGGCGAGCGTGAAGATGAAGCCGCCATGGGCGATGCGCTGGCCGTTGACCATATCAGGCCGCACCGTCATGGCGAGCGTCGCAAAGCCCGGGCCGATCTCGACGATCTCCATGCCGAGACCCTTGGAGGCATCGTCCTCGGCCCACATCGCCTCGGCGCAGGCACGGGCAATATCCTCAGGCGACAGGGCGGCTTTGACGTTCACGCGCTTCTCCCGGCCAGACGGTTGCTCATGATGTTGTTCTGGTTGGCTCACTCTGTCAAATATTGCGACGCATTTGCATTGCGGAGCCGCAGAACGCCTGATCAGACATGATCATAATCGACCACGACACGCTCGGTGGACGGCTTGGCCTGGCAGGTGAGAACAAAACCGGCCTCGAGCTCCCACGGTTCCAGCGAATAGTTGATGTCCATCGGCGCCTCGCCTTCGACCAGCTTGGCGCGGCAGGTCGAGCACATCCCGCCCTTGCAGGCGAAGGGCAGATCGACGCCGGCGCGCAGCGCGGCATCGAGGATGGCCTCGTCCTCGGCGACGGGCACGTCGCGGCGCTTGCCGTCGATGATCAGCGAGGCGATCGCCTTCGGCGGCGCGTCGGGCGCAACCGCCTTTTTCGGCCGCGGCTTGCCGCCGAACTCGGAAACGAAGCGCTCGACATGGATGCGCTCGTCGGCGATGCCGAGATCGCGGCAGGTCGCCTCGATGTCCTCGCTCATGCCAAGAGGACCGCAGATGAAGACGTGATCGACGCTGGCCGCCGGCACCAGCGCGCGGAGCAGCACCCTCACCTTGTCGCCGTCGAGCCGGCCATGCAGGATCGGAATGTCCTGCTCCTCGCCGGAGAGCACGTAAAAGATCGAGAGACGATCGATGAAGCGGTCCTTGAGCTCCTCGAGCGCTTCGAGGAACATGATGTTGTCGGTGGTGCGGTTGCCGTAGAACAAAAAGAAGCGGCTGCCCGGCTCGCGCGCGAGCACGCCCTTCACGATCGACAGGATCGGCGTGATGCCGGAGCCGGCGGCGAAGCCGACATGAACGCGCGCACGATCTGTCGGCGGGACCAGACCGAAGCGGCCGGTCGGCGTCATCACGTCGAGCTCGTCGCCGCATTTGAGATCTTCGGCGGCCCAGCTCGAAAATGCGCCGCCATCGACCTTCTTGACGGCGATACGGATCTCGCCGTCGTCAGGGCCGGAGCAGATCGAATAGGAGCGGCGCACCTCTTCGCCGTCGAGCGTGGCGCGCAGCGTCAGATACTGGCCGGGCGTGAAGGCGTAATCGCCGGCGAGTTCGTTGGGGATGGCAAAGGTCATCGAGACGGCGTCCGTGGCCTCGCGGCGGAGGTCCCTGACGGCGAGGCGATGGAAGCGCGGTGCGGCTGCGGACATGGTCAATGGCACTTGAAATAGTCGAAGGGTTCGCGGCAGGCCTTGCAGCGCCAGAGCGCCTTGCAGGAGGTCGAGCCGAATTCGGACAGCAGCTCGGTCTTGTCCGAGCCGCATTGCGGGCACGCCACCGTCTGATCGCCGAACAGCGCGCGGCGCGAGTTTGAAGCTTGCGGCGGCGCGATGCCGTAGGCGCGCAGCTTCTTGCGTCCGTCCTCGGTCAACCAGTCCGTGGTCCAGGCCGGCGACAGCACCGTCCGTACCTTTGCATGTTGAAGACCGGCGCGCTCCAGCGCAACCTCGATTTCGAGCGCGATCATGTTCATGGCCGGGCAACCCGAATAGGTCGGTGTGATCGCGACCTCGACATGATCGCCGTCGAGAACGACGTCGCGCAGCACGCCGAGATCGGCAATGCTCAGCACCGGAATTTCCGGATCGACCACGCTGGCGGCGGCGTCCCAGGCGCGCTGGCGCAGCGCGGCGTCATCGGTCACCATCACCATGTCAGCCCCGGAAAAGTCCGCTGCATCGATTGCAGCTCCGACAGGAGGTGGCCGAGATGCTCGCTGTGACGACCGGAGCGGCCGCCCTGCTGCATCCACTCGTTCTGCGGCAGCGCGAGCGTTGCTTCACGCGTGACGTCCGAGAGCGTCGCCAGCCAGCGCCCGCGCAAGCTTGCGGGATCGACGGCAATGCCGGCATGGATCAGCGCGCGTTCGCCGTCGTCGACGGCAAACATCTCGCCGGTAAAGGCCCAGAGATGATCGATCGCTCCTTGCGTGCGCGCGTGGCTCTCCTCAGTGCCGTCGCCGAGCCGGATAATCCATTCCGAGGCATGGCGCAGATGGTAGGCGCTCTCCTTCTCCGATTTCGCAGCAATCGCCGCCAGCGTCGCATCGCGCGAATTCATCATCGCGCGCCAGTAGAGATCGGCGAAGGCGGAATAGAAGAATTGCCGCACCAGGGTCTGGGCAAAATCGCCGTTGGGTTGCTCGACTAGGAGAAGATTGCGGTACTGCCGCACGTCGCGCAAGTAAGCGAGCTTGTCCTCGTCGTTGTCCCTGCCTTCGACCTTGGCGGCAAAGGTGTAGAGCTCCCGCGCCTGGCCGATCAGGTCGAGCGCGATGTTGGAGAGTGCCATGTCCTCTTCCAGCATCGGCGCATGCCCGCACCATTCCGACAGCCTGTGACCGAGGATCAGCGCATCGTCGGCGCGGCGCAATGCGTAAAGCACCAGCGGCGTTTCGGAGACCTGGATGTTGGCGCAAGACATCACATCATCCCCATCACATGTGCCCCACTTCTTCCGGCACCTCGTAGAATGTCGGATGCCGGTAGATCTTGGATTCCGCCGGCTCGAACATCATGCCCTTCTCGGCGGGATCGCTCGCGGTGATCGCGCTGGAGGGCACGACCCAGATCGACAGGCCCTCGCCGCGCCGGGTGTAGATGTCGCGGGCGGCCTGCAGCGCCATGGTCGCATCGCTTGCATGCAGCGAACCGACATGCTTGTGCGCGAGCCCGTTGCGGCTGCGAATGAAGACTTCCCACAGCGGCGTGTTCGGCGTGGCCATATCGCTCTCCTATTCGGCAGCCTGGGCGGTCTGACGCTGGGCGCGCTTGGCGGCATAGCTAGCTGCCGCCTCGCGCACCCAGGCGCCCTCCTCGTGTGCCTTGCGGCGCGCGGCCATGCGGTCGCGATTGCACGGGCCGTTGCCGGCCAGCACCTGCTTGAATTCGGTCCAGTCGATCTCGCTGTAGCGCCAGTGGCCGTCAGCGTCCTGAATCATGCCGGGATCGGGAATGGTGAGGCCGAGATATTGCGCCTGCGGCACGGTGGCATCGACGAACTTCTGGCGCAGCTCGTCATTGGAGAAGCGCTTGATCTTCCACTTCGTCGAGGTGTCGCTGTGCTGGCTCGTCGCGTCGGGCGGACCGAACATCATCAGCACCGGCCACCACCAGCGGTTCAGCGCGTCCTGCGCCATCGCCTTCTGCTCCTCCGAGCCGCGGCACAGCGTCACCATGATCTCGTAACCCTGGCGCTGGTGGAAGGACTCCTCCTTGCAGACGCGGATCATCGCGCGCGCATAAGGCCCGTAGGAGCAGCGGCACAGCGGGATCTGGTTCATGATCGCGGCGCCGTCGACCAGCCAGCCGATCGTGCCGATGTCCGCCCAGGTCAGCGTCGGATAGTTGAAGATCGATGAATATTTGGCCTTGCCGGCGAGCATGGCGTCGACCAGCTCCTCGCGCGAGGAGCCGAGCGTCTCGGCGGCGGCATAGAGATAGAGCCCGTGGCCGCATTCATCCTGCACCTTGGCGAGCAGCGCGGCCTTGCGGCGCAAGGTCGGCGCGCGCGTGATCCAGTTGCCTTCGGGCAGCATGCCGACGATTTCCGAATGGGCGTGCTGGGAGATCTGGCGGGTGAGCGTCTTGCGATAGGCCGCGGGCATCCAGTCGTTCGGCTCGATGCGCTCCTCGGCATCGACGCGGGCCTGGAATTGCGCAGCTTTGCCTGCGTCCTCGAGATCGCGATCAGCGGTCTCGGCCGTGTTCAGCGCCTGGGTGTACATGCGCATCCTCCCGCTTATTGGGGAAGGAATATATAACAAGATTTACATCATGCAAGATATTTCTGTAACATAATGGTCAAGCGCCGAACCTTCGTTCCAGCAGCTTTCGCGCGGGCGGCAACGGCCCTTTTTCATTGGTTCCATGGCTGTCGAGCCATTGTTCGGACGGAGCAAGCAGCGCGCGATAGATCTCGCCGCAGAGTTCGCGGGCGGCCCTGCCCGGCCAATCCGGCGGCAGCAGGCTCTCGGGCAGCAATGGATCGCGCAGCACGACGCGGCGGTAATGGTGGATCAAGAGGATCCGCGCGGTGAAGGCGTCGGCCTCGGACAGATCCGTGCCGCGCGTGATCGCGGCGCGCAGCGGCTCGAACGTCTTCATGAATTTCAGATAAGCGTCGGCGGTCCGATCGAGCGGCCAGCTCGCGCTGAGCAGACGGCGGCCGCTGTCGTCTTCCGCCGAGACTTCGAGGCGGATCGCGCCCGCCGCCTCATCCGGCACCGGAACGCCCGATGGTGCGACCCATACGCCCGGCAGAGGGCTGCCGAAGCCGGCATTGCGGAGCGCTTCGCGCGAAGCCTCGCGATCCTCGCTATTGCCGATCAGCAGCAGTTCGAAGCGTCCGGTCCAGTCGGACGGCGGCGGATCGTAGATGTGGCGCGTCGCGGCCTCGAAGGTCTGGCGGCCCTTGTCGGCCAGGCGATAGAAACTGTTGCGGCCGACCTTCTCGCGCGTCAGCCAGCCGTCGGCGGCAAGCCGCGACATTGCGGTGCGCACCACGCCGCTGTCGATGTCGAGGCTTTCGAAGAATTCCAGAAGCGTGCCGAGCCACACCGAGCCACCGCGCGGCACGATGGCATCACCAAACACTGTGATGACGATGGAGCCGGTGCGCGAGGGCTCGCGCTTGAGCTGGTCGATGATGCGGGAGAGCGGATGCGCCATGCGGCAGGCTTAGCGCGTTTGGTGCAGGCGCGACAATGGAGGGGGACGACGGCTCTTCTCCTTCTCCCCGCTATCGCATCTCCGATGCAATCCGACCTCGCCCAGCTTGCAGGGAGAGGTGAAGAGGAGCGCTACCGATGCGGATCGGGATACACCACGCTGCGCCAGCCGCTGCGATCGAACGGGCGCCACTGGCCTTCCTTCTGCGCGAGGCGATCGGCTACGGCATAGACGGCGGCCGGATGATGGCCCATGCCGCAATGGCTGCTCTCGACCTCGATGCTCTCGGTCTGTGCGCCCGTCTTCTCCATGCAGCCTTGCCAGGCGCAGACGCCGTCGGTACGGCTGAAGATGGCGGTGGTCGACACCGGCGGCGGAGCGGCAAGCTCGCCGCCGAAACGCGGATCAACCTCGTCGGCCTTGCGGCCGCTCGCCCATTCATAGACGCGCCAGGCGTTGGTCGAGCGTGGATCGCCGGCAAAGGGGCTACCAAGCGTGATCACTTGGCGCACGCTGTCCGGCACCATCTTGGCAAGCTGGCGCGCATAGATGCCACCGAGGCTCCAACCGACCAAGCTGATCTTGCGGCCGTGGGTGTCGTTGAGCTCTCGGATCTGACCGAGCATCGCATCCTGCACGCCGGGCCGCAGGCCGTAGTTGCGGCCTTGGCGCCAACCAGCCACTGCATAGCCCTTGCTGCTCAGAAACGTGCGCAGCGCGCCAGTGGAGGTGTCGGAGGCCACGAGGCCCGGCAGCACCAGCACCGGATGCCCATCGCCGCGCGGCGCAAGGCTCAGCAGCGGCAGCGCGCCGAGGAATGCGCCGAACTCGTGGATCGCGCGCCCCTCCAGAAACATCAAGGTGCGGGACGGCGGGCGCAGCGTCTGGGCAGTAGCGGTCATCAATGGTCCCCTGGGAAGAATCGCTGAAAAGGAGGCCGGCGAGGCCGGCAAATGCGTAGACAGATTCCAACTCGCCGGCTTCTTGATCGTTCCGCAGCGCAACATGAATCAGCTAGGCGGCCGGTTCCCGACATTCAAGCGGGAGAGACGCGGGGCGACAATAGGTCCGCGCGTTAATGCTAACGGCCGTGACGCAAAAGTCACAACCATCGAAGCAGGGATTCTACGGTGTAGAGCGCGAGCCCGGCGAGCCCGCCGATCAATGAGCCGTTGAAGCGGATGTATTGCAGGTCGCGGCCGATGTTGATTTCGATCAGCGAAATCAGCTGCGTCATATTCCACGCCTTGACCTGATCGGAGATGAAGGTGGAGACGCCGCTCTTCTGGTCCGCGACGAAGCTGCGCAGCACGGTCACGAGACCCTTGTTGATCTCGCCGCGCAGCTCGGCATCGCCGGCGAGCGCCTCGCCAGCCGAGACGAACATCCCGGCGAGATGATGTTGCAGCACCTGCGTCTCGCCGCTCGCGCTGCGCTCGATGAAGGAGCGCGTGTTGGCCCAGACGGTGCGGGCGAGATCGGCAAGCTCCGGCCGCGCCAGGAGATCGCGTTTCAGGCCGTCGATGCGGTCGATATAGGCCTGATCGGTGCCGAGCCTGTCGACGAAGTTCAGCACCATGCGGTCGAACTCGCCGCGGAACGGATGCTTGGGATCGCTGCGCACTTCGTTGAAGAAGGCGGTGGCGGAGGCCACGATCTTGTTCACCAAAAACTTGTCGGCGCGATAGAGTTTGAGCAGGGTCGGCAATTCCGCGCGCACCTTCTCGCGGATCATCGCCATCGTCTCTGTCTGGTTCAAGGTCTCGTGCATCACGCGCAGGAGATCGTCGAACAGGATCTGGTGCCGTCCCTCCGCGACGAAGCCGCGCAGCGTGCCGGCCGCGAGCGGCGCAAGGTCGATCGCCTGGAGCTGCGAGGACATGCGGCGGATGATAAAGGTCATCAGGCCGGAGCTTTCGGTTGCGGACACGGCCTCCGGCAAGAGACGCAGGGCAAAGCGCGCGAGGTCGTCGCTGCGCTTGCGGTCGCGCAACCAGTCGGCGACGAAGGAGCCGAAATCGATCTCCTTCAGCTTGGCTTCGACGGGACCCGCCTCGAGGAAATGCACCTGGATGAATTCGCCGAGCTTGTCGGCGATGCGGGCCTGGTTGCTCTGGATGATCGCGGTGTGCGGGATCGGCAGGCCGAGCGGCCGCTTGAACAGCGCCACCACGGCATACCAGTCGGCGAGCCCGCCGATAGTCGCGGCCTCGGCGAAGGCGGCAATGAAGCCGAACACGGGATGCACGGGCAGTAGCCATTTCGCGACGACGAACAGTGCCAGCGTCGCGGCCAGCACCAAAGTCGCCAGCGTCTTGACGCGGCGCAGCTCGGCCGCGCGTGCAGCATCGCCGGGGGCGTCGAAGGAAAAGGTGACAGACGAGTCCATGACTGCATCACAGTACTCGTCATTGCGAGCGAAGCGAAGCAATCCAGAATCTTTCAGAGGAAAGACTTTGGATTGTTCGTCGCATCAGCGCAAAATTGCTACGCAATTTTGTCGCGAGCTCCTCGCAATGACGGCGGCGCAAAAACAAAGGCCCGCCGAAGCGGGCCTCAAATTCAGTTTGTGCTCAGGTGCCAGATCAGGCGGTCTTGCTGTAGACCTTGGCGAAATTGTCCTGAGCGGACTTCGCACCGTTGGCGGCGAGCTTGCCGAGATAGTCGGCGGTCGCCTTGGCGCGCGAGACGAACACTTCGCCGCGGGAGCGGAGCAGGCTCGACTGGATCTCGACGGCTTCGCTGACCGACTTGGCGGACGCGAGCTTGTCGATGCCCGAGAAGAACGCCTCGGCGTCCTCGTAGATCGCCTGCTGGATGTTGCGGCTGATCTTGCCGGCCTCGGTGATGGACTCGGTCACCGCGTTCTCGACGGCGGCGGTCACGCGCTCGGAGCCAGCGAACACCTCGGCAGCACGGTCCTTGGCGGTGTTGGCAGTCTTCTTGACGAATTCGCGGGCGGCCTCGGGAACTTCCAGGTTCTGGATGTTCTTGAAAGCGTCCTTGAAGCCCTCGAAAGCGGTGTTGGTTTCAGTGGTCATGGGGTTCTCTCCATCCTCAATGGTTTGAGCTATGGGCTCACCCCGTCCGCATTGGCCCGGGGCACGACCTATATGGCACGGTTAATTGTGCATCGCAATATTGATATTGCAGTGCGATATCACGAAATAGTGAACAGCCCTCGCGAGAGGCATCCTGATGCTTCCGTAGCCATGGGGGCACGTGAATGGGTTCGATCCGGACCCAATGTCGGACGCCCCCTGTTTAGTGCTGCACGGCGCCAGGCAGGCCGTAGGCCTCCATCTGAGCCTGGACCTGCGCGATGTTGTGGCCGAGCACGACGATGTCGTGGGTCTTGCCGTCGACGTCCCGGACATGGTCCCGCAGCAGGGCCTCGGCCTTGAAGCCGAGGCTCTCGAACAGGGCGATCGCCGCCTGCTGATCCACCGTCATCTGGACCGAGAGCTTTTCCAGGCCCGCTCCGAGCGCCAGCGCAAAAGTCTCCTGCGACAGCGCCTTGCCCACGCCCTTGCCGCGGACCTCAGGCGAAACCACCATCCGGATCTCACCGACATGAGGCGACCAGGAATGGGGATCGCGCACCAGCGTGCCGCAACCAACGACCCTGCCCTCTCTCACCGCGAGCAGGCTCTGAATAGCTCCGCGCTCGATTTCCTTGACCCAGGCCGACAGCACCTTCGGCTCGCTGATGTTGCGTGGCAGGAACAACAGGTCATGGGTCGGCAGGCCCTTGCCAAAAGCCAGCACCGCGGCCTCGTCCGCGGGCAACATCAGGCGGATCTCGATAGTGCCGGCGTCGGTCTTGACATGGCGCGGATAGGAACGCTGCTCGCTCATATCGATCTCTTTCCCAGCCAGGAATCCAGTTTCGGCCACAGCCGCTTCACCGCGTTGGCGCCGGCGACGAGCGAGACGTGACCGCCCTTCAGGATCACCTCTTCCTTGTCGGTCGAGCCGATCTTGGCGATCAGGTGCTTGGCGGCCTCATAGGGCACGATGTGATCGTGCTCGGCGACCGCATGCAGGAT
The DNA here is from genome assembly GCF_056156565.1 of Bradyrhizobium sp. JHI2711. Taxonomy (NCBI): domain Bacteria; kingdom Pseudomonadati; phylum Pseudomonadota; class Alphaproteobacteria; order Hyphomicrobiales; family Nitrobacteraceae; genus Bradyrhizobium; species Bradyrhizobium sp. JHI2711. Next base: position 2,098,746 of record NZ_JBPZPT010000001.1, read on the forward strand.
CGGCACCGTGATGTTCTCGAGCCTGGCCGCACGGCCGCCGACCGACATGGTGCCGTTGAACAGCTTGTTATCCCACATCAGGTCCTTGGTGATGGTGCGGAAATATTCGCCGGCGAGCGGCAGCGTGTCGGTCGCCCAGCGGTCGAACATGCGGTACGACTTCACGAACTCGTCGTTCCAGATGTTTTCCCAGAGCTGGATCTGGCTCACCGTGCGCGAGGCCGGCCGCAGCATCTCGAACGAGGACAGGATCATCTCCGGCGGCACGTTGCCGACGCTGTCGACGAGGTGGTCGACGTCGAAATAGCGGCGGTCGGAGAAGTTCGAGAACAGCTTCATCTCCCGGAAGTCGATCGGCGTGGTGAAGCAGATCAGGTTCTTCATTGGCCCGTCCTTGTGGATCGAGCCGTAGAGCAGCGACAGCACGCCGCCAAAGCAATAGCCGATGACGGAGACGTCCTGCTCGCCGGAATCGGCTTGCACGCGGCGGACGCAGTCCGGAATGAAGTCGAGGACATAGTCCTCCATGCGCAGGCTCTTCTCCTCCGGCCTCGGCGCGCTCCAGTCCAGCATGTAGACGTCGTAGCCGCGTTTCAGCAGGAACTCGATGAAGCTCTGGCCGGGCACGAGGTCGAGGATGTAGCCGCGATTGGTGGTTGCCATTACGATCAGCACCGGCACGCGGTAGATCTCGTCCGACATCGGCCGGTAGTGATAGAGGCTCATGGTGCCGCGCGAGTGCAGCACGTCCTTTGGCGTCGAGCCGAGCGAGGGGCCCGAGGTCGAGAAATATTCGACGCCCTTGATGCTGCGCTGAATCGCGCGCTGCACCTCGGACTGGATGCGCTCCGGGATCGAGGCAAGATCAAGTCCCGCCGGCGCGTTCATTTTTGGTCTCCGCCTTCGGACGGCGGACGCTTGGTTCGCGGTGGCCGCGGCGCGGCGCCGGGTTGCGGCGCGCCCGAAGTGGCCGACATCTGGCTCAGCATCGACTTGATCTCGCCGAGCTGGCCTTCGATCGACTGGAGCCGTTCCGCGATGCCGGTCATCTGCTCGCGGCTCGGCAGGTTCATCGAGATCAGGTACCTCTCCATGAGATCGCCGAATTGCTTCTGAGCACCTGCAGCAACGCCGCCGGCGCGGTTCATGGCCTGCGAGAATTCGGGCGTCTCCATCGCCTTGGTCGCGAAGGAGTTGAAACCCTTCTCCATTTCGCCAACCATCTTCTGCCACAAGGCGACCGGATCGGTGATCTTGTCGGTCATCGGCGTCCTCCCAATGCGGAGGGCTTTGCACCCTTCTTGTCCCGCCATACCACACCGTTGCGCGGTGCCGGTCAACCGGCAAGCAACCGACGCAACGTCGGAGACGCGGCTTCTTCGTGAAATGAAACCGTGCGATACAGCATCGGTCAGCAGGAGGAACCCGTGACCGCCCATCAACCACCCCAGACCGTCCGCGCCAACGGCATCGACATCTGCTACGAGATCTTCGGCAACGACAATGCCGAGCCGCTGCTGCTGATCATGGGCCTCGGGGCGCAGATGATCCATTGGGACGATGCATTCTGCGAGCAGCTCGCCGCACGCGGCTTCCGCGTGATCCGCTTCGACAATCGCGACATCGGCAAGTCGAGCCATCTCACCGGCGGCAAGCGGCTGACGCCGTTCGAGCTGCTGAAGCTGCGCTTCTTGCGCATCCCGGTGGCCGCGACCTACAAGCTGATCGACATGGCAAAGGACACGGTCGGGCTGATGGATGCGCTCGGCATCAAGTCGGCGCATCTCGTCGGGGCGTCCATGGGCGGCATGATCGCGCAGGAGGTGACGCTGTCGTTTCCGCACCGCGTGCGCTCGCTGACCTCGATCATGTCGACGACGGGCAATCCGCGCGTGCCGCCGCCGACGCGCGAGGCCGCCGCGGTGCTGATGGCACCGCCGCCGCGCAGCAAGGAGGAGTTCATCGTCCGCTATGGCCAGACCTGGAAGGTGCTGCGCGCCGGGCATTTCCCGGAAGAGGAAGCGCTCGACCCTGGCCGCGCCGAGCGGGTGTTTGCACGCGGGCTCAATCCGGCCGGCGTCGGCCGCCAGCTCCGCGCCGTGCTTGCCTCCGGCAGCCGCAAGGAGCGGCTGCACGCCGTGAAGGTTCCGACCCTCGTGATTCACGGCACCGTCGATCCGTTGGTTCGCCCTGAAGGCGGCAAGGATACGGCCGCGTCGATCCCGAACGCAAAGCTGCTGATGATCGAGGGCATGGGCCACGCGCTGCCCATGCGCTTCTGGCCGGAGATCATCGACGCGATCGACAAGCATGCGCATGGCGCGGCGGCGCAGGCGGCCTAGCCCTTCCGCGCGATCCAGATCACGTGGCGCGCGCCGCCGCCTCTGCCGGTGGCGCGAACGTTGACTTCGTTGACGTCGAAGCCGGCGCGCTTGAGGCGCCCTGTGAATGCCGCATTGGGTCCAGACGACCAGACGGCCAGCACGCCTCCCGCCCGCAGCGCCGTCTTCGCAACCTGCAGCCCGCGCGCATCGTAGAGCGCGTCATTGCCTTTCCGGGTCAGCCCCTCGGGACCGTTGTCGACGTCGAGCAGGATGGCGTCGAAGGCCGAACGCTTCGCCCGGATGACTTCGCCAACATCGATCTCGCGAATGCTCACCCTGGCATCATCGAGGCTATCTCCGAAGACCTCCGCCATCGGGCCTCGTGCCCAGGCGACCACCGACGGCACCAACTCGGAGACCACGATCTTCGCCTGGGCTCCGAGCACGGCCAGCGCCGCGCGTAGCGTAAAACCCATGCCGAGACCGCCGATGAGAACGACGGGCTTTGCGACTTTCTCGATCTGCTTCGCGGCAAGGGTTGCCAGCGCTGCTTCCGACCCCGACAGGCGGCTGTTCATCAGCTCGTTGGTGCCGAGCTTGATGGAGAACTCCTTGCCCCGGCGCATCAGGCGAAGCTCCTCGTCGGAACCGGGAATTTTGGCGGTGTCAATCTTTTCCCAGGGAATCATGGGAATGCTTTAGCACGAACAGGATCGTAGGGTGGGTTAGCCGAAGGCGTAACCCGCCGCTCGGACAGAATTGGTGGGTTACGCCTAGTGGTTTGCGCTTCGCGCAATCCGCGGGGCTAACCCACCCCACGATCTGCGGCTACCCGCCCGCCCAGACGTCCAGCACATAGCGGTTGTTCGCGCCCATCTCCTCGATCCAGCGCGCGCCTGCCGCGGCATCACTGCCGCTCTTGTCGCGGTGGATCGCGACGAGCGCCGCCTTCACGTCGGGCTCCATCTTGCCGCCATCGCCGCACACATAGATGATCGCGCCCCGCTCGATCAGCGGCCAGACCTTGTCCTTCTGCGCCGCGATCACGTGCTGCACATAGGTCTTCGGCCCGTCCGCGCGCGAGAATGCCGTGAACAGCTCGGTGATGCCGCTCGCCGCCAGCGCCTTCAGCTCCTCCGCGTAAAGAAAATCCTGGTCGGGATGGCGGCAGCCGAAGAACAACATGGCCGGGCCGAGCGCGGCCCCTTTCGCCTTGCGCGCCGCGCGCTCCTGGAGGAAGCCGCGGAACGGCGCAAGTCCCGTGCCCGGACCGATCATGATAACAGGCACGGAAGGATCGTCCGGCAGGCAGAAGCCCGCCTTGGTCTCGCGCACGGTGGCATAGATCGTATCGCCCTCCCGCCGATTGGCGAGATAGTTCGAGCAGATGCCCTTGTAGGTGCCGCGGCCCGAGGCAGCCGGACCTTCGACCACGCCGACCGTGACGCTGCAACGCGCGGGGTCGACCGACGGCGAGGAGGAGATCGAGTAATAGCGCGGCGCCAGCAGCGACAGCATTTCGAGATAGACGTGGAACGGTAGTTCGCAAGCCGGATATTCGAGCAGCAGGTCGAACACCGATTTGCGCTTGGCGAGGATCTCGGAGCGATAGCGCTCGAGCGGTTCCGCCTCCTCGCCGACGAAGGCCAGCAGCTTCGGCTTGGTGACGGGGCAGCGGGTGTGCTCGGCCATGATCTGGATCTGCTTGCGCGTCGCGACCTGCTGCAGCTCGACGAACTCGCTGAGCAGGCGGCCAACCGACACGGCCGCGCCGACCGGCAATTGCGCGCGCCGGCCTTCGGCCACCTGAAGCCTGATCTGATCGGCCGGCAAAAAGCCGAAGCGGCGGGCAACTGAATCAACCAGCGTAGGATCGTTGCGCGGAACGACGCTGAGGTGATCGCCGACGCGGTAGCTGAGGTTGGCCGGCAGCTGCACCTCGATGTGGCGCGTCGAGCGCTCGGAAGCATTCGCGCCGGACTTGTTCTGGAGCTCGTCATTGACCAGAACCTTCATCGCCACTGCGCCGCCCTGGGCGACGATGGTGTTGACGGCGGTCACCGCGACCGGCTCGATTGCATAGAGCGGATCGTCCTCGGCGGTGCGGGTGAAATTCCAGTCGATGCCGAACTCCTTGGTCGCGACTTGCGCGGCGGCGGGGAACCATTTCTGGAACTGGCCGTCGAGATCGCTGCGGGCATCGCCCTCGCCGCGCGGATAGACCGCGCGCGCACCATGCTTCGACAATTGCTCGTCGATGAAGCGCGGCACCGATTGATAGGTCGCGGCCCAGTCGCTGTTGCCGCAGCCGAACACGGCGTAGCGCACACCGGCGAAGACATCCTTCGGCAGATCCTCACCGAGCCATTTGACGAACTGCGTCGCATTGTCCGGCGGCGCGCCGTTATAGGAGGCGCAGATGATCAGCACCCCGCCCTCCTGCGGCAGCTTGCCGACATAGTCGTCGAGCGGGCCGAGATGCACGGCAAAACCGTTGATCTCGGCAAGATCGGCCATGCGCGTTGCGAGCTCCTCGGCGGTACCGAGATTGGAGCCGTAGAGCACCAGCATCGGCGTGTTGTGGCCGGGCCGCGTGGTGGGCTGACGCTGCGCCTTTGGCGCCGAGGACGCAGCGGCAACGGGCCCGCCATAGGCGCCGCGCTCGCGATCGGCGCGCGGCCGCACCTTGATCTTGAAGCCTTCCGGCTTGATGGTCAGCGTCTCCTTCAGGTGCATCTGGTAGCGCTGGTGGTCGATCAGCTTGAAGCGCTGCAGGATCATGCCGAGCGCGAGCGCTGCCTCGTGCATGGCGAAGCCGCGGCCGATGCAGGCGCGCTGGCCGTTGCCGAACGGCTTCCAGGCATTGATCGGCCGTTTTGCCTCCGCCTCGCGGCTGAAATTCTCGGGGTCGAACGCGTCGGGATTGGGACCCCACACGCTTGGATCACGATGCAGCGCCGTCACCAGAATGGTGACGAACGTTCCTTTCCTGAGCTTGTACTTGCCGCCGCCGATGGTCTCGTCGTTCAGCGGCGAGATGCCGTAGGCCGGCGCCGGCGGCCACAACCGCAACGACTCCTTGAGGATCTGCGTGATGTAGGTGAGCTGCGTCACCTGCTGATAGGTCGGCTTGGCGTTGACGTCGGGGCCGAAGACCCGGTCGACCTCGTCATAGGCCTTCTTGAGAATCTCCGGGTGCTTGAGCAGCGCGTACAGCGTGTAGGACAACAGGCCGCTGGTGGTCTCGTGCCCTGCGATCAGGAAGGTGTTGATCTGGTAGCGGATATTGACGTCGTCGAGCTGCTCGCCGGTGGAACGGTCGACGCCGGTCATCATCGCGGCGAGCATGTCCTTCTTGTCGTCGATGCCTTCCGCGCTCTTGCGCCGCTCGGCGATGATCTCGTCGACCATCTTGTTCATGAAGGCGACGTCTTGGGCCAGCGTCTTGCGCCGCTTCTGCATCCAGAGCTGCTCGAACGGCAGGCCGCGCGTCATCATGATGGTTTCGAGCGATCGTACCAGTGACTCGACGAAAGGATGGTAGTCGCGCCGGTAGAACGAGTTGAAGCGGTACTCGAAGCCGCACAGGCCGATCGTATCCAGCGTCAGCGCGGTCATGTCGTGGACGACGTCGATCTCGTCGTCGGCGTTGAGCCGCTCCCATTTCTGGACGAGCTGCTCGGCGATGTCGACCATGCTCGGGTGATAGGACTGCATGGCGCGGTTGCCGAAAGGCTGCAGCAGGATGTTGTGCGCCTTGCTCCAGTTCGGCTCACGGGTGTCGGCGGTGAAGAGGCCGTCGCCGCCGACCGCACGCACGCGCCGCAGCGCGCCGCGCACCGTCTTGTCGAACCGCTTCTCGTCGGAGAGCTCGTCGACGAGATCGTGGCCGGAGACGACGACGATCGGCGAGCCCATCATGTCAAGCCAGAAGATCGGACCGAGCTCCTTGGCAAGCCGCGTCAGGTGCTGCACGGGAGCGGCCGCGTCCAGCGACAGCATATTGCCGACCACTGGCTTGGTCGGCGGCTGCGGAATCGGGTCCAGACGGTTCTTGGATGACATCGAAATGTAGTCCCCCTGCCTCAATGTCGTCGTTGCGAGCGAAGCGAAGCAATCCAGAAATGTATCCGTGGAGGCAGTCTGGATTGCTTCGTCGCCAGCGCAAATTGCTTGGCAATTTGTCGCGGGCTCCTCGCAATGACGCGTTCCCAATGACGACCGCTAGCCAAACCGCCTTCTCCGCCACTCGATCAGCTTGGCGCTGACCTCCTCCGGCTTCTCCTGTTGCGTCCAATGGCCGCTGTCCTTCACCAGATACTTCTCGAGATCATCGATCAGTTTCTCCATGCCGTCGGCCGCCGAGGGCGGCAGCACGGCATCATTCTCCGCCATGATCATCAACGAGGGCACGTGGATGTGGTGGTCCAGCCCCTCGGCGCGCTCCCAGTTGCGGGTGAAGTTGCGGTACCAGTTGATGCCGCCGGTGAAGCCGGTCTTCGTGAAGGTGTCGACGAACACCTTCTTCTCATCAGCCGACAGGATCGGCGTGCGCGGATCGACCTTGGCGTCGTACGCCGCAATCATCTGCGGGAAAGCCAGGTTGGTTTTCGACGAGGCGCCGACACCCGCGATCGGCGGCTCGTCCGGTTTCGCTGCCGGCTTTGCCAGCGGCTTGCGCATGAAGGCGTCGAAGGTCTGCTCGACGCGGCTGCCGAAGATCTTGTCCGGCTCGCGCGCGGGATCCTGGAACTGGACGATGTACATCTGGTCGCCGTAACGCTGGCGGAACAGCGCGATCGGGTCGATCGGCATGCGGTCCCAATGCGGGGTGTTGACGCCGACGACTCCGGCGACGCGCGTGGGATGCCGCAGCGGCATCTGCCAGACGACGAAGCCGCCCCAGTCGTGGCCGACGAAGATCGCCTTGTCGATCCCGAGATGATCGAGCAGACCGACGAGATCGCCGGTCAGGTGCTCCATGTCATAGGCTTCGACCGGCTCGGGCCGGTCGGTCGCGCCGTAGCCACGCTGGTCGGGCGCGACTACGCGGATGCCGGCCTCGCTTAGTGCCTTGATCTGGTGACGCCAGGAGAATGCGAGCTCCGGCCAGCCGTGGCACAGCACGACCGGCGGTTTGTCATCGGACGGGCCCGCCTCGTAATAGCCCATGCGGATTCCGTTCGTCGTCGCGAACTTGAGCGGCGGCATTTCAATCATTGCAAAGTCCTTACTCGGCGGCGCCCTTGATATCAGCGGCCGGCGGCGTGTACGCCGCCTCCAGCGCGGCGAATTCCTCAGGCAGCATGTCGCACATCACCTGCACATGCGGAATGATGTTGGCACCGACGATAAAGCCGAAATCGAGCTGGTCGCGATAGCTCTGCACGGTGATGTTGAGTGCCTGCCCGTGGGTCGAGATAGACACCGGGAAGATGTGCAAGAGCTCGGCACCGGCGGCATAGAGCGTCTGCCGTGGCCCGGGCACGTTGGACACGGTGATGTTGGCCGCGGGCGGCAGCACGTCGGAGAGGTTCGAGCGGCTATAGAGTAGCGCCAGAATCTGCACCATGATCGGCGCGCCCAGCATCGAGATGTTGGAGACCTGCGGCATCAAAGCCCGCAAAGGATGCGACATCTCCTTGGACTTGGTTGATTGCGCGATGATCGCTTCCAGCCGCGCCTTGGGATCCTCGATGTTGGTGGCGATCGAGCAGATCATGCCGAACACCTGGTTGTTGGCCTCGGTGTTGCCCTCCTCCCGCAGCGAGATCGGCACCGCTGCGGTCAGGGATTTCGCCGGCAGCGTGCCGTATCGCAGGAGATAGCGGCGGACGACGCCGGAGGCGAGCGCCAGCACCACGTCGTTGAGCTTGCCGCCGGCCTGCTTGGCCAGCGCCTTCGCCCGCGACAGCGGGATCGATACGCCGGCAAAGCTCCGCTCCGAGGAGATCGTCTTGTTGAGCATGGTCGGCGGCGACACCATGCTGGCAAGGCTCTCGCGCGACTTCGGATCGGCGATCTTGCCGAGCACGTCGGAGACGCTCTTGAGCACGGTCGGGATGTTGCCGGCGAAGCGCACCGCGCTCTCGATCTGGTACATAGCGTTGTCGAACAGGATCGAGCCGATATCGCTCTTGCCGGTGCGGGGCAGCTGCAGGTTCTTCGCCGCTTGCGAAGCCTCCAGCGGCTGGCTGAACAGCTGCTGATAGGAGTCGAGCAGGTTGGCGGCGATGTCGCGCGGCTCCTGCCCGGGCTTGCTGCCCGCGGTCGGCGGATCGACCTTCCGCGGGATCGGCGAGATGTCGTAGATCATGTTGGTCAGCGCCGCACCGGCGCCGCCATCGATCGCGGCATGGTGCATCTTGGAATAGAGCCCGACCTCGTTGTCCTTCATGCCCTCGAACACGTAGAACTCCCAGAGCGGACGGGCGCGGTTGAGCAGCTTGGCATGCATCCAGCCGACGATGCGCTCGAGCGTGGCGCGGTCGCGCGGCTGCGGCAGGCTTGCCCGGAAGATGTGGCGGTCGATGTCGAACTGGTCGTCCTCGACCCAGGAGGGATGATCGATGTCGAGCGGCGCCTTCTCCAGCCGCGCCTTGAGAATCGGCGCGATGTGCAGGCGCGAGACGATCATCGCCTTGAACTCTTCGAAGAAATCGCCCTTGTAGTCGTCAGGCAGGCGGAAGATCGCCATGCTGCCGACATGCATCGGCATCTCCGGTGTTTCCAGATAGAGAAACGACGCGTCAAGCGACGACAGCTTCTTACCGTCAGCCATGGTTCCCTCCCGAGTATTCGACGGGCGCCTTGGCGGCGCTTCTCGTCAGGCCGATACTGCCCGGTCCGGCGGGGCATATGCAATGGCAAACGGCCCCGCCCGGTCAAATGGCCGGAAGTCTCCCTCCGGTTGCGCCAGGCGATCCGCCACGGCCCACAGCACCGCCGGGTTCACGCCAAGCCCAATATGGCTCGCCAGGTGCACCTCGATGTTCTCGGCACGGTCGGAGGGGCGCAGCAGACAGGTCCGCCAGTTCACGACGCCGTCGGCGCGCGAATAGATCGACGTTGCCGGCACCGGCAGATCGCCGGCAATCGCCTCGCGTGCTTCCGCATAGTCCTCCACCTTCTCGCCGGATAACGTCTCATAGAGCCGCGTCGCGTGGGTCGCCCGCACATCGTTGGCGAAAGGGCTGCCGAGCGTGACGACGTAGCGGACCTTGTCCGGCGCCCAAAGCGCGAGATCGCGGGCATAGACGCCGCCGAGACTCCAACCGACCAGGCTGACCTTGCGTCCCGTGGCGGCATGGATTTCGGCCAAGCGCATGCGCAGCGAATCCCGCATTCGCCCGAGCCCGCCGAGATTGCGGCCCATCCGCCAGGCATGCGCCGCATAACCGAGCTCGCTGAGGTAGCGCCGTATCGGCACCATCGAGAGGTCGCTGGCGAGAAAGCCCGGCAGCGCCAGCACCGGATGGCCATCGCCCCGCGGCGCCCGGATCAGGAGCGGCGACAGCAAGAGGCTCGCATTCAACTCGAATAGCCCACGGGCCTCGGCGAGCAGCAGGCCGAGACCCGGCGGACGAAGCCGGCCTTCTTGCAGCGCCCCGTCCGGCCCGGGCGACACTATTTTTTCTTGTCGCCGCTGCGCGTGCCGCCGAGGCCTGCCATCGCGACGAACATGTCCTGAAACCGCTCGGCGATCTTGGGATCGAAGGTGAACCAGCTCTGGATCAGCGATTCCGGCGAGACCTTCTCGATGTTGCTGAGAACCTGCTGCTGCAGCTTGTCCATCACGGCCGTCTGCATCGGCCCCACATCGGGCAGACCGAAGAACTGGCGGGCCTCAAGGGGGGTGCAGTCGATTTCGATGTTAACCTTCATGTCCCCTCCAGATGAGATTCGAGCGGCCCGTCGGAGTATCACCGCGAGAAGGTCTGCAAGGCAAGCGACCTGAGGGGAAGCCGCTGGGATCGGCTTCCCCAATCGGCTCGTATGGTCAATCAATCAAATTGGCTGGCCCGCGACCCGCGCAGAAGCTCGCCGGCCGGCCGCGGGGGACGCCGGGCAGCATTGCTGCACAGCGGTGCAACTTGGCGCGTTCCTTGCTGGAATGACGCTTGCACGGGTCGAGAACTCTGGGCAACATGGATCGGTCAGCCCCGCCGAACAATCAAAAATCACCGGCGCGGCAGTGTGGAGAGGGTCAAGAATGTCAATCGGTCAAAGTCTGTTTGCGGCGACGCTCGCAGGTACGCTTGCGTTGGCGGTCTCGCCAGCGACCAGCCAGACGCTACGTTATGCCAACCAGGGTGACCTGAAGTCGCTCGACCCCTATACCCTGAACGAGAGCACCACCCACGCCCATCTCGGCCACGTCTATCAGGGCCTCACCGCGCGCGACAAGGACCTCAAGATCATTCCGGCACTGGCGGAAAGCTGGGAAACCCCGGAGCCGACCCGCTGGCGCTTCCATTTGCGCAAGGGCGTGAAATTCCACAACGGCAACCCATTCACCGCCGACGACGTGGTGTTCTCGGCCGATCGCGTCCGCAAGAAGGGGTCGAACATGCAGACCCGCCTTGCGCCCGACGTCAAGGTAGTGAAGGTCGACGACTACACGGTCGACTTCGTCCTGCCCTCGCCCAATCCCATCCTGCACAACGCGTGGGATGTCTGGTACATCATGAACAAGAAATGGGCCGAGGAGAACAACGTCGTCGATCCGACGCCGGTGGCGGCGACCACGCCGAGCTATGCCTCACTGAACGAGAACGGCACCGGTCCCTTCATCATCGAAAGCCATCAGCCCGGCGTGAAGACGGTGTTCAAGGCCAATCCCAATTACTGGGGCAAGGTCGAAGGCAATCTCAAGGAGATCATCTTCACCCCGATCGCTTCCGACGCCACCCGCGTCGCCGCCCTGCTCTCGGGCGAAGTCGACGTCATCGAGCCGGTTCCGATCCAGGACATCTCCCGCGTCGATTCCAGCCCGAACGCCCAGGTGCTGAAGGGACCGGAGCTGCGCACCATCTTCCTCGGCTTTGACCAGATGCGTGACGAGCTGCTCTACTCCAACATCAAGGGCAAGAACCCGTTCAAGGACGTCCGCGTCCGCGAGGCCTTCTACAAGGCGATCGACATCGAGCTGATCAAGACGCGCGTGATGCGCGGGCTGTCGACGCCGTCGGCGCTGATGATCGCACCGGAACTGTTCGTGCTGTCCAAGGAGTTCACGCGGCCGAAATTCGATCCTGACGGCGCCAAGAAGCTCCTGACCGAAGCCGGTTACCCCGACGGCTTCGAGGTCACCATGGACTGCCCGAACGATCGCTACGTCAACGACGCCGCGATCTGCCAGGCCGTGGTCGGCATGCTCGCCCGCATCGGCGTCAAGATCAATCTCCTGGCGCAACCGAAGGCGCAGTACTTCGCCAAGGTGCTGAAGCAGGGCGGCTACCAGACCTCGTTCTACCTTTTGGGCTGGACTCCGAGCACGATGGATTCCCACAACGTGCTCTACGACATCATGGGCTGCCGCGACGATGCGAAATCCTCGCGCGGCGAGGCCAATCTCGGCGGCTATTGCAACAAGGAGTTCGACGCCATCACCGACAAGGTGCTGGTCGAAGCCGACACCACCAAGCGCAACCAGTTGATCAAGCAGGCCTACGAAATCGGCATGAAGGACTGGTCCTACATCCCGCTGCACCAGCAGGCGCTGGCCTGGGGCGTTTCGAAGAAGGTGAACCTGCCGCAGCGCGCCGACAATCTCGTCATGTTCCACTGGGCAACCAAGAAGGAATAGGATCGGTTGAACACGAGGTCCCGGCGGCATCCGCCTTCCGGGACCTTTCTTTTCCGGCCGCCAAGGACGTCGGCCGTACGCTCACCCAAGGACAGTGGAAGGCATGCTCGCTTTCACGCTTCGCCGCGCCGTTCAGGCCATCGGCGTCATGTTCGCCGTCGGCATCATCGCGTTCTCGATGTTCCGCTTCGCCGGCGACCCCGTCAACCAGATCGTCTCGATCGACACCTCGGCCGCCGAACGCGCGATCGTGCGCAAGTCGCTCGGCCTCGATGACCCCGTGCCGGTGCAGTTCGTGCGCTATTTCGCCGATGCGGCGCAGTTCAAGTTCGGCGTCTCCTACCAGTTCCGCCAGCCGGTCGCGACGCTGTTGATGGAGCGCATGCCCGCGACGCTGGAACTTGCGATCTGTGCGACCGTGTTTGCAATGGTGTTCGGCATCCTGATGGGCGTCTATTCGGCGCTCAAGCGCGATACCGTGCTGGCCAAACTATTCCAGGCGGTCTCGCTGATCGGCATCTCGCTGCCGACCTTCCTGATCGGCATTCTCCTGATCTACCTGTTCGCTGTGACATTGGGCTGGTTGCCCTCGTTCGGCCGCGGCGAGGTGGTCAAGCTCGGCTGGTGGACGACCGGCCTGCTCACGGTGTCGGGACTGAAGGCACTGATCATGCCTTCGATCACGCTCGGCCTGTTCCAGATGACCCTGATCATGCGGCTGGTGCGCGCGGAGATGCTGGAAGTGTTGCGGACCGACTATATCCGCTTCGCCCGCGCGAGGGGGCTGACCACGCGTGCGATCCATTTCGGCCACGCGCTGAAGAACACGCTGATTCCGGTGATCACCGTGGCCGGGCTTCAGTTTGGCTCGGTTATTGCATTTTCGATCATCACCGAAACCGTGTTCCAATGGCCGGGCATGGGGCTTCTGTTCGTCCAGGCCGTGCAAAACGTCGACATTCCGATCATGGCCGCCTACCTGCTGATGGTTTCACTGATCTTCGTCACCATCAATCTGGTGGTCGACATTCTCTACACGGTGGTCGATCCGCGCCTGCGCTCGACCGTCGGTCGCGCCGCATAGGGCAGCCTGCAATGTCCGACGCAGTCGTCTCCAATTCCGACAAGCAGAGCGCGCAGCCGGTGCAGGCCGCCCATGGCTGGTTCAGCCGCACGCTCGACAGCGACTTGTTCTATTCGTTCCGCCGCTCCAAGCTCACCATGGTGGCTGCGGCTATCACGGTCCTGTTCTTCCTGCTTGCGATCTTTGCATCCGTGCTCGCGGTGCAGAACCCGTTCGATCCGGCACAGCTGCAATTGATGAATTCGCGGATTTCACCGCTGTGGACTGCGGACGGCCAGAGCCCGTTCCTGCTTGGCACCGACGAGCAGGGCCGCGACGTGTTCTCCGCGATTCTCTATGGCATGCGCATCTCGCTCGCCGTGGGTGTCGCCGGCGTGATCTTCGCCGGCGCGCTCGGCATCGCCCTCGGCCTGATCGCCGGCTATTTCGGCGGCGCAGTGGACGGCGTGATCATGCGGATCGCCGACGTGCAGCTGACATTCCCTGCAATCCTGATCGCGCTGCTGGTCAACGGCATCGCGAAATCAATCCTCGGCAACCGGCTGGACGCCACCAGCATGCTGGTGGTGCTGGTGATCTCGATCGGCCTGAGCTTCTGGGTCGGCTATGCCCGGACGGTGCGCAGCTCCGTGATGGTCGAGAAGAACAAGGACTACGTCGCCGCCGCACAGCTGATCGGCCTGCCGGCGCCGAAGATCATGCTGCGGCACGTGCTGCCGAACACGATGGGCCCGATTCTGGTCATCGCCACCATCAACCTTGCGCTCGCCATCATCACCGAGGCGACGCTGTCCTTCCTCGGCGTCGGCCTGCCCGATACCATGCCCTCGCTCGGCACGCTGATCCGCATCGGCAACAATTATCTGTTCGCCGGCGAATGGTGGATCGTCGCCTTCCCGGGGCTCGCGCTCGCAACGCTGATCCTATCGATCAATCTGCTCGGCGACTGGCTGCGCGACGCGCTCAATCCGAAGCTTCGATGAATACGCCTCGTCCATGACCGAACCCGTCCTTTCCGTGCGCGATCTTCACGTGGAGTTTGCCTCCCGCCGCGGCACGCTGCGCGCCATCGACGGCGTCTCCTTCGACATTGCCAAGGGCGAGGTGCTCGGCGTCGTCGGCGAGTCCGGAGCCGGCAAGTCCGTCACCGGCCTCGCGGTGATCGGCCTGATCGATCCGCCCGGCCGCATTGCCGGCGGCGAGATTCATCTCGCGGGCCTGCGCATCGACAATCTGCCGCCGGAGGAGATGCGCCGTATCAGGGGCAAGCGCATCGGCATGATCTTCCAGGATCCGCTGACATCGCTCAATCCGCTGTACAAGGTCGGCGACCAGATCGTGGAGACGATCCGCACCCACCTCAATCTGTCCGAGTCGGCCGCCCGCCGCCGCGCCATCGACCTCCTGGCCGAAGTCGGCATTCCCGCGCCGGAAAAGCGTATCGACGGCTATCCCCACGAGTTTTCCGGTGGCATGCGCCAGCGCGTCGTGATCGCGCTCGCGATCTGTGCCGAGCCCGAGCTGATCATCGCGGACGAGCCGACCACCGCGCTCGATGTCTCCGTGCAGGCCCAGATCATCTCGCTGATCAAGCGGCTCGGACGCGACCACGGCACCGCGGTGATGCTGGTGACGCACGACATGGGCGTGATCGCCGAAACCTCCGACTGCGTCGCGGTGATGTATGCCGGCCGCGTCGCCGAGATCGGCCCGGTGCAGGACCTCGTGAAGAATCCGCTGCATCCTTATGCCAAGGGCCTGATGGGCGCGATCCCGACGCTTGCGGGCGAGGACAAGCGCCTGGTGCAGATCCCGGGCTCGATGCCGCGCCTGTCGGCGATCCCGCGCGGCTGCTCGTTCAATCCGCGCTGCGCCTTCGCCTTCGATCGTTGCCGTGTCGATCGGCCGGAGCCGCTGCCGCGCGGCGCGCAATCGGTGGCCTGCCACCTCTATGACGACGTGCCGGCGGAGAGCGTGGCATGAGTGCTCCCTTCGTCCAGGCCACAAACCTGCGCCGCGTCTTCGACGTCTCGAAACCCTGGCTCAACCGCGTGCTTGAAGGCGGACATCTCGAATATCTCAAGGCAGTCGATCACGTTACCTTCGACATCAGGAAGGGCGAGACGTTTGCCCTGGTCGGCGAGTCCGGCTCCGGCAAGACCACGGTGGCACGCATGGTCGTCGGCCTGCTGCCGCCAAGCGCCGGCGACGTGCTGATCGACGGCGTCTCCATGACCGACCCGCGGCAGGCGCCAGCGCGGCGGAAGCTGCGCCGGCGCATCCAGATGATCTTCCAGGATCCCTATGCGAGCCTGAACCCGCGCTTCCGGGTCGATGCCATCATCTCCGAGCCGATCCGTGCCTTCGACCTGATCCAGGGCGAGCGCGACATCCAGGCTCGCGTCGGCGAGCTGCTCAGCCTCGTCGGCCTGCATCCGGACGACCGGCTGAAATATCCGCACGAATTCTCCGGCGGCCAACGCCAACGCATCGCGATCGCGCGCGCGCTCGCGTCCGACGCCGAATTCATCGTCTGCGACGAGCCGACCTCGGCGCTCGACGTCTCCGTGCAGGCGCAGATCCTGAACCTGATGCGCGACCTCCAGGACAAGTTCGGCCTGACCTACATGTTCATCAGCCACAACCTCGCCGTGGTGCGCCACATGGCGAGCCGCGTCGGCGTGATGTATCTCGGCCGCATCGTCGAGATCGCGGACGGACGCGAGCTGTTCGCAAATCCGCGCATGCCCTACACCAAGATGCTGCTGGGCGCCGTGCCTGATCTTGCCATGAGCGGCCGCCAGCGCATTCCGGTCAAGGGCGAGATCCCCAACCCGATCAATCCGCCCTCCGGCTGCGCCTTCAATCCGCGCTGTCCGCTGGCGTTCGATCTCTGCCGCAAGGAGACCCCGGAACTGATCGACGGCGTCGCCTGCCATGCGGTCAACACCGCGCCGGTCCCGGCGTGACGCGCGCGTGCCATGCAGCCTGCGCATTTGGAAGCGGCGTGGCCCTGTGATCAATTGCACGCGCCGGAAATAAGGTGGTGAAGTCCCATGGGCAGTAATATCAATCCCGATCCGTTCACGACGAGGCCCGAGATCGAGGGCACGTTCGGGGTCGTCGCCTCGACGCACTGGATTGCGACTGCCGTGGGCATGGCCATCCTGGAAAAGGGCGGCAATGCCTTCGATGCCGGCGTTGCCACCGCCTTCACGCTCCAGGTGGTCGAGCCGCATCTGAACGGTCCCGGCGGCGACGTGCCCATCATCGTGCATGACGTCAAGCGCGGCCGCACCGAGGTAATCTGCGGCCAGGGCCCGGCGCCGGCGCGGGCCACCATCGCGCATTACAGAAGCGAAGGCCTCGACATGGTGCCGGGCACGGGTCTGCTCGCCGCCTGCGTTCCCGGCACCTTCGAATCCTGGATGATGCTGCTGCGCGACTACGGAACGATGCGCGTGCGCGACGTGCTGGAGCCGGCGATCTCCTACGCCCGCGACGGCTATCCGCTGGTCGAGCGCGCCTGCGCCACGATCCAGACCGTCGAGCAGCTGTTCCGCAAGCACTGGCCGACGTCCGCCGCGGTCTACCTCCCGAACAGTGAAGTGCCGAAGCCAGGCACGCTGTTCACCAACAAGACACTGGCTGCGACCTACGCCCGGATCCTGAGCGAGGCGGAAAGCGGCGGCGGTGGCCGCGATGCGGAGATCGAGCGCGCGCGCAAAGCCTGGTCGCAAGGCTTCGTCGCGGAAGCCGTCGACAAGTTCTGCCGAACCCAGGAGGTGATGGACGTCAGCGGCTCGCCACATCGCGGCGTGCTCTCCGCCGACGACATGGCGCGCTGGCAGCCGACAGTCGAGGCGCCACTCACCTACGACTATGGCCGCTACACCGTCTGCAAGGCCGGCGTCTGGAGTCAGGGTCCGGTCACCTTGCAGCAGCTCGCGCTGCTGAAGGGCTTTGCACTCGACGGCCTCGATCCGACCGGGCCGGAGTTCATCCATCTCCAGATCGAATGCGCCAAGCTCGCCTTCGCCGACCGTGAAAAATTTTACGGCGATCCCAAGTTCAACGAGATCCCGATCGCAACGCTGCTGTCGGATACCTACAACGACGAGCGCCGCAAGCTCGTCACCGACAAGGCTTCGCTCGATTTCATTCCGGGCTCGGTTGAGGGCTTCGGCGGTGTCGTCAAGCTGCGCCGCGCGGAGGGCCAGCGCGAGGCGGTCGGCGCGCTCGGCGCCGGCGAGCCGACCGTGGGCCGCTTCGGCGAGGTGCGCGGCGACACCGTGCATTTCGACATCATCGATAGGGACGGCAATATGGTGTCGTCGACGCCGTCGGGCGGCTGGCTGCAATCCTCGCCGATCATTCCCGAGCTCGGCTTTTGCCTCGGCAGCCGCGCTCAGATGTTCTGGCTGGAGGAAGGCCATCCCGCCGCGCTCGCGCCGGGGAAGCGGCCGCGCACCACCCTCTCTCCGACCATGGCGCTGCGCGACGGCGAGCCTTACCTCGCCTGGGGCTCGCCGGGCGGCGATCAGCAGGACCAGTGGATCACGCAGTTCTTCCTGCGCCACGTCCATTGTAACCTCAATCTCCAGGAAGCCATCGACGCGCCGGCCTGGCATTCCGAACATTTCCCGATCTCGTTCTGGCCGCGCACCGCGCGTCCCGGCGTGCTCGTGGTCGAGAACCGCGTGCCGAAGGCAACGATCGAGAACCTGCGCGAGCGAGGGCATATCGTCGAGATCGGTCCCGACTGGTCCGAGGGACGCCTGACCGCGGCCTCACGCGTGGGTCCGCGCCGGCGCGCCGCCGCCAATCCGCGCGGCATGCAGGGCTACGCGGCGGGACGCTGAAGGCAGCACATGACTTGGTCGATCATCGCGCGCGATCCTGCCACCGGCCAGTTCGGCATCGCGGTTGCGACCCGCTTCTTCGCCGTCGGCGCGCGCGTGCCCTACATCGCCGCTGGCCTCGGCGCCATCGCGACGCAGGCCTTCGTCAATCCCTATTACGGCATCGACGGCGTCAAGCTCTTGCGCGAGGGCCTCAACGCCCACGACGTGCTCGCCACGCTGCTGGCGACCGATGACGGCCGCGAGAGCCGGCAGGTCCATTTGATGGATGCCAGCGGCGCCATCGCCGCGCATACCGGGCGCGACTGCGTCGATTGGTGCGGCCATATTGCCGGCAGCGGCTTCTCGATCGCCGGCAACATGCTCGCGGGGGCCGACGTGCTCGACGAGACAGCGAGGACCTATATCGCGAGCGACAGCCTGCCCTTCCCACGCCGTCTGCTCGCGGCGATGCGCGCCGGCGAAGCCGCCGGCGGCGACAAGCGCGGCAAGCAATCGGCCGCGCTCGTGATCCACGGCGAGGAGGAATGGCCAGCGCTGGACATTCGCGCCGACGACCATCCCGATCCGCTCGGTGAGCTCGAACGCCTCGAGCGCGTCAGCCACGAACTCTGGGTGCACTTCCGCGCCTCCATGCCGACGCGGCAGAACCCGGCCGGCAACACCGATCGCAGCGTCATCGACGCCAGCATCGAAGCGGCGCGGGCGAGACGATCATGAGCGCCAGCCCCCTCATCGAGATCAAGGATCTGCGTATCCGCTTTCATGGCGACGACGGCCGTATCACCCACGCGGTCGACAGCGTCGATCTCAGCGTCGCCAATGGCGCGACGCTCGGTCTCGTCGGGGAATCCGGCTGCGGCAAGAGCGTGACGTCGCTGGCGATCATGGGCCTGCTGCCGAAGCAGAGCGCGGAAATAAGTGGCGCGATCCGCTTCGACGGCTTCGACCTGCTGACGACGCCGGACCAGACCCTGCGCGATCTGCGCGGCAACCGGCTGGCGATGATCTTCCAGGAGCCGATGACCTCGCTCAATCCGAGCTTTACGATCGGCGACCAGATCATCGAGACAATCCTGCGTCACCGCGGCGGCTCGCGGAGGAGCGCGCGCGAGCGCGCGATCGAGCTGTTGCGCCGGGTCCATATCCCTTCACCCGAGCGTCGCATCGACGACTACCCGCACAAGCTCTCCGGCGGGATGCGCCAGCGCGTGATGATCGCGATGGCACTCGCCTGCGACCCGCGGCTGCTGATCGCGGACGAGCCGACCACCGCGCTCGACGTCACCCTGCAGGCCCAGATCCTGGAGCTGATGCGCGAGCTGAAGGCCGCGAGCGGCGCCGCGATCATCCTGATCACCCACGATCTCGGCGTCGTCGCCGAGGTCTGCGACGAGGTCGCGGTGATGTACGCCGGCGAGATCGTCGAGCGGGCGCCGGTCGACGAGTTGTTCTCCGCGCCGCAGCATCCCTACACGGTCGGCCTGCTCGGCTCGATCCCGCGGCTCGACCACCGCGCCGAGCAGCTTGCGACGATCGAAGGCATGGTGCCGAACATGGCACAGCCGCCCGCCGGCTGCCGCTTCGCCGCGCGTTGCCCCTTCGTGCTCGACGCCTGCACCAAGGTGCCGCCGCCACTGGTCGAACTCAGCGACGGCCACCTCTCGCGCTGCATCCGCGCGCCGCTCGAATTGCTGGTGTCGTGATGGCGCTCCTCGAAGTCGAAGGCCTGGTCAAGCATTTCGTCGCTCAGCGCTCGCTGCTCGGCCGCGCGTTGGCGCACGTCAAGGCGGTCGATGGCGTGTCCTTCTCGCTGGAGGCTGGCAAGACGCTGGCCCTGGTCGGCGAATCCGGCTGCGGCAAGTCCACCGTCAGCCGCCTGGTGCTGCGGCTGATCGAGCCAGACGCTGGTATGATCCGCTTCGACGGCCGCGACCTGCTCGCGCTCGACGCCGGCGCCTTGCGCGCCTTCCGCCGCGAGGCGCAAATCATCTTCCAGGATCCCTACGCCTCGCTCAATCCGCGCATGACGGTCGGCCAGATTCTGACCGAGCCGCTGGCGCTGCACGATCTGGTGCCGCCGGTGCGGCGGGCCGAGCGCGTTGCCGAACTGCTGCGGCTGGTCGGGCTGGAGCCGCGCCTCGCCCGGCGCTATCCGCATGAATTCTCCGGCGGCCAGCGCCAACGCATCGCGATCGCCCGCGCGCTCGCGGTCGAGCCGAAGCTCATCATCTGCGATGAGCCGGTCTCGGCGCTCGACGTCTCGATCCGCTCGCAGATCCTCAATCTGCTGCGCGAGCTCCAGGACCGGCTTGGCCTCGCCTACATCTTCGTCTCGCACGACCTTGCCGTGGTCAAGCACATCGCCGACCACGTCGCGGTGATGAATCTCGGCCAAATCGTCGAGACGGCGGAAGCCGACGCGCTGTTCGCCGCGCCGCGCCACCCCTACAGCCGGGCGCTGCTGTCGGCGATCCCGCTGCCGCAGCCGAAGGCGAAACGAACGACGGTGCTGCTGGAGGGCGAAATCCCGAGCGCCCTCAATCCGCCCGCCGGCTGCCGCTTTCACACCCGCTGCCCGTTCGTGATCGAGCGCTGCCGCAATGAGGCGCCTGCGCTTCTAGCTGACCGCACCGGCCATGCCACCGCCTGTCACCGCACCGCGGAGCTGCCGTCTGCCGACGCCATTCTACCCACCGCCGGCGGGTTTTCGCCGGCGCTTGCAAAGCTGGTCGCGGCCTTCAGCCAAAAGACGGAAGGCAGCAGCCCCGACGGGGTTGGTATACAGTGCGCCGCGTCCGCAACGAAATAGCCGAAGCAATGGGGATTGACCGATGAAGATGTTTCGCCTGGCCGCAACAGCCGCCGCTGTGCTGGTGTCGATCGGGGCCGCGCAGGCCCAGACCACGTTGCGCATCGGCCTCGCCGAGGACCCCGATATCCTCGACCCTACGATGGCGCGCACCTATGTCGGCCGCATCGTGTTCTCCTCCTTCTGCGACAAGCTGTTCGACATCGACGAGAAGCTCAACATCGTGCCGCAGCTGGCGCTCTCGAGCGAAACCGCCGACGACGGCAAGGCGCTGGTCATCAAGCTGCGGCCCGGCGTGAAATTCCACGACGGTGAGCCGTTCGATGCCGAGGCCGCAAAATTCTCGCTGGAGCGGCATCTGACGTTCCCCGGCTCGTTCCGCAAGCCGGAGCTCGCCTCGGTCGATCACGTCGAAATCGTCGATCCCCTCACGGTCAAGCTGGTGTTGAAGTCGCCGTTCTCGCCCCTGCTCGCTCAGCTCACCGACCGCGCCGGAATGATGATGTCGCCGAAGGCGGCCAAGGAGGCCGGCGACAAGTTCGGCCTTCGCCCGGTCTGCGCCGGCCCCTACAAGTTCGTCGAGCGCGTGCAGCAGGACCGCATTGTGTTCGAGAAATTCGCCGACTACTGGAACAAGGACAACGTCTTCATCGACAAGATCGTGTTCCAGCCGATCGTCGATGCGACCGTGCGGCTCGCAAACCTGAAATCCGGCGGCCTCGACCTGATCGAGCGCGTGCTCGCCACCGATCTCAAGGAGGTGCGCGCCGACTCGCGGCTGAAGGTCGCGACCGCCATCGAGCTCGGCTATCAGGGCATCACGCTCAACATCGGCAAGGACAAGGCCAAGGGCCCGCTCAGCCAATCCGCCAAGGTGCGGCAGGCACTCGACTGGTCGATCGACCGCGAGGCGATCAACCAAGTGGTGTTCAACGGCGAATTCAAGCCGGGCAACCAATGGGTCAATCCCGATCACCCCTATTATCAGGGCGCATTTCCGATCCACGGCCGCGACATCGCCAAAGCCAAGGCCCTCCTGAAGGAAGCCGGCGTCACTGGGCCAGTCAGCGTTGACTTCCTGGTACCAAAGGGTGCCGAGACCGAAGCGGTGGCTCAAGTGGTGCAATCCATGGCGAGCGAGGCGGGCTTCGATATGAAGATCCGCGTCACCGAGTTTGCGACGTCGCTGAAGCAGGCCGAGTCCGGCGAATACCAGGCCTTCATGCTGGCATGGAGCGGACGCATCGATCCCGATGGCAATTCCTACGTGTTCCTGCGCAAGGATGCGCCGCAGAACTACAGTGCCTGGACCAACGCCGACGCGGACAAGGCGCTCGACGATGCCCGCCGTACGTCGGACATGGCTCAGCGCAAGGCCGCCTACGAGAGACTTGCGAAGCTGGAGCTGGAAGATCACGCCATCCTCTACCTCTATCACCGCCGCATCATCATCGCGCACACGACCAAGCTCGAAGGCTATAGGCAAATGCCGGACGGCCTCGTCCGCGTTGTCGGCCTCAAGCTGAAGTGACGCTGCGAGGATGCTGAACTTCCTCGCCCGCCGACTTGTGCAGATCGTGCCGACGCTGTTCTTCGTCTCGGTGCTGATCTTCTCGCTGCAGCAATTGCTGCCGGGTGACCCCGCGCTGGTGATGGCGGGCGAGGAGCGCGATCCCGCCGTGATCGAGCAGATCCGCCGCCAGTACCGGCTCGATCAGCCCGTCCCGGTGCAGTACGCCTACTGGATCAAGGGCGTGCTCTCTGGCGATTTCGGCGAGTCGCTGCGCAACAAGATGCCGGTGCGCGAGTTGATCGCGCAGAAGCTGCCGGTGACGCTGCAGCTCGGCTCGATGGCGATCCTGATCGCGCTGCTGATCGGCATTCCCGCCGGCATCGTCGCGGCCGTGAAGAAGGGTTCCGCGTGGGACTACGGCGCGAACCTGTTTGCGCTGTGGGGCATCTCGACGCCGAACTTCTGGCTCGGGATCATGCTGATCTTCCTGTTTTCGATCGAGCTTGGATGGCTGCCGGCTTCCGGCTACGTGCCGCTCACCGAGAACTGGCGCGCGAGCCTGGCCGTCACCATCATGCCGGCCTTCGTGCTCGGCAATGCGATCGCCGCGATCCTGATGCGGCATACGCGAAGCGCCATGCTTCAGGTGCTGGAAAGCGACTACGTGCGCACCGCGCGCGCCAAAGGGCTGTTGGAGCGCACGGTGATCCTCAAGCATGCCATGCGCAATGCGCTGACCCCCGTCATCACGCTCGGCGCGCTCGAGCTCGGTACGCTGCTCTCAGGCGCGGTCCTGACCGAGCAGATCTTCTCCATTCCCGGCTTCGGCAAGCTGATCGTGGATGCCGTATTCAACCGCGATTATGCCGTGGTTCAGGGCGTCGTCCTGGTCACGGCCACGGTCTACATCACGCTGAATCTGGTGGCCGACATCGCCTACATCCTCGTCAATCCGCGGCTTCGGGGCTGATCATGACCGACGCCGCACTGCCGAGTCCTCTCACGCGAGCCGACGAGCTGGATAGCCCGGCTCGCCGCGCGCGTCGGCGGCTGTTCAAGCGCAAGGCAGCGGTGTTCGGGCTCGTCGTGCTCACGATATTCATCACCCTTGCCGTGCTCGCTCCGCTCATCGTGCCCTATGATCCCATCGCGACGAGCTGGAGCCTTGTGCGCAAACCGCCGACCTCGGCCCACTGGTTCGGCACCGACGAGCTCGGCCGCGACATCCTCAGCCGCGTCGTCTACGGCGCGCGCGCCTCGCTGCTCGCAGGCCTAATCTCGGTCGCGATCGCGCTCGGCATCGGCGTGCCGCTCGGTCTCCTCGCCGGCTACCGCGGCGGCTTCACCGACGCGCTGATCAGCCGCATCACCGATGCGATGCTGGCCTGCCCGTTCCTGATCCTGGCGATCGCGCTCGCCGCGTTCCTCGGCCCGAGCCTCGGCAATGCCATGATTGCGATCGGCATCTCGGCGACGCCGATCTTCATCCGCCTGACCCGCGGCCAGGTGCTCGTCGTCAAAGCCGAAGACTATGTCGAGGCCGCACGCGCACTCGGCAGTCCGCCGTGGCGGATCGCGCTCTCGCACATCCTGCCGAACATCCTCCCCTCGCTTCTGGTGCAGGCGACGCTCTCGATCGCTGCGGCCATCATCGCCGAGGCCGCCCTCTCCTTCCTCGGCCTCGGCCAGCAGCCGCCGGCGCCGTCCTGGGGCAGCATGCTCAACGCGGCACAACGCTTCCTGACCCAGGCGCCCTGGATGGCAATCTGGCCAGGCCTTGCGATCTTCCTCGTCGTGCTGTCGCTGAACCTGCTCGGCGACGGGCTGCGCGACGCACTCGACCCAAGGCAGCGCTGATTATTCCTCTTGGTGAGGACCTCAAATCACCACTTCCCGCAGCACGCGGCGGCAATCCATCTCGAATTCCAGATCGACCACCGGCGGACGGGCGAAATGCCAGGTCAGCCCGGAGCGGAGCGCGCCACGGCGGACCAACTCGTCCACCAGCGCATGGTGAAAGTCGTGCACGGAATAGGCCTGCACCCCGGTTGTATCCTTCCAGCCGAAGCCGAAGGCTGCCATCCGGTTTTCCATCTGCGACGTGGTGGTGAAGCGCACCTTCTCGCGCAGCCCCTCCGGGCTGAGGTCGCGGTAGCGCACCGTGCGCTCGACATAGGTGCCGCTGCCCTCGCGCGCCTCGGCGCCGCCGGCGATGACGAAGCTCGGCAAATTTGACCGCGTCGGACGCGTGAAGGAGAACGCATAGAACGAGGGTTCGGACGGCGGATCGATCTCGGGGCAGACATTGCTGCGCGCCACCGGATTGGTGCTGCCGTCGAAGATGCCCCATTCGGACAGCGTCTTCACATAGTGCAGATTGAACGCGCGAAAGCCTTCTTCGCTGAAGGCCGCTGGCGAGCGCAGCTCGCAGGCGCAGAACGCCGTCAGCGGGCGGCCCGCCTCCTGGATGAACTTTGCCGCCAGCGCAAATCCTTCGGCGAGCGGCACCAGGCGGTCGAACCGGACCCGCTCGATCTCGTAGCCCTCATCCGCGGCAGCACCGGCGGAATATTGGAAGACGGACGGGATGAAACGATAGTTGCCGGCCGAGAATTCGCGCGTCATGACGGACTCCTATTCCAGTTGCATGCGAGTGCCCTTGGCGCCGTTGAGCAGGCGCTTCAGGTGAAATCCGGCCAGCGGATCGTCGGCGTGCATGCCGACCAGCGCGGCGAAGGACGGCATGGCCGCGGCATCGCCGGCCTCCATTTTGGCAAACGCTTCGGCATATTGCGCCGTCGCTGGCGCCTCGAACCTCGCCTGCGGCAGCGGCTCGAATGCGCGCAGCGGCTCGCTGCGTCCGCGCAGCATCAGGTCGCCCACGGGACGGCCACGAAAGTTTTCGGCCCCATTCGCAACGCTGGCACTAACGCAAATGCGCGTTCCCAGGTGCTTGTTCGCCGCCTCAAGCCGGGCCGCAATATTGATGGTGTCGCCATAGGCCGTGTAGTCGAAGAAGCGGTTGCCGCCGAAATTGCCAACCAGCGCCGGACCGGCATGAGCGCCGATGCGGGTAGCTCCGAAATTCACGCCTCTTGCCTTCCAGCGCGCCGAAAAGTCCTCCGCCCAGGCGTCGAGAGCATGGGCACAGGCGACCGCGCGCGTTGCATAGTCCGGCTGGTCGCCGGGGGCGTTGAACAGCACCTGGATCGCATCGCCGATGATCTTGGCGACCGTCCCCTCATGGGCGAAGACGATCTCGGTCATGCCGCCGACATATTCGTTGAGGAGCTCGCCCAGGGTCTGCGGAGGCGCGGTCTCGACCAGCGAGGTGAAGCCTGTAATATCGGTGAACAGGGTGGCGACATCGCGCCACTGCACCTCAATGCCGTCGCCATCGACGTTCGCGGCCAGCCGCCTTGCAATCTCCGGCGAGAAGAAGCGCGACAGCGAGGCATGGGCGCGCTCGGCTTCCATCTGGCGCCGCCGCACCTCGCGCAGCATCTCCACATGGCGGACGGTCTTCTCGATCGTAGCTTCGAGGTCGGCGAAGTCGATCGGCTTGGTCAGGAAGTCGAACGCACCGCGGTTCATGGCGGTGCGGATGTTGCTCATGTCGCCGTAGGCCGAGACGATGATGGTCGACTTCTTCTCCTGGGCCTCCTGGAGCTTCGCGAGTAGCGACAGGCCGTCCATTCGCGGCATGTTGATATCGGAGACCACCATGTCGACATGCGGATTCTGCTCCAGCGCTTCCAGCGCCTCCAGGCCGTCGCGCGCGAAGATCAGCGCGAGCTGCCCATCGCGGATCTGCCTGCGGAATTTCTGCAGGATCAGCGCCTCGAGATCCGGCTCGTCGTCGACGAAGAGGATGGTCGCAGTCATGCGGCTTGCTCGAGCCTCGTGTCGATCTCCTGCCGCAGCAGCGCAAAGTCGATCGGCTTGGTGAGGAGCCCGACGGCGCCCCGTTCGATCGCCTTGCGGCGCGTCTCCGCATCGCCATAGGCCGTGATCATGATGACGGGAACATCGGGATGCGCGGCACGCACCTTCGGCAGCATGTCGAGCCCGCTCATGCCGGGCATGTTGATGTCCGACAGGATCAGGATCAGCGAGGGATCACGGACTTCGGCGGCGCGCTCGAGCGCCTCGGGGGCCGAGAGGGCAAACTCCATCTGAAACCGGCCGGCGCGCAGGTCGCGCCGGAACTGCTGCCGAAACAGTGCCTCGACGTCGGGCTCGTCATCGACGACCAGGATGTAAACGTTCAAGACTTTCCTCCGGAAGTGTCGCCCGCTGCCATCGTCCGCGGCAGCGTGATGATGAACTCGGTGAATACACCTTGTGTGGTGTCCACGTCGATCGTGCCGCCGTGTTGTTTCACCACGATGTCGTGGCTCATTGAAAGGCCGAGTCCCGTGCCCTCGCCGGCCGGCTTGGTGGTGAAGAAGGGATTGAACATCTTTTCCTTCACCTCGGCTGGAATCCCGGTGCCGTTGTCGCGAATCCGGATCTGGACCCTGTCGCCGAGATTCTTCGTTGCCGCGCGCAAAGTGGGCTCGAATGCATCGCCCTCGCTCTCCTTGCGCTTGGCCGCGGCATAGAAGCCGTTCGAGATCAGGTTCAGCAAGACGCGCGTGATCTCCTGCGGATACACCTCGATCATGCCGGCATCCGGGTCGAAATCGCGCTGGAGCGTGACGTTGAAGGCGGGCCTTTCGGCGCGCGCGCCGTGATAGGCGAGATTGAGGCTCTCCTCGACCACCGCATTGATGTCGACGGCGCGATGCTCGCCGGAACCCTGACGCGAATGCAGCAGCATGTTCCTGACGATGGAATCGGCGCGCTTGCCGTGCTGCACCACCTTCTCGAGATTGGCCCTGAGCATGCCGGTCAGCTCGTCGACCTCCTTCTTCGTCTTGCCGTCGAGCGCGGCCGATTGCAGGATCTCGTTGAGCTCGTCGATCAGCTCGGTCGAGACCGCGGAGAAGTTGTTGACGAAGTTGAGCGGATTCTTGATCTCGTGGGCGATGCCGGCGGTGAGCTGGCCGAGGGAAGCGAGCTTTTCGGTCTGGATCAGGCGGTCCTGCGCGGTGCGCAACTCATCGAGCGACTGCGACAGCTCAGTGGTGCGCTCCCGAAGCTGCTTCAGCAGACGCGTATTCTCAATTGCGATGACGGCCTGCTTGGTAAAGTTCTGGACGAGAGCGACCTGCTTATCCGTGAAGCTGCGAATCTCTTGTCGGAAAATGGTGATCGCGCCAATCAGATCGTCCTCTTTCAGCATTGGAACGACGAGGAGCGTCCGGGCCCCGGCAATATCTGCCATTCCAACGACATTGGGAACGCCGGCCTTGTAGGTCGGACTCTCTCTCAAATCACGGATCTGCGCCGGCTGATGCGTCGAAACGACTGCAGCCAGAATCGATCCTGGGTGTGGAAGGATCGGCGTCCGCTTGCGGTAGGCGGAGAATTCGGGCGGAATGTTGTAGTCCGTGGCGATATTGAATTTACTGCCGTCCCACAGATTCATCGTACCGAATTGAGCCCCGCAAACCCGCGTAGCATTCTCCAGCATCTTGCGGAACACCGGCTCCAATTCGCCGGGGGAGGAGCTGATGACTTCCAGCACTTCCGACGTCGCGGTCTGCTGTTCGAGCGCCTCCCGCAACTCGGCCGTGCGCTGCTCCACCTTCTTTTCGAGGTCGGCATAGGATTCCTGCAGGCGCGCGCCCATGTCGTTGAACTGGTCGGCGAGTCCTTCGAGCTCGTCGCCGGTCTTGATCGAGATGCGCTGGGAGAAATCACCACCGCCCATTCGTTCCGCGCCGCTCCGCAGCGCCTGGATCGGCCCGACCATGCGGCGCGCCAGGAAGATCCCGGCCAGCACCGCGAAGATGGATGCCGCGAGCAGCACGATTGCAAGGCGCTGCAGCGAAGCATAAAGCGCGGCATAGGCTTCCTCGACCGGCAGCTCGACGAACATGGTCCAGCGCAGCGGCTCGATCGGGGCCGATGCGGTCAGCACCTTCTGCCCCTGGATGTTGTGGGCCTCGGAAAGCACGTCTGGCATGGCGCCGCCGGCTTGCACGGCGCGTACCTGCGCAAGGCCGGACATGTCGGTGTTGCGCAGCACGAGACTGATGTCGGGATGCGCGATCAAGCGGCCCTCCGGGCCGACCACGTAGGCGTTGCCGTGCTCGCCGACCTTGATCTGGGACACGACGTCCCAGATCAGCTTGAGATTGACCTCGGCGATGCTGACGCCGGCATCCTTGCGTGCGCCCGCCAGCGCCAGCGTCATGTAGGGCTCGGACTCCCGGCGAAAATAGACCGGCCCGTAATAGACCTTGCGCGCGACCGCTTCGGTGAACTTCGGATCGCTCGACAGGTCGATCCCGCTGTCGAGCACGTCCATCGCCAGCCGCGAGACCCGCAGCCGCTCCTTGCCAGTCGAATCCACCTGGGCCAGCTCGGTGATCGCAGGGACCTGGCGCAACAGGCGCAGCGCGTCGAACCGGCGCTGCTCGATCGAGCCGCCCGACCAGGGCAGCTGCGTGGTCCAGCCGAGCTGGCTCTCGATCTCCTTGACGAACCGGCCGATCTTGGCAGCGGCCGCCTCGGCCTGCTCGTGCTGGACCCGGATCAGAGAGGCCTTGTGCTCGCGATAGTAGAAGTAGACCTCGAACAGGCCATTGGCGAGCAGCGCAATGGCGACGACCGCCACGAAAAGCGCGACGTATTTGGCGAAGAGCCGGGTCCGGATTCCGCGCCCCGCAGTGTCGCCGGAGGCGACCTCGCCTGGGGCCGCGCTCGGCAATGTCCCGGCTCGAGGTGTATCGGGGTGGAGGGACAGGCTCATTCCACGGAACCTAGCAAGAAGACCGGACCTTGTCTCTCGCAAGCGCGGCAAGGAGCTCGCCCGAGACCCAACGAAAAGGGCGGCAGCGGATCACCGCTGCCGCCCTTTCGGGACTAGCCTGCCGGCGGCCTCAGGTCGGCCGTAGCGCCTTTGAATCGAGGTCCAGCTCGCCGATCTGCTTGTTCCGCTCCGAATCGGCCGCCGCGCGATGGTCGGTCGCCAGCACCACATAGACTGCCGGCAGCACGAACAGCGTGAACAGCGTGCCGATCGACATGCCGGCGACGACAACGAGACCGATCGAGAAGCGGCTGGCCGCGCCCGCGCCGGTCGCGGTCAGGAGCGGGATCAGGCCGGTCACCATCGCGGCCGTGGTCATCAGGATCGGCCGCAGACGGATGCGGGCCGACATCTCGATGGCCGAGCGGCGGTCGAGCCGCTCGTTAACCTGGAGCTCGTTGGCGAACTCCACCATCAGGATGCCGTGCTTGGTGATCAGGCCGACCAGGGTGAGCAGACCGACCTGGGTGTAGATGTTTATGGTCGCCATGCCGAAGAACAGCGGGATCAGCGCACCGACGATTGCCATCGGCACCGAGATCATGATGACCAGCGGGTCGCGCAAGCTCTCGAACTGGGCCGCCAGCACCAGGAAGATGATGATCAGCGCGAAGCCGAAGGTGATGGCAAGCTGATTGCCTTCCTGCACGTATTGCCGGGAGTCAGCCAGATAGTCGTGGCTGAAGCCTTGCGGCAGCTTCTTGGCCTCGCCTTCGAGGAAGTCGACCGCAGCGCCGACGGTCACGCCGGGCATCGGCACGGCGGAGAACGTCGCCGAATTGAGCTGGTTGTAGTGCGTCAGCGAATTCGGATCGGTCTTGGTCCTGATCGAGACCACGGTCGACAACGGAAGCTGCTGCCCGGTGTTGGTCGTCACATAGTAGCCACCGAGCGATTCCGGGGACAGCCGCTTGCCGCGCGGCACCTGCGGAATCACCTGATAGGAGCGGCCCTCGAGGTTGAACCGGTTGATGTAATTGCCGCCGAGCAGCACCGCGAGCGTCGAGCCGAGGTTCTGCATGTTGACGCCGAGGTCCTGAGCCTTGGTGCGGTCGATCGTCACCTCGACGTTCGGCTGGTTGTAGGCGAGGTCGCTATCGGAGACGATGAACATGCCGCTCTTGCGTGCAGCCTCCTTCAGCTTCTCCATCTGCTCATAGACGGTCTGGAAGCTGGCCGTGGAATTGATCACCATCTGGATCGGCAGACCGCCGGGTCCGCCCGGCAATGGCGGCAGGTTGAACGCGAACGCCTGCACGCCCTCGATCTTGGAGAGCTCGGCCTGCACCAGCGGCTTCAAGGCGATCGACGAGCGTGTGCGCTCGTCCCAGGGCTTCAAGAGCATGCCGGCAATGCCGCCTTGCGGGCCGTTGATGCCGTTCAGCACGAAACGCAGATCGGTCTCGGGGAATTTCTGGAATTCCTTGTCGAGCTTCTCGCCGTAGAAATCGACATAGTCGATGTTGGCGTATTTCGGCGCCTTGGTCACCGCGAACACGATGCCCTGATCTTCCTCGGGCGCCAGCTCCTTCGAAGTGTTCATGTAGAGGAAGCCGACGAGTCCCAGGATCGTCACGGCGAACAGGCCGGTGATGGCCTTGTAGTCGAGCGAGCGGTCGAGCTTGCGGCCATACCACCGCGTCATGGCGCCGAACACCCGGTTCACCAACTTGGCGAAGCGGCCCTCTTCGGTGTTCTTCAGCAGCACCGAGCACATCATGGGCGACAGCGTCAGCGCGATCACGCCTGATACGATGACCGAGCCTGCGAGGGTAAAGGCAAATTCGCGGAACAGCGACCCGGTGAGGCCACCGAGGAACCCGATCGGCGCGTACACGGCGGCGAGCGTGATGGTCATGGAGATGACCGGCCCGACGATTTCGCGCGCGCCTTGTAGCGAGGCCTGGACCGGCGTCTTGCCCTCCTCCAGATGGCGATGGATGTTCTCCACCACGACGATGGCATCGTCGACGACGAGGCCGATCGCCAGGACCATCGCGAGCAGGGTCAGCAGGTTGAAGCTGAAGCCCAGCGCCAGCATCATCGTGCAGACGCCGATCATCGACAACGGAATGGTGACGACGGGAATGATGACGGAGCGCAGCGAGGCCAGGAACAGGAAAATGACCACGATCACGATGATGACGGCTTCGCCCAACGTATTCCGCACCTCGTCGATCGAAGATTGGATGAACTTGGTCGAGTCGTAGGCGACCTTCATCTTCATCGAGGGCGGGAGGTTGCGTTCGAGCTCGGGGAACAGCGCGCGCACACCCTTGACCAGCGTCAGCGGATTACCCTGTGGCGTCGCCTGCACGCCAATGAAGATCGCGCGCTCGCCGTTAAAGGCGACGCTGGCATCCGTGCTCTGGGCTGCAAGCTCGACGGTGGCGATGTCCTCCATCCGCACGAAGCCGCCGTCCTTGGCCTTGACGATCATCTTCTTGAACTGATCGACGTTGGTCAGGCCCGTGTTGGTCGAGACGTTCGAGACGATCAGATAGCCCTTGGTCTGGCCGGCCGCGGACTGGAAGTTGTTGGCCTGGATCGCCGCCGCAACGTCAGCCGGCGATACGTTGCGGCCCGCCATCTTCACGGGATCGAGCCACAGCCGCATCGCAAAGGTCTGGCCGCCCAAAATGTCGGCCGAGGCGACGCCGTCGACGGTCGACAGCACCGGCTGCACCACACGCGTCAGATAGTCGGAGATGGCCGAGCCCGACAGCTCGTCCGAGGAGAAGCCGAGATACATCACGGCCGTGGTCTGGCCGGTGGTCTTGGTGACGATCGGGTCGTTGGATTCCTTCGGAATCAGGTACTTCACTGAATTGGTCTTCGCCAACACCTCGGTGAGCGCCTGGTTCGGATCGAAATTCAGCTTGATGTAGACCTGGATCGTCGAGGTGCCGAGCACCGAGGACGAGGTGATGTAGTCGACGCCTTCGGCGGACGCGACCGCCTGCTCGATCGGCGTGGTGATGAAGCCCTGGATCAGGTCTGCGGACGCGCCGGGATAGACGGTCGTGATGTTGATGACCGTATTCGACAGCTTCGGATATTGCCGGATCGGCAGCACCATTGCCGCGCGCAGGCCGATCAGCAGGATCAGCAGGCTGACGACGACCGACAGGACCGGTCGTTTGATGAAAATGTCGGTAAAGGCCATCGCGGGCGATCTCGATTTCTTTTTTTCAAGACGCGTGATCCGGCCGGGCCGGATCACGCGAGGATATTGTCAGTAGCGCGGCGGCTGCGCCGGGATCTGCGGGGCCGGATCGGTCGAGATCGATACCGGCGCGCCTGATTGCAGCTTGAGCTGGCCGAGAGCGACGACCTTGTCGCCTACCTTCAGGCCCTTGACGATTTCGACGCGACCCTCGACCCGGTTGCCGGTCTGCACGAAGGTGCGCACCGCCGACAGGCTGGTCTTGCCGTCCTCTTCCTTCTTCTCCGTGATCACGAACACCGAGTCGCCGTACAGCGTGTAATCGACTGCCGTTTCAGGCACCGTGATCACGGCCGGCTTTTCCGGCAGCACCACGGTCGTGGTGACAAACATGCCGGGCTTCAGGATCTTCTCCGGATTGGCAATCGTGGCCTGCACGCGGATGTTGCGAGTATCGGTCGAGATCTGGGGCTCGATCGTGGTGATCTTGCCCTCGAAGGTGCGGCCCGGATAGGCGTCGACCTTCAACCGCACGACCTGGCCGACCTTGAGGCTGCCGGAATCCTTTTCCGTCACCGTGAAGTTGGCCCACAGCTCGGACAGATCGGTCAGCGACACGATCGCCGTGCCGGCGGTCAGATACTGGCCGACCTCGACCTTGCGCATGCCGAGATCGCCGGCGAACGGCGCGCGCACCAGCTTCTGCGAGATCAACGCCTCGGTCTTGGCGATGCCCGCCTGGGCCTGGTCATAGGCAGCCTGCGCGGTATCGACGGTCGCCTGCGGACCGAACTGGCGCGAGGCCAGCTGCTTGGCGCGTTCAAGCGACAGCTGCGCGACGGTCGCTTGCGCCTTGTAATTGGCGAGATCGCCCTGCTCGGGCGCGTCGAACAGTTGCACCAGCGGCGTGCCGGCCTCGACGCGCGTGCCCGGCTCGAACTTGATCGCGGTGACACGGCCGTTGACGTCGGCGCTGACGTCGACCTGATGCACGGCGACGAGGCTGCCGACCGCGGTGAGCAGGTTCGGCACCACCTCGGACTTCGCCTCGGCCGCGCTGACAGCGGTCGGCGGCGGCTTGTTGTTGGCGAAGAATTGCTTGATCATCTGGCCGCGGAAGTAATTGAACCAGACGAGCCCTCCGACGAGCACGGCCAGAAGCGTGCCAACGATGATGAACCAGCGCACTGGCCGGACCGGACGCTTGGGAGCCTTGTTGTCGATCGGTTGCCCCGAAATCTTGTTTTCGGCCACGATGTTCATGTCATGCACTTTCTGCAATCGCCGCCCGGTTCGCATCCGCGGCCTGATTGCGGCCCAGATGCGAAGCAATTGCGGCGTCGTTAAGTCCGATACCCCTCAGGAGAAACTCACAGAGCTGCCGCTCCAGGTCGGTCGCCCTGCCGTAAGCAAGACAGGGCGTGGCCGGCAGCCTGGTCAGCGCCGCGGTCATCACCGCATGATGCGCGAACCAGAACAGGTTGAGCGGATCGCCAGCGCAGGGCCGCGCGTCACCGCTCGCAACCGCACGCTCGAGCGAGGCGACGAAGACAGCGCCGATCAGCGTCTCGATCTTGGCATACAGCAATCGGGCGAATTCGCCGTCATCCAAATGGCTCGTGGCCATTAGCCGCAGGCGCTGGGCCTCTTCCTGATCGGGACCGTCGGCGATCTGGAGGAAGTGTTCGACCATGCCGCGGATCACCTCGACCAGCGTAGCCGTCGACGGCTCGCGCTCGAGCAGCTCCATCAGAGCGGGATCCGCCTCGCATTCGTCGCTGAGGATCTCGGCGTAGAGCGCCGCCTTGGACGGGAAATGCTTGAACAGCAGCGCTTCAGAAATGGCAGCGGCGGCCGCCACGCTCTTGGTCGTGGTGCCGTTATAGCCGTGTCGGGCAAAGCAGCGCTTTGCGGCGCCGAGGATCAATTGACGCCTCAGGTCGCTCGTCATACGCAATGAGCTCATGCTGGGTGAGTAAGCACTCACCCACGCAGGAGTCAAGCACTATGTTGCATCGCAACCTGCGTGCGACCTAGAATCAATGGAAATTGGCCGAGCCTGCACGGCCCGCGTGCAGACGTTCAGCAAGGGATTGGCGGACCGCCTAGATCGGCTGGAAGCCCAGGTCAGCACGGATCCGGTTGACGATGTAGGTCCCGTCCCGCGTCGGCAGAATCCGCTCCAGGCCGGCGCTGTCGATCTTCACATTGGCAAAGCGCGGACCCGCAGAGACGTCGTGGACGGCTTTGGCGAAGGCTTCGACTTCGGCCATGGTCGTGACAGCCCGGCTGTCGTTAATGCCGCAAGCCCTGGCGATGCCGACGAGGTCGGCGGCGGCGGAGGTGTGGCTGGTTTGGCCGCCGGTCTCGCCATAGGCCTCGTTGTCGAGCACTGCGATCGAGAGGTTGGCCGGCTTCTGCAGGCCGATGGTGGCAAGGCTGCCCATGCCCATCAGCATCTCGCCGTCGCCGGTGATGACCAATACCGGCAGCTTCGGCTGCGCCAGCGCCAGACCCAGCCCGATCATCGCGGCGCCGCCCATGCCGCCCCAGAGGTAGAAGTTGCGGGCGTGGTCGCCGGCGGCGCACATGTCGTTGGTGGAAGCGCCAAGGCCGCCGATCGCGACGACGTTCTTGCGGTTCGCCAGCAACGTGGACACCACCTGCCGGCGGTCGAGGAGATTGGCCTTGCTCATTTGGTGAAAACCTTGGCGCCGATCAGGCGCTGCGACAGAAGGACGGCGGTTGGCGTCAGCGCGTTGTAGGCCTGCGCCGCGGCCGCTTCCAAGACGGCAGGCACCTCGGCAGCGTGCGAGGCGCGCAGCACCTTGACGCCGGAGAGCTCGAACACGCCTTGCGTGGTCGAGCCCATCGGCACCTGCCACGGATTGAACTCGCCCCACTCGCCGCGCATCGTCACGAGCGTGAGGAACGGAAAGCGCAGGATCGGGATCAGCGACAGCATGTTGATGCAATTGCCGACGCCGCTCGATTGCATCAGCAGCACGCCGCGCTGTCCGCCCGCCCAGGCGCCGGCGAGCAGCGCCACGCCTTCCTCCTCCGTCGTCAGCGCAATGCCGCGCATGGTGGATGAGGCCAATACGCGCTGGATCAGCTTGGAATGACCGGCGTCCGGAACGTAAGGCACCTGCCGGACGTCAAAGCGCTGGAGGGTCGCGAAAATATCGTCGGGCCAGTTCGGCGCCGTGTCGGCAGCGTCAGCGCGTGCGTGCATTTTCCTGTCCGGTCGGCTAGCAAGGTAGAAAGACTGTAGACGCATGCATGCGCCGACCAGAACAACAAAAACGGCATATCGGCTTTAACCGGCGAGTATAACGGGATGAACGCAGATGCGAAGGCGCTGGCGGCAAGCTTCGACCTCGAGAAGCTGACGCCGGAGTTCT
Source organism: Bradyrhizobium sp. JHI2711 (assembly GCF_056156565.1). Lineage (NCBI taxonomy): Bacteria > Pseudomonadati > Pseudomonadota > Alphaproteobacteria > Hyphomicrobiales > Nitrobacteraceae > Bradyrhizobium > Bradyrhizobium sp. JHI2711. The sequence goes on from NZ_JBPZPT010000001.1 coordinate 2,134,641, forward strand.
ACGACAACCCCTATCCGACCTATCGTGCACTGCGGGAGAACGAGCCGGTCAAGCGCCTGCGCAACGGCACCGTGTTCCTGACCCGCTACGATGATCTCGTCACCACCTACAAGAACACCAAGTCGTTCAGCTCGGACAAGAAGCGCGAGTTCGCGCCGAAATACGGCGACACCCTGCTCTACGAGCATCACACCACCAGCCTCGTCTTCAACGATCCACCGTCCCATACCCGCGTGCGCCGCCTGATCATGGGCGCGCTGTCGCCGCGCGCGATCGCCAGCATGGAGGGGGACCTGATCAAGCTGGTCGACGGCCTGCTCGATGCCATCGAAACCAAGGGCGCTTGCGAACTGATCGAGGATTTTGCCGCTTCGATTCCCATCGAGGTGATCGGCAACCTGCTCGACGTGCCTCACGAGGAGCGCGGGCCGCTGCGCGACTGGTCGCTGGCGATCCTGGGTGCTCTCGAACCTGTAGTGTCGCCCGAAGTAGCTGCGCGCGGCAACAAGGCGGTGGCGGACTTCCTCGCCTATCTGCAGACGCTGGTGTCGCGGCGGCGCGCGAAGCCGGGCAATCCCGAGCGCGACGTGCTGACGCGTTTGATCCAGGGGGAAGAGAACGGCGAGCGGCTGACCGAGAAGGAGCTTCTGCACAATTGCATCTTCCTGCTCAATGCCGGCCACGAGACCACCACCAACCTGATCGGCAACGGCCTCGTGGCGCTCGACCGCCATCCCGACCAGAAGCAGCGCCTGATCGAGAACCCGGACATGATCAAGACTGCGGTCGAGGAGATGTTGCGCTACGAGAGCTCCAACCAGCTCGGCAACCGCATGACCACCGAGAAGGTCGAGCTCGGCGGCGTCATGCTCGATGCCGGCACGTCGGTGACGCTGTGCATCGGGGCTGCCAATCGCGACCCCGCGCAGTTTCCCGACCCCGAGCGTTTCGATATCGCGCGCACGCCGAACCGGCACCTCGCCTTCGCCACAGGCGCGCATCAATGCGCAGGCATGGCCCTGGCGCGGCTGGAGGGGGCGATTGCGATCTCGCGCTTCCTGGCGCGCTTTCCGAACTATGCCGTCAGCGGTCAGCCGGTGCGCGGCGGACGGGTGCGGTTCCGCGGCTTTTTGAGCGTGCCCTGCGCGCTTGGCTGAGGGGCCGGCAACCAAACTGCGAAAACAACCCCATGCACAGTAGAGCCTGGGTCGCGGAACGGTGCCCTGTGGCCCGGCAGAACCACCTGACATTTCGGGACTATCAGGCCGCGCCGCGCCATCGGCGCATCAAGGCTTCCGAGCTGACAAACCGATACCCACATTCATTTGGGCGCGACCCGCTGGTGCAGTCGATTGACGCCCCCGCGCGCAGCAATGGAGTGACGGCAGATGAGCGCGTCGGTCATTGATTTCATCGCGACAGAAGCGCGCTTCGGGGCCCGTAATTACGAGCCGATTGGGGTCGTCCTGTCGCGTGGCGAAGGTGTCTGGGTCTGGGATACCGAAGGCAACCGGTACCTCGATTGTCTGTCCGCCTATTCGGCGGTCAGCCAGGGCCACTGCCACCCCAAGATCCTGGCGGCGATGGTCGAACAGGCGCACAGGCTGACGCTCACCTCGAGGGCCTTCCACAACGACCAGCTCGCCTTGTTCTACGAGGAGATCGCCGCGCTCACCGGTTCCCACAAGGTACTGCCGATGAACAGCGGCGCCGAGGCGGTCGAAAGCGCGATCAAGTCGGTCCGCAAATGGGGCTACGAGGTGAAAGGCGTGCCGGACGGCCAGGCCGAGATCATCGTCTGTGCCAACAATTTCCACGGACGCACGCTGGGCGTCGTCGGCTTTTCAACCGACCCCGAGACACGCGGACACTTCGGGCCGTTCGCGCCGGGCTTCAAGGTCATCCCGTTCGGCGACGCCCCGGCGCTTGCGGAAGCAATCACCCCAAACACGGTCGCCTTTCTGGTCGAGCCGATCCAGGGCGAAGCCGGTGTCGTCATTCCTCCGGCCGGCTATTTCACTGAGGTCCGGGAGCTCTGCACCGCCAACAACGTGATGCTGGTGCTCGACGAGATCCAGACCGGGCTCGGTCGCACCGGCAAGCTGCTCGCCGAACAGCACGAGGGAATTGAGGCGGACGTGACGCTGCTCGGCAAGGCCCTGTCCGGCGGCTTCTATCCGGTCTCGGCCGTGCTCTCGAACAACGACGTGCTCGGGACATTGCGACCCGGGCAGCATGGCTCCACCTTCGGCGGCAACCCGCTTGCCTGCGCCGTGGCCCGCGCGGCGATGCGCGTGCTGGTCGAGGAAGGCATGATCGAGAACGCGGCGAGGCAAGGCGCGCGCTTTCTGGAGGGCTTGAAGGACATTCGCGCCAATACGATCCGCGAGGTGCGCGGGCGCGGCCTGATGCTGGCGGTCGAGCTGCATCCCGAGGCCGGGCTGGCACGCCGCTATTGCGAGGCGCTTCAGGGCAAGGGCATCCTCGCCAAGGATACCCATGAGCATACGATCCGCATCGCCCCGCCGCTGGTGATCACAAGCGACCAGGTCGACTGGGCGCTGGAGCGGTTCGCCGCGATCCTGACGCAGGATTTCTCTTGAGACTGGCTGCGTCGGAAGATCGCAATGCCGGCTGTGACCAAGGACGAACGATTCCACAGTCTGTGCGTTGAAAGTCGTGGGCGATTACGAGTTGGGAGCTAGGATCATGCTTCCGCGTGGCGTTTGCCTGACGGCTGTTTTGGTTAGCGTCTCGATGCTGACGACGAGCGCGTCGGCTCAGGGACCTCACGGACACGGACGGGGTGGAGGACCACCAGGACCAGCCGCAGCGCCGCCATCAGCACCACCGGCCATGGCACGCCCGGCAGCACCACCACCGGCTATGGCTCGTCCAGCCGCACCGCCAGCAGCACCGCCAGCCATGGCACGTCCGGCCGCTCCGCCAGCCATGGCACGTCCGGCGGCTCCGCCAGCCATGGCACGTCCGGCGGCTCCGCCAGCCATGGCGCGTCCCGCCGCGCCGCCAGCCATGCCGCAGCGACCGGCGATGGCGCCACGTCCGGCGCCGCACATCGCCTCACCGCCACCGCGTCCGACCCCACAAATCAGTGCTCCCCGAGCCGCCCCGCAGGTGGCAGCGCCCCGCCGCGAATTCCAGCGCCCGCCGGCAGCGCCGCAACGTCCGGCGATGGCGCCGCGGCCGGCGCCGCAGATCGCCGCCCCTTCGCGCCCAAGTGCCCCCCCGGCCGTGAGCGAGCGATCGGGACCGCCGCGTGAGATGCTTTCGCGCCAATCCGCGGAACGCCAAGACCGCATCGACCGCTTGCAGCAGCGCGTGCAGCAATTGCAATCGCAGAAGCCGGAAGGCGCAAGGGCGCAGCAACAGCAGCAACGGTTGCTGCAGTCGCAGAGCCGACTTCTGGAGCGCGAGCAACGCGTGCAACAGCGTTCGCAGCAGGTGGAGCAACGGCAGCGCGACATGCTGTCGCGCCAAACAACGGAGCGCCAGGCCCGTATCGAACGTCTGCAGCAGCGGGTGCAGCAATTGCAGTCGCAAAAGCCGGAAGGCGTGCAAGCGCAACGGGCGCAGCAGCGAATGCTCCAGGCGCAAAACCGCTTGCTTGGCCGAGAGCAGCGCGCGCAGCAAATTGACCTGGCGCGCCAGCAGCGGCTTGGGCTGCAGGCTCCGGCGGAGCGCGCTCCGGCACTTGCGGCCGCTGCGCAGGCCGCCGAGCGCGGACGGTTTGCGGAACGCTTCCGCGAGCAGTCCACTGCGCTGACCCAAGCGGCTCTCGTCACGCGCCAAAGCGGCTGGGCACCCCGGCAGGCCTGGCGTCACCGTCATCCCGCGGTGTTCGTGGCTTGGCTTGGGCCCGTGTTCTGGCCTTACGCCTATTCCGACATCTTCAACTACACGTTCTGGTCCTATGGCTACGAGCCCGGATATTGGGCGTACGCCTATGACGACTTCGTCGACACCGTGTTCTGGGGCGGTGACGGCCCTTACTCCGCTTATGCCAGCACCAACCCGTATGACACTCCGCAAGCCGGCGGCGGCTACCGCGCGCGCCAGCGTGCCAGCGTGAGCCCGCAGACGCTTCAGCAATTGTGTGCCACGCCGGACAAGGGCGTGACCGCCTGGCCGCTTGCCGATATCGCACAGGCGGTGCGGCCGACGCCGGAGCAACGCGCATTGTTGGATGAGCTGAAGACGGCGGCGGCCAACGCTGCCGGTGTGTTCAAGGATTCCTGCGCGGAGACTTATGCACTGACTCCCCCTGGCCGCTTGCGCGCGATGATGAACCGCATCAGCGCGACGCTTGAAGCCGTCAAGATCGTTCGACCGGCACTGGAGAATTTCTACAACTCGCTCAGTGACGAGCAGCAGGCCCGCTTCAACGCGCTTGGCCCCAATGTCGGCGAGCGCTCGCCGCAGCAGCAGGAGGCGAGTAGCGAGGGCTGTGGCGATCCGAAGTCCGGGCTCACGCAGTTGCCGATCCAGAGGATCGAAACTGTGCTCCACCCGGCCGGCAAGCAGAAGGAGGCGCTCGACCGCCTCAGCGAAGCGACGGCGAAGGGCGTTGAGGGCTTACAGGCGGCCTGTCCGAACGATGCGCCGCTGACACCTGTCGGACGGCTGGAGACGATGCAGCATCGGCTCGAGGCCATGCTGACGGCCGCCAAGCTGGTCGAACCCGCCCTGGACGAGTTCTATGCCACGCTGAGTAGCGAGCAGAAGGCGCGCTTCAACAGGCTGCAACAGTTCGCAGCCCAATGAGGGCGTCGCGTTCCCTCGTTGCAATTTGCAGCGGTCGAACGACGTCAGGTGACGTAATCGTTCTCCAACGAAAGCAAGCCCGCGATTGAGGGAGGGATCATGACAGCCTTAGCTTCCTCCATAAAACACGATATTGCTGCGGCGTACGCCGCGTGGGACTCAGCATTCAACAAAGCAGATGCCAGGGCTATCGCGGCGACTTACGTGCCAGACGCCAAATTGTTGCCGCCAACGCATCAAGTGATATCCGGTCCGACAGAGATCGAGAGCTTCTTTGCTGGGCTGTTTTCAAGCGGATTCACCGATCACAGGTTGGTCGTCATCGACGCCGGCGGAGATGAGAAGATCGTCTACGGCACGGCCCATTGGAGCGCCAACGGTAAGACAGCGGATGGCGCCAGCCAACCTGCAGGCGGGATCGCAACCCACGTGTTTGAGCGACAGGAAGATGGTTCGCTGAAGCTGAAGCTGCATACGTTCAATTGAGCTGACCGTTGCCTGATGCGGCACGAGGAGGCTTGTCGTGGATATCGCGCAATGGCTTCGCGGTCTCGGGCTGGAGCGCTACATAAAGACCTTTTGTGACGCTGAAATCACGTCCGAGGTTTTGCCAGAACTGACCGAAGCCGACCTGCGGGAGCTTGGCTTGCCACTCGGCCCGCGCAAGGCTGTGCTAAGAGCAATCCATGCACTCGCTCCACCGATCACCCGGGTGGCGGTCGAGGCCAATCGCCCTGCCGGCTACGTGAAGCCATCGATCCCTTCGGACGCGGAGCGTCGACAGCTCACGGTCATGTTCGTCGACCTGGTCGGCTCGACTGCACTTGCTTCAGGGCGCGATCCCGAGGAGCTGCGTGACCTCTTGCAGGCCTACCACAACACCGTGGTCGGCGAGATCGACCGATTCGAAGGCCACATAGCCAAGTTCTTGGGCGATGGCGTACTCGCTTATTTCGGCTGGCCGCGGGCGCACGAAGATGAGGCGGAGCGCGCCGTTCGCGCTGGGCTTCGGGTGACCAAGGCGGTCGCATCGCTTACCGAACCCAGTGGTGCAGCGCTCGCCGCTCGCGTCGGCATCGCAACGGGTCTCGTCGTCGTCGGCGAGTTGATTGGCGAGGGAGAGGCTCGCGAGCGCGCAGTCATCGGCGAAACACCAAACTTAGCAGCCCGACTGCAGGGTTTGGCCGAGCCCAGTGACGTGGTGATTGCCGAGTCAACGCGCCGCCTACTCGGAGAAGCTTTCACATACCACGACCTCGGCAGAGTGCCTCTCAAGGGGTTCCCGGAATTGGTGCAGGCGTGGCTGGTCATTGGTGAAGGCGCAGCAGAGAGCAGGTTCGAGGCCCAGCACGGCATGGCAACGACCGCACTGGTCGGACGGAATGAAGAACTTGCATTGCTCTTGGACCGCTGGGAGCAGGCAAAGGAGCGGGAAGGACAGATCGTCCTGCTCGGCGGCGAAGCCGGCATTGGCAAGTCGCGGCTCGTGCGAGCCTTACGCGACCAAGTCGCACGTGTGCCGCACACGCCACTGAGCCATTTCTGTTCACCATTTCATACCAACACCGCATTGTATCCCGTCGTTGGCCTCCTTGAACGAGCAGCGGCAATACGGCGGGAGGACGCTTCCGACGAACAGCTCGACAAGCTCGAGGCCATGCTCGCGCTTGGTACGGACGATGTGCAGGAGAGCGCGCCGATTCTCGCGGACCTCTTGGCAATCCCGACACGGGACAGATACCCACCCCTTGCACTTAGTCCACACCAGAAGAAGGAGCGAACATTCCAGGCCCTTCTGGAACAGATACAAGGCTTGGCGGCAAGACAGCCGGTCCTTGCCATTTACGAGGACGTCCATTGGGCGGACCCTACCATGCTCGAATTTCTCGATCGGCTTGTCGACGAGATGCAGCGGCTTCCGATCTTGATGATCATTACCTTCCGGCCCGAGTTCGTTCCGCGCTGGACGGGTCATGGACACGTGACAGCGCTCTTTCTAAGCCGATTAGGACGTAGGCAAGGGGCGGCAGTCGTTGACCGGATTACGGGCGGCAAGATACTCCCCCAGGAGGTGCTTGAGCAGATTTTGGCCAAGACCGATGGCGTGCCGTTGTTCGTCGAGGAGCTCACCAAGGCCGTCGTGGAATCCGGACTGCTCAAAGACCACGGCAGCCGCTATGAATTGATCGGCCCGCTGCCGCCGCTAGCGATTCCGACGACGCTGCAGGACTCGTTGATGGCCCGCCTTGATCGGTTGGCGCCGGTCAAGGAGGTTGCCCAGATTGCAGCTTGCATCGGACGCGAATTCGGACACGATCTTCTCCGCTCCGTAACGGCGCTCGACGAACACGCGCTCCAGCATGCTCTCAATGATCTATTGGCGGCGGAACTGATATTCCGTCGTGGCGTGCCTCCGAATGTTGGCTACAGCTTCAAACATGCGCTGGTGCAGGACATCGCGCACGAGAGTCTTCTAAAGAGCAAGCGGCAGCAGATCCATGCCCGCATAGCTGCAGCTCTCGAACAACATTACCCTGCCCGTGCTGAGGCAGAGCCGGAGACGATCGCTCTGCATCTCACCGAGGGTGGACTGGTAGGAAAGGCGGTGGACTATTGGCTGCGGGCCGGCCGCATTGCGGCTGGGCGTTCCGCAAATCTCGAAGCGATCACTCATCTCACAAGGGGGCTGGAGGCGCTCAAGTCCAATCCACCAGGCCCGGAGCGCGATCGTCAGGAACTCGCTTTGCAAACAGCAATCGGAGGTCCACTGATTGCCATCCACGGATACACGGCTCCGCAGCTTGGCACAGCCTTCAACAGGGCTCATGCGCTCTGCTATGAACTCGACGACACGGGTGCGTTGTTCTCCACCCTTAGCGGCAAATTCATCTTCCACTTCGTGCGCGGCGACTTTGCTGCCATGCAGAGCCTCGTTGCCGAAACGCAGCGCGCCGCCGAGCGCACCAGTGACACAGCACTGGAACTAGCTGCGCATCGTCTGGCTGCGCTCACCGCCATGCACGCCGGTGATTTTCTGACCGCACGCTCGGAGTTCGAAACGATCTTGAGGCGCTATCAACCAGGGGCGCATCGGCCGCCGCCTGTGCACTACGTACATGACCCGAAGGCCTCGGCGCTACCCTACTTGGCGATTGTGCTTTGGATTCTGGGTTACCCCGAACAGGCTCAGCGGACTAGCCGTGCCGCATCTCAATACGCTATTGAGTTGAATCAGACGAACCTTACCGCGCATGTGCAGGTCTATGCCGGGGCGGCCACTGCGGAGCTAATGGGTGACGTGGCGGCCGTCAAAGCGCACGCCGAGTCCATCATCGATCTCGCCGATCAGAACAGCTTGAACTATTGGCGCGAGAGCGGCCTCATCCTGCGGGGCTGGGCCATGGCCCAAGAGGGCAACGTGGAGGGCGGCCTGGCGCTCATGCGCCTCAGTCTGAACGAGCGGAACAGGCTCGGAGCCAGTTGGTACCAGGTTCGGTACTTATGGATGCTCGCGGCCACCTACCTCCACTTAGGTGACTACGACAACGGCGTCGCTGCCCTTGCCGAAGCAAAGGTCCTTGCCGCGCGCAGTGACGAGCATATGTGGGAGGCAGAACTTGCATGCATCGATGGCGAACTGCACCGGATTCGTGGTGCTCCAGCTGACGAGGTCGAGGGGTATTTGCAAACTGCACTCAAGGTCGCCCAAAGCCAGAGCGCAAAGTCCTTTGAATTACGTGCCGCAATGAGTTTGGCTCGGCTTTGGCACGACCAGGGTAGGATAGCCGACGCGCGGTGCCTTCTTGGCTCGGTTTACGGCTGGTTTACGGAAGGCTTCGAAACGCCGGACCTTCGTTCCGCCAAGGCGCTCATGGAGGAGCTTTCCCGATCATGATCGCGCGCCTTTTCAAGCTTCAGACGTTGCCATCCAACGAGCACACGGGCGATACGGCAACCCTGTACTTGCGTTATTGGATCTGAACATGAGGCAATTCCGCTGTGGGTCACAAGCAGTGCTGCTCTGGACGATCAGCCCGACCTTCCTTTAATGAGTACACGGCCTTTCCTCACGCGGCGGAAATCGGCTTCCGCTCAGCACTTCGCATCTGTGATCGCTTGAGGCTGCTCTACCTCATTCAAGACGATGGCGTTGCACTGTTGGAAATGGGAAGATTGCTCGAGGTCAGCCAGATGATCCCAGTATTCTGCCTCTGCGAGCAGCTTCCATTTGTTCATGCTGTTGTACGCGGCCTGTTGACGGCACAGTGAGCTCATCGCACGCAAGCGTCGCACTTTCTCCACTGCGAACCTCCCTCCGCGCCTGCTTGGTCGCAAGCGCATTTGTGTCGGCAGAGCTTCGCAGATCGAACTGACGAGTGATAGTCCGGGATTCGACGGTAAAATCGATGATAGCGCAATCGTCTGACTTTTCACGAGACCCTTCGAGGCAACTACACCACCGTCCGATGTCGCTGGATGCAAGTCTTCAGCACCTCGTCCATCGGCTTGCCCCACCAATCGTTGGAGAAGATCTCGATCTCGGAATAGCCGGCAAAGCCCTGCGCTTCGACGGCCTTGCGCACCGATTTAATGTCGATGACGCCGTCGCCCATCATGCCGCGGTCGTTGAGGATGTCCCTGGTCGGCACCAGCCAGTCGCAGACGTGGAACGCGAGCAGGCGATCCCGGCCGGCGCGTGCGATCTGGTCCATCAGCTCCGGGTCCCACCAGATGTGATAGACGTCGAGCGCGACGCCGAGCATGCCGGTGCGGCCGGGATCGAGCCGGTCGCAGATATCGAGCGCCTGCTTGGTTGTGTTCACGCAGGCGCGGTCGGCCGCATAGGCCGGATGCAACGGCTCGATCGCCAACGGCAGCTTGGCTTGCCTCGCGTAGTCGAGCATGTCAGCGAGCGCTTCCTCGACCTGCCCGCGCGCTGCCACCAGATCCTTCGAAGCCTCACTGCCCGGCCGCGAGTATTGCGGCAGGCCGCCGACGACGAGGACGATACAGGGCGCGCCCAGTGCCTTGGCTTCATCGACACAGCGCCTGTTATCGTCGCGCACTTCGCCCCGGCGCGAGACATCCGAGGTGAACATGCCGCCGCGGCAATAGCCTGAGAGATCAAGGCCAGCCTCGCGCACCGCGCGCGCGGCGCGGCCGAGACCGACGTTCGCGACCTGGTCGCGCCAGGGATCGATGGCTCGGATGCCGTGACGTGCGCAGGCATCAATAATCTCGATGAGGTCACCCTGGTTGCGGACGGTCGCCGTGTTCAGCGACAGCCAGCGGTGATCGGACGAAAAATCGCGCATCAGGCTTCAAGTCCATGCGAGGCCAGCACGGTTTTCATCCGTTGCGTCGCGAGTTCAGGATTGGCGAGCAGGCCGGCCTTGTCAGCGAGACGGAACAGCTCGGCCAAATGCAGCGTGGACCGCGTGCTCTCCTGTCCCCCGACCATGGTGAAATGATCCTGGTGGCCGTTGAGGTAGGCCATGAAGACGACGCCGGTCTTATAGAACCGAGTCGGCGCCTTGAAGATATGACGCGACAGCGGCACCGTCGGGCCCAGCACGTCGTGGAAGCCAGCCTCGTCGCCTGCCGCCAGCCGCGACAGCGCGTAGGACGCCGCCGGCGCGATCGCATCGAAGATACCGAGCAGCGCGTGCGAAAAGCCCTGTTCGTCGCCGGCGATCAGCTCCGCGTAGTTGAAATCGTCGCCGGTATACATCTTGATCCGCTTGTCCAGACGCCGACGCATGTCGATCTCACGCTGCTTGTCGAGCAGCGAGACCTTGACGCCGTCGACCTTGGCGGCATTGCCGTTGATGATGGCGACGGCAATGTCCATGGCCTTGTCGAGATCCCTCGTGCCCCAATAGCCCGCCAGCGCCGGATCGAACATGTCGCCGAGCCAGTGGATGATGACGGGCTCACGGACTTGCGAGAGCACGCGGTCATAGACTTTGGCGTAATCGTCGGCATTGCGACCGAGTTTTGCGAGGGCCCGCGAGGCCATCAGGATGATGCGGCCGCCGACTTTCTCCACCGCCGAGATCTGCTCTTCATAGGCGCGGATCACGTCGTCGAGGCTCCCAGCGTCCTCGACCGCGAGATGATCGGTGCCTGCACCGGAGAACACCAGCGCATTGCGCCGCTTGGCGGCGGCGACCGAGCGCGTGATCAGCTCCAGCGAGGTCGGCCAGTCCAGCCCCATGCCGCGCTGCGCGGTGTCCATGGCTTCGGCAACGCCGAGGCCGAGGTCCCAGACGTGCTCGCGGAAGGCGATGGTCTTGTCCCAGTCGACCGCAACCGACAGCCAGGGATCGTTGTCGGCGAAGGGATCGGCGACCGTGTGCACGGCCGAGAAGGCGATGCGGTTCAGCGGCCCTTCGAGCCTTGCGGGGAACGTGCGCGAGGCCGCGAGCCGATAGGTCTCGATCGAGCGATCGGCTTTGGGCAGCTTCAGCGACAGGGATGACATCGGTTGGACTGGCTTGTTCATTTTGGTCCTCTCTCCGTCATTGCGAGGAGCGAAGCGACGAAGCAATCCAGGGTCTTTCCGCGGAGGCAGTCTGGATTGCTTCGCTTCGCTCGCAATGACGAAATCATGAGCATCGGAATGTCACACTTTGATGGGCGCGACGTCGATCCAGCGCCGCTCCTTCCAGCTCTTCAGCGCGCATTCGGCGAGCTGAACGCCCTTGGCGCCTTCGAGCAGTGTGAACTTGTAAGGGGCGTCCTCGTAGACGTGGCGGATGAACATCTCCCATTGCTCCCTAAAGCCGTTGTCGTAGGTGACGTTGTCGGGCAGCTTCTGCCAGTCGCCGTAGAAGTCGTGCAGCCGCTTCTCGTCGGGATTCCACACCGGGCGCGGTGTCGCCTGCCGCGCCTGGATCATGCAATCGGTGAGGCCCGCGACCGCCGAGCCGAGCGTGCCGTCGACCTGAAAGGTGACGAGGTCGTCGCGATAGACCCGCGTCACCCAGGACATGTTGATGTGGGCGATGATGCCGCCCTCCAGCTGGAACGTGGCGTAGGCGGAATCGTCCGCGGTTGCCTTGTACTTCTGGCCCTGCTCGTCGAAACGCTCGGGGATATCGGTGTTGCCGATGCAGCTGACGCTCTGGACGTTGCCGAAGAGGTTGTCGAGCACGTAGCGCCAATGGCAGACCATGTCGAGGATGATGCCGCCGCCATCCTCGTCGCGATAGTTCCAGGAGGGCCGCTGCGCCTCCTGCCAGCCGCCTTCGAACACCCAATAGCCGAACTCGCCGCGCACCGAGAGGATGCGGCCGAAGAAGCCGGAATCGCGCAGGAAAGCGATCTTCTTCAGCCCCGGCAGAAACAGCTTATCCTGCACCGTGCCGTGCTTGACGCCCTTGGCATTGGCGAGCTTCACGACCTCGACCGCTTCCTCGAAATTCGTCGCAATCGGCTTCTCGCAATACACGTGCTTGCCGGCGTTGATGGCCTGGGTCAGCAGGCCGGGACGGGCCTGCGTCGTCGCGGCGTCGAAGAACATAGTGTCGTTCTTGTCGGCGAGCGCGGCATCGAGATCGGTGGTCCAGCGCGTGATGTTGTAGCGTTTGGCCAGCGCCTCGACCTTGTCGGCGCTGCGGCCGACCAGGATCGGGTCGGGCATGACACGGTCACCGTTCTTCAGGCGCACGCCGCCCTGGTCGCGGATCGCGACGATCGAGCGGATCAGATGCTGGTTGAGCCCCATCCGGCCGGTGACGCCGTTCATGATGAGGCCGAGGCGTTGGGTGGTCATGCCAATTGCTCCTGAGATCTTGGCTGGGCGAGCGGGCGCAATGCCGACCAGTCCGGATGGACCGACGAGGCGAAGCCCGCGCAATGAAGCGATCCCGTCAGGAGATCGCCGTCGTGAATGGAGAGCCGGATGCCCCGCCTGGCATCGGCATAGAGATCGGGATGCGCGGCGGCGAAGGCCTGAGCTTCTGCTATGGGCGTTTCACCGAAGCCATCGACGTAGTGGTGGCCGTTGCGCTCGGCGTGGGTGACGCCGATGAAGGCACCGAGCGCAAGATCCTGCTGCACGGCAAGGCCGGCCTGGCAGGTGAGGTCCTCACCAGTGATGAAGAAGGCTTCGCCTTGCGCGCTCCATTTCGCCACACGCGTGGCGTTGATGATGGACTTGTAAAGTCCCTTGCAAGATTTCGAGGAGATGCCGCGATAGCCGAGCGCCCGTGCTGCCGGGAACGCGTCGTAGGAATCGTCGGCTTCGTCGATGATGAAGCCGCGCGCGGCGAGCGAGCCGAGCGGCGATTGCCGCGTGATGTCGCGCGGCATCGGCTGTTCGACATAGAGCAGGCGCGTTGAGATCGGGCGCAGCGTGGCGTCATGATCGAGCCGGTCCATCAGGGCCTGTAACGCGGCGAGATCCGCGTATTGCTCGTTGGCATCGAGCGTCACCTTGTAGTCGCGCCCGAGCGCGTCGAGCTCCTTGCCGATCCGGGTGAGCCGCGCCGCATCGGCAGCCGGATCGCCGGACAGCTTGAGCTTGAAGTAGCGCGCACCGGTATTCTCGCGCGGGTCGACAACGCCGCCCTCGCCTTCTACGACGTCGTCAAGGCCGACCGTATGCCTTATGGCAACACGCTGCAGCGGCATCCGTCCGGAGAGAAACGTCCTGATGTCCCGCTCGCTCAGGTCAGGAGAAAGCCGCGCATCGACGCTGGGGATGTTCGCGGCCATCCCGTCAAAGAAACTGCTCTCCACGCCGCGGAGCAGCGCGTCGAGGATCGCTTTGTCGATTTCCGCGGTGCCATAAGTCGCAGCCAGCGCCGGAATATTCTTCTTCGCGCAGGTCGCGATCTGGGCACCGATGCAGGAGGCATGCAGATCGAACGCCGTCTGGAAGCCGGTCCGTGCCAGATAGAGTCCGCGCGCGATCTCCAGCGACCGACGCAACTCGTCCACCGTCTGCGCTGGCGACAGCTCCGGCCGCTTGTCGAACCACTTTGGTACCAGCAGCTCGGCGCTGGCACCGACGGCGGTGCCCCGGCCCTCGACCTCGATCTCGGCCCGCACGAACAGCTGCGGCGTCGCGTTGATCGTGATCGCACCGAAGCGGAACGGCCGCGCGAACTGCACGGGACGTTCGAAGAAGGCGATGTCTCGCAGCTTCAGGCGCACCGACATAGTCCTATGAAGGTCGTCGTGCCCGGGCTTGTCCCGGGCATCCACGTTCTTTGCCAGGCGGAGCGAGACGTGGATGGCCGGGACAAGCCCGGCCATGACGGCCGAAAGTTCGGAGTTGACGCCATCGCCCTAATCCAGCGCGCCCTGCGAGAAGAAATGCTTGCGGATGCGCTGCACCAGCTCCGTAAACACCGGGTCTGCCATCGCGTCGAGCGAGCGCGGGCGCGGCAGCGGCACGTCGTAGATCGCGGCGATCGCGCCGGGGCGCTCGGTCATGACCAGCACGCGGTCGGCGAGGAACACGGCTTCCGGAATCGAATGCGTGATCAAGAGTACGGTCTTCTTCGTCTCGCGCTGGATCCGCATCAATTCGACATTCATGCGCTCGCGTGTCAGCGCGTCGAGCGCGCCGAACGGCTCATCCATCAGCATGATCTTCGGATCATGCACCAGCGCGCGGCAGATCGAGGCGCGCTGCTGCATGCCACCGGAGAGCTGCCAGGGCAGCTTCTTCTCGAAGCCTTCGAGGCCGACCAGCTTCAGCAGCGACTTGGCGCGGTCGAGATATTCCTGGCGCGGCAGCCGCTTCATGTCGATCGGCAGCATCACGTTAGAGAGGATGTTGCGCCAGGGCAGCAGCAGCGCGTTCTGGAACACGATGCCGACATTGCCGTGCGGCGTCGTCACCTTCTGGCCCTCGACCAGGATCTCGCCCGTGGTCGGCGCCAGCAGACCCGAGATCAATTTGAGCAGCGTCGACTTGCCGCAACCGGATGGGCCGACCACGACGAAGAACTCGCCGTCATTGATGTGGAAGTCGAGCGGCCGCAGCGACGGCACATCGCCGTCGCGCGTCCGGTAGGTCTTCGACACGCCCGACAGCTTGATGCCCGACGCATCGCCGGCAGCCCGGTCGCTCACCAGTCTCAGATGAGCGGCCGACTGCGCGGTTTCACTCATGACAGTCGCAGGTTTCACGAGCCGCTCTTCGGCAGGTAATCGCTGGTGTAGAAAGCCTTCGGGTTCTCCTTGGCCTTGGCGTCGAGGCCGCCATATTCGACCAGCAGGTTGACGGTCTCGGTCATGTTCTGGTCGGTGACCTGGAACGGCCGCTTGCCCTTGGTCTCCGCGGTCCGGTAGAGCGGGATGGTCAGCTCAAAACCCTGCGTCAGCGTGTCGATCTTGCCGCCCTTGGGGTTGGCATCGAGGGTCGATTGCGCCGCCGCCTTCGGCTCCTTCTCGGCAGCTTCGACCGCCTTGGTCGTCGCCGACATGAAGCGGCGGACGAGGTCCGCATTGGCCTTCACGTAGTCGGTGTTGGCGATGACGCCCGAGGAGACCATGTTGATGCCGTAGTCGGCGAACTTGATCGGATAGACATCCTTGCCGGTGGCGTCCTTGATCTTCATCGACTGGTCCATGACGTAGCCGAGCAGGAGATCGGCCTGGCCGTTGATGACGGCGTTGAGCTTGGTCTGGCCGTCGCCGGCGACGGTCTTGAAGTCGCTTTCCTTCAGGCCGGTCTTCTTCAGGAACAGCGGCCAGATCTGCGTCATGGAATCGGCCGGCGTGATCGCCACCGTCTTGCCCTTGATGTCTTCAGGCTTCCTGATGTTCTTGTCGGCGAAGCCCATGGCGGACATCGGGCTCGTTTGCAGCAGCACGCCGGTTGCGACCACGGGCGCGCCCTTGATCGCGGCGCGCATCATGGTGGGGACGTCGACATAGCCGAAGTCCGCGGTCTTGGCGGCAACCGCCTGCGTGGTCGCAGCCGAGCCGCGGCCTTCCTGGATCTCGAGCTCGATGCCTTCGGCGGCGTAGATGCCCTTGGCCTTGCCGTAATAGAACGGCGCGTGCTCGCCATAGACGTACCAGTTCAGCATCAGCACGACTTTGTCGGCTGCCTGCGCCGGCATGGCTGCGAACGCCATCAGTGCTAAGGATGCAGCTCCAATCAACCGCTTCATCGTTTCTCTCCCTTGCCGTTGGTTGCGTCGGCCGTTGGTGGCCGCTCGTTGCTTTAGTCAGGATGCAAAGATCACGTCCTCGCGCTGGCTGACATGCCAGGGAATGACCAGCTTCTCGATCCGGTCGACGATCCAGAACAGGATCACGCCGAGCAGCGCCAGGATCACCAGCGCCGCGAACATGGTCGGCAGGTCGAACGTGCCGATCGAGCGCTGCATCACGTAGCCGATGCCGGAATTGGAGCCGACGAATTCACCGACCACCGCGCCGACCACGGCCAGCGTCACCGAGACTTTGAGGCCGGAGAAGATCGCCGGCAGCGCATGCGGCAGATTCACCGCGCGGAACACCTGCAGGCGGCTGCCCTGCATGGCACGGGCGAGATCGACCATGTCGGGGTCGACCGACTTGAAGCCTTGCACCGCGGAGACCACCACTGGGAAAAAGCCGAGCAGGAACGCCGAGATCACCTTGGGAATGATGCCGAAACCGAACCAGACCACGAACAGCGGTGCGATCGCGATCTTCGGCACCGATTGCGAGAACACCAGCAGCGGATAGACGTAGCTCTCCACCGTCTTCGAGCCCGCGATCAGCATCGCGACGGGAATGCCGAACAGTGCCGACAGCAGGAAGCCGCAGACGGTCGCATAGGTGGTCGGCCAGGACTGGCGCAGCAGCTCCGGCCATTCGGTGCGCAGCACGGCGACGACATCGAGCGGCGCCGGGATTTGGTACGCGGGGATTCTGAACAACCGGATCGCGAGATCCCAGGCGACGACGATGAAGACCAGGAACAAGAACGGCCGAACCCAGGCTGCATTCAGCAGCTTGGAAACAGCGTTTTGCGGCTTCGGCTCGGCCAATTTTCACTCCCGGCAGTCTTCTTCATTATGGGGAGAAATTAACCCGTTGGATAAATACTGTCCAGAGCTTTTCCTGTGACGTTTTGCGGCGGCAGTTCCCCGTCATGCCCGGGCTTGTCCCGGGCATCCACGTCTCTCCTACGCGCGGATGCACGTGGATGGCCGGGACAAGCGCGGCCATGACGGATACGGAAAGCTTTGAGAACTACACCGCTTGCACGACCGCGGCGTGCGGCTTCGGCATCTTGCCGATCTCGAACAGCGCGGCGGACTTGCCTGTCAGCGCCGCCAGCACGAGGCCGGACATGTGCGCCAGCCGCTCGTCCTTGGCCTTCTTGTCCAGGAGATCGCGGCCGAAGATCACGCTGAGCGTTGCCGAATTGGAGAGATAGAAGAAGCTGAGCGCTGCGATCGAGATGTAGAGCTGCACGGGGTCGACCGCGACCTGGAAGTCGCCGCTGTCGACGCCGCGGCGCACCACGGTGCGGATCATCTCGACGAAGGGCGAGTGCATCGACTTGACCTTGGTCGATTTCTTCAGGTGCTTGGCGCGCGCGAGGTTCTCGGTCTGCAGCAGCGACAGGAATTCGGGATTGCGCAGGAAGTAGTTCCAGGTGAACTCGATCAGGCGGCGGATCGCCTCGGGCGGATCGAGATGTTCGAGGTCGAGCCCCCGCTCCTCGCTGCGGATCTTGTCATAGGCGCCTTCGAGCACCGCGAGATAGAGCTCGTCCTTGTTGCCGACGTGATAGTACAGCATGCGCTTGTTGGCGCCGGCCTTGGCGGCGATGCGGTCGACGCGCGCGCCGGCAAGGCCATGGGCGGAAAACTCCTGCTTGGCGGCTTCGAGAATGCGCAGCCGCATCCCCTCGGGGTCACGCTGCCATTTCAGAGTTCGCTTTGCCTTCGCCAAACCGGGTGCTCGCTGGGTGCCGACAAGACGCGTGTAGCACGCGAGCGTGAGTTTGAGAATGTTCGTCATTCCGGGGCGCGCCTCTTGGCGCGAGCCCGGAATCCATTGGGCGGCAGAGTCAGCCGCGAAATGGATTTCCGGGTTCGATGCTACGCATCGCCCCGGAATGACAGAATCACTCCACCGGCTTCGGCGAACGCTCCAGCAGCACGGTCTGGATTCCGCAGGTGCCGTTGCGCACGGTCATGATGCGCGTCCCCGGCTTGCGGCCGGTGCGCACCTCGCTGACGTCGAGTCCGCTCGCGATCAGGCGGGCGCGGGTGGCGTCGATGTCGCCGACCCGCCAGCTCAGGCCCCAGAGCCGGTCATGCGCGGCATCGCCGCCCGCGACCGGGCGGCGCACCACCTCGACGATGAGGTCGCCGCAGCGGAAGAACATCAACTGGCCCCAGTCCTGGTGCGAGCGGTCGAGCGCGAGATCAAGACCGAGCCGGGCGCCGTAGAGCGCGGCGGCGCGCTCGGAATCCTCCGTGGTGACGACGACGTGGTCGAGTCCCTCGATCGGCGCGATGTCGGTCGCGGCCGATTTCGGACGCTCGTCGGCCAGCTCCAGGAAGAACATGCGCACGCCGCGTGTCAGCTCCGTCGCGGCCCGCGTGCGCTTCCAGTGCAGCACGGCGTCGGTGGCGGCGTGGCTGCTTTCGACCTCGGCGACCGTATCAGGCCTCAGGGCCACCCGCTCCAGCCGCCGGTGCATCTTGCCGATGTCGGCGACACGAAAGCACAGGCTGGCGAGGATGCCTTCCTGGTCGCCGAGCAGTGCGCGCATACGGTCGGCGGTGACGCTGAAGCCGTGAGGGGCCATCAGCTCGATGGTCATGTTGTCGAGGGTGAACAGCACCCGGTCGGCGCCCTCGCCCGAGTTCTGCCAGGCCGGCGCGCGGGCGAGCAGCGTCTGATAGGCCGCCTTGGCCGCGCCGATATCGCCTACGAGAACGACGATGTGATCGAGGCCGGTGATCATTCTGCACCCTTTTTGTGGACCGGGAACCCCGGGAGCGAAAGACGGCGTTTGTCCGGGCTTGGCATGGGCCAGTGATGGTCGTATTCCCGGACCATGCTGACCTCAAGCGCTTCGGACGGCAGTTTTGCGAATAATTTCAGCGTCCCTCCGGAGCGGAACCGGTGCTAGAGTAATCTCGCCGGCCGGGACCACAAGCGCATCACGGACAAGCAATGCAGGCTCTCTTCATCGGACAGACCTATATCGACGTCGTCTTCATCACCGACCACATGCCGACCGGCGACGAGAAGCACGTGGCGCGTGACTACGCGGTCTCCTTCGGCGGCAATGCGGTGACGGCGGCGTTCTGCTGCGCCAAGCTCGGCATCGTGCCGGACCTGATCGCGACCGCAGCCAATGACTGGCTGGGGCGCATGTTCCAGGACATGTGCGCGAAGTACGGCATCTCGCTGCATGGGCGCAAGGTCAACCAGTCCTCGCTCTCCTTCATCATGCCCAAGGACGGCAAGCGCGCCATCGTCCGCTGCCGCGACGACGAGCACATCCACCCCTTTCCGATGCTCAATCTCGGCGGCTGCCGCGCGCTGCATGTCGACGGCCACCAGCCGGATGCCGCCATCCACTACGCCAAGGTGTGCCGCGAGGCCGGCATCCTGACCTCGCTCGACGGCGGCGGCCTGCGCACCAACACCCATGAGCTGCTCGAATTCATCGACGTCGCCATCGTCGCCGAGCGCCTGTGCGAGCAGATGGATCTGACGCCGGAGAAGATGCTCGACTACCTCAAGAGCCGCGGCTGCAAGATCGGCGGCGTCACCATGGGCGAGAAGGGCCTGTTCTGGTACGACGAAACCGGGACGGTGCAGGTGATGCCGGCGATGCCGATCCCGCGCGAGCGCGTGATCGACACCAACGGCGCCGGCGACGTCTTCCACGGCGCCTATGTCTATTCCTACCTCGCCCATCCCGGCAAAAGCTGGCGCGAGCATTTCGACTTCGCCCGCGCCGCCTCGACCTTCAAGATCCAGCGCCTCGGCAACGAGGCAGGCTTGCCGACGCTGGTCGATATCGCCAAGGTCAGGCACGAGTTCGAGGTCAGGGTCTAGACAAAGATGGGGCGCGTCTTCGTCGCCGGCAGCATCAACATGGATGTGGTGGCGACGGCCGATCGCCATCCCCGCATCGGCGAGACCGTCGCCGGCCGCCAGGTGCTGTATTTTCCGGGCGGCAAAGGCGCGAACCAGGCGGTCGCGGCCTCACGGCTCGGCTCGCAGACCACGCTGATCGGCCGGCTGGGCAGGGATTCGTTCGGCACTGAACTGAAGGCCTTTCTCGGCGAGCAGGGCATCGACCTCGGCTACGTCGTCGAAACGGCCGAGGCGCACACCGGGACGGCCATCATCACGGTGGCCGAGGCCGACAACACCATCGTCGTCGTTCCCGGAGCCAACGGGCTGGTCGGCGCTGATGATGTCAGCGTCGTACCGCTGCTGAAGGGTGACGTCGCCGTCAGCCAGTTCGAGATTCCGCTGCCGACCATCGCCACGTTCTTCCGCCGCGCCCGCGCGGCGGGGGCGGTGACCGTGCTGAACCCGGCGCCGGCGCAGAAGATGCCGGGCGAGTTGCTGGCGCTGGTCGACATCCTCGTGCTGAACGAGACCGAGCTCGGCTTCCTCGCCGGCGTGGAGCTCTCAGAGAGCGACGCGGCCGCCCGCATCATCGATGTCGCGCGACAACTTCAGGCGCGCGCGGACCAGACCATCTGTGTCACGCTCGGCAAGCGCGGCGTGCTCGCGCTGGCCGCACGCGAGGAGATTGCGGTGGCGGGCCGTGTGGTGAAGGCGGTCGACACGACGGGCGCCGGCGACTGTTTTGTCGGTGCGCTCGCCGCGCAACTCGCTGATGGTGCGCCCCTTCCCGCCGCCCTCGCCTTCGCCAACGCCGCCGCCTCGATCAGCGTGCAGCGGATGGGCGCCGGGCCGTCGATGCCGACGGCGGCGGACGTGGCGGCGGTTTTATAGGCGCTGGCTTTCTTCACCTCTCCCCGCTTGCGGGGAGAGGTCGGATTGCATCGCAGATGCAATCCGGGTGAGGGGGTACAGGTCTCGCGATCATTTCATCCTGCGGATAGAGCCCCTCACCCCGACCCTCTCCCCGTAAGAACGGGGGAGAAGAACTTCATGCCAGCGCGCTCTTGAGGTCGAAGCTCTCGTCGGCGGCCTGCTCCGGCGTGATCGAGCGGTCCATGCTCTGCAATCTACGACCGAACATGTGGTCGCCGGCGCGGTTGATCGATTCGATGCCGAGCAGCTTGTCGCCGTGATAGCAGAACGCCGAGAACGCCTTCCTGGCGGGATCGCCGCGCAGCACGACACGGTCGTAGCCGGTCGTCAGCCCCGCGATCTGAAGCTTGTCCTCGCCCTGGTCGCTCCAGAACCAGGGATGGCTGTCATACGGCTTCTTGTCCCCGGTCAGCTTTGCCGCGAGGCAGCGGGCCTGATCGGTGGCGTTCTGCACCGATTCCAGCCGCAGCGATCCGCCGAAGCGCGGGCTTGCGAACAGCGCGCAATCGCCGATGGCGGAAATGTCGGGATCGGCTGTCGACAGATATTCATCGACGATGATGCCGGCGGCGACCGGCAGCCCTGCCTCGGCCGCGAGTTCGATGTTCGGCAGCACGCCGACGCCGACCACGACGAGGTCGGCCGGCAGATGCCGCCCGTCGCTCAAGGACACGCCGGTGACCTTGCCGCCCTCGGCCTCGATCGAGGTCGCCTGCACGCCGAGATGGATGCGGATGCCGGCCTCGCGGTGGCGGTCCTGAAAATACTCCGAGACCTCCGCCGTCACCGCCCGCGCCATCACGCGCGGGGCGAGCTCGAGCACGTCGACCTCGAGGCCCTTGATGCGGGCGGTCGCGGCGAATTCGAGGCCGATGAAGCCGGCGCCGATGATCACGGCGCGTTTCTTCGACGGCATGATCGCGCGCAGCGCCTCGCTGTCGTTGAGGATACGCAAATATTTCACCTCAGGCAGATTGGCATTGGGCAGATCGAGCAGGCGATTGCGCGCGCCGGTCGCCAGCACGAGGTGCCAATAGTCCAGCGTCTCGCCCGAGGCGAGATGCACCTTGCGCGCGGCGCGGTCGATCGAGGCGGCGCGGCCCGCGATCAGCTCGATGCTCTGGTCATGGTAAAACTTCTCAGGCCGGAACATCAGGCTCTCCGGCCCCGCGGAGCCCTTGATGTAGGCCTTCGACAGCGGCGGCCGCTGATAGGGCAGATGCGGCTCGTCATTGATCAGGCAGATGCGCTCGGCAAAGCCGGCCTGGCGCAGCGATGCCGCGACCTGGTAGCCGCCATGGCCGGCACCGACAATGATCACAGGGCCGCTCATCGGACAGCCCATTTCCGGAAGACACGAGCGTGACCCATGCCGCCTCCTCTCTCGCTGATTTGCTTGCTGGCCTTGCGAGGAGCCGGCGCTCGTGTCCGTCCCTTGGCGAAAGCGGCTCCATTTGAGCCTATCGTTCCGCCCGGCGCAAGAGCGGCGGTTCGGGGATTGTCACCCCTGCCCTTCTGCGATTTAGTTCGAGCCTCGACCTCCTGCCGGAGAATTTAAGATGACCGCTCCCGTCTCAAAGCCCAACGATCCCGCCCTGCTCAAGGTCGACGGCCCGATCGCGACCATCACGCTGAACCGCCCTGCCGCGTTCAATGCGATCGACCTTACGATCGCGCAGAAGCTCGAGCAGCTCGCGGCCTATCTCGAAGGCGCCGACGACATCCGCGTCGTCGTGCTCGAAGGTGAAGGCCGCGCGTTCTGCGCCGGCGGCGATCTGCAAACGATCGGCGCCGCCGCCGAAGCCGGCACGGTGACGCCAGTGGTCGGCGAGCTTTTGAAACACTATCACGCCTTCATCGAGATCATCAGGCGCATGCCGAAGATCTCGCTGTCGAGCGTGCACGGCTCGGCGGCCGGCGCCGGCATGGGCCTCGCCTTCGTCACCGATCTCTGCATCGCCGCTGACGATGCCAAGTTCACGCCGGCCTATGCCAAGATCGGGGTGTCGCCGGACGGCGGCTCGACGGTCGGCATCGTCGGCACGGTCGGCTCCCGCCGGGCGCTGCAGATCTTTCTCGCCGAGGATAATTTTACCGCGCAGCAGGCCTATGAATGGGGCTTGGTTGCCAAGACCGTCCCCGCGGCCGAGTTGAAGACCGCGACGCGAAAACTTGCCGAGCGTCTCGCGCAGAACCCGCCGGCTTCAATCGCCGGCACCAAGCAGCTGGTCTATCAAGCGGCGACCACGCCGGTGAAGCAGCAGCTCGATGCCGAGGAGCACAAGATCATCATGGCAATGAACACGGAAGCGTTCCGCACCGCCGTGAAGAAGTTCACGAGCAAGGGGAAGTAGCGAGGCGGTGGCTCAGCCCTTCGCGGGGCCCGTTCTCTGCATGAAGTCGAAATCGCAGCCCTCGTCGGCCTGCAGGATGGTCTCGTTGAACAGCCAGGCGTAGCCGCGCCGCGCCTCTTCCGGCGCGGCCACCGGCTTCAACGCAGCGCGGCGCCGCTCCAGCTCGGCGGCGTCAACCAAGAGCTCGATGCTGCGCTTGGCCACATCAAGGCGGATCATGTCGCCGTTCTCAACCAGCGCCAGCGGCCCGCCGACGGCGGATTCCGGGGTGATGTGCAGCACGATGGTGCCGAACGCGGTGCCGCTCATGCGCGCATCCGAGATGCGCACCATGTCCTTGATGCCGCCGCGCGCGAGCTTCTTCGGGATCGGCAGATAACCGGCTTCCGGCATGCCCGGCGCGCCCTTCGGGCCGGCGTTGCGCAGCACCAGCACGTCGTCGGCGTTGACGTGGAGATCGGGATCGTCGACCCGCAAGGTCATGTCCTCGACGGATTCGAACACGACGGCGCGCCCGGTGTGCTGCAGCAGCTTCGGGCTGGCGGCGGATTGCTTGATGACCGCGCCGCGCGGGGCGAGATTGCCGTGCAGGATGGCGAGGCCGCCCTCCTTCTTGATCGGATTATCACGCGGACGAATCGCATCCTGGCCCGGCACGTCCTCCGCATTCGCCGCGATCTCCCGCAACGTCTGGCCGCTGATGGTCTTGGCATCGAGGTCGACGAGATCGCCGAGCTGCGCCAGCAGCTTCGGCACGCCACCAGCGTGGTGGAAGTGCTCCATATAATGCTCGCCGGACGGCTTGAGATCGACCAGCACCGGCACCTCGCGACCGATCTGGTCGAACGCTGCGAGATCGAGCCGGTGCGGCGAGCGATGCGCCATCGCGGTCAGATGGATCAGGCCGTTGGTCGAGCCGCCGATCGCCTGCAGCACGACTTGCGCGTTCTTGAACGAGGCCGGCGTCAACACGTCGCTCGGCTTCGGGCCCTTGGCCTTGGCCATCTCCGCGGCAACCTTGCCGCTGGCCTCGGCGAGACGGAAACGCTCGGCATGCGGCGCGGGAATCGTCGCGCTCATCGGCAGCGACAGGCCCATCGCCTCGATCATGCAGGCCATGGTCGAGGCCGTGCCCATCACCATGCAGGTGCCGACCGATGGCGCCAGCCGGCCGTTCACCGCCTCGATCTCGGCATCGTCCATGTCGCCGGCGCGATATTTCGCCCAGAGGCGGCGGCAATCGGTGCAGGCCCCCAGCACCTCGCCCTTGTGATGACCGACCACCATCGGCCCGACGGGGATGACCACGGTCGGCAGGTCGGCGCTGATCGCGGCCATCACCTGCGCCGGCAGCGTCTTGTCGCAGCCGCCGATCACGATCACCGCATCCATCGGCTGGGCGCGGATCATCTCCTCGGTGTCCATCGCCATCAGATTGCGCAGGTACATCGAGGTCGGATGCGCGAAGCTCTCCGCGATCGAGATGGTCGGGAACACGAACGGCATCGCGCCCGACAGCATCACACCGCGCTTGGCGGCTTCGATGATCTGCGGGACGTTGCCGTGGCAGGGATTGTAGTCGCTATAGGTGTTGGTGATGCCGACGATCGGGCGCTCCAGCGCGTCGTCGGAATAGCCCATGGCTTTGATGAACGCCTTGCGCAGGAACAGCGAGAAGCCGGCATCGCCATAGCTCGTCAGACCCTTGCGCAAGCCACTCGTCATCAGGGCGCTCCCTTCAGCTTTTGTCGTGGTGGTAAGGCCAGCGCCCTGATTGTCAATAACTCGACTTGCAGGCCTGACGCTTGGTTTCTGGC
Organism: Bradyrhizobium sp. JHI2711; assembly: GCF_056156565.1. Lineage (NCBI taxonomy): Bacteria > Pseudomonadati > Pseudomonadota > Alphaproteobacteria > Hyphomicrobiales > Nitrobacteraceae > Bradyrhizobium > Bradyrhizobium sp. JHI2711. The sequence goes on from NZ_JBPZPT010000001.1 coordinate 2,159,596, forward strand.
ACTCCTGAGCACCGCGCGGCATTGCCGCACGGGACGGCGCCGAACGCGCAGGGAATCTCCCGTTTCCAGCCTCTCCAGCGTGGATCGGACCCGACCCGCCGCCCAGCCGAAGTGAATTCCATTGAACGCAACTAAGAATGATTAGCAAGTAGTTGCACGGCCGGCCATTCTGTGGAATTGTTCTTGCGAATGACTTGCAATCGCAGGGGCTTCGCGTGAACCAAGCTCCTTGCGTCGATCAGTGTCCTTGGTTCGCGCGGGTTGGTGGATGTCGTGCTGAGAAAGTTGAGCTTGCGGGGCGCAATAACGGCCGCAATTGTCGTCGCCGGTCATCTGGCGAGTTGCGTCTCCGCCTCTGCCGACGACGGTCCACGCGGCCTCGCCTATGCCTGGCCCGGCTCAGAACCGGCCCCCGGCGTCAGCAAGCTGACGGGAGGTTTGCCGTCGGCTCATTCGGAAATCGACACCGAGCACATCTTCGGTTTCAGCATGGGCTCCGACATCGGCAAGCCCGGCGAAATGGAGATCGAGTTCGAGAATGTCGGCGCATTCGGCAAGCGCTCCGGCACTTACGCAGCCTGGGCCAATCTCAATCAGGTCAAATACACGGTCTCGGACAACTTCCGGATCGCGCCAGGATTTGCACTGACCGGACATCACATCAATGGCGTTCCGGGACTTGCCGATCATCGCGACCTCGCTTTCGGCGGGGTGGCGCTCGAACTGCGCTACAAGCTGCTCGATCGTGCCGTCGCGCCCTTTGGGCTGACTCTCCATGCGCAGCCCGGCTGGAGCCGGATCGACGACGGCAGCGGCATGCACATCGCGCAATATGGCGCAGAATTTGCCGCCCTGTTCGATCGCGAGCTGGTCAAGGACAGGCTGTTCGCCGCCTTCAACGTCTGGTACGGGACCGGCGGAACCCGCGAGACCCTAACCAATCTTTGGCGACACGATTCCGAGATGCAGCTCCAGGCCGCGATCTCGTACGCAGTGCATCCCGACCTCGTGCTCGGCCTCGGCGTACGCTACGCGCGGGCCTATGACGGCGGCGGCCTCGACCGCTTTTTGGGAGACGCAGTCTTTGCTGGCCCAACCTTCTCCTACAACATCTCGAAGGAGGTCGGCATCTCCGGCACCTGGCAGATGCAGGTTGCCGGCCAGGCGATCGGCGACGTTCGCAGCCTCAACCTCGATCAGCTCGAGCGGCACCAGGCGCTGTTGCGGCTCAACCTGCATTTCTGATGTGCGGGCCCGCAGTTACGCCCGCGGCCTCCGCGGCGCAACGTTGCCGGGACTGTCGGCCAAGCGCGCCCTCAGGCGCGGCCCTGCGAAGTCGAGAAACGCTCGCAGCTTCGCCGGCATGAAGCGGTTGGGCGAGTAGACGAAGCTGACCGGCTGCGGCGGCGGTTGAAAGTCCTGCAGGACCGCAACGAGCTCTCCAGACCTCAGCGCATCCGACGCCAGATAGGAGAACACGACGGTGATCCCGATGCCTGCGCGCGCGGCATCGATGGCCGATTCCAGATTGCTTGCAATGAAGCGCGACCGCACCGGCACTGCATACTCGGTCTGCCCTCGTTTGAATCTCCACGTGCCCGGCGATTGAAGCGGAGGATAGCTGATGCAGTCGTGGGCGGAGACATCATCGGGAGCCTTCGGCGTTCCCCGCAGCTTCAGATAGGACGGGCTGGCGCAGGCGACGCGGTGAATTTCCCCCACGCGCACGGCGATCAGGCCGCTGTCGGCGAGATCGCCGACGCGAAGCGCGACGTCAATGTTCTCGTCCAGAAGGTTAAGCGTCCGGTCCTGCAAGATGAGCTGAACATCCACCTCCGGAAATGCCGCAAGAAACTCGGCAAGGATCGGCTGCAAGCATAGCCGACCGAGCGCGACCAGCGTCGTGATGCTGAGATCGCCACGCGGCGTGGTGTATTCGCCGGAGGCAACGCGCTCGGCTTCGGTGAGGTCGGCGAGAATTCGCTTGGCCGCGGCGATGTAGGAGCGACCGGCGTCCGTTGGGACGAGCGCGCGGCTCGAGCGATGAAACAGCTTGGTCTGGAGGTGCTCCTCGAGCTCCGAAACCTTCCGGCTCACCGTTGCCAACGGCATTTTTTGACGGCGCGCGGCGGCAGACAGGCTGCCCGCCTCCGCCACCGCCAGGACCACCGACATGCTTTCGAGACGATCCATGGGACACTTCCATATTCTGGAAGGAAAGATCCCGATTTTGCCAGATACCCACCATTTCCGGAAGTGCCTATTCCTCTCCGCACCCAATCCGAAGGAGAGACGAAAATGACCCAGACCAGAACAGGCACTGCCCTCATCACCGGAGCTTCGACCGGAATCGGCGCGATCTACGCCGATCGCCTGGCGAAGCGCGGCCACGACCTCATCCTCGTTGCGCGCAACAGGCAGCGGCTCGCATCGCTCGCGCGCAGGCTCGGCAACGAAACTGGCCGCAAGGTGGAAACGGTGGAAGCCGATCTCACATCCCCTGCCGACCTCCGCCGCGTCGAGCAACTCATCAGAACCAACGGCGACATTTCGGTGCTGGTCAACAACGCCGGCGTCGGCGCCTCGGCCCCGCTGATCGATTCCGACATCGACAAGATGGAAGACATGATCCGTCTCAACGTCGGTGCACTGACGCGCCTGACCTACGCAGCGGTGCCCGGATTCATCGCCCGCGGCCACGGCACGATCATCAACATCGCTTCCATCGTCGCGATCGCGCCGGAGCTGCTCAACGGCGTCTACGGCGGCTCGAAAGCTTTCGTGCTCGCATTCACCCAGTCACTCGTTCACGAGCTCGCCGGGAAGGGCATCCGCATTCAGGCCGTGCTGCCGGGCGCCACTGCGACGGAGTTTTGGGACATCGCGGGCACGCCGGTTCACCAGCTTCCGGCAGAGATCGTCATGTCGGCCGACGACCTGGTCGACGCCGCCCTCGCCGGTCTCGACCTCGGCGAAGTCGTGACGATCCCGGCGCTGGCCGACAAGTCGGAGTGGGATCGCCACGAGAGCGCGCGGCTTGCCATGACGAACAAGCTCTCGAGCACTATTCCCGCCCCTCGCTACAACCTGCACACGCACGTGAATGCGTGAGCGAACAACCGGCATCAAACGGAGATCACCATGTCACGCATCATCAGCCAATCGTCCACCTTATCCATCGCCCTGCGCCGCACGATCAGTTGGCGCGAACGTTCTGAACGCCTGCTCGCTTACGCCGAACCGATCAGCCGGATCGGTCTCTACGCCTCGCTCGCAATCATCTACGCCTGGTTCGGCGGGATGAAATTCACCGACTACGAAGCACAGGGACTGGTGCCCCTGGTCGAGAACAGTCCGCTGCTGCGATGGTTCTACACGCTGTTCTCGGTGCGCGGCTTCTCGACCTTTCTCGGCTTCGTCGAACTCAGCATCGGGCTCCTGATCGCGCTCCGCCTGTCCAGCCCGATCTACTCCGCGGCCGGCGGCCTGTTGTCGGCCGGGCTGTTCGTCACCACGCTGAGCTTCATGATCTCGACGCCCGGCGTCGTCGTGCCGGAGCTCGGGGTCCCCGCGATCACGGTCGCTCCGGGTCAGTTCCTGCTGAAGGACGTCGGCCTGCTCGCCGCTTCCTTCTGGGTGTTCACGGACTCGCTGAAGGCTGTCATCCGCAGGTGAGAGCTCACACCACAGCGCAATAACCGAAATCGAAAAAGAGTCCCGCCCTGAAAATACGATTCAACCTCGGCGGGGCTCACGCTGCTCACAATGTTCGTCGTGACAGCAGCGAGAAGGATCTGACCACCGCCGTCCAGCAGAATCATCGTCAAGGAGAGAAACATGAGTAAGCGTCTCGACTATAACCAGATCGCCCCGGCAGGGATCAAGGCGCTCGGCGGCGTCTACGGCTACGTCCTGCAGAGCCGGCTTTCCGCCACGCTGATCGAGCTGGTTTATCTGCGGATCTCTCAGATCAACAATTGCGCCTACTGCCTGGACATGCACACCCGCGACCTGCTCAACAAGGGAGAAAAGGTCGAGAAGATCGCGCTGCTGCAGGCATGGCGCGAGGCCGGCAATCTGTTCGACGAACGCGAACGAGCCGCCCTTGCCTGGGCGGAGACGGTGACACGGGTTGCCGAGACCGGCGTGCCCGACGAGGCATACCAGGCCGCACGCGCTGTGTTCGAAGAACGTGAGCTCGTGGACCTCACGATCGCGATCAGCCTGATGAACGCCTACAACCGCATGGCCATCAGCTTTCGCGCAATGCCGGCGGCTGCCGCCGGCTGATGCGCTCACCGACAACATCCTGCACAATCCGAAAGGACATTCACATGACGAAACGTGGAACCGTGGTTGCGGCGGCGCTGATCGCCGCAATCAGCCTGGCTTCACTCTCGGCACGATCCGAAGAGCCACGACTGGGCGACATCAAGCGCACACATCTCATGAAGGAAGCGCTGAGTGCGCCCGGGCGCGAGGTCATCCAGGTTCGCGTCGACTTTCCTCCGGGCGTCGTTGCCGTCAGGCACAGTCACCCGGGCGAAGAGCTCGTCTATCTGATCGAAGGCGAGCTGGAATATCGGCTCGACGGCAGGCCGCCCGTCATCCTGAAAGCCGGGGACGTGCTGCTCATTCCTCACGGAGTGCATCACGCCGTGAAGAATGTCGGCAGCGGCAACGCCGCGGAGCTTGCGACCTACATTGTCGAGACCGGCAAGCCGCTGTTGACGCTCGGCCGGTGAACGATCTCTACCGCTTATTCCAGTCGATCACACGATCCGGATCAGCGTCGAACTCCATGCTGCAGAACGTGCCGCCCTGGAAATAATCGCCGACCGGATCCGGCTTCAGCTTGGCCTGCTCGGCCATGGCGTGGTCGCGGAACTCTTCGGCGCGGCCGGTGGGGCGATAGCCGAATTCGTAGGCGCGGTGGTTGTCCCACCAGGCGCGCTCGTTGAAGGAGGCGCCGTAGAAGATCTCGAAATGGATGTCGGGATGCTCGAGCCCGATGCGGCAGAGCTGCACGAGATCGTCCGGCTTGAGCCAGATCGAGAGCCGGCGCTTGTCGAGCGGCATGTCGCCGAAATTGCCGATGCGAAGGCAAGTCACCTTCATCCCGTGCTTGTCGGCGTAGAGCGCGCCGACGGCCTCGCCGAACACCTTGCTGACGCCATAGCGGCCGTCGGGGCGCGGGGTGACGTCGGTGCCGATCTTGTGATGGCGCGGATAGAAGCCGACGGCGTGGTTCGACGAGGCGAACACCACGCGCTTGACGCCCTTGCGGTAGGCGGCCTCGAACAGATTGTAGCCGCCGATGATGTTGGCCTGGAGGATCTGATCCCAGGTGCCTTCGACCGAATAGCCGCCGAAATGCAGGATGCCGTCGACGCCCTCACAGATCGCCTCGCATTGCGCGAGATCGGCAAGGTCCGCGGCCTTAAATTTTTCATCGGGGCCGAGATCAGCCGGTGGCTTGATATCGGACAGTAGGAGATCCGGGTAGATCGGCGGCAACAGCTTCCGCAGGCTCGTGCCGATTCCGCCCGAAGCTCCCGTCATCAAAATACGCGGCATGTCGTCCCTCGCCGTTGGTGACCGAATTTGCGATCACGTGTCTCTAATGATAGCAGGATTGTCCAGAGGGAACGAAACGAGAGAACCGGCATGAATGAGGCATCGTCCCACACGGAGGAACGGCCTGGTTGGCGGCCGGCGACCTATTATCCCGATCCCGCGATCAAAGCGCTCGATCCCCGCTTCGAAAAATACTGGCTGAAACTGTCGGCGGTGGAGCGGCTGGCGACCGGCCTGCGCTGGGCCGAGGGGCCGGTGTGGTTCGGCGACGGACGTTATCTGCTGTGCAGCGACATCCCGAACCAGCGCATCCTCAAGTGGGAGGAAGAGACCGGTGCGGTCAGCGTGTTCCGCAAGCCCTCGAATTTTGCCAACGGCAACACGCGAGACCGGCAGGGCCGGCTGATCACCTGCGAGCACGGCGGCCGGCGCGTGGTGCGCACCGAGTATGACGGCAGCATCACCGTGCTGATCGATCAATTCAACGGCAAGCGGTTGAACTCGCCGAACGATGTCGTCGTTAAATCGGACGGCTCGATCTGGTTCACCGACCCGACCTTCGGCCTGCTCGGCAATTACGAGGGCTACAAGGCCGAGCCCGAGATCGATCCGAACGTCTATCGACTCGATCCCGCGACCGGCAAGGCGACGATCGTCGCCGAGGGTGTGCTCGGGCCGAACGGGCTGTGCTTCTCGCCGGACGAGAAGATCCTCTATGTCGTGGAATCGCGGGGCGTTCCGAACCGAAAGATCCTCGCCTATGACGTCTCGCCCGAGGGCACCACGATCTCGAACAAGCGTATCCATATCGATGCCGGGCCGGGCACGCCCGACGGCATGCGCTGCGACATCGACGGCAATCTCTGGTGCGGCTGGGGCATGGGCGATCCCGAGCTCGACGGCGTCGTGGTGTTTGCGCCCGACGGCGTCCTGATCGGCCGCATCGCCCTGCCCGAGCGCTGCGCCAACGTCTGCTTCGGCGGCGTCAAGCGCAACCGCCTGTTCATGGCCGCGAGCCAGTCGATCTACGCGCTTTACGTGAACACGCAAGGTGCTGTGGGGGGATAGACGCGCCGCGAGCACGGTCTCGTAGGGTGGGCAAAGCGAAGCGTGCTCACCATCTCTCGTTCGTCGCGCGATGGTGGGCACGTCGCGCAAAGAGCGCGCCTTTGCCCACCCTACGAGATCTTTCCTCGGAATGCGAAACTCTCTGGCGCATTCCGGGGCGCGCCTGTTCGGCGCGAACCCGGAATCCATTGTGCGACGGAGTTTGTGGAGGAATGGATTCCGGGCTCGTCGCTTCGCGACGCCCCGGAATGACAGGACAGCGCTAAAAAACGCCGGAGGGGTTGCCCGCTCCGGCGCTTCGTTTGTTCAGACGGAAGAACTTACGCCGCGTTGAAGCCGGCGACCGCCTTCACTTCGAGGAAGTCCTCGAGGCCGAACTTGCCCCACTCGCGGCCGTTACCGGACTGCTTGTAGCCGCCGAACGGCGCGGTGCGGTCGTTGGGCACGCCCTGCAGGTTGACGTTGCCGGCGCGGATCTGGCGGCCGACGCGCTTGGCGTCCTCGACCGTCGCACCCGTGACGTAGCCGGCGAGGCCATACGGCGTATCGTTGGCGATCTTGACCGCGTCGGCCTCGTCCTTGGCGCCGATGATGGTCAGCACCGGCCCGAAGATCTCTTCGCGCGCGATCGTCATGTCAGGCGTGACGTCGGCGAAGATGGTCGGACGGACATAGAAGCCCTTGTTGACGCCTTCGGGCAGGCCAGGACCGCCGGCGACGAGCGTTGCGCCCTCGTCGATGCCCTTCTTGATCAGGCCCTGGATCTTGTCCCACTGGCCGCGATTGACGACCGGGCCGATGGTGGTGCCTTCGGCGCGGGGATCGCCCGCCTTGGTCTTGTCGGCGACGGCCTTCGCGATCGCGGCGACTTCCTTCATCTTCGACAGCGGCACGATCATGCGCGAGGGCGCGTTGCAGGACTGGCCGGAATTGTTGAACATGTGCATCACGCCGCCGGTCACCGCCTTCGTGAGGTCGGCGCCTTCGAGGATGACGTTCGGCGACTTGCCGCCGAGTTCCTGGCTGACGCGCTTCACCGTGGGCGCGGCGCGCTTCGCGACGTCGATGCCGGCGCGGGTCGAGCCGGTGAAGGAGATCATGTCGATGTCGGGGTGCTCGCTCATGGCGGCGCCGACCTCGGGGCCGAGGCCGTTGACGAGGTTGAACACGCCCTTGGGCACGCCGGCTTCATGGAGGATTTCCGCGAAGATCAGCGCCGAGGTCGGCGTGAACTCGCTGGGCTTCAGGATCATGGTGCAGCCGGCGGCGAGCGCGGGCGCGACTTTGCAGGCGATCTGGTTCAGCGGCCAGTTCCAGGGCGTGATCATGCCGACCACGCCGATCGGCTCGCGCAGCACCATGGCGGTGCCGACCGGCTCCTCGAAATGATAGTTCTTGAGCACGTCGAGCGTGGTCATGAGATGGCCGAGGCCGGCGCCGGCCTGCAGCTTCTCCGCCATCGGCAGCGGTGCGCCCATCTCGTCGGAGACGGCGGCGCCGATCTCCTTGAGGCGGCCCTTATAGACCTCGATGACCTTGCTGAGCAGCGCGACGCGCTCCTCGCGGCTGGTCTGGGAGAAGGTCGCGAAAGCGCGCTTGGCGGCGGCAACCGCCTTGTCGACGTCGGCCTTGGAGCCGAGCGCAACCTCGTACATCGCCTCTTCCGTCGCCGGATTGATCACGGCGGTGGACTTCTTGACGGCGGGGTCGACCCAGGCGCCGTCGATGTAGAATTGCATGCGATTGACCATCGTTAACCTCTTCTTGGGGGCTTGGAGGGGGCGTTTCGGCAGGCATCCTTGCACGAAAGCGCCGGCAATTGAACCCGCCATATGCGGGGCCAGCGTTGCGGCGAGCGGAGGTTATATGAGCCGATGGCGGGAACGAGGCAAGGTGGACGACGGCGTCATTCCGGGGCGCGCATTAGCGCGAACCCGGAATCTCCAGATTCTGGGTTCGATGCTTCGCGTCGCCCCGGAATGACGAGGCAGTTACCTCCGCTACACCGCCATCTTCCGATGCAGCACCGGCGCGCCGGTGGTGAGGCTTTCGGCCGCATCGATGATGGCGTTGGCGTCGATGCCATAGTGCCGATAAAGGTCCGCGATGCTGCCGGTCTGGCCGAACTGCTCGACACCGAGCGCCTCGGCGCGATGGCCACGGACGCTGCCGAGCCAGCCGAGCGCAGACGGATGGCCGTCAATCACGGTCACGATGCCGCAGTCGCGCGGCAGCGGCGCGAGCAGCTTTTCGATGTGGCTGAGATGCTGCACGCCGCGGCGGTCGCGCCGCAATTTCCGCGCGGCGGTCCACCCCGAATGCAGACGGTCGGCCGAAGTGATCGCGAGCAGGCCGACGTCACGGCGGCTCTCGCCGATGAAGCCGGTCGCCTCGATCGCTTCGGGCGCGACCGCGCCGGTATAGGCGATCACGACCTCGGCATTCGGGCCCGGCTTGCGCAGCCAATAGGCGCCGTCGGTGATGCCCTGTCGCAGCTCCGGTGTCATGATCCGCTGCGCCTGCTCGATGGCGCGTGTGGAGAGGCGCAAATAGACCGAACCGCCCTCGCCCGGTTCGCGCTGCATGTGCTCGAAGCCGAAAGCCATGATCACGGCGAGCTCGTCGACGAAGGCCGGCTCGAACGAGGCCAGGCCGTCCTGCGCCATGCCGATCAAGGGCGTTGCGATCGACTGATGCGCGCCGCCTTCGGGCGCGAGCGTGATGCCGGACGGCGTCGCCGCCACCATGAAGCGCGCGTCCTGGTAGCAGGCGTAGTTCAGCGCATCGAGGCCGCGCTCGATGAAAGGATCGTAGAGCGTGCCGACCGGCAAGAGCCGCTCGCCGTTGATCTGGTGCGACAGGCCGAGCGCCGAGAGCATGATGAACAGGTTCATCTCGGCGATGCCGAGCTCCAGATGCTGGCCCTTTGGCGAAGCGTCCCAATTGTAGGTCGAGGGAATTTTCTCGCTGCGGAACAAGTCCGCCTTCTCGGCCCGCGCGAACAGGCCGCGGCGGTTGACCCAGGGGCCGAGATTGGTGGAGACGGTGACGTCCGGCGAGGTCGTGACGATGCGCCTGGCGAGCTCGCTGTCGCTGCGCGCGATCTCGTTCAGCACGAGGCCAAAGCCCTGCTGGGTCGACATCTGCGGCGACGGCTTGAAGGCGAGCTGTTGCGGCACCTCGACGACGGGCGCCGTGAGCCGGCGGCCATCCTGATTGAACGGCACCCGCGCGAGGAAGGCCTCGAGCTCGGCCGCATCCTGCGGCAGCCCTTCGAACTTGTCCCATTCGTGGCCCGGCCGGATGTTCTGGCTGTCGCGATATTTCTCCATCTGCGCGACCGTCATCAGGCCGGCGTGATTGTCCTTGTGGCCCTGGAAAGGCAAGCCGACGCCCTTGATCGTGTAGGCGATGAAGCAGACGGGGCGGTCGTGGTCGATGGAATCGAACGCCTCCAGCACGCTCGCCATGTCGAGGCCGCCAAGGTTCGACATCAGCGCCAGCAGCTCCTCGTCGCTGCGCTTGTCGATCAGCTTTGTAATCGGGCCCTGGTCGCCGATCTCGTCATGGAGGTGTTTTCGGAAGGCCGCGCCGCCCTGGAAGCACAGCGCCGCGTAGAGCGCATTCGGGCAATTGTCGATCCACGTCTTCAGCGCCTCGCCGCCGGGCTCGGCGAAGGCCTCGCGCATCAGGCGGCCGTATTTCACGATGACGACGTCCCAGCCGAAATTGCGGAACATGGTCTCGAACTTTTCCCAAAGACCTTCGCGCACAACGGCATCGAGCGACTGCCTGTTATAGTCGACCACCCACCAGGTGTTGCGCAGGCCGTGCTTCCAGCCCTCCGCGAGCGCCTCGAAGATGTTGCCTTCGTCCATCTCGGCGTCGCCGACGAGCGCGATCATCCGCCCCTCGCGGCGATCCTTCATCCAGCCATGCGCCTTGACGTAATCCTGCACCAGCGAAGAGAACAGCGTCTGCGCGACGCCGAGGCCGACCGAGCCGGTGGAGAAGTCGACGTCGTCGACGTCCTTGGTGCGCGAGGGATAGGACTGCGCGCCCTTGAAGCCGCGAAAGTTCTCCAGCTTCTCGCGGCTCTGCCGGCCAAACAAATACTGGATGGCGTGGAACACCGGGCTCGCATGCGGCTTCACCGCGACGCGATCTTCCGGCCTCAGCACGTGGAAGTACAGCGCCGACATGATGGTGGCGAGCGAGGCGGACGAGGCCTGGTGGCCGCCGACCTTGAGGCCATCCGCATTGGAGCGGATGTGATTGGCGTGGTGGATGGTCCAGGACGACAGCCACAGCGCCTTGCGGCTGAGGGCGGTCAGGATGTCAAGACGGGCGGGGTCAACGGGCATGGCGATGCTCCGGGAAATATGCACCGATCATACGCCTGCGCGGTGCGTCAAACTTCTCAATTTTTCGCGCCATCCCCGCCGATATTGGGATACTTTACCAACGTAGCGGACAAAATGCAGGTTTCATCCCAATGCCCGAGCTCGACGCCATCGACCGCAAGATCCTCAGCCACCTTCAGAACGACAGCCGCCTGACCATGCAGGAGCTCGCCGACAAGGTCGGGCTCTCGGTCTCTCCCTGCCATCGCCGGGTCAAGCTCCTGGAGGAGCGCGGCGTCATCTCGCGCTATGTCGCGACCGTCGACCAGAAGGCGCTGGGACTGCATGTCAGCGTGTTCATCTCGATCAAGCTGGCACGGCAGAAGGAGGAGGATCTCAACCGCTTTGCCCGCGCCATCTCGAAATGGGACGAGGTGCTGGAATGCTATCTGATGACCGGGAACCGCGATTATCTGCTCCGCGTCGTCGCCGCCGACCTCGCCTCCTACGAGACGTTCCTGAAGACCAAGCTGACCCGGCTCGACGGCATTGCCTCGATCGAATCGAGCTTTGCGCTGAGCCAAGTGAAATATTCGATCGCGCTGCCGGTGTAACCAAGCGTCCGCCGGATTGCATGTTGTCACATGGGCGCAACAAACCCCGCCGATGGTCGTTGTGCTGGTATCCGAGCCGAGAGAAGAGCCCATGACCGCAGCCGATCGCAAATCCGAGATCTCCAAGCGCGAGCGCATCATCCAGGAAATGGCCGACGATCTCGACGAGGAACTCGAGATGGAGATGGATGATACCCGTCTCGACGAGCTCCTCGACGAGACCGGAACCCTGAGGCCGATGGTCGATCGCAGGCTCTATTTCCGGGAACTGCTTCGCCTCCAGGGCGAGTTGATCAAGCTCCAGGACTGGGTGCAGAGCGAGAGGAAGAAGGTCGTGGTGCTGTTCGAGGGCCGCGACGCCGCCGGCAAGGGCGGCGTGATCAAGCGCATCACGCAACGGCTCAATCCGCGTATCTGCCGCGTCGCGGCGCTCCCCGCGCCGAACGAGCGCGAGCGTACGCAATGGTATTTCCAGCGCTACGTCGCGCACCTGCCGGCCGGCGGCGAGATCGTGCTATTCGACCGAAGCTGGTACAACCGCGCCGGCGTCGAGCGCGTGATGGGCTTCTGCTCGGAGGCGGAGTACCAGGAGTTCTTCAAGACCGTGCCGGAATTCGAGCGCATGCTGATCCGATCCGGCATCATCCTGGTCAAGTACTGGTTTTCGATTACCGACGACGAGCAGCAATTCCGCTTCACCATGCGCATCAAGGATCCCCTGAAGCAGTGGAAGCTGAGCCCGATGGACGTCGAGTCCCGCAGTCGCTGGGAGGCGTACACCAAGGCCAAGGAGACGATGCTGGAGCACACGCATCTGCCGGATAGCCCGTGGTGGATCGTCGATGCCGTGGACAAGAAGCGCGCCCGGCTCAACTGCATCGCACACCTATTGACTCAGATCCCGTACCAGGAGGTCGTGCGGGCTCCGGTAACGCTGCCGCCGCGCGTGCGACATCCCGACTATCAGCGAGGCCCGGTCCCGCCAGAGATGTACGTGCCGGCGAAATACTGACACTCCTACCGCCACGGCTGCACGATGATCTTGGTGTGGGCTTCGGGGTTGGCGAGATCGGCAAAGGCCTTGGCGACGCCGTCGAGGCCGACTTCGGCGGTGACCATCGCGGCCGCGTCCACCTGCCCTTCGGCGATCAGGCGCAGCGACGCAGCAAACTCCTCCGGGGTGTAGCCGAGCACGTATTGGACGTTGAGCTCCTTCATGATGCCGAGCATGGGCTCGCTTCTGTCGCTCTCCATGCAGACGCCGACCACGACGATGCGCGCATCGCGCGGGGCACCCTCGAACACCTGTTGCAACAGGCCGGGCACGCCGACGCATTCGAAGATGATCGCGGGCTTTAGCGCGGGCAGCATGGCCTGGAACGGCGGCCGCGCCGCCTTCTCGGCCTCCGACATCTGCGCGTGCTCGGCCCAGGTCGCGTAAGGCTGCGACGTGCGGGGATCGACGACGATGTCGGCACCGAGTTTTGCGGCGAGCGCACGCCGCGCCGGCGAATAGTCGGCCGCGACGATCGGATGCAGCCGTTTGAGCTTCAGCGCGGCGATCACCGCGAGTCCGACCGGGCCGCAGCCGATCACGAGCGGCACCTCGCCGCCACGGATATTGGCTTTGGCGACGGCATGAACGCCGACGGCGAGCGGCTCGGTCAGCGCGGCATGCTCCGGCGCGAGGCCGTTGGGCACTTCGAGCAGCAGCGCTTCGCTCAGCAGCATCGCCTCGGCATAGCCACCGACATTGTCGTTGGAATAGCCGATCCCTTCGATGCCCTGCGGCGTCACCAGCGCGGGAAGCGAGCAGACCTGGGTTCCCGGCTTCAGCTTGCGCGATGTGCCGGGGCCGTAATCGACGATCTCGCAGCAGAACTCGTGGCCGAACACGACGTCGCGGCTGAGGTCCATCGGCTTGCGCCCGGTCTTCCGCGCCATCTCCACCATGCGATGGGCGTGCTGGCGCGCGTGCAGATCGGAGCCGCAGATGCCGCAGGCGAGCGTCTTGACCAGAACCTGACCTGGGCCCGGCGTCGGCTCGGCCATCCGGCCAACGACAATCTCACCGTTCCTGAAAATCGCGGCGCGCATCCGGCTCCTCCCCTTTGGAGCGAGTGATAGCACGAAGCAGGACGTGCAAACTTGCGTCAGGGGTTCGGGGACCGCTCTTCCAGCACCAGCAGCTGGGCGCGGCGCACCCGCTCGCGATGGGCGATATAAAGACCGCTGGCGACGATGAAGGCGGCGCCGACGACCGTCCAGATATCCGGGACCTCGCCGAAGATGAAGAAGCCCAGAATGCTGACCCAGAGCAACTGCGTATAGGAGAACGGCGCCAGCACCGAGGCATCGCCGTAGCGATAGGCCAGCACGATGATCCACTGGCCCACGGTCGAGGCGACGCCGATCACGATGCCCAGCCCGATCGCGGTCCAGCTCGGCGTGACCCAGACGAACGGCACCATGACGCTGAGGATCGCAACGCCGGTCAGCGCGGAATAGGCCATGGTGGTGAGCACCGCTTCGCGACCGCTCATCATCCGCGTCAGGATCAGCGCGGCGGCCCAGCAGAACGCCGAGATGATCGGGAAGAATGCGGCGGCATGGAACGCGCTCGTGCCGGGCCTCAGGATGATCAGAACGCCCGTCAAGCCGATCGCGGTCGCGATCCAGCGCCGCATGCCGACCTTCTCGCTCAGGAAGATGATCGACAGTGCGGTGACGAATAGCGGCGAGACGAAGCCGGTGGCGGAGGCTTCGGCGATGGGCAGAAATGCAAGGCCGGTGATGAAGAACAGCGACGAGCCGAGGAGTGCGGCGCCGCGCATCAATTGCAGACCGAGCCGCTCGGTGCGCATCGCATGCAGTGGCGAGCCCGGCAGCATCACGGGCGTGAATAGCAGCGCGAACGTGACGAAGCGGATCCAGGTGATCTCGATCGAAGGCAGGCTGGTCGACAGATATTTCGCGGTGACGTCGGAGCAGCCGAGGAAGATCGTCGAGAGCAACACCAGCGCAATGCCCTTGAAGGGATGATCGACGCGCGCAGGCGCGCGGCGAGCCTGCTGCTTCTTCTCCGGAACGGGCATGGGAATACTGTCGAGCCTTGCGGCTGCGGCGGGCGGCGGTGTCACAGCTGGAACCCGGGCAAAATGCGAATCGAGAACAGCCGTAAAAAACGACATCTGCTCCGCATTCACAACTTCCGAAAACAGGATGCCGATATGCGCGAGCCGCCGCGCGCGTCAATGCTCCGTTAATCTTGCCCGTTGTGCACTACAGCATGGGCAGGCCGCGCGGCTTCGGCCCGCGCGGAAACACCGCGTCGAGCGCCGCAATCTCGTCCTTCGTCAGCACGAGGTCGCCTGCCGCCGCATTCTCGCCGGCATGTTCCGCAGACGAGGCCTTCGGAATGGCGAACACCGTAGTCGCACGGGTGAGAAAGCTCAGCGCAACTTGACGCGGCGTCGCACGTCGCGCCTCCGCGATGCGCGCCAGCACGGCGCCGCCCTTGCTGCTGCCTGCGGGGAAATCGTCGTGGCCGAAAGGGGAGTAGGCAACGACGGCAACATTATGCCGTTCACACCACGGGATCACCGCATGCTCGATCGCGCGTTCTTTCAGGTGGTAGAGCACCTGGTTGCAGGCGATCCGCCCCTCGCCGGAGACGTCGAGAATCTCATCGAGATCGTCGGCATCGAAATTGGAGACGCCCCAGGACTTGATCTTGCCTGATTGCACCAGCTCCTCGAACGCAGCGACGGTGTCCTCCAGCGGATAGGAGCCGCGCCAGTGCAACAGATAACAGTCGAGCCGGTCGGTCTTCAGCCGCTTCAGCGAGCGCTCGCAGGCGGTGATGGTGCCGCGGCGCGAGGCGTTGCTGGGCAGCACTTTCGAAACGAGGAACACTTCATCGCGCCGGCCTGCGATCGCATCCGCAATGACGAGCTCGGCATCGCCGTACATCTCGGCGGTGTCGATGTGGGTCATGCCAAGATCGAGCCCGCGCTGCAGCGCCGCGATCGCGCGCTTGCGGTCGCCGTGGTCGAGATACCAGGTGCCCTGCCCGATGACGGAGACGCTGGCGCCGATCTTGCCGAAGGGTTTCTTGTTCATGGTCGCTCCGATCTCCGCTGTTATTTTTCCCTCTCCCCGTTCTTACGGGGCCGCGACGAGCTTCGCTCGCGCTGAGAAGGTCGGGGTGAGGGGCTGCTTCCGCAAACTCGATAACAAAGAGACTCGCGGAGGCCCCCCTCACCCGCCGCGCTTTGCGCGTCGGCCTCTCCCCGCAAGCGGGGAGAGGCGAAGAGTCCGCGCTACAATCCCCCGATATCCGCCACCAGCACGCTGCCGGTCGCGGACTCCGTGATATAGAGCCGATCCTTGTTTTCGCCACCGATCGCGACATTGGTGCAGTTCGGTCCCGCGCACGATTTGATGCGCGCGATCAGTTCCCCGTTCGGCGCGAACACGAAGGCGTGGCCGAGCGAGGGGTGGCCGACGAACAGGCGGCCCTTGGCATCCATGGTCAAGCCGTCGGGGCCGCTGGTGCCGAACAGCGAGCAGAAGCGGCCGACCTTGGACACGCTGCCGTCCTTCATGAACGGCAGCCGCCACACCGCGTTGTCGCGCGTCATCGCAACGAACAGCACGGTTTCGGTTGGGTCGAGCACCAGGCCGTTCGGACTGATGCCGGTGTCGAGCAGGCAGTCGAGCCGGCCGTTCGATGCCAGCCGATAAACCCGCCCGCTCGGATCATGCAGCCCGGTCTGGCCCTGATCGGTGAAGTAGATATCGCCGTTGGAGGCGAGATGCAGATCGTTGCAGCCGCGGAACGATTCCGAATTGCGCCCGGTCAGGACCGGCTTGACGCGGCCGGCTGCGGCATCGAGCTCCATGATGCCATGCCTGTAGTCGGCGACCAGGATGCGTCCGTCGGCTGCGATCTTCAGCCCGTTCGGCCAGCCCTCATATTCGATCACGAGCGACCATTCGCCGTCGGGCGCAATCCGGAAGATGCGGCCGAACGGAATGTCGACGATATAGAGATTACCGTCCTTGTCGAATGACGGCCCCTCGATGAAGCTCTCGGTCGGTATGTTCGGCCGGTTGGCGTCGGCCCAATCGGTTCGCACGCCCTTGCGGCGAAACTTGTCGGGCATGGCGGTGAACAGCCTGGTCTCGATCAGGCGCGGCGGCGTTTCCAGGTACATCATGGTCGTTGTGGATGTTGAAAGGAGCGCGGCACCATACGGCACATTAGCCGGCGCGTCGATTGGGGTGGTCCACATTGCAATGGTGCGGGCGCTGCGTAGGGTGGGTTAGCCCCGGGGCTGCGCGAAGCGCAGTCCCTTGGCGTAACCCCCCTCTTTCGCTTCCGCATTGACGAAGAGTGGTGGGTTACGCTGCGCTAACCCACCCTACGAGACCTATCCCGCCGCGCTCGCGACCTTCGCCTGCTGTGCAGGCACTTCCGTCATCGCAATCAGGCGTTTCAGCTCGGGGATGCAGGAGCCGCAATTGGTGCCGGCCTTGAGCTTGGCGCCGATGTCGGCGGCGGTGCGCGCGCCGCTGGCGATGCTGTCGCAGATGGTGCCGCGGCCGACGCCGAAGCAGGCGCAGACGATGGGGCCGGTCGAGGCCGCGCCTTCGCTTGACCTGCCCGACAGCAGCATGCGGCGCTGCTCGTCGCTGACCTGATCGGCCGCGAACAGACTCTTCACCACCTCCCAGTCGCCGGCATCATGCGCGGGGCCGACGAACAGGCAGGTCTCGATGCGATCGCCTGCGAACGAAGCTGCGCGAAAAACCCCGCCGCCGAAATCGCGATATTCGGCAACGTCCTCGCCGGCGACGCTCTCGAGCCAGGCGGGCCAGCGGGCGAGATCCGCGTTGTCGGCGAAAAGATAGCCGAAGCCGCCGCTGACGGTCACGCGCGTCCACAACAGGTTCTGCGGCAGATCGAGCGGCTTGCGCGACAATGCAAAGCCGCGGAAGACAAATTCGTAAGGCGCGATCGCGGCCGGCGTCGCCTTGGCTTCCGGCTGCCCCGAGAACGGATCGGTGAACGGTGCGACCATCGCCCCGACGCGGCCGTGCGAGGCGTTCATCGCGCTCCAGTGGATCGGTACGAACAGCGTGCCGCGCTGCTGCCGCTCGCTGACGACGGCCTTCAGGATGCACTGACCGTAATCGGTGCTGATGCGGGCATAGCCGTCATGGACGATGCCGTATTTGCCGGCGTCGTCGGGATGGATCTCGACGAAAGGCTCGGGCAGATGCGCGCCCAGGCGCTGGCTCAGCCCCGTACGCGTCATGGTGTGCCACTGGTCGCGGATGCGCCCGGTGTTGAGCCTCAGGGGACGCGACGGACCGGTCTCGCCGCGTAGCGCCGGCACCTCCGGTGCAATGAAGCGGCCTTTGCCGTCATTGGTGAAGAAGCCGCCTTGCGCGAAGAAGCGCTCGCCGGGCATCCCGCCTTCGCGCACCGGCCATTGCACCGGCTTCAAACCATCGAAGGCATCGTCCGACAGCGAGGTCAGCGCGCCGATGTCGAAATCGCGGCTGCCATTGTTCTCGAACGCCGAGAGCGCGGCATGCTCGCGGAAGATATCGGCGGCCGATTTGTAATTGAAGCTGTCGCCGAAGCCGAGGCGCTTTGCGGTCTCGCTCAGGATCCACCAGTCGGGACGCGCTTCGCCCGGCGCCGGCAGGAACGCGCGCTGGCGCGAGATGCGCCGCTCGGAATTGGTCACCGTGCCTGACTTCTCGCCCCAGGCCAGCGCCGGCAGGAGCACGTGCGAGCCGGCCGCGACGGTGTCGTTGGAGAGCACGTTCTCGGACACCACGAACAGCTCGAGCTTCTTCAGGGCATCGCGCACCATGTCGGCATCGGGCAGCGACACCGCGGGGTTGGTGCCCATCACCCAGAGCGCCTTGACCTCGCCGCGGTTGATCGCCTCGAACAGCTGCACCGCTTTCAGCCCCTCATGGGTGGCGATGCGCGGCGCCTTCCAGAACCGTCTGACGCGGTCGATGTCGGGCGGCGTGAAGCCCATATGGGCGGCGAGCATGTTGGCGAGGCCGCCGACCTCGCGGCCGCCCATCGCGTTGGGCTGGCCGGTCAGCGAGAATGGCGAGGCGCCCGGCTTGCCGATCCGCCCCGTGGCGAGATGGCAGTTCAGGATGGCGTTGACCTTGTCTGTGCCCTGCGCCGACTGGTTGACGCCTTGCGAATAGAGCGTGACGACCCTTTCGGTATCGCGGAACATCCTGAAGAAGGTGGCGACTTCCTGCTCGGAGAGGCCCGTGGCGAGCGCGGTCGCAGTGACGCTGCCGGCGATGTTGCGCGCGCGCGCCAGCGCATCATCGAAGCCAGACGTGTTCTGCGCGATGTAATCCCGGTCCAGCACGCCATTGTCGGCGAGATGCACGAACAGGCCGGAGAACAGCGCGGTGTCGGTGCCGGGCCTGAGGCCGAGGAACAGGTCGACATCGCCGGCGGTGTCGGTGCGGCGCGGATCGATCACGATCATGCGGGCGCCGCGCTCCTGCCTGTTCTTCAGCATGCGCTGGAACAGCACCGGGTGGCACCAGGCCGCGTTCGAGCCGACGAAGACGAGCAGATCGGCCTGGTCGAGATCCTCATAGCAGCCGGGCACGGTGTCGGCGCCGAAGGCGCGGCGATGGCCGGCGACCGAGGACGACATGCAGAGCCGCGAATTGGTGTCGACATTGGCGGTGCCGACAAACCCCTTCATCAGCTTGTTGGCAACGTAATAGTCTTCGGTGAGGAGCTGGCCGGAGAGATAGAACGCGACCGCGTTGGCGCCATCGCGCGCCACGATGTGCTGCATGCGGTGGGCGACGTGGTCCAGCGCATCGCTCCAGGCGACCCGCTCCAGCACGCCCTTGCAGCGGATCATCGGATAGAGCAGCCGCCCTTCCAGGCCGACGGTCTCGCCGAGCGCGGAGCCCTTTGAGCACAGCCGGCCGAAATTGGCGGGATGATCGGGGTCGCCCGCGATCGCCGCGCCGCCCTTGCCGTCGGGCGTCGCCAGGACGCCGCAGCCGACGCCGCAATAGGGACAGGTGGTCTTGGTGGTGCGGAGATTTGGATCGATCGCCGTCATATCACGCCGCTTTCGAAGGCTGCGCCAGCGCGCGGCCGAACATCATGTCGGTGCGGATCGAAGCGACCTTGTCGCGATTGCGGATCAGCTCGAGGTACCAGAGCGCATCGATCGTATCGCCGATCAGCACCGCCCCGGTGAGCCGACCGTCGGCGATGACGAGCTTCTTGTAAGTACCGCGCCTGCGATCCGACAGCACGAGGCTCTCGCTGCCCTCCCCGCCCATGAAGTCGCCGGCGGAGAACACGCTGACGCCGGAGACCTTCAGATTGGTCGAGACCACGCTGCCCTGATAGGCGGCGGGCCGGCCGGCCAGATGCCGCGCCAGCACGCGCGCCTGCTCGTAGGCGGGCTCGACCAAGCCATAGCAGGTGCCGCGATGCTCGGCACATTCGCCGAGCGCAAAGATGTCGGACGCGGAGGTCTGCATCACGTCGTTGACGACGACGCCGCGGTTGACCGCGATCCCCGCCTCTTTCGCCAGCGCGACGTTCGGCTTGATGCCGGCGGCGAAGATCACCGCATCGGCCTCGATGCGGCTGCCATCGGCGAGCTCGACGGCCTGGACTTGGCCCTCGCCGTGGATGCGGGCCGTCGCGGCATTGAGCATGACGCGGATACCCTTGCGCTCGACCAGCGTCTTGAGCAGGTCGGCCGCGGGCGCGTCGAGCTGACGCTCCATCAGTCGATCCATCAGATGCAGCAGCGTCACGGGCGCGCCGGCCTTGGCGAGACCGTAGGCCGCTTCCAGCCCGAGCAGGCCGCCGCCGACCACGACGACGCGCTTCCTGGCCGCGGCCAGTGTCAACAGCAGGTCGACGTCGCGGGTGTCGCGAAACGTGTGCACGCCGGCAAGATCGGCGCCTGGCACGTTGAGCCGCAGCGGCGTCGATCCCGTGGCGAGCACGAGCTTGGAATATTCCATGCTCTCCTCGCCCGCGATCTTGAGCTCACGGCGGCCGACATCGATCTCGCTGACGCGATAGCCGTAGCGCACCGTGACGCCGCGGTCTCGCCACCAACCGGCCGGCCGCAGCTCGATCTCGTGCGAGCCGGTCTCGCCCGCCAGCACGGAGGAGAGGAGCACGCGATTGTAAGCGAGCCGCGGCTCTTCGCCGATCACGGCGACCGCATAGCGGCCGAGCGCGGTCTTGGCGAGCTCGTCGACCAGACGCGCGGCCGCCATACCGTTGCCGACGATGACCAGCGGTTCACTCACAACGCATCTCCTATTCGGCGGCCTGCGCTTGCGCGCCGTAGGCCTCGGACATCATGTAGCCGGACAGCACGCCGTAGGCGTCGGTCCAGGCTGTGGCGAGTTCGGGCGTCCAGGCCTCGCCAAGGCCCTTTTCGAGGGTCCACAGCAAGGTCGCGCCGACCACGGGGTAGTGCTCGGCCTTGGCGCCATAGTCGACGTGACGCTTGGCGAGCGCGGAGGCCGCGGGAAGAATCGATTCCAGGTTCGACAGGCCGCCGACCACGGCGGCGAGCATGCCCATCAGCTTCTTGCGCTGCTCGGTCATGTCCTCGGGAAACATCGCGCGCACGGACGGTGCCACCTCGAACAGGCGGTCGTAGAACAGCACCGCGGCGGCTTCCGAAATCGGGGCGACCTTGGCGAAGCTCTGCTGAATGAGAGTAATCTGCTCGGGCGTCATGATGTTCTCCTGTCTGTTTCGGTCTGCCTTCGTCCGCGCCATTGCGGACAAAGTTCATGGATCAAACGTCATCAGAGAGACTTCTCCCCGCGTACGGGGAGAAGCGACATTCGTGCCAGTTTGTCGTGCTCACACACGCGCCTCGGCGAGGCTTGGCGCGCCTTCGCCCTGCGGGCTGCGACGCAGGTAGAACCACCAGGTCAGAGCGAGGCAGGAGGCGTAGAAGGCGAGATAGACCACGAGCGCGAGCTGCGGCCCGCCGGTCATGGCGATCGACTTGCCGAATCCGCTCGGGATCAGATAGCCGCCGACGGCACCGACCGCGCCGATGAAGCCGACCGCCGCGCCACTCTCGATGCTCGCGGTCTTCAGGGCAGCGCTGCGTGCCGCATCGCCCTTGCCGCGCACCTTGAACAGGTTCTCCTCGCGGAAGATCGAGGGGATCATGCGGTAGGTCGAGCCGTTGCCGATGCCCGTCGTCACGAACAGGATCAGGAACATCGACAGGAAGCCGATGAAATCCTTGTGCCCCACGAAGTAGAGCGCGCCGACCGTGGCGCCCGCCATCACAATGAAGTTCCAGAACGTGATGATGGAGCCGCCGACCCGGTCCGCGAGCCAGCCGCCGAGCGGACGCGACAGCGAGCCGACCAGCGGGCCGAGGAAGGCGATCGAGATGGTCACGGTGGGGAACTGCGTCTTCAGCAGCAGCGGAAACGCCGCCGAATAGCCGATGAAGGACCCGAACGTGCCGATATAGAGATACGCCATGATCCAGGTGTGCTTGCGCTTGACGATCGCGAGCTGGTTCTTCACCGACGATTTCGCCGTGGTGAGGTTGTTCATGAAGAACACCGCGCCAAACACCGCGATGCCGATCGGCAGCACCCACATCAGGCCGGCATTCTGCAGGAAGATGCCGTCGACGGGCGTCGCCTGATACAGGTTGAAGACGGCGAGCGTCATCAGGATCGGGGTCAGGAGCTGCACGCTGGAGACACCGATATTGCCGCCGGCCGCGTTGAGGCCGAGCGCCCATCCCTTCATCCGGTCGGGAAAGAAGAAGGAGATGTTGGTCATGCTGGAGGCGAAGTTGCCGCCGCCGAGACCCGCGGTCGAGGCGACCAGCAGCATGAGCCAGAACGGCGTGTCGGGCTGGCTGACGAAATAGGCGAGCGACAAGGTCGGGATGAACAGGATCGCCGCGCTGAAGATGGTCCAGTTGCGGCCGCCGAACGTCGTCACCGCGAAAGTGTAGGGAAAGCGCATGAAGGCGCCGATCAGGCCCGGCACGGCGACGAGCTGGAACAGCTGGTCGGTGGTGTAGTGGAAGCCGGCCTGCGGCAGCTTGGTGGTGACGATGCTCCAGATCAGCCAGACCGAGAAGCCGATATGTTCGGCGACGATGGACCAGATCAGGTTGCGCCGCGCGATCGACTTGCCAGTATTGTTCCAGAACGCCTCATCCTCGGGGCGCCAGTCTGAAATCCAGCTGGAGTTCAGGGTCGGATTCTTCGTCATTGCGTATCCCTTCCAGGCTCACCGCTGCGTCGTTGCAGGCTCTGCCTCCGGTCACGGAGGCGCGCTCCGAGGCTTCACCCCGGTGGCGAGATCACGATGCTGATTGATGATGTTGAGGGACGTCGTCGTTGGCGTCGCGCGAAGACGTTTCAATTTCCGTGCCAGTTGCGCGCACGCAGGAAACACAGGGATTTCAGGATGTTATTCGTATTGCCCGAATCGTTTGCAGGGCTTTTCCGCACGCAAAATTTGCGTTTCGCTCAATCCCTGTGCGACGCACAAGGATTGAGCTTGATGTCGATTAATTAAGCGCGGGCGTATCCCGCGTGAACGCGTGACTTACGCGGCTTCGACGAAGCGATGACGCTCGTAGAGGAATTCGAGCACGCGCTGGCGACACTTCAGATATGTGGCGTTGGTCGCGAGGTCGAGCCGCTTGCGCGGCCGCGCCAGCGGCACTTCCAGCACCTCGCCGATGCGCGCGCTCGGTCCGTTGGTCATCATCACGATGCGGTCGGACAACAGCACGGCCTCATCGACGTCGTGGGTGATCATCAGGATGGTGTTGCCGAGCTTCTGATGCAGCGCCATCACCGAGTCCTGCAAGTGGGCGCGGGTCAGCGCGTCGAGCGCGCCGAACGGCTCGTCGAGCAGCAGCACCTTCGGCTCCATGGCCAGCGCCCGCGCGATGCCGACGCGCTGCTTCATGCCGCCGGAGATCTCCGATGGACGCTTGTCCCTGGCATGGGCCATCTGCACGAGGTTGAGATTGTGCATCACCCAGGCGTCGCGCTCGGCACGGGACTTGGTCTTGGCGAAGACCTTGTCGACGCCAAGCCTGACGTTTTCGTAGACGGTCAGCCACGGCAGCAGGCTGTGGTTCTGGAACACCACGGCACGATCGGGCCCTGGCGAGTTCACCTCGCGGTTTTCCAGCAGCACGCCCCCCATCGTGGCGCCGGTCAGCCCTGCGATGATGTTGAGCAGGGTCGACTTGCCGCAGCCGGAATGGCCGATGATCGAGACGTATTCGCCTTTCTCGATCGTCAGATTGATGTCCTTGAGCACCTCCGTGGTGGCGGTGCCGCGGGTGAAGACCTTGTCGATGTGGTCGAGTTTCAAGTAGGCGGTCATGTCCCCTCTCCTCAGTTCTGCGCGGTGCCGCGGGTGACGACCTTGCCGAGCCCCGCGATCAGGCGGTCAAGCACGAAGCCGATAATGCCGACATAGAACAGCGCCAGGATGATCTCGCTGATATGCGAGGAGTTCCAGGCGTCCCAGATGAAGAAGCCGATGCCGACGCCGCCGATCAGCATTTCGGCGGCGACGATCGCGAGCCACGACAGGCCGATGCCGATGCGCAGGCCCGTGAAGATGTAGGGCGCCGCCGCCGGGATCATGATCTTTGCGAAGAATTCCAGCGGATTGAGCTGCACCACCGCGGCGACGTTGCGATAGTCCTGCGGGATGTTGCGGATGCCGACCGCGGTGTTGATGATGATCGGCCAGATCGACGTGATGAAGATGACGAAGATCGCGCTAGGCTGGCCGTCGCGGAAGGCCGCGAGCGAGAGCGGCAGCCAAGCCAGCGGCGGAATCGTGCGCAGCACCTGGAACAGCGGATCGAGCCCGCGCATCGCCCAGACCGACTGCCCGACCAGCACGCCGAGCGCGATGCCGGCGATCGCCGAGAGCGAGTAGCCGAAGGCGACGCGCTGGAGACTGGCGGACAGATGCCAGAACAGGCCCTTGTCGATGCCGCCACGGTCGAAGAACGGATCGAAGATCAGCTCCTTCGTATCCGCAAACACTTTTGAGGGCGGCGGCAGCGCCGAGCCGGCTCTGCGGCAGACCAGCTCCCACACCAGCGTCAGCAGAGCGATCACGATCAGCGGCGGGATCACGCGCACGGCGGTCTCGCGTGCCATGCGTGCGTAAGCCTCAGTACGCGGGGGACGCTTCGGCGTCAGCGTGACGACCGGCGCAATCGTTGCGGCAGGCGTCGCGGTCTCAACCTCGATCTTCGTGGCAGTCATGTTCATCGCTATCTCTCTCCGGCGTGGCAGGGACGATGCGGCCGCCCCTAAAGGCGGCCGCAGGGCTCCATCAGACTTCGACGCGCTTGATCGCGAGCGACTTCAGATAGGCGGCCGGATTTTCGGGGTCGAACACCTTGCCGTCGAAGAAGGTCTCCTTTCCGCGCGAGGTGGTGGCCGGAATGTCGGCGGCGGCGACGCCGAGGGTCTTGGCCGCATCGCGCCACATGTCCTCGCGGTTGACCTTGGCAATCAGCGCCTTGGTATCGAAGTTCGGCTCATACTTGCCCCAGCGGATGTCCTCGGTGAGGAACCAGAGATCGTGGCTCTGGAACGGATAGGAGGCATGATCGCGCCAGTACTTCATGACGTGCGGCGAGTTCTCGACCACCTTGCCGGGGATGCCATAGTCGAACTTGCCGGCGGTGCGATCGTAGACGTCCTCGACCGGGCAGTTGATCCACTGCCGCTTGGCCATGATGGCGGCCAGCTCCTGCTTGTTTTCCGCCTTGTCGGCCCATTGCTGGGCTTCCAGCACGGCCATTAGGATCGCCTTGCTGGCCTTCGGGTATTTGTCGACGAAGGCCGCGCGCATGCCGAAGGACTTCTCCGGATGCTTATTCCAGATCTCGCCGGTGTTGACGGCGGTGTAGCCGATGCCCTGGTGGATGAGCTGGAGATTCCAGGGCTCGCCGACGCAGAAGCAGTCCATGGTGCCGACCTTCATATTCGCCACCATCTGCGGCGGCGGCACCACGATGGTCTCGATGTCCTTGTCGGGATCGATGCCGCCGGCGGCGAGCCAGTAGCGGATCCACAGATCGTGGGTACCGCCGGGGAAGGTCATCGCAGCCTTCACGGCCTTGCCGGACGCCTTCTTCTTCTCAAGCGCCGCCTTGAACGGCGCCGCATCGGTGCCGAGCTTGAGGTCGGCATATTCCTTGGCGACCGAGATGCACTGCGCATCGAGATTGAGCCGCGCCAGGATGTACATCGGCGTCGGCTGGTTGTTCTGCGTCACCTTGCCGGCCGAGATCAGGTACGGCATCGGGGTGAGGATGTGCGCGCCGTCGATGCCGTTGCCTTCGGAGCCGAGCACGAGGTTGTCGCGCGTGGTGCCCCAGGACGCCTGCTTCTGCACGTCGGTGTCAGGCACGCCGTGCTTGGCGAACAGGCCCTTGTCCTTGGCGACGAACAGCGGGCCGGCATCGGAGAGCGCAATGAAACCGAGCTTGGCTCCCTTGACCTCGGGGCCTGCGTCCTGCGCGAAGGCGCCGGCGGGGAAATTCAGCTTGGCGGCGGCGAGCAGTGCGGCGGTCGAGCCGGTGGCTTTCAACAATTGACGGCGGCTGAGGCCAGTCTCGGAGGGCCGGCGAATGCGCTTGGTCATAGGTCGTGTCGTCCTTTTGCGTCGTTGCGGAATGATTGCGTCAGTGCGCACGAGCAGCCCGTCCGTCCGTGACGCCAGAAAAAGGCGCATGCGAACGCGCGACGGGGAGACCCCGTTTGGGTGCGTCAGCAATTCGGATGAGAAGTCTCGCGGGACGGCTTCAATGGCGTCGGCCTGGAACTATTCAAGCTTCATGCCAAGCCTGCCACCGCCAAAAATGATGGATAATCAGATGCTTGGTAATTCCGCGTCTGACTAACGCAGCCCTGTTCCGCACGCGAAGTTTGCGATCTGCTCAATCCTTGTGCGTCGCACAAACGTTGTGCAGTCGCTCAAGCAAGAGGCGGCGCAGTTCTGCCAATCATCCCCCCTGCAGCTGACATCCAGCTGAATTTGCTCGCTTTTTCGATCGACGCACCACGGCACACAAATTGCTTCTAAGGTTGCGTCAACGACGACTGCGGCTTGGCCGCATTGATGCAGCCTCTGGCGGCTGCATCCCGGAAGCTCACCTGCTTCGCGGTCTCCGGCTTCAGAGTCCTCGTGACGCGATTCCCAAGGCTTCCAGACTTTCCATAGCCCTCGTGCGCGGCAGGCTGCCCGCACGGCCGATGACGTTCAGCCGCGCCCTCGTCGGGGGCGTGTCGATCTCACTTACCAAGCAAAAGGAACCATTGATGTCGTATCTCGCGCCTTCGGAATTCGTCACCAAGATGGTGGATGCGGGCGAGTCCAAGATCTTCATGTCCACCCGGGATACCATCATCCGCGCCTACATGGCCGGCGCGATCCTGGCCCTCGCAGCCTGGTTTGCCGTCACGATCACCGTGAACACCGGCCAGCCGCTGGTCGGCGCGCTCTTGTTCCCGGTCGGCTTCGTCATGCTCTATCTCCTGGGCTTCGACCTCCTGACCGGCGTGTTCGTGCTCTCGCCGCTCGCGCTGATCGACAAGCGCCCGGGCGTTACGCTCAACGGCGTGCTGCGCAATTGGGGTCTCGTCTTCGTCGGCAATTTCGCCGGCGCCTTCACCGTCGCCTTCATGATGGCCTTCGTCACGACCTTCGGCTTCACGCAGGCGCCCGACAAGGTCGGCGCCGCCATCGGCAATATTGGCGAGGGCCGAACCCTTGGCTATGCCGCGCACGGCGCGGCCGGCATGGCGACGCTGTTCCTGCGCGGCATGCTCTGCAACTGGATGGTCTCGACCGGCGTCGTCGGCGCCATGATCTCGACTTCCGTCCCCGGCAAGGTCATCGCGATGTGGATGCCGATCCTGGTGTTCTTCTACATGGTGTTCGAGCATTCCGTCGTGAACATGTTCCTGTTCCCGTCGGGCCTGCTGCTCGGCGCGAAGTTCTCGATCATGGATTATCTGATCTGGAACGAGATCCCGACCGTGCTCGGCAACCTCGTCGGCGGCCTCGCCTTCACCGGCATGACCCTCTATGCCACCCACGTCATGACCCTGCCGAAGCGCCAGGCGGAGAAGGCTGCAAGGCCCCGCGTCGCGGCCTGATCGAATAGGTATCGACAGGGGAGCCTCGCCCAAGCACGGTGAGGCTCCCCTCTCCCGGTGATGACGATGCCCCGCGGACTCCAGATTTCGGTCGGCCAGCATTCCGACAAGGGTCGCAAGCCCATCAACCAGGACTTTCACGGCGTCCTGATTCCGGAAGAGCCGCTGCTCAGCCTGAAGGGCATCGCGGCCGTTCTCGCCGACGGAATTTCCTCGAGCACGGTAAGCCAGATCGCCAGCGAGTCGGCGGTCAAGAGCTTCCTGATGGACTATTACTGCACGTCGGAGTCGTGGACGGTGAAGACCTCCGCCCGCCGTGTGCTGGAGGCGACCAATTCCTGGCTGCATGCGCAGACGCGCAAGAGCCAATATGCCTATGACCGCGACAAGGGCTATGTCTGCACGCTCAGCGCCATGGTCATCAAGGCAACCACCGCGCACATCTTCCATGTCGGCGATTGCCGCGTCTATCGCGTCGCCGGCAAGGCGCTGGAGCAACTGACCGACGATCACCGCATCATCGTCTCGTCCGAGCAGACCTATCTCGGCCGCGCGCTCGGCATCAATCCGCAGCTCGAGATCGACTATCAGGCGATCGAAATCGAGGCCGGCGACACGTTCCTGCTGGCAACCGACGGTGCGTACGAGTTCGTCGATGCGCGTTTCGTCACGAGTGCAATCGACGAGCACGCAGCCGAGCTGGACGGGGCGGCGAAGGCGATCGTGGAGGAAGCCTATCGGCGCGGCAGCGACGACAACATCACCGTGCAGATCCTGCGGATCGATGCGGTGCCGCAGCGCGATCCGGCCGGCATCTTCAATCAGAGCTCAGAATTGCCGCTGCCGACGCTGCCGGAGCCGCGGGCGATCTTCGACGGCTACCGGATCGTCCGCGAGATCCACGGCAGCAGCCGCAGCCATATCTACCTCGCCGTCGACACCGAGACCGAGCAGCCGGTCGCGCTCAAGCTGCCGTCGGTCGACCTACGCGACAACGCCGCCTATCTCAAGCGCTTCTTGATGGAAGAATGGATCGCACGCCGGATCGACAGCCCGCATGTGCTCAAGCCGCTGTCGCAGTCGCGGCGACGCGGCTATCTCTACGTCGCGACCGAGTTCGTCGAGGGGCAGACCTTGAAGCAGTGGATGACCGACAATCCGCGGCCCGATCTCGAAACCGTGCGCGGCCTCATCGAGCAGATCGCCGCAGGCCTGCGCGCCTTCCATCGCATGGAGATGCTGCATCAAGACCTCAGGCCCGACAACATCCTGATCGACAAGACCGGCACCGCCAAGATCATCGACTTCGGATCGGTCAGGGTCGCCGGCGTGGCCGAGGCGGCGTCGCCAGGGGAGGCCGACGAAATCCTGGGCACCGTCCAGTACACGGCGCCGGAATATTTCCTGGGGCAAGGCGGCTCGCCGCGCTCCGACATGTTTTCTCTGGCCGTGATCTGCTACCAGATGCTGACGGGAAAGCTGCCCTACGGCACCCAAATCGCCAAAATCCGGCGCAAGGCGGATGTGCGAAAGCTTAAATATCGCGCCGCCGACGATGACCGCAACGTTCCCGCCTGGGTCGACGGCGCGCTCCGGCGCGCGCTCCATCCCGATCCCTACAAGCGGCACGAGGATCTCTCGGAATTCATCTTCGAGCTTCGCACGCCCAACCCGGCCTATCTCGACACGCGCATCACACCGCTCCTGGAGCGCAGCCCGCTGATGTTCTGGAAGCTGACAACGGCGGCGCTCGCCTGCGCCGTCGTCGTGCTGCTGGCCTTGCTGCATGCGCGCTGATCAAGATTGCCGCTCGCCACATGATCGATAGCGAGCGGCGCAGCCAGCCCGCCTGCGCTTCTGCTCTGGCAAGCCTCAAACGGGGGCCGCGATCTCGGCGACGAAGTCGCGATAGGAGCGCAAGGGACGGCCCAGCATGCCGGTCAGACGCTCGACGTCGCCGGGCTCAGGGATCATTCCCTCGGTGAGGAAGCGCTCGCCCATCACCCGCATGTCGAAAGCCATCCAGGGCGGCATGAACTGCCTGAGGTTCTTCTCGAACCCCGCGGTGTCGTCTCCGCCGTAGGCGATCGCGCGGCCGAGCACCTCCGACCAGATCGCGGCGGCCTTCGCGCCAGTGAGTGTCTCAGGGCCAACAAGATTGATGCGTTCGAGCGGAAGCGGCGCTGCGGATGTCTCGCGGCGGATCAGTTCGATCGCAGCGATCTCGCCGATGTCGCGCGCGTCGATCATCGCAAGGCCCTTGCTGCCGATCGGCATCGGGTAGACGCCATATCCGGTCACGGCATCCTTGATCATGAGTTCGTTGTTCATGAAATAGGCGGGCCGCAGGATGGTCGCCTTGAAGCCCATCTGCTCGATCATGCGCTCGACCCCGAACTTGCCGGCGAAGTGCGGCACATTCACGTAGAGGTCGCTGTGAATGACCGAAAGATAGACGAACCGCTCGATGCCGGCTTCGCGGGCAAGGTTGAGCGCAGTCAGCGCCTGAGTGAATTCGTCGGGCACCACGGCGTTGAGCAGGAACAGCGTCGAGACGCCCGAAAACGCAGTGCGCACGGAATCGACGTCCAGCAAGTCGCCCTGGGCGACGGCGACACCTGCCGGAAGGTTGGCCTTCTCGGGATTTCGGACGAGTGCGCGCACATCGGCGCCGCGCTTGACGAGTTGCTCGACGACGTTGCGGCCGATGGTGCCGGTGGCGCCGGTAACGAGGATGGTCATGGGATCACTCCGGTTGGGTATTGGAAGACACCCGGAAACTAATGATCCACATGCGAGCCGATAGTCGTTATATTTGGACAGACCGTCTCATTGGTGGAACAGATGGATTTGCTTGCGCTCGCCGATTTCAATCTCGTCGCCCGTCACGGAGGGTTCGGAAAGGCCGCGCGAGCAGCGGGGCGTCCGAAAGCGACCTTGTCTCGACGTGTGTCCGAACTGGAGAGCAGTCTTGATCTGCGTCTGTTCGAGCGCGGCGGGCGCACGCTCAAGCTCACCCAGGAAGGGCGCGCGCTCTATGAGCGGACGGGCGCACTCCTCACCGAGCTCGACGAGACCGCGGCCGCGATCGCCTCGGGCGGGGACAAGCCAAAGGGCAGGTTGCGGATCAGCGCACCCCTGCTCTTCTCGCAAACCGCGATGGGCCGTCTCGCGGCCGGCTTCGCCCTTCGGCATCCGCAAGTCGGGCTCGAAGTCACGACCGATGACCGCTACGTCGACATGATCGAGGAAGGCTTTGATCTCGTGATCCGGGTCAATCCCGATCCGGATGAAAGCCTGGTCGGCCGCATCTTCTTGCGCGACCGAATGCTGGTCGTCGCCAGCCCCGCTCTGAAGCACCCGAGAGGAAACCTCGCCGTTCCGGCCATCGTGCGCGGCGATGACAAAGCTGCGACTTGGGACATCAGACGGCCAAGCGGCCCATCGCGCATCGCGATCGATCCCGTGCTTCGACTGTCATCCCTGATGATGGTTCGCGATGCCGTGAGAGCCGGTATCGGCGCCGCGAGGCTGCCGCTGTCGCTCGTCAGCCACGATCTTGCCGCCGGCACGCTCGTTCGCTGGGGCGACGTCGAGGGAGCCGACATCGCCCTATGGACGCTCTATCCCTCGCGGCGATTGCTCAGTGCGCGCGTCTCCGCTTTCCTCGATCATCTGAAAGACGCCTTTCCAAAGGGTACGCCCGACGAGTTGGCAGCCTATATCGGGGGATGACTGAGATTTCGCATCCTCACGCCGGCTCGGTCGCCTTCATCCCGAGCGGCTTCGGCGCCATGCCGCCGCCCGGCTTGAGGTGGAATTCGTAAGTCATCAAATGCCACCGCCCGTTCGCCCTGGTGCCGTCGGGCATCTCAAGGTCGTTGCGCGGCTCGACCTTGGCGACGAGGTCGTCCTTCACGCCGAACACCACGTCGGAGTCGAGATATTTGTCACCGTCCATGAAGACGTGCGTGATCAGCGGCTCATAGCCTCTGGCATTGACCAGGAAGTGCACATGCGCCGGGCGCATCGGGTGGCGGCCGGTCTGCACGATCATCTCGCCGACCGGACCATCGGTCGGGATCGGATAGCTGCACGGCAGGATGGTGCGGAAGAAGAAGCGGCCATCGTCATCGGTGATGAAGCGCGCCCGCGCCGAGGCGCCGACCTCATCGTAGTTCGGCTTCTGGGAATCGTAGAAGCCGTCGTCATCGGCGTGCCAGACGTCGACGGGAACGCCGGCGAGCGGCTTGCCCGCGAGATCGGTGACGCGGCTCTGCACGAACATCCGCTCGCCGGTCTGGTTGTTCGGCGAGATGTCGGTGCCGTGCGCAGTCACCTTGTGCTCGCCGACATAGAACGGGCCGAGCACTGTGGTCTCCGTGGCACCGTCGCGATCCCTGTGATTGACGGCGTCGACCAGCATGGAGACGCCGAGCACGTCGGACAAGAGGATGAATTCCTGGCGGGTGTCGGTGCATTTCTGCCCGGTCCGGGTCAGGAAATCGATGGCATATTCCCATTCCGCGAAGGTGAGACCGGTCTTGCTCACGTAATCGTGCAGCGACCTCACCAATTCCTGCAGCAGAAATTTCGCGCGCGTGTCGGGCGTGTGGTCGAAGCTCCTGACGACGGCTTCGGTGAGTTCGGTCTCGGTGAACTGAGTCATGGTGCGTTTGCCCTCGCGTTCTTCTCGTTGGCCCCGGCGGGCTCCTTGCGTTCCGAGCCCGAGTCTACACCAGCCGGCCCGGCCTCGTTAAGCGCAACCGGCTTGGAATGCGGCCGTCATTTCGGTATCAACTTTCCGACAAAACGCCCCGGAGGAACTGATGCTCGCCCCCACCCCCGCTTCGCCCGAATCCGTCGGCATGTCCAAGGCCGCGCTCGACCGCGTCGATGCGCATCTCAAGCGCCGGTACATCGATGCCGGGCGTTTCCCGGGCACGCATCTCCTGGTCTACCGCCGCGGCAAGGTCGCGCACAGCTCGGTGCAGGGCTTTGCCGATGTCGAGCGCAAGGTGCCGGTGAAGGACGATACGATCTATCGCATCTATTCCATGACCAAGCCGCTCACCAGCGTCGCCTTCATGATGCTGGTCGAGGAAGGCCTCGTCGCCATCGACGAGCCCGTCGCCAAATACATTCCGGAGTGGAAGGACCTCGGCGTGTTCGTCGCCGGCACCTACCCGGCGTTCCTGACCCGGCCGCCGTCCCGGCCGATGCTGATCGTCGACCTCTTGCGCCACACCTCTGGGCTCACCTATGGCTTCCAGCAACGCTCCAACGTCGATGCCGCCTATCGCACTGAAAAGATCGGCGAGGTCGAGAAGTCAGGCACACTCCAGACCATGGTCGAGGGCCTGGCCAAGATCCCGCTGGAGTTTTCGCCGGGCGAGGCCTGGAATTACTCCGTTGCAACCGACGTGATCGGCTATCTCATTGGCAAGATCTCCGGCATGCCGTTCGAGCAGTTCCTGAAACAGCGCATCCTCGATCCACTTGGCATGACCGACACCGACTTCCACGTCCCGGCCTCGAAGGCGCATCGCTTCGCCGCCTGCTATTCCGCCGATCCCGGCGGCGGCATGACCTTCCATGCGAGCCAGCGCCGCGAGGGGCTGACGCTCCAGGACGACCCGGCAACGAGCTCGTTCCTGTCGCCGCCCTCGTTCATCTCCGGCGGCGGCGGGCTGTGCTCGACCGTTGCCGACTATCTGACCTTCTGCCGTGCGCTGCTCAATGGCGGCGAGCTCGGCGGCGTCAGGCTGATCGGGCCGAAGACGCTGGCGCTGATGACGACCAACCACATTCCGGGCGGCCGTGCGCTGCCGGAAGTCTCGCGCTCGCTGTTCTCGGAAGCGACCTATAACGGCATCGGCTTCGGTCTCGGCTTCGCCGTCACCATGCGCCCGGCCGAGACATTGATCGCCGGCAGCCCCGGCGAATACAATTGGGGCGGCGCCGCCACGACCTCGTTCTGGATCGATCCGGCCGAGGACCTGATCGCGATCTTCATGACGCAAGTGCTGCCGTCGAGCGCCTATCCGATCCGCCGCGAGCTGCGCAGCATGGTCTACGCCGCGATCACCGAAAGCAATCTGTAGTCCACCGCAACGACCCCGCGACGCCGGCCGCGGGATCACGCCATCGCCCCTCACTTGAGCATTTCCGGCACGATCAGGCGCGGCAGGAACAGCGACACGCTGGGCCAAATGATCACCGCCGCCAGCACGAGTAGCATCGGGATCAGCATGATGACCGTGTCCTTCAGGGCATAGCGCAGCCGCACGCCCGCGATCGAACAGGCGATCATCAGACAGAGGCCGTAGGGCGGCGTCACCAATCCGAAGGCCAGCGAGACGATGGAGATGATCGCGAACTGGACCGGATGCAGATCGACGGACCTGGCGAGCGGCTCCAGCACGGTGCCGACGATGATGATCGCGGGGATGGCGTCGAGAAAGCAGCCCACCACCAGAAAGCAGAAGGCGATGAAGAAGCCGGCCGCGACGGGACCCATGCCCCATGTCGAAACGTTCGCCAGCAGTTCTTGCGGGATCTTGTAATAGGCCAGCAGCCAGCCGAACGCACTGGCGGTGCCGACGCAGAACAGCGCCACGCCGGCGAGGCGCCCAGTGTCGAGCAAGGCTCTGTACAATTCGCGGATTCCCGTCTCGCGGTAGAAGAACGCCGAGAGCACGACGGAATAGAGCACGGCAACGCAGGCGGACTCGGTCGCGGTGAACCAGCCGAGCAGAATGCCGCCGACGATGATGAACGGCGTTATTAACGCGGGTATCGACCGCCAGATGGCGCATCGCATGTCGACCCAGGTCGACTTCGGATAGGTCGGGTAGCCGCGGCGCACCGCATAGACGTGCACCGTCGCCATCTGCGCGCCCGCGATCAGCAGCCCGGGCACGATACCGGCCAGATACATCGCTGCGATCGAGGTCGAGATCAGCCCGCCCCACACGATCATCAGGATCGAGGGCGGGATGACGACCGCAAGAACCGCGGAGGCCGCCGTGATGGCAATGGAGAACGAGAGATCGTAGCCCTCCTTGGTCTGCGCATCGATGAAGATCTTCGATTGGCTCGCCGCATCCGCGGTGGAGGAGCCGGAGATACCGGCAAAGAACACCGACAGCACGACGTTGATCTGCGCCAGCGACCCCGGCCAGTGCCCGACCATCGAGCGCGACAGCGCCACCAGGCGATCCGTGATGCCGCCGATACTCATCAGGTTCGCCGTCAACAGAAAGAACGGCACCGCGAGCAGGATGAACGAGTTGTACGCGTTGAAAGTCTCCTGCGCGAGCGTCATCAGCGACAGGCGCGGCTCGATCAGAAGGATCGGCACGCAGGCAAGGCCCAGCGCGAAGGCGACCGGCACGCGCACGATCAGCAGGCCGACGAAGACCCCGAACAGCACCATGGCGGCCTGTCCGGCAGAAAGTACGGTGCCGTTCATTGCTGTGCCCCGACCAGAACGCGCATTTCATCGAGCATCTGTTCGCCCGCAAACACGATCCATGTCACGCCGGCCACCGGCCAGGCGACGTGGATCAGCCAGAGCGGCAGATCGGCCAGCTCCGACGTCCTGTTCCAGGCGAAGCGGGTGAATTCGATGCCGGCCGACACGAACACGAGGGCCAGTGCCAGCACGCCGAGCCGCGCGATGATCCGCACCGCGGCCTCCGACCGCCGCGACAAATCGGGCCACACGTCGACCTCGAAATGCTGAGCCTCGCGAATGCCCACCATGGCGCCGATCATGATCGTCCAGATGAACAGGAATCGCGCCATCTCTTCGGTCCAGATGTAGGAGGGAATGAACGGCGTGTAGCGCGAGACGATCTGCAATGTGACGGGGATGACCAGGATGCCGACGCAGGCGGCAAGCAGGAATTCCAACAATTTCGCATAGGCCGCGGTGACGCGACGCCACAGCGACGGTGTGGACGGGACGTGCATTTCGGACATTGGAGCTCCGTACGGCGCTCATCCGCCATGTCCGGGCAGGAAGCGGGGCCTGCCCGGAATGCTGTCGGCGGACTGGGCGGCCTCAGACGACGTTGATCTTCTCGAAAATGCCCTCTGCGCCGATCTCCTTGGCGTAGGTGGCCATCACGGGGTCGGCGAGCTTCTTCATGGCATCCCGCTCCTCGAAAGGAACGCGCTTGAGCTTGCCGGCCTTCTCCAGCGTGTCGAGCTTGACGACCTCTTCGCTCGACTCGAGCTGGCGGCCGTAATCGCCGGCCTCCTTGCCCGCTTTCATGATCGCGTCCTGCAGATCCTTCGGCAGGGTCTTCAGGGTCTTGACGGAAAAGCAGATCGGCCGGATCGACACGGCGTGCTGGGTCAGGTTGAGATGCGGCGCCACTTCATAGAACTTCATCGCCTCGACGCCGGCCGCTTCGTTCTCGCCGGCTGATATCACCCCGTTCTGGATCGCGTTGTAGACTTCGTTATAGGCGATCACCGTGGGGCTCATGCCAACGGCCGCAAAGGTCTTCGACCAGATCGGCGCGCCCTGCACGCGCACCTTGAGGCCCTTGAGGTCGGCGAGGTTCTTGAGCGGCTTGTTGGCGAAGATGTTGCGGATGCCGCCGCCGGCATAACCGATCAGAACCACGTCCGCCTTGGCCGCGACCTCGTCGGCGACTGGCGCCAGGATATTGGCTTCGACCACCTTGTTCATGTGCTCGATGCCCTTGAACACGAAGGGCGCATCGATGAACGGGGCGGCCTTGGCGAAGGTCGACATGTGAGCCGGCGAGACGATGCCGTAATCGACTGCCTTGCCTTGCGACATGTACTCGAAATACTGCTTCTCGAGGCCGAGCGAAGAGTTCCTGTGCAGGGTGAAGTTGACGGGCTTGCCGTAATACTTCTTCACCAGCTCCTCGAACCGCAGCAGGGCCCGATTGAAGGCATGGTCGTCATTGAACTGCACGGCACCGTTCAGTGTGATCGGGGCTTGCGCCCTCAGGATCGACGGCATGCCGATGGCAGCTGCCGCAGTGGTTGCACCGATCCCAGCGAGAAATGACCTTCGCTTCATCGTCTCCCCTCCCTTTGATGCTCCGGCCCTGTCGCCGGGCCGTGAGCGCAGCCGTTATGCGGCTTGCGAGAGGCAAGCGTATGAAAAACCTCGGCGGGACGGAAGTCATTTCGCGTGGGCTGGAGCTACCCCTTCGTCGCAGGACTGCACGTAAACGCCTGCTGCACTGCAACTCGCCGCTTCGGTATGCGGCGGAGGCGCGAGGTCTCCGGCGATCAGGAGCGCGCTGGACGGACGGCGAAAATTCGTGGCGCAGCACAATTCCTGCGCCTATGGTCTCTTCAAAATCATTGTCCGGTGCTGCCGCGCTGGAACCGGGACGCCTGCGTTCGCCAAAGCTTACCTTGCCCGTTCGGCTCGCCTCCTTGTCGCCGGAACGACGCTACCGCTGATCGTTTTCGCGGTGGGCCTTGCCTATTACAACTACCATCAGGATCGCAGCGAGGCTGCGCGCCGTTTGCTGGAAACGGTGCGTAGCATGCGCATGGTGCTCGATGCCGAGGTGCAGCGGATCACGGGGGCTTGCCCCTGCCGCGCGGCGTCGTCTGCACTGTGACCTGCACGCTGGAGGAGACGCTTTGATCCGCGGTCCACGCGCATATCGCAACGCAACACGGGGTGTGCTGCGACAATTGCGCTTGCGCTCATCCATTCATCCGATGTTAAACATCCGATGATTGCAGCTGCCGGGGCGTGGCAGCCAAATACAAACGAACCAGCCGCGACAGGCCGGACGGGAGAAACGTACGAGTGGCAAGAGCGCGCCCGAGCCCCGTCGACAAGCCGATCAAGCCCGGCCGCATTCGCGCCGTGCTGACGACGCTCGGCCGGGAGATCGCGCAGGATCTCATTCCGGTCGGGACAGCCCTGCCGCCGGAACCTGAGCTCGAAGCCCGCTTCGGAGTCGGGCGCGGCGTGGTGCGCGAAGCCATCAAGACGCTCGCCGCCAAAGGTCTGGTCAGCGTGCGGCCGCGCCACGGCACGCACGTGCTGCCGCGCCACGAATGGAGCCTGCTCGACCGCGACGTGCTAAGCTGGCTGGTCGGTCAGGACGAGCCGGATCGGGACCTTCTGCTGGCAATCCAGGAGGTGCGCTCGATCATCGAGCCCGCTGCCGCAGCGCTTGCGGCCGAGCGTGCAACAAGGAACGACCGCTGGCGGATCGACACGGCCCTGGCGGCGATGCAGACTGCAAAGGACCAGGCCAGCGCCCTCGCTGCCGACAAGGCTTTCCATCTCGCCATCCTGGACGCGACCCACAATCCGGTCCTCCAGGGCTTTCGCGGGGCGATCGATACCATTCTGGGCACCGTCTTCACCGTTGCCGTCGGCGGCCCCGGCGGCTGGTTCAAGGACAATCTGCCGAACCACGTCACGGCGGCGCGGGCCATCGAGAGCGGCAACCCGGAGAAGGCGCGCGCCGCGATGGAACGGCTGCTGGGCTACACCCGATCGAAGCTGTCGAACCGAAAGACCATTATCGCCGCGGCGGCTCGCAAAGCGGATGGATCGACCCTGCGCGCCGTCAGGAAGCCGAGCCTCAACCGCAAGAGAAAGCGCCATGCACCGTGACATGAGGGGCTCGGCCCGGATCCCCGCTCCGCGCGGATCGCGAGGAGGGTCGCAACCGATACAGATATGCGATTGCGCGAGACGCGGCTACGATACCAGCAATGATCAGTGGGAAATGCCGGTACAGGCATAGCTGAGCCTCAGGGAGGTCGAATGCAGCTGACGGGCAGTCTGAAAGGCCGATCGTCGCGGCTGATGCGCAGCGTCAACTCGCTGGCCGGCGCTGCAATGTTCGTCGCGCCGCTGCTTGCGCTGGTCGCGGTCTGGGCCGCCGTGATCCCGCTGTTCAACGTCAATCCGCGCGTGTTTCCCTCGGTCGGCGCGGTCGGCACCGCCGCGCTTGACTCGATCCGGGACGGCACGTTGTTCGCCCATGTTGGCGCCAGCCTCTTGCGCGTCGGCCTGGGGACCCTAATCGGCATCGCCACCGCGGTGCCGCTCGGTATCGCCATGGGCGTCAGCCCGACGGTCGCGGCCTTTCTCACGCCGCTGTTCCGGTTCTTCTCGGTGCTCGCCGGCATTGCCTGGATCCCGATCGCGACGCTGTGGTTCGGTTACGGTTTCGGCGCGATCGTCTTCGTGATCTTCAACGCCGTATTCTTCGTCGTCGCCTACAACACGCTTCTCGGCGTCAGGACCATCCCGCACACGCTGCGCAACGCTGCCGCCTCGCTCGGCGCCGGCCGCTGGGCGCTGCTGACCGAAGTACTGCTGCCGGGCGCGCTGCCCAATATCGTCACCGGCATTCGCACCGGCCTGGGCTTTGCCTGGCGCGGCCTGATCGCCGCGGAGATGATCGCGACCAATGTCGGGCTCGGCTACATGCTGTTCGTCGCGCGCGATTTCTACCGCACCGAGGTGATCGTGTTCGGCATGATCGTGATCGGCGTGCTCTGGCTTCTGATCGACCGTCTGTTGCTCGTCCCGCTGGAACGCGCGACCATCGAGCGCTGGGGCATGGTGAGGCGCGCATGAACGTCCTGCTGCAAATCTGGGCCGGCTATGCCCGCCTGACCCGGCGCTGGCCGGGCATCGCCGCGATCATTCCCTTCATCCCGGTGCTGGCGCTGTGGACCGCGGTCAGCGAGGCCGGGCTGTTTCCACGCGCGTTCTTCCCCGGCCCGGCCGACGTCATCCGCGCATTCTTCACGCTGACCTACAAGGGCATCCTGCCCGACTATCTCCAGGACAGCCTGATCCGGCTCGCGACCGGCGCCGCGGTCGGCATGGCGCTCGGCATACCCTTGGGCATCCTGATCGGCACCAGCCGCTGGGCGCATCGCATCTGCTGGCCGGTGCTGCTGTTCTTCCAGGCCATCGGCGACATCGCCTGGCTGCCGATCCTTCTGATCTGGTTCGGCTTCGGTCTGACGACGATGACCTTCGTCATCGTCTACACCGTGCTGTTCCCCGTCGTGCTCAACACCGTGCTCGGCGTCGAATCGGTACCGCGCGATCTGTCACGCGCCGCCTTGAGCCTCGGGGCTTCGCGGGCGCGCGTGCTCTGGGAGGTGACGCTGCCCGGCGCCCTGCCCAACATCATCACCGGCCTGCGCAACGGACTCGGCTACGGCTGGCGCGCGCTGATCGCGGTCGAGATGATCGTCGGCACGTCGGGCATCGGCTTCATGATGTTCGATGCGCGCCGCGCCGGGTCGACCGTCGAGATCATCCTCGGCATGATCATTCTCGGACTGCTCTGGTACATCGTGGACGCCTGGATTCTCGCCCCGCTCGAGCGTGCGACCGGCCAGCGTTGGGGATTGGTGACATCATGAAGACGCTCTCGCTGCGCAATCTCGGCAAGACCTATTTCGACCCTTATGCAGGCGCGCATGTCACCGCCGTCCACGACATCTCACTCGACGTCGAGCCCGGCGAGTTCATCTCGGTGGTCGGCCCCTCCGGCTGCGGCAAGACGACGATCCTGAACATGATCGCCGGCTTCATTCCCTATTCGAAGGGGGACATCCTGCTCGACGGCAAGCCGGTGCACGGGCCCGGCCCCGAGCGCGGCGTCGTGTTCCAGTCGTTCGCGCTGTTTCCCTGGAAGACCGTGCTCGACAATGTCGGCTTCGGGCCGAAGATGCGCGGCGTGCCGAAGGCCGAGCGCGACCGCATCGCGCATGAATATCTCGCGCTTGCCGGGCTCTCGCATGCGGCGCACCGCTATCCCAACGAGCTTTCCGGGGGCATGCAGCAGCGCGTCGGCGTGGTGCGCGCACTCGCCAACAACCCTGACGTCCTCTTGATGGACGAGCCGTTTGCCAGCGTCGACGCGCAGACGCGCATGACGCTCCAGGAGGAGCTGACGCGCATCTGGCAGGAGCGCAAGCCGACGGTGATCTTCATCACCCATGACGTGTCGGAAGCGGTGTTTCTCGCCAATCGCGTGGTCGTGCTCTCGAAGGGACGCGTGCTCGACGAGATCGCGGTCGACCTGCCGCGTCCTCGCATCTGGGACGATCTCGTCAGGGATGATGAGTTCAAGCAGCTCTCGGCGCGCGTGCTGCAGATGGTGCGCGCAGCATGAGCATCGCCGCCGACGTTCTTCGCTCGCCCAAGAGCCGTGTCGTTCTCGGCGCGGTGGCCGCATGGGCACTGTTTCAGCTCTGGCTGACCATCGCGGCGCCCGGAAAGATCTCGCCGCAGCTCACGGGCACGTCGGAAAAGGTGAACGTGCAGATCGAGCTGCCGTTCACGCCGGAGCGTTTCCACGTGCTCGCCTTCCAGCAATACGGACGCGTCTCGGGCACGGACGAGCATTCGATCGAGCTGCGCGGTGTCAAAAGAACGGACCTCAATGCCGTGGCCCGGCCCTATTGGGTGACGGCGGTGGGGCCGATAAAAGAGGGAGGCTGAGACTATGAAACGACTCTTGCTGCTTGGATTGGCGCTTCTGGCCGGCATGGTGCCGGCAAGCGCCCAAACCCTGACGAAACTCAAGGCCGGCATGGTCACCGGCATCGACCAGATCGGCCTGCCCATCGCGCTCGAGCGCGGCTTCTTCGAGAAGTACGGGCTCGACGTCACGATCGCACGCCCCTACGCCACCGGCGTCGACGCGCTGAACGCGTTGCAGGCCGGCGAGAGCGAGATCGTGCAGGTCGGCGTACCCATGATCGGCGCGGTGCTGCGCGGCATGGACCTCGTCGCGCTGGGCAATTACAGCGGCAACGCCACCAAGGCCGGCTCCGATGCCACGATGGCGATCATCGCGCGCGAAGGCTCGGGCATCGTCAAGGGCGACCTGTCGACGTTGAAGGGCAAGAAGATCGCGGCGTCGTTCGGCACGATCAACCATCTCTACATCCTGGCGACGCTGGAGAAGGCCGGGCTGAAGCCCGACGATGTAACACTGGTCAACACCCCGCCGCCGGACATGACCGTCGCCCTGCTCGCCAAGGGCATCGACGCGTTCTCGGGCTGGGACCCCTGGCCGATCGTCGCGGGCAAGGACGTGCCGGGCGCCGTCGAGATCATTCGGGGCGGCGACGTGATCTCCTATATCGGCTTCAACGTCGCGCTACGCCCATGGGTGCAGGCCAACGGCGAGACCATCGAGAAATTCCTCGCCGCCGTCTCCGAGGCCGACCAATGGATGCGCAAGAACCCGAAGCTGGCGGCACAAGTCGCCACGCGCTGGATTCCAGGCCTGAAGCAGGAGGTCGCGGAGGCCGCGATGCAGTTCAACATCCAGCAGGCGGACCGCCGGCTGTCGGCGAACAACTACCGCGCGCTGTGGAGCGCCCAGGACCGGCTCACCCGGCTCGGCATCCTCAAATCGACCTTCGACGTCAATGCGCATATTGAGCCGAAGCACATTCTCAAGGTCATGAAAGACCGTCCTCAGCTGTTCGCCGACCTGCCGCCGATCCCGGAG
The DNA here is from genome assembly GCF_056156565.1 of Bradyrhizobium sp. JHI2711. Lineage (NCBI taxonomy): Bacteria > Pseudomonadati > Pseudomonadota > Alphaproteobacteria > Hyphomicrobiales > Nitrobacteraceae > Bradyrhizobium > Bradyrhizobium sp. JHI2711. The sequence continues at coordinate 2,201,980 of NZ_JBPZPT010000001.1, forward strand.
ACGGCGGCGATCACGCCGGGCTACGTGTTCAAGCCCTGAGCATTGTTGCAAACGTCCAGACCGGCGCGCCATGCGCGCCGGTCCGGCCCATCGTCTGCAACGCTGGCGGGCGTCTGGTCTAGACGGTCGAGATGCCGTCGATCGGGCTGACATCCCCGACGAAACGCAGCAGGTCGGCCATCGTGAATTCGCCCGGCACTTGCGACGGCAGCGTCGGCTTCCAGGTCTTGCCCTTGAGCCAGAGATACGACTGGTGGTCGCCATGGACGAGGCCGACGAAGACCTCGGCAAGCAGGGTCGCGCCGACCGGGCCGAGCCTTTCGCCGCTGCCCCGCTGCTCCGCCTCCTTGAGGATGTAGTACCAGAGCGGGGTGTTTTGGTGCAGGCCATGCTTCTTCGCCACGGCGCCGTCGCTCCCCTTCGAGATTTCTTCCGGCGTCAGCGGATTCTTGATCTTCATGGCCTTGGCGACGTCCTGCCCGGACGGCAATCCCAGCAACACGCCGCGCTTGAGGTTGCGGAACGGCAGGCTGCCGCCGTCACCAGGCAGGGTATGGAGTTGCGGCACGATGAACGGGTCGATCTTGCGGGAGGGATTGAAGCCCACGCCCGCAGGATTGTTCGGCAACAGCTTATAGTAGCGCCGCCAGTCTATGATCCAGTTGCTCGAAAGCACCGGAAGCGGGAGCGGTGGCTGAATCGGGTTTGGTGCCAGATCGCCGATGATGCCGCCCGACAGCCCGGTGAACCTGAACAGCAGGTCCAGGGTCGCCGGCGCGAGGCCACCGGGCGTGAAGATCCGGTTGTGGCTATAGACCTGGCGCACCATGCTGTGGCCGAGACGATAGACCGCCCCCGAAAACTCGACGGGCATGTAGGGGATCTTCTTGAAGCGGTAGAAGCGCCGACCCTGCTCGAGGATCTTTGCGACGATCCCCTTCTCGGTAATCCGCTCCACGAAATCGTGCAAGACCATCCATTGGTAGTGCCAGGTCACGATCCGGCGCGCTTCCTCGAAGATCTCGCCCGCCGGCTTGCCGGACGCCGCGAGCTGATCGCAGACCTTGTTGTGAAACTTCAGCATCGCAAGGTGGGTTTGCGCGACGACCAGGTTCTCGTCGTTGCGGTGATCGCCGATCAGGGCAAACCCCTCGGGATTGCGCGGCAGGTCGTTGCGATGATCGCCGGTGATGTCATCGACGTTGACGGTCTTGCCGATCAGCAGCTTGGGGCCCGGTGTCTTGCCGCTGTCGCTGGCCGAATTGCGCGCGTAGAGATGACGGCTGCCGTCGGGGCCGAGACCATAGACGCTGTCGAGATCGAGTGCGGGCGTGCGGAAATTCGTGACCGCCGTCGGATCGGCTTCCTTCTCGCCGAAGGAGGTCAGATCGAGCGTAATGTCGTGATCGACGAATTGGCCGAGATAGGTGAAACCCGCGGGGACATTGAGGTTGTTTCCCGCGGCGTCGCCGGGGGCGGGATCCTTCATCGCGTCGGCGAGATCGCGCAGCGGACCGTCGTCGACAGCCAGCGGCTCCAGGGTCGGAAACATCCGGCCAAACATGCCCGGATCGTCGTGTCCGGAAAGCGTATCCAGAAATTGTCGCGTCGGTTGACGTCCGGCCTTGCCGTGACCGGGATGAACATTCACGTCGGTTCCCATCGCTTGCTCCTGCTCAAATGCTTTAGGGGAGAGGGGCGCCGAAGATGTCGATTGGCCTAAAATACTCGTTTCAGTATACGTTCTGAAGAATTGCCCCTCAGGGTGCAGTACGAGAGAATATTACCACAGATTGCATTCTGTGGATGGGCCCTGCCGCGAGGCCTTTTGCCCCACCGACGACACAGGCTTTTGATCGTCCGGAGCACGAGCAGGAAAGACTAAGGCGCGATCGACGCGTTGGCTCAATCTCTCAGCGCGTCAGCGCTTGGCAGCGAACCGCGACCAGATCTCAGCGTCCGTGTAGAAGTCCACGCCGCCATCGAGATCTCTCACCAGCCACTCGCCGAGGTAGACGATCTGTGTGCCGCTGCGCCGCTCGTGCCGAAGCTCGAATTTTCCGTCGGCATCCTTCTGCAGCGAGCAATTCGACTGAACCCAGCTCGGCCACTCCTGCAGCGGCTGCCCCAGAAATTGCCAGGCAACCAACGCCGCGTTGTCCGACAGGGGTTCTAAGCGCAGTGTCTTGGTCACGTGATCTCCACCATGCGAGTTGTCCCCCGATGCAACGCCTTGGGACCGGAAAGGTTTGGAATCGTCGTTCCGTGACAGCATGCCTGACCGATTTCAACGGTTCCTCTACTTTTTCGTCCGTGAAAACCCGGTCCCCGCGCGCCCTAACCGATCGTCTGCAGCACCGGAAACGTCTCCAGCAGCCAGATGCTCACATTCGAGACCGCGCCGGTGAGAAAGCCGATGCCGGTGAGCACCATCAGGACGCCCATTGCGCGCTCGACGTTGACGAGGTGGCCCTTCATGCGCGCGAACAGCGCGGAGAACTGTTCGATCATCAGCGCGGCGATCAGGAATGGGATGCCGAGGCCCGCGGAATAGACCGCGAGCAGGCCGGCGCCCCTCGTCACCGTGGCTTCCGCCGCGGCGACCGAGAGGATCGCGGCGAGGATCGGGCCGATGCAGGGTGTCCAGCCGAACGCGAATGCGAGGCCCATGATATAGGCGCCCCACAGGCCGACCGGTTTGGGGATCGGCAGGCGTCCTTCCCGCATCAGAAAGCCGATCCGCGTCAGGCCGAGGAAGTGCAGGCCCATGATGATGATGACGATGCCGGCGAGGATCGACAGCTCCGCCGACCAGGCACGGATCAGCCCGCCGATCAGCGAAGCGCTGGCGCCGAGCGCCACGAAGATGGTGGAGAAACCGAGCACGAACAGGAGCGCCGACATCATAATCGCGCGCTTGGAGGCCGCGACCGGCTCGTCGCTCTCGACATGCTCGATCGTGGCGCCCGTGAGGTAGACCAGATAGGGCGGAACCAGAGGCAGGACGCAAGGCGAGAGGAAGCTGACGAGGCCCGCAATCAGTGCGGCCGGAATCGAAACATTTTGCATGATGCAATCGGAGCCATCTCAGGCCCCGTCAGGGCGCGCAGGGACCGCGCCCGGCCCGGAGCCGAACCGGCTCTGGTGTAGCCCATGCCGGAGAATGCGCAACAGAGGCGCACAAAGCCAGGGCTCCGCCCGATGCCCTCCGTGATCACAGATGCGGCATCGGGACGCGCACAAACCTCGCCGGAAAGCGAGATTGGGCGGCGCGGCTACTTCACCACGCGGAGCAGCGGACGCCGGGGCTGGTCCTGCGTCTGCTTGGAAGGGGGCGGCGGCTCGCTGGCAGCGCTCCGCAGCATTTCGTCGCACAGCGCCTTGAGATCGGCACTGTCGATTCCTTTCAGTTTCATCCTGACGTCGAGGATGACGATGGACAGCATCTCGGCCGACTCGCGGCTGTTGCAGGCATTGAGAACCCTGCGGCACTCCTCGAGCGTTTCCAGCACCGACTGCAACTGTTCGTCTGAATGCGACACCGGCGTTCTTTCCGTTAATTCGGCCTGCGAGACGTATCTGTCACGCCCCCTTGGCCCCCATGGAAGACGATAGATAGCACGAGGCGACTGCGCCTTCGAACCTGATTTCAGTGTGTTTCTGCTGTGGAACCGGGTTCCCGCTCGCATCGCCATGCGGTGCCTTTGGCGACCGCCGCAATGCTCCGGGAGCGAACGCCTGACGCGGTGCGATTGATCCAGCAACGGCGAAGAGCACCGACTCCTGCGCAAGACCGTTCATTGCAGTCAGCGCCGGCACTCCCTCAGCCATCTCGCGGCTCGCAACGGAACTCACGTCATACCCCTCACTCGAGCCGATAGCCTCGCCCGAATTCCCAGCCCATGGGAGCATCCAAATACCGCCCTAAGGTAGTAAGGATGACGTTCAAAACTCGTCGTTCCCCAACCCGTCGTGGTTGTGGTTTGCGCCAGATTCTGCCAGTTTAGCGTTCCAAAGGGAATTGTATGCACTCCTTGGCGGAAAGGGGCGTTCCTCTGGAGGAACGCCCAAAGACAAATATCAGCGGCCTCTCCGACTGGGACGCCGCCCGCATATTCTTGGAAGTCGTCCGATGCGGAAGCTTTCGCTCGGCGGCCGAGCGCCTGTCTCTGTCGATCAACGCCGTGCGGCGCCGAATCGACGATTTCGAACGCCAGACCGGCACCACGTTATTCACGCGCGACGTCCACGGCACCCATCTGACCGATGAGGGCGCCTTGGTAGTCTCCGCTGTCGAACGCATGGAGGCGGCCACCTTCGACGTGCTGCGCGCCAGCGATTCGATGGCCAACGCGCTGTCGGGCGAGGTCCGCGTGGCCGTCACCGAAGGGCTCGGCACATTCTGGCTTGCCCCCCGCTTGGTCGAATTCCAGCAGGCCTATCCGAAAATCCTGGTGGACCTGCATTGCGCGATGCGCTCGGCCGACGTCTCGCGCCACGAGGCCGACGTCGCCATTCATCTGTCTCGTCCCTCGGCGCTGGACATCAAGCTGGTGCGGCTCGGCCGCATGCATCTGATGTTCTGGGCCTCCGAGAAATACATCGCAAAGCATGGCGCGCCGCGCTCGGCGGCGGAATTGATCAAGCATCGTCTGGTGCTGCAATTCGCCGACCAGCTCGCCGCCAAGGAATCCTTCGAGAGCTTCTTCCCGGGCGTGTCGGAACGTGACCTTCTGGTCATGAAGACGAACGTCTCGAGCGCCAATTATTGGGCGGTCGCGAACGGCGCCGGCATCGGCGTCTTCCCGAGCTACGCCATTGCGCTCGGCGGGAAACTAATTCCACTGGAGGTCGAGCTGAACCGGCCGCTGGATATCTGGTTGTCCTACCACCCCGGTAGCGGCCGTATCCCGCGCGTGCGGCACATGATTGACTGGCTGATCGACGCTTTCAATCCGGCCCGCTTCCCGTGGTTTAAGGAAGAGTTCGTGCACCCGCATGAATTCAAGGACTCGTATATGGGCGAACCCCTGACCCAGCTCTTCGGGGGATTTTCAACCGAAGAACAAAGGTGAAAACAGAGATGAAAGCAGCGGCGAAAAGAATGAAGCAGCGCAGCGCGGGCAAGCCGGACATCGAGCTTGGCAAGCGGATCCGTCTGCGGCGCGTCGAGATGAAGATCTCGCAGGCCGAGCTCGGCGAGAAGCTCGGCGTCAGCTTCCAGCAGGTGCAGAAATACGAGAAGGGCGTCAATCGCGTCGGCGCGGCCCGGCTTCAGCAGATCGCCTCCGCCCTCGATGTGCCCGTGACCTTCTTCTACGACGGCGACAACAAGGCCCGCGAAGTCGAGAGCCTGCTCTTTCTCGATTCGGCCTTCAGCCTCCGCCTGCTGCGCGCCTACAGCAAGATCAAGGACCAGACGGTGCAGCGTCAGCTCGTCTCGCTGATGGAATCGATCGCGGCGAACGAGAGCTGAGGCCGGTCGACGGTCCGGCCTTCGCGGCCGACGTTCAATCCGCCGCGTCACGGGGGCGCGGCCGGATTGCACGAGATCGGCCGAAAGAAGTCTGCGTGCAACTGCGCGCGGCCTGTCTCGGGGCGGCCTGGCCGCCCCTTTTTCTTGGCGGTCTTTCTTCGACGTTTCGGCCTCCGTCGAACGCCGCGCGCCATGCAACCGCAGCACAGCCGGATGCAGGCTCTGCTCTCCCGCGCCGGTTGACCGCGGCGGCGCCTGCGCCGCACATTGCGCCTCGCCACCGAGCAGCGAGCGCGCGATGCCAGACGTTATCAGCACGACCGGAACACCATACGCCGACGGCAAGATTCTGACGCACACGGCCGATGGCGTCGGCGTGATCACCTTCAACAATCCCGACAAGCGCAACGCAATGTCGCTGGAGATGTGGGAGGGATTCGGCGAGGCGCTGACGGCCTTGCGCGACGACGACACGGTGCGCGTCGTGATCCTGCGCGGCGCCGGTGGCAAGGCGTTCGTCTCGGGTGCCGACATCAGCCAGTTCGAGAAGGTGAGGCACAATGCGGCGGCGTCCGAGCAATACGCCAAGCGCAGCGCCGCCCAGCGCACGCTGCTCGCCGATTATCCCAAGCCGACCATCGCCTGCATCGACGGCTATTGCCTCGGCGGCGGCATGCAGGTCGCAATGCTCGCCGACATCCGCCTCGCCTCGCATGAAAGCCAGTTCGGCATTCCCGCCGCCAAGCTCGGCATCGCCTATGGCTATGACGGCCTGCGGCATCTGGTGTCGCTGGTCGGGCCGTCCTGGGCGCGGCTGCTGATGTATACGGGCATGCGCATCGATTCCGCCGAGGCGCTGCGCATCGGGCTCGTCGAGCGCGTGTTTCCGCAAGGCGAGCTCTGGGGCGAGACCATGGCGATGGCCGAGACGATCGCGCAGAACGCCCCGCTCGCGATCAAGGCGGCCAAGATCACAATCGCGCAGGTGCTGAAGGACGAGAGCCGGCGCGACATGGAGGCGATCAAGGTGATCGGCAATGCCTGCATGGACAGCGCGGATTTCCGCGAGGGCCGGCAGGCCTTCATGGAAAAGCGCAAGCCGCAGTTTAGGGGGAAGTAATTTCGTCGTGGAGAGAAGCGAAGAGCACAGCCCCTACAGCGCTCCCAGCACCGCTTTCGTGATGTCAGCCGTGCCATTGCCGCCGCCGAATTCCATCGGCTTGATGCCGCCGGCATAGACCTGGTCCACCGCACGCTCGATCGTCTCGCCGGCTTCCGCAGCGCTCTCGATGCCGTGCTTGTCGGCGAGCCAATCCAGCATCATCGCGGCGGACAGGATCATGCCGGTCGGGTTGGCCTTGCCCTGCCCCATGATGTCAGGCGCCGTGCCGTGGCACGGCTGGAACACCGCGTATTTGTCACCGATGTCGGCGGACGGCGCCATGCCGAGGCCGCCGATCAGGCTCGCGGTGATGTCGGAGACGATGTCGCCGAACATGTTCTCCATCACCATCACGTCGAAATCCCAGGGACGCTTGACCAGCATCGCCGAGCAGGCATCGACATAGAGCCGGTCGGTCTTCACGTCAGGATGCTTCTTCTCGATCTCGTCGAAGATGCCGCGGAAGAACGCGAACGCCTTGAATACGTTCGCCTTATCGACGCAGGTGAGCGCGCCCGGCTTGCCGCGCGCCTTGCGCCGCTCGGCATGGCGAAACGAGAACTCGAACAAACGCTCGGAGGTTTTGCGCGTGATCACCATGGTCTCGCGCGCGTCCTCGTGGGTGACGACGCCCTTGCCCATCGAGGCGAACAGGCCTTCGGTGGACTCGCGGATCACGACGAGATCAATGCCGCGCTGGTCCGCGCCGACGATCGGGCTCGGTACGCCCGGAATGAGGCGCGCCGGACGCACGCCGGCATAGAGATCGAAGATGAAGCGCAGCTCGATCTGCGGCGCGATCTCGGTGTTGTCGGGGTAGCGCACCGACGGCAGGCCGCAGGCTCCGAGCAGGATCGCGTCCGCCTCCTCGCAGAGCTTGATGGTGCTATCCGGCATCGACTTGCCGGTCGCGAGATAATGATTGGCGCCGGCCGGCGCCTCGGTGAAGCGGAAGCCGAGGCCGGACTTCTCGCCGACCTTGCGCAGCACCTCCAGCGCCGGCGCCATGACTTCAGGGCCGATGCCGTCACCGGCGAGCACGGCAATGTGGAAGGCGTTGTTTGCGGACATTTAAGGCCTCAAGGGAGGTGTCAACCAGGTCGTCATTGCGAGCGAAGCGAAGCAATCCAGAACTGCATCCACGGAGACATTCTGGATTGCTTCGTCGCTTCGCTCCTCGCAATGACGAGGGAGAGAGCATTCGTTACGGCGTCAGCACCGTACGCCCGACCACCGCGCCCTGCTGCAATTGCAGCAGCGCGTCGTTGGCCTTGGCGAGCGGTTGCGGCGTCACCGGGATCGGCGGCACCTTCTTCGACCGCACGAGGTCGAGCAGCTCCTGCGTCTCGCGCAAGTTTCCGACATAGCTGCCCTGGATCGTCACCGCCTTGATCGGAATCAGCGGCAACGCCCAGGTCGCGCCGCCGCCGAACAGGCCGACAAGGACGAGCTTACCGCCCTTGGTCAGGCAGTCGAAGCCGAGCTGCGTCGTAGCAGCGTTGCCGACGAGGTCGATCACGGCGCGGATAGGGCCGCCCGCCTTCTTGGCAAGCTGCTCCAGCGCGTCAGGGGCCTTGGGATCGACGGTCGCAAGCGCACCGGCCTTCTCCGCCGCCTCGCGCTTCCTCGCGTCGATATCGACCATGATCGCGCCCTTGCCGCCCATCGCCTTGAGCAGCGACAACGCCATCAGGCCGAGGCCGCCGGCGCCGAACATCACGATCGGCGTGTCGAAATGCTGCTCGACCTTCTTCAGCGCGCTGTAGGTGGTGACGCCCGAGCAGGCATAGGGCGCCGTCGTCGCGGGATCGAGGCCCTTCAGATTGAGCAGGTAGCGCGGATGCGGCACCAGCATGTGATCGGAATAGCCGCCGTCGCAGTAGACCCCGAGCGAGCGCGGCGTCAGGCACATGTTCTCGTCACCGGCGAGGCACGTTGCACATTTGCCGCAGCCGATCCAGGGATAGACCAGCCCGACATCGCCGACCTTCAGGTCGCCCTGGTCGGTCGGCTTCACGTCGGGGCCGAAGGCGAGGACTTCGCCGACCGTCTCGTGGCCCATGGTCAGCGGCAGGTTGATGCCGCGGTCCTTCAACGAGAGCGGCTTGCGGCCATGGCCGAGATCGTAGCCGCCTTCCCAGATGTGGAGGTCGCTGTGGCAGACGCCGGCGGCCTTCACCTTGATCAGCACCTGCGTGCCCGAGGGCTGCGGCGTCGCCTCGTCGACCTCCTGCAGCGGCGCCTTGAAATCGGCAACCTTGAAACTCTTCATCGGCGTCCTCCCGCATGCTTCTTGTTGTCGCGCCACCATGCCATGGTCGGCGCGACCAGACAAACCGGTCTTAGTTCAGGCCAGCGGATGATGGCAAGCCGCGAACTGGCCGGGTGCGACCTGGCGCAACTCCGGTATCTCCGCGCTGCAACGCTGATCTGCGCGCGGGCAGCGGGTGCGGAAGCGGCAGCCGGATGGCGGCGCAATCGGCGATGGCGGCTCGCCGGCCGCCACACTTTCGGCGGGTCGCACGTCCGGATCCGGCACCGGGATCGCCTGCAACAGCAGCGCGGTGTAGGGATGCGCAGGCCGCGCGAACAATTGCTCGGAGGGGGCGACCTCGCAGAGCCGGCCGAGATACATCACCGCGACGCGGTCGCTGACCGCTTTGACCACCGCGAGGTCGTGCGCGATGAACAGCAGCGTCAGACCGAAGCGCGCCTTCATCTCCTCCAGCAGGTTGAGGATCTGCGCGCGAATGGAGACGTCGAGGGCCGACACCGGCTCGTCGCAGACGATGAACTCCGGGTTGAGCACCAGCGAGCGTGCGATACAGATGCGCTGGCACTGGCCGCCGGAGAATTCGTGCGGCAGGCGGGTCGCCACGAGATCGGGGTCGAGCCCGACCGCGGAGAGCACCTCGTGAACGCGCCGTTTGCGCTCGGCGGCATCCTTGATCCCGGCGATGATCAGCGGCTCGGCGACGATGTCGCCGATGCGCCGGCGCGGATTGAGCGAAGCAATCGGATCCTGGAAGATCAGCTGCACGCGGCGGCGCATCCGGCGCAGCGCCTCGCCCTCCATCGCGGTGAGGTCCTCGCCGTCGAACATCACGCGGCCGGACTTGGCGCGGCGCAGTTGCAACACCGCGCGCCCGAGCGTCGACTTGCCGCAGCCGGATTCGCCGACCAGCCCAAGCGTCTCGCCGCGCGCGACCTGGAGGCTGACACCGGAGACGGCATGAACAATCTTGTTGCCGAGGCCGTATTCGACCACGAGATTGTCGACGTTGAGAAGCGGCGCGGGGCGCGCGGCAAGCTGCATCATGCCTCGATCCCCTCCGTCATCCGGATCGGATGGAAGCAGGCATAGAGATGTCCCGACACCTCGGCGCTGGTCAGAACCGGTTTGGCCTCATGACAGCGCCCGCCGGCATAACTGCAGCGCGGCGCGAAGGAGCAGCCCTTCAGCGGGCGCGTCGGATCGGGTGGACGGCCCCAGATCGCCGGCAGCGGCGTATGCGGCGCGGTATCGAGCTTCGGGATCGCCGCCAGCAGCGCCTCGGTGTAGGGCATGTGCATGCGCTTGAACAAGGCTTGCGTCGGCGCGCGCTCCACCACCCGGCCGGCATACATTACCGCGACCTCGTCGGCGCGGCCGGCTACCACGCCGAGATCGTGGGTGATGATGATCATCGCCATGTGGCGGCGGCGCTGCTCGCGCGCGAGCAGATCGAGGATCTGCGCCTGGATGGTGACGTCGAGCGCGGTGGTCGGCTCGTCCGCGATCAGGAGCTTCGGCTCGCAGGACAGTGCGATCGCAATCGCGATGCGCTGGCGCATGCCGCCGGAGCATTGATGCGGATATTGCGCGAGCCGCTGCTCCGGGGCGGGAATGCCGACGGCGGCGAGCAGCTCGATGCTGCGGGCCTTCGCGGCGGGAGCGTCAAGCTCGAGGTGCTCCTGGATCGTCTCCATCAGCTGCGTGCCGATGGTGAGCACAGGGTTGAGCGAGGTCATGGGGTCCTGGAATACGACCGCGAGGTCGCGCCCGCGCAGCCGCCGCAGGCTTTCAGGCTCGAGCCGCACCAGATCCTCGCCGTCGAACATCACCCGGCCCGTCAGCTTCGCCTTCTTCGGCAGCAGCTGCAGCACGGCGCGCGAGAGCATGGTCTTGCCGCAGCCGGATTCACCGACGATTCCGAGCGTGCGGCCGGCCTGCAGCGAAAGGTCGACGTGATCGACCGCGCGCAGGTTTCCGCGCGGGGTCGGCAGCTCGACCGCGACATCCTCGATGGCCAGGAGCGGCGCGGTCACAGTGCCCCCTGACGTGGGTCGGTGAGAGCCCGCAAGGTGTCGCCGACGAGGTTGAACGCCAGCACGGTCGCAAACAGTGCTGCCGCCGGCAGAAAGGCGAGGCGCGGCGCGACGTCCAGACTGTCACGTCCCTCCCCGATCATGCTGCCCCAGCTCGGCATCGGCGGCGGCACGCCGAGGCCGAGGAAGGACAGCGCGCCCTCGACCACGATGGTGACGGCGACGCCGAGCAGGAAGAAGGCGAGCAGCGGCAGGATGACGTTCGGCAGCAGCTCGCGCAGCAGGATGCGCGCATGGCTCGCCCCTAACGCCTCGGCGGCGATCACGAATTCTCGCCGCGCCAGCGTCAGCGTCGCCGCGCGCGCCACGCGCATGAAAGCGGGAATGCCGAGCACGCCGAGGACAATAGTGAGGTTGGGGACCGACTGCCCGAGATAGGCGACCACCGCGAGCGCGAAGATCAGCGGCGGAAAGGCGAGCAACACATCCATGCTGCCGACCACCAGCGTCTCGAACCGGCCGCGGAAATAGCCGGCCAGCAGGCCGAGCGCGCCGCCGATGACGAGGCCGATCATGGGCGCGATCAGCCCGACCGTTAGCGACACCCGCGCGCCAAAGATCAGCCGGGCGAGCTCGTCGCGGCCGAGCCCGTCGGTGCCGAGCCAATGTTCCCCGGAGAAGGCGGCGCGCCGTTCCAGCATGTCCATATCGGTCGGGTTCTGCAGCGGCAGCACCGGCGCCAGGATCGCTAGCGAAAGGATGATCGCAACCCAGGCGCTTGCGATCCAGAACAACAGGCCGAGCTTGGGCTTGCGGCCGACCGGCGCAGCTACCTCCTCGTCCTGGATCGACAGCTCAAGCGTGGCCATGGCGGATCCTCGGATCGAGCACGGCATAGAGCATGTCGACGATGAAGTTGACGATGACGAAGCCGCAGGCGACCAGCAGCACGACGCCCTGGAGAATGACGAGGTCCCGGGTGTAGATCGCCCCGACCAGCAGCCGGCCGATGCCGGGCAGCGCGAAGATCGATTCCACGATCAGCGTGCCGCCGAGCAGGCGGCCGATATTGATGCCCGTCACCGTCACCAGGGTCAGCGACGACGGCTTCAGCGCATGCACCAACAGGATGCGCGATGGCTTGAGACCCTTTGCTTTCGCCAGCGCGATATAGTCCTCCTGCAACGTCGCGATCATGTCGGAGCGCAGCACCCGCATGATGCCCGGCCATTCCGCCAGCGCCAGCGTCAGCGCCGGCAGCACGAAGAAGCGCAAATTGGCCAGCGGCGCCTCGGTGAACGGCACATAGCCGGTCGCCGGCAGCCAGCGCAGCTCGACCGCGAACAGATAGATCAGCAGGATCGCAGTCAGGAACGACGGCATCGACAGCATCGCGAAAGCGCTGCCGGTCATGAAGCGGTCGAACGCACCGCCGGCGCGCGCGGCACAGGCGATCGCAACGGGAACACCGATCAGGAGCCCGATGAACTCGGCCATCAGCATCAGCTGCAGCGAGACCGGGATGCGTTCGGCCACCGCCTGCAGCACCGTCTGCCCGGTGCGAAACGAGCGGCCGAGATCGCCCTGCACCACGTGGCCGAGCCAGCTCAGGTAACGCCACCACAGCGGCTGGTCGAGTCCCATGTCGCGGCGCAGCGCCGCGACGTTCTCCGGCGTTGCCTGATCGCCCAGGATGACGAGCGCGAGATCGCCCGGCAGCAGCGAGGCGATCAGGAACGTCAGCAACGAGACGGCGAGCAGGACCGGCAGCATGGCAAGCAGCCGCCGCGCGACGAAGTTCAGCATCGCGCGGTCATTCCAGCCAGGTGGTCGAGACGTCGATCACGCCGTTGTAGATCTTCGGAAAGCCCTTCAGCTTGGCGCTGGACAGCGCGTAATAGGTATTCTGGAAGGTCCAGAACCAGATCGCCTCCTTGTTGATCAGACGGCTGATGGCGCAATAATCCTCAGTGCGCTGGCCGATGTCGGCGGTGACGCGCGCATGGTCCAGAAGCTTGTCGAGCTCGGGGTTCGCGTATCCGGCGAGCGCCAGCGGGCTGCCGCTGCGGAAATTCGCGTACATCTGCGGATCGGGATCGGCGAGATCGACGATGCGCCACGGCGTCAGCTGGAACTGCCGGGTGAAGGCGCGCGTCGGAATCGTGGCCTGGTCGACCTGCTCGATCTCCATGTTGGCGCCGACGCGCTTCCAGAATTGCTGCAGCACTTGGCCGACCATGCGGCCGCGCGGCGTCGCCGTCACCAGCATCTTGAACTCGACCGGCTTGCCGTACTCCTTGATCAGCGCCTTGGCCTTCTCAACGTCGAACGGCAGCGCCCCGTCGTCCTTGCACTTGACCCAGGAGCCGTCGCCGTAAGGATTGCTCGCGGGCCGGCTCAGGCCGTTGCTGATCGCTTGCGACATCTTGGGACGGTCGATCGCCATCACCAGGGCCTGCCGCACCCTCACGTCATCGAACGGCGCCACCTTGGTGTTGAAGGCGTAGACCTGCGCGCCCGAGCCCTTGTAGGTGTGCACGGTGAGCTTGGGGTCCTTCTGCGCCCTCATGATGTTGTCGGCGTCGTTCTCGTCATCCCAGATGATGTCGGCCTCGCCCGATTGCAGCGAGGCAAAGCGCGACTGCGCGTCGGGCAGCGGCTTCAGGACGATGCGGTCGAGATACGGGCGACCCTTGTCCCAGTAGTTCGGGTTCTTCTCCAGCACCATGCGGTCGCCGGCGGTCCATGATTTCAGGATGTACGGGCCGGTGCCGACGGGATTGCGGTTGTAATCGTCGCCCTTGGTCTTCCAGGCGGTCGGCGAATGGATGACGTTGTTCTGGCTCTGGATGGTGATCGTCGCCGGCAGGTTCACGGAAGGATCGGTGAGATTATAGACGATTGTGTATTCGTCCGGCGCCAGCACCTCCTTGACGTTGGTGATGTAGAAGGCGCAGCGGCACTTGTTGGCGGGGTCCTTCTGCCGGTCGAAATTCTCCTTGAAGGCCTGCGCATTGAACGGCGTGCCGTCGTGGAATTTGACGCCTTCGCGGAGCTTGAAGGTCCAGGTCTTGTAGTCCTCGGAATGGCTCCAGGACACCGCGAGCTTCGGCGCGGCCTCGCCCTTGTCATTCAGCGTCGTCAGCGTGTCGAAGATCGCGGCGGCAGCGGTGAAGGTCGAGGTGTCGTAGACGCCGACCTTGAGCGGATCGAAGCCTGCGATCTCCAGCTCCTGACCGACGGTGATGCTGCCGCCTGATTTCTGCGCCTGCGCTGGCGTAGCCAGTGCAAATGCCGCAACGAGGAAAATAGGCACGCGCCTGCGTGCCAAGGCCGCCGCGTTCGTCATGGTTCCTCCCGGGATCCCTCGTCCGATGTTTCGGATCGTGAATGACTCGGAGGCGAGCTTGGCGACAAATGCCCGCCTCGGCAAGAGGAACGAACGAGAGTTCGAACGCCGCATGTGGCGGCGATGAGACTCAGGATGTCGCGGCCGTTTTGCCTGGCGGAATTGCCGTACCGTCCGCAAGGCCGATCTCCTGGCGCAACGCGTCGGTGTGCTCCCCGAGCACGGACACGGTCTTGGCCGGCGCCGTGTCAGCCCCCGACATCCGAAACGGCAGGTTGAGCACCTGGAACGAGCCGCCCTCGTCCCGCACCTCGGAGAGTGCCTGGCGGTGCGCAAGCTGCGGATCGGCCAAGGCCTCGGACACGCTGCGATAGGCCGAGGCCGGCACGCCGGCAGCGCCAAGCACGCGCAAGCACGCATCGGTCGAAAGCTGCCGCGACCAGATTTCGACGCCGTCCATCAGCTCGGCCCAGTTCGCGCGCCGCGCAGCATAGGTGGCGAAGCGTGGATCGGAGACCCAGTCCGGGCGGCCGATCACCCCCATCAGGGCCTGGAACGTCTTCTCGCTGGCGATCGTGATCATGACGTAGCCGCTTGCCGTCTCGGTCGGTCCGAACATCGGGCGTGGCGGCGGCGGCACCGCGAATTGCGAGCTCTGCAGCTCGGTCAGCGTCAGCGACAGCATGGTTTCCAGCATGGAGACGTCGATGTGCTGGCCGGCGCCCGTCACGCTGCGTTGATAGAGCGCCGACGCGATCGCGCCAAAACCATAGGTCCCGGTGACGACGTCGGCGTGGTAGATACCGCAATAGTCGGGACGGTTGCGGCCCGGCTGGTAGGCGAGATGGGCCATGTCGTAGCCCGAGGCCGCGTGGATCACCGGGGCGTAGGCCGGCAGCTCGGCCGAAGGGCCGGTCTGGCCATAGCCCGAGATCGAGCAGTAGATCAGCCTCGGGTTGACCTGACGCAGGCTGTCGTAGTCGAGCCGAAGGCGGCGCATCACGCCGGGACGGAAGTTCTCGACCAGAATGTCCGACGTCGCGGCCAGCCGGCGCACCGCCTCCTTGCCATCCTCGGACTTGAGGTCGAGGACCACGCTCTTCTTGCCGACATTGAGCTGACCGAACGCGGTGCTGCAGCCGTTGCGGAGGGGAGGCCGCGTCCGCATCGTCTCGCCGCCATCGGTCTCGATCTTGATGACCTCGGCACCCATGTCGGCGAGCATCCGTGTGCAATGGGGCCCGGCGATGGTGGTCGAAAAATCCAGCACCCGCAGGCCCGCGAAGGCCTTTGTCGTCGTCCCCTCATGCTTATCTGCTAGCTGCATGCCTGCCTGCGCCCTTGAACTCGTGGAACCATCGAAGATCTTTGTTGTTGATGCGGCGACCCTAGAGGGCGGCGGCTGAGTAGGAAAGTGTTTACCGAACAGACGTGCCGCGTGGGCGGGCTTTGGATTTCCAGCACAACTGGACCCGTTCTTGCATAGCAGCAAGCGGGGTCGAAAGAGGGCGGTTGTTCTTGAGGGTCTTGTTCGTCACCACAGAGATGGACGACTTCGTTCGCGTCGGCGGATTGGGCGCCGTTTCCGCCGCCCTCCCCCGCGCACTTCGCTCCTTCGCCGATATCCGGATCATGCTGCCCGGCTATCGCGACATCATCGAGCAACTCACGCATATTCAGGTCGTTGGCCGCTGTCCCGCATTCGCGGAGATGCCGGCCTGCTCGCTCGGCCGTGCCGCGACCAAGGACGGCCTGCCGGTCTATGTGCTGTTGTGCTCGCAGCTCTACGACCGACCGGGCAACCCCTATGGCGACGAGCTCGGGCGCGATTGGCCCGACAACGACATCCGCTTCGCGCGCTTGGCCTCGGCCGCGGCTGAGCTCGCCATGGGCAAGCTGGACAAGAATTGGGCAGCAGACCTGATCCATGCCAACGATTGGCAGGCCTCGCTCGTGCCGGCCTATCTGGCTTGGCAGGGCGCCAAGCTGCCGTCCATCCTGACCATCCATAACCTCGCCTATCAGGGCCTCTTCCCGAAGGACTCGCTGCGGCGGATCGGCGCACCGGAGAGCTCCTTCCACATCGATGGCGTCGAGTTCTACGATCAGGTCTCCTTCCTCAAGGCGGGCCTCGTCTACGCCTCGCACCTCACCACGGTCAGCGGCACCTATGCGCGGGAGATCACCACGGCCGAGTTCGGCTGTGGCCTGGAGGGCCTGCTCCGCCTGCGCTCGGACGCCGCCGAGCTCACCGGCATCCTCAACGGCATCGACGAGAGCTGGGACCCGCGCTCCTGCGCCCAGCTCGCCCAGCAATTCGGCGCCGGCGACTGGGTCGGCAAGAAGGCGAATGCGGATTACGTCCGCAAGCAGTTCGGGCTGGCGGTCTCGCGCGGGCCGATGTTCGGCATCGTTGCGCGCCTCGTGCACCAGAAGGGGATCGACCTCGTGCTATCGGCGGCGGACGAGATCGTCGATGCCGGCGGGCAGATCGTGGTCACCGGCTCCGGCGAGCCGGCGCTCGAGCAGGCCTTGATCGACGCGCACCGCCGCCGCCCCGACGCCATCGGGGTTGCGATCGGCTTCAACGAGGCCCAGGCGCGGCGCATCTTCGCCGGCAGCGACTTCACCTTGATGCCGTCGCGGTTCGAGCCGTGCGGGCTCAGCCAGATGTACGCCCAGCGCTTCGGCTCGCTGCCGATCGGTCACCAGACCGGCGGCCTCGCCGAGACCATCAGCGACGGCGAGACCGGCTTCCTGTTCTCGAGGCCGTCGCGCGAGTCCTTCCTCGGCGGCGTGCGGCGCGCCTTCTCGGCCTTCATGGCCCACGACCAGCTCGACACGATGCGCCGCAGCGCCATGGGGCGCTCGTTCTCCTGGAGCATCTCGGCCGGCAGCTACAGCGCGCTGTACCGCAAGCTGGCGTCGGTGTGAGGCACCGCTGTCATTCCGGGGCGCGCCGTTTGGCGCGAGCCCGGAATCCATCGTGCGGCCGGAACGCTCGGAGAAATGGATTCCGGGCTCGCGCTCCGCGCGCCCCGGAATGACAAGCTGCAACGAGCTTGCCTCGAGTCCCTATTTCCCGCGCACATCCATCTGCGGACGGCCGATCCAGGCGCGATTAAGACACCGCGTCATCCAGTCGGGCCGCGCTTCGCCCCGCAGCCGCGCCTGCGCTTCCTGGTAGGGACCGACATAGCGCAGCCGGCCAGGCAATTTCGGATAGACGCGCCGGATCCACCGCAGCGCGTGATCGGCGGATCGGATCGCACGCGCGTCGAGCTCGAAGCCGAAGCCCGCGCGCAAGCGCTCGGGCAGCATGCTCGCGGTGAGCGCGCAGTACCAGCGCGGCGGCCGCAGCCACGGGCGCGCGCCGCTGAATATCTGCGCGGCGATCTCGCGCGCCGCAGGGCCAACGGTCAGCGTCTCCGACTGCGCCATTGCCTTGGCGTAGGCGACGAAGCCGGACCAGTCCGCCGGCAAATCATCCCCCTTTAATCCGAAGAGGGCGCCGTACAGCCTGGCCTCGCTCCAATAGCGATCGCGCTCCTCCGCCGAGAGTGGCGGCAGCACCAGATCATGTGCCATAAGCGCGGTCTCGACCAGCGTGGCGTGGACCCAGCGCAGCGCGGGGATGTCGTTGGCGCAGTAGCGCGAGCCGGCCGCGAACGGCCCCACGGTCTCGGGCATCTCGCCGACGATCATGCTGTGACGCCGATGCAGCTGCCGGGACGACAGCAGCGCCCGGTCCAGCGAGCCGAACACCATCGTAAAGACGATGTCGAAGGTGCGATGGAAGCGGCCGATCGGATCGGCGAGGGTACGCGAATGCTCGGCGATCGCCGCCGCCACCCAGGGATGGGCCAGTTGCAGCAGCAGCGCACGGCCGGCGCCGAGAAAGAGCACGGCCTCCCGGTCGATCTGCCAGGTCAGTGAGGCCGGACCGAATACGCCCGCGACCGGTCCCGCCGCGTTGGCACGCAGCGTATCGAGCGACTCCTCCAGATCTTTCTCAGCGACCAACTGCAAGCCTCGCGACGAAGATACGGCGACCATACTCCGGACCGCGCGCCCGCAAAATCGTCGTCGTGCGAGGCTATGACGGACAGAGCCTCACTCCGCCGCCATCGGCATCTCGTCCATATGCTCGTGCAGCACGACGCCGGCGAGCGGATCGAATTCGCCGACCCAGGGCTTGCGCGCCAGCACCGATTTCGTGTGCGCATAGCCGGCGTGCCAGCGCCGCGTGATCCCGGACGGACTGAAGTCGATATCCTTGGTATGGGTCTCGTGCTCGAGCTGCGGCGCCAGCAGACGCACCACATGCATGCGGGTCGGGCAGCCGTAGCTCGTCAGTTCCCTCACCGCGGGATCGTTGCGCTCGCTCTCGGGCAGCCGCGCCGCGAGCTGGTTAATGACGTGGCGCAGACGATGGGCCTGCTGCTGTCGCACGATCTGGCTGGCGATGCGGCTGGAATATTGCACGTCCTTGTGCCGGTTCAGCACCTCCGCCATCGTGGTCGGCTCCGGCCCGACCGGATTCCACAGATGCACGGAGAAGATCAGCGAGTTCCTGCGTGGATTGTCGTCGAACACGGCTTCGGTCGGCGTGTTCGACAGGATGCCGCCGTCCCAATAGAGCTCGCCGTCGATGCGCACGGCGGGGAAAGCCGGCGGCAGCGCGCCCGAAGCCATCACATGCTTCACCGTCAGCTCGCCGTCGCGGCTGTCGAAATAGCGCATTTCGCTGGTGCCGACATGAGCCGCACCGACCGTCAGACGCGGCGCGCAGCGGTTGGCGAGATCAAAATCGACGAGCTCGCTCAGCGTCTTCTCCAGCGGCGCGGTCGAATAATAGCCGGCGTAATCGGCGCCCAGCGGATAGGAATCGCCGGCATGGGCCAGCGGATTGGGCCGGAAGAAACCGGCAATGCCGTGGGTCACGGTCGACCAATAGGCCAGCTTCTCGTTGAAGCCGGGAAACGCGGCTCGCCAGTCCCAGACCGGCTTCTGCTCCATCCGCTTCCAGAACTCCCGCAAGCGCGCGAGCCGGTGCTCGGGCGCGTTGCCGGCGATGAGGCTCGCATTGATCGCACCGATCGAGGTGCCGATGATCCAGTCCGGCTCGATGCCGGCTTCGTGCAAGGCCTGGTAGACCCCGGCCTGGTACGAGCCGAGCGCGCCGCCGCCCTGAAGCACGAGCACGACCTGACCCGGCAGGTCGTGCTGCTTATGCTGAGAATTGTCCTGCGTGCCCATGTCTCGCTCCTGGTGAGCTTGCACTGTTCGAGTATTCGACTTGCTGCGCCGGCCCATGTCAATGCGCGGTCCAACCGCCGTCGACCGGCAGCGCAACGCCGGTGATCGAGGCCGCCGCGTCCGCCGACAGGAACACCGCGAGTGCGCCGAGCTCCTCGACCGCAACAAAGCGCTTGTTCGGCTGTTGCGCCAGCAGCACGTCGCGGATCACCTGATCGCGGGAGATGCCATGGGCCTTGGCCTGGCCGTCGATCTGCGCCTCGACCAGCGGCGTATGGACATAACCAGGGCAGATTGCGTTGCAGGTGATGCCCTGCTCCGCCGTCTCCAGCGCCGTCACCTTGGTGAGGCCGACGATGCCATGCTTGGCGGTGACATAGGCTGCCTTGAACGGCGAACCGACCAGGCCGTGCGTGGAGGCAATGTTGATGATCCGGCCGAAACCGTGCTGCCGCATTGCCGGCAAGGCCAACCGCGTGGTGTGGAAGGCCGAGGACAGGTTGATTGCGAGGATCTGGTCCCACTTCTCGACCGGAAACTGGTCGAGCGGCGCGACATGCTGGATGCCGGCGTTGTTGACCAAGATGTCCAGCCGGCCGGATTGGGCCACCGTCGCCGCGATCATCTCGGCGATCGATTTCGGCCTCGTCATGTCCGCCGGCGAATAGCTGGCCTTGACGCCGAACTCGGCGGCGATCTGCTCGCGCGTCCGGCCGATCTCGCTGGCGACACCAAGGCCATTGAGCACGATGTCGGCGCCCGAGGCGGCGAGGGCCCGCGCGATACCGAGACCGATGCCGCTGGTGGACCCGGTGACAAGCGCCACCTTGCCGGCAAGCACGCGTGATGAAGCGGACGTCTGCGTCTTGATGGGAATATTCATGATCCAGACCTCTTCTCAGCGCGACACCGCGCCAGGCCGGAGCGAAATGTGCGGGATCTCCGGGATTTGCGGAAATGCCGGTTGGCTTCCGAGTCGATACGTCCGCGCTATCGCAGGCGGGATGTCATTTTTCGCCCTGATCGGCTAGATTTCCGGTCGATATTTGCTGGGAGCCGATCCATGGAAATGCACCAGGTCCGCTATTTCCTCGCGGTGGCGCAGCTCTTGAACTTCACGCGCGCGGCCGAGGAATGCAACGTCACGCAGCCCTCGCTGACGCGCGCGATCAAGCAGCTCGAGGCCGAGCTGGGCGGCGACCTGTTCCGCCGCGAACGCCCCGCCGCGCAATTGACTGAGCTCGGCCAGCGCATGCATCCACTCCTGAAGCAGTGCTATGACGCGGCCATCGGCGCGCGCTCGCTCGCCTCCTCGTTCAGGAGCGGAGAGATCGGTGCGCTCCGCATTGCGCTGACGCATTCGATCGACCTCGCTTTGCTGATTCCGCATCTCAACGAGATCAAGCGGCAGTTCAACCGGCTCGAATTCCGCTTTCTGCGCGGCTCGGGCCGGGAGGTCGGCGACTTCCTGAAGAAGGGCGAAGCCGAGCTCGGCATTGCGGCCGAGATCGACGAGGCCTGGGACCGGCTGGATGTCTGGCCGCTGTTCACCGAGAGCTTCGAGCTCGTCGTCGGCGATGGGCACCGGCTGGCCGGCCGCAGCTCGGTCGAACTGGACGATCTGCGATCGGAGCTGCTGCTGAGCCGAACTTTCTGCGAGCACGCGCGCCGCATCTCCGCGAGCCTGCGCGAGCACGGCATCGACATCGAACAGGGTCATGAGGTCTCGAACGAGCGCGACTTGATCGAGCTGGTCGAGGCCGAGATGGGCATCGCCATGGTGCCGCACACCTCGCCCGTGCCGGAGCGGCTGACCCGCGCCGCGGTCACGGGGCTGGACGCCCGCCGCACCGTCAATCTCTATGGGGTCGCCGGCCGGCAACGCACCGCCGTGGGCAACGCCGTGATGCGCATGCTGCGCGGCGCCGACTGGCGCGAGATCGCGGGGTAGTCTTTACAGTGTCGACCGCCCTTCCCTCTCCCCCTGTGGGAGAGGGTGGCTCGCCGCATAGCGGCGAGACGGGTGAGGGGTATCTCTCCGCGACTCCAATCCTCTTTTGTGATTGCGGAGGCAACCCCTCATCCGGCGCTTCGCGCCACCTTCTCCCACAAGGGGAGAAGGAAGAAAGCGTAGCTCAATTCTCCTGGCTCGCGCGCTCCAGCGCTTCGATCAGATCGTCAATCTCCATGCGCTTGCGGAAATCCGGATCGACAAAGCGGGCTTTCACGATGCCGTCGCGTCCGACCAGGAACACGGCCGGGATCGGCAGCATCCAGCCGTCATTGCCGTGGAATTTCGCCATGTCCTGATAGGACAGCAATTGCTGGATCTCGGCACCTAACCAGATCGCGAGGTCGAGCGACAGCGCATAGCCGTTGTCGAGATCCGTCAGGATCGGAAACGGCGCGCCGGATTCGGCCTTGAGCTGCCCGGTATATTCCTGCGTCTCCGGCACGATCGCGACAACCTGCGCCCCCATCGCCTTGATGCGGTCCAGCGCCTGGACCACGGCGCGGACATTGAGCCGGCAATAGGGACACCAATGGCCGCGGAAGAACATCACCGCGACGGGGCCTCCCTCCAGCAGCGAGGGCAGCGACACGAGACGGCCACCCTCGTCGGGCAGCATGAACGGCGGCATCGGGTCGCCCGGCCGCGGCGCGGTCTCGCCGCCGCCGTTGTCGCTCAATCGCGCGACCAGGCGATCGACCGCCTCGCCATAGGCCGGAAAGACCTCGCGGCTGGCATCGGCATAGGCGCGGAGCTGTTCGTTCAGCGTGCTGTCCATGTCGCGGCAGCGCTGGAACGCGAGCCTGAGCTGTTCGGCATCGGCTGGCGAGAGAGACGTCATCTTCCTGCTCCGGCTTCCTTGCGGGCGAATATTAGTTTCCCGGTTCGCCCGCCCGCAAGGGGCGACCGCAATCGGGCCTGCTGGCATCGGACGCCGGATGCTGCGAAAGCGGAAATGCCGATGCCCAATCGGTTCGATAGCTGCCGCCTATCGGCATAGCGCGGGGCTATCGCATCGAAAGCAAGCCGGCATTTCAACATGGAAAAGGTCTCGACGAAGCTCCTGCCATAGCCCGCGGCCATCAGGGCTCGCGGCCAACAGAGGAGACTTTCCATGTCTAGCCATCTCACAATGTCGCGCGTGGTTTGGACAGGCGTTGCCGTTCTCGGCGCGCTGACATTTGCGACGCCGGTTTTCGCCGGCGAATGTCCGGCCGGCAAGACCAAGCCGAATGCGCAGCCGATGGTCGACTACAAGCCTGTCGGCGTTACCGACGTGACGCTCGGCGCGATCGATCTCGGCAAGCAGCCCGCCCGTATTGAGGGCCGCGAGCTGCGCTTCCGCAAGCTGACCATCGAGCCCGGCGGCATCGTGCCCTGGCACAGCCATGACGACCGTCCGGCCCTGATCTTCGTGCAGCAGGGCGAGATCGTCGAATACGCCTCCAACTGCGTCGACCCGATCGTGCACAAGGCCGGCGACATCCGCCCCGAAGTCCACGGCACCTCGCACTGGTGGAAGAACCTCGGCAAGGAGACCGTCATTCTCTATGTCGGCGACGTCCGCAAGGATCCCAACGACCGCCATATGTAATTCCGTGCGGCCATCCTTCGAGACGCCCGCTTCAGGCGGGCTCCTCAGGATGAGGACGGAGTGTGCGGCAGCAGCCTCGGCGGCCACGATGTCGCTTAGCCTCATCCTGAGGAGACCGCCACCGGGTCCGCGCAGAGCGCGGCCCGATGACAGGCTCCGCGGTCGTCTCAAAGGACGAGGCGCGCGCTCGGGGCATGCCGGGGCATGAGGGAGCGCAACGACATGACCGATCTTTCCGCATCGATCAAACCGACCGCGACGACGATGAATGCGCATTCCCCTGGCTTCGCGTTTCGCTCGCTCGTGATCGGCCTCACCGCATTCCTGACGGTCGTCGATCTCTTCGCGACGCAGGCGATCCTGCCCTCGCTGACACGGCACTACGGCGTCACACCCGCGGCAATGGGCTTTGCCGTCAATGCCAGCACCTTCGGCATGGCCGCAGCCAGCCTCGTCGTCGGCTTCTTCAGCCCGCGTATCGACCGGCGAACGGGCATCCTGCTCAGCCTGGCCCTGCTTGCGGTTCCCACCAGCCTGCTTGCTGTCGCGCCCAATCTTGCCGTCTTCACCGCGTTGCGGGTCGCGCAGGGCCTGTGCATGGCGTCCGCCTTCGCGCTCACCCTCGCCTATCTCGGCGAGCAATGCAGCGCCATGGACGCCGGCGGCGCCTTTGCCGCCTACATCACCGGCAATGTCGCCAGCAATCTCGTCGGCCGGCTGATCTCGGCCGCATTGGCCGATGGCCTCGGCCTCGCCTGGAACTTCTACTTCTTCGCGGCGCTCAATCTTACCGGCGCAGCGCTGGTCTATTTCACCGTCAACTGCGTGCCGCCGATGCATGCGATGACGCCGGCGGCTTCGCCGCTCGCCGCCACCATCGCGCATTGGCGCAATCCGCAGCTGCGCGCCTCTTTCGGCATCGGCTTCTGCATCCTGTTCGCCTTCATCGGCACCTTCACCTACGTCAATTTCGTGCTGGTGCGGCCGCCGCTGTCGCTCGGCATGATGGATCTCGGCCTCGTCTATTTCGTCTTCCTGCCGTCGATCGTCACGACGCTTCTGGCCGGCAGGGTGGCGGCGCGGCTGGGAACGCGGCCCACGATCTGGGGCGCGCTCGCTGTTGCCGGGCTCGGCCTGCCCTTGATGCTGTCGCCGCGTCTGGGCGAAGTGCTCGCCGGCATGGTCCTGGTCGGGGTCGGCACATTCTTCGCACAGGCCGCCGCGACGGGTTTCGTCGGACAGGCCGCAGCCGACAATCGCGGCATCGCCAGCGGGATCTATCTTACGTGTTACTTCTGCGGCGGACTGGTCGGCACCGCCGTGCTCGGGCGCCTGTTCGACGCTTTCGGATGGCAGGCGTGCGTATTCGGCGTGGGCGCGGCGCTCGCTGCCGCAGCCCTGCTTACATTCACCCTGAAACGCTAGCGCTTGGCCGGCGCTTCCTGCGGCGGCTCGTCGTCGGCGATCGCGCGCCAGGCGGCGCCGTCGAGATCGTCGTACTGGCCGCTCCTGAGCGACCACAGGAAAGCGACGAGACCGGCACCTCCGAGCATCAATGCTAGCGGGACCAGGATGACCAGTATCTCCATTACACGATCTCCCGCGAGGCGCTGCGGGCGCGCAGCGAGTTCAGCATCACCAGGATCGACGATCCGCTCATGGCGGCAGCGGCGATCAGGGGCGTCACGACGCCGCTGATCGCAACCGGCACCGCGAGCACATTGTAGCCGATCGCAAGCCAGAGGTTCTGCCGCATCAAATGCAGCGCCTTGCGCGAGGCGTCGATGGCGGCAACCACCGGCGCCAGCGGCCGGCCGAGGAAGACGAGATCGGCGGTGGCCTGGCTGAGATGCGCGGCCGAGATCGGCGACATCGAGACATGGGCCGCCGCGAGCGATGGCGCATCGTTCATGCCGTCGCCGACCATCAGCACTTTCGCACCGCGCCGTTTCAGCTCCTCGATCCGCGCGATCTTGTCGGCCGGGGTGACGCCGGCGCGCCACTCGGGGATGTCGAGCGATTGGGCCGCGGCCTTCACGGCCGGCTCGCGATCGCCGGACAGGATCTCGATGCCGATGTTGCGCGCCTTCAGAGCCGCGATCACCGCCTTGGCATCGGGTCGCAGGCCCTGGCGAACCGAGAGGATGAATTTTTCGCTGCCCTTGCTGAACGCGACGATGGAAGCTTCGGGATCGACCAAGGCGCTGGCGACCAGCGCCTCGGCACCGCAGAAGGAGGGACGGCCGAGGCGAAGCTCGAGGCCGTCGACGGTCGCACGGACACCCTGCCCGGCCTCCTCCACCGCACTGAGGATCGGAGACTTCGCACCGGCAGCTTGCGCGACGGCGGCAGCCACCGGGTGATGGCTCGACAGTGCGAGCCGGCCGGCGAGTTCGAAGACATCGGCGGGAATGTCGGCGGCATTCATCACTTCGAGCTCGGGCAGCGTCAGCGTGCCGGTCTTGTCAAAGATCACATGGTCGGCTTCAGCCAGCCGCTCGATCGCATCGCCCGCATTGAGCAGAACACCGGCCTTGAACATCGCGCCCGAGGCCACCGTCTGCACCGTCGGGATCGCAAGCCCTAGGGCGCAGGGACAGGTGATGATCAGCACGGCGACGCCGGTCACGATCGCATCGTGCCAGCTCGCACCGGCGAGGACCCATCCGAGAATGGTCAGGAGCGCGGTCGCATGCACCACCGGCGCATAGAGCCGCGAGGCCCGGTCGGCAAGGCGCATGTAGCGCGAGCGCGCCTGGAGCGCGTTGTCGAGCAGCCGCGTGATCTCGGCGAGCAGCGTCGCCTCGGAGGCGGCCGAGACCCGCACCCGCAAGCTGCCGGAGATGTTCATCGATCCCGCATAGACCGGCGTGCCCTGCTCGGCCGTGACATAGAGCGTCTCGCCGGTGATCAGGCTCTGGTCGATCTCGGAACGCCCTTCGATCACGGTGCCGTCGATCGCGCAGCGCTCGCCGGGCCGGAGCAGCACGATGTCGCCCGGATTGATCGCCGCCACCGGCACCTGCGAGATCTCGTCGGGCCCGATGAACTTCGCGGCCGTCTCAGCCTTCAGCGCGGCGAGATTGCCGGCGACCGCGCGGGTCCGCCGCCGCATGTTCTGGTCGAGGAAGCGGCCGACCAGGAGGAAGGTCAGCAGCATGATCGCGGCGTCGAAATAGGCATGCTCGGCGTGGTGGATGGTCTCGACCACGGACATGCCGAGCGCCAGGATCACGCCGATCGAAATCGGCACGTCCATGTTGGTGGTCTTGGCCGACAGAGCGCGCCAGGCCGAGCGAAAGAACGGCTGGCCGGCATAGGCCGCCGCCGGCAGCGCGATCAGCGCCGACAGCCAGTGGAAGAAATCGCGCTGCTCCGGCAGCATGTCCGAGACGTTGCCGGACCACACCGGGATCGACAGCATCATCACGTTCATGGTGGCGAACGCGGCGACCCCGAGGCAGCGCAGCAGGAAGCGGGATTCGGCGACCTCGGCCACTTCCGCACTCTCGGTCTCGAACGGATAGGCCTTGTAGCCGAGCTCTTCGAGCCGGTCGATGAAACGGCCGGGGTCGAGCGTGCCCGCCTTCCATTCCAGCGCGACGCGGCGGTCGGTGAGGTTGACGCGCGCCAGGGTGACGTCGGGGATGGCCGAGAGCCCGCGCTCGATCTTGGCCATGCAGCCGGCGCAGTGAACGCCCTCGACGGCGAGATCGATGTGCCGGAGGCCCTCGCCCGCATCGCGGACGTAATGAGAGAAATCGCGCGTGACCTGCATGACGGAATCCTTCAGTTCAGGATCACGCGGTTGCGCGACATGAACACGCGCGTCCCCCGCGCCTCGCCCTCGATCACCAGGTCCCATTGGCCCGGCGCGACGGACGCCGCATTGCCGCGATAGAGGCCGATGCCGGCTTCGCTGAGCTCGACGGCGAGGTCGGCGCGCTTGTCAGTCGGCCGCTCCAGCCGGCCGCCGAACTTCAGCCCGGAGATCGGCTGGCCGCCGGCGTCGCGGGCCTCGACCTGGACCGAGGCGCCGCCATCGTTGCGGCGCTCGACATGGGCGTTGACCTTCCACTTCCGCGCGGCCTGGTCCTGCGCCGCCGAGATCTCGCGATCGTAGACGAGGCCCGCGGCATAGGGGCTGTCGACGTCGGTGCCGGGCAGCGTTGCGATGGCGAGCTTCATCATGGTGGCATTGACGCCGATCACGAGGCCGAAGAAAGCGACCAGCATCAGGAAGACCTTGGTTCCGGTCAGCGGCTTGGATGACATGGTGGTCTCCTGATCTTACGGCGCGACAAAATTGTCGGTGGCGCTCGCGGCGACGCCGAGCCCGATGTCCATGACGTGGAAGCGGACCGGAATCGATTTCTCCGGATTGTTTTCGGCCGGCGCGGTGACCAGCAGCCGCAGCTCGCTGGTCGCATCGCGCGGGATCACGATGATCGGACGGTCCGGCGTGACCGAATCGATGCCGACGACGTGCATCGTGGGGTTCACGGGCCCCTCGACGTCGATCGCGATGACGCGGTCGTAGCCGCTCTTGTTCAGCAGCCGCACCGTATAGGCGTTGCGGATCGAGCCGTCGCTCAGCTTGACCGCGACCGGGTTGCGGTCGTGCAGCACGTTGACGTCGAGCAGGCTGCGGGTCGCCAGCGTATAGATCATGAAGCCGCCGACGGCCGCGATAATGGCACTATAGACGACGGTGCGAGGCCGGACGATCCGGTAGATCGGCGCCTTGCCTTCCTGGCGGCGATGGATGTTGATGTCGTTGTCGTAGCCGATCAGCCGCTTCGGCCGGCCGATCTTTGTCATCACGTTGTCGCATGCGTCGATGCAGAGGCCGCACTGGATGCATTCCATCTGCGGCCCGTTGCGGATGTCGATGCCGGTCGGGCAGACCGCGACGCATTGGTAGCAGTCGACGCAATCGCCGACCTGCTGGCCGAGGGCGCGCAGCTCGGCGGCCTTTTTCACCGAGGTGCGCTTCTCGCCGCGGTCATAGCGATAGGTGACGTTGAGCGCCCATTCGTCGGTGAGTGCGGCCTGAATGCGCGGCCACGGACACATATAGGTGCAGACCTGCTCGCGCATGAAGCCGGCGAGCAGATAGGTCGTCGCGGTGAGGATGCCGATCCAGATATAGGCGAGCATCGGCCCCTGGAAGGTGACGAGCTCCTTCACCAGGGTCGGCGCGTCGTTGAAATAGAGCACCCAGGCGCCGCCGGTCCACCAGGCGATCATGAGCCAGATCGAATGCTTGAGCACGATCTCGGAGATGCGCTCCAGCTTCATCGGATCGGACGATTTGTCTTTCTTCATCCGCTCGCGCCGGTCGCCCTCGATCAGGCGTTCGACCGCGTAGAACAGGTCGGTCCACACCGTCTGCGGACAGAGATAGCCGCACCAGATCCGCCCGCCGATGGAGTTCATCAGGAACAGCGCCACCGCGGCGACGATCAACAGGCCCGTGAAGTAATAGACCTCCTGCGGCCACAGTTCGATGAAGAAGAAATAGAAGCGGCTGTTGGGAAGATCGATCAGCACCGCCTGGCTCGGCGCGCCGAGACCGCGATTCCAGCGCACGAAGGGCAGGAAGTAGTAGACGCCGAGGCAGAATGCCATCAGGCCCCATTTGATCCGGCGGAAAGTACCGGAGACGCTCTGGGGATAGACCTTCTTGCGGGCCGCATAGAGCGGCCCGACGTCGTCCGCGGGCTTCAGTTCGTTCGGATTGACGGTCTTGTTCATCGCCTCGAGCTTCTTCAAAGGTGCGATTAAACCTAGACCCGGCACCGCCGCGCAGGTTGATCCAACGCAAACGGGGGCGCTTTTCTTCGCCCCCGCCGGAAGTCGTCGGTCGCGGATCGGCCTATTTGCCGCCGCCCAGCGAGTGGACGTAGACCGCCATCGCCTTGATGGTGGCGGGATCGAGCCGGCCTTCCCAGGCCGGCATCACGCCGGCGCGGCCCTGGCCGATGGTCTCGATCAGGCTCGCCTCGTCGGAGCCGTAGAGCCAGATCTTGTCGGTCAGATCAGGTGCGCCCATCTCCTGGTTGCCCTTGCCGGCGTCGCCGTGGCAGGCGGCGCAATTCTCCGCGAAGATCTTCTGGCCCTTGGCGGCGTCATAGCCGTTGCGGGTCGACAGGCCCGACAGCGACCGCACGTAATTGGCGGCGGTGACGATCTCGTCGCCCTTCAGCACGCCATCCTTGCCGAAGGCGAGCATCTGCCCCTCATGGGTCTTGGCATGGCCCGACCGCACGCCGAACTGGATGGTCTGCATGATCTGGTCGAGCGAGCCGCCCCACAGCCATTCGTCGTCGTTCAGGTTGGGATAGCCCTTGGACCCCGTCGCACCCGTGCCGTGGCACGGCGCGCAATTGTCGCCGAACACCGTCTTGCCCTTGGCGCGCGCAAGCGCGAGCAGAGCCGGATCCTTCTGGATGTCGGCGAGCGAGGCCGTGCCCAGCGCCGCCATCTTGTCACCCCGGATCTTTTCGAGGTTGGCGAGCTCGACCGCGACGTCGGCGCGCGAGGAGTAGCCGAACAGGCCGGTGGTGTTGCTTTGGATCAGCGGCCAGGCCGGATAGACGATCCAGTAGCCGATCGACCAGACGATGGTGAGATAGAAGGTGATCACCCACCACCGCGGCAGCGGCGTGTTGAGCTCCTTGATGCCGTCCCACTCGTGTCCGGTCGTGGACTTGCCGGAGACGGAATCGATGTCGCTAGAATGATCGGTCATGGTTTCTCACTCCTCCCGCAAGGGCAGGTGCGCTGCCTTGTCGAACGCAGCCTTGTTACGGGGCCAAAATGCGTAGGCGATGATCGCGAGAAAGATCGCGACGAACACCGGTGTCCAGATCGTCGTCACGAGATCGGACGCAAGATTATGGACGGTCAGGATGGCTTTCATCGTTCATGCCTTCTCAGCGAAGATTGGCTTTCTCGTTGTAGATCTTGAAGTCGACCAGCGTACCGAGCATCTGCAGGTACGCGACCAGCGCGTCCATCTCGGTCGGCGTGCCGGTCTTGCCGTCGAAATTGCGTACGACGGCCTTGGCGTAGCGCTTGGTGAAGGCGTCGGTGCCGGCATTGTCCGGATCGGCCTGGGCCTTCAGGTCGGCGGCGGCATTGGCGAGCTGCTCGTCGCTATAGGGCACGCCGACGGTCCTGAGGGTGCGCATGTCGCCGGCGATCGCATCCGGGTCGATCTCGGCCTTGCTGAGGAACGGATAGCCGGGCATCACGGACTGCGGCACGATCGCGCGCGGATTGGCCAGATGGGTGACGTGCCACTCGTCGGAATATTTGGCGCCGACACGGGCGAGATCCGGGCCGGTGCGCTTGGAGCCCCACTGGAACGGATGATCGTACATGCTCTCGGCGGCGAGCGAGAAATGGCCGTAGCGCTCGACCTCGTCGCGCAAGGGCCGGACCATCTGCGAATGGCAGAGATAGCAGCCCTCGCGGACATAGACGTTGCGCCCCGCCAGCTCCAGCGGCGTGTAGGGCCTGACCCCATCGACCTTCTCGATCGTGCTCTTGAGGTAGAACAGCGGAGTGATCTCGACGAGACCACCGACCGCGACCACCAGCAGGATGCCGACAATCAGGATGATCGAGTTCTTTTCGAAGATTTGGTGACGTGTCCAGAACGACATTGCTTGAGCTCCTCATTCCGCCGGCTGAAGAGCGACGGGCATCTGGACTTCCTGTTCGCCGACGCGAACCGTCATCCAGAGATTGTAGGCCATGATCAGCGAGCCGATCAGGAACAGGCCGCCGCCTGCGGCGCGGATGATGTAGAAGGGATGCATCGCCTCGACGGTCTCGATGAAGGAATATTCGAGGAAGCCGAGCGAGGTGTAGGCGCGCCACATCAGGCCTTGCAGGATGCCGGACACCCACATCGCCGAGATGTAGAGAACGATGCCGAGGGTGGCGACCCAGAAGTGCCAGTTGACGAGCTTGAGGCTGTAGAGGCCCTTGCGATTCCAGGCCCACGGCACCAGGCAATACAGCGCGCCGAAGGAGACGAAGCCGACCCAGCCGAGCGCGCCGGAATGCACGTGGCCGATGGTCCAGTCGGTGTAGTGGCTGAGCGAATTGACCACCTTGATCGACATCATCGGGCCTTCGAAGGTCGACATGCCGTAGAAGGCGACGGAGACCACGAGCATGCGCAGCACGGGATCGGTGCGCAGCTTGTCCCAGGCACCCGACAGCGTCATCAGGCCGTTGATCATGCCGCCCCAGGAGGGCATCCACAGCATGATCGAGAAGGTCATGCCGAGCGTCTGCGTCCAGTCCGGCAGCGCCGTGTAGTGCAGATGGTGGGGACCTGCCCAGATGTAGAGAAAGATCAGCGCCCAAAAGTGGATGATAGAGAGCCGGTAGGAATAGATCGGCCGCTCGGCACGCTTCGGGATGAAGTAGTACATGATGGCGAGGAAGCCGGCGGTCAGGAAGAAGCCGACCGCGTTGTGGCCGTACCACCACTGGAACATGGCGTCCTGGATGCCGCCCCAGGCGACGTAGGACTTCGAACCGAACACCGAAACGGGCAGCGCCGGGTTGTTGCCGAGATGCAGCACCGCGATCGTCACGATGAAGGCGAGATAGAACCAGTTCGCAACGAAGATGTGCGGCTCCTTGCGCTTGAAGATGGTGGCAAGGAAGACGAGCAGATAGACGACCCAGACGATGGTCAGCCACAGATCGGCGTACCATTCCGGCTCGGCATATTCCTTCGACTGGGTGACGCCGAGCAGATAGCCAGTGCCGGCGATCAGGATGAAGAAGTTGTAGCCGAGCACGACGAACCACGGCGCGAGGTCACCGGCAAGGCGCGCGCGGCAGGACTTCTGCACCACGTAGAACGAGGTCGCGATCAACACGTTGCCGCCGAAGGCGAAGATCACGGCGGAGGTGTGCAGCGGGCGCAGGCGGCCGAAGCTGATCCAGGGCAGATCGAAGTTCAGCGCGGGCCAGGCCAGCTGCGAGGCGATGATGAGGCCGACGAGGAATCCGGCAATGCCCCAGAACATCGCCATGAAGGCCGAGAACTTGATCGGCCCCATGCTGTAGTTCGGGCGGCCGTTGATCTCCTGGGCCGGCAGCGCCGCCGGCCGCTCGAAGTAGCGGTTGACGATGAAGAACACCGCAGCGAGGCTCGCCGCCGCGCTGAGCGCAGCGTGGAACGCGAAGGGCGCATCGAGCGCCTTGGCCGAGGCGATCACGCAGAGGAAAGCGGTGACTGCGAATACGACAGCCAAGCCGCTTTCACCGATGGTCATGGATTTTGAGATGGAGGGCTGGCTCATGCGGATTCTCTCTGAAAGAACACGCTGCCAGAAACCACATCCACCCTCGCGGGGAATTGATTGAAATCAAGATAGATGGATTTCTGTTAATGTGAGCCGATGCAGTGCCGGTTGAAATGCCCTCTCCCCTTGTGGGAGAGGGCAGCGAGAAAGGTGCGGCAAACTCACTTGGGTGAGGGGTTGGTTCCGCACGAAAAGTTTTTTCGTTGAAGCCGACCCCTCATCCGGCGCTTCGCGCCACCTTCTCCCGCAAGGGGAGAAGGGAAGAAAGATAGATAACCTCCGTGAAATCACGGAGGTTGGAACAGAAGGATCCAGACGTCACTCCCGCGCCGTCGCCTTGAGCGCCGCAATGACGTCCTCGCGCGCGATGATGCCGGCCAGCTTCTGCGCGCCGTCGAGCACGATGATGCTCCTGATGCGGTGCTCGACCATGATCTGGAGCACGCGCGTCAGCCGCGTGTCGGGGCTGACATAGATGAACTCGGGCGTCATGACGTCGCCGATCTTGCGGCTCATCAGGTCGTCGTAGCGCGGCAACATCTGGCTCGGCGTAAAGGCGAAGCACTTCAGGATGTCGAACTTGGTCACGATGCCGACCACCTGCCCGTCGTCTTCGACCGGATAGGAATTGAAATCGTCGGTCTCGAACATCTCGCTGAGCTGGAACAAGTCGAGGTCGCGCTGCACCGTCTTGACGTTGCGCGTCATGTAGCCGTCGACGGTCTGTTCAAGAAATTGGTACACGGCGCGTCCTCCTCGATTCCTCAAACTGGCCGGCCGGTGGTCAGTGCGACAGCAGCACGCTGCGGACGGTTTGCGTCACCAGATATTGAGTGACGCCTCCGAGGATCAGTTCGCGAAATCTCGAATGACCATAGGCGCCCGCGACGATCAGGCCCGCGCCGGTGTCGGCGGCGGCCTTCTCCAACCGCGCAGCAGCGGTTTCGGATCCTGCGGCCTCGAGGACGCGCGCCGTCGCGGTGATGCCGTGGCGGCCGAGCCAGGCGGCAACGTCGCTGACACCGGCCATCACGGCCGAACGTTCGTCGCCCCGCTCCGGGATTTCCACGATGGTGACGTCCTTCGCCTTGTGCAGCATCGGCAGCGCGCCCGCCACCGCCCGCCGCGCTTCCGGCGTGTCCTTCCACGCCACCAGCACGCTGCGCAGGTCGAGCCAGTTGGCCCGGTCGGGAACGACGAGCAGCGGGCGGCCGGTCTGCATCACCAGGTCCTTGGGACTCGCCAGCGAGAAAGCATCGGAGAAGGCCGGGCTCTGCCCGCCGCTGACGACGATGTCGGCGCAACGCGCCTGCGCCGTGACGAAGCGGGCCGGATAATCCATCGCGCTGCGCCACTCCGCATGCCCACCGCGATTCTTCACGGCCGCCCGGAATTGCGCTTCGAGCCCGGCCAGCCGCCGCTTGATCGAAGCTTCGCCCTCGTCGATCAGCGCTTGCGCCTCTGCGCCGTCGGTGAAATAGAGCGGCGGGACGAACTGCGCCGCAGCGACCCCGACGATGGCCGCCTCGAATCGTTCGGCGAGCTCGCCTGCGACCTGAAGACGCGCTTCGTTGGGCTGATCGAGCGCCAGGCTGACCATGACGGTGGCGTATGTCATCGGGAATCTCCAGCATTACAGAATTTTTTGAATCCTAGACCCGCTGCCGCGCAACAGGCTGAGCTAGATCAAATCCGACGCCTCTGGTGGCCCGCTCTCCCGGCGATGGGGAATCCGCCAGTGGATTCAACGTCCGCGCTTGCCTCCGGCCGAGCCTTGGGCGACATTGCTGAAGCGGTAACGGCATCCTGCCGGTCCGCCGAGAAGAGGAGCAGAGCCTTGGCGCCGACCCGCGGGAACCATCCGGCAGACGATGGTCGGGGCGAGCATTTCCGAGTCCGCATCGAGGGATTCGGGGTCGGCACCTGGGACCTCGACCTGCAGACTCGCGAACTCGACTGGTCGGACACGGCCAGGCGGCTGTTCGGCCTGCAGCCGGACCAGGCCGTCAGCTACGATCTCTTTCTTTCCCTGTTGGAGCCGGGCGATCGGGACCACCTCCTGAAGGCGATCGGGCGCACGTCGGAAGGCGGCGGGGGTCTCGACCTGTCCTTCAAGGTCCGCGGCGCAGCCGGAAACGGTCAATGGATCCGGGTCAGGGCCGGTGTGATCCGGGACGATGCGGGCACGCCGCGTCACCTCAGCGGGATATTCCTCGACATCAACGAGGAGAAGCAGCTCGAAGAGGCCCTGCGGTCCCAGGAGAATCATCTTCGCTCGATTCTCGAAACGGTGCCCGATGCCATGATCGTCATCGATTCACGCGGCATCATGCAGCTCTTCAGCAGCGCGGCGGAGCGGCTGTTCGGCTACAGCAGGCAGGAAGCGATCGGCCGGAACGTGAGCATTCTCATGCCGGAACCCGATCAGTCGCGTCACGACAGCTATCTCACGCGCTATCTCAGGACCAATGATCCGCACATCATCGGCATCGGCCGGATCGTGACGGGCAAACGCCGCGACGGCACGACCTTCCCGATGCACCTGTCCGTCGGGAAGACGCAACGCGCGGGCGAGCCCCATTTCACCGGCTTCGTGCGCGATCTCACCGAGCACCAGCAGACCCAGGCGCGGCTCCAGGAGCTGCAATCCGAGCTCGTGCACGTGTCGCGGCTGACCGCGATGGGCGAGATGGCTTCCGCGCTCGCCCACGAGCTCAACCAGCCGCTGGCGGCGATCAGCAATTACATGAAGGGATCGCGGCGCCTCCTCGCCGGCAGCACCGATCCCAACATGCCGAAGGTCGAAAGCGCGCTGGACCGTGCGGCGGAGCAGGCGTTGCGCGCCGGCCAGATCATCCGCCGCCTGCGCGACTTCGTCTCCCGCGGCGAATCCGAGAAGCGGGTCGAGAGCCTGTCCAAGCTGATCGAGGAAGCCGGCGCGCTCGGGCTCGCCGGCGCGCGCGAGCAGAACGTGCAGCTGCGCTTCAGCCTCGATCCCGACGCCGACCTCGTTCTCGCCGACCGGGTGCAGATTCAGCAGGTGCTGGTCAACCTGTTCCGCAACGCGCTCGAGGCGATGGCGCAGTCGCAGCGGCGCGAGCTCGTTGTCGCCAACACCCGTGTCGCCGACGGCATGATCGAGGTGGAGGTCTCCGACACCGGCATCGGCTTCCGGGAAGACATCATTCCAAACCTGTTCCAGACCTTCTTCACCACCAAGGACACCGGCATGGGCGTGGGACTCTCCATCAGCCGCTCGATCATCGAGGCCCATGGCGGCCGCATGTGGGCCGAGAGCAACGCAGCGGGCGGAGCGACGTTCCGCTTCACCCTGCCGGCAACCGACGAGAGCTGATCCATGACGACCAAGGGAAATGTTTACGTCATCGACGACGACGCAGCGATGCGGGACTCGCTGAACTTCCTGCTGGATTCCGCCGGCTTCGCCGTCACTTTGTTCGACGACGCGCTCGCCTTTCTCGAAGCCCTGCCCGGCCTCGGTTTCGGCTGCGTCGTCTCCGACGTGCGCATGCCCGGCCTCGACGGCATCGAGCTCTTGAAGCGGATGAAGGCGCAGCAAAGCCCATTCCCGATCGTGATCATGACCGGTCACGGCGACGTGCCGCTGGCGGTCGAGGCGATGAAGCTCGGGGCGGTCGACTTCCTGGAAAAGCCATTCGATGACGACCGTCTCACCGCCATGATCGAGTCGGCGCTCCGCCAGGCCGAGCCCGCCGCCAAGAACGAGGCCGTCGCGCAGGACATCGCTGCCCGCGTCGCGTCCTTGAGCCCGCGGGAACGCCAGGTCATGGAGGGGCTGGTCGCGGGCCTCTCCAACAAGCTGATCGCCCGCGAATACGACATCAGCCCGCGGACCATCGAGGTCTACCGGGCCAACGTCATGACCAAGATGCAGGCGAGCAGCCTTTCGGAACTGGTTCGCCTCGCGATGCGCGCCGGCATGCTCAACGATTGAGGCAGGTCAAGGCGACTTCACGGCGCAGTGCTAGCCAGACAGCATGGTTGAGGTCAGCCCACATCGTGCGCGGCCGTCGTCCTCCCCACAACCCACCGTCTTTGTGGTCGACGATGATGCCGCAGTTCTCGGATCCCTGCGGTTCCTGCTGGAGACCGACGGCTTCGCCGTGCGGACCTTCAGGAGTGGCACGGCGCTGCTCAATCTCGGCGCCGCGCCCGGGCCGGACTGCTACGTCATCGACTACAAGATGCCCGACATCAACGGCATCGATTTGACCGGCCGGCTTCGCAAATCCCACCGCGACGCGCCCGTGATCCTGATCACCGGCTATCCCGACGAGAACATCTCGGCCCGGGCCGCGATGGCGGGCATCAAGGACGTGGTTTTGAAGCCGCTTCTCGACGAAAACCTGGTCAAGTGCATCCGCCACGCCATCCAGGACCGCCCCGGAGCGGGACCTAGGGACTCTACGTAGGTAAACATCCCTAAGATAACGCGCGAAATTTCCGGATTGCGTGTTTCATCGTAGCAGTGCTCCATCACAACGGAGATGGCGCAGATGCTGACCCAGACGCTCAACACCCAGGCGATCAACACCCAAATCGGTGGCAGGATTGCTCCTGCCCACCCCGTTACCGACCAGTTCGGCGCGATCGCGGGCCATGTCGGCCTGGTCGCCACCGAGTTCTCCTACGGCAAGGACGAGGAGATCTATGGCGAGGAGGAGGCGGCCGAATATGTCTATCAGGTCGTGACCGGCGCGGTGCGCAGCTACAAGCTTCTCTCCGACGGCCGCCGCCAGATCGGCGCCTTCCATCTTCCCGGCGACGTGTTCGGCCTCGAATCCGGTCCCACTCACCGCCTCGCCGCTGAAGCCATCATCGACACCACAGTCCGCCTCGTGAAGCGCGCCAGCCTGGAAAAGGCCGCCGGCACCGACGTGCAGGTCGCCCGCAAGCTCTGGGCCATGACGGCCGGCGAGTTGCGCCATGCCGAGGACCACATGCTGCTGCTGGGCCGCAAGACTGCGATGGAGCGTGTTGCGACCTTCCTGCTCGAAATGGACCGCCGCCTCGCCGTCGCCGGCATGATGGCACTGCCGATGTGCCGGCGCGACATCGGCGACTATCTCGGCCTCACCTTGGAGACCGTGTCGCGCGCGCTGTCGCAGCTTCACGCTCAGGGCATTCTCGGTTTCTCCGGTGCCCGCCAGATCGTGCTGCGCAACCGCCAGCGTCTGCACAATCTCGACGCCTGATCCTCAATCTTCCTCCCCACCCACTTTGGCCGGCTGAATTCGTTCAGCCGGCCATTTCTTTGGTGGCTGTCAGACCCGTGCGCCGCGTCTCCGGCATCACAAAGAAGATCAGCAGGAGCCCCGCTGCGGCAACGCCGGACAGCCCG
This sequence comes from Bradyrhizobium sp. JHI2711, assembly GCF_056156565.1. Lineage (NCBI taxonomy): Bacteria > Pseudomonadati > Pseudomonadota > Alphaproteobacteria > Hyphomicrobiales > Nitrobacteraceae > Bradyrhizobium > Bradyrhizobium sp. JHI2711. Next base: position 2,239,860 of record NZ_JBPZPT010000001.1, read on the forward strand.
ATGAATGCGGTGGCATTGCCGAACTTGTCGCTGACATAGCCGCCAAGCACCGTGCTCAGCGACGCGCCGATGCCCGTTGCGGTGCCGACGATCCCCTGCGCCAGGTTGAAATGCCCGCTGCCGAACGCGACGTCGGCGACGATCAGCGGGATCATCACCGCGAAGACCGCCGCGGTGATGCCGTCGAACACCTGCACCAGCACCAACAGATACGGATCGCGCACGGTCGCAAACAACAGGCCGCGAATCGCCAGAGCACCGAATCCGATCAGCAGCAGCGGGCGCCGGCCCCACGCTTGCGCCTTGCGCCCGACCGTCGGCGACAGCAGCGCCACGATCGCTTGCGGAACGACGATGCAAAAGGCGACGAGCACGGTCGCCCATTGGCTCGATCGCGCCGTCACCGCGCTCGCCATCAGCGGCATCATCGCGGCGTTCGCGAGCTGCAGCAGCAGCACGCTGAGCGCGAACACGATGAGCGGGCGCTGCCGGATCAGGTGCCAGATATTGGGATCGCCGCGGTCGGCGGCTTCAGGCGGCAGCTCGCCGTGACAGCGCCTGATGTCGACCTCGTTCTCGCGGATGCGCGACAGAGCGATCAGGGTTGGAATCACGAGCAGGAAGGTGACCAGGAAGACCGAGCGGCTCGATAACAGGTAGCCCGCGGTGCCCATCACCGCCGCCGCGACGCCGTTGCCGAGCGAGGCGAAGCGCGCGTTGCGCCCGAGCCGCTCGCCGATCGCGAGCGGGCCGACGAGGCCGAGGCTGATCGCGGCGATCGCCGGCCCGAGCACGCAGCTCGCCATCGCATGCAGCGTGGCGGCGGTCACCACGACGGCGAAGATCGGCATCGCCGCATAGGCCAGCGCGCAGGCGCCGATGGTCGCGATCGCGAGGGCGGCGACGAGGCGCTCCGATTTCGCGGCATCGATGATCGCGCCGCCCGGCATCTGGCCGATCAGGGCGACGATGCCGCCGATCGACAGCACGAACCCGATCTCGACCTGGGTCCATTTCTGCGTCGTCAGATAGACCGCGATGAAGGGACCGAATCCGGTCTGCACGTCGGCGAGGAAGAAGATGAACCAGTCGAGGCCGCGGAGGCTCTGCCGCGACGGGGCCGGAATGCCCGCAGCCGCCGGCTCCACGACGTTGTCCTGCTCGACGACGCCGCCGCGATCTGCATGGTTCGGCTTCCTCGACAACAGCACGGGCGGTCAGCCCTCCCTGCACCTCACTGAATCGCTTGCAGCGGCTGAAGGCTGCCGGACGCGCCGAGCACGACGATCGGCGTGTCCTCCTTGTATTCCGGTGCGGCCGCGACCTGCGCCTTGGTCAATTCCAGCGTGATGCTGTCCTTCTTGTTGGCGATCTTGCCGAAGCGCAGCGCGTTCCAGTCGACGACGATCTTGCGGCTGCCGACGCCGAGGAAGCCGCCGAAATCGATCGCCGCAGCGCGGACATGGCCGGTGCGATCGACGATGACGTCGACGATGCGACCCATGTCCTCGCCGGCGGCGCTGCGAACGTCGCGGCCGAGAACGCCGTGGGCCTCGCTCGCGCCGATGATGGTCACCGATGGCGGCGGCGCGGCGTCCTTGGGCGTGACGGGCACCGTGGAAGCCGGCGGTTGCACATTTGCCGGTGCCTTTGCCTCGCTCGGGGATGCAGGCGGCTCCTCGGCCGCGCGCGATTCGGCGACCGTCAAGCCCGCGACGATCGCCACGCCCAAGATCAACCTTCCGATCGCACGCATGACCTCCTCCTCGCGCCTCTAGCGCGCCAGCACGATCGAGACCTGGATCTGACCGCGCGTGCGCAACACTTCCAGCGCCACGTCGTCGCCGTGACGGCTGACGCGAAGATCGACGCTGGATTCGCCAAGGCGCAGATCGCGCAGGATCACCTCGTTGAGGAACGCCGGCAGATGCGGGTTGCGCAGGCGAATCTCGCCGCGCGCGACGTCGAACTCGAGGCCGAGCGCCGCCTCCAGCAACGTGAACGGCGTCGCGCTGGCCCAGGCCTGCGGCGCGCAGGCGACCGGGTACAGCGTCGGCCCGCGCCGCTTCTCGCGCCGGAAGCCGCAGAACAATTCGGGCAGCCGGCGCAAATCCATGTAGGTCGCGGCGTCGAACAGCCCCTTGAAGACATGCGCCACCGAATGCTTGAGGCCGTAGCGCGCCAGCCCCAGCGCGATCAGCGCGTTGTCGTGCGGCCAGATCGATCCGTCATGGTAGGACATCGGGTTGTAGCGCACCTCGCCTTGCGCGACGGTGCGGATGCCCCAGCCCGAGAAGAAATGCGGCCGCATCAGATCGGCGGCGACGAGACGCGCGCGGTCCTCGCGGACCATGCCGCTGAACAGGATCTGCCCGGCATTCGAGGTCCTCACCTTGCAGGGCCGCTTCTTGCCGTCGAGCGCGAGCGCATAGGTGCCGAGCTCCTCGCACCAGAACGCCTGCTCGAAGCGCTCGGCGAGCGCCCTGGCTTCGGCCTCGAGCTTGCGCACGCGGTCCGGCTTGCCGAGCCGCAGCGCGCAACGCGCCGCGAGCTGCTTGGCGGCAAAGACGTAGCCCTGGACCTCCGCGAGCGCGATATTGCCCTCGGCAAGCCGGCCGTCGGCATGGAAGATCGCGTCATAGGAATCCTTCCAGCCCTGGTTCGCCAGCCCTTTCTCGGTCGCGCGCTGGTACTCGACGAAGCCGTCCTGATCGGGATCGCCCGGACCGTCGATCCAGGCGAGCCCCGCCTCGATCGCGGGCCACAGCTCGATCAACGTGGCCTCGTCGCCGGTGCGCTCGAAATAGCTGCCTGCGAGCAGCACGAACAGCGCGGTCGAATCGACGCTGCCGTAGTAATGCGCGAACGGGACTTCCCCGAGCGCCGCCATCTCGCCGCCGCGCATCTCGTGCAGGATCTTGCCGGGCGCGGCGTCCGCGAGCGGATCGACCGCCGCGGCCTGGAAATGCGCGAGCCGGCGCAGGACGCCCTTGGCAATGCGCGGATCGACCCAGAGCATCTGCAGCGCGGTGATGAGGCCGTCGCGCCCGAACGTCGTCGAGTACCAGGGAATGCCGGCATAGGGATAGCGTCCCTGCGGCGTCTCGGTCATCAGCATGTTGAGGTCGGCCATGGCCTGGCACAGCACCTCGTTGAAGATGTTGTTGGAGGTCTCGATGCTGGCCGCGCCCATGGTCGACTGCCGCATCTCGCGGCGGTGCGCCAGCAGACCCGGGAAGAACCGCACCGGCTTCTCCGTCAGCGGCCGGTTGCAGGACACGGCCACGAACAGCGATTTGGCCTGGTGCGGCTCCAGGTCGAGCTCCCAGGTCGCAGCGTTGACCGAGAGCCGCGTCGGACGCGGATCGAAATGCAGGCCGGTGGTCCGCTCGGCGTCGTCAAGGCCGCGATACTCGAACAGGACGTCGGTCGGCCCGAGCAGCCGGCCGGTTCCGACGCCGCGGCGCGGCCGCCGCTCGCCGCGGACCTCGAACAGATCGGCGAAGTCGTTGCCGAACAGCAGCGTCAGCTCGAAGCTGGTGCGCCGGTCGCCATGGTTCTGCACGCCGATGCGCTGGTACGCGGTGCCGCGCCACAGGAAGATGGTGCGCACGACGTGCAACAGGTCCTTTTGCAGAACGAGGTTGCCCTGCCGGTAGATGTCCGGATTGGTGAGATCGACGGTCAACGCCGAATTGTCGTCGCGCAGATTCGAGCCGAGCAGCAGCGGCTGGAGATCGTCGAGCACGAGCTCCAGCCGCGCAAGATAGCGCGTGTCGTGATGGAACAGCCCGTCCGGCCCGCCAGCGGACGCGCCGATGTCGCCGTGGCTGTCGAGCACGATAAAGGTGTCGTCGTGCTTGAGCGAACGCCGCGGCCGGGCCGAGGGCCCGGTCATCGGAATGTAGAAGGGCTGTTCCGCGACCTGTTCCGGGGTCCGCGTCACGGAGACGAACTGGGTTACGGCTTCTGCCGACATGAGCTGCTCCCCTGCGCTTGATTCGAAACGCGACCGACTCGAGAACGCGACTGTTGGTTTACGCGGCGGCTTGCGCGAGCCGGCTCATTTCCTGCGTGACCAGCTCACGATACGGCCCGTGACCCTGCATCAGGCGCTCGGGCGAGCCGTCCTCGATGATCTTACCATTCCTCAACACCACGACACGATCGAAATTGCGCAGCGTCGCAAGGCGATGAGCGATCGCGATCACGGTGCGGCCGCGCATCAGGCGGGACAGCGCCTCGCGGATCGCCTCCTCGGATTCGCTGTCGAGCGCGGCGGTCGCCTCGTCCAGCAGCAGGATCGGCGCGTCCTTCAGGAAGGCGCGCGCGATCGCGATGCGCTGGCGCTGGCCGCCCGACATCTTGACGCCGCGGTCGCCGACCATGGTGTCGAGGCCCTCGGGCAGGCTCTCGACGAAGTCGCAGCGCGCTGCGATCGCCGCGCGCAGCACCTCGTCGTCGGTCGCGTTCGGCCGGCCATAACGGATGTTCTCGCGAATCGAGCGATGAAACAAGGAAATGTCCTGCGGCACGACGGAAATCGCCTCGCGCAGGCTCAGCTGCGTCACCTTCGAGATGTCCTGGCCGTCAATGGTGATATTGCCCTCGTCGACGTCGTAGAAGCGCTGCAGCAGCGTGAACAGCGTCGACTTGCCGCCGCCGGACTGGCCGACCAGTCCGACGCGCTGGCCGGGCTGGAGGCGCAGGCTGAAGCGCTCGAAGATCTTGTCGCTGCCGGGATAGCCGAAGGTGACGTTGTTGTACGCGATGGCCGCGCCGCTTTTGACCAGGGGCTCGGCCTCGGGATGATCGCGGAGCTCGTGCGGCACCAGCAGCGTGGCGATCGCCTCTGTCAGACGCGCGACGTGCTGGGTGACGTCGACCAGCGCCACCGCGAGATCGCGCGTCGCGCTCAGGATCGAGATGCCGAGCGTACAGACCAGCACGACGTCGCCGGTCGTCGCTTGGCCCTTCTGCCAGAGCGAGATCGCCCAGGCCATCAGCGCAATGGTCAGAAGCACGGTGATGACGGCATGCAACAGCCGCAGCTTCTCCAGATAACGCAGGCTGCGGCTGCGCGCGGTCAGCTCCTGGTTCACGGTCGCGTCGAACCGCTCATGCTCGTGGCTGATGCCGCAGAAGGCGCGCACCAGCGGCATGTTGCTGATGACGTCGATCATCTCGCCGTCGACCAATGCGGCCTTGTCGGCGAAATCGTCATGCAGCGGTTTGCCGGCCGCGGCCAGGCGAAACATCGCAACCACCATGCCGCCCGCGATCGCGATCAGGCCGAGCGCCATGTAGGGACTGACGGTTCCAATCAGGATGATTGCCGCAATTGTGGCAATGCACGGCGGCAACACATTCCAGACGAACATGTTCTCGACGGTGAACACCGCGTTCGAGGTCGCGGTGATGCGGCTCGTCAGCATGCCGGGCATCCGGTCCGAGAAGTAGCTCGGGGCGTGCCCGGTCAGATGACGAAATATGTCACGCCGTAAATCGCCCGTGACCCGGACGAAGGTGAAGCTCGCCGTCCAGCTTGCGATCCGCCACAGGAAGTTGTCGGCGGCAATCAGTGACATGAGCAGAATGAATGCCAGCCATACGCCACCGCCATACGAGGGACCGGCCGACAAGGCGTCAACCAGAGCTTTGACGCCATACTGGGTGCCTACGGAGCAGGCAACGGCCCCCACGACCGCGGTCAGGATCACCAAATGCGACGCGAGACGACGCCGGAGATAGCGCAGGACAAAGGCAAATGGCCTACGCGCGTACCCAGAAAGCTGATCCATATGGCTGTCGCCCCGTTATGCTGATTTTTCGTTTCGTTACTGGTCGAGTGAACATCGACCGCTTCGCCTCGGTTCCCGGGCAATCCCATCACGACATGCGGATGCGGACGATGTGCGAAGATGTAGTGGCAGCATCGCGACGCTCCGCCGACGTGTCGAATATGTAACGTTCGGGGGAAGGAACTTCGCAGGTGCGGGAACGTTCCCTCGTCTGGCATTGCCGGTGCCGTTAAGGCGGGGGTTTCAACTTCATGATCGCAGAGGAGATGGTGAGATGCGCATCGCGCAGGTAGCTCCGTTGACGGAGGCTGTTCCACCCAAGCTGTATGGCGGCACCGAGCGGGTGGTGCATTGGTTGACGGAAGAGCTGGTGGCCCTGGGCCATGACGTGACGCTTTTCGCCAGCGGCGACTCGCGGACATCGGCCAAGCTCGATGCATTATGGCCGCGGGCGCTTCGGCTCGACGGTTCCGTGCGCGATCCCAACGCGCTGCACATGGTGCTACTGGAGCGGGTGCGGCAAAAATGTGACGACGAGGAGTTCGATTTCCTCCACTTCCATCTCGACTATTATCCCTGGTCGTTGTTCCACCGCCAGCCGACCCCGTTCGTGACGACGTTGCACGGCCGGCTCGATCTTCCCGAGCATCAGCCGGTCTTCAACACCTTCACCAAGATGCCGGTCATCTCGATCTCCAATGCGCAGCGGCGGCCGGTGCCGCAGGCGAACTGGGTGACGACGATCCATCACGGCCTGCCGGAGAAGCTGCTGACGCCGAAGCCGGCGAAACAGGAATACCTCGCCGTGCTCGGCCGCATCGCGCCCGAGAAGGGCGTCGATCGCGCCATCAAGATCGCGACCCATTGCGGCATTCCGCTCAAGATCGCGGCCAAGGTCGACCGTGCCGACCAGGATTATTACGACGAGCTGATCCGGCCGATGATCGAGAACAATCCGTTGGTCGATTTCATCGGCGAGATCAGCGATCACGAGAAATCGGATTTCCTCAGCGGCGCGCTCGGCCTCTTGCTGCCGATCGACTGGCCGGAGCCGTTCGGCCTCGTCATGATCGAGGCCATGGCGTGCGGAACGCCGGTCGTCGCCTTCAACCGCGGCTCGGTGCCGGAGATCATCGACGAGGGCCTCACCGGCTTCATCGTCGAGGACGTCATCAGCGCCGCGGGCGTGGTGACCCGGCTTCCGCAACTCGACCGCGCCGCGATCCGCAAGCAGTTCGAAACGCGCTTCACCGCGCGGCGCATGGCCCTGGACTACCTCGCCGCATATCGCAGCCTGACCGAGGCGCAGGCACCGCGGATCAAGCTGGTGAGCAGCGCAGAGTAGACTTTCTACATCGCTGCCGGTCTCTTCCCTTCTCCCCTTGTGGGAGAAGGTGGCGCGAAGCGCCGGATGAGGGGTATGTCTCCGCTCGCAGAACTGTTCGTGAGGAGAGAAACCCCTCACCCGGCTTCGCTTCGCGAAGCCACCCTCTCCCACAAGGGGAGAGGGTACACCTGTCGCACCGCTACATCCCCAATAGCCGCGGCAGCCACAGCGACAGGCCCGGCCAATAGGTCACCACCACGAGGAAGCCCAGCATCGTCAGCAGCCACGGCCACACTGCGACCGTGAGCTCGGTGATCCCCATCTTGGCGATGCCCGAGGCGACGTAGAGATTGAGGCCGACCGGCGGATGGCAAAGGCCGACCTCCATGTTGACCGTCATCAGGATGCCGAAATGGATCGGGTCGATGCCGAGCTTGACCGCGACCGGAAACAGGATCGGCGCCATGATCAGGATGATCGAGGACGGCTCCATCACATTGCCTGCGAGCAGCAGCAGGATGTTGACGAGCAGCAGGAAACCGATCCAGCCCAGGCCCTGGTCGATCATCCATTGCGCCAGCGCCTGCGGCACGTTCTCGTAGGTCATCAGGAACGAGAACAGCACGGCGTTGGTGATGATGTAGAGCAGCATCGCCGAGAGGTTGGCCGACGACAGCAGCACGCGCGGCACGTCGCGCAGCTTCAGATCCTTGTAGATGAACACGGCGACGATGAAGGCGTAGACCGCGCTGACGGCCGCAGCTTCAGTCGGCGTGAACAGGCCGCTGTAGATGCCGCCGATCACGATCACGATCAGGAGGATGCCCCAGATCGACTTGCGGAACGCATCGAGACGCTCCATGAAGGTCGCCTTCGGCATCCGCGGATAGTCGTTGCGCCAGGCGCGATAGAACGTCGTGGCGCCGAGCAGCGATGCGAGCGCAAGCCCCGGCACGATGCCGGCGATGAACAGCTTGCCGACCGAGCTGTTAGTCGAGACGGCGTACAGCACCATCGGGATCGACGGCGGAATCAGAATGCCGAGCGAGCCCGACGTCGTGATCACGCCGGCGCCGAACCGCTTCGGAAAGCCTTGCGCGACCATCGCGGGCAGGATCACCGAGCCGATCGCCACCACGGTCGCCGGCGAGGAGCCGGAGATCGCGGCGAACAGCGCGCAGGCGACCACGCCCGACAGCGCGAGCCCGCCGTACCAATGGCCGACCAGCGAGGTTGCGAAGGTGATCATCCGCCGCGCCACACCGCCATGGGTCAGGAAGTTGCCGGCGAGGATAAAGAACGGGATCGCCATGATCTCGAAATTCTCGATGCCGGTGAACAGCTTTAGCGCCACCGATTCGGTTCGCACGTCGGTCAGCGTGAACATGAAGGAGAGCACGGTCAGACCCAGCGCGATCGAGATCGGCATGCCGGTCAGCATCAGCGAGAGCAGCAGCGCGAACACGATGAAGACGCGCAGGCCCTGCGGCAAGGTGATGACATGGGCCGCATGCGCGAAGCACAGCGCGACGATCAGGACCGGCAGCAGCATCAGGATCCAGCCGAGCGGGCTGCGCTCGTCCCGGACCACCTGGGTGGGCGTGACCGGCGCCGGATGCACCGGATCCGCCTCGACGCCCTCGACGCCCGCCATATCGTGATGCGGCAGCTCGCCGGTGCGGTAGAACGACCAGGCGACCTGCAGGAAGCGGAAGCACATCAGGCCGGAGCCGATCGGAATGGTGAGATACACCACCCACATCGGCGCCTCGAGGTCGTTGGACTGTTGGCCGCTGTGCCACATGTGGCTGACGAAGGCGGCTCCGAAATAGCCCACGATGGCGGTGAACAGCGCGCCGCACAGGAGGCCGAAGGTGATGATGCGGCGGCGCGAGCCGCCCGGCAGGATGTTGACCAGCACGTCGACGCCGACATGGATGCCGGTCCGCACGCCGTAGGCGGCGCCGAACTTCGCCATCCAGATGAACATGTAGATGCAGAGCTCCTGCGCCCATGACAAATCGAGGGCGGCAAGCCAGGCGAACGTCGCGCGCGCGGGCACGGCGAGGACGGTGAGGTTGCGGGCTTCCGCCCATTTGGCGAGGTCGATCGACAGCCCGGCGCCGTAACGGTGCACCACCGCGACGAAGATGAGCGACGTCGCAGCCGCGATCATCGTCGCGATCAGCCATTCCTCGAGATGATCGAGAAAGCGATTCAGCACACGCAGCAACTTGGTCCCCCCGGATTGGATCATTCAAGCGCAACGGCCGGGAGCGCAATTGCCCCCGACCGTTGGTACTGTTGTTATTGGGCCGCAGCCGTCGGTAACAACGAGAGCTAAGCGCTGCCAAGCTAACGTGATGACCGCCGGATGCGCAAGCCGGCATCCGCGCGAGTCCAAGGCAACGCGTGCTATGCCGCATTGCGGCAGCGCCATCAGCCTTTCCGTTGCGCGACCATGAAGAGGCGCCGGAACGGGAACAGCGTCTGCCCCGCCGCATTCTTCGGATAGGCGCTCGCGACGCGCATCCCGTAGGCGGCTTCGAACGCGGCCTTCTCCTCGCCTTGGAGCACGTCGAGATAGCGCGTCAGCCAGGTGCCCTTGGTCCATTCCTTCACGGGATTGTCGCCTTCGAGCACCTGCAGATATTCGGTCTCCCAGATGTCGATGTTGGCCGACATCGGCGCGAGCAGATCGTGATAGAAGCCCGGCCCTTCCACCGGCGGCGGGGTGACGAGATGCTCCACCTTGGAGCGCCATGGGCCGTCGAGCGCAGTCTCGCCGATCAGCACATGCGAAGGCGCGAGGAAATTGCGCGGCATCTGCACCGCGAGCACGCCCCCGGGCGTCACCTTCTCCATCAACGACGGAAACAGTGCCGCATGATTGGGCAGCCAATGCAGTGCGGCATTGGAATAGATCAAGTCGTACTGCCCAGCGGGACTCCAATGGCCGAGATCCTCATGTGACCATTCCACGTCAGGCGCGGCCTTGCGTCCTGCCGCGACCATCTCCGTCGAGCCCTCGACCCCGGTCACGCGTGCCTCCGGCCAGCGCTCCCTGATCAATTTGGTGACGTTGCCGGCGCCGGCGCCGAGATCGGCGATCGCGCGTGGGGCAAAATCGGGAATCCGCATCAACAGGTCGACGGCGGGCCGGAGCCGATGGCCGGAGAACTTCAGATATTGCTGCGGATCCCAGACCATCCTTCGACGCCTTTTGTTTTTCGTATTTCCTTCGCCAAGGCTTTTGTCCTTAAACAAGGCTCTTGTCCTTCGGCAAGCCTCTTGGTTACCACTGCTCGTCCCGGTCGGGCAATTCGCAAGCCCGCGGGACAGAGCGGCAAACGAACAACAAAAAGCAGGCAGGACCAAGGGAGCGTGCGACCATGGACCTCGGGCTCAAATCGAAAACCGCTGTCATCACCGGCGCGAGCATCGGCATCGGCCGCGCCATCGCCAGGGGCCTCGCCGCCGAAGGCGTGCGCGTCATCGGCGTGGCGCGCCGTACCGATCTCCTCGCCGAGCTGGTGAAGGAGATTGCTACAAGGCAAGTGCACTCCCTCTCCCGCTTGTGAGAGAGGGCTGGGGAATGTTTCCGGAATGGGATAGCCCCGAGAGGAGAAAGCCCTGACCCGCGCCGGAGCCTGTCGTCGGGCGCGCCGTGGGCGCGAGCCGGTGGCGTGACCTCTCCCGCATCCGCCTTCGCCAAGGCTTCGGCTGACAAGAGCGGGAGAGGTTGCACCGAGCCCGTGGCAATCGATTCAACCTAAAGCCATTCCGCTCTAACTGCGCATCCGACAGCCTCATTGTCGCCGGACCTCACGGTTTGACGTAGCTCCAGCCCTGTTCCTGCAGCTCCATGACGCGGACGACACCCGATTTGACCACCGTCGCCTGCGGAATCAGATTGATGTCCTTGTTCTCCGCCTTCCGCATATTTTCCTGGGTGTTGCCGCAGGCCTTGAAGGAGATTTCGGGATTGCTCATCGCGAGCACCTCGATGCGTGGCTTTACCGGCGAGGTATCATCGCGCAGCATATGAAGACCGGGACCAAAGGTGACAATCTCGATTGAGACTGGTTCACCGAGATCGCGGTAATATTGCGCGACATTGGTGGCATTGTTGAGCGTGAGGTTCATCATCGCAGGTTCGTTGGAATTGACCTGCAATATTAGCTGGTGCGGCTTTTTGACGATATCGGGTTTTGTCGCCTGAGCCATCGCCGCCCGTGTCGCAGCGGTTTGCTTGCTCGTGTGAGTCTGCCCCGGCTTGCTCACGTGCATCCGTCTAGTCGGTTGCTTCGGATCGCGTGCCTGATTCTTCTCGCTCATCTGCGGGATCAACTGGTTGTCCTGTTGCGCCTGCGCGCTTGGTTCGACCAGAAGCACCATCGCCAGGCCGCCGATGATTGCTATCGTCAACTTCGGATTGATCATCTCGTGTCTCCCGTTCCTTGACCATCACCTTCCCGGTCTGGCGACGCTATGTGGCCATTTGCATGCAGCCGCCATTCTCTTGCGCACGTTCTCGAATCCGCTGAGCAGGAACTGTCCGTCTTGCACCTGACCAGTGCGGGCGAAAAGGCGCACGACGATGTGACCCTCGTCGGGTAGCGCGTTCAGCAACTTTACGACGTCGCCCCCGAAAGCGACGCCGGAGCCGAATGACGGCGACGCCGCCGCGAGTTGCATCGGCGTGTCCGCATTCAGCCGAAAGGAGATGACGTATTCGTTGGCGCTCCGTGACAGCGCCGGTCCGGCGACCGTGACTTCCGTTCGGCCTTTGCGGCAGTGGATTGCGAGTTGCATCGTGGCTCCATCCGAGCCGCCAACCGAAAAGGTGGTGGCGGTGACGACGGGTGAATAGTCGACCGGCGAGGTGGTCTCGCTGATCAGCCAGCCGCCGTCTGACGCCCGCCGCCCGGGCGGCGGAATCTTACGTGACAGTTCTTGCAGGCATTCCAGCCGGCCCCGCCCTTCCATCGCCGAACAAGCCCGAAGTGATTCGACGGCATCGCCCGTGTCTTGCGCGTAAGCGATTCCGCAGGCTACGTTCAAGGCGACGGCGAACGGAGGAACGGCACTCTTCATGGCCTCGCCTGTACGCTGCGTGCCTTGCGATCCAGCCATTCCTGCGCAGCCGGGAAGCGGGTGAGCCCGGGGACGGACGCCGCGAGATTGATGGACTGCCATTTCGGATCGAAGCCTGGTGCCTGCAGGCGGTCAATCCGCGAGAACAGGTACTCGACGAGGCGCGCCACGCGTTGATAGCGGTTTGAGCGTGGCGGCCAGTTGAATGCAACGAGAGCCGTCGGCACGGCAAGAGTCGCAACCCGCTCACCCTGTTTGATCAGATTGGGATACTCGTTGGCGTTCAAGGTCGCCGGCAGATAATAGTCCTCGAATTTCCTGTCGTAATGGACCGGCAGGAACTTGAATCCAGCTTCCCAGCGGCCTCGCACGAAGGCGTCCACGGGCTTCGACGTGATGAACACGACGGCCGACATCTCCCCCTTGCGCATCTGTTCCAGGGCAAGCTGATGCGGAATGAACGTCTTGTCGACGTCGATGCCGAGGCGGCTGAAGATCAGCGGACCGGAATAGGCGGCTGCGGTGCCCTGAGTATTGAAGTTCACCTTCTTGCCGGCAAGGTCCTGCAGGCTCGTGATCTCCGGCCGCACGAAGATGTGCAACTCGGACGGAAACAGATTGAGCAGATAAGTGATGCGGCTTTGGATCTGCGGAACCTGAAGCTTGTACTCCTCGAGCGCGTCGGAATTGATGATCGCGGTATCGACACCACGCAGATAGAGCAGCGCATTCAGATTGTCGGTGGCGCCCCGGGTGACGATCGGCAGGAGATGCAGCTCTGCTCCGTCGTCGACGACACGGGCCATTTCTGCCGCGAGGCGGATCGGCGCGCCCTCGAGCAGGCCGCCCGCGAGCCCGACGGTCCAGGCGTTCATCCGGCCCTTTTCGCTCTCCTGAGGGAGCGGCCGTCGGAGCATTTGTGCATCCGCCTTGGCCGATCTTGCGGTTTGTGCTTCCAGGCAAGTCGTTTGAAGCAGCACGGCAATCGGCACCAGCGCGGCGAGCACGAGCGACGAGAGCGACCTTGGCAGCTTGTTCATGTCGTTCCTTTCCGGATTGCCCACCGTCACCACTCTTCCCGGCATGAATGCAAAGCCCACTCTCAGTGATGCAATGCATCCAGTCGTTCCTTGGCTCCGCGAATGCCGCTCCTCTGTGCCTTCGCGTAGAGCTCGCGCGCCTTGGCCGCCTCGCCGCGCGTTCCATAGGCACCCCAAGCCGACAGAACCGCCGGATCATATGTCTCCGCGAGCATGAAGGTCGCCTGCGCACTGTTCTTCTCAGCCGCAAGCTCGAGCACAATCCGTGCTGCACCGATATTGCCCTGATCGAGCAACGCTCTGGCACGCGGGATCAATCGGGCCTCCACCTCGTCCTGGCCTGGATTCGTCGGCGGCTCCGTTGCGGTCACGTTCTGCGCCGTCGACAAGGTCGGGCCGCCGTTTCTTTGCGCCGCCGGGGCGTGCTGATCGATAAGGCGCGATACCGAGGCGATCTCGCTCTCCCTGGCTTCAGTCCTGCTCCGCTCCCGCTCCAGCGACTGTCGCAGTTCGGCGATCTCCCGGTTCGCTGCCTGTCTCTGCTGCGAGGCTGCATCGTTCGCCTCGCGCAGATGCCCGTTCAGCGATTCGATGACGCCGCGCGTTTGCGCAAGCTTGCTCTCCAGCGCGGCAGCATGAGCCTGGGCCTCTTCGAGGGCACGGCGTTGTTGCTCGGCGTTCGCCGTTGCCGACCGCGCGGCGTCCTCTTGTTGCGCGAGGGCTGCGTTCCTTTCGCGCTCCTGCTGCAAGGACTGCCGCAATTCCGCGATCTCCCCGCCCACCGCCTCGCTTTGCTCCGCCGTCGCACCGTCGGCCGTAGCCGATCCGCCAGTCATGCCGGCAAGCTCGCTCGCGAGGGCGGCGGCGCGTGACTGCGCCTCGTAGCGTTCTTGCTCAGCGCTTGCCGCTATCGCCTGCGCGGCGCTCACTCGCTTCGCCAGGACGGCGCTCTTTTCCCGCTCCTGCTGCAGGGACTGCCGCAGTTCAGCGATCTCCCACGCCGCCGCATCCCTCTGCTGTGCGGCCACCTCGTCCGCCTCGCGCGCCTGCGCGATACGAGCCTCTACTTCGCGGCGGGTTCCGGCAAGTTCGTCCGCGAAGGCGGCGCTGCGGGCTCGCTCAGTTTGAAGAGACTGCCGCAGCTCCTCCGTGGCAGTTTCCGCTGCATGCGTGCGCTGGACCGCCTCTTCGAGCTCCCTGCGCGCGCCGGCCAGTTCACCGGAGAGCGCGTCACTGCGCCCGTCGGCGTCGAGCCGTGGTGGCGGGCCCGCCGCGCTTGCGGAGACCGCCTGAATCGGGGCCTCGGACATTTCGCTCTGAAGGAGTGCTGGCGATCCGGTCGCGAAGTCAGGCCGCTGGTCGAGGCCGGCGGCGCTCCCGCCGTCGATTCGAGTTGTTTCGGCAGTCGGTTGTGCGTTGAACGGGTCGAAAGCACCGAGCAGGGTCACCCCAGCGAAGATAAGGGCGACCAGAACGACAGCTGCAATGAGCGAACTACCCGTCTCCTCCGGATCGATATCCTCGGTCTCACCCCACCAATGGGTCCGTGAAGAGCGGAGCGCTGAGCCGTCCTTTGCGCCCCATCTGCCCGTCTCGGGCGACCCGTGACCGAGCTCCTCCGCCGCATCTTCTATTCGGGTGCTTTCTCGGTCCCTGGGTGCAGTATCGATTGATTGGCGCATGCATCACGCCTCTCTCAAGAGCAACTCCAATGGAGCGATCGCCCAGCCTGTTCGCATGGTTTCGGCACCCGATCAGAACACGCGTAGATAATGTGTTGCGGCGCGGCGACACGCCCAAATTAAATATAGCAATTAACTCAAATACATATAATTTTGACCATATTCAAAAGTCAAATTAAATATGCTCGTCGGATGCCGTTAAACACCTCATACATCGCATGGAATATAGGGCTGGCGCCCCGAATCTGCGTATCTGACCATGTTCTCGTCGCGTCCAGGCATGGAGGAATGACCATGCGCATTGCATTGCCGTATTTGGGAATTGGCGTCTGTTTGTCTGTTGCCAGCTGGTTGGTGCTCGGGCTTGTGCTCTAGCAGCGGTTTTCCGTAAGAACTCGGAATCGAACTGGGGTGGTCGCGCAAAATCACCGATCCAACGGCGCTTTGATCTTTGGCATGTTCCGATCGCGGTCGGCGACGTCCCTGCCGCGCGTGTCAATCAAATTTCATGAACCTTTGCTATGGTCATCAACACTCATAGGTTTAAGTCCATTCTGTTTCTTGGCCCAGCTGTTCATTTCCTGACAGTCATAGTTTAGGGCGCGTCATGAGTACTCGTGGTCAGTGCGACCGTATTGCGATTCTGCGTCAACGTGTTTTGTCGCTCAGCTCTCAACTGACGGAGCTTCAGAACCTTCGTACCCGCCTGGAAAAGGCTGAGGAACGACGAATGCGCAAACGTTCAAAAGTTACTGGTAGCTTGGCGATGCGGCGCCGATCTTGGCAGTAGGCGAGTCGACAGCCCAAGCCCGCGTCGGGAGCGCCTCAAATTTTGGGGCCGTAACTCCCAGATGCGGGCCTTCACTTGGGCCCATGCCCGATACACACTCAGGCGTGTCCTTCGGTTGTTCTCGTGCCACCACAGCTGGCTTGAAATCGCCGAAAACGGCCTGGCTTGACCGCATGGGTGCGTGCGCTCGTGGTGTTTTTCGCCTCGCGGGCGCAGTACAATCATGGGCACGGTGATCCCCGTGGATCGGGACTGCGGCGGTATCAGTTCGAGGAAGTCATGCGATGCGTTCGGCATTGAAGAGCGTGAGTGTTGCGATCGGTCTCTTGATGCTCCTTGCCGCAGTTCACTTGACCTCCGCCGCGTTCGGCGAGGACAAGCAGAGCGCCGGCAGTCGAGATGAGACTGCCGCCTTCGATCCCATCCCGTTTGGAGGCAGAACGGATTTCCAGGTCTCAGCCCTCGCCGAGGTCCCACGGCAGGTGGCGCGCGCAGCACAACGCGAAAACTGCGACGTCGAAAAAGGCATGAAAGAGATTCCGCTTCGCTTCTTGGTCGAGAGAGAGCGCCGTTTCGTCGTCGTATATTGTCAGTGGATCGTGGGAAGTCATCTCGTCTTCGACCTCAAGGACGCGCGCCATCCGAAGCTCGTCGCGTTTCCATTCTTCGCACAGAACACCGGGTTCGGCACCACGCCGCGGCCGGGCCTCATCACCTGGCGAAAGGAGGCCGGCGTGTTCGAGGCCCTAACCGGAACAGACATGTGTCCGAGCTCTCGCCTTCGTCACGTCTACCGCCTGGGAACGACCGAAGGCTATACCAGTGGCACCAGCAGCTTCGTGCTCGTCCGCGTGGATGTCACGGCGCGCGGCTGTGGAGGTAACCAGCCGTGGTCGACGGTGTGGCAAGCACCGAACTGGCCGGAGTCGATGATCGTGCGGTGAGGACGAACGTGAGGGATGGCCAGGGTTATCGCACATGACTTGGCCGGTGCGCACGCCTCGTCCTTCGAGACGGCGCTTACGCGCCTCCTCAGAGCTCTCAGGATGAGGCTAATCGGCGTCAGTGTCTCCCGAGACTGCAGCCACACACTCCCTGCTCAGGAGCCCGCCTAAGCGGGCGTCGCGAAGGATGACCACAGGAAAAGGCTATCGGCCCTTCGGTGGATGGCGGGTTGCGGTATCAGGTCCAGGAGCGATGGCTCTCGTCCCAAGGATTGCTGCGCCGCGGAATAGTCGAGGTTACGGCAACGTTGATTTGCGTCAAGCGAGTGGTCGAGTCGTTGCGAGATCGTCGCGCGCTATCGGCGAGCCGACACGTGACTGCAGATATCCGTGTTGATCGTCTGTTGACCGGCGATCGCTTCGCATGGCGACCGGCCTTTGGAGTGCGCGCGGTGAACGTTTGGACGCGTTGGGTGCCCGGGATCGATACGCTTCGGTACTACGAAGCGGCCTGGCTTCGGCATGATGTCTTCGCAGGTCTCGTGCTGGCGACCATGCTTGTCCCGGTCGGAATTGCCTATGCCGTCGCGTCCGGTCTGCCGGGCATCCACGGCCTCTACGCGACCATGGTCCCGCTTCTGGCCTACGCGATGTTCGGTCCGAGCCGCATCATCGTGCTCGGACCGGACTCGGCGCTGGCAGCTGTCATCCTCGGCGTCATCGTCCCCCTGTCCGGCGGCGATCCGGTCCGCGCCGCAATGCTTGCCGCCATGATGGCGCTCGTTTCGGGAACGGTGCTCATTGTGGCCGGCATCGCACGGTTAGGGTTCGTGACCGAGCTGCTGTCCAAGCCGATACGGTACGGCTACATGAACGGGATCGCGCTGACCGTTTTGATCAGCCAGTTGCCAAAGCTGCTCGGCTTCTCGATCGAAAGCGAAGGACCGCTGAGAGACCTATGGGCGATCGCCGTTGGGATCGGTGATGGCAAGATCAATTGGGCCGCATTCGCAGTCGGACTTGGTACGTTGATCGTCATCCTGCTGCTCAAGGACAGCAAGCGACTGCCGGGAATCCTGATTGCCGTCGTCGGAGCGACCCTTGTCGTCTCACTCCTTGATCTGGGAACTGGTTATGGTGTGAAAGTCTTGGGGCCACTTCCACAAGGTCTGCCGGCCTTCTCCATTCCCAGGATAGGCTATGGCGATCTTATCCCCGTGCTGGCCGGCGGCTGCGCCATCGCTCTGGTCTCGTTCGCCGACACCAGCGTGTTGTCGCGAACCTATGCTGCTCGTCTGGGCGACAAGGTCGATCCGAACCAGGAGATGGTGGGCCTCGGCGCGGCCAATTTGGCGACCGGCTTTTTCCAGGGCTTCCCGATCAGCAGCAGTTCCTCGCGCACGCCCGTTGCCGAAGCCGCCGGCGCCCGCACCCAGCTCACATGTGTCGTCGGCGCGTTTGCGATCGCGTTCCTTCTGTTGGCTGCGCCAAACCTGTTGCAGCACCTGCCGAATGCCGCATTGGCCGCCGTGGTGATCGCAGCCGCAATCGGCCTGATCGAGATCAGTGATCTCAAACGAATCTACCGGATCCAGCGCTGGGAATTCTGGTTGACCGTGCTGTGCTTCGTGGGCGTAGCCGTGCTCGGCGCAATTCCCGGAATCGGCCTCGCCATCGCGGTCGCCATTGCCGAGTTTCTGTGGGACGGCTGGCGTCCGCACTCCGCAATTCTTGGGCGGGCGCAGGGCGTCAAGGGCTATCACGACATCACGAGATATCCCGATGCCCGCCTGATACCCGGACTGGTGCTGTTCCGCTGGGACGCGCCGCTGTTCTTCGCCAATGCCGAGTTCTTCAAGGAACGTATTCTGGCCGCGGTCGAGCAATCGCCGACACCCGTGCGCTGGCTGGTCGTCGCCGCCGAACCGGTCACGAGCGTCGACGTCACCGCCTGCGACACAATTGCCGAACTGGACGAGGCGCTCCACGTCAGGGGCATCGAACTTTGCTTTGCCGAGCTGAAGGATCCCGTGAAGGACAAGCTGAAGCGGTTCGGGTTGTATGCGCAGGTCGGCGAAGCCCAGTTCTTTCCGACCATCGGCTCGGCCGTCTCGAGCTACCTCCACATCAACAATGTCGAATGGGAGGACTGGGAGGATCAGGTCGAGGTCGGTCGTCGCGTCGGGTCGTGACGAGCCGGCCAGCGCGACAACCAGCGCAAGGCCGCACCTGCGGCATTTCAGCGAGCATGACGGCCCAACCGCCAGACCGCCGCCGGCAATAAGCGAGTCATTGCTCAACCGCGGGCGCGCACTTCGTCCCCGGCTTCAGGGAACATGGGCCCAATCCAATCGTTGCCTCCGCTCCACTGGAGGAAAGTTCATGCCCAAGAAATCGCTCGCCGAAATCTCAAAGGAAATGGCCGGCATCGACATCGCCATTCTCTCGACGCACACCGAGAACGGCGAGATTGCCAACCGTCCGATGAGCAACAACGGCGACGTCGCCTACGACGGCACCTCGTACTACTTCACCTACGAACAGGCGCGAACGGTATCGGACATCCAACGAAATCCCAAGGTAGCGCTCGGATTCTCATCGGAGGCGGGCCTATTCTCGAAGGGAGTCTACGTCGCGGTCGAAGGGACTGCCGAGCTGATCCGCGACAAGGCCGCCTTCCAACAGCATTGGACCAGCGACCTCGACAAGTGGTTCGACAACGGAATCGATACGCCGGGCATCGTCCTGATCAAAGTCAAAGCCAAGCGCATCACTTATTGGACGGGCCGCGAAGAGAGTGAGGTCGTGATCTGACCGACGCGGTGATCGTGCGCCGATTCCTCGATTGGTTCTTCAGGAGCCGCGAAACCGGTGCCATCACCATCGCGCAATGGCCCAACCTCATCCTATGGATCGTGATCGTCGCGGGCCTTCTGCTTTGGATCTGGCCTTCCGCGGGAAGAGCCAGCGTCGCCCTGACAATCGTCTTTAAAAGCGGACTAGTGATTTGGGGCGCCGATGAGATTATCCGCGGCGTGAATCCCTGGCGGCGCTGTCTCGGCGCTGCGGTCGTCGTCTACGAGCTCAGCACGTTTGTGCCGTAAGGTGATTTCGACGAAGCACGCCCAACCTTCGCGGTTTGCTGATCCCTGCGCATCGCGCCGCCATGCACCCGGGCTGACGCCGACGATCGCGGCCTGGAACTGGCATTTTCTCGTACGACCAATAGCCTGCCGGAGCGAGATCGAAGGGCACCGAACTTCACCCCTGCCCCGCCGGCGGGACCAGGTAGAGCGTCAGCGCGAACACCGCATAGATGAAGATCAGCAGGGCGCCGACGAACCAGGCCGAGCGCCCGCTGGCCGTGATGAAGGCCGACGTCACCGTCGCGATCATCATCATGGTGACGGCGCCCGGCCAGAACTGCAGGTCCATCGGCTTCGGCCCCACGACATAGCTGAGCAGCACCAAAGCGGGTGCGACGAACAGCGCGATCTGCGAGGCACTGCCGAGCGCGATGCTGACGGCCATGTCGAGCCGGTCCTTGCGCGCCGCGGCGAAGGCCACCGCGAATTCCGCGGCGGCGCCGACCAGCGAGACGACGATGAAGCCGACGAAGGCCGGGCTCATTCCGAAGGTTTCCGCCGCCTTCTGCACCGATTCCACGAAGATCTCGCTGACCAGCGCGACCAGCACGGTGACGACCAGCAGCGTGCCGACGGCCGTTCCGATCGGCCAGTGCGCCTCCTTGTCGTCGTCGCCGTGACCGGCGCTTGCAAACAATTCCTTGTGCGTTCGCAGCGAGAACAACAGGCCGAGCCCGTAAGCGATAATGAGCAGGACCGAAATGCCGAGGCTGAGCTTGTTGAGGATGCCCCCGCCCTGCGGCAGGTGGTCGAGATCGGCGACCGCCGAAGGCGCAAGCAAGGCGACGGTCGCCATCAGCAATAGGCCGGACGAAAGCCGCGCACCGGCGCGGTTATATTCCTGCACATGATAGCGCAGGCCGCCCAGCAACAGGCAGGCGCCCAGCATGAAC
The DNA here is from genome assembly GCF_056156565.1 of Bradyrhizobium sp. JHI2711. Classification (NCBI taxonomy): domain Bacteria; kingdom Pseudomonadati; phylum Pseudomonadota; class Alphaproteobacteria; order Hyphomicrobiales; family Nitrobacteraceae; genus Bradyrhizobium; species Bradyrhizobium sp. JHI2711. Next base: position 2,260,580 of record NZ_JBPZPT010000001.1, read on the forward strand.
ACCGCGTTGGTGACGATCGCGCCCGCAATCGAGGCCTTCACCAGCATGTACTGGCCGGCGCGCAGCGCCGTGATGGCGATGATCAGCTCGGTCAGATTGCCGAGCGTTGCATTGAGCAATCCGCCCACGGCATCGCCGGTCTTCGCGGCAACCGCCTCGGTGGCGTGGCTAAGCAGCGCCGCCAGCGGAACGATGGCCAGCACCGCGAGCACAAACAGCAGCGTATGGGAATGTGGCGCCACCGTCTCGGCCACCAGCACGATGGGCACGAAGGCCAGCATCCAGAGCAAAGGGGTATTCCGGATTTCCCTGAGCAGAATCTGCATGTAGCCGCCCTTCCATCGATGCACTGATGGAAAGTTCGGGCGGCCGCGCAGGTCGAGTGTTGATCTGTCTCAACGTCGGCGTGGTGGAGGCGGCGCAGGACGCGCATGCGGCCTGCTCCCGGCCTGATCGCTTCCACGCTGGCATCCTGCCAGTGTTTTGCCCGACGGGTCAACTTGATCACGGCTGCGACCGCCGTTTTCGACACGGCAGGAAAATGCCTTGTCGATCAAAGGGCCTCCTACTGTGCATGGGGTTGTTTTTCGACTTTTCTTTTGGCCTCGCCCTTGCGCCCGCAGCGCAAGCGCGTCGCCCGACCTTCGCGCATACACAGCATGCAAGCTTGCGCCTGTGGAAGCCGGCGCCTCCGTAGTACATGCCGAACGTCCCCCATGGCTACGCCGCCGGAGCAGCGCGCCAACAAAAATGACGATCACGTTACCTGCCGCCGCGCGCGAGCCCGACCATCCCACCGCCGACGGTCTTACGTCGACGCAGCGGCGCTGGGCGGTTGCCGCGATCTTCACTGCGCTCGCGATGGCCTCGCTCGACACTGCCATTGCCAACATCGCCCTGCCGGCCATCGCCGCCGACCTGCACGTCACGCCGGAGCAGTCGGTCTGGGTCGTCAACGTCTACCAGATCGCGCTGGTGGCGACGCTCTTGCCGCTGGGAGCGCTCGGCGAGATCGTCGGGCACCAGCGCATCTATCTCGGCGGACTGATCCTATTCACCATTGCCTCGCTGTTTTGCGCGGTGGCATGGTCGCTCGACAGCCTGTTGCTGGCGCGCACGCTGCAAGGGCTGGGCGCGAGCGGCATCATGAGCGTCAACACGGCGCTGGTGCGCTTCGTCTATCCCGGCCGCATGCTCGGCCGCGGCTTCGGTCACAACGCACTCGTGGTCGCGACCGCCTTCACCTTCGGGCCCTCGATCGCCTCCGCCATCCTCGCCTTCGGACCCTGGCCGTGGCTGTTCGCCGTCAACATCCCGTTCGGCCTCATCGCCATCGGCATCGGCTTTGCCATGCTGCCGAAGACCCCGCGCGCTGATCACGGCTTCGACTTGCTCGGCGCGATCCTGGCCACCGCCTGCCTCGGCCTGTTCATCACCGGCATCGGCAGCGCCGCGCACAATCTGTCGCCATTCGTGGTCGGCATCGAGCTGGTCACAGCCCTCGTGCTCGGTGTGATCCTGACCCGCCGCCACGCCGACCATCCCGCGCCGATGCTGCCGATCGACCTGTTCGCCAGGCCGATGTTCGCGCTGTCGGCGGCAACGGCGGTGTGCTCCTTCGCCGTCCAGGGCCTCGCCTTCGTCTCGCTGCCGTTCTATTTCGAGGATGTGCTCGGCCGCTCGCAGGTCGAGACCGGCTTCTTCATGACGCCCTGGCCGCTGGTGGTCGGCATCATGGCGCCGATCGCAGGCCGCCTCTCCGACCGCCATGCCGTCGGGCTGCTCGGCGGCATCGGCCTCGTCCTGCTGGGTCTCGGCATGGCGCTGCTCGCGACACTGCCGCCCAATCCCGCCATTGCCGACATCATCTTGCGGATGGTGATCTGCGGCATGGGCTTCGGCTTCTTCCAGGCGCCGAACATGAAGGCGGTGATGGCAAGCGCGCCGCCGCACCGCAGCGGCAGCGCCTCCGGCATCGTCGCGACCGCGCGCCTAACTGGGCAGACCACTGGCGCGGCGCTCGCCGCCGCCTGCTTCGCACTCGCTGGCCACGAGGGCGCGACGCTGGCGCTGGCGCTCGGCGCGGGCTTTGCCGCGCTCGGCAGCGTGATGAGCTTCCTGCGGCTCGCCGTGAAGTAAGCTGTCAGGCCGCCGTCACGCCGACAGCCACCGGAGCGACGGTCTCGTTGTCCAGCGCGGCCAGGCGCTCGTCGATCGCCGCGATGACCTTGCGGGAGTACGGGCCGAGATGTGCATAGGCCGCGATCATCTGCACGGCGATGCGCGCCGATGACGTGTCGCGCTTGGCGCAGTTCATGAAGGTCTGCCAGAGCGGCCCCCGCGCCTCAGGAAGCGCGGACACCACCTTGTGCACGGTCTCCATGGCTCCGAGCTTGGAGCGGATATCGCCTTCGGCAAGCTCGGAACGCTGCCTCGACCGGTCGAGCAGCGTCATCAGGCGGTCGACACGTGCTGCATAGGCCGCCGGGCTGTAGACGTGTTCCAGCACCCGCTTGTAGTCCGTCAGGATGTCGCGCAACGGGCGGACCGGATCGAAATTGATGCCCGCCGTGCACTGATCGGCGCCAATCGTCGGCGCCACGTCGTGCCCGGAATGCAGCCGGCCTTCGCGCTCCAGCCGGCGCGTGAGCTGCGTGTTGGGCAAGGCATAGAGCAGGCCGACCATGGCGACGGGGATTGCCGCCTCCTCGATGAAGTCGATCATCGCCTCCGCCATCGAGACCTTCTCGTTGTCGAAGCCAACGATGAAGCCCGCGGTGACGAGCATGCCGGCGGCGTAGATCTTGTGGATGCTCTCGGCGATGTTGCGCCGCGTGTTCTGCTTCTTGCGCATCGCGACCAGCGTCGCCGGGTCCGGACTTTCGATGCCGACGAAGATGCCGAAGAAATTGGCCGCACCCATCAACTCCAACAGCTCCGGGTCGTCGGCGAGATTGACCGAGGCTTCCGTGGAGAATTCGAACGGATAGCCGTGCGTGCGCTGCCATTCGGCGAGCTTCGGCAGGAACTGCCGCAGCGACTTCTTGTTGCCGATGAAATTGTCGTCGACGAAGTCGAGATGACCGCGATAGCCCATCTTGTAGAGCGTCTCGAGTTCGACGAACATCTGCTCGATCGTCTTGGTCCGCGGCACGCGCCCGTAGAGTTCGATGATGTCGCAGAATTCGCAGGTGAACGGACAGCCGCGCGAATATTGCACACCGAGATAGAGATAGTCCTCGAACTTGAGCAGGTCGAAACGCGGCACCGGCGTCTTGGTGACGTCAGCCTGGAACTTCGGTGCGGTGAAGAGGCCGGATCGCGCGCCGCTCTCCCAGGCCGCGATGAATTCGTTCATGACGCTCTCGGCCTCGCCGAGCACCCGGAAGTCGGCCCGTTCATAGATATGGGGGCTCGAGGTGGGGTCGGGTCCGCCGACCACGACCGGCTTGCCGGCAGCGCGGCAGAGCTCGATCAGACGCAAGGTGTCGGCCTGCTGGGGCAACATTCCGCCGGTGAAGACGACGTCGGCCCAGGCGAGATCCTCCTCCCCGAACGGCGCGGTGTTGCAATCGATCAGCCGGACGGTCCAGCTCTCGGGCAGCATCGCGGCGACGGTGATCAGGCCCAGGGGGGCGGCCGGGCGCTTGACGCCCAGCACTTTGCAGGATTCGCCGAAGGTCCAGAAGGACTCTGCCGAGAACAGCGGGTAGAGCATCAGTACGTTGCAGGGACTCGGCACGTTCATGGAACTCCTTTTGCGTCGGCGCAGTGTACCAAAGCGCCCGCGACTTGCACCCCGGCAATAGGGACAAACTGTCGCCGCAGCGCAAGCCGCGCGGGGCCCTGGAACCGGCATTCACAGCCGGACGTCGCCTCAAGCCGCGGATTGGCGCCCTCGGAACAAGGCCTCAACCCGAATCGATTGCGAAGGGATGAGCCAAAACGGCGTCCCGGTCCATACCCCAGAGCGAGGGCCATGCGCCCTGGCCGCGCTCGGTTTGTTGATTTGAACCTCGGACTATTGATTTGAACCGTTCCAGTTTGCCGCACACATTGCGCCCCTGAGTTCAATCGGTGGATTGGGCCAATCAGGGGACTTGCGATGGCAAACCTAACAATCAACGGAAAACCCTTCACGCTCGACGTCGAGCCGGATACGCCGCTGCTTTGGGCAATCCGCGAGAATGCCGGCCTGACCGGCACCAAATACGGTTGCGGCATTGCACAATGCGGTGCCTGCACGGTTCACCTCGATGGCGTTGCGATGCGCTCCTGCGGCATCTCGGTCAGCGAGGCCGAGGGCAAGCAGATCACCACCATCGAGGGGCTCGCCTCGGGCAATACGCTGCACAAGGTGCAGGAGGCCTGGATCGCCCAGGACGTGCCGCAATGCGGCTATTGCCAGAGCGGCATGATCATGGCGGTGGCCGCGCTCTTGAACGAGAAGCCGAAGCCGACCGACGCCGACATCGACGAGGCCATCACGAATATCTGCCGCTGCGGCACCTTCCAGCAGGTGCGCGAGGCGATCCACACGATCGCGAGCGCGTAAGGAAATCCCCACATGAACAAGCATATATCGCCGCGGCTCAACCGCCGCGCCTTCGTCATCGGCACCGCTGCGGTCGGTGCCGGCCTTGCCATCGGCCTCGACCTGCCCTTCGGCGGCCCCGCCGTGGTCCGCGCCGCCGACGGCTCGCCGGAGATCGGCGCCTGGGTCGTGGTCAGGCCCGACGACACCGTGGTGATCCGCATCGCCCGCTCGGAGATGGGCCAGGGCTCGCTGACCGGCCTCGCCCAGCTCGTTGCCGAGGAGCTCGAATGCGACTGGACCAAGGTCACGACCGAATATCCGACGCCCGGCCAGAGCGTCGCGCGCAAGCGCGTCTGGGGCGATTTCTCGACTGGCGGCAGCCGCGGCATCCGCTCCTCGCAGGACTATGTCCGCAAGGGCGGCGCCACCGCGCGCGTGATGCTGATCCAGGCCGCAGCCGACGCCTGGAAGGTGCCGGCCTCCGAATGCAGGGCCCAGAACAGCGTCATCACCCATACGCCCTCGGGCCGGACCACGACCTATGGCAAGGTCGCCGAAGCTGCGGCGAAGCTGACGCCGCCGGCGGACGTCAAGCTGAAGGATCCGAAGGACTGGAAGCTGATCGGCAAGGGCGTCAATCGGCTCGACACGGTCGACAAGACCACCGGCGCGATGATCTACGGCGTCGACGTCAAGCTGCCGGGCATGCTGAACGCTGCGATCAAGGACTGCCCGGTGTTCGGCGGCAAGCTGAAGAGCTTTGACGAAGCCAAGATCGCCAACATGAAAGGCGTCAAGAAGGTCGTCAGGGTCGGCGACACCGCCGTCGCGGTCGTCGCCGACACCTGGTGGCACGCCAAGACCGCGCTGGAAGCACTGCCGATCGTCTGGGACGAAGGCGACAACGCAAAAGTCTCCAGCGAGTCGATTGCGAAATGGCTGGCCGAGGGCCTCGACAATGCGCAGCCGGCCTATGTCGGCAACAAGAACGGCGACGCGAAGGCCGCGATTGCCGGCGCCGCCAAGAAGGTCGAGGCCGTCTACTCCTATCCCTACCAGAACCACGCCACGATGGAGCCGATGAATGCCACCGCGCTCTACACGGCGGACCGATGCGAGGTCTGGTGCGGCACGCAGAACGGCGAGGCGGCGTTTGCAGCGGTGCTGGAAGCGTCCGGCCTGCCGCCGGAGAAGTGCGACGTGCACAAGGTGATGTTAGGCGGCGGCTTCGGCCGGCGCGGCCAGACCGACTATGTTCGCCAGGCGGTTATGATCGCCAAGCAGATGCCGGGCACGCCGATCAAGCTGCTGTGGTCGCGCGAAGAGGACATGGCGCACGGCAGGTATCACCCGATCACCCAGTGCAAGATGACCGGCGCGTTCGATGCCAACAACAACCTGATCGCGCTGCACTACCGCCTGTCCGGGCAATCGATCCTGTTCTCGCTCCGCCCCGAAGCGTTGCAGAACGGCATGGATCCCGCGGCATTCCAGGGCGTCGCCCAATCCGGCGAAGCCGCATTCGGCTATTCGGTGCCGAACCTTCTGGTCGAGCATGCGATGCGCAACCCGCACGTCCCACCCGGCTTCTGGCGCGGCGTCAACGTCAATCACAACGCGATCTACATGGAATGCTTCATGGACGAGCTCGCCCATGCCGCAGGCCAGGACCCGCTCGAATTCCGTCGCAAGCTGATGGGCAACCACCCCAAGCACCTCGCGGTGCTCAATGCGGTGGCCGAGAAGATCGGCTGGACCACGCCGGCGCCGCAAGGCGTCTATCGCGGCATCGCGCAGGTGATGGGCTATGGCAGCTATGTCGCCGGCGCCGCCGAGATCTCGGTGACAGAGGGCAGCAAGATAAAGGTGCATCGCATCGTCGCCTCCACCGATCCCGGCTACGTCGTCAATCCGGCGCAGGTGGAGCGACAGGTCGCCGGCTCCTTCGTCTATGGCCTCTCCGCGCTGTTCTACGGCGGCTGCACGGTGAAGGACGGCAAGATCGAGCAGACCAACTTCGACACCTACAACTCGATGCGCATCAACGAGATGCCGAAGGTGGAGGCGGTGATGGTGCCGAGCGGCGGGTTCTGGGGTGGCGTCGGCGAGCCGACCATCGGCATCGCGGCGCCGGCGGTGCTGAACGCGTATTTCGCCGCGACCGGCAAGCGCATCCGCCATGTGCCGCTGCGCGACCAGAACATCACCTTCGCGTAAAGCATGATCCGGAGAAGTGTGGAGCGGTTGTCCGAAAAGATCATGCTCAAAGGACAAATCGCGGCGGCCGTATCGGCCGCCGCAGCATTTTCCGGACAGGTCTCATGAATGCGCCGGTGACGCGGCGGAATGCCGTCCTCGGCATCGCCGTCGCGGCTACATCGCTCGCCGCCCCTTCGATCCTGCGCGCGCAATCGGCGGGCCGCGTCGTCGTGGTCGGCGGCGGCTTCGGCGGCGCGGCTTGCGCCCGCGCGCTCGCGCGCGCCGATGCTAAATTGCAGGTCACCCTGATCGAGCCGAACCAGACCTACATCTCCTGTCCATTCAGCAACGAGGTGATCGCGGGCCTGCGCGAGATCGAGGCGCAGCAGTTCGGCTATGACAAGCTTGCCGCCGGGGGCATCAGCATCGTCATCCAGGCTGCGACGGGCATCGACACGCAAACGCGTCGTGTGACGACGGGGGATGGCACCACGTTCGGCTATGACCGCCTCGTGCTCTCGCCCGGCATCGACTTCCATCTCGAAGCCCTGCCCGGCTACGACGGTGCCGCGCCGGAGACGATGCCGCACGGCTGGAAGGCCGGCGCGCAAACGCTTTTGCTGCGCCGGCAATTGGAAGCGATGGCGGACGGCGGCACGATCGCCATTGCAATCCCGGCCAATCCTTCCCGGTGCCCGCCAGCGCCCTACGAGCGCGCGAGCCTGATCGCGCATTACCTGAAGTCGAGAAAGCCGCGGTCGAAAGTTCTGATCCTCGATGCCAAGGACGCGTTCTCTCAGCAGCGGCTGTTCGAGAAAGCGTGGAAGGAGCTCTATGGCGACATGATCGAGCGAGTCGCACTGTCGCAAGGCGGCCGCGTCACCTCGGTCGATCCGACGATGCGAACCATCGTCACGGAGTTCGGCAACTACACCCCTGACGTCGCCAACGTCATCCCGCCGCAGCGCGCGGGGCGCATCGCCGCCATCGCGGGCGCTGCGGACGCGACGGGCTGGTGCCCGATCGATCCCGTCACGTTCGAGTCGAAACTCGTTTCGAACGTCCACGTCATCGGCGATGCCTGCCTCGGCGGCGGCATTCCCAAATCAGCATCCGCTGCGAGCGCGCAAGGCAAGGCCTGTGCTGGAGCGATCATGAATCTCCTTGCAGGCCGCGCACCGGAGGCGCCACGCCTGACAGGCGTCTGCTACAACGTCGTCGCGCCCGGTTACGGCTTTTCGCTGGCCGGCAATTACGAGCCCAGGGGCGACATCTTCGCCGAGGTCGAGGGCGGCGCCACCAGCCCGGTCGACGCGCCGCGCGAATTGCGCGCCCGCGAGGCGGACGAGGCCGAGCGCTGGTTTGAAACCATCACGGCGGACACCTTTGGCTAGAGCACCGATCCATATCGCAGCGCTGATCTCTGCCAGCCTCGCCTGCAGCGCGAGCGCGGACGAGCTCGTGCCCTACACAATCGTCGGCGACGGCATTCCCGCCTCGCTCACCGGCTCGCCCAGCGATGCCACGCGTGGGCGCGCGCTGGTGCTCGCACGCACGACGACCTGCATCCTCTGCCATTCCGGCCCATTTCCGGAAACGCGGTTCCAGGGCGACCTCGCGCCTGATCTTGCCGGTGCCGGGAACCGGTGGTCCGCGAGCCAGTTGCGGCTTCGACTGGTCGATGCCTCGCGCTTCAATCCGGACACCATCATGCCGTCCTATTATCGCAACGACGGCCTCGTCCGCGTCGGACGCAACTTCGCCGGCAAGCCGATCCTGTCGGCTGCGGAGATCGAGGACATCGTGGCTTTTCTTGCAACGCTTCGGGACTAGGTTTCATGCCAACCACGCGACGACAATTCTTGAACCTCGCCGGAGGCGTGACAGTCGCCGGCACGGTCCCGATCGTGACGCTGCGGCCGCTTCAAGCGACGCCGGCGATGCTCAACGCTGCGATCCGTAACCTCGTCGGCGAAGCCCAGCTTCGCAGCGGCAGGATCAGGCTCGACATTCCGCCGCTGGTCGAGAACGGCAATACGGTGCCGATAACGGTCAGCGTTGCAAGCCCGATGACGGCGGACGATTACGTCAAGAGCATCCACGTCTTCAACGAGAAGAACCCGCAGCCGAACATCGGCAATTTCTATCTTGGTCCTTCCTCCGGCCGCGCCCAGGTCTCGACCCGGATCCGGCTCGCCGACACCCAGAAGGTGGTCGCGATCGCGCGCCTGTCCGACGACACGTTCTGGCAGGTTGCCGCCGATGTCGTCGTGACGCTGGCGGCCTGCACCGAGGAGATGAACTGATGGCCGCCCTCATCAACGTTCCCTCGAAAGCCAAACGCGGCGAGATCATCGAGATCCGCACGCTGACCTCGCACATCATGGAAACAGGATTCCGCCATACCGCGGACGGCAAGCTCGTGCCGCGCGACATCATCACGAGCTTCATCTGCCGCTACAACGGCGCCGAAATCTTTCGTGCCGACCTGTTTCCGGCGATCGCGGCGAACCCATATTTGTCGTTCTTCACGGTGGCCAAGGAGAGCGGCAAGTTCGAGTTCGAGTGGATTGGCGACAACGGCTATTCGTCCACCGCATCCGCATCGATCAGGGTCGAATGATCGCTTGGCGCGCGATAGCGGCGGCGGCGATATTCCTCGTCACGGGCCCAGCCCTGCTCGCCGCAGAGATCCCGCCCGATGCGCGCCGCTCCGGCTATGCCTTCATGGGCCCGGACACCCGGGCGATGCAGGACGACGACACCGCCAATCCCGGCATGCTGTTCGTGCTCGACGGCGAGCAGCTGTGGAAGAAGAAGACCGGCAGCGCCGACAGGGCATGCGCCGATTGTCATGGCGATGCGCGCACCAGCATGAAGGGCGTCGCGGCGCGTTATCCCGCCTTCGACAAGGCACTCGCGCGCCCCGTCACGCTCGACCAGCGCATCAATCTCTGCCGGGCCAATCATCAGCAGGCAACGCCGCTACCTAACGAGAGCCGCGACCTGCTGGCATTATCCGCGTTCATCGCCCACCAGTCGCGTGGCAATCCGATCACGGCCGGCGACGATCCGCAGCTCAAGCCGTTTGTCGACCAGGGCCGCGAGCTCTTCATGCAGCGCGAAGGCCAGCTCAACCTTGCCTGCACCAACTGCCATGACGACAATTTCGACAAGCGCCTCGCGGGCGCTCCGATCACGCAAGGACAGCCGACCGGCTATCCGCTGTATCGACTGGAATGGCAGACGCTGGGCTCGCTGGAGCGACGGCTGCGCAGCTGCATGAGCGGTGTCCGCGCCCAGGCCTATGATTACGGCTCACCCGAGTTGGTCGCACTCGAACTGTACCTGATGTCGCGGGCGCGCGGCCTGCCGATGGAAACGCCGGCGGTACGCCCCTGAAACAGAAGCGGCCGGACCATCCGCCCGGCCGTTCCGCAACAATGAAGCCGGGCCTACTCCGCCGGTGCGGCCGACATCTCCGGATGCGCGGCATAGTGTTCGCTGGCGCCGAGCTTGCTGGCGGCGAACAGGCCTGCCGCCATCACGGCGTAGGCCAGCGCGACCGCAGGGGTCACGCCAAAGCCGCCGCCGATACCGACGGCCTCGCCATGCATGAAGCCGAAATAGGTCAGGATCGCCCCGACCAGCGCAAAGGCGGAGGCCTTCTCGAAATCGCGCTCGATGATGAAGACACCGATAGCGCCGAGGATGAGGCCGCCGAGGATGGAGCCGCCGCCCATGACTTCGAGGCCGTGATAGAACACGCCCTGCTGCGGCAGCGCCGCCACCGCTGCGGTCTTGACCGCGTCGGCCTTGTCGGCCGCCATCCCGCCGACGGTTGCTGCCGCAGTCATGGTCGAGGCCAGCATCGTATCGATCTGGAGCTTGGCCCAGGCGGCAAGGTGCGGGGTCAGTGCCAGCACGATCGCAGGCGCGTGCTTGACCGGCGTGGTCTGGAACGCCTGCGCGCCGATCAGCATGCCGATGTAGAGCAGGATCGGAGAAATCGCGACCACGGGCACCAGCGCCAGCAGCACCGAGATGATGCCGAACCAGGACAGCACCACCACCATGATGCCGGTCGCAGCCGAATAGCCGATTCGGCCGCCCATCGCCTTCCAGCCGGGATGGCCGATATAGACCGCGTTGATGAAAGGATTGCCCATCAGGCAGCCGATCAGGCTGACGACGCCGTCGGCGGTGAGCACGCGCGTGGTCGGATAGTCGTCGCCGGCCGCTTCCGCGCTCTCGACATTGTCCATGGCCTCGACGAGGTCGTAGATGCCGAACGGAATGGCCGTGACCAGGATGATGCCGAGGAATTCGAAGCCGGAGAAGACGTAGCCAAACGCCGGGATCGGCACCGAGAAGCCGAAATTGGCGAAGGCCGCACCGACGCCCGCGATGCTCAGGCCGCCGAGGCCGAGCCCGAACAGGTTCGAGCCCCAGGCGATGATCATGCCGGCCGCGATTGCGACGAGGCCCGCGGGAATGCCGCGCCAATACTTCACGCCGCCGAACCAGCTCACCAGGATGATGGCGAAGCAGACGAGACCGATCTGCGGCGTCATGTACATCTCTAACGCTGGCCGCATCGAGATGAAGGTGACGGAGACCCCTGCGAGCGTGCCGAGCAGCGCCGCGCGCGGCGTGATCTTGCGGATGAACGGCGCGATGAAGCCGCCGATCATCAGGATGAAGCTCTGGAAGAATACCCAGACGAGGCCCGCCGACCACCCCTTGAGCGGATCGCCGGTCTTGAGCGTGATCGGCAGCATGATCACGAAGGTCACGATGAACATGTGCGGCACGCTGACGCCCGACGGCAGCGCGCAGACGTCGTTGCGGCCGGTCTTCTGGGCCAGGCGATAGGCGAGATAGGCGTAATAGAAGGTGGAGAGACACATCATCAGCCCGAGCGCGGGCAGGATGCGGCCGAACACGAGGCTGTCGGGCATCTTCAGCAGGAAGCGCAACAGGCCCGTGAGCACCAACATGTTGACGAGGATGTTGGTGCCGAAGCCGAACAACGCGTTCCAATCGCCCGACGTCCATAGCGCCGGCTTGAAGTCGAACTTGTTCAGATCAGAACTGCCGGCCGCCCCCGTCAATGTGCTCATGATATACCCCTATGTGGTCGAAACCTTCATTGCCTCCAGAACTGCGGCTGAATCCGCGACCCAACCGAAGATGCCGCCCTGGGCCTTGATCATCTTCAGGCCCATCTCGTGAAACTCGGGGAAGTAGGACGCGCAGCCGTCGGCGATGACGACGCAGCGATAGCCGCGGTCGTTGGCCTCGCGCACCGTGGTGTTGACGCACACTTCGGTGGTGACGCCGCACACCAGCAAATTCTCGATGCCGTATTTTTCCAGGACCTCGCCGAGCTCGGTCGCGTAGAACGCCCCCTTGCCGGGCTTGTCGATCACGATTTCGCTGTCGAGCGGATAGAGCTCGGGAATGATGTCGTGGCCGGCCTCGCCGCGAATGAGGATGCGGCCCATCGGACCGGGATCGCCGATGCGAAGGCTCGGCGCGCCGCGCTCGACCTTGGCCGGCGGCGCGTCGGAGAGATCGGGCAGATGCCCCTCCCGCGTGTGAATGACCAGCATGCCGGTGTCGCGCGCGGCCGTCAGCACCGCGCCGATCGGCTTCACCGCGCGCGCGAGCTGGCTGACGTCGTTGCCCAGCGTCTCGCCGAAACCGCCGGGCTCCATGAAGTCGCGCTGCATGTCGATGATGAGGAGCGCGGTGGCGGGCCAGTCGAGCGTGATCGGCTCAGGCTCGGCGCTGACGACGCCCCTTGTCGGCTTGGCTGAGTTCAACATGACGGCCCCGCGAGAACTCTCCTGAGCGGGAGTTCTGCAAGCGCCGTGCCATTGTGTACAATTGCGGTTGAGCGCGGGTAGCGAGGGAATTTGTCGTCTGGTCAGAAGGTTACGCCGGCGATCGGCGTCTGCTCATTCCCTGTGCGACGGCTTCGCGCCGTGCATTTGCCTAAGAGATAAGCGGCTTCCTCCGTCATTCCGGGGCGACGCGCCAGCGTCGAGCCCGGAATCCATCGGGCCGCGGTACGCGAGGTGAAATGGATTCCGGGTTCGCGCTACGCGCGCCCCGGAATGACGAGCAGAGGCTACCGCCCTGCCCCATACAGCCGCCGATACTCCTCCTCATACGGCGCATAGGACTCCTTCAGCGTCGCCATGTTCAGCAGCATGGCCGCCACCATCGCGCCCGCCTTGTCGAACACGCGCGTCTTGACCCAGGCGCTTTCGGTGCGGCGGCTGCCGGACAGCGCGACCACTTCGCGCTCGACCTCGTATTCCTCGCCCTCGAAGAGCGGACCCTTGAGCAGGCGGATCTCCTGGTCGGCGAACAGGCCGACGGCCGGGCCCTTGGCCGGCAGCGGATCGTCCTTGGAGCGGTACTGGAACAGCACGCTCAGCATCTCCATCGGGATGATGGGCTTGCCCCACGGATTATCCGCGCCCGAATAGTACGGCGAGCTTTCGGTGATGACGGCGAGCTTCTGCCTCAGCGAGAACGGATAGAGGTCGCCCATGTTCTGGTCGAACGCCATGCGCACCGACTGCCGCTTGCCGGTCACACCGACTTGCACGTCGCGAAGGATCACCGGGTCGGCGAGCGGCTTAAGCTCACGCAGACGCAGATCAAGGGCGGTTGGGCTGTCGACGATGGAAGCCGTGCCGCGCAGCACTTCGGTGCCGTCCCGCTTGACCATTTGAATTTGACACTCCGGTTGCTCATCCGAAGAAGCCATCAGGATCGCCTGCACCTCTTCCCCCTCGTAGCAGACGCTGCGATAGTGGGCAGAAAGGCAACCTCTTTCAAACCAGACCTGCCCCCATCGCCGCTCGCAAAGCGGGGCAAACTGGCTGAAATGCGTCGGACCCTCGATCGTCCCGCCCTTGAAGCCGAGCTTCTGCGCGGTGGCGTCGTCATGAATCGAGGCGTGCGCGTCGTAAGTTTGCGCCTGCAGCATCTGGCGTGGCCGACGCCACGGCCCGACCAAGGCGCCTCCGGTCTGAGTGATCTCGGTCTCGAACGCCGTCATGTTTTCCTCCGCGTGCAAGCCATGACTAGCAGGAGCGCCACGGATGCGGCCAGCGATATTGACTTCGCTGGCCCATCCTTTTGACTGTCACAATTCGCATCGCGCAGCCGCGATTCCTCCCGCAGCGCAAACCTCCCGCCGAACGAAAGACGAGGACTTCCGAATGACGCTGTTGCAGGTCGAGCTGGACGACAAATACCGGCTCGAATCGAAGCGGATCTTCCTGTCCGGCACGCAGGCCCTGGTCCGCCTGCCCATGTTGCAGCGCGAACGCGACCGGCTTCAGGGCCTCAACACCGGCGGCTTCATCTCGGGCTATCGTGGCTCTCCGCTCGGTATGTACGACCATGCGTTGTGGCGGGCGAAGGCGCACCTTCAGCACCACGACATCGCCTTCGTGCCCGGCCTCAACGAGGATCTGGCGGCGACCGCGGTCTGGGGCAGCCAACAGCTCGGCCTGTTTCCCGGAGCCAAGGTCGATGGCGTGTTCGGAATCTGGTACGGCAAGGGCCCGGGCGTCGACCGCTCGGTCGATGCGCTCAAGCACGCCAATGCCGCCGGCACCTCGCGCAACGGCGGCGTGCTGGCGCTCGCTGGCGACGACCACGGCTGCCAGTCCTCGACGCTGGCGCATCAGAGCGAGCAGGTGTTCGCGGCGGCGCTGATTCCCGTGATCAATCCTGCCACGCTCCAGGACTATCTCGACCTCGGCCTCTACGGTTTTGCACTGTCGCGCTTCTCGGGCTGCTGGGTCGGCTTCAAGGCGATCAGCGAGACCGTGGAGAGCTCCGCGTCGATCTATAGCGACCCTGAACGCATCCAGATCGTGGTGCCCGACGATTTCGAGATGCCGCCCGGCGGCCTCAACATCCGCTGGCCCGATCCGCCGCTCGAGGCTGAGAAGCGCCTGTTCGGCCCCAAGATGGCCGCGGTGCAGGCCTTCGCCCGCGCCAACCAGCTCGACCGCATCGTGCTAGATTCCAAGCCTGCGCGGCTCGGCATCGTCGCGACTGGAAAAGCCTATCTCGACCTGCGCCAGGCGCTCGTTGATCTCGGCATCACCGACAAGGACGCGCAGGACCTGGGCCTTCGCATCTACAAGGTTGCCTTGACCTGGCCGCTGGAGGAAAGCGGCGCGAAACGTTTCGCTGAAGGTCTTCAGGACGTGCTGGTGGTCGAGGAGAAGCGCGGCTTCATCGAAGACCAGCTGATGCGCATCCTCTACAACGTCGATGCCTCAAAGCGTCCGACCGTTACGGGCAAGCGCGACGAGCGTGGCGCACCGCTGTTGCCGAGCGAGGGCGAGCTGACGCCGACCATCGTCGCCAGCGCGCTGGTGGCGCGCTTGCGCAAGCTCGGCCATCACAGCCCGGTGCTGGAGCAGCGCCTCGCGCGGCTCGAG
Source organism: Bradyrhizobium sp. JHI2711 (assembly GCF_056156565.1). Taxonomy (NCBI): domain Bacteria; kingdom Pseudomonadati; phylum Pseudomonadota; class Alphaproteobacteria; order Hyphomicrobiales; family Nitrobacteraceae; genus Bradyrhizobium; species Bradyrhizobium sp. JHI2711. The sequence goes on from NZ_JBPZPT010000001.1 coordinate 2,275,796, forward strand.
GCCTTCGACAATCCCGTCACGACCAGCACGCCGATCAAGCTGGCGCGTACGCCGTTCTTCTGCTCGGGCTGCCCGCACAACACCTCGACGCGGGTGCCCGAGGGCAGCCGCGCCATGGCCGGCATCGGCTGCCACGGCATGGCGCTGAGCATGCCGACCCGCCGCACGGATCTGATCTCGCATATGGGCGCCGAGGGCGTGAACTGGATCGGCCAGTCGCCCTTCACGAACGAGAATCACATCTTCCAGAATCTCGGCGACGGCACCTACACGCATTCCGGCCTGCTCGCCCTTCGTGCGGCTTCGGCCGCCGGCATCAACATCACCTACAAGATCCTCTACAACGACGCCGTGGCGATGACCGGCGGCCAGCCCGCCGAAGGCGCCTTCAACGTCGCGCAGATCGCCCATCAAGTCTGGGCCGAAGGCGTCAAGCGGCTTGCGATCGTCTCCGACGATCCCACAAAGTATCCGCAAGGCGGATACTTCCCGCAAGGCGCGACCATCCACCACCGCCGCGAGCTCGATGCCGTGCAGCGCGAGCTGCGCGATATCAAGGGCCTAACGGTCATCATCTACGACCAGACCTGCGCCGCCGAGAAGCGCCGCCGCCGTAAGCGCGGGCTCTATCCCGATCCCGCCAAGCGCGCCTTCATCAACGAGCTCGTTTGCGAAGGTTGCGGCGATTGCTCGCAGGCCTCGAACTGCGTCTCGGTGCAGCCGCTGGAGACCGAATTCGGCCGCAAGCGCCAGATCGACCAGTCGAACTGCAACAAGGACTTTTCCTGCGTCGAGGGCTTTTGCCCGAGCTTCGTCACCGTCCATGGCGGCTCGCTGAAGCGGATGAAGACCTCGGCTGTGGATTCCGGCCAGCTGTTCGCGGATCTGCCGCTGCCGCCGGCGCGTGAGCTGGACGGGCCCTACAACATCCTCGTCACCGGCATCGGCGGCACCGGCGTCATCACCATCGGTGCCCTGCTCGGCATGGCTGCCCATGTCGACGGCCGCGGCTGCTCGGCGCTCGATTTCACCGGCCTGTCGCAGAAGAACGGCGCGGTGATGAGCCATGTCCGCATCGCCCCGAAGCCGGAAGATATTTCCGCGGTCCGCATCACCACGGGCGGCGCTGACGTCATCCTCGGCTGCGACATGATCGTTTCCGCGGGCCCGACGGCGCTGAGCCGCGCCGAGCGCGGCGTGACCAAGGCCTACATTAACGCCGATCTGCAGCCGACCGCGAGCTTCGTGCAAAACCCCGATCTCGATTTCGAGATGGGCGCGATGCAGACCGTGCTCCGCGACGCGATCGGCGACAACAACCTCGACATCATCGACGCAACAGGCATTGCCGCGGCCCTGATGGGCGATTCCATCGCAACCAACCCGTTCATGCTGGGCTTTGCGTTCCAGAAGGGCGCGATCCCGCTGTCGCTGGAGGCCCTGCTCCGCGCCATCGAGATCAACGGCGCTGCGATCGAGATGAACAAGCTCGCCTTCACCTGGGGCCGGCTCGCAGCCCACGACATGTCGCGCGTGCGCAGCGTGCTTCAGTTCAAGGCTAGAGCGTCCGCGCCGGCGAAATCACTCGACGACATCATCGCGACGCGCACCGAATTCCTGAACTCCTATCAGGACAAGGCCTATGCCGACCGCTACCTCGCAGCCGTCGCCAAGGTGCGCAAGGCGGAGAGCGCGGCTTCGCCTGGGTCAACCGAGCTCACCGAAGCGGTCGCAAAGAACCTGTTCAAGCTGATGTCCTACAAGGACGAATACGAGGTCGCCCGGCTCTACACCGACGGCAGTTTTGCAAAAAAGGTGTCCGAAAAATTCGATGGTGACTTCACGCTGAAGTACCATCTGGCGCCGCCGATCTTCACCAAGCGCGACAAGACGACCGGACATCTGCAGAAGCAGGAGTTCGGCAGCTGGATGATCCACGCCTTCCGCGTGCTCGCCAGGCTCAAGTTCCTGCGCGGCAGCGTGTTCGATCCGTTCGGCCGCACCGGGGAGCGCCGGACTGAGCGGAAATTGATCGCGGATTATCTGGCGATGATCGACCAGCGGATCACAGGGCTGAAGCCGGATCAAATCCCGCTGCTGGCAAGGCTTGCGCGCGTGCCGGAGACCATCCGCGGCTTCGGCCACGTCAAGGAGGCCAACATCAGGCTGGCGGCGGCCGAGACGGCGCGGCTGGAAGCGGAGCTGGAGAACAGCCGCTTTGCCGCCGCGGCGGAGTAGAGGCTAGGCGCCAGCCCCTCTCCGCGTCAGCCACACACTCGCTGTCATCGCCCGGTTCAGCGCGCCGGCTTGCGCTCGATCGGGTCGATGTCGATCGCCCGCAGGCGGCCGAGGCGCAGCACGTCCATGGGTAGCCGGCGGCCGATCCGGTCGCGGTCGAGCACGCGGATCAGATCGTCGACGCCGTTGATCTCGACGCCGTCGAGCCTGATCACGACGTCGCCGGGCAACAGGCCTGCCTTCGCCGCTGGTCCATCCGGCTCGATCTGCATCAGAAGCGCGCCCATCTTGTTCTCGACGCCGGCCAGCACCGCATGTCGCCGCGGGACCGGCGCGGTCTGCCCGGCGACACCGATATAGGCGCGGCGGACATAGCCGTGGCGGATGATCTCCGACAGCACGAATTGCGCGGTGTTGCTGGCGACCGCAAAACAGATTCCTTGCGCGCCATTGATGATCGCGGTGTTGATGCCGATCACCTCGGCATGCGACGACACCAGCGGCCCGCCGGAATTGCCGGGATTGAGCGCGGCATCGGTCTGGATCACGTCCTCGATGGTGCGCCCGCTCACCGAGCGGATCGAGCGGCCGAGCGCGGAGACCACGCCGGCCGTCACGGTCGATTCAAAGCCGAGCGGATTGCCGATCGCGATCACGAGCTGGCCGCGCCGCAGGCTCTTGGAATTGCCGAGCGCGGCATAGGGCAAGTGCCGCACGCCGTTGGCGCGCAGCAGTGCGAGGTCGGTATCGGGATCGACGCCGAGCACCTGGGCGTCGCCGACATGGCCTTCGACGTCGCGCAGCCGGATCTCCTTCGACGTGCCGACCACATGACTGTTGGTGAGCACGAGCCCATCCGGCGAGATCACGATGCCGGAGCCGAGCCCGCCGCGCTCGCGACCGTTCGACACCTTGGGGCCGGTCTCGACGCGCACGACCGCGGGCCCGACCCGGTCGGTCACGTCGATCACGGCATTGGAATAGGCGTCCAGCAGCGCCCGGTCATCGGCCGGGCCAGGCGCCGTCGTTCGCGGTGACGGTGCGTCATCGGCGATATCTGATGTGAAGTCCAACATGGCAAGAGTCCTTGAGGCTCACACAGATGGTGGCCTGTTCCCGTCGCCGCAAGGGCCCGCCTGGAGCGCAGCGCCGGGCTGCCCAGATGGCTAGGGCGGGCGCCTCAGCGAGCCACCTCTCGCCTTGACCGGATCGAGCAGCGACCAGTCCCCTTCTGGGAGCACATGGCCCTTGGGGAAAGGCGCGCGCAGCTCGAGCCCCAGCGAGCTCAGTACGCGGTCATCGCGGTAATAGCATTGCAGCACGACACGGACGAGGGTTGCGGCGGCAACGCCGCCGTTCTTCCGAAACTCGTGCACCACCGCGTCGCGTCTGGCGGCATCGAGCTCGGCGAGCGGGCCCCCGGCGAGCCGCGCCAGGTGATCCAGCGCCGCCGCCACCAATTTGGTATCGCGACCGAGCGTTGCCAACATGTCGGCCTGGATCGCGGGATCGTCGGCGCCCGGCACCTTGTACTCGTCGCTGGCCGGAATGATCATCGCGGCGATGGCGCGGAGATCGTCGCGTTGCCTGCGTGTCAGTTGGTTGTCTGCGGACATCACAGCCTCAATCGAACAAATTGGCGAGGCGCTGCTTCATCTTGTCGGCGATGTAGAGCGCGAGGGCCTGGATGGTGGAGGTCGGGTTCACGCCACCCGAGGTGACGAAGATGCTGCCGTCGACAATGAAGAGGTTCTTCACATCGTGCGAGCGGCCCCATTCATTGACGACGGAACGCTCGGGGTCGGTGCCCATGCGCGCGGTGCCGAGCAGGTGCCAGCCGCCCCAGGGGATCGGCGAGTTGACGCAGATGTCGCTCGCGCCGGCCGTCTCGAGGAACTCGCGGCCGCGCGCCAGCGCGTGCTCCATCATCTTCCGGCTGTTCTCGCTGATGGTGTAGTCGACCTTCGGCGCGGGAATGCCGTGACTGTCCTTCAGCACCGGATCGAGCGTGACACGATTGTGCTCCTCCGGCAAATCCTCGCAGATTGCGGAGAAACCAAGCCGGTGGCCGTTCAGCTTGCGGAACACGCGGTGGTGATCCTCGCCCCACGGCAAGATGCCCTTCTGCTCGCTCACGACCGCTTCGAACACCGGCCCGGCCCCGCGCACGAACTGAACGCCATAGCCGCGCACGAAACCGCGCGACAGGTCGGTGTCATACCATTGCTTGCTCCACAGGCAGGTCGGCGGCGCGCGGTTGGAGTCAGTCGGCTCCTTCACATAGCCGTAGATCTGCGCATAGGGATGGAACATCAGGTTCTTGCCGACGAGGCCCGACGAATTGGCGAGACCGTTGGGGAAGCGGCCCGATGCCGAGTTGAGCAGCAGCCGCGGCGTGCCGACGCCGTTGCAGGCGATGACGACGACATGCGCGGGCTGAAACTGCTCGATGCCGTCTTTGTCGTAATAGACCACGCCCGAGGCCATGCCGTTCTCATCGGTGGTGATCTCGCGCACCCGGCAATGCGTGCGCAGCTCGACGCCGGCACGGATCGCATGCGGCCAATAGGTGATGTCGGTGGAGGATTTTGCGCCTTGCGCGCAGGCCGGCGTGCAATGGCCGAGATTGATGCAGCGCGCCCGGCCCTCGTAGTCCATCGTCGCGACCGTGGTGTCCGACGGCCACCAGTGCCAGCCGAGCTTGTTCATGGCCTTGCCGATGATGGCGCCGGACAGGCCCATCGGCTGCTGCGGCATCGGCGGATGCGTCAGCGGCGACAGCGGATCGCCTGACAGGCCTGACGTGCCCATCATGCGGTCGTTCTCTTCGAAGAACGGAGCCAATGCCTCGTAGTCGATCGGCCAGTCGTCGGCGACGCCGTCGAGCGTCTTCACCTTGAAATCGGAGGGATGCAGCCGCGGCCAGTGCGCGGTGTACATCACGGTCGAGCCGCCGACCGCGTTGTAGTTCACGACCTTGATGGGAGAGTTGTCGTCGTTGATAGGGTAGTCCTCGGGACGGCCGCGAACATTGGGGCTCGACGACCATTCGCCGTAGAACTTGGCCTCCCAGTCGCGGCCCATGCTGGGATATTCCGCCGGGTTCATCCAGCCGCCCTGCTCCAGGCAGAGGATGTGCATCTTGGTCTCGGCCAGCGACCACGCCACCGCCGCGCCCGAAGCGCCGGCGCCGATGATCAGGACATCCACCGGGTCTTTCATCGCAACCTTGTCCTCCCCCTCGCCGCTTACCGGGCGATTCGGCCTTGCGCGGTCAGCGAGGCCGGCGAAACGATACGGGCAGAGCGCCGGCGGAGTAAAGCGGCGGGGCCGGAATGTCGCACTTCGCGAGGCGCAGACCATTGGTCTCGCCACATCCGGATGCTAGGAACGGGGCGCACGAGCCATCGATAAGCGAGACCGTATGTCCTTCCAGAAATTCGTTGCCGCCACCCGCGCTTTTGCGCTCGTTTCGTTTCTCGCCTGGTCCGGATTTCTGGCCTCGTCCGGACCAGTTTCCGCGCTGACCGGCGCCGCGACGGCCCGTGACGGCAACTCGGTCCAGCTCGGCGACGTCACCTACCGGCTCGACGGCGTCGACGCGCCGGAGCTCGACCAGGTCTGCATCGACAATAAAGCCGATGCCTGGACCTGCGGCATCGAGGCCCGCGACCAGCTCGCGAAGCTCATCAACAAACGAACGGTGCGCTGCGACGATGTCGGACCCGAGAAGAGCTTTGGCAAGCGGCACCGCGCCATCTGCACGGCCGAAGGCGACAAGGCCAGCCTGAACGAGCAGCTGATCAAGCTCGGCTTTGCCCTCGCACGCGAGCCGATGAAGGCCAACGTCAGGCCGGCAGCCACCGAGGCCAAGACGACGGCGGCGGGGATCTGGAAGGGCTGTTTTGTTGCACCGCAAGATTTCCGCAGCGGCAAGAAGGACGGCGCGCTGCTGGGCACCGCCTGCCGCCCGGACCGCGACAAGGAAATCCGCGCCGTGCTGTTTCCGGAGGAGCTGACCATGCCCCCCAACTGCAGCATCAAGGGCAAGCTCGCGGTGCGCGCCCGCGTCACCGGCAATATCGGCATCTACCATCTGCGGGGATGCCCGAGCTATCCCGCGACCACGACACCGGATCGCTGGTTCTGCTCGGAGGACGACGCCCAGGCGGCCGGCTTCCGCAAGGCCTACAATTGCCGCCGGCCAAGGTGAGCAAGCTCCCTCACGCACCCGTGAGTGGTAATCCGAGACCGTATTGATCCGGAATTGAACTTCGTCGACGGTTGCTGCATTTGTATGCCGACGCAAGCGCCCTTGCGCGAGCGTTTCCTTGGCAGCAATCCGGCTCCGGCCGATTGTCTTTGCTTGGGCGTTTCCTCCCTAGACTTGGGCCGCTTGTCACAAGCAAGCGGCTCTTTCTTTTTGTGCGGCTGTCACTGCATCCGCATGATCTGGTCCATCGGCGGCATGTTGGCGTTGAGATTCGCCATGATCCAGACCGTGCCGCCGACCACCAGCAACACCACCAGCAGCCCGAAGGCGAGCGCCAGCACGTTGTTGGTGTTGTCGGGGCCAGTGGTGATATGCAGGAAGAACACCAGATGCACGCCCATCTGTGTGATCGCGAGCACGATCAGCGCGACGGGAATCGAGGGCTGCCAGACCAGGTCCGTGCCGGCGATGAAGAACGACGTCGCCGTGAGCAGCAGCGCGAGCACGAGCCCGACGACGTAACCGAGGATCCTTGCGCCGACGCTATGCTCCTCTTCCTCGCCCGGCGCGAGGTCGTGTTTGACCATTCCATGCGTCTGCTCACTCATGGCGCGCTCCCGAGCAGGTAAACGACGGAGAACACTGCGACCCAGACGATGTCGAGCGCGTGCCAGAACAGCGCAAAGCACGTCATCCGGCGCAAGATGTCGGCGCGAAAGCCCTTTGCGAACACCTGGGCCATCATGGTGAGCAGCCACAGCACGCCGGCCGAGACGTGCAGACCATGGCAGCCGACCAGCGAGAAGAACGCGGTCAGGAATGCACTTCGTGACGGGCCATAGCCACGCGCGATCAGGTCGGCAAATTCGCGAAACTCGAGAACGAGGAATATCAGCCCGAGCACGCAGGTCACGGTCATGCTAAGATAAAACCAGAACCGGTTGCGCACGTCGGCGGCGATGCTGGCCATGCCGCAGGTGAAGCTCGACAGCAGCAGGCAGACCGTCTCGATCGCCACGTTCCTCTGCTCGAAGATCTCCGCGCCCTTGGGGCCGCCGGCGGTCTGGCCTGACAGCACCGCATAGGCAGCAAAGAAGCAGGAGAACATCACGATGTCAGAGAGCAGGAAGATCCAGAAGCCGTAGGCGGTCACGATCCGCTTCGGCGCGGGGCCAGGATGCTCGATGACGAGGCCGATATGATGGGGGTCGGCGTGCGCGTGGCCTGCGGTCGCGATCATCGCCATCAGACTGCTCCCGCCATGCTGACGAGGTTGCGCCGTTCCTCGATGTTGCTGCGGTCGATGCGGGCGACCTCCTCGGCCGGAATGACGTATTCGTCATGATCGCGCCAGGCGAACACGACGAAGGTCGCCCAAGCGCCCAAGCCGCCCAGGATCACCATCCACCAGATGTGCCAGATCAGCGCGAATCCCATGATGGTGGCGAAGAAGGCACAGACGAATCCGGTCGGGGAATTCCGGGGCATCTCGATGTCCTGATAATCCGGCGTCTCATGCGCGAGCGATTGCTGCTTCGCGCGCGCCTTCATATCCCAATAGGCGTCCTCGCCGCGCACATCGGGGTTGAACGCGAAATTGAACACCGGCGGCGGCGACGAGGTTGCCCATTCCAGCGAGCGCCCGTCCCAGGGATCACCGGTGCGGTCGCGCAACGCCTCGCGATTGCGGATGCTGACGACGAGCTGCACGATCTGACAGATCACCCCGATCGTCAGCACCGCCACGCCGACCGCCGCAACGATCATCCAGGGCCGCCAAGCCGCGACGTCGTAGTGCTGCATGCGCCGGGTCATGCCGAGCATGCCGGCAATGTAGAGCGGCATGAAGGTTATGAAGAAACCGATGAAGGTGAACCAGAACGCGGCCTTGCCCCAGCGTTCGTCGAGACGGAACCCGAACGCCTTCGGGAACCAGTACTCGAAGCCGGCAAAAACACCGAACAGCACGCCGCCGATGATCACGTTGTGGAAGTGCGCCACCAGGAACATGCTGTTGTGGAGGATGAAGTCGGCCGGCGGCACCGCGAGCAGCACGCCGGTCAGTCCGCCGATGAGGAACGTCACCATGAAGCCGACCGACCACAACATTGGTGTCGCAAAACGGATGCGGCCGCCATACATCGTGAACAGCCAATTGTAGATCTTCACGCCGGTCGGTATCGCAATGATCATGCTGGCGATGCCGAAGATGGCATTGACGTTGGGACCTGCGCCCATCGTGAAGAAGTGGTGCAGCCAGACCATGAAGGAGACGACACAGATCGCCATGGTCGCGAGCACCATGGAGCGGTAGCCGAATAGCGCCTTGCCGGAGAATGTCGAGACCACCTCGGAGAAGATGCCGAAGGCGGGCAGCACCAGGATGTAGACCTCGGGATGGCCCCAGGCCCAGATCAGGTTCATGAACATCATGACGTTGCCGCCGGCCTCGTTGGTGAAGAAGTGGAAACCGAGATAGCGGTCGAGCAGCAGCATCGCCAGCGTCGCGGTAAGGATCGGGAACGCCGCGACGATGAGGAGGTTCGAGGCCAGCGTGGTCCAGCAGAACATCGGCATGCGCAGGTAGTTCATGCCCTTGGTGCGCAGCTTCAGCACGGTGGTGACGAGATTGATGCCGGCCACCAGCGTGCCGACGCCGGAGATCTGCAGCGACCAGGCGTAATAGTCGACGCCGACGCCAGGCGAATAGGACAGTTCCGACAGCGGCGGAAAGGCGAGCCAGCCGGTGCGCGCGAATTCGCCGACCACGAGCGAGATATTGACCAACAGCGCGCCGGTGGCCGTCAGCCAGAAGCCGACCGAATTGAGCGTCGGGAACGCGACGTCGCGCACGCCGAGCTGGAGCGGTACGATGAGGTTCATCAGCCCGATCACGAACGGCATCGCCACGAAGAAGATCATGATGGTGCCGTGCGCGGAGAAGATCTGGTTGTAGTGCTCCGGCGGCAGATAGCCCTGCGACTGATAGGCCACAGCCTGCTGTATCCGCATCATGATGGCGTCGCTGCCGCCGCGCAGCAGCATCACCGAGGCGAGCAGGATGTACATGACGCCGATGCGCTTGTGATCGACGCTGGTGATCCATTCGTGCCAGAGATAGGGCAGATGTCCCTTCACCACGACCCAGCCCAGCACGCCGAGGATCGCGACCAGCACCACCGCGCCGGCGACGAGCGGAATCGGCTGGTCGAGCGGGATGGCCGACCAATCGAGCTTACCGAGCATGATGGCCTCCACTGTGCGACCGGCCTGCTTCGGACGCGAGCGCCGGCCCGGGTCCGGGCGGAATGTGCTGGGTCGCGATCAAATCGAACAGGCGCGGATCGTCGAGGCGGTAGACCGGCCTGCCCTTCTCGATCCCCTGCTGCATCAGCTTCTTGTAGCTGTCCTCGTTCAGCACCGCGTCCGTCTTCGCCGTATTCGCCACCCAGTCCGGGAAGGCGAGCGGCGAGATCACGTTGACGTCGAACATCATGTCCGGGAAGCCGTCGCCGGAGAAATGCGCGGAGAGGCCCTGAAGCTTGCCTTGGTTGTCGGCGCGCAGGTTCAGCTTCGTCACCATGCCGTTCATGGTGTAGATCATGCTACCGAGCTGCGGGATGAAGAACGTGTTCATCACGCTCGACGACGTCAGCTGGAAATTCAGCTCGGCGCCTGCCGGCACCGTCAGGGTGTTGACGGTGGCGATGCGCTGGTCCGGATAGATGAACAGCCATTTCCAGTCGAGCGAGACGGCCTGGATCCGCACCGGGCTGCCGGTGCCCGGCACGGGCGCGGCGGGATCGAGCTGGTGCGAGCCGATCCAGGCGACGCCGCCGAGCAGGATCACGGTGAGCGCCGGAATCGACCACACCACCATCTCGACGCGGCCGGAATAGACGAACTCCGGCTGGTAGCGTGCTCTCGGATTCGAGGCGCGAAACCAGAACGCGAAAGCCAGAATCGCGAAGATGGTCGGCACCACGATCACGAGCATGATGAAGACCGAATCGACCAAAATAGTTCTATTGGCCGCAGCCACGGGCCCTTGCGGATCGAGCAGATTCATCGGCAAGCCACTGGTGGTTGGGAAGCCCCGGGACTGAGCCTAGCGCGGGAAAGGCTCCGCGACAAACGCTGCGAGGCCGGAACGGTTCCTCGACCGCAACGGCCAGCCATGCGCGATGGACCGGCCGCCACATGCAATTCCGTGTGATGTCAATGACATGAACGCGGAAAGCGCGCTCTTCTCTCCCAGGAGCGCGATTGCTAGTCTGCACGAAAATAATGACAAGGACGGGAGTGAACCGAGATGCGCTTGAAGGACAAGGTCGCGATCGTCGTCGGCGCCGGGCAAAGCCCCGGCGAAGGCATGGGCAACGGCCGCGCGACCGCGCTCATCTTCGCGCGCGAGGGCGCCAAGGTCTTGTGTGTCGACCACCATCTGGAATCGGCGCAGGAGACGGTCACGATGATCACCGCGAAAGGCGGCACGGCGGCGGCCTTCAAGGCGGACGTGACCAAGGCTGCGGACATCAAGGCGATGGTTGCGGACGCGCAATCGCGCTGGGAACGTATCGACGTGCTGCACAACAATGTCGGCGTCAGCCTCGCTGGTGGCGATGCCGAGCTGCTGCAAATAACCGAGGAGGCATTCGATCGCGTCGTCGCCATCAATCTGAAGAGCTGCATCCTCGCCGCGAAGGAAGTGATCCCGATCATGCGCGCGCAGAGAAGCGGCGCCATCATCAACATCTCGTCGATGGCCGCGATCACCACCTATCCTTACGTCGCCTACAAGGCGACGAAGTCGGCGATGATCGCCTTCACCGAACAGCTCGCCTACCAGAACGCCGAATACGGCATCCGCGCCAACGTCATCCTGCCCGGCCTGATGAACACGCCGATGGCCGTCGACACCCGCGCCCGCGAATGGCACAAGACCCGCGCCGAGGTCGAAGCCGAACGCGACAGCAAGGTGCCGCTGCGCAGAAAGATGGGTACGGGCTGGGACGTCGCCAACGCCGCGCTGTTCCTGGCGAGCGATGAGGCGAATTTCATCACCGGTGTGACGCTGCCGGTGGATGGTGGTGCGAGCGTGAGACGGGGATGAGGTGCTCTTCTTCCTTCTCCCCTTGTGGGAGAAGGTGGCGCAAAGCGCCGGATGAGGGGTTCTCTCTACACCTGAGACTGCTCGTGACGATAGATACCCCTCACCCGGCTTCGCGTTCGCGAAGCCACCCTCTCCCACAAGGAGAGAGGGTGCAGCGTCACCGCGGCGCGCTTGTCACCCGCCAGATCGTGCCGTTGCCATCTTCCGAGATCAGCAGCGATCCATCCTTCGCCACCGCCACTCCCACCGGCCTGCCCCACACTTCCGTATCGTTCACGACGAACCCGGTGACGAAATCCTCGTACTCGCCGGTCGGCTTGCCGTCCTTCATGCGGATGCGGATCACCTTGTAGCCGGTGCGTTTCGACCTGTTCCAGGAGCCGTGCTGGGCGGCGAAGGCGTCGCCCTGGTATTCGGGCGGAAACTGCGCGCCCTGGTAAAAGGTCATGCCGAGTGAGGCCGAGTGCGGCTGGATCAGCACATCGGGCACAGTCACCTTGTCCTTGAGATCCGGCCGCGCGCCGGCATGGCGCGGGTCTTCATTGCCACCGATATAGAACCACGGCCAGCCGTAGAACGCGCCTTCCTTCACGCTCGTGACGTAATCGGGTACGAGGTCGTCGCCGAGACCGTCGCGCTCATTGGTCGAGCACCAGGGCAGACCGGTCTGCGGCTGGATCGCGAGGCCGACGCAGTTGCGGATACCGGTGGCATGGATCTTTCGCTCCTTGCCGTCAGGGTTGAAGGCCAGCACCGCGCCGCGCTCGAGCTCGCTGGCCCATGTGGCGCCGAGCGGCTGCGTCTTCGCCCACGCCTCCATCCCGCCGGGCGGCGTGCCCATGCCTTCGGCGACGTTGCTGAGCGAACCCACCGACACCAGCATACGCTTGTTGTCGGGCGTGAAGACGATATCGCGGGTGGAATGGCCCCCATCCGGCAGGCTTGCGACAACCGTCTCCGCTTTGCCGCGCGCCTTCACATCGCCGGCCTTGTAGGGAAAGCGAACGACGCTGTCGGTGTTGGCGACATAGACCCATTGCGGATTGTCGCCGTTCGGAAAGAAAGCGATGCCGAACGGCTGCCGCAGGCCGCTGGCGAAGATCTCGTTGGTCGCGACCTTGCCGCCCTCGCCCGCGCGCAGCACCCGAACGGTGCCGGCGCGTGTTTCCGCGACGAACACATCGCCATTCGGCGCCGCGCGGATGATGCGCGGCGCACGCAGGCCTTCGGCGAACAGCTCGATCTTGAAGCCGGCCGGCACCTGGAGCTGGGCTTCCGGCGGACGCGGCACCACGCGCGACGAGCTCGCAACCGATCGCGTGGCGCCGGGCCTGACCAGATCCTGCGGCCGGATCAGCCTGACCGTGCCGGGCTTGTCGGCGCGCCAATCGCCATAGGCATCCTTGCCCTGCAACACGGGCTCGGCGTGTGCGCCGGCCGCAGCAGCAGCCAGCAGCGCTGCGAGCATCGCCACGAACCTTATCCTGTCGCTCAATTCGTCGTCCTCCGCCTTGGGCGTGTCGTGCGTCAACGCCGATCACCCGCAAAAGGTCTCTCGGCGAGTTTGGCGCCTGCCGAATCCCACGTCAGTTCATGCCCGCACGATGTGCATCAGCCGCAGTCCATCATACTGGAAAATGCGGTTGAACGGTGCGACACATTGTGAGGGCGGCAATCGCCGGTTACGGTCATGGAGGCTGCGGCATCCAGGTCGCGCCGGATGAGGAGATCATGTGGGGATCCGTCATATCGGAATGGGCGAGCCTGCTGCTGCGCTGGCTGCACGTGGTGGCCGCAATCGCCTGGATCGGCAGTTCCTTCTATTTCATCGCCCTCGACCTCAGCCTGAAGCCGAAGGCCGACCTGCCGGGCGGCGTGCAGGGCGAGGCCTGGCAGGTCCATGGCGGCGGCTTCTACCGGATCATGAAATACCTGGTCGCGCCCAGCCAGATGCCGGACGAGCTGACCTGGTTCAAATGGGAGGCCTACACCACCTGGCTGTCCGGCTTCGCGCTGATGGTGGTGGTGTATTATCTCGAGGCCGACTTGTTCCTGGTCGACAAGTCGATCCTCGACCTCACATCATTCCAGGCCGGGCTGTTCAGCTTCTGCAGCCTGGCGCTGGCGTGGCTGCTCTATGAGGCCGCCTGCCGCACCGGGCTCGCCCAGCGCGAACTGCCTTTCGCCATCGGCGGCTATCTGTTCCTGGTCGCACTCACTTACGCCTTCACCCATGTGCTGAGCGGACGCGGCGCCTTCAACCAGATCGGCGCGATCATCGGCACCATCATGGTGGCCAACGTCTTCACGCTGATCATCCCGAACCAGAAGAAGATCGTGGCCAGCCTGATCGCCGGACAGGCGCCTGACCCCAAGCTCGGCAAGGCCAGCAAGGAACGCTCGGTCCACAACAATTACCTGACGCTTCCCGTCGTCGTGCTGATGATCAGCAACCACTATCCCCTGCTCTACGCCACGCGCTTCAACTGGATCATCGTCGCGATCGTCCTGGCGCTCGGGCCGGTGATCCGCCACTTCTTCAACGAGCGTCATGCCGGGCGCCAATCACCCTGGTGGGTGTGGGGCGTGGCCGCGGCCGGCGTGATTGCGATCCTCCTCCTCTCCGCCGCCGGACCGCGCGAGGTGAAGACGGGCGCATTGTCGGCGCCGGTCACGGCCGCCAATGTCGAGGAGATCGTGATGTCCCGCTGCAGCATGTGCCACGCGGCCGAGCCGGTCTGGGCCGGCATCGTCGCCGCGCCGAAGGGCATTGTGCTCGACACGCCCGAGCACATCCATCGCAACATCCGCCTGATCGGACGGGTCGCGGCCTGGTCGAATGCGATGCCGCCGGGCAACATCACGGAAATGACCGGCGAGGAGCGCGCCGTCCTCGCGGCTTACCTCGAGCAGGCGCGCTGAAGCGCGTCGGAGGATGCATCGCGCGGAATGAAATTCCGCATCTCTCGCCGAATTGAAAATGACTTGACGGCCCATCCGGCGTAGACATGGCCGACAGCCGCCGGCGCGGCGCAAAATCAGCTTGCAATCGGGGAATAGCAACAGTGGCCCTCAAGAACGTCATCGGTATCGACCACGCCGTCGTCATGGTGAAGGACCTCGACAAGGCCGCCGAGAACTACAGACAACTCGGCTTCACGGTCTCGCCGCGCGGCACCCACAGCGCGCATATGGGCACCGGCAATTACACCATCATGTTCGACCCCGATTACATGGAGCTGCTCGGCGTGCTCGTGGCAACCGAGCACAATGCGCCGGCCCGCGCCTTCGTCGAGCGCCATGGCGAGGGCATCGAGCGCATCGCTTTCACCGCTGTCGATAGCGCCGCCGGCGCCGAGGAGATCCGTGCACGGGGCCTGGAGCCGATCGGCCCGACCGATTTCGAACGCCCTGTCACGCTGCCAGATGGCACGATCTCGGCGGCTAAATTCCGCACCTTCATGTGGCCGACGGCTGAAGCGCCGGGCGGCGTGCGCATCTTCGCCTGCCAGCACAAGACCCGCGAGACCGTGTGGATCCCCGAGCTGATGACCCACGCCAATGCGGCCAAGCGGATCAAGCAGACGCTGATCGCAACGCCAGAGCCCGCCAAGGAGGCCGCGCATCTCGCCCGCCTGATCGACCGCGAGGCGAAGACCGACGCGGACGGCGCCATCATCGTGCCCTCCGGCGGCGATCGCGCCGACTTCGTCTATTTGACGCTGGACCAGCTCGCCAAGCGCTATCCCGGCGTGTCGCTGAATGGCCTCTCAGAGCGCGGTGGCGCCGCGCTGGTGCTGGTCAGCGGCGACCTCGCGGCGACCGAGAAGGCGCTGGGGCCAGCCGCCGTGCGGAGCGCAGCTGCGATCTGCGTGCCGCCGGCCAAGGCCAACGGCACCCTGCTCGCCTTCATTGCCGGCTGATTTGAACCAATTCTTTAACAGGCGTTTACCCGGCGGCTGTAGACTTCCCGGCCATCAAGCCACCGGGGCCAAACGCATGTTCAAAGAGGGATCGCCGATCGCCTATGACGCGCCGGCCGAGCTGAAGAAATGGCCGTCGCTGAAGGGCGAGCGGCAGAAGGATCGCGGGCCGCCCTATCTCGTCTACAACGGCACGCTCGCCGAATGCGTCCGCGAGCTCATGGGCAAGCCGATCAAGGGCATCTCGCTCTACGACATCATGACGACGCCGCAGGCCGCCTTCGATCAAAACGTGCTGTCGCCCGGCGACGCCGCGGAGATCGCGATGCGCAAGGATTTTCCGAAGGACTAGTTCGCGGCACGCTTCGCAGCGGGCGTGCCCTGCCGCTTCGATGAGGATTCCGTCGGCGCATCAAGGAAGACGACGGACATGCCGCGCTTCACGTTCTCGCCGAGCACACGCGCGTCCCAATTGGTGAGCCGAACGCAGCCGTGCGACGCCGACTTGCTGACCTTGTCGGGCTCTGCCGTTCCGTGGATGCCGTAGCCCTGCGCCGACAGGCCGATCCAGTATGCGCCCACCGGATTGTTCGGACCCGGCTTGATGTCGAACGGTCTCTTGGACTTGACGCTCTTGAACTTGTAGTCGGGATTGTAGCGGTAGGTCGGCAGCTCGTGGCTGGCGGTGACCTTCAGCGTTCCCGTTGGCGTCGGGCGATCCGGACTGCCGACTGACGCCGGATAGAACGCCAGCAGAGCGCCGCTTGCGTCGAACGCTTTCAAGGTCCCGTTGGTCTTATCGACTTCGAGCCGGGCAATGCGCGGCAGCTCGCGCCGCGCCGGAACGTTTGTGACGACGATCGTCTCTCCGGCCTTGTCGAAGGTCTTGCCCGGATTGAGCGCCTTGAGCAGATCCGCGCTCATGTGGAATTTCTCGGCAACTCCTTCGAGCGGGCTGGTGTAGCTCAGCGCGTCCAGCGACTTCATGTCATCGAGCTTGGCCGGCAGCTTCTTTAAGAACGGTCCCTTCACGTCGGCGCCGGTGATCTTGTAGTCGACGAGGATCGGGCCCTCGCTCGCCGCGGTCAGCTTGTCCCAGAGCTCCGGCGCCACAACCTTGTCGGATGCGATGCCGTTCTGCTCCGCGAACGCCTTGAGCGCCTTCTGCGCGTTCTCGCCGAGCTTGCCGTCAATTTCGCCGGGCGAAAATTGCGCGCGGTCGAGCAGCACCTGAAGCTTCACCACGGCTGCATTCAGCTTGTCGGTGGCCGGCGGCTTCGCAGGACGCGCAGCGTCATTCACCGCAGCAGGCTCGAGATTGCCTGCGAGCGCCGGAGCGACGAGCCACAGCGACATCACCGCGCCTAGTATCCATCGCATCGTCATCGCGCATCCCACTCGCAAACGGCCCGCAAAAACCGCGGATGGTTTCGCTTCGGGAACACCGTAGTAACACCGAAGGAACCGACGAGATCGCAGCTTTGCCGCAATCGGACGGTTAAGAACTTCCTATCGCCGGCGCATCGCTGGCCGTTCATCCCACAGTTCGAGGTTCTCCCAGCAAATGCGATTTGTCGTCGCGGCTTGCGCCGCGTTTCTGCTTCTGATGTGCGATCTCGATCCGTCGGCATCCCGCCAAGCATCACGTTTCGACACCACTGTTCTCAAGAACAATCATGCCTCGTCACTTGTTCCGGTGGTCGAGCTCTTCGTCGCCAGCGTGCAGGCGATCGAGCTTGCCAACGCGCACGCGGCTTACGAGCAGGTGATCGAGCCACCGCGCGCGGTCGAGCCGGTGGTGCAGGCGGAGCCCTCGCCAACCGAACGATTTTGTCACGCGCTGCGCGAGGCCGCCGAATCCAGCGGCATTCCGGTGCCGTTCTTCGCGCGCCTGATCTGGCAGGAGAGCCGCTTCAAGTCCAACGAGGTCAGCCATGCTGGCGCGCAGGGCGTCGCGCAGTTCATGCCGGGGACGGCCGCCGAGGTCGGGCTCGACGATCCCTTCGATCCGATGAAGGCGCTGCCGGCGTCGGCAAAATTCCTGCGCAAGCTGCGCGACGATTTCGGCAATCTCGGCCTTGCTGCCGCGGCCTACAATGCCGGTCCCGGCCGTATCCAGAAATGGCTTGCCAGGCAGAGCGAGCTGCCGCGTGAGACGCGCGACTATGTCCGGATCATCACCGGCACCAAGGCCGAAGACTGGACCGAACGGTCGGAGGCACTCGCGATCCGCATCGACCTGCCGCGCGAAGCGCCATGCGAAGGCATCGGCAGTCTTTCGAAGGCCAAGGACGTCGCCTGGGTTCCGGTGAACCTGACGCCTTCGGTTGCGAACATCATTCGCAAGGCGGAGCAAGTCGCGGCGCGCGTGACGACGAAGGGCGCCCGCAAGCGGCTCGCCACACTGTTGCGGAAGAATGTCACGGCTCCCGGCAAGGCCCGCAGCATGATCGCGGCACGCGCGGCCGGAAAGAGCGCGAAGGCGCGCGCCGTTCGTCTCGCATCGCGCGAACGGACGTCAGGCTAACGATCGGAGCCGCTCGCTTGCGGCGGCTCCGACCTAAATCGACCTAGTCGATCTCCTCGATCACCCGCCGCTCGCGCGGCTCGATGACATAGGTCCGGGTGTCGCGGTGGATGTAGCGATATTCACGCAAGCCCGGCGCATCGCGGTAGACCGTGGTCGGGAATTCCTCGACCTCGACGCTCTCGGGAAGACGGTCACCGACGCGGATCTCACTGCGCGCCGTGCTGCCGGTGGTCCGCACTTCCTTGCGCCCCTCGGTACGGGTTTTCGCATGCTTGCGGATCACCTCGCGATCGCGATCCGAGAACTTGCTGGCGCTGCGCTCGCGCGTGGTCGTTGTCGCCGTGGACTGGCCTGAGTATGGCAGCACCGTCACGATCTTGTAGGTCGCCGGATCGACCACGACGATCTGATCTTTCACCAGCGCAAAGCTGTAGCCGCGATATTGCGGCACGATCTCGACGACGTCGGGCGGCAGCGTCGAGAGGTGCACGTCGCGCGGCACCACCGTGCCGACGTTCAGCGCGAAATTGACATTGGTCAGCGGCCGCACGTTGAGGTGCGAGATCGACGCGCTGATCTTGGTCTCCTGCTGCTTGTTGAGGTTGACGTCGGCCTGGGCGGCCGCCTGGTTGCTCGTCGGCGCAGTCGGTGCCTGCTGGGCCTGGTTGGTTCCAGATGCGGCCGGTGCCTGCTGGGCTTGATTGCTGGCCGGCGGCGGATTGGACCGGTCCTGTGCCTGGTTGGTGTTCGCAGCTGGCGGGTTGGCGCTCTGCTGCGTTGCAGGCTGGTTGCCGGTTGCATTGGAATTTGTCGCACCGCTCTGCGACTGCGCAGTCGAGCCCGTATTGGCGGTGCCGGAGCCGGACGAGGGTGGGTTGGCCTGCGTGGTCTGGGCCGGCGTTCCCGACGACGGGGATTGCTGCGGTTGCGATGTGGTCTGCTGCTTGTCGGTCGCGCTCGACGGCGAGCTCGTGGATGGCGCGGTCGAGTTCGACTGGGACTGCGGCGTCTGCTGAGACGGCGGATTCGTGCTGGGCGATTGCGCATACGCGGCGCTCGCCAGCACCACCCCCAATGCGGTGGTTGCCAACAGGCGGATCATGGTTCACTCCCTTTCATCAAATGAACATTGGCTACTAACCTGCGCTAGGACGCGCAGTTCCACTTTTTCCCGAGGGAAGGCCGCGGCTCTTTTTCTGCGGAACCTGCAATGCCATCGAAGAGTGCCGGGATCATCGCCTATCGCAAGCGTGGGAACATCGAGGTGCTCCTGGTCCATCCCGGAGGGCCGTTCTGGCGCAACAAGGATCTCGGCGCATGGTCGATCCCGAAGGGTGAATACACGGACGACGCGGAGATCGCGGCGCGACGTGAGTTCGCCGAGGAGCTGGGACAGGAGCTTTCCATGCCGCTGACCCCGCTGGGCCAGGTCAGGCAGCGCGGGGGCAAGCTCGTCACCGCCTTCGCGGCCGAGCTCGATCTCGACGTGCGCAGCATTCGCAGCAACACGTTCGAGATGGAATGGCCGCCGCGCAGCGGCAAGCGGCAGGCCTTTCCGGAAGTCGACCGCGCCGAATGGTTCACGCTCGACGCGGCGCAGGAGAAGATCAATGCAGGACAGCGTCCGCTGCTCGACCGGCTTAAGCTGCTGATCGGCAGATAGCGCGTCGCGCCCTATTCCGCCTTGATGTTCGCCGCCGCGACCACCTCTGCGAGCTCCTTGGTCTCCTTGGCGATCTCCGCGGCGTAGTCGGCCGGGCTGAGCACGCTGACGACGCCTTGCGCGCCGAGCTTCTCCTCGGCCGAGGGATCCTTGGCGGCGGCGACGATCTCCCGGTGCAGGGTTTCCAGGATCGGCGCGGGTGTTGCCTTGGGCATGAAGAAGCCGACCCAGAACGAGATGTCGAATCCGGGATAGTCGGCTTCCGCCACGGTCGGCACGTCGGGCAGCGCCGGCAGCCGCTCGGCCGAGGACACTGCCAGCGCGCGCAGCTTGCCGGCCTTGACCAGCGGCACGGCGGAGAGCGGATCGAACACCGCCAGCACCTCCTGCGCGAGAATGCCGACCTCGGCGGCCGAGCCGCCGCGATAGGGCACATGGATCAGCTTGATGCCGGCTTTCTGGCTGAGCAGCTCCATGGCGAGATGGGCGAGATTGCCGTTGCCGCCGGAGCCGTAGGCGAGCGCGCCGGGCGCGGCCTTCGCCGCCGCGACGAGATCGGCCACCGACTTGACGTTCGCCGTCTTGGGATTCTCGGGGTTGACGACGAGGACGAGCGGCGCCGAGACCACCGTGGTGAGCGACGCAAAGTCGACTTGCGGATCGTAGCGGATGTCCTTGAACAGCGTCTTGTTCAGCGTGATCGTCGACGAGTTGCAGGCGAGCATGGTGTAGCCGTCCGCCTCGGCGCGCGCGACGGCTTCGGCCGCGATCATGCCGTTGGCGCCGGCGCGGTTCTCGACCACGAAGGGCTGGCCGAGCTTGTTGCTCAAGCGGTCGCCAATGATGCGCGCGACGACGTCGACCGGGCCGCCCGCACTGAAGCCGACCATGATCTTGACCGGCCGCGACGGATATTTCTGCGCGAGAGCCTCTGTCGCCGGCGCCAAGGCGCATAGAGCTGCGATGACTGCCAGCAGGCGGGCGGTTCGTTGCATTCGTTCTCTCCCAGACCTCTTGGCGTCGCTTGTGCATGCTTGTTGGTGCGACGCCGTAGAAGTCATGAATAGCGGCCGTGCCGGATTTCGCAATCGCGTTTGAGCGCCGGCATTCCGCCGCACGGCACGTGCGTGCCGCTTCCAATACAAAAGTGCGAAAACAACCCCATGCACAGTAGACCGCCCCTTTCAGAACAAAGGCTTGCGCAGGGCCGAGGAAATTTTTCGGATTTACGAAATAAATTCTGTCGCGTCGGGCAAAACAGTGCCATAATGCCATCATCGCAACAGTCGCGAGCGTCACGGCCTGCCGGTCCGGACCCGTGCCGACGCGGTTGCGTCTAAACCCTTCATCGACATTCCGAAATCCGCATTCGCGCGCAGCGGCGAACGGCCGTTCGCGCCTGCGCGCTCAAAGGACACATGCCCATGACGACAGCTCTCGAACGCCACATCCCCTCGCCGCTCGCGGCATCCGATCGCAGCGTCCCCGCCGCGACCCGCGCGTAAAACTCTACAAGCGGCGCATTGCGATCAGCCATCCCGACTCACAGGCCGGCGAGCGGCTGCTGGCCGAGGCGCTCGGCGCCCCGGATCGCGACGCGATGCACGGCATATTGAGGCAATTGGTCAAGGCCAGCGTGGTCGGGCAGAAGCCGGATGAGGCCAATCTCGCCTTCATGATCTCGACCATCAGGAGCATCGCGCCGAAGGATTCCATCGAGGCCTTGCTGGTCTCCCAGATGGTGTCGGTGCACATGGCGGCGATGCGCTGTGCCTGCCGTCTCGCCTGCACCGACGATCTGACGCAGCAGGAGGGCATCGCCCGCGCCTTGACCCGGCTCTCGCGCACCTTCGCCGCCCAGGTCGAAGCGCTGAACCGCCACCGCAACAGCGACGAGCGCGCGATCACGGTGCAAAACCTGTCGGTACAGGACGGCGGACGGGCGATCGTGGGCAACGTCACGCAGCATGCCAGCATGATCATTGCGGAGGCTGGCGCAATGGAGACGACTTCGAATGCAGAAACGGGCTCAGGCCGCGAGGTCCATACGAGTGGCGCCTGCGTATGACCGGCGATCACATCCGTCATACCGATGCAATGCAGTCGAGCCCGCGCTGCGGGGCGCAGACGCGCCGCGGTCTCGCGTGCCGCGCGCCAGCCGTGCACGGCAAGCGCCGCTGCCGCATGCATGGCGGCGCGCCAAGATCGGGCGCTCCGAAGGGCAACCGGAATGCATATCAACATGGAATGTGCACACCGGACGCCCGCGCCGAGCGACACCGGATGAAGGCCTTGCTGGAGGACGCTTGGAAGCTGCTGATCGAGTTGAAATAGATTGCGGCCCAGGAGCGACGCGGATGACGCCATTCCGGCGCGAGACATGACCTCAAGAAAACGAAGCTCTGATGGAGCCTTAAGTCAGAAAGCTCGGTGCCGCAGCCATAGAACTAGGGCCGTGTGCTCGCCGGAGCCACAGGGACAATCTGCAGCCCAGCTGCGTTCAGCGCTTCAGTGATTTGCTTGGCCAGCAGCTTGGCTTCCTCAGTGCCGATTTGAGCGTCGGGAAGCCGCTCGAAGAACGCACAAAGCGTCGTCGCTATGATGGTATTGACCTGGTGCGCATCAACCATTTGCTGCACGCGACATTAAGAATGACTTCACCGGCGCGGCGGTCGCCTGCCGGGCCGTGGCGGGTCATCGCAAGCCGAAGAACGAAAGAATGACGGCGATCACAACGATGAGCCCTATGAGGTAGATCAGACTGTTCATCGCAATTCTCCTTTCCCACGTGATGGGTTGGATTCATTCGAGGGTCGTCGCTGCGTCCCTGGCACTACCTTGCTGAACGGCCAGCTTTTCGAGCTCCACTTCCTTCTCGATGGCCGCCAGAGAGTTGCCGATCTTGTCGACGATCCTGACCAGATCGGCATTGGAGATGCGAAGCCGCCTGCGGACCGACTTGACCTGCTCAGCGTTCGCAAGATCGAGCGTCGTGCGAATGGGCCGTGGCGGTCTCGAGGACAGCATGATCAGGTCTCCCTAACCTAGGTAAGAGAGACGATGTCTCCTTTGTTCCTACGTTCGCCAACGGAAGCTCCCAAGAGCGAAGATGATGCAACCGTCGCGCGCACCGCGGAGACGCCCACAACACTTTATCCCCGCGGCGCAACGCCATGACTCCCTACCAGGCTGAGTGCCGTCTCGAAGGTGGTGCGTTGCAATGCGGCTAGCCTCTCGGCAATGTCATTGCTCTCAGTCCGAGGTCACATTCCGGCATGAGGGGGGCGCGCTGCCGCCATTGGCACCCGCCCCCTCAATCCTGTAACCCACCCTAAAACCTTCTCGGGATGGGACGCTCATGACCAATGCCGACGACGACGCGGGCACCGCCACCCGCGCGCTGATCTTCGCGCTGGTCGCGCTCGCCTGCGGCCACATGCTGTCGACCCTGCTGCGCACCATTCCGGCGGTGAGCCTCGACCTGATGGCGGCGGATTTCCACATCGAGCCGCAGGCGCTGGCGAGCCTCACGTCGGTCTACCACTTTGCCTTTGCAGCCTCGCAGATCCCGGTCGGCGCGGCGATGGACCGGTTCGGCGTGCGGCCGGTGTCGCTCGCCCTGCTGGCGGGAACCGTGTTCGGCGCGATGGCCTCGGGGTTTGCGACGGGGCCCGAGAGCTTCGCCGTCGGGCAACTGCTGCTCGGCGTCGCCACCTCGGGCATGCTGATGTGCCCGATGACGCTCGCAGCCAAGCAATTGTCGGCGGCGCGATTCGGATTGTGGTCGGGCGCCATCCTCTCGATCGGCAATATCGGCATGCTGCTGTCGGCGAGCCCGCTCGCTTTCGTGATCGATACTTACGGCTGGCGCGCCGGGTTCTGGATCTCCGCAATCGGCGGCATCCTCGTCGCGCTGGCGGTGTTCGTACTGGTGCCGCACCAGCCGGCCGAGCACAAGGACGAGTCCTCGCCGCTGTCGCAGATGATCGATGTGGTCAGGCTCGGCCTGTCACGGCCGCTGCGCGGCGTGATCGCGCTGGCGATGGTGTCGCTGGCGAGCACGCTGGTGCTGCGCGGCCTGTGGGGAGGACCCTGGCTGATGGAGATCAAGGGCCTGACGCGGATCGAGGCCGGCAACCAGCTCGGCGCGTTCACGCTGGCGATGATCGCAGGCCCGCTGCTCGTCGGCATGATCGACCGCAGGCTCGGCCGCCGCCGCGAGTTGGTCGCCGGCACGCATGCGATCGCGGCGCTACTGCTCGCGCTGATGGCGCTGGGAGCGCCGCACTTTGCCGTTGCATGGCTGTTCGGCGTGAACGTCATGCCGCCCTCCTACGATCTGGCATTGTTCGTGCTCATCGGGCTCTTCACCTCGGCGCAGCCGCTGCTGTTCGGCATGTCCAGGCAACTCGTCGATGCGCAGGTCGCCGGCAAGGCGCTTGCGGCCGTCAATCTCGCCTTCTTTCTCGGCACTGCGCTGATGCAATCCGTCACCGGCGCGGTGGCCGCACTCGCGGGGCTGCCGGCGGTGCTGCTGTTCATGGCGGCGGCACTGGCGGTCGGCGTGCTGATTTTCTTGATCTACACGCAGCGCGTCTGAGCCCCTTGCGAAATGCGGAAGCGCAGGAGATGCTGCGCCGCCATCCGCATCAGGGGAATTCGAGTCCATGCCCGTCGACACCAAAGCCGCCACCGATCGTCTCATGCGCTTCCTCACTGTCGAGGGCGTCACCGGACAGGAGGCGGCGATCGGGCGGGAGCTCACGGCTGCGCTGAAGGAGAGCGGCGTGCCGGCCAAGGCGATCCGGCTCGACGACGCCAACACGCGCATTCCGGTGCCGACCGAGACCGGCAACCTCATCGTCGACCTGCCCGGCCGCGGCGCGCTGCACAACCATCCACGCATCATGTTCATGACCCACATGGACACGGTGCCGCTGTGCGCCGGTGCCAAGCCAAAGTTGACGGGGCGCAAGATCGTCAACGACGCCAAGACCGCGCTCGGCGGCGACAATCGCTGCGGCTGCGGCGTGCTGGTGACGCTGGCGGCCGAGCTCGAAAAGCAGAAGCTCGATCATCCGCCGATCACGCTTCTGTTCTGCGTACGCGAGGAGAGCGGGCTCTACGGCGCGCGCCACGTCAAGCTCGACGAGCTCGGCAAGCCGGTGATGGCGTTCAACTATGACGGCGGCTCGGCCTCCAATGTCGTGATTGGGGCGGTCGGCGCCGACCGCTGGACCGTCGAAATCTTCGGCCGCGCCTCGCATGCCGGCGTCGCACCGGAGCGCGGCATCTCCTCGACCATGATCATGGCGCTCGCGCTTGCGGACGTGAAGGCCGGCGGCTGGTTCGGCAAGGTGGTGAAGGGCAAGAAGCAAGGCACCAGCAATGTCGGCCCGGTCACCGGCGGCGAAGGCCGCCCCGCGGGCGATGCCACCAACGTCGTCACCGACTACGTGCATGTGCGCGGCGAGAGCCGCAGCCATGACGGAAAATTCTTCAAGGAGATCACCAAGGCCTACAAGGCCGCGTTCGAGAAGGCGGCCAAGAAGGTCACCAACGCGCAAGGCAAGTCCGGCAAGGTCAAATTCAAGGCCGAGACCGACTATTATCCGTTCCGCATGAAGGAGAACCTGCCGGTGGTCAAACGCGCGATCGAGGCGGTGTCTGCCGTGGGCGGAACGGCGAACGTGCGCGCCGCCAATGGCGGCCTGGACGCCAACTGGATGGTCCGCCACGGCGTTCCGACCGTGACCTTCGGTGCTGGCCAGAACGAGGCGCACACGGTCGACGAATGGATCAATCTCGACGAATACGACCGCGCCTGCGCGCTGGCGGTGCAGCTGGCGACGATGCGGTGAGATGGCAAACGGCACGTCATAGCGCTTTAACACGGCTCTGGTCTAACGGGTCGATCGCGGCTTCCGTGAAGTCCGCGCCTGTCCCGTGCTGCCCATCGATGGCGAGCACCGTCACGCGGTTCCTCGGCCGCAATCAAACCGAGTCAGGAGCAAACCTCCGCCATCAACTCCAAGTAGATTCAGATCCAAGCGTGACCGCAGTGCGTCTCGCCGAGACCTCCGCTGTTTTCAGAGTCACGTGACTGATATGAAATGGGAGTGATGCGCCATGCGCACGATGCCGAACGACACCCTGATTCTCACCTTTCCGGACTTCAGCCAAACCGCGACCATCGTCGGGGATCCCAACTTCCCGATCGACGGCTGGGGCGGGAACGACACGGTGACGGCAACCATCCTCAACGCGGACGTGTTCGTTACGCTGATCGGCGAAGACACGGTCATGCAGGGCAATTCCCACGGCGGCAACGACACGCTCACGGCGAACGTGGATTATCCCTTCAGCGGCGCCACCATTATGGGCGACGCCGAGACCATGTTGGGCAATGCTGCAGGCGGCAGCGACACGCTCACCGCCGACGCCGGCGGCAATTTCCGCTCCAACATCTCCATTTACGGAGATGCCGGAGGCGACATGTCGGGCAACACGCAAGGCGGCAATGACACGCTGACAGGCGTGACCGGTGGGCGGGCCTTCGAGAACGTGTTCAGTGGCGATGCCGGGGGATCCATGAGCGACAACGCGCATGGCGGCAACGACACGCTGAACGTATTCGAATATGCATACGAAAGCACGGCGACCCTCAGTGGGGATGCCATCGGTGCCATGACCGGCAATACAATCGGTGGCAACGACGACCTCACGCTCGGCATCAGCAGTGGCATGGCGATCGGAGGTGGAACGCTGGCCGGCGATTCGCTCACGTCATTGACCGACAATGCCCAGGGTGGCAACGATACCCTGACCTTCGTGACGAATGGCGGCGAGCCGCCGCCGGCCGTCTACGGCTCCCAGCTGATTGGCGACGCCATGAACATGTCCGGCAGTGCGCGTGGCGGCAATGACATCCTCAATGGCGGAGAGTTCACTGATCATCTCTACGGCGATGCGCGGACTTATGCGCCATCTACCCCTGGCTCTATCACTGGCGGCACGGACACGCTCAACGGCGGCGCGGGTAATGATCAGCTGTGGGGCGGGCCGAACAACGATGTCTTCGTCTTCACGGCCGGCTCCGGCAACGACGTCATCAACGACTTCAATCAAGGCAACATGGCGGTCGGCAGCACCGCGGGGGAACTCGACGTGATCAACCTGCACGACTACGGTTTTGCCGACTGGGCGACCCTGTCCGGCCTCATCAGCGATGACAGCTCGGGCAATGCGGTGATTCACCTCACTGCCAATGACACCATCACCCTGAGCGGAGTGCATGCGGCCTCGCTGGAGGCGACGGACTTCATAGTCTAGCGTAAGGTGGGTTAGCCCCGCGGATTGCGCGAAGCGCAAACCGCTAGGCGTAACCCACCACTGTTCGTATCCGCAGAGACAGAAGAGGTGGGTTACGCCAGCGGACTGCGCTTCGCGCATCCGCTAGCTAACCCACCCTACGAAGAAGAAGAACCAAAGACAGGGAGGCACCATGCCGCGCATCGCAAACATCGAGACCGGGCTCTACCGGATCCCCCTCCCCATCACGCTGTCGGACTCCACGCATGGCGACATGACGGCGTTCGAGCTGCTCACCTGCCGCATCCGCGATGCCGATGGCGCCGAGGGCGTCGGCTACACCTATACGGTCGGGCGCAACGGCGGGGCTGTGGCCGACATTCTCAAGCGCGAGATCCCGCCGCTGGTCGAAGGACGCGAGGCCGACGATACCGAGGCGATCTGGCATCATGTCTGGTGGGGGCTGCATTATGGCGGGCGCGGCGGGCCGGCGGTGCTGGCGCTCTCGGCACTCGACATCGCGCTGTGGGATCTGAAGGCGCGGCGCGCCAAGCTGCCGCTGTACCGCCTGCTCGGCGGCTTCGATGCGCATGTGCCGTGCTACGCCGGCGGCATCGACCTCGATCTCTCCGTCGATGCGCTCTTGAAGCAGACCGACGGCAATCTCGCCAAGGGATTCCGCGCCATCAAGATGAAGGTCGGCCGGCCCGACCTCAAGTCCGATGTCGCGCGCATCTCCGCGATGCGGCAGCATCTCGGCGACGGCTTTCCGCTGATGGCGGATGCCAACATGAAATGGACGGTCGAGGAGGCGATCCGCGCCGCGCGTGCTTTCGTTCCTTTCGACCTCACCTGGCTGGAGGAGCCGATCATCCCCGACGACGTCGCGGGCCATGTGCGTATCATGCAGGCGGGCGGCGTGCCGATCGCGGCGGGCGAGAATCTGCGCTCGCTGTGGGAGTTCAAGAACTACATCGCCAGTGGCGCGGTGTCCTACCCGGAGCCCGACGTCACCAATTGCGGCGGCGTTTCCGCCTTCATGAAGATCGCGCGGCTGGCGGAAGCGTTCAACCTGCCCGTCACCAGCCACGGCGCGCACGACATCACCGTGCATCTGCTCGCGGCCTGCCCGAACCGATCCTATCTGGAGGCGCACGGCTTCGGGCTCGACAAGTATCTCGAGCATCCGCTGGTGCTGAAGGACGGGCTGGCGCTGGCGCCCGATCGGCCGGGTCACGGGATTGGGTTCGATTGGAAGGGGCTGGCGAAGCTGGCGTAACACCTATTGCTCGTCATTCCGGGGCGCGACGAAGTCGCGAACCCGGAATCTATTGGGCCGCGGAGCTCGCTGCACGATGGATTCCGGGTTCGCGCCAAGAGGCGCGCCCCGGAATGACGGAAAAAGCGCACATTGCTGCACGCGAGGCATTCCAAGGCGCAGGGTGCATGGCGGTGATAATCCTTTATGGTGACGGCAACCGACACCTTGCGAAAGGCCCCTGCCTTGTCCCCCGAACTGCACCAGAAACTGACCGCGTGGCGCCGGCATCTCCACGCCCACCCGGAGCTGTCGCTCCAGGAGAAAGAGACCTCTGCCTTCGTGCAGGACAAGCTCACCGAGCTCGGCATTCCCTTCGAGGCTGGAATCGGCGGCCACGGCATCGTCGCGACCTTGAGGCGCGGCCATGCGCAAAGGCGGGTTGGCCTGCGCGCCGACATGGATGCGCTGCCGATCACCGAGGACACCGGGCTGCCCTATGCTTCAAAGTCATCCGGCGTGATGCATGCGTGCGGCCATGACGGCCATACCGCCTCGCTCCTGGGCGCCGCGGCGCTGCTCGCCACTGATACCGATTGGAGCGGCACGGTCGATTTCATCTTCCAGCCGGCCGAGGAAGGCTTTGGCGGCTCGCGGGCGATGGTCGCGGCCGGACTGTTCGATCGCTTTCCGATGGAGCGGATATTCGGCTTCCACAACTGGCCGGGCCTTGCCGCCGGCACCATCGCCGTGCACGACGGCGTCGTGATGGCCTCCGGCGGGCGCATCACCATCAATATCGAGGGCCATGCCGGGCACGCCGGTATGCCGCATCTGACGCGTGATCCCGTGGTGGCGGCCGGGCACCTCATCGTCGCGCTGCAATCGGTCACCTCGCGCGGCGTCGATCCGCTCGACACCGCCGTGCTGTCGCTGTGTACGATCGAAGGCGGCACCGCGCCGAACCAGATCGCCGGACGCGTCACCATCCGCGGCACGCTGCGCTACCACCGCGAAGTGGTCAAGGACGTCATCCTCGATGGCATCACGCGTACCTGCGCCGGGATCGCGACCAGCTTCGGCGTCAAGGTCACGCCCGAGATCGTCTGGGGCGTTGGCGTGGTGATCAACACGCCTGATGAGGCTGACCTCGCGCGCATCGCCGCGGAGAAGGTGCAGGCACCGGTACGGCGCGATCTCGCGCCCAGCATGGCCGGCGAGGATTTCGCCCATTATCTGCAGCAGCGGCCCGGCGCCTTCGTCTGGATCGGCAATGGCGAGTTGCGCGACGGCGCCGAGCTGCACGGCCCGCGCTACGATTTCAACGACGCGATCCTGCCCGTCGCCTCGCGCTGGATGGCCGAAGTCGCCAAGGCGGCGCTGGCGACGAATTAACTCAGGAGATTTCGCGCGGCAGCTTCCAGTCCGGCCGCGGCGCGAACGTCTCCTCCGTCTCTTCGATGCGCTCGACGTGATAGCCGGCCGGCAGAATGTGGCCGCCCTCCTCGTCCGCAATGGGGACGTCCGTGACGAGGCCCTCGATCAAGGCAGCTTCCCACACTTCCTTCTCGGTCGGAAAGGGATTGCCGATCTGCTTGTTGCCTTCAAACAGCGCGTACATCGGTTCCGGTCCTCGCGTTCACGCTCACGAGAAACGTATCGGCCGCACGGACGTTCCCTCCGGCAAATGGCAACGGATGGTACGTAAAACATGGCGCGCGTTCTGATCGGAACTTCGGGCTGGCACTACGCTTCCTGGCGCGGCCCGTTCTTCCCCGAGGGCGTGACGCTGAAGCAGCAGCTCAGCTACTATGCCGGGCAGTTCGACACCACGGAGCTGAACGGGGTGTTCTACCGCACGCCAACGCCGGAGGCGGTGACGGGATGGCGGGAGCAGACCGGCCGCGATTTCGTGTTCGCCTGGAAGGCGTCGAAATTCATCACGCACTGGAAGCGCCTGTCGGAGCGCTCCGTCAACAGCCTCGAGCTGCTGGAGGACCGCATCTCCAGGCTCGGCGGCAAGGCCGGCCCGATCCTGTTCCAGCTGCCGCCGCAATTCGAGGCGAATGCGGACCGGCTCGCCTCGTTCTTCAAGCTGCTGTCGCGGAAACGCCGCTACAGTTTCGAATTTCGTCATCCGAGCTGGTATCAGCCGCGCATCCTGCGCATGCTGGCTGAGGAGAACATCTCGCTGTGCCTGTCCGATCATCACGACGCGCCGGCGCCGTGGAAGCGCACAGCGGATTTCGTCTATGTGCGCGGACACGGGCCAAGCGGGCGCTATCACGGGCACTATACCAAACCCACGCTGGCGCAATGGGCCAAGCGCATCAAGTCGTGGAAGCGGCAGGGCTGCGACGTCTATGTCTATTTCGACAACGACCAGAAGAGCGCAGCACCCGCCGATGCAAAGGCGTTGAAGCAGCTGCTGTGAGTTAGATGATGCCGCTCTGCCGAAGCGCCGCGATCTCGTCCGCATCGTAGCCGAGATCGGCGAGGACGTGGTCGGTGTGCTCGCCGAGCGTCGGCGGACGGTGCGCGATCTCGCCCGGCGTTTCCGACAGCCGCACCGCGGCGCGGGCAACCGGTGCCTGTTTCGGCAGGCCCGGATAGTCGACGTCCTGCATGAAGCCGGCCGCGCGGATGTGCGGATGATCCAGCGCCTGTTGCGGCGAGAGCACGGGGCCGGTCGGAATCATCGCGTCGCCTAGCGTGTCGACGGCCTCCTGCGTGGTGCGCTCGGCACACCAGCGCGCCATCCGCTCGCTGATGATGCGGCCGTTATTGCCGCGGCTGATGTCGTCGGCAAAGCGCGGATCGTTCAGCCACACCTCCTCCTCGCCCATCAGCCTCGCCCAGCGCTTGAACAGCGGATGACCGGTGACCTGGCACAGCACCCAGCCGTCCCTCGTGCGGTAAATGTCGGCGGGCGCAGCGGTCTGGCCGAGATTGCCGGTCGGCACGCGGTTGACGTCGATAACGGCCTGCTCGATCAGCGTGGCATTGGTGAAGGACAAAGCGGTTGCGAGCAGCGCACCCTCGACGATCTGCCCCCGCCCAGACTTGCCGCGCTCGATCAGGGCGGCGAGCGTGCCGAACGCGCAGTGCAGCGCAGTGCCGAAATCGACCCAGTTCACCGCGGCGCGGTACGGCGGATCCCCGGCGCCGGTCATGTACACCGAGCCCGACATCACCTGGCCGACGCCGTCGAAGCCGACGCGGTCGGACCACGGGCCCGGCCCGCCGAACGCGGTCGCCGTGGTCAGGATGATGTCCGGCTTGATCGCCTTCAGCGATTCGTAGTCGAGCTTCATCGCGCGCAGGGTCTGCGGCGGCAGATTGGCGACCACGACGTCCGCGGTCGCGATCAGGCGGCGCATCACCTCCTGGCCTTCCGCCTTCATTGGATCGAGTGTGATGCCCTTCTTGTTGCGGTTGATCTGGAGGAACAGCGCGCCCTCGCCGCCTTCGCCCACCGGCGCGACGAACCGATCCTCGCTGCCGTCGCGCTTCTCGACCCGGATGACCTCGGCCCCGAACTCGGCCAGCAAGGTCGCGCAATAGGGCCCGGCGATATAGCGCCCGAAATCGAGCACGCGCACGCCCTCCAGAACTCCTCCCATCGGCTTCTTCCCTGTTGTTCCAAGGAGATTACAGGGACTGGCTGCCACGGCAAGATCAAGACAGGCATGGGCCGGCCCTCATGTATGACGGCGCGGATTCAGGTCTTGCGACAAAGGAGCAGGGGAGCAGGCGCCAGGAACGATTCGAGCATCGGAGGCTTGGTTTTTTTAGTCTAAACAAGGAGAACCCGATGAAAAAACTAGCGACGATTGCGACTGCTGCTGCGTTGGCTGTGACTTCCACGATTGCTTTGGCCCAAGGTGGCGGCGGCGCCGGGAGCGCGGGCGTTGATCGGACCAATAACAGCATGGCGAATGACGCTGGCAAGGGCGGCCCCAAGACGACGACCGGCGCCGGCAAGACGTCCGGCAGCAAAGTCAAAAGCTCCACCGATCACGGAGAAAAGACCGGGGAAAAACTGCGGGGCCAATAACGGGCAATCCGCAGAAGAAGAGACCGCTCCAGGGCGGCCTCCTCCGATGTGCTTCCGATCACGGTTAGGTGACGACGCGGGAGGAGTATCCCTCCAAAGAACTAGCCGCCGAGAGGCGGCTAGTTCTTGACCTTGTATTTTTCTTATTTCTTCAGGGCGTCAGCCGCACCTCGCATCGCATGGCACGGGGCCGGCGAAAGCATTCGACGGCCGGAATCTATGCTTTAAGATGCACGCGTTTATCCCCCAGCGAGAAGTGCACACCCATGCCGCAGCAATTCGATCGATCCGCAGAAGATCTCGGCAACGCAATCCATTTCGAGCACGTCAACATCCAGGTCCCGGACCAGCGCCTCGCCACGCTGTTCTACGTCGCCGGGCTCGGGCTCACCCGCGATCCCTATCTGATGGTGTCCGACACCAACATGTGGATCAATGCCGGGCGGAGCCAGTTTCATCTGCCGAGCGGCCGGCCGCAGGTGCTGCGCGGACACATTGGCCTGGTCATCGAAGGCCGCGAGGCGCTGCTGGCGCGGCTTGCATCGGTCGCGAAGAAGCTCGAGGGCACGACGTTCGCGTTCAGGGAGCACAACGACCATGTCGAGGCGGTTTGCCCCTGGGGTAACCGCGTGCGCTGCTACGAGCCCGACGCCGCGCGGTTCGGCCGGATCGCGCTCGGCATTCCCTATGTCGAGTTCGACGTGCCCATGAGATCGGCGGCCGGCATCTGCGCCTTCTATCCTGAAGTCATGGGCATGCCCGCGAGCTTGCAGAACGGCGCTGGCACTGTGGCCGCCGTGAAGACGGGCCGCAACCAGCATCTGCTGTTCCGCGAGACCGACCGGCCGCAGGCCGACTATGACGGCCACCACGTGCAGATGTACATCACCGACTTCTCCGGCCCCTACCGCAAGCTGCTTGCGCGCAAGCTGATCTCGCGCGAGGACAATCAATACCAGTACCGGTTCTGCGACATCGTCGACCTCGACAGCGGCAAGAAGCTGTTCACGGTCGAGCACGAGGTGCGCTCAGTGACCCATCCGATGTTCATGCGGCCGATGGTCAACCGCAATCCGGCGCTCAACAACCGCAATTACGCCTTCGGCCACGACGAGTCGGCTTGGGCGATGGGGCCGGATCAGTACGAGGGGTAGTCCTCGCGCGGCGCTTCCGTGCGCTTCACGCTACGGCAGATTGTCCCGCAGGAAAATGTCGATGCGGATGCGCTCCTGGTCGGGGCTGATCGGCTCGCCAGAACAATGCGCGAGCAGGACTCGCGCCGCAGACCGCGCCTCATGGCCGGCATCCTGGTTGATGACGGCGTCGAGCGTGCCGCGCACCAGGAACCGCCTGGTGTGCTCGGTCAGCTCATGGGTGATCCAGACCACCTCGCGCGCGCGGCCCGAGGCCTCGAGCGCATCGGCGATGCCGCGGTTTCCGGCGCCGCAACAATAGATGCCGCGGAGGTCGGCATGGCGGGCGAGCAGCGCGGCCGTAAGGTCCCGCGTGCGGTCGCTGTCGTCGCGCCCCTCGATGACAGGCAGTGCGGACAGGCTCGCATACTCGCTCGACAGGATCTGGTGGAAGCCGAACTGCCGTTCGGTGTGGTCGCGCAGCGACAACGATCCCGCAATCACGGCGACGGTGCCCTCGCGCCCGGCAAGGAAGCGTCCCATCAGCGTGGCGGCCGTGCGGCCCGCGGCTGGATTGTCGATCCCGACATAATGCACCCGGGACGAACTCGGCGCGTCCGACACCAGGGTGACCACGGCAACCCCGCGCGCGACGAGCTCGTCGATCGCGGCGCGCACCCGGGGATGATCGAGCGCGATGACGGCGACGCCCTGATAGGCCGGCGAGAGGTTCTCCAGCGCTCGGGCAAGGACATCGGGGTCGAACACGTCGACATGGTGGATGTCGATGAAGCCGCGATGGCCGGCGAGCCAGTCCGCGGTGCGCGCGACCTGCTCGCTGAGGTTGGTCATGAAGCTGTTGCTGCCGGTCGGCAGCACGAAAGCGAAGCGGAAGGTCTGCCCGCGGGCGAGCCGCGCCGCGGCAACATCGGCGCGATAGCCGAGCTTTGCCACGGCGGCCTCGACGCGCGCGACGGTCTTGGCGCGGACACCCTCGCGCCGGTTGACGACGCGATCGACGGTGGCGAGCGAAACGCCCGCCGCGCGCGCGACGTCCTCGAGCGTGGCCCGAAGCACCGGCTGGGTCGCGCCTTCAGTCATTCGCGCGCGGCCCATAGCATGCCGCGGGTCATCAACGTCCGGATCTCCGGCACGTCAAGCTCGTAGGCGCGGTGGCCCAGCGAGGAATAGAATACCCTCCCGGCGCCATAGCGCTTCTTCCACACCACCGGCATCACCACGCCCTCGATCCAGGGCGCGTGCTCACCGGTGAAGGTCGTCGTTGCCAGGACCTCGATGGCGGGATCGACATGCATGTAATATTGCTCAGACCGATGCTCGAAGCTCTTCAGACCCGTCATGATCGGATCGTCCGGCTTCGTCAAGTCGACCTTGTAGTCGATGATGTTGCCGGGATGGGCGACCCACTGCCCGCCGCACAGGAATTGGTAATCGACCGATTCGCGGAAAGCATCGCACATGCCGCCATGGTGGCCGGCAAGCCCGACGCCGCTGCGCACCGCATCGCAGAGGTTGAGCGCTTCCGCCTTCTCGATCTTCGACATCGTGTAGATCGGTATGATCAGCGACAGATCGTGGATCGCGGGATCGGCAAAGGCTGCCGTCGTGGTTTCGATCCGCACCTCGAAGCCTTCCGCCTTCAGCCAGCCGCGGATCATCGACGCGCAGAGATCGGGATCGTGTCCCGGCCAGCCGCCCCATACAATCATTGCCTTGCGCATGGTCATACCCTCAATCGATCTGTCCGGTTTCGCGTCCCGCCGGCAGCATCGCCGGCCGCTCGACGCGGCTCTCGATCTTGACGCGGCGGCCCTCGTCGGCGGAAGTCTGGAACGCCTCCATCACCTCCAGCACGTGGAGGGCGAGCGCGCCGCTGGCGCGATGCGGCCGGTCGTTCAGGATCGCGCCAGCCATGTCGGCGACGCCGATCGAGCGGAACTCGCCCTCGACGTGGCCGTGCGTCAGCGGCATCGCCTCCCATTCGCCGCCGGTCTTCGCCACCTGCACCTCGCCGCCGAAGCGATTTGGATCCGGCACCAGCATGCTGCCCTTGTCGCCGTAGATCTCGATCGGCGCATGCCGATGTTTCGGCACGTCGAAGCTCATCGTGATCGACACGACGGCGCCGCTTTCGAACTCCAGCGTCCCGGCGACATGGGTCGGGACCTCGACCGGAATCAGCGCGCCGTTCATCGGCTGGCTGGTCACGAGGCGCTCGGTCTTGGGGCGCGCGGTCGAGCCCATCACGCTGGCGACCGGGCCGAGCAATTGCACGAGATCGGTGATGTAATACGGCCCCATGTCGAGCATCGGCCCGCCGCCGCGCAGGTAATAGAAGCCAGGCGCCGGATGCCAGCGCTCGTGGCCGGGGCAGCCGAAGAAAACGCTGCCCGCGACGGGCGTGCCGATCGCGCCGTCGTCGATCAGCTTGCGCGCGGTCTGATGGCCGCCGCCAAGGAACGTGTCGGGCGCGCAGCCGACGCGCAGGTTCTTCTGCGCGGCAAGCTCCATGACCTTGCGCGCCTCAGTGACATTGATGCCGAGCGGCTTCTCCGAGTGAACGTGCTTGCCGGCGTTCAGCACCGCCAAACTGACATCGGTGTGGGCGAGCGGCACCGTGAGATTGACGATGATTTCGACGTCGTCTCGCTTCAACAATTGGTCGACCCGCATTCCCGGCAAGCCGAAGGCCGCGCCCTGGCGTTCCGCAATCTCGCTGCGCATGTCGGCGAGCGCCCTGACCTCCATGACCGGAAAGCGCTGGGCCGCCTTGAGATAGGCGGTGCTGATCACCCCGCAGCCGATGATTCCGATGCCGACTTTTCTCATGTTATCTCCTCAGAATACGGCTCATCCCTTGACCGCGCCCGCGGTGAGGCCGGCCACGATGTGCTTCTGCGCCAGCAGGAACAGAATGATCGTGGGCAGGATGGTGAGTGTGATGAAGGCCAGGATCAGGTGCCATTCGGACGAGTATTCGCCCTGGTAGACCATGATGCCGAGCGGCCAGGGATACAGCGCGTCGGTGTTCAGCATCACCAGCGGCAGCAGATAGGCGTTCCAGCTGTTGACGAAGGTGATGGTGCCGACCGTCGCCAGGATCGGACGCGACAAGGGCAGCGTCACATAGCGGAAGAACTTGATGTAGCTGCAGCCGTCGACCAGCGCCGCCTCGAGCAGCTCATAGGGGATGTCCTTGAAGAAACGGCGTAGCAGCAGCACGCTCATGGCGAGGCTGAACGCCACCTGCGGCAGCGCGACGCCGAAATAGGTATCGAGCAGGCCGAGATCGCGCACCTTGATGAACAGAGGCAGCACGGCGGTCGCGGCGGGGAACAGCAGGCCCAGCGTCAGATAGCTGAGCAGCATCGATGAGCCGAAGAACCGGACATGGGCGAAGGTGAACGCGGCCATCGAAGCCGTGATCAGGGTCAGCGCCACCGCCAGCGTCGAGATGACAAGCGAATTACGCAGTAGCTGCCAGTAGCGCGCCGAGAACAGGATGTCGGCGTAGTTCTGCCACTCCCATTGTGCGGGCAGGCCGAATGGATTGACACGGAGCTCGCCGAGCGACTTGAAGCCGCCGAGCAAGGTCGCGAGCAGCGGCACCAGGACGAAGATCGCGACCAAGCCGAGGAACAGCGCCTTGAACAGCGCTGCGGGATCGAATGCGCTTCTAGCCCCGGCACTATTCATCGCGCATGAACCATCGCTTGTAGGTGAAGGCAAAGGTCACGCAGATCGCGAACAGGATGACGCCGATGGCGCTGCCATAGCCGACCCGCATGCGCGAGATGCCGTTGTTGTAGAGAAAGCTCACCAACGTGTTGGAGGAATCGGCCGGCCCGCCGCGCGTCAGCGGCATGACGAGATCGAACAGCTGCAGCGATCCGATGATGGCGAAGAACACCGACAGGCGGATCGTCGGATAGAGCAAGGGGATCACGACGTGGCGCAGCGTCTGCGTCCGCGTCGCGCCGTCGATACGGGCGGCCTCGACCAGGTTCTTGTCGAGGCTCTGGAGCGCGGCGATGAACAGCATCATGTGGAAGCCGAAATATTTCCAGACCACCACGATCAGCACCGCCAGCATCGCCGTGTCGGTCGAGGCCAGGAGATGCGGAGGCTCGGCGCCGAACGTGCGCCAGATCGAGGCGACGAGGCCGTAATCGCCGTCATAGACGAAGCTGAAGATCAGCCCCGTCGCGATCTCGGCGAGGATATAGGGCATGAAGAACAGCATGCGCAGCGCCACGGCGCCGCGAAACTTTTCGGCCAGCATCAATGCCAGGGTCAGCGCGAGCGGCAGCTGGACGGCGAGCGAGACCGCAATGATCAGCCCGTTGTTGCGCAGCGCGAGCCAGAAGGCCCGCGTCTCCAGCACGAAGCGGTAATTGTCGAGGCCGATCCAGTTGGTCGGCCTGCCGAACCCGTTCCAGTTGAAGGCGGAGTACCAGGCGGCCTCGCCGATCGGCAGCACCACGAACAGCGTGAACAGCAGCAGCGCGGGCGGCAGGAACAGGATCAGGACGGTGAAGCGGCCATCCCAGCCGGGGCCACGAACCGCGCCACGAATCCCGACCTGGGGGGCCGCCTCACCGGCGACGCCGATCGGCGACGACATCGCGATCCGTCGCGCCACCGGTCAGTTACCCTGCTTGTACGCCGCTTCGATGGCTTTCGCTGCGTTCTGCGGGCTCATGCTGCCGCCGGCGATCTCGGCCGTGACGTCGTTGACGACGCGACCGACCGAGGGGCCAAGGCTCTGATCATAGAAGTTCTGGTGATAGTTGGACTTCGCCAGATTGGCCGCGATCTGCTTCATGAAGGCGCTGTTGAGACCGGCTTCGCCGCCCTTGGCGACGGGAACGATGAAGTTGCCGGCGGCAAGCCGCGCCTGCACGTCCTTGGAGATGAAGAACTTGAGGAAGTCGGTGGCTTCCTTGGGCGCCCCCTTGGTGATCAACCAGCCGGTGATGCCGCCGAGCGTGTCTGACGGCTCGCCCTTGCCGCCGGGTACGACCGGAAAATCGAACCAGCCAAGCTTGTCGTCGCCGAGACCGACCTTGTCGGCGGCAAGCGCGCGCTGGGTGTGATAGAAGGACGAGATGGCCAGGATCATCGCGGCCTTGCCGTCGCCGAAATAGCCGACGGCCTGCGGATTCTTGAAGCCGAGGAAGCCGTTCTGGAAGGGCTGGAGATCGACCAGCTGCTTGAACAGCTCGCCGGATTTCTGAAAGGTTTCGCCGGCGAACCCGCCATTCTCACCCTTCAGTGCTGCATCGAAGGCCGGCTTGCCGCCGATGCGCACTGCGAGATGCGTCCAGTAAAAATGCAGCGGCCATTTATCGGCACCGCCAACCACAATCGGCGTCACGCCCGCGGCCCTCAGCGTTTTCACTGCGCCGAGCAGATCGTCCCATGTCTTGATCTTGCTCGCGTCGACATTGCCCTTGGCCATCAAGTCCTTGTTGTAGAGGAAGCCGACCTGCGAGAGCGCGGTCGGCAGGCCATAGACCTTGCCGTTGCTGGTGAAAGCCGCGAGCGCTGCCGGTGCGATCGTGTCGCTGTAGCCGCCGCTTTTCACGGAATCGGTGATGTCTGCCAGGACGCCGGCCTCGATCTGGGTCTTCAGCACTCCGCCGGCCCAGCTATAGATGATGTGCGGCCGATCCTTGGATTGCAGGATGGTCGGCAGCTTGGCCTTGTAGGCCTCGTTCTCGAGGAACTGCATCTCGACCTTCACACCTGGGTGCGACGCCTCATAGCTGCGTGCGACCTCCTCCCAGATCTTCACCTGGGCCGGGTTGACCTCGATGTGCAGCCATTTGACCGTGGTGTCGGCTGACGCGGAACTGGCCCAAAGCAGGCATGCGACAGCAGCGAGTCCCAGTTTCCCGAGCAATCTCATCACATCCTCCCGACCGTCTTTATTCTTTGGCGCAATCCTGCCCTCAATTTTTGAGGTGCGCAACACAAATTCTGATCTATGCACCTCACCAATGGAATGGCTATGGTTTGCGAAAGAGTCGACGCGGCCTGCCGCGCCGGCCGCAACAAACGAGGTGCCCATGGCTGCGATCTATTCCGACCTCGCCGGCAAGGTCGTACTCGTCACCGGCGGCGCAGCCGGAATCGGCGCTGCGATCGTGCGGCGCTTTGCGGAGCAGAAATCCAAGGTCGTGTTCTTCGACATCAAGGTCGAGGAGGGACAGCGCCTGGCGCGCGAGCTGTCCGAGCAGGGATTGGCTGCGCATTTCCAGCATGTCGATCTCACCGACATACCCGCGCTGCGTGCCGGCGTCGCCGAGGCACGCAAGGCTCATGGCCCGATCAACATCCTGATCAACAATGCCGCTCATGACGAGCGGCACAACACCGAGGAGATGACGCCGGACTATTGGGACGACCGCATCGCGGTGAACCTGAAGCACCAGTTCTTCGCATCTCAGGCCGTGTTGCCGGACATGAAGGCGGCCAATGCCGGCGCCATCGTCAATTTCGGCTCGGTGTCGTGGATCGCAGGACAAGGCGGCATGGCCGCCTACACCGCGAGCAAGTCAGGCGTGATCGGGCTGACGCGCTCGCTGGCGCGCGACTACGGCCCCTACAACATCCGCGTCAATGCGATCGCGCCAGGCTGGATCATGACCGAGCGGCAGCTCGAGAAATGGATGACGCCGGCCGGCGAGATCGAGCTGCAGCAGCGACAATGCCTGAAGCGCCGGCTCATGCCGGACGAGGTTGCGAAGTTCACCGTCTTCCTCGCCTCCGACGAGGCCTCCGCCTGCACCGCCCAGCACTACATCGTCGATGGCGGCTGGGTCTGAGATGCCCTAGGGATCAGTCGGAAGATCCGATCCGGACGCGGCCGGGCGGAGCTCACGCGGTCAAGGCCGCGATGGATCGAGCCGGTCGCCGAGACCGGCTGGCGCCGTGGTCGCGCGAGGCCGACCGATGCCCTCGCTCAAGGTCTTGCCGCTGGCGACATTGACGAAGTGCAGCGAGGCGCAAGCGGGACACCGGACCGGGACGTGCGTGTCCGCGGCGTCGGAGCCTGTGCCGGGAATCCAGTGCTGCACGTTCATGCCCGTGCGGGGGCATTTGAAGATGACGTTGCGCTCCATGCTGGAGATATGCGCCCGGCGCGGCGACCTGGAAATTGCGGTCCAATACTTACGCAGATGTCCTGAACGGATTGACGCGAGCAGCGGTGAAGACATCGCGCAGCGCTTGTAAGCGGCTTGCCGATCGAGAAGCGTTCGGTCAAATACCGCCGCCTCCCTTGAGCTGGATCAAGACATGTTTGCGACGCCGACGATAGTCTTGTGTCGGCATCGGGAACGCTTTTTCGAGGTCCCCTTTGCCGGAGCGAGCGACGTTTGGATTTCGAGGCCTTTCCGGCGCCGCTTTCACGGAGAGTGCAGAAGACCGCGAACATGGAGCAGGCCGGAGAGCGGCTCCGCCGAAGAGTTCGATGGAACGAAGATCGGCAGCGCGGGTTTGCTGGACGAGTTCAGACCCTGGATGGAAGAGCCACGCGAACAATCGGCCTCGGCGCTCCCATCGAGCCCGAGGCCGGTTTTCGTCGAAGGTAGTGCATGGTCTGGACAAGGGAGGACGCCGATCAGGAGAACCGACATGCTTGCCGACATTGACACCGACGATCTCACCGAGGTCGTGCGCTACGCCCTGGAGACGACCCGCGCGACGACGGCCTGCCCGTTCCATCGGGACGTGATCGTCCGCATCGGCGATGACGCCGCCGAGAGTCACGCCTTCGAGCGCGCCAAGCGAATCGTCAGATGCGACGGCGCCGAATGGAACAAGGAGGCTCTCAGGGCCGAGCTCGGCCGCCAGCTCGGCGCAGCCGCCGACGGCCGCTGCCCGAAGTGCGATCCGACCGCCTCGTGCACCTAGCGCGCCGCGATTTGCAAAATGTTGCGGCGCCACGCGTCGGCGACGAGCCATGCAGATCGACCCGCTCCGGCGACTTAACTTGTGTGAAGGCCGCAGATGGAATTGGCACCTAGCCTGAACGACGCGCGTCGTGCATCAGAGGTCAGACTTCCCGTGAAAGTGACAAAGCCGATCGCCTCGATCATGCGCGGGAGTTCCAAGACGGATCCTCCGTCGCCGGATGGGAACGACGAATGTCAGCTGCCGCCATCGGCCGAGAGGCGTCAGGTCGTCGATGAGTACGCCGAAAACTTGCGGAAGATCATCCGAAGACTGCTTGGAAGGCTGAACTGACAGCGCTTGCGGTCGTCCTTGAGCGCTTTGCGGCAAGGGATCAACTTGTCCGGCCCTTTGGCGTGCGATCGTGCTGCCGGTTCGCCTTTCCGGGCGAGCCCTACGGCCAAGCCCCGCCGCCCCGACGGGGCAAGGGTGATACGAGCTTGCCCATTGTCTCAATGACAAGGAAGCCGCATGCCTCAGTGCACCCCAACACCGAGCAGGCGCTCGACCATCTTGGGGTCGTCGCGCAAGTGCGAGCATTCACCACTCCAGACCGCTTTGCCGCGTTCAACCACCATGACATGATCGGCAAAGCGCAGCGCTCGTTCGATCTGCTGCTCGACCAAAACGATGGTCATTTCACCAGAACTCGCCAGCGCGGTGATGATTTCCATGATCTGATCGCAGATCACCGGCGCGAGCCCCTCGAGCGGCTCATCCAAGAGGAGAACTGAAGGCCTTCCCAGCAGCGTCCTGGCGAGCGAGAGCATCTGCTGCTCGCCGCCCGATAATTGCGTCCCGAAATGGCGTCGACGTTCGGCCAACCTCGGAAACATCACGTAGACCTCTTCAAGTGCCTCTCGACCTCGATCCTTGAGACCCGCGACCAGGTTTTCTTCCACCGTCAGCGACCGAAATATGTCGCGTGTCTGCGGTACGTAACCGAGACCTCGTTGAGCGCGTGTCGATGCCTTGGTATCCGTGAGATCAGCCTCGCCCAGGAATACTTTTCCCCCATGATGGGTCGTCAGACCCATCAGCGATGCGAGCAAGGTCGTCTTGCCGGCTCCGTTTCGACCAAGGACGCTGAGACGGCCTCCTGGCAAGACCTCGAACGACATGTGATCGATGATACGGGTGGGGCCATACCCGGCACTGAGACCTTTGACTTCAAGACGCGTGGCGGGCATCTGCGTAGCTACCTAGATAAGCTCGACGGACTTCCTGATGGTGCGTGACTTCTGCCGGATCGCCCTGGAAGATCAGCTTTCCGTTGGCGAGAACGAGCACACGGCGGGCAAATTTGAACACCAGGTCCATGTCATGCTCGATCATCAAGACCGCGATATCAGATGGCAATCTGTCGATCGCCTCGATGATCTTGGAGGACTCCTCTGACGGAACCCCTGCCGCGGGCTCGTCCAGGAGCAGGACCTTCGGCTCGAGAGCAAGCCCGATTGCCAGGTCAAGAAGGCGCTGCTGACCGTACGCCAGTTGCGAGACCTGCCTGTCGGCCAGATGGGCGATACCGAGCGTTCCAAGGGCCCGCTCCCACTCCCGACGAACGTCCGGCCGATCCATCGGGGAGGAAAACATGCTTCTCGTGAGCCCCTTTCGTTGCATCACGGCGAGCGCGACGTTTTGTGCGACCGTCAGGCTCTTGAAGAGCCTCGTGATCTGAAAGGTCCGGATCAAGCCGGCGTCGACGCGATCGGAAATCGGTAGTGCGGTCACATCAACCCCGGCGAGGTGGACGGCGCCCTGTGAAGGGGTCAAGTCGCCGGAGATGACGTTGACGAGCGTGGTTTTGCCGGCGCCGTTCGGGCCAATCAACGCGACCCTTTCTCCCTTCCCGATACTGAAGGAAATATCATCGTTGACCCGCATCCCGCCGAAGGACATCGAAACGTTTCGCAGTTCGAGCAGCGGCCGGCTCACGGGCGCCTCCTCATCACCGAGGCGGTGCGACCAGCAAGCAAGCCTCCAAGGGACACCAGGCCTTTCGGGGCGAACAAAACGACCGCGATCAGCAACGCACCGACCATGGTCATCCAATGGAATGGATTCGCAGCCGAGACGTAGTGCTCGAACACTTGAAAGACGATGGATCCGATCAGCGCGCCCCAGAGACTGCCTGCGCCACCCAGGACCAGCATGACGAGAGCTTCAGCCGACCGCTCAAATCCGATGCTATCCAGTCCCACGACGCCCGTATTGATGGCATTGAGAGCACCACCAATTCCGCCAACAACCCCCGACACGCCATACATCAGCACGAGCCGGGGATACACGCGGGCACCGATCATCCGAGCTCGCAGGCTGTCATCCTTGATTGCCTGACAAAGCAGGCCGAACGGAGAGTGCACGATTCGAAGCAGCACCACGAACACGACCATGAGCACCGCAACGGAGAACACGTAGCCGGTGCGACCGTACATGTCGAACGCGTAGACCCCGAAGACTCGTCCAGGCGAAATGCCGGACAATCCGTCGCTTCCGCCCGTCAGGCTGGACAGTTTGTTGGCCAGCGCCGCGACGAGCTGTCCGACGGCAATGGATAGCACAAGCTGGGGGAGACCCTTGAACCTCGTGACAAGGACGCCTGAGACCAGCCCCATCACGGCACCGGCCACCGCCCCCACGAGCAACAACAGCAGGGGGTCGGAATGTCCGGCAAGGCATGCGTTACCCACGACGTAGGCGCTCACACCGTAGATCGCAGCATGTCCAAGGGTGGCGACACCGCAATACCCCGTGACCAGATCGAGCGACAGCACCAGAAGCGTGATGCTGATCAGTCGCGTCAGAAACGCGAGGTCCTCCGGAAAGAGCGTGTAGCCGAGCACTCCGAGCGCCAGCGTGATTGCGACAGCGCGCAGCTCAAGCGGCACGGAAAAACGCGGCGGGCTCACGCCATCGACCATGGCTCGATCGGTCACGTCAGTGCCTCCTGCCCAAAAGGCCGTTCGGGAACAGAAACACGACCAGGATGACCGCAAGATAGAAGAAGAACTCACCATATTCGGGTGCAAGATACTTGCCGGTCGTGTCCGCGAGGCCAAGCAATATCGATGCCGCCACGGCGCCCGGGATCGATCCTGCCCCGCCGACCGAGACGACGACAAGGAACGTCACCATATATCTGAGCGCGTAAAAAGGTTCGACGGGCAACAGTTCGGCG
The DNA here is from genome assembly GCF_056156565.1 of Bradyrhizobium sp. JHI2711. Classification (NCBI taxonomy): domain Bacteria; kingdom Pseudomonadati; phylum Pseudomonadota; class Alphaproteobacteria; order Hyphomicrobiales; family Nitrobacteraceae; genus Bradyrhizobium; species Bradyrhizobium sp. JHI2711. The sequence goes on from NZ_JBPZPT010000001.1 coordinate 2,320,396, forward strand.
CCCACCACGCCCCCGAACGCCGCCAGGCCGACCGCAAGCGCGAAGGTCGCGGAAAAAAGGATCTGCGTCTTGATTCCGAGCGACTCGGCCATGTCACCGTTGTCGACCGCGGCACGCAGCCGGATCCCAAACTCGGTGCGGTCGATCAGTAGCCAGAGCAAGCCCGCGGTGCACACTCCGCAAATCGTCACGAAAATCCGATGAGCCGGGATCATTCGGAAGCCGAGATCGACGGGACCGCTCAGCAGCGGAGGCAGCGGAATGGATTTGGTTGTCGGGCCAAGAATGTAGTTGGCAACGCCGATGATGACGAACGCGATGCCGATCGTGAGCAATATCTGGGTCAGCTCATCGGACTTGCGATAAATCCGGCGGTAGAGAAGAAACTCGAGCGGAAAGGCGATCGCGATGGTGCCGAGGACCGCTAGGACAATCGCGAGTGGATATCCAACTCCCGCGTTCTTGAGCGCAAAAGACGCGAGATATCCCCCGATCATCGCAAATGCGCCATGAGCGAGGTTCACGACCCTCATCAGGCCCATCATAATGGATAAGCCGATGGAGATGATGAAAAGCACCATGCCGTACGAGAGGGCATCTAGCCCGATGCTGAGACCCGTCCACGCCATTAGTTGAATGCTTCCGCGGCTTTTCGGATCTGGAGCCGCTCGGCAGCCAGCCCGAACAGGTGGATGTGCGCGTCCGTCAAGCCGGGTATCATCCGGTCGCTGGCATCGCGATAGATGCGACCGTTGACGAAGCGAATAGACTGCGACCGACCACTCATTCCGGGCCCTTATCCGACACGATGAAGAGATTGCTCGCGAGATTTACATCGCGAGCGATCCGCCCTAGTTCTTCGCCAGGCCCCAGTCCGGCTGCGCATCGAACGTTTGCAGTTCCTTGTTGAGGAGCTTGCCGTCCTGCTTCACGACTTCGCGCAGATAAACGTTCTGACGAATATGCCGGGTATCCGGGTCGATCGACACGGGGCCGCGCGGACTGACCCATTTCATGCCCTTCACGGCCGCAAGGGCTTTGTCTGGGTCCTTTTGGCCGTTGGTGGCCTCAACCATCTTGTAGATGAGCCGAGCACCGTCATAGGCCGCGACCGACGCCATGGTGATGTCGTCAGGCTTGGCACCGGCCTTGATCAGATCGGCCAGGAAGGCTTTGTTCTCTGAAGAGTCATGCGAGACCGCGTAGTGGTAAGTCGACAGGATGCCTACGCCGCTGTCACCGATAGTCGGAAGATCGGGCTCGGTCACGACATCACCCGTGGACAACAACTTCACGCCAGACGCTTTCAGCCCGTTGTCGATATAGGCCTTGACGAACCCCAGGGTTGGTGGACCGGCCGGCAAGAATGTGAAGATCATGTCTGCGCCGGAATCCTTGATCCTTTGCATGATCGGGCCGAAGTCGGTCGTATTGAGCGGCATCCTGATCGATTGGACGATGGTGCCTCCATCTGCCTCGAACGTCTTTTTGAAGGCCGATTCGGCATCGATGCCGGGGCCGTAATCGCTGACGGCGATCGCCACCTTCTTGGCCGCTCTGGCCTTCGCCACCTTCGCCGCGGGGACCGTGTTCTGCCACATCGTAAAGGACGTCCGCACGATGTAGGGGCTCTTCTCGACGATCGCGGACGTCGCGGCGTTCATGACGATCATAGGCACCTTCGCTTCCTCGAGAAGCGGAGCGACGGCCAGGGCGTCCGGAGTGAAGTACAGTCCCGCGATGTACTGAACCTTCTCCTTGACGATCAACTCCTGAGCCAATGATTTCGACTTGGCGGGGTTCGGCGATTCTTCGTCGCGATAGACAAACTCGATCTGATGATCGCCCACTTTCGACCCATGCTTGGCCACCCAGGCGTCAATGCCGTACTTGAAGTTCTGGCCGAACAAGGCATACGGACCGGACATGGTGCCGATGATCCCCACCTTGATGGTGTCGCACTGCGCCGGCGACATCCAGGCAGTGGCAATCGCGACGGCCCCAACAAGTCCAAACCTCAAGCTCATATCTCTCTTCTCCCGCTTCGGTGATGCTGTTTCAGAACATTTCGAAATATTCTCGCTGCTCCCACTCGGTGACCGTCGATTGGAAGCGCTCGATTTCCGCGTTCTTGATGAAAACGTAGTAGTCGACGAATTTCTCTCCCAGAGCCTCGCGGAAGAAGGGGTCATCGCGCAACGCGAACACCGCCTCGCGCAAGGAGGTCGGCAGGAGGTTCGCCTTGGTCTCGTAGGGGGTGTCCGCCGACGGACCGGGATCGAGCTGGCGATCAATGCCGTTGAGGCCGGCCAGAATCTGCGACGCCATGTAAAGATAGGGGTTTGCGGCCGGCTCGCCGATCCTGTTTTCGAGCCGGGTGGCCTTATCGTCGGGACCGCCCAGCACGCGGATCATGACGCCCCTGTTGTCGCGTCCCCAGATCGCCCGATCCGGAGCCAGCGAATAGGAACGGTAGCGCTTGTAGCCATTGATCGTCGGCGTCGAGAAGACCGCGGATGCCCTGGCATGCTCCAGCAGCCCGGCCATATAGTGCTTGCCAAGGTTCGACAGGCCGGCCGGTTCGCTGGTCATGAACGCGTTGACGCCGTCTGTTCGGGAGACCAGCGATTGGTGAAGGTGCCACCCCGATGACATCACGTTCGGTATCCGCGGCCGGCACATGAAGGTCGCGTGATAGCCGTGGCGGTTGCAGATCTGCTTCACTGCCGTACGAAACAGCACCATGGTGTCCGCCGGCTCAATGCCGACGGTGGGCTGGAACACGAACTCGCACTGGCTCGGCCCGTACTCCAACTCGATCGACCGAAGCGGCAAGCCCAGCGCCACGATGTTTTGCCTGATCAGCTCGAGCGCAGGCTCCATCTGGTCGTAACGTTGCTCCGTCAGGTACTGATAGCCCTGCGAAAGCAGGCTGACCTCCGGAGGCTCACCCGGTTGGCCGGGACTGCCGGCGTCCCAAGGCGCCAGGCGGGGATTCTCGACTCTGAAGATGTGGCATTCGACCTCGAGGCCCGCTTTGAAATCATAGCCCCGGTCCTTGAGCTGCCCCAGCACGGATTGGTACAGGCCCCTGGAGGCGAAGGGCACGGGTCGTCCGTCGGAGAAGTAGAGGTCGCAAAGCATCCACCCGGTTTTTGGTGCCCAGGGGAGAACCTTGAAGGTGGTGGGATCAGCGACCATCAAGATGTCGCCTCCACCCTGCATCTCGTGCATCCCGAACCCGCCGCCGGCGGTGAAGACGGGAAACACCGTGCGATGAGAGGTATCTTTCGCGAGCAATGTCGTCGTTATCGAGCAGCCGCTCTCGATCGACGAGAGCGCCTCGGAAGCGACCAGCGCCTTGCCGCGCAAGATGCCGTGCTGGTCCGGAAAGGAGAGCCGGATCGTATGCAACTCCTGCTCCTCCGCCATCCGCCGCATGCGGATGGCAGCCTCCTTCTGTTCGGCCGACCAGAGACCGTGCTTTTCGACGAAACTCAACGACATCTCCTTTGCTGAGCTGGGCGGCCTGGCTTATTCGGCGGCGGTCAGGTGAGGCACCTTCTTGGCGAGCTCGGCGGGCACCGGCGCGGCCCAGGGAGCGCCCCGACGACGCTTGACGTCCACTTCCATCCAGTAGGTTTCCCAGCCCTTCGTCGGACCGATGCCGTCCATTGTGGCCGGCCCCTGGATGCTGCGCGCGCTGGCAGCGTCGAGGAACAACAGCGGCTTGCCCCCGGAGGCCACCTTCTCGATCTCCTGGCGAAGCAGCCGGCGGTACTGAATGATCGCCTTGTCGGATTGCCCGAGATGCTCACGCGTCCGGTCCTGAATAGCGCCCATCGACTCGACGGCCCACTGGTCGTGGACGTTGATGTCCGCGCCCATGCCGGTGTAAGTCTCGGTCGCCTGCTCGTGCGGGTCGAAGCCGTAGTCGTTCGACTTGTTCTTCCGCGAGCGGTATTCCGGCAATTCGTAAAGCTCGAGGCGCTGCGCGCGCATTTTCGCCTTGTCGACGGGCGCGGCGTAGCTGGTGAAAATCGCATACCAATAGCAATTCACGTCGTCGACGGGCACGTGCCACTGGGTAATCGTCATCTCCGTGCTCATCGGAATGACGAACGCATGCGGGAATAGCTGGTTGGTGACGCGAACGTGGGTGCGCTGCTCGTCGATTTCTCGCAAGGCGATGAGCCGCAGGCCGTATTCGGTGTGCTCGACGTTGATGATCGGCCGGTCGTACTCGCGCAGGACCTTCGTCATGGGCATTTCCGAGTCGGCCGACGCACCGCGAAACTGCTTGCCATAGGCCGCCGATGTATCCTCATCCTCGAAGAACCGGTGAAGGAACGATGCGTGGGCCGGGTCGATGCCGACTTCCAGCGCCTGCAGCCAATTGCATTCGATCAGGCCCTTGAAGGCGAAGGTGTATTCGTCCGGCGCCGCGAAGCAGTCGATCTCCGGAAACGCGGGCGGCTCGCCTTCACCCAAATACGCCCACAGGATTCCACCCTTCTCCACGACGGGGTAGGACCGCTGCTTGATATTTTTGCAGAGCGAGGAGTTTGCAGGCTCGGCGGGCGTCTCGAGACACTGTCCCGTGACGTCGAACAGCCACCCGTGGAAGGCGCAGCGCAGGCCACCGTTCTCGAGCCGGCCGAAGGCAAGGTCGGCGCCCCGATGCGGGCAGTCGCGATCGAGCAGGCCATAGCGCCCCGTTTCGTCCTTGAACAGAACGAAGTTCTCGCCGAGAAGCTTGACGGCCTTGATGGGGCGCCCCTCCGCGAGTTCGTCGACGAGCGCAGCAGGCTGCCAATACATCCGCATCAGCTTTCCCGCAGGCGCCTTCGGTCCGATGCGGGTAATGAGGTCGTTCTGCTCTTGGCTCATCATGACTTGGATCTCCTCTCTCGGCTTCGAGATGCGTCCTCATGCTATCGGGACGCAGACTAACGCTGAAACACGATCTTGCCGCCGACGATCGTCAGGTCGGCTTTGATGTCTTTGATCTGCTCCTCGGGGACCGTCATGAGGTCCGCCGACAACACGGTCAGGTCCGCGAGTTTTCCGGCCTCGATCGTCCCCTTCTCGTTCTCTTCGAACATATAGTGCGATGCCGCGCTGGTGTAGAGGCGCAGCGCCTGCTCGCGGCTGACGGCTTCGTTCGCTCCATAAACGCGTCCGGCGAGATCCTTGCGGGTTACCATGACGTAGATGTTGATGAAGGGATTGATCGTGTTCACCGGGAAGTCGGTGCCTGCGCCGAGGCTGTTCAGCCCCACCTTCTCGATGAGAGTTTTCGTGGGCACGGCCCGATTGGCGACCGCCGCACCCAGGAAGCGCTCGACGGTGGCCGCCTTGTCCCACATGAAAACGTTCTGGAGGTCGACTCTGACACCGAGGCGTTTCGCGCGCTCCATTTGCTCGGGCACTATCAAGCTTCCATGGATCAGGACGAAACGCCGATCCTTGATCGATTTCTCCTTGTCGGCCGCTTCGAATGCATCAAGGACGTGGTCGATGCCCTTGTCGCCGACGGCATGGACACCCACGCGCCAATTGTGGCGATTGCAAATGGACACCAGCTCCTTGAGGCGTTGCGGCGATTGCTGGGCAATGCCGTGGTAGCCATCATGCGAGTCTGGATAGGCCTCGCGCATGAGCGCCGTCTTGAGCGTCATGCCGCCATCGTAAAGGATCTTGATTCCGGCGAACTTCAGCCAGTCATCGCCAAAGCCGGAGGAGGCGCCGTTGCCTCGCATGATGGCCTCCCAGGCCGCGTTCTCGGCGGGGGGCTCCGGGCGCCACATGAGACCGACCCGTAGCGTTGCTTCACCGGCCTGCGCCACGCGCTGCAGGGCCGCGATGTCCCTGGGCGAGGTGGCCCCTTCTACGGCGCTGGTGATCCCGAACGAGTTCAGCACAGCTTCCGCGAGCTTGAATTGGCGAAACTCGTCGTCCGCCGTCCACTCCGGAACGGCCTTTTCGACGTTGTCGATCGCCGTCTCGACCAGAACGCCGGTCAGGTCACCGGCACTGTCGCGCTCAAACGATCCGCCGCTTGGGTTTGGCGTGGCCTTGGTTACGCCGGCCTTCTCGAGCGCCATCGAATTGGCCATCGAGAAGTGGCCAACGGTCCGGAGATAGACCGGATTGTTCGGCGCGACGCCGTCGATTTCCTGGCGTGTCAGGTAACGCTTTTCCGCGAGCTGTGACGGGGGATGCCAGGCGCTTCCGATGATCCACTCGCCGGGCTTTTTCTTCGCCACGAACTGCTTGATGCTTGCGAGGGCATCCGCAACAGTCTTGGCGCCGCTCATGTTGACGACGTAGTCGGACAGACCGGCAGCCTTGAAATGCGCGTGCGTGTCGATCAGCCCGGGAACGACAGTCTTGCCCTGCAAGTCGATCGTGCGGGTGCGATTTCCGGCCAACGCCTTGATCGTCGCCGCATCTCCTACGGCCAAGATTCTTCCGTCGCGAACGGCAAGCGCTTCCGCGACCTTTGACTGGCCGTCCATGGTGAGAATCTTGCCGTTGATCAAGGCAAGCGAGGGAGCATTGGCCTCCTGCTGCTGGGCAAACGCCGCGCCTGATGTCAGCACCACTCCCACGATCGCTGTCGTCAGCTTCATTACACCCTGCCTGTTTGTTCGGTAGACGAACATTAGTTCGATATTGTTCAGAATGACTCCAATGTGACGCGCAAGCAAGCAAAATATTTCCGCAGGACCTGCCTAATGGAACCGCAGCGGCGGCAAACAAGTCGGGATTGAGGGTCCGCCAGAACTGCTGTAACCGTTTAACGAACTTATGTTCTCAGATCGAACAAACTTAGCAAACGGAGGTCGGATGCCGCGAGTGAGATTTGTCCAGCAGGACGGCAGCGGAAAATCCATCGAGGTCGGACGCGACGTGAGCGTGATGCTCGCGGCCGTCCGCAACGGTATTCACGGCATCGACGGCGAATGCGGCGGCTGCCTCGATTGCGCGACCTGTCACGTCTACGTCGATGAAAAACAAGCAAGCTCTGTCCCTCAGCCGAGCGAAGAAGAGCTCGAGTTGCTGTCCGCCGTCTCGGGAGAGCGAAAGCCGAACAGTCGGCTGAGTTGCCAGCTGAAGGTGCCCGCCTCTCTCGACGAGCTGGTGGTCCATGTGCCGGCGAGGCAATCATGACGGGACTGGTCATCATCGGCGCATCATATGCCGGGGTTCAAGCTGCTCTCACGGCTCGTGACGCCGGCTATTCTCAGCCCATCACCATCGTGTGCGACGAAGAGTGGCTGCCCTATCAGAGGCCGCCGCTATCCAAGGACTTCCTTCTCGGGCGCATCAGCGAGCAAAATCTGATCTTGCGCGACAAGACTTTCTTCGAAGGCAAGCAGATCAATCTCGTTCTTGGGCAGCGCGCCACGCTGCTCGATTTGCGCGCGCGACAGATCACTCTGGCCGGCAACAACGCTCTGAAATTTGAAAAACTCCTCTTCGCCACGGGCTCGCGCGCGCGGCGCATCGCGGTTGAGGGCGCGGACTTCGATGGAATTTTCTATCTGCGTTCGGTGACCGATGCGATCGACCTGAAGGCAGGTCTGGCCAATGCTGCGGAGATTGTCGTCGTCGGGGGCGGCTTCATAGGGCTGGAAGCTGCGGCCTCCGCGGCAAAGCTGGGCAAGAAGGTCACCGTCGTGGAAGCGAGCAGCCGCCTGCTTGAACGTGCCGTCTCGCCGGTCTTGTCGACCTTTCTTCTTGATACGCATTTGCGGGCTGGCGTGGACGTGATGCTCGACGAAACGGTTGCTTCCTTCAAAGGAAACGATCGAAAAGTTTCCGCTGTCGTGCTGGGCAACGGTGCCGTTGTCCACGCCGACCTGGTGCTGGTGGGGATTGGTGGTGTCGCCAATGACGAGATCGCGCGCTCGGCGGGGCTTAGATGCACGAATGGAATTGTCGTTGACGCGCACGGACAATGCGAAACATCGGACATTTTCGCGGCCGGTGACTGCGCCAACCACTTCAACCGCTTTTGCGAAAGCTGGGTGAGATTGGAATCGGTGCAAAACGCCCAGGATCAAGCGAAGGCCGCTGGACTGGCGATCGCCGGCGCTCGAGCGCCCTATGAGAATGTGCCGAGGTTCTGGTCCGACCAATATGACGTCAAGCTGCAGATCGTCGGGCTGGCCAGACGATATGATCGGCAGGCGGTCCGAGGTTCGGTCGACGACGGAAGATTCTCGGTCTTCTACTATCGCCAGGGCCGATTGGTCGCGGTGGACAGCGTCAACCGGCCAGGCGAGCAAATGGCAGCCCGACGCCTGATTGCGGCGGGAATCTCCCCTGCACCGGAGCAAGCCGCAGACCCTTCCTTTGACCTCAAATCCCTGGTGACAGCCGGAGACAAGGCTGGCGCCTAGCGCGCGGATTTGTGATGGTTCTCGCTTTCGAGAGGCCACTGAGAGGGACCGCCCAATAGAATGCCGAGGCTGAAGCGTACGGAAGAAGAGGAAAAGGCGCGGGAGGGCAGCGAGTTCATCGAGACCCTGGATCGGGGTCTTCGCGTGATACAGTCGTTCGGTATCGATCGCCGTCCAATGACCCTCAGCGACCTCTCCAAGAGCGCGAATCTTCCGCGGGCGACGGTGCGCCGGATTCTGATGACCCTCGTAAAATCCGGATTCGTCGCGGGCAACGAGCGGTTGTTTTCGCTAACGCCCAGAGTGCTGCTTTTGGCTTCGGCCTATTTGACGTCGAACCAAATCAGCACCGTGATGCAGCCGTTGATGGACGAGGTCGCCGGCAAGGCCAGGGAGGTCTGCTCCCTTGCGGTCCTGGATGGCGAAGAGGTCGTTTTCATCGCCCGCTCGAGTCCGGCGCGGGTATTTTCGACCGGACTGGACATAGGATATCGGCTGCCGGCTTTCTGCACGTCGGTGGGACGCGTTCTGCTGGGCAGATTGGCAAACGACGAGCTGACGAGAACGGTCGACGGCATGAAGCTGGCGGCTCTGACCCAGTCGACGCTGGTCGACAAATCGGCAGTGATTGCAACGATCATTGCCGACCGCACCAAAGGGTATAGCCTTGTCGATCAGGAAGCCGAAGAGGGCTTTCGGTCGATATCGGTGCCAATTCGCCGCTACGATGGCGCCGTCATCGCGGCCGCAAATATCGGCGCTCATGTCGATCGCATCACGACCGGTGAGATGATCGATCGCTTCCTGCCTCTCCTCAAGGAGATGTCCCTCGCCGCGCAGCCCCTGCTCGTCTGAGAAGCTGCCGCCTTTTGGCGAGCACCCGTCATTTTAGCCGTTTCTTGTAGGCGACCGGGTCCATGTCACGGACATCCACGCTTATGCTGGCCACATCCGGGCATCGCTCTGTCATCGTCCGTCGAAGGCTCGTACTCAGCTCAACCTTCTGGTCGGGCGATCGACCTTCGAGCAAGAAGACAGACAGATGCACGAAGCTGTCACGCTTCCCGGCAACCAGGAAATCGTTGTAGACGCACGCGCGCACCTTGACGTCCTCCGCCTTCATGATGCCCGTTCGCCAAGCGGCTTCAAAGAGCGCTTCCATCAAGCCTGTTACGTCGTCGCGAGCGAGCGCCCCTTCCGAATATTCGATCACCAAGTGCGGCATGACGTTGTTCTCGTTTTAGGTGGCGTTCATGAGATGACCTCACCGTCGTAGACCGTTCGCCCCTCAACGTCGCCATCTTTGTCGCGGCGGGTCATGGTTCGCATGGGGAAGGCCCGGTCGGCGGAATCTTTGCCGAGAAACGCCCTGTGCAGCGCAGAGCTGTGCAGCAGCTCCCCAGCCGGGCCGGGTCCGTGGGTGATTTCAGGCTGGGCGGAAGATCTGGCTGGGGCGGGAGGGATCGAACCTCCGAATGGCGGAATCAAAATCCGCTGCCTTACCGCTTGGCTACGCCCCAACAGACGACGAACGGAACGGGCAGAACCGGCACCCGCAGATTCCCGTCGGTCGCAGCCGGTCTATAGGGAGCGGCGCGGCATTTCAACCGCCTGGAGGGGCAAAAAGGGCCCGGCGGCCGACACTCTATGCTGGGCCCCGACGGCCTGCCCGTTCCGGCCAGGCCATCCGGCGTCCCGGCAGTTGAGACCGCTCCCGTTTCATGGGAATACGGCGCCAATATCTGTTCTCGGGGAGTGAGCCATGACCTACCGCGCGCCGATTTCTGACATGCTGCTGTCGCTCAACCATGGCGCGGGCCTCAAGGCCGCCCTGGAGGCCGGCCATTACGGCGATTTCGATGCCGACCTCGCGGCCGCCGTGCTGGAGGAAGCCGGCAAGTTCGCATCCGACGTGCTGGCGCCGCTCAACAAGATCGGCGACGAGCACGGCATCAAGCTCGAGGATGGCAAGGTCACGACCGCGCCGGGCTGGCCTGACGCCTACAAGCGCTGGACCGAGGGCGGCTGGAACGCGGTGTCCGGCCCGGAAGATTTCGGCGGCCAGGGCCTGCCGCTCGCGATCAATGCCGCCTGCACCGAGATCTGGAGCGCGGCCAACGTCGCCTTCGGCCTCTGCCCGCTGCTGACGGCATCGGCGATCGAGGCGCTGGACGCGCATGGTAGCGACGAGCTGAAGACAATCTATCTCGAAAAGCTCGTCTCCGGCGAATGGACCGGAACGATGCAGCTGACCGAGCCGCAGGCCGGCTCCGACGTCGGCGCGCTGCGCACCCGCGCCGAAAAGCAGGCGGACGGCACCTATCGCATCAAGGGGACGAAGATCTTCATCACGTATGGCGAGCACGACATGACCGACAACATCGTGCATTTCGTGCTCGCGCGTCTGCCCGATGCGCCCGCCGGCACCAAGGGGATCTCGCTGTTCCTGGTGCCGAAGTTCATGGTCAACGCGGACGGCTCGCTGGGGCCGCGCAACGACATCTATGCGAGCGGCGTCGAGCACAAGCTCGGCATGCATGCCTCGCCGACCTGCACCATGACCATGGGCGATCATGGCGGCGCCATCGGCTATCTGATCGGCGAAGAGAACCAGGGCATGCGCTGCATGTTCACGATGATGAACCAGGCCCGCCTCGGCGTCGGCCTGGAGGGCGTCGGCGTTGCCGACCGGGCCTACCAGCAGGCCCTGTCGTATGCGCAGGAGCGCCGCCAAGGCCGCGCGGTAGGCAAGAAAGGCGACGGCTCGGATGCGATCTTCGTGCATCCCGACGTCAAGCGCATGCTGATGCGGATGCGGGCCCAGACCGCGGCCGCGCGCACCATCTGCTATGCGACGGCGGTCGCGATCGACGTCTCGACCCGCGCCAAGGATCCGAAGGTGCGCGCTGAAGCGGCCGCGCGCGCGGCGTTGCTGACGCCAATGGCCAAGGCCTATTCCACCGATATTGGCAACGAGGTCGCCTATCTCGGCGTGCAGGTGCATGGCGGCATGGGCTTCATCGAGGAGACCGGCGCGGCCCAGCACTACCGCGATGCCCGCATCACCGCGATCTACGAGGGCACCAACGGCATCCAGGCGATCGATCTCGTCACGCGCAAGTTAGCTGCCAATGGCGGCGCGTCGGTGTGGGCGCTGCTCGACGAGCTCTCGGCGACCGTCAAGCAGGTGGAGGCCTCCAACGATCCCGCCTTCGGCACCACCGGCACCAAGCTGCGCGAGGCGCTGGAGGCGCTCACGCGCACCAGCAAATGGCTGCTGGAGCGCGTTGCCTCCGCGCCGAACGACGCGCTCGCGGGCGCGACGCCCTATCTGCAGCAATTCGGCTCCACCCTCGGCGGCTGCCTGCTCGCCTCCGAGGCGCTCGCCGCCAAGGCCGAAGGCCTTGGCGATGCGCCACGCTACGTCGCGCTGGCGCGCTTCTTCGCCGAGAACATCGCGGTGCAGGCCGGCGCACTCGAGCGCACCGTGACAGAGAGCGCGGAGTCGGTCGCCGCGGCGGATGCGGCGTTGCTGGGGTAAGGTGAGCGCCGCAAACGCGACATCGTAGCCCGGATGGAGCGTAGCGAAATCCGGGAAAGTCTCACCGCGGATACAGCGGTCCCGGATTGCGCTGCGCTCCATCCGGGCTACAAAGCTGCGACCTGAGCTCTTCTCCCCGGCCGCCACAGCACCACGCCCGCCGCGGCGAGATCGAGCACCACGCAGATCGCAAACGCCGTCGTGTAATTGCCCGTAACGCTCCGCACGAGACCGACGACACCGGGGCCGAAGGCGCTGACGATGCCGCTGATCGAGGTGCCCAAGCCCACCGCGGTCGCGAAGGCCGAAGCACCGATCTCGCGCTGGATGATCAAGGGCGGGAACGTGATCATGTTCCCCATCGAGAAGCCGTAGACGGCGCAGCAGGCCAGCAGCACGGTCGGGCTCGTGCTTTGCAGAGCCACGAACAGCGCAGCCGCCTGGCTCGTCATCGAAACCGCACAGGCGAGCCGGGCATCGAGCCGGTCGACGAACAGGCCGAGCGAGAGGCGCCCGACGATCGCCATCGCCGCCATGATCGTGACGGCAAGCCCTGCGGCGGAGCGGCCGATCAGCGGCTCGAGAAACGTCACCTGGTGGACGATGAAACCCATCTGCGCCAGCAGCGCGAACGCGATCGGCAGCACCATGGTCCAGAACGCCGCGTTGGCGAGCACCGCCTTGCGCGAGCGAACCGGCGCTGAGGAGCCGGAGGAACGTCCGCCCGCTGCAGGCGCCATGCCTGCGGGCCAGCCGATGAAGGTCACGACCGCCGGCAGCACCAGCACCATCATCGCGAGGGTCGCCGCCAGCATCGCGGAACGGAAGCCGATGCTGCCGGTCAGCGACAGCAGCAGCGGGACGAGAATGATGCCGCCGCAAGTCGCGCCGTTGAAGGCAAGGCTGAGCGCAAGCCCGCGCCGCTGCTCGAACCAGGAATTCAGCACGGTCGCGATCACCACCGTGCCCATGCCGGTCCAGCCGACCGACATCAGCGCATAGGCGAGATAAAGCTGCCAGGGCGTCTGCACCAGCGCCAGCAGCACGGTCGAAGCGCCGAGCGCCGACACGCCGCACAGGATCAGCGCGCGCAGCCCGATGCGCTCGAGCAGGTCATCGGTGAAGATGACGAGCACGGAGGTCAGGAGAAACGAGAAGGTGCTGGCCGCGGAGATCAGCGTGCCCGGCCAGCCGTGAGCGCGCTGCAACTCGGCGAGATAGACGCCTTGGCCGTAGAGGCCGAAGCCGAACATGAAGAAGGCCATCAGGAAGCACGCCAGCACGACCCGCCAGCCGCGATAATACGGTGAGGATTCGTCGATCCGGGGGGCGGCAATCATGAATCTGACGGTCTGTCTGAAGCGAACGGGGCCGGATCGTGCCCCACAACCAGCGGTTTTTCAAATGAAACATTGTAGCTAATTGTTGCGGCACGTAAGGGGCCTGGCATTCATCGAGCGGCATGGCTCGTGCGATGATGGGATTCTCAGGGGGACGACGCTGCGCGTGCCCAAAAATGCCGACAACAACCTTCGTGAAATCTTCGCGCCGAACGAATAGTCTACCTCCATGCGACATCTTCTCCGCCTGGCTTGCTTCGTCCTCGCTCTCACCGGCATCCTCCCCGCTGCGGCCCAGAGCGCAGCCCCCGTCGAGCTGCGCATTCTCGCGATCAACGATTTCCATGGCCATCTGCGGCCGCCGCCGGGCGGCATCCGCATCAACGACCCCGAGGACAAGTCCAAGAAGGTGACGGTGGCGGCCGGCGGCGCCGAGTACATGGCGACGCTGCTGAAGCAGCTGCGCGAAGGACACAAGAACGCCATCTTCGTCGCCGCGGGCGACCTGATCGGCGCGAGCCCGTTTCTGTCGGCGATGTTTCACGACGAGCCCTCGATCGAGGCGCTCTCGATGATGGGCCTTGCGATCAGCTCGGTCGGCAATCACGAATTCGACGAGGGCAACACCGAGCTTCTGCGCATGCAGAACGGCGGCTGTCATCCCGCCGACGGCTGCCAGGGACCGCATCCCTTCAAGGGCGCCAAATTCCGTTATCTCGCGGCCTCCACCGTCGAGACCGCGACCGGCAAGAGCGTGCTGCCGCCCTACGAGATCAGGGAGTTCGACGGCATCCCCGTCGGCTTCATCGGCCTGACCTTGAAGGAGACCGCCGGCATCGTCTCGCCCGCGGGCATCGCCGGGCTCGAATTCCGCGACGAGGCCGAGACGGTGAACGCGCTGGTGCCGCAGCTGAAGGCGCGCGGCGTCGAAGCGATCGTGGTGCTGATCCACCAGGGCGGCGAGCCCGCCGGCGACTACGATGAATGCCCTGCCATCACCGGGCCGATCGTCGACATCGTCAGGAAGTTCGATCCTGCCGTGGACGTCGTCGTCAGCGGCCACACCCATCGCGCCTACATCTGCAATATCGACGGGCGGCTCGTCACTAGCGGCGACAAATACGGCACACTCGTCACCGCGATCGACCTCAAGCTCGATCCTGTGACTCGCGATATCGTCGCCGCCAAGGCCGAGAACGTCATCGTCGCCAATGCTTCGCTGGCCAGGGATCCCGAGCAGACCGCGTTGATCGACGCCTACGACAAGCTCTCCGCGCCGATCGCCAGCCGGCCCGCCGGCTCGGTGACGCAGACATTGTCGCGCGTGCCGAACGAGGCCGGCGAAAGCGCGCTCGGCGATATCATCGCCGACGCGCAATTGCTCGCAACGCGCGATGCGAAGGATGGCAGCGCCGTCATCGCGCTCACCAATCCCGGCGGCATCCGCACCGACATCGTTCCAAAGGAGAACGGCGCGATCACGTTCGGCGACGTCTTCGCCAGCCAGCCGTTCCGCAATCGTCTTGTCACCATGACGCTGACGGGCAGCCAGCTCAAGGACTTGCTCGAGCAGCAATGGCTGGACCCGAAGCGGCCGCGGATTCTCCAGGTGTCGAACGGCTTCAGCTATACCTGGGATGCTTCAAAACCGTTCGGCGAGCGCGTCAGCCTGGAGAAGATGACACTCAACGGCAGGCCGATCGAGCCAGGAAGCGGCTACCGCGTCACGCTCAACGATTACCTCGCCGTCGGCGGAGACGGGTTTACCGTCGCCAAGCAGGGCACCGCGCCACAATACGGCGGTTACGATGCGGACGCGCTGTTCGCGTTCTTCCGGGCGCACGGGCCGGTCGGTCCGCTGCCGCCCAGGCGCATCCTGCGGGTGAATTGATCCGGATCAAGCGGGCAGCCCTTTGCCATTCCCGGCCAAGCGCTTAGATTGGGTTTTGCATTGCGTTTTGGCGCCGGATGCGCCAACGACGGCAAAAGCCCGTTTTTCCGTGAGGCCGACCTGATGAGCACGCTTCTCCTTTCCCACAAGGCCTGCCTCGACCATGTCACGCCGCCGGGACACCCTGAAAGGCCAGATCGCCTACGCGCGGTGGAAGAAGCCTTGTCGCATGAGCGCTTCCAGTTCCTGGCGCGCGAGGAGGCGCCGGAGGGCGATCTCGATCTCGTCACGCTCTGCCACAACGAGCATTACGTCACCGAGCTGCGCCACATCGCGCCCACCAGCGGTCAGGTCTACATCGACGGCGACACCTCGATGTCCCCGGGCACATGGGAGGCGGTGATGCGCGGCGTCGGCGGTGCGGTTGCGGCGACCGAAGCGGTGATGGCCGGCGAGCATCGCAACGCCTTCGTCGCGGTCCGCCCGCCCGGACATCACGCCGAGATCGGCAAGCCGATGGGCTTCTGCTTCTTCGACAACGTCGCGATCGCCGCGCGCCACGCCCAGCGCAAATACGGCATCAAGCGCGCGGCCATCGTCGACTTCGACGTGCATCACGGCAACGGCACGCAGGACATCTTCTGGTCGGACCCGACCGTGATGTACTGCTCGACGCACCAGATGCCGCTGTTTCCGGGCACCGGCGCCAAAAGCGAGCGCGGCGATCACGACACCATCGTCAATGCGCCGCTCGCCTCCGAGGACGGCGGCCCGGAATTCCGCGTCGCGTTCGAGAATCTGATCCTGCCGCAGCTCGAGAAATTCAGCCCGGAGCTCTTGATCATCTCGGCCGGCTTCGACGCGCATTATCGCGATCCCCTGGCTTCGCTCAACCTGCGCGCGGAGGACTATGCCTGGGTGACGCGCAAGCTGATGGACCTCGCCGACAAGACCGCCGGCGGCCGCGTTGTTTCGGTGCTCGAGGGCGGCTATGACCTGCAGGGACTGAAAGAATCTGTTACGGCGCATGTCGGCGCCCTGATGGGCGCTTGACCCACCCGCCACATTACGCCCGTAAAACTCTGCTTTCTCAAAGGTGAAGCGAATCGGGCAATCGGAAACGGATATGGCCGAAAACACTCAAGTCGACGTCTCCAGGCTCACCTTCGAGCGCGCGATCGAGGAACTCGAAACGATCGTGAAGCGGCTCGAGGACGGCAAGGTGCCGCTCGAGGAATCCGTGACGATCTACGAGCGCGGCGAGGCCCTGAAGCGGCGCTGCGAGGAATTGTTGCGCCAGGCCGAGGCGCGCGTCGACAAGATCACCACCGATGCCAGCGGCCAGGCCACCGGCACGGCCCCGCTCGACGTCCAGTAATAAGAGTGCTCTCCCGCTCAGTCTTCTGACCCCCGCAGGGCCGTGCAAGACCGCGACGCAGGTCCGCGTAGAATGTCTTCGCGGTGAGCGTGGCCGCTGCGTCCTTATCGCCATGCGCAGCTCCCGGCCGGCATGCGGTTCCCTGGCGGTGGATACGTCCCTGCCTTCGAATCGGGTCGTTGAGAGCGAGAAAAGCCCATACTCGGGCCAAAAGCCTGCCAAGAACCGAGCAAGGCCGGAACCCCTTATCCCGCCCCGAGGTTAACCACTTCTGGTCCGCGAGTTGCACCTGCATACCCCTAATCGGCCCAGCGGGTTGGCTTTGGCCTAAGCTTTGGTGTAAAGCTGCGCGGAGTGTGGCTTTTTGTAAGCCTTGCGTGGGCACCGATTACCGACGACAAGTGCTTCAAACTGCTGATGAAATTGGCTTGGGGACGGACGAAGCCGATCTAAGTGACAGGGATCACAGAGACTGAACCGGAGCACACTTAAGCTTACCTAAGCTTGAAGGCGGGGCCTTGCCCCGTGCAGGTGGCTCCGACGGTTATAGGACTCGCGCTGCGCCGATATTGTGCAAACCCATCGCGCACCGGAATGACCTTCCGGTGCTGACAAATTGGAAATCGCCGTGAACGCATACAGTAAGACGCCGCTTCTCGACACCATCCGGACGCCGGAAGATCTGCGCAAGCTCAAGGTCGAGCAGGTTCGCCAGGTTGCCGACGAGCTGCGGCAGGAGACCATCGATGCCGTCTCGGTGACCGGCGGTCACTTCGGCGCGGGCCTCGGCGTGGTCGAGCTCACCACCGCGATCCATTACGTCTTCGATACGCCGCGCGACCGGCTGATCTGGGACGTCGGCCACCAGGCCTATCCGCACAAGATCCTCACCGGCCGGCGCGACCGCATCCGCACGCTGCGCACCGGCGGCGGCCTGTCCGGCTTCACCAAGCGCAGCGAGAGCGACTACGATCCGTTCGGCGCGGCGCATTCCTCGACCTCGATCTCCGCCGGCCTCGGCATGGCCGTGGCGCGCGACCTCTCCGGCGGCAAGAACAACGTTATCGCCGTGATCGGTGACGGCGCGATGTCGGCCGGCATGGCGTATGAGGCCATGAACAATGCGGGTGCCATGAACTCGCGCCTGATCGTCATCCTCAACGACAACGACATGTCGATCGCGCCGCCGGTCGGCGCCATGAGCGCTTATCTGTCGCGCCTCTATTCCGGCAAGACCTATCGCACGCTGCGCGATGCGGCCAAGCAGATCAACAAGCGCCTGCCCAAGATCCTCGCCAACCGCGCCAATCGCGTCGAGGAATATTCCCGCGGCTTCATGATGGACGGCGGCACGCTGTTCGAGGAGCTCGGCTTCTACTATGTCGGCCCGATCGACGGCCACAACCTCGACCATCTCCTGCCCGTGCTGAAGAACGTCCGCGACATGGAGACCGGTCCGATCCTGGTCCACGTCGTGACGCAGAAGGGCAAGGGCTACGGCCCGGCGGAAGCCTCCGCCGACAAGTATCACGCCGTCGTCAAGTTCGACGTCGCGACCGGTACGCAGGCCAAGGCCAAGCCGAACGCGCCGGCCTATCAGAACGTGTTCGGCCAGAGCCTCGTCAAGGAAGCCCAGAAGGACGACAAGATCGTCGCCATCACCGCGGCGATGCCCTCGGGCACCGGCGTCGACATCTTCAACAAGGCCTTCCCCGACCGCACCTTCGACGTCGGCATCGCCGAGCAGCACGCGGTGACCTTTGCCGCGGGCCTTGCGACCGAAGGCTACAAGCCGTTCTGCGCGATCTACTCGACCTTCCTGCAGCGCGGCTACGATCAGATCGTCCACGACGTCGCGATCCAGAGCCTGCCCGTCCGCTTCGCCATCGACCGCGCCGGCCTTGTCGGCGCCGACGGTGCGACCCATGCCGGCTCGTTCGACAACGCCTATCTCGGCTGCCTGCCCAACATGGTGATCATGGCAGCTAGCGACGAAGCTGAGCTAGTGCACATGGTGGCGACCCAGGTCGCGATCGACGACCGTCCGAGTTCGCTTCGCTATCCGCGCGGCGAAGGCCGCGGCATCGAGATGCCCGAGGTCGGCATTCCGCTCGAGATCGGCAAGGGCCGCGTGATCCGCCAGGGCAGCAAGATCGCGCTGCTCTCCTTCGGCACCCGTCTCGCCGAATGCGAGAAGGCCGCCGACGAGCTCGCCGCCCACGGCCTGTCGACCACGATCGCCGATGCGCGCTTCATGAAGCCGCTCGACACCGAGCTGGTCCTCAAGCTCGCGCGCGACCACGAGATCCTGATCACGATCGAGGAAGGCTCGATCGGCGGCTTCGGCTCGCATGTCGCGCAATACCTGACCGATCAGGGCGTGCTCGACACCGGCATGGTCAAGTTCCGCTCGATGGTGCTGCCCGACGTGTTCCAGGATCACGACACCCCGGCCGCCATGTACGCCCGCGCCGGCCTCGACGCCAAGGGCATCGTGGCCAAGGTGTTCGAGGCGCTCGGCAAGGATGTGAAGACCGAGACGGTCAAGCTGGCTTGATTGTCGCGGCAGACGCTGAACCCCACCTCTCCCGTAGGGAGAGGTCGGATTGCTCCTGGCGATGCGAAGCATCGTCCAGTGCAATCCGGGTGAGGGGCTCAGATCCCACGTGAGAGCGTAACCCTCACCCGCACCTTCGGCGCGACCTCTCCCCTTGGGAGAGGTTTTGCACCGCCAACGTCGCGGCAACTCCGATGCCTTCTCAATCGGTCGTGCGATGAAAATCTATCTGGCAGGCCCCGACGTGTTCCTGCCGGATGCCGTCGAGATCGGCCGGCGCAAGGTCGAAATCTGCGCCGCGCACGGGCTTACCGGGCTCTACCCCCTCGACAACGCGATCGACCTCACCGCGCGCGACGCTTCGCGGCAGATTTTCTGCGGCAACGAGGCGATGATGGACGCGGCCGATGCCATCATCGCCAACCTCACGCCGTTCCGCGGCGCCGGCGCCGATCCCGGCACCGTCTACGAGCTCGGCTACATGGCCGGCCGCCGCAAATTCTGCCTGGCTTATTCCAACGATGGCGCCGCCTATGCCGACCGCCTCAGTCGCTTCATGGAGGTCACCTCCGAGAACGGGCGGCTGGTCGATGCCCAAGGGCTGGCGGTCGAAGATTTCGGCCTCGTCGACAACCTCATGATGATCCATGCGCTGGAGCTGCACGGCTGCCCGCTGGTGACGCCGGCCACTATGCCGACCGACGTCTGGCACGATCTCACCGCGTTCGAGACTTGCGTCCGGATGGCGGCCGCGCGATTGATCGCTACATAAGCTTTTTAGTCGTCCGTCGGAGATCCGATGCCCCCTGCCCGCAAGCGCGCGGATGTATTGCTGGTCGAGCGCGGCCTGTTCGAGAGCCGGGCGCGGGCCCGCGCGGCGATCGAGGCCGGCCTCGTCACGGCCGACGACAAGCAAATCGCAAAGCCGTCGGAGACGATTGCCGAGGACGCGGTGATCCAGGCCGAGCCGGCGCACCCTTACGTCTCCCGCGGCGGCGTCAAGCTCGCCGGGGCGCTGGAGCGGTACCCGATCGAGATCGAGGACCATGTCTGCCTCGACGTCGGCGCCTCCACCGGCGGCTTCAGCGAGGTGCTGCTGGCGAACGGCGCGAGCCTGGTGTTCGCGATTGATGTCGGCACAAGCCAGCTGCATCCCTCGCTGCGCGATCATCCCAAGATCGTGTCGATCGAGGAGACCGACATCCGCAGCTATGAGGGCAAGCGCCTGCCGGCGCGCCCCGATGTCGTCGTCATCGACGTCAGCTTCATCTCGCTGAAAACGGTGCTGCCGGTGGCGCTGTCGCTCGCGGACGCACCGATGAGCCTGCTGGCGCTGATCAAGCCGCAGTTCGAGGCTGATAGGAAGCACAACAAGAAGGGCGTCATCCGCGATGCTGCCGTGCACCGGGAGATCTGCGACGACATCGCAGCCTTCGCGGTATCGCTCGGCTGCACCGAGATCGACATATTCCCCTCGCCGATCACCGGCGGCGACGGCAATATCGAATTCTTCCTGGGCGCGCGCCGTGGTTGAGCGCATCACGATCGATCATGTCGGCCATCGCGGCGACGGCGTCTGCCTCGACGCCGGCGAAGCAATCTATGTGCCCTATACGCTCGGCGGCGAGACCGTCGAGGTCGATCACGTCGCAGGCCATCATCCCGACCGGCGCAAGCTGCTGGCGGTGGAGGTCGCAAGCCCGGAACGCGTCGAACCATTCTGTCCGCATTTCGGCGTGTGTGGCGGCTGCGCGATCCAGCATTGGGCGAACGAGCCGTATCGGGCTTGGAAGCGCAACATGGTGATCGAAACGCTGGCGCAGGCCGGCATCGATTGCGAGGTGGCGCCGCTGGTCGACGCCCACGGCGCCGGGCGCCGGCGCATCACGCTGCACGGCCGGTTCGGCACGCACGACATCCTCAAGGTCGGCTTTTCGGCTGCGAGCTCGCACGACGTCATCCCGATCCATCGTTGTCCGATCCTCGATCCCGCGCTCGAGGGCGCACTCGATGCCGCCTGGGCACTCGCCGAGCCGCTGACGTCCAAGATGCCGGTGACCAAGCCATTGGACATCCAGGTCACCGCGACCGCCAACGGGCTCGATGTCGACGTGCGCGGCTCGGGCCCGCTGCCGACGGCGCTGGTCACGGCGCTGTCGCGCGTCGCCGAGCAGCACCGCCTGGCGCGGCTGACCCGGCATGGCGAGCTGGTGCTGCAACGCCTGCCGCCGACGGTGAGGATGGGCCGCGCCGAGGTGACGCTGCCGCCGGGCTCGTTCCTGCAGGCGACGGTGGCGGGCGAAGAGACGCTTGCGGCACTCGTCGCAGAGCGCATCGGCAAGGCCAAGGAGGTGCTCGACCTCTTCTGCGGCGTCGGTCCGTTTGCGCTCAGGCTCGCGGAGAAGGCGCGCGTTGCAGCCTATGACAGCGACGCCGGCGCCATCGCGGCGCTGGCGAAAGCTGCGCGAACACCTGGCCTGAAGCCGATCAAGTGCGAGCCCCGCGATCTGTTCCGCCGCCCGCTGGTGCCGCAGGAGCTGCGGGACTTCGACGCCGTGGTATTCGACCCGCCGCGCCAGGGCGCGCAGGCGCAGGCGCTGAAGCTTGCGGCGAGCAAGGTGCCGGTCGTGATTGCCGTGTCCTGCAACCCTGCAACCTTTGCCCGCGACGCGCGGCTGCTGATCGACGGCGGCTACCGGCTGGAGGCCGTAGTGCCGGTGGACCAGTTCCGCCACACGCCGCATGTCGAGCTGGTGGCGCGGTTCAGCCGCTGACGCGGGCGGCTACGCCGAGGCCTCGAACTGCGGCTGCCATCGCAACAGGTAGGACTGCAGCGAGCGCACTGCGATTGCCAGCAGGATGCCGACGAACATCATGACGAAGATGGCTACCATCATCTCGCTGGCATTGGCCCGCGCCTCAGCTTCGATGATGAGCTTGCCGAGACCGCGTTCGGCGCCGATGAACTCGCCGACGATCACGCCGATCAGCGCGAAAGAAACGGCCGGCAAGAGCGAGGCAAACACCCAGGCGAGCGCGGATGGGATCACGACCGTGCGCAGCACCGTGAATTCGCTGGCGCCGAGCAGGCGGGCGGCAGCGATCTGGTCACGGTCGACCGCACGCGTTCCCTCGAAGGTGTTGAAGAACACCACGAAGAACACGACGAGCCAGGCGGTTGCGATCTTGGAGAGGTCACCGAGGCCGAAAATCAGGATGACGAGCGGGACCAACGCAATGCGCGGTATGGAGTTGAACGCCACGATGTAGGGGCTGAACACGCGAGAGAGGAAATCGGAACGGCCGAGCACCAGGCCGGCCGCGATCCCGCTCGCCGAGCCGAATAGAAAGCCCCACCAGGTGTTCTTCAACGTGACGAGTGTGGCAAGCCATAGATTGTTGTCGCTGCCCTTGATGCAGGCGGTAAAGCCGGTCGCGTCTGCGAAGCAGCCAAGCCGCAGGAAACTCTGCCAGATCAGCGACGGCTTGGCGACGAAATAGGGATCGAGGATTTTCGGCACGTAGGCCTTCGGCAGCAGCGTCTTGCTCCATTCGAAGCCCCATTGCCAGACGACGAGAACCACTGCGAGAATGGCCAATTGCCAGAACAGGATGACGGTGCGGCTGTTGGACATGATCAGTCGGCCCTGGTGCGGCGGAATTCTTCGCCGAGGGAATGCCAGATGTGGGAATAGAGCCGGGCGAACTCGGCCGTCTCGCGCACGGCCACGGGATCGCGCGGCCGCGGAATGGCGACGTCGAAGTCTTCCTTGAGACGCCCGGGGCGCGCCGAGAGCAGAATGATGCGGCTCGCCAGCGTCAAGGCTTCGCCGAGATCGTGAGTCACGAACAGAACGGTCTGCCGCTCGCGTTCCCAGATCTCCAGCAGCGTCTTGTGCATCTCGAGCTTGGTGTGGGTGTCGAGCGCGCCGAACGGCTCGTCCATCAGCAGGATCTCGGGCTCCAGGATCAGCGTGCGCATTAAGGCGACACGCTGGCGCATGCCGCCGGACAGCATGCGCGGGAAGCTCTGCGCAAAGCCTGCAAGGCCGGCCTTCTCGATGGCGGTGGCAACGCGCGCGGCGCGCTCGCTCTTTGGCACTCCCGCGATCTCCAGCCCATAGCCGATGTTCTGCTCCACGGTCCGCCACGGAAACAGCGTATCGCGCTGGAAGACATAGCCGACCCTGGGGTTGACCTCGCCGGTCTCGACCGTGTCCTGGTCGATCAGGATGCGTCCGCCGGAGCGCGGCAACAGCCCCGCGACCATATTGAGAATGGTGCTTTTGCCGCAGCCGGATGGACCGAGCAGCGCGACGAACTCGCCCTGCTTGACCTCGAAGGAAACGTCATCCACCGCCACGAACTCGCGTCCGGACGCGTTGAAGCGCTTGGCAAGACCCTGTACGGCGATGCGCGTGCGCGCAGCCGCTGCGCGATCCTCGTCGCGCGCGAGCGCGAGGCTCTGGCTTGGCGCGGCGATCATTTGTATTTCGCCCTGGCCGCCTGAAGGAAGCTCATGTCGACCGCATCCTCGTACCTGGTCTCGGGAATGTCCGTGCCCTTGCGGTACCAGGGCTTGGCGCCGCGCTCGAACGACGCCTTGTCGATGACGCCGTCATAGGCCCAGGTCGACTTGTCGAAGCCGAGCTCGGCGCTGACGGCATCGGGATCTATCCCTGAAAAGTACTTCGGCGTGACCAGCGCCTGCACCTCCGCGAGCGGCGCCGCCTTCACAAAAGCCATCGCCCGGTAGATCGCGTTGACGTAGGCCTGCACCATCGCCTTGTCCTGCTGGACCGTGTCCTGGAGCGTGTAGATCACCAGCACGGGCAACGTCCCGCCGAAATCCTTCTCGAACACGCCAGGCTTCGACGTGTCGTAGATCGTCCGGCCAAAACCCTTCTTCTCGACCTCGACGATCCAGCTCGGCGGCGCCACGATGGCGTCGAACTGCTTGGTCTGCAGCGATGGGAACATCGTGTTGGGCCCGCCGCCCGCAACCCAGTTCACCTTGTTGCCGAGCCCACGCGCTTCGAACACATAGGTGCCGTACACCCAGGTGCCTGACCCGATGGCGGTCGCGGCAACGATCGGCTTGGCGCCGTCGGGGCGCTTGTAATCCGCGAGCTTCTCGATCGAATTGATGCCGCTCTCGTAGAGGTCCTGCCGGACCACGATGTTGGCGTAGGAGCATACCATCTCGGTCGCGAGCAGCATCCTGCAGGGCTTGCCGCGCGCACCGAGCTGGAGCGGATGGCTGGCATCGCCGTGCGCGAACAGCGCCTGCCCCGCCGCCAATGTCTGCCGGCCGAACGTACCGGCATTGCCGGTAACGAGCTTGGAGTCGAGCCCTTCGTCCTTGAAGTATCCCTTCAGCTCCGCGATCATGCCGACGGCGTAAACCGGCGACACCGGCCCGAAAGCGAGCGAGACCTGCTTGGCCTCCGCACGCAATGGCCCCGGCAGCAGTGACGCGCCGGCCCATGCAGACCCCGCGAACAGCGCCTGGCGTCTCGAAATGCTCATGTGATCCTCCTCCCTTGGTTCTTGTTCAATCGCGCGGTCCGTCAGGACGGCGGGACCTTGATTGTCCCTGCTTGTCGCAGCTGTTCGATCTCATCCGGCGACATCCCGATCTCGCGCAGGATCTCGCCGCTGTGCTCGCCGATACCGGGTGGATCGTAGCGGTTGGACAGCCGCTTTCCGTCCATGGCAATCGGCAACAGCGGTGTCTTGACCTCATTACCGTCAGGCAAACGGATGTCGGTCAGGCCGCCGGATTGGTTGAGATGCGGATCATCGAAGAGATCGCCGGGCTTGTTCACCGGTGCGTAGGGCAGATCGAGCTGCTCGAGCCGCGCGGCGAGATCGGCCTTGTCCCATTGCTTGAAGATATTCGCGATTTCCGGGATCAACCAGCCGCGATGATCGACCCGGCCATTGCTGGTCGCAAAGCGTGGATCGGAGAGCCAGGCTTCGCGATCGAAGGCGCGACAGAACGCTTCCCATTGCTCTTCACCGACGATGGTGACGAACAGTTTTGAGCCATCCCTGGTGTCGAAGAGGTCGTAGACGGGCCACGGGCTGTCCTTGATCGAATAGGGGATCGATGGCTGCCCGCTGACCACCTCGCACATCATCGCCTGGGCCATCAGGAACACGTTGTTCTCATACAGCGCACTCTGGATGTAGCGGCCCCGGCCGGTACGCTGCCGCTCGGCGAGCGCGGCCTGGATCGCGATCACACCGAACATGCCGCCCATGACGTCATTGACCGAGGCGCCGGCGCGCATCGGCCTGTCGGGCAAACCGGTCATGTAGGCGAGGCCGCCCATCATCTGCACGACTTCGTCGAGCGCCAGGCGGTTCTCGTAAGGACCAGGCAGATAGCCCTTGAGCGAGCAATAGATCAGGCGCGGCGCGAAAGCCGCGACGCTCTCGTAGTCGAGACCAATCCGCTTCAACAGGCCCGGCCGGAAGTTCTCGATCAGCACGTCGCTGTGCTCGAGCAGTCTGCGTGCGATGTGCTGGCCCTGCGCTGTCGACGTGTCCAGAGCGATGCTGCGCTTGTTGCGGCTGTAGGTCGCAAAGAAGCCGGCGGCAGGTCCCTTGAAGGCGCGGGTACGGTCACCCTTGGGCGGCTCGACCTTGATCACGTCGGCACCGAGATCGGCCAGGATCAAGCCGCAGCTCGGCCCCATCACCATCTGGCTGAACTCGATGACCCGAAGGCCCGCCAACGGACGAAGCTCAGATCCCGTCTCACGCACAGCCATGGTCATGCCGCGCTCCGCAGGAGCTTGGGAATTCCGGCCTCGTGCAGATGCCCGGTCAGATGGTCTGCGGGGATGTGGCGGGCGAGAATCTCGCGGGTCTGCATCAGGCGGTCGAGGTCGATGCCGGTGGAGAGCCCCATGCGCTCCAGCATGAACACCAGATCCTCGGTGACGATGTTACCGCGTGCGCCCGGAGCGAAGGGACATCCGCCGAGGCCGGATACGGCGGCATCGAAACGGCGGATGCCCGCTTCAAGGCCGGCGACGGCATTGGCCAGGCCGGCGCCGAGCGTATCGTGCAGATGCAGCCGCAGCGTCATTTGCGACCCGAGCTCGCGCTGCACCGCCCCGACGATCTGCCGGATCGATTTCGGCGTCGCATAACCGACGGTATCGGCAAGCCCGATCTCGTCGGCACGCGCTTCGGCAAAAGCGCGCGCAACCCGGCACACCGCCGCTTCGCTCACCTCCCCTTCCAGCGAGCAGCCGAAGGAGGTGGAGATCGCCCCCATCAATCGCGGCCGCTGCCCCAACGGCCGGGCGTCGATCGCAGCGCGGACTGCGCGAAACCCCTCGACCTGCTCGTCGACCGAGCGGCGCACGTTTGCGCGGTTGTGCGTCTCGCTGGCCGAGATGACGAAATAGACGGCGTCGACGCCCGCGCCGATGGCGCGCTCGGCGCCCTTCGGGTTCGGCACCAGCGCGCCGATGATAGTGGATTTGTGCATGAGCGCATGCGCCATCACCGCATCAACGTCGGCGAATTGCGGCACGACCTTCGGCGGGACGAACGACCCGGCATCGATCTCGCGTATGCCCGCGGCGGCGATCATGTCGATCAACGCGCATTTGGCCTCGGTCGGAACGAAGATGTCCAGGTTCTGAAGACCATCGCGGGGCGCGACCTCGCAAATGTGGACATCGGGCTCGCGGGCCATGTGGGTCTCCCTGGGGACGATTGTATATTGTTGCATAAAAGAACAATCCATGAGACAGTCTGTCAAGCCCTAAAACTTGCGTGCACTGCAATGAGCGCCACCGACAGTTCCCGACCGCGCAGCGACAAGAACGGTTCCGAGCGGGCCGAGCAGCTCGCCGGCCTGATCATGGCGCTAGCCCGCCGCGAAGGCATGAAGGCCGGAGACCGCTTGGTCGAACAAAGGCTTGCGGATGCGCTGGATCTTTCACGCGCGCCGATCCGGCTCGGCCTGAAGGCCCTGGAAGCGGCGGGGCTGGCGCGCGGCGAGCCGCATCGCGGCTTCGTGCTGGCGAAGAATCCGACCAGCGGCGCCGCCCAACCGGCGCTCGCGGCCGTCAGGCGCGGCGAGCAGGTTTATACGGCCATCGCAGGGGACGTGCTCGCGAGCCGACTCCCAGCCGACGTCACGGAGGCGGAGCTCTTGCGCCGCTATGATCTGAGCCGCGCGGAGTTGCAGCGGCTGCTGGACCGTATCGCCGCCGAGGGCTGGATCGCACGCCTGCCCGGCTATGGCTGGCGTTTCGCGGAGACGGTCTCGAGCCCCGAAGCGCAGGCGCAGGCCAAGGCGTTTCGCGCAGTGATCGAGCCGGCGGCGATCGCACAGCCCGGCTTTGCGCTGCCCCAGGAGGTGATCACACGCCTGCGCGAGCGCCAACAGCGGGTCTTCGACGGCGAAATCGAGAAGATGACGATTGGCGAGATCTTTCACTCCGGCTGCGAATTCCACGAGGAGATCATCCGCGGAACAGGCAATCCATTCTTCCTCGAAGCGCTCAAGCGCGTGAACTCGATCAGGCGCCTGTTCGCCTATCGCAGCTTCGCCGATCGTGACGGCATGAGGCGGCACGTGCGCGAGCATCTGCGCCTGCTCGACGTTCTGGAAGCGCGGCGCTACAGCGAAGCCGCCGACCTGATGGCCCGGCACCTGCAGCGTCCGCTGGTCGCCGGCGTATCGTGATCCTGCCGACCTTGATTCCGGTCAATCTTCTCGGCGCCGCCTGGCGCTAAGAATGCCTCATCATGGGGTGTGGAGCGGAAGTCCGTGGCCAACCGGCGACAATTCATCACGACCGCGCTCGGGCTTTCTGCGGCAGCGATCGGCAGCCCTTCCGCCGCGCTGGCGGCGATGACCTATGACGAGGCCATCAACGCGTCACGGGCTCCGCTGCGAGCAGCGCCCAGGGATCGCGAGCTCGTCCGGTTTGCGACGCTTGCGGCCAACAGCCACAACACCCAGCCGTGGATCTTCGCCGTCCGCGGCAATGTCATCACGATTGCGCCTGACGTCGCGCGGCGCTGTCCGGCCGTCGATCCCGGCGATCATCATCTCTTCGTCAGTCTCGGCTGTGCCGCCGAAAACCTCATCCTCGCCGCGGCCACGCTGGGCTGGCGCGCCGATCCGGTCGTCGACGGCGATCGCATCGTGATCACGCTCGACGAGGCCGCTCCTGCCGCATCGGCCCTGGCCGATGCAATTCCCGTCAGGCAATGCACCCGCGCGGCCTTCGCCGGCAAGCCTGCCGCGCCCGAGATCCTGCGCCAGCTCGAGAACGCCTGCCGGCAACCCGGCGTCGCTGCGATCCTGATCACCGAGCGTGCCGGAATGGCTGAGGTCGCCGACTATGTGCTCGAAGGCAATTCGGCGCAGATGCGCGACAAGGCCTTCATGCGCGAGCTCGTCGACTGGATCCGCTTCAACGAGGCAGAGGCGGTCGCGACCATGGACGGGTTGTTCGCGCCCGCATCGGGAAATCCTGCGCTGCCGTCCTGGATAGCCCGGCCGCTTCTGAAGCTGTTCTTCACCGAAAGCGGAGAAAACAAGAAATACCGCGAGCAGCTCGACAGCTCGGCCGGTGTCGTCGTGCTTGCTGCCGATCGCAGCGACACCTCGCACTGGATCGCGGTCGGCCGCGCCTGCCAGCGCTTCGGCTTGCAGGCGACCGCACTGGGACTGAAATATTCCTTCGTCAACCAGCCGGTCGAGGTCGCAGCACTGAGGCAGCAATTCGCGACCCGGCTCGGCCTCGGCGAACGACGCCCCGACATCGTGATGCGCTTCGGCACCGGCCCAAGCCTGCCGAAATCGCTGCGGCGTCCACCGGAGCTGGTGATGCGATCTTAGCGTCGCAGGCCGCTCAGCGCCGGCGATTCGCCGGGCAGCATGTTCGATCTGATATCGCTGTCCATGCGGCCCGAATCCTGCTGGGTGTAGCCGACGCCGAACGACAGGCTGAGATTTGAGGTCGGCTTGAATTCGACACCCGCAAACCCGCCATAGCCGGGCGCGGCGGTGGAGGTGAGCGGCGCCAGCGAGCTGCCGATGCCGTTGCCGTATTTCAGCGTGTCGAAGCCGGCGAAAAAGGTGACGGGCATGCCGCCGCCGGTCTTCATCTGATAGCCGAATTGCGTGCTGTCATAAGAAAGCGCGCTGAAATTGCCGAGCGAGCCCGCCTGGTTGAAGCCGCTCAATCCGAGATTGCCGCGTTCGCGACCGATGAAGAAGCCGTTCGCAGAGCTCGTACGCCAATCGGCCTCTCCGGCGTTGAAGCCCGCAAAGTTGCCATAGCTGTCGGAGCTCAGGCCGGCAGCGCCGCCAAGGCCGAAAGGCCCCCCGGGAATCCAATATCGCAGCGGCGCCACTTGCGCGTGAACCGGCGCTCCGTCGAGGCAGAACACGGCGAGAGCTGCAAGAGCGCATGAGCGTGCAAGGTCGAACATTCTGGCTACCGTCTGAAACACTGCAAAACTATACTCCTCGACCATCCTCAATGCCAGCGGAGCGACCGCGCCGGCCCTCGCGGCCGCAAGTCTTTCGGGGAACCGCACCTGATGCCGGACGATCCGCTGCTCACCCGCCTAGCATCCGTTGTTGCCGATGTACCTGGCGTTCAAGCTGTTGTGCTCGGCGGCTCTCGCGCGCGGGGCCGCGCGCACGCGGCCTCGGACTACGATATCGGACTCTATTTCAAGTCAGCGCTGGACACCGGACGGTTGCTGGCCGCCGCGAAGACGATCGCGGACGATCCCGCCGCCACGACGGTGACGCCCGTCGGAGAATGGGGGCCCAGGATCGTCGGTGGCGCCTGGCTTTCGGTGGAAGGCCGCAAGGTCGACCTGCTCTACCGCGACGCCGACGCGGTCGAGGCCGTCATGGAATCCTGCGGCGCCGGCGCGGTCACCATGGACTACCAGCCCGGCCATCCGCATGGCTTCTGCTCGGCGATCTGGATGGGCGAGATCGCATATTGTCAGCCGCTGCACGATCCGACCGGCCTGATTGCCCGGCTCAAGTCGATCGCGCTTCCCTATCCGGAGCCACTGCGCAGCGCCCTGATCCGGCGCTTCCAATGGGAAGTCCTGTTCAGTATCGAAAATGCCGAGCTCGCGGCCGCACGCAACGAGCGGACCCATGTCGCGGGCTGCCTCTACAGATCGCTCGCCTGCGTCGCGCAGGTACTGTTCGCACTGAACGAGCGCTATCTGATCAACGAGAAGGGGGCGCTGCAGGAGGCAGCCGGCCCGCCGCTGACGATTCCACACCTGGTGGAGCAGGCCGACGAAATCTGGCGACTTGTCGCTCATGGCGGTTTCGCGCAGGCCTGCGCAATGCTGCGGCAGGTCGACCGAGAATTGAAGGCGCTGGCTCACCCCGGCGGAACAGCGCCGTAAAGGGTTATGCGGTCTTGTCGACCGAAGACGACGAATCCGCCGGCGGATATTTCGTCACCGGCACCATGAAGGATTTGGTGCCGACCTGGTAGATGATCTTGCCGTTCTGCCCGTCGTCGCTTGCGATCTGCGTCTGTCCGAACATGATGACGTTCTTGTAGACGAAGCCGGTGCCCTTGCGGGTGACGCCGTCGGTGGTGACGCTGACCTCGGCCTCCTTGCCATTGACGGACAGCACCTTGAAGCTCGCGCTCTTGCCGTTCTCGCTGGAATAGCCGCCCCAGCTTCCCATCAGGCGGCTGTCGGACGCGGGCGGGTCCTGCTTTTGCAGATTTGCAGTCTGCTTGCCGACGCCCCCGAACGAGAACAGCATCACCATGTTCTTGCCGTCCTTGGTGCCGACCGTGACGCCGCCGAAGGTGATGAGCGTGCCCTGAACCTCGCCAAAGCCGCGCTCGGTGCGTCCGTTGTGGGTGTACTCGACTTGCGCCCGGGCCCCGCGGATGTTGACGACCTTGAAACCGACGGGCTGGTTGTTGCCCACCCAATTGCCCTTCCAGTCACCGAGCAGAGCGCTCTGGCGATACAGCCGCTCGTTGGCGGGCGAAATCTGGCTGGTGCTCGATGTGACGATGGCCATTGGATTGCTCGGACGGGCCTCACAAACCCGCTTTCGCTGGCTTGGGCAGGTCAGGATGCCGGCGGGAACGAACAGTAACGATGCGATTAGGGCCACGCACCCGTTAACGAGCCGTTAAGCGCGCGCGTCGGCCGGGCGGGCAAAAGATCTCAGCCGGAACTGGCGTGATGCCACCGGAAAAAACCGCCCCCTCACCGCCCCCAGCGATCGGACCAGATCTTCTCGCCGATGAGGCAATTGACGCGCGGCTCCTTGTCGGCAACCGGCATCACGGGCCGCTCCGGGGTGCGGCCGGCGATTTCCATCAGCAGCTTGGTGCGGATCGCTTCCTTGAACTTGTCGCGCTCCTTGATCGTGATGACGAAGGACCCCGGCCCTCCGATGACGCAGTCCTCGTAATAAAGATCGAGATTGTCGATATCCATGGTCGAATAGGACGGCTCCTTGACCATGATCGGCAGGCCGTTGATGACGATGCCTTTCTCCAGCGCGGCGTCACGCGCCATCGTGACCGGGCCGCCATTGTTGTTCGGACCGTCGCCGGAAATGTCGATGACGCGGCGCAGGCCGCGATAGGGATCCTCGTCGAACAGCGGCATCGCGAAGTTGATCGCGCCTGAAATCGAGGTGCGCGAAGCGCGCCGGATCGGCGTCTTCATGATCTCGGCGGCAACCGCGTCCGCCGTCTCCGGACCATCGATCAGCCGCCAGGGAATGATGATCTTCTGGTCGCTGGAGGCGGCCCACTCGAAATAGGTCACTGCGATGCGGCCGTTCGGGCCGAGCTTCAGCGCCTGCAGGAACTCCTTCGACTGGATCGCCTGTGCATAGCCCTCGCGCTGGATCGCGAGCTCGTCCATGTCCATCGAGTAGGACACGTCGACCGCGAGGATCAGCTCGACATCGACGCTCTGCGCGTCCTTGTCGGCCGCAAGCCGCTGCGGTTGAGTTCTGGGCG
Organism: Bradyrhizobium sp. JHI2711; assembly: GCF_056156565.1. NCBI lineage: Bacteria > Pseudomonadati > Pseudomonadota > Alphaproteobacteria > Hyphomicrobiales > Nitrobacteraceae > Bradyrhizobium > Bradyrhizobium sp. JHI2711. The sequence continues at coordinate 2,352,539 of NZ_JBPZPT010000001.1, forward strand.
ATTCGAATTTGGGTCCTGGTGCCGCGATGCCCGCGACGTCCCCTCCGGCGAACATGCCGGCCACCAGCACAGCCCCGATCGAGAACAGCAAACGCATCGCAGTCTCCCGTCGTATGACGCGATGGTGACATGCAATCGGCTTGCCGCAAAGGCCGAAGATCGCTTGTGCTTCACATTCGAGTTAGGAATTCACACGTTACGCAAGTCTGCCGCCATGTTGCCGCGTCGGGAACAGGGGCGATCTCAAGAGCCGTCGTTCCGGGACTCGCGAAGCGGGGGCCCGGAATCCAGCTGCCGGCGGAGGCACGCGACCCCGCCCACTTGTCCGGCACGATTTCCATGCTAGGTTGGTCGCAGATGGGGATGGAGTCCCCCGACAACCGCCCGGCGATCGATGACCTCATGGGCTGATGACTCCTGCTCGAGGAGAGGCAATCTTGGGCCTCTGCCTTTGGCGGGAGCATGGACGTACCCGCCGATGGCGGGTTTTTTGTTGCCTGCTGGCGGCCGGCAGGCGAATGCGAGGGGACGACGAAGACGTGACGACACCGAATGCCGTACGTACCACGCTGCCCAGAGGGATCTGGGTGCTCGGCTTTGTCTCGATGTTCATGGACATCTCCTCCGAGATGATCCACGCGCTGCTGCCGGTCTATCTCGTCACCGTGCTCGGCGCCTCCACCCTCACCGTCGGCTTCATCGAGGGCATTGCCGAGGCGACCGCCTCGATCACCAAGATCTTCTCCGGTGCGCTGTCGGACTGGCTCGGCCGCCGCAAGCTGCTCGCCGCGCTCGGCTATGGGCTGGCCGCCTTCACCAAGCCGCTGTTCCCGCTCGCGCCCAGCGTCGGATGGCTGGTGGCGGCGCGCTTCATCGATCGCGTCGGCAAGGGCATTCGCGGCGCGCCGCGCGATGCGCTGATCGCCGATATCGCCCCGGTCGGCCTGCGCGGCGCGAGTTTCGGCCTGCGGCAATCGCTCGACACGATCGGCGCCTTCGTCGGGCCGCTCGTGGCCATCGGCCTGATGTGGTGGACGGCCGACAATTTTACCCTCGTGTTCTGGGTCGCGGTGCTGCCGGCCTTCCTGTCCTTCGGGCTGATCGCGTTCGCGGTGAAGGAGCCGGAGCCCGATCCGAGGCGCGAGCGCGCCAGGAATCCGCTCAATCTGGCCGCGATGCGCCAGCTCGGCGCGGTGTACTGGCGCGTCGTCGCAGTCGGTATCGTCTTCACGCTGGCGCGTTTCAGCGAGGCCTTCCTGATCCTGCGCGCACAGAACATCGGACTTGACGTGATGTGGGTGCCGGCGGTGCTGGTGCTGATGAACGTCGCGTACGCGCTGTCGGCCTATCCGGCCGGCGTGCTGTCGGACCGGATCAACCGGACCGGCCTTCTCGCGCTCGGCCTGGTCTTCCTCGCCGCGGCCGACCTCGTGCTGGCGCTGCTCCCGAGCCTTGCGGGCCTCGCGCTCGGCGTCGTGCTGTGGGGACTTCATATGGGACTGACGCAGGGCCTGCTCTCGGCCATGGTCGCGGATGCCGCCCCGCCAAGCCTGCGCGGCACCGCCTTCGGCTATTTCAACCTGTTCACCGGCCTTGCCTTGCTGGCCGCGAGCGTGATCGCAGGTGCGCTGTGGGACGCCTATGGACCGGCGGGAACGTTTCTTGCCGGGCTTGGATTCGCGCTGGTTTCGCTGGTGGGGCTGCTCGCCGTCGGCAAAGGTCTGGCCACCGAGGGCAAGTGAAGCAAATGGCGAAGTGGGGAACGAGACATTGAACATTCAATACATCCTCGCCGTTGCCGGCGGCGGAGCGCTCGGCGCGGTCATACGCTATCTCGTTGCGATCGGGTCGGGCCGCGCGTTCGGTACGGATTTTCCGTGGGGCACGCTGATCGTCAACGTCACCGGATCGTTCCTGATCGGCATTTTCACCGCGCTGTTCGCGACCAAATGGAACCTGCCGCAGGCCGCGCGGATGTTTCTGACGGTCGGAATTTGTGGCGGGTACACGACGTTCTCGACGTTCTCGCTGGATGCCTGGTATCTGATCGAGCGCGGCCAGACATGGGCATCTGCCGCCTACATGATTGCGTCGGTCGTGCTGTCGGTGGGCGCTCTGATCGCCGCATTACAGCTCGTTCGCGCACTTCCGTAACTCGCGCAGGCGCAAGTCGTGCATTCCTGCCCAGCCGCGACGGCATAGTGGCGAGCGGCCGCATATCTTGGAGCGCTCCCCGCTTCTGCGGTATGATGTGTTGGCTGGTGGCTCATTCGAGCCAGGGCGTTTCGGGACACGATGAACGACACCGTCACCAAACCGAAAACCAGGACCAGGACCAAGGTCGAGCGGCCGAAGCTCCACAAGGTCATCCTGATCAACGACGACTACACGCCGCGTGAATTCGTCACCATGGTGCTGAAGGCCGAATTCCGCATGACCGAGGATCAGGCCTACAAGGTGATGATCACCGCGCACAAGCTGGGCGCCTGCGTGGTGGCCGTATTCACCAAGGACGTCGCCGAAACCAAGGCAACGCGAGCCACCGACGCCGGCCGCGCCAAGGGCTATCCGCTATTGTTCACGACGGAGCCGGAGGAATAGGCTTCATCCTGCGACGATGAATGTCCTTCAGCTCAGTGCACATCACGCCATCACCACCGTCGTCTCCTCCGCCAGCCCGTAGACGCGCTGCGCCTTGGAAAATCCTGCGATCGGAAACTCGCCGAGCTGGTGCCAATCATGGCGGCAGACATTGGCAAAACCTTCCGAGGCGACGACGGTCCGCCCCAGGCGCCCCGTGATCTTCTCCAGCCTTGCCGCGAGATTGACCGCCGGGCCGATGCAGGTAAAGTCGAGACGGTTGCCGCCGCCGATATTGCCGTAAAGGATGTTTCCGACATGCAGCGCGACGCCGAAGCGGAAGCGCTCGACGGCCTCGCCCACCGGAAAGGCGAGCGCCTCGACGCTGGCGCGCGAGTCGCGCGCCGCCTCCAGCACCTGCGCGCAGACATGAGCGGCATCGCCGACATATTCGTCGATCGGGAACACGGCGAGCAGGCCGTCGCCCATGAACTTCAGCACCTCGCCGCCATGGTCTCGGATCGCCGTGACTTGGCAGTCGAAATAATGATTGAGGATCTGGACAACCGTCTCGGGCGGCAGCCGGTCCGACAGCGCGGTGAAGCCGCGCAGGTCCGACAGCCAGATCGCCGCCTGCATGGTGTCGTTGTGACCGCGGCGGATCTGGCCGCCGAGGATGCGCGCGCCGGCGCGATTACCGACATAGGTGTCGAGCAGCATCTCGGCGGTGCGGCGCATAGTGATGATCTCGCTGATGCGTGCGAGAGGCGCTATGAGAGCTCGGATGGCTGCGATGTCGTCGTCGCTGAAGCCGCCGGGCTGCCGCGTGATCCAGCTCGTCGCGTGAATGGAGCCGTCGAGAAAAGGCACCGGCACCGCGATATAATCGGTCGCGCCTTCGGCGTGCATGTCCTCGAGGAACGGAAATCGCTTGCTGTCGGGGTCGCCTGCGCGGCCCCTGACCTCGATGCCCTGCTCGAAAACCACGCGAAGCGGGCTGTGGGCGAATTGGGGCGTGTCCAGGATCTCGAAATCGACGGCACCGATTTCTACTCCCTCGCCCTGCCGCCAGATGAAGTTGCGGCCGAAGACTTCGGGATGCAGCGTGCGGATGAAGATGCCGAACCGCCACAGCGGCAGGCCGGCCGCGACCAGACGTTCGCAGAAATCGGCAATCCCTACGGCCGACTCCTGAGCCGCCCAAGTGCCGTCGATCAGCCAGTTGGTGATGCGCTGAAGCTCGGAGCTGTTCATGGCCGCATTTGCGGACGAAGTTGCGGGGCCGTCAAGCCGCACGGTGGACTAGTACCGCGAGTTCAACGCCCGACTTGTCCGCGATCGCGCAGGAAGTGATCGGCCAGCACGCAGGCCATCATGGCCTCGCCGACGGGGACGGCACGGATGCCGACGCAGGGATCGTGGCGGCCCTTGGTGAAGATCTCGGTCTCGGTGCCTTGCCGATCGACGGTGAGACGCGGCTGCAGGATCGACGAGGTCGGCTTCACCGCGAAACGTACCACCACGGGCTGCCCGGTGGAGATACCGCCCAGCACGCCGCCGGCGTGGTTGGAGAGGAAGCGCGTGCCGTCATTGCCGGAGCGCATCTCGTCGGCGTTCTGTTCGCCCGTCAGTTCCGCCGCACCAAAACCGGCGCCGATCTCGACGCCCTTCACCGCGTTGATGGTCATCATCGCACCCGCCAGATCGGAATCGAGCTTGGCGTAGATCGGCGCGCCGAGACCTGCCGGCACGCCCTCGGCGACGACCTCGATCACGGCACCGATCGAGGAGCCGCTTTTGCGGATGCCGTCGAGATAGGTCTCGAAGAACGCGGCCTTGTCCTTGTCGGGACAGAAGAACGGATTCTTGGCGACCTCGTCCCAGTCCCACTTGTCGCGATCGATCTTGTGCGGGCCGATCTGCACCAGGGCGCCTCGCACCTTGATATCGGGGAGCACTTTCCGGGCGATGGCGCCGGCGGCAACGCGCATCGCGGTCTCGCGCGCCGAGGAGCGCCCGCCGCCGCGATAGTCGCGCAGGCCGTACTTCGCCTCATAGGTGAAGTCGGCATGACCGGGGCGAAACTTGTCCTTGATCTCGGAATAATCCTTCGAGCGCTGGTCGGTGTTCTCGATCAGAAGGCCGATTGGCGTGCCCGTCGTCACCTGAGCGCCGGTCTCGGGATGGGCCATCACGCCGGACAGGATCTTCACCTGGTCCGGCTCCTGGCGCTGGGTGGTGAAGCGCGACTGGCCCGGACGGCGCCGGTCGAGATCGCGCTGGATGTCGGCCTCGGTGAGCGGGATCATCGGCGGGCAGCCGTCAACCACGCAGCCGATCGCCACCCCATGGCTCTCGCCGAAGGTTGTGACGCGGAACATGTGGCCGAAAGTGTTGAAGGACATCGCTGCTCGCGGGTTCGTAAGTCAATGCTGACTTAACTCGCCCTGAAATAGGGGTCAAATATCGGCGAAGCCGTCATGGCCGGGCTTGTCCCGGCCATCCACGTTCTTGGTGGCTGCGAGCACGAAAGTCCGTGGATGCCCGGGACAAGCCCGGGCATGACGGCGGGGGCGAGGCAGCGCTCCGGGCTAACTAAACTTCTCCAACCGCCCGTCGCGGAACACGTAGACGGCGCCCTGCTCGATATAGAGCTCGGCGGCGCTGGCGGGCGTCTCGAGGCCCAAGGCCACCATCAGGGCGCGGCAGGTCCCGCCATGGGCCACTGCGACGGTATCGACCAGAAGCGACTCGTACCAGTCGAGCATGCGCAGCTGCACCGCCGCATAGGTCTCCCCATCTGCGGGCGCGACCGTCCATTTGTCGGCGAGGCGCCTTGCATAGACATCCGGATCCGAGGCCTCGCTTTGCGCCAGTGTCAGCCCCTCCCAGACGCCGTAGCCGATCTCGCGCAGGCGGTCGTCGAGCGAATAGTCGGCAGGCGGCAGATCCAGCTTGCCGCGCGCGAGCTCCATAGTCTGGCGCGCCCGTCCGAGCGGGCTCGACACATAGGGCAGCGCCGCCTTATCCTTGCCGTCGCGCTTGAACAGATCGGCCAGAACTTCGGCAGCGTGCACCGCCTGACCCCGGCCGCGCGCGTTCAGCGGGACGTCCCTGGTGCCCTGGAGCCGGCCGAGCGCGTTCCACTCGGTCTCGCCGTGGCGAAGGAAGTAGATCGTGGGCACCGGCATGTCGGCTGAAAGCTAGTCCTTGCCACTCAGCGAGATGTCAGGCGCATCCGGCCGCTTCATGCCGAGCACGTGATAGCCGGAATCGACGTGGTGCACCTCGCCGGTGACGCCGCGCGAGAGGTCGGAGAGGAAATACAGCGCGCTGCCGCCGACGTCTTCGGTGGACACGTTGCGCCGCATCGGCGCATTGGTCTCGTTCCACTTCAGGATATAGCGGAAGTCGCCGATGCCGGACGCCGCCAGCGTCTTGATGGGACCTGCCGAGATCGCGTTGACGCGAATGTTCTTCTCGCCGAGATCGGCGGCGAGATAGCGCACGCTGGCTTCCAGCGCCGCCTTGGCCACGCCCATGACGTTGTAGTGCGGCATCCACTTCTCGGCGCCGTAATAGGAGAGCGTGATCAGCGAGCCGCCATCCGTCATCAGCTTCTCGGCGCGCTGCGCCACCGCCGTGAACGAATAGCAGGAGATCAGCATCGACTTCGAAAAATTCTCCTGCGTGGTGTCGACGTAGCGGCCGTCGAGCTGCTCGCCATAGGCGATCGCATGCACGAGGAAGTCGATCTTGCCCCATTTCTCCTTCAGCACAGCGAAGACGGCATCGATGGTCGCGGCATCGGTGACGTCGCAATGGCCAAGCACGAGGCCGCCGATCTCGGCGGCGAGCGGCTCGACGCGCTTCTTCAGCGCATCGCCCTGATAGGTGAAGGCGAGCTCGGCGCCCGCGGCGTGGCATGCCTTGGCGATGCCCCAGGCGATCGAGCGGTTGTTGGCGACGCCGAGGATGACCCCGCGCTTTCCTTGCATCAGACCCGAATTCTGCGCCATTTTTGCACGTCCCGTCGAACTCTCGTTGAGGTCTGGAGGTACACCAGCCCTCCCCTGCGGTACAGCCCTAATCCGCAGCATTAACGCTGTTTCGAGTGCCGGAATAGCCGTTCCGCTTGGGTGTTATGATCGCTATAGGCGCGCGCCGAACGCCAGGGATGTCAGGACCGCAATGAGTGCGTTTCGCCAGAGTGTGGAAGCCATGATCCCGGCGTTGCGCCGCTACGCCCGCGCGCTCACACGCGATGCGGATGCGGCCGACGATCTGGTCCAGGATACGTTGGTACGCGCGCTGCGTTCGGAGCGGCTGTTTCTCGGAGGCGACGTCAGGAGCTGGCTCTATACGATCCTGACCAACCTCAACAAGAACCGGCGGCGCTCGCTGGCAAGGCGACCGCAATTCATGCCGCTGACGGATAACAACCCCGATGCCAGCGGGACCGAGGCCGAAGGACGCGACATCGAGAAGGCACTGGCTACTCTCGTCGAGGAGCAGCGTTCGGTGCTGCTGCTGGTGATGCTGGAAGGCATGAGCTACCGCGAGGTTGCCGACATCCAGGGCGTGCCGATCGGCACCGTGATGTCGCGCCTGGCGCGCGCAAGAGCCCACGTCAAAGCCTCACTGGAGGGCGAGCGTACGGCGCTCAGGCGGGTAAAATGATGGCCGGGTCGATGCATCGAACGATCTCCGCCCGCAGCCGGATAGTGAGCTGCGCGAAGCTAACTCGCAGAAGGCATTTTGGGCCGCAGAGCCAGAGACGACCGATATGAACGACCGCAAGATTCCAGTAACCGAGGACGAACTGCACGCCTATGTCGACGGCGAGTTGCCGGCCGAGCGACGCGCCGACGTCGAGGCCTTTCTTGCCGCCCACCCCGAGGACGCCGAGCGGGTGCAGTCCTGGCGGACCATGGCCGAGATGCTGCACGCGCGTTACGATTCGATTGCCCATGAACGGGTGCCCGCACGGCTCGAGCTCGAGAGGCTGGAGCGCCGCCCGCGGCAATGGTTTTATGGCGCCGCCGCGGCCGTGCTGGTCGCCTTCGTCGCCGGCGGCACCGCCGGCTGGGTGGCGCATGGCGCCGCCAACGCGCCTTCGACCTTCCGGAGCTTTACGGCGGACGCACTCGACGCCCACCGCCTCTATGTCGTCGAGGTCCGCCACCCCGTTGAGGTCGGCGGCAACGAGCGCGATCACTTGCAGGCCTGGCTGACCCGGCGCTGCGGCTGGACCGTGTTCGCGCCGAACCTGGAGGCGAGCGGGCTGAAGCTGGTCGGCGGCCGGCTTCTGCCGGGACCGAACGGTCCGGCGTCGTTCCTGATGTACGAGGGCGCTTCGGGCGAACGGTACACCATCTACAGCGCCAAGACCGAGAATGGTGCAACGCAAATGCGCTACGCCAAGACGGACAAGGACGGCGCGTTGTTCTGGTCCGAGCGCGGCGTCGGCTACGTCGTCAGCGGCAGCAGCGATCGCGAGCGGCTGACCAAGGTGGCGCAGGCCGTCTACGACCAAGCAGAGAAAAACGGCACCTAGACAACCGCGCAAGGCCAGTGCCCAGATTCCGTCATCGAAAATTTGGAATCAGGACATCGACACGTCTCATTATCGCACCGGGTGCTCACGCGATTATGAGTGGCGTTCGATCCGCCGATCGACGCGGGCGGCCTCGATTGGGGTTTTTGGTACCGCGCTGGTCCCCCTCTCGAGGCCGCACCTTTTTATCGGCTGCCCCGCCGGACAGCCGACACGTCGAGACCATGAAGCGCTACCACGCCTCAGGCGTATGATGGGCATCATCTCCAGGACGATGCCGTGGTCCTTTAGGAGAACCCCTTCAGTTCGCTCTCGCCCTAAAGCGCGATGGCTCGCGCTTTAGCTCTTTGTTTGCGCATGATCTTTCCGGAAAACCGCTCCACACTTTTCCGGACATGCTTTAGCCGACACCGCTACGTGGATTGTAGGGGTGTTGGTCCCGCCACTTCTCCATCAATGCTTCAAGCTCGGCGTCGTTCCCGTCCGGTAGCATAATCCTGATGATGACGAAGAGATCCCCAGTTCCGCCGGCTTTCGGCAGGCCCTTGCCCTTGAGGCGGAAGGTCCGGCCGCTGGACGTGTTCTTGGGGACCGAGAGCTCCACGGCATTGCCGAGGGTCGGCACGCGGACCTTGCCGCCGAGCACCGCCTCGTAGAGCGTGACCGGCAGGTCGATCCTGAGGTCTGCGCCCTCGACCTTGAAGAACGGGTGCGGTGCAATGTTGATGGTGATCAGGAGATCGCCGGGCGGATGGCCCTGCGCACTTTCTCCCTGCCCCCGCAGCCTGATTTGCTGGCCCTCGGTGACCCCGGCCGGAATCTTGACGTTGAGCTCCTTGCCAGTCGGCAGCCGCACACGCTTCTCGCCGCCCTTGACCGCCTCTTCCAGCGAGACGCTCATGGCGACGTTGACGTCGAGATCGAGCCCGATGCCGCCAGTGTCGAACTCGAACTGGGCGCCGCCGCCGGCTCCGGGCCGTGCGCCGCGCATCCCGCCGCCGAACATGCTGTTGAGGATGTCCTCGAACGCACCGCCGCCCGGGCCGCCCGCACCGCCGCTTCGGAACGTATAGCTTTCGAACCCGCCTGGGCCCGCGCGGCCGCGAGGACCGCCGCCGCCCGGAAAACCCTGGAAGCGCGGCTTGCCCTCGGCGTCGATCTCGCCCCGGTCAAACTGCTTGCGCTTGTCCTCGTCGCCGAGGATCTCGTTGGCCGAGTTGATCTCGGCGAAGCGTTCGGCAGCCTTCGGATCACCCTTGTTGCTGTCAGGATGGTGCTTCTTGGCCAGCTTGCGATAGGCGCTTTTGATCGCGGCAGCGCTGGCGCTCCGCGGCACCCCCAAGACCTCATAGGGGTCGCGCATTCGTCACGTCTCCTTCAAGAAATCGAATTGTTCAAAGGGCTCCCCGCCCCACCTGCGGGTGATGTGGGAAGAGAGTGGCATTTTTGCAACTAGGAACGCGAGCTGAAGCTCTATCTTTGGAGCATGGTCTGATCGGAAAACCGGTTCCCACGTTTCCGGATCATGCTCAGCTCCGCCACGGCTTTAGCGTATGAATCTCCCAACGGCCACGACCGCTTTGGCAGCCGGCGCCCTGGAGCCAGCTTTCGGTATTGCCGTTGACGTAGCTCGCCAGGAAGTCGCGGCATTTGCGCCCGTCCTCGGCGGCATAGGACTGGGCGATGGGCGTCACCGAGCCGCGCGCCCCTGTCTCCGGATTCTCCCAATGCTGGCTGGAATCCTTGTCGCCCTTGCTGAGGACGTCAGAGGCGGCGTTGCGGGTGAAGGCGAGATCGGTCTCGGTCGGGGGAGCGTCCTTCGCCGGCCGCGCGATCGAGCCGGTGAGGTCGCTGTCCTCGGCCTTGGCATAGGCGCTGCCGTCGTTGCGGGAAAAGCTGCAGCCGCCGGCACCAAGCCCGATCAGAATCATCGTCATGACGAAGCCGGACGGCCGGATCGCCGATAGGCCAACGCGTCCCCATGCCCTATATAGGGCGGTAGCGGACAACAACGCGTTTTGGGCCGCGGGACGCAACTCGGACTCCGGACATGACCGACACGACCTCGATGAAACACCAGACACCCTTAACATCCGGTGATTTCACCGCTGCCGACGAGCCATTTGCGTTGTTCGAGGCCTGGCTCAACGAAGCGGTCAAGAGCGAGCCGAACGATCCGAACGCCATGGCGCTCGCAACGGTCGATCCCGACGGGCTGCCTGATGTGCGCATGGTGCTGATGAAGGGCTTCGATACCGAGGGTTTCGTCTTCTACAGCCACATCGCCAGCCAGAAGGGCCGCGAACTCGCCGCAAATCCTAAGGCAGCGTTACTTTTTCACTGGAAGTCGTTGCGCCGTCAGGTGCGCATCCGCGGCAACGTGACGCCGGTGACCGACGCGGAGGCCGACGCCTATTTCGCGACGCGACCGAAGCAGGCCCAGATCGGCGCCTGGGCGAGCAAGCAATCGCAAGAGCTGGAGAGCCGGTTCGCGTTCGAGCAGGCCATCGCCAAGGTCGCGGCCAAATACGTCATCGGCGAAGTGCCGCGGCCGCCGGGCTGGAGCGGCTGGCGCATCACGCCGGTGCGGATCGAGTTCTGGCACGACCGCCCGTTCCGCCTGCACGACCGCATTGAATTTCGCCGTGACGCGGCCGGCCAACCGTGGTCCAAGACGCGAATGTATCCGTAAGCTTTGGGCCGACCTGAAAGATGTCCATGCCGCATTCGTCCAATGCGCCGCGCCGTACGCTGCTCCTGACCGGAGCCAGCCGCGGCATCGGCCACGCCACCGTGATCCGTTTCTCCTCGGCGGGCTGGCGCGTCATCACCTGCTCGCGGCATCCTTTCCCGGAGGACTGCCCCTGGGACGCAGGGCCGGAGGACCACATCCAGGTCGACCTCGGCGATCCCAAGGACACCGCGCGCGCGATCTCGGAGATCCGCAACCGGCTCGAGGGCGGCACGCTGCATGCGCTGGTCAACAACGCCGCGATCTCGCCGAAGGGCGCCGGCGGCTCGCGGTTGGGCTCGGTCGACACCGACCTCGATACCTGGACCCACGTCTTCCATGTCAACTTTTTCGCGCCGATCATGATGGCGCGGGGGCTGATCGAGGAATTGAAGGCCGCCAAGGGGTCGGTCGTGAACGTCACATCGATCGCGGGCTCGCGCGTGCACCCCTTCGCAGGCGCGGCCTACGCCACCTCGAAGGCCGCGCTCGCAGCGCTGACACGCGAGATGGCCTCCGACTTCGGCCGCATCGGCGTCCGCGTCAACGCGATCGCCCCGGGCGAGATCGACACCTCGATCCTGTCGCCGGGCACCGAGAAGATCGTCGAGCAGCAGATCCCGATGCACCGCCTCGGCACGCCCGACGAAGTGGCAAAGATCATCTACGTGCTGTGCACGGACACCAGCTCCTACGTCAACGGCGCCGAGATCCACATCAACGGCGGCCAGCACGTGTAGGCGGGCACTGTCATTGCGAGCGAAAGCGAAGCAATCCAGACTGCCTCCGCAAAGACAGTCTGGATTGCTTCGTCGCGGAGCCTGTCATCCGGCCCGCCGGAGGCGGGACCGGGTGGCTCCTCGCAATGACGGAAGTGGAAATGGCCGCTCAGGGAAGCAAGGCGATCCAGACAACGCCGCCGCAAGACCTGGATCGCCCTTACCTTCCGTTCCTCAATCGAGTCGAATCCGACGTGACCGCTCGCGCGGCCGCGGAGCGGCCGTGCTGAATGCAGTCGAGCAGTCGTCGTCGTTCTCACCATCGAGCAGCGGAGCACCACAGTGCCGGCACATGCGTGCCGACATCGACGGCGCCTTGCCGCTCGCCAGAACCTGACGGTAGTTCGCCAGATCGATGACGTTGCGGGGCGACGTTATGTGTTTCTCAACCATGGCTGTTCCTCGCGGCTACGCCCTGCTTATCGCAGACAAGTTTCGCGCAAACGTTCAGCCCACCGCTCAAATTTTACCGGAGGAATTGCGGCATGACACACGCGTCACCGCGTCGCCGCAATCCCGATCGATTCTGCGACACGATTGATCGTGTCTATGCGAGCGGCGTAAGGTCTCGGTAGGTATCTTTGCTCGCGCACGATCCTACAGCCACTTCTTCCACTTGAAGATCCAGTAGGGGACGATGGCGGCGATCAGCATCATCACCAGCGCCATCGGGTAACCGTGCACCCATTCGAGTTCCGGCATCACCTTGAAGTTCATGCCGTAGATCGAGGCGATCAGGGTCGGCGGCATCAGGACAACGGCCATGACCGAAAACAGCTTGATGATGTTGTTCTGCTCGAGATTGACGACGCCGAGCATGGCGTCGAGCACGAAGGTGATCTTGCTGGAGAGATAGGAGGCGTGATCGGTCAGCGAGGCGACGTCGCGCTGCATGGTCTTGAGCTGCTCGCGCATGTCCTTCGACCACTTCACGCCCTCGACCACGGCGGACAGGAACGTCACGACGCGGCCGATCGACACCAGGCTCTCGCGAACCTTCGAGGTCAAGTCGCCCTTGCGGCCGATCGAGATCAGGATCTGGGAATATCGCTTGGCGTGGCCGTGGCGCTCGCTCTCCGGCTCGAAGATCTCGTGGGAGACCTGGTCGATCTCGGCGCCGCAGCGCTCCAGAATGTCGGCGCAGCGGTCGATCACGGCGTCCAGGAGCTCCATCAGCACCATCTCGCCGGTGATCGAGGGCGTGCAGGAGCGGGCGAGCTTGGCCTCGACCAGCGCAAAGGGCTTGGGCAGGTCGTAGCGGACCGTCACCAGGCGGTGATCGCCGAGGATGAAGGTCACCGCGGTGGTCCGGGGCATGTCGGTATCGGAGTGGCACATCAGCGTCGCGGTCATGTAGCGCGCGCCGTTCTCCATATAGAGGCGACTGGAGATCTCGATCTCCTGCATGTCTTCCCGGGTCGGGATGGCGATGCCCGCCAGCCGCTCGACCGCCTTGTCCTCGGCAGCCGAGGGGTTGACGAGGTCGATCCAGACTGCGTTCTCCGGCAGCGCTGTGAGATCCTCGACAACCGCCTTCTTGAGGGAGGTCTCGGAGAGAACGAACACCGAAAACATCAAAAGCTCCAGAGATCCTACGACAGAACGACAGCCCTTAGCGCGATTCTGACAGGTTCACGATGACAACAACATTAACGGAGCGTTTGCATCTGCGGCGGCCCTAGGGCTCAACTGTGGCGCCGGAGGAACAGTCTGGCGCGTCTCACCAAAAAAACCCGCACGACACCCCCAAATTTGCGGCAGAAAAGCCACAGCTGGGGTCTTACAGCCCTGGAAAACGGCTTCAGCGCTGGAATTGTGGCAGATTTCAACCATAATGGGCTTAACGGAGTCGAGGAACTTGGGCGCTACGCTCAGGTCCCTTCCGCACGATTGCTTTGATTGGAACCAAACCATGTCGTCGCTGAAAATTATGTTTGGGATTTTGGCCGCTGGCCTGATGCTGTCGGGCTGCATGCAGGCCACGACGCGTTACGAGGCGACGGACACCAAGGCGTTCAAGCCCAAGGACAAAGAACTCCTTGCCAAGGTGAAATACGAGAATACCGCGGTCGCAGAACCGTTCCGCCGCGCCATTGTCGAATTCCACCGCAAGGAAGCGCCGGGCTCGATCGTGGTCGATTCCGACAACCATTACCTCTATTACGTGCTGGAGGGCGGCAAAGCGATCCGCTACGGCATCACTGTCGGCGAAGAGGCCATGGCCTGGTCGGGCATCGCCAAGGTGGCCAGCAAGACCGAATGGCCGGCCTGGCACCCCACCCCCGGCGAAATCTCGCGCTTGGGCGTGCCGACCTATGTCGCACCCGGACCGGACAATCCGATGGGCTCCCGCGCGCTGTACCTCCATTCTGGGGGCAAGGACACGCTGTTCCGCATCCACGGCACCAACCAGCCGGAATATATCGGCGCCTCGATCTCGTCAGGCTGCATCCGCCTGACCAACGAGGACGCGATCGATCTCTATGATCGCGTCAAGCTCGGCACCCTCGTCGTGGTGCTCGAGCCCAAGCACGGCGATTCGCCCTACAAGCCGCGCCTCGCGCTCCAGGGTGGTTCCAGTTCACCCTACTAAGCAGGCCTTGCCCGAGGCCTTTCAAAGGCGCCGGTTTCACCGGCGCTTTTTTGTTGCCGGCTGGTGCGATCGGGCTTTGTTGCCATCCGCCGCCGGCTTGTCCGCAGGTGCAGCAGGCTTTTCCGCCTCACCGCCGTCGGCGCCCTCCTTTGCCTCGGGCTTGGCCGCGACCTCGCGCGGCGGTGCCTCCTCGGGACGCTCCGCCGGCAGCAGCGGTGCGACCTGAGGCAGCGGATCCCACACGTTCCATTGGCAAATCCGGTAGTCGTTGCGTCGCTGCGCGAGATCGAGATGGATGTGGTCCTCGTGGTACCAGTCCGAACCCGGGCCGAGCACGGTGGAAAAGCGAGTGCAGACCGAGTGCAGCACGCGCTCGCGCACCTCGCGCGAGGTGGTGCGGTCGGTCAGGCCGATCGACTGCCCATTGGCGAGCTTGATGCCGCGGATGTCGATGGCATTGGCCTTGCCGTGCTCGGACAGCATCGCGCCGGCCACGCGGTTGCGGCCGCGGCACTCGAAGCTGTCGAAATTGTCGAGCTCGCTGACGGCGGAGCCGAGGCTGGTCGCCAGCGGCGCCATGTCCTTGCGCACCCAATCGGCGAGCGCGGACGCCATGGTGCAGCGGAGGATGGCCGCCGGCTTGACCGTCACCTTGCGCTTGTCCGGCAGCACGATGGCCTCCAGTCGCACCAGATCCTCGCCGCCGCAGGCACCGGGACCGCGGATATCCGGAATGGACGGCGCGATCGCGATCTCCTCGTTCAGCGCCAGCCGGCAGGCCGAGGCCTGCTTCTCGGGCGGCGGCGCGGCCTCGGCGGGCTTGTCCGCATCTGGCTTGTCGGGGGACGGCTTGCCGTCTGCCTGCGCCGCCCCCTCACCCGACGCTTTGGGGGCCTCCTCGGGACGCGGCTTCGGCAGCGGAATCCTGGCGGCGCGAACGGTTGCGCGGGGCTTCGGTGCTCCAAGGTTGAAGATATCGAGCGGCGCATGATATTTCCGCGCCTCTGCCCTTTCGGCGATCAGCAACAGCCCCGCCGCAGCGGTAACCATTGCCGCCCCGGCGGACATATAGCCGCGACAAGACCATTTGCGACGAAAGTCCGGCAGGCTAAAACTCATGGCAATTCTTTGGCCCAACGCTGAGAGCGATAACGCGCCCAGCGACTTCTCGGAGGAACGTCGGAATGCTTGGTTTGATGCAAGATTGGCCCCTGCTCTGCCACCGGATCATCGAACACGCCGCCAGGATTCATGGCAAGCAGGAGGTGGTCACACGCTCGGTCGAGGGACCGATCCATCGCACCAACTACGCCGAGATCCACAAGCGCGCGCTCAAGGTCTCGCAGATGCTGGAGCGCGACGGCATCAAGCTCGGCGATCGCGTCGCAACGATCGCCTGGAACACCTGGCGCCATCTGGAGGTCTGGTACGGCATCATGGGGATCGGCGCCATCTGCCATACCGTCAATCCCCGCCTTTTCCCCGAACAGATCGCCTGGATCATCAATCATGCGCAGGATCGCGTCGTGATGACCGATCTCACCTTCATTCCGATCCTGGAGAAGATCGCGGACAAGTTGCCCAGCGTGGAGCGCTACATCGTGCTCACCGACAAGGCTCACATGCCGGAGACCACGCTGAAGAACGCGGTCGCCTACGAGGACTGGATTGCGCAGGCCGACGGCAAATTCAAATGGAAGGACTTTGACGAGAACACGGCGGCGGCGATGTGCTACACCTCCGGCACGACCGGCGATCCCAAGGGTGTGCTGTATTCGCATCGCTCCAACGTGCTGCACGCGCTGATGGCCAATAACGTCGACGCGCTCGGCACCAGTGCGTCCGAGACAATGCTGCCGGTCGTTCCGCTGTTCCATGCCAACAGCTGGGGCATCGCCTTCTCCGCGCCCTCGCAGGGCACCAAGCTGGTGATGCCGGGCGCCAAGCTCGACGGCGCCTCGGTCTACGAACTGCTCTCGACCGAGAAGGTGACGCACACCGCCGGCGTGCCGACGGTGTGGCTGATGCTGCTCCAGCACATGACCGCCAACAATCTCAAGCTGCCGGATCTGAAGATGGTGATCTGCGGCGGCTCGGCAATGCCGCGCTCGATGATCAAGGCCTTCCTCGACATGGGCTCGAACGTCCGCCACGCCTGGGGCATGACCGAGATGAGCCCGATCGGCACCGTCGCGGCGCTGAAGCCGCCGTTCCAGAATGCGACCGGCGATGCCAGGCTCGACGTGCTGCAGATGCAGGGTTATGCGCCGTTCGCCGTGCAGATGAAGATCACCGACGATGCCGGCAAGGAGCTGCCCTGGGACGGCAAGACCTTTGGCCGCCTCAAGGTCTCCGGGCCCGCCGTCGCCAAGGCCTATTACCGCGTCGATAGCAACATCCTCGACGAGGACGGCTTCTTCGACACCGGCGACGTCTCGACCATCGACGAGGACGGCTATATGCGGATCACCGACCGCTCCAAGGATGTGATCAAGTCCGGCGGCGAGTGGATCTCCTCGATCGACCTCGAAAACCTCGCGGTGGGCCACCCCGCCGTGGCGGAAGCCGCCGTGATCGGCGTGTTCCACCCGAAATGGGACGAGCGGCCGCTGCTGATCGTGCAGCTCAAGCAGGGCCAGCAGGCCACGCGCGAGGACATCCTGAAGTTCATGGAGGGCAAGATCGCCAAATGGTGGATGCCCGACGACGTCGCTTTCGTCGACGGCATTCCGCACACCGCCACCGGCAAGATCCTGAAGACGGCGCTGCGCGACCAGTTTAAGGATTACCGGTTCCCGAACGCGGCGGCGTGACGGGCTGGGTGCGCCCCTCCTTGGAGGGGCGTCAGCGTCCGACTTGTTGAAGCCTCCACGACGTCATGGCCGGGCTTGTCCCGGCCATCCACGCCTTGCCCCACGGTGCAGTGAACGTGGATGGCCGGGACAAGCCTGGGCATGACGGCTTGGGCGTAGCCGGAACCCTTGAATTTGCTCCCGCGCCGTGGTCTCAACTGCGCATCGTCGCGCCAAATCGGCCGGCATCGCCAACCCCGGCAGAGCTCACCCGATGGCCCGCAGGTTTTCCGCTCCATACCAGTCGGAGCCCGTGTCCAGCCTCGCGAGCTGGGCGCGCAATCTGGCCGTGTTCGCGGTTCTGGCGGTGGTGGTGTCGATCATCGTCGTCCGTTTCGATTTCCTGGAGCCCAAGCCGGCGCTGGCGACGTTCATCGGCGGGCTCGCGATCGCCGGCCTCTCGATCCTATTCGGGCTCGCCGGCTTTGCCGCAATCTGGCAGAACGGCTCGCGCGGCATGGCGCGCATCCTGCTCGCCTTCCTGATCGACGGGGCGATCCTCGCCTATCCCGCCTATCTGGCCTTTCAATATCGCAAGCTGCCGTCGATCTACGACATCACCACCAATCCGATTGATCCGCCGCGCTTCGATGCGCTGGCGCGCCTGCGCACCGGCGAGGGCACCAACACCGCGGTCTATGCCGGCCTCTATTCGGCGGAGCAGCAGCGCCATTTCTATCCCGAGATCGAGCCCGTCGAGCTCGAGATCTCGGCCGACCGCGCCTATGCGATCGCGCTTCAGCTCGTCCACAAGCGCAAATGGATCGTGATCGACGAGCGCGCACCGCAGCCGCCGCGCCGCATCGGCCGCATCGAGGCGGTGGCGCGCACGCCGATCATGGGTTTCCGCGAGGACGTTTCGATCAGGGTCGTGCCGGATGGCGATGATTCCCGCGTCGATATCCGCTCTGCGTCGCGCAATTTCGACAGCGATCTCGGCAGCAATGCCGCACGCGTCAAGACGTTCATCGACGACCTCAACACCGCCGCCGATGCCGATGCACTCAAGCCGGTGAAGAAGACGCCGGTGACGCCGCCCAAGGCGCCGGCGAAGACGGTGAAGAAGTGACTTGCCGAATGGGGAGTAGCGAATAGCGAATGGAGCCGCCCATTCGCTATTCCCCATTCGCTATTCGCCCCCTAGGCCATCCGATAGGTCCCGCCGATCACGGGATCGCCATCCGTCGCCACCACGCCGCGGGCGACCAGATCTTCCAAATGCGCCAGCACGGAATAGCCGGCAGCTGTCGTCAGGCGCGGATCGATACCGATATAGATCGCGCGGACCATGGTCGGGATGTCGGTCTCGCCCTTGGCGAGGCGGTGCAGGATCGAGGCCTCGCGTGCCTTGCGGTGGCGGATCAGGAAGCGCACGAAGCGCTGGCCCTCGGGAATCTCGGGGCCATGGCCCGAGAAATAGAGATCCTCCTCGCGGGTGGCGAGCCGGTCGAGCGAATCCATGTAGTCGATCATCGAGCCGTCCGGCGGCGCCACGATCGAGGTCGACCAGCCCATCACGTGATCGCCGACGAAGTTGAACTTCCGCTCCGGCCAGGCGAATGCCAGATGGTTGGCCGTGTGGCCGGGCGTCGCGACGGCTTCGAGCCGCCAGCCGTCACCTTCCACGACGTCGCCGTGCGCGAGATTGACGTCCGGGGCAAAATCGCGGTCGGCGCCGGATTCCGGATTGTGCTTCTCGCTCTCGAATCGCGGCCGCGAGGCGCGATGCGGGCCTTCGGCATAGACCGGCGCAGCCGTCGCCTGCTTGATCCGCGCGGTGTTCGGCGAATGGTCGCGATGGGTGTGGGTGACGAAGATGTGCGTCACGGTCTCGCCGCGCACGGCATCGAGCAGCGCCGCCGCATGCGCCGCATCGTCTGGACCGGGATCGATGATCGCGACATTGCCCTTGCCGACGATGTAGCTGACCGTGCCCGTGAAGGTGAACGGGCTCGGATTGTTGCAGAGCACGCGCCGCACGCCGGGGCGGACCTCCTCGACGATGCCGGGCTTCAGCGGAAAGTTGCGGTTGAACGGGACGTCGTCGTTGTCGGACATGGGACTTCCTGTGCCACACTCTCTGCCGTCATACCCCGCGAAGGCGGGGTATCCAGTACGCCGCAGCGCCAGTGACAAAAGCGAAGTCTCTGGGATACTGGATCGCCCGCCTGCGCGGGCGATGACAGTTGAGCAAGCTAGCCGCGGCGGAAAAACACAGTGACTAGAAAAACGCCTGAATGCCCGTGATCGCGCGGCCCAGGATCAGGGCGTGGACGTCGTGGGTGCCCTCGTAGGTGTTGACCGTCTCGAGGTTATGGACGTGGCGCATCACGTGATACTCGATCGAGATGCCGTTGCCGCCGTGCATGTCGCGGGCGGTGCGGGCGATGTCGAGGGCCTTGCCGCAATTGTTGCGCTTCATGATCGAGATCATCTCGGGCGCGAACTTGCCCTCGTCCATCAGGCGGCCGACGCGAAGCGAGCCCTGCAGGCCAAGCGCGATCTCGGTCTCCATGTCGGCGAGCTTCTTCTGCACCAGCTGGGTCGCGGCGAGCGGCTTGCCGAACTGCTTGCGGTCGAGCGTGTATTGACGGGCGCGGTGCATGCAGTCCTCGGCGGCGCCAAGCGCACCCCAGGAGATGCCGTAGCGGGCGCGGTTGAGGCAGCCGAACGGGCCCTTGAGGCCGGACACGTTGGGCAGCAGGGCGTCCTCCGGGACCACGACGCCGTCCATCACGACCTCGCCGGTGATGGAGGCGCGCAGCGAGAGCTTGCCGCCGATCTTCGGCGCGGACAGGCCCTTCATGCCCTTCTCCAGCACGAAGCCGCGGATCTGGTTGTCGTGCGCGGCCGACTTGGCCCAGACCACGAAGACGTCGGCGATCGGCGCGTTCGAGATCCACATCTTGCTGCCGGTGAGGCGATAGCCGTCCGACACCTTCTCGGCGCGGGTCTTCATGCCGGCCGGATCGGAGCCGGCATCGGGCTCGGTCAGGCCGAAGCAGCCGACCCACTCGCCGCTGGCGAGCTTGGGCAGGTACTTCTTGCGCTGGTTCTCGTCGCCATAGGCGTAGATCGGGTACATCACCAGCGAGGACTGCACCGAGTTCATCGAGCGATAGCCGGAATCGACCCGCTCGATCTCGCGCGCGACGAGGCCATAGGCGACGTAGCTCGCATTGGCGCAGCCATATTCTTCCGGCAGCGTGATGCCGATCAGGCCGAGCTCGCCCATCTCGTTGAAGATCTCGCGGTCGGTCTTCTCCTCGAGATAGGCCTTGGAGACGCGCGGCAGCAGCTTGTCCTGCGCATAGGCGCGGGCGGTGTCGCGAACCATGCGCTCGTCTTCGGTGAGCTGCTCGTCGAGCAGGAACGGATCGTCCCACTGGAAAGAAGCCGCAGCCGGCTTGTCCTTGGCCTGAGGGCGCACGCTCATGAAACGTCCTTTCGCGTCTGGTTCCGTCGATAATTGCCCGACAAAGTAAAGCGCCGCGGCAACAAGTTCAATTGCATCCTGGCTTGGTCGTTCCGGGGTGGCGCTTTCAGCGCGACCGGGAGAAAGACAATGCGTGTCAGCTTTCGAGCTGCTCGTTGGCGACGATCTCGATGCCGAAGCCCGATAGGCCCTTGTAGTCGTGCACCGACGAGGTGAGATGCCGGATCGAAGTCACGCCGAGGTCGCGCAGGATCTGCGCGCCGACGCCGACCTCGCGCCACTGGCGGTTGCGGTCGGCCTCCGTCGACGTCTCGTCCGGCAGCGGCGAAACGGGCACGCCGGCCGCGCCGTCGCGCAGGTAGACCAGCACGCCGCGGCCGGTCTTCTTGAAATGCTCGAGCACGGCGGCCATGCGCTTGTGGCCGGTGAAGGTGTCCTTGACGATGTTCGGCTTGTGAAAGCGCGTCAGCACGTTCTTGCCGTCGCCGACCCCGTTATAGACGAAGGCGACGTGGGCGATGGAATCGAACGGCGAGCGGTAGGCATAGCCCTGCAAGGGACCGATCGGGCTGTCGGTGACGAAGGTCGAGACCCGCTCGATCAGCTTCTCGCGCGCCTGGCGGTAGGCGATCATGTCCGCGATGGTGACGTGCTTGAGCTTGTGCCTGACCGCGAATTGCGCGACCTGCTCGCCCTTCATCACGCTGCCGTCGTCGTTCATGAGCTCGCTGATGACGCCGACCGGCGGCAGGCCGGAAAGCTTGCAGAGGTCGACCGCGGCCTCGGTGTGGCCGGAGCGAAGCAGCACGCCGCCGTCCTTGGCGATCAGCGGGAAGATGTGGCCGGGCCGGGCGAAGTCGTTGGCGCCGACATTGGGATTGGCGAGCGCGCGGCAGCACGAGGCGCGCTCCTCGGCGGAGATGCCGGTGCCGCCGTCGGGCTTGTAGTCGATCGAGACCGTGAACGCGGTGGTGTGCGCGGAATCGTTGTGGGCGACCATCGGATCGAGCCGCAGCCGGCGCGCGTCCTCGGTCGTCACGGGCGCACAGACGATGCCGGAGGTATGGCGGATGATGAAGGCCATCTTCTCGGCGGTGCACAGCGAGGCGGCGACGATCAGATCGCCCTCGCCCTCGCGGTCCTCGTCGTCGGTGACGACCACGAGCTCACCCCGAGCAAAGGCCTGCAAGACTTCCTGAACGCTATCGGGCATTTCCCAATCTCTATCGGTTATGGCCGGGAGGCTTAGCCGGACTTGGGTCGGGGCGCTAGTCTCCCCAGCGCAACCACATATGTCCGAGGGCGGGCCTGCCGATGGGTTTCAGGCTTGCACCGGGCATACCAGCGATATAGGCGCAGATTGCCCGCAAGGAAGGCGGGCAAGGAAGGCGGCCCGACGCCATCAGGGCAGCACCTCGCGGCGCTCGCCGAGGCGCTGATCGAGCTCGGCGCGCTTGTCCGCGAGCAGGCCGGCCTGGGCGGCTTCGATCACGGTAAACAGCTCATGTGCATCGCTGAGCCGGGTCACGGTGACATAGCTGGCGCCGGCCTCGTAGAGCGCGCCGACGTCGGCCAACAGGTCGGCCGTGGCGACGATCAGGGCGGTCGGATTGAGCGCGCGGACGTGACGGACCAGCTTCTCGTTGGTGGCGCCCTTCAGCAGCGAATCCGGCACGCTGAGGATGATCATCTCGGACTTGCCGACGCCGGCATGGAGCAGCGTGTCGGCGCTGCTGATGTCGCCATAGATCACGTGCAGACCACGTGAAAGCAGGGTCTGGTACACATTGGGGTTGAAATCGACCACGGTGATCTGCTCCAGCAGCACCGGTGCCTGCCGTTCGATCTCGGCCAGCAGCGCACTCGCCGCACGGAAAAAGCCGAGGATGACGATGCGGCGGGCCTCGCCATGGCCGCCCCCGTGGCCCTCCTCGGCATGGCCGTTGCCATGGTCGAGATCGCGCAGGCCGATCCGCTTCAAGGGGCCGATCGCCCAGCGGGTGATCTCGTCGCTGCGGGTCATCACGAAGGTCGAGAGCACCGCCAGCACCACGAAGGCGAACGAAGCCGCATTCGCCGTCTCGGCTGCGATGTGGCGGTCGGCGACGCCGGTCTGGATCACGACCAGCGAGAACTCGGAGATTTGCGCGAGGTTGAGCGCCGGCAACAGGCTGGCGCGCAGGCCCTGCTTCATCAGATAGAGCGGGGTGAAGGTGGTGACGAGGCGGCTCACCACCGTGAACGCCGCGATCATCAAGGCGAGGCTGATCACCGAGAGGCCGGGCACGGGAATGGTCATGCCGAGCGCGACGAAGAACAGCGTGATGAAGAAGTCGCGCAGCGTGGTGACCTTGGCGGTGACATCGAGCGCATAGGGGAAGGTCGAGAGCGAGACGCCGGCGATCAGCGCACCCATCTCGCGCGACAGCGACAGTTGATAGGCGGTCTCGGCGACGAGAAAGCACCAGGCGAGCGCACCGAGCAGGATCAGCTCGGGCCGCCGGGCGATCTGGTGGAACACGCGCGGCAGCACGTAGCGGCTGACCAGAAGCGCGGCCGTGACCAGCACCGCGACGCGGCCGATCGAGAGCAGGATGACGCTGACCTGCAGATTGGCGAGACTCGGCTGCACCGCCAGGAACAGGATGGCAAAGATGTCCTGGAGCACCAGCACGCCGAGCGTGATGCGGCCCGGCAGCGTATCGAGCTCGCGCTTCTCGTAGAGCACCTTGACGATGATGACCGTGCTCGACAGCGCGCAGGCGACGCAGAGATAGACCGCATCGAAATGCCCACCGCCGAGCGACAGGCCGATGCCGACGAAGAACAGAAGCCCGAGCAGACAGCCGCCCAGCAGCTGGCTGCCCGCCGCGAACAGGATCACCCGCCCGGCCCGAACGATCTTCTTCAGGTCGATCTCGAGCCCGATCATGAACAGCATGAAGATCAGGCCAAGCTCGGAGATGACGCTGATCGATTCCTGCGAATGGACCCAGCCGGCGCCGAATGGACCTATGCAGAAGCCGGCGATAAGGTAGGCCAGGATCAGCGGTTGCCGGGAGAAATGGGCGAGAAGCCCCAGCATCCAGGCGAACAGAATAGAGAGTGTGATATCGCGAATGAGCTCATGCATGCCAAATTGGTCCGTTTTGCCGCACCCTAGAGGTGGGTTGCGGTGCGGCAAGCGAGCAATTCGTCACATGCGGAATGGGCTCTTCGCAGCCATGCTGCTCGCTCCCCTCGCCTTTGCCGTGCCCGCCGCCGCGCAATCCAAGGTCAGTATCGAACAAAACTTTGCCGATTCGCTCACCACGCCGCTGAAGGAGGACCTCGCCGTATCCGGCGGTTTCTACGTGCCCGCCTATTCCAGCGTCGCGATGAGCCAGGGCAAGCTGCGTGTCGACTTCTCGGTGACGCTGAGCGTACACAACGCCTCCGAGACCCAGCCGCTGGTCATCAAACGCATCGCCTATTTCGACACCGCAGGCAAGCAGGTCGAGAGCTATCTGAAGACGCCGGTGGCGTTGAGGCCGCTCGCCACCGTCTCGATCTTCATTCCGACCGACGACGTGCGCGGCGGGACCGGCGCCAATTTTCTGGTCGACTGGGCCGCCACGGGCGAGATCGCAGAACCCGTGGTCGAAGCCTTAATGGTTGGCGGCATCGCCAACACGCATTACGCTTTCATCAGTCAGGGCCGTCCGACCAGGACGGCCGGCAAGAAGTAAGGCGGCCGGTGCAAAGCCGAGCTCAACAAGAACAAAACGAGGAACGCTCCCATGACGTCCAGCTTCGATTTCGCGCCCCTGTTTCCAGCAGGGCTGCCGGCCCCGTCTGCGCGCTGGACGGGCCTTGCCAAATACAGCTTCGTCGGCGGCAACAACGATTCCGAACAGGTGCCGCTCGACGAGCTGATCGAAGCGGCCGACACGGTGCTGCGGCGCGAGGGCCGCTCGCTCGCCACCTATGGTCTGGCGCATGGTCCGCAGGGCTACCTGCCGTTGCGCGAATTCCTGGTGACGAAACTCAAGCGCGACGCCGGCATCAGCTGCACGGTCGACGACCTCCTGATCGTCTCCGGCTCGCTGCAGGCGCTCGACCTCGTCAACGCCACCCTATTGACGCGCGGCGACACCGTGATTTTCGAGCAGGAGAGCTATCAGGGCTCCCTGACACGGCTGGCGCGGCTCGGCGTCAACGTCGTCGGCATTCCCCTCGACCAGGACGGCATGCGCATGGATCTGCTGGCCTCCGCGCTGGCCGACCTGAAGCGCCGCGGCATCCGGCCGAAATACATCTACACCATTCCGACGGTGCAGAACCCGACCGGCAGCATCATGCCCGAGAGCCGCCGCACCGAGCTGGTGCGGCTCGCGACCGAATATGGCGTGCCCATCTTCGAGGACGATTGCTATGCCGACCTCATCTGGTCGGGGCAGCGGCCGCCCGCGATCTACGCGATGAGCGAGAGCGGCGGCGTGATTCATATCGGCTCGTTCTCCAAGTCGATCGCGCCGGCGCTGCGCGTCGGCTTCGTCGTGGCGCCCTGGGAGGTGATGTCGCGGATGCTGGCGCTGAAGACGGATGCTGGCTCCGGTGCGCTGGAGCAGATGGTGCTCGCCACCTATTGCAAGCCGCATTTTTCAACTCACGTGCCGGCCCTGACCAAGGCGCTGCGCACCAAGCTCGACACGCTCATGGAAGCGCTCAACGAGCAGTTCGGGACCGCCGCTGAGTTCGAGGAGCCCAAGGGCGGCATCTTCCTTTGGGTGAAGCTGCCCGACCAGGTCGATACGCTGAAGCTGTATCAGGCCGCGCTCGCCGCCGGCGTCTCGATCAATCCGGGGCCGGAATGGTCGACCAGCAAGGGCCATTCCGCTTCGCGGCTGCGGCTGTGCTTTGCCAGCCCCACGCACCAGCAGATCCGCGATGGCGTCGCCGTGCTAGCCGAAGTCTGCCGCAAGGAGTTTGGCGTGCCCGCCCGCAGCGCCAATGTGGAGAAGCGAGCCTGAGGCCCAGTCCGGACGTCTCCTCACGCCGCCTGTGGCTGACTGCCGTGAATCGCGGAAGCCAGCCGCAGCAACAGGACGATGGAGACGTTGCCTTTGCCGGCCTCGATCTGGGCGATGTAGCGCTCGGAAATCCCCGAGCGCCGGGCGAGCTCCCGGCGCGACAGATCGCAGCGCATGCGTGAGGACCGCAACCGATCGCCCAGCTCGCTCAGAAACGCGGCCTCGGAATAAGGCGGTACGGCACAGCTCCCCGGCAGTACTTCGCCCGCAAAATCCATGACTTGATTCAGCATTGCTCTATCCACGTTCGCCTTCGGGAAACGCCATCTTATCTTCGAACCGCCCCGCCTCATTGACGCGGATCAAATTCGCGGGCGATCGGCAGCCGCCGTGGCAGGGCCGCGCGCGGGATGCTAAACTTTGGAATTGTTCGAGGCGGGGTTTTTCAGGACATGATGCGTTGTTCGGGCCGCTGGATCGCGGCTGCGGTGCTGTGGGTCGCGTTCACCCCCACGGCTGGTGCCGAGACGCTGGCCGTGACCGTGGAGCAATGGGGCCTGCTCGGCTCCTGGGCGGTCGATTGCTCGGGTAGGCCCGACCGCGACCAGGGCGCGCGCTTGACTTACGAAATCCGGAAAGACGGCCGTGTGATGTACCGGCGCGATTTCGGCGAGGCCAGGGACGAGAACGAGGTGGTGTCCGCCACGGTCAATGCCGAGGGCCTGCTCAATGTCATGGTGTACTTCCCCTCGCTGCATCAGGCCCGCGAGTTCGGGTTGCTGTTGCAGAAGGACGGCAGCCTGCGCGCGATCTACAATCGCAGCGAGCGCGGCGAGTACACGATCAGCAACGGCAAATACGTCGCCAGCGGTGCGCCGACGCCCGCGCAGCAGCGCTGCGATTAGCACGCCTTCGTCTGAACATCCGTTCAGAATTCTCTCCCCGCTCCTCCGGAACGTTCGCGCAAATCTGCGGTTTAGATGTGCATTCGTTTGGAGGAGGACATCATGACGAAGCTTGGTTATGTGGTTGCGGCTCTCGGTGCGCTCGTGATCGCGGCGCCGACGCTCGCAAGTGCGGAGACGGTGGTGATCAAGCGCAGCGGCGGCTATCATCATCATCACCACGGCCCGTACGGCGCCCGCGCCGAATTCCGCGGACATCGTCATCATGGCTGGCATCGCCACCATCGCGGCGACAAGGTCGTCGTGATCAAGCGCAGCCATCGCCATCACCACTGGGACTAATGCGCAACGCGACAAGGAAATGGCCCCTCACGGGGCCATTTCTGTTGTGTTCTTTTCCTTCTCCCCTTGTGGGAGAAGGTGGCATAGGCGGCCTTCGGCCGCCGTTCTTGAGAACGCCGATGCTGCGCACCGGCTATGGCGCCGGATGAGGGGTTGCGTCAGCAAGTCCGAAAGTGAAAGACTCATGCGCGGAGAGAGCCCCCTCACCCGTCTCGCCGCTTTGCGGCGAGCCACCCTCTCCCACAGGGGGAGAGGGTAAAGAGCGCCTAATCCCACGCCGGCGCGAAACCTGGATTGACGCAGCGTCTGTCCTTCGCCAGCGCGGCGATCTTCTCGCGATCGGCATCGTCGAGCGTGATCTTCAGCGCGTCGAGATTGGCCTGCTGGCTCTCGCGCCGCGAGGCCTTGGGGATCGCGGCGACGCCGTCCTGGTCGAGCAGCCATTTCAACGCGACCTGCGCGGCGGTGGCATCGTGCCGGGCGCCGATGTCGGCCAGCACCGGATCGCTCGCGAAACGCCCTTGCGCCAGCGGACAATAGGCAACCAGCGGGATCGACCTCGGCTGGAGATAGGCAAGCACCTTCGATTGATCGAGCATGGCGTGATATTCGACCTGGTTGCAGGCGATTGGCGCCTTGATCTCCTCGACCGCGACCTCGAGCAGCGCGGTGGTGAAATTGGCAACGCCGATGGCGCGCGTGCGCCCCTCCTCCTTCAGCGTCATCAGCGTTTCGAACACCGCCCCCCAGTTCGCGGCCTTCGACGGCCAATGCACGAGATAGAGGTCGACATGGTCGAGCCGGAGCTTCCTAAGGCTGGCGTCGAAAGCGCGGCGGATCGCATCGGAGCTGAGGTTCTCGTGCCAGACTTTCGTGGTGACGTGCAACTCGCCACGCGACACGCCGGACGCGGCGATGGCCGCGCCGATCGCCTCCTCGTTGGCGTACATCTCGGCGGTATCGATGTGGCGATAGCCGATCGAAAGCGCGCTCTCGACCGCGGCACGGCAGGCATCGCCCTGCATGCGGAAGGTGCCGAGGCCGAGCTTGGGCATGCTGATGCCCTGGGTTTTCAGATGATCCATGCAACAGGCTCCTGAGCAATTCAGCCCACCGGATCGCGCGGCGATGCCGCGTGAGCAGACTTTTCGGTGATGGAAAAGAAGTGGCGGGACCCCTCACCCTAGCGCGGGAGGAGCAAAGCGGCCAATCAAGATCGGGTTAGCAACCTCACCAATGCTGCGCCACCAGCGACGGATGCACCTGCGGCTGCGGCACGATGTCGACCGACCAGAGGTCGCGATTGTCGACGTCCTTCAGGGTCACCGTCATCACGCCGCTGTGGCCATCGATGTCGACCCGCCCGAAGAACTGCAAGCCGAAGCAGGGCGCGAGATTCTCGCCTTGCGCAGCGCTGCAGCCATGCTGGTACATCGCGACCGGGCCGAAGGTGTTGTCGAGCTCGCCCGGTCCCCAGCTGCCGGCATGCAGCGGGCCGGAGACGAACTCCCAGAACGGCTCGAAATCCTTAAATTGCGCCTTCTTCGGATCGTAGTAGTGCGCGGCGGTGTAATGCATGTCGGCGGTGAGCCAGACGATGTTGCGGATACCGGCGCGCGTGATGAATGCGAGCAGATCGGCGATCTCGTGCTCACGCCGGTCGGGCGGCCCATGGCCAAGCGCAACGGCATCCAGGCTGATCAGGCCAATCGGCAAGTCGGCCGCGATCACCTTCCAGGTCGCGCGCGAAGCGGCGAGCTCGCGCTTGAGCCAGGCGAGCTGCTCGGCGCCCAGGATCCAGCCGCGGTGATCATCGCCCTTGTTCCAGCTCTCGTCGCGGTAGCTGCGCATGTCGATCATGAAGACGTCGAGCAGCGGGCCATAGGCGATCTTGCGATAGACGCGGCCGTGCCGCGCGCCGATGTCGCGGATTGGCATGAAGTCGAAGAAGGCCCGGCGGGCTCGCGCGACCAGGCGCGGGGTGCCGTCGTCCTCGTGTCCGGACTCGTCATAGGTCCCGATCGGCGACCAGTCGTTGGTCACCTCGTGATCGTCCCATTGCGCGAACATCGGCACCTGCGCATGGAAGGCGCGAAAGTGTTCGTCGAGATGGTTGTATTTGTAGTTGCCGCGGAACTGCGCCAGGGTGTGCGCCACCTCCGACTTCTCTTCGGTGACGAGGTTGCGCCAGGTCTCGCCGTTCGGCAGCTTCTGTTCGGAAGGGATCGTGCAGTCCGCGTAGATGTGATCGCCACAGTGGATGAAGAAATCCGGATTGTTATCGAGCATGGTGCGATAGCTGCGATAGCCGCCGCGGGAGACGTCGATGCCCCAGCCCTGGCCCGCGGTGTCACCGGACCACAGAAACGAGATCGACTGGCGCGCTGCCGGCGCGGTGCGGAAATGGCCGACGCGGCTTTCGCCGACGAGTCCGGTGGCGATGTCGTCGAAGCGGACGCGGTAGAAGATGTCCTGCCCGGGCGGCAGATCCGCCAGCAGGAGTTTTGCAGTGAGATCGGCAGCGGGCAGCGCATCGCCCGAGGCCGAGGCGATGATGGTCTTGAAGCTCTCGACCGTGGAGCATTCCACCTGCATCCGCGCGGGACGGTCGGCGCGCGCCCAGATCACCGCGGAGCCGCCGGAGACGTCGCCGGACTGGATGCCGCCTGCGATCTGCGGCCGATCGGCGGCGCGGCTCAAATGAGGCTTCGCGAGCGCGGCGATGGCGAGACTGGAAGCGGAGCGGACCAGAAACTGCCGCCGGGTCCATGCGCGCGAGGCGCGGAGCGTTGCCATTCAGGAGACCTTCGTCGAATCGCGACGGAAGGTGCCTGCGCTCCTTGACTCCCGGCTTACAGTTTCTTGACTCCGCGCCTACGGTTTTGCGACGCTGGGACGACGCCTGTGATCACCGCTTCCAGTTGCAGATGCCGCCAGAGCGGCATGGCCAGGTCTGGATGCGGGTGTCCATCGCCTGCGCATCGAGCGGGTTGCCGCGGCGTGCTAGCTTGGCGCGGGCCGCCCCGCGCGACGGTGCGCTTCTGGCATGCGCGCTCTTTGGCTCGGCCACACGAACACGTTCGGCGGCAACCTTCTTCGGCACATCGACCGGCTCAGCACGCGCCTGCGCTTCGTTCGCGCCACGCGCTTCGAGCGCGACCGGCGCGAAGTGCGTCTCCGGCCCGAGACGTTTCGGCGACAGCACCGCCTTGGAGAGATCGAGACCAAGATATTCGCCGGGTTTGTAGTCGTCGGCGCGCGCAACACCGGCCCCTGCGACCACGAGGGCGAAGGCAGTTGCGAAGGGAACGCTTTTCAGGACCACGGACGCCTCCTGAAATCGATTTATGAAAGGGGCAATTTACCCTATCTAGGAGGCGCCGCGCGTAATTCCAGCGGTCAGATGCCGCCGTGGTTAAGAAGTTTGACGGTGTCAGGCGACCTTTCGCGCAGCGTCCGTCCCGTCCAGGAACCCCAGCAGGCGGCTGCGGATGATGGTTTCCGCCTCGTCCATGATGCGATCGATCAGCTCCTTGCAGGACGGGATGTCGTGGATCAGGCCCGCGACCATGCCGCAGCTCCAGGCACCGGCATCCATCTGGCCGTCCAGCATGATCCTGGGATAGACGCCCGCGACCTGGTCGTGGATGTCGTCGATCGTGAGCTTGGCGCCCTTCTCGCGCTCGATCTCGAGCAGGCGGTCGACATTAGCGTTCTTCAGGACGCGCTCGGTATTGCGCAGCGCCCGCATGATCAGGCGGGTATCGAGCTCGGTGGCTGCGACGAGAGCATTCTTGACGTTCTGGTGCACCGGCGCTTCCTTGGTGGCGATGAAGCGCGTGCCCATGTTCATGCCCGCCGCGCCCAGCGAGAGCGCCGCGACCAGGCTGCGACCATCGGCCATGCCGCCGGAGGCGACGAACGGGATCTTCAGCTCTTCCGCCGCACGCGGCAGCAGGATCATGTTGGGAATGTCGTCCTCGCCGGGATGGCCGCCGCACTCAAAGCCGTCGACGCTGACGGCGTCGCAGCCGATGCGCTCGGCCTTCAGCGAGTGACGCACCGATGTGCATTTGTGGATGACCTTGATGCCGGCGGCCTTCAGCGCCGGCATGTAGGCTTCCGGGCTGCGGCCCGCGGTCTCCACCGCCTTGATGCCGCCCTCGACGATGGCCGCGATATATTCCGGATAAGGCGGCGCCGAGAAGGCCGGCAGGAAGGTGAGGTTGACGCCGAACGGCTTGTCCGTCATGTCGCGGCAGCGCGCGATCTCCTTGGCGAGCAGCTCGGGTGTCTTCTGCGTGAGACCGGTGATGATGCCGAGCCCGCCGGCATTGGAGACGGCAGCGGCCAGCTCGGCGAAGCCGACGAAATGCATGCCGCCCTGGATGATCGGGTGCTCGATGCCGAACAGTTCGGTGATCGCGGTCCTCACTGAAAATCCTCCCGGTTTTGCTTGATGTTGAGCTCAGTCTAGCCGGACTTTCTCGCGGCGGTCACCATTTCTCTCCGAAGGGGCGGATCTCCATCTCGAAGGTCCAGGCGCTCTTCGGCTGCTGGTAGAGCTGCCAATAGGCGCTCGCGACCGATGACGGCGGCATCAGGAGATCGGGATTATCGAGCGCATTCGGCCCGAGCGCCTCGAGCCGGCGCTGGCGCACCCATTCGGTGTCGACGCCGGAATCGATGATGAGATGGGCGACGTGGATGTTCTTCGGCCCGAGCTCGCGTGCCATCGCCTGCGCGACCGCGCGCAGGCCGAACTTGGCGCTGGCGAAGGCGGCATACCCGCTGCCGCCGCGCAGGCTTGCAGTCGCACCCGTGAAGAAGATGTTGCCGCCGCCCCGCGGCAGCATCAGCCGCGCCGCCTCACGGCCCGCGAGGAAGCCGGAATAGCAGGCCATCTCCCACACCTTCCGAAACACGCGCTCGGTGGTGTCGAGGATCGGGAAATTGAC
The DNA here is from genome assembly GCF_056156565.1 of Bradyrhizobium sp. JHI2711. Lineage (NCBI taxonomy): Bacteria > Pseudomonadati > Pseudomonadota > Alphaproteobacteria > Hyphomicrobiales > Nitrobacteraceae > Bradyrhizobium > Bradyrhizobium sp. JHI2711. The sequence continues at coordinate 2,384,284 of NZ_JBPZPT010000001.1, forward strand.
GTTGGCGCCGACGTTGAAGATGCAGATGTCCAGCGGTGCGTACTTGTCGGCGTCGTTGAGGAAGGCGATGACCTCATCTTCCTTCCGCGCGTCGAGTGAGCGGGCGTGGATCTCGCCGCCGGCGGCTTCGATCTCTTGCACCAGCGGCGCCAGCTTATCGCCATTGCGGCGGCCGGCGAAAATCGAGAACCCTTCGGCGGCAAACTTCTTGGCGATCTCGGCGCCGATGAAATCGCCGGCTCCGATGACGGCCGCAGTGGCGTTTCGCTTGGACAAGACCGCCTCCTCCCATGGGCCGCGCTGCGAGCGCGCGGCATTTATGTGCCGGAGGCTATAGTTCAAAAATAGAACTGTCAAACTGAGCGGCTGAATGTTAGCTTCTAGTGAAAATCTCTCTGATCGATCAACTTAGTTCCTTTTTCAGACTGACGACTTGCAGGAACCGCATCATGAAATGGGACACGCTGGAGGAAGAGCCCTGCTCGCTCGCGCGCACCGTCGCCGCGATTGGCGACCGCTGGACGCTGCTGATCCTGCGCGAGTGCTTCCTGCGGGTACGGCGGTTCGAAGCGTTTCAGTCCTCGCTGCAGATCACACGCCATCTGCTCTCGGAGCGGCTGAAGAAGCTGGTCCGCTTCGGCATCCTGCGCCGCGTCCCCTATTCCGAGGCACCGAAGCGCTACGAATACATCCTCACCCAGAAGGGGCTCGACCTCTACCCGATCATCATGGCGATGGTGCATTGGGGCGACGCCCATATGGGCGACGAGCGCGGCCGCCCGCTGCTGCACGAGCACAAGAGCTGCGGCAAGCTGTTCGATCCCGTAATGGTGTGCTCGGAATGCGGCGAGGTGCTGCATGCCAAGCAGGTGCATGTGCATGCGGGCCCGGGGCGGAGAGAAGCGGCGGAGTGAGTGAGGCGCCGCGCCTCTCAAAGCTCAAGCGAAGGGAACACCGTAATAGGAGTTGATGCCGCGCACGGCGGCGTCGTCGCTCCAGTTCCAGTCGGTCTTCTCACCGTATTTCGGCGCGCCTTCGAGATCCTGGGCGGTGATCGCAGTCACGTAACCGCCGAGCTCGGTGTCGTACTTCAGAGATTGCCAGGGCAACGGATAGTGATCATTGCCGAGGCCGAGAAAGCCGCCGAAACCAAGCACCGCATATGAGACCTTGCCGCTGATCTTGTCGATCATGACCCGTTCGATTGAACCGATCTTGTTGCGATCGGCACCGTAGACCGCGGTTCCCTCGACCTTGTCGCTTCCGATCAGCCGGCCCATCTCGTTACGGTCCAGTTCGCTCTGATTGAGCATCGTTATTCTCCACTCGGCTATTTGTGAATCAACCGAAAGGGGTGCGTGATCGTTCCGGCGCGTGTTCCGGAAATGCTTGGGAACATCGCCACAAAGAACCGGTTCTCTGAGGCTATCGAGGCCGCAACAGAGAAAGCCGCCCGCAATGTCCCAGACCGTCTCCGACTTCATCATTCAGCGCCTGCACCAATGGGGCGTGCGCCACATCTTTGGCTATCCGGGCGACGGCATCAACGGCGTGTTCGGTGCGATGAACCGGGCCGACGGCAAGATCGGCTTCGTGCAGGCGCGGCACGAGGAGATGGCGGCATTCATGGCCACCGCTTACGCAAAATTCTCAGGTCAGCTCGGCGTCTGCATTGCGACCTCCGGTCCCGGCGCCTCGCATCTCCTCACCGGGCTGTACGATGCGCTGCTCGATCACCAGCCGGTGCTGGCGATCGTCGGCCAGCAGTCGCGCAACGCCCTCGGCGGTCAATATCAGCAGGAACTCGACCTCCTCTCGATGTTCAAGGACGTCGCGGGCGCCTACGTCATGCAGGCTTCCTCGCCCGCGCAGGTGCGGCACCTGATTGATCGGTCGGTGCGGATCGCGCTGGCGCGGCGGACTCCCACCGTCATCATCTTGCCCAACGACTTGCAGGAGGAGGCTTACGAGGACCCGCCCCGCGCCCACGGCACGCTGCACTCGGGCGTTGGATACAGCGCGCCTAAAGTCATCCCTCGTGATGCCGATCTCGACCGCGCCGCGGAGATCCTCAATGCCGGCAAAAAGGTCGCAATGCTCGTCGGCGCCGGAGCGCTCGGCGCCACCGACGACGTCATCGCGGTCGCCGACCGGCTGTCGGCCGGCTGCGCCAAGGCGCTGCTCGGCAAGGCCGCGCTGCCCGACGACCTGCCATGGGTCACCGGCTCGATCGGCCTGCTCGGCACCGAGCCCAGCTACAACATGATGATGGAATGCGACACGCTGCTGATGGTGGGCTCGGCCTTTCCTTACGCCGAATTCCTGCCGAAGGAAGGCAGCGCGCGCGGCGTCCAGATCGACATCGACGCCGGCATGATGTCGATCCGCTTTCCCATGGAGGTCGGCCTCATCGGAGATGCCGCCGAGACGCTGCGCGCATTGCTGCCGCGGCTGAAGCCCAAGAGCGACGGCGCCTGGCGCCAGAGCATTCAGGACGACGTTGCGACCTGGTGGAAGACTTTGGATGGCCGCGCGCATCAGCCCGCCGCGCCAGTCAATCCGCAGCTCGTCGCCTGGGAATTGTCGCCGCGCCTGCCCGACCGCGCCATCATCACCAGCGATTCCGGCTCATGCGCCAACTGGTTCGCCCGCGACCTGAAGATGCGGCGCGGCATGACAGCCTCGCTCTCCGGCGGGCTCGCCTCGATGGGCGCTGCGGTGCCTTACGCGCTCGCGGCCAAATACGCCCAGCCCGGCCGCCCCGTGATTGCACTCGTCGGCGATGGTGCCATGCAGATGAACAACATGGCCGAGCTGATCACCGCGGCGAAGTATTGGCGCGACTGGAAGGACCCGCGTTTCATCGTCTGCGTCTTCAACAACGAGGACCTCAACCAGGTCACCTGGGAGCAACGCATCATCAACGGTGATCCCAAGTTCGAGGCGTCACAGCGCATTCCCGACGTCTCCTATTCGCGCTTCGCCGAGCTCGTCGGCCTGCGCGGCATCTTCGTCGACAGCCCACAGCTGCTCGGCTCGGCCTGGGAACAGGCGCTAACAAGCGAGATGCCCGTCGTGCTGGAAGTGAAAACCGATCCCGAGGTGCCGCCGCTGCCGCCGCACATCACCTTGCAGCAGGCGAAGAACTTCTCGCTCGCCCTGATGAAGGGCGACCCGAACGAGAGCGGGATGATCAAGGGAGCAGCGCGGCAGGTGCTGGAATCGATCCTGCCAGGAAAGCAATGAGGCGAGCCATGAGTGATTTCCGCGACATCCGGCACGGCGTCAACGATCCGGTCGACGGTCTCGACGTCAAGCGCCGGATCAGTGACAACCCCACCTCCCACGAGCAGGCGCAGCACCACGCGGACGTACGGGCCGACGCGACCGCCACGGCGGCCGAACCGTTCCTGCCCGAACGGCTTCGACGCAAGCCGACAGATCCCATCAATCCGCGCACCGGGCGGAATCGCGCGGATTAGCCGTTAGGAACCTCGGCCCCGGCGGCGTGTTGGTCGCCGCGCGTGCCGGCAAGCGGCCACGCGACCTTTTCGGAAGGATTTGACCATGAAACGCACAATCATCGCTCTTGCCTGCATGATTCTCGCAGGCCCTGCCCTCGCCCAGTCGCTGGGCGAAAAGACCGGCGTGAATTCGGCGCTCGGCGTTGCACCTGCGACCGCGGACTTCGTGACGCAGGTCGCGATCAGCGACATGTTCGAGATCGAATCGAGCAAGCTCGCCCAGCAGAAGGGCAACGCGGAAGAGAAAGCCTTCGCACAGCAGATGATCACCGATCACACCAAGACGAGCAACGAGCTCAAGGGAATGGTCGGCAATGGCAAGGTGCAGGCCAAGCTGCCGACGGCGCTCGACAGCTCGCATCAGAGCAAGATCGACAAGCTCAAGAATGCGAGCGGCAAGGATTTCAGCTCGGACTACAATTCCTATCAGGTCAGCGCGCATGAAGATGCCGTGTCGCTGTTCGAGCGCTACGCCAAGGGCGGCGACAATGCCGAGCTCAAGGATTGGGCCGGCAAGACGCTCCCGGCGTTGAAGCACCACCTCGAGATGGCCAAGAACCTCGGCCGGGCGCCGAGCGTCGGCCAATCCAGCAAGTAACGCATTGCTGAAAGGACGCCGGCCCTCCGGCGTCCTTCCTGACGCGCGATGAGAACGTCATCGCGCTGCCGCTGGGCGGTGCCTGCCGGTTGAGCCAGGAACCTTCTTTGTTTCCAGGCTTTACAAAACTGTCATGGAGGAACAGTCGCCGACGGACCGATGGCCCTTGTAACAGTCAAACCCACCCGGATCGACACGGCGGTCGCCAACGAGATCGCGCACAATACCAACTCGGGGCTCGAGCATGCCGCCCAGGCCATGACCTGGGGCGCCGACGAGCATGTCCTGGTTGCGCTCGCGGCAGCAGGATGGCTCTACACCCGCTTCCGGCACCCGCAGCAGCGCCCCGTTGCTGATCATGTCCTGATCGTGGCGCTGGCGACGGCCGTGTTACCGCATGTCTTGAAATCCGTGTTCGATCAGACGAGGCCCGACCGGCTGACGGTGAGCGGCCATGGGCGCGGTGTTCCCTTTTCGGGACGCGCGCACGATGCATTTCCCTCAGGTCACGCCGTGCATATGGGCGCCCTTGCCTCGGCCGCAGGCCTGTTGCCGCCGGCCCCGCGCAACCTGGCGCGCTCCTTTGCGGTAGCGCTGTCCCTGACGCGCGTCGCGCTGCTCGCGCACTGGGCCAGCGATGTCGTGGCAGGTTTCATGCTGGGCCTCGTTGTCGAGCGCCTGTTCCGGCCGTTCACGATGGCGAAGTCACGGCAGCGGCAGCGCAAGGGCTCGGGGGGACAGCCATGACTGAATATCTCGTGCGCTTCGTCGCCGGCGGCCTGATCGTATCCGTCTTCGCGATCCTCGGTGACATGCTGCGGCCGAAGAGCTTTGCCGGGCTGCTCGGCGCCGCACCGTCGGTGGCGCTTGCCACCCTCTCCATCGCAGTGGTCCAGCACGGCCCGCAATATGCTGCGGCCCAGAGCTGGACGATGATCTATGGCGCCGTCGCACTCGCCTGCTACAGCGTCGTCGTCTGCCACCTCCTGATGAGGTTCCGTTTCGGCGCGCTTCCAGCCACGATCCTCGCCTTTGCCGCATGGCTCGTTGTCGCCTTCGGCCTGCTCGCCGGCCTGGGAGGTGCCGCCTGATGCTGGTGAAGCTATCGACATCGGCGCTGAAACAGACGCGGTGGTACGAGTACGCCATTCGCTTCGTGCTCGGCGGCGGTGCGACGGTGCTCGCGGGCGTTATCGGTTCGAAGTTCGGCCTGTCCGTCGGCGGGCTCTTTCTTGCTCTTCCCGCCATCTTCTGCGCCAGCGCGACGCTGATCGAAAGCCACGAGCGTCACGCCAAGGAGAAGGCCGGCCTGAGCGGGCGGCGTCGCGGACAGAAGGCCGCGGCGCTCGATGCTGCCGGCGCCGCGCTCGGCAGCATCGGCCTCGCCGCGTTCGCCGCTATCTTCCATTTGATCGTCGGGGCAAGCGTCGCGCTCGCTTTTTTCGCCGCGCTGATGGTCTGGGCCATCGTGTCCGTGTCGGCCTGGTGGCTCAGGCGCAAGCTTCGCAGTGTCTCCCACAAATCGCGCCGATCAGGCCATTCGCCGCCGGCAACGGGCTCTCGCTTCGCAAAGCCTTAAAGCGCGATGAGATTTGGATGAATCGTCATCGCGCTTTAGATTGTTGTTTACGCATGATCTTTGCGGAAAACCGCTTCACACTTTTCCGGATCATGCCCTAGCTCGCTTTCGCTCCCGTCGAAGGCGATTGCGGCGGCTGAAGGCCCGGGCTGTTGGCCCAGCGCTCGACCTCATCAATGATCTTCTGCTGGCTTGGCCGCACCGGCTCGGGCGCTGCGGGTTCTTCGGAAAGCTTGCGAGGTAACCTGACTTCGTCGGTCATGGTCTCTCTCCCTTCCGGGAACAATGCCTTACGGCGGCATGCGTTTCAATAAATTATTGATTTTATTGGATTTCCTACTCACCTGCAGACTTCGTCGGCTTTCGCGGAACTCTCATCAAGTTGGTTCGTTGAGTAAGCTACTCAACCTACTCAATTTGCGTGATCGCCATGAACGACCTTCGCGCCGAGCGCCTTCAGGTCATGCTCTCGCCGGAAGAGTTGGCCGCCATTGACGATTTCCGGTTCAAGCACCGCATGCCGACGCGGGCGGCAGCAGTCCGCGAACTCCTGAAGTTCGGACTGGCCGCTGTGGGCGTCGATGCCGCTGCCGGCGTGAAGTCAAGCAGCTTCGGCGTATTCGGCCGCGGGCCTGAAGGACATACTCAGGGGGATCCGGAGAGCGGCGCCGAATGACGCACGGAAAGCCCCTCCAAAAGCAAACGACCCCGGCACGGTGGGTGCCAAGGCCGTCCTTGGAGATTGCTTCCGGCGCACCGGGGGCATGACTGCCGGAAGCAATCCGTCGACTCTTCCCGCGGAAATTCGTTCCTGGTGAGAGCTAGCCCGTGGCGTCGCTCGAGCCGTCCGGCATGGCGCCGGAACCCGGCGTCTTGATGTTGTCGTTCAGCTTGGGATCGCGCGTCGCTTCACGCGAGGGCGAGCCTTTCGAATCCGCCTTGTGCACGGATTGCGCACGTTCCTTGTCGCGGGGCTGCTCCTCCCCACGCTTGTCCTTGACGATGCCTTGGTCGGAATGGGCCATGATGCGCTCTCGCTTCTGCTGATGTGTCGGAGCGCTTACGCATTGCGGCGTCGAATGTTCCGCTGCCGCAATCAGCTGCGCACGGCATGGACGGCAGATGCGCTCTCGAGATGCACCTGTCGCACCGTCGTCACTGTCGCGAACGCGACGGAGACGCCAAAGGCGAGAATGAGGGAGAGAAGAGCCAGACGTGGAGCCATCGCCAAACCTCCTTCTGCAATTGGAATCTTCGCGATCGACGTTCCCGGATGATCCCAATCAGTTGTGCGCCTTCCGTGAGCGGTCTCACATGCAGATTTTTGAAGACGAGCTCACCCGTTCCGCTTTGGAGCTGCATGGACGGGAACGGGCGAAATTTCGCCGTCGAGCCAATCCTGCTCGTTGGCGAGTGCCGTCCAGGCGTCGGCCATGCGCGAATAGCGCTTATGGGCGGGCTGTCCGTCAGCGCGCTCGGCAAGCTGAAGACAATTGTCGGCGTTGTCTCTGAAGACATCAGACTGTTTCATATAGAGCACGTGGGGACGGAACTCTTGCGCCGCAACCCGCTTACCGGATCGTAATGGTCGGGGAACTTTCGCACGCGGTTCGTCATTGAAGATCGATGCGAGTTGTCGCCGCAATCATTCTGGCATTGATCAGCACCTCGGCGCTTGCCGACAGCCTTGGCGAACGAAAGCCCGGCGCACGGGCGCCCTCCGCGATCGAGGTGATCAGCGGTGCCTACAATTTCAGCCGGTTTCAACAGGGGCTGCTCGAGAACACCGACCTCAAGGGCAACGCCGAGGTCAAGAACCTCGCCGCCCTGCGCGCCGAGGAAGCGGCTAAGCGCGACAAGAGGCTGAAAGAGGTCCAGCAGGCGATCGGCGCCGAACTGCAGCTCGGCAGGGCAACATCCTCGAGCGCGAGCCTCGTCGAGCCCGAAATGTCGGATGGTCCGGCCTATGTCAGAAGCTTCTATGCCGCGCAGATTCCCGAGTATGAGTCGATCATCAGCCTGCTCGAACGCTATCTGACGGCACCCGACAATGCGGCGCTCGCAGCGTTCGCGCGCGAACAACTGCCGCTGCTGCGCGCGCAGGTCAGGGACGCCGAGCGCACCATGGCGGACAAATAACCTCTACTTGTCGCTCGGACGTTGCTGGCTCTGCGGCCGCACGGTGCGGTCGCTCTCCGGCATCTTGTCGCGACCCGCATCGCCGTTGTCGTCCTTGCCGCCGGACGAGGACGTGCCGCTTCCGCTTGGATTCGAGCGGGTGGCCGCTCCGGTGGTCGGCGTGTCCGCCTGCGGGTTGGCGGAGCTTGCGGCGGGGTCGCCCGTCACGGAGCCGCGCCCGCTTGGCGCACCGCCCTGCGCCAGAGCCGACCCCGCGGCAAGCGCCGTGATGGCGATGGCGACAGTTGCTGCCTTCATGTCCGTTCTCCCTGTCTGCGCTGGCTAACCGTCGGGCTCGGCGCTCCGTTCCGAAGGAGGGCTGCGGACGACGGACGCGTGGACGACCCGCCCCCGCGGCCTTTTGCCCTGAGGGCTATGGAACCAATCCGGCCGATCGTCGTTAGCTTGGTTGGGCTGAGCAAGGCGGGTTCCATTTCCTGGCGTCATACGTTGGCGCTTGATTTCGAATTTGGCTGACGCTCTTATTTCGTCGAACGCGTCTTGCCTCAGATTCGGCTGACGCCTGCGGGGGAAACAGTATGAGCGACCTCGATTCCGGAACTGCATCACGCTCCGGTCGTCGCGTCCCAAAGCCAAAAATCAACGGTACGTCCGAGCCGGATTCCCGAGCGGAGCTGCTGCTCGCCCTCCAGGCGATGCGCAGCGGTGACTTTTCGGTGCGCATGAGCGGCGACTATCTCGGTATCGACGGCAAGATCGCCGACACTTTTAACGAAATTATCGCCGCCAACCAGCGCATGGCACAGCAGCTCGAGCTGGTGGGCCAGGTGGTGGGACGCGAAGGCAAGACCCGCCAGCGCGTGAAATTCGGCCTCGCCTCGGGCTCCTGGGCCGACATGGAAGGTTCGGTCAACACGCTGATCGACGACTTGTTGTGGCCGACGCGCGAGGTGACACGCGCGGTTGCCGCTGTCGCCCAAGGCGACCTGCTGCAGACCGTCAAGCTCGACGTCGATGGCCGTCCGCTCCGCGGCGAGTTCTTGCAGTCGGCGACGATCGTCAACACCATGATCAAGCAGCTCGGCGTGTTCACCTCGGAGGTGACGCGCGTGGCGCGCGAGGTCGGCACCGAAGGCAAGCTCGGCGGCCAGGCCCAGGTGCCGGAGGTGACCGGCGTCTGGAAGGACCTCACCGAGAGCGTCAACTCGATGGCGAACAACCTGACCAACCAGGTTCGCAACATCGCCGAGGTGACGATCGCGGTCGCCAACGGCGACCTCTCCAAGAAGATCACGGTCGACGTCCGCGGCGAGATCCTCCAGCTCAAGGAAGCCATCAATACGATGGTGGACCAGCTGCGCTCCTTCGCCTCCGAAGTGACGCGCGTGGCGCGCGAGGTCGGCACCGACGGCAAGCTCGGCGGCCAGGCCATCGTGCCCGGCGTCGCCGGCACCTGGAAGGACCTGACCGACTCCGTCAACGCGATGTGCGGCAACCTGACCGCACAGGTGCGCAACATCGCCAACGTCACCACCGCCGTGGCGCGCGGCGACCTCTCGCGCAAGATCACCGTGGACGTGCGCGGCGAGATCCTGGAGCTGAAGGACACCATCAACACCATGGTGGACCAGCTCAACTCGTTCGCCTCGGAGGTCACGCGCGTCGCGCGCGAGGTGGGCACCGAGGGCAAGCTCGGCGGTCAGGCCCAGGTGCCCGGCGTGGCCGGCACCTGGAAGGACCTCACCGACAACGTCAACTTCATGGCCTCCAACCTGACCGCGCAGGTCCGCAACATCGCCGACGTCGCGACCGCCATCGCGAGCGGCGACTTGTCGAAGAAGATCACGGTGAACGTCTCGGGCGAGATCCTTCAGCTGAAGGAAACGCTCAACACCATGGTCGACCAGCTCAACGCCTTCGCCGGCGAAGTCACGCGCGTCGCCCGCGAGGTCGGCACCGAGGGCCGGCTCGGCGGCCAGGCCAACGTGCTCGGCGTCGCCGGCACCTGGAAGGACCTCACCGAGAGCGTCAACTCGATGGCCTCGAACCTGACCGCGCAGGTCCGCAACATCGCCGAGGTGACCACCGCGGTCGCCGGCGGCGATCTCTCGAAGAAGATCACCGTCGACGTGCGCGGCGAGATCCTCGAGCTGAAGGACACCATCAACACGATGGTGGACCAGCTCAACGCCTTCGCCGGCGAAGTCACGCGCGTGGCGCGCGAGGTCGGCACCGAAGGCAAGCTCGGCGGTCAGGCGGTGGTGCGCGGCGTCGGCGGCACGTGGAAGGACCTCACCGACAGCGTCAACTCGATGGCCTCGAACCTCACGGGCCAGGTACGCAACATCGCCGAGGTCGCAACCGCGGTGGCGAAGGGCGACTTGTCCAAGAAGATCACGGTGAACGTCTCGGGCGAAATCCTTCAGCTGAAGGAAACGCTCAACACCATGGTCGACCAGCTCAACGCCTTCGCCGGCGAAGTCACGCGCGTCGCCCGCGAGGTCGGCACCGACGGCAAGCTCGGCGGCCAGGCCGACGTGCCCGGAGTCGCCGGCACCTGGAAGGACCTGACCGACTCCGTGAACTCGATGGCGGGTAACCTCACCGCGCAGGTCCGCAACATCGCGGAAGTTGCCACCGCCATCGCCGGCGGCGACCTGTCGCGCAAGATCACCGTGGACGTGCGCGGCGAGATCCTTCAGCTCAAGGACACGCTGAACACCATGGTCGACCAGCTCAACCGCTTCGCGGGCGAGGTGACGCGCGTGGCGCGCGAGGTCGGCACCGAAGGCCGCCTCGGCGGTCAGGCCAACGTGCCCGGCGTCGCCGGCACCTGGAAGGATCTTACCGACAGCGTCAACTCGATGGCGGGTAACCTCACCGCCCAGGTCCGCAACATCGCCGAGGTGACGACCGCGGTGGCGCGCGGCGACCTCTCGCGCAAGATCACCGTCGACGTGAAGGGCGAAATCCTCGAGCTGAAGAACACCATCAACACCATGGTGGACCAGCTCAACGGCTTTGCCGGCGAAGTCACGCGCGTGGCGCGCGAGGTCGGCACCGAAGGCAAGCTCGGCGGCCAGGCCGAGGTGCCTGGCGTCGCCGGCACCTGGAAGGACCTCACCGACAACGTCAACTTCATGGCCTCCAACCTGACGGCGCAGGTCCGCAACATCGCCGAGGTCGCAACCGCCATCGCCGGCGGCGACCTGTCGAAGAAGATCACGGTGGACGTACGCGGCGAGATCCTTCTCCTGAAGGACACGCTGAACACCATGGTCGAGCAGCTCCGCTCCTTCGCAGCCGAAGTCACGCGCGTGGCGCGCGAGGTCGGCACCGAGGGCCGGCTCGGCGGTCAGGCCGTCGTGCCCGGCGTCGGCGGCACCTGGAAGGATCTCACCGACAACGTCAACCTCTTGGCTGCGAACCTCACCACCCAGGTCCGCAACATCGCCGAAGTCACCACGGCGGTCGCGCGCGGCGACCTCTCGCGCAAGATCACCGTCGACGTGAAGGGCGAAATCCTGGAGCTGAAGAACACCATCAACACCATGGTGGACCAGCTCAACGCCTTCGCCGGCGAAGTGACGCGCGTCGCGCGCGAGGTGGGCACGGAAGGAAAGCTGGGCGGCCAGGCGCAAGTGCCCGGCGTCGCCGGCACCTGGAAGGATCTCACCGACACCGTCAACTTCATGGCGGCGAACCTGACCGAGCAGGTGCGCGGCATCGTCAAGGTGGTGACCGCGGTCGCCAACGGCGATCTGAAGCAGAACCTCACGGTGAAGTCGAAGGGCGAGGTCGCGGCGCTCGCCGACACCATCAACAACATGACCGAGACGCTCGCGACCTTCGCCGATCAGGTGACGTCGGTGGCGCGCGAGGTCGGCGTCGAAGGCCGGCTCGGCGGCCAGGCCAACGTGCCCGGCGCTGCCGGCACCTGGAAGGATCTCACCGGCAACGTCAACCTGCTCGCGGCCAACCTGACCTCGCAGGTGCGCGCGATCGCGGAAGTCGCAACTGCGGTGACCAAGGGCGACCTGACGCGGTCAATCCAGGTCGACGCCCGCGGCGAAGTGGCGGAGCTGAAGGACAACATCAACACGATGATCACCAACCTCCGTCTCACGACGGACGTGAATACCGAGCAGGACTGGCTCAAGACCAACCTCGCCAAGTTCACCAACATGCTCCAGGGACAGCGCGATCTCACCACGGTCGGCCGATTGCTGCTCACCGAATTGTCGCCGCTGGTGAACGCCCATACGGGCGTGATCTACCAGGTCGAGAACGAGAACGATCCCCAGCTCCTGCTGCTCGCCTCCTACGCCAGCGACGGCGTCTACCCCTATCAGCCGGTGCTGCAGTTCGGCGAAGGCCTGATCGGCCAATGCGCCTTCGACAAGCGGCCGCGCGTCGTCTCCGACATTCCCTCGGACGTGGTGCCGATCAACTCGGCGCTGTTCCGCGTCGCCCCGAAGAACCTCGTCGTGCTGCCGGTGCTGTTCGAGGGCCAGGTCAAGGCCGTGATCGAGCTCGCCTCGCTGGTCTCCTTCACGACCTCGCAGATGACGTTCCTGGAGCAGCTCACCGACTCCATCGGCATCGTGCTCAATTCGATCGAGGCCACGATGCAGACCGAAGGCCTGCTCAAGCAGTCGCAGCAGCTCGCCGGCGAGCTGCAGACCCAGCAGCGCGAATTGCAGCAGACCAACGACCAGCTCGAGCAGAAGGCGCAGCAGCTCGCCGAGCGCAACGTCGAGGTCGAACGCAAGAACCAGGAAATCGAGCAGGCCCGCCGCGCGCTCGAGGAGAAGGCGACCGAGCTCGCGCTGACGTCGAAGTACAAGTCCGAATTCCTCGCCAATATGAGCCACGAGCTGCGTACGCCGCTGAACTCGATCCTGATCCTCGGACAGCAGCTCAGCGACAATCCCGATGGCAACCTCTCGGCCAAGCAGGTCGAGTTCGCCCGCACGATCCATGGTGCCGGCACCGACCTGCTCAACCTCATCAGCGACATTCTCGATCTCTCCAAGATCGAGTCCGGCACCGTGACGGTCGACGCCGAGGAAATCCTGACCGCGAACCTGCTCGAGACAGTCGGCCGGCCGTTCCGGCACGAGGCGGACAACCGCAACCTGTCGTTCAAGATCGACGTCGATCCGAACCTGCCGCGCAGCATCGTGACCGACTCCAAGCGGCTGCAACAGGTTCTGAAGAATCTGCTCTCCAACGCCTTCAAGTTCACCGCCGACGGCGAAGTGCGCCTGAAAGTCGCCGGCGCAATCGGCGGCTGGGGGTCGGATCATCCGGTGCTGAACTCGGCGCCGGCCGTGATCGCCTTCGAAGTGTCCGACACCGGCATCGGCATTCCCCTGGAGAAGCAGAAGCTGATCTTCGAGGCGTTCCAGCAGGCCGATGCCGGCACCAGCCGCAAATATGGCGGCACCGGCCTCGGCCTTGCGATCAGCCGCGAGCTTGCCAACCTGCTCGGCGGCGAGATCCACCTGCGCAGCGCGCCGGGCAAGGGCTCGACCTTCACGCTCTATCTGCCCTTGAAATATTCCGGCCCGACCCTCGCGCCGCGGGCGCCGGCGTCACAGCAATACGGCCAGCCGCCGGCGCTGCAGCCTGCCGCGCCTGACCAGCAGCGCGTTATCGAGCAGCTGCCCGACGACCGCCTCAACCTCGAGCCCGGCGACACCATTCTCCTGATCGTCGAGGACGACCCGCATTATGCCCGCGTGCTGGTCGATCTGGCCCGCGACAAGGGCTTCAAGGTCCTGGTCGCCGCGCGCGGCGCCGAGGCCCTCGAGCTCGCCAAGCAATACCAGCCGACGGCCGTCTCGCTCGACGTGTTCCTGCCCGACATGCTCGGCTGGACCGTGCTGAGCCAGCTCAAGCACAATCCGCTCACCCGCCACATCCCGGTCCAGATCATCACGCTCGACGAGGACCGCCAGCATGCGCTGGCGCGCGGCGCCTTCTCCTTCGTCAACAAGCCGACGACGACCGAGGGCGTCTCGGCCGCGCTGACGCAGATCAAGGAATATGCGCGGCCGCGGCGCAAGCGGCTCTTGATCGTCGAGGACAACGAGGCCGAGCGGCTCTCGATCCGCGAGCTGCTGCACCACGACGACATCGAGATCCTGGCCACGGATACCGGGGCAGGCGCGCTCACGACGTTGCGCGAGCAACCCTGCGATTGCGTGGTGCTCGACCTCAGGCTGCCCGACATGAGCGGCTTCGAGGTGCTCGATCAGATCCGCAACGACGAGGCGCTGTCGAACATCCCCGTCGTGGTGTTCACCGGCCGCGAGCTTTCCGCCGAGGAGGATGCCGAGCTTCACACCATGGCACGCAGCATCGTGGTCAAGGGCGTGGAATCGCCCGAGCGCCTGCTCGACGAGACCGCGTTGTTCCTGCACCGCGTGATCACGGAGTTGCCGCTCGAGAAGCAGCGCATGCTGGAGAAGCTGAACAGTTCCGACGAGGACCTGATCGGCAAGACCGCCCTGCTCGTCGACGACGATGCCCGCAATATCTTCGCGCTCTCGAGCGTGCTGGAACGACGCGGCATGAAGGTGCTGACGGCTACGACCGGCAGCGAGGCGGTGACACTGGTCGAATCCAATCCGGAGATCGCGATCGTGCTGATGGACATCATGATGCCGCAGATGGATGGCTATCAGACCATCGGCGTGATTCGCGAGAACCCGGCCTTCTCCCGCCTGCCGATCATCGCGTTGACCGCCAAGGCGATGAAGGGCGACCGCGAGAAGTGCCTCGAAGCCGGCGCGTCCGATTACCTCGCCAAGCCGGTCAACACCGACCAATTGCTGCTTGCGATCCGCATGTGGCTGCATCGCTGAGTTGGACACGCGCATGGACCAGGAAAAGGTCAACATCCTGCTCGTCGACGACCAGCCGGCCAAGCTGCTCGCCTATGAGGTGATCCTGAAGGATCTCGGCGAGAACCTCGTCATCGCCTCCTCGGGCCGCGAGGCGTTGGAGGTGCTGCTCAAGACCGAGATCGCGGTGATCCTGGTCGACGTCTGCATGCCCGAGCTCGACGGCTTCGAGCTCGCCGCGATGATCCGCGAGCATCCGCGTTTCCAGAAGACCGCCATGATCTTCATCTCGGCGATCCAGGTCAGCGACATCGACCGGCTGCGCGGCTACGAGATGGGCGCGGTCGATTACGTGCCGGTTCCGGTCGTGCCGGAGGTACTGCGCGCCAAGATCAAGGTTTTTGCCGAGCTCTACCGCAAGACGCGCGAGCTCGAACGGCTGAACCACGAGCTCGAGGATCGCGTCCGCGCCCGCACCGCGGAACTGGAGGCTTCCACCGCGAAGCTGCGCGAGAGCGAGCAGCGGCGCAGCATGGCGATCGCGGCAGGCAAGATGGGGTCCTGGGACTGGGACTGGATCAGCGGCGATTGGATGTGGGACGAGGGGCAATACAATATCTTCGGCGTCAGTCCCGACAATTTCGAGATCAATCCGGCTAACGTTCAGGCCCTGCTGCACCCCGACGACGTCGACCAGTTGCGCAAGGCGATCGCCGAGTTCAACAAGGGCACGCGCGCCTATGAGACGGAGTTCCGCATCATCCGGCCCGACGGCGAGGTGCGCTGGTGCGTCGGCACGGCGGCCGCAACCACGGACGAGAGCGGGCGCGTGGTGCGCGTCAGCGGCGTGACCGTCGACATCACCGAACGCAAGCGCGCCGAGGAGCGGCAGAACCTGCTCGCGCGGGAAGTCGATCATCGTGCGAAGAACGCACTGGCGCTGGCGCAGTCGATCGTGCGCCTCACCCGGGCCGACGAGGTCAAGGCCTATGTCAACGCCGTCGAGGGGCGCATCAATGCGCTGGCGCGCGTGCACACCATCCTGTCGCTGTCGAGCTGGCAGGGCGCCGAGCTCTCCAGGCTGATCGACGAGGAGCTTGCGCCCTATTCGCTGGGTGACCAGATCAAATTGGCAGGGCCCGAAGTTCAGTTGCTGCCGGCGATGGCCCAGACGCTGGCGCTCGCACTGCACGAGCTCTTCACCAACTCGGCAAAGTACGGCGCGCTATCCACGCGAGCGGGGCGGCTCGCGATCGATTGGCAGGTCGACGAGGAGCTGCTCACGCTGAGCTGGGAGGAATCCGGCGGTCCCCTGGTCAAGACCCCGAAATCGCGCGGCTTCGGCACGCGAAGCCTGCTTGCGAGCATAGAGTCCCAGCTTGGCGGACAGGCGCAGTTCGATTGGCGCGCCGAGGGCCTGCTGTGCCGTCTTGAGGTGCCGTTGACACGCAAGACCGCGGCGGCTGCACCAAGCAAGTTCGACACCGCCGGCGCTGCCGAATTGCAACGCGCATCCGGTTAACCTGACGCTGCGCTGCTCATGCGCTGCGCCGTGCGTGGTTCGCGCGCGACGCGCCCTTCGAGCCAGGCTTCCGTTCGGGCGAGATCGCGCAGCGCCCTCGCGTAGCGGCGGGCCGCGCTCCGCTCCGCGCCAAGCGGAAGCTTGCGCGCCTTGCGCAGGATGTCCGCGGCCGCGTTGCGATAGGCCAGCGAGCGGTAAAGAAAGACGACCTTACCCATATCGATGTTCCCGTTTTGCTGGCGCCCATCTTGGCAAGCCCGGCATGAACGCCGGATGAAACGGGCGGTAACAATTCCTTCAGCGGAACGGAACCCGGCGATCAAATGCGCGTTGGCGTGGCAGTTCGGGATGCCGTCCCATGCGCACCAAGAAGTCGTCTGAGCTGATCTCTGCCAGCGGCCTTATCAAGCTGATGACGCATGCAATGATGGGCGCAGCGCTAGGCCTCATTTTCAGCCTCACGCTCGTCCTGTCCAATCCAGCCGTCGCCAACCTGCTGAACAATGGCGGAAGCCAGGCCGCGATGGTCTTCGCCCTCACCTTGGTGACGACCTTTGCGATCGGCGCGACGCTCACCGGCGCCGTGTTCATCCTGGCCGAGGACAAGCAAACTTGAAGCGTGCGTGACGCACGGAAGATACTTCGCCGGGAACTCCTGCCGCGACGCCAGGTTTGCTGCCTGCGTCAATTTAACTCAGGGAGTTTCCCCGCATGAAGACGACCAAGCTCGCTCTCGCCGTAATATTGGCAACCGGCCTTGCCGCCGCGCCGTTTGCCGCCCAGGCCAAATCGCACAAGACTAAGCATGGATCCTCGATGTCGTCGGCACAGACCACCGGCGCCAACACCAAGTCCTCCAAGGGCGCTGATCCGTCCGGCCAAGGCGGCGCCGGTCCCGGCTCCGATCAGGGCGGCACCATGACCAACAAGGGCGGCATGACCGACACCAAATAGCGCTCCCTGGAATCATGAAGGGCTCCGCATTGCGGAGCCCTTTGTCTTCTATCTTTGGTTCGGCACTCGGCCTTCAGTATCCGACGCCAAGGATCTCAGCGGCGCTCGGCTGCGCGCGCGGAGTTGCCGCCTGTCTTCACGGCACGAAGCCGCACCCGGTCGCGGACGTTCGGCAGTACGTCGCTGCCGCCGGCAGCCTTCCATTCGGCGATCAAGAGATTGATCTTCCGGCGCAAGTCCATCTGCGCCAGGGCCCTTTCCGTGCAGTCGTGATCGCGCTCGACGAGGTCGCGCACCGACGCCTCGACGTCGGCCATCTCAAGCCTCAAGGCTCTGATTTTACGTCGAATTTCGTTAATTCTGTTGTCCATGCCTTGTTAGAACAAAATAAGAACATATAGTCAAGTCACGATTTCAGGACGGAGACGCCAGATGCAGGTTCAAGGTAAATACGACGCCAGATTTTTCCTGGGCGAGCAGATGACGCGGGCGCAGGGCCTCAAGCTGAAGCGGCTCAGCGAAGAGGCCTATCAGCCCGGCCAATATGCGCGGGATCTGTCCTTCACCGAGGCCGCCCGGCGCATCCAGGTGCTGGAAACGGAGATCGAGCTGGCAAACTCCTTCTAGAGCATCGCATCGCGCTTTAGGCCTGCGCCGTTCCACGCTCCCGGAACCATGGCTGTGCAGAATGGTTCTCCCCGCCGAGGGAGAATATGCATGGTACGCAAGGCAAAAAAGCGCCGCTACTCACGCAGCTCGGGAAGCGATGTCGCCACCGAGATGCGGCGTTACAAGAAGGGCACCGCGAAGAGCGGCCGTGGCGGGCGCGGCGGCCGCGTCAAGAACCGCAAGCAGGCCATCGCGATCGGACTGTCGAAGGCACGCAAGAAGGGCAAGAAGGTCCCGAAGAAGGCTTCGAAGCGCAAGAGCGCCAAGAAGACGTCCAAGAAAGCATCCAAGAAAACGTCCGGGACGTCGTCCAAGAAATCGTCGAACAAGAAATCATCGAAGCGCAAATCCAAGCGGTCGCGCTGACCCGCCTCAGATCATGCTCCCCGGCATGAAGCAGCGGATCGAAATCCCGAACGCAGTCTTGACCGGCCACACCATCGTGCGGCCGGCCCGGTTGGGCTCGGTGATGACGGCCTCATCCGGCACATCGATCCACTGTCCGTCGATGCGGACACGGTAGCGCCCGTTGTGCGACTCCCAGTCGAGATCGGCGAGGGCAAAACCGTCCGCGTCCGAGCAGCACGGACCGAGATGGCTGCGCAAACTGTCGAACCATGGCTTCAGAGGAGAGTTCGCGTAGCGGCCGTCGTCGCGCCCGAGCGCGTTTCCCCCCGAGAGCACCAATGGCACCACGAGCAGCGCACTCCTGAGCGAGAGCTTCAATCGATCCATGATGGCACCGATCACTTGTGAACCACCGGCGAGTTCCACAAATCGCCGGGAGGCTCGAAGTTCCACGCTTGCAACCCCGGTCGGCGGCGGCGTTGCCGCAGAGCACTGAGGCGTCTTGCAAGTGTGATCAGCGAACACGGCTTTTTCGGACGCACCAGGTCATCATGCCTGCCGTTAACGAGAATGTTACCGGCCTGGTGCGGACGTGACGTGTGTGCAAAAGGCGGCCCGAAGGCCGCCTTCCTGGATTGGTAAGGGTCGAGTTGGCGCTATGCGAGTGGCACCGCAACGAAGCGGGTGGCCTCCGCGCTTCTGACCTGAAGCAGCACGCTGCGCTTGCCCGACGATTTGGCCTGCGCCAGCTCGGAGCGCACCTCGCCGACATTGCTGACCGCTTTTCCACCGACATTGAGGATGACGTCGCCGGTCCGGATGCCGCGTTGCGCGGCCGGGCCTTGCGGATCAACCTCGGTGACGACGACGCCGTTCTGGCCTGCGCCCTGGACGTCACCGGCGGGCGCCAGGCTGAGGCCGAGGCGCGGCGTGCCGGCACCCGGCTGTCCGCTGCCCTCGTCGGCATTGCCACTGCCATTGCCCTTGGCCTGCCGCTCGTTCGGCAACTCGCCGAGCGCCAGCGTCACCGTCTTGCTGTCGCCCTTGCGGAAGACATCGAGCTTCACGGACGTGCCCGGCGTCAAGCCGGCGATGGTGCGGGCGAGGTCGCGGGAGTCCTTGATCGTGGTGCCGTTGACGGCGGTGATGACATCGCCCGCCTGGATGCCGGCCTTCGCCGCCGGGCTGCCATCCTGCGGATTGTCGACGATCGCGCCGCGCGCCTCCTTGAGCCCGAGGCTGTCGGCGATATCCGACGTCACCGGCTGCACCTGCACGCCGAGCCAGCCCCGGGTGACCGCGCCCTTGTCCTTCAATTGCGCGACGACGAGCTTGGCGGTCGAAGCCGGGATATCGAAGCCGATGCCGACCGAGCCGCCCGAGGGCGAGAAGATCGCAGTGTTCACGCCGATCACGTTGCCGTTCATGTCGAAGGCCGGGCCGCCGGAATTACCCTTGTTGATCGGCGCGTCGATCTGGATGAAGTCGTCATAGGGACCGTTGCCGATGTCGCGGCCGCTGGCCGAGACGATGCCGGCGGTCACGGTGCCGCCAAGACCGAAGGGATTGCCGACCGCGACCACCCAGTCGCCAATGCGCGGCTTCTGGTCGGAGAACTTGACGAACGGAAAGTCCTTCTTGCCGTCGACCTTGATCAGCGCGAGATCGGTCTTCGGATCGGTGCCGACCACTTTCGCGGTGTAGGTCGTGCCATCGTCCATCGTCACCTGCACGGACTCGGCGCGATCGACGACGTGATTGTTGGTCACGGCATAGCCGTCGGCGGAGATGAAAAAGCCGGAGCCTTCGCCCGTGATCATCTGGTGGCGCTGGCGCGGCATGCCGTTCGCGCCGCCCGGAAAGCGGAAACCGAACTGTCGCGAGAACTGGTCGAACGGCGTGTCCTCGTCCGAATCCATCCGGTTCTGCTGCAGCATCGCGCTCTTGTCGTTGTCCTGATCGATTTTGACCCGCACCGAGATCACAGCGGGTTTGACCCTGCTGACGAGATCGCCGAAGCCGGGCGGCGTCGCGGCGGCTTCGGCCGCCTGAGCCGGCGCAATCAAGGAGTTGATGCCGTACGGCGAGGCGCCTGGCGCAACTGCCAGGGCGGCCACGCCCAGCGCGGCCACGGTGCCGAGCAGCGCGAGCCGCCGCGGCCGCAAGATCTTGCGAGACGTGGTGATGTCGGAATTGACGCGATCGTTCATGTCGAAATGTCCATGTTGAGCAGGTGTCGCCTTGCCCGCAACATGGTCGCTGCCACCTTACGGCGTCCCGTCCGCCCGATTAAATCTCGGCAAAGAATGGATGAGCGGGCGCAGCAGGCAATCCGGACGTTTGATACAGCTCAACGCGCCGCCTTCGCGCAGTGAAAAACTGCGACCATCGGATGATGCTCAGCGGAGGCGCGCCATGTACAAAGACATTCTCGTCCACATTCCCACCGAACGTCCCATGCGTCCCGCGATCGAGGGCTCGGTCTCGCTCGCGGCGAAGCTCAACGCGCATCTCGACGCGGTCGCGGTCGGCTATGTCGCCACCAGTACGGCTTACGTCATGGAAGGCGGCGCGGCGGTGGCGGCCGTGTTCGAGTTGGAGCGCGAGCGCGCCGTGGAGCGGGCCGAGGCGGCGCTCGCGATATTCAAGAGCGAGGCGGCGAACGCCGGCATCGCCTATACCTGCCACGCACTCGGCGCGATCCCGGCAGATGCCGCCGGCTCGCTCGGCGAGATGGCACGGCTGCACGACCTCAGCGTCGTGCTCCAGCCCGATCCGGCGCAAGGCTCGTTCGACAACGACATGCCGAGCGAGATCCTGTTCCGCGCGGGCGGCCCGGTGCTGTTCCTGCCCTACACTTTCCGCGGAGCCTTCAAGGCGAACCGGATCGGCATCTGCTGGGATGGTAGCCGCCTCGCTGCCCGCGCCGTGCGCGACGCAACGACGTTCCTGGCGCGCGCCGCCGAGATCGTGATCATCACGGTGAACGAGACCGAGGCGGTCTCCGGCGAAGCCTCAGCGAGCGGTCTGGCCAGACATCTCGGCCGGCGCGGATTGTCCACCCGCACGGTCAGCCTGACCGCCACGCGCGCCGACATTCAGCCGATCATTCTGTCGCTGGCGGCCGACGAGAGTCTCGATCTTCTGGTGATGGGCGGCTACGGCCATTCGCGGTTGCAGGAACGCTTTCTCGGGGGCGTCACCCGCGCCATGCTGGAAGCCATGACGGTCCCGACGCTGATGTCGCATTGACGCGCCGGCCTGGCGCCGTCACGCCGCGACGGGAGCTTCCCATGTCGTGGGCGCGGCGGCGTCCTTGTCGCGATGTACATTGCACGCGTCGAAATGCGCCTTGAGCTCGATTTCGGCAAGATGTTCGAAATGTTCGGCCTGGCCGAGGAGTTCCCAGTTCTGGAGCGGCCGGTAGGCCGCCTGCTGACGGCAGAGGGACGCCAGCGCCCGGTAGCGACGTACGTTCTCCATGAGACCCTCCCTCGCGTTCACCGGCTTATTGCCCTGATTTGCGTCAGGCCGATGGCGTTTATGCAAAACATTTGCTGCGCGCTCAACGCGCCTGAACCAAGTTAATTTTCGAGAAGTGCCGGTAAGGATTTTAGTTCCAAACGTCCGCTCGGAACTCTGTGCCCAATGCTAGGCGTAGAGGCGGCGCTCCACGGCGAGGCCCACCAGGTCGAGGTAGCGCTCGATCAAGTCGGGACGGCCGACGAGATAGCCTTGCATCTCCTCGCAGGCCTCGCGGGCCAAGAAGGCACGTTGGGCTTCCGTCTCCACCCCCTCGGCAATGACCGGGATCTTCAGCGCGTGCGCCAGGCTCAGGACGGCGCGGACAATCTCGGCCGATTGCGGCGTCGCCTCCAGGTTGGAGATGAAACTGCGGTCGATCTTGATCTTGTCGAACGGGAACGACTGCAGATACGACAGCGAGGAATAGCCGGTGCCGAAATCATCCATGGCGATGCGGATGCCGAGCGCCTTCAGCCGCCGCAGCAGGTTGAGCGCGCGGGTGAAATCGCCGATCAGCACGCCCTCGGTGATCTCGACCTCGAGCCGCGTCGGCGTCAGCCCCGTCTCCAACAGGATCTGGTGGATCGAGCGCTCGAGATCGCCCGCCTGGAATCGGACCGGCGACAGATTGACCGCGACCTGCAACGGCCGCGGCCAGGATGCCGCCTCGCGGCACGCCTCGCGCAGCACCCATTCACCGATCTCGACGATCAGCCCGTTCTCCTCGGCGAGCGGAATGAACTGGTCCGGCGGCACGAAGCCCCGCGTCGGGTGATTCCATCGCAGCAGCGCCTCGAAGCCGATGACCTCGCCATCCACCCGCGCCTGCGGCTGGAAATAGACGAGGAGCTGGTTCTGCTCCAGCGCCTGCCGCAGGTCGTGCTGCAACAGCCTGCGATCGCGCAGCTCCTGGTCCATCTCGGATTCGAAGCAGCGGACCCGGCTCCTGCCCTCGCGCTTGGCGCGGTAGAGAGCCGAGTCGGCATTGGCGAGCAGCGTCGCCGCGTTCACGCCATCGTCGGGATAGAACGCGATGCCGACGCTGAGGCCCACGTGGGAGAGATAGTCGTCGACCTCGAGCTCCTTGCCGATCGTCTCGACCAGGCGTTCGGCCAGCGCCAGAACGTCCTCACGGCTGGCGTTGTCGGGCATCAGGATCATGAACTCGTCGCCGCCGATGCGGGCGACGAAGGCGCCTTCGGCTTCCGCGGCAAGCCGGTCGGCGGCCGCCCGCATCAGCATGTCGCCGACGGGGTGACCGAACACGTCGTTGACCTCCTTGAAGCGGTCGAGATCGAGGCTCAGCACAGCGAAACTGGTCGATGCCTCCTGCGCCCGCTCCAGCCGTTCGTCGAGCGCCGCGTTGAAGGCGCTGCGGTTCGGCAGGTCCGTGAGCGCATCATGATGCGCAAGGTGGCTGATCCGCTGTCGGGTGGTGACACGCTCCGTGACATCCTCGATCACGCCGACCAGATATTGCGGATCCCCGTTGCCATCCGTGATCAGCATCTTGCGTGAATTGACGACCCGGTCGCGGCCCTTGACGCCGATTTCGAGCAGATGCTCCTCCAGAACCATCGGCATGCCGCTGGCCGCGACGCGTCTATCCTGCTCGTTGACCACGCGGGCCACGTCAGCCGGGAAGATCTGCTCGGGCGTTCGGCCCAGCATCTGTTCGCGCGGCATGCCGTAATAGTCTTCTCCGGCGCGGTTGAGCAGGATGTAGCGCGAACTCTCCGCACATTTCGCGAAGACGGCGATCGGAATGTTTTCGATGATTGTGTCGAGGAACTCGCGAGTCCTCAGCAGATCCTGCTCGACCTCGTCGCGCGTTTGCGCGCGTACTTCGATCATCCGCTGACGCTCGCGATCACCGGCCTCGTAAGCCGCGCTGACGAACTTGCCCAGCTTGACGAGATCGACCTGTCCGGTGGCATCGGTGGCGCAGCGGAGCTGCTCGGCGAACAGGCGATGCATGCTCATGCCATCACTTTGCGCCGCGTGCGGGCTTCATGCCGCAGTTTCCGTCGTTACGCATCCGCGCTCTCATAGCGTCCCTAAACCACAGATTGAGACGCTTGGCATTGCGCGGTCGTTAATCGATTGTCCTTCTCCGGTGCGTTGGTTACCCCGGCCTGAATGAGCCGATCGATTTGGAAGGCATGCTCCGTAGAGATCCGGAGAAAGTGGCGCGCCTTGACACACCGGAGCCACGGCGGTGGGCTGATCCGTAATCTACCGGATGAGCGCACTTTCTTCGGCCCGCTTCGCGGGCGCGGAACTATCTTGCAGCTTCGGAACCCGGCCGGTCTCCGCGGCGATGCGAATAGCCGCGATATTGGCGGCATATTCGCCAGCGCTCTTGCCGCGAAACACGGCGGAGCCCGCGACCAGCGTGTCGGCACCCGCTGCAGCCACGGCCGCGGCATTGTCGCACGTGACACCGCCGTCGACCTCGAGCCGGATCGGCCGCCCGCCGATCATGGTCCTGATCCGCCTGATCTTGTCGATCTGCGATGCGATGAAGGATTGGCCGCCAAAGCCCGGATTGACCGTCATCACCAGCACGAGATCGATACGATCGAGCACATACTCGATCACCGCTTCCGGGGTCGACGGACAAAGGCTGACGCCAGCCTTGCTGCCGAGCGAGCGGATCGCCTGGAGCGAGCGGTCGAGATGCGCCCCCGCTTCGGCGTGCACCGTGATGATGTCCGCTCCGGCCTTTGCGAACGCCTCGAGATAGGGATCTGTCGGCGCGATCATCAAATGCACGTCGAACGGCTTCTTCGAATAGGGACGGACCGCCTTGATGACGTCGGCACCGAAACTGATGTTCGGCACGAAGTGTCCGTCCATGACGTCGCAATGGATCCAGTCGGCCCCAGCGGCGTCGATCGCGGCGACCTCCTCGCCGAGACGCGCGAAATCCGCGGCGAGGATCGATGGAGCGATCATGATCTCCTTCGTCATGGCACTGCACTCCGCGCATCCGCACCGCCGCTGAAGACTCGGCTCGCCAAGACGTCCATGGCATCGATGGTTTCGAGGTCGGCGACATCGAGCATGCGATTGAGATCGGACACCAGCCGATCGGCCTGCCGCAGGCGGATGCGGTCGACGGCGTTGCGGATCGAGCGCGCGTTGGAGAAGAACGGCTGGGTCCGACGCAGCGCGATGTATTTCTCGAACGCCTCGCGCGCCGCGGCCGACAAGCGATAGCCGCGCTCCTTCAGCATCAGCTCGGCGATGACGAGCAGCTCGGCCTCTACATAGTCAGGGAATTCGATGTGGTGGGCGATGCGCGAGCGGAAGCCGGGATTGGAGGCGAAGAATTTCGTCATCCGCTCGCCATAGCCGGCGAGGATCACGACGAGGTCCTCGCGCTGGTTCTCCATCACCTGGAGCAGGATTTCGATCGATTCCTGGCCGTAGTCGCGCTCGTTGTCGGGACGATGCAGGTAATACGCCTCGTCGATGAACAGCACGCCGCCCATCGCTTTTTTCAGGATCTCCTTGGTCTTCGGCGCGGTGTGGCCGATATACTGGCCGACGAGATCGTCGCGCGTCACCGAGATCACCTGCCCGCGCCGCACGAAGCCGAGCCCGTGCAGGATCCTGGCCATGCGCAGCGCGACGGTGGTCTTGCCTGTTCCAGGATTGCCGGTGAACGACATGTGCAGCGTCGGCGGCGCGGAGGCGAGGCCGGCACGCTGCCGGATGCGCTCGATCAGCAGCAGCGAGGCGATCTGGCGCACGCGGTTCTTGACCGGCTTGAGCCCGATCAGCTCCTGATCGAGCTGTAGCAGCGTCTCGGTGATTCCGGCGGCTTCAGCCTCCTTGCGGAGATCGAAATGGGTCTCGCTGTGTTCGGTCGTGGTTGCGTGGGGGACATCGAGCATGGCTACCCTCGAAGAAAAGAGCTTCGCCGCGAGCAAGGCGGCGAAGCAGTGGTCCGCCAAGGATGCGAAGCAGGGAGAGCTCCGCGCGGAAGCGGATGACTCAAGCTGGCGCGTGCGCGGCCGGCTTTCGAACCGTGGTGTAGCGGACCGCACGGCCGCCGACCTCCTGCCGCACCAGCTCGAACTCCGTTTCTTGCTTCGGCCGGTTGACGAGGAAGGAGATCCGCACCGTCTCCCAGCCGTGGCTGGCATCGAAGCCGCTGATGCGGATGTAGCTGTTACCATAGACCCTGCGGCACTCGGCGAGCTCCATCATCACGCCGGCAGCGTCCTGGAGATCGAACATCGGCAGGCCCCACATCTCCCAATAGGTGTTTCGGGGATGCGGATCGTCGGTGAACTCGATGTTCACCGCCCAGCCATTGGCGAGGCAATACTGCACCTGGCTGGTGATCTGCTCGTCGGTCAGATCCGGCAGGTACGAGAAGCAGCCCTGGGTGATCTTCATCTCAAATCTCCTCAGACGGTTTCCAGCGCGGTCGGCACGAAGTCCGGCGTGTCGGTGGATTGATAGTTGAAAGTGACGTCCTTCCAGACCTCGAGCGCGGCCTTCAGCGGCGTGCAGGTCTGGGCCGCCTTGGCCAAGATTTCCGGGCCCTCGTGGACATAGTCGCGGCCCTCGTTGCGGGCGAGGATCATCGCTTCCAGCGCCACGCGGTTGGCGGTCGCGCCGGCCGCAATGCCCATGGGATGGCCGATGGTGCCGCCGCCGAACTGCAGCACGACGTCCTCGCCTAACAGGTCGAGCAGCTGGTGCATCTGCCCGGCATGGATGCCGCCGGAGGCCACCGGCATCATCTTGTTGAGGCTCGCCCAGGACTGGTCGAAGAACAGGCCATGCTCGAGCTTGGTCGGGTTGAAGTCTTCGCGGCAGACATCGTAGTAGCCGCGTGTGGTGTTGGGATCGCCTTCGAGCTTGCCGACCACCGTGCCGGCGTGGATGTGGTCGACGCCGGCAAGCCGCATCCATTTGGCGATGACGCGGAACGACACGCCATGGCTCTTCTGCCGCGTATAGGTGGAGTGGCCGGCGCGATGCAGATGCAGGATCATGTCGTTGCGCCGCGCCCACTTGGCCATGGACTGGATCGCAGTGTAACCGATCACGAGGTCGATCATCACGATCACCGAGCCGAGCTCCTTTGCGAACTCGGCGCGCTCGTACATGTCCTCCATGGTGGCCGCGGTGACGTTCAGGTAGGTGCCCTTCACCTCGCCGGAAGCGGCCTGCGCGCGGTTCACCGCCTCCATGCAATAGAGGAATCGATCGCGCCAATGCATGAAGGGCTGCGAGTTGATGTTCTCGTCGTCCTTGGTGAAGTCGAGCCCGCCCTTCAGCGCCTCATAGACCACACGGCCGTAATTGCGGCCGGACAGACCGAGCTTCGGCTTCACCGTCGCGCCGAGCAGCGGCCGGCCGAACTTGTCGAGCCGCTCGCGCTCCACCACGATGCCGGTCGCCGGTCCCTGGAACGTCTTCACATAGGCGACGGGAAAGCGCATGTCCTCGAGTCGCAGCGCCTTCAGCGGCTTGAAGCCGAACACGTTGCCGATGATCGAGGCCGAGAGGTTGGCGATCGAGCCCGGCTCGAACAGGTCGAGATCATAGGCGATGTAGGCGAAATACGAGCCGGGTGAGCCCGGAACGGGATCGACGCGATAGCACTTGGCGCGATACTTCTCGGCCGCCGTCAGGCGATCGGTCCACACCACCGTCCAGGTCGCGGTCGAGGATTCGCCGGCAACCGCGGCAGAGGCCTCGATCGGGTCGACGCCCTCCTGCGGCGTCACGCGGAACAGCGCGATGACGTCGGTGTCCTTCGGCGTGTAATCGGGCTCCCAATAGCCCATGCGCTTGTATTCCATCACGCCGGAGCGATAGCGCTCTTTGCCGCGGACCGTGCCTGCATGTGCGTTCATGTCTCTCTCCTGCTCTTTTCTCTGCTCTTTCTGATTGGCTAAGCGGCAACCTGCTCGCGGGCGTCGATGCGCGGATCGAGCTCGCCGGCGCGATAGCGCCGCGCCATCTCGCTCATTGGAATGACCTTGATCTTGCTGGCGTGGCCTGCGGTACCGAACTGCTCGAACCGCTCGCGGCACAATTCGCGCATTGCGTCCATCGCCGGCTTCAGGAACTTGCGCGGATCGAATTCGGAGCGCGCTTCCGCCGCCACCTTCCGGAACACCGCGGTCATCGCCAGCCGGCAATCGGTGTCGATATTGACCTTGCGCACGCCGCTTCGGATGCCGCGAACGATCTCCTCGACCGGCACGCCCCAGGTCTGCGGCATCTCGCCGCCGAACTGGTTGAACATGTCCTGGAGCGGCTGCGGCACCGAGGACGAGCCGTGCATGACCAGATGCGTGTTCGGCAGCCGGCGGTGGATCTCCTCGACCACCCGCATCGCCAGGATATCGCCGTCGGGCTTGCGGCTGAACTTGTAGGCGCCGTGCGAGGTGCCCATCGCGATCGCGAGCGCATCGACCTTGGTTGCACGGACGAAGTCGACGGCCTGGTCCGGATCGGTCAAGAGCTGATCGTGGCCGACCTTGCCCTCGACGCCGTGACCATCCTCCTGCTCGCCGCCGCCGTGCTCGAGCGAACCGAGCACGCCGAGCTCGCCTTCGACGGACGCGCCGACCCAATGAGCGAGATCGACGACGCGGCGCGTGATCGCGACGTTATAGTCATAGTCGGCCGCCGTCTTGGCGTCGGCTTTGAGCGAGCCATCCATCATGACGGAGGTGAAGCCATGGGCGATGGCCGAGGCGCAGGTCGCTTCGTCATTGCCGTGGTCCTGGTGCATGCAGAGCGGAATGTCGGGATAGGTCCGCTCCAGCGCGTCGATCATGTGCGAAAGCATGAGATCGCCGGCATAGCTGCGCGCGCCGCGCGAGGCCTGGATGATGACCGGCGCATCGACCGCGGCCGCCGCCTGCATGATCGCGATGCCCTGCTCCATGTTGTTGATGTTGAACGCCGGCACGGCGTAGCCGTGGCTGGCAGCGTGATCGAGCAATTGGCGGAGAGTAATACGGGCCAAGATTCGTCCTCCTTATTGGCTCTTGCGGGCCATCGCCCGGCGAGCCGCTTCCGCAATGCTTTGCGGTGTGATGCCGAATTCGCGGTACAACACCGGGGCGGGGGCCGAGGCGCCGAAGCCGCGCATGCCGACGAATTCGCCGTCAGCGCCGATCCAGCGATGCCAGTCGCCGGCGACAGCTGCCTCGATGCCGACGCGCGGCGCGGTGCCGAGCACCGAGGCGCGGTAATCCTCCGGCTGCTCCTCGAACAGTGCGAAACACGGAGCCGAGACCACGGCGGCGCGAACGTGCTCGGTCGCGAGCAGGCGTGCGGCTTCCAGCGCGATCGAGACTTCCGAGCCGGTTGCGATGAGCGTCACGTCACGGCCGCCGTCCGGCGAGACGACGAGATAGGCACCGTTCGCGACGCGGTTTCTGCCGCGCCTATCGCTGCGGAATGTCGGCAAGGCCTGCCGCGACAGGCATAGCACTGAGGGGCGATGCTCCGCCGCGAGCGCGCAATCCCAGGCCTCCAGCGTCTCCACGGCATCGGCGGGGCGGAACACCAGTAGATTGGGGATCACGCGCAGTGCCGCGAGATGCTCGACCGGCTGGTGCGTCGGTCCGTCCTCACCAAGGCCGATGGAATCGTGCGTCATCACGTGGATGACGCGCAGCCGCATCAAGGCTGCAAGTCGGATCGCCGGCCGGCTGTAGTCGGAGAACGCCAGGAACGTGCCGCCATAGGGGATGAAGCCGCCATGCAGCGCCAGGCCGTTCATCGCTGCGGCCATGCCGTGCTCGCGGATGCCATAGTGGATGTAGTCGCCGGCGAACGCACCGCTCTTGACCGGCGCCTGCGCCTTGGCATGCGTCAGGTTCGAATGGGTGAGGTCCGCGGAGCCGCCGACCAGGCCGGGAATTGTTCCTGCGATTCCCTCGAGCACCTGTTGCGAGGCCTGCCGCGTCGCCAGCCTCGGCCGCTCGGATGCAAAGTGCTCACGCAATTTCGCCGCGGCCAGCGCATGGGCGGCGGGCAGAGCCACGGCTTTGCCCTCGACGAACAGGTCGCGCTGCTCCGGCGTCGCACCTTCGTAACGATCGAGCCAAGCGAGGCGATCGACCTGCCCGCGCTGCCCGATCATCCGCCAAGCCTTGAGCACCGGGATCGGCACCACGAAAGGCTGATAGTCCCAACCCAGCGTCCGCCGCGCCGCTGCCGTCTGCTCGGTGCCGAGCGGCGCGCCATGCACTTTCTCGGTGCCCTGTCTATCAGGCGCGCCATAGCCGATGATTGTGCGACAGGCGATCAGCGACGGCTTCGCGGTCTCCCGCTCCTCCGCTATCGCCTGCGCCACCGCTTCGGGATCATGTCCGTCGACGCGGCGCACCGACCAGCCGGAGGCAGCGAAGCGCGCGAGCTGGTCGTCCGATGTCGCCAACGAGGTCGGACCGTCGATGGAGATGCCGTTGTCGTCGAACAGCACGATCAGCCGGCCGAGCCCGAGATGACCGGCCAGCGAGATCGCCTCATGGCTGAGGCCTTCCATCAGGCAGCCATCGCCCGCGATAACATAGGTGAAGTGATCGACGAGCCCATCGCCATGCCGCGCATTCGCCATCCGCTCGGCGAGCGCCATGCCGACCGCGGTCGCAATGCCCTGGCCCAGCGGTCCCGTCGTGGTCTCGACACCAGCCGTGTGGCCATATTCGGGGTGGCCCGGCGTCTTCGAGCCCCACTGGCGAAAGGCCTTGATGTCGTCGAGGCTGATATCGCCGCCGGTGAGATGCAGCAGCGCATAGAGCAGCATCGAGCCGTGCCCCGCCGACAGCACGAAGCGGTCGCGGTCCGGCCAGTTCGGATGCGCCGAGTCGAACTTCAGGAAGCGCGAGAACAGCACAGTCGCGACGTCGGCCATGCCCATGGGCAGCCCGGGATGGCCTGACTGCGCTGCCTCGATGGCGTCGACCGCGAGGAAGCGGACGGCATTGGCGAGATCGTTGTGCGTGACCGCATTGAGGTCGGCTTCGGCATGGACGGAGATGTTCATCGGAGTCTCTCCCTGTTCACTTCAGGCTGCGCTTGCGCTCGATCAGCTGCATGATCAGCGGCGTCAGGATCAGCTGCATGGCCAGGTCCAGCTTCGCGCCGGGGCAGACGATCGAGTTGGCGCGCGACATCCAGCTCTGCGGCAGCATCGAGAGCAGATAGGGGAAGTCGATACCGCGCGGATTCTTGAAGCGGATCACCACCATCGATTCGTCCGGCGTCGGGATCCAGCGCGCGATGAATGGATTGGAGGTGTCCACGGTCGGGACGCGCTGGAAGTTGATGTCGGTCTCGGTGAATTGCGGGCAGATGTAGTGGATGTAGTCGGGCATCCGCCGCAGGATGGTGTCGGTGACCGCCTCGGTCGAATAGCCGCGTGCGCTGCGGTCGCGGTGCAGCTTCTGGATCCATTCGAGGTTGATGACGGGCACGACGCCGATCTTGAGGTCGGCATAGCGCGCGACGTTCACCTTATCAGTGACTACCGCGCCGTGCAGGCCCTCGTAGAACAGCAGGTCCGAATCCTCCGGCAGCTGCTTCCAGTCGGTGAAGGTGCCTGGTGCCGCGCCATGCAGCGCCGATTCCTCGGCGTCGTGGACGTAGTGCCGCGTCACCGCGGTGCCGGTCTCGCCGTAGTCGCGGAAGGCGCGTTCCAGCTCCTCGAACAAATTGGTCTCGGGGCTGAAATGGCTGAAGTGCTTGTTGCCGCGCTCGGCCTCCTTCGCCATCTGCGCACGCATCTCGGCACGGTCGTAGCGGTGGAAGGCGTCGCCCTCGATGTAGACGGCGTTGACCTTCTCGCGGAAAAAGATCTGCTCGAAGGTCTTCTTGACGGAGGTGGTGCCGGCGCCGGAGGAGCCGGTGATGGAGATGATCGGATGCTTCCTGGACATCGGACGCCTCGCTCAGAGCCGGAAGAATCCGCGCCGCGCGAACAGCGGCGCCGAGACGCTGGCGACCAGTAGCGGGTCGCAGTGCAGCTCCTCGGCGCGCCGCACCTCGTTGCTCGAGCCCATGATCAGCGGCACGCGCTGGTGCAGGTTTTGCGCCGAGAGATCGAGGATGCGTTCGCGCCCGGTCGAGGCCGAGCCGCCGGCCTGCTCGATGATCATCGCCATCGGGTGCGCCTCGTAGGTCAGGCGCAGACGGCCGTCGCCGTAGCCGGGCCGCGCATCGGAAGGGTAGAGAAACACGCCGCCGCGGGTGAGAATGCGATAGGCCTCCGCGACCAGCGAGCCGATCCAGCGCATGTTGAAATCATGGTTGGCGGGCCCGTCGACGCCGGCGAGGCATTCGTCGATGAAGGCGCGCACCGGCGGATCCCAATGCCGACGGTTCGAGGCGTTGATCGCGAACTCCTCGCAGGCTTCGGCGATCTGCACGCCGCTGCGCGCGAAGCGGAAGCAGCCCGCGTTGCGGTCGAGCGTGAAGATGTCGACGCCGTCGCCGAGCGTCAGCACCAGCGAGGTCTGCGGGCCGTAGGTGACGAAGCCCGACGCGAGCTGCGCCGAGCCGCGCTGCTGAAAGGCGAGTGAGAGATCATCGGGGGCCGGCAGGATCGAGAAGATCGTGCCGACGGTCATGTTGATGTCGATGTTGGAGGAGCCGTCGAGCGGATCGATCGCGATGCAGATTCGCCCCTGACGATCGACGATCTGGGCCTCACGCATCTCCTCCGACGCCAGCGCCGCGATCGGCAGCCGGCCGAGGCAGCGGCGCAGGATCGCGTCCGCCTGGACGTCGAGGTCGCGTTGGAGATCGCCGTCGCTGTTGCGCCCGGTGGTCAGGCCCGAGGCGTCGGCGAGATCGCCGCTGGCGATGAGATCGGCAATCTCGATCGCCGCGGCCGCGATGGCATCGACCGCGGCTGCCACGGCCAACGCATGCGGCGCGGTCTCAGAATACCGTTGAAGGTGGTCGTCCAGCCTGAGTTGCCCGGTCATCTGCGTCCATCCCCTTGCCGGTGCCGCAACCATTCCCTCCTGGTGGAGGCAGGTCACGGTCAGTGCCGGCATTCAGGAGATTGACAGGAGCGGCTTAATAAGGAAAATTTCTAATCATAATGAGCCTCAAAGAATTTTCTTATAATGGCGCCGGCCATGCAGCGGCCCAGCTCCGGCATCTGACGATCCGGCAGCTGCGCTCGCTTGCGGCGCTCTCGGCCAAAGGCAGCGTGACGGCGGCGTCGAGCCATCTCGGGCTGACCCAGCCGGCCGTGACCCAGCAGCTGCGGCAGCTGCAGGACCTGGCCGGCCTGCCCCTGGTGCAGCGAACCGGCGACGGCATGCTGCTGACGGAAGCCGGCAGGGAGGTGCTGGCGCTGGCCGAACGGGTCGAAGCCGCGATCACCGATTGCCAGGGCGCGCTCGACCTGCTCGCGGGGCGGACCGGCGGCACCGTGCATCTCGGCGCGGTCTCGACCGCGAAATATTTCGTGCCGCACGCGATCGCGGCGTTCTCCAAGCGCTACCCCAAGATCGAGATCAAGCTGACCATCGGCAATCGCGAGGAAATCCGCGAGGCGATGCACGGCTACGACCTCGACTTCGCGGTAATGGGTCGGCCACCGGCCGACGTCACCGTCGACGTCCGCCAGCTCGGGCGCAACCCGCACATCATCGTCGCGCGCAAGGGCCATTGGCTGGAGAAGGATTCCGGCCTCAGCCTGACCGATCTCGTGCACGAGACCTTCCTCACCCGCGAGCCCGGCTCGGGCACGCGGACGCTGATGGAGGGCATGTTCCAGAAATCGGATCTCGAGCCGATCATCGGCATGGAGATGAGCAGCAACGAGACCATCAAGCAGGCGGTCATCGCCGGGCTCGGCATCGCCTTCATCTCGGCTCACACCGTGGCGCATGAGCTCGCCGAGGGCCGGCTCGTCGTGCTCGACGTCGCGGGCCTGCCGATCGTGCGGCAATGGTACGTGATCCGCCGCAGCGACAAGGTGCTGCTGCCGCCCGCGCAGGCGATGTTCGATTTTCTCGGCTCGGAAGGCTCGAATTATCTGCCTGATTTGCCCGAGCTAGGCGGACGATAGCTGCCTTCGCTCAGCTCATCAGCTTCATGGCGAGCGTCGCCGCCAGCACCACGATGATCTGGAGCAGGCGCTCCGTCGTGAAGATGCGGTTGAAGGTGGTCATCGCGTGCCCCGGCCGACGTGAAGAAGAATCTCTCGGCCGTTGCTAGCATAGAAGGATGCGGAGACAACTCCGTAGTTGCCCGTGGCGGTCGCGCCTTCGGCGAGCCGGTTCAGGGCGCGCCGATGGCCGGCGATCAGGCCGCGAGCGGGGCGGTGTGGTCCGTGCGCGAGGCGAAATAGGCTTCCAGCTCCGACAGCGCCCGCGCCTCCCACTCGCTCGCCTGCTCCAGCAGCGACCAGCTCTGGCCCGGGCGGAACGCTGCGGTCTGGCGATAGAGCGATGCGATGCCGCGGTAGCGGCGCACGTTCTCCAGGATGGCGTGACCGTTCATGTCCGAAAACTCCCTCGTCATTCCCGCGGGAGAAACTGCGGCCAAATCTTTTTCGAAAAGTTAGCGGCGCGCGGCAAGTTTGCGGATGGTTGCCGGACTGTTGCTCGGGCGCAACGCGCGCGGCGCGATCTATTGCGGATTCGTTGCCGCGCTCTCGCCCGAAGGCTTCAGCCCGCCGCTTCTGACGATTGTCATCGTCGCGCGGCAGAGATCGGCAAGGCCGATCAGGAGGACGGCAAGAAGACAGAACAGGTTGATGGAATCGGCATGCGCGCTGGTCAGCGCATTGAGCTCGAAGAACGGCGGGATGAACGCCCACCACACCAGCGGCACGGTGAGCAGCGCGGCGAATGCCGCCGCCGGTGCACCCGCCATCAGCGCAAGCACGAACAGGCCGGGCAGGAACGCTGCGAAATAGAACTTTGCGCCGAGCAGGACGCAGATGCCCTGAACCACGGCCGAAACCGCGACGACGGCGAGCCCGAGCAGAAACGCCCCCCACGACCATGGCCGTACCCGCCGTGCGCCAAACAGCCCCGCACGTTTCATCAGCATCCCCCTGCCGCCCGTTAACCAGGTGCGTTGCGACGAAAGTACTACAACCGCAACCAATCCGCGAGATGGAAATTGCGTCATCGCGAGGTCGGTCGCACCGTTCCGGCGACGGCCGCTACTCGGTCAGCGCGTAGAGCAACCCCGCGACGGGCAAAGCAAGGCCAATGGCCGATGCGAGCGTCCAGCCGCCCTGTGCGAACGCCCAGGCTCCGACCGCCGAGCCGACCGCGCCGGCGGCGAAGAACGTCGCCATGTAGAGACCATTGAGGCGACTGCGGTGCTCGTGCCCGAGCGCGAAGATGGCGCGGAAGCCCAGCACCACATTGCCCTGGACGCCGATATCGATCGCAATCGCGGCCACCACCAGACAGGCGAGGTTCAGCATCGAGCCGGACGCGCCGATGGAGGTCACCAGGAAGCCGGCGGCCGTGAGCAGCATCGCGACCAGCGTCGCGATGCTGCTATGGCCGCGGTCCGCGAGGCGCCCGGCGATCGGTGCTGCGAACACGCCGGCGACGCCGGCCAGCGCGAACAGCGCGATGCCGCGCTGGGAGAAGCCGAACTCGCCGGCGAGCTGGAGTGGCGCCACCGTCCAGAACAGGGTGAAGGCGCCGAACAGGCTCGCCTGGTACAGCGCGCGGCGCCGCAGCAGCGGCGTGGCCCGCACCAGGTCCGGCATCGACAGCAGCAATTGGCCGTAATGCATCCGCGTGACCGGCTTGCGCTTCGGCAGCGTCATCCAGAGCACGGCTGCGAGCACGGTCATCAGCGCGGCGGAGGCGAAGAACACTGCGTGCCACGACAGCAAGGCGGTGACGAAGCTCGACACCGGACGCGCCAGCATGATGCCGAGCATCAGGCCGGTCGAGACGTTGCCGACGACGCGGCCGCGGATGGCTTCAGGCGCCAGATGCGCCGCATAGGGGATGATGATCTGCACCGCGACCGAGCCGAGG
Source organism: Bradyrhizobium sp. JHI2711 (assembly GCF_056156565.1). Lineage (NCBI taxonomy): Bacteria > Pseudomonadati > Pseudomonadota > Alphaproteobacteria > Hyphomicrobiales > Nitrobacteraceae > Bradyrhizobium > Bradyrhizobium sp. JHI2711. Next base: position 2,420,014 of record NZ_JBPZPT010000001.1, read on the forward strand.
CCGATGAACAGTGCGGCGAGGAGGAACGGCAGCGCATAGCTTGCGAACGCCGCGGCGAGCAGCGCCGCGGCGCCGAGCATGATCACCGAGCAGATCAGCGCGCGGTTCTCGACGAGATCGCCGAGCGGCACGATCAGCAGCAGCCCGGTGCCGTAGCCGATCTGCGTCATCGTCACGATCAGCCCGCTAGCTGCATGCGACAGGCCGAGCGCGGCGCTGATTGGGGCGATCAGCGGCTGCGCATAATAGATGTTGGCGGCGACCATGCCACAGGCCGCGGCAAGCACGAAGGTCAGGCGCTGCGACACCGCATCCGGCCCGGGCGCGGTCTCGATCGTGGCATTCATCGTCATTCGCATGGTCTCCAGGTAAGGCGCAGGGAATGGCCATTAGGTAAGGTATAGGGAATAGTCATTCCCTATTCTGACAAAAAATTCAGGCGAGCAGCTTCATTGCGGCGCCGACGAGACGCTCTGCGTCGAGCGGCAGACGCGCCTTGCCGACGACGCGCATTCCCTGCGTGATGCAGAGCATTAGCCGCGCGGTGTCGTCGGCTACGACATGGCGGGGGATCGAGCCATCGGCCTGTCCGGCGCGGATGAGGCCGGCGATGAAGCTCTCGTTGCTCGCGAGCTGTGTGCTGACGCGGGCACCCACGACCGGATCGAGCGCGGACAGCTCGACCGCGCTGCCGACCACGAGGCAGCCGCGCCGCCCCTCGATTCCCCGGGAGTGCTCGACATAGGACAGCAGCACGTTGCGGATTTGCTCGCGGCCGTTTGCACCACGCGCCGCGCTGCGGGTCTGCTGCTGGCGCAGGGCCGTGTAGCGCTCGAAGGCGGCGAGAAACACCGCATGCTTGTCGCGAAACGCCTTGTAGATGCTTCCCGTCGCGAGCCGCATCGCCGCAGTGAGGTCCCCGATCGAGGTGGCATGATAGCCGCGCTCGCGAAACACACGCACGGCGCGGTCGAGCGCGGTGTCCATGTCGAATTCCCGGGGACGGCCGGGCAGACGGGCGGCAGGCCGGGAGCGGCGGGCGGTCTTTTGCATTACGGGATACTAGGGAACGAACGTTTCCGAATAAACACACGTGGTCGTGAAGGGAATCAATGACGAAGGAGAGAGCGTCACCCCCTCCGCGGCACCGGCGTCCCATCCGCCATGATCGCCACGCCCTTCCGCTCGACGATCATGCCGTAGGCGCGCGGCTGGCGGTGCACGTCGAAATTGAAGGTGGTGCGCTTGTAGGAACTGCAGAGATCGAGATCGCAGCGCGCCAGCGCGATCTCGTCGCCCTTTGTCGTGCAGGCCGCAATGATCTCGCCCGAGGGCGCGATGATGCAGCTGCCGCCGATGTGGTCGACGCCCTCCTCCACACCGGCCTTGGCGACGCCGACAACGAAAGTGCCGTTCTGATAGGCACCGGCCTGCATCACCAGATGATTGTGGAACAGCGAGAGATCGTCATGCTCTGGCGCGGGCGGATTGTGCACCGGCGTGTTATAGCCGATCAGCACCATCTCGACGCCCTGCAGGCCCATCACGCGATAGGTCTCGCTCCAGCGGCGGTCGTTGCAGATCGCCATGCCGATCACGCCGCCGAAGGCATCGACCACGCCGAAGCCGCTGCCGGGCTCGAAATAGCGCTTCTCCAGATGCTGGAATTCGCGCCACGGTTCGTGCTCGGCATGGCCGGGCAGATGCACCTTGCGATATTTCAGGACGATCGCGCCGCTCTTGTCGACGAGGATGGACGTGTTGTAGCGCCTGACAATCCCGACCTCGAGCGTCAGTTCGGCATAGCCGAGGCAGAAGCCGATGCCGAGCTGGCGGGCGAGATCGAACAGCGCCTGTGTCTCGGCACCCGGCATCTCGCGCTCGAAGAAGCTGTCGATCTCGGCCTGGTCCTCGAAGTACCAGCGCGGAAAGAACGTGGTCAGCGCCAGCTCGGGATAGACGATCAGGTCGCAGCCGCAGGCCCGCGCCTCGCGCATCAACGCCATCAGTCGCGCCATCACCGCGGACCTCGACTCGCTCCTCGCGATCGGTCCGAGCTGGCCGGCTGCAATGGTCACAGTTCTCGTCACGCGTCGTTCCTCATTTTTTTCGAGTGCGCCCGGCCAGAGCCTATCACCCGCGCGCACAGGCCGCCTCGGCGCCCCGTACTGAGGGCACAATCAAATTCCGGGCCTGCGGGTATCATCGTGCGGCGCTGGGTGAGCACCAAACAGGAACTTCGTTGCCGATCTGCAACGGTTCCCCGCCGTCTGAAGCCGGACAAAACAAACTCCCATTCCGGCCATGAACCGCTCTCACAAGGCCGTGAGACTATCAGGGGAACGACGATGCGCGCACAACGCGTTTGGAAAGTGAATGGGGCCGCCAGCATCGGGCAGCTTCAATCGAGATTAGACGATCTGAACAAGCGTCTCGGTCAGCTCGAAAACCAGCATCCGGACAGCTGGAAGCTCGAGGAGCTGAGATCGAGCGCGCTCAGCCTGTCGCGGGAGATCGACGACATCCGCTGCGCCGAAGCGACGGCGGCCTTGAGCGAGCTGCTGCGGAAATAGTCGGCCTGCCGATTCGCGCCGGCGCAGGGAACCAAGCGCGGCGGCGGCCATTTCCATGCAAAGCATGGAGCAAGACCATAAGCAGGCAGCTGACGCGCGCCGATCTCGCGCGCGACGTGGCCGGGCCCACGCTGGTTCTGTGCACGGCGGCGGCCTTCACCATCGCGCGCCATTTCTCATTGTGAAGAATTTGACGCTGTGAGGGATTTTGCATGACGTCCGATCCCGAGGAGCAGGTCAGGCTGCAAGGCTACGGCGAGATGACGCTGCGCACCGCGGTCGAGACCTTGATGCTGCTCGCACCGCGTGAGCGGTCCGAGGCCGCGATCTATCGCGTCCGCGACGGCGTGCGCCTCGCGCAAAGCGAGGTCGCCGAGCTCGCATCACACTGGGGTATCCAGCCCGCGCCCAACGTGCGATCGCCGAGACTGGTGCCGGAGCAGCACTGGCAAGACGTCGTCCGCGGCATGGTGCGCGACGCCCCGCTGCCGTCGCTGCTGGTGGCCTTTCTGGTCGGTGTGCTGGTCGCTCGCAGATGATGCGCGCTCGCGATGACGCGCTCACGTCAATGGAAATCGCGGCGTTCCGTGAAACCCGAGGAAACCTTTTTTGCTCGGGAAAACGCGACCGTTCCGCGCGGAACGTCTCGCGGCAGGAGGGATTGGTCCCCCGTTAAGCCTCGAACATGGAGACAACCATGACACGTACGAAACTCGTGAGCGTCGCCGCAACTCTGGCCGCGATTTTGCCGCTCGCAACTGTAAGCCCCAGCCTCGCTGCGGGACGCGGTCCCGGCCCGTGCACCCCACCGGCTGGAGAAGCAGTCGGCGCCGCCGGGCCCGCCATGAGCGGCGGCCAGTTGATGGCCGGCATCGGCCAATGCCAGCGCATCGGCGATTGGCACCCCACCAACACCTACGGTTACCCGGGCCCGGGTTACGGCTATGACGGGCCTCGCTGGGGCACATCAGCCTACGCACCCTACGAAGAATAGGGCCCTTCACATCAGAAGATCACAGCGGCGCGGTCGATCACGGCCGCGCCGTTTGCGTTGGCGGGGCGCACCAGCAGGGATTGCTCCGCAGCACCGAGGCGAGCTGCAGAAGTAGGTTGTCAGCTAATTTCCGCTAAAATTCGGAGTGCGAATCGAGAGCGAGGAATCGTGAAAGTCACGACTTGCGACGATATCCACACTAGGGCGGCTTCGTCCTCTGGTTTTGAGAGCCGGCCCAATGCCGTTTCTGCTGGGCGTGCTGGTGGCGCGGCGGTAGTCTCCCAACAGCCGCCGGCTACGGAAGGATCGATCACTTCTGCCCGTCTGCTCGCATCTGCTCGGCGTAAGGACGTAAAGCTGCGGACATATCGTCGAGATGTTTCTGCCACTCGGCGCCAGGCAGGAAGGCGATCACCGGCTCGTCGCCGGGCGAGCTCGTCACGAACTCGGGATTGCGCAGCGCTTCGGCAATCCCGGTTTCCAGCTTCCTAACGACGTCGTCCGGAACGCTCTTCGGGACCGCGAAGCCGCGTTCCGCCGTCGTCATGACCGGAAAGCCCGCCTCCTCTGCCGTCGGAACGCCCGGCAGCGATGGAAAGCGCTTCTTCGACAGGATCGCGATGACACGAAGTGGCCCCTTGTTGGTGCCATGCAATTCGGGGATCTCGCTGAGGGTGACCATGCCGACGTCCAGATGCCCGCCCAGGAGATCGGTCCGCTGTGCGGCCGTTCCTCTGTAGGAGATCTCGTTGGGCTCGACTTTCGCGGCTGCCGCAAGCATGCGAATGGCCAGATGACCGTTCGTGCCGGCACCATTGTGACCGAAGGTCACCGAGCCCGGCTTGCTGCGCAGTGCGGCAACGACATCCGGCAGATTGCTGAATCTGCTATCGGCAGGCACCACCATGACATTCGGATCTTCGACGACGCGAGCGACCAGCCGGATTTCATCCGTGGTGTATTGGGTTTTGCGGGTCATCGGCAGGAAGTTGTAGCCTGGCACGTTGACGACACCGATCGAATAGCCCTCGGGCGCCGCGCGCGCGATCGACGCAAACGCGATCTCTCCGCCGGCGCCGGGCTTGTTCAGGACGACGAACTTCGCCTTGCCGCCCAGCACACGCTCGACAAAGGGAAGGAGCTTGCGCGCCATGACATCGGTGCCGCCGCCGGGCGCAAAGCCGACGACGACTTCGATCGGCTTGTCGTCGGGCCACGCGGCCCATGCCGACCCGCAGGCCGCGAAGCCAAAAGCCGTAGCGAGCGCGATGATTTTATTGTTCATGATTTCCAGCCCTGTTTTTGTTATTGGCCGATCGCGCCTCAGGCGCGCGATCAGCTTGGGACTCATCTAGCCGTCGGGATGACTGGAGGGCAACCGGCGAGGCACCACGGCCCGGCGCTGATGGTGGCGTTTTTGGTGGGTGTGCTGATGGCGCGGCGGTAGGCCCCTGACCTAGCTCCGCAAGTCGGAACCGCCGGCGCTCGCTTCTGGCAAGCCATGCTACCGCGACAGGCCACCCTGCCCCGCCAAATCGGCCGTGGACCCAATCCCGAAATCGTTGCAAAAAGGCGTCCTGAGGCGGCCGGCAGCCGGTCTGCCAAGCCCTTGGAAAACGTCGACTTTTGGAAGAATGGTCGGAGTGGCAGGATTCGAACCTGCGACCCCTGCGTCCCGAACGCAGTGAATATCTTCTAAGTTATTGATTTTTATCGAGGTGGCAGCGGTTACCGTCCCGTTTTGTTCACGGTCGTTTCACCCAATTCGTTGCGATTTCGTTGCGGCGTTCTCTGGGGGAACGGGGCACAAGTGTGCGCGCTGGTTTGAACTTGGATCTGCTGATTTAGCCGCGTTTGTCAGAATCACCGCCCATCGATGCCACCGGAGGCGCCCGTGATCACGAAAATGCGAAATCCGGGACTGCTAAAGGGGAGAAGCCAACGAATAGATCACTGAAGACGGTCCGTTCCGTGCGACTCAAACCGTCACATGTGTAGATCACGCGCTCTGGGGCCGGGTCGCGGGATCGTGGTCGAGTAGCTCGGCCATTTGGCTTTGCCCTCACAGATCCGGGCAGGCGGCTTTCCCGCACCCGGCTCTTCCCGAGGGTAACCCGCGTCATATCCGCGCCTGCGCCCATGTGCGAGTGATGCGTGGAGTTGGCAGGCGGAAGCGTGCCGTCAGGGTCTCGAACTCCGGCCAGCCCATGCGCCGACTTTTCTGGCTACGCCGTCTCAGACAACGCAGCCAGGTCCGACGCACTTCGCGGTAGAAGCCGTTGAGCGCTGGATAATTGTGCGGCCTGCCATAATAGCCATAGTGCCCGCGCAGAACGGCGGCGAACTACTCGTGCTGCGTGGCCAGTGGCGCGTGCATGAGCCGCCAGGCCTCCTGGCGCAACGCCGTCAGCTTGCGCGTCAGGCGTTTCCCTTCCGTCTTGTGCCTCACGATGAACCGGCCATCTCGGGTCCGCCCGCAGTAGTGGGTGAAGCCGAGGAAGGCGAAGGTCTCTGGCCGCCGCTCGCCCCGCCGCTGACGCGAGAGGGCCGCGAACCGGCCAAACTCGATCAGCCGCGTCTTGTCCTCATGGAGCGTCAGGCCGAAGCTGGCCAGCCGCGCCTTGAGGGCCAACAGCATTTCCCGCGCATCTGCCTTGTTCTCGAAGCCCATGACGAAGTCGTCCGCGTAGCGCACGATCACGATACGACCGCGTGCGTGGCGATGACGCCATTTCTGGGTCCAGAGATCGAGGATGTAGTGCAGGAAGATGTTGGCAGGAGCGGGCTGATGCCCGCCCCTTGCGGCGTGCCCCTGTCCGTCTCTTGCTTCTCGCCGCTCTCAAGAACGCCGGCTCGCAGCCACAGCCCGATGAGCTGCAAGATGCGAGGATCGGCGATCCTGTGCGCCAGCATCCGCAACAGCCACTCGTGGTCGACCGAGTCGAAGGAAGCGGCCACAGACTGCCCATCGCCAAGATATTCCGGCTTCGGTAACGATCACGCGCACGCGTCACGCTTTCGAAGGTCGGACGCTGGCCGTCATCAGTACCATCAGGCGGCGCGGCATCCACTTTCTCCTCACGGTTCTGCCGGATGGCAGTCGGTCGTTGATTCCGGCGAGCTGGACCGATTGGAAGGTGGAGCCGCTTGGAGGCACGCCGCCAATCGATGCCGATGACGCTGTCCACGATCTCGGCAGGCTCGGTGATTTGCTCCACTTGCGCAAGCTGGTCGACGCTCTTTGCATCCGGGGTGCCGAGTCGGCGCCGTGCAAGGAGAGCCGCCATGCAATTGAACCTGGACTTGTTCGATCAGCCCGAGGTTCCACCAAGCGCGCCAGTCGCGTGGGACCAAATCGACGAAGCCGCCCGCATCGCGGCAATCGAGCTTCTGGCGCGCCTCATGTCACGCCTGCTTCAGAGCGGCCCGGCGACGGAGGCAAGCGATGAATGAGCACGTCAAGATTACGTCAATTCATCTCTCTCGACAGGCCGTCGTCTATCTGCGCCAATCCAGCGCCGCACAGGTCGAGCACAACCGCGAATCGACCGAGCGGCAATATGCACTTGTCGGCAAAGCGCGCGACCTCGGCTGGCCCGATGACCGCATCATCGTTATCGACGAGGATCTTGGCCTCTCCGGTTCGGGCACGGTGGCGCGTTCGGGCTTTGCCCGCCTCACCGCCGAAGTGGCGCTCGCGCGCGTCGGACTGGTGCTCGGTCTCGAAGTCTCGCGGCTCGCGCGTAATAACGCCGAATGGTACCGCCTGATTGATCTGGCCGGATTCACCGACACGCTGATCGGCGATGCCGACGGCATTTATCATCCGGCCATGTTCAATGACCGTCTCTTGCTGGGGCTCAAAGGCACGATGAGCGAAGCCGAACTGCACGTGCTGCGGGCTCGCCTCAACGGTGGAATCCGCAACAAGGCGGCGCGCGGCGAACTGCGCCGCGGTCTGCCGGTCGGCTTCGTCTGGGGCGAGACTGATGGCGAGGTCCGCTTCCATCCCGATGAGGCTGTCGTTACCGCCATTCGCCATGTTTTTGCGCGCTTTGCCGAGATGGGATCGGCACGTCGCGTTTGGCTCTGGTTTCGGTCCGAGGGGCTCACGTTCCCGCTGCAGCTGCACGCCCGCGCCGAGATCCGCTGGGTCGAGGCCAGTTACACCGCCATCCACCAGGTCTTGACCAATCCCGTCTATGCCGGCGCCTATGTCTATGGCAAAACGCGCCATGAGACGATTCTCGATGGCACTGGCGCGCGCAAGCAGCGGATTCGATTCTTGCCGCGTTCCCAATGGCAGGTTCTCATCCCCGAGCATCATCCAGGCTTCATCGATTGGCAGACCTATGAAGCAAATCAGCAACGTCTCGCCGCGAACACGCGACCTCAGCCGCACAAGGGCGGCGGTGCCGTGAGAGAGGGTGGCGCCCTCCTGCAAGGTCTTGCCAGTTGCGGCCATTGCGGCCGCCGCCTGCACACCCACTATCGCGGACGCAATGCTTCGCCAGGCTATCACTGTGCTGGCAAAGTGCTGGTCGAGAACCGAGGCGTCTACTGCCTCAATATCGGCGGCGTTCAAATCGACCACGCCATCACCCAAGCGTTCATCGCCGCCTTAGAACCCGCAAAGCTGACCGCGACACTCACCGCCGCGGAACGGCTTGAGGCGGATCGCGAGGCGGGGCTCAAGCAATGGCGACTTGCCGCGGAACGCGCCAGCTACGAAGCCCGGCGTGCAGAACGGCGCTATCGCGCCGTCGATCCCGATAACCGTCTCGTCGCGCGCGGTTCTCGAGCGAGAGTGGGAAGCGTGCCTGAAGGCGCTGGAGGCCGCCAAGGCCGATCTTGCGCGTCGTGAGGCTGCTCGCCCCCATACGATCAGCCAACAGGAGCGTGACCGCCTGCTCGCGCTCGGACCTGATCTCGTCTCCGTCTGGAACGCAAGCACGACGACGCCGCGCGACCGGAAAGAGTTGCTGCGGACGCTCCTCGACGAGGTCATCGTCAAAGTCGATCGCGAGGCCTTTGCCGCCCATTTGACGCTGCGCTGGAAGGGCGGCGCGCTGACCGAGATTGATCTCGGCCTGCCCCGATCGCGGCCAGCGACGATCCGCACCGACGAGGATACAGTTGCGCTCCTGCGACGACTGGCAGTGCATTATCCCGATGCCGTGATCGCCGGCATCCTCAACCGGCAGAGCCGCACAACGGCCTACGGCCACCGCTCGACCGCAACCGCGTCGGTAATTTACGCCGGCACTGGAAGATCCCAGGCTTCCAAGATAAACCGCAAGCCGCCGGCCCGATCTTTTGACCATCAAGCAAGCCGCCGCCGCGCTTGGTGTCGCTCCCTCGACGATCCATCGTTTGCTCAACGACGGCATTATCGCCGGCGAGCAGCTCACGCCAGGCGCTCCCTGGCGCATTCGCCTGACCGATGAACTCAAGGCCCGCTTCAACAGTGAAACGTCCGACGACTTTCTGCCGATGCGCGAGGCTATGCGGGCGCTCGGGGTCTCGCGCCAAACCGTCTTGCAGCGAGTCAAGCGCGGCGAACTCGAAGCCGTGCACGTTGTGCGCGGGAAGCAAAAAGGACTCCGCATCAAGGTCTTAGCCCCGCAAGCCGGCCTTTTCGACCAAACCGCATGAACCAGGGGGTATTATGAAGCCACGTCCAAGAAGCTGCGTATGTCGGCATCGAGCACCCAGTTCACGTGCTGGCTCATGATCGCCGTATGCAGAGCATCAAGCACCATGTGAGGATTCCGCCCCGGCCGGAAGCCATAGGAGAACCCGAGGAAGTCGGCCTCGTAGACGGCGCTCAGCACCTCGGCCACCGCGCTTTGGACAATCTTGTCCTCTAGCGCCGGCACGCCGAGAGGCCGCTTACCGCCATCGGCTTTGGGGATGTAGACGCGCCGCACCGGCTGTGGCCGGTAACGACCGGAGTGGACCCGTCCGCAGAGGTCGCGGAGGTTATCCGTCAGCCTCTCTTCGTACTTCGCCACCGTCACCTCATCGACCCCCGCGCTGGCCTGCCGCTTTTGTCGTCGAAACGCCCGAAGAAGAGCGTCGTCATCGACATGGTGCAGCAGGGCCGTGAACCGGGTTTGGACAGCTTGCTTGGCTGCCGCGCTCACCCGCTTGAGGTTCGGCGGCAAGGTAACCCGGCTCTGTGTCCGGACCTTGGCCTCCTCGCGCAGGCTCCCCTCGGGCTGGTCCCTTCCCTCCATGCGTCTCGTTACCTTCGACGACTTCACAGGTAGTATGGACCAGTCCGACTCCCGACCTCAGCTCGGACAACGGCTCTGGCAGTGCCTTGCCGCTGTCCCCCGCTGGAGATCAATCCAGCGGACCCGGTCGGGCCTCTCATGTTCCGATGATTGCCTTCCGTGCGTGATGCGGCCATCGACCCCGACGGAGCGGCATCGTCTCGCGTATCGACGATGCTCATGCAGCCTTCGTGCTTAGGGAACACACTCGGCCTCCGCGAACATCCACCTTTCGAGGCTCATTCCCGCACCCCGCACGACTCCTGTCTACACTTCGGACTCCAGCGTTGCCGCGACGCCCGCAAGACTCGGTCCCGGCTTGCCTGCTACGGCTTTGGCCGGATGGGACTTGCACCCACAAGCAATCATCAGCTTGGCATGACGTACTCCCTGAGCGTGGTGTAACTGGCGGTGGGATACCGCGTTCGCCGGCAAGAGCCGGACTAGTCAGCTGGCGATAGCCGGGAGGCTGACGGTTGGATCATTACTCAACGGCGCGATGGTTTCCAGCGTCATGTAGCGGGCCCGCTGAACCGCCCACTCGTCGTTCTGCTCGAGAAGGATCGCGCCGACCAGGCGAACGATGGCGTCTTCATTTGGGAAGATGCCAACCACCTCGGTCCGCCGCTTGATCTCGCCGTTGAGGCGCTCGATCGGATTGGTAACCGGTATGAGATGTCTCGGTGCCAACGTTCCCGCTGCGGTGTTCTACATCGTGGCGTATGGTGCGACCATCGGGACAGAGGCACCGGGAGCACGAAGTGCGGGCAGGCCGATGTTATTCGATGAGCCGAGAGCTCGAGTTAGTAGCTGGCCGCCTCTGCGACTCGCCCGGTTGCGCTGGGAGCGCGAATCCGTAGTTGTCGTGTCGCCCGCAGCTCCCGTCATTATGTCTGGCAGGAGGTGCGAATGCGACGGGTGATTGGCATCGACGTCCACCGAACTTTCGGCGAGGTGGTGTTTTGGGAGGACGGCAGGCTCCGACATGCGGGCCGCATCGATATGACGCGGACTGCGCTGGAGGGATTTGGCAAGACCCTGCTGGCCAGTGATGAGGTGGTGCTCGAAGCGACTGCCAACAGCATGGCGGTGTCGCGGGTTCTGGCGCCGTTCGTGGCACGGGTGATTATCGCCAATCCGCTGCAGGTGAAGGCGATCGCCCAGGCTCACGTTAAGACCGACAAGATCGATGCCGGCACGCTCGCCAGTCTGCAGGCGGCCGGGTACCTGCCGCAGATCTGGACGCCTGACGCGGAGACCGAACGCAAGCGTCGGCTGGTGGCGCGGCGCTACCAGGTCGTGCGGCATCGCACGCGGCTCAAGAACGAGGTGCATTCGATCCTGCACGCGCACCTAATCCCGAAGTGCCCGCATGCCGATCTTTTCAACGCCCGCGGCCGGGCGTGGTTGGCCGCCCAACAGCTGCCGCACGATGAGCGCGCGGCCATCGATCGGCATGTCCGTGAGCTTGACCGGCTGGCGGAAGACCTGGCTCTGCTCGACCGTGAGATCGCTCAGGACGCCATCGACGACCTCGCGGTCAACAGATTGATGACGATCACCGGCGTCAATCTGGCGGTCGCCGCCGGCATCGTGGCGGCGATCGGCGACATCAGCCGGTTCGACAGCCCGCAGAAGCTGGTGAGCTATTTCGGGCTGAACCCGCGGGTGCGGCAGTCGGGACTGGGAGCCGCCCATCACGGTCGCATCAGCAAGATCGGCCGCAGTCACGCGCGCGCCATGCTGGTCGAGGCCGCCTGGGCCGCGGCCAAGGCGCCCGGTCCACTGCATGCTTTTTTCGTGCGGATTCGCGCCCGGCGTGGCCATCAGGTCGCCGCGGTGGCCGTGGCTCGCAAGCTCACGGTGCTCTGCTGGCATTTGTTGACGAAGGGCGAAGATTAGCTGTGGGCGCGTCCGGCGCTGGTCGCCAACAAGACCCGCGCAATGCAACTTCAAGCTGGACATCCGCAACAGAAGGGCAGCCGGCTGCGGACCAGCCTATGCCTACAACATCAAGGCGCTGCGCGACCGTGAGATGTTGATTGCCGCCCAGGCGGAGCGAAACTACGAACAATTGGTGTCGCAATGGAAACCGCGGCGGCCAAAACCTGGCGCGCGGGCGCCTCAGCTCGGCAGGACAAAATAGGCAGTCCGGTGACGCTTTCAGCCGACGCGTCACGCTTCGCCACGAGGTCGCCCGCGCCGGACAACCATAACCGCCGCTGACGGCAGTGCCAGCCAGGAATGCAGTCCCGTTCCACGCCAGCATGCCGCCGTGCTCGGGCCGGTCAAGGCCAAGCCGTGCGGTGGCCGCAAACGCGGCCAGCCTTGACCGACCCTGCGCGCGGCGGCTGCGAGATCGGTGACCGGGACGGAAGAATGGCCCGCGCCGCGGCCGAACAAAAGAATGGACGCGATTTCCGCATAGTCATCGGGGCGATCATTTAAAAATCGCTTGTCCATCTCATCCGTCGAATGCAGCTTGGCACGGTGCTGAGGCGGGAAGCTCATATAGGCGAGCACGTCTGGCTCGGCCTCATCCATGAAGGCGGCGAGCTTTGGCAGTTTGGGACGGAGCTGGTCGGCGACCTTGCGCCACTGAGCCCTGGCCGCTTCGGCATCGTCCTGGGCAAAGGCGGTGGCGATGAAGGCGGAGACGACGCGTCTTCCGCTCTTGCCGGCATGGGCCAGGACGTTGCGCATGAAGTGGACGCGGGCGTCGTTGAACAAGTGGTTCACCGAATCCGCTCGATGCAGCGACCGGCCCATTCATGCCTTCACATCAACCCGGCACTCCGCGCGATGCCGACGGAGACGCGTCGAGGGAGGCGATCAAGCACAAAAGAAGCGCAACAAGAGCGGCTGCCAGCCGCTTGAGGTTGATGGCGGCGGCCGTCAGATAGGCCTGGATCTTCATGTTCGGTAGACCACGCCGTATGGCGCGCGCCAGCCCATGCCAGGTCTTGGCTTCGCCATGGAAGCCCTCTGAACGCCAGCGATGACGCTGATAGAGCCGTCGATCCTGCCAGCTCCATCGTTCGCGACGGCGCCGGGCGCGGAGCAGTGCCGGATAATCGTTCCCTACAACAACTGCCTTATTAACTCGCCCCTTCGATAGGCAATCACCCTTGAGCGGACACCGGGCACAATCCTTTGCCTTTGAGTAAAAGAAACGGCCGTGCTTGATGGGTCGCGCGGGCCGCAAGACACGTCCTCGCGGGCACTTCAGGATGTCGTGCTTGGCGTCGTACCGGAAGCGCCTGAGCGGTACGCGACTCTTGATCGGTTCAGCTTTAGCTGGGATCAGGGCATCGATGCCGCGCCGTTCGAGAGCACCGTATACTTTAGCGTAGGCATAGCCGGCATCGGCGGTGACCGTTTTGATGTCAATGCCTGTAATCGCTTCAACCTCGTCGACTTGCGGCTCGATCATCTCGCCTTCGTTCGTTTGTCCAGTTGTGACCGCGACGTCCAAAATGACTCCGACCTTGTCATCGACGGCCGTGTGCTGCTTGTAAGAGGGCTCCAGCCGCCGGTTGCGGGCATTCGTGGCCATCGTCGCATCGGGGTCGGTCGTGCAGACCTTCTTGTACTTGCCACTCTGTCGGCCCGTTTTCTCAGCCTCGCTTTCATCCTCGTTTTGATTTTCGCTCAGGACATCCACCACATGCTGCTCGGTGAGGCTGTCCCAACTCACATTGGCGCGGATCAGCGACGCATCGATGTGGACCACCTCCGCAGTGGCGATCTTGGCCTTCAGGCAGGCCTCGACCGTGCGCTTGAAGATCCTACGGAACCGCTCTTCGCCCCAGCGCTGGCGAATGCGCGTCAGGCTTGAATGGTGCGGTAGTTGCTCATGCAGGCCATAACCGACAAACCAGCGGATCGCGATGTTGACCTGAGCTTCACGCATCAGCTTGCGATCGTGCACGATGCCGCTGAGCAGACCGGCGAGCATCAGCCGTACCGCCGCTTCGGGATCGATGCCGGGCCGGCCGTCATTCGCGCAGTAACAGTCGGTGACCTCTTGCCTTAGCCAAGTCAGGTCGAGCACACGATCGACCCGCGCCAGCACGTGCTCGTCTGGGACGAGTTGTTTGAGCGAGCCGGTGATGAAGAGCTCAAGCTGATCCCGCTCCTTGCGCCCCAGCATCTCGTTTGCTCCGCCGATCGCGAATCGCCGACAAGAATGGAATCAGTCAATTCGGACTTTTTCAACGATCCCACGCGGCAGCGCTGCCAGGCGGTGTTGAGCACCTTGCTGACGGCGGCCTTGATGCCCTCATGCGCATCGGAGATCACGAGCTTGACGCCACGAAGCCCGCGCCGAGCGAGCTTGAGCAAGAACGCGGTCCAGAACGTCTCGGCCTCCGAGGGACCGATGTCCATGCCGAGAACTTCACGCCGGCCGTAGTCGTCCGTGAAGAGTGGCTAAGCGATTGAGCTAGAATCGCATTTGTCGTTGTGGACTGTTTTGCGTTTGCAGGGGTTTGATGCTTCGGGCGTCGGAACCTTGCAATTTCATTTTCAGGATTCGGTCGAATCGCCAACCATGATTCCGTCATCGCATCGGAGGTGGCGATGCGACCGAAGAAGCACAGGACGACGGGATCGGGCGATCTGTTCCGGGCCAGGCTGGACCAAATCATCAATATGAAGCACGAGCTGGTTCAGCTCGCCGGCAAGGTCGATTGGGACTGGATCGACGGCGAGATCGCGCCGCTCTACAGCGAGAATGGTCGGCCCGGGATCGCGAGCCGCTTCATGATCGGGCTGTTGCTGCTCAAGCACATTTACGGGCTGTCCGATGAGGGGGGTGTGCGAGCGCTGGGTCCACGACCCATATTTCCAGTACTTTACCGGCGAAGAGTTCTTCCAGCACGCATTCCCGCAGGAGCGCTCGGACCTGAGCCACTGGCGCAAGCGGCTCGGCGACAAGCTGGAGCTGTTGCTGGCCGAGAGCTTGCGGGTGGCACACGAGGCCGGCGCGTTGCGCAGCCAGGACCTCAAGCGGGTCACGGTCGGTCGAGTAGCCCCCGGGGAATTGCACCCCGAGGCTCTCACGAAACCGGACGTGAACCTCTCGATTCATCCGGCTTCTATCTTCCAGCCGCAGGTCGAATGCCGACTCGCCACAAATAGAGTAGGTTCGGATCGCGCTGTGCGAGCCGTCCCAACCAATATACTGAGGCGACTTTCCGGCCTTTCAACCGCTTGTATTTCCGCCTCGTCCAGCGGGCGAGCGCGTCGTTTACGTGACGAAGGACGTTGACACATTCCGTCCGGTAAAACCGTCCGTAATAGTTCAGCCATCCTTGCACGACAGGATCAATCAGCTTGGCGAGTTCTTCAAGACTCCAGTGGTTTCGCGTCGAACCCAGTCGCCATGAGCGAATGGTTTGTCGGATTCCTTTGGCAGCCTTGTTGCTGATTGCCGGGAGGAAGTTGAGGAACTTCTCGCCCTTTCGATCGCGAGCGCTGCGCGGCTGGAAGGTGTAGCCAAGGAAGTCGAACGAGATGTGTTCGCATTCCTCTCTCCGTTTATTATCCTTGCAGTAGACGATCCGGGTTTTCTCCGGATGGAGCTCCAGACCGCATTCCGCAAGACGTTTTCGGATCGCCTCCATCACGGTTCGAGCCTCGCTTTCAGTTCTGCAATGGACTATCGCCTCGTCAGCGTATCTTTCGAAACACAAACAAGGGAAGGTCCGCTGCATCCAGTGATCGAATGCATAGTGCAGAACCAAATTTGCGAGCAGCGGTGAAACCACCGAACCCTGAGGGGTTCCGCGTGTTCTCTCCACAGGGATTCCGTCTTCTTTCTCCACGGGAGCTTGCAGCCACCGCTTTACCGTAGAGACGAATCCAACTCAGTTCCGTGTGGTGGGCGACGGCCTTTTCGATCAGGTGCCAAGGAATCGAGTCGAAGAACGACTTGATATCAAGGTCGATAACCCAGTCGAATTTCCAGCAACGCTTTCGCGCTGTCCCCACTGCGTCAAGCGCCGAACGGCCGGGCCCATAGCCGTAGGAGTCCGGATGGAATATTCGTTCCATCGTCGGCTCCATAACCATCTTTGCAACCGTCTGAGCCACGCGGTCAGCTATAGAGGGTATTCCTAACGGACGCTTCCCTCCATTAGCCTTGGGAATTTCCACGAGACGGACGGGAGGCGGAAAGTATGTCCCCGACGACATTCATTCCAGATCTTGTAGAGGTTTCTCTTCAAGTCCTTTTCGAATTCCTCGATGGAGACCCCGTCCACACCCGCTGACCCGCGGTTCGCTTTCACCTGTTTCCAAGCTTCCCAAACGAGATGTTTGGGGATCTGATACGACTTTGCCTCAGTCATCGGCTCCTCCCGTTTCCGGTTGGCTTGTGACTTTGGCTGGAAGATCGGGTCCCTTCGCTCCGCCCGTATTACCGGGCCTCATCACTATTACGAACCCGTCCGCCCCTGCGTCGCGCATTGGTACTCTGCCCTCGGCGGGTCCGCCGCCTTTGGGGTCTCCCTTGGCATCGCGACGCAGGTTCCCATGTTCCGCGCAAGAGCCTGCCATCGGGATCGCGCCGCCTCTACACCGGTTGCCGCCGGCCAATACACAGGCTCTCGTCGCGCTTGATCCCAGGAGGTGGTATCGCCCCTGGTTTCGACAACATCTGAACTGTACTTTCGATGCATCATCGGCGGTTTACTTGCGTTCGTCTTCCCGTGGCTCACCTGACAGGCTGATTGCCCGCCTTTTCCAGCAACGCTCACCACCTCAGCCATTGAGCTAAAGCAGCTTGTGGCGGTTTGGACTCTGATCCTGCAATCCGAGTCCGAGGGGCCTGCCCTCATCTCTTGCGCAGCAAGGCTGCTCGGAAGATGGTCTACATACTCAACCTCCTTCTTCGCGCCGTCATGGCGCACATACCACCGTGCAGCCGAAGGCCATCACCTTCCCGACCGATGCCAAGCTGCTGCACGCGGCAATCAAGGGGCTCAACCGCCTGGCGAGGAAGCACGGGGTCAAGCTGCGGCAGTCCTATCTTCGCATTGCCAAGACCGCGGCGATGATTGCGGGACGCTACGGCCATGCCAAGCAATTCAAGCGGCATCAGCGGCAGTTGCGCATCCTGCGCAGCCGACTGGGCCGGATCATCCGCGATATCCGCCGCAAGATCGAAGGTCAGGCTGTGCTTGAGAACACGTTCGCCCTCCCGCTCAGCCAGGCCTCGCAGATCCGCTCGCAGCAGCAGCGCCAGCGCGGCTTCAAGCTTTATTCCTTCCACGCCCCGGAGGTGGAGTGCATCGGCAAGGGCAAAGCAGCCGCGCCTTACGAGTTCGGCGTCAAAGCCTCCATCGTCACCAACAACGGCCGTTCTCCCGGGGGCCTGTTCGTGCTGCAGGCCAGGGCGCTACCCGATAACCCGTACGACGGTCACACCTTGCGGGACGTCATCGACCGCACCGAGACACTCACCGGCTGCGCGATCGAGCGGGCCTATGTCGACAAGGGATACCGCGGCCACGACGCACAAAATCCCCGACGGACCTTCATCTCCGGCCAGAAGCGCGGCGTCTTCGGTGTCATCAAGCGCGAGCTGCGCCGCCGCTCCGCCATCGAACCCATCACCGGACACCTGAAGGCCGATGGTCACCTCGGCCGCTGCTACCTCAAAGGCCGCGCCGGCAATGCGGCTAACGTCATCCTCTCAGCCGTGGGCCACAACTTCCGCCGCATCCTCGCCTGGCTCAGAGAACTCTTGTGCCTCATCCGCTCCAGCTATGGCGCACGTTCGGCCGTCCCGCCGCGCTCAATTCGCCTTCTTAACGGACGACCAGATAGGGATGGTTGTTTGCAATCGCATTCGAAGCCGCCCCGGTGAGGGCTGTCGCGCAATCTGGACGCAACGCATCCAGCGGAATGTCCCAACGGGCCTCGCCCAGCCAGTTCTGAGCATAGCGACCGGTGCGCGAAACGGCAAACGCGCCATTGTTACACCTGAGCAGCACAAGATGATCGGCAAGCCGCCCGAGGCTCCCCAGTAGCACATTTTCGTAGCGGGGAAGCGTTTCGCCGGGCTTGAGCGCAACCTGCCACTTGCGCCGCAGGACCGGCATGTCATTGATCAGCCTCGTATTTGATTCCGCGGATTGCTCGTTGGCAGCACGCATCACACGCCCCACTCACCTAAGCTTCCTGCCCGGGCGGCATCAAATCCAGCTTGGCTTAATTCGCTCTTAAAAAGACGAGACGGTCGCGTTCGGCCCCTGCTGATCGATGCCGTTGCCTGAAACATCTGGCGCGACCGTCTTCAAGACTCATAACGCAGAAAATCCGCGGCGGTAGTGCATAATTCAACGAAAAGCGTTTGCCAGCGCCACTGGAACGACGAGAATCTTCGAACGAATGATTTGAGCCTCACGTATTCTACGAAGTAGCGCTCGTCAGTTGCGCGCGAAATTTTTTGTCGGATGTCCGATTTGTACGACTACCATTTGCCGACGGCGCAGGCGCCAGCAAATCCTCAATGTTAATTGTGCTTGAAGGACCGTCCCAGAGAGATGCGTGATAACTAAGCGCATGTTAAAGAAATGTGACGACTGCCGGCGCGAGGAGGCCACGCATGAAAAAGAGTGATTTGACTCTCGGAATGCGGTGCTGGTTTTCGCCGTCTTGAGCTTACGTCTGAACGTGGCATCCAAGGAAACTACCACTGCCCTGCTTGCGGCACACTGATCGAGGAGCTCGGAGCGGCCCACCTCGTGCTTTATCGCTTGACCGTACAGCCTTCCATTAAAGCAATCCGCAATCAATAATTCGTCGCGGCGGCCCAGGAGCTTTAGTGGGTTCGCTCAATTTTGGTATCTGACAGCGAGATCAGCGCGCCCCTTCCTTGAAGCCACAAACAGCATCCTTGCCGACCTTCAATGGTGGCGCCGTGACCGACTTGCTTGCGGGCTCTCCTGCAAATTGCATCGCCTCCCCCGTTAACGGATTGCCGAGCAGGCGCAAGTAGTTCGTCTGCCACGTTCCATGAAAGGCAAAAAATTCGCATGATAAACAATCTGGCCGGCGTCGGTATCTTCAAAGTAGACACGGACCTGCATGTAGTGCCGTCCGTCTCGAACTTCGCCGTCAAGAGAGACTGTCAGCGCGGTTCCTCTTATTGCGCGTACAGGGACCCTTGTCTCACACAGAGGCAGTTTTCTGAGCAAGCGCCAAAAGCTTGAGCTTGGCTCCAGCTGCCGGAAGCTGATTCACCGGCCTGAATGCGGCAGGCGTTGCGCTGCCGACATCGACTTCGGGCGAATATATCGAAGATCTATCGTCAACGCGTATTGCGGGCATCCAACCACAGCGCGCACAAGAACGTAAACGGAGTTCTGCTGCTGCCGAAGCTGCATCTCTGGGATTTCGCGATGAGCGATGGCATCCCCTTTGATCGGCAATCCATAGACCAACTATCCGCTTCGGAAGGACTCTCTACCACTGCGTATTGCACGGTGGACAACGAGGGCATCCGTCGCATCGGGCGACGTTGTTGCGTCGGATTCGGCCGAAGGCAGCGCGCGCACGCCGCCGCCTTCGCGCGTTCAGGCCGGCGCACGTTAGCCTCCTCCCGCAGCGTCGCTGCCGTAGCGGCTGGTCGAGGTCCGGTAGTACTGAGCGCGGATGGCGGCCATGGCCTCGATCAACGGTCCCCAGGGCGCGGGAAAGCGTTCTTTCGCTATCACCCGATCCAGCATGCGCGTATGGCCGGCCAGCTCGTCGTTGAGGAACTCCACCACAGGCATAGCCGGATAGCGCTGCAGCAGCAGGATCGCCGCGTTGTCGGCCTCGTCGGCCGACCTGTCCATGTCGCGTCCATGCAGATCGTTCTGCAGGCGCCCTATCGCGGAGATGAGCCGCAGGACCTGGCGAAACGCCGGACGCGCGCGCAAGGTCGCCATGTCCAGTCCCCACAGCAACGACAGGCAACAGAACACGTTCGCGTAGGCGATCGAATCGATGCCGTTGTGCAGGTACTCGGCGTAGGACCAGCGTTCCGCCCCCACCGCCTGCGCGTGTCCGGCGCGCAGCGCCGCGCAGTAGCACCGGGTATCGTCGAGAAGCTGAGCATAGTCGCGACGATCGTAGGCGAGCGCGGCCAGCGAAGCGCGCAGCACAGCGCAGCCCTCGAATCCGGGGAGCGCGCACGGCACGCCCTGCCCCAGTGCCTGCTCCACCGCGGCGAGCTGCTCCGGCGCGATCAGGCCAAGGTCGTTGCAATCGTCGAGCCAGAACAGCATCGCCAGTTCGCGATAGAACGCCACGGTCAGCGTTTCATCCTGCGGATCGCGGCCGGTGCGGGCGCTGATATCGTGCAGGCTCGGAAGGATGCGCTGCAGGATGTACTGGCCGCCCCTGACCGCTTCCACGCCGTGCTCGTCGGCGAACCCGGTCAGGGAACGCCCCCACTCCAGCACCTCCTGCAGCGCGCGTTCGGTCTGAATCATGGCGCCGCTCCTGTTCCCTCGGCCAGGACGCGCCGCTCCCAACCAAGTGCCAGCCACAACCCGGCGAGTTCGGCCACGCGCACGACCCGGGTGGGGCAATACAGTTCCTTGCCGATCCACAGCGGAGTCTGCGGCAATGCATGCGCCGCATGGCGGGCGAGCATCCACTCCAGCGCACGCGCCACCGCCTGCGCAATGCGCCGCCGCCCTGTCGGCTCTTCGCTCCCGTCCATCACGTGCAACGCGAACAGCGCATAGGCAGTTTCCTCGAATGTGGACGCGCGACCGGCGCC
Source organism: Bradyrhizobium sp. JHI2711 (assembly GCF_056156565.1). Classification (NCBI taxonomy): domain Bacteria; kingdom Pseudomonadati; phylum Pseudomonadota; class Alphaproteobacteria; order Hyphomicrobiales; family Nitrobacteraceae; genus Bradyrhizobium; species Bradyrhizobium sp. JHI2711. The sequence goes on from NZ_JBPZPT010000001.1 coordinate 2,440,639, forward strand.
CCAGCCGCCGTCGTCGCGCTGCGCCTGCAGCAGCGCCGCCAGCGCGCGCTCGTCGCGCCACTGGGGCTTGCCTTGCGCCAGCGCTGCGACCGCATGCGCGGTGGGATACAGCCACGAAACGTGCCATTTTTCGTTGTCCCAGAGACCGTGCGGGTTGCGATTGGCCTCGACGTAGGCGCTGGTGCCGGCGGCGGGCTTTCCCAACAGTCGCAACGCATGCAGGGCATGGATGTTGGTCGACACCGAGGCATTGCGCTCGCCGGGGAAGGTGACGAACAGCTCGCCGATTTCGAAATGGCGCAACGCATCGGCCGCCCGGTCGCGGCCTGCAAGGCGCAGGACGCACAACGCAACGGCGGTGTCGTCCGCATCTGCCGCGAAGTGCACGGCCGGGCCCAGACCGCGCACGCCCAGGCGGGCGTCGAGCTGCGCGATGATCACGCGCACCGCCCCGGCGAGCGCGGGATGCGCGAACAGACCGGCCAGATGCAAGGTGTATAGCGACCAGCATGGCTCGAACACATTGATCGGCCAGACGTTGGGAACGACACCTTCGATGCCGCTGCGCGTTGCTCGCGATGCCGCCTGCAGATACGCGTCGGCGCGCCCGACCTGCGGCGTGCTCCCCTGTGTCACGGCGTGCGCACGCCACGCGGCAGTGGCCGCGGGACTGATGCCGATGCTGCCGTCATCATCCGGCCATGCGGTGGTCGGCGACGTCCCCCAGGCTTCCCAGGAGTGCAGCAACGGATGGCCGCTCGGCAACGTCGCCACGGCCCCCCGCTTGACCCGCGCTTGCCGCAACGGCAACAGCGCCGGGTGGCGCGGAAACGCCACGCCGCCCGGCAAGGATGCGGCCTCGTCGCAAAACCGCGGTAGGATCAGCTCCGCGCCGATCGGCGCGTCGTCCGGCACCGCACGCGCATAGGGATCGGGCTGGCGCTGGAGGAACCGCGTTGCAGCCTGGACAGCGTCGGCAGCGCCGGGAAGAGAATCGACACGCTGCAATGCCAGCAACGCCGCCCATGTCGGCGCATGACGGAACAGCGGGAAGTCTGCGCTTCCCCATCCGCCATCGGCCTGTTGCTGTGCGATGAGCCACGCGTATGCGTCCTGCCGACCGATGACGTTGCCATGGAACTGCAGAGTTCGCGCCGTGTCGTAGACGGATGGACCGACGCTGCCGCCATCGCGCATCTCGCTCAGCAGGTGGCGCAATTCGGAAAGGATCTGTTCAGCCAGCGCGTTCACGCGGGATGTTCCTTCTGCAGACGGTTGACGGGAACCAGGATCGGGCAGACGCCGCGCACGTCGCCGCAGGCCCGTCGCGGCCATGCTGGGCAACCGCTGCGCTCAGCGCCACGGATTCGGACAACATGCACCGCTGCCGCAGGCCGATCGCAGCGGCCCAGGGGCGACTCCATGTGGACCGGCGCGCTCATGCGCATGGCGCGTGCTTGAACAGATAGGCGTCGGCCCGCTGCAGGATCTGCGCCAACCGTTCCGCACGCGGCCCCAACGGGGCGACGGCCTCCCCGGCGTCGCGCAACAGATCCATCACGAACTGCCGCGCTGCCTGCAGCCCCATGATCGACGCGCAGGTCGGCTTCCGCGCCGCCGCGTCCTTGCCGGGGGTCTTGCCCAGCGTCGCGGTATCTACTGTCGCGTCGAGAATGTCGTCGATCACCTGCAACGCCAGGCCGAAATGGGCGCTGTAGCGATCGAGCGCACAGTACATCGCAGCGTGCGCGGCATCCTCCGCAATGGCGCATAGCGCGCCCATGCGAACGGATGCGCGCACTAGCGCTCCGCACTTCATCCGGTGCATCACCAGGATCCTGTCCAGCTCGACGTGCTTTCCAACCAGCGACAGATCCATGGCCTGCCCGCCCGCGGCCCCCTCGGCGGACACCGCCTGCGCCAGTTCGCGCACGAGCGCAATACGGTTGTCGCCCGGCGCATCCAGGCTCGCCAGGGTCAGGAAGGCGTGCGCCTGCAGCGCATCGCCCACCAAGATCGCGGTGGCTTCGCCGAACTTGACGTGCACGGTCGGAAGGCCGCGGCGAAGCACGTCGTCGTCCATCGCAGGCAGATCGTCGTGGACCAACGTACAGGCGTGCATCATCTCGATGGCGGCGCCGACTTCGTCGAGCATGTGCGCCGGCGTGTCGGCCAGTGCGCCGGCAGCCAAACAGAGCAAGGCGCGGGTGCGCTTGCCGCCATGCAAGGTGGCGTAGCGCATCGCCGCCATCAGCTCGGTCTCACCGTCGTCTTCGGCGCAGAGAAGACGCGCCAGCGCCTGTTCGACCCGCTTTGCGCCGTCCTGCATCCAAATCTCGGGCAGCAGCCTGCCGGATGCGCCGCGCGCCTGCGCGCCCGATCCGCCGTTCGCGGAAACGCCAGCTCGGTCGTCGTGTGGCGTGGAACCGGTCTGCATGTTGTTCATGTCCTTGTACCTGCCAGGAGACGGCCACGGCGAGCCGCGAGCCGCCGCGGTGTTGCCGGCCTCGCACCGAGCGCGCGCGCCGAGTGGAGCAATGCCGCGTGTCGCCGGCGCCGCTGCCTCACCACACGGGGCATGCGATGCCAGCTCATGAGAATCCGATGCGGATAGTCATGGACGGATGCGCGGTCGGGTAATAGCGCCGGCCTTTTTCGACGCCGCTCAGCAACCGCGGCCGCACCCCGGCCTCGTGCATGGTCAGCGCCAAGGCGATACAGAACTGCACCAGTTCCAGCCATGCCAGGTGGTAGCCCATGCAGACGTGTGGGCCGGTACCGAACTGCAGCATGTCCACCGGCCGGATCGGCTCGGTGCGTTGCAGCCACCGCGCCAGCCGAAACTGATCAGGCGCCTCGTGCAGCAGCGCCGAGGTCGAGAAATGCAGCAGCGGGATGCACAGATCGGTGCCCGCGGGAATGCGCCGTTGGCCGAGTCGCAATTCACGCAATGCGCGACGCACCAGGAGCGGCGTCGCCGGATGCACGCGCAGCGTCTCGCGGAACAGCGCCTCGGCGACCGGACACTGCGCCAGGTCCGCGTGCCGGGTCGGCACCGCGCCTACGCGTTGCGCCTCCTCGACCAGCGCGTCCCACAGCCCAGGCTGCCGCGCCAGCTCGATCACCATCCAGGCCATCGTCGAGGCGGTGGTGTCGTGACCACCAAGCAGCAGCAAGCGGATATTGGCGATCAGGACGTCATCGGAAAGCGCATCGTCGCTGCGATCGAAGGCGCTCACCATGTCGTTGATCAACCCGGTGCGCGCGGCATGTTCGCGCGCGGCGCGGACGAACTCGCGCAACCGCGCATCGATCCAGTCGCGGGCGGCGCGGCCGCGCCGCAAGGGCAGTCCGGGCAGGTCGACCGGGGGCGCGACGACCAACTGCAGCAGTTGCCGGTACTTGCGATGCCATCCCGGCAGGTCCTGCGCGGGGATTCCCATGAGACTGAAGATGAGCTTGAGCATCAGATCGCCGGTTTCGCGCAGGATGGTGACGTCGCCCCGGTCGCGCCATCTCTGCACGCGCGCCCGGATGACGGGCGCGAACAGCTCGCCGATGCCGGCCTGGGTCAGCCCCTTGGGCAGAAGCGCCGCCTGGATCGCATCGCGCGCCTGCCGGTGCGCGATGCCATCCTGGGCGACCAACGTTCCGCCAAACAATTCGGGCGCGATGTCTTCGATGAGCGCCGAGGACACGTCCTTGTGCCGGAGCACTGCGAGAGCATCCGGATCCAGACTGGTCATCAGGTGTCCGGCAGGGCCGAAATCTAGCCAGAAGTGGCTGCCCAGCGTCCGTTCCGCGCGCCGCAGCAGGCGCGGCAGGTCGCAGACGACGGCGGGAAGATGCCCGACCAAGGGAAAAGCGCCGGGCACGACCGGGATGTCGTGCCGCAGCCGATGCCGACGGTTCAGCGGGTTGAGCAGCATGTCCATCAGCAGCGCGGCGCCGCGTCCGCTTCGGCGGTCTCGCCGGCAGGCCGCGCGGCGCGGCTGTTGCCACCGTCGGCGTATGTCGGCACATGCGCCAGCATGCCGCCGTCGATGCACACGACCTGGCCGGTGATGAACGCAGCATCGTCGGAGAGCAGGAACGCCACCAGCGCGGCCACGTCCTCGGGGCGGCCCACGCGCGGCAGGAGCTGGTGCCGGCGCAGATCGGTTTGCATGTACGCGTCCAGCTTGGCGAGGAGACGCTCGGTCATGATGAGACCGGGTGCAACCGCATTGCAGCGGATCTGCGCATGACCGTACTGGGTGGCGAGCGAGGCCGACAGCATGTTCATCGCCGCCTTCGACGCGGCGTAGGATGTCAGCGCGGTGTCACCGCTGAGCCCCTGGCACGACGACATGTTGACGATCGCGCCACCTCCGCGGGCGATCATCCGTGGGATGGCCTGCCGGCAGCAGAGCAGCGTGCCACGCAGATTGGTCGCCATGGTCTGATCCCAGACCGCTAGGTCCAGCTCAAGGATCGCGCGGTCGCGCGGGGTCAGATGCATCGCGCTCGCGTTGTTCACCAGCAGGTCGACCCCACCGAAGTGCCGCTCCGCCGTCTCGAACAGCGCTGCCACCGCCTGCGCATCGGCGATGTCGATCGCCAGGGCGAGCGCGTGGCCCGCTTCGGCCGCGATCTGCGCGGTGCAGGCGATAGCCGCCGATCCATCAATGTCGGCCACCACCACTCTGCCGCCCTCGCGCGCGATGGCGAGGGCGCATGCCTTGCCGATGCCGGCTCCGGCGCCGGTCACCACGGCCACTTTGCTTTCAAACCGTCCCATGTATCGCCCTAGATTGTGTTGGTCTTTCGCGGCATGCCGCTCGGCCTCCGCTGGAGAAGGCGCAGGGTGCGCGCTGGCGCGCTCGCCATCGCCAGCGTCGCTTTCGATGACCCGAATGGCGGCGACCGGGCACTGGCTCGCCGCGAGCCTCACGGCGGCGTGCAGCGCCTGCGGGACCTTCGCCACGCACACTTCGGCCACGCCGTCCGGTTCGCGCTGGCGAAAGGTGCCCGGCAGCGTCAGCACGCACTGCCCGCTGGTTCCGCACAGATCCTGGTCGACCATGACGCGCATCTCAGCTCCCCTGCGCATGCAGCCGCACCGGCAGTGCGCGGAACGTCCGAAGGAACGCCGAGGGCTCCCGGGTCGGCTGCTCGGCCAATGCCAGCGTGGGGAAGCGGGCCTGGATCCGGGGCAGGCTCTCGGCCAACTGCACCCGGGTCAGTTGCGCACCGAGGCAGAAGTGAATGCCGTGGCCGAAGCTCAGCATGATCTTCCCGTCGGTCGACATGCCTGGACTGGTGCCGTAGAACCGCGCGGGATCGAAGCGATCGGGATCGGCGAAGGCGTCCGGGTCGCGATTGCCGGACGCGATCAGCACGCGCACGTCCGCGTTCTTCGGGATCACCACGTCGTCCAGTTCGATGTCGCGCTGGGCGATACGCGGAATGGAGCTGAACATCGCGGGCGCGTCGCAGCGCAGGACTTCTTCGACGAATGCCCTCACCCCCGCGGCGTCCTTCTGCAGCCAGTGCCGCTGTTCGGGATACGCCAGCATCGCCAGGACGGCATGGTCGATGCTCGCAGCAGTGGTGGTGAAGCCGCCCAGCAGCATGCCCCACAGCATGCTGATCAACTCCGCATCCGACAGCGTGTCGGCATCGTGGTCATGTGCGCCGACCAGCATCGACACGATGTCGTGGCGGGGATTGGTGCGCTTGGACTGTATGAGGTCGCCGAAGTAGGCCTGCACTCTGGCGCTGGCCGCGTCCGCCGCGGCGAGCTGGGGATCGCTGGCGTGCGGGCTCAGGCCTTCCAGGATGCCGCCGATGCCGGCGGCGAGCCCGAAAATGTCGTCCTGGGGCATGCCAAACAGTTCGGCGAAGACCAGCATGGGCAAGGTCAGCGCGAATTCCCGATGAAGGTCCACCGCCTCCCCGCGCTCCAGCGCGGGCGCCATGCCGTCCAGCCGCGCTGCGACGATGCGCGCGATGCTCGGCCGCAGGTTGTCGATCTGGCGCATGGTGAAATCGCGCGAGATCAGCCGGCGCAGACGCGTATGCGTCGGTGGGTCCTTCATCGCAAGCGTGGACGCCAGCAGATTGAGCGACAGGCTTCTCGCCGCACGCGGGAAATAGCGCGCCAGTTCGCCGGGCGCCGGTCCTCGAAAAGCATCGCCCGTGGCCTTGAGAGCCCAGCAGATGTCGGCGTGGCGGCTCAACAGAAAGAGGCCCGACGCCGCGCGATGCACCGGATCGTGCTCGCGCAACCACCGCATGAATGGATACGGGTCGTGAATCCACGCCGGCGACGCCAGTTCGGCGAAGGCGTCCCGGCATGTTGTTTCTTGCACGTCCATCCTGGTTACCTATTGGCTGGCTGATCTGACCGGTACGTGGCAGGCACGCCGGCAAATCGCGGAGACGATCGCGATCCCCCAGCGGCGTCCGCACATCACCAGAGCACCGGGAACTCCTCGAACCCGCCGGTGATGATCTCCTTGCGCAACTTCAGTTCTTCGGGGGCTAAGGCCAAGCGCAGCTCGGGAAAGCGCTGGAAGATCGAACCGAACACCGCCTTGAGTTCTAGCCTGGCCAGCGCGCCGCCGATGCAGGAGTGCGGCCCGGAAGAGAACGCCAGGTGCGGCTCTCCGTCGCGCCCGATGTCGAAGATTTCCGGGTCGACGAAATGGCGCGTATCGAACGACGTCGCCGGCAGGCCGACCAGCACCTTGCTTTCCGGGGGAATATGAACGCCCGCGATGGTCACGTCGGTCCTCGGATAGCGCATGATGCCGTCCCAGCCCGCGCCCGGCGGGTACATACGCAGGATTTCCTCCACCGCCTTGTCCACCAGGGATGGATCGCCGACCAGGCGTTCGCGCTGTTGCGGATGGCGGAACATGGCCAGCAGGCCGAATTCGATCTGCGCGACGGTGCTCTCGTGGCCCGCCACCAGCATACCCGCCGCCAAGCCGATCGCCTCTTCCTCCGTCGCCTTGCCCTGGTCAACCGCCGCGAGCAGATCCGTTAGCAGGTTGTCGCCCGGATCCTGGCGCTTGTCCCGCATCTTGCCGCGAATGTAGGCGCGCAGTTCTTCCCAAGCCAGGCGCGACGCGCTGCGCGGGCCGCTTTCATGCTGGTGCGTCATCACCTCGTCGGACAGCCCGGCGAAAAAGGCGTGATCCTCGTAGAGCACGCCCATCAGCGCGCTGATGACCATGGCCGGAAGGGGAAACGAGAGGTGGCGCCGCAGGTCGGCGGGCTGGGGCTGGGCCCCCAACGTCTCGAACAACTGCGCGGCGATCGCCTCGACCTGCTGGGCGAGCAGCTTCACCCTGTGGTTGCAGAAGGCCGGCGCCACGATCTTGCGTAACCGGGCATGTTCGGCTCCCTCGTGCGAGACCAGCCAGCCCCGCGAACCGAGAATCACCGAATCCGGAGTGAATGCCGCCGGCGGCATTCCCGCGGGCCGGAACGCCGCGTCAGACAGCACCGCCTTGGCCTCGTCGTAGCCTGTCACCCACCAGCCTTCGTGCCCGGACGGGAAGCGCACGCGGTGGATCGGACCGTTGGCGCGTAGCATCAACATCTCGGGCGAGGGCTCGATGTGATCGACGCGCCACATCGGCAGCCTCGGCAAGGGTTGTTCGGACATGGTGGCACTTCACTCTCTAAGCGATGGAAGGGCGGAAGGTGACCGGCGAGCGCTGCGGGCAGCGAATGACGTAAGACGGCATGTAGACGACGGTCCTCCGCGGCGATGATCAGCGCGACATCCTCTAGTCGCACGAACAGCGCGGGGAAGGCGCATCGCTGTAGGCGCGCCAGCCCAGCGCCCAAGCAGAAATGCGGCCCTTGGCCAATCGACAGGTGCGCGTTATGCCGCCGTGCGGCTCGAACCCGTCGGCTGTCATAGATCGACTGACCGCAGGGATTGGTGAAGGAGGCTCGACCCACCCGCCACCGACCTGTCCGCCACTATAGCCTCCGGACCACGCCCACAGCGCCATGCGCAGTTCGCTCCTGGCTCAAGGTCTGCCGCTTTGGTTGCACCGCGACGAGCGCAACTGTTGTGGCTCCCAAAAGGAGAACTCTAGATCGCATCCAACACTTCCTGCATTTTCTTGGTCACAAGCGAGCGACAAGTCATTGCCACGCAAACCGTCGGAACGGACCAGACGCGAACAGCGAAGGCGCCGTTTCCGTCTCGAAGACCAATCGCGTTGCGATAGTGATGATGCCGTGAACGAGCAAATCGCGTGCCGGAGTGAATCGGAGGCTCAGCAGGCACTTCCTAGTGTCAGGCTTCTTGCATTGTCTCAATGCCGACAACCGGCGCAGCAAGTGCCCGACAAAAGGCCCGCTCTCGCGCCGCATGTGCGGCGCAGCCTTTACGGGATATTTCAAGCATCCGAATTGACTGCAGCGGGTGAGCGGCTTCCTGCGTTGTCGCCGATATCCTCAAGGCTCTTCTTGGTTACCTCAGCGTTACGCGACAAGTGGCGGACGACGATACTCTTATTGGCTATCTCGAACGCCTCGACCGCCTGTTTGAGAATGCGGCATTTGCCGAACCCGCCGATACCAATCAACAGAACTGCCGAAACGCTCGGATTAGGTGCACGATGCAGGTCTGCACCACGGGCTGCGGATTGGTTGCGACGTGCGTGTAGCGCTCCGTCGATAACAGTCGCGCATGCCCAAGAAGGACTTGGATGAGCCGGGTATCAGTACCGCGCTCGTAAAGGTGAGTAGCGAAGCTATGGCGCAGAACATGTGTCGTCACCTGCTTATCGAGACCGGCATGTTGCCGAGCTTTGCGGCAGGCCTCTTGCAACGTGCCGACACTCACCGGATCGTCCGGATTGCGCCCTGGAAACAGCCAATGGCGCGGTTTGGCCAGACACCAGTAGGATCGCAGGATGCTGAGCAGCCGCGGCGACAGCATCACGTAACGGTCCTTGCCGCCTTTGCCGGCGGTGATCAGGATCAGCATGCGCTTGCTGTCGATCGCGCTGGGCCTCAAGGCGGCTGACCTTGCCGGCTCGTAGCCCGGCAGCATAGGCCGTCACCAGCGCAACGCGGTCGCGCAGGGCCGGTACAACCTCCAGGAAACGGGCGACTTCCTCCGCACTCAGCACCAGCGGTTGCTTGACCGGCTCACAGGCCGAAATAATGTTCTCAATCGCCTCCGTGCGCCCGCGCATAGAAAAAGCGTAACGCGCACGTCACTTGGTTGATGTGGGTCCACGACCGCTTCAACCCGATCAGGTGCAGTTGGTACGCGCGCACCTGCTCAAGGCTGAGCTTGTCGGGCGATCGGCCGAAATGTCGGCTAAAGTTTGCAACCGCGTAGACATAGGATTGCTGCGTCGACGGTGACAAGTTGCGCAGCGTCATATCGTCGATCATGCGGCGGCGCAGCGGGCTCGAACTCATCGTGGCCATGAGGCACTCCTGTATTGAGAGGAACGGACTTGCGGTCCCATCCTTCAAACAGATGCCTCTTAGATAAATGGTCTCGCCACGGCCTCCCGCGGAGCGGGTTCGTTCAATGGTGGGCGACATCGAGCGGAATCAGCAGCCGAACAACTCACGCCGTCGCGCGAAGGCCGACCGGCGGATTCTCGTGGTGGTTTGTATGTGCTCGCGGCACGCACAGCATGGCCCGCGGAGGCTGGTATAAGTCTGTCAACCATTCAAGCTTCGGAAAGGAGGCGCCTGGCTGCAGGTTTTGCAGAACTTGGGCGCCGATCACCCCAGGCGCGGGAGCATCGCTGCATAGACGCAGCATGATTGGACAGGCGATTCAATCGAAATATGGATCCAAAATGCCGAGAGCCAAGCCGCCGGGTCAATTCGTGGAGCAATGTTGGCGCGACGTCTCCACGTGTTTAGCTCGCAGCTGGGCCTTTAGTCCCAGCTGCGGCTGTTTGGGAAAGATGATACCGGAGAGGTTGATGATGGCTGTGCGGCCGTCGGAAGCTGGCCGCGCAATCGCCGTCGGGCTCCTTCGCCGTCTGCGAAAATAGCCTTAGCTCCAGTCTCCGCTCCTGACTTGTGAGACACCATGATGCTCTGCGAACGCGCGATTGTGGACCTTCAATCGGCGAGAAGTTGCATTTCAACCAGCTGCGCGCGCTCTATTCAGTTGAAGCTGACCCCAGCCCTTAGCCGGTCCTGCAGTGCCCGCCGATTGATGCGGAGGTTGCTGAGGTTCAGCGGGTCTGGATGCCGTCCTTCCGCCAGCTCCCGGGTGCCGTCCACGACAAAGACGCCGCAATCATAGGTGTTGCTCTGCTCGCGCATGGAGCCCTGTTGCAGGTTGGCCTGCAGCCGTTCTGCGAGCTGCTCTGCGGGCAGGTTATTGGGTCCTGGCGCAGAGTCCTAGTGATAGGCAGCCGGTCTTGCCCGATCGCGGCGATCAACCAGCAGCAGCGACCAGTGACTGCCGCGCCACCCTCTATCCGCAGCGCTGGCATCGCTTAACCGGCAGGAACAGGAAGTCGGCTCTATCACCGCGACTCCACCCGAATGCGCGTTCCGCGTCCTCGTTGGAGCCTGACCGCAACATTTGGGCTATCAAAGGATCCACGAACCGCATCCGGGCGGCGAGATCGGGATTGCTCTCCTGCAACTCCCGCCTCAGGACCCCATAGTCCCGCTCAATATGCTCGTCACCCAGCCACTGCGTGGGGCCCAGGACGCGTCCGCTGCGGTCAACAGAGACTCCGGTCAAAGGGCCGATCTGAGCAGGCGGGACCGGGGACGGGCGAGGATGATGGATGAATTGTGCACCGCGTCCTCGCGGCCCTAATGCGATCGAGTAGGTCTCACCGTTGATCAAAACCTGCCTTGGGCCGCTGAACTGGGTCGGCAGCAACCCGTGGTTATTCAGGATACGGATCTGGACATCCGCCACCGGCTGGGAGCCATGCTGCCAATCCTCGGGAACGAGATATCCGATATCCTCAAGCTCCTGAAGCACGCCTGATGGCCCGACGAAGAACGCGGCACTACCGGCCGGGCTGAGCACCGGCACTGAGTGAGCATCGTCACGCATCTGGTGCGGTGTGGCCGGCAGATCAATGAAAGAGTCGAGACCGCGGTAGATCTCTGACGACCGAGCTGGCGCGTCTGATTCTCCGGTGAACAGGTCTTTATTGATTTCCGGCCAAGGGGGCAGCCTGGGTGTCCGCTGCAACAAGTCGGCGGCTCCGCGTCAGGTTCTCGACAGCTATCGCTCATAGAGTCTCCAGCAGAAAACTATCGTGAACGCCCCAGAACGCCGCGTCCAAGCACTCCGACCGCGCGCTCCAGTATTCTTGCGGTTCCGTGGCAAATCACAAGCGACCTCAGGCTTCAAATTGGCCTATTATTCCGAAACTGAGAACGAATGAAGTTCGAATCCACCAACTGGGTGCGTCAACAATCGGGCACCGCGGGCCCGCAAGAGAGCTCATCGGCTCCGTCCACAGATGCGGCCGCCTTTGAGCAGCAGCTGGGCGAGATCGCTGTGCCGTCTGCTCCCGTGCTCATGCAGGTCCGCGCCCATCAAGCGGATGCATCGCGATCTGAGGCGCATGCCGGAGAGGATGAGGCGGTGCTGGGCGCCTCAGCGCTGCAGACCGCTCAATCAAATTGGGTCTTGGTAGGTCGCAGCAAGGATCCGCTTTATGCTAAGGATGCGCCCCTTATTTCCGGCCTTAAGCAGGCGCTCCTCTTGGGTGGAGCCGTTGAGAGCACCGCCACGAGCTACGTCGGTTATCTGCTCAGCTTGAGCCGTTGGCTCTTTGCAAACGACAAGCCGGCCATTGCTGATCGGCTTCATGACGAGACGATGGACAAGGATGTCGAGGAGTTCATAATAAAAGGTGGGACGGCGAACGTCCCTTGGGCACTAGCTCATCTGCGGACCTCTCAATTGACGGGAGGAGCCGTACCGATCGCAGGCCGCCCTGACCTGACTCCTTATCCCAAGGACGGGACTCTCATCAAGGAATACAAAAAGCAAGCAGTGGCGGCCCGAACTTCAAGTACCGCCAAAACCTATGCATCTATTCTCACGGATTTCAGCCACTACCTTCGTGCAAACAACAAGCGTGGCATTGCTGCTCGGTTTCAGGACGAGACATGGAACGACGACGAACCGCTGAATGAAGAGATCAAGCGCTACAAGGACGCCGGGGGTAGCAAAAGTATCGGCGCGGCACTTGATCATCTCCGTAACGGAGCGAGAAAACTCAACGGTCCCCCTTTTCATCCCGAAGACGCACGCTTGATTTCCGGACTTCAAGAAGCACTCGTTGAGGCTGGGTACGAGGAGATCACCGCTAAGACGAATTATGTTGGTCCTCTTCGCAGATTTAGCCGGTGGCTCTTCGCAAAAAAAAAGCCGGGAGTGGCTGCTCGGCTTAACGACGAATCGCTGAGCAACGACGCTGCGATCTTCGATAAAAATCGCAGGCACCTCGTTCTTACCGCACTAGATCGTCTCCGCGCCTCTCAGTCGCCGGGCGGAGTCGCGTCAATCACTGGCCGGGCCGGGGGCATTGAGGCCGCGGCTAAGCAGGGCGGGTCGCAGCCCGCCTTCAGTTGGCCAGCGGCACTCGCTGAGGGGGATGATCAAGATTTATTCTTGGGGACGGTCGACGAAGCCGGTGCATCGTCGTGTCTTCAGCCACCGCGGCATGGCCTAGCATTGGATCCTACAGAGTCCCCTAATCCCGTGAACCGGCGCCACCAGGACGACGAGCTGACGGATGAACGTTACAGCAACATTCTCGTGCCAGGCGAGCAGATTCCCATCATGCGGGCGAGCGGCCACCCATCTACGCCGCCTCCGCACGGTCAAGGCGGTAGAACGATGCTGAATGCCTCGGCGCTACCGCCCGGCCATGCAAATTTTGTTTTCGCAGGTAGCAGCCTGGATCCTGTTTATTGCGAAGATGCGTCTCTTATTGAGGGGCTCAGGCCGGCACTCATCAAGGCTGGGGCCTCCGAGAGCACGGTCGGTCGCAATCTACGTGGTCTTCTCAGCTTGGGGCATTGGCTCGTAAAGAACGACAAGCCGGGCATTGCTTCCCGGCTTTACGACAAGTCGCTGGACAAGGATGCCCAGGAGTTCGCCGAGAAGGAGAAGCAGGCCATCGCTATCCCACTGGATCTTCTTAGAGCCTCCCAATCGCCGGGCGGCATCACGCCGTTTGCAAGCCGGGTTGAGCGGAATCCCTATCCCCAGGATGCGGATCTCATCAAAAGGTACAAGGAAGAAGCAGCCCCAAGCACCGCCAACACCGCCAGGACCTATGCAACTCTTCTTATCGATTTGAGTGATTACCTCCGTGAAAAGCATAAGCCCGGCATTGCTGCTCGACTTGGCCACGACTCGCTGGATGAAGATGTCAGCCAGTATAAGGAGGAGGACCCCCATGGCCGCAGAAAAGCCGGGGCCGCACTGGCTCATCTCCTGAGGTCGCCGGCGGGTGCTAGAGCGATCGAACTACGGCGTCATATTCGCCCGCTTCCTGATCTCGAAGACGCGGTTCGCGCCGAGACGAGGCGGACGACTGCGCAGCACAGCGGGTCGAACGGAGCTGGCAGCTGGCCGGAGACTCTGCCTGCGAACCAGCAGGATCTGCTTTTAGAGACGATGGACGGACGCAGCTCCTCGCCGCCTCCGCAGGTCGTCGCTGTTGAGCAGCAGCTGATGCAGACCCTATCCCATCAAGTGGTGGCGTCACCATCGCAGATGCAAGCCCCGATGCCGTCGCCGGACGAACCGATCGGCGAGCAGCTTCCGGTCGAAGACGCGGAGCTCTTGGCGAAGTTTCGTGGAGACGCGGAGCTGCGCAAGCTCACCAAAGGGGCCATCAACAACGGTGTTTACGGGCTTGGGGCATTTATTCGCTGGGTCAACGCGAGTCATAGGGGCCCGGTAGCTTCTCGGCTGCGCGACGGTTCATCGCTGGACGCGGAGATTGCGAAGTACAGGAGCTCGGGCGGTGACCCCAACAACCGCATTAGATCGGCTCTGAATCATCTCCGGCGGCTGCTGCGTGGGGGTGAAGAAGTGGAAGCACCTGAACCCCGCGTCCTCGGTGCCCCCCGTCGCCTAGTTCCTCATCCAGAAGATGCGCCCCTCATCGAGGGCGCGCTGAACCAAGCTCTGAAAGATCTTAAAACTCCGACTGCGAAGCTGAGGCAGTCTGCGCAACAGCGGGCGAGGCGTCTTCGTGCGCTTAGTGCGTGGCTTAGAGAGAAGCGCAAAGGGAGCATCATCGGGCGGCTAAACGGCTCGAGCAGGGAGCAGGTATCCCTCGACAATGACGTGGTAGCATTCCAACGGACTGGAGGCAGAGTACACGGTCCCGATTTGTCGCATCTTCGCAGCTACTTGAAACTCATTGAGCCGAACCGAGAACTGGGGCTGCCAGGCCCTGAGCAGCCGAACTCGCCGGCCGCGCAGGGCGATTGGCACTCGGGCTCGGCGCAGGATCTTCCCTCAACGCCGGCCAGCCCGAGCGCCGGAGCTTGGGTTTGGTTGGGTGAACAGGTGCAAGAACGAGCATCACCATCCTGGCCCGCGTCACATGCTAAGGGCAGGCTTGAGCCATCTTATGGTCTGATTGCGCCGACGCCGTCCGAGTTGCGCAATGATGCTCACTTTGCGCCGGCGCATCCTACCAGGCTTCGCTCGGACACCTACGGCGGCCTAGAGTCTCTTGTTGATCTGAATGCGCCGACGCCGTCCGAATTGCGCGACGATGCTGACTTTGCGCCAGTGCATCCTGCCCAGGCTCATTCAGACACCTACAGCGGCCTAGAGTCTTTTGTTGATCTGAATGCGCGGACGCCGTCCGAATTGCGCGACGATGCTCACTTTGCGCCAGCCGATCCGACCAGGGCTCGCTCAGGCGCCTACGCTGGCCTTGAGCCATTTGTTGATCTCAATGCGCTGACGCCGTCCGAATTGCGCGACGATGCTGATTTTGCGCCAGTGCATCCTGCCCGAGCTCGTTCAGACACCTACAGCGGCCGAGAGCCTTTTGTTGATCTGAATGCACGGACGCCATCCGAGTTGCGCGACGATGCTCATGTTGCGCCCGCGCATCTTGCCAGGGCTCGCTCAGACACCTACGGGGGTCGTGAGCCATTGATTGATCTGAATGCGCCGACGCCGCAGGAGCCGCGTGATGATGCTAGTTATGCGCCTGTCCCGCGCACATCCGCCGATGCTCAGATCGGGGCTTTGGATCCGACAGCCTCATCCCACGGCCGCAGCGGACTAGCGCTCGGCGCCAAGGAATGGCTGGGCGACGAGCACATCCACAGGGATTACGAGCTCCTGGCGCAGGAGTTGCAGCGGGACCGTCCGGAATTCGCCGCCCTGGCGCAGTTCGTGGATCCCCTGATAGCCCACTATCAATTGCGCTTCGGCGCCGAGCCCGACATGCTCCGTGCATTCCGGCGCATCGTCTACGATCCGAATGGTAATGATACCGCCGACTTCCTATTCCTGCCGGTGAACGATGCAATGGATCCTAATCGCCTCGGCACGCATTGGTCGCTGCTGCTCCTTGATCGCCGCACGCGAGGAGAGCCGATTGCCTATCACTACGACTCTGTCCGGGGACACAACCACGAGCCGGCAGCGCAGCTCGCACGACGGCTGCGCGCCCGCCTGGAGTCACCTAGCATGGCCCAGCAGCGGAACAGCTATGATTGCGGCGTCTTCGTGGTGGACGGCACGCGGGCGCTGGTTCGACGATTGGCCCAAGGAGAGCGGCCAGGGCACGAGTTGCTGCACCTTGACAACCTCGTCGCCAATCGGCGGTCCCTCCAGGACCGGCTTCGAGCTCATCCCGGCTTAGGCTAAGGGAGCGCGAAGCGGCCGCGAGACCGAGGACTTTCTCCGCAATGCCCACCTCGACATTCCAGCGACCGTCGAGGCGCTGCGCCAATACTGGATGCCGATCCGCTCCCGGCTACAACTGGCAAACGGATAGGTGGATTTCCGGCACCGAAGTCGATGCGAGCCATGCTGTCTCCGATGGCACCAACAGCTGTCTTGCCTTCTCGGGCGCTGTTGTTATCGCCACTTGCGAGGCAGGTCCAAACGCCTTTGTCACAGGGACTGCTCGAGTGGGTTACGCCGCTTCGGCCTAACAGGCCAAACGCTGGGCTACATCAGGGCGGGCAGCCTGGCAACATAACCGAGGCAACATAACAACGAATTCGAGGGGCGCTTTGCGGCTTCCTGCAGCATACAACGCAGTTCGATTATAGTCGCTTCGGCTGGACCGTCGTCGGAGTCGCTTTGAGCAAGCGCTTACACCTGCTTGGTGTGTCAAATTCGAGTACGACTACATGGGCTTCGATGGGGACGCGTCTGGCGACCCCGCCGACGGTGCAGTTCCCCGCCCCGCCGACATTGCCGCCAGGACAACCAGCTTGTCCAGCAACTGTCACATCGGAAAGATCAGATTGAATCACCATTTCGGCGGCGACGCGAGCGGGGCGGAATGGTTCGACGCATCGGTCTATCCGGGACGAGCGGCCGCCAAAACAATAAAGCCTGTTTTCGATACGGGCGACTGGTCGTTCGAAGGGGCTCGCGGGTCTGGCTCAGCAGAGGCACATTCCAGTGGGACTACACGAATCAGCCGCCGATATCCGGAGATAGCGGCATCCCCAATTCCACGCTCACCTATCATGGCTTGGACGGCATTTCCGGCGAGCTGTTCGCACGGCTTGATAGTCCTGGGGGATATTCCTGAAGGGCAACGTTGGCTCGGACGCTTCAACAAGGGAAGAATGAACGAGGATTCGAGCATCGGCAGTACGGCCTATGCAACACTCTGTGAGATCAGGCCAACGGAAGGTTCACGTACTACACCGCCGATGTCGGTTACGACTTTATGTGCGGTAGCACCTACAAGCTGGGCGCATTTATCAGTGGCACTTACTTCGGCCAAAAGTCGGATTCGATCGCATGCGTGCAGACAGCCTCGCCATACGGGGCATGCGCGGTTCCGGCCCAGCAAATCATCGGTACTCAAGGTGCCAATTGGGATGCGCTGCGCGTCGGGCTTAACGCCGAGACTATGCTGTTTGAGCGCCGTGAGCGCAGATGTTGCTTACCTGCCATGGACCGACTTCACCGGTCGTGATAACCATCTCCTCCGTCCTGAAACAACTTTCTACGATCAGTGCAGGCAAGGTGGGGGGCGTACAGATCGAAGGAACGCTGTCGTACCTCCTCGGCAGAAATTTCAGTATCGGCGTCGGCACTCGGTACTGGGCAATGTGGACCAAGAATGACAGCGATGTCACATTCAACTGCAGCGGCTGCAGCGACCGAGGCACGTTCATCCAGATCCCTGCACTCGCAAAGTACAGCATGGAGCGATGGGGTACCTTCTTAGAGGTGTCCTACAAGTTTGAGTGAATTGGTCTGCAAGCGCATAAGTCTTATAGCTAACCTAATCGATGCACGATGAAAGCCTGCAACGCGTAGGCTGCGCGGCGCCGCTGCCTCCGGGCGAACCGCCCACGGAGGGCAGTTGCCGAGTTGCGAGCAGCCTTCATGCCTTCTCTTTGCGGAAAGATGAGTCCGGATGAATCGTCGGCAGTCAATTCAAAAGCAGAGATGGTTCTCGTACCTTTGTAGCTCCGCAATCATCTTTTTTTTCGTGTTCGCCCGCATTGGCAGCCGATGTACGGCGGGCCAGTATGCCAATAACGGACTGCGCGACAGTAAAGAACAAAAAGCAACGCTTGCTGTGCGTCGATAAAGCGGGCCGCAGCCCTAAAGACAACTCGCTTTCTCAGGAGATTGGGGACAGCTCATCTTAAAGAGATCGTTGCCAACCCCCGGCCAGACCGCTCTCAAAATCCATGATCCAGATCACCTTGATGTCGCCCCTGGAACGTTCATTGATAGCTTGTCGAGATCCGAAACGTGAGATGCCTCTACTCGACGCATGGCTACCGTTGCTGCAGTGCACATCGGCGCGGAATGGCTCCTGTTGTTTTCGCTCAGGCTGTCGAACCAGCGGCAGAACAGGAAAGCCTGAAAACCGGCTGCGCCCTGCTCGATAGTATCCTGTCTGCCGCCTGCAAAAGGAATATGGGGAGATCTCTCGCGCGATTTTGCAAAGAGCCTTGTCCCGAAGGTGCCGAAAATTGAAATATTAGCGGCGTCGCCACCGAAGCGATAGCTGAAAGTAGGAGAGGTTCCGCTTGGGGGAGCGGGTCAGTGCCAGCGCGGAATGAGCCGGAGACGATGATCCTGGGGCGCTATCCCCCCGCGCCGGGTTTGCAAGAAGCTCGACGCGCCGAGACTTACTAATCAACGGCGGTGTCTTAATCTAGGACGCCGGGCTCAAGCGTACCGGCACTAGATGGCCGCGACGGCGTCCCGTCGATCATGAGCTTCAGATAAAATCCTATAGTTCGGCAGTTGCAGGAGATCGGCTTCCTCGAACGTTCCCAGAAACTCGCGAGCAAGGTGTTGCGCATCTTCAGCACCAACTCTGAAGGAGATAATCGATCCGGCATTTCCGAGCACCGCATCGCGCACATCCGGTTCTAACCGATGACGATAGTGATGTGCGACAGTGCAGCCGACGCGATATTTGCGCAACCCCGAGAACATATTTGCCATCCCGAGAGTGGTGAAGTTTTGAAACTCATCAATGTAGACGTAGAAGTCTGGTCGCTCACGCGCCGGCAATTCAGCCCGACTGAAAGCGGCAAGTCCGAGCGTCGTCACAAGCAAGCCGCCAAGAAGGGACGAGCTGTCCTCGCCGATCCGCCCCTTTGACAGGTTTACGAGCAACACCCTGCCCTCATCCATGATCTGCCTGACGTGGAGATCGTGCGCGGGAGCGGCCAGGAGGCGATTAAACACCGGCGCCTACCTTGTTTTGGATCGGCGCAGTGCCGTCGGCTCGGTAGCCGAACGAAAAGCGCTCAAATTCGTTCAGGCAGAAATTGCGGACAGTCTCATTCTTCAACTGTCGCGCCGCGGCCATCCCGTCCGCGCCTATCTCGATCGCGACCTCGCCGGTCAGTGCAGTCTTTGATATCGCAGCCAGTGTGGGGATCTCAAGCGTATGGTTGTCGCCGAGCTTGCTCGCCCAGTCTACGCGCAGCTTCTTCAGTCCGTTCAGCAACTGATCGCAGCAGGCCAGCTCGATCGCATGGCGTTGTCCATAGGCAAAGCCGACGGTCTCAACCCGGGCAAAGCGCGACAGCGCCCAAGCGAGGCAGGTGGCGGAATCCTGACCGCTCAGAAAATAGAACCAGCGCGGCTTCGGATGTGAAATCGGTCATTGAGAGGATTCGCTTAGAATGTGAAGAGTTGAAATCAGGCCCGCTTGGCAATGGCGAACAACGGCAAAGAAGCCTGCGATGAATGCCGCTTTCCCTTCATTGAGTTCAGACTTAGAGGACGCAATTCATGATCGTCTCTAAGGTGAAGCCGCAGAACGCTTTGACGCGCAGGGTTGCTTACCCCACGCCGAGCAACTTGTGCGTCTGAATGCTGACACGCCAGTCGCACGCAGTCGCCTCCTGAATGCAAAGCTTCGTCGCCTTGCGGCTTTGGCTCAAGGGCTGCAGCCATATTATCGGCATGAACTCACGAGGGATGTTGAGGGCCAGGAGCTTCTCGATATCGGCAGGCTTGCCCACGCAATGTTTGATCTCGTTGCCACGCCGCAGCGGTTCATCCAAAACAACGGGGCGTGCCAACTTTCGGGCTGATGGTCACCCACGTGCAGGGGTGCACCTGAATGGCATGGGTCCCGATGTCTTCACCTGCACCGAGAAGCCAGACTTGATAAGTAGCGTCGTCAATGGCTGAAAGTCGTACGCTGCGGGCTCGCCACCCGTGATCACGACATGCCGAGCCCTAAACCCCTGCACGGCGAGCAATATTTCCTCCGGCGACATCCTAGCCCCGGGTGGCGTCCTCGATCCCGTGATCTCGGCTATCGGCACTTGACATGCTGGATCTGCCTTCCATCTGCGCTTGCTGTCGCACCAGAGGCAACCAACTGGGCAGGCCTGTAGCCGCAGGAACACTGACGGCGTGCCGCTCTTGCAGGCTTCGCTCTGGATACTTTCAAAGATCTCGTTGACCGGCAGCACGGCTCGTTCCCCGATAGATCGCGCTGTTCGCACCGTGCTCTTTGACTTCGACAGATGCAAGCCGGCAACGCGGAGCAAGTCGCTCTGTCAGCAGCCACTTGCTCGCGATGCCGTAGACGTGCTCGGCAAACTTTTCGCAGCCGACAGCAGGTAGCACAACGATATCCGCCACGCCGCGCCGCTTCCTGGAACCATTCAAGCTCCGGATTGTCCGCAGCTACGACGGTCTTATGGTCAAATGTGTGTTCGAGGATCGCTTTCAGCTCTTTGAGGCCGCCAAAATCAACGACCCAATTCTTGTCGTCTAGGGTGTCGGCCTCGAACTCGAAGCGAAATGACAACGAGTAACCGTGCAGCAGACGACAGTGTGACAGCGCGCGCCACTGGCGAAATGTAGCGGATAGTCCGGTTTCATGACCGTATGTCTTCGTCGATAGGTAGGTCACGGTTGATCCTTGATCAGTGCCATAAATTCGCTGCGCGATATTTTGTCGTCGCGGAAAGCACGCGCATGATGCTGGTTATCATGATGGTGTCAGTCTAGCGAACACCACGCTAGATCATGCATTGGTGCTGCGCCCTAACGATGACGGCCAATCCCTTCGGCAGGATACGGCGTTCCAGTTCGTCCGCCAGCATAACAGCGGCCTCCTCCTGGATGTGCGGGCGCGACATGATCCAGTTGGCAAGGCGCACAAATTTGCGCGCTTCGCGGTCGCTTTGGTGTTGTGGTCGCGGCTGGTGTCGATAACCATGGCCTCAAGCACAGCGTGCACGTGCTGCTCGACCTCGGCTTGGATCACATCAATGTCACCAGGCAGCAGATATTCTGCGATATTGTCGTTTGCCGCAAACGACGCGCCGGCGTCGCGCAGGCGTTCACGAATTGCTTGCGTAGAGCTCATCAGAACTCCTGTGCAGCTTCGCTAGTTTGCGTGAACGACATGATCTGCGGCCGACACGCGCTGAACAAAGCGCTTCAATTGGGGAGGTGCCTTACCCGGGGCAGTTTTTAGTATCAATTTGCATACGATCGAGAACTTTCATCTCTCCTGCGTCGTTGACCGAGAGACCACTATTGCCGAAACGGTCCTTTATCGTCTCCCTGCAATCAGCATGCCGCAAAAGTATCTGTGCGAGACTTGCTTGAGGAAGAGAAAATCAATGCATCGTGCCGCGACGGCCGATCATGTGCGACTTCGTGTCGGGATTCAGACATACACACCGACAAGCGGACACGATTGAAGCGCCAGCAAAAGCAACCAAATCTTACCCGCCCCGAAGTCATCAGACAGTTAATCGGCCCCGTGATTGGCGCGAAGAACCGATGAACGGGACATCCGAACGCGTCAAGGTCGAAGATGTCGCCCAAATAACAGGCGAGAACAAGAGAGCTATACAGGCAGCGGCAGCTCGGGGCGAAATTCCTGGCCCGGCAAAGCTATTCAAGGCTTGGACATTTGACCAGGTCAAATTGCGCACGTGAATCGCCACCAAGAGCGCGAAGCGTTGACGCGGCTCGCGAAACTCATGGCAGCATGAAGCCGCGGCAAGCAACGCGCTCATCGCCTGACCAAGCCAAGCGACGTGGTCTCCCGGGTTCGGGCACCAGTGAAGCTAGATACGAACGGGCAATGGCGAGGCTCCGCAGCCGAAGAAGATGTACCGACTAGCAGCGCCTGGACCTGGTCCGCGAGCCCTCCTTCCGCGAGCGACAGGAAGAGATTGCAACACTCCAGCAGCTCGTGGCCTGACCGCTTCTTTGTGGACGCGGTACATCCCGCCGAGGATGTCGGTGTCAAGGCGGCCCGACCGGCAAGCCGAGTTCATCGTCGAAAATCTCAACACGATCGAGCAACTCTTGATCGGCGCGGCGTACTGGCCTGACGGCAACTCCCCGACGCGTGCTGCGAACCTGCGCGCGGGCCTTGTTTTGTAGCAAGAGCGCACCAAGCGAGGCGGTTCCGGTGCAAATCGACTTTGCCGCGGAGCTAAGGAGTGGAGTTATCGTCTCGACCCGATCGCTCTCGACGACCGAGAGGATCCTGTCATTGGCTGTCGAATCCTAACCCAGCGATCCTTCTGGCGGGAGGGATCCATGGCTACCATTCCAGAGAGCTGGTCTCCAAACATCGTGACTGGTAAAGGATTCAGCATCGAGGAAGGAGATGGCCAATATCCATAGACTGCCGTCACAGAGCGATTGAGCTCGGTTCCCGAGGGTCAAAATGCGGTGGGGTGCATACACCTCTGAACGGTTTCCTTCTAGGTGACGACATCCATCGGCCTTTTGACCTGGAATGCGTGATCGTCTCATTGGATTGTCGGCACAAGGTCAGCAGCCGCTTGAAGGACCGTTTCGACAATGAAGTTCGCGATGATCATGATCCTATCTTGGAGAGGCGCGCTTTAGCTTCGTGATGAAACCCTGCGACGTGAAAGCCATCGGTTGGATCGAAATTCAGTTGTGGACGCTGATTGACAGCCGAAATCGCGGGTCATCAGGCGTTTTCATACAACCAAGACCCACAGCAGAGATCAGCTGATTGGAAAGTGCTCCAATCGGCTCTGGTTCGAGGTGTTCGGGAATCTCAGCTAGCCTTGTCTGTCTAGCGGATCACAAATGTCACGCTGACGCTCGTGGCGCAGAGTGATTCAATTCCGATGCGGAGCAGAAAGAAAGATGCCGGTCATATCCACACGCCGCGCTGAAGTCACAGATGCCGGAACCGTCGCCGGCTTCGTTTATGCTCTCCAAGTCGAGCTCTTGCGCCGGATGGCCCCGGGGATCGAAATCGTCACGCAAAGCGCGGCGGCAGTTCTTGCGGATGTCAGCGTCGTCGCGGTGATCGCTTGCGGAGACAACGAGCCGGTTGGCGTCATGGTTCTAAACGAATGCACTGCGATCTACGCGGGCGGCAAGTTTGGAGAAATCTCGGAGCTCTATGTTCGCCCCGACATGAGATCGCAGGGCATTGCGCCTCATCTGATCGCGGTCGCTCTGTCCGAAGGACGCGCGCGAGGATGGAAGCGGCTGGAGGTCGGAGCACCGTGGCAGCCGAAATGGAAGCGCACCCTCGACTTCTATCTGCGCAACGGCTTCGAGGAAGTCGGCCCCCGGCTTTGCCGCATGATATGAGCCGGTGGGGTCAACTTAGAGTCGTCCCTGGATGACCAAGAAGCTGAGCGGATCAATCTAGCTTGGAACCCAATGTTCTTCGTTAGGGCCGGTTGATTGACCGGAACGCGTAATTGTCTGTGCGTTCTGGACTTATGTTTTTTATTTTTGTAGTGGGCTAATGGCACTGCTGTATTTGCCCCCTGAGAACGACGACTCGGTCTTGCTGTGTTCCGTCGGGTGCCCTAACTAGCATTACAGTTGCAATTTTTGCCTGAGATGGGCTTTGCGCGCGTTGGCCTGATGAGCCCTACGCCAGGACGACCATGCGAGGACGTAGGCGTGCGAGATGAGTCGCTGGGGAAGCTTCATGGCGATGGGGCGGATTTCCCGGATCGACAAGCGGATCAAGAGCGATGCTTCGGTCGAGGCCGCGGTCGCATTTTTTGAGCGATGGTCCAGTGTTGGCTCGATGACGGATGACGGCCATCATGGCGAAGGCCAGCATGACGAGTGAGACATGGCGATGCCAGCCATGCCAGGAGCGGCTTTCGTTGTGGTCAAGGCCGAGCTCGTTCTTGGCGGTTTCGAAGCTGTCCTCTATAGCCCAGCGATGGCCTTCCACCGACGCCAGCTTCTGCATGGACCTGCCCTTGGGGCACCATGTGGAGAAGGCCAAGCTGGCGTCAGTAACGTTGCGACGGATCAGAAGACCCCCCGTCCATTCTCCGGCAAGGTCGTCGTTGTATTCACCAGCGTCGAGATCGGCCAAGTGCCAGCGCGGACCTTTGGTCCCTTCGCCGGAGGCGGAGCGGTGCCAGGCCACTTCTTGGGAAGGCTCTGCGCGATCGCGGAGGCGGTGCCGGCGACCGGCTGCTGCTTGCCCCATGAACGGAACACGTGATTGGAAGCAACGCCCAGAACATAGCCTTTTCCCGCCTTGCGCAGCAGGGTTTCGATCTCACCTGTGCCATACACGCTGTCCGCCGTTACGAACGAGAACGGCACCTTTGCGGCGATCGCGGAGCGACCATTCGACGCGCGATCTTGGGCTTCGTAGCAAAGCCCATCGCTCGGGACATGCGCGGCTTTCAGGCGAGCGGGGTCGTCCGTCCATTCCTTTGGCAGATAGAGCGCCCGGACTCGTTGTTGCCGGTCGTCTTGAAGGTGCCGATGGTCGCCATGGTAGTTCTCCTTGATCTCTGTTTTCCGAGCCCGCACCTTGCGGCCTCGATGGTGATCGACAGGCCGGAGGTGATCGACGGCGCACCCCGCAGGGGCTCGACAGCAGAGGAGGAACTTTCTTGTTTGGCGAGGAATGACGGCGCAGCCGGCAGGGGATGAGCGTTGTGACGCCGCTGTTGCGCCATAGGCGATCGAGGCTGCTTAGCCGGCCTTCGGCCAGATCCACCCATCGAAGAGGCCGCTTCGTGCGCTCGATCCGAAACAGAGCTGACATCAACGAGAACGTGGCGATCCTCGCGTCCTGCAAAGACCGGCGAGCGAGTTTGACCGAGATTGGCTCTCGGCCGCGTGGCGACAGACGGATCAAAACCTCCGCGAGCGCACTTGAGCAATACGCCCGCCAAGTCGAGTCGGCCGTACTTGTGATCCGCCGCTATTCGGTCGATCGCTCACGACATTCGCCACGTATCTGTCTCACTGCGGTCGAGCCGCGGCGCTTGCACTGCCCTGAATGTCACCTCAAAAGACTATGACAGCGTGCGCTCCGGCTGCGTGATCACGTCATCCTCACGCGACGTGACGTTATCAGCCCATCGGCCAAGCCTTGCCCGGCTGGTCCGGGCGCGGTCAGTCGCCGGTCTCTGCATGGACAAATCCGTCCACAGCATGGCGTCTCAGCCGCCTGGCGAGCGATCACCGTGCGAAGCAGGCAATTTCCTGTGGCCTGCGCCACGTACGCATCCTATCAGAATACAAGCGCGCGCTTCATGTCTGAAACCCGCCTCCAACTGTCTTCGAAAGCCACATTGCGCCAAAGGACACAAGCGTGCCCCTTCTGCAGTGCTGGCCCAAATCCTGCACCGCCTCTCCGCGTCAGGGCGGCGGCAGCAAGATGGGAGTCGTGTTTGGGCCTCGATCTGTCAATCGACAGTGTGGTTGCCGCACCGGAGGTTGCCTGTCTGCACCCCGCCGGGGGAACGGAAGACGCTCCTGCTTGCCACGGCCTCGCGCGGCTGACGGTTGCTTGCTCACCCTGAAGAGAGATGTCAATACATGGTCGATGAATTGGATCTGCGAACCTTCACGCCACATCCGCAACGCGACGCCGTGCTCGGCGAAGTGCACGCACGCCCTTTCACGCGCCTTGATTCGCCATTCAGCGTGATCCACTTGGCTTTTCTTGCGCAGGGTGAGGCGGCCACAAGCGATCGCTGCCGCTTTATCGATTTTTGCCTCGAGCGCAATCTTCCGCCACCTGAGCAATCGGCGAAACTTCATCAGATTGTCATCGGGACCGCTACGCTACGTTGGGAGCAGCATTCGGAATTCACAACATTTACCTGGATCTGGAGTAACAAAATGTTTCCGCCGCAGACCGATTTGACAAAGTTGATGGTACCGTCCGATCGCTGATCCGCGCGTTGCGTCAGACCGGACAGTTGCTGGTCGCGATCAGGCTAGAAGTGGAGCAGGACGCCTCGCCGACCAGGCGCGCCGAACAGGTTTTTGACAAGAACAGCCTGGCCATGGTTGCCACAAAGAACGGCGCAGGCGTTGCCGCCTCAGACTTCCGCGTAGACGAAAAAGGCTTTACGAAAATCCTCGTCTGCGACCTCGGATTGACGTCGCAGGATCTCGGAGCGCTGGTGCAACGGCTCCTGGAGATCGAGACCTACCGTCCACTGGCGCTGCTTGGCCTGTCGGCCGCCCTTGAGCTTGCACCTTCCGTTGATCGCATCGACCGCCGTCTTGTTGAGGCGCTCGAAAAAATGCAAAGCGGTGAGGGGCTGCAGTTCAACAACCATCTGCTTGCCGAGTTGACGGCGCTGGCCGCCTGCTTCGAAAAAGGCGCGACCGGCAGCCTGTTTCGCTTCGGCGCCAGCAGAGCCTACAACGAGCTGGTCCAATCGCGACTGTCCATCATTGAAGGCAACGATGTCTCGGGTTATCCAACCTGGTCGTCGTTTCTGGCGCGCCGCATGGCGCCCGCAATGCGAACCTGCGCGACCGTAGAGGATCGTCAGGCGGCTCTGTCGGTCAAGCTCGCGCGTGCCGCCGATCTGTTGCGAACCCGTGTCGACGTCGAAATCGAACGACAACATCGTGACCTGTTGCAGGCTATCAACGAGCGCGCCAGACAGCAACTTCGGCTGCAGTGCACGGTCGAAGGATTGTCGGTCGGAGCGATAGGATATTATGTGGTCAGCTTGTTTAGCTATCTTGCCAAGGGCGCGCATGACGTCGGACTGCGAGTAGAGCCCTCGTTCCTGACCGCAGCCTTCGTGCCGATCGCAGTCGGCGTGATCTGGCTGGTGAGTTACAATGTCCGAAAGCGACACCTCAAGCACGACAACGCGCCCTCGGTTGCTTGCGACTGACGCTCCTTAACGGAATCAGTGCGTCCATCCTGCGAAGCTCGCATGATCGTGGTGCGACGCTGCCGCAAGATCGCGGCCGGCTCCTGCGCAAGGTAATGCCCCGCCCGGACTAACCGGGCGAGGCATTTTTGGATCGGCTCAGTCGCCCTTGCACTAGAAACGAAGCGTCGCTTTGGAGGGACAATGATCTGAAATGGCCAGCAAAGGATCCGGATGGCCTTGGCCTGCCGGGCGCGTCCCGCCGAAGCGCCCGATCGCAACCTTGATGGCAGGATCTGGAATCGAAAGGCTCGCGCTCACGAGCATCTGATCAAGGCCCAGGGGATTGCGGCAGCCAAGGCTATCGGCCTTTGTCAGCGGCTTGACGGCCTCTTGATCGAAGAGCTCACGCTTCGAGCGTTCGCAGAGTTGCTTAGCGACAGGGTTGACCGGGCATTCCGGCTCCAGATGGGAAAGGGCGCTGGAAGTGGGGGCCCCATCATTGACCTCGCCATAGAGGCTGCGAACGAGGACGCCACTCGGAAGGGAGGAAGCGGGATCGCTTCCGTCCGAGCGAATATCTGATTTTCCGATCGAATTTTTCTCGTGCGACAGATTGCGGTTGAAGTCTCCCATCAGAACGACCGGCATGCTGGCAGAGCTCGCTTCCAGCCAATCCTCCAACGGGCGCACCTGTTTCTGCAGGATGGCACACGCATCGCCCCCGCCGTCAAGCTTGCCGCGGTCTTCGAGCGGGCTGACGCAGGAGGATTTGAGATGCACGGTCATAACACGCAACGGCTTGCCATCGATCTGCAGCGTCAGTGATAAGCCCGGGCGCACCTGATCTACGGCGGCTAGATCCGGGAGTGATAGGGGCGCAACGACCCCACAATCGGAGCCCGTCCCGAGGTTCTTTTTCCAAGCAATCGCGAGCCGCTGGACCTTGAACGTGTCGAACGAACAAATCTCGTAATCAGCACCGTTGTTGGGCAGAACCTCGCGAACGGCGGTGGCGCCGCTAACCTCCTGAAAAGTGATGATGTCAGGATCGAGGTTCGTTCGGATGAAATCCTGGAGTTGCTGCGAGCGCTTTTGGTAGGCGGCTTCGGTCACCGGCACGATCTTGAAATTGGCCTGGTAAACGTCGCATGGCGGCTTTGCCGCGATGTCCCATTTGATCTTTGCGTTTCGTCCCCATTTGAGCTCCCAGCCCGGCTTGGTGGCCCCTGCCGTCGAGGGTTCAAACAATCCACTCGCTGGATTGAGGGCGAAAGGTTGACCGCAATCACGAATCCACTCCTTCGCCTCGACCTGGCTGAGATGCCAGCCCAGATTCCATGTCGCAATTCGGATGTCACGCGCGTGGGCCGTCGGCGCTGTGCCGAGCAACAAGACGAGGGCGAACAGGACAGATCGGCGAAGAATCATGTAGTGCTCCAGACGTTTGCAACAGACCGGCCCTATTCAGTTTGGGGCGACCGTACTTGGTGAAGGTTTCCCTTTGCCTTGAGGGGTTGCATGCCGGCCGGGCGGATGGGATCGCGGTTGCCAGCGACACAGCCATTGGGAAGCTTACCGGTGGCTCCCTCCCCGCGCAGCACGCTCTCGCGCGTGGCATTTCGATCGATTCCCCACGCGTGCTCGATGGCAAAGCGAAGCTCGTCCGCCAAGCACTCAACCGCCCAACGGAGATCGTGCCTGTCGCGGCTTGGAAATTCCTCCGTCTCTGTGATCTGCTGGCCGACAAGCCGCGCGGCGTTCCGGACGCCGGCATCGCCTACCATCTCCAATTCGCCCCAACGCAATTCCCAAAAGCGCTTGGTCGCCTGCTTCCAGGTTTCATCTTTAGGGTCGAGCTCCCACTCTGTCAGGCGCTGAGCCTGCTGAATGGTCTCGAAGAAGAGATCGAGCTTCTTCTGCAAGAAGGGCTTCTGCGCCTCGATCCTTCGGGTCAGCGCGGCCTGGCTGCGTGCCTCGTCGCGCTCGGCAATGACTTCGGCCTGCTTCGCAAGCGATTCACTAAGGAGCCGGGCCTGCTCGGTCTGAAACTCGTAGACCTTCCAGACCCCGGCGATCACAGCGCCGGCGATGGTCCAGGCCGCGACAGCGATGATGGTATAGCGTTTGGAAAGACGGAGAAGGGCTGAGGATCGTGGGGTCTGGGCCATGATTGCAATTGAATAGGTTCGATCGGAAATGGTTTGTTCGAGTACAAAAAACAAAATTCAAGCAACGTCTGAGAAACGAAAACATCAGAGCGCCCCTATAAGCCGCGCTCCCTGGCGAGAGCGGCCTTTGTGCCTTTCTTATAGGCGTCTTTCACCCACTCATCCCGCGTTTGCTTGAGGACAAGAGGATCGGCCTCCGAGCCCGGCTTCGGTTTCGTGCCTGTCTTTTCGTGGGTCTTGTTCCAGATCGCGCGGGCACGGTAGTGATTGTAGAGGCGCATCAACTCGGCAACATAGGCTTGGGCCAGATGCGTGTTGCCCTTGATCTCAAGGACATTCTCGTCGTTTGAGTTTTCCGATGCCTTGCTGAAGTTCGGCGAGCCCGTGTAAATGGTGGGCGTCTCCGTATCCCCATCGATCACGATGAATTTGTGATGCACGTGGATAGGCGGCGGGCCACTCGATTTCTTCTTTGTGGCTTTCTTTGCCGGTTTTGCTTTGCCTTTTGCGGCGGAGGCATCAAACGGTGAGGTATCGATGGTCTTGAGCTCGGGCAGGAAGCCGCGTGGCGCATTGGCGCTAAAAGCGGCGTAGGGAA
Source organism: Bradyrhizobium sp. JHI2711 (assembly GCF_056156565.1). Lineage (NCBI taxonomy): Bacteria > Pseudomonadati > Pseudomonadota > Alphaproteobacteria > Hyphomicrobiales > Nitrobacteraceae > Bradyrhizobium > Bradyrhizobium sp. JHI2711. The sequence goes on from NZ_JBPZPT010000001.1 coordinate 2,470,228, forward strand.
GTGTGTCCGGGTTATTCTGCGAGCGATGGAAAATGGTCGCGGCGATCTCCGGAAGCTTGCGCTTCTCGCCCTTTTTGGTCGGCTTGTCGGGATCATCGATGCTGTTGAGAAGCCCGTAGATCAAGTGCTTCGACGAGTCTCCCTTGGCAAAGATTGCCTCCATGAGATCCTTGTCGGAGGCCGTGTACATGCAGAACAGCACGGAGGACTTCGCGTTCTTGACCGCCTCGGTCACCGTGTCGAGAAACTTTCGGCTTTCGCCGGGCTCGGGCAAAAAGAAGACGCGCATTTCGGTGCCGTCGACGTCCGTGACGTCGTTCCAGTCCGGCGGGTCCATATCTTTCTTGCCGAGATTTTTGGCCAGCACGTTCGCGCGCTCGGCGTAAAGCGCGGCAAGTTCGCGGGAATGGATGATATGAAGGAGGTTGGCCTGGATCGTTTGGGCTTCAGGCGTAAAGTTGGTCGAGCCCATCAAGACGGCCTGCTCATGCTTTTTCCGGTAGAAGATGATGAACTTATCGTGCATTAGCTTGGATATGGCATCCCGCTTATGGATCGAGATGTTGGGTCGTGCCTCCGCGATCCGATGCGCGGCGGCGCGGGACTTGGTGTCGTCAGCTTTCTCGAAATAGATGATCGAGCCGCGCCCTTTGAAGGCCTCGAAAGCCGGGATGATCCACCGGTCGTCCGACAGATGATAGATGGCGCATTCAAATGCGTCGCTCTCGCTGAGGATTTGAGGAATGGCGTTTTGCAGGCCGTTGGCCAGCCATCCATCCGCTTCTCAAGCGGCTTGTCCTTTTGCTTGGCAAAGCTCTGCGCGCTGACGACGGCGCGATTGAAGTAGGTGGCGATCTGTCCTTCGAGGGGCCTTGGCACCGTCACGGTTCTTTTTCCGGCCGCCGCGTCCTGGAGCTGCAGATCGCCTGGGCTGGTGCCAAGCACAGGAATAACTGTATACTCGAACGTCTGGCCTTGATCGTCTAGGTTGATCCCGCCGTCCCACCAGTTGAACTTTTGGATCGGCGCCTTATCGCTTCCCTTTGGGCGGGCGTCCTCCGCGAGGGGCACAAAGTCGAGCTTGTTGAATAAGAATTGCGGCTTTCTGTCGCGCCCATAACCCGGATTGCGCTGGATGGCGAACCCAAGGAAATCTTCGTGTTCGGCGCCGTCTTTCCAATCGAACGTCAAGAGCACGCAGCTCGGGCTAGCATAGGCTTTGACTGTCACCGCCGCGACCATGATCGCTCCCCCGCTTCGAGGCGCATCATGCACGAATACGACGCTCGCGCAATACGTGCGGCGGGTGTATAACGCCCGTCGAAACGTCTCACGCTGAATTACTTTTGTCATTTTCGCCGGAGGCTTTGCGATGGGCGTCATTGTGCCTAGCCAACTGTACACCGCTCAGGAGTTGCTCGGAGGCTTCAACCCATGGGACCCCATGGGCTTCACGCTCTCCCGGGACTTTGCGATCTACCGTGAGTTCGCAACCGACGGCGGGCCGGTGCCAACGTCACTCGCCGTCCGCGCCGCGCAAGCCGCGCACGACGCAGCCATCGCCGATGCCCTACGCATCTTTCTGAAAACGGTTCAACGGCCGCTGGTCGGCGTGATGGGAGGTCACAGTCTTTCCGCGAGACCATGCGGCCTATAAAGCCATTGCTTATTTGGCGCGCGAACTTGCCCGCGCGCACTTTCTCTTGGTCACGGGCGGAGGGCCGGGGGTGATGGAGGCCGCTCATCTGGGCGTGGCTTTTTCATCGTTCGAGAGCGTAGGTCCGCTCGACGAAGCGATCGGCCTTTTAAGCGCTGTACCGAAGGCGCCCATTCTGGATGACCTTTTTACTGACACCTGGACCATCAAGGACGAAAAGCTCGGCGCCATTGACGACGCACGCAGATGGCTGAAAGTAGCGCTCGAGGCGCGAGCCAAGGCGCCCGAAATTCTCCCCGTCAGCCTCGCTATCCCGACCTGGCTCTACGGTGCCGAGCCGACTATGCCCTTCGCAACACACTATGCAAAGTATTTTCAGAACAGCCTAAGGGAAGAGGCCCTCGTCAACAATTCGCGTGCCGGCATCGTCTATGGGCGAGGCGGCGGCGGAACCATGCGGGAGGTCTACCAGGACGTGGAGCGGAACTACTACGCGAAGACCCTCGACGAAGTGACCCCCATGATTTTCTTCGATCCCGATAAGTATTGGGAAACGGATCCCGTCATGGGTGACGCGCGAGCTACCTCGCCCGGCATTAATGTTAAGCCGACGATCCGCCCAATCCTGATGCTCGGCCTCGTATCCGACAAGCGGCCTAAGAAGGAAGTTGAGGCGTGCCTCGATGAGAAGCTTCTCTTCACGACGGATCACCCATCCATCATGAAAGCGCTTCGCGGCCACGAGAAAAAGTCCCAGCAAAATCTCACCTTCGCACTTGCGGCGGAGCCTCTCAAGATCGGCACCCTGCGGATGAATCGGCGGTAGCAGAGCGACATACTGGAGGTCAGCCCCCGTATGAGAGACGTCTGGCTCGTGGGGTTGTCCCAAGGGTTGGTTCGATGTCAGTAGCTGGTTACGATCGGATGCTTTTCCTTGGCAATCGCCAGCCCCCTGGACTGACCGCAGCGAGAGCAAAAGTGTCGCGCGGTTCGACATGAGCCCAGACGGCGCGAGGCACTTGTCCGCCCACTCCTCTCTTCACCATCCGGATCGTGATCTAGCGCTGCTCCAGCTGAGCACACCCGTTTCCGACGCGGGCGGGAAGCGCTGCCCTATCCCCATTGTCTTAAAACCGTCCCAGGCTCCGATGGGCACTTCGGTGCTCGTACTGGGCTTTCCGCTCAATCAGGACCTGAGCTTGTCGGGCGGTCTGATCAGCAATCACGGCTCCCCACCCAAGGAACTGCGGTGGCAGACGGACACTGTGATGAACCCGGGCAACAGCGGGGGCCCGGTTTTCGAAGATCACGGCTTTCTGTTGGGTATCGCGGCAGGCGGCATTGTCCAGTGGACCTTCGGCGGCGAGACACGCAAAGTAAACGGTGTGAATTACTTCATCCCCGCGTCGGAGCTAATCGCAAGTCCTTTGTATGACATTGCCGAGGACAAGCGGTGTTGGCGCGTGGCTCAGGACGATCTCGTGGTCGACGCGAACACCACCATTGCGGTCGACGGGACGGCGTCGAAAGCGCCCCTGGGCCCCGCCAAGCTTGAGAGAAGCTACACGGTTTCAGAGACCAAGGACGATCACCCCGTCGCCCTGGCATCGCATTCCCGCAACTACCAATCCCGATTTGCTGCAGAGCCCGGCTACAAGGTTGTAGCCTGTGTGCCGAAGGCAGAGAGCGAAAATAATGCACACGATATCACCTGCAGTATCGATAGCGGTGGCGGTTCGGCGGTCTTTGCGTATCGGTTGGAAAGTGGGCCCGCTGTCGATCGCTGGCGCGGATGGTGGGCCGGTTACGTGACTTTGCGGCAGGAGCGCATTGCGGGGGATGGCCTGCAATAGTGCGAGCGGGTAGCTGCATAAGGCAGGATCGCGAGGGGAAGCGATTTCGCATGCAGCGGGGAACGAACGAGGCAGGGGGACGAACGTGACAGGATCGCGGCGATTAGCGCTTGTGCTGGCAGGCGGGCTCGGCGGATGCGTCATCGTGCCCGACATTGCTCCGGACTGGGCTCTGCCGATGGGGGAGATCATGCTCCATTCGGCCTGCGAGCTCCAGGATGCGCTCGGCACGCTTGACCGCGAGGTGCCGCATGAACTGTTCAATGCACGAAACTGGAAGATCGCGGTCACACTCAATCCAAAATCAGAAGCGGATATCGTTCCTGGTGTCGGCTTGACGCGGAAGGTGCCCGCTACGGCGACGACACCCTTCTCGAACTGGGTCATCGGCGGTGGTAACGGCGTCACCCTTGATATGAGGGGCAGCCATACCTGAAGCGTCGATCAATTTCGACTCTGAAAAACCTATCCTCGATAGTGCCCTGCCCTGCGAGTGCGAAACGATTTCGTACCATTCGCTCACAAAGAATCTGGCGATCAAGGATTGGCTCTATCGTTCCGTGCAGGCCACGGCTCTCGCAGGCTCGGCCATCGACAACCCCAAATTCACGGCTCAGGTCGCCGTGAAATTCAATGGGACCGCGAGCTACACCTACACATTCCCGCCAGGCACCGATTTTCTCACACTGGGAGGGTATTATCAGCTCGACGAGACCTTGAGCATCATCTTCACGAAGAAGCCGGCGGTCGTCGCGAAATATGACCTCTTGACGCTGCCCGAAGGTGGCGCTGGTTTCAAACGAAATCGCGCGCGCCAGGTCACGTCAACCATTTCGGTCCTCGAAGATCAACAAGTCTCACTTCAGCAGATTCGGCAACAATTGCAAACTGGGCCTCAGCCGACGAACTGTGCCTTCACGCTCGGAGGCAAGAAGCTCCGGGTGACGGAGGTTGGCAAGGGCCAGGTCGAGCAGATCGATATGCCTTGCGACGGCCTGCCCCTTTACCTGCCGAAATTCGCCCGAGCAGGAGGCACGGGTTTCCGCGAGGCTCCTGCCGAGCTCGTCAAAGGAAGCCGATCGACAACCAGGGCACGGCTGCGACGATCAGGGTGCCGATCAGCAGCGCGATCATGTAGCCCACGATCGGCTTCATGCCCTCGTCCGGGTTGATGCGGCTGATGGCGCAGGCGGCATAGTAACCGACGCCGAACGGCGGCGCGAACAGGCCGATGCCCATGGCGAGAACGACCACCATCGCGTAGTGGACGTCGTGCACCCCGACCTGCCGCGCGATCGGGAACAGCAGCGGGCCGAACAGGACGATAGCCGGGATTCCCTCCAGCACGCTGCCGAGGATCACGAAAGTCACGATCGTCACGGCCAGGAAGACGGGGACCCCGCCGGGAAGGCTGGTCATGAATTTGGCCAGAGAGGCAGAAAATCCCGATTGGGTCAGTGCCCAGGCCATGCCTGTCGCCGCGCCGATGATGAGCAGAATCGCGCCTGACAGCGAGGCTGTCTCGACCAGCATCGGATAGATGCGACGCCAGTCGAACTGGCGATAGACGAAGAGACCCGCGCAGGCCGAATAAAGAATGCCGATGGTCGAGACCTCCGTTGCAGTCGCGACGCCTTCGACGACCGCGGTCCGGATCACGAAAGGCAGCGCGATGGCCGGTATCGCGATGACGAAGGCGCGGCCAATCTCCCGGGCCCTCGCCCTTTTGACGTGAGACAGGTCCTCGCGGCGATATCGCCACCAGACCACGGCCGCGAGCATGACCGCGAGCACCACGCCCGGGAGCAACCCGCCAGTGAAGAGCGCCGAGATCGACACGCCGGTCACCGAGCCGATTGTGATCAGGACTAGCGAGGGCGGGATCGTTTCGGTCTGCGCTCCGGTTGCCGCCAGAAGCGCAACGAGGTCACCCGGTTTGGCCCCGCGCTGCCGCATCTCGGGAAACAGCACAGGAGCCACCGCAGCCAAGAGTGGCTTGGCCGAGAACAGCGAAAACGGAAGTAAAGGAGTCGCCAGCACCAGGGTCGTTCACACAAGCCGCAAAGTGACCTGAGCTAAACTTCCCACGGTGGGAAGTTTACCAGGCAGCTCGGCCAACCGCATGCCGCGCGATCTCTACACCGGCGCTATCGACAACTATTACCACTGTGCCACTCCCTGGATCGTACTCGGGATCGCTGCCGATCTCATGAGCGACCCGGGCGCCGTACTGGCTCGCGAGAGCGGCTGAGCCAAACATCTCGCCGGCATCGTCCGCCTGTAGTTGTCCGTTATGGATAATCGGAAGATAGTAGCGCTGCACAGCAATGGCCCTCGTTTAGCAGCAATCATGCGCCCACCTCAGGGCGGGACGCACGTGTCATAAACGACAGGTGCCGTCAAACTGCGAGACCACATCCGCACCACCGGCAGCGTCGGGGACAGTGCTGTCAAGATCGTGGCCAACTACTTGTTCAGCTTCTCGATCTCGGCCGCAGTTACCTTCTCGCCATTGGTAACTGGGCGCGAATCACCGCGCCCTTCCACTGAAAAAGCTGGATAGCAGCCAACCACCCTTGCGACTCTCTGACGATTCGTTCATTTAGCTAGATGGTGCATCCGAATCGCCCACTCCGCGATGCGTGGAAGTCGTCACGACTTACATGGATTTCGGCGGCTTCGCTCGTCGAAGGAGGGCCAGGCTCGATCCTGGCGCGATCTCGGAAAGGAGGTGAAACAGCATGTTTCACTACCCGCACTGTGGCGGCACCCGCCCTGTAAGCGTTCGCGCTTACACACGGTTCCGCCTCGGTAAATGGGAGTGGGTCATCGCCCACTGCCGCGGACTGCCCAGCTAAGCTGAACAGTCCGCATCTCAGTGACTTGGGGCGGTGTCTCATGGGCACCGCCTCCTTTTTTCCGGCGGACCGGATCTACAGAACAACCAAGCACGACCATTCGTTGCAGTAGGCCTGCGTTAAAGTGGCTGTTCGAATTCTTTTCAATGGGTTGGTCGTCGACGAACTGACTGTCGTCGTTTATGGTTAACGGGCCGTTAACCCGCCTTGCCATAGTTCCTCCCCAGATCTGCGACTATTCGAGTCGCGCGAGCAATTCTTAACGAATTACTAGCGTTAGACGCTAGGGAATCAAGCCTTGCGTTTTTTGCAGGTTGTCACAATCCCTCGATTCGGGCCGTCATCAACTGCTTTGATGCGATTCGACCGCTATATATTATGCGGTATGCGACCCTGCTACCCCCAAGCCGTTGGGGGGCGGCGGTCAAAGAATTGTTGCTGCTCTCGGGTCCCTCGCCCTATAGTCGCCTCCGGTCTTGGGGGTAATTTTTCATGCGTCAATTTGCGATTGCGGCGCTCTGCGCCGCGCTGGGCGGCTGTGCTGGCGAAAGTCGCGGAGCTGAAGAAGCAACAGGAAACTGCGGCTGCTGCACCTGCTGCCCCTTAGCCAAAGAGGTCCGCAGTTAAACCAGCCCGACCAATTCGGCGAAGGTCTCGACCACTGATAACCCAGTTGTCCTTGAAGTTGATGCCGAGCTTGGCCATGTCCTTCTGGATCGGCACCCACTTCTCTTTACCGCGAGGAAGGGCTCACCGTCCGCAAACGGCGGGCTCGCCGCAAGGCCGTGGGGACCCGTGCCCCGATGAAGCTGTGCGAGATCAGTCTCGTTCTTTGGGGCGCTTATGGCAAGGACATCCTGCGCAACCCGAGCTCGAACTCGCTGTCTACGATTCGCGACATCAAGGATATGTCTGCAGAATAACTGCGCACAAGCGGCGCGATCTACGAAAATCCTGCGGACATTCTCAAGTATTTGACGGATTTAGTTACGACAATTAGGTGAAGTGACGTGATACAGTCCAAGTTGGACCGGGGCTCCTCCTCTTAGATATCGAACCGGAACGAACTCGTCCGAGTGTGGCGATTGATTTTAGATCGGGCGCTTGGGACGTCGAAGCGATCAGCGAAGATCGGTCCCCTTTTGTTGAGCCCGGCCAGCAGCCAATCGTTTCGAGGATGGAGCTCCTGAGATCAGATGCCACCCAAGCTGCCTGGATTAGCGACACGCCTCCGGAAGGAGCTGCGCGTGAGTCAGGATCTACTGAGGCGCTTCACATGGGAGATCAGATCGATCGACATATGCCTTGACGATCTTCGGTCCTACCAGGCGAATGCGCTCGGCATTACAGGTCCGCAAATGATGATCTTGATGGCACTGACGGAACTGGAAGAAGATGATGGTGTTCCCGTCAACGCTGTCGCGAAGCTGAAATCAGCTTGGCCGGAACTCGTTGTGAACGACTTTTCTGCGTTGAGGAGATAATTGTCGCCTTCGCGCGATGCCTCGGAGAGGTTGTACCACCAGTGCCCACCGGTGGCGCGCTCGCTGGTCGAATATGTGCCAAGCAGGGCGCCATTGTTCGCCTTGAGCCAGCGCTCCTTCTGGTCGTCGTTACCAAACAGGCTGATCGTCTGAGCCGCGCCGACATGCATGACATAGACGAGGCCGGTCGATGCATCGGCCTGTCCGATCCGGTAAGCGGCTTCGGCAAAATCAACATGGCCAAGAGCGAGGCCCCCAAAGCGTGATTCATTCAACACGCCGGTCCAGCCGGCTTCCGCCAATGCCCTCAGATTTTCTCTTGGAAAGCGACTTTCCAGATCATTGCGATCGGCATTGACCTTTACGGTCGCATCAATCGCGGCATCCAGCCGAGAATAGATGTCAGAATCGAACTTGCGAGCAAGATTGTCGTTAGCCATTGGTCATTCTCCCTTGTGTTTCGTCAAACTGCGACAACGGCATGGATGAGCGGTTTCTCGGCGGCGTCGGTTTGCGGCGAACCGCCGAGGTAAAGGGCCTTGATGTCGTCGCGGCTGTGCAATTCGACTGACGAGCCGGACAGCACGCTACGGCCGCTCTCAAGCACGACAGCATGGTCGGCAAAGCGCAGCGCCACCGTCGAATTCTGTTCCGCGACCAGGATTGAAAGCCCCTGCTCGCTGTTCAGCTGCTTCAGCGTCCCTGTCGCAATCGCCATCACGTGGCTGCCCCTCGCTTTACACCTATTCGGCAGCCTGAACGCGTACGGGCGTCCTTGTCTCGAGTTCGCGGACCAGCGGGATCACATGCTTGCCGAAATATTCGACCTCTTCCTGGAAGTGCAGGAACCCGAGCAGGATCAGGTCGGCGCCGGCATGCTTGAGCTCGATGATCCGTTCAGCGACTTGCTGCGGCGTGCCGATCAGGTTCTGACCTTGCCCCCATATGTGGAACGGCCCGCGAGGCAAGAGCTTTTTCAGTCGATTTCACACATTGGGACGGTGCGGTCATATGTCCGGCCTTTGCGCGCGGCACAATATGGCCGCTGGCCTCGATGAGATCCGCGGAACGAGGAGCCAAATCAAGTTTACGCGCTTGAGCGCATTGGGGGCAGTAGCTTCACTCGTTTCGGGATTTCGTCCCAAGGGTTCATCGCCTGTTGTTGCACCTTGCCCTCTGCCGGCCTGCGCCGGTCAGATCATTTTGGTGGTCACTGCGTCACCGCGGTAACCGCCAATGGGTCGGGACGCCGATAACTTCCGCCCTTGTTCAGGAGCGCCCAGATGATCCGCGCTGTCTTATTGGCCTGCGCGACGGCGGCAACCTTGAAGGGCCGTCTGGCAAGAAGGGCCTTCAGCCACGGCCGCGCCCGAGCGTCGTTTCGGACGACCCGCAAGACGGCCGTTGCCCCGACAACGAGGAGAGAGCGGAGTTCCGGATTTCCCATCTTCGATATTCGTCCCAACCGCTCTTTGCCTCCGCTTGAATGAGACCGCGGCGTCAATCCCAGCCAGGCGGCAAAGTGGCGAGCCGACTTGAACCCGCCGGGATCCGGCACAAGCGCCTTGATGGTCGCCGCCGTAATGGCGCCGACGCCAGGGATTGTGGTCAACCGACGCATGTCCTCGTCGCGCTTGGCCTCCACAACGATTGCGCGCTCGAGCCTCTCGATCTGGTCGGCTGAAGCTTCAATCTCGTCGGCAATAGCCATCAGCGCGAAGCGCGCTGCTGCGGGCAGGCGAGCATCTGTCTCATCCCGTATGATTGCGACCAGCGCCTCAACCTTTGCCAGGCCGGCGGTGGCGATGATGCCCAATTCTGCCAGATGCGCGCGCAACGCGTTGACCGCCTGCGTTCGCTGCCGCACTAGAAGAGCGCGGGTCTTCAGCACCATCGCGGCAGCCTGTTGCTCAGCCGTCTTAATCGGCACGAAGCGCATGGTCTTTCGGGTCACCGCTTCGCTGATGGCCTCCGCGTCCGCCGCATCCGTCTTACCACGCTTGACGAAGGGTTTGACATAAGCCGGCGGAATGAGCCGGACCTCATGACCGAGAGCTGCGATCTCGCGTGCCCAATAGTGGGCGCTACCGCATGCTTCCATTCCCACCAGGCATGGTGGCAGCTTCTCAAAGAAACGCAGAACTTCGCTGCGCCGTAGCTTCCGGTTGAACACGGGTGAGCCCTCGGCATCCGCCCCGTGAACCTGGAAAACGTGCTTGGCCAGATCGAGCCCGATGGTGATAACCTGTTTCACGGAACGGTCCCTCCTTTGTGGCGTTCGAACAACGACCACGTTCTAGCACTTTGATGCTGTTGGAGCGGGCCGTTCCACCACATCAAGTTTTATCCAGTCCTGAGTTCGCCCCGGCTGTTGGATTTAGCCGAATGGGCGGTGGTAGCGACGGGAGCTGGTGCGGAGCCATCGGCATAGCGCAGCGCCAGATCCCGTCGCGGGTTGCAGGTGAAGGCAAACTCCGATGGTGTTTTCCATCCGAGTTGCGAGTGAGGTCGCGTATCGTTGTAGTCGGCCCGCCAATGTCCGAGTTCGACGCGGGCCTGGGCCAGCGACGTGAACAGCGTCTCGTTCAACAATTCGTCTCGGAGACGGCCATTGAAGCTTTCGATGAAGGCATTCTGCGTCGGCTTGCCGGGCGCGATGTAATGCCAGGCGACGCGGCTCTGATCGGCCCATGTCAGGATGGCGTTGCTGGTCAATTCGGTGCCGTTGTCGCTGACCACCATTTTGGGCTTGCCGCGCTCGATGATCAGCCGGTCCAGCTCCCGCGCCACCCGGGAGCCCGACAGCGAGGTATCGGCCACCAACGCCAGGCATTCGCGCGTGCACTCGTCGACCACGGTCAGGATGCGGAAGCGGCGGCCATCGGTGAGCTGGTCCGAGACGAAGTCGAGCGACCAGCGGTCATTCGGCGCTATCGGCACCACCATCGGCGCTCGGGTCCCGATCGCCCGCTTGCGGCCGCCACGGCGACGAACCGCGAGCCTCTCTTCCCGGTAGAGCCGGAACAGTTTCTTGTGGTTGACCAGATAGCCCTCCCGCCTGAGCAGAACATGCAGGCGCCGATAGCCGAAGCGACGGCGCTCCTGGGCGAGCGCCCTCATGCGTTGGCGCAGGGCGGCATCATCCGCCCGGGACGTCTGGTATCTGATGGTCATGCGGCAACAGCCGATGGCTTTACACGCCCGCCGTTCGCTCATCCCGTGGGCATCCATGAGATGGGCGACAGCTTTCCGCTTCCCCGCGGGCGTCACCACTTCTTTCCCAGGAGGTCCTTTAACGCAGCATTGTCCAGCATGGCGTCGGCCAAAAGCCGCTTCAGACGCGTGTTCTCATCCTCCAGCGTCCTCAGCCGCTTGGCCTCCGATACCTCCATCCCGCCAAACTTGGCTTTCCATTTGTAGATGCTGGCATCGCTGACGCCGTCCGGCACAGATCGGCAACCGACACGCCAGCTTCGTGCTCCTTCAAAATCCCGATGATCTGCTTCTGTATTCGGTCTGCTTCTGTCAATCCCTTAAGAGCGCGTGCCGCGGGTACCTTGCTTCTGTTCGTGGTCGGCAAAGCCGCCACACGATGGGGTTCGGTTGAATGGTCGGTTCAAGCTCTTCGGCGTAGTCAGCCGCCTGGAGGGCGGACGCCACGACAGATCATACGAACTCGACCATCCCCACGCCCCGCGACGGGCGTCTCTTGGGATGGCGACGGCGTCCTTACGCCACCGCCGTCCATCGGAATTCGGTTCCATCAATCCACATTCGGTGAAGGACGACAGCCATCTTTCTGGCCAGCGCGACCTTCGCACGCTTGCTTCCTTGCCGGTGGGCAACACGCACCGCCCAAGCCTTCATCGGAGACCATCGGGTTGATGGCCTGAGAACAACGTTGGCAGCTTCGAACAGGGCTGTGCGCGTCTCTCCATCTCCGACTTTTGTGATCCGTCCCACCCGATCAACCTCGCCAGATTGGTATCGCCGGGGCGTTAACCCGAGATAGGCACCGACGGATTGAGAATGCAGGAATCGCCTCGGATCGTCCACAGTGGAGCGGAAGGTCAACGCAGAGACCGCGCCGATCCCCGGCATTGTCATCAAGAGCCGACAAGCCGGGTCACTGCGCACGGCCTTCAGAACCAGACGATGCAGTCGGCCGTACTCCCGCATCAGCGCTTCGCGTCCGGCAAGCAGCGGATTCATGATCGCCTCCAGCAAGTCGTCATCGCCGACCAACTCACGAACTCGCGTCGCGAACAGACTCCGCGAGACGACTCCTACTTTGAGACCGAGCGGACGCAGAAGTCCGCGGATGACTTGCTCTGCGGCAGCGATGGAGCGGATGATATGCTTGCGAGCCGCGGCCAGCGTCCGGGCCCTTTGACTGCCGATGCTCTTGACGTGAACAGGCTTGAACCATCCCGTTCTCACCACCTGCGCGATCCCACGGGCGTCATTCCGATCGGTCTTCACCGGCATGGCCGAAAGTGCCGCCTTAACCTGGCGGGCTTCCAAACTGACGGCCGGCAGCCCCAGTTCGATTAGATTTGCGGTCAGCCATTCTGACGTCGGTCCTGCCTCAAGGCCCACCCGTTGAACTTGACCAGCCCATGGTTCGAGGTACTGCACAATCGATGGCGCATCCGCCAAGATGGTTCCCTCCCGGATAAGCTTTCCGGTCTCGTCCACCGCACATACCGCAACGGAATTCAGCGAAACATCGAGGCCGACGTAGATCATGACTTTTCTCCTTCGGATGGAGTTGGTCCATGATCGTCAGCCAAAACGTGCCGCGCAGCAAATAGGTCAGACGATCGGGACCGAATACCCCATCTCTTCCGTAAAGCGGCTGCCTCGGGCGTATTCCCGTTCGTGAAGTACCAGTCGGACACGCGAGCGGCCATGTCGCGGGCGGCGCGCGAAGAGCCGCCCTGGAAGATCTCGGGCAGCGGATCGAGCGGTTTCGGCTTCAGCGAGTACTCGTTGAACCGATAGAAGTCCCCCTTGAGTGTGAAGCTCTCTTCCCTCCAAATCCCGCGCAGAGCATTGATGAACTCCTCCGAACGCCGGTAGCGCTCATCGTGATCGAGCCAGGCTCTCCGATTGCGTGGAATTCACCGCGGAACCAACCGGACACAATATTCACCGCAACGCGCGCGTTGGTAAGCTGGCCGATTGTCGCGATCTGCTTCGCCGCTACGGCGGGATTCCATGGCCCGGGAAGGAGAGCGGCGATCATCTTGAGCTTTTCAGTCGCAGCCAGCAGCGCATGCGAGAAGCTGACCGGCTCGTGCTGCTTGTCGGCTCCTAACCCGCCGTGAATCGGATCTGACTGAGTGCGTAGTCGAAGCCCGCCTTTTCGGCGATCTGAGCAAGCTTCCGGTTGTAGTCGATGTCCCAGCTGGTACGCTGCTCGATCGAAGAAATCACGAGCCCGCCGGATACGTTCGGCACCCAGTAGGCGAATTTGATCGGTTCGTTGTTTACAGACTAGTGGTTTGTCCCTTGAGAATGACACTTACTGCGAGGTAGGCGCGGCCTGAGCGCGCAGCACCATGCGACCACGCCGATCACGACGAACGGGCGCGACACTGCTGTTCAGCCAGCGTTTGCGTTATTGATTTCGAGGAGCTGGAGCGATCTCAGGCCAGATCGTCTCTATGAATTAAGACGCCGCTCAGGAACAACACGAACACAACTGGTCGACGAGCTTGCTCGGAATCGAATGCGTAACGTTGTCGAAGACGTAGTTGCGCATTGTCCGCGCTCCTGAGTGGGACCATCGCCTGATGATCAATCCTCTCAGAGATTGTTCGACCATGCGAGTCCAAGACGAACTATTTTTCGCCACGCGGGGAAAATCAGCTTCCTTTTGTTTAGCGGCGAACGCATCGTTTGTTGCTGTGTGGGTGCAAGCTGATCATTTCCTCGCCGCGCAGAAGGTCATTCAAATCGCCACGGCCGTACGGCGGCATCGGACCATCTGCACCAAATACTGCGGCTTCGGCCGCTGACTGGAATATTCCAATCGCATTCGCCGGCATCTGAGATCACTTGCTCTGCCGAAGAGATCGGAGACATCGAATTCGCATGGTCGGACCGGCTATTGCCGTCCAACATGCAAGCACGCTCGGCACTGGACGCAATCAAACGAACGCCCCAACGGATTCAGCGCAGAATAGGCGGGGTCGAGCGAACGGCAACAAGAGCCTGGACGGCCCGCCCGTTCATCCAACGCCGTCCTTGGCTGACCTAACGACGTTCGCTCCAGCCGAATTGCCTTCCCTGTCGCTCGAAGGCGTAGATCGGATTGATACCGCAATAGGCATATGTGCCAGAGGCGGTAGCCATGCACTGGCTATAGGTTGAGAACTGGCAGTTGCCCGGATATCCCCAGGCTCGGCCCTGCAAGCAATAAACGTCTTGCCGGGCCGGTGGGGTGTACGAATGAACCCGTGAAGCGGCGGTCGAGCCTGATCCAAAGCCGACGAGGATAGGAAGTGTTAGCACTCCGATAGCGAGAACGTAGCGCATGAGATCTCTTGCCTCCGTTAATTCGCTGAAGGATAGAGGATCCGAATAAAGCGGTTTGATCTTAATCAATGGCGGATGGTGGGTCCAGTCGGACTATCGTCAGCAAGACCATCACCCGTGGACAGAGACCCGAGCGGGATACTTGAGCAGGACGTTGGATATAAGGGTGGGGAGCAATGAGAGGGTTGGAGCGGATTATTCGACCCGTCCTCGGTCCTGGGCTAACCCGCCGGCATTTCGAAGCAGCCTTCCAGCGACACCGCCCGGCGAAACGCATCTTTTAACCGCGACTTGGCGCCTTCGCGCAGCAGAACACTCGTACAGCAGTCAAATCTAGGATCGTTTCATTCGCTCTGAGGCGTGTTGCCGGGCACCTATCCTCGACGATCGAAGGCCACAATTGCCTCGCCTCGACTGTTGCGCGGGCACTGCGTCACAAGGACACGACTTCTTTTTCATAGATGATTGTTAAATACTGTGCAGGCATCCATAGATTGCACCAAATTTATTCGCGAGGCTCCAATTCCCTTCGCATATTCTGGTTTAGGAGTGTCGGACCATGTTTGTGAGCATCACCACAGACCAAAGATCCCGCATCAATTCGCTCAGTGAGCTCGGCATATCGAGCGGGTCAAATCCGATCGTCAGCTTGAGCGAATTCACTTACAAGAAAGGTAAGACGATCTACATCGAGAGTGACCCAGCCGAGTACGTCTATCAGGTCAGAAAAGGCGCGGTACGGACTTGCAAGTTACTCCCCGATGGACGCCGTCAGATCGGCGCATTTCATTTGCCAGGTGATATTTTTGGACTCGAGAACGGCGTAGCCCACCGATTCACGGCGGAAGCAATCATCCAAACCACTGTTCGCCTGATCAGGCGGCAACATCTTGAGACGGTGGCCGAGACTGACGCGGTTGTCTGGCGCACTTTGCTCAGCCTGACTACGAATAACTTGCAGCACGCCGAAAACCACATGCTGCTGCTTGGACGCAAAACCGCTCTGGAGCGCGTTGCCGCGTTCTTGCACGAAATGGATGAACGGCTCACGGCTGCTGACGTTATCTCGCTGCCAATGTCTCGGCGTGATATCGCGGATTACCTTGGCCTGACCATCGAGACCGTTTCGCGTGCAGTATCGCAATTGCACAGTGATGGCGTCCTCGATTTCATCGGCAATACTCAACGCGAGATCGTGATTCTGGACCGGCAGCGGCTCGCGAGCGTTGACCTGCAAAGCTAAATCGCGGACGGCGTAAGACCCTTCGGTCGAGGCCAGGATCGCTCGCGCAGCAACTACCGGCTTTCAGACATAAATTGGTCCGCATCTCTGAGGCGCACCAGTCAGCTTTCGAGCACTATTTCCTGAACGCTACGATGTGCCTTCGCACGGTGCCGGTAAGCACCGCCGGATCATACAGACAGTTGAGCCAACCGGTCAGCATTTTGGCAACCCGTCCTTTGGAATAGACGCTCAGCCGTTCTCCAGTTCTACATCGCTGATATGGGGCCCACGTGGTGAATGGTCATTGTTCTGCTTCTCTCCGCGCAACTCAGTAGACCGAAAATCCACGCTCACGAAGAATATTCCCGTGTCGTTGGAGAGCCAGACTGTATTTCTGCGGGATCCAAGACATTCGTTCGAGGCGGCGCGCCATTCAAGGAAAAAAATCAGCTGCGCGAAATGGGTCATCGCAGAGTCGGGGCGGCGAACGCATGACGTGGATACGATCAATGCGTAAAACTGAATGCATTCCATTCGAGAAGCGATTCGCTCCGGCCTGTGCTTGAGGGGATCGCCGCGGGGGCGGTGGAGCGCGAGCGAAACCGCGTTGTCCCGTTCGAAGCGATAAAGCTGCTCAAAGCGGCGGGGTTTGGAGCCTTGCGGGTTCCGGTCAAGTTCGGTGGTCTCGGCGCATCGCTTCGTCAGACCTTCGATCTGCTCGTTGCACTTGCGCCTACGGACTCCAAGGCGCAGAGGACACACTTCGACCTGCTCGAGGACTTACGCCTGAACAAGGATGAGGCCACCAAGCGCGGTGGCTCAGAGCCATCGCGAATAGTGCGATAATCGGAGTCGCGATAACAGAGTTGGGCGTCGGCGCCGGCGATCGCTACCAGCCGGCGGTGACGTCGGACCAAGCCGGATTACAGCTCAATGGCAACAAAACATTGCACGACTGGCACCCTGTACGCCGATCACGTGATCGTAGCGGCTGACCAGAGCGGCAAGCGGATCGACGTACCTCTCGATACCGGCCAGCCCCGCGTTAAGCATTCACGATGACTGGGATGGCTTCGGGCATTTTTACCCCCCCCCACCCGTTCAACGGTTCGATCCGCTTCTTAAAGTTGCGGATATTGGCGATCGTATCTTTGCTCTCGCTATCGACATTGAAACGGCCGCGAAGATTGTCTAACTGCGCGTCCAAATAAATCGAGAGGACATCCGCGATAGCGATATCGTCTATGTGGAGGATTCTTCGCTTTGGCGTGTGTTTAGAGCTGATGTAATCTCCTAGCTTTTCCTCCGCGGCCGCAATCTCATCTGCAGCGCAGCCTGTGCTGACATCCCGGCCGTTGTCTCTGATGATCCAGATTGCCCGGTGAGTGATTTATGCGCTCTTGTTTCGGCGGGCAGCCTTGAGCTGAAGTCGGGCGCCCTTGCTTCTTCGCGGCATAGCTCTCTCATCCGTCCGATATGAGCCAGCGTTGTAAATTCCTTGCCCGCAATCTTCTCGATAACCAGTCGATTACGGTCGCGCTCACGACGCAAACCCGCGACGGTCATTCCTCCCAAAGGAAATGCGACCTTCACAGCATCGGCAAGGCGAAGTGGAGTATCAGGTGTAATTTCAGGTTGCGTTCGACGCGGCATCGACGCCACAGCGGGGCTGTTAAAAACCGAACTAAGATGTCAGCGCCTTATTGAAAGTAAACCTTTCCTTCCTTCGATCGTAGGATTGGCAGTTTCATCGCAAAATTGACGAGACACAGCATAACTTGAAGGAGGGACTGACCGTCACTCGGCTTCCTGACTCTGCTTGCTGCTGGCAGTTCCGCCGCACTCGATATCGATCGTGCCATTCTGGATGAGTGGAATACGTGGAAGAGTAAGCGGGCGCCTTTATCTGAAGGCCTGGAGTTCTGAGATCAGCTTTCAGCCGATCGACGACGTGTGCGCACAGGTCCAGGGAAAAACCAACGAGCAGCGGCGGATCTCGAGACGAAGCTTCGAACCCTCAGCTTTCGGAGAAAGTTTTCTCGGTCTATTCAACAGTCCCGATCAAGGCTGTTGAAATGGCTCGAGCCAGAACTCGGCGGTTTTCTGGATTGCTCACCATTGTCGCGTGGTTGCCTGGAACCGGTACGGCACGAATAGCCCCAGCATCCACGACCCGGTCCCAGCCCTGGTTTGGCAAGTCGCTACTGGGTCGTTTGTCAAATGGTACCCAACGACTGACGAGAGGCTCACTCGCATAGAACTGATGTATTTCAATCGCGAGCGACGGAACGCGATACGATTGTAGCGCGCGGTGAAATGTCGCGGCCCTTTGATACATTGAAACGTCACTGCGAAGATCGTGATCTGGAGCTAACGCTCCTATTTGCTGCGCCTTTTCAAGCAACTCAGAGATGGAACATGGTTCGGTGTCGCGTTCCAGAACCTCGTGATACTCATCGCGCAAGATTCCACAACGATCCAAAACAAATTCTCGCGCCAAATTCTTCAGTGATCCGTTTGAAGAAGCCGCGGGTAGACTGACATCGATGAACGCCATGAATGACACAACTTCATCAACACTCAGTAACTGCTCGGCAATTGCATAAGCCAGGATTGCACCTGATGAGTATCCAGCAAAACGGTATGGGCCACGGGGCTGGATCTGTTTAATCGCAAGAATCACCTCCACGGCCATCGTCTCAAGAGTCGGTGGACGAACGTCATCCAAAGGGGGCCATGGCAGAGCGTAGACCGAGCAGTCTGCATCCATTTCCGCTGCCAAACCGAGGACATACGAACAATCCCCAAAACCTGTGGGGACAAAGAAGAGAGGTGGCTGCAATCCGGTCGCTCGAACGGGAATCACCGCCGTGTTACTGGGCTGCACCTGCAAACGAATCTTCGATGCAAGCTCCTTTAGAACAGGGGCTCGGAAGAGGTCGGTGGCGCTAAAACTCAGCCCAAGATTTAATGCTTGACTGAGCATCTGCACGGCCAAAAGCGAGTGGCCGCCCAGTTCGAAGAAGTGGTCGTTGCGCCCGATGCGCTCGACACCAAGGAGCTCGGCCCAGATCTGCGCCAGCGCCGTCTCGACCGCACCTTGCGGCGACTGGTAGGCCGCCAGCGCATAGGCCTGATCGGCCGGCGCCGGCAGCGCGTTCCGATCGAGCTTGCCGTTCACCGTGAGCGGAAGCGCCGCCAGCCGCACGAACGCACTCGGCACCATGTAGTCCGGCAGCCGCGCACTTAAGTGCGCCCGCAAGGCGCCCGCAAGCCCGCCTCCATCGCCCTCGTCCGAGCCGGCCTCGGGCGCGCAGACCACATAGGCGATCAGATGTTTGTCGCCGGCGCCGTTCTGGCCCGCCACCACCACCGCCTCGCGCACCCAGGCGTGCTCGCAAAGCCGCGCGACGATCTCGCCCGGCTCGATGCGATAGCCGCGGATCTTCACCTGATCGTCGTTGCGGCCCAGGAACTCAAGATTGCCGTCCGGCAGATAACGTGCAAGGTCGCCGGTCCGGTACAGCCGATCGCCCTCGACAAAGGGACTGGCGATGAACCGCTCCGCGGTCAGCTCAGGGCGGTTCAGGTAGCCCCGTGCCACCCCCGCCCCGCCAATGTAAAGCTCACCCACCGCGCCGAACGGCACGGGCGCGCCATGGCCATCCAGCAAGTACACACGCGTGTTGGCGATTGGGCGCCCGATCGGGACCAATGACCCATTAAAATCAGCCGGGCAAGTCCAGATCGTCGCACAGACTGTTGCCTCGGTCGGGCCGTAAGCATTGACAATTGATGTTGGGGCCAGACTTCGGATGAGTTCTGGCTTCGGCAGCTCTCCAGCAAGAACGAGAGCTTGCACAGCCAAACATTTCGGATCCTTGTTTGTCTGAAGCAACGCTGGGGGTAATGTCGCGTGGGTGATGGCTTCGCTTTGCAGATAATCCGATAGCTTGTTACTCGCTTGACGGATCTCTTCCGCAGGCAAGTGCAAAGCGGCTCCGGAGCCAAACGCCATAACAAGCTCCCAAGCGCTTGCATCAAAAGCAATGGAGGCGAACTGCACGACGCGGCTGTTGGAAGAAGCGCCAAAGAGGCCGACCTGAGCCGACAGCAGATTGACCAACCCTTGATGCTGGACCATGACCCCCTTTGGGGTTCCGGTTGAGCCTGAGGTGTAGATCACATAAGCGAGATGGCCCGATGTGAGGCCAAGCGTGCGCCGGTCAGGGTTTGAAGCCGCCCGTTCGGCCCAGGCGGGCGTGGCCGTCTCCACATCGATGACCGTCACATCGGTCAGCACCTCGAGACCGAGTGCTGCGCGACCGACGACGTCGCAAAGCAGCAGCCGCGGCGCGGCATCGTCGACAACCTGATGCAGCCGCTCGCTGGGATATGCTGGGTCCAGCGGCAGATAGGCACCGCCAGCCTTGAGGATCGCCAAGACACCAACCACCATCGCCGGACTGCGTTCGAGGCAGATCGCAACCGGCTGGTCCGGCTTGACCCCGAGGGCGATCAGGTGATGCGCCAGCCGGTTGGCCCGCGCGTTGAGCTCGCCATAGCTCAGCCGCTCGTTTTCGCAGACCAGCGCCACCGCCTCCGGCGCCTTTTGCACCTGCGCCTCGAACAGCTCATGGACGCACAGGTCCGATGGATAGGCCTCCGCCGTCCGGTTCAGATCCTCCAGCAGATAGGTGCGCTCTTCAGCTGGCAAGATGTCCAACTCGCGTACCGGCGTATCCGGGGCATGCTCCAGCGCCTTTGCCAGCTCCTCGAGCACCCGCTGCATGTAGCCGCAGATCCGATCCGCAGAGATAGGCTCCGCCACCTGCACAGTGAGGCCCAGCGCCTCGCCAAAATCCTCCACCGACAGGGTCAGCGGATAATTGGTGCGTTCCTCCCCACCCAGCCATTCCATGCCCGACAAGACATCATCCATCCCGGAGCCGGGCACAGCCGGCGCCGTGTTGTGACGGTAGTTCAACAACGTGCTGAACAGCGGCGCCGACGCCGCAACAGCGCTGCAGCGCTGTACCAGCGCCAGCGAGGCCTGCTCGTGCGCCAAGAGCTCGGCCAGCCGGGCGTGCGTGGTTCGCACGCTCGCCTCGACCGCTGTCCCATCAAGATCAAGCCGCAGCGGCAGGGTGTTGATGAACAGCCCCATCGTGCGGTCGGCGCCAGCGCTGCCCTGCAGGCGGCCTAACAGCACCGTGCCGAACACCACCTGCTCGCGGCCGCTGCTGCGCGCCACCACCTGTCCCCACGCCAGATGGCACAGGCTCGCCAGACTCACGCCCAGCCGCCGTGCCTGTTCGCGCAGCCTCGCTTGGAGCGCTGACGGCAGCATCCGCTGCGCCTCTCGAACCCCGCTGCCGTCGCCGCGCACCTCGCGCAAGCCGAACGGCGTGCTCGGCTCGTCGATGTCGGCCAGCAGCTCCCGAAAGAACGCTTCATCGGCCTTGGCATCACGGCGTAGATGCGCCTGCGCCACCAGATTGCGGAATGGCTGCGGCGCCGTCAGCTCATGCTGGCGCCCCTCCAGCTCGGCCCGGACCTCAGCATGCATCACGTCCCGCGTCGTGTGATCCCCGATCAGATGATGCTGCAGCTCCAGCAGCAGCCAGCGCGCGCTGCCGGGCTCGCGCGCAATCATAAATCGCAGCAGTGGTGCTCGGCCAAGCTCGATGCGGTGCTGGCGCGGATCAAACCGCTCCTTAAGCTGCGCGGCGCCAGCACCATGAGCGCCATCCAGCTCGACCTCGATCACCTCCAGTCGCGCCTCCCGCCACACCACCTGGGCCGGGCGCGACAGGCCCTCCCAGACGAACGAGGTGCGCAGAATGTCGTGCCGATTCACCACCCGCTGGACCGCGGCAAGATAGCGATCGAGCAGCCCACGCTCGTCAAACGCCATCTGCGATACCAGCAGGTACGGATCGCCCTTTGCCGCCAACAGATGATGGAACAGGATGCCGTCCTGCAGCGGCGACAGGCCGTAAATGTCCTGGATGTTGCAAATCCCGCCGGGCACTGTGGCGATGATCCGGTCGATCTCGCCCTGGGCCAGCTCAATCAGCGGCAACATCTGCGGCGTGATCGCCGCACTTCGCTCGGTGATCAGGTTGGCCGGGACCGCCACCTCGTGATGGCGGCCCAGGCTTGCAGCCAGATCAGCCAGCACCGGCTTGACGAACAAGGTGCGCACCTCGATGCGCAGTGACCGCCGCCTTAGACGCTCGATCATCTGCACCGCCAAGAGCGAGTGCCCTCCCAGTTCGAAGAAGTTGTCGTGCCGTCCGACCCGCTCCAGCCCCAGCAGCTCGGCCCAGATCTGCGCCAGCACCGTCTCCGTCTCGCCCTGTGGCGGCGCGTAGGTCCGGCGCGCATACGCCTCGTCGCCCGGGGCCGGCAGCGCGTTTCGATTGAGCTTACCGTTCAGCGTCAGCGGAAGCGCCGCCAGCCGCACGAACGCACTCGGCACCATGTAGTCCGGCAGCCCCGCACTCACATGCGCCCGCAAACCGCCGGCAAGATCAGATTCCTCAGCTTCGGCGGCAACGACATACGCAACGAGGCGCTGCTCGCCGCGACCATCCTCGCGCGCCACCACCACCGCCTCGCGCACGCAGGGGTGGCCGCAAAGCCGCGCGACGATCTCGCCCGGTTCGATCCGGAAGCCGCGGATCTTCACCTGCTCGTCGTTGCGGCCTAAAAACTCCAGATTGCCATCCGGCAGGTAGCGTGCCAGGTCGCCGGTCCGGTACAGCCGGTCGCCCTCGACAAAGGGACTGGGGATGAACCGCTCCGCTGTCAGCTCAGGGCGGTTGAGGTAGCCCCGCGCCACCCCCGCCCCGCCAATGCAGAGCTCGCCCACCGCACCGAACGGCACCAGCCCGCCATGACCATCCAGCAAGTAGACCCGCGTGTTGGCAATAGGACGGCCAATCGGGACGATGGCCTCATCAAACTCAGCCGGGCAGCTCCAGGATGTAACGTCGATCGCGGCCTCAGTCGGACCGTAGAGATTGTGCAGGGCCGTCCAGGGCAATACGCGCCGAACCCTATACACACTGGCGGCAGGGAGCGCCTCGCCGCTGCATAAAACCCGCCGCAGCGATGTGCAGCGGTCAACACTCTTCGCATCCAAAAAGCTGACCAGCATGGATGGCACGAAGTGAACCGTCGTGATGTGCTGGCTGACGATCAAGTCGACCAATGCATCGGGATCTCTGTGCGCACCGGGTGGGGCCAGTACCAGCGTTGCCCCTTCAAGCAAAGTCCAAAAGAACTCCCAGGCCGAGACATCGAAGCTTAATGGCGTCTTCTGCAACACGACGTCTGTTGGCTTCAGACCATAGGCGTTCTGCATCCAGATCAGGCGATTAACGATAGCCCGATGCTCATTCTGTGCCCCTTTGGGCGTGCCCGTGGATCCCGAAGTGTAGATCACATAGGCGAGGTTGCGGGAGGTCAGGCCGAGCGCGCGCCGGTCAGGATCCGCTTCCGGCAGGCTGGCCCAGGCCGGCGCCGCAGCATCGAGCTCCACCACGCTCACAATGGCCGGCACATCCGCGCCGAAGGCGGCACGGCCAGCCACATCGGCCAGCAGCAGCGGCGGGGCCGCATCGTCGAGCACCTGATGCAGCCGCGCCGACGGATAGGCGGGGTCCAGCGGCATATACGCTCCGCCGGCCTTCAGGATCGCCAAAAGCCCCACCACCATCATCGGACTGCGCTCGACGCAGATCGCAACCGGCTGGTCCGGCCTGACCCCGAGGGCGATCAGGTGATGCGCCAGGCGGTTGGCCCGTGCATTGAGCTCGCCGTAGCTCAGCCGCTCATCTTTGCAGACCACCGCCACCGCATCCGGCGCCTTGTGCACCTGCGCCTCGAACAGCTCGTGGATGCACCGCTCCGCAGGATACGGCGCCGCCGTCCGGTTCAGCTCCTCCAGCAGATACGTGCGCTCGGCAGTCGAGAGCAGCTCAATCCGGTGGACCTCTTGCTGCGCATCGGCAACCATCGCCCGCAGCTGCGCCAGCAGATAACCACGCTGCCGCTCGATCGTCGCCTGATCGAACAGCGCCGTGGCATAACCCAGCGTCCCAGCGATCACCTCACCCTGCTCGCCAAGGCTCAGCTCCAGATCGAACTTGATCTGATCAATCTCCTCCCCGGCAGCTTCGACACTCAGCCCCGGCAGGTCCAATGACCCAACCGCATTGTTCTCCCAGGCCAGCATCACCTGGAACAATGGCGTGTGATCAAGAGCCCGGGGCGGCTGCACGATCTCCACCACCTGCTCGAACGGCAGGTCCTGATGCTCCTGCGCAGCCAGCACCGTGCGCCGCGTCCGCTCCAGAAGCTCCGACACGCGCGGCTTGCCCGACAGGTCCAGCCGAAGCGCCAGGGTGTTGACGAAGAACCCGATCAGCTCTTCGATCTCGCGGTGCCCCCGATTGGCGCTCGGCACGCCAATCACAAGATCGTTCTGCCCGGACAGACGCGACAGCACCGCCGCCCAGGCCGCCAGCACCATCATGAACAACGTCGTGCCATGCTGTAGGCTCAGCCGCTTCAACTCCCGCGTCAAATCCGCATCGACGGTGATCGGGACCGTGGCCGCGGCAAACGACTGCTGGGCAGACCGCGCATGGTCCGTCGGCAAGACAAGACGGGCTGTGCCTGCCAGGGCGCTGCGCCAATACTGCGCCTGCTTCTGCAACCGTTCCCCCGACAGCCATTGACGTTGCCAGGCGGCGTAATCCGGATACTGGATCGCAAGCGGCGGCAGAGGGTCGTCCTGCCCAGCCTCGAATGCCCGGTAGAGCTGGCTAAGTTCACGCAGCAGCACGCCCATCGACCAACCGTCCGAGACGATGTGATGCTGGGTCAGTAGGAAGACGTGTTCCTCGTCGGCGATGCGGATCAGCCGCCCGCGGATCAGCGGACCGCGCGCAAGATCGAATGGCGTGCGCCCCTCTTCATGGCACAGATCCAAAAATGCCGCTTCCGCATCCGATCTCTCCCGCAGATCATGCTCAACTATCGGCAGACCCGCGTCCGGCGGCAGAACCTCAACCCGGGGCTTGCCTTGGGTCGCGACAAACACACTGCGCAGCGCCTCATGACGCGCAAACAGACGGTCAAGGCTGCGCTGCCAGGCGCTGCGGTCGAGCATCCCGCGCAATCGCAAGGCCAGCGGAATGTGATAGTTCGTGCTGCCTTCGTTCAGCTGAGCCAAAAACCATAGCCGCTGCTGCGCAAACGACAGCACAAGCGGCTCATGACGCGACACGGCTGCAATCGACGACAGCTCGTGCGGACCGGAGCGGCTCAACAGCTCGACGATGCTTGCCGCCAGGTCACTCAGCACTGGCCTTGCGAACAGCGTCGACAGTGGCAGTTCGACCCCGACAGCCTGTGACAGCCGGCTCGACATCTGCACGGCCAAAAGCGAGTGGCCGCCCAGTTCGAAGAAGTGGTCGTTGCGCCCGATGCGCTCGACACCAAGGAGCTCGGCCCAGATCTGCGCCAGCGCCGTCTCGACCGCACCTTGCGGCGACTGGTAGGCCGCCAGCGCATAGGCCTGATCGGCCGGCGCCGGCAGCGCGTTCCGATCGAGCTTGCCGTTCACCGTGAGCGGAAGCGCCGCCAGCCGCACGAACGCACTCGGCACCATGTAGTCCGGCAGCCGCGCACTTAAGTGCGCCCGCAAGGCGCCCGCAAGCCCGCCTCCATCGCCCTCGTCCGAGCCGGCCTCGGGCGCGCAGACCACATAGGCGATCAGATGTTTGTCGCCGGCGCCGTTCTGGCCCGCCACCACCACCGCCTCGCGCACCCAGGCGTGCTCGCAAAGCCGCGCGACGATCTCGCCCGGCTCGATGCGATAGCCGCGGATCTTCACCTGATCGTCGTTGCGGCCCAGGAACTCAAGATTGCCGTCCGGCAGATAACGTGCAAGGTCGCCGGTCCGGTACAGCCGATCGCCCTCGACAAAGGGACTGGCGATGAACCGCTCCGCGGTCAGCTCAGGGCGGTTCAGGTAGCCCCGTGCCACCCCCGCCCCGCCAATGTAAAGCTCACCCACCGCGCCGAACGGCACGGGCGCGCCATGGCCATCCAGCAAGTACACACGCGTGTTGGCGATTGGGCGCCCGATCGGGACCAATGACCCATTAAAATCAGCCGGGCAAGTCCAGATCGTCGCGAATGTCGTCGTCTCGGTGGGCCCGTAGCAGTTAATGAGACGTACGGGGCCCTTTTCCTTTAACAATCTCAGAAACGAGGCAAGATCACCGCACTCACCCCCACAGAGGAGGTGCTTCAGTTGCGCCAACGTCGGAGCAATCGTTGATGTATGTTGGTTGAATAATGCTGTTGTTAGAAACAGTGTCGTCACCCGGTGCTGTTCAAGCGCGCGGGCAAAACTAAGAGTATCCCTGACGGTGGCGGCATGCATGGCAACAATGCAACCACCGTTAAGCAGCGGTGCCCATACTTCGAACGTGCTTGCGTCGAAGGCGGGATTGCCAGCCCATGCCACCCGATCTCCTGCATCGATCTTCACATACCCACTGTTGATCACGAGCCGGTTGACGGCACGATGAGGAACAACAACTCCTTTGGGAAGGCCAGTTGAGCCAGAGGTGTACATGACGTAAGCGGCAGTTTCAGCGCTCAACGCCAGCCCAGGATCGGAACTACATCCCGTTCCAGCTATGAGCGGCCCAATAGTACGAACAGGTATCGTCGCCTCAACCAGATCATCAGCGCAAAGCACCAAGCGTGCAGCACAATCGGCCCTCAGCAATTCTTGTCGTGCCGGCGGGAGGGCGCGATCGATCGGTACATACACGCCGCCGGCCTTCAGAATTGCCAGCTGCGCCACCAGAAGAGCGACGGAGCGGTCCAGCACTGTGGCAATGCGATCCCCAGGTTTGACCCCGAGGGCGATCAGGTGATGCGCCAGGCGGTTGGCCCGCGCATTGAGCTCGCCGTAGATCAGCCGCTCATCTTTGCAGACCACCGCCACCGCATCCGGCGCCTTGTGCACCTGCGCCTCGAACAGCTCGTGGATGCACCGCTCCGCAGGATACGGCGCCGCCGTCCGGTTCAGCTCCTCCAGCAGATACGTGCGCTCGGCAGTCGAGAGCAGCTCAATCCGGTGGACCTCTTGCTGCGCATCGGCAACCATCGCCCGCAGCTGCGCCAGCAGATAACCACGCTGCCGCTCGATCGTCGCCTGATCAAACAGCGCCGTGGCATAAGCCAGTGTTCCGGCGATCTCCTCGCCCTGCTCACCAAGGCTCAGCTCCAGATCGAACTCGACCTGATCAATCTCCTCCCCGGCAGCTTCGACACTCAGCCCCGGCAGGTCCAATGACCCAACCGCATTGTTCTCCCAGGCCAGCATCACCTGGAACAATGGCGTGTGATCAAGAGCCCGGGGCGGCTGCACGATCTGCACCACCTGCTCGAACGGCAGGTCCTGATGCTCCTGCGCAGCCAGCACCGTGCGCCGCGTCCGCTCCAGAAGCTCCGACACGCGCGGCTTGCCCGACAGGTCCAGCCGAAGCGCCAGGGTGTTGACGAAGAACCCGATCAGCTCTTCGATCTCGCGGTGCCCCCGATTGGCGCTCGGCACGCCAATCACAAGATCGTCCTGCCCGGACAGACGCGACAGCACCGCCGCCCAGGCCGCCAGCACCATCATGAACAACGTCGTGCCATGCTGTAGGCTCAGCCGCTTCAGCTCCCGCGTCAAATCCGCATCGACGGTGATCGGGACCGTGGCCGCGGCAAACGACTGCTGGGCAGGCCGCGCATGGTCCGTCGGCAAGACAAGACGGGCTGTGCCTGCCAGGGCGCTGCGCCAATACTGCGCCTGCTTCTGCAACCGTTCCCCCGACAGCCATTGACGTTGCCAGGCGGCGTAATCCGGATACTGGATCGCAAGCGGCGGCAGAGGGTCGTCCTGCCCAGCCTCGAATGCCCGGTAGAGCTGGCTAAGTTCACGCAGCAGCACGCCCATCGACCAACCGTCCGAGACGATGTGATGCTGGGTCAGTAGGAAGACGTGTTCCTCGTCGGCGATGCGGATCAGCCGCCCGCGGATCAGCGGACCGCGCGCAAGATCGAATGGCGTGCGCCCCTCTTCATGGCACAGATCCAAAAATGCCGCTTCCGCATCCGATCTCTCCCGCAGATCATGCTCAACTATCGGCAGACCCGCGTCCGGCGGCAGAACCTCAACCCCGGGCTTGCCTTGGGTCGCGACAAACACACTGCGCAGCGCCTCATGACGCGCAAACAGACGGTCAAGGCTGCGCTGCCAGGCGCTGCGGTCGAGCATCCCGCGCAATCGCAAGGCCAGCGGAATGTGATAGTTCGTGCTGCCTTCGTTCAGCTGAGCCAAAAACCATAGCCGCTGCTGCGCAAACGACAGCACAAGCGGCTCATGACGCGACACGGCTGCAATCGACGACAGCTCGTGCGGACCGGAGCGGCTCAACAGCTCGACGATGCTTGCCGCCAGGTCACTCAGCACTGGCCTTGCGAACAGCGTCGACAGTGGCAGTTCGACCCCGACAGCCTGTGACAGCCGGCTCGACATCTGCACGGCCAAGAGCGAGTGGCCGCCCAGTTCGAAGAAGTGGTCGTTGCGCCCGATGCGCTCGACACCAAGGAGCTCGGCCCAGATCTGCGCCAGCGCCGTCTCGACCGCACCTTGCGGCGACTGGTAGGCCGCCAGCGCATAGGCCTGATCGGCCGGCGCCGGCAGCGCGTTCCGATCGAGCTTGCCGTTCACCGTGAGCGGAAGCGCCGCCAGCCGCACGAACGCACTCGGCACCATGTAGTCCGGCAGCCGCGCACTTAAGTGCGCCCGCAAGGCGCCCGCAAGCGCGCCTCCATCGCCCTCGTCCGAGCCGGCCTCGGGCGCGCAGACCACATAGGCGATCAGATGTTTGTCGCCGGCGCCGTTCTGGCCCGCCACCACCACCGCCTCGCGCACCCAGGCGTGCTCGCAAAGCCGCGCGACGATCTCGCCCGGCTCGATGCGATAGCCGCGGATCTTCACCTGATCGTCGTTGCGGCCCAGGAACTCAAGATTGCCGTCCGGCAGATAACGTGCAAGGTCGCCGGTCCGGTACAGCCGATCGCCCTCGACAAAGGGACTGGCGATGAACCGCTCCGCGGTCAGCTCAGGGCGGTTGAGGTAGCCCCGTGCCACCCCCGCCCCGCCAATGTAAAGCTCGCCCACCGCGCCGAACGGCACAGGCGCGCCATAGCCATCCAGCAAGTACACCCGCGTGTTGGCGATTGGACGCCCGACGTGAGGCATCTGGGGCCAACATGACGGATCAGCTGCAAGGTGGTGCTCGGAAATGACGCTGATTTCCGTGGACCCATATTGATTGATCAATCTCGCGTTCGGATGTGCTTCGAAGAACGCCCTAAGCAGTGGAGTGGCCTGTAATCGCTCGCCGGCTGTATAAAGCTCTCTTAAAGCGCGCAGCTGCACCCGCTGCGTGCTCCAGACTTCCGCAAAATGATTCAATGCCACGAACGGGAGGAAAAGCCGCTCGATGGCCTCCCGCTCTACAAATTCCAGCAGGTCGGAGAAGCGCCTCCGGGTCTGTTCCCGCACGAGCACAAGCACTCCGCCGTCCTTCCAACAGATGAACAATTCCTGACAGGACACATCGAAGTTCAGGGTCGCGAATTGAAGTGTGCGCTGTTTTGACGTGCCAATGCCCGCAAGCGAATTCACAAGCGCGCCATGGGACATTTCAACGCCCTTGGGGATTCCGGTTGAGCCGGAGGTATAGATGACGTAGGCGAGATGGCGCGATGTGAGGCCAAGCGTGCCCGGGTCCGGGTTCGAAGGCGGCCGCTCGCCCCAAGCCGGGGTCGTCGTCTCCAGATCGACCACCGTCACATCGGCCACGGCATCGGCGCCCAATGCGGTTCGACCGGCGACATCGCAAAGCAGCAGTTTCGGTTTTGCATCGTCGACAATCTGCCGCAGCCGCGCTGACGGATAAGTCGGATCTAGCGGCAGATAGGCACCGCCAGCCTTCATGATCGCCAACACACCGACCACCATCGCTAGGCTGCGTTCCAGGCAGATCGCCACCGGCTGGTCCGGCTTGACCCCGAGCTCGATCAGATAATGCGCCAGGCGGTTGGCCCGCGCATTGAGTTCGCCATAGCTCAGTCTCTCCCTCTCATGGACCACTGCAACCGCTTCCGGCGCCCTTTGCACCTGCGCCTCGAACAACTCATGGATACATCGCTCAAACGAAAAAGGCGCCGCCGTCCGATTCAAATCCTCAAGCAGATACGCGCGTTCGTCGGTTGGCAGAATGCCGATTCGGCCGACAGACTGCCCCGCATCGTCCATCACGCCGCGTAACAAAACTTGCAAATGCTGCGTCATGCCGTCGATCTGCTTGGGCGCCAATCGAGCGGCATCAAAATGCCAGCGGAAGCTCCCATCCAGAGCGCGAACCTCAAAGGTCAGCAAATCGCCGCATAAGGCTTGGCCAGTCTTGTGGCTCGCCGACAGATCGTCGGCGACGGAACAGCTTTCTGTCGCGATTGCAATACCAATCGGCCAAGGGTGGCGCGCCCGTAGCGCCTCCACTCCTCGCAGGGTCGGGCAGCGCGCGATAAGATCTCGGGCAAAGCTGGCGTGTGCCCTCAGCTGAGCGACTTCGGCCGCTACGGTTTTGCGCACTTCTTCAAAATCATAAGCAAGCTCAATGCAAACCTCCATCGGCACGACGGAGGCGATTACGAGTTTGGAGCCAGTTTGCAATCCGTCCCATGCAGGCTTCCATCCCAGTTGAAACTCTTTTTGCCCGGTGACTCGAGCGAGATAGATCAGCCAAGCGGTCACCAAATATTCCGAGCGATCTTGTGGGGAAAGTTTAGCCAAACCGCTTGGGCTAAACCACGAACTCGACTGCCATCGGGAAGGCGCCGCAGCCACGGACGATGACAGAAAAGGAAGATGCAATCTGCTAAACTGCTCGAGCCGCCGTCGCCAAAACTCCTCCCCACGCGCTAGCAGTTCATGCGCGGCAGATATGCTCTGCACCTGTTCATCGCTCAAGCTCGGAAGGCGACTTTCTTGATTCACGCAAATCGCTCACATCGGTTCGTATCTGTTGTCGGGCTTAGGCTGGTCTGCATTGATGTGACGAAACCCTTCGCCGAAGCAGATCACTCAATCTTCGTGCCAACCTTGCGCATCACCAAATATGGTGCCGGCAGCATCGCAGCTGCCACTCAACCGCGTCAGAGTTTCTGGTAAGCGTCCTCATCGAACGACTTCTCCTCTATGGCGCCCTTTAGACGATTACGCATCTATCGTGCCAACGGTGAAATCGAATTCAATCAATGCGAAAGCCACAGCAGCGCTATGTCAGCTGTCCAACAGCGTCGCCAGACATCGTACAATTGAGCGCGCTATCAATCGGCACAAACCTCCGCCCGCCTGGTCTTTCCGGACAAGGGAAAATGGACCTGGAATGCCAAAGTATTTTGTCAGCTCCGCCGAAGCGCATCGCGTGCGCCTTTCGTAAAACCGGAACAAAGACTTTTTCTGAGGTCCGCGTGCGATACGAGGCAGCGCTGGATTGCTCGAGTAAATGTATCTCGCAATTAGCGGCAGTTCATGTTGTATTGGCGTTTCTTCGCATCACTCAATATGTGGAGCCCGCCGGGTCGTCGAGCTTGTGGCGCTCGGTTCCGGTAAGGGGCGGGTTGAAGATGCTTACGAGGATCATGTCGTTGTTCCGTCCCCCGCGCAGGAAATGCTTGTCATGCTTGTCAAGCACATACATGTCACCCCTGCGAATGGGAAAGACATTGCCGTCCATGTCCTCGACCTCGCCCTCTCCGCCGATGCAGTAGCAGGCTTCGAGATGATTCCGGTATTGCAGAAGCGAAACGGTGTTAGCGCGCACCACGGTGTGGCAGATGCTAAAACCCATGCCGTCCTTATCGGTCAGAAGGCGGTGGCTAGTACCATTGCCCCAATCGACGAAGTGATCGGTTGCTTCGACGTCGCGCAGGCTACGCACAATCATAGTGTTCGATCGCCCGGTGCAGGTTGAAGTGATTGATCCAAAAGCTGGAGGCCGTTGTTCTGCCCCGGAACTGCGACTTCCCTGTCGCGCTGCCGACTGCGGTCCGTCGAAACAACCAACCGTCGGTCGCGAAGAGCCCGTGCAGCAGTCCTATGGGATCGGCTACACGCAAAAGGCCTGCCATTTGCCCGACGGCGACTAGGGAAAATATCGGCGCGAGGGTATTTCGCAGCCGAGCCCGATCGACGCGTACCAATTTGATGTTCCACCTTTGGCGTGGTGCCGCCGCTTACCTTTGGATTCCCCAGAATGCTGCTGGAGATATTGCCGGCGACATAAACTGTCTCCAATCGCAGATTTGGCAAGTCGTTTCCCTCCTTGCTGTGCCTCTCGCCGCCAGTAGAGCAAATCTCATGCCGTGGTGGCAGGCCGATGAAAGATGAAGTTGTGGCTGTCTCAGCTGGCAAGCGAGTGAGAACGATTTGGCTGGGCGTGTAGCCAATCTAACAAATTGTCGAGATATGGCCGAATACAAACGGGTCCGGAGCGAGAACCGGTCGAATAGTTCGGCTTTCTAAGGCAAAAGCCGATATAGATTGAGCAGCTGATACCCGAGCCGAATGAACTCATGTGCAGGTCAGCAGATTAGGTCTTGGGGCTGGGCCGACAGCGGGCGGATATCATCGATTATTTGCCGGGTCGCGAGCCCATGATGATGCCGTCGGCGAGAAATCGCGTGGTCCCGAATGCGAGCGTCGTTCGCGGCTCCGCGCCTATCTTGCCGACATGTCCGTCCGCTTCGGAAGGCTGAACGCGAGCGGGAAGGTCTCGGCCGAAAGAGACTCGAGGGCCGCCTGCTCCTCGGTGAGGCGTCCTTCAATGAACTGACGTTCGACATCCGACAGGTTCGACTTCAGCAGGCGAGAATAGCGGTGGATGGTGTTACGGTGAGCACGAATGCGGGCCAAATATTCATCGAGCATCCTGGACGCTCCTGAGGTCGTCGCAATCTCTACGAAGAGATATTCAGGCGAGCATGTCGTCGATCAACGCGCCGCCTGCCATCGCATCTCGGAAGCCGTTCGGCAGGCGGATAAGACTATGCTAGTTCGTGATATCATTCCCTCCCCTAGCCTAGCAACCCTCGCGACGATCCGCAGCGTTTTTGGCTCGCCATAGCCGTCCTTCTGCTCGGCTAGTCGCTCAAACAGAGCTGGATGCTTGTAAGGCGCAAGGAATAGTCGGTCACGCCCCCGGCGCCGGACGCTTGTCGCTAACAAGCTCGCCCGTCAGTATTCTCTCCCGACGAGCTGAACATCGTTTGTCGATGTGCTATACGCATCTACGTTGAGAACAGCTTTGGTTGAGAGTTTCGATGTCTCTTTCGATTGGATTGATCGTCGACGGCTATGTGAAACTAAGCAACCGCAGCGCGCTGGAGACCCTTCTGGCGCATCGGCGGGAGCTACTGCAGCAGTTGAAGTGCGTTACCGGAGTTGATCCGAAGCCAGCGATCGCTCAGGTCAGTCAAGACATCACAGTGATTGAAAGGGCACTTGCGGGGCTCGCACAGGAGTAGACAGCAATGGCGCACCCGCTCGCTTGAGTGATGGCGCTCCGGCGCCGAACACTGAGTTCGCCCTCGTTTCCGGACGAAGGTTATTAGCGTGACGCCTCACCGGCATCGTGGCGCGCAAGGGTGCGTGCGCCAAGGCTTGGATGCGCTGCCTGTTGTGCGAGCAGCTCGTTTCAACGATCGGCCTCGCAGCGAGCAACGCGCCAACCGATTCACATCGGATAACGCCGCGTCTTGGGTGACGTTAGGCCGCCATCGATTTGCGACCACGATACACCTCTGCGAGCTGGCCGGATCGCTATGCCGCAGGCGACGCGACGGCGCGCGCGAATCTGGATAGCAGGCCAGGACCTTCAGCACTGTGACTTGGAAATTCGCCTCAATGACAAGCCATGTCCTAGATCTAATCGCCACATCGTTGGTGCTCTGGAAGAGCTTCCTGACCGATCTGTTTAAGCAGATTGGGGCACGTCTCATCTCTGATGGCGGCCTTCAGGATTTTGGAGGCAACGTAGGCGCGGACGCCGGCGTCATACGGTGAGGCGCTTTCGCAGACCTCCCTATCGGCTCCAAACCCGACCGCTTGGCATCCTGCACTGTAGAGGGACTTCAATTCATGCGTTGAAGCATATCTTTGCGTCAAAAACCAGCGCCCGCCCCGCGTCTGGCGACGAAATCGGGCCAGGATCCGGCGCCCGCGCTAAGTGCCCCCTTGACTCGCCCTCCTGGCCGCTCTTGAGGGAACTTCGGCTTTATGCAGCTTAGGAGGTCGTCTGCGCGATCGTGAAGTAGTTTCATGGTCATGGGCGTGTGGTTAGTGATCCATAATTGCAGGTATTGGCAGCACACGATTTTGAGCAAACCTCCTTTGGCATGCCCGCTTGCAGGCGGATGATTTCGGTAGCGACTTGCGTTTTGGACATATAAGCCTGCTGAAGGACCCCAGCACGGAGACGCGAACGTCGCGTGAAAATTCATCGGAGGCGCTGCCGCAATGCAGGATTTGAGCGCGAGAGCGCGGCTCGTTGCATTAATCGATATTGCCATTTTGTTACCAGTCTGCGCCCAGAGCAATCACATGCAGCCGGAGGGCGGCATATTCCGCGGCCACATTGTTGGGGGTCATTACTGCAACTGAGCTTGAGCGACGAGCGAGATGGCGTCGCCGAAAGTGCCGTCGAATCTACGACCTGGGCGAAGGCCCTTTGCAGGGAGTGAGCTAGCAACCAGCCCACCGCGGGCTGCGTGTGAAACGCTCTGATCTGACGCCGAGGCGCCTCGTTCAGGGAAGAGAAGCAACTGGGCTGTTCAGATTATCTGCTGTGTTTGTCGAATCGGAAAGGGAGCTACATGAATCATCTCGGCAGCAGCTATCGTCGCACACCATCTGTGATGACAGACGAACAGCACGAGCTGAAGCGGTGCAAGCAGGAGATTGCGCGCCTCAAACAGCTGGTTGTACGACTTTCTGAAATTGTTTTGCGCGACGTCGTAAAAAGCGCGCAAAGCGGTCGGAACGCCCCGGAGTGTCCAAGCGAGCCGCCGAAATCATAAAACGGAAAGCGAACTCGCACTTGGCTGCTCTCGGCAGCGCGGCAGCGGCCCCGCCTCGCTCCACCCCGTCAGCCGGCAGAGCCGATCTCAGCCGACATCATGAGGTTGAGCGGGGGGGCAGTTGTTCAGCACGCAAAGGGCAGTTCCGGGTCGCCTTCGAGAGATGTTGAGGATTTCAGGGCCAACCCATCCGGTTCGACTGTTTGTGAGCGCAATCACTTGCGGATCTAGCTACGATGGCGACCGGGATAGGACTACATTGTCGATCAACCGAGTGGAGCCGACGTACGCTGCGACACAGAGTGCCGCCGGGTAGCGCAGAGGGCTCTCGGCAATCCTTAGGGTCCCAGTGTCGACAAGCTCAAGGTACTGCAGTCGATCGACCATTTCCAAATGCTTTCTTGCAAGCGCAATCAGCGTTGCCGCATCGCGCTCCCCTGAGGCAAACTCATGCGCTGCGGCGAACAAGCCACGGCTGATCGCAAGGCTCCGACCACGTTCTTCCGAGCTGAGATAACGGTTGCGACTGCTCATTGCCAGCCCATCTGGCTCCCGCACGGTTGGCACAGTGACAATCTCGATCGGAAGATTCAGATCAACCGTCACGCGGCGTATCACAGCGCATTGCTGAAAATCCTTCTGTCCAAAGTACGCGACGTTCGGCTGCACCATGTTGAATAGCTTGCAGACGACAGTCGCTACACCACGAAAATGTCCAGGCCTGAAAGCACCGCAGAGCGGTTTTGCGAGTTCGCCCGGCTCGACAAAGCTCTCAAATTGAGCCGGATAGATCTCCTCTGCACTTGGCGCGAAGATGATGGTGACCCCGGCACTGCGGCACCACGCTTCATCGCGCGCGAAGTCGCGAGGGTACCTGCTGAGATCCTCATTTGGGCCGAACTGAGTGGGGTTGACGAAGATGCTGACGACAGTGACGTCGCAGTGTCCCCGGCTTGCCGAGATCAGGGCCAGGTGGCCGTCGTGCAAGTATCCCATCGCCGGAACGAATCCGATGCGCTTATCGGCATTGCGAACGTCTGCAAGGGCGCGACGCAGCTCAGCGACCTTCGTAATGACTTGCATTTCTTACCTTGAGGTTGAATTGGAGGGCACCCAGTTGGCGACGGCATGCCGAAGCTGATCAGGAAGCCGATAGCACTCCTCCGAGCCCGGGAATGCACCTTTGCGGATATCGGCAGCCCAGCGCGACAGCGCCTCCTGGAACAGCTGGAATCCATTTGTATAGGCACGAACGAATTTGGGGCGATGACCTTCGGTTAGCCCCAAGACATCATGAAACACGAGCACTTGGCCCGAGCAATCAGGTCCTGCTCCGATCCCGATGGTGGGTATCGTGAGACATTCGGTCGCTCGCGACGCGAGCTCGGCAGGAATGCCCTCCAGGACCAGCGCGAAGCAGCCGGCTTCCTGCAGACGGTGGGCGTCATCGAGCAGCCGCAAGGCGGTATCCGTTGTCCGTCCCTGCACCTTGAATCCACCCATGACGTTGACGCTCTGCGGGGTCAGACCGAGATGTCCCATCACAGGAATTTCGCAATCGACCAAGGCGCGTACCATATCGATGCGTTTGGCACCACCCTCGAGTTTCACAGCATCGGCGCCACGCTGCAGAAAACCTCCTGCGTTGCGAATCGTATCCTCAGAACCGACATGAAAGCTCAGAAAGGGCATGTCGGCCACAAGCAGGGCATGAGGCTTCGTGCGCGCAACAGCCTCCAGGTGATGATTCATCATGGCCACGCTGACGGGCAGCGTGTTGTCGAATCCCAGGCAGACGTTTCCAACGCTATCGCCGACCAGGATGATATCGACAATGGGATCCGCGATGCGCGTCGCAACCGCATCGTAGGCGGTGGTCATCACGACACGCCGTCCTTTATCCTTCCACTGCTGCAGTGCCGGAATCGTGACACGCTCTAGAGGCTGCTCTGAACTGTGGCTCATATTGAATCCGCTCCCCACACAC
This sequence comes from Bradyrhizobium sp. JHI2711, assembly GCF_056156565.1. NCBI lineage: Bacteria > Pseudomonadati > Pseudomonadota > Alphaproteobacteria > Hyphomicrobiales > Nitrobacteraceae > Bradyrhizobium > Bradyrhizobium sp. JHI2711. Next base: position 2,507,068 of record NZ_JBPZPT010000001.1, read on the forward strand.
CGTCGGCGCTTCCTAGAGAAGGCAGGAGAAACCTGTCAATGGTATGGAGGATGGAGATCCCAGTTTCTCTAGAACTGGAGAACAGAGCAAAAACAGCCCAATGGTCGCGCAACCATGAGACAAGACCTTCCTCATCGCGATTTCACCTCCCGATGGCTCGTCTTCCCGTGCAGTTTCAGCGGCTATGCCAGCCGCGGCCTCAATCGAGGAGCGGCGCTCGCGACGAGCCACCATCTGCACGCGTTTCTGGGCTAGTTGCAGTCTCTCCAAACGGTGACGGCTCGACCGGACCGAGCTGCAGATGCACGCGTGGGGACTTCGTCTTTAGGCACATCTGCGTGTCTGCCCCCTAGGGGTACTCGTTAGCCTCCCGCTTTCGCGCTGGCGCACCGAGCAAAGCAAACGGATGGCAGGCCAGGAACGTCCAAAAGTCACAGGCCGCCGTAAGCGCAGCGAGAGTCGCGGTCGAGTAGATGTCGTCGCGAAGGCGCTCAGACCGAGCCAGCCTGCTGGCCCTGTAGGCTCTGAAGTCGATTATTTTTGCCGATGTTTCTGTCACTTGATTTCCACGCGCTCTAGAGGGCCACTTGAATTCTCTGACCAGGGTCGTACCGGCACAACTCAGTCCATTCCTAAGCGGCTCGCCCCCGTCGCAACCAATTCTGATCGGCCTCCCGCCGCGCCTTAAAGCGGTTGACGCATTTCTTGGAGCAAAGGGCCGTTCGCCAGCAGTAATGGCGGATCAGCCCAAACTTTCCGCCGCATATCGCGCAGCATGTGGCTGAATGGTCGGGGGAATTACGGAATCCAATGTGCATTCTCGCCTCCTGTCAGACGTTTACTTGGGGAAGCCCCGCTGCCCTCTGACCACAGCACCACGCGCGCACCAAAGGTGCGGTCGCCCGGCGGTCCATTTCCCTGGTTCTTGCAGCCATCAAGAGTCTTGACTCTGATGTGCGGCTGCCTCGCGAAGCAGTACTTTCCGCAGAAAGCCTCGCCGAGAATTTGCTCAAGATAATGGATTTCTCTATCGTGGTTAACGCAATTCGCCCGACATTTCGGCCAAATGCTGCGCCTTTCATGGCTAGCCCGCAGGATTGCTGCGGCAGCGGGGTCGGGAGCGCTTAAGTGCTTAAAGCACGATCAGCCTGCGAGCCTTGGGTGCTGCATTCTCGTTGCACTATCAAGCGGCAGCAATACGGACACTTTCGCCTTCCAAGATGCTGTCGCTGCAGATGATTGCACAGCCTCGTGCATCTCACATCAGCAAGTCAGCAGCGTCGCGGATGGCAGTATAGATTTCATCAAGGTCGGCCGCCGTAACGCAGTAAGGCGGCATCACGTAGATCGTGTTACCGAGTGGGCGTAGCAGCAGATTCCGCGCTTGGAAGAAAGCCAAAAGCCTCGGACCGATGTCCGCCAGATAGCCGGCATCGCTCGTGTTGAGTTCAAGCGCTGTGACTGTTCCCGTGCGTCGGACGTTTGCGAACCGTGAATCGGCGCGGAATGGCACGAGTGCCTGCTCTTGCATCCTGGCCAAGGATGCCAGCCGCCAGCGATATTCCTGATCCTGCCATAGGTCCAGATTAGCCTTGGCCGCGGCACAGGCCACTGGATTGGCCGTATATGAGCTCGAATGAAAAAACGTACGTGTGCGATCTTCAGAATAATGCGCATCGAAAATATCGGCACGACAGAGTGTGACGGCGAGCGGCAGCGCCCCACCCGTGAGGCCTTTCGAATAGCAGGCAATATCGGGCATGACATCGGCCTGCTCACACGCAAACAAGGTACCCGTCCGGCCCCAGCCGGTCATGACCTCGTCCGCAATGAACAAGACGTCGAAGGCTTCGCAGATCCGCTTCATCTCTCTTAGGGTCGAGGGAGAATACATCAGCATTCCACCGGCACCCAATATCAGGGGTTCCACGATAAAGGCTGCGGGATGTTCGTTTCTACACGCGTTTTCAAGCGCATCGAGCGCTCTTTGCTCACGATCTCTTGCCGGGAACGGAATCGAGGTCACCTCGAACATCAGCGCCCCGTAGGCCGCATTGAAGACGCCTCGGCTACCTACCGACATCGCCCCGATCGTGTCGCCATGGTACGAGTGCTGCATCACCACAATTTGGGTTCGCTGTCTTCCGGTATTGCGCCAGTAGCCGAGCGCCATTTTCAGCGCGACTTCGACGCTGGTTGACCCGCTATCGGAGAAGAACACATGTTCGAGCGCCGGGGAGGTGACCTTCAATAGTTCCGTCGCAACTTGCTCAGCCGGGTCGTGAGTGTATCCGGCGAAGATGACCTGGTTGAGCTTGCCTGCCTGCTCTCGGATCGCGTTCACGATGCATGGATGGCAATGGCCGTGGGTCACGACCCACCAGGAGGAGATTGCATCGATAAGGCGTCGGCCATCTTCGGTGTAGAGATAAGCCCCCTCTCCCCGCAGCACCTTCGTCATGTCCCGCTGTAGAGCATGCTGCGTGAACGGGTGCCAGATCGGCGACCTCCTGGCTATCTTCATAGGTTCAGGAAATCGCTGCTAACAAAGGAGTCTTTGAAAGCCGCCTGCAGCCTATCGTCCGTGAGGGGAACAACCCACGGGAGCCGTCCCAACCAACGCACTCTCCCGATCTCGCAAATCGCGCTTTCAGTTTCGGCGTTTCTTTCGCCAATGAACGCAATTCCAAGGATTCGAATCTGACGCTTCCGCAGAGCCTCTATGGAGAGCAGGGAGTGATTGATTGTGCCCAGTCCCGTCCTTGCGCAAAGCACGACGGGGAGCTGCCAGCGCTCGAAGATGTCGATGTAAAGAGTGCGCGCTGTCAGCGGCACCATGAGTCCGCCGGCGCCCTCGATCACGAGTTGCCGCTCGCCGCTGTCCGGCAGTCGAAGCGTCTCTGTATCTATGCGAACACCGTCGATCTCCGCGGAGTAATGGGGCGACGCAGGCGTCCGAAGTCGGTAGAGCTCCGGGACAATCCGATCGGACGAGAGGCCACCGAGGCGGCGGATGCACTCGGAATCGGTCTCTTGTTCGAGTCCAGCCTGGACCGGCTTCCAGTAATTCGCGCCGAGAAGGCCGGCGAGCCCTGCGGAAAATACCGTTTTGCCGACCCCGGTGTCCGTACCAGCCACGACGATCCGCTTATTCATCAAAACGAGCCCTCGTCACCTCAACCAGCGCATCGAGCATTGCGCGCACGTCCTCTTCCCCAACATTGAGTGTCAACGAAATTCGCAACCGGGCGGTGCCTGCAGGGACGGTTGGCGGCCGAATTCCGCGGATGTCGAAGCCGCGCGCCTGCAGAGCAGAGGCAAGTCGCATTGCATGAGCATTATCACCTACGATGTACGGCACGATCTGAGAGGTCGATGGTGTGCGCAAACCAAGCAAGGTGATCTGCCGATGGGCGAACGCAACGAGATTGGCCAGCCGCTGCTGCCGCTCCGGCTCTTTCTGCAGGGTGAGAAGTGCCTCTCGAACGGCAACGGCCATCAATGGTGATGGGGCGGTGGCAAAAATAAACGGACGGCAGCGGTTGACCATGAAATCGCGCAAGATGCCGGAGGCCGTAACCAGTGCACCCGCCGCACCGAGCGCTTTGCCGCAGGTATGAACGACGATGAGATTTTCGCGCCTGTCATAAGGGGCCGTGAGCCCTCGTCCCTGATGCCCGTAAGCGCCTGTGGCATGAGCCTCATCCACGATCAGAAACGCGTCGTGGCGATCGGCGATTGCCACCAGCTCTTCGAGTGGAGCGAAATCGCCGTCCATACTGTAGAGACTTTCGGCCACAATCCAGACGCGGCCCGCCCCACCTTTGTTTCGCCAGTCGCGAATTTCGTCTTCGAGTGACTGGGGATCATTGTGCGCGTGAATTCGACACTCTGCGCGGCCGGCCCGTGCCCCCTCGTGAATACTGGCGTGCACGAGCGAATCGAGAACGAGCAGATCGCCGTGCTGCGGCAGCGTTGTCAGGAGGGCAAAATTTGCGATGTAGCCGCCTCCAAAGAAAAGCGCTGCCTCCGCGCCAAAGAACTGAGCCGCTTCCGTCTCGAGCCGTTCATGCTCCTCGCAATTGCCGCGCAGAAGCCGCGACCCGCCGGCTCCAATCGGAGTGCCCGCATCGAGCGCGGCGACCATCGCCTTTTTGATGTGCGAGTCGTTGCCGAGCGCCAGATAGTCGTTCGATGCGAAATCGATCCCCACGCGGGGCTTGAGGCAGCGCAGCCGTTTATCTTCGTTCAACGCATTCAACGCTGCGACGTAGGGACCAAGTCTAGCTGTTTGGATTGACCGCATTCATCACTCCGAGGCTCGCATCAAATCACGCAAAAAATGCGTTGGCCGTTTAAGAAGGAAGGATGGCCGGAGGTTCAACTTGCCAGGATGCGATTGTCTCTGTCCACACGCACAATGCGTGGCTTGAATATCTTTGCTTCGGCCTCGTCGAATGAGGCATATGCAACGATAATGATCTTGTCTCCGGGCATCGCCAGTCGGGCGGCCGCACCGTTCAGGCTTATCGTGCCAGACATCGGCGGCGCCTCGATCACGTAGGTGGCAAAGCGCATCCCTGTTTCGACATTGTAGATTTCGACGCGCTCGTTGATCACCATTCCTGCCGCGTCCAGGAGCGTACGATCTATCGAGATCGAGCCTTCATAGTGAAGATCAGCTTCGGTCACTGAGGCGCGATGGATTTTGCCCTTCATCAAAGTTATCTGCATTTCTCACCTAGGCTGGATGTAGGGGGCAACATATTGCGCGCACTGCTTCCGTCAGGAGAGCCCGGACGTGATGCCGAGCCGGGCCAGCAGATCCGCGTCGCGATCAACTTTCGGGTTTTTGGTGGTCAAGAGCACGTCGCCGACGAAGATTGAATTTGCGCCGGCCAAGAAGCAAAGCGCCTGCAATTCATCGGTCATGTATTGCCGCCCGGCGGACAAGCGAACCACACTCCTCGGCATCATGATCCGCGCGGTCGCCAGCAGCCGGACCAGCGCGATCGGATCGGGAGGCCCCGCGGTGTCTTCCACCGGCACGCCCTCGATCTTGTTCCACAGGTTGATCGGCACGCTTTCGGGATGGTTGGGAAGATTGGCGAGCAGCACGAGCATACCCAGGCGGTCCTCGACGCGCTCGCCCATGCCGATAATCCCGCCGCAGCAGATCTTGATGCCGGCATCGCGCACATGCGCCAGCGTATCGATGCGGTCCTGCAGGCTGCGGGTGGTGATGATCTTGCTGTAAAACTCGGGCGATGTGTCGACGTTGTGATTGTAGAAGTCAAGGCCGGCCTCGGCGAGGCGCGCGGCCTGCTTCGTTGTCAGCATGCCGAGCGTGACGCACGTTTCCATGCCGAATCCCTTGACCGCCTTGACCATGTCGCAGACGGAATCAAGATCGCGATCTTTTGGCGTGCGCCAGGCCGCGGCCATGCAGAAGCGCGTGGCGCCGGCACCCTTCGCGCGCTGCGCGGTCGCAACCACATCGGCGCAACGCATCAGACGAGTGGCTTTCAGGCCGGTCTCGTAATGCGCGCTTTGCGAGCAGTAGCCGCAGTCTTCCGGACAGCCGCCGGTCTTGATGCTGAGCAGGCTCGCAGTTTCGACGTGGTTTGGATCGAAGTTCTTGCGATGAGCGTGCTGCGCCTGAAGCATCAGGTCGGCAAAAGGACGGTCGTAGAGCGCCTTAGCCTCTTCGACATTCCAATGATAACGAACCTGCGTCCCGTTGCCTGCTTCCTTCCGCTGGACTTGCGCAGCAGCATCCATAAGCCAATCCCGCTCAATTGTAGATAATCGCGTCAATTATCTATAGTCATTGCCCTCGAAGAGATGCTAATCGAGCTGTCTCGCAAATGCACCGGTTATTGCGGTAGATAATCTATGATCACTAGTGACAACATGACGACGGTCGCGCGCGTCGCGGACTCAATTGCTGAGCGCATTATCAGCGGCGCCTTAGAGCCAGGCGCGCCACTCCGTCAGGATCACGTGGCACGAGAATTCAATTCCAGCCACGTCCCCGTGCGCGAGGCCTTTCGGCAGTTGCAGGCACAACATCTTGTTGTCGCGGTGCCGCGTCGCGGTGTTCGGGTTTCCCCGCTCGATACCCGTTCAGTGAAGGAGATCGCCGAAATGCGCGCCGCGCTCGAAGTGGTGGCATTGCGCCATTCGGGGCCAAGGCTCACAACAGCTCATTTGGCTCAGATCGAGCTCGCCCTGATCGAAGGAGACAATGCAAAGACGATCGAGGAGTTTGAGACAGCCAACCGCGCCTTTCACCAAGCCTTGGTCGCGCCGTGCGGAATGCCGCGTCTGCTCGCGAGCCTCGATGGACTGCAGCTTGCCAATTCTCGATTGGTGTTCGCGATGGCGCGATCGGTGGGCTGGCGACCGCGCTCCAATCAAGATCACCGCCTGATTCTGCAAGCCTTGCGAACGCGCAACGTCGATCAAGCCTGTAATCTGCTCACGCGGCACATTCAAACCATTGAGCGCCTTGCCCTTCCGGCGCCCTGAGCAAATCTGGCAAGCTTCATTGCGGATCGCCGACGATCGCAAGCGACGATCATGCGGCAAGCGACTAGCCTCATTGCAACGGGCTCTATTCCCAGATAGTTATGCCACCCACTAGCGACATCTCCACGGACGGCCATGATTCGTCACATCGTCTTCTTCAGCGCCAAGGACGAGGCGCATATCGACCATATCATCGAAGGTCTTTCGCTTCTCACCACGATACCACATGCGCGCCGGCTTGAGGTTGCCCGCAACCGCAAGACCGATCAGCTCGGCAACGATATCGATGTCGTGGTCTATGGTGAGTTCGACAGCGAGGCGGAGCTCGCAGCGTACAAGGCGCACGATCTCTACCGGGAGTCGATTAAGCGGGTCCGACCGCTCCGCGAGCTGCGGTTCGCGGCCGACTACGATGCATAGATACCCCTTGCGCCTCCACGGCAGGATGATCCAGGTGCTGTCGCAGCAAAAAGTCCACCGCCTGGTTAACTTGGCAATGGGCCTCAAGTTTCGGCCCATCGCAGGCAAGCGTCGTTCTCATCGGGGGGGCCAACAGATGGAACGGCACTTTCACGACGTCAGCCGCCGGTGACCGATAACCACGATGTACGTTCGCGAGTTGCAGTGGGTTGACCCTGTCATAGCGATGCGACGTCTCGGGCATCGATCGCATCTCACGTTTCTCGATAGCGTAGCAAGGCACGAGCTGCTTGGGCGCTACTCATATCTAACGTGCGACCCGTTCAGCACCTATAGGGTCGCGAACGGCCAAGTCAGTTGGAACGGACTGACTCTCGAGGCCGATCCATGGAAGGTCCTTCGCACGCTACTCGCGAAGTACCCGCAAGAGCATCGTCCCGATCTCCCGCCGTTCCAGGGAGGAGCGGCGGGCTACCTTGCCTACGACATGAACAGGACATTGGAGCGATTGTCTGCGCCGGCAATTGCCGGTCTGGGTTTGCCCCAATCCATCCTGCATTTCTATGATGTGGTCATCAGCTTCGACCACCGGGATAACAAATGCTGGATCGTCTCGACCGGATGGCCGGAGCAGGATCGGGTGCGACGGAGCGAACGAGCGCGTCGTCGAGCCGACCAGTTTGCAGCATTGCTTGCCGGTCCAAAGGCGCCACAGAAGGGTTGTCCCAGCAAAGCGGGCGCATGGCGCTCGAACTTCAGCCGCGAGGGCTACGTTGCGGCGGTACAACGCGTGATCGACTTGATCCTGGCGGGTGACGTGTTCCAGGCGAATATTGCGCAGCGTTTCAGCGCCCGCCTGTCGACCTCGTTTGATCCACTCGCCTTCTATTGCCAGCTACGATCATTGAATCCAGCGCCTTTTGCGGCCCTGCTGCGATGGGGAAAGCTGACCATCGCATCAAGTTCGCCGGAACGATTCCTGAAGCTTGAGGGACGACAAGTCGAGACACGACCTATCAAGGGCACGATCGCGCGTTCTCCTGATTTCAAGGAAGACCAGCGCCGTGCGGCTGTTCTCCTCGCTTCCGAAAAGGATCATGCCGAGAACACGATGATTGTTGACCTTTTGCGCAACGATCTGTCACGCGTTTGCACCGCGCATTCGGTCGAGGTTCCGGCCCTGTGCAATCTCGAGTCCTATGCCTCAGTGCACCATCTCGTGTCGATCGTTACGGGGAAACTTGCCGGAGGCGAAGACGCCGTTAGCCTGCTCCGTGCTTGCTTCCCCGGCGGCTCCATTACGGGAGCGCCAAAGCTGCGGTCGATGGAAATTATTACAGAAATCGAGCGCATAGCGCGAGAGGTCTATTGTGGGGCGATCGGCTTCATCGGCTTCAACGGGCACATGGACACAAGTATTGCGATCCGCACGGTCACGATCGACGGCGACCTGGCTGTGTTTCATGCGGGCAGCGGTATAACGGCCCTGTCGGAGCCCGAGGCCGAATACGAGGAAACGCTCGCCAAGGCAGAGCGAATCTTTGATGCATTTGGTTCTGAACCAGCTGGTGCATTTTGATTGTCATCATCGATAATTACGATTCCTTCGTGTTCAACATTGCCCGCTATTTCCACAAGCTCAGTGAAGCAACGGAAGTGATCCGAAACGATGCTATCAGCATCAGCGAGCTCGTTGGTCTCAACCCGCGCGCGGTGGTCATATCGCCCGGCCCCTGCACCCCAAATGAGGCAGGAATATCGACAGCAGTGGTTCGCGAACTTTCAGGACGCGTACCAATTCTCGGCATCTGCCTTGGACATCAATGTATTGGAAGCGTTTTCGGAGGACGGGTGGCGCGTGCGCATCGGCCCATGCACGGTCGGCGCTCGTACATTGCGCATGACGGCCGAGGGTTATTCAAGGGGCTGCCAACCCCGCTTGACGTCGGACGCTACCATTCTCTTATCGTCGAGCTTGATCAGTCATGTGCGCAGAATCTCATAGTGACAGCGCGTTCGGAGGAAGGCGAGATCATGGCCTTCACGCACGGCTATTATCCCACTTATGGGGTCCAGTTCCATCCCGAGTCGATACTTACGTCACAGGGGCACGTCCTGCTTATGAACTTCTTGCGACTCACAGAGGATTTTCGAAACCACGCGGAGCAATGAGAGGCGGCTCGCCTGCCGATCAAGATGGTGGACTGTTGGTTTCCGACGTGGTTGGAAGGCGCAGCGCCATATGGCAGGCATTTTGTGGTAATCAGCGCTGTTCCGTGCTCGGCTCCGCAGTCAGCGGCGCGCCTCCGACAGAAACCGGACCTTGCGGTTTCGTGAGCGTCATCGAGGCACCACGCGCTGAGGGCTGATCTAGTCGGTTAGAAAGATCTCGTGGAATGGTTCGTCACGAGATCACCATGTCAAAGGATAGTCGTAAGGATGGCGATAAGGATAGGCATACGTCTATCCTCAAGGACGGCTCGGACACGCTGCAGCGTGTCGAGATCATTACCGGGACGGGCCGGCGACGGCGCTGGTCGACCGATGCGAAGGCGGCGATTGTCGCGGAGAGTTTTGCGCCGGGTGCAAGCGTGTCCGCGATGGCGCGACAACACGACATCAGCCCAAGCCTGTTGTTTCTGTGGCGTCGTCGGACAATGCGGGCGAAGGTGGTGGAGCGCGGGTACGGAGACGTGCCAGCTGGCTTTTGCCGGTCGCGATCACCGGCTGCGGGGGCAAATTGCCCTCGTGCGAAGAGCAGGCGGCAATCGAGATCGAGGTCGGCGCGGTTTGTATCCGTGTCAGGGGGACGGTCGACCGCCGGGCGCGGTGCGAGGTGCTGGCCGCAGTAGGGACGGTTGGCCGATGATCGGGCTCCGACCAGGGTTGTCGATCTGGATCGCGACGCAGCCGATCGATTTCCGTCACGGCATGGACTAGCTAGCGATGCTGGTGAGCGAGGCGTTTGGGGCCGATCCGTACGACGGCGGACTTTGTGTCTTCCGCTCCAAGCGCCGAGATCGCGTGAAGAAGTCCGGTCTTGGCAAGGCCATCAGCTACACTCTCAACCATTGGGAAGGTCTGACGCGCTTCATCGATGACGGGCGCATCGAGATCGACAGCAATACGGTCGAACGCAGCATCAAGCCGATAGGCCTGGGAAAGAAGAACTACTTGTTCGCCGGCAGTGAAGGCGGGGCCGAGACATGGGCCATTCTCGCGTCGCTCATCAACACGGCGAAGCTGAACGACATCGATCCGCGGCACTATCTGACCAATGTTCTCGAGCGCATCGTCTCCGGACGTACAAAGATCAATCGGCTGCACATGCTGTTGCCGTGGAATTGGAAAGCCGAGCGCGATGGTTCTGAGGCAAAGCTCGCCGCCTGATCAGTTCGACGGCAGGGCATCTGTAACTTCCTGCGCATCGCGGGTGTCGTCCGTCATAGACTCGTCGCGGATCACGCGCGGCGTCACCTCGTGCAGATAGACTTGCAGCGACCTCGCCAGCTCGGTGAACTCCGGCAGCAGCACCTTGTCGACGAAGCCCAGTGACGCACGGATCATCACCGTGTTGCGTCGCTGGCGGTGATAACGAAATGGCCGGAGCCCGTATCGACGGCAAAGCGCTAAAACAAGCGTAAGCGCGTAGGTCACCCCATGTAGCGGATGATGTTCGATTGTCAGAGAATCTCCTGGCGATTTGTCCCAGGAGTTCATGTGAGGGAACATATGTCTGATACCAAGAATTTCGAAGTTATCACGGCTGCAGCCGAGCGGCTTAAATAGAACTGCTGTGTCTATCATTTTGCGGACAATAGCGCGCTCTTGGATCGAGAGACGGCTCGGCAATATGGTCATGTTCACGAGGAATGTCTAGCCAGCTAGACCGCTACTGTGTAAGCGGTGCGACGTATTTGGTCCGGACGCGCCTGATGCGTGATCCAAATGGTAAACTCTCCTCCTCGAAGACCCGCCCGAAGCCGGATGTCGTAACCGGCGATCAGTCATAAAGCTTGCAGTGGACTAGGCTGACCGCCCCTCCGGTCCGTCGCGCCGCTGTAGCGGCCGCTGATCGTAAGCGCGCCGAACGGCCTTTTGTCTGGACCTGAACGTCCTGACGTCTAGTGGCAAGCTGCCCTGGGGCCCCTTCCATTTGTGATTTGTCGCGCAGGTCTGTCAGCTTTCAGTAAGCTCCCCCGGATACAGAGCCGTTGAGGTTGGCGGGATGTGGCAGGGACAGTGCTAGCGTACCAGAACGGTCGGCGCCGAGTCATGTTTCTCGTCAGCCTCATCAGCAGTGCGGATGCGGCAGGAACCTTTCGTCAACTCAGCCCCCCGCCGGTAGGATCCGGACCGCGCCCGCACTGCTTCATTGGGCGGCTCGGCGTACAAATCAAGCACATCCTCGATGCGCCGGAGGCAGACAGGCGGTGCGCAAGCTAAAGGCGCAGATGCCGCCGATGCCGGGATGAGTGGTGACGATATCGCCAGCAGCGTGGACGTCGGCCACTCGATGGTCTATCGAACCCGTCGGCGTTTTGTCGCAAGGCAACCCGGTGGCCGCCCAGAGCGGAGAGCCCGTGCAGGGGCAGAGCGCGAGCTCAACGACAAAGAAGAGGTCCTTCTGGTGGCCACCTCCTGCTTCAGCCCTCCGACCGCGCGCGCTGGACACTGGAGCTGCTGGCCGACGAGACGGTCAGACTGACGTCGCAGGAGAGCCTGTCGCGCGAGACGGCGCCTGGCCGAGAACGATCTCAAGCCATGGCGCAGAAGCATGTGGTGCACTCCAAAGGTACAAATGGGGTATGTGGCCAGTGAAGGCCATCTAGCACCGGCCGCCGTCGACTTTGCCGAGCGCATGCGCGAATTTCATTGCCCCCGAAGCATGCCAATTGGCTCAACATCATCGAGATCGAGATTAGCGCGCTCGCCCGTCAGTGTCTCGACCGGCGCATCGACAGTTATGCCCATCTCGTCAGAGAGACCGCTGCATGGGAGAACGCCGCAACGCCGAGCGCGCACCCATCAATTGGATGTTCGCGATCGAGAAGGCGCGCACCAAATTAGGCCGCTCTCTATTCTAAAATATCTACCAGAGTGCCGAAAGCAAAAAGACTCAAAATCTCTGTGCCGAAACACTAGGTGCCCACGAGCCCCGTTCAGCCAAGTTGCGGCCGATGGAAGAGAAGAACGCGGCCTCCCGGTAGGCTCTCGGCCGTGTAGGGCTGACCGTGGACTAAGAAACGGGTCATTGGGACATCCCGGCTCGGCAGAAGACCTAGGCTCTGCAATATGTCGATCACGACAGGCGAAGCCTCTTGGGGGCCGTGCGTCCAGTGATCGCCGAACAACTCTCTCAGTTCAGGCACTTGCGGGAGTGGCTGATGGCCTGATGCCGGTGCGGCAGACGGCAGGGAAAGGTTTGGCGCCAGCGCCGAAGGAGCGTCCTCACGCCATTCGAAAAGTGCCGGCGAATCAAACCCTGGCGCAAGACCGCCATAGATATCTGAGGAAGTCCTTGGTGCCGCAGCTTCACTCGGCAAAGTTGGCCGAGGGTGATGAATGAGTTGAACGTCGTTGGGGCCTTTCGGTCCCAAGATGGCCGTGTAGCGTTCGCCGCCATCGCTCTCTCATGAACTTAATGGACCCAAGGTGACTGGGACCTCTTCCCTGATGGGATTTCAGAGCGCCGCGCCAAGAGTATAAGTCAGCACCGATCAACGCCAGCCTCGTTGTGGCCGGCGGCGGCTAAGCCATCGTCTGGTCGCGCTGCCCCCATTAATGGTGAGCCTCGCGTCCTGCGTGGCTCTGCGGCTCGGCTACAGCGTCGCGCATCACGGGCCTCTTCGGCTCGTGCTCTGAGCATAATCGACCATGCCTTCCCGCTTGAAGAAGTCGAGAACGTCTTCATTGATGCGAATGGAAATGGTGTTGTTCGTTGCTAGAACGGAGCAATCGCGGTTGCTGCCATAGAGCAGATAATAGCAGACCTCCTCACCGTTCCCAAGGTCCTCACTTAACGAGTAACGCACACTTGCTCTGTATGAAGCTCAACATCAGCGGCACAGACAGCCGCGATGGTCGCGCCGGCACCGGCCAACGGAAGGAGGTTCAGAACTAGCGAAGAGCTCAAGCTAAATGATCTCGAAGTATCTCCGACGTTCAAAGTCGGTGACCCGATGTTGAACGGATTCCCACTCCCAACGGCGCGAGCAAGCGAACGCTTCAACAAACCTTTCTCCGAAGACATCACTGGCCGCTGCAGACTCTGCAAACCGAGATGTTGCCTCTGATAGGCTTTGAGGCAGCCTCGCGGACGGACGACACATTTCCAGGCTTGCATCACCGACGATCGAAGCCGGTAGTTCCGGACCTGTCTCGACGCCCAATATTCCTGAACCAATCGCACATGCGAGCGCGAGATACGGGTTCACGTCTGCGCCAGGCAGCCTATATTCCAGGCGATGCGCAGATGGCTCTCCCGGAATGGCGCGAACCGCGCAGGAGCGGTTGTCAAGGCCCCAGCTTGGACAGATTGGTGCCCAGCAGCCAGGTACCAATCTCTTGTAGCTGTTGACGTTCGGCGCAGCGAGCACACAGAACTCATTCATGTATTCTAGTTGTCCGGCGATGAATTGCCTCATAAGATCGGAGACGTTGCCTAACGCATCACCGTCGTAGAATACATTTTTACTATCCGAGGACATCGAGATGTGAATATGGCCGGACTGGCCGGGCCATTTCTCGGAAACCTTGGCCATGAATGTAGCCATCATGCCTCGCGTTTGCGCCCAGGCTTTTATCATCGACTTGAATATGATTGCTCGATCGGCGGCTTCCAGCGCATCACAATGACGAAGTGACGCTTCGACAACGGCAGGTCCCGTTTCAAAGTGTAGTCCGCTGAGAGGTATTCTAGCCTTCTCACAAATCGCCAAGATCTCATCGAACAGCTCATGTTGTGCGACAGAGCGCGCAATCGAGTAGCCGAACGGGCCGCGCGTTAAAGGAGCCCATTCGCCGAACGGCTTGTCTTCAATCGTGTCTGCGTTCTCCTTAAACAGCATAAATTCAAACTCGAACCCGGCAGTGCAGTCGTATCCGTGGTCAGCAGTCCTTCGCAGGACCTTACGCAGAACACCGCGCGGACAGATGTTCTCATGTGCGCCCGCGAACTCCGCGAGATAGAGATATTGATCGCCGAGATGAGACACCGAACGGCCGGTGCCTGACAAAATCCGCAGGTCAGCATCTCCGAACGCCGATAGCGGCTTTTGCGTGAAACTGGCCGGAATGACCCGGTCCGTACAATCCCACGCCAGCACCGCTTCAGAGAACTTGATAACTTTATCTTCACCCGCGAGATCTTCACCTAAGACGTGTTTGCCTCGCAGAACGCCATCGAAGTCGCTTAAGCCGACCATCGCCGCGCGGGCTGGATTCGCTCCGGTCAACCTGGGATCAGTTGGCATCAGTCGCGATCCTGCATCACCAAATCGAACACCTGGTCCATCCGCATTGCTCGCAACTTGCGATAGTCATTCTCAAGCTGAGTCAAGTCGCTATTCACGAGATAAACGATGCCTGGTGTCGACACTAAGTCGATCGTGGGAACTAGCTCTTGACCAATCGGGACGAATGCAATGGCATCCGCGAAGCTCGGGAGCTTGCGGATTGCTTCGAGTCCCGGGTAACCGGCAACGACACCGCTCATATCTGAGATCAGCGAGACGCAAAGTGCGTGAGCCTGCCGCTTGTAGGGCCCGCGCAGCCTCATATATTCACCAAAGCCCTTGGGATCTGCGTAACGCCAGGCCGTCAAGGTCATATGGTTGTGCCCCAACGCCATCGTTCGTGCTTTTGCCGACATGGTCCCTTGAAGCCTCGCTCCGAAGTCCACCAGAACCGGTCCCCGATGATCGACGATGATCTCAGCATGAGCCGGTCCGTCGACGATCTGTAGTGCCTGCAACGCACGCACCAAGTAGTCGGACAGTTCCTGAACGATTGGTTCGTTGCCCCCCAACAATCTCTCAAGTGAGCAGACCGATGATGCCCTCTCAATCGGAACCGTGTCATAGGTCCACGCCTCCGTAACGAAGGCTTCCCCTTCGATCGAGACGGCATTTACGGTATATTGCTGGCCGTTTATTTTTTCTTGCCCAAGGGCAAAACGATTCAACGCTCCGACACGGTTCGTCTTCCCGACAATTGCGCTCACAGCCCGCTGAATATCAGCGTCTGTCGAGCAAAAGAATACATCCTCGGTACCCGTACTGTTCAGCGGCTTGATCACGATCTGATCGAACTTCGCTTCACGCTTCCAGCTCGCGATCTCTACAGGACTGTCGGACACGACTTGTCTGATCGATCGCACGCCTGCAAAGGTCAGCGCGCAAGACAATCGCGCTTTGTCACGCCGAGCAGCGGATAGCGCAGTCCCATTTGATGGTAAGCCAAGCCGCTCCGACAGAGAATCGGCGAGTTCAACTCCGGTCTCGCAGCCCGCGACAACGAACTCCAATTCCCGGCCATGGAGAGCCTGAAGATGATAATCAACGATGTCGTCATATCCCATGCGCTCGGTGGGGCGAATGACTTCATCATAAAGATCCGCATTGAAATGCGATTGGAATATGGACGGAATCTGTGCAGCCGACATCACATGCACCGTTCCAATTCCATAGCGCTTGAATTCTTCCGGTAGGTATCGGCCGGTAGAATATGCGTCTACGATTACACAACTCCGTTCTTTCATGCGGATCTCCGATACTGCAAGTAGATGTTTCCGACAGCGACAGCCGTAATGAGAGCATTTCCTATGAACGTATGTAACGAAAGCACGATGCGAGAATCGAAGTACTGGAACAGGAAGGTGATGATAGGGGCGGTGGACAGGACCATGTTGACGGTGAAGGGCTCTACCCGGCGAATGCCCTGCTGGATCAAGAGCAAAGGAACAATGATCGTCGACAGCCCAATTGCCGCGATCGCAAACCAATGCTGCGAGATCTCAGGCACGATAGATGAATGGTCGACCAGTCCCAGCAGCAAGAGAATCGTTCCATAAAAGCGATGCGCCAGGACTTGTCGGCCAGAAAACCCACGATCGAACAGCAGTTTGACAAGTATATTTGTAAGGGCCAGCGATAGGCCGGCCACGATCGCCAAGACGATGCCGAAGGACGATCGAGCCCCCCACTCCACGCCTGCGTTGCCGCTGGCCGAGATCCAAATCATGTAACTCCCGATCGTTGCGATCGTAACGCTCACGACAATATCGGATGCTGGAGGGGCACCCTGGCGCCTGATCAGTGCGTTTAACCACACTGTTGCGGTGGGCCCCAGCGCCACCATGAAGGCGATGACGATCGCAGGTTCAGCGTATTTCAGTCCGATAAATAGGCCGATCCAGCTGATTGCTGTCACGACATTGAGCGCGACGAAGACGAGGAGCGACCATTTCGCCACCGTTGCCTCGCGTCCTTCCTGGCGAGCCAGGAGATTGAACATCAGACAAACCACAGCGAAGGTCAGCAGGAGCGCGACGAACACATCCGCTTGCTGAAAATACGACGCCGCATAAACCTCGCCTGCCGCGCTCACGACGACATAAAGCGCCACAAATAGGACTCCCAGAACGAAGCGATTCGCCAATCCTCCAGTCTTCCTGTGCCCGCGAGGCGGCGCACGGCCCTCGCAGGACCGGACGCGTGCTTCGGCTCCGAGGGAGTGTCCTTTCGACGTGCACGGACCACGTTTGGTTTGAAATGTCACAACCTGCCTCTAGTTCTTCTTAGTTCGGTAGTACCCAACACACGCCTCTCCAAATGCCTTGAACAGTTGCTTGCTGAGGAGATCGGTTGAGACGTGCCATTCGGGGTGCCATTGCACACCGATTTGGAGCGTCGGGGCGCCAATGACCGAAGCCGCCTCGACCAAACCGTCAGGCGCCCACGCCTCGCGCCTCAGCGCCGGGGCAAGCGCCTCGATGCCTTGATTGTGCAGCGAGTTGACTTGCGCTTCGATCGTCCGCGCGATTGGAAAGAGCGCGCCATCGGAGCATATCCTGACGGTGTGCGCGGCGTCGTACTGACGGTCTCTTGGACGATCTGGCTTCTCGGCATGCATCGCGCCACTTTCCGGCTTCCACTCCGCAAGCGATGAGCGGAGCGTGCCGCCGAAATAGACGTTGAGTTCCTGAAGCCCACGGCAGATGCCCAGAATAGGCATTCCGAGCGCGATGGCGCTCTCTATAGTTACGGCAGAGAGCCTGTCCCGCGGACGGTCAAGGATCCCAAGCTCAACGTCCTGCCGATCAGCCTGCGTCAAGGACGCAGGCGCTCTCAGGACGGCGGGGTCGATGTTCGATTCATCACCTGTCAACACTAAGCCGTCGAGCCGGCGCATGATCGCCGGGGCGATCTCCTCCCTCGCATCTTCGGCGTCGATCGTCGGCAATATGACGCAAGCCACTCCCGCATGACGATGGAGTGCCTGCAAGTACTTGCGCCGCAACCAGTCGCGATGCACACCATCGACCAGAAGACGGTTCGAAGTGACGCCGACCACGGCTCGGGTGCTCTCTGGCCGTAGAAACGTCACGCGAGCTGCCCTCGCGCGCGAACCTCGGCAACGGCCTGCTCATACAAGCGTCGATTTCGCTCTTTTAACTGACCTATGACGCTAGGTTGACCTTGAGGTCCCTTGACAAAGAGACCACCCCAGGTCGCGGCAACCTTCGCATAGTTCGGATCCTGCATTCGGATTTTCTGAGCTTTGCGCAACAGCCAAAACGGGATGCCCGGCGAAAGATGATGCTCAAGGTGGTACTCATCCAGATTCTGTCCGAGGATGGCTCGTTCGAGGAAGTTTCCTTTCCGATTCCTGGTGAGATAGACGTTCTGCGTCTCGGTTTCGCACATAGGTGAGTGCTCGGCTAGCTCGATAAACCATCCGAGGACCTGAAACGTGGTGAGATAGGGCACGATCCAAAACAGGACGACGATATGGAGCAGCCCAACAGCATATGACCCGGCCAGGATGCTGATCCAGAAGAGATAGAAGCCATACTTGTCGATAAGTATGCCTGAGCGGCTCTGCTCCTCGACATCTGTGATCGAAAATCGATTGGCCCAAAGATACTTCAGATACGCTACTGTCGCGCCGCCGAAGATCGGCTTCCAGATCATGTTGAAAGCGTACCGCTCCGGAGGCTGCACGTTGTAAACGCCGCTGGCCAGAAAGAACTTCAGGTCGGGATCCTTGTCCGGATCTCCGAGATAGGGATGATGCAAATAGACGTGCGAGATCCGGTAGGCCCAGTGGCGCTGGAACAAGGGATAGGAAGCGAACAGAATGCCCAGGACGTAGTTCCAGGTCGTGTTCTTCGCGAGCGTGCGGTGAGCCGCATCATGAGCAATGGTTGTCAATCCGCGCTGATAGGCGCCAATCAGAAGGACGGCCAGCGGGTAGAGCCACCATGAGACCGACACAGTCGCGAGCGTACACGCTGTGATGACAGCGTAATCTTTGGCAATATAAGCCGCTCCCGTTATGTTGTCGGGCCTGAGCTCGGAGAGCTGCTTATTGATTTCTCGGCTGAATTGAACGGCCTCATAGCGTGATGACCTCAATTTCCAAGCGTCTGCCTGATTCATGAGAACCTCCTCCTGATCGCCTTGCAGGTTGTCAGATTGCGGAAAGCGCCTTGTCCAGATCGCGCAGGATGTCGTTGACATCTTCGATGCCGACGCAAAGCCGGATCGAGCCGCCAAATATGCCGGCGGCTTCGCGCTTTTCCCGCGGGACGGTGGTGTGGGTCGTCGAGACAGGATGGGTCACGAGCGTGCGGGCATCGCCTACATTCGAAACGTGATACATCAAGTCGACGTTCTGGATGAACTTGCGCCCGGCTTGTTCGTCCTCCACCTCGAACATGACCATCGCCCCGTGTCCGTATGCAGCATTGAGTGTCTGTTCAACGGTTTCCCGATCGGCGCCTTCGAAGAGCCCGGGGTAGAAGACACGGCGCACTTTTGGATGCTCCTTGAGAACGTCGGCCACGATCCTGGCATTCGCGCAGTGCTGCTTCATGCGAAGTGGCAGCGTTTCAAGCCCTTGGATCAGTTGAAAGCTCGCAAACGGGGCGATGGCTGCGCCGGTATCGCGCAACCAGGTCATGCGAGCCTTGAGAAGAAACTCGCTCCTTCCAAGATCGTCGACATCGCGCACCGCATTATGCCAAACAACTCCGCCATGCGCATCGTCGGGACGGTTGAACAAGGGAAAGCGAGAGGCTCCCCGGTAGCTAAACTCGCCGTTGTCAACGATCAGTCCACCGAGCGTCGTACCGTGGCCGCATATATATTTCGTTGCGGAGTACGTCGTAATAGCAGCGCCGAGATCTGACGGCCGGCATACCAGTGGCGTCGTCGTATTGTCCACGACCAAAGGCACGCCGTACTTTCGGCCGATCTCGGCCAGCTGTTTGACGGGGAGCGGAATCAGACAAGGATTCGAAATCACCTCTCCGAACAGGCATATCGTGCGATCATCAATGGCACGTTCAAATGTCTCGGGCTTTCGAGGATCGGCCGTCCTCACGCTGATCCCAAGACGCTTTAATGTGTTGTGGAGCAGGTTCCAGGTATTGCCATATAGATACGGAGAGGCGACGACATTGTCCCCCACTTCGCCACTTGACAGGTTGACGATCGCAAGGAACGTCGCTGCTTGACCTGACGCAACGGCGAGCGAGTCGCTCCCCATATCGACGGCGGCGTAGCGCCTTTCCAGCGCGCGGGTCGTTGGATTGATGATCCTTGTGTAGGTGAACCCATCGGCCTTGACGTTGTAGACGTCAGCGATGTGGTTGAGATCGCCATCGAGTTCATAAGCCGTATTCTGGTAAATCGGCACTGCGACGGCTTTCGTCGCCGGGTCTCGCCGATAGCCCGCATGCAGAACAGCAGTCTCGGCCGAAAACGGCAGCCGCGGGTCCCCAGCCACTCGAGCCGGCATCTTTATGCGAGCCCCGCATGCCTCTTGGCCCGACATCGGCTTTGCTAACCGAGCCTGACCGGACCGGAAATATGTACGAAAAGCGCACCCCAACTGCTCGATCCAGCTGGATTGGATTTCCCCAATGCAACCGACGCGAAAACTCCGCGTGGCAAGATGCAGCTTTGAGTAGATGTAAAGGTTGTGGGCCGCCAAGTGGCGATAAAGCCCATCGAATCCTGCCTGGTCCACGATTCCCGACGGCGCACTGAACGCGACGCAGACCGGCGACTGCAAGTCCGCGGACAGCAGCGGAGACACCAGTCCTTCGAGTTCCTTGACGAGATCGTCCCTGACCTTTTCGTACCTGCAGCGTCTGGCATCGATGCCCTCCTCGTGCAGAATCTTCAGGGCCTTTGTCGTTGCCTGAACGATGTGGGTGGGAGGGGTCGACCGCCACTCACCGGTGCGCTCGAGCGAGAGCCATTGATCTCTCACGTCGAGGACAAACGACCTCGGTTCTTGAACCGCATTCTCCAGCAGCTCGCGGGACGCGATGACAAACGCCACTCCCGGCGGCCCTTCTATGCACTTGTTGCTCGACGTGACCAGGACGTCAGGTCCACGCTGGCTCAGGTCGATATTAAGGCCGCCGAAGGAACTCATCCCATCGACGATGGTCTTTACGCCACGTCTTCTCGCCTCCTCCACGATCGCGTCCAGCGGATTGACGATTCCGGTTGTCGTCTCACAATGCACGAAGCACAGGTGCGTAACGCCAGGATTTCGGCTCAGATGCTCGCCAATTTCTTGAGGATCCAAAGGATCGGTCGCTCGCTTCACAAGCTTCAGTGCTTCGACGCCCCACAGCCGCAAGATTTGCAAAATACGCTCGCCATAGATGCCGTTTATGCAAACGAGCGGCCTGTGGGCTCGGGACACAAATGAAGAGAGAGCGGCCTCCATCGCAAAGGAGCCCCCTCCCTGAATAGGCACGACCGAATAGTCGTCAGCATTTCCCAGCAAGTTGAGCATCAGCCGCCTCATGCAGGCGGTCACTTCCTTGAACTCGCAATCGCGCGATGCGAGATCAAGCTGCATCTGGCTCCTGACCGCCAGCGATAACGACAATGGACCAGGCGTCAGCAAAGAGCGCTGTCTTATCAAACCATTCCTCCTCAAGTTGTATTCTTCAATAGACCTGGAGTACGCCCACCCCACCAGGGAGCCCCTGTGGCGAGTGTCGACTTCCTCCGTTCAACAGCTTCGGGTCAGATGCCCATAGATTGCGGGCGCGCTTCGCGTCTGTGTCCGAAACCCTGCCGGATGACAACCTCCACATCTCATCGCAGATGCAGAGCGATCTTTCACAAAGCTGCTCACCGATACCATTCATCACCTCCAAGATATTGGCCTTGCGACCGCGCCCTCGAACGCAACCGGCGGCGACGCGCGCTGTCATCTAGCCATCACGCATGCGCAGGCGTGAGCGCGGTCGCCTTCTTGCGTCGCGAAGCGGCAGGTCGACCGACCGACTTACGTGCGAACCTGCGTCATTCAGGCAAACCTGACATTAGGAAAGCGATGCAGCCGGATCATCGCGCCGGGATGCAGATTAAGGCATGGCACACTTGATGACGTCGCAGGCAGCGGGAGTCTGATGCATGGGCTTGAGACTTGATGCATTCGCACTTCGTAGCTCGTTGGAGGTTTGGGACGCTGATGACTGTCGCTGTCCATTTCGAGATCGTACAACTTGACGTTAGGGGCGTTTCAACCCTCTCCGGGGATTTTCTCGTGAGATTTTTTTCCTGACGTACTCCCATCTGGCGGCGACAAGCCGACGTAGGCAGCGGAGTGCGGAGGTTCACAGCGAGCTGAAGTATTTTGAGAGTTCGACATCAGGACATTCGGCATTCCGCCTGCGGCCGCATACCAGCAGGTAAGGATGGCCAGCCTTTCCGTTCACGTATTCCTCGCCATACCGCAGATGGAGGTACCGAGCTTCTCCGCCATGCCGCCGAGATCCTCCTGGATAGCTGGCACCTGGAAAGTGTACGCCTCGTCGCACATGACCGCCGCTGTCAGGTGTCGTTGCGCTGAATGAAGCGCCCTTGGCAGGCTGTGGTCGAATCCGGCTTGAAGGTAATCTGAGCGACCTTGCGATTGCTGTCGCTTTAGCAACGAACAGTTCGACCTTTCGGCGAGGCGCCGTGACGCAGAACCTGTCGTCCTGCTTTGCTAGGACCAGGTCGACTCGACTCCAGATGAGTGGCACGTGTCCCTCTGTGAGCGCGATCGTTAGGCTGGCAGCATCTCTCGGGCCTGCACTCCGCTTCGTGGCGAGAAAGTCTCACGAACGATCATCGCCGTGGCGAGCGTGCCGCGGTTGACGGGCTGGTCCAAATCGTAAGGCCCAAAGTGAAAGGAGTTCCATCGCGTCCAACACTCAATGGAGCGCAAGTACCTCGGCGGTAAGGCGCTCTGATTCGACGGATCGCATCTCGCAGCCGTTCTGCTCGCGTTGGCCCCTCTGCAGCGCCTGCTCGTTGATGGCGAGCTCGCGTTCGACGCGGTCTACCGCGCGGTCGAACAGGTTGACGGTTGACCAGAGCAGATCATCAAGAGATCGTCCTTGTCGCTTGCCATGGATGAGCTCCCTTGCCTTTTCGGCCGCGCCATGGCCGCCTTCATGACGATCAACGACGGCAGGCGGTACGGAGCAGAACCCGAAGCGCGGAAGTCCGTAGCGCAGCACGGGATGGCTAAGGTTCGCGGCTGCTTTGTCTCGCAATGCCAAGGCGCGGGTGTAGGCAGGCGTTGTCCGCCGTCGAGCGGCGGGCCACCGAAGCAAGCTTGCCGAAAGCCGGCATGGCCGCGACAGGAGGGAGTCGTGGTCGACTGCCAAATTCGGGTCCTGAAAACAAGTGCCCGCTCGCCGGATGCGGCCAAGCCCGGAAACCGAGGCCCCTCATACTGCGCGAGAGATCGAAGCCGGCCGAGACGCTGTCCGGCTCGGCTTTAACGGGAGCTCGGCGTGTCGCTGGCCGTACGCGCAGCAAGAAGCGCCAAGCGAAAAGTCAACTTACTGGAAGTCGGACTTCCTCTCTGGACTTTGTTGTCACATCGTAGATTCTGATCTGGAGCATGGGACGGCGTTTCTTGAGCTCCTCCGCTCCCGCCCATGCTCCATCTCTGCTCGCGTACTCGGTTTTGAGTTGGCCATCCACTTCGAGCACATAACCGGAAGCGGGCAATCGACGAGTGGGTGCGACCATTTTGTTCCTTTAGAGCCAAAAGTCCGATCGCAGGCTCGCCAGAGCTGGATCGCCTTGGCCGGCTTGCGGGATATCGTGCGAATCGATGGTGCGACGCGAGGGACCTCTAACCATCAAGAATTGACCGCGCCATCAAGACATCCACTACCGCTTCCGCTGAATGCTCTAGGGTCTGCTCCATGGTCCTGAGATGAACCTCCGGTGTCGTTGGTGCTTCGTAGCACGAATCGATCCCGGTGAAGTTCTTGATCTTGCCGGATCTCACCTTTGAATACAGGCCTTTTGGGTCTCGCCGCGCGCATTCCTCGAGCGGCGTATCGACAAAGACTTCTATGAACTCATCCTTGCCAACCAGGCTGCGCACCCTGTCCCGTTCGGCCCTAGTGGGCGAGATGAACGAGCAGATCACGATCAAGCCGCTGTCCGCCATCAACTTGGCAACTTCGCCGACACGCCGGATGTTCGCCACGCGATCCGTCTCCGAGAAACCGAGGTCCGCGTTCAATCCGTGCCGGAGGTTGTCGCCATCCAGCAGCATGGTATGCCGCGACATCGCAAACAGCTTTTGATCAACAAGGTTGGCAATCGTCGACTTTCCCGCGCCAGACAAGCCAGTGAACCAGATGACGCAAGGCTTCTGATTCTTGAGCGCGGCGCGCTCCCTCCTGTCCACGGATAGCGCTTGCCTAGCAATATTGGTGGCCCGCCGTAGCGGAAAGGCAATCATGCCGGCCCCGACCGTACGATTCGTGTAACGATCGATGACGATAAATGATCCGGTCTTTCGATTGAGGTCGTAAGGATCGAATACGGCGGGCGTTGCGGTCACAACATCGCAGAAGGCGATCTCGTTGAGGGAAAGCGTCCCGGCGGCCAGATGCTCACAAGTGTTGACGTCGATTCGATGCCTAATTGTGGTAATGCTGCCAGAAATCGTCTGCGATCCAATCCGCAGGACGTAATTGCGTCCGGGAGCGAGCGGCTCCTTGTCCATCCAGATCACATAAGCAGCAAGCTGGTCGGCCACCTTCGGTCGGTCGTCCGGTCGCGACAGAATGTCGCCACGACTGATATCGATTTCGTCTTCCAGTGTAATGGTAACCGCATCCCCGGCTTCGGCGGCGACGAGGTCACCATCGTGGGTCACGATCCGCTTGACGCGCGTGGTCCGCCCCGACGCAGCGACAACGATCTCGTCTCCTGTCGAGATCCTCCCGGAAGCCACCGACCCGGCATAGCCCCGAAAATCCGGGTTTGGCCGGTTTACCCATTGGACCGGAAAGCGGAAAGCCTGGCTTGCGGTGCCGGACTGGATGTCAATGCTCTCCAAATGCTCGAGCAGGCAGGGACCATGATACCAGTTGGCATGAGCGGAGCGGTCCACGACGTTGTCGCCGTAGCGGGCCGAGATCGGGATCGGAACAATCGAGGTGAAGCTGAGACCGGCGGCAAAGGCCAGATAGTCACGGGCGATCCGATCGAAGCACTCCTTGTTATATGCCACAAGATCGATCTTGTTCACTGCCAGCACGACATGGCGAATACCGAGCAGCGAGCAGATAAAGGAGTGGCGGCGGGTCTGAACCATCACGCCTTTGCGGGCATCGATCAGGATGATGGCGAGCTGGGCATGCGAGGCGCCGGTAGCCATATTGCGGGTATACTGCTCGTGGCCGGGAGTGTCGGCCACCATGAAGGAGCGCCGCGGCGTCGTGAAGAAGCGGTAGGCGACATCGATTGTGATGCCCTGCTCCCGTTCGGCCTCCAGCCCGTCCACGAGCAGCGCGAAGTCGATGTCATTGCCGGTGCTACCATGCTTGATGCTGTCGCGTTCCAGCGCCGTGAGCTGATCGTGGTAGATCATCTTGCTGTCGTGCAGCAATCGGCCGATCAGCGTCGATTTGCCGTCGTCCACCGAGCCACATGTGATGAATCGCAGCTGATCCTTCGTCCTGGCCGGGACCAGTTCTGTTGCCGGATTCGTAAACATCAAAAGTAGCCTTCCCGCTTCTTCTTCTCCATTGAAGCGGCTTCGTCGGCATCAATTAGGCGTCCCTGGCGCTCCGACACAGTCGTAGTCTGCATTTCCGCGACGATATCTTCGATCGTCGTCGCATCGGATTCAATAGCTCCGCTCAAAGGATAACATCCAAGCGTGCGAAAGCGGATCATGCGCATTTCCGGCGTCTCGTCGCCGTTAAGCGGCAATCGCTGGTCATCGACCATGATCATCGCACCATTTCGACGCACTATCGGTCTTTGGTTCGCGAAGTAGAGCGGAACCACCGGAATCTTCTCGAGCATGATGTATTCCCACACCTCGAGCTCGGTCCAGTTTGACATCGCAAACACGCGCATGGTTTCGCCCTGGCGGATCCGTGTGTTGAACAGGTTCCAGAGCTCCGGCCGCTGATTACGGGGGTCCCATACGTGTCCGGCCGAACGGAAGGAGAGTATCCGTTCTTTTGCGCGACTCTTTTCCTCATCGCGCCGCGCTCCGCCAAAGGCAGCATCAAATCCGTGGAGGTCGAGCGCCTGCTTCAGCGCGTCGGTCTTCATCACCTGGGTATGGAGCGCGGAGCCGGAATCGATCGGATTGATCCCGCGCGCGAGGCCCTCCTTGTTGACATGGACGATCAGGTCGAGGCCGAGCCGCCTGGCTGTCGCGTCCCGGAAGCTGATCATCTCGCGGAACTTCCAGGTCGTGTCAACGTGAAGCAGGGGAAACGGCAATTTTGCCGGATAGAACGCCTTGATTGCAATGTGCAGCATTACGCTTGAGTCTTTTCCGATCGAGTAAAGCATGACCGGCCTTTTGAACTCGGCGACCACATCACGCATGATTTCAATCGATTCAGCTTCGAGGCGGCGCAGATGTTTCGGTAGCATGTGCCTTCTTTTCGATGCAGGATCTCTGTTCTTCGCCGTTCTATGGCTCCAGCCTAGAGTGGGAATATCCGCGGCGGAAACGGCTGGCCAAGACGCATGGCTCGTCGATGAGCTCAAGCCCCACTGGAGAGGAGACTTGCAGACGCGGGAGCATATCGCATTCCGCCGCTGGTGCGGTCGGCGCCTGGGTCACACCTGATCGGGAGATCAGCTCGTGCGGGTTAAGGATAATGGCTAAATCAGCCAGCGTGTTTTATTCGCAAGCATTCAGATCCGTTAGCGGATATTGAGGATCCGCTCAAGCCGCGCGACTTCGCCTCGCAGCATCTCGATAGCCGCTTCGCTGTTGCGAATGCCATCCAGCCCCGCAGCTCGATCAGCTTCTGACGCCAACAGCGTCTGTTGCAACTGGGCAGCCATCGTGTGGACCGGCTCTCCAGCGTGAGGTGGGCCGGATAATGCTCCCGCCTTGGAGCTTCGCAAATCCCACCAGGTTCGGAATACCTGACGATAAGGTTCAGTTACCTCCCCTCCCCTATCCAGGACTCCGGCTTGCTGTGCATGTACCAGTTCCTGCTCATATCCGAGTTCTAGCAGAAGCTCGGCGCCGACCAGATCGGTCACGGTTTGCATCTCTTCGACGCTCAATTGAGATTGCCATGCCTTGACAGAGCTTTGGTCGACGGCGTTTCGTTCCAAGATTTTTCGGTCTCCGAAGCTACTCGATCGAAGATAATCTGCTTGTCTCATCCCCGCCGATGCGACGGCCGCTGGATCACAGCCGAGGCCCCTCAACAGACGCCGGATTTCCTCGTCCGGATGCGCCACGAACAGTTCGTATTGCACGAACTGTGTGCGCGGGCGAGTGCGGTGGGCGGCGAGCTTGGGAAGGCCCAGAACCAAATCGGCGAGTGACGTTATGATGCCGTCGGGCAGACGGAGCATGAGATCGACGAGACTGGAGACGCTGACCGGATGCGAGCTTTCTGCCCGCAGTGGGACCCCCCACGTCGATTTCAGTGAAGCCGCGATGGCATAGGGATTGCGCATCAGAAGGATGTGTGGCGCCTCTGGATAGACAGATTCAAGAAACTCAAGCGCCGTCCAATAGCGTGGTGTCTTGTCTAGGATGATGCGCTTGCCCGCTTGTGCCAGATACTGATCATAGGCTGCATCGGCAAAAGCGCGGCTAGGGATCGTGCTATCTATCCGACCCAAGAATTCAGAGGTCGCGGCCTCAATCAGCGAGCCACCCGCCGGATGGCGCTGATCCACCCTGCCAAATGCTTCAACCGCCAGCATCAACCAGGGTTCAGGCGGAGCCACAATGTCTGGATGGTGCTGCAGCAAATGCGCCAGGAGTGTCGTCCCGGATCGTGGAAGACCGAGGAGAAAGCACACCGCAGGCGAACGGCCAAAACATCCGCTCATCGTTCAGACGCCTCGTCCTTGAAAAGCGAACCCTGTCGGCGCTCGCTCGATTGATCGACAGAAAGCCAGCCGCAAAGCGCTAAAACGACCAGAATTTTGTCTGCCACTCATGACTTGAGAACCGTTCAGTTCGATCGATCGGCTGGATACAGAAAGACACCGCAATCGCGTCCTCGATTACTCGACAGTTGAAACGAAGTCACGAGCCAGCTCAACTACACGAAGATTGATTGCGGATATGGGAAGGTTGGAACGAACTATACAGACGTTTGCCGAAGACCGCCAAGGCACATGGGAAGGTTATTACGTATAATCACAGCTCCCTGTTGCTGAGGTATTGAAGACGTAAATGCGACATGCAACCTCGCTGATGCTCGGCATACACCAAAGAAGTTCGGCAAAAGAGCGGACGGCTCGGCGAGCTCGGCAAAGAAGCAGACCATGTCGCGGACATCTCACGTGGCAAGGTGCAGCAATCTTGTCAGCGCGCATCGCTGCCGACGCAAGCGTGAATGCTGCCCTTGGTCCGCCAAGACACTCCATAGTCCGGCCAGCCTGTTGTTCGCCAGCCTATCCTTCCGAGTTATACCAAGTAATTGATTTTCCTGCTCTTGGAGAGTTGCCCCTCCCTTAATCGGCGCAAGGAGACTTGTAAACGATGGAACCTGACTTAAGATGCCTCCGGATCTACCTGATCCAGCAAGCGCGCTTGGCCGCATCTCTACTGACGGAGACGAGCTTGTCCGGTCATTTATGTGGGAGATCAGATCGATTCGTGCGTCGAAGAACTTGCCAAATTAAATGTGCTGGGCATCACTCGGCCACGGTGGACGATCCTGATGGCTGTGAACTATTTGGGCAAAGAAATGCGTGTACCGGTCAACCTGGTGTCACGATTGATGCTCGTCGACCCCTCCTTCGTGACAACCCACTCAAAGCTGCTAGAGAAAAACGGTTTGCTGCGGCATAAGTCCTCCGCAGACGATGCCCGGATCGGGCAGATGTCGCTGACGGCCAAAACGCGCAAGCATCTCCGACTTTGGAGCCACGACAGGCAGCCCTGGTTGAGCTCGCTTTTGATGAAAGCGGCGTTGACCGATCAAGCGAGTTCATTGCCAAGGCTGCTACAGTGAGGCTTCGCCTGGAAAGGGCCCGCTCTGGCGTTCAGAAGATCAAACGCACGACTGTCAGAAATGGAGCTCGCTAACATGAGTCTCCCATCCTTCGAATATGTTTTGAAGCAGCGCGGTCGAAGGTGGTTGGGTCGTGTCCCCAGTGATGGTGTAGCTCGGTAGAGCAAAGCCGTCCGCACGCGCGCCCTCCCATAGCGCCGTAGCGGGCGGGCGGCTTTGCGGTGGTCACCGGCAGTTCGCCGGTAGGGTCGGGTTGCTGACACCAACCTGATTCGAGGAACCACCGATGACCGATGAGATGATGAACCTCCGCACGCTCGTGGAGAAGACCCCTGATGCGGATCTGCTGCGCGAGATGATCGGCTTTGCTGCCCAGCGCCTGATGGAGCTGGAAGTGGAAGGCCAGACCGGGGCCGCCTACGGCGAGAAGAGCCCCGAGCGTCTGGCGCAGCGCAACGGCTACCGCGACCGGACCTGGGAGACCCGCGCCGGCACGGTCGAGCTGCGCATTCCCAAGCTGCGCAAGGGCTCCTACTTCCCCGGCTTTCTGGAGCCGCGCCGGATGGCCGAGAAGGCGCTCACCGCCGTGGTGCAGGAAGCTTATGTGCAGGGCGTCTCGACCCGCTCGGTCGACGATCTGGTGCAGGCGATGGGCATGAGCGGCATCTCCAAGAGCCAGGTCTCGCGGCTGTGCGCGGAGATCGATGACAAGGTGAAGGCGTTCCTCGCTCGCCCGATCGAGGGCGATTGGCCGTATCTGTGGATCGACGCCACCTACGTGAAGGTGCGCCAGCAGGGGCGCATCGTGTCGGTCGCGGTGATCGTCGCGGTCGGCGTCAACAGCGACGGCCGGCGCGAAGTTCTCGGCATGGACATTGGTCCCTCGGAGGCCGAGACATTCTGGACGGCGTTCCTGCGCAAGCTCGCCCGCCGCGGCCTGCGCGGCGTCAAGCTGGTCGTCTCCGACGCCCACGAGGGCATCAAGGCGACTGTCGCCAAGGTGCTCAACGCCACCTGGCAGCGCTGCCGCGTGCACTTCATGCGCAACGCGCTGGCCCATGCCGGCAAAAGCGGACGGCGTGTCGTCTCCGCCTTCATCGCCACTGCGTTTGCCCAGGATGATGCCGAGGCCGCACGAGCGCAATGGCGGAAGGTCGCCGATCAGCTCCGCCCCAAGCTACCCAAGCTCGCCGGCTTCCTCGACGAGGCCGAGACCGATGTGCTGGCCTACATGACGTTCCCGCCGCAGCACCGCACCAAGCTGCACTCGACCAACCCGATCGAGCGCCTCAACGGCGAGATCAAGCGCCGGACCGAGGTCGTCGGCATCTTCCCCAATGAGGAGGCCATCGTCCGCCTCATCGGCGCGATCCTGCTCGAACAGAACGATGAATGGGCCGTCCAGCGCGCCCGTTACATGACGCTGGAAACCATCGCGCCGTTGAGTAATGATCCAACCGTCAGCCTCCCGGCCATCGCCAGCTGACCAGTCCGGCTCTTGCCGGCGAACGCGGTGTCCCACCGCCAGTTACACCACGCTCAGGGACACGATCAGGTGGTTGTGGTCCGTTCACAACGCCGAGGGCGCTCAGGTGATGACGGGTTCAGGATGTAACCGCCGCGCCGCCACCTATCAAGCTAACAGAGCGCTTTTTCAATTGCTGTTGAGCGCGCCATATTGCCTCGGAGCTCGAGCTAGCCAACAGGCTCGGCGAGGTTCGCTTACGCCCAAACTTTAGTCTGGCACGAGCTTCGAGGATGCCCCATTCGCGAGTTGTTTCCATTTCGCTAAAGCGATCAGCCGATGTGTTCGGCCCAGCGCGGCCAAGACTGCCTCGCCGAAGCTGAAGAAGCTGCTGGCCGAACGGATGCTAGATTCGGCCCCTACAGGAGTTCCTCTGAGACTGGTCAGCTTCTCGAACTAACGCGCCAAGGACTGGGCGTAGTGGCACCATCGCATGCGTTCCGGGGCCGAGTGTCTTGGGGTTTTATCTTCGAGACAGGGCTATGGCTAAGACTATCTCTTCACTCGCGATCATACATCGCAAGCGGCTGTCGAAACCGCCTTCCAAGAAACTTGATCAAAGCGCTGGAGCACGTTCCGCGACATTGAAGGCATCCAGTACGTGCCTGAAAACTTCTCTCAGCGCGGGTCGGCCACGCTAATGTGCGACAAAGTCTGTATGG
This sequence comes from Bradyrhizobium sp. JHI2711, assembly GCF_056156565.1. Taxonomy (NCBI): domain Bacteria; kingdom Pseudomonadati; phylum Pseudomonadota; class Alphaproteobacteria; order Hyphomicrobiales; family Nitrobacteraceae; genus Bradyrhizobium; species Bradyrhizobium sp. JHI2711. Next base: position 2,537,942 of record NZ_JBPZPT010000001.1, read on the forward strand.
CCAAAGAGGGCGGCCCGCGAGCCGCCCTACCGGCCACTAGCCAGCGTTGCTCACAATTACCGCTGATGTCCGAGTCCGATTCCGAGATTTAAGGCCTTCTGGCGTAGCGCACCTTCGCTGCGTTTGGTCATTTTTGCTATTTTTATGACCGGGGTCCGAGCCTTCGAATGGACTTTGAGCTCTTTGATATCTGCCTTCGTCCACTCGCGCCGCTTAACGCGTTTCTTGGTTGCTTTTTTCACGATGAATGCTCCTTCTGAGAGGAGCGCCTGTAACACATTTTTTTCGGAGCGACGACCGTAAAAAAGAGGCACTCATCGGAACTCGCGCCAGCGTATAAGTTCGGTCATGCTTTCTGCCCATAGTGTTTCGAAGAAAGGGTCAGCGGAGATAGCCGCCTTGGCTACGTTTGTGACGAGGTCTCAACTGCCGTCTCCGACCGATTTGAGGTCAAACTACGTCGGTGGTAACCGCGCCGTTGGACATCTTGGCGAATGGCATCGCTCACTAAACGCACCGCCCGCTTCTTTCGCTTCCAATTGCCGTCCAACCCCGCGGGGATCGCAATGCCTCGCGGAACGACCAAAAGATCGCGCCTTCCGTTCAAATAAACATCAAACATGTCGTCCCTCGTCAGGCACGAGCGTAGATCGCGGGTTCATACATTTGGTGACATCGAAGCAACAGTCGCGATTAAGAACTCTACGCGAGTTTTCTCCGGATGTTGCCGCACTTGAGGGTGCATGGCGCAATCCCGCTTCTCCTTCAGGTGCTCCGCATCGCCGAGAACACAGGAGGCTTCTCACGCCTTATTGTCGCTAACGTATCCACTTATCGGGGCTTCGTCAGATCGACACGATAATGACCATCCGCGTTTTTAAGAATATTGCCGCCCTTGTCACGAATATACGCCCGAGCAGGTGGAGCGCACTCTTTTGTGTTGAGCGTCTGGATGCAACACGCCTTGCCCTTTGAGACTGATTTCCCTTATCCAGCGGCCACCTCGCCGTCGCTGAGGCGAATCTGATCGGACCGAGTTGTAGTTCGGCCGAACTTTGATCTCCGCCGGGGGTAGTCGCGCCGGCGGTTCATAGCGGCGATTGAGGACGACGACGGCGGCGGCGGCCAGGCTGGCGACGAAAGCCAGCAATACGCAGAACGTAAACGCCGGATCGTGTCCCATCGCTGCGGCAAAGAAGAAGACGTAGGCAGAAACAGCGAATATAGACATAAGGGCTGCTTCACTATGTCGTGGACTTCGAGGCGGCGATGGGCTTGTCCTGTATCGGCCTTCTTTGAATGCGGGCATGCTCAGGAGTCAAGATCTTCGGTGAGGAACTGATTGAGCGAGATGATCGCGAAAGAGCAGCCGGAGGATATCTCACGACCGATCGCGCCGGGTCTGTTCGTTCGGGCAGTCTTTGAGCGGACTTGCATGGTGTTGGCTCTCGAGGTCGGCGGCGCAGCGGACTTTGGTCTGACACAGGCCACACACGCGTTGCAGATCGCAGTCTCGATTGCGGCAGCAAGCGCATTCTCGGAAACACCGCCAAGTGCGAGGCGCTTGCTCAAGAGTTCAGGAGAGCCCGGTCTTTGCGCCATGGTTCGAAAGGCGGATACGGACAGACTAAGGTCACGTGCGATCGCATCGATGTCCTGCGAGCTCAACTAAGCCGGTTCGGATGTCTGGGACAGGCCCGCGCGTAACCGGCTGAGGAGATGTCTAAACCGTCAAGGATATGTGTGCAGATTGGACAACCAAGCCTAACCCTTCGAAACAGCCATAGCTGCCGGAGGCAGACTTGTTTTTGACATTGGATCAAACAAGACCGACTTGTGGGAGCAGGTCCTTCGATCCGGATGGCCCTGCCGGTACGATGCTTGGCGGAGCGCTGCAGACCCCATTGAACGGCAGGCGGCAAACCGTCCAGCGAGGTCCGCTTAGGTGTGGTGAGACAACAGGGTGCCCGCCGAATTGACGAAAGCATCACCAGTTGTTCTCTCGAATCGACGGTCGACACGACCCTGTCCGGGATCACGCTTAGATTACAGATTGACCCCACAACTCAATTCGCAGACTTCTCGCCAAACTCAAGCTAACCAGCCTATGCCGGCGGCAATGCAGGCGGGGTTCGAAGCTCGATCACATCGGCGAAGACTGTCCAATCGCGGACACTCTTTTGCTTGCAGAAATCGGTCTCCGCCTGCTGTGCAGCAGCACTTAGCGAGGCGGCATCGATCTTAAACGCTGCCTGACAGGCACGATGTTCGTGACCGGTATCGTCACAAACGGTCTTAATGAACCGAACGTTAAATGAAGGCATGGCCCCCTCTTCTTGTGGGTTTGCTTATCCACCATCCTGCCATTGGCGCCTCAAGAGTATTTGATCTGCCTCAAGCAGCACCCCCAAGAGGTTTGGTTGTCCGCTGCTCCGTCGAGATAAAGTCGAGACTTTGGCAGCGCGGCCCGCGCGCTCCTGTTGTCCCGCAAGCCGCGCTATCTCTATCTGTCTAGCTTTGCAGATCGCACTCTGTTTGAGCCGAGGGACAGCGTCTTCTGGTCTGCTCAAGCCCTCGACCAACAAATTGGGGTGACGATGAATTGGGGAATGTCTCGAAGAGAGGATCGAGAGCAGCATGCGCCGTCACGCCCGAGATGCCGGCTATTGATCTCTATCGATCGCGATCTCGGGGGAGCGTTACAATTTTGCACCTTGAACTCCCATACTCAACCGCTGGCAATATGGAGGCTCGAGACGCCGCGAACCTTACACGCGATATTTGGTGGTCTCACGAGGCATTGCCGCAAACACCAGGTCATTGCGCCAATGACCGGGCAGAGGCATTTCTGAGGCGTGCCGGCGGCCAGGACTATCGACGGCGAGACTACGCGCACGTGATCGCGGGCCAATGAGGCGAACCGCCCCGACCTTCTGACGGTCCGCCCTGCCGCCCCGACAGCAAAGCCGATGATCAGGCTTGTCGCAGCCAACGTTTGATAAGGCCAAGATTCCGGACTTCAGCGCCAAAGATTATCTGGGATCAGCGCCGGCAAGGCTGCCGACAATGCGAAGCGAGCGATCAATTGACTATCTGCTTGCTGGCTATCGCAGCATTGAGGACAGATGCTGTCGTGGCCCATCGCGAGGGATGCGCCTCAAATCAACTCGGCTACACGCTGGCGTGTTGCAGACCAACGCGGGACCCTGGCGGATCGCCCGAGTTGAGACATGTCGCCTGCCAACGCGGGCCTGTCGGGCTCGCAGCAGCCGCTCGAGCTTGGCCGTTTTGGACGCGCATCAGCTCTTTTTGACCTGTATCAATTCTGCGGCGACTGCCTACTGATAGAAGTGAGCTTCCAGTCCAAGGTCACACACATGGCAGACAGAAAGACTTGGCGCCCCATCATCTTTTCATGTCCAGATACCGGCGACCGAGTTCAAGGACTGCTGCCGGACGCACCCGAACCGCGTGCCGATGACCTGCACAGAATAACCTGCGCTGCGTGCGATGGCGTCCACTTCATCGACCTGCGGACGGGCGCGATGATCAGCGCCGAGCGCAACTAGGCCCATCCGAATGGTGTCAAGAAAATTCCCGCGCCTTCCCGTTCTCGATTGGGGATGCCGCTCCGCTCGTAAGGGCGCGGCTGACGTCATCACAACCCAACGCCCCGCGCTGACGTCGTGGGACAAGGAGATTTTCACCAACGGAGGATGTTTCGGCATGACAGACTACGGCGACATTTGTCGCGGCGCCGGCCAGATCGTCGCAGCGCAGTCCAGTTTAACTTCTGCAGAACAGCGATGAATACCAACCGCCGCGGGCTTGAGCTGATTCAGATCGATTCGACCGAAGCCCGGGAGTTGTTTCGCAGCGCCAATCCTAATATTTCGGTTAGCGAGCGGATCATGTCCCGGCACGATAGGTTCAACGGCGCCACGGCCGATAAAATCCCGGCCGCGGCCGACCCCATCGAGAGCACGCGCCGCCTAGGTTATACCGAGTTGAGCCTGTTCGCGCGGCACACCAAGCGATCTCGTCCGTAGTGTTCAGAAGGTTGCCTGAATTTGTCAGCCCGCAGCGATGAACTCCGTCCAGGATCTAGTGGCGACCTGACCTGGGAGCGGCTCGAAACTGCGCCGCCCTTTGATCGGGATCTGGAGATTGCCGTGATCGAGGGTAACACCATTCACCGGGTGGTCTTTCCTTGCCGCCGGATCTTCGACGGCTGGATTAAGGCAAAGACCGGAGAACGCGTCGCCGTGCAGCCGACGCACTGGCGCATCTGGCCCGGATAGCGGCGACCATCCTGCGCAATAGATTGGCGTGAGTTGAGGCCGGGACTGCCTCGGGGTGGCCTCTCGTGGTAAACAATTTAGAGTTGATCAATGAGAGGGCCTGCCAGAAACATGTCGGACCACATCAGGTACGGCTATGGGCCTGGCGCGGCAGACGCCGCGTTGGCTCTCGTGCTGCGACGGGCGTTAGTCCGCATCTTCAGGACCGCACGGGCACGATCATCTACCTTCCGGTCGTTTTTCCCGCTTTCGCCGCGGCCGCGGACTGGGGGAGCTTCGCTACCCTGCTCTGCATCAGCGACGGCCGGTTCCAGCCCATTGTCACGTCTAACACGCATGGCATGGGTGTGGGGCTATCGATCTGCTGGACGATCATCGAGCCACGAGGAATCCGGGCGGCGACAGGATCTTTCAGTTCACCGCGCGATTGCGGAGCTTAGTGAAGACACATGACTGGGCGGCGCATTCTCGTGATCGACGATGACGCCGCTATGCGGGACTCGCTCGCGTTTCTGCTTGATGTTAATGGTTTCTACGTAGCAACCTATGAGACGGCGACCGCGTTTCTCAATGACGTCGCAAGCGGTCCGGTTGACTGCATTGTGTCAGACATCTGTCTGCCGGCTATGAGCGGTCTCGAACTCGTCAGAAAAGTGAAAGCCGATCGCGCCGACTGCCCCGTCCTCTTAATAACTGGTCATGGCGACGTATCGCTCGCAGTGGAAGCGATGAAAGCGGGTGCGGTCGACTTCATCGAGAAGCCGTTCGAGGAGGAGGTGCTATTGCGTGCGATCAATAGTGCTTTGGAAGCGCGGCCAACAAAGCCAGCCGACGCAGCGAAACTGCAGGCGGAAGCCCGCCTCGCGGATCTCTCGTCCCGCGAACGCGACGTCCTGCAGGGACTATTAGCCGGCAAGATTAACAAAGTGATAGCCCATGATCTCGGCATCAGTCCGCGGACAGTCGAGGTTTACCGTGCGAACCTGATGGCCAAGACTAATGTCCGCAGCATGTCCGAGTTGATGCGGATCGCCATTACCGCGGGACTCTAGCAGCAGCGCAAAATAGCGTGAATGGCTTATTCATGCATCAAGCTGACGAACGGCAGGTTTCGCGCGCACCGAGCCGATCATGTTTTCGGTGACGCCTGCCGATGCAACACACCCAGGCCGGCCGTTGCGCCAGGTCAATATGTCACGCGAGCCGAGACCTATGATCCGGGCTAGACCCCAACTCGGTCCACATGCGTACTTATCGCATGATCATCAAGCACGTCACCACGCCAGCGTACATCGATCAGGATGCCGTCAACATCGGCCCCGTCACCTCCGCGGCCGACCGATGCTGACGAGGATCAAAGTCAAGGCGCCGAACAAGACTTCCTGCGGCGAGCCGAAAGTGGCGATGGACGACAACGTTTCGGCTGGCTGGAGCTCTTCAGGGGTACGGCAGTGCGCGGCCGACGAAGCCAGCATGCAGCTTCGTAATCCGATTTGAGCATGTTTGAGCAACCAAGTGACCGCGTCGCCCCATACACGCCCCGCTCATGGACTTACGTGTAAATACTTAGGGGCTTCTACCTAGGGAAAACATCCAAATTTCCAATTCGTCAGGAGCAGCCAATCTGCGTCGAATCGACGTTGGTAAGATAGGGTCCGCCATGCACGCCCAGGCCGCCAGTTCTAGCGAGACGAGACGCCATCCGACCAGCGTCTTGCGTGGGCGACCTCATCGTCGTGAACCATTTGGCATAATTCCGAGACCGAAGCGTCTCACTCCCAATAGCGAGATCTACCGCGAAGACCAGGCAGCCCAATACCTCTATCAGGTGGTTTCGTGCGCTGTGCGGTCGTGCTGCGTAACGACGGACTGCCCAGGAGCTTTGTGCAACACTTCAGCTAAGTTGATTTACGCCAGCTCAAATTGAAGCGCGCTACTTTTTGCGTCGAATGGCGCGGACAAATCGCAGCCCCGCGAAGGACACCGAATTCGGCTTGGGCAGTCTTGCAAATGGCAGAAATCGCTTCCAGCCTAGATTGTGCCTCCAGGAACACCGCAATGATCATCGATCTTCTGCTTCGAGAGCATCGCAACATTGATCTTCTTCTGGTCGCTCTTCAACGCGAATTGGAGATTTTTGAGAAGGGGATCCGGCCCGATTATGAGGTCATTCGCGCGATTATCAGCTATTTCGAGGTTTACCCCGAGGTGTACCATCATCCACAGGAAGACTTGATTTTTTTCAAGCTCAAGTCTCGCGATCCGGAGGCAGCTGCAATCGTCGGCGATCTCGCGCTTGAACACCAGGAAGTCGTCGACCGTTTGCACCACTTCGCGCGAGCTATTGACGCTATCCTCGCGGATCGTGACCTCTTTCGGCAAGACGTCGGCAATATCATACGCGACTTTATAGTACGCGAGCGGCACCACATGATGTGGGAAGAACGAGATTTCTTTCCCGCCGCTCTGAAGGCTCTCTCGGCTAAGGATTGGACCGAAATCGCTTCCGCCCTCACCAATGATGGAGATCCGCTGTTCAGCGAGACAGCGGCAGCGACTTCCGATGCGCTAAGAGCGCATATTCTGCAATTGGAGCAAGAAGCTGAGGCCGAACGGAGCTCGGTCGCGTTGTCGTCCGCCAAGGCCGGCAATCCGTGACACAGCGCCGAGACGGACGGGCCGTATTGACGCGGCCGTTTGACAGCAGGAAGTGGACCTCATGCTCATTCTGTCGAAAGAAAATGGGGGTGCTCGCGGGCACGTAGGCTGCCGCCCCCCCCCCCAAAATGGCTTCTGCGCAACGTGATCGCTTCCTCGACCACCGGCGCAAACAGCATGGCGGAGCCTAGCTGAGCTCTGGTTCCGGCACCACAATGTAAACCTCGCAGGTCTGTCAGTTGCGCAGTGATATCGCGCGAAACGGACGCCTCTCGTGTCCGCCGACCGATGAGGACGGACGATTGCCGCCGCGCGGGTGCGGCGAAGCACCCACTCCTTGAGCCCCGCCCCATACGCTCTGAGACATCCGGCCGCAGCCGGTCCTACTCACTGCACGCGAATGCGAGGCACTGCCAGTCCCGGGTACGTTCAGCACCAACAGCAAGGCGCTGGACGTGGATCGCCACGACCAGTTCTGGCGCAATTGGATTTCAACAACCTATGGGGATCCGCATCGTAAATGATGCTCGTTCCTGACGCGTGACCGCTTCACGCGATCCTACATACGTGTATGCGGCGTGCAGCATGCCCTCCCATTGGCCTTGGAGCGGCCATAGGCATCGGCGACACTCCGTAATCAGGTCCAGAAACCTCTGTTTGAGATCTATGAGCGGACCATGCGGAGGGTGTCACGAGCTTGATGATGCCGCGGTGCCGATAGGGTGCTCCTCAGCGCCCAAGCCGAAACCCGACTATCGGGTGGAACCGGTCGACCAAGGACTGCCTTAAGCAAGGTTCAAATTTAGCAACCGCTTATGCATTGGATAAGCTTGCGAGATCCATGGAGCCGGGCTTACGTCGCCCTGATCGAACATAAGGCTCCAGGCAGGAAAGCGCACCGAGTTTGCTGTCCTGCGGCGACCGCCCGGCATGCCCCCTCGCTGCTGTCGTAATCGTGCCGACGTGCTCATGAGCGACAAACCTTGGTGTAGATTCTAACTCTCAGGCTATACGGTCGCATACCACGGCATAATTGAGCTACGCTGATCTTGTGCTTCAACTCGGCTCAGATTTTCGGCGAATGTCCTCGCCGTGATCGAACTGGCGGCTTCGCCGATGGAAGTCCGCGCGAATGCGTCAGCTTCGCTCCTCCCAGACTTTCGCCCGGCCCGCTAAGCGGGGCGGGGCATTTTTTATGTTCCTAAGGCTCCCGCGCAAATGACCACAAGCGGATCAGCTTTGTCGAAAAGAGACCGAAGCCCGGATCAACGGCCTCGCGGATCGAATGCAGCGCGCAGTTCGCGGGCGGCAGTGACCATGTTCGCTAGCGCTGGCCGAACCTCCTCCCATTTGCGCGTCTTCAGGCCGCAGTCTGGATTGATCCAGAGCTGCGAATCCTGCAGCCGCGTCCGAGCCAACACCATCAGCTCCTTCATTTCGCTCGTCTCGGGAACGCGTGGAGAGTGGATGTCGTACACGCCCGGCCCGATCTGATTTGGATATTCGTAGTTCCTGAACGCGTCGAGTAGTTCCATTTTCGAGCGCGATGTCTCGATCGAGATGACATCCGCGTCCATTGCAGCGATCGCACCAATGATGTCGTTGAACTCCGAGTAGCACATATGCGTATGAATTTGCGTTTGATCGGCGACGCCCGATGAACAGATGCGGAAGCAATCGACGGCCCAGTCGAGATAAGCCGCCCACTCCGATCGACGCAACGGCAATCCTTCGCGGACTGCAGCTTCGTCGATCTGGATCATGGTCGCACCAGCATTCTCGAGATCGCGGACTTCGTCTCGGATCGCGAGCGCAATCTGGCGGCAGACCTCGCTTCTGGGAATATCATCCCGAACAAAGGACCAGTTCAAGATCGTCACCGGTCCGGTCAACATCGCTTTCATCGGCTTCCTTGTTAGTGATTGCGCGTAGCGCCACCAGTCCACGGTGATAGGCTTCGGCCGTGCTACATCGCCAAACAGGATCGGTGGCCTGACGCAGCGCGAGCCGTAGGACTGCACCCATCCGCTCTTGGTAAATACGAAGCCGGCGAGTTGCTCGCCGAAGTACTGCACCATGTCATTGCGCTCAAACTCGCCGTGCACGAGGACGTCAAGACCGATGTCCTCCTGCCAACGTACGGCGCGCGCAGTCTCCTCCTTGAGGAACTTGTCGTATTGCTCGTCGCTTATCGCACCTCGCGCATGCGCCGCACGGGCATTCCGGATCTCTGTGGTCTGCGGAAATGATCCGATCGTCGTGGTAGGAAAAGCCGGTAGTCCGAATCGATTGCTTTGGATCTCGGCCCGACGGGCAAATGGGCTCGCGCGCCGACACATGGTCTGGTCGATCGCTCTCATCCGGACAGCGACATTGGCATCACGGATTTTCGGCGAAGTCCGGCGGACAGTCGCGGCACCTTCCGACTCGGCAAGAGCTAACGCAACATTCTGGTCGCCTGCGAGTGCACGCGCTAGGATCGCAAGCTCCCGCATCTTCTGGACCGAGAAAGCAAGCCAGCTCTTGACGTCGGAAGCGAGGCCGGTCTCGAGTTCAACATCGACCGGCACATGAAGCAGCGAGCAGGATGGGGCGATCTGTACACGATCCTTGCCGAGCTTCGCAATCGCGGGTTCGAGCCGCTGGCGCAGCGACGACAAATTCGACCGCCATACATTCCGACCGTCGACGACACCGAGCGACATGACGAGATCACTTCGGCCGCCAGCGATGATCTGGTGCAACAACTGTGGCGCTCGAACCAGATCGAGGTGCAGCCCGGCAACTGGCAGGCTCAAGGCGGTGTCCAGATTGTCGCCGAGGTCGCCGAAATAGCTGGCAACCATGAGCTTGATCGCCGGCCCCTCCTTGGCGAGCCGGTCATAGGCATGTCGCAAAGATTTTCGCGTCCCCTCATCCAGATCAAGAACTAGGCTGGGCTCGTCGAACTGAACCCAATTTGCCCCACGTTTGGCCAATTCCTGCATAACCTCGATATAGGGCGGTATCAGTTCATCCAGCAGTGAGAGTGGCTGGAACGTGGGATCGGGACTCTTGCCGAGCTTTAGGAATGTGACCGGCCCGATCAGGACGGGGCGGGTCTGAAAGCCAAGGGCCTTGGCTTCCTCATACTCCTCGATCGGCTTGCGAGAGCATAGCCTGAAAGTCTGTCCCCTGTGAAACTCGGGGACCATATAGTGATAGTTGGTGTCGAACCACTTGGTCATCTCCTGCGCGGGTGCGCCAAATCCGCGCGGTCCGTGACCGCAACTCGCTTCCTGGTCGTCGCATTGTGAACCGCGGGCCATGGCGAAGTATGTCTTGAGCGAAACGGATTCGGCTTTCGAGGCGTAGATCTCCGGGATGGCGCCAACCATGACACTTGTGTCGAGCACCTGGTCATACAGCGAGAAATCGTTCGATGGAATGACCGTGACGCCGATAGATTTCTGACGGGCCCAATTCGCGGCACGCAGGCCAGCTGCGTCCTCGAGCAGCTGCTGTTCGCTGCTTTTTCCGGCCCAGTAGCTTTCTAGAGCGACTTTGAGCTCGCGCCTTGGACCGATGCGTGGCGTTCCGAGCGTGGCAACAGGGAGGGAGAGAAGAGACATAGCGTTAACCCATGTTGGGGGCAAAGGCCATGGCGGACGCAGGCAGGGGAAGTCGCGGTGCGACGGCTGCTTGGCGCACCACCGGGACACCCCGCCCGTGGACGAATATAGTGTCGGGGCAGGTCTCCTGGCTCGCAGGTCATCGCTGCTGTCCGGCCTTCCCGAAGCCGCGCAGGCTTCAGTGACGTCGTTGGACAGCGGCTCGCCGCTCACAGTTGCGGGGGCAGCGCCGGCATTTTCACCGGCTTCCCTCTTAGCTCCGGATCAAATGGAAACCGGAGAACCTCGACGACTTGGATTATCGGCAAGAGCAGTCTTCCGTCAACCTCTCAGATCATGTCTCAAGCTGATGCTGCGACATCTGCTACGCGAATGACCGTGCATCTCTAGCATTGAGATGATGTAGCAGTGCTCTCCAATCAGCGATACCGCAATGAGCATCGCAGTTGCCCGCGGGTTGCACGCCAGATCGGTGGAAAGGACAAATGCGGCTTGCGCGGTCGGGGCCGCTGCCTCGAGCAGAACGCATTTGTCGCCAGTCCCAGCTTCCCAGCGGTTTTTCGAGCACGCGCGCCATCCAGCCACCTTCTCGACCAACAGGATCAGTGTTGAATAGGCCAAGACACCTGGCTAAGCCAGCAACTTACAACTTACCCGGGCAGCACGTTTGATTTGCGGTGCCAGCCACACCCCAAATGCTCGGCGAAGATCGGCTTGCCGTCGTTCGCCATCGAGTACAAAGCGCGCCTGACTGAGGCTGTTCTCGACTTCCGGAGCGCCGGACGTCGCGAAAGGAGCGCCAAACGCGCCATGGCCCCTTGGCCGAAAGTGCCCGAAGGCATGGCAGCGATCAAAAGCCCACATTCCGGCAACGATAACCGAACCACACGGTTCAATGACGGCAAACGTGCTGCCACTTCTCATCAGGAACTTGGCACCGAGGCGTTCCGCTGTGCCGTCGAACATCCGGTGCGTGACGGGGATGCATAAGCCGTGCTGGAGAGGTTGAACGGAAACATCGAGACATGCGCCAGTCGGAAAGTCGACAAAGAGGACACAAAACCGGTGCGAATTGCCGTCTATTATCTGGCACGAAGAATGCACGTCCTCTGCCTGCCCAGTCCTCCTGCTGGGCATGTCCAGCACAGCAAATTGAGGCTGTCGGTGGCAGTGAAGTTAGCGGCGCGTGACATAGAGGGGAGCGCCTGCTCGCACGGGAAAACCAGTGGTCGCCCCGTCGCGTCGCCGCTAACTTCTTGCGCTCGCGCATAACAGGTTGAAGGTTGCCTGCTCTGGAATGACGTGTGGATGAGACCGGATAGGCCGACGGTTATGAAGAAAACGTCAGGAAGACGCGCGCTATGGCTTTGGCTCGGTCGATCCCTGATCTGCCTGGCCGGGCTGGCTGCGACGAGCAACACTGTTCGCGCTAACGACAGCCCCCTTGTCGAAAGAGTCAAGTCAACGTGGCGAGCGCAAGACGGTGAGACAATAGAACAAGTTATCTCCAACGTCTCGAAGGTGGCACAGTTCGTCCCTCGGATGTGGGGCGTCGCTGAACTTGACCAAAATGAATATGTTTTTGTTTCTTGGACCAGGCACCGGGATGATAAATCAGACGAAGAGTACGTTATCACCTGGAAGGTCGCGCTCGACGGGACGATTGAACTTGCGTCGACCTATGCGAAGCCAATGGAATTGGGCTGGCGCGCCTTCGCGCTCTCGTTGATCGCCAGTGAAGTCAAGGATGGCGAAAGGGACGCAAATCTTGGCTTTCTGCATGACCCGGCCAACTTCAACTTTGTGACGACCATGCAAGGTCGGCTCGGTGATCTTCTGCGGCAGGGCAGCTGCACTATCGTTGATCCTGTTGGAGTGGACTACTTGCCGAAGCAGAATGACAAGCCGACCGAGAAAGGTGATCTGTGGCGCGTTTTGCTTGTGGTGAACTGTAATATCCCAGGGCCCCGCTATTTTACATACAACGGGGTCATCACTTTCGAGAAGAGCGAAGGACAAGATTGGGAGCCGCAATCCTCCTTTGCCAAGCGTATCGCGGCTTTTCCTCCTGGCTCCTGGTTCGCTCGCATGGAGCCAAAGGAACGGGAGGATTAGAAGGGAGCTAAAGGCCTCGGTAAATGATCGCGCAGAGCAAGATCGCGCCGTAGCTCCTGCAGGGCCGAACGCCTCAGAGCAACGGCAAGACTATCAGCTCTAAACTCTCCGGTGTTTACACCTTGAACAGTCGCGAGCTTTCCCGCGGCCTTCAGCCGGCCATCGAGAAAATGGGGCAGCACGATTACCTCCGATTCTTTCTGCGAGGAGTCGAGCTCAGCGGCGCGTGCCGCCTTGCGAGAGGCGGCTTGACCTCGGCGCACCCCACGCAGTGGAAGGACACCATTTGCGAGAGAACCAGCTCTCCATGCCATTCTTCACGGGACTGGGCCTGCAGATGCCTCGGGCCCAAGCCCGATCCGGCGTGCGAACCGCGCATCGCGCGACTGACTGGCACCCGCAAGAGCGTGACCATTCCGAGGCCGAGGTGGCACGCGGGATCGACTGCTGCGACGAAACCGGTTAATAGGGTAATGGGGCAGTGTTAGCGGCCCCGGCTTGACCACCGGTCCTTCGAGTGCCCCCAACGAGGAGCCGGAGCCGTGCGCGAGGCATCGAAGACCGGACTGAGTCGCCCGCTAGATTTCCTCGCACGCATTCGTCTGCGCATCGTAGATCCGGATTTGAAGCATGGGAAAGCGCTTCTTTAGTTCTGCTCCACCTGCCCTGGCGCCGTCTTTGGTTGCGAATTCAGCTCTGAGTCGGCCATCCACTTCAAGCGCGTAAGAAGAGACGGGCAATTCCCGGGGGGCTGAAACCATTTCATTTCCATTGGGTAGTGAGGTGGCTCAGAATGATGTGTAGCTTGAGTCGGCCATACCACACCAGAGCTACCTGCTCGGATGCCGCGATGGGCCTTGTGGATTGACGCCTCGCACCGAATGGCATCAGGACGGCACTCGCGATCGTCCGAACACGCGGGCGGCTTACCCCTCGCCGGTGCGTATACGAAGTAGCCACGGCTCCACATGGTTGTCCTTAAATTTTCCCGGCGCAAACGCATGCCCTCATGCCGTGCTGGGTAACTCTCAACACGTGAGTACGGGGAAGCGCACAACGAAAGAGCGGCCGCCAGTCGCGCCGACCGGGTCATGAAAAATCCTGGCCTTCTCCGAACGGGGCCGCGGCACCACCCGACCATCCCGGCTGGCTCTCAAGAGAGCTCCTGGTTTTCCGCGGTTTGCGCAAACGATACCGATTCACTTGCGCTGCGAGCGTTGAGCTGGACTCCGTGGCGCCTTTCGTCCAAATCTCTGATAGGACGCGAGACCAGATTTCTTTCGAACGTCGGTCTTTCCGTGGCAAGAACTTAAAATGTCATCGCTCTCGCCGAAACCGTCGGCAGCCTTCTGTGTGCCGATGGGGGTTGGCACAAAGCATAGCCAGGTTGCTGTCCTCCACGCCTGACTTCCACTCGACTGTCACAATTCACAGGCGCTTTTCTTCTTCAATCGCGTGAGAAACAGCGTTCCGAGGCTCGGCTTTCTCCCGCATGCCGAGTTGGCGGCTGAGCGATGGGGATCTCCTCCTCAGGCCGAGAGAGGGTGCTGTGCGCGCCCACTGAGTGAGACCGGTGAGGCTCGAAGGATACCGCGATACGCACACCGGAAGAAATCGCTTGAACCTCACGCAGCGTCAGGTCGTAGCTTGGAAATGAGGGCCAAGCTTTCATAAAGCAAACGTCGAAAGATGCGGCCCGATAACGGACATAGTGCGTTTAAGCGTCGAACGCGGCGCCGGATCGCACGTGAACATGAATCAAGACGAAAGGCTATTGTCGGAATGAAACACCGCGTAATGATGGTCGCATTGTTGGCTGTCATCACATCTCCGGTCTGCGCGGCGAAGCTCAGCGGCCCTCCGCGCATCCTCGACGGCAATACGATCGAGCTCGAGAAAACCACGCTTCGGCTCTCAGGCATCGACGCTCCTGAGACTGACCAGATTTGCCTCGACGCCCACGGCCGGAAATGGGCTTGCGGCGTGGCTGCTCGCGACGAGCTTATCAAGCATTCGAACGGACGAACGTGGGATTGTCATACCACAGGAGTTGATGAATACGGCAGGTCGCGTGGCCGTTGCTTCATCGAAGGCGAGGACGTGAACGCCTGGATGGTACGCTCCGGCTGGGCACTATCGTCGCCTTCTGCCAATACGTACGTTATCTATGAGGTTGTGGCGAGCAAAGCCTATGCGGGGCTGTGGTCGGGGGCGTTCATCGCGCCCTGGGACTGGCGTCGCCGCAACAAGGGGACGATCATCATCGGCGCGAGCTCGGTTCCGATCGACGCTCAGGAGCTCCTGCTCGGATCCGCTTTGCTATCGGACCCGCCCTCGTCAGAGTGTCTGATAAAAGGCACCGTGGGCCACAACGGCGAGCGACTTTATCACTTGCCCGGGCAATTCGGTTACGAACAAATCGACATGACGAAGAAGCCCGGTGAACGCTGGCTCTGCAGCGAATCGGAAGCCGAAGCGACCGGGTGGCGCAAAGCCGCGCGATGAGGTGAGATGCATGCATGCAGGCCATTATCCGAATATGTCCTATCTGACCAAGATCGCGCCTTCGCGCCGCTCGCTGTTGCTGTTCGCTGTTTCGGCGGCTTGCCTGCGGCTTGACAACAACATTGTCGATGCGAAGGAAGCAAAAACGCCGCCCAAGCCGAATAACCTGCTCTCGCCGGATGCTGCCCTGAAGCGGCTGATGGAAGGTAACGATCGTTATGTCCATGGCGTATCACGAGGCGACGATTTCAAGCGCGAGCGCTCTGTTTTGGTGGATGGGCAAAATCCATATGCCGCGGTTCTGAGCTGCGCCGATTCTCGCGTGGCGCCTGAACTTGTCTTCGGCAGCGGACTCGGTGATCTGTTTGTCTGCCGCCTCGCCGGCAACTTCGCCAACGATGACACGGTCGCCAGTATGGAATATGCGGTCGCCGTGCTGAATACGCCGCTGATCCTGGTACTTGGCCACGATCATTGCGGTGCGATAGACGCCACGATCAAGTCGCTCCACGACGATAAGCCGCCGCCGGGGCACATTTCATCCCTCATCGCTGCGCTTGCGCCTGCAGTAACAGCATCTCGCCAGCAAACAGGTGACACGTTCGCAGAAGCAACCCGACGAAA
Organism: Bradyrhizobium sp. JHI2711; assembly: GCF_056156565.1. Classification (NCBI taxonomy): domain Bacteria; kingdom Pseudomonadati; phylum Pseudomonadota; class Alphaproteobacteria; order Hyphomicrobiales; family Nitrobacteraceae; genus Bradyrhizobium; species Bradyrhizobium sp. JHI2711. The sequence continues at coordinate 2,553,756 of NZ_JBPZPT010000001.1, forward strand.
TGTAGTCGATAATGTCAACAAACTTAAATCGACGGGGCCGATTCTCAACGCGGCAGTTGAGCAGAACAGACTGAAGGTCGTCGGGGGGCTATATCGGCTCGACACCGGCAGGGTCGAATTGCTGAGCTGACGCTGGCACCTTCGCGCGGCCAGCTGGTCGTTTGCCGCCTGATACAGGGCTTCATCGAGTTCCGCGCAATTCGCTCGTGCATCGGCTGCATCAACTGCACCGAGTACAATCAGCTCCACAATTGTTATAGCTTCGGGAAGCTTTATGTTATGCGCGGCCTCTTAATCCTCCTTGTGTTCTACGCGCTCATGTTGGCAACGCGAGGCCAGCACCAAGAAACACTCATATCGCGGCCAACAGTATTCAAGCCTGCACCTTAATGCGCGAGGCGGGCCGAGGGGGGTCAAGCGGCAGATCGCGGTGCGAGGCATGCAGGGTCTGAGCTCTCGGCCCCCGGAACAAGCGACAATTCCGGCAGACTCTCACTCCCGATCCGGCAAGCCATCTATGGTCCTGCTTATGATCACCAGGCTCAGCCAGGGCCGAAGATCAAATAGAGCAGGATTACGACCGACATGACTAACCAGCCGACCGACGTAAAGAAAATAGCTACTCGCGTAGGCATCGGACGTCTCTCTGCATCAGCCATTTGGGAGACCACAAGTGTCGGAAAGCAGCCTTGTTGCATCTGTCTTGGGCCTAGCTTGGATCAGCATAAACAGAAACTTGTCGCGCGCACGACGATGGCGACCATCGGCTCGAGCGGAGAACAATCTTTTATGCCCGCGCCGGAGTTCGTGAAGCCTGACGGTCAACTATCGACAGACGCGTTGACGTGCCATCTAAAAGGCACTCGTGGCTCTGCGCAGGCGGGTCTTGTCATTGGAAGTTCCGAAGTGGCGCATCGGAAAGGAGCATCTTCGCGGCCGGCGTGCACCTTTGAAGTGCGTTTTTCCAATGCGGACATCAGCTTGATGATCGCGACTCGCGCGGTCATCGCACGTCGTCCATAGTCTCTTCAACCAACGCATCGTCGACCAGACTGATCAGGCGTTGCTGCCGCTCAGGCTCCGCGACCACGGTAAATTGCGCTGTTGGTAGTCTCAGGAGATCGCAGCGGGGCTGAAACTCCAGCAGGCAAGCCGAGCCCGACTGGTCCGCGGCCGAGGTCCACTTCAGTCGTTCTCCTCCCGCCTTGTTCGGTTGATGACTTCTTGTGCCTGGTATCAGACACGGGAGGCGCGAGCATCCTCCTGGCGCGGCACGGGTCACGTGATCTCGCTCGATTCAGCCACGACCGGCAGACATGATTGGTGGCACGTCGATTGCTGGGGATATGGAAACGAGCCGCAGGCTTGGGGTACCGGTCGCCAAGTCAGGTATTCACAACGTGGTTCGCGCCGGCCGAGCCCCAATTGTGACAACCTGTCCGTTGGATAAGACATGACAAAACGAGCGCTGCCATCAGCCGTCCGAAACATAGTGCAGCAGAGGCGGATCGATCTCGCCGCCTCATATCGGTTGCCTTGCCAGTTCAGCCTCAATGGCAACATCGAGGCCACATCTCGATCAGCCTTCCTGGCCCTCAACACCTTTTCTTTGAGCCAATCCGCTCGGGGTGCGGTTTGGACTGGCAACCGCCTGCAATCGCATCACAGCCGATTATCAACTGCGACAGTTTCGACGATCCCTCCGGCTGGGTATCAATCCGGCCGGCTTCGCCATGCGCGGGCAGTCCATATCAATGACACGCGCCGTCGACCGGCTCAACACCCGAGGAAAGTTTATGAACGCTCCACCAGAGAAGATCACTGCAGAAGCCGACGCTATGGCTGCGACCTGGGATAATCTGTCGCCGCTACTGGTCGATATCCGCGCGCGTCGAGACGAGTTCGCCCGAGCGCAGAAGATTCCCGACGAGATCATCGAGGGCTTCAAGCGCGTTGGCGTCTATCGGGCTATGGCGGCCAGGCGATTCGGCGGTGAGGAGCGAACGCCGGCCGATTTTTGTCGCCTGATCGAGCGCATTTCTGAAGCCGACGGCTCCGCCGGTTGGGTCGCCAGCTTCGGCGATGGGGCTCGCTACCTCGCTGCTCTTCCGGACGACACGCTTCGCAAGGTATACGCGAATGGACCTGATGTGGTGTTGGCAGGTGCGGTTTTCCCACTCCAGCCCGCCAGGCGAAGCACCGACGGATTTGTCGTGAACGGCGTATGGCCATTCGCCAGCGGCTCACCGGGCGCGGACCTGATAGGCGTTGGCATCACTGTGGAAGACGATTCGACCGGTGACCTTGTGCGCGTAGCCGTAATGCCGGCCGAGAAGGTGACAATCCGCCCCAATTGGGACGTCATCGGCCTGCAAGGCACCGGCAGCCACGACGTCGTTGTCAACGATGTCATTGTGCCGGAGGAATGGACCTTGATCCGCGGCGGTCCGCCGACACTCGACGGGCCGGTCTATCGTTATCCGTCCGTGGCTTTCGCTGCGCAGGTGCATGCAATTGTCGGCATCGGTATTGCGCGCTCGGCGCTAGACGAGGTGGTCGCCATGGCCGGAAGCCGCGCCTCGATCACTGGAGCGCCCGTGATGGCGGAGCGCGGCTATGTCCAACTGGAGATGGCCAGAGCCGAAGCCATGCTGCGTTCCGCCCGTTCCTTCTTCTATGAGGCCACCGAGGAGCTGTGGAAGGAAGCGCTCAAGGGTGCGGTAAACCGGAGCACGGCGACGCTGATGCGACTCGCCGCAACGAACGCCGCGCGGCAGAGCGCTGAGGTCTGTAGGATTGCGAGCGGTCTCGCTGGAAGTACGTCGCTCTATACCACCAGCAATCTGGCGCGCGCCATGTGCGACAGCTTCGTGGTTGCCCAACACGCAGCTCTAAACGAGGGAACGCTCCAGAGCGCCGGCCGACTCCTGCTCGGAAGTGCAGCACAGCCGGGCTTTCCATGAAGTGGTTCACCCACGTCCCCACACGCTCTGCAGCTACGAATTGCAGAGCCTGCGATATGATGCGGCCTGCGGTTGCAAGGACTTGGCGGCCTGCCGGCCTTGTTTAAAGGACAAGAAAGAGAGAGACCCTTGCGGTCAGGCGCTTCTCAAAAACACCACCGCATCTCCATAGAGCATCCCCTCCCCGCCGCACTTGCCCCATTTCCTCATACGACCGCGGCTATCGGCCCGGAGATCAACCGGCCCGCACATTCCGGACACGCGCCAGCACGCTCCAGAACATCTGCATCGTCAGGCTAAAAGGCCTTGAATCGCACGCGACGTCACGGTGTACCATGAGAAATAGATGACGAGGATGCCCCGAAAATCGGAGCGGACGGCGGCTTCCTGCCATCGGTGAGACGATGATGCCAATGCGGTCGTTGTGTGTGCAGCAGAGGGCCCTCGCGTGCGGGATCGCGCGAACGGGCAACGAGTGCTCGCATGCGAAAAATAACGTACTTCGTCCCAGCCCAGGGGAAGCTGGGTTGCTGCGCTCTGCGGCCGACACATTGACGCCATTCAGCTGCGGATCGTCTCTGTTCGGCAACGCTCACTTTATCACCATGGCTCGACGATCCTCAGGATAACGGACAATACACCCTTCAAGGTTTGTGCGAGCCAGCGTTGAGCCGCATTCGGTCAATATCGTCTGATAGAAAGGAAAAGGCGCGAGATTTCTCCGGTCATTAATCCTTTCGTAATTAGAATTTGCGGTGAACGTTTTGCCGCAAATAACCGTCGACAGTTCTCCCTCTGTCGACGACTGACTTCGGCCCGGCTATCGAAATGAGGCCGGGCTTTTTTTTGCCACCGATCGACGACAGTTTGGACTGTTCTGGCCCGTGGTATCTGATGATTGCGAAGCTTGGGGAGACAGAGACAAACGTCAGAATGATCGAGAGGATAGTTCATCACATCCTGAAGCCGATTGATCCGATCCTAGTGCCCGAGCTGCTCTGGCTGCTCGCCTCCATGGGCCATGGCGACCACCCTCGCGGCCCGGGCACCCACGACTCTGCTCGGAGCGCCTGATCCAGCTCCCGGGCATGAGTATGGAGAAGACTGTCCACGCCATCCTAACCTTCTACCCGCTTGAGATTTCGCCGATCCGCGCGCGTGATGATGCCGGTCGACGATCTCGACCGTGTGCCCGGACGCACGCACGGTGCAGACCGAGATCGAGCGCTGGGTCGGTCGCCCCATCAGTCGCAGCAAACTCTCATGTCCGGATCTTCTCGCGCTAAGGCTTAGGGCTGGCGCGGTGCAGGTGGGTGACAGCACCGGATATGCGTGCTTTCTGATCAGGAAGGGCGTGATCAGCTGAGAGAACAATTCTGCGCAAGATTGCGCAGGACTCTGCACCCAAATTTGAATAGCCTCCGCGCAACAGACCGACTATTGTCGATCCATGTCGCGCGCCTTGTGTGTCTAACTGCTACTATCATCCTGTCGCTGCTGTCGGTCGTCGCGAACGCTGCGCCAATCCAAAAGCGGCCCAAGCCGGTCTGGCAAGGTTACGGCTTCCTGCCCGGCTATCGCCAGCCGCTCAGCAACAGCATTCCGCTCTACGGGCATAAGGACGCGATGCGCCGGCTCTCGCGCGCCGACCGGCGCCACTGGTATATTGACCCGGTTCATCAGTACCACGGTTGGGATGGCGAATGGCACTATTTCGGCCGCCCCGGCTTCCGCCGGCGGCCGCTACAATGGCGGCGGTTTCGGGCCGTGCTGGACGCGGACGCCGATCGGGCCGATCTGGAATTGCGGGTGATCGGGCGGCGCGGCTAGGAGAATCTTCGGCCATTGCGCCAGCATTACGTCAAGGCGTTTCCTGACATCCTCGCCGATCTTCGTCATCGCGCCGCAGCCGCACGGGCCGAGCGTGCTCGCAGATTCGATGATCAACTCCGCTTGCGACACATGAGCAGCAAGTAACCGCGATTACGATGGCGGTCTTGATCCGATCCGGCACGAGATCGGCCGCTGATGATCGCGGCCCCCTTCTCCTGCGCCGCACGCTTTGCTGGACAATCGGCTGCTGCAGTTATGCTGGACGCCTCACGGCGACCTTCATATGGCATAAACACATGCTTCAGCTCGCTTTCCGATTGAGACAAGGAACTACGAGAACCAGTTGCTTCGAAGCAGTGCACCAGCTTACCAGAGGTTCAGACCATCAGCTGCCGTTCAGATGATTCCACGCTTCGAGCCCCAGCTGGCAGTGTTGATTCAAACATATGAAACGGCTCGGCCTGCTGGCTGCAAAGTCCTCGGTCGTGCCGGCTCGCCAAATAAATGATTGTCAGAGACCCACCACCCGCCCGACGCCGACGTGATGCGTGTGGTCTGCAATGGCAGCCGGAAACCGGAGTGCCCGCTCGGCTACTGACATCCCCTCGCCTTCATGACGCCAATTGTGCAGCTTTGGGTGGCATGGAGCGCGCTGGTCAGGTCTCCCAGCAATGAATGAGGCGCTCGATACGAGCAGCCACTAGAAGCGCGTATTTTTGAGCAATACATCACCTTCCACTGTGCGCGGATAATGGGCCGCCACTTCGAATGATGGTAGCAAGTCCAGAATGGCTTGCAGGGACAACTGCCCTTCGTAGAGCTCACGGTCGCTATATTCCGTGTAGATGAAGCGCGTGTTGCTCAAGGTCCGCATGCCGCCGGCAATAACATCGGCTTCGGCTCCCTGGACATCCATCCAGATGAAATCGACCGTGTTCAGCTCCGCCTCGCCGCACCAGTCATCCAGCCGCCGCGTTTCAACCGAGACAGGGCGATCGAATCGGACCCAATCATACTCAGTGAGATGATTCTTTGGGCGGCGTATTGAGCCGGAGAGGTCCCATTCCTTCGCGTCACCATCTGCATTGCTTGGATGGAAGTCGATCATCCCGTTTCGATCACTGATCGCGATTTCAAGCAGCTTCACCTTATTGAGGGACGAGCCCAGCTTTTTCTTGAAGCGCGCGATCGCTCTGGGGTCCGGCTCAAAGCAGTAGAGCTGAGCTTGCGGGCAGAGGTTGAGAAACTGTTGCGTATCGGTCCCGTCATTGCAGCCGATATCCAGGATGACTGGATTCGGCTTCTGAAGAAGTGAGACGATGTACTGGTGGACTTCTACAGAGGACACAGGTGCTTTTCCCATTGGGCGCGGAGATCGCGTGAATTTCGAGCTTCGAAGCTGCAATCACACGCCAGATGCGCCGGCACAACGTATATCAACGTATATTATTCATATGCCCCTCAGTCCCCTTGATCCATGACGGCTATTTGGATGCCATCGACATAAAAAGGGAAACCTCTCGGACCGACAGGTGCAGCGACTGCCATGGCGGGCCTCTGCTGGGTTCGTACCAGCGTGCAATGACCTTATCGAGCTCGGTCCAGATCAATTCTTGAAGGTCCCGCGCTCAAGATAGTTGGCATAATCGTTATTATGCGCGAGGATCTCATATTGTTCGAACCCGCCCTTCGATGAATCTTGTGCGCCGCACGTTTCCCCGGCTCCTAGATGCTGCTGTAAGACGAACCAATTATGTGCAGCCAGGCCGCCGCCGTCGAAATACGCCGGCGCTTCGATCGGTGTAAGGGCCGCCAAGTTGAGGAACCCTGGGATCAACCGGGTGTTCCGACGAAACGCAATGTCATTTTCGCAACAGCTTGGCGGACTGTGTACCTGAGGGCGTTTGCTTCCGGACAAAGACACGCGCAGACCAGGCAGCGATTCAGCAGAACTGCAGGCATGATCGTTCAGCTCATTTTTGGCCTGACTCTTGCTGTAATTGGGCTCGTCACAATGTGACTATCTCCAACTTGTTCAGACGCTCAGGAGACTTGTATGAATTTCCGTCCGCTTCACGACCGCGTCGTGGTCAAGCGCATCGACGCCGATGAGAAGACCGCTGGCGGCATTATCATTCCCGACACAGCCAAGGAAAAGCCTTCGCAGGGCGAAGTCATTGCAATCGGCCCGGGCGGCCGCGATGAGACCGGCAAGCTGATTCCGATCGACATCGAGGTCGGCGACCGCGTGCTGTTCGGCAAGTGGTCCGGCACCGAGGTCAAAATCGACGGCCAGGACCTGCTGATCATGAAGGAGAGCGACGTGATGGGCGTTCTCACCGATGTGTTTTCCACGAAGAAAGCCGCCTAACCCAGCGCTCGCACAGCCCACCCCCTGACGAGCGCCCGGCGGGCGCGCTGAAGGAAGAGAAAATAAGAACTGAGGAATTCTTTATGTCAGCCAAAGAAGTCAAATTCGGAGTAGACGCGCGGGACCGCATGCTGCGCGGCGTCGACATCCTCGCCAATGCCGTGCAGGTCACGCTCGGTCCGAAGGGCCGCAACGTAGTGCTCGACAAGTCGTTCGGCGCGCCTCGCATCACCAAGGACGGCGTTGCCGTCGCCAAGGACATCGAACTCGACGACAAGTTCGAGAACATGGGCGCCCAAATGGTGCGCGAGGTGGCTTCGAAGGCGGCGGATGCTGCCGGCGACGGCACCACCACCGCGACCGTCCTGGCCGCCGCGATTGTCCGCGAGGGCGCCAAGTCGGTTGCCGCCGGCATGAACCCGATGGACCTCAAGCGCGGTATCGACCTCGCGGTCGAGGCCGTCGTTGCGGACCTGCAGAAGAACTCCAAGAAGGTCACCTCGAACGAGGAGATCGCCCAGGTCGGCACCATTTCGGCCAACGGCGACCAGGAGATCGGCAAGTTCCTCGCCGACGCCGTGAAGAAGATCGGCAACGAAGGCGTGATCACGGTCGAAGAGGCCAAGTCGCTGGAGACCGAGCTCGACGTCGTCGAGGGCATGCAGTTCGACCGCGGCTACATCTCGCCCTACTTCGTCACCAACGCCGACAAGATGCGGGTTGAAATGGAGGACCCTTACATCCTGATATACGAGAAGAAGCTCTCCTCGCTGAACGAGCTGCTGCCGCTGCTCGAGGCCGTGGTGCAGAGTGGCAAGCCGCTGGTCATCGTCGCCGAGGACGTCGAAGGCGAGGCCTTGGCCACGCTTGTGGTGAACCGTCTCCGTGGTGGTCTGAAGGTCGCGGCCGTCAAGGCTCCGGGCTTCGGCGATCGCCGCAAGGCCATGCTCCAGGACATCGCGATCCTGACCGGCGGCCAGGCGATCTCGGAAGATCTCGGCATCAAGCTCGAGAACGTCACGCTCAACATGCTCGGTCGCGCCAAGAAGGTGACGATCGACAAGGAGAACACCACGATCGTCAACGGCGCCGGCAAGAAGGCCGACATCGAGGCGCGCGTGGCCCAGATCAAGGCGCAGATCGAGGAGACCACCTCGGAATACGACCGTGAGAAGCTCCAGGAGCGTCTCGCCAAGCTCGCGGGCGGCGTCGCGGTGATCCGCGTCGGCGGCGCGACCGAGGTCGAGGTAAAGGAGCGCAAGGATCGCGTTGATGACGCGATGCACGCGACCCGCGCGGCAGTCGAGGAAGGCATCCTGCCGGGCGGCGGCGTCGCCCTGCTCCGGGCTTCCGAGCAGCTCAAGGGCCTGCGCACCAAGAACGACGACCAGAAGACCGGCGTCGAGATCGTCCGCAAGGCGCTGTCCTGGCCGGCCCGCCAGATCGCGATCAACGCCGGTGAAGACGGTTCGATCGTGGTCGGCAAAGTCCTCGACAACGAGCAGTACTCTTATGGCTTCGATGCGCAGACAGGCGAGTATAGCAACCTTGTCTCCAAAGGCATCATTGACCCGACCAAGGTCGTGCGCATCGCAGTCCAGAACGCCTCCTCGGTGGCGGCGCTGCTGATTACGACGGAAGCGATGGTTGCCGAGCTGCCGAAGAAGGCCGGGGCTGGTCCAGCAATGCCTCCAGGCGCCGGCATGGGCGGTATGGACTTCTGATCCACTCTCTCAAAGTATCGATGACATCAAAAACCCTGGCACGAATGCCAGGGTTTTGCTCGGGCGAGCTTGCAACGTAGCCCTTGCAAGCCGCGCCAAAGGCCCAACCCATCCGCCTATCCGTATGAACGGCGGTAGGGCCCAGACTTAATTTGCTTGTGACTTTTCCTTCGGCGGGGAAATGGCCTCGGTCGACGTTAAACGGGTCCAGCACTGCGATGGAAGTGGGCCTGTCGCTATTTCAGTCTCACGAACCTACCTCTGCTGAGTGTTTGAACCCTTCGTCTGGCGCTTATCCGGCGCCGCCTACCCGTTTTCGACCTTCTTGCCTACTTTCCTGTCCTGACGCGTGGTCCCAAGCGCCCAAATACCTTTCCTGCAGTTTCGCACTTACATCTCATGGCGAGAGCGCTTGTTTGAAACCCCTCAGGAGAAGTGCTCATTGTCAAGAGCCACAAGATGTCCCGTGGAAGTGCCATGATTTAGCGTGCGCTTCATTTTTGTCCTCGCGGATGGGCTCCGCTTCGCCTACTGGGCCCTGAACTCCGCCGCAGGGTCCTACCATGATATCTGTTTTAGAGAGAGTGTGTGTCAGCAGGTTGCGCAATTGAGGCTGTTGAGCATACGGCCAGGCAAATCACGGGGAATGACTTTTGAGGATGCAGCGGGACCGAAACTTTGGACTACCCAGAAGTAGAGTTTTACGACTCTGAACACTTTGGCGGGCTGGTTGCGCCACGTGAGTTCGCAGCAAAATCGGCGATCTATTGCCGATTGCCCTCCGGGAGCATTCTTTGTTGTAGAATTTGCGCCAAATCCCCACGTTTCCTGGGCGTCTGCATGGCTGAGGAACTGATCGGCGCTGAGATCGGCCGGGAAGCGGTAGGCGCAATAAACCCCCGTCCCCGACAACGTGCTTATACTGCGCTTGCATCCACACTATACCAATGTGTAGCCAAGCTAGCCACGCGGATGAATTGGCCCGAAGCGGGGCCGGGATCATTATGGGCCTTATGGCTATGTATACTCAGGTTAACGCCCAATTCGGTGAGGCGCAGGAACGCACAGCTGAGGGCCGTGCAGCTGCACTTTTCTCCAGTTTGATCGCTGACCTCAGTCAGCTGAATTTCGCAGACGCTGATGACCGCCGAGCATTCCCTCCAACCCTACACAGCATCTTGGCAAGGCATGGACTGTTCGGGCTCACCACACCAGGAGAGCACGGCGGATTAGCTCTTTCCTTGCAAGAGGCCATCGACCTCATCTCCGCCACTGCATCCTTCGACGTCTCCGCTGCCTCCACCCTCGTCATCCATAACTTCCTAGCCTTGCCCTGCATCGAAGCGGCACCGCACATCCCCGAACAAAAGCATATCATTCGGGGTGCAACACGCGGCGATCTCTGCGCTTTCGCTTTGACCGAGCCTGGAGCTGGCTCTGCCCCGAGGCATATAGAAGCTTCGGCTCTCATGCGCGAAGATAAAGTTCGGATCTCTGGCCGCAAGATCTGGATCGGCCTCGCTGACTGGGCTCGCTGGATCGTTTGCTTTGCTCGCGCGTCTGGTCCCGATGCGAAAGGTCGGCTCGTTGGTGTACTCGTTGACAGGCAGGCTCCAGGGCTAAAGGTCACGCACGAGCATCGCACACTCGGTCTACGTGGCATTATTCAGAATACTCTGGAGTTTCAGGATGTCGAGGTGCCGCGTGCTTACGTGCTCTCTCGCGATCAAGACGGCTGGGGCGCGGCGTCATCTAGTATGAACCGCGGCCGCATCGGTGTGGCTGCTATGGGTCTTGGAGCGCTTGAGCGCGCTATCCAGCTCGCAGCCTCTTATGCAAGCCATCGTCGACTCGGTAAACTGCGTATGATCGAGAACAGCTACATCGAGCAGTTATTTGGGCAGATGGTGCTGCGGCGGGAGGTCGTGAAGGCGATGCTGGCAGCATCCTGCCGACTTGTTTCAGCGCAGGGCGCGCCCAACGTCCACCTTGCGTCGGCAACGAAGGTTTTGTCCTCGGAATGGTGCGGTCTTGTCGCTGATCAATGCGTCCAGCTGTTAGGTGGCCGTGGTTACGATGAGGGAACGCCTTTAGCTAAAATCTATCGAGACGCTCGCATCCTCCGCATCTTCGAAGGTCCGACTGAGGCGCTCTTATCACACCTCGGCCGCTGCCTCCTCTCTAAAGCCACCCGTGATGAAATAGCCGATCTGTTTCGGTCAGTTGGTGCGGCTTCAGTCCATGCTGCTGCAGTTGAGGAACTCTCTGGGCTCCATGAGACAGACGGTGCCGTGCTGATCTATGCGGGTTGGCTCACCACATTGGGCTTGGCAAAAGCTGTCATGTCTGCTGGTTGCTTCTCTATCTCAGATTGCGCCGCAGCAGCGGCTGACCTGGTCAGTTCCGAGCTAGCAACTCTCCGTACTCGCGCGCCGGCACGGCAATCTGTCGAAGTCCGCAATCGGGCCAGTCGGACTCTGACCACCTTCCTTCAAGACGCGGCTTGTTCTATTCGCTCACCTGTTCTCACTGACGATTACCTTAAGCTAGTGCAGTATGTCTGAGAACTAGCGGATGCCGGACCTCTTTCCACCTGGTGGTCCCGCGCGCGACTATGCAACTCCGGAAAGCCGAAGACTCAACGGCGAGATCAATCGGCGGACCGAGGTGGTCGGCATCTTCCCCAACGAGGACGCCATCGTCCGCCTCATCGGTGCAATTCCTGCCCGATCAGAACCACGAATGGGCCGTCCAGCGCGCCCATTACATGACGCTGGAAGCCATCGCAACGTTGAGCGATGATCCCACCATCAAGCCTACCGGCGATCGCCAACTGACCTCCCGGCTCCAGCCGCTGGACGCCGTGACCCGCCGCCCGTTGCACTATGACATGGGACACGATCGCATCGTATCATCTACGTGACACCCGACCACAATGTCGAGAAAGAGGGGTCCGTGAAAGGCAAGCGTAGATCGGATCCCGTTTTGACTGGCCGTTCACGGCTATTTTGGCCCGCGTGAAGCGCTGATGCGCCTTCCATTTTCCGGACAATGCGGAGACAGCGGCCTCGAGCGCTATCCGGTCGATGAAGCGGCGATCGAATCTCTCTGGGCCGCACGGACGCATATGTCCGTGCTCGGGACGAGAGGGGTCACCTATGACATCGAGGTATTCCGACATAGTCCGGCACACCGCCGACATCCGGCGGCATCGAGTAAGAGTGGAAGGCCGTTCGTTCGCCTGTTGTCGGATCACTTTTCGCGCTTGATCGGATGGGCCCAGCTGTCGTCGAAGTCGCAGAGATAATGGATCGTCTTTCGTGAATGATGTCGCGGAGCCGCGCCTTGCAAACATCGATGGGCTTCTGATGACACTTTCTGCGACACATGGCACATGCGAGTTTCACGACCTCTTTGAAGAGATCGGCTTGTGTCTATGCTTGACCATACCCTTAAGTCGGACGTCCGCTGGACAGACGCGTGGGTTCCAGACAGGAGCATCGACCCACCCACACCGGCCGCTTTCGTTTTATAGATCGCGTCGGGTTCGTCAGCTTTCGGAAAGCTAGTCCGTGTACAATGCCGTTGAAGTTAGCGGCGCGTGGTAGGGACAGCGCTTGCTCCGTGTATGCGTGGGGCTTTTGGGCGCCGAGTCACGTTTCTGCTAACTTCAACCAGTGCGGGCGTGGCAGGGACAGCGTCTGATCCATCCAGCCCGACCAGCGCCGAGTCGCGCCCGCGCTGCTTCCGGTGTGAGACTGGAATCATATCTAAACCACGGGGCGACGTCTTCCAGATCAAGCTAATAGCCAGCTTGCGCGCATTCCGCGGAGAGGGCTCCGGGTCGCATGTCACCTGGCATTGTTCGGGAAGTGTCAAATGACCTTCTAGCCCAGCTCGATGCAAAGTTTGACCGTCAGGCTTGGAACGAACCTGCGTCGGTTCCGGGGCTGAGGTCTTCTCCAGAGCTGAACGTCAGCGGAAGTGCAGCGACGAGGACAAGGCGCGGATTGTTGCGGAGCTCGTGGCGAACGTCGACTCGGTCGTGCGCTGGTGCGACGGCATGCATTGTCGTCCACGGCAGCTGTCTGGCTGGCGAGTTCAGTAGAGAAGTGGCCGGCGACGATTCCGAAGCCGACGAAATACAGCTTGTGCCGCCTGTGTTGGATCCGTGATGCTTGCCCTTGGCCCTGAGCGTAAGGACGAAAAGCGCCGAACCCCACGCGAGGAGCTTAACCAGCTTTCATGCAAGCTCTAACGGGCCAACGGTCCTGCTTCAGTGCAAGCGAAGCCCATTCAGTCTTTGACGCGCGAGGGCACGAGCTCATGAACCCGAGTGACCGGCCAGCCTCTCTCTGAATATTCTCCCCCTCGCTGCACTACTTCCAGAGAGCTTCCGTCGAGCGTGCCCCTCCAACGTCCGAAGGGCGCCGGTGAGCTCCGCTACCACGTCGGGCGCACGTTCAGGGTGCCACAATCCGTCTTCCGTGCCGTGGTGTTGCACTGTCGGACGCGACGCGGCTGTCCGGCATTAATCGCGAAAGCATCCGCGCGTGGGATCGGCAAGGCCCGTTTTGGAACCTCCGCAACACTCACGTCATCCTCTGTGTGACGACCATCGATATATCAAGTCCGTTCGGCGGGTTGCGGTAGCGGTCGGCAAGACTTTTGAACAAATCACCCATCTGATCTGACCGAACTGTAAACTCTCCATAGTTAGGATCAAAGAGGGTCGTCATTCCGTTCGATGTAGACGTTGCGATCATGTGGGCGTCACCTTCGGCGAATCGCAAGCTGACCAAATAGATCGATGGATCGTGGGTGACCTCGCTCACGATCTGGTCAATGCGCGAAGATGTACCAAACCTATATCGCTTTTGCTCGGCGGACGGCTCTAGGCCAGCTTCGCGTAACATCGTGCTTCTTGCCTGAGGATTGTGAGAACTTTCCGCCGACTTGAGGCGTTCATACCGCTGCTGCAGCACTGCGGCTGAGCTGTGAGTTTCAGTACCCGGGCGGAGCGCCCTCATCCGGGATGAAGGACTGCTTGGGAGATTGCGGATCCACTCCGCTGCCAATCCAACGCAGATGCCGTTGACATTGGCCTCGGACAATTCAGCAGTCCTGTAACCGAACAGAGGAGGGATAGGCCTCGCTGGAGAGGATGGACTTGAGCTGGAGGACAAAGAGGTTATGCTGGAATCTGAGGTGCTTGGACTGTAAATGTTTGCATCGGAGGTATGTGGCCTGCTGCAGCAGAGCCCCATTTTGTCGGGCAATTCCCCAGGTGACGAGCTCTCCCGTCGAGCGAGATCCATCAGTGTTTGCGCAAATTCGCTGCTGTCTGCCGGCTGACGCGGTTCGTTAGTTTGATTAGGGCGTGTGGATTGACCACTAACTCGATTATACATGGCGGCTCGCCTGCCTCTTCAGCGTACGTTTCCTCAGAGCGAGGGCGGGCTGCTTACGCCCTGCCTGCGAATGCTATTGCGGCAAGCTGACGACGAGCTGACAACCAAATAGGCTTGGAGAAGCTACCGCCCGAGTTGGCTATTTGGCGACTCGACCGTCTCTGCTCATCAGCCCCGCTTCAGATGAGGAGTAGTGCCGACGAGCTACCGGCTCTTGCAGAGCGACCGGTAGGCCTAGCTTGAGCAATTCCGCATGCCGTCAGGGTGACCGGACCCCGGCTCGTGGCGTAGGCGGCGCCTGGACAGCGCCTTCGTCAAACTGAATTCGGCCTTCGCTTTGGCTTCGGTCTCAGCATTTCGCGTTATGCCATTCGGTCGGCACATGCTTTTCGCTTCGTCGGATCGTCCAGTGATTGACTCGTGACAAGTCGTCTGCCCGGTGAGACGTCGTTGTTGCTGCCGAACCGGCGTTCAGCACGGTACTGCAAACACTGGTTTGAATGCCACCAAGACCCGAACTCCAATTCGTTCCTTCGATAATAATTGGTCCCAAGCGCATACGAGACATCTCTTGAACCGGATCAGTGCACCATCAGCAGCTCCTTTGAAAACAGCGATTTCAGGCTCAGCACCCCTGCACAGTGCAACAGGCGATCGGCGACTATATCCGCTTGCGACGCCGCGTTCCGGCGGCGCCGAACCGGTGCTTCTGCACCCGCTCGGCCTCATCTTCCGCTCAGATGTCCTTTTAACTCAGCTCATCATGCTGTCGCGCTCATCTGGGCGAACAACTTTGCGGCTTCTGATGGCCCTAGCCCAACGATGCCCACAAAGCTCGGCGGCGGCATTGGGATGCCGCGATGAGTGGGTCTCCACAGGTGCAGGCAATATCGGCTGTTATTCACATACTGCGAATGTGGCGGATGCAATTGCATGACACACTCCTCTTCATCCCAGAACAGGTCTTTGACAAAGCACATCTCGTCCCAATTCGGACAGCGCCGCGGCGTCGAGACAGCGACATGCTCCCAGCCAGGACGGACGAATCCACTTATCTTTAGTTCACACCCGCAAGGCCCCTGCACGAGGAACACGCCGCAAGGGCCTGATCCCGGAACGGTAGCGAACCGGCCGTGTTGCACGCGGCCGGCCTCCAGCTTCTCTATCATCTGCGCCCGCACGCCCGCTCCTTTGCCTCTCGGATGGCCTTGAACTCGACGCAGATGACGTTGTCTCGCAACTCGTCAACCGGCTCGATCCTCGGCCCAGCGCTCCTATACCCCTTTTCAGCGCACCATCTGAGAAAGCCGCAGATGTTCATCATCACTCGTTCTCCTGTTATAGTCTTCTAACACTCGCATTGTGGGCGAAGGTCGCTCTCAAGGGCCACTGATTGCCTGAGCATGCGCGATAACACGATCTGCGCGATGGCGAATCAGTCCGCCGATTGCACCTTCCCGCTCGTAAGGCAGCTGTGCCATCAAGCCCCTCTCATGCGAATCATCTTACTTATCGATGCCAGCCAGTATTGGTCGCACGTCGCCGAACAGATCGCGCATCAGCAACAGCAATGTCCGCCATCGCTCTTGCCCACTTCAAGCAAGCGTTAGCGCCCATTCATGTTTCATGGTGACCTTCTTCACAAGAACTTGTCGGCTCTTGGCCGTCACCTCCTCTTCAATGAATTGGTCGGCATCATGGCATGCTCCCTATGGTGGCGTTTGACATCCACATTCTATGATGACTCGCAAAACCACTGCTGGCACCAGTTGATGCTTCGCGGCGATCTTACTGCTTGGTGAGATCGTAGTACTTGACCATTCGCAGCTTTCGGTCGAGTCTGAACGGTGCCAATGCGCCATCTACGTAAGCTCGATTGAATTGTACGGGACCAAATCAAACGGGCCTGCACCAGAGCCGCTGACGCCGAGCACGAACTGTTTTCGAGCTGATAGCATCCAGCGGATCGCCTGCCATCTCGGTGTCTCCTCGTAAGGTGATGGTCAGAAACAATGATTAATCGATCTCTATGAGTGCGACCGTCGGCCGCCTTCCCGCGCTACTACGATACAGCTCTTACGCATTTCTCACGGTATGACGCTCGCGAAGCGCTCACGCTTTTGCTGCTAATGCGGGTGTTGTCTTTCAGACATGGACGTCGCGAATCCGACCTTGGACAGCGGTTCCGTGTCGCCAACGCCCGACAGAGGCGTTTTTGCTTACATCAAAGCGGTGCCGACACTTCTCCGTCGTGGCATGTAGATTGCTGTGGCAACGGAACGCCGACCTTAAATGCACCGACGATACGACGAGCATACCATCGGCCGGATGCTCGCCGCGCTCAGACAAACGATTCTGACACTCTCCTTATGAAAGAGGACCGCGAACTTATGAGTAGTACGAGGCATGCAAAACCCGGCATTTTTCCGTGGACCAGCGCGACGTCTGATGAAATGACGCATTGGCGCGCACCAAAGCAACAACCGATCAAGCATTACGGCGCCGATTGTCGCTCCCGGCAGGTGCAAAGGAGGTGGAACCTTTGGCTGCTGGCTGCACTCCTCATAAATGCGCTGCTTTGGGCCGGTATCTACTGGATCATCGCAGCGCTCTTCTGAAATAATCTCGCGGATGCCAAAGGCGCGAGGAGCTTACCGACACCTCTCGCATGCCGCGGCCGCACCGTATGCGCACCATCAATCGGACGTGGAGACCTCTTCACAGACTTGGTTCCAGTGACACACTTCGCGCGACTACCTGGAAATCCGTCCCTCCGACCAGCGCAAAGTAAATATTGACCGATGCCGCAGAACTCTCGAATTTGCCAAACTGATATGCCATTGCAGCCGCGACGAAGTGCAAAACACTGACCTGTAACAGCTCAACATGTCCCCGCGCGGATGTCATCCGGGCTTCCGCTTTAACTGCGACGCATTGACTCGTCTGGATCCCGCATTTTTCGTCATATGAGAATTAGCTTTCGAGAAGCTGACTAAACAAGTAGACTTGAAGGAGCGTTGGGCAGGCGGCCTGCTCCGCCTTCACCTACGTGTCGCGATCAGGAGCGCGCCACAGGACCGTCAGGATGCCTTGGCCCACGGTGCCCCTCAACGTCCCTTCCAGGCACTGACTTGCAGCTGAGCGACATTTTGCGCGGACCATTAGGTCGGGTAGCGATCAACGGGCTGGGGGCCTTTTGATGATCCGCAGGGACGCTTTACAGCTCTTCCTCAGGCCACGTATCGTCCTCGTTTTTGTGCATCCGCCACACGTGGGCACGCCGAGCCAGCTTGTCGTATTCCACGGCAATTTTAAGCAGCCTGTCTTTGGCTTTTCCGTCAGCGAGCGCTTCCGCTTTCTTTCGCGTTGCTTCCGCACGGCCTCGCCAGTGGTCGGGCTGGTAGAGTTTACTTTTCGGATTCATGCCGAGAGCATGCAATTGGCAGATCAAAGAAATGCGACACCGGCGCTCCGTATAATCACGTAACAGCGACGCTCGTGGCCTCGGTTGCCGAAGCGGGCAGTCGCCATGCACAGCTGCTATTCTGAAACACCAAAGTGCGCCTTGCAGCCGAGGCTCGTACGAAGAATGCACAGCCCCGACATCCTCAGACGATGGGATGCACGAGGGGCTTGAATCGGACCTAGCGTTAGATTGTACGATCCTGGACAAGTGGGAACCACGTCCGACAATCCAGCGGTCCGGACACGTCATGAGAATTGCGAATGTTTGAAACATCTAAACTCACCTGGCGCGACTCGATCAGGACGATAAGATCTTCCAGGCGCATCGTTGTCCGCGCTTCGTCGGAGCTGTTCCTGTCGCGGCTGGACGAAATCGCGCGTTTCGAGATCTGCACGGCAGGCGCTTCCATCACCGTAGCCTCGCCGGAACGGACGCAAGACGGAGGCTCCGCCTCAGATACCCCACCCAACGAACACGGGCGCGACTACACCAAACACAGTCTCGGCCCGCGCCATCATGGTTCGCTCTGAACGATCGAATGCATCATCAACCGTGGCTTGAGCGCACCTGGCTTTTGCCCGATCTCTCTGCCTCGCGATAGTTGGCACGTGCCCTTCCCGCCGGCTACCGCGTCAATAGTCGCCTGGCGGATAGGCTCAGCCAGAGTACCTAAGCACATGTCACGCCCAAGCAATGCCTCGCAACATCCAAGCATGCACAACCGCACAATCACCGGAAGCTCCGAAATGATCACTTGTTTGGCCAGCTCACCCGCCAGTGCATCCCCTCTTCGCGGAGCTCCACCACTAGGGCAGGTGTCGTTTCGTCGTGCCGGACAGATGACCAGCACCGTACAGTCAGACCGCAAAAGTGAAAGGACGAGCTTGCCGGCACAGCACTTAAGCAGTTCCAGCTTGTTTCGCGGTTGACAGGTCATGTTGGCACTTCGCGCAGGAAGAACAATACCGCTGCCCGACCGACCTAAAGGGATATCATGACTCAAAATCAACGAACTCAGCTGCCTTCGCGCCTCACACTCTACTACTGCGCCGTCGCTCTTGCCGTCGCAATGACAGCTCTAATACCCAGGCTGGTCAACGCGCGCGATCAAGCGCCGACCGCAGAGGAGAAAGAGGCTTGCATGGAGGACGTGTTCCGCCTTTGTAGCAGCCACATACCAGATCGCACCGCTATCACTGCCTGCCTCAGATCCAAGCAAGCGAGCCTCAGTCAGCAATGTCGCTACGTGATCTCCGTGCGCGACACTGGCAAAAAAAGCAGCGACTCGAAGTGAAGATGTGCTGCCTGTTCGTTTGCCTCATCCACAGAAGTGGTCCAAGCCTGACCTGCAGGACGGTCACCCGAGGTCAGATGACGAGCATGGCCGCCTACAATTGACCGACGCTCTGGTTCAATCGCGCTTGTCCGGATAGGCGAATGCATAAATTACCCTTCGATACGGTTCTGATCGCCAATAGGGGTGAGATAGCCGCACGTATCATCAAAACCTTGAACAAGCTTGGGCTTCGGTCTGCAATTGCCTACCATGAGGTTGACGCGGGAACCCCGGCCGTCTCAATGGCCGACCTGGCTATTCCGATCAGCGGCCGCACGCCGATCGCAAGCTATCTGGATATCGAGCAGATCATCGCTGCCGCCCGCAAGGCGAACGCCGGCGCGATACATCCCGGTTATGGAATGCTTTCCGAGAATGCGGAATTCGCCAGTAGAGTGACAAAGGCCTGTATTGTATTCATCGGACCCGCTCCAGAAACCATCGAGCTAATGGGCGATAAGATCCGCGCCCGTGAGTTCGTTCAAAGCAACGGCTTTCCAGTCGCACCCTGCGCCATCGAGGAAGATGATCCGGCCACATTCGTTTCGAGAGCGCGGGCTATTGGAGTTCCTTTGCTCGTGAAGCCATCATCTGGCGGTGGCGGCAAGGGAATGCGGATTGTACGCGACCTCGCTACGTTGGAGGCAGCCATTGAGCAGGCGAGCAGTGAAGCGCGTCGCTACTTTGGAGATGGCCGACTTTATGTTGAACGATATATCGAAAGACCGCGACACATTGAAGTACAGGTGCTCGGTGACGCCTTCGGTAACTTGGTCCATCTCTTCGAGCGCGAATGCTCGGTGCAGCGCCGTTTCCAGAAGATCATCGAGGAAACGCCCTCGCCAGCGCTATCACCAGAATTGCGGACCCGGATTTGCGAAACCGCCGTCGGCATCGCCCGTGCAGCGAACTATCAGAATGCAGGAACGGTCGAGTTCATTTTCAGCGGCGGAGAGTTCTACTTTCTAGAAATGAATACACGCCTTCAGGTCGAACATCCGGTGACCGAGATGATCACCGGCGTCGATCTGATCGCCGAACAAGTCTATGCGGCAGCGGGCCGAAAACTTGCACTTTCGCAGTCCGACATTCTTTCAAATGGGCATGCAATCGAGCTCAGGCTTTGCGCCGAGGCTCCCGAACGCGGATACGTCCCGACCACCGGCAAAGTACTTCTTCTCGAGTATCCGGATGGCGCACGAATCGACAGCGGCATCATGCAAGGCCAGCACATCACGGCGGCATTCGATCCCATGCTCGCCAAGATCATTGTGCATTCACCGAGCCGCATAGAGGCTGCTCTGAAAGCCTACCGCGCCGTTCGCGAACTGGTTCTACTTGGGTGCGGGACCAACGCGAGCTTGCTCGCACGGATTCTTTGCGACGAGGCATTTCTTGGCGGTCAGTTCCATACGGGATACCTAGAAGAAAATCCACATCTCGCCGCCGACAACTTTGCTGCCGAAATGTCTGCGTTCCTGGCATCTGCGGCTCTCCTGACAAGACCGGTCCGCGAGTCGGCCGATGCCGTGCCCGAGTTTCACGCAGCGCTCGGTAGTTGGAGAAATTGACGTGTATCACTCATTCGAGGTCGACGGCGTATATCATGAATTGTGGCTTTCACCCAACCAGCGAGACTACCGGCTCCATCTTCGAGACCAGGTGATTGCCCCTGTCGCGTTCAGCCATTGCAATGACAGTAGCGGCATCTTGACCATTGCGGGCCAGAGCGAACCGGTCAGATTCGCCATCGAGGGGGAGCTAATTCACCTCCACATCCGCGGCAGGACGCGCATTTTGCGCTACAACGACCCGTTGCGAGCGTGCGCATCCGGCAATAACGAGACTCACGCTTTGGAGGCCCGGGCGCCGATGCCCGGCTTTGTTGTTGCGATCACAGTTTCGTCCGGTCAATCGGTCTCGGCGGGAATGGCACTGATGACGATTGAAAGCATGAAGCTGGAAACGATCATACGCTCACCACAGGATGGCATCGTCCATCGGATTCACGTCAAGGAAGGTGAGAGCTTCGAGCACGACGCTGTGCTGGTCACGCTCTCTAAAGAAGGGCGCTGAAATGCAGCGGATCGGTTCCGTGGCGAACGTGAACTCGCAGGAATTTCGTCGCAACGACCTGCACAACAGACAACTTGCCGCCGAATTGAAAGAGCGCCAACGCGTTGCCCGCTTCCACAGGCCTGAGCGGGACTTCGAGCGGCTGCGTCGGCAGAATAAACTTTTTGTTCGTGAGCGGCTCGCGGCCTTGCTCGATCCGGAAACTCCGTTCCTAGAGCTTTCGACGCTGGCGGCTAACAAGGCATACGACGGCGAGGTGCCCGGCGCCGCCCAGGTTGTCGGCATCGGCATTGTGGCGGGGCGAGAGGTTATTGTTCACGCCGACGATGCCAGCGTGAAGAGCGGCGCATGGTATCCACTCTCGGTCAAGAAGATCGTGCGGACACTGGATATAGCCATCGAAAACCGTCTGCCGGTGGTTCACCTGTGCGACTGCGCCGGCGGATTTCTGCCTTTGCAGGCGGAATTCTTTGCTGATCGCTACCATGCCGGTCGAATTCTCCGCAATCAATCCGTTCTCTCGAAGATGGGGGTGCCGCAGGTCGCCATCGTCATGGGCCACTGCACCGCGGCAGGGGCCTACGTCCCTGCGCTTAGTGAATACAACATTATCGTCGAAGGCACTGGAGCGATTTTTCTCGGCGGTCCTCCGGTCGTGAAGGCTGCCACCGGCGAACAAGTGTCCGCCGACGAACTTGGCGGCGCTCTCATGCATACCAGCGTGTCGGGCACCTGTGATTACTTCGCAAGCTCCGAAATCCATGCGATTGCGATTGCCCGCGACGTCGTTGCTCGCTTCCACCAACCGGCGAAGACCTCGATCGATCGAGTGGTCCCCGAGCCGCCCGCCTATAGTGCGTCCGAACTCTACGGTATCATTCCAAACGACGCGCGAGCGCAGTTCGACATGCGAGAGATCATCGCTCGTCTGGTCGATGGCAGCCGATTTCAAGAATACCAGCCGCGGTATGCGACATCACTCGTGTGCGGCTTTGCGCGGCTTTATGGATATCAAATCGGGATCATTGCCAATAATGGCGTGCTGTTCGGCGACAGCGCGCTAAAGGGGGCTCATTTCATTCAACTGTGCGACAAGAACCGGACGCCCCTGCTCTTCCTGCAGAACGTAACTGGCTTTATGGTTGGCCGCGAATATGAACGGCGTGGGATCACCAAGGACGGCGCCAAGCTGATCATGGCGGTGTCCGGAGCGTCCGTGCCGAAGTTTACGATCGTTTGCAATAGCTCGCACGGCGCAGGAACTTACGCTATGTCGGGACGCGCGTTTGATCCTCGATTCGTGTTCAGCTGGCCGAATTCTCAGATATCTGCGATGGGCGCCGAGCAGGCCGCCGGAGTTCTCACACACGTCAAGGCGAGACAATTGGCTCGCGCCGGAGGGCGCCTCTCGGAGCAGGAATTGGCAGCCATTCGAGCACCAATTCTTGAAGAATATCGCGAGCGGTCAAGTGCCTATTATGCGACCTCGGAAATCTGGGACGACGGCATTCTTGATCCTGTCGATACCAGAACTGCCCTCGCAATCGCATTGAGCGCTTCGCTCAATGCGCCGATCGATGCGCCGCAATACGGCGTATTCCGACTGTAAGGCAGGACCGAACACGGCTGGCTCACCGCTTCATGCGCGCGGATCAACGGGACGCGTCGATCGCTCTATGAAGGCCGTCCTGCGCACCTTCATTTACAATCCGGTGGCGTTATTTTGTAGAGCCCAGCTGAGATCGGGCTCCATCTCCCCAGCACCAATACTCGCGAAGCAGGTAGAGGAAGCCGCTTCAATGCTCCACGACGGCGGCGCCCGACGCTAAAAGGCTTTGGCGGTGATCCGGTCGGAACACCGCGGTAAAGAGGCCGCTGCGGGCGTGGCAAGCGGGCGCGAGAGAGTGCCATCGGTCCTGGCATCAAGAAACTACAGTGTTCTACTGGCCGACGACCTCCTCTCGACGGCACGAAATGGAGAGCTTGACCCTCACGTAGCGTCAGGTTGTAGCCTCGCCGAGGGCGCCCACACTCAACCGACTGCCGCCTCAAACGTCGCGGAAGAGATCGAGGTTTGAACAAGGAACGTGTAAAGTTCGATGGAAGAGCTTAGATCGATCATTGGCAAAGTTGCCAGCGGCGCCACTCTGACGCGCGAGGAAACTGCGTCAGCCTTCGACAGCGTGATGTCGGGTTACGCGACTCCCTCGCAAATCGGAGGCTTGTTGATGGGGATGCGGGTCCGGGGCGAGACGGTCGAAGAAGTCACCGGGGCCGCCTCCGCGATGCGGAATAGAATGCTGCGCGTGGAGGCGGCTTGCGACCCCGTCGGTATCGCTGGCACGAACGACACCCCTATATATTCGGTCAACGTGTCGACGTGTGCTTCCTTCATCGTCGCCGGGGTCGGCATTCCTGTCGCCAAGCATGCCAACCGCGCTGCGTCTTCGGGTTCAAGCACCGCAGACGTGTTGGCGCGCCTCGGCGTGAAGGTCGATCTCAAGCCTGAAGCTATTGCACGTTGTGTACAGGAAGCCAACATCGGCTTCATGTTTGCCTCGGCCCATTATCCGGCGATGCAGCGCGTCGGCCAGATCCGGACAGCACTTGGAATCCACACGATCTTCAATCTAATCGAGCCTCTGTCCAATCCGGCCAGGGTCAAGCGGCAGATCGTTGGGGTATTATCTCCCGAATGGGTCCAGCCTCTGGCGTACGTCTTGAAGAACCTCGGTGCCGAGTCGGTATGGGTTGTTCATGGCTCGGACGGGCTCGACGAAATAACCCTTACCGGTCCAACCTTTGTTGCTGCGCTTGAGGCGGGTATAGTCCGCACCTTCGAAGTGACGCCGGAAGAAGCCGGGCTCCCCCGCTGCCGCGACGCGCTGGAGAGCGGCGATGCAGAGGCTAATGCCGTTGCGCTGCAAAATGTGCTTGATGGCGTACCAGGTCGATTTCGCGACGCTGCGCTTTTGAACGCGGCAGCGGCATTGGTTGTGGCCGGGCGGGCCTCGACCCTGCGGGAAGGCGTAGCACTTGGACAAGAATCACTTGATGGCGGCGCCGCAGCCGCTCGACTGAAGCGCCTGATCGCGGTTTCGAACGCGTGACAGCCGAGCTGGCCGATGTTCCAGTATTCCGACCAAGACTGTTGCTCACGAGCGCGAAAGTATTGCAGGCGTGAATGCGCGTCACTTCTGCGGGATTTCAAGGAGCGTGCGCCGCCTGCGCTCGCCCTCATCAAAGCAAGTCGCGCTGAGCACGCGGCCCGAGCGCCAACTTTTTTTCGACGAGAGTCTGCTGCAGCCAGAGTTGCCGAGGTGAGGACCCACGAGGAAGCGCGCTGCGCGCCAAAGGAGAGAATCGATGATGTCCTGGCTGAAGGTTGAAGCACAAGGATCTATTGCAGTGTTAGAACACATCATTCGGAAGTTCCGAGAATTGATCGATACAGATGGCTCGATCCCGCCGGAGTTGCGGGGAGCGCTGCACGCGACGCTGGATAAGCATCTTCTCGAGGCAAAAAAACGTATTCTCCTAAAGGCGCTTTAGGTACGCCGATGCCGTCTACATGCGGAGAAACTCTGGTAGCCGCGCGCCGGTACCGAAATCGGCATCATCCCCTCCGCCCGGCGGCCCAGCGAGGTTCCAGCCCAGCTGGTCGGATCGCGACCACAACTCTGTGTGCACTGGCGCGTCGGCGGCCGCTCAGCGCGGTTCTGCTTGAGAAGGGTCCTATTGAAACTCCTGGCGGCGGCAATTCTCAGTTCTGCCGCTGCAATCGCCGATCCCGATAACAAGGTGAGATACTGCACGTCCGTCTGGTCATGACTTCAGCTAATCCAGAGGACATCGAAGTCATAGCCGAGCTCGACCTGAGCTTGCTCGTCACGTAATTCCGACACCGGATACCTTATTAGGGGCCGCCCAATACGGATAAAAGTCGGAATCGGGTACAAGTCCAGAGGCAGATCATGAGCCACCAGTTTGAAATGCCGTCTATCCGACCGACAGAGTTCCGTCAGACCATGCGCAATCTGGCCAGCGGGTGTCGCCATCGTGACGAGCGGAACGGCAGCCGGACGACGTGGACTGGCGGTGAGTTCTTTGACGTCCATCTGCATGGAGCCGCCGTGCCGCTGGCGGTCGGGAGGGGCCCAAGGGTGTTCACCGCTTCGATACAGCGCCCACCGCTATTGCCGAACGCATTTTGCGCGCTCGAATGCGTTTTGTATGACCACAAGGTGCTTGGCACACATACCATCTTTATCGGATGAATTTATCGCGACCCGACAAGGCCGTGGCAATCCATTGATCAACTTCCGGGGCGCGGAACCCTACTGCTTGACTGAGCGCGGTGGCATCGATCCCTGGCCGCTTCCAGCGACAGTCGTCGAACAATCGACCGGGCTGCAACTGTTTCACTGATTAGAGCTCGTATTGAGAGGTCCGTCCCCTCAGCTCAGGCGATTTCGGCGCTTCGCCGCTCGTACGATGCTGCCGCTGGCCGGCGACCTTCCGCGTTGAGAGGCGTGGGGGTCACCTGGTCAGGACAATGCGATTTGCGCGGATCTCGCAGGAAGGTCCTGATCAGAATAATTACAGCTCACCAGAACGACCAACTCCAGAAGGGCCTTCTTCTTAGGTCCGCATAATCCCGTCGAAAACTACCAGCTTTGGTAGCTCAAGTTAAGATCGACAGGCGCGTACATCGTTGCCGCAGCAAGATCGGATCCAGAGGCACGCCTGGGTCACAACGGCTGGCGACCCTTTAGATGTTCGGCCTCGATTCTGATGTGAGTACATGGTTGATGTCATGATCTTGCAGAACGATAACAATCGAATTCAAAGGCGTCAGACAACTATGTCCAGCAACGCGTTCGAAATCGCCCCGATTCTCGAGGGCATTCGCCGCTGGGTCATGATCGAATCTCCGACGGAGCGGCCGGATCAGATCAACAAACTGGCTGATGTCGTCGCAGCAGGCTATCGCGACCTGCCCGCCAGCGTCGAGCGCGTTGCGGGGCATGACGGCTGCGGCGATCATTTGGTTATCCGCTCTTCTTGGGGGCAGGGCGTACCGGGCCTTCTAATCTTGAGCCATCTCGACACAGTCCATCCGATGGGATCCATCGAACGGCTACCCTTCAAGATCGACGGCGACAGTGCGTTCGGCCCCGGCATCTACGACATGAAGGGCGGCGCCTACCTCGCCTATCACGCATTCCGGCAGATCTGCGCCGATGACGCACGCCCGCCGCTCGGCATCACCCAGCTCTACGTCTCGGACGAAGAGATTGGCAGCCCAACCTCGCGCGCGCTGATCGAGGCCGAGGGCCGCAAGGCCAAATACGTGCTCGTGACCGAGCCGGCGCGCGACGGCGGCAAGGTCATCACCGGGCGCAAGGGCGTTGCGCGCTTCGAGGTATTCATAAAGGGTGCGGCCGCGCATGCCGGCACGCGCCCCGAGGACGGCCGCAGCGCGATTCGGGAACTCGGCCATGTGATCCAGACGCTGGAGGCGATGAACGATCTCACGCGCGGTATCACCGTCAATGTCGGCGTCGTCCGCGGCGGCACCAGGCCAAACGTGATCGCGGAACTGGCCTACGCGCAAGTCGACATGCGCGTCCCGACCATGGCCCATGCCGACGAGCTGGTGCCGAAGATTCTGGGCATCAGCTCGCGCACCGAGGGCGTCAAGGTGAAGGTATCAGGCGAATTGAACCGTCCGCCATATGAGAAGACCAGCGCCGGCGCCGCGCTTTACGCACACGCCAAACAGCTTGCTGCCGAGCTTGGATTCGAGCTGCTCGACGCGTTCAGCGGCGGCGGCTCCGATAGCAATTTCACCGCGCCGCATACCGCGACCCTTGACGGCCTTGGCGTCGATGGCAAGGGCGCGCATACGCATTATGAGCAACTCTACATCTCGTCGATTGAACCTCGCGCGCGGCTGCTGTACCGCCTCTATCAGACACTGCGATAATCGCGAAGTCAGTGACCACGAGGTACGTTGGATGACGCCCGCCGGCACATTCGCGGGATCGTTTCTCCAACGCCGCAAGGGCTATAGGCTGGTGCCCCTATCAGGCCGACCTCATCGAAAACTATCGGTCGGCCGCATTTGGCATCGCACGGTCGGCGCCAGATAGACGTGACTGAGCTATTCAATGACGGCGCAGCGGACTTCACGCGCGCAATCGGCTGCAAGGGCAGCGAGCGCCTGGTCGAAGGGCAAGCGTTTCCGGCAATGGGCTCATCGGCAGGCGACCCTGATCTCGACGGGAGACGAACTTTCTTGGCTCACATCGCAGCGCTGAATGCTTGCGACAGCACACCGGCCGGCGGCCCTTTTCCGGCAGCCTGAGAGCTTGGCCACGTTGTCACAGGCCCAAAAAAGGGCTTGAATCTCACGTAACGTTAAGTTGTACGGTCTTGAGGTTAGCACCTATCTCGGTCTGTCGCCGGGATTGTGAAGGATTGAGAATGTCTCAGCTGGTCAGATCCAAGCCCCCATGGTCGGTCGTGATCCTCATCCCCGATGCTGGGTCGGTCGGAAGGGCTATGCAGCGAGTGCCGGTTGCGGAGCTACTGCTCGCACGTAGCTTTGAATGGTTCGGCATTCCGGAACCGAGACTATGTGACTGTGCTGGGCCGGGCCACCAGACAGGCGTTGAGGTCAGAATTGATGGACGTAGACCTCCATCCGAAGCCCCAGCGGAGGGTCGCTGCTTCCTGAATCTGAACCAAACCCCTCCTCTGGCGCGACACCGCGCCAAAATCAGTTGGCCGAACCGGCTTTCCGCTCTGTTCAAACTGCTTTCCCATGGCTGGCAAGGCAGACGGCGGGCCTGCGCAGGTTTTCAAAGAGCCTGAGCTGCAAGTGCCGCTCCGCGCAACCACCCGGCATCGCAGATATTGCTTGGCATTCTGGAGCAGCAAGTTGAAAGCGCCCGACGACGTCAAGAAGGTCCTGTTAATCGACCATATTGAAGGCCAATGCCGTTGCATCATCGGCTTCAAAGATGGAGATGCCAGAGCGGCCTATATGTGCGGCGAGCCTGTATATCAAAGACGCGGCAAGAAACTGTCTTCGTGGTGTGCCTATCACTACCGACAGATGCACACGACCGCCGCCGAGCAGAGAGTCAGTGATCAATCGCCCGAGATCCCTCAAGCAATATCCATTGTTCGCAACCCATGACATCCATCAAGAAGGCCTAGGCCGTGTCATCATAGCCTGTACAAGGGCCAACCGAAGCATGTGATCGGAGCCTCGCCAAGCAATTCCGGGTTGCGGCTGAAGCGCATCGGGACAAACGTAATTTGCGAGCCTGAGGCGCATGGATAACAAGTTGGATCTCTGCACACTGATCGAGCGAAACGCTGCGTATACTCCCGGCAAAACCGCGATCCGTTTCGAAGGGCAGAGTCTCAGCTACGCCAGCCTCAATCGACGGATCGAGCGGATCGCTCGCGCCTTCAAGAGCCAGCTCGGCGTCCAAAGGGGAGACCGGATCGCGATCCTCAGCCTCAACAGGCCTGATTATCTGGCGCTGCTCTATGCGTGCGCGAGGCTCGGCGCAATCCTCATACCATTGAATTGGCGTCTTGCGGCCGCCGAGCACGCTTTCATTTTGTCGGACTCCGGGGCAAAAGTGCTCGTTCTTGAGCAGTGCTTCGGCGCAGCTTTGCCTGTCCTGACGAAGCAAGTGCCCCATGCCTCTCTTGTCGGGTTGGACTTTACGCCTCTCGGCGGCTGCAAATTGGACGATCTCCTGGACGGAGACTGTGGCGACGGACGCAATCCTCGCGCGGAGCCGTCTTGCCCGCTTCTGATCGTCTATACTTCGGGCACCACAGGGCGACCGAAAGGCGCCGTGCTGCGTCAGGAAGCGTTGCTCTGGAACGGCATCATGAGTCAGCACATGCATGACCTCACCTCGGCCGATCATACGCTGGCTGTTTTGCCGTTCTTCCACGTTGGTGGCTTGAACATCCAGACGACGCCGACTTTGCATCACGGCGCGACGGTGAGTATCCACACCCGCTTTGGGGCGGAGACCATGCTTGATGCGTTCGAGCGTGACCGGCCGAGCTTGGCAGCCCTGGTGCCAGCCATGATGCAAGCCCTGGCCAGCAATGGTCGATGGGAAAGCACCGACCTATCCTCGCTCAGAGCAATCTGTACCGGATCGACGATGGTGCCTCAGCACCTTGTCGAGCGCTTTGTCGCGCGCGGCGTTCCAGTCCTGCAGGTTTACGGTTCAACGGAGACCTGCCCGATCGCTGTGTATACGAAGCTCGGCGGAAATCTCGTGCCTGAGGGCTCAAGCGGCTTGGCAGGTCTCTGCTGCGAAGCGGCGATCCTGGATGATTCGGGCCGCAAGTTGCCGCCCGGTAACCCAGGCGAAATCGCAGTCCGTGGACCCAACGTTTTCTGCGGATATTGGGGCAATCAACAGGCAACGCGTGAGGCTCTTAGCAATGGTTGGTATCGCACTGGGGACATTGGCCGCTGCGACGCAGATGGATATATTTGGGTCCACGACCGCAAGAAAAACCTGATCATTTCGGGCGGAGAGAATATCTATCCGGCAGAAGTAGAGCGTGTGCTTGCGGACCATCCGGATGTCGCGGAATGCGCCGTGGTCGGTCGACCCGATGCGCGCTGGGAAGAAGTACCGGTCGCTTATGTGATCAAGCGACCGGGCGCCCGGGTCGAGGCGGAAGCGCTGACGGCACATGTCCAGTCACAGCTCGCCCGTTTTAAGGTGCCGCGCGAAATCATTTTCACACAAGAACTACCGAAAACCGCGTTGGGCAAGATCCAGCATTTTTTGCTGAAGGATCGCCACGTGATCAGCCCGAAAGGAGCTATCAATTGAGATCGGCAGATTGGAGGCGCGCCGTACTCTCCCGCTACATCGCAGGTGATATCGAGACGGCGCAAAATCAACCTTCGCTCAGTGCCTCACCACGGCGCAGCAAGTTCAACATTGTGGCCTGACGATCCCTGTCTGATCGCGTCCAGATGCCCGGAGGTCGCGGATGCCGCGGATCTTGATCATGAATGCCGGTACGGCTCAAATGTCGGGCGCCGATCTGACATCAGCTCAACTTTCGCTGGCCGCCAACTCGGCAT
Source organism: Bradyrhizobium sp. JHI2711 (assembly GCF_056156565.1). NCBI lineage: Bacteria > Pseudomonadati > Pseudomonadota > Alphaproteobacteria > Hyphomicrobiales > Nitrobacteraceae > Bradyrhizobium > Bradyrhizobium sp. JHI2711. The sequence goes on from NZ_JBPZPT010000001.1 coordinate 2,584,084, forward strand.
ACCGTTCAGCGTGGTTTGCCCAGCACGGCGACCTAATAGTCTCCCCGGTAGTCATCCCGGCGGATCTGCTATCCTTCATTGGCGCGACGCTCGATTTCGACGCATCGAGTCTTTTTCTCCTTGTACCTGAAGGCGGCCGCCAATCGCCGGTCCTTGATGACTGCACATTGCTGTCCAAGACTGTCGTTGAGCGCATCAACCGACATATTCGTCAGAAATCAAACTGGCGATTGCATCCCTGCTACTCTACTGAAGGCGTCGCACGCCTGGCGGCCATGCTGGGCATACCGCAGACCGGCGACGACTTCGCTCTGCAGCGAGGGCCTGATCTGTTGAACCGCAAGAGCCACTTCCGTCAATTGGCGACAAGCGTCGCACTTCCGCTGCCCAATGGATCTGTCACGACGGACTCAAACGAACTATTCAGAGCGGTCACTTCCCTCAGATCCGAGACCGGCAGAGTCATTGTAAAGCTGGACAATGGAGCCGGTGGGGTCGGAAATGTCATCCTGACCGGCAAAGAAAGCGATCCACTACCTGGGGCAAGAGATACCCGGCTAATTTCATGGCCGTCGTTTGATCCTGACGCGCTTTGGTCTGAGATGACAACAGCGTCGTGTAGGACGCTGGTCGTGGAGTCGTACCACCTGGCCCGGTCTTTGTTCTATCTCGAGTATGAAATCGAGGATGATGGTTCAATCGTTTTCATCAACAGTGGAAACATACGTCTGCGTAAAAGCACAGATCGATCCGAAAGAGCTCTGATCTGGACAGGACTTGAGCTTCCAAGTGACCTGACGAACGAGCAATGGTTGACCGCCCAGGCACACGCCTACCGATTTGTGGCACTTGCGCGAGACCTGGGATATCGCGGAATGATCAACATTGACGCCATTTTCGCGAATCACGGTCGGTTGCTGTTTAATGAAGCGAACGGCCGCTGGGGTGGCGGCTCGGTGTTACACAGTATTGCGGTCCGACTGCTGGGCTTCGACTATTCCGGTTGCAACGTTATTTTATCCGTGAGAAATGTTCGATCACGATCCCTCCAAACAGCGCATGATCGTTTCGGCAAGGAAGGATTTCTATTCGACCGCACACGCAAGGAGGGCGTGATCCCGCTTGCTGCCGACGAAGAGGCTGGCACGGTGGAGTGCCTTGTGATCGCGCGCGACAGGCCCGCGGCCCGCGATCTGCAGCACCGCCTACTGAGAATTGCTTGATTGAGATCCCATCGACCATATCTTGGACCGTTCAATTGATCCGAACTTGCCCCTGCTTTCGATCGCACCTTGAAACCCGTACCTGAGGACGTGACGTGAATGTCTGCTCCGTCTCGCTCTGGCTCTGTCAGCCCAAATCGCGGCTACCCTTAAGTCGCTCGTGCGTGCCGATCGGCGGTAAGCCTCCGAGAAGAGACGCCTTGCAGCGGACTGGCCTGATAGTTGAGAAGATCAGTGCGCTGAATCGACTTGAGGTGGTGGAAACAGGCCGGCGGCGCTGGTCTGAGAGGATAAGGCTCGGATTGCTTTGGAAAGCATGTCCGAGCCACGCCTGGTTGCGGCGACAGCGCGGCGATATGGCTTGTCGCGTTCTCTGCTGGTGACTTGGCGAAGGGCCGTCGCGGCAGACCGGACCAAATCCGAGGCTGGCTTTGTCAAGGCAGTTGTGGCCGAGGGTGGGGCATGGCCCCGGTGGCGGCCTCATCGGAGAGCGCGACAGCACATTGGACGGAGCATCGGATTGAGATAGAGCTGGCTGGCGGGCGGCGCGTCATTGCCGATGCGAGGCTCGACGTTGAGGCGCTTCGTCGGACTATCGAGGCTCCGGATCCGGGGTGATTCCAATCCCTAGGGGAGTTCGGGTGTGGCTGGCGACGGGCCACACCGACATGCGCAAAGGCTTCGTCTCAATTTCGTTGCAGGTCCAAGAGGTGCTGCGCCGTGATCCCCTGAGCGGTCGCTTGTTCTGCTTCCGCGGGCGCCGGGGCGATCTATTGAAGGTGATCTGGCATAACGGCCAGGGAGCATGCCTGTTTACAAAGAAGTTGGAGAGAGGTCGTCTTATATGGCCGTCGCTGGCGGACGGCGTGGTGTCGATCTCGCAGGCACAGATGAGCTATCTTTTGTCCGGCATCGATTGGCGCAATCCCCAGGAGTCCTTGCGTCCAACCAGCGTGGGCTGAGAGTTTGTCGTTTGAATCCGGCGGCGAACATGATTCCATTTGGTCATGGACTCCGCCGGCGACGGACTGCCGCCCGATCTCGCTGCCGCGCATGCAATGATCCTGGCCGAGCGTGCGGCCAGGCTTGCGGCGGGGGGCCAAACTTGCTGAAGCGGCCAATGCCCAAGCAAAGCAATCGAGCAGCAAGCGCTGATCTCCCACCTCAAGCTCGAGATTGAGAAGCTGCGGCGGACATTTTATGGGACGCGCTCGGAGCGGTCGGCGCGACTGCTCGATCAATTGGAGCTGGAACTTGAGGAGCTCAGGCGGCCGCAACTGAAGATCTACAAAGGAAGCGCCAATCAGATCATGGCCTTCAAGATGGACGTTTCGGTGCTGTCCAGGCCAACGAAACCGCTGACCCGCTCTACTCTCCGAACTACCTGAACCTTAAGCTTGCGGAGTGATCCGCTCAAAACGCGCGGCCCTGAGAGCGGGCCGCGAGTTAGACCACCGCACCCGTATAGCTTTCGAGCAGTCCGCACCCGTTTGTTCGGGCGGCATTCGCACACAATCAACATCCACAACAGCACGACCGCTAGGGGGTCCGTCAGGCCAATCCAAGTGGGACCGCACAGAAGTTCAACGAGAAGGGGCGGCATGGTAGCAAACGCTTTTCTCCATGGGCCTCATTCATCAATGATACTCAGCCACCCCGGGCTCCAAGCGCCCACAGGCAAGCGACCGTGATTGCGGTGAAAACGAACACAGCGCCAATTGCTAGCGCAATTTCCATCGTCGGCTTCCTTCTATTGCGCGGACCACCCACCAGACGGTGTATGTGAAGGAATTCCTCCGCCAATCGACTATCTGGACACCATTGTCCGTCACTCTCACGGAGAAGTGGGTTGAGGTGCAATAATCAAGGCCGCTGTAGAGTCGTGGGCACTTGGGCCCCGGTAGCCAATGCGGCTCCGCACCGAAGTGATATATACTCGGTAGCGCACCGGCCATGGGACATTCACTTTCGAAGTCGTAACCGTTTGTTATGCTCGCGGTTACGCGGACTCTGATTCTGTTGTACCTGCGGCCTTCATGTTCGTACACGCTGAGGACTTCACGACCGAACGCATGAGCGAACGCGATAGCCGCTGAAGCCGCTCGAATACGTTGCTCCATGTTGCCTCGCGAGCAATAGCGGGGCGGACCCGAAATGGCACTGAAACATGTCAGGCCCGCCCCAGCATCACAGCCCCTGCAAGACCGGTGACGCTCACTGCACCCAAGCAAGCAACGTGCCTTTTTTCAAAAGGCTGCTGTACCTCGCCTGGCTGTGTGTACTTGTCCAGTTTGTCCTATTTTGTTCTGTCCCATAGTCCGTTAGGACGCAAAATGTTTGCAACCCGACATTCGCGTGTCAACGTTGAACTCAAGCGCAGGTAAGCTCGCAATCGCACAGAAGGGCGATCGCATCGCTCCGGAAGTAGCGCTGACGCTTGCAATCTACACCCTGCCGATCCCAAGCAGCGATGGGAATTACTCAAGAGTCCAGGTTTTATTCTGAGTATCGCCGACAATAAGCTGTGCATCGACAACAAAACCGCGTCACGAAAGATGGCAATCCTACTTGGCTCTACCAATTCAACGGGTCAGTTGCTCAGCAGTGGAATTTTGTACCCCTAATGGAGCTTAGTGTTCCAGAGTGACTGCCTCAAGGGGCGCGACGATTCGCGGCGCGCACAAACCGAATTCCGCTGATTACTCGCAAAGTGCGTCTGGTACGATCATCCTGCAGGCGCAAATCCGAGTCGTAAGGCAAGCACGAAAATGAGTTCATGGGACGGGCTTAGCCCTGGCCAGTTCTTGGCGCGAGTAGCGTTTTCACTCGCTGTAACGTCCGCCGTCGTCGCCGTGACTTTCTTCGTAATCCGCTACATGGCGGGCTTTCATCGATGATCACAGCAGGCGCAGTGATCAAACATCGCGCTCTGCCGGACAAACCGATAATACGCGCAGCAAAACCGCGAAAGAAGGCGATGGAATGCCGAATTTAGGCGCCCATGCGGGATTTGTTGCATTAGTCGGTTTTCATTGAGCATTGAGCGCTACGATTTCATCGCTGAACGAGTGGCCTCACGAGGCAATCTAGGCGGCCTGGAAGGAACACAACGGGAGTCTTTTGGCTATTTGCTGCACAGGAGCAGAACATCGGTAACCATTTGTACCGTATGGGCAGGTTCGGCGGATGAGGTGCTCGATGTGCAGCGGCTTCGTCTGGCCGCTCGCCCCTCGCGACAATCGTCTAATCAGCGCTCGCTTCGCGTCTACCACAAAGTACTCCGCAATTAGGCCGTTCTGCTGCCGGGCCATGCCGGCCGCTTGCAGACGGGAGCCGAGACGTGCTGCGAGCTGCTCTGCGACGGTGTTGTTGTGAGACCCAGCGGAGTCATAGTGATAGGCAACAGGGGCGGCGGGCACGCGGCGATCAACCAGCAGCAGCGACCAGTCGGCGCCGCCGCCAGTAACACCACCATCGTTCACAGTCACGAACAGGAAGTTGGCGGTACCTTTGTCATCCTGATCATTGACAATCTGCCGGAAGGTTTGTGCGTCGTCGCTCCGGCTCCGGATTAAGCGCACCAGCTGGGCTTGCTCGGGTTGAACGAATCGGGTCTGGGCGATGAGATCCGGATCGTTCCTGTGCAACTCGTCCACGAGGGCGTGGTCGGCCGGGCGTCTGCCGACGGGGAGACCGACAAGTTCTCTTTGCTGGCCCGCGCTGCCCGACTCATGGAGCTTCCCTCGAGTTGAGGTAAAGTCCATCCGTTCTCTCTTTCGAAATGAATACTCAGGACTCGGCTAATGCAGGACGATCGAGCAAAACACCGCGCGCGATTAGGGGCTTCAGACGAGACTTCTCTTCTGATGGACCCTGCAAAGGCCCAGTCCCCGCACATCCGTCGCAAATTAGCCCGAGCATTCGGCTGTTTGCTAGGTGTGTAGCTGTCGAGAACCTGACGACAACAGGGCCTTCCCGCGCGCGGCGCGATTACACCATCACGCGCCGACACGCCTCTCGGTTCGAGGCAGCGACGATGACTTACCACAACTACCCTGAGCAAACCTTTGCTCGGATTACGCGTGGTGGCCTTTATACAGGCAGCAAAGCTAGCTGTGGCTTCTGACCTGCATTGTGGCAGCCTTTGCGAGCGACAGTCTGACCACAAGATGGCCAAGCTACCAATCTCTCCTGAGAGCTCACCCGTTACCCAACTCATTCGAAGCCATTTCAGCCACCTCATTCAAGGGCCCTTGGTAGAGCTTTCGATGATCCGGCGGTTCGCGCCGCTGCGCTTTGAACAGAAGTAGACCAGCGATCGGCGCTCGCCGGTCAGCACAGGCATCACCTCATGCCGGAGCTTACATGTGGTGACAAGTACCGTACCAAATGGCGGTTGGAACACCTGCTGTTCGTACCCGCTTGGATATACCACGAACTCACCCCCCTCAAAGTCTCTCGCCAGCTGCACAATCACCGAGTACTCGAAATCCGGGTCGCTCGCAGCATCCAGATGAATGCCAACAAAGGAGCCAGGGGGCATCCGATGCATTTGGCATCGGCGAATCACGTAATCTGACGTGGCTCCCAAAATCTTTCTTAGCGCGAAGGTGCGGTCTTTCCTTTCAAGTAGTTCCATGATCTCCCTTGGAGCTGCACCACTCGCGTCGCTAGGAGCGCGGCCGGGCGGGTCTATCCTCACGCGTTTGACGAAAACATTGTGCGAGTCGCCGGCATCTCCCTCCCTCACTTCTTCTTCGGGAATCTCAGCCTGCAGCTGATCGATCTTGGCCAAGTCATCTTGGGTGAACAATACCTGGGGGCCAATCACGACCGTACCCTTCACCAACAGCTCTATGCGGTATTTTGTCAAAGCCTCTTCTGAAAGCAGACGGGATTTATGATTCATTGCGCGCGCCATTCGAGTTCACTCCAGGGTTTTATCTTCGACGCAGGGCTCCAGGTCCTGGTGCATCGAGCGGAACGCTTGGTCCCAATGCTCGCCATCGAAGTCGCTTATTGTTATGCGTTCGATGGTCCTGTTATCCAGACATCGAATATTTACGCTGAATCCGGACGGGTTCGACCGCGGCCTATAGAATGGCTTTACGCCACAAACCCGGCAAAACGTGTGCCGAGCGATGTTCTTGTTGAACTGGTACGCCGTGAGGAATTCTTCGCCGCACTCAATGCCAAGCTTTTTGCCAGGTACGAGCAAGTGCAGAAATCCAGACATTTGACAGATTGAGCAATTGCATCGAACTGCAGAGAGCTCTCGCGGCGCTTGGACGTAGAACTTGACAGAACCACAATGACAACGGCCATGGTGTTCGATCTCCGACCGATCATCATGAAGTGAGACAATTCGGAGCAGATCGCGGCACCACTGTAAGCTGAGCCGATAGGCTCGATCGAATTCATCCAAAAAGCGATCGTTACGGTCAGCCGGGACAAGTTCGCCAATCAGCCGGCTTGTCATTTTTCCGTGATACTTCTCCGCGGGATCTTCTCCGCCGACATGGCTGCGGAAGTACTCAAGATCGTCAGGCCGCGCCTTAAAGGTTTTGACCAGAGTGGTCCATAGCGACTGGATCATATCTGCAGCGTGTAGCTCAAAAGCGACCATGTAGGCGCAACGCACCAAAGGATCTTTGGATGACAATCCGGCATAGAGAGAATGCAGGTACCGCTTCGTCGTGGCGCTGTAGTTGGGCCGTATTGCTCTGCCGAGTAGTTGCGACGCATCCTTTCTAAACAGGTTCGAGTGGAAGTTTTCAGTCACCAGAATATCGGGTAGCGCCGCCTTTCCGCCCTGGAGAATTTGGCCATAACCACCCGTCTCATCCCAACAGATGAAATTTGCGACCACGCTGGTCAGTTCAACGTCCCTCGCAAGATCTCGATTGTGATTCATTGCATCGAATATGAGATCCTTTTGCGACCCCGCCTGCAGGTACGGGAACGCCTGTGACATCGCCAGATATTCAGGCAGCAGGCTAGCGACCTGGTCCTGGGACATCTCCGCAGCGAACGGGTGCGGGCCGAACAGGGCTCGCGCTTGCTCGGTCAAATACTCGCAGCATATCTGCGGAGGCTGACCGGGTGTAAATCGAGACGCTTGAGATGCCATTTGACCCCTGGCGATGAGGAGAGAACGGTCCTTGACGGAGCAACTTCGTATCCGGGCCAACTATTGGCTACCGCCATTTCGTTGGTTTCGATGAGCTTGTGATCGCGTTTACCATCCAGGCGAAATTCTTGGTGGCCAGCTTCGCGGTAGCAGACAGCGGCATGTTCAGTCCTGTTCGCGCGCATGGAAGGGAACGCGTTCATCAGCTGAGCGGCGGCGATCCAGACGAATTCCGGTGCACGAAAAGTCCGATGCCGCGAATTCCCGACACGGCCAGCATTCGCTTGCAGAGCCATGGCGAGATTTGCGCCGCGCAGGCCCTCTCGATTTCTGCTCCTGCCAGTTGGTCGAACCGCTATGATCTTCGTACAGCATTACAAGGACTATCCGCATCCACCTGACTCTTGGGGCCTTCGCCCGCAAGCCGCGCGAATGCCGGCTGCTGGCCGGCACGAGCTTTTCAAAGAGACCGCCGCTAGGTTTCGCGCTTCGCGAGCACCGCCCCGCCGCTTTCTTGCATGCTTACAGCAATCACCGTGCCAACTCTTGCACTCACCCCACAGGTTCTGAATACATTGAAACAAAGCGCTGGCGACCGATTTCTCATTGCAAGTGTATTGAACCTGATGGCGCTTGCACGGCCGTCAAAAACCAACCGGCGAAGAGCCAGCCGCCACTCACAATGGGTATAGGGCTGTTGAATCGCGGAGATTGGTCCAAAGGTGCCACATAGGTGGGCTTCGCACTTTCAACAGCGGGACAGTGCTTTGGGCGTTCGGGCGCTAGTATGGTGGTCCCGGTCGCGGACGTATTCCGTCCTTGCTCGTGACAACTACGCGCGAAACAGTCGCCTCAACGCCGTCGAACACGACCATGCAGTGGGATCTGGACGCATGCGCAGCCCTTTGTCGATCTGCCTGACAATCGCGGCCAACTCCGGACATCGATCGAGGCCATAACGTGGTCTACGGAACATGCGGTCCCAGGTGATCGCGAGCAATCGAGAACGGCATGCACCCCGAATGCGCTGGTCGCGGGCCCCGATGCCTAGCTACATCTTGCGCGCTCACTTGACTCGGGTGCCTCTTGGCGTTGGCACATCCTTGGACCGTTTCAATCTGTTGTTGCCAGGACTCTCCAGATCAAGCGTCACGGACAAGTGCCTTAAGATCGGCTTCGAGCTTCGGTTCACGCTTGAAAATCGCGTCTATCAGCGCTTGCGCCGGTTGTTCGGCGGCCTCAACCAACGCCGCCTTCTCAGCCCGCGCAGAGGGGGCGAACACTCGCTTGACGACGGTCGGCGATCCCTTGAGGCCGCATTTGGAGACGTCTTCGATACCGGCATCGTGCGCGCTCCATTTCACAATTTTAGCACGCGCGGCACGCAAGGCATCCACCATCGCGCCGCGCCGAATCTGATTCGTTGCCTCCAGCATGGTGATGAGACAGGGCAGCCTCGTGTGCAGCACCTGGACACCACCTTCGGAGCGTCGTTCCGCTTCAATTGTATGGTTGGCGAGATCTAAGGATCTGACCTTCGCAACGTAAGTTAGCTGCATTACGCCCAGCCGCTTTGCGATGCCGGGCCCAACCTGCGCCGTATCGCCGTCGATGGTCTGCTTTCCCGTGAAGATGAGCTTTGTCGGGCCATATTCCTTATCAATTTTTCGGATGGCTGTTGCAAGTGCATACGTTGTTGCCAGGGTGTCGGAGCCCGCAAAGCAGCGATCGGTGAGTAGGACGGCGCGATCGGCGCCATAAGTCAGCGCCTTTCGCAAAGACTCTTCCGCCGATGGCGGTCCCATTGTAAGCACGGTAATTTCGCCGCCGAACCGATCGCGCAGCTCGAGCGCGGCCTCGAGCGCGAAGAGGTCATATGGGTTGATGATGGTCGGCACTCCCTGACGCATGATTGTGTTGGTCACGGGGTGCACGCGGATCTGCGCCGAGTCCGGAACCTGTTTGATGCAGACGACATTGTGCACGGTGTTGCTCCAACAATTGCGACAGCTGCGAAGAGCAGAGCAAGTGTTGTACCATCACCCGCCCCTTTGGAATCGGCTTGCTATCACACAGGCTTAGATCGGGTGATGCGCCCCTCTAGCTCGCTCTTCCCAACGAACAATGCCAACATAAGTCAGGGCTGCGACAGCGCTGTTCCGCACGGCGCGCCAGCTGAGTGAGGCCAGCCTTTTGACAGATTACCGTCGCTAATCACCAGCGGGCGGCGGACCGATTGACGTTTTTTGAGCATTGCCGCTCACTAAAGCGCGATGAGATTAAGATGAATCATCATCGCGCTTTAGATCTTTGTTTGAGCATGATCTTTTCGGAAAACGCTTCACACTTTTCCGGGGATCGGCGGATAGGCATCATAGCTTGTTAGAGGTGAGCAACCGACGATTCGCGATTGCATGGCCCACAGGTGACGCTCGGTATGTCATGGCGCGCGAGTCCATCTCTCACCGAACCAGGTAAACCCGCCTTTCGACAGCAGTCCCGCAAGCGGGCGGGTGGTTTCGCTCGGGGCCAAGTTGCCGCCGAGGGCGGACCATTCCGTTCAGATTGCGATGAGATTGCCTATCGGAGATCGTCCTCATATAGCTATTTGGGAGTAGCAGTTCCGGCCGATGTCGTCGTTCAGAACCGCTTTATCTCGATTCCATATTTCCTCAGCGCGTAGCCAATCTGGCGCGGCGTTAGTCCGAGCAGGCGCGCTGCTTTTGCCTGCACCCAGCCAGATTTTTCCATGGCCGCAACGACCCGTTCGCGATCGGCCATCTTCGCGCCACTAACGAGAGCTGTGCCGGGAGGCCCCAGTGAGGCCAGTTCGTCGCCGACAGACTGGACCGGCTGGCTCGCTTCAGCTAGCGGAATGATGGGCTTTGCCGGCACCGCTGGCATGGGTACGGGCTGCTCTTTCCTCTCGTCCGACGTGCTTTTCCACAGCATCGCGGAAAGGCACTGGCCGTGGCAGCATGCAAAGTCACTTCTCACGATCGATGATCCGGCGCACAGCGTCGCTGTTCGCTCGATGCAGTTTTCGAGTTCGCGGACATTTCCCGGAAAGCCGCAGTTCATCAGTACATCGATCGCACTCGGCTCCAAAGTCAGAGTACGGCCATTCTCGTTATTGAAATTTCTGAGGAACTCCCTGGCAAGCGGAGGAATATCACTGCGTCTTTCGCGTAGCGGTGGCAACAGTAAGGGAACTACGCTGATGCGATAGTAAAGGTCCGCCCGGAACTCGCTCTTTGCGACAGCCTCTTCGAGGTTCTTGTTGGTCGCAGCTATCACTCGAACATCGACCTTAATAGTCTGGTTGCTCCCGACGCGCTCGAACTCCTGCTCTTGCAAAACGCGCAGCAACTTCGCCTGGAACGGAGCTGAGATCTCGCCGATCTCGTCAAGAAAAAGCGTTCCCTTGTCAGCAAGTTCGAAGCGTCCCTTGCGCGAGCTAAACGCACCGGTAAAGGCGCCTTTCTCATGACCAAATAATTCGGATTCCAGGACGGTCTCAGGAAGCGCCGCGCAATTCAGCTTAACGAACGGGCGCTTGGCGCGGGACGATGATTCGTGAATGGCCTTGGCTACGAGTTCCTTTCCGGTGCCGGATTCACCACGCAGCAGAACCGTGCTGTTCGATCTGGCTACAACGGCAATCTTCTCGAGCAGCCCGCGCAGCGCCGGACTGTCGCCAATGATCCCATGGGCGTGTAGCTTCTTGCGCTCCCGAGAGGGTTGCCTGAGCTCTAATACCTCCTTTTGTAGCCGGTCTTTCTCCGCCATCAGTCGTTCGCGATCGCAGGCGAACAAGCGGTGTAACTTCACTGTTTGACCCACCAGGTTGGCGATCATGGCGAGCAGTCGCGCATCGTACTCGAGCCGGAGACTCGACCTATCGTCCCGGATGCGGTCGACCGTCAGCGTGCCCACGACCTTACGGTCAATGCGAATGGGAACCCCGATGAACGACACTGGCATACTATCGGAGGCGCCGAGCACTTCCCGGTCGGCAGCGCTGAATACCAGCTCGGCGGCCACGTTCTCGGCGACAAGAGGCCTGTCCGTCGCGATGATCTGGTCGATTGCGTTCCGCGGCAGTCGCATCCGGTAACTTTCGTCGCTGCCTTCGTTCCAGCCGGCGCCCACCGTAATATCCGGCATGCCGTCCTCGTCGAACAGTGAGACGATGCCGTGTCGCATCTGCACAAACGATTGCAAAAGACCAACAACGTTGGCCAACGTGACTTCGAGCCGACAAGGAGCGGCAAGAATTTTCGATATTTCGAAGATGCCGGTGAGCGCGCTCTCACGCAACGGCTCCCCCGGGGGCTTACCCTCCGGCTCAGGTTGCGAGGCAGATCTTTCGTGTGAGAAAGGGATATCCAGCATGAGGCGGCCTCCGTTGTCTTGATCGTCCTCCCTGGTACCTTGTCCTGGTTGGCGAGCTTCGTTTTGCATGTCACTCTCGATCTAACGCCAAGTGTTGACGAGATGACATAGAACCGTGACACCTTTTCATGGCACGACGATAAACTTACAGTGTGCCTTCATTCATTTTTGCGGATTGCGTGCGCATCGTCAGCGGAGACCATAAGCGCCGCTGCTGCAGCTCAAGTTAGCTGTGTCGCCAAGGCCGGCCGATTCACAGATGTTGCCCACCATTGACCGGCACCTCGGCCCCCGTGACATAGCTCGCCGCATCCGAGCACAGGAAGAAGATGACCTTGGCCACTTCATCCGGGGTTCCCACTCTGCGCAGCGGGATGCTTGGCACGAGACGCGCTTCTGTGTCGGGCGATAACATGTCCGTCCTGATTTCGCCGGGCGCAATTGCATTCACACGAATGCCATGCGGCGCATAATCGTGCGCCATTTCGCGTGTGAGGCTCGCAAGCGCAGCTTTCGACGTCGCATAGGCACTGCCGGCAAACGGGTGCACCCGCGAGCCCGCGATCGAAGTCACGTTCACGATCGATCCTGACGCGGCTCTTAGCTCGTCAAACAAACCCTGCGCCAGCAGGATCGGGGCCACCAAATTGAGATGGAACACCCTCATCCAGGTCTCGGTAGACGTCGTCAACGACGTCATCCGATCGCCAGCGGGCGTTTTCGGCGAGACACCAGCATTGTTCACTAGTGCGTGCAAAGGTGCACCGGCCAAGCGCTTCTTGACCTCAGTGATCGCGCGCGGCAGCATTCGATGATTACTGAGGTCGATCTGGACATGATCCTCGTCCCCTGCGTGCCAGGGACATCGCTCGCCGTCGAACGGTTGACGCGCGCAAGAAATGATGCGCCAGCCCGCCTCCGAGAACAGCTTGGCAGTGGCATGACCAATTCCGCGCGATGCTCCGGTGAGCAGCATCGCCTTCTGTTCTCCGCCATGAACGCGGGCTTTATCGGCGTGAAAGGGGCAACCCAAATGTGTTTCGGGCAGCGAGCCTGTGATCAGATCGTCATTTGGCAGATCGAGATCCACGCCCGCCTCCCCTCCTGTTGCGCGCCGCACGCGTAGCAGGATTTGGGCCACCGCGATGCAGGTAAATCCGCTTCCGTTTTGCGTCCTAATGTCGCGCACGCGGAATGCTTGGCGTATTCAAGACACGGTGCGTTTGCTTTGTGACAGCGATGGTGCATCGGCTACGTAACGTCACGAGCACACTCGCCTGCGCCAAGACCCGGCGGCAAGACGCACGTTATCTCCTGACTGCACAGGAGGAAGAGCCAGCGGAGGCCAGTGCTCTCGTCGAAGCAACGATCGATCAGGATCGCGGCCACGGCCAGTAGCCGCGTCAACTCGAAAACTGACGTCACCAGCTTCGTACGTTAGATTCTGTGGCAGCTGATGCTGACTTCATCGCGCCCTTGTTCTGCTGTGTCCAGCACCGGCACATCGCCGGGCGGATTGATTCCAGACCACGACCTGGCGTGATTGTTTCGCCAAAATAGTGGATCTCGAGAGCGCCCGACCGCCACGACGGAACTCGCCGGCTGAACGGCGAACCTTTCGATATGTTCATCCGCGATCGACCGCCGATCAGCTTCGACTTGCGGGTCCGCCCGAGGAAGACGAAGACGTGTTCCACTTGTTTAACGCGGCTGCAGCGCATTGCCGCCATTGTTGTCGACGTCGAGCTTCTGCGGAAGGCATTCGCCCGCCGCATCGTTCTGTTCTCCGCTGGAAGTTCGCGGCAGCGCATCCCTTTGGACAGACAATTGCCGCCCCGAAAAGAACTGCCAGTACTGCTGGATGCAAAGAGCGGCTATCAGATCGATCAATCGAGCTACGACTTTCATGAAGCTACGAGATCTTTCGATTCTTCTTCAATCAAGATCAATCGGCTCGGATCATTCAAATCGAATTCTATAACGCGTGGGGCAAAGAGACGCGCATAGCGCGTGAAGGCGCTCGTCGGGGGAAAACGGATCACGGTGTCGCAGCACGCAAGGAGATACATTTCGATGAGAGCGGAAAAGCCGCCCTCGGCTCCGAGCGCCGAGTTGTGCAATGGGCCAGCCTGAGGCGCCTGGAATCGTTTTGGGATCGTGAAAACATCAGGGAATATAGTCGAAACCTTCTCAAGGACGAGCGCGCTGTCCGTGCACAGGAAAGCCCTCACGGGTTTTGCGTGGGGTAACCCCATGGCCTTATCAATGGCGTTACAGACCTGTCGCAAGGCGCGCTCCGGGTCAGCCCAGTAGGGAGCATGCCCCATGATATCCTCGCCGTTGCCATGCCGGACATGGATGCCGATTACGCTGTACGATTCAAAGTTCTCGCGGTAGATAGCATCAATCCGAGCCTGAATTTCAGGTCGTGGCTTGATGCTTCGAAAGATTTCTCGTTCGGCCTCCTGATCACAGCGCCACATCAGGCAGGCGTCACACACAACCGTGTTAGCCTCACTATCTTTCTGACTTTGGAACAGTTGATCGAGTTCGTCGCGTTCCCGGAAAATCTGCTCGTCCGGGCGATAGACGCAATCGATGGATGGCTTGTTCCACCATGCCGGGAAGAATGGTCCCGGAAATGAACACTGGTTAATCTCGTCACCGCAAATCACCCGCACGCCAGCAATGTCTTGAACCGGTTCGAAGAAGACTGGAAAGGCATTGGTGAATGGCTCATCGAGATAACAAGACCCCCGCCAATCAATGGCTAGCGTCCGTCCCGTCTGCTTTGCAAAACGCCAGGCTGCCGCCAGTGACCACAGGCAATCGCCGAACCCCGTACGTCGCCGGGAAACTACGAACCGGTCATTCCTCGAACCGCTAAGCATCTGCATTTCCTCTTCCCGGGCTCCTGGTTGGACAATAGACGTCATCGCAGACATCTCACGTATCATCTCGTCCGAGGCCATGGCCTGATTTCGCGGTGCCGGCGAGCTGCGTCGGTAGAACTTCATAGCAGCGCTATCCCTGGTGAGCCGCGTTCTTTCAACAGTTTGCGTATTTTCTTCAGCGGTGTTGCGTCGACGTACCCGATTTCAGGCGGATGCCCGATGCCACCCTCTGCGCTGGATAGCCTTGCCCCCTCACATGCAGGTATAGCCATGGCCATTGCTCATGAGTTCGGGCTATGTTTCGTTTTGCACTTTATTGTGCCCTCGAGCGCGCGGAGGATGCAGGCGAACGCCCCGCACCTCCCACACGAGCCGCAATTCCTTCACGAGATCTTCACGCTTGGCCTGGTCCAGCATGGTTGCGTCGAAAAGACAGCTGAGCGACGCCTCGCCCTCGATCCGCATCAAGATCTCGAAAAGCTCATGTGAGATACGCATACTATGGTGGGCGGAATGTCCCGTGCGGATCTCGCACACCGTTTCCTGGCGATCTGGCGCTGTGTAGGATCGAACACGATGAAGGGATGCATACGGCGGCAATGACACGCCCAGTGCACACCAATCCTGCAGTGAAGCTGGCCGCTTCCTGACGAGGAAAGGGCCAACAACAAGTCCGTCCAGGTCAGTCGTCAAGAATGTGGTGATCGCATCTGACACGGACTGCACGATCGGCTCGGCATTGTTGTTAAACGAGGTATTTAGAAGTATCGGAATGCCCGTTCGCTTCTTGAACGCACTAATTACATCCCAATAGGTGGGGTTTGTCCTTCGCGATACTGTCTGCAGCCGAGCGGTCCCATCAACGTGGGTAACCGCACCGAGCACGTTACGCTTGGCTTCACGCACACGAACCACGAAATTCATGAAGGGGAGCTGCCGCGTGCCGTCCGGCAGCTCAAAGAACTCGCTCGCATCCTCTTCCAGTACAGATGGCGCAAAGGGGCGATAGCCCTCGCGCTTCTTGACCATCGCGTTGATGCGGTCCTTGTTTTCCGCAGGCCTCGGATCCGCAAGAATGCTGCGGTTACCAAGCGCACGTGGGCCGAACTCAGAGCGGCCCTGCACCCAGCCGATTACAGCACCATTTGCCATCCAGTCTGCCGCACTGGATGCTATGTCATCACTTCGTTGAATGTCGAGGTGGCCTGACCATGCGTTGAGCTCATGCTCTACGGCTTGCTCGCTCCCGAGATCAGGCCCCCAATAAACGTCCGGCAGTCGCTCGCGCGGCGCTGGCCTCCCCAGTTCGTTTGAGACCATCAATGCAGCGCCGAGCGCGCAACCGGCGTCGTGCGCCGCGGGTTGAACAAAGATGTCATCAAATAGCCCGGAATAAAGCAGCTTACCGTTCAGCGTGCAATTATGGGCTACCCCGCCAGCCAGGCACAAGCGTCTCATGCCCGTCGCTTCACGATGGTGCCGCAGGATGTGAAACACGATCCGCTCAAGCGCTTCCTGCAGCGAAGCGCTGACATCTCGATGCTGTTGGGTGAATGGCATTCCTTTTCGCCGAACATCGATGTTGCGGACCAGGGCCGGACCGATTCGATCCAGGTGAACGCGATAGCCACCGTTGTCCAACAATTCGTAGAACTGCGCGAAGAGTTCGCGATAGGGAGTGGGATCACCGTATGGGGCAAGTCCCATCACTTTGTACTCATCGAACAACCCGTAGCCGAGATATCGAATCGTCTCGAGATAGAACAGTCCCAGGGAGTTATGTTCCGGGAAGCTTGCAAGTTGCGCAATTTCAGTGCCAGACCCCGCCGCCAATAAGCCCGAGAGAAAATCGCCACCGCCGTCGATCGTAAAAACGAGACTTTGCTCGAACCCGGACATGGAAAACGCGCTCACGGCATGTGCCTCGTGGTGATTCACGAAGGAAAGCCGAGACGGATCGATCTCGGCGCCGAACTCCCGTGCCAGCAGCTGCCGCAGCAACAGTTTGGGGTCCAAGGGAACGGGCTGAGAAACAGAAAGACGCTCGAGCATGGTTTTGCAGTAGGCTTCAGTCGCGTAGAACGCGATACGGTCGATCTCGCCGAGCGAGACTCCTGCGGTAGAAAGGCAGTATCGGATCGAATTGCTCGGGAACTTGTTAGAGTGCTTGACGCGGTTGAGGCGCTCCTCTTCGACAGCAGCAATTACGCGGCCATCCTGCACAAGAACCGCAGCGCCATCGTGAAGAAATGTAGTCGGCAGCTCCGGAGAGCTCTCATAGACTTTATCAAGACCGCCACTCACTCCCAGGCACAACATCCCGTTCTCCATTTGAACATGACAGGAAGGCTAACTGCCGCCCCACCGATCTAATCTGTACAGTCGCGCCCCGCCGGGCGCGCGTGCCAGACAGCACAACACAACTTTGCTGGGTCCATCTCGGCGCCTAGCGACAGGCGCTCAGAAGCAAGGCTGCTAGCCCCCGACACCGATCGACCGAACAGGCGGCCGTAGAACCGGCTCGATTGCGGCCTCTTAAGGCCATTGCAGAAGCTGCTCTAATAGACGAGGTCACCCCCGAGCTACCGCAGAAGCATCGTGACACTGCATCGATTTGACTTTGTCCGTTTCGCTCAACTCACGTCAACGCAGCAGGCGGCGCCGAAATAGTGCTGTCGACGCGAAAAAGGGCAAAACCGCGTAAACGCAGAGCGCACCTACGTGCAGGGCAGCACTGTCGGCACCGCGCTCAAGCATCGCTGGGCGAATAAGGTCGACCGAATGTGCGAGAGGCAATAAGCTGACGAAGTGCCGAAATGAGTCGGGCAGTTGGCTTGACGGAAAGACCACGCCGCACAGAAACACCATAGGAGTGAGGACAAGTGTCTGGTAAAACACGAAGTAATCGTAACTTGGCGCAAGGGATATGACGACCATCGCCAAGCTGGCGAAGACAAGGCCAGTAAGGGCGATTGTTGGCATCGCATAGAGAATGGATAGCCATGATGCGTAACCGAGAGCGGCGGCGACGATCGCGATCGCTGTTCCGGCCAGAACGGACTTACTGGCCGCCCACACCAGTTCACCTAGGACGATATCGCCAAGCGTTAGCTGAGTAGAGAGAATTGCTTCCCAGGTGCGCTTGGCGTCCATGCGTGCAAAGGCTGCATACATGGTTTCAAAGGTCGCCGACGTCATGGCGCTGGTCGCGACCATGCCTGCCGCCAGGAAGGCGATGTACGACGTCCCCTCAACGCGCCCCAGGATCAGTCCAAGGCCAAAGCCGAGGCCAAACAGATTGGTTAGAGGATCTGCGAGGTTGCCGAGAATCGATGCAAGTGCGACTTTCTTCCATGCGAGGAAGTTCCGACGCCATACCGCGATCCAGTTGTACGCGTTAGCGGGCATCACCGCCGCATAACTTTCACCCATCGCTCACTTCTCCATCTCGCGCCCGGTCAGCCGCAAAAACACGTCTTCGAGATTCGGGGGGCGCTGCAGAATACGAAGGCTCGCATGCCCATGCAGTTGCACGCGCACCTGCTCCGGATATGGCGCATAACAAAAGAGCGTTTCTCCACTCACTTCAACGCGCCGGGCATACGGCCTGATCAGCTCGCGGAGCTGATGTGGATCACCCCCATAGATTTCGATCACATTGCAGCCAATATGCTCGTCGATCAGGTCGTCTGGCTTGCCTTCAGCGATCTTGCGTCCACCCTCGAGGACACACAGCCGATCGCACAAGCGCTCGGCCTCTTCCATGAAGTGAGTGGTCAAGAGAATCGTCTTGCCCCGCGCAAGTAGAACTCGCAGACGTTCCCAAATCAGGTGGCGGGCGTGCGGATCCAAACCAGTCGTCGGCTCATCCATCACGAGCAAATGCGGGTCATTGATTAGCGCACGTGCCAGCGTCAGCCGCCGTTTCATGCCACCGGACAGCGCGGCAACGCGCGTGTCCGCTTTTCTCTCGAGGCGTGCGAACTCGAGCAGCGAGGGGGCGATCGCCTCGATCTCGCGAGCGCTCATGCCGAAGTAGCGGCCAAACACCAGCAAATTCTCTCGTACGGTGAACTCGAGTTCAAGATTATCGAATTGCGGCACCACGCCGATACGCACACGTGCGACACGAGCGCGTGCAGGCACAGGCTCATTGAGCACCGTAATCTTTCCTCCGTCCGGCGAGATCATGCCAAGCAGCATGCGCGCGATCGTGCTCTTGCCGGCTCCATTCGGCCCGAGAAGGCCAAAGCATTCTCCGCGCGCGACCGAGAACGACAGCTCATTGACGATGACCTTGTCGCCAAATGATTTTCTCACGCCGGCAAGGTCGATTGCTACGGTGGACATGATCACTCTTAGGCTGAGAGAAGTCGTTCGTCCGACAATGGCTTCCCTACCACCGTTTTGGTCCAGAGCAGGCCGTCGCACCACACATGCTCAACGCGTCCCCAGTGGCAGGCCGCGGCAGCATCCGGGAAGAATCCACGCCCGTGGAGGTTAGCACTGGTATTGCAGAGCAGCGGAATGCCGGTAAGCTTCTCAAATTCGACGAGAAGCTCGGCGATTTTGTGCGGAGAGTTGCGGGAGATTGTCTGCAGCCGCGCCGAACCGTCGAGATGGACGACAGCGGGGACCCTGTCGCGCCATTCCGCGCGGGTCTGGTGATCGAACAGCATGTAGGGATCTGGCGTACCTGGGCTGAAAATCTCCGGCGCCCGATCCTCCAGACAGATCGGCGCCACCGGTCGGAACTGCTCGCGACGCTTGATGTCGTTGAGATGATCCTTCATTGCCGGGGAGGTCGGGGCTGCAAGAATGCTTCTGCCGCCCAACGCCCGCGGACCAAGTTCGGCGCGCCCGGAAAGGAAGATGACCGGCTTGTCGTCCGCGAGAATCGCCGCAAGTTCACGCAGACTGCACGGCGCCGCCTCCCAATCCGGCGGAAGCTCGCTGTCGTGCAGGGCCGGACCACTGTAGACTGACCATTCCAATGGCCCGAAGCCATTTTGCGCCGCCATCGCGCCGCAAGCAGCGCCGATCGCCGAGCCGCTGTCATTCGGAAACGGCGGCACCCAAACATCATCGAACAATCCAGTCGCACGAAGCGCGCTGTTCCACTTGATATTGAGACCGCAGCCGCCGGCGATACATAGATTTCGCGCTCCCGGAAGCGACGAGTGTTGCAGCAGAACCATCGCCATTTCCTTGACAAGAAGACGTTCCACGAACACATGAAACGACGCAAGGACGTCCTCCGCTCGCTTGGCCGTCAGGCGCAAAGCGCTTGCCTCGAAGAAGTCGTGCAGAGCTGCAAGAGACGCTTCCGGATTGTTGATCTCAGCGCGGTACCGACGTGCCTGCTCCGTGTCAGCGGCGAAGCGCTTTTCATAGAGCTCCTGAAACACTGCGACGATGCTTTCGTCGACAGAGCCTAGCGCGATGTAAGCCATCAGCTTGCCGGCGATGCCCAAATCCCAACTGGAGCGGTTCGGCTGCCTGTATGGGCCGAAGTGAAGGCCCGCGGCAGCATAGGCATGTCCGATCATCGGAAACAGGCATGCAATGAGCCGTGCCCCCCGAGGTTCCACATAGTAAAGACGTGGAAAGATGCAGCCGTCCCATACCAGACAGAACGTGGGTTTTCCCGCACCTGCAAAGGGACTGGTGCTATATGCTGACGCGACGTGGCCTGTAACGTGCGGGTAGCTCTTATATGGAAACACCTTGTCTCCGAGGATCACGCCAAAGCCGTCGACGGAATCAAGAAGGCCCTCAGCATGGCGCTCGACATATGGCGCCCCCTTCAGCGCGATCGGCACAGCTCCACTTAGGACCTGGAACTGCGACTCAATCTCCCCATCCCAGCCGTCGATGACGAACTGATCGATATCCCGCGGATCCAGGCCATGCTCCGCCAAGGCGAGCACGACTGCATCGAGATTCTCGACGGATTGGTAGCGTGGACCGTTGCCGCACTTCTCTTGCTCGGTGCAAAAGACAAGTCGCCCGTCCTCGATGACAGCAATTGCCCCGTCATGGGTTAACTTGATGCCGCAGATGCGCATACGATCCCCTGGTCTAGTGGCCGACGTTTGATTGTTCTGACGAGTGACCCGGCTTCCGGAACCGGACTATCAAGGAGTCTTCGTTGATTGACTCGGTGTGGCAGTGCAGACGTTCGACCTCCGATAGGCTCTCGTTGAAGAGGGCGATCACCGTTTCGGCACCAGCAGCAAGCCCCCACCGTTGACATGTGGCATCACGTGCGGACCCGAATATCAGAGCCCCATTTGGCGCTAGGATCCTCACCAGGTTGCGGATAGCCGCTTGCATCTCGACAATGTCCTTGAGGTAGTAAAGAACCTCGGCCACGACGATCAAATCGAACTGTTCAGTGGTCGAGAACCGCTGAATGTCGCAGGTCACCCACGTGATATGTGACCACTTCCTGGTCCGTAGTCGCGCTCGCTCGATCGCCTGCGGCATGACATCGACCACGGTGAGTCGTTCGCATAGCGGAGCCAGCATGTCCGTGAATGCACCGGCTGCACATCCTACTTCGAGGCCACACGAAACATCTCCGTTGCAACCCGACATCCGGAGCATTTGAGCGTATCGCTCCTGCTCGAAGGCACTACTGTCGAGACGCCATGGATCGTCGGCAGCCAGCTCTCGCGCTAATTGCTGATGGTTTGCGTCCAGGGTCATGAGCCAATTACCTACTTGCAGGCAGTCGAACGATCGCTACCGCAAACACTCTTTGTTGCCGTCAGGCTCGATGGGCTCTGGGAAACCCTCGCCTTACGACTTATACTAGACATTCCCCATTTACTTGCAGCACTTCGTCCAGCGTTCGGGTGCAGAATGACAGATTGCTTTTCCCCATCGGCCGGCACGTTGGCGACCTTGCGCGAGAGCCAATCGCTGTTGCTCAATGTACAAAGCGCATAAGCCTTCAAAGGAAGTAAGAGAAAGATATTGATCGGTGTGTGGAGCGAGAAGCCGAGAAACCGCAGTTCGCGAGCACGAATGGCTGCCACACTGCACCGGACCATTGTCATTGCTGCAATCGTCAATACCGTCCACCAGGGTACAGAGCCTGCCATTAGGAGCTGCGCGAGCGCAGCGAGTGATGAAAAGGCGAGAAGCAACGGGCCGAGATTTTGCCCGATAACGTCTAGCGTCAGATAGCCATCGAGCTCTGGCAGCAGGCGCAATGCGAGGAACGTGTCCCGGAAGGTACTGCGGGCCCAGCGGAGTTGCTGACGTAGATATGGCCCAATGCGGTCCGGGACGACTGTTGCTGCGATCGCGTCCGAGACGTATTCGGTTCGAAAGCCCGCCTTGAGCATGAGGATCGTTAGATGGCGATCCTCGCCGAAATCGCTCGGCTTCCCTCGAAAGAATTGCGCTTCATATTGATCAAGAAGCAAGGCGAGCGCGGAGCGACGATACATGGCACATGGGCCGCAGCAGCACATGACCGCACCGAAACGCGCCTGCGCCGCGCGCTCTTCGTTGCATGCCAACCAGTATTCCATATCGATCAGCCTGGTCAGCCAGGTTTGGCTGCGATTGCTCGCTATCAACTGACCCATGGCCGCACCGATTTGCGGGTCATGCATCTTCAATACCAGCTTCGTGACAACGTCAGCGGCAAGTATCGTATCCGAGTCGACGTTGAGGACCAGGTCACCGGATGAGCTGCGTATCGCAGCGATCTGCGCCTTGCGTTTTCCAACGTTGTTTGCCAGCAAGATGATGCTGAACCTCGGATCGTTCGCATAGATTTTGTGCACAGGCGCGACAAGGTCGCGATTTGCAGATCCGTCGTCGACCACATAAACCTGTAGCTTTCCGGTGTAGTCTTGACTCGCAAGCGACTCCAGACATTCGGCGAGCGTGATTGGATCCTCGTTGAAGCACGGCACGATGACGTCTACACTAGGAAGGACAACCTCCGATCGTCCCAGGTTGTCCTGCAGCGATGAGTTAATCGCCGGTTGAGCATAAAGCGCTTGCGCGCTCTTGTAGATCGTCGAGAGCAGCGCATAAGACGAAACAGCGACAGCACTGGTTGTAGCGAGCAGGTCCATAGGGTGTCAGTTTTTGCTCAGTGAAGTTGAGGGAGTGGATGGATTACAAACCCGCGCCGTTGTAGTGCCGGGATCAGATGTGACAGGGCCATCGTGGTCTGATCGCGCAGCGTGGCATCAGTGCACGGTCGCTCCTCATCAGGAGGATATCCGTCGTGCAGGAGCACAATTGCACCCGGGCGAACGCTCGCGAGTACTGAATTCACAATTCTATCGACCCCGGGGCGGGACCAATCTCTCGGATCGACCGACCAGTGCACAGCTGTGAGACCGGCGCTCGCTGACACAGCGAGCACCTCGTGCGTCCACATGCCGTAAGGTGCTCGCATGTGCCTAGGTGAGGCCTGCGGGCACGCCGAACGGATCGCCTCGCTCGCCGTGAGAACTTCATCGCGTACCTCCGCTGGTCCGCATCTGGAAAGATCCGGATGGGTCATCGTGTGGTTCGCAACCTCGTGACCTTCCGCGATCATTCGTCGAATGAGTTCAGGTTGTTCGGCCGCGTACGTGCCGATCACAAAGAACGTCGCCGGAATCCCATGTTGCGCCAGCACCTCGAGCACCTCTGGCGTGCAAAATGGATTTGGCCCGTCATCGAACGTCAAATAGACGGGGCGACTTCCGGCCACGTCAGCATAGTCGCAACGGACAGCAGATAGGGGGAGATGTTCTTTCACAACTCAGGCCCATTCCGATCGATGACCGTCCCGGCCGGCCACTCGCCTATCGAGCGTCCAACCGGGAAAACCACCACGATCACGTCTTCGATGCGGGTCGGCGACAAATTGGGATAGACATCCGGATGCGTGGAGCGGACGCGAATGCCGGACATGAGGGTGGCGAGCCCCTGCCTTCCGAGCAGTCGGGTCATGTGTTTCTCAAGCGCAGGCCGAACCGTGCCAAAGCCGAATGGAATCCCGAGCTCCTGCAGTGTGGGATACATCACGCGCATTGCGTGGCTGATTCCCAGCCCTTCGAGATCCGGACGCACCGCATACAATCCCAGTTCGGCCACGAGGAGATCGACCCCACCAATCTTGATGAAGCGGCGTAGTAGCCCGAGGTGAGCAGCTATCCCGCGCGCGTCGTAACCAATTACGCGGAGCTCAGGTCTTGCCCCGGCCCAACTTCGGTTGCCCTCAAATGGCTGCGCATTGAACGCACCGGTCGGCCCGTAGCTCTTGCGGAAGAACTCGGCGAGTTCGGCATGATCGGTGAGCCGCAGTTCGTTTTCCCAGCGACGGCTCCACTGCACTTGAGTGCGTGTAGAAGGAGCTTCCGCAGTCCGGGATACGGCAATGTTCATGGCGAGCTTCCTTGTGCCCCAGTGGAATGAAGAGCGGAGATGGTCACTTGAACTCGCTAGTCGCCGAAGCGCTGGTCAACAGTGAAATGCGCTGCTATGACCCGTCGGAGCGCGGCACTCCTCGCCTGCACCGCGCCGTGCGCCTTCGCTCGCGATGAAGATATCGCATGGTTCGCGCTCGTGATCCGGCCAAAGCCCTGCGCGAGATATGCCGAAAGATGCCGACGAGGCGATTGGACTGGCGAGAGCCTGTCTGCACCACGAAGCTTTGCCGCCTCGTCTAGCATCGCTGTCGACGCTTTGGAGGGCAGGTCTTCGATGCGCGGGGCCTCATCGATGGCGCATCGGAACGCCATCAAATCACACTGGTTCTTATCCATCTTCGACACGCCCTGAATGCGGTGGATAGGCGAGCCATTTGCAGAGTCGCCTGAATTACTTGGCATCCGCAATCTGCGCCTGCCGTTATGTCGCGACACTAGAATGCGGCTGAACGCGCTCTCAAGTGTACGCGGGTAAACCTGCAATATGGAAAGGGATGGAACACGCATACCAAGGTTTATCGAGGTCCGCCTGACGTCTCGATCGAGCGAGCTTCGCACAGAGAAGAAGCGACGCGGCTCGCGCGGCGCGCCCATAGCCGCTCTCGAAACACATGCGGCGCCAGCTCGCACGTCCAGGAGTTGTTCTCTGAGTCCGCGTGAACGAGCAGCAGCCATGGTGATATACTCGATTATTTTTTCCAAACTGATGTTTGCTATCCAACATCCCGCTATTTGGTAAAATCGATAGTTCCGATGGAACACATCCACACGATGGATAGACTTACAAGATGCGGTTCAAGGGACTTGATCTAAACCTTCTCGTTGCGCTCGATGCTCTGATGACGGAGCGCAACCTCACAGCGGCGGCGCGCAAAATTAACCTGAGCCAGCCCGCTATGAGCGCTGCCATCGCTCGGCTGCGTACCTATTTCCGCGATGAACTATTTACCATGAGAGGTCGAGAGCTCGTCCCGACACCTGGCGCGGAGGCGCTTGCAGGCCCGGTTCGCGAGGCGCTGCTGCACATCCAACTCTCGATCATATCACGGGACGCGTTCGACCCGACTCAGTCGAGCCGACGCTTCAGGATCATTCTCTCCGATTTCATGACGATCGTCTTTTTGCGCAAGATTGTGGACCGTCTTGCACAGGAAGCTCCCGCGGTGCGCTTCGAATTGCTGCCATTTTCCGATGAACCCGATGAGCTGCTCCGCCGGGGCGAGGTCGACTTTCTCATTCTGCCGGAACTGTTCATGTCGAGCGCGCATCCTAAGGCGACGCTGTTCGACGAGACCCTCGTATGCGTGGGATGCCGCACGAACAAGCAGCTATCGCGGCAACTTACGTTCGAGAAATACATTTCGATGGGCCACGTTACGGCGAAATTCGGACGGGCGCTCAGACCAAACCTCGAAGAATGGTTCTTGCTCGAGCACGGCGTCAAGAGACGCATTGAGATCGTTGTGCAGGGCTTTAGCCTGATTCCGCCCATATTGTTAGATACGCGCCGTATCGGCACAATGCCCTTACGACTCGCCAAACACTTCGAACAGCGGATGCCACTGCGGATCGTCGAACCACCGCTCCCTCTGCCCACATTCACCGAGGCTGTGCAGTGGCCTGCGTTCCACAATACCGACCCGGCAAGCATTTGGATGCGGCGGATATTGCTGGAGGAAGCATCCAACATGGCATCTGGGCCTCAGGAGACTCCAACTCGCAGGCGCTGCTAGAATCATAAGCCGCTCTCGGCAAGTTCCAAATACGCTCCGAACCCTTGGACATGCTCGGCCGCTTTCGTCACTTCAACGTTTCTGGCGCGAAGCGGCCAGAGATGGCGATCGGTTGCGAAGAATTGCCGAGTGCCGAGCGGTGATCTCGCTGGTGAGGTTTGGTGCGCTTGCACCTCAAACCGGCGACGCCCGGCACTATCGCGTCAGAACTCGCCTCCACCAGTGCGACAATGTTTGGCTTGCCCGATAAAATCGCTTGAATCGCACCCCGCGTCAGGTTGTAGGTTGGCCGCCGTGCTAACGCTGCGCTACGCGACCGTCGACTGGGCGGTTTGGTGAACTGACGGCGCTGGCCGGACACTGGGTTGAACTGCCATTAACCAACTGATCGGGTCCTGTTGCGTGGCTCGCTGGAAGCGGCGAGACCGATCAGCTTCGGGACTCCTGACGGTTTCTGGCCGCCGCTGGGTGGCCGGCCGCCTTGCTCTCCATTGTTGCGGTCATTTTACGAGCGTCTTCTCGCGATCGCAGGATGGAAACGAAGTCCATTCGGGCGAGCCAATAGGACCTCTCCAGACGCAGCCGTCACCGCTCGTTGTATGCGCCGCAGTTACGTTCCTGCCGGATAAGAAGACATGCGTTTCAAAGGTCTAGATCTAAATCTTCTCGTCGCGCTGGATGCTCTCATGACTGAGCGCAACCTCAGCGCGGCGGCACGCAAGATTAACCTTAGTCAGCCGGCCATGAGCGCAGCCGTTGCCCGCCTGCGCTCCTATTTCGATGACGAGCTGTTTGGGATGAGGGGGCGGGAACTTGTCCCCACCTCACGCGCGGAAGGACTCGCAGCTCCTGTGCGCGAAGCTCTAACGCGCATTGAGCTCTCAATAATCGCGCGGGACGCGTTCGACCCAGCTCGATCGAACCGGCGATTCAGGATCGGCTTTTCTGATTTTATAACAGTCGTATTCTTTCGAAATATCGTGGAGCGCGTCGCGCGAGAAGCGCCTGCCGTCAGCTTCGAACTCGTGACGCTCACCGATGAGCACGATGAGCTTCTCCGCCGCGGCGAAGTCGATTTTGTTATCTTGCCGGAATTATTCATGTCCAGCGTGCACCCCAGGGCGGCCCTATTCGAGGAGAGACTCGTTTGTGTAGGTTGCTGCACGAACAGCCAACTACTACGGCGGCTTACATTTGATCGGTATATGTCGATGGGCCATGTTGCGGTTAAGCTCGGAGGTGCGCGCAAGACGCTGGTCGAGGAATCCTTTCTACTCGATCTCTGTCTCAATCGGCGGATCGACATTCTCGTGCAGAGCTTCAGCATGATCCCGCCCCTGCTGGTAGGCACGAACCGCATAGGGACGATGCCATTAGGGATTGTAAAGCATTTCCAAAGAACGATCCCCCTTCGGATTGCCGAGCTTCCGCAGCCATTCCCCGCCTTCACTGAGGCGGTCCAATGGCCCGTGCTTCACAATAGCGATCCGGAAAGCCAGTGGATGCGAGAGATATTGTTGCAGGAGGCTACCCGCATGGCAACTGGACAAGAGCCCTCCATCATCTGCACTTCGGAACGACCGGATACTGCCGGAGATTTCGCACGACCCGTCTCGCCGTTGTCGTAAGGACGATCTCAAGATCGTGCGAACCTCACATCCCAACGAATGTCTCAACGCACAATTTAGGCTCGCCTCTCTCGAATTCGTGGTCGCTCTATAAAGATCGTCGCAGGGGACGGCTATGATGACGACGTTGTGTAGGTCTTTCGCACGTTGGCATTAGGCTCGACGTGCGAGCGGCGGCTGGACCGTTGGCCTGCTTTTGGAGACAGGGACGCACGTTGCACCTGGCCGTCGGGCGCACCTGCCTCGATACAGCAGAATCGGCGCCGGGTTGTCGTCGTCAACTCTCCGAATCGGTAGTGGCTCCCGACGAGCGGAGACGGTTCTTTGCGGTTACCGAGTCGTACCACCACGCACAGTGAGCGTGGTGGTCATCGATCATGCACATGACCACGATCTCTTGCGCTGTCGAAGCAAGCATCGCGCACGCGTGTTGCCCTATCGCATCAGCCTGGAGTACATCGCATCTTCGTCGCTCCGTGCCGCGGGTCTGACTTCTTTTGGCCCTATCGCCGCCAAACGTCTTGACGACGTGCGCTGCCATTACGCAATGACAAACAAGGAGCTGACGTTGGAGCAATGCAGCGGCGTGTTCGATCCGGAAGAGCTTTCCGTCCTGGGAAGCCTTTATGATAGTGCGGTCACCGCGCTACCCCCATCGATGCGAAATCCGGAAAATCGCAAAGCAATCGCCAAACTCATCTTGGAGCGTACGGCGGCCGGCGATGCTCAACTGGCATGCCTGACGAGCTTGTTGACCGCCATTTCCCCTCAGGGTTGATCCCCCGCCATTCTGAGGATAGTCACCACTCTCGCGCTGGAATGGAAGACGATCCAGCTAGAGCTTTGAAATAACTTGAATCACACGTGACGTAAGGTTGTAGGCTTTGAAATTGAACAACATGAGCAAAGCTACACCACGAAGGCGTCGATGGCGCATTGGCGAACTTGCAGAGGCGACCGGAGTAACGGTACGCACGCTGCATCATTATGAACATACGGGACTCCTAGCAGCCTCAGAGCGTACTGACGGCGGCCACCGGATGTACGACCGCGAAAGTGTTCAACGGGTTCACCAGATTCGGGCGCTACGTGAGCTTGGCTTCTCCCTTGTCGAGATCCGCAAAGCTATGGAGGGCACGACCTCACTCACCGACCTGCTGCGCAAGCATCTAGAGCGCATAGAACTTCAGGTAGCTCGGGCAACTCTGTTGCGAGATCGCCTGCGCAACATGACCATCGACAGTGAGATCCAGGTAAGTGTGGATGACCTGCCAGCTACCTTGAATGCCATGTCGCGGGTCGAGACGCGTAGTCAGAAATCCCGATGCACCTGCAAGCTAGCTGCAGATCGCGAGGAGCGGTGGCGGCAGATCCGCGACGACCTGCGTGATTGTATGGATCGGGGCGAGCCCCCTTGCGGCGATCGAGCAAAAGCTGTCGCAGTTGCAGCCCGCCTGCTGATCAGCGAAATCGCCGGCGCCGATTCACGCGTTTCGATGATCCTGAAGGTACTTGCACGATTAAGCGCCCCCCGCAGTCTGGCTGGTTGGGATCCCTGCCTCATGCAATATCTCGATCTCGCCCTTGGCGGGTTGGAGGATCAGCCGTACTTTGGCTGATCGGCGGCTCTGATGCTGGCCGACAGTTTTACGGGTTCGAGCGGACAGATCGTCATGGCCTCGCCGATCCGGGGCTCCCTGACGCCTTGATCGAGACTCCCTTCAAACGGGGCTTGAACCGCACGTAACGTCAAATTGTAGGCTCTTACGTGGTCGCAATCTGGCCGACCTGACGCACGCTTCGCTTGGCTGGCGGCCTCGACCTGCAGGCACGTCTGATCACAGCTGTTGGCGGTTCACTTTAGGTGAGCATTGGGAGCTCTACAATGTTAAATGGGCATTACGCTTCTGCTGCGAGTGCAGCGCTTCTCTTCTGCGCCCTCGCCTCGGCTGCGCGCGGCTCCGAAGTCAAGATTGCCGTGGCTGGCCCAATGAGCGGAAGCAGCGCTGCGTTCGGCTTGCAAATGCGCGATGGTGCGGCTGCGGCGGTCGAGGCGCTGAACGCTTCGGGCCTACTTCCCGATACCAGGGTGGTTATGAGTGTCGCCGACGACGCCTGCGACCCGAAGCAAGCCGTCGCAGTCGCGAATAAGCTCACAACAGAGCGGGTACGGTTGGTCATTGGTCATTTTTGTTCCTCTTCGTCGATCCCGGCCTCCGACATCTATGCCGAAGCAGGCATCGTTCAGGTCTCCCCTGGCTCGACAAATCCTCAGCTAACAGAACGAGGCCTTCAGACCGTCTTTCGGATCTGCGGCCGCGACGACCAACAGGGCACCGCTGCCGCTGAGTACATTCACAGGAACTACCCTAACGCCAAGATCGCAGTGCTCGACGACAAGAGCACCGCAGGCAAGGGTATTGCCGACGTGGTTGAGGCACAGCTTCAGAGGTTCGGTGAACAAGTCATTCGGCAAAGCTACGTAGCCGGCGAAAAGGATTACAGGGCCCTGGTCTCAAGAATGAAGAAGGATGGGGTGCGCGTCGTCTATATCGGCGGCTATCATACCGAAATCGGCTTGTTTGTACGCCAGGCATCAGAGGCAGGAGCGGGCCTCGTCGTCATGGCGAACGATCCGTTGATGACCTCTGAATTCTGGGCCATTACCAGCACCGCTGGAAATGGCACGTTGTTTACCTTCATGCCGGATCCCGCCAGGAATGCCAATGCGGCCGGCGTGGTAGCCGGACTCAAAGCTTCCAACCTGTCCGCTGAAGGCTACACGCTTTACGCCTATGCTGCCGTGCAAGCATGGGCAGAGGCGGTGAACCGGACCGGCTCGCTCAATGCTGCGCGCGTCGCCAGCGCACTTCGTTCACGGGCGATCGATACCGTGATTGGGCCAGTGCGGTTCGATACAAAGGGAGATAATGCGGTTCCTGGTTTTCTGGTTTACCGCTGGCGCGACGGCCGTGTTGAAACTGTCGAGCAGAACTGATTGGCGTCAACGCCGCCTCCCCAAACCCAAAGTGACACGGATGATGAGACGCCCTCAGGACGTTGGAGCAGCGATACTCGCAAGCTCTCTTATTATTGCAGCTTTCGTAGCGTTCGTCGCGTTCGCTGCAGCCCTCGCAGAGCTACCTGATGTCGACCTGAACGAGACGCTGCGTCCGACCATAGACAAATAGTAGCCTGTCGCGCTGATCCGGCTCGCGGGCACATGACCTCTGAAGCGGCCATCTACAATGGTGCTAGGTTAGGTGGCATGGACATTTCTGCGGCCAAGCGTTGGGGCAGGCGAAGAAGAGGAGAACGCGAAGCTAACGGTGCTTCTGGTCGAGCACATGCTCGGTGAGGAGGCGCTTCGCCACCTCTTTTCAAAGTAACTGCCGGACCGCCATCTACGCATTCTCGTGACCCAATCACACGTGCAACCTCAGATCCACGCACCCAAAGAGAAACGCCCTAAGCCGTCAAATGAGGAACAACACCTCTTTGAGCGCGACGGCATGAAGCAACCAGGGCTCGCCGTCCCGGCCCATAATCGGAGATTGATCGAGTGAAGAGTGGCCTTCCTTCAAGACTAAGGTGCGGCATTTTCGACCATTTGGATGACGACGGTCGAGATGCCGCACGACAATATGAAGATCGTCTCAAGCTGGCGGAGACCTGTGATTCTCTGGGCTTCTACGCTTATCACCTGGCCGAACACCATTGCACACCTCATGGCAGAGGGCCCTCGCCGAACCTGTTTCTATCAAGCCTGGCGCAGCGCACCCGGCAATTGCGCTTTGGTCCGCTCGTCCTGTTGCTCAACCTTTATCACCCATTGCGCGCATTCGAAGAGATCTGCATGCTTGACCAGTTGAGCGGCGGCAGGCTCGAGCTCGGGATCGGCCGCGGCTCCCAGCCGATTGAATGGGGCTATTTCGGCATCAGTGCAGAAACCGCACCAGGCCGTTATACTGAAGCCAGCGAAATCCTGAATATTGCACTGAAGGGACATACGCTATCCTATCAGGGACACCACTTTGAGCTGAGCGAAATACCCTTAACCTTGAGGACTCATCAACGTCCATATCCGCCGACCTGGATCGCCAGCAATCGGGCCGAGTCGGCGCAGTGGGCCGCTGCAAATGGCGCCAATCTGGCGTGCATAGGCCCCGCCTCTGTTGTCCGGAAAGTTACGGAGGCCTACCGCTCCCAACGCGGCCACAATACAACCGCACATGGCCGCGAGCCATTTCTCGGCCTCGCCCGCATGGTCGTAATTGCTAAGTCTGACCAGGACGCTCATGCGGCGGCCAAAACTGCGTATGGACGATGGCTGGAGAGCTTCAAGTTTCTTTACGACCTGAACGCCATTCCGACGCCGCCCGCCCTTCCGCTGACCTTCGATGCAGCACTTGAGAGCGAATTGTGTGTCGTTGGAACGCCAGCTTCCGTCCGGCAGCTTCTTCTTCAGCAGATGGAAGAGGCAGGTGCCAACTACTTGCTTTGCCAGCTTGCATTTGGAAACCTTCCGCTGGAGGTCTCCCTGTACACGGCAACCGCAATCAAAGCTGAAATTCTCGATAGCTTTGGTGGCTAATGTCTACATTGGGGAATCATATGCTTGGCAAAGGAGACCGGCGCACTGAGGTTGTTCGAATCTGGTTGCGATTTTGGTTGTCGTTTGCCCTTTGCGCGAAGGCGATCGTCAGCCTCAATGGCAACGATCAAGCATTCACTTTTTCTGACTGCGCTTCTTCTTACTTCGGCACATGAAACTCTGCTTTCGAAGAGAATTCTTCGTTGTGAGCGCGCTTTACGCAATGGACTGTCTGCATGGGCGAACTGGCGGCGGTGCCGTCTACGTCGGCAACGGCAAGATTGTCGGGGTCGATGTTGGAAACCTTCGCTATAGTGGTACCTACATCGAGCAGGCGGCCGCATAAAGGGGACTGTCACTTATATGCGCCAACCGGCGGCACGCATGTAATTGGCGCTCAAGTACCGGCAGACAACAGATGGAGCCTGACGCTCGATTGGCCTGCCAACTTCTCAGATGGGAAGCCACAGGCGCTCATGGTTGAGGTAGTCCGGTACACGTTATACTGGAGAAAATCGGCGATATCTGACCCGCCTGGCGCTTCTATTTGGGAGCGAGCTTTGGCTAGGGAGTGTTTGCGAGCCTTTATCAACTCATCCGCAGGCGGACGCTCTTCGTCCGCTTCGATCTCGCGGGCCTTTTCAATGAAGGCCAGCGATTGCTCGGGGTCATCCTGCATCTGCGGGAGGCCGGAGCTGGTGGATAGTCGCCGTCGAGATTGCACGGCCTTCTCTTCTTACGCGCATCGGTGGAGTTTTTGTGGAACCCTCGTGACATCTGGAGTCCAATCTAGCCGTATTCGCTGCGATTTTTTGTCTTCTCTATCATGGCCGGTCATCAACGAATCAGCAGGCTCGCCTAAAGGCCCTCAAACTCACTGAACCAAGACTGCGGGAAAACACTAAATAACCCATTTTCGATGTACGCGATGAGATTACTCGTGTACGCGATCCACGAACTGGATGCGTCCCATCAACACTTTCGATTTTACCAATTTCAGCCAAATACCCATAAGTCGATCGCCGGTTTCCGGAAAGCACATTTCACGAATGTCGTGTGACCATGGATCCCTCTTGCTTTCAGCATAATCGCAGGCCGATTCAAGCTTCTCGTGGCTGCATCCCTAACGACACCCATCAATCTTTGGAATCGAGACGCGTGCGGCGCAAATCCAGTCGGATGGCCAATCGCAACGTCTGGCGCGCAACGTATCGCGCTGTCGCCTCCCCCTTTGCAATCTTACTAAGGCGCTCCAAGAAGATCGGCTCTCGCGCACACTGCTTGGCCAAAGTAAATGCGTGCGCTGCATAGAATTCGGGCAGTCGAACTGCCCTCTACACCGGTGCGGGCGGGACTTTCCGCCCTGACCAGGCGGGCAGCGTCGACAATCCGCCGCTGTCGCGGCCTTCAGGCAAAGCAGTGCGATCAGCTATCTGACCAGGCTAAGTGCAAGCGACATATCCTCCGGCCAGGACGATGCACTGATGTCGATCGGCGTGATGAGACCAGTCTGGCGATCTTGCTGCCCACGCCCATACGTCGTGTGATCGCGGATTCTCACTCCGCTCGCATGCACAGTACTCGTCGGCGGGCCGCCCCCACATCCACTGCTTACAGACTGACGCCACCCTATCTCATTCTATGCGCCGGCGCTCTTCGACCATATCCCGACGCGGTTATCCCTCGTCTGGCGAGGCCTCCGGTTACGTCTAGATCGCTATGTCAGGCGGCAAGCAATCCCGCAGCAGTTCGGGCCTCGCTTCTCGACTTGCCGTCATCAGCGGTGTCCCCGCTAGCTGGAGTCACTGCCACGGCCCAACGCGCTGGACCGGCTCGACGATCCAATCAAATGACGGGCCATCTACAAGCAGTTCGCAGCGCTCTATACCGTCGATTCCGCCTTTGCGGTCGTTTCGCGGCACATGCCTGCCATCCCCTGCCTTCGGCGACCGTGCGTGCGCACCTTGCCTTGTGCAGCAGCCATTTGTTCTATCGCCGTCTGCCACAACCGTTAATCAGCCTGCTGCCTGCATTTAACCACTTTGGAGCAACACCGTGGAACTTGACCCTTCCAATTCACGCGCAGAGGACCTTGAGGAACGCATCGACCTGCAACTCGACATCGTGGCCGCCCTCATAGGCGAAGAAGGCAACGAGCTCGAAGCGATCCGACTGCTGAACGCACTCACAAACCAAATGATTACGGCGGAAGTGGAGCTCGGCCAGCTAGGCGATACCAGTACCGGGGGCCGCGCCAGCGACCAGCGAACGACGCGACTGTCGCGAGACCGTGGCGTTTACTACCCAGAAGACCTTCAGGTTTTGGGACGCCTTCTCGATCAGGCCGTGGCAGCATTACCGGCAGTGCTTCGAACTCCCGCCAATCAACTGAAGATCGCGAAACTAATACTGTCACGTTCAGCAGCAGCCGACTGAACTTTTCATTTGCCTTTTTCTGCGGTTGATGGCGCGCTTATCGAACGTCCCTGGGCTGACTGCTGCGGCCGTACGTACCGGGGATCGACGACTTGGCGTCTATGCGCACACCGTCCCGTAAGCGCGCCGGTTCCGCTGGCTTTTCCATATCGCAACTGTTCGCCACCATGCTCGAAAGCTGGAGCCTGCACCGAGAGCAGGAGACCACGCGCAGGGCGGAGCAAAGGACGACGGGCCCCGGACACGTATCAGAAAGCAAACAAGCAGTGCTCGGAAAACGCCACACGCTTCCAGAAACGCTTCTTAGCTTGAGACTGCGAATGGAGCGGAACGATCCATTTTCATTGTGGCTTTAGTCGTGATTGGCATGGCGCCGATTTTCCGATTGCAGGAAGAGCCGCAGTTATTGACCGATGCCGAGCAACAAGAGCACTGCGGTAACGAAGTCGCGCGACGCGTGCTCGTTTCAGCCGCTTCAGAATTATTCGAATTGCGCCTGGCAATACGACTGCGGGGTCATCGGAACTTCAACAAACATCTATAGATTCATTGAAGCACCGAGAGCAGCTCGATGTCCGAGCGTCCTGCTGCTCTGATGTCTTACTTGCTGGGACAAGCCACAGGCTCTCGGTTAGTTTTTGCCAAAGTACCTCCTTGTATCAGGACGTCGTGGAGTGTTGAGATGGATCAGTTCTTACCGGAGCAAGTGCAGATGACAGATGCTATCGTGAGCGTCGCATTTGATAAGGCCTGGCGCTTTGTTGAGAAGGATCCGTTGCTGGCGCATAATCTCAAGACGGTCCTCCACAGCCGGTTGCGCACTTTCCTTGAGTCTTCGATAAGGAAAGGCGAACGGAATACTTTAAATCTGGCAAACGAGGCGATACGCAGCTTGCGGGCTGAACTGGCGCCGTCGACGGAGCAATAAGGCGCTTGAACCTCTACTGCCATATAAGTTCGCCTTCGTTAAGGCTCTTGGGGACCTTATGCGGCGGGAAAACAACCGGGGCAGAGCGTGCTCGAGCTGACCTTCCTCCACTCACGTTCAGCCCCGCTGAAGACGAGCACGTTCGCGACGACTGTTGCCTATGCAGCTCTTCTAGTGACCCCAGACCAGTAACCTGGAACCCAGAGCAAGTCGGCGACGGGACGGAACAGCCGCGCTAATATTCGCTCGCGCCAGGAAACGCCCTAGCGTTTTCTCTCCTGACCTTGGCTCGGCACGAGCTTGCTCAACTTCAAGCGAGAGCCTCGTCAGGCACAGCCGCATCGGCTTCTTGGCATCGTCGATCGAGGTCTTAGCAGAGGAAAATCGTGCTGCACTTATGATAGGTCGGGAGCCAAAGCGATCCAGGCCTGTGATCGATCATCGCCGCATCGCCCATGACTGCAAGCGGCAGCACGGCCCTCCTGCCGGAAGAATGAGCTTTTGCGCGCCCGAGACGTCTTCGATCAGCGGTCTTCATTTGCCGAACTCTCTGAACAGCGAGCATGCACGGGACGTGTTGGCGCAGACTGGCCTTGTCGCTAGTTAGCGAGAGGGAACGAAACACCTCGCAGCATTGCGTCCCATCACAAGCCATCACGAACGGCTCGTATTCAAAGAAGCATCTGCGCGAAGCGACCACTGTCAGGCCGCAGCATTTCGGCCGAGGCAGTGCATGGCAAGTTGCGCGCGCCACAATCTGACGCGGCGTGCGATTTGACCCTTTTCTTTCGAGGACATGTTGTGCGGCAGTTACAGCAATTCGCGATCATGTTGTTAAACGCACGGCGCTGGGGGCACCGAAAGGAACGACACTCGAATGAAGAATTTTCTGATTCTGACCGCAAGCATCGGCGCACTCAGTGCGGCCGCTCCCGCATTCGGCACGGACCTCGCCGGGCAGCCCGTCCAGGTCAAGGCGCCACCGCTCCGGGTCGCAGCCCCGATTATCGATTGGTCCGGCTACTATATCGGTGTCAATGGCGGCTGGGGAACGAGCCGCAACTGCTGGGATTTCAATGGAGTCACTCCCGAGGGTTGCCATAATTCGACTGGCGGTACCGTTGGCGGCCAGATTGGTTATCGTTGGCACATCTTCAACATGGTCTACGGGATCGAAGGCCAGGGCAATTGGGCCGACTTCAGCGGCTCCAATGTCAGCGCCGCCTTCCCAGCAAACACCATTGGCACCAAGACAGATGCGTTCGGTCTGCTCACCGGCCATATTGGCTACACGTTCAATGCCGTGCTGCTGTACGCCAAGGGCGGTGCTGCGGTGACCAGCAACACCTATCACTTGAACTCGGTGGCTACTGGCACCGAGATTGTAGACAATGATGTGCGTTGGGGTGGCGCGCTGGGCGCCGGTGCCGAAGTCAGCCTCGCGCCCAGCTGGTCAGCTGGCGTCGAGTATACCCACTTGTTCATGCAGCGCAGCAACGTAAGCTTCCCAGCGGCCGTTGCGGCCGATCGCGTCCACCAGGACGTCGATCTCATCACGGCACGGCTCAATTACAAGTTCGGCCCTGGGTTTGCCAAATAGTGATCTCGACGCGGTTGCGTGAATCGGGAGCCCCGACCGCGGTCGGGGTTCTTTCTTCACACGCTCCTACCCCTTCCGAAGCACCAGGTCCGAGTTCGTCTAAGCAGGGATCACCGGCTGGATGGAACGACGCCGCCTGACCTCAACACTGGCGGACGAGGTCCGTCGATTCAACATCTGATGGCACTTTCGGCGAAGCCGCAAATACAACACTCCTTGAGGCAAGTCCGAAACCTCTCGCCGCGTGAGGTTGCGGAGCTCCATAAGCATCGATTAACCTGCCAGAAGCTGAAGCAAGATTTAGCACTTGGTGCTCGTTCCGTTCGACTGATGAATTCGAAGAAGATTGAGGCGAATTGCTATAGTGACCGCCTGAATCCGGCTGGTCGCACCGAGCTTTCGCATCGCATTTTTGATATGAAAATTGACTGTATTCTCGCTGATGTTCATGATCTTCCCCATTTCCCAAGACAATTTCCCCCTTGCGAGCCACCTCAAGCAACTGATTTCCCGCTGCGATAGTGCAACGTTTCTTTCGCAATCATTATCGCGGGGCATCGATTAACCTGCCAGAAGCTGAAGCAAGATTGGCGCTTGGTGCTCGTTCCATTCGACTGATGAATTCAAAGAAGATTGAGGCGAACCGCCATAAGGACCGCTTGAATCCGGCTGGTCGCGCCCAGCTTTCGCATCGCATTTTTGATATGAAAATTGACTGTATTCTCGCTGATATTCAGGATCTTCCCAATTTCCCATGACGATTTCCCCTCTCCCACCCACCGCAAGCAATTGATCTCCCGCTGCGATAGTGCAATTTTTCTTTCGCAATCATTATCGCAGGGACGAGCGATGTCGCCATAGGCGGTGTGAAACTGCGACGCCAGCGCGTTGAGATGACCGATGTGATCCTGAGGATCAGCATCGTCGGACGCAGATGCAAACGACACCACGGATACCCGACCCAA
The DNA here is from genome assembly GCF_056156565.1 of Bradyrhizobium sp. JHI2711. Taxonomy (NCBI): domain Bacteria; kingdom Pseudomonadati; phylum Pseudomonadota; class Alphaproteobacteria; order Hyphomicrobiales; family Nitrobacteraceae; genus Bradyrhizobium; species Bradyrhizobium sp. JHI2711. Next base: position 2,622,059 of record NZ_JBPZPT010000001.1, read on the forward strand.
CGGGCCAAACAATGGCACGCTCATGCCATGCTTCAGGCCCGCCTCTCTCGCCTCGTCCAATACGCGTCTCTCGTCCGGTTGAAGTTGATAGCGGTCGGCGAGTTGGTCCCACAAAAACGGCCGCGATTGCATCGGCGTCCTCCGGATCACCGGATCGATAGTATGGTACTTGTGTTTGAAGTATCGGTCGCACCAGTCCGGCGGCCACTTCACAGCCACAGCCGGAGGTGGATACTCCGCCAGCCGAAGTGGCTCGACGAAGTTGAGAGCGCCGAAAGCGACTTCACTGAACCCTTCCTTGGTAGAACAGCTTACAAGAAGCTCGAACAACGCTCTGAGCGAATGCGTCTGTTTCGCGCATTCGGTGAAGCTAAAGAGATCCGTGATGGGCGCCTCAGAACCTCGATCAAGCTCCCTGTCATTGTGTTCGATTGCGCTTGTTTCAGGCGGAGCCAAATTCAAATCCATGACCTGAACCCTTTGGTTTGTTCTTCGTGAAGTCTGAGCGCCACACCCTGCGTCAGATGCCATTCCCGGATTCGTGCCCTGCCGCTGGCTGCGCCGGCATGATCGTCCCGTCAAACAGCCGAGATACCGCCATCATCCCTGGTCCGAGGCTGAACGGCACGGCGCAATCGAAGCGCCGTTGCACAGGCAAAGTGATTGGTCGAGCTCGCCGATAGCGTACTGGCGAAATCGGAGATCACCGGGCGGTCGTCCGTGTTGATGGCCTGGCGGTGATAGAAAGCCCGATGGCCCTGACGACTCAGCTGGCGAGACGAACCAAACAGCACGAGCGGTCACAGGCCCAGCTCTGTTTAGATTGGATGGCGAGAAACCATGGTCCTGTCCGAAAGACGGTTCGCTTTGTCTCGAGGCCAAGCACGAGGACATGCTGGGCACTAAACTCCGCGATACAGGTAAGGTAGAGCACGCCCATGCGGTTGGCGGTGCCGGACTCGACTTGCGCGTTGTAGGTATCGATTCTCTGCTTGCCGACGAAGACAACAGGAGCGTCATTTTTCTTCCCAATCTTGCGAATTGCCATCGCTAACCGTTGGCTGATGCTCCGCCCTATGACGGCGTCGGGGACGCGATCGATGAGCAACACGGAACAGCCGAAGCCATACTCCTCGCATCATCTCCCGGCGTCTCAGCGGGTCCGTCCGGCAGGTCCGGCGCAAATGAGTCGAAGGGGCAGAAAATGGCCACGTCAAAGACGCAATGGGAGATACTCGCAGTCGCGAGACCCGCTTGATGCAGAGGACACTTTGCATGCGCATCTCCAGAAGGGAGAGGACCCCGGATCGGATCGCACCAGTCCAGCAAGTGTCATACCAACTGCTGATTTCGCGAAAATCACCGCCGGGACAAGGGCTTGAAAGGCGGCCGGTTGGTCGCAAGGTAAGTGCATTGAAGCAATCATGACATTGGGAGGCAAAGGCGACAGCGCCATTTGCGCGAGCCGCAGCACGAGTAGGGGCCAGGAGATCTTTATCAGTATTCTGAAAAGGTGCGCCAATCTCGTTATCGGCTCGCGCATCGACTAAGTCTGCAAGCCATCTTAGTCCAAGTTCGGAGAAAGTTGGGTTAAGTCCGTCCTTGCAGCGCGCTGCTAATGGAGATTGTCAGGGAAGATGTGCTGAGCGCCAGAAAGTTGCAGTCAATTCGAAATGGGCAAGGATGCGGAGGCGCGGCAATGCGCCCCCTCCGCCACGAAGCTGCCACCATCGCGCCGCCCCTATGAAATCAAGCACGCCGAGAGAGTCATCCTTCACCGGTTCTCCGATGAGTTCGACGCCGTTTTACAACAGGAATGGCGCTTGCTGCCGCAATGGTGAGTCGACGCGGTCGTTCTTCGATCCCATCTCCATCTGAAACACGCCGAGACCCTCTCACGCGGTCTCGCTAAAGGCTGCTGATAGAGTCAGGCGGTTTGGGGGCGTGAAGTATTGACATTTGCCGCAAACGTTTCAACAGCGAACTGAAGGCGATGATCGCCACAGATCATATACTGACGTACGTAGCCGTCGCTGTGCTTGATTGTTGCTGCCAACCGTCTTGCGGGGAGTCGTCATCAGCTCTCATTCGCGGAAGATGAGCTTCAGACCCGATCGGCTTATGAAGCACAAACTTTCTCGATCCAGTGTGAATGGGCTGGAATGCCAGGGTGCGATCCCGCCGTCTAATGATCCCGTGCAAGATCTCCGAGCTGGCTTCTGCCTAGATGGCCTCCAGGCCGCCGCGCGAGAACGATTCCTTGTGACGGGATAATCGACGCTTCACCAGGCGGGCTATGTGAAACAGTGAGAGCTGCTGCTGGTGCACCGGATTGATCGCGAGGCCAATGAGGGGCAACTGCAATTGTGCGCGCTCTGCCGGTTCCGCTAGCCGCAAAGGCGATATCAAAAAACAAAAGACATCAAGCGCTGAAGTAATATTGCAGATAGTGTCACGTGTGAGGTTTCTGGCCGGGCTCGCGTTCGCTATAAGCAGGACCTGCAAGTTGTTGTGAGTTGGCGAGCTGCATTGGAGCCGGAACGAGACGCCGCCGAACCAAGGCGCACCCGACGCACTTTGCCGGGTGTGAAAGTGCGCCGGGCTCGCCCCAACATCATCAGTACATCCGTGATGATGCTCGCGGCAATGAGACAAGTAGCGTGGCGGAATTGAGGCTCATTGCGTTTTGTACTTGAACTTCGACAATGTTTTTCGTGAGCTGATCCAAAGGACTTGAATCGCACGCAGCGTCACATTGTACGATCGCGAACTTGGCGCTCTTCATCCAGCAAGCAACGTATTTTCCGTGACACGCCGGCCTTGGACGGGAGGCACCGGTCGAATGCTGCGAGCATGCACATCGATTTTTCCACGAAAAGCCAGTTTGAACGTCTCGGGACAGCCTGCCCGCTCTTGATGATGCCTTTAGATCCCTGTCTTCGTCACAAAACGGCTGCATGTCAGGGAGTACAGAAGCGACGCGCCCTCGGATGAATGATTGACACTGCACACAGCCTAGTCGGAGGACGTCTAGCCGCTTGGGCCGTACTCGTAAGACACGTTCATTCTACCCACAAGACTCCAGATAATCGCCAAGGAGCGACGCTCACTCCCACTGCCGGCCCTAAGGTGGGTTGGCAGCGACATCGAGAGCGGGATCAATCTCAAGAACAGTTAGGCGCGTTTGACATAACGCAAAGACACAAGAGAGGGCACCGGTCAGTTTCACGCTGTTTGCGCATGGGAAAGTTAAGCCTTGCAGACCTCCCTCATAAACAAGTATTGCGATGCTCGCCTGCCTTGGTACACCATCTACCCAACCGTACCGGATTTCTCCGCGATGGTCGGTCCCAAGATTTGTGAGACATGGTTGAGGCGGCTGCCGCCGAACGAACCCGTATCGCTCTACCTCCACGTTCCGTTCTGTCGCTCGATCTGCTGGTATTGCGGCTTCCCTACAGGCCTCACTCGCAGCGAGCGTCCGATCCGCAATTATTTGGCGGCGGTGCGGGATGAAATACGCTTGGTCGCAGAGCAAGCGCCGCCCGCTCTGCCGGTGAGCGACGTGCATTTCGGCGGCGGGACGCCGACCACCATTGCGCCGACTGATCTCCTGGGCTTGATGGAACTCCTGCGTCGCTGCTTCGCGTTCAGCAAATCAGCTACCATCGCCATAGAAATCGACCCGCGTGCGTTCACGGCCGAGATGGCCGAAACGTTAGAAGCGGCGGGGATCAGTCGCGCGAGCATAGGCGTGCAAAGCTTCGACCCCGTGGTTCAAAGGGCGGTCAACCGCGTCCAGAGTGAGGTGCAGACGGCTTCTGTCGTCGAAAGCCTTCGCCAGCATGGGATAAGGCGCATCAATTTCGACCTTCTCTTCGGACTGCCACATCAGACGGTGCGGTCCTGCGTGGACTCCGCGCGGACGGCCCTGGCCATGCGGCCAGACCGGCTTGCGGTTTTCGGCTATGCTCACGTCCCCTCCTATATGAAACGTCAGCGCCAGATCGATGAGACGGCGCTGCCGGATAATGTCGCCCGCGCCGAGCAAGCCGCGGCTATTGCAGATACGCTGGTCTCGGCCGGCTACCGCCTGATCGGGCTCGACCATTTCGCCCTGCCCAACGACGAGCTGGCGCTGGCGCAGAAAGCCGGTCAGCTGCGCCGCAACTCCCTGGGTTATTCAGCTGATACCTGCAAAACCGTAATCGGCTTAGGTCCGTCAGCCATCGGCCGTCTGCGTGACGGTTACGTCCAGAACGAGAGCGCAACCGCTTCCTATGGCCAACACATTCAGGCTGGTCGTCTGGCAACCTCAAAAGGCTACTGTCTCTCCCCCGAAGATCGGCTCCGCGCCGCAATTATCGAGCGTCTGATGTGCGATTTGCAGGCCGACGTACCAGCGATCTGTGCTGCTCACGGATTTGATCCGATTCCTCTTCTCAATTCGGCCGACCGGCTGGGAATGCTTGCCGAAGACGGGATAGTGGACATTGAAGAGGGATTCATTCGGGTCAAGCAGGAACACCGGTTTGTCATTCGTGCTGTTGCTGCCGCATTCGACACTTATCTCGACCGTACCCCCTATTAACTAAGCCGCGCATGTGAGCAGATCCCAAAGATCTAAGCTTTTCTCGACGTAATGATCTGAAGAGGCACCTCCGGCAGACAGGCCAGATTTCGAGGATGCAGCGGCGGTGTCATGACAACAATCTTTCAGATATGGCCTCAAACCGGGAGGGCTGACTAAAAGGAAGCTGATTTGAAGGAGAAGCGCAGCGGATTCCGCCGTTCAGGGCCACGGCTCGATCATGCCGAAAGGGCTCTGCCCCACCTCTCCTTGAGTGCTCTTGATAATGGTGACTGCCTCAGCGCGACGTGCCGTTGGAGACGCCGGCGTCCGCACCGGCTTCGGGAATTTTACGGCTGGAGGCAGCTTTGCGAAGCTATGGTCCACCTCCTCGAGCACAGTTGGACACTCGACCACGCCCGCAGCGTCTCAGACTCAAGGCTCGGCTGTCTTCGGTCCGGCAATCACTGGCGCGCCTCCGACGGAAACAGGTCCATGTGGTTTGGACCGCCCGAAGCGTTTCCTGGCGACGCTCGAAACAGCCCGGGGTGGCGACAAAGGAGGCTCGGAAGCAGCAGAAGGGACAGGTGTTGAACTCTGCAGCGCATCGATCCGCGAAGTCAGCATGGTGATCTGATCCAGGATCCCTTTGAGGACATCCCGCTGGGCATCGATCTGGCGGTTGAGTTCTGCGATCTCATCGCCAGCTTTCTGCTGTGCCCAATTTATCTCGAATAGGGATGCCCTGTCCTCCAGTGACAGGCTCATTGTTGAAGCGACATCCCTGCTTTCCGGCGTCTCGACAGGCTCTTCAAGGTTAGCCCAAAGCCAGGCGCCAGCAGCACACGAGCCGACGAGGACAAGCGGGAGCACCAAGACCGGGAGAATCCGTCTTGACGGCCCGTGCAAGAGCGGGCGCAAGTCTGAAGCGGCCGCATGTTCAATCAAGTCCATTGTTTCTCGCTCAAGATCCCATTCCAGCAGGCTTATTTTGTCGACGCGATCGCCCGCGATGCTCCCGCGCTCCAGGAGCTGCCAGCGTCGACAATAATCAATCTTGGCGAGCTTCCCGATCGGCTGCGCCTGCTCCTATGAAACGCTCCTTCTTGAGCAACGCAAGGCGACAATTTGCGCGCGTTCTCCATGATAGCGCCACCAGCGAGCAATGGTTCTCGTCTTCGTCGGCGATGGCGCAGCATTTTCTCATCATTCAGAAGAACCTTGCAGATCGTCTTTTCTTGCCCCGGCACGAATGCAAACCGTCCACTGATCCGGCAGTGTGTTCGATGGACTCCCGCCTCACGCCTTGCCTGACCAGCAACTTCATCTGGGACGGGCCACGTAAGCGCAACGGCTGATCGGCCGAGCCGCAATGGCCGATTGGACTGGCAACCATTGCACCTGATCAACTACCAGTTCCGGCAGGTTGTTCGAGATGACGGGCACGTGCCAAGCGTGACCAACGAACGCCGCGCACATCAAGGATTCGGATGCAAGATAAGTTTTGCCGCGCTGACGGCAACCAGCAACTGCTCGCCGATATCCGCCAGAGCTGCTCGATGGCTGATTCGTCCGGTCTCCTGGGCCATCACGTTGGATGTTGTGGTGTGGTTGCCGCGCGCGCAAATTCAAAGGCTCTTCGGCCTTCAAGCCCGCCGATTGTCTCGTGTTTCGCTGACAACGATACCAATGAAGCGCTTCGTGAAGCCACGCCTCTTGCACGGCGAGCCTTGCTTTCGGGTAGCTGCCGTTTGGCTCAGAAAGCCGCCTTCGATGCAGATGCGCGCCACCGCCTGACTCACAGTGAGCAAGGTGGACGTTCGCAATATTCTGGTGGCCAGGACAGCAAGCCCCGCGCGCTCGTCGTCAGCATATGCCGAGCCAGCGCTCTCCGCTGGCTCTCGGCGCACCGACGTCATGCACAAGCAAAGTTTCGGACCAGATCATCATCGCGCCGCGAGCTGAGAGGTTCAGGAAGCCTGAGTGGCTCTGTTCGGATAGATCGCGTTCTGGCTCGTCCCCCTCGCCCTCGGACGCGAAAGGACGCCGGCGATGCCGCTTGCTGAGGAGCGCTGGCGACGAAGCGATCCAGACTGCCGCCGCGGAGGGATTCTGGATTGCTTCGCTGCGCTCGCAATGACGATGTGGAAGCAGGCGCGTGGCACACTCCGCCGGGAGCTCACTCTGGGCCAATCAGGCCGCAGTTCAATCTATTCATGTCCGGCAGACATGGACCCGAACTACGCCATGCGTGATTGCCTTCTTGCGACGACCTCGCCTCGAACATACTCGGCTAGGTCAGCACTTTCTTTCAATTTCAGACCAAGGCGAAAGCAATCTGGGCTTGCTATCGCACTTTCGCTAGCGGCTTGTCTGGTCGGCAATTCCGTTCGGGCACAAACCGCCAGCGGACTTGATCCTAGTAACCACCCTGTGGATGAGACCCGCAAAAGAGGAAAGACTTCCGACCGGGCCGCAAAGCTCCCGATCGACCTGGTCCGTCAGGCAATCCGCCCTCCTGCCCCGGCGCTAGCAGCAGGTCCCGGAGTGCCTTTGGAGAAGCGCGGCAATGCGGACAGGGCTGCTCAGACGAGACCGCAAAAAACGATCGATCCCTTCCAAAGGTACGACAATCTGCGTGAAAAAGGGTTGTGGTTCCCCATCCCTGGTCCTGCAGATACGATTGATCAGGACAAGGGGGGCGTTAGATCTGCGCTGGCGGACGTCGGCATCGGCTATATCGGGTGGACACATAACTCCTTTGCAAGCAACCAGCTACCGCATGCAGCCAGAAGCACTATCGCAAACCAGCTCTATATGGGCCAGAATCCGACTTTCGCGTCGGCGAACCTCATGATCGTCACCTACGATCTGAGCCGGTTCGGCATTGCCGACGGACAGATTGTCGTAGGAGCCGAGCAGCAATACTGGACGTGGGATCGCCCAGGGCCAGATCGAGTGGGACTCAATACGCTCGCCTACTACCAGACTTTCTTCGACAGGACACTAGAGCTCAAAATTGGCTACCTCAGAAACCAGAATGAATTCACCGGTACATTGTTCGGAGGGATTACAGGATCGAACATGTCTGCCTTGTTCCAGGCAGGGATGAGCACCAATGCCGCGCCCACGCCGGCGGTCAACTTGAAGTGCAATGTCGACGATCGCTTGTATAACAAGGTCTCCGTCCAGCGCTCAATCAGTCCCGATGGTCCCTATGCCCACATAACGGAGAATCCCACTGGCTTGAACTGGAGCACGGCCAATGCAGGCATCCTTTTCGTCGAAGAAGCCGGCTACAAGAGCAAGGCTGCTCCCGGCTTACCCGACACGTGGCTGCGGGCGGGCATTGGCTTCAACACTAGCCGCTACACGGATTTGGCGGATCCCAAGCAACAAAGGAAGAGCGGAAATAATTTTCACTACATCGCTGCGGACAGGCAGCTCTGGCAGAGTGACGCCCTTGGGTCGCCGTCTCGCGGCATCTACGGCGGCTTTTCCATCATGGGAGCTCCACCTGAGCGCAACAGGATAAGCCGGTATTACGAGCTTCGTCTTTATGCGAAGGGACCTTTTGATAACCGGCCCAGTGATCTGATTGCCCTCGTTGCGACCAACACGGCCTGGAGTACGCTTGCAGTGGATGCTGCTCTGGCTAAAGGCCAGCTTGCGCACCGCGATAGCACAGCAGTCACGGGAACATACATCGCGCATCTCGCTCCGGGGATATATGCAAGCGTCGGACTGTCATACATTCATTACCCGACAAGCATCACACACACGCCCCAAACGGAACACGCGCTCAATCTGTTGGTATCTACGTTGATATTCTTCTGATCATCGCAAGCGCCGTTCTGCTCCGACGTTATCGTGACGCATGGGACCGGACCTTCGCGATCCCCTTGAAGGGACCGGCCGCATCTGCGCTAGACCGTTCGAGGGAAGCAAACTACGTGGAGCAACGACCCAATTTTCGAGGACATTTTCCAGATTGTCTCGCCTTGCATAGACAGCAGGTTCGCAAGGCACGCAACCTACGATGATTTGCGAGAGCCTCCTGATCAGATCTCGGTTACAGCTACTTATCGAATTGAGCGGGGTGGCACTCCGAGCATGAGCTGGGACAGATAAGGAATGTCGCGCACGGTCCAGCGAACCGCTAGCGCGACGGCAACAATCGTTGTCCCCAGAAATGCAGCCGCGGCAGACCTCATTGTGGGGTCCCAAAGTTCTCCATACTGTATGGAATCCATGAGACGGAATACGGTACCCTGAATCAAGTACAGCACGAGCGTGCTCGGTCCCAGTTTTTCGGCGATAAAGCGGACCACCCGATTTGAGCGACCAATATTCCAGCATCGAAGCAGGACCTCAATCATTACCACTGAGGCAGCTGCGGAGCCGAGAAACATCAGAAGCACATTTTTTGCCGACTGCAAATCCTGGACCACAGCGAGATTGTTGTAGACATAAGTGTCGGTGCGCCAGGCCAGAAAGCACATCATAGCCGCTATTGAGGCAGACATAATCAAGAACACCCTGTGAGAGCGCATTATGCTCGTCCACCGTTCTCTCGACTGCGCAAATAAGAATCCCAGGCAAAAAAACGGGTACATATACTTTATAAGAGGGAATATGGAAAAAGTCAGAGGCGCAAGCACGACCAGAATGACGGATACGAACAAGGCCCAGGGCAACCAACGATTGAAGATCGAAATAGTTTTAGTGAGGATGAAACAAATGAACGCGGCCCATACGAACCAGTATGTGCCGACGAACTCATTCAGGAACTGCAAAACGGTGTCTGGTGCGCCCGCCGATCGGGGAAACACGGCAAACTTTAATGACTCCAGAAGAGAGCACCAAAACAGCATCGGCACCAGGAGCTGCGTCGCACGACTGCCGATAGCTTGCGTGAACGACTTTGCCAGTAGCGCTCGGCAAGAAAGATAACCGCTTATCGCCATAAAGAGGGGCATGTGGAACATGTAGATCCATTTGAAGCATGCCGAATCCCAAAATCCTTCATTTTGGTAGAGGATATATTGGATCAGGTGACCGGTGATCACTAAAATGATGAGCACTCCTTTGGTGAAGTCCAAAGCGAGATCGCGATCGTGCGCTATCTCAGGCACAATCTTTCCTGTTACATGATCTATCAACATCTCGGCACACTTTATCCAACCAGCCGAATACATGCTGGGGTTGGCCAGCACCTATTGTTAATGGCACGTCGCTGTTGCGTAGTCTCTTTGCATGGAAATCGAGATATCCGATGACAGCGGAGACAATTGTCACCGAGGGTCTACGCTCCAATAGCTGACTGTGCGATAAAGACCGAAAGGAAGGGGGAAACGAGCTATACGATGGTTTATCGATTTTTGTCGCACCAAGCTCGCTTTCATCGGCTTCCCGGGTCCAGCGGGCACTTGCACTCTGCTCCCGAGCGGACCCGGTGTTTGCGGCGCGAGGAGACTTTGCATAGCGGCGCAATAACTGAACTGCGCATGAAGGCTTAAGCTATGCAGGTTGCGAACTACCGCGCCCGCCGAGGAATTTGGGCACTTGTCCATCGCCAGCACGCGGCGCGGTGCTCCGTCGATCACGAATGCGTTCAATCCGTAGTAGCTGCGGTTTTCAAGACAAGAATTGGCGGACTATGTGAAAGGATCAGGGATGCAGAAAGCAGGTCCGGGCATGCACCAAATTCGTAGAATCCGTTGAGCTTGGCAGATTCTGCAAAGAGAAGGCAGGACGGCGGGACGGTTCAGGCGGTGCCCCTGCAACCGATCCATCGCCTGCCAATAGCCTCGCCAACATAGAACGCCTTACGCGAGCTGCCCCGCCGAAAGTCCGATTGCAGCCCTGCTGCCTCTTCAGCCACGTTCAGGATAAATGCGTACGCGCTGGCGGCCGCCTTCGCTTTCCACCAATTCGCCCTTGTAAGGCACTCCGCGGATCTCGAAATAAGTCGGGCGCCCAACTTCGGGCATGATGCCCTGGCCTTCAAGGACGCGGATAAGGTAATCCGGCAGGAATCGCTCTCGGTGCTCCCATCCCCCGCGGATCAGATACCCAAGATCAACAGGCCCCTCACCGGATTGCGCGGCTGACACGATCGGCCGGGGACGATGGAGCGACTGAGACGGGCCAGGTTCATCCGGCTGGCTCACGCGGGGATGATGGATCAGGCGAACATCCCTGCGGCCTCCCGGTCCAAGCGTCGCCGAATAGCGCTCCCCATTGATCACAAACTGACTTGGCCCGAACTGGTTTGGCAGCAGATGGATATTGCCCAATACATCGATCAACACGTCTGAAGCCGTCTGGGAGCCGTGGCGCCAGCCGGTGCCAACGATCGCGCCAATATCCCGCACCTCCGGAGCCGCCCCCGGCGGTCCCGCGAACGACGAGGCGTCTGCAAATTCAGATGCTGGCGCAGAGCGCGCATCGTCGCGCAAGTTGTGAGGTGTGGGTGGATCCAGATCAACGAAGGAGTCCAGACCGCCGTAGATGTTTGACGATCGAGGCCTCACGGACGACGGCGATGCGGGGTCTTGCATCTGTTGCCCAAGCCAGGCCCAGGCTCCCTGGCCGAGGGTGGCCGGTGTAGCAGGAAGCTCGAGTGGCGGATGCGCATGCGCGGCCCAGTGCGGCGCTGGCTCTGGTGAGCTGGGTCCGTGGATCTGCTCGCCAAGCCAGTTCCAGGCTCCGGCGCTCGGCGTCGCCGGGGTTGCGGGAAGCTGCTGCGACGAACCGGCCTGCCAATGGCTGGGCGGCGGTGGCATCAATATGTTGGGCCCGGGGACCTGCTCGCGACGCCAATCCCAGGTTCCCGCGCTCGGGCTACCTGGCGTTGCGGGAGGATCCTGCACTGCATGCGGCTGTCGAGCAGCTTCCCGAGAAGTCTGGCCCGGATCCTCAGGAGGCCTCAATCCAAGCGCCCTGTTCGCCTCCAGGATCTGCTGGTATCGGCCAAGTTTGACCAGATCAGCGTTGATCTTCTTATCGTTGGTTTCGAGCCTGTACTCCTCGAGATCCCGGACAAACGCGGGGGCGGAAAGTCGGCCGGCCATTGGTGGCCTGTCATGGGTCTGCAGCCACTCACTCAGCTTAGACATGCGGCGAGCTTGCCTGTCGATTGTCGCCGGCTCGATCCTGTGTGTCGCCTTTTCCGCCGCCACCCACATGCCGATGAGGGTTGCGTCCGCTCCGTGAGGAGCCAGTCGGCGGAGATCAGGCGCCAGGGCGTTTCCGGCACCGACCTCACGGAGCTTCTTCAAGGCCGCCTTGATGCGCGTGACGCGGTCCTTTGCATAGGTGTCGACGTCCTCATCGAGCTCAGCTTCCAGCTGGTGGTTTTCCACCTCGGGATTGTCCTGCTGCGCGTTATCCAATTCGCGGCTAATTCGATCCGCAATTGAGGGCCTGCCGGCCGTGCTCAAGCGCGCGCTCAAATGGCGCAAATCGGTTGCTGCATTCTTGATCGTGCCGTCGGTGAGTTTACCCGCCGCCTTGTTTCGGAAATCTTTAATGAGCTCCTCATCGGCCGCAGAGACCCCGCGCGTCCGGCCCGGCTGCCTCGCATAATCAATTCGTAAATTCGTCGAAAAGAGGTCAGATTGCCCCGCCTCGCGCGACGACTTTTCGCTGCCACTCCGGCCAAGCGCCTTGCCGATTCCCGACTTGAAGCGTGACCATAATCCGAGGCTTTTTCCGCTCTTGGCCGACGCGGCAGACTCTGGGTCCGGAAAGCTGTAGCGTGCGCTGCTGAACAGATCATCTCGCAAACCAGACTGCGGCACTTGCGTCGAAGCGGGAAGCTGAAAGCTGAGAATGTCTACGCTCCGGCGCGTGTCGCCGAGCGCACCCTTCCTAAAAGCGGAGTGCGGCGGCGCCCGCATCGAACCGCCGAAATCGTCCCGCCGGACTGCTCGACCACCTCCTGCGGGAGGCCGATCAGGCGAAGGTGACTTGCTTTGATCAGACGGACCGAGATGCAAATCCTCCATCCGCTGCTCAAAGTCGCCTTGCTCGCTTGACTCGCCCGATCGCTGCCCCGCCCGCCCCTGCAGCGCGGCGTACTCCCGCATCCAGGCTCCTGAATCGAAGAATGGGTCAACCGGATCCATCCTGCTCTCCTCATGTTTGTATCGACTCTGCAGCAATCCATACGACCTGGATTACGGCGAGATAGCAGCTCGTTCAGATTCTCGATTGTTGTAGCCGCAACCTTTCAAAAAGCTGACGAGATCAGGATATTGCTGCGCGCGAGACCGGCGTCGCATCGGCGCCCGCCTGACGACGGACGGGGTCGTTCCAATTTTGCCGCACCTCTTCGCCGGTCTCGTGTTCGAGCCGACGAAATTGGTCGCCGGTGGATCGCCGAATTCAAGCATCACGGCGGGACTCACATAGCTGCTACCAGTCTCAATGGATCATACGTGACGAGCATCTTGTCGTCCTTGGCATCATTTTTGATAGTGAGCTTGTCCTGTTGTAGGCGTTCATTGATGACGCACAACGTCTTTTCCCCGACGCAGACCGGGAGGCGTTCTCGTGCCTTGGAGTTCACTGCAGTTCTGAGGGACCGAATTGTCATCGATTGTGTTTCGCCAGGTTCGGAGCTGTTGCTCGAATGCCGTATGTGAGATCCAGGTCGTCCGGGAACCGGCGAACTGCGCCGTAAGCCTTGGAAAGGGACGTTCCGCCCTTGAAGACGAGATTCTCGCCCAGTGGCCACCAGCGCGTTCAGGCGTCAACGACCCAAACATTCTTTTTCGGGAAGATGTGCAGGCCGTCCTGAGTTCGCAGCAGTAACGGTGAGCGCCTCTCGGGATCGGATAGGTTTAAAAGTTTATCCAGCACGCAGCTTGCTTACGGGCCTCGCAAGCCGAGTTGGCAATGAAGATCCGGCAGACTTGGATTCGCTCACTTCAATCGGGCTTCGTCTTTGACTGAGGGACCAAAAGGTTTCTCGTGCAGTCTCGGGATCGCCGCGCTCGAGCGCGCGCACGACCTCACCGGCACGACGGCTTGCCATCGTAAGCTGCCAACGCGGTGCATGCTTGAACTAGAAAAACTTGCTTGCCACGATGGAGCTCGCGGGAAGCCCCCGAAGTCAAATAAACCTGCCGAACAGTCAGCTACCTCGTCAAACCGAGTTGGTTGGCTGAGCCAGCGCCTGCGCAACCAATAATTTCACCGCTGCGCGCCTTGGTCTCCTGAACAACTTTTCGACCGACTGAGCTCTCGTCCCGAAGCGGCTTTCGACGCGACGCAAATGCGCGTCGCCTCGCGCGCGGGAACTTTCGTCGCTCGGCAAGACCGAAAGGCCCTGATCGACGGCAGCGCACTTGCCAAGGTGCAAAAGCACCTTGGCAGCGATGGGTGAGGCTTCACGATCGATCTTTACGTATCGCCCGCAGAGCAATGATAAATATCTCTGCGGCGGTTTGGGAGCCTCATAGTTTCAGGCCGCGCTCTGCGAGCACACGGTGCATGACCTCGCCTTTGATCTCGCCAGCGATCTCCTTTCGGACTTGGGCGCCGAGAAACCGCTCGGCATCCGGATCGCCTAGAAGACCACGCTCGGCCAGTCGCTGATCCAAGCGGGTTTGAAACTCCTCGCCCATGGCTTCGACGAGCCGGTCTCGCATCGCTTCATATTCGCCCGGAGCGATGCGCCTCAGCACCGTCTCCCAGGGTTGCCAGCGGCTTGCCATGTAGTCGGTGAACTGGCTTGCTTCCCGCCCCCGGACCAGGTTGAGCGCCTCCGTCGCATCATCCTCGCTTACGTGAGAGACCGCCAGGAAGCGCATGTCAGGGGCGACATGACTGAGCTCCAGTGGCTCGCGCAGCCGATGTTGATAGGCCAGGTAGACTTCGATGTCGTCTACGTTCGGGTTGCCGTTGGCGAGCGAGTTGACCCTGTCGCGCGCGATCTCGTCCAACGCCTCCAAGCGGAAGGCGACACGGCCGCGCTGGATCAGATCGCCAAGCCGATCGTCATATACCCCGTCCTCGACGTCAGCGTTGAGGCGCGCGGTCTGCATACCATTCCAGTGCAAGGTGACACGATCCTCGCAGCTCGCGTTGGCCTCGGAAGCCTGCGCAAAGCACTGCTCGCGCAATGTCGGATTGGCGGCCGCCTGCCGCAGATCATCAGCCACTGCCTGCCGAAACCCGTCATTGCCGTAGTTCACAGTGGCTCGCAGCCTCTCCAGGAACTGTGCGTAGTCTTGGGCGCCGGGCTCATCCGCAAAGTGCTGCCATTCGCCCAGCGCGGCCGGGTCGTCTGCGAGCCAGTGTGCGGCAGCCTCATGCAGGGATTGCTGCGCAAGCTGCGGTGGCGCTTCAGCCGCCAGAGCGAGAACATCGTCCGGCAGCGGGTTATCCCAGAAGTCGAGGCTCTCCAGATGCGGGTAGTAGAGGCTATTATGCGGTACACGAGCTTCTAGAACACCTTCAGGCAGGTTGGTCAGCCGGTTACCGCTGACATTGAGTGATTGGAGCGTGCTCGGAAGAGGGTCGGGGAGGTTGGTCAATTGATTGCCGCTGACATTGAGTTCAATGAGCCACGAGGGGAGGGACTCGGGGATGTCGGTCAGCTGATTGCCACTGACCGCAAGCGCGGTGAGCCCGCTCGGGAGAGCGTCCGGTAAGCTGGTTAGCCGGTTGTCGTTTGCGTTCAGGATCTGCAGTCCGGCCGGAAGGTTTGCCGGCAGACTGGTCAACCTGTTATCAGCGACCTCCAGCTCAGAGAGGGTTGCCGGAAGATCGTCCGGCTCTACCGGCGCCGCTCCCTGCTATGCTCGAATATCTCGACGTAAGCCAAAATCAACTGACGGATCTGCCGCCGGCTCTCCCAGCTTCGCTCCGGTTTCTCGACGTAAGCCAAAACCGTTTGACGAGTCTGCCCGAGGACCTGCTGACGGCCTTGGGCGATGATGGCACCCTAGTTCTGACTGAAAATCCGCTGTCTGAGCAGGTCCTGGCGAACCTGAGTACAATCCTAAGCGCGGAGGATTATGTCGGCCCGACTGTCCACCTTTCGCACGACGACGAAAGTGAATCGTCCGGGACAGACGATGAGCAGGCGGACGCTCTCGCTGAAACAGTTGCAGAATGGCTGAAGGGCAATCCACAGGAGGTCGATCGGGAGGTGCTTGCCGCTTGGCAGAACTTTGCAGAAGAGCCGGGCGCTCGGGAATACGGGCTTTTCCTCGCCAAGCTGTTCGAGTCCGTCAGCTCTGGCAATGAAGGGTTCCGGCAATCGGTGGCCAATGATCTGCGTCAGGCGGCAAAAAACCCGCAATTGCGTGCCCAGTACTTTCAACTGGCATGGGATGCCAACCAGAGCTGCGAGGACCGCAGAACATTAACCTGGAACGGAATGCAGACCGCGCGCCTCATCGCGGAAGTCGAGAACGGCCTCTATGACAACAAGGCACGGCTTGCCGATCTCGTCGAATTGGGGCGCGTCATGTTCCGCATGGACGCGCTCGAGGCGATCGCGCGCGATAAGGCTCACTCGCTCGCCTCGGTCGACAACGTAGAAGACATCGACGCCGTTGAAGTCTTTCTTGCCTATCAGAACAAACTGCGCGAGCGGCTGGGACTACAACACGTCGCGCCGGACATGCGCTTCTTTGAAGTTTCCGGCGTTACCGACTCTGACGTTGACAGCGCAGAGACATCCGTGCGGAACAGGGAGGCGGCGGAATTTGCCGACTATTTGGCAATGGATTGGCAGCCTTGGGACGATGTGATTCGCCGCATCGCACCTGAAGAGCATGCCAAGACGCAGGACCAGCTCATTGGTGCAATGGGAAAGGAGTTCGACAGCCGAATGGAGCAACAGCTCGCCGATCAAGGCCTGACCGGGGCTGAAGCTGGCCTCGTCGAAGATGCCAAGCGAGTGTTGGGTGCCGCAGTTCGCAAAGAGATCGCCCGTGAGATCAAGGGCGCTCTAAGAGACAAGGTGCTCAATGATCTCGGCCTCACCCTGTGAAGCCAGCTTTGCTGCAGGAAGCTGTTAATTCCTGCTACAGTTTCCCTCTGGTGCGCCGGTTTGTGCCCGAGAGCCTTCACGTGATGCGCAGCAAGCGGAGCGGCGCCGATCTAGAAACCGGCGCTGCTCGACTCGTTCCAGCGGGTGTTTCCCGAAAGCGACGATGGCCGATCTCGCGATGAGGCGGATGATCGTCGGCTGCTATCGAGGGCCGCATGGATACGGGCAAATTGTCGAAATCGGAGAGCCGATACGCGCGTTTGTACGGCTTCGGAGCCGGCATGGAAGAACGCCGGATTCCACCGTACTTGCACCGCGTGTCGGCTGATCGAGGAGACCGCTGCTGGCTGAGCTACGAGGGGCCTGACCATCACTGGCCGAACGAAGATAGCCCCGAAGCATCAGCCACTTCGTTCTCCAGAGATCTGCGCAGGCGCTGAGCAAGAAAATCAGCCGTTCCCAAGCGATGACGACGGTGCCGACGTGACGGTCCGTAGAGCTTGCCGACACTGATCCGCCGAAAACGGACAAGATGATCTGCGAGCTGGAGCGGGCGCTGTGGGCGGACCGCGAACCGATGAGATCGTCGCGCCTGCCCCTTCTGTCGGTGTGACTCCGGCGGCAGTTGGGTTGCTGTACAAGACTCTCCATCACAATCAGGCTCTCCTCCCGTCATTCACCCGAGGATCGCCGTCGAACCCCTTCACCGTGAACGTTGCTCTTTGTTTCATCCTGAGTCGTTGGCAGCCAATCTGTGACACCCCCGAAGAACACGCTCAGCGACCATCTCGCAGCTTCGCCCTCTGTCAGCTGATGGGAATGAGGCTCGCGGCCTGAGGGGTTAGCCCCGACGCCGAAGGATCTGTATTCAGCATAATAGCTTGTCCTCAACGTATTCGTCTTGCCGGGCGTCCATTCGCGCCACCCTTCCGCGGTGACGGGGGCATCTATCTTCGCCGACAGGAAGACCACGGTGGCGTAGGGGCGCCAGGGGCGGCCAAGTGCGATAGAGCGCGCAGCAGGGTCGGCACTCAGCCTGCAATGATCAAACACATAGCCACTGTCCTCATCCGGCACTGCCTTGCTCTGAGCGGTGTAGATGACCGCTTGATTGGCGATGCCGTGCAACTCACATTGCCGGAACCAGGCCTTGGCGTTGCCAAATATGAAATCGACATGCCCTTCGATGTAGCAGTTCGAGAAGTATTGTCGTGACATTCTGCCGTTTGGTCCCTTGCCCGCAAACAGCGTGTCCTGGGCGCCGAGCAGACGGACGCGCGTAATGACGTCCCTATCTCCGGTAACGGACAGCGCTACCGCCTGCGAGGGTGGATTGGCCGGATCGAGGGCGTAGTCGTTCTGGATGGTCAGATTCTCGAGCCGGAAGTCATCGCCGGCGGCATCCAGCGTCGCCGAACGGGCGGTTCCTCCTACATTGATCGCGCCGTCGCCATACACAATGACCGTATCCTCCGGCTTCCTGCCAGTCCCTTCGATATGAATACCGGATTTGGAGATTTTGACCTTCTCGCGATAGACGCCCGGCGCGATCCGGATATTTCCGCCTTCCGCCGGCAACGCGTCGATGGCTTGCTGCAAGGAGTGATAGTCTGCAGTTCCGGCATGCGACACCGATAGTGCCTGAGCGTACGCTGCCGAGATGCAGAAACATCCCGCCAGAAGTGCAGCGGCGGAAATGAAAATTCGCATGTGATCTCACACTTCGTTTCTCAGCGGGATAGTCGCCGCGCATCGACACGAGATTGTCAACGCCAAATCAGAACCTGCTCGTCACCTTGGCATTTTCGGCCTTGCAAAACCCTCGCCAAATTGCAACCAACTCGGGACATGAGGCCGACCGCGTACAGTAATCTTGGCCCCAGATGCGGAACTCACCATCTGAGTTCGGTGCCGGGTGTAGTGCTTACTGATTGCCGTCGCGGAATGCCCTGGAACATACCTCCGATCCGCGCAGCAGCGGTTGTGTAGCTCGTCCGGGCAGCGGGGGCCATACGTCAGAGTGATTTGCGGTGACCTTCGCATGTTCAAGTTGCCAAGTCGCGGAATTGGCGAATCGGACATCTTCGAGTGTCACGTCCAGGGCATGCCGCTCGTCTACGCCGCGCATCAGCAGCACACCAGTGTCGCCATGCACATGACGGAGAACGATTTGCCGATAGACCGGAATCCTCGTGCCTTGAGCGCGCGGATCATATTTTGTATCGAAGGCCAGCGGCCACCGGTTGCCCCGCAGGCACACGTACTCATAAGTCACGCCCTCGACCAGACCGCCTCGACTAACATCGCTCTTGATGCGCAGGCCCGACGTCGTACCATCCAGCGTCAGATTACGCACCAATATGTCTCTGGCCCCGGAATTCACCTCGCTGCCGATCGACATGCCATGCCCCCAGCCGAAATAATTATCAATGATCGAGATATGGCTGCTTGAGCCATTGTCGCCGGCCTTGATTGCGACGTTGTCGTCACCGGTACGGATCACGCTGTGGGTGATGGTCACATCCTGACTGGCGCCAAGATCGATGCCATCGGTGTTGCGGGCATCCGCCGGCGAATCGATCGTGAGGCCCCAAAACGTGGCACCTTCAACCCGGTTCATCGCGACATGAAAATTGGCAGCGTTGCGCAAGGTGACACCAGAGAACGTGATGTCCAGCGCATGATCGACCTGGATCAAGCGTGGGGCGTTCTGATTGCCGCCCTGGGCTTGGGCGCGGCGGGCTAGCTGCCACCAGGTTTCCGCGCCGCCGCCGATCATTGCGCCGCCCTGACCATCGATGATGCCCTCTCCGTAGATGCCGCCGCCGCGCGTTTTAGAAAAGCTGATGAATGGCCGGCAACCGTCGCCCTTTTCTGCAATGCGACCACATTGTCCGAGGCCCTTGTCGTAAGCAGCAGGTTCGGGGATGGCGATCAGTGTCGCACCGCGTCCGACCCATAAGGTCACGCCCGATTTCATCTCGAGTGGACCTGAGTGAAACTCGCCGCGCCCAAGATAAACTGCAGCGCCATCGGGGCAATGTTGAATGGCGTCCTGTAGGCTAACTGTATCGTTCTTGCCGGAAGGCACAGGGCGATCGCAGACCGTCTGAGGTGCAACAGGTTCGGCGATAGTCCGGCGGTCTTGCGCTTTTGCGGCGGGGCAGACAACCATGGAGGCGAGTATGGATAATAGGGCCCAGCTGCGAAAACGCTTTGTCATTGACCTGCTCGTGCTTTGTCACGCCCACGTTTGGCGCGTGCCTTTTCTGGTATTGAGCGCTGGCTCGATCGAGCCGTCGCGCGCGTCACTGGCCCGCGCAAGATGACATTTATAAGACGCAGCAGAGGCCTGAACCTTACGATTGCGCAGCAGCACCTTGCCTATGCGCGAACAAGACGAAGCGTTGTGCGTTAGTCCAAAATCCAAACAGCTTCTCAGCGTTCTCACACTGAGAGAGTGCCCAACCGGCCCCGATTTTCGGCATCAACAACTGCGCGTGAATCCGGACGCTGCGTCGGATCGACGTTTGATCGAAGAGCCGCACTACAAGAAGTGACAGGAGCGCCCACGGTCACCTGACCACCGAAGCTGCCGTTCAGCCAGGAGGGCGCACCGCAACATTTGTAGCGACACGTCGTTGGACGAACGCGGGGCGATCGGCTTTCACGGCGGCAAGATCGAGGTCGAGCGCTCGCGGGGTTAAGGAAATCGACTGTTCACCGCCGCTGACGCTAGGAGCTGTCGAAGGCGATCCGCGGCGCTCCGATTGGGCCTCGTCACTTAGCCGCTGCCAGATCGCCTCAGTGGGAGCCACGGGTGTGCACCCGACACCTCGCCGAAGCCGCAGCCCGCACGCGCCTGACCTTGACTGCTGATGAACCTCCTCGCTGTTCTTGAAGCGCCCGCAAAGCCATACCTACGTGTTTGTTCTCCTTGAACACGGTGTTAGAGAGCCGATTTCGTGCATTGTCATCACTGGCTTCGAGCGACTGGTCGCGCTCGCCGGGGAAACGCGCCACCTTGTAAAGCATTTGAAGATACTTCTCAGCAGTCGCCGTGACAGTTTTTGTCGAGCACTGACGCCGCTCATCATCTCGTGAATGTAATCAAAATCCGCGCGACACATTCGGCGGCGGTTTGCGGCCGAGGCGTCGGGCAAGGCCAGCGGAACCGTTCCCGCGCGCCGCATCCAATCGCTGCTCAAAGGCGTCTTCTACCGGCTGGTTCGGCTGCTGATCGTCTGACGGCGTGCTGTACCGATGGCGGGGGTCCTGTGTTGGATATCTCGAAATTGTGCGAGTCCATGCCAGTCTCCCGTCCAGGATCACTTCAGTGGGTTAGTCCGTACTCGGAGAATCTTTCGAGAAGCTGACGAGGCTACAGCCGGCTCCGGATCGCATTCGCACCGGGAACCAGGACTGGGCGGCCATGGAAGACTATGAACCGATCGAGGGGCTAAACTTGGCCGAGGGATTTGCGCGATTCGGATCCGAGGCCGCCTTGTCGGCGATCGAGCGAAGATTGAAGCAGGTGCTTGGTTCGAACGATATTGATCTTCTAGATTCTGACACGGCAGCACACGGGGCATGCACTGACGAGTTGCGTGAAAGACAGCATCTTCTGCCACTTCCATTTCTCGAGAGAGTGGTCGCCCGATGTTCCTACAACGGAGCCTCCGGAGCCGTCTCTAGGATCGCCGCGCACGGCACGCAAACCGCGCTCGATGTATTGCTAGAAATCCACACGGGCGCCACCGCCTCGCTCAAGGGAGCGGTTATGGATTCGTTAGAAACGCTGGCGGGCCGGTTGGGCGCATGAATTCGGCTGACCGGCAAGGGCAGACCTGAGGCAGCAACAGTTTGAAGTGACTGCAAATCGAAGATGCTACCAGGAGCGGCGGCAGACCTCCCCTCGTCGGCCACCAAGCAGGTATCCCTGAAAGGCACGCCATATGGTCTATTGTCCTTAGTCCTAGGACAAAGGACGGAGCGAATTTGTACGAAAAGTCAAGACCTTGTTGTATTGCTGAAGCTCGTGAGCCTTCAGCAGGCCAAAAATGAGGGCGATGCGCATCCTGGGGAGGCTGCGTATCACGATGACCCTTACTCCGTACGCAGCCTGGAATCAGCCCTTGGTATCAGCAAGACAGAGGTCAATGCCTCGATCAACCGGAGCCTTTCGTCGGGACTTGCGGTCAAAGATCGGGAATCCGGCCACGCAAAGCCTAACCGCCGCAATCTTCATAATTTTGTGGTGCACGGATTGAAGTTCGTTTTTCCGGCTAAACCGGGTGCGATGACCCGGGGCATCCCCACCGCCTTTGCCGCCGCCCCGCTTAAAAATCTTATCAGCGCAGGAGAGTACATTTATGTCTGGCCGTATGCAAAAGGCAAAGACATGGGGCAGGCGGTAGAACCGTTGTACAAAAGCGTGCCCCAGGCCATTCAAAAAGACGATCGTCTGTATGAATATCTGGCCCTATCGATGGTGTCAGGCTTGGAAATCAAAGGGAGGCTGGGTTCGCGGCCGAGCGTCTATCGGAAAGGCTTCTCAGAAAATGACCACCGTTAAAGACCGATTGCTTCAAATGTTGCAAACGGTCGCGCAATCTTTGGGAGATGAACTGCGCGAGCGGCTAGTATTTGTTGGCGGTTGAAATCCAAAACGCAGACGATGATGTTCGCTGCTACATTGCAGAGAAGTTCAAAGCGCTCTTAGGTCATGAGGATTTTGACCATTTCCTCGACGGCAATATCAAGGGACCTGAAGGCCGGGTCGATATTGTACGAGAGCGCTTTGTTGCCATAAGCCAGAGCGATGCTGGCGAGTGAGAGGGGAATGGAGATCAACTGGCGCAGTGAGCAAGGAAAGAGGACGCGCGATAACCGGGATTGCGGGGGAGTCGGAGTGCGCGCCGATGCCGTGTTATTTCTCCTTCTCGACGGTTCAACCTCTGGCCAAACAAGCGGTGACCTTGCCCGGCAGATTACCCGCGATGCCGTAGATTGGTACGTCGGCCACAGACGAAGCCGCAACGATAGAAAGCCTCAGCGCGCAGTTGCGCCGCACTCATCGCAGTTTATCTCCGCGGTTTGCGCTGCCGCGAGAGCTTGAGATCGCGTGCAGCTCCGGACATGGCGGTCAGCGTGAAGCGCAAGGCGTCGGCTCCAACTCGTCCACCAGTTCCAGAGGGTCCATAACGTTCCCCTGGACTTCGACATCTTGGCGCGGACCGAACCAAGCCGGGATGCGATGACCCCACGAGAGCTGGCGCGAGATGGTCCAAGCACTGCGTTTTAGAGCGTTTGTTGTCCATGTTTTCGATAGTGGCGAATACATGAAGAGCCGTGGCATTGGCCTAGCGTAGTCCCCACTTTTCCTGAAAGTTGAGTCGTGCTTCAAGGGTACATGAGCAGCATCCCTGAGCGACAGCGATTAGCTTGACGAAGGAGTGACCTGCCATTGCTTTTCATCCAGCCGCAGTTAGAGTCTCGGGGTTTTTGCAGCGAGACCGAAGTTTGGACCACTCAGAACTAGAGTTTTGCGCCTCTTGCAGCGAGACCGAACTTTGGACCACCCGGAACTAGAGTTTTGCGCCTCTGATCACGTTGGCGGGCTGGTGGCGCCGACGTGGGTGTGCAGCAAAATCGGTGGTCGATTTCCGATTGCCCCATGGGGCCGTTCTTCATTGTACTATCTGCGCCAAGTCTCCACTTTTTGCTGGGCGTCCGCAGCTTCTTCCAGTTGAAATAGGTCGCCTGGCTGATCCCGGCCTTGCGGCAGATCTTCGCCAGGTCCGTGACCAAACCTGTCGCCGTCAACGTGCGCGGCGGCAGCTTTCAACGGTCCCATGATCGAGGCGGAAACGCCACGGCTGCATCCGGGTCAACAGGATCATCGACGCTTCGCGATTTGGGCGGTCGTGCGTTACGTATTGAATTGTTTGCCGCAGAGTTGCGCTGGCGTTCATCGATGGACGATGAGACCGCTCGAGACTCAAGCCTCCGCTCCAGATCCGCCAATCCTGCCTTACATTCGGCGACAACCGATTGGGCGCGAAGCAGCTTGACCTTGAGCTCGTCCTGTTGCCTGAGTATTTTCTCAAGATCCGAATCGTTCTGCATTAGCTCATTGACCATCTGCAAGCACCGATGCAAGGCCGGCACCTAGCTTCAAGAATGCAGGCTCCGCATGTCGCAGATGCCCCACCCTGAGCCATGGGCTAAAGCGATGTCCAACGACCGCCCAGAGGACGCCTTTACGCTGGCGTTCTCGTTGAGAACCACCATTCGTTGCGAGCCCCTTAGAAGACAATCGGCTTCTGCCCGGCAAACCGGAGCGCGACCTGGAGATCGCAGAGTTCGCGAGGCAGGCGCACGGTTTGGAAAGCGCATCAGGGGACCTCTGCCATCGATCAAGCGGGCAAGTTTCATCTGAATACTTCGACCGGATGCTGAAGGAGCATCATAGTCACAGGTGGTTTCGTCACATCTTCAAGCAACCGGCATGCCAATGCCGATTGAGCGTTTTTATGAAGAAACGATGTCGGTTTTCCCGCAGCACGTAGTTGCAGGCGGTGTTGTTGTCGCGCTTGAAACAAACGGCGTCTTGAGCGAGACAGCCAAGGTCGCAACCACGAGCATCCGCGCACTTTCTAATGAAACTCTGGCAGGACTGGATCGAGTTCTTCCTGCTCGAGCGTCTTGGCTCCATCTTTCGCCAGGTACGCTGCCAGAGCTGCGATACCGGAGTCCGCTGGACATCGAGCGGGTGCCGATTTTTTGAACGGCACTTGTCCCAAACGCTCGGCAACTTCGACGCTCATGAGGTGGGGACGGATCGGTCGATCGACGGCGCGCTCGATGGTGTGGAAGATCCAGGTGCCGTCCGGATCGATGTCCGACCAATGAAAGATCGGCGTCTGTTCGGATACCAATCCTGCGATTGTCCGCAGCGCCTGCTGGGTGGCAAGCGAGGGGTACCCGCCGACATACATGGTCGTTCCTAATCGACCTGGGTCCGCCTCGGCGATGTGCCGATTGAAGCTTGCGAAGTTTTCGATCGTCAGAACGTAGGCTGGCCGCTCCCGGAACCGGACGCGATCAGCCTCCTTGGGAGTGATTCCGAGATAATGCGGAGATATCCTGGAAAGATCGGCTCCGTCGAGGTCGATCTTGCCCGCGATCAGCAGGGGCGGCGCGAAGCGCTCCAGCCCGATCGCTCGCAGTGCCTCGCGGGGGCGGGCGCCAGGCGGAAAGTCCATCATGCCGCTCAAAAGCCGGACCACGGCCCCCTCGATGCGCTCGAGTATCTTGCTGTGCCCCACCGTACGTCGCGAGAAAGTTTTGTAGTCGACGTCCAGATGCTTGTTGTCGAGGATCGCCTGGGCGAGAACGAATGCGTGGCGCAGCGTGTCGACGTCGGACGAACCGAATCCGTGCCACGTCTTACCCCGCGCCCACACCTCTGCGATTTGAGAGCCGCTGTTCTTCAAGGACTCGTGCAGCGCCACTCCGGCTACAAGCCGGACGGCGGCATGCTCCGCGATGCGTGAGGCCGGGGTGCGGCCGAGATATCGGTATAAGATCTCCGCCGAGACCAACCGCACGTGCGCCACTTGGTCTCGGCTGGCGCCGCGCCCCCAGCGGATGGAGACCGCGCCGGCACTTTCGGCTTCCCTGATCTGTTTCAGGAAGGCGTCCGCCGCGACGACTGATGGGAAGGCGGGGTAGTCCGGGTGGGCGATCGGGCTTGCGGCCCCCGCCTCGAAGCGGTTGAGCAGGTCGTTCAGCAGGCCGAGCGCATCCGTGAAACGCCGAGCCATGGCTACTCGGCGGCCAGACGGGTGGCGAGCTCATCTTCGGACATCAGGTCCGGATCGATGGCCATGAGTTCGCGCTTGGCCTTCTCTTTGAGTTCCACCACGGTAGCCCTGGACTGCTCGCCGATCCGGTCCACCTCCACGATGGTGTCCATGTGCTCGAGCACGGCGACGCGCTTCTCGAACGGCGCGGCAATCACGAACTGCAGGCCGAGGTTTTTGTAAAAGCTCATCATCTGCCGCTGGTTATTGCCGTCCATCTTGGAGAAGGCCTCATCGAACATGGCCAAGGCAAAACCGGCGGGCTTGCCGGCACGACGCTCCGCGCTGCCGTAGACGGCGGCCAGCGAAGCGCCGATGGCAACGTAGATAGGCACCTGCTGTTCGGCGCCAGACCCGGTGCCGCGCCGCTGCTCCCAGCGGGTCGAGCGGCCGGTGGCCACATCCTCCATGTGGATCTCGAAGGTGTAGAAGTTGCGGTAGTCCTCGAACTGGGTGAAATCCTTGTCGGGGTCCTCGAGCAGCGCCTCGAGTGCGACGATCGTATCCTTGTGCGGGAAGTCATCGGGCACGTCGCCCCGGAACAGCATATCGAGCGCCTCCGGAGAGGTTTTGGCGATCTCGATGATCTTCAGGATGGGCTGGAATTCCACCATCTGGGTGCGGTGGAATGAGTATCGCTCGTTATGGAAGGGATGTGCGTAGAGGCTACGGTTCAACGATTGCAGCTCCCGCTCCATCTTTCCGATCCGGGCCGTGAGCGCGTTGATGAACTCGCCGCGCAGCAGGGTGGACGCCTTCTCCGCCGCTTCCCGCGCCTGCCGTTCGTACTGGCGCAGCTCGTTGGATTCGATATCCGAGATGAGCTGCTCCATCCACGGCTTCACCTCCCGCAGCGGCTCGCTTTCCGCGCCGACCTGCGAACTCATCCCGAACTGGTCAAAGTAATCGTAAAGAAGCTCGCGGACCCGTCGCTCGATCCGGGCGCGCTCGTTGTCGGACGCGTCCGCATCCTTCAAGGCCTTCTCGGCGATGGCCCGGTGTTTCTCCGCGGAGCCCTTTTGGGCTGCGGCATCGAGGCGGTCGCGGTAGACGGCCCTGCCTTTCGCGGTGGAGTAGAGTGAGAAGAACTTGCGGTATATCGACCGCGCGACCCTGAGGTTGAGTTCGGAGCCGGGCACGTTCTCGCCCTCTCCGAGCCTCCTCTCCGCCGACCTGACCTCGCCGTCGTGCTCGCCAAACGCCTTCTGCTGCGTCTTTCTCTCCTCCAGCCTCTTCTCCTTCAGCTTCTGCTGCGCCCTCTTTTTGTCGCGAAGCCCCCCGTCCCCCGCGCCGTCGAGAGCATCGAGCCTGGCCTGAGCTTCAGCGATCTCAGTCTGCGCGGCCGCGAAAGCGGCCGCGCAAGCCGCGAGGTCATTACGTTCCTCGCAGATGTTCTTCAGAGCGGCAAAAGCCTGCTCCGCGGCATGGGCCTCCTTTCCCTTGTCGGTCAGAATCCGACCCAGTTCCTCGGCCTGATCCTGCAGGGAGCGCAGGGCGTTCGCCTGGGCCGCCTTTCCGATCTTATGCTGCGAGGATTCGATCCAGCGATGGCTCCGGACGAGTCCGTCGTCGTAGAGGCCGTCCTTCATGATAGCCCGGCCGGGCCTGTTGAACTGGTCGAGCGTGTCCGCGAGACGGACATTGCCGTAGCGGCGCATGATGAAGGCCATCGCGTCCGGATCCTGGCTCCGGAAGATGGAGGGAAAAGTGCCGCGCTCCGGCTTGGCCCTGAACTGCTCGAGCTTGTTTAGGCTCACTAGCGATGCATGGCGAAACTCGCGGCGACCTTCCTTGAAGATTGACGTGGCGGCGCTGATATCCGCTCTGTCCACGAACACGGCTTCCCGGTCGCGGCCTAGGAGCGCCTCGGCGGCTCCTATCCACTCGGGTTCGGCGACGTCGATGATGTCGCAGAGCACGCGCGGCACCATTCCCCTCTGCCGCAGCCTGCGGCAAAGAAGTTCAGTGTCGTCGCCGAGATAGGCGCGCGCCCCTCCGGCGGCGTGCTGTCGGATCCGTTCGAGCACCTCGTCGCGGCGGCCTCGGAGCCCGGAAAGCTCCGCGATGATCGTTTGACGCGCTTCGTCGATCTTCGGCAGCCATTTGGCGCCGCTTGCCGCGAAGGACTTCTCGGCCGCGGTGACCTCGTCGGAGACGCCCTCGATGTCCGCCCCGGCGGTGGCCGTCACAAGACGCTCAAGCGCAGGAACGAAGTCCTCGAAACCGTCCGCGCACATCGCCCTTAGCGGCTCCAGGCGACGGATGTTCTCCATGCGAGCCTTGAAGTCCGCCGAGGCGCGGTGCGCCGCCTGCCCGGCCACATCGGCGGTCTGCTGCAGGGACTTTCTGCCGGTCTTGGCATCGTGCTCGGCGATCGCGGCCGTGAGCCGTTCGATCTCGTTGTCGACGGCCTTGACGTCGTCGTCGATGAATTCGAGTTCTTTTGCTGCGGCGTCCCGGCGCGCCATCTCGCTACGCCGCTTGGTCTTGAAGTCCAGGTTTGTCGCGCGCGCCGCGAGCCAAGTCGCGCGTTTTGCGATCCACTCCTCCCTGAACTTGGTCTCGAGCGCCTCTTCAAGGGTGCCGAGGACGCCCCGGAGCGCCCTCAGGGCTTCGAGCCTGAGGCGCATCTTTCGAATGGTTTCGCTGATGTTACGGTATGTCTGGATCGACTCGCGCAGCTCCTTGATGCCGATCGGACTGTCCTCGAGGATGTAGTTCCGCACGAACTGCGTGGCGGTCTGGTTGTGGTCGAGCGTCATCGCGTTGACGATTGATTTCTGCAGGGCGCTGGCGTTCTGCTCGCCATAGGGCGAATGCGGCAGAAGATGGCGCATGTACTCGCGGACGTAGTCGCTCGCCCGGTCGCGATGATTGACGAAGTTGCCTTCGCCGACCGCCGCGAGGACCCGGGCGCGCACGTCCTCCCATTGCGCCGGGAATTGCGACTTTCCTCGCTGCTCGATGAAGTCCTTGGAGCTCAGAACGGTCCCGACGGCGACGAACAGTGCCAGCACAGTCTCCCTGCTGTCGGATTTGCGCGCCTCGAGCGCCATGCCGATCGTGACCGGTGGCCGGGCGCCTTCCGTGTCTTGGAAGCCGAGCGCGATGTAAGTGCGCGCCTCGTCGCGCCGGCGCTGGTCTTCGCCGAGCGTCCCAAGGCAGTAATCGACGACGCTGCGCTTCGAGCCGCTGCGCGATTTTCCGCTATCGCCGGCGACCGCGTTCAGGCGCAAGAACCGCCGGCTCCCGCCGGTGAGGACGACCTGTGCCATGTCGAGGATCGTCGATTTGCCGGACCGGTTCTCGCCCAGCACCCCGACGTGTCCTGTCACGTCGATGTCGGCGACGTCGAACAGGTGCCAGTTCACCATCGTGAGGTGTCGCAGCTCCATCATGCCTCGTCTCCTGCGGGCTGCGGAAACCGCGCCTCCTCGCTACGGACGTAGCGCTCAAGCCGTTGGAGGGCATCGCCGCCACTAATCAGCTTGATCATCGGGCGGATCCTGATCTCGCAGTCCTGCTGCTCGTCGTCAAAATCACCGATCTCGACCAAACTGCGCTGGGCGGCCTCGCGCAGGATGTCCCGGAAGCGGGCGGGCGAGATCGCGCCACCGCCGCCGTGTTGGGCCATCTCGCGGTAGCGATCGAACAGGTCGTTCAAAGTGGCCACTACGACGGCTCGGTCCTCGACTGCTCCGACGTTCACCTCCTGCTGCCAGTAGGCCGCCAGCACCAGCATCACGATGGTTTCGTCGAGCTTCATCCGGGGCAGCGGCACGTCCTCGTCCATGGCGACGATGCCGGCCCACTGCGCCTCCGGATCGCGATGGACGCGGTATCCGCAACTATCGAAGAAGCCGTCGACCACGTCGCGGAAGCGGCCATCCATGATCGTGTTGTAGACTGTCCCGGTCCGGGGGTCTCCCGCGAACACGAACTGCCGCCGTAGCAGGAAGTGCAGCGCCTTGCGGAGGTCGGCTGCCTTTTCCGCGCCGAAGGAGCGCTCGACATTTTCGAATTCACTAAGCATGAGCCGCCCTCGCCTTCCGGACTGCGCCCGATCGCTTGACCAGGAAGTTTGCGCAACGGAGCCATTCGCTGTCGTGTGGTGGCGTGTCGGGGCACGGTTCGAGTTCGAACCCGGCCGCGACCTGCGCCGGAACCTCGCCCTCAACGCATATCGGCGGGCGCAATCGAAGGCGAGGAAGTCGTCCACGGTGCCGATTTCCATGAAGCGGGCTTCCCTGGTCGCGAATGGCGGCACCTGGCCCTCGAGGAATCGTCTGACATCCTCGGGGCGGGGCGCGATGCGAGCGATGTACTCGAGGCGGAGCTTCTTGCGCAGTTCGTACAGCGGATCCGACGGCGGCTCGGAGAGCTCCCTTGCTTCGACGGGACGGCGCGGCTGCCTGGCCGGCGCCTGATGGTGCTCCGACCAGGGGGACCGCAACGGCTCGATGCTCCATTCGATTGCAGCCTTCTGGTGTCTGCCGTCGCGCAGTAGGGCATCCAGGCGCCGCACCAGGTCGCCGGCCCGGCCGACGAGTCCCTGCCCGCCCCGCTCGGCGTATTTAATGGTGTTGCGGACCCGGGCTTCGAGCTGCCTGCGGAAGGCCTCGATCCTATCGAACATCTCCCCGATCTGATCGAAGATGCTTTCGATGGCCAGCAGGTCGTCGGCCGCGGCCATTCGACCGTCCTCGAAGTCGGCTGCCATGCTGGAAGCTGTGTACTCCTCGGCGAGGACCTGCATGGTTTCCGGGGTGTAGGAGATCCTCCGCGCGAGGTCGACAATGGCGTCGCGGAAGCGGTACGGATGGTTGACGGTGAGGATGGACTCGAAATCCTTCAACAGGAGCTGGTCGACGAACTCCTCGAAAAAGGCTTCCAGCCGGGTAGCGACGGTTTTCGACTCCATGACGGTCCGTCGGACGCGCTTCAGGTCGGCCAGAATCGCACGCAGGCTCTTAGTGAACTGGTCGGCCTGATTGCGCGCCTCGCGGACGGCGAGCGCGGCTTCGCGCTGCTTGCGGTCGGTGATCTCGGGCCTCAGTTTTTCGACGGCCTCCAGGTTGAGGCGGATTTGCACGATCAAGCCGCCGAATCGCTGCGAGAGATCCTTGTTGAGGCTCGCGAGCCGCTGGATCACGAGCAGCGGTCCCATAGCCATGTCCACGGTGACGCGAAGCCCGTATTCCTCCTCTTCAAGCCATCCCCAGGCGAGCAGCCGGGCGTACAATTGTCGGGCAAGACCGAGCGCCTTGTCGCCCTTCTCGGAAGCGAGCGCGACGTCGGCCTTCCGGATCCGGCGGCGTCCCGCGGAAATCATTTCCGGCAGGCTGCCGAAATCATCGCCCTCGTTCCAGAGGGCGGGGTTGACGCGCATGACGTCGTAGATGGCGTGGACCACCTGCTGCGGCGTCGGGAACGACGGGGCGCCTGAAAAGAAGCGTTCATGTAGATCGAGCAGACACGCTGCGTACAGGTGCTTGTGATCGCGCGAAAAAGCTAGAAACGCATCGTCATGCAAATGGCGGAACAAGGTCAATGACGCAGCTCCTGGGCCCGACTTCATCTTGGGTCGGCGGCGTTAAACGCACGGCCTGCCGGGCAAAATGTTGTTGAGAGTGGGTTTGGAAAATACAACCGGAAGATCAGTTCTTAGTATGTTCTAATATAGCTTTCCAGCTCAATCGCTGTCGAGACTCCAAAAGTCCGATCGAAGCTAGTGCCGGTCGTGGATCGGAACAATCCGGCCTCAAGTCATTGAATTCATTGTTGTTACCGTTATGGCAAAATGGATACAAATTTGCTACCATTTTGGCAGGATGGATACAAAACCATTGTTACCACTCCGCCAAAATGGTAACAAATACCTATGAAGCAGTTTTCCAACATCGACCAAGTCATGTTCTCCGACCTGGTTCAGAAGGCGACCGACGCGGATTTCGACGAGAACTTCCCGGAAAACGGGACCTTTCTCAAACAGAAGCGAGCCAACCGCGAATACTATTACTACAAGGCCTACGAGCCCTCCGGTGGCGAGGGACCGACGAAGACGACTCTCAAATATGTCGGTCCGGCCGATGATCCCGAGATTGCCAAACGCGCGGAAGCTTTCCAGCGCACCAAGATTGGCTATCGCGCGCGACGCGAGCTGGCAGCGAAGTTGAGGCGGGCCGGCTACCCTGCCCCTCCCCACATGGAAGGTCTCGTCGTCAACGAACTCGCGCGCGCGGGACTCTTCCGGCTTCGCGCCACGCTCGTCGGTTCGATGGCCTATCAGACATACAGCGGCGTACTCGGCGTCAAGCTGCCCGACGAGCTCGTGACGACCGAGGATCTGGACATCGCGAAATTCTACGGCATCTCGATCTCGATCGATGAAAGCATGCCCGACATCGAAGAGATCCTGAAAAAGGTGGATCCGACATTTGCGCCCTCATTCTCCCCCGATGAAACCAAGCTGTTCAGCGGTTTTGCCAATGCCACCGGCTTCAAGGTCGAATTCCTTACACCAAACCGTGGCGACGAGGACTACTCCTCCAGACTGACGCAGATGCCTTCATTGGGACCGTCTGTAGGTGCGCAGGTGTTGCGGTTCCTAGACTACCTGATCCATGAGCCCATCCGCTCTGTGGTCTTGCACGACGCCGGAGTGCCGGTCCTTGTACCGGCCCCGGAGCGCTACGCCGTCCACAAACTGATCATCGCGACCAAACGGAATGTGTTCTTTGCGGATAAGGCCAAAAAGGACATCAACCAGGCTGGCGCGCTCATTCAAGCATTCAATGCCGTCAAACGTAGCAGCGACCTAGGCTTTGGGTGGATCGAAGCTTGGGAACGCGGAGCCAGATGGCGACGACGGCTTGGTGTTGGCGCCCTGCGTCTTTCGGACGACACTTTCGACATGCTCGCGAAGGGCGTAGCCGAAGCGGCCAAACTCGACGGCAAGCCGGCAGAGGAGTACGGGCTTACGGGAGGCAAGGAAGGTCTTCTGGCGCGCGTTTCAATTGCGAAGCCGACGGCGTCGCCAACGCCGTGATGCCAATTCGGTCGACGAGGCTGTCTCGCCCATCATCGGCGACGGGCGCGCCGGTGCTGCTGCTGATCATCGGCGGCGTCGGCATGCCGAATCACGTGATTGGCTCGCTGATCATCTCGCTGCCGATGCAGCTGACCATGTCGGTGATGTGCATCATGCCGTTCGATCAGCTCGGTCTTGCCGCCGACGCGCTCGAGGCTCAGCACGAAGTAGAGCTGGATCGGAACGTGCTGGCCTGTTTGATGGCCGGTCTGCTTGTTGTCCTCGACCGTGACCGGTTTTTCGATGACGAACGGACTGACGGGCTTGTCGGGGCCACCGCCATGACCTCCGCCCTGGCCCGGATTGCCGCCCGGG
The DNA here is from genome assembly GCF_056156565.1 of Bradyrhizobium sp. JHI2711. Lineage (NCBI taxonomy): Bacteria > Pseudomonadati > Pseudomonadota > Alphaproteobacteria > Hyphomicrobiales > Nitrobacteraceae > Bradyrhizobium > Bradyrhizobium sp. JHI2711. The sequence goes on from NZ_JBPZPT010000001.1 coordinate 2,654,914, forward strand.
TGTCTTTTTCAAAGTCGCTTTCGGCGCGGCCAGCCCCTTGACCCAAGTCTCGTCCATCCTGCGCGAAGATCCCAATCTCAACGAGGACGCCGCTGCGGCGTTGGACGACCTGATCAAGGCGACGTACGCCCGACTGGCAGATACGAGCAGGGGCCCGTGATGGTTTTTTAATAATTTCAATAAGGTCGTGGGAAATCGCGGGGCTTCATACGCAATTGCGTATTATGCGCAGATATACGCGGACGCGTATAATCGTGCTGATATTCGCGATCGCGTATATTGACGATGTATACGCATTCGCGTATGGTAACCTATGGATACGATTGCCCGCACCCCCCAACAAGTTGGCGCCGGGATCAGGCGCTACCGGCGGCAGAAGAAGCTCACCCAGGCTGGCCTCGGTGAGAAGATGCATGCGCGTCAAGCGACGGTCTCGAAGCTGGAAGCCGGTGTACCTGCAACGCGGCTGCGCACCTTGATGGATGCGCTGGCCGCGCTCGACCTCGAGTTGGTCATCCGGCCGCGGACCAAATTGACGGCTGAAGCGATTGAGGATCTGTTCTGATGGCGCGTCGTCCTGCCCGCGCGCCGCTCAACGTCTATCTCAATGCACCGCTGGTCGGGCAGCTGCGGCGCGAGAGCAGCGGCGCAATCGATTTCCAGTATGACAAGCAGTGGCTCGCGTGGGAAAATGCCACCCCCGTTTCGGTGTCGCTGCCATTGCGGGAGGATCGTTATATCGGCGATCCCGTCGTCGCCGTTTTTGACAATCTTCTGCCCGATAATGACGACATCCGCCGACGCGTCGCCGAACGCGCGCATGCTGATGGCGCCGACGCTTACAGCCTGCTCTCCGCAATCGGCCGCGATTGCATCGGCGCGCTGCAATTCCTTCCCGACGGTGCCGCACCCGGGGGCGCCGGCGCCATTGATGGCCGCGCCGCTAGCGATCAGGATGTCGCCGCCATTCTCGGCAATCTTGCCAGCAATCCGCTCGGCATCGGCGCCGACCAGGACTTCCGCATTTCTCTCGCGGGCGCGCAGGAAAAGACAGCGCTGCTTTACTGGAAAGACAGGTGGCACGTGCCTCATGGCACGACCGCAACTACGCACATTATCAAGCCGCAGATCGGGAAGTTGCCGAACGGAATCGACCTGACCGGCAGCGTTGAAAACGAGCATCTGTGCCTTGAGCTGGTTGCGGCACTCGGCTTGCCCCGGCGGCCAATTCACCGTCGGCAGCCGCGGCATTCGCGGCTTTGCGACCGGCCGTCGCCAAATCAAGCATCATCGATTTCGCCGGACGCCGAGTGCTCGCAGTTGAGCGGTTCGATCGCATCTGGACGCGCGACGGCCGCCTGTTGCGGCCGCCGCAGGAAGACTGCTGCCAGGCGCTGTCTGTTCCACCCGCGCGAAAGTATGAATCCGATGGCGGACCCGGCATCCGCAAAATCTCGGATTTCCTCAAGGGCAGCGATACGCCTGAGGACGACCAGGCCATTTTCTTTCAAGGCGCAGATCGTGTTCTGGCTGCTCGCCGCCACCGATGGCCATGCGAAGAATTTTAGCGTTCATTTGGCGCCGGGCGGACGTTTTCATCTTGCCCCGCTTTACGACATCATTTCGACCCAACCGAGCTTGGACGCTGGACAGATCAGTCAAAACCAAATGAGGCTGGCCATGGCGATCGGCAGCAACCGGCATTACGTCGTCCACACGGTTCTCGGCCGACATGTCGTGCAGACTGCGAAAAGCTGCGGTCTCCCCGACAAAACAGTCAAGCTTGTCATCCAGCAGCTCGGCGATACAGCCGCAAAAGCCATAGATCAGGTGCTGAACGCGCTTCCAAAAGGATTTCCGGAGAAGATGGCCATATCGATTGCTGATGGCGCGAAGCGTCGTGTGAATTCGCTGGCTGCCCAGCCGGGCTGACTGCCCACAGCCAAACCAAGCGGAACGATCAAGGCAACAGAGATCAGAAATCCGCTCAAGGCGTGCAGCAAGCTCGCGGAGACGTCATAGAGTTCGGCCGGTTTGCGCAAGCTGCCAGCCGGCTACGATGACCTCCGTGAACGGTGGCAGGAAGACCGGATCGACCAATCCAAACCTGGATGCTGCCTACCAGAAGAGCAGCAGCGCGATCAGCAATAGGGAGCGTTGCCCGAAAGCAGCCAACCAGCGGCTCAAGAAACGGGCCCGGTTCTCGAACGGCGATTGCCGCTCTCCTTCGACGGCGAGCGGCCCGCGCCGTCCGTATGCAAGCTCCAAAAGCGACTGCGTTTCCAAACTAACCATGAGCGACGTCCTTCACTTCACGCTCGACGCGCTGAGGCCGCCCGTCAACTGCCCCCTTGAGCCTCTTCCGCTCACGCCGAGGTCATGGAGTGAAGGGCTTAAAACCTATCGCCAGCCAAAACACAAACTTCAGTTCGATGCGCTTCCGCCATTCCGTCGACTCGCACATCAGGAGGTTTCCGACCGCAATCCGCGTCACGTGACCGACACCGCCATTTCGCCAGCCGCTTCAAGCTGGTGATCGACAGGTCGAGCGAGATGACAAGGGGACATATTCTATCTTTCGAGAACGCAGAGGCAAAGCGCGGGTGCCGCGCAATCTGCGGAAATCTGCGATTGCCTTCCCTAGGAGCGGATGTGAACTTTAGAGGCCCGCGCCGCAGTATATCTACGGCATCGTTACTGTGGTGAAGAAGCAACCTTAAGCTTGGTTCCGCGAGCGACAACTCACTTCAGACTTCACAAATGTCGATGAGCGAGTCACTTTTGGCCCAGCATCGAGATGCGCCAGAGGCTTGCCGGAAGGCAACTATTTGACAAGCGTCTGACGGCGCCAGCTCTCGACAGCCTTATCGAGCGTCGCCGCAGCCGCTGGGTCGGCCCAACGATCCCAGAACTGGATCGTGCCGCTAAGCGGTTCGTTTATCGGTTTGGCAATGCGGATACGCGTGGGCAGTAGAATCGCATCGCCAACGACGAGTGCTTCGCCCGTGTCGAGGACCGGAAGCAGGTCGCCGAAGCCGCCGAGGCTGTCGGGCAGCAGCCGCCGCACGACGGCCTGGTCGTCACCGTTGGTTAGCCGCATCGCGATGAGATTGTTGCACTGGCTGGCGACCGTGCGGTTCACTTCGGCGGGGCGTTGGCTGATCACCACCAGTCCGACGCCATATTTCCGCCCCTCCTTGGCGATGCGCTCGAAGGTAGCGATCGCATTCTCCGCGGCGCCCGAAGTCGGATCCTGTGGAATATAAAGATGTGCCTCGTCACAGAACAGTGCCACCGGATGGCGAAGCCCCTGCGCGCTCCACTGCTGCACGTGGAAGGCCATGCGCGCGACCATGCCGACGATCAGCGGCAAAATGTCGGAGGGAACTTCGGAGAAGTCGATGATCTTGACGCCACCGTGGCCGCCTTTGGCCGTCCTGCCACCGAGCAGCAGCTCAACTGCGCGATCGAGCCAATCATAGCTGTCCGCCACGCCGGACGCAGGGAATAGGAAGCCGAGGCGCCGATCGGTGCGTTTGCCCTCGAGGCGCTGGATTAGCCGGCTGAGCTTGCTGTGGAAATCGCCCTGCTTCTCCCCCGTCCTGGCTCCCGGTACCATCTCTGTGTTGAGCCGGTTGAGCTCGCCGAGCACGGTTTCCATCCTGAAAGGCACCGGGCTGTCGATCGTGAAGTTGGCGAGCACCTCGACATGACCGCCGGCTTCCAGGAAGCCCGTCTTGGCGTCCACGACGGTACGCGACATGATCATGGCCTGGTTTGGGGCGTTCTGATCGGAGCGGTCAACAAACATCGAGACAAGCGCCTCGTAGCTCATAAGCCAATAGGGCAAATGCAGCACACCATCGTTCAGCCCCTTCCCCGCTTCGATGTCGCTTGGGCCCGCGACACGAAGATGGACGAAACCGTCGCCAGCCATGGACGCATATTCTCCGTGCATGTCGAACACGATGGCATTGGCGCTGTCGAGCTCGGCGATTTGCTCGAGCAGGCGGGCGGTCGTCCACGACTTGCCCGAGCCGGTGCTGCCCACGATGAGCGCATGACGCTGGAACAACCGATTGCCATTGACGAACGCCTGAGCGTTGGGATCGAGCGTATAGGCGCCAAGCGACAGGCGCTGCGCGCCGCCGGTCACCTCCGAAATCACGCCCATGAATCGCGTAAGGCACTCGCCTTCGAGAGCGAAGCAGCAGGCATCGATCTCCGGGACGGTCTCAAGCGTCCGGCGGAAGACATTGGCGCGCGGTCCGTCCCGATCGAGCAGCGTGCCGATCAACATAATCCGCACCAGATTGACTTCGGGATGCGCGGCCTCGCCTAGCTCGACATCGGCGATCTTCGCTTCACCGAGCGCGGTACGGATGATCTTTTGGATCACGCCAATCAACTTGTGGCCGGCAAGGCTGCTCTGGAGCGCAACCAGCCGGTTCACCTGCAGCGCCCGCAGCGCCTCGACATCATCGACGTGGACGATTACCGTGGTCGTGTCGACCGATTGGACGCGGCCAAGCGCTTCTTCGTCCGCAAAATTCAGAATGCTCACGCGGAAACTCCTGTCATCTCATTGAGGAAGCGGTCGAGTCGCCAGATCGGTTGATCTACGTCAAACCCGTTGGGCACGTCGTGCATGTAGGCGCGCGCGCCTATCGTCCCCTCCTCGATCGCGAGATAGCGCCGGCAGCGTCCGCCGCCGAGGAAGGTCCGGGCGGACGTAGTCAGCTCTTTGGTAATCACGACAAGCGGGACGGAATCGCGGTCGCAACGCTCGATCAGCTTGGTCTGAAGATGCTCGTCGTTGAAGCCATAACCAACGCAGAAATAGGCGCGGGCGTTCTCCAGCGCGGCATCGCTGCGGCCTAGGATCGTTCGGAACGGCTCGCCATGTGTCAGCCGGTATTTGTCGATTCCCGGCGTGATCATCAGCGGCGAGTATCCGGCCGGCACGTCGGGCATTCCGCGGACGCCGATGATCTGGCCAGCGGAATCCTGGAACCAGTCGAGAGAGCCATGCACTTTCCAGACGGCAACGGTACGGGTCACCTGCCGATTGACGAAAATGCGCGTGTTCGAATCGCGGGCGCGCGATTGCAGATAACCGTAGTTGAAGCCGGTGAACGTGCTTACATCGGCGGCGTCCGCGGCATATTCGGCAAGCCGGTCATAGTTTGGCGTGACGACATTAACGGTCTTGTGCGTGCTGTCGAAGAGATGGAGGTACAGCCGCGAGAGCGGCAGCGCGCGCCGGTCCGCCACAAGCGTCTGGAGGACGCGAAGATCGTGCGGCAGCAAGAAGGCGCGGGTCTCGCTGGCGATGAACTGGGTCTGGCGTTCCGTCGGGCGCACGGCCTGGAGGGCGCTTTCGAGATCATCGCCGGCCGCAAGCTGCGCGATGAACTTATCCCATTCGCTCCTCTCGTCTGCTGTCCAGCTTGTGGGCGGCTTGACAGCGGAAAGCTGCAACGCCAAGGCGCCCATGCCGGGCACACCGTGCGCAGCCGAGGCGCCGCTGCCCAGAATGATCACCGGTGCGGCGCTGAGCGCCGCCTGCGCGAATTCCTGCGCGATCTCCGGCGCGCTCTTGGCCGCCATACAGTCCCTTCCCGGCCAACGCCGACTGTATCCACTACAGCCGTCGTCATCCCTATGAGATTTAGTGAATGGATCAATTTCGGCGAGGATTGCATCCTCGCTAAATCTGAAATTAGCCCTTAGCCGATCAGGTTACGCTTGGTGTCGAGACGACGAAGGGCCTGCAGGACCGTGAACTTTCTCGGATTGATTTTCCCCAAAAGGAAGTCCGAGAAGCATGTCGACGCAAACTCCGCGTCGCGGACGGCTTTTGTAGTTAGAGATAATGATCTCGAGACTTGCATTCTGCAATCCATCTAAGCAACGTTTTTCATTTGATGTGGACGAGGCTCCAGCATTGCCGTCGAAACACTCCTGCCAAACGCGGTAGACGCCACATCAAGCAGGTGCTGGTGATGGGTGAAGAAAAGCACCTGCGTTTTCTCCGCAAGCAGTTGCAACAGCCTGAAACCGGCCGAGGCGCGCGCATCGTCATAATTGATGAACAGATCATCGGCAATAAATGGCACCGGCGCAGCATGCATCAGATACTCTTCAACGGCAGCAATGCGCAGCGCGAAAAAGAGCTGATCGGCGGCTCCTTCGCTGAGACCTGATACGGGCACCGCTCCACCGTCCCCACGCACGCCCGCCAGATGTGGCACATCTTTTTCGTCGTATTCGAGCGTAAGGCGTTGGAACGAGCCGCCGGTCAGAATAGAGAACAGCTCCCCTGCCCGTTTGAGCAATGGTGCCTGCTTTTCGCGCCTAAACCGCTCGATCGCCCACCTCAGGATGATGGTTGCGGAGCGAACGCGCGCATACTGCGCCGCCACCTCCTTCATCTCGGCCAAAGCCAGCTGACGATCACCAGCAGCTTTGGCCGCAGCGGCGTCGCCGCCGACGGCTTCGAACAAACGCTCAGCATCATTGCGACTCTGAATTGCGATCAGCTGGCGTTCCCTGGCATCTTTGAGTATTGCCTTCAGCGTTTGCTCCCGAGCCGTTGTTTGATCGAGATCGGCGCTGCGGCATTCCTCGGCGAGTTGTTCGACACCAAGCCCATCGCCATCAGCCTCAAGCGTGGTCCGCAAGCGCGATCGCTCATCCCTAAGCGCGCGTTGTAGATCGGACTGAAGAATAGCCGCTCGCAATCTGTCGATCGAATCGACGGCTGCGGCCCTCTTGAGGCGATCTATTACCGCCTCGGCGTCCGTCCTGGACTTGTCGCATTCTTCCAATTTCTTCTGCAGGCCCTGCATCGCCTCAGCTTTTTCGTCGCGGGACACGACAGTCTGCCTCGCCGCATTCAATTGCGCATGGAGTTGGAGGATTGCTTCATCTGCATTCTGCCCGGAAAACCGCGGCGCGATCGCATTTACGAGCTTTTCGACATCATCGGTAAACGCCGTGATGTCCCGCTCGATCTTTCCAATGCGCTCGTGCTTCAAATCCGCGATCTTGGCAGACGTCTCCCGCATCTGATCGATTGCTTCGATTTGCGCTTGAATGGTCTCAAGCGGGGCTTCGGGTAACAGATTGATACCCCTCAGGGCCTCCCTCCATTGCGCATTCCAGACATCACGCTCTTTCGCAGCGTTTTCAACAGCCACGCGCCTGCGTTCGACTTCTGTTGCGACCTTCCGTTGCTCTAGCGCGAGTTCATTCCTCTTTTGTGTGTTGCCCTCCTCCATACGGAGGCGCGCTTCGGCAGCCGCAAGAATTCCGTTCAGCGGCAGACTATCTGCCGAGGCTGCGATTGCCGTGTCCGCCATCAAGCTGGCGAGCTGTTGCTTGGCTTTTGCAATTTGCTGCTGGAGCGAGGACTCTGCATGAAGCGCGGCGTCACGCTTGGCGATTTGATCGAGCACGCCAGCCCTTGCATCGAGCCAATCCAGCATTTCGTCCGGAGAACGCGGGTTATCGGTAACCTGTTTCCACAGGATCGCCCAGGCCTCGGCCAATGCCTTCTGCTCTTCGGCTAACGAAAACAGCTCCTGCTTGGCGGATTCAAGGACGTCTTGCTCTTCAGCGATTTGCCGCGCCAGCACCATGGCCGCAGCCGTCGACTGCGCATTCTGAAAACGACGGTCCGCCGCGGCGTCGGCGTCTTCGATGGCCTTCACATACGCATTGAGCAGCGGCTCGCCGCTTGTAAAAGCGAGCTCCTCCGATTCTGGCACCATGATCTTGTCGACATGTCTGCGCCTGATGATAGACCATCCGGCATCCCGCCGTTCGCGCAGTTTCTTCAACTCCTCAACGCCGACAATTCTTTCATCTGACACAAGACGAGCATAAGACTTTAGATTGTTTTCGACTGTACGGGTCAGCTCACGCGTCACAGCTTGCTGGCGCTGAATACGCGCCTGAAGCTCGCGGGCAGCATCGCGATGCACCCTTACCGCCTCTTCCGCCGGACTTTTCAACGCCTGCAAACTCGTTTCACTCACGATAGGCGGATTCATATCAGCCATTTGCCGCTGACATGATCTATCGGCATCCTGATGCTCTTGATGGATACTCAGAAGACGCGCATCGAGATCGCCAAAAGCACGAATGGACTCGACGACCCCAGCCAGCGCCGAAAGGTCTTTCTGCGCTCCGAGCGTTTCAATCCGTGCCTGGATATCAGCGAGTTTCTCGCTGGCGCCCTCTAGCGCTGCTTCAGCGCTATCAACGGCGGCAAATCGGCTGCCACGCGATGTCAACAGTCCGCGGACTGCTGCAACCTTGGCCCGCGGCGGAATTCTCTCGACCAGGTCGGCGACGGGACCTGTCCAACCCAATTCAATCGCCGCGCGCTTCAGGCCTTCTTCCGCTGCGGCGAGTTCGGCCCGCCGCTTCGGTAAGTCCGTCCGGCCCGAAGAGAGCTGTATGCTGCGGTTCGAGAGGCGTTCAATCTCCGTTTGGTGGAGCAGAACGCTATCGTCAACCACAAGTCCGGAAATTTCCGCGCCGATTGTTGCAATCTGTTCGCGGAATGCGCTTATGCGCACTTCTGCAGCAGCGTTATCGCCCGAGGCCTCCTCAAATTGCCTAGCCGCGTCGGGAGGTAATTCGACCACCGCGCCGAGGTCCACTATCTCGGTTTCAATCTCTTGAAGCCGACGCACACCGCGATATACGCGCCGGACTCGAGAAATCTTTGCAAGTTCGGAAACTTGCTCTTCGATTTCCTTCTCGATCTGATTGCAAAGGCCGCGCGCCTCTTCAAGGGCGGATTTCAATTCCTGCCATTTGCTTGCGCTCACCATGTGTTGACGCAACGCCGCATCAGCCTCTTTAAGGCGGTCTTCCGCTTGGTAGTATTTTCGGTGTCCCGCCTTGCGGCTGGCCCAGAGCCCATCCGCCTCTGCCTGCATCGCACCCAACCGATCGCGGAGACCTGACACACCGGCCCCTGCGGCGAACAATGCCGCGCCGATATCATCCTTGGCCTGGGTGATATCCCGTCCGCCAGCCCGCAGGCGCTCATGGTCAAGACAGAACATCCGGCAGAAAAACGCGCGGTCCATCCCGCCGAGCAAAGGAGCAAGCAGGCCATCGCCAGCCGCAATCGGCAGATCGTCCGGGCCGAGAAGCGTGTCCTTGTTGCCCTTGCGACGCCGGACCGAAAGCAGCGCGCCGTCGCGTTCTAGGGCGGCGCCGATGCGCAGCGCCGCATTCTCATGCAGGAAATTACGGGATGATTGCCCGGGAATACCGAAGAGCAGATCTTCAATCGCCGACATCGTCGTCGACTTTCCAGCCTCATTCTCGCCATACACGATATGAAAGTCAGGTTCGCCTGACGGAAAATGAAGCGTCGTGCCGGTGAAATGTCCGTAACGGATCAGGTCAAGAGAACGAATACGCACGGATCAACGCCTTTCCGCGGTCAGACGTGCGCTCAGATATTCGCCAGCCTGCTCAATCACAACCGAGTATTGTTTCGCGATCACCGCTTCGAGAAGACAATCGTCAATATCAAGTGCCGCGTCGTGAGGAAGCCTGCGGACAAGGTCGCCCAGATCGTTCGCGATTTCTGCCTGGAGATCGGAATCCCCCGCAGCCTGAGCTAGCAGGACTTTGAGATCGTTGATCGCGCTGCCCGCTGACTGGATAGAAACTGCCGTCGCAGGCACGGTCGCATTGATCACACGTTCGATCCATGCAACCTCTTCGCCAAGAGCCAGTGCTGCGGCTCTCGCTTCAGCCAACAATTGCGGCGCAGACGCCATCAGTTCGGCGTGAAGAGCCGTCGGGCCACTTAGTTTGATGCGACAAGCCAGCAGTCGGCCTTCTGCGTTCTTGGCCGCCTCGTCGATCGAACGTTTGATTTGATCTACAACATCCCCGAACCGCGCGCTACCACTGACCGGTACATCGACATGCATCCACCGCACGACATCCGTTTGGAGCAGCTCAACGCCTTCGATCGCTCCGTCTTGGACCGTAACGAGCTGCGCCGATTTCGGGCCGGCTTCGCGGATGTGGCGCCCCTGTAGATTGCCGCAAAACACCACGTGCGGATTTTGATGCAGTACGCCGCCCTGATGCACGTGCGCGAGCGCCCAATAGTCGTACCCCTTGTTAACCAACTCTTCGAGCGTGCAAGGGGCGTAGTTCTCGTGAGAACCACCCATTCCGCCGAGTGCAGTATGCAGCACGCCGATGTTGAAATAGCCTTTGATCGGCGCGGGATAGGCTGCTGCCAGATTTTCCGTCGTCGCCTGCAGGCGGAAGCTTTGACCGTGAAGGGCGACGCGGCAATCATCGAGCTTGAAAGTTTGGGGCTTTCGATAGCTAAACACCTCAACATTGTCAGGAAGCGTCAGCCGCTTCGTGATTTGGCTTTCGGCGTCATGATTGCCGTGCAACACGAAGGCGGGGATTTTCGCCCCCCGCAAACGACCCATCTGCCGAACGAAAAACAGGCCGGTGTGAAAATCGCGCCAATCGCCGTCGTAGAGGTCTCCGGCGATGACCACGAAAGCCGCCTGTCTATCGATCGCCTGAGTAATGAGGTCCTCAAAGGCAGTTCGGGTCGCCGTTCGAATGCGCTCGGCCGCTGGCCCCTCCTGTCCGCTCAGGCCTCTCAGGGGGCTGTCCAGATGTATGTCGCCGGTATGGATAAATTGGAAAGTGCTCACAACAGGACTCGCTTAATTCCAATCAGAACAAACTAGTAAAATCCTTTTATCGCAATCTTGAGCGGAGCGTTGTCACCAAGTATCCGCAAACGCGGAAAGGGATTGTCGATGAGGACTCGAAGGGGCCGCCGAATTTGAGGGCGACGCGAAGATTCGGTGGCACGTTTAACATGAGTATCGCGTTATCCATGTTGCGGACAGCGTGTCTTCGGTAACGGTTCGGACAAGGTCTTATCTGAGCTAGCTCCCCAGTCCTGCGAGCCGCTTTCCTAGCGACCTCGCGTCGAAATTCTCGCAAATGCGGCGATCGGCTGGGAACACACACCGTGCCGCAACCGCGGTTTATCCGCCCAGGACCTTCGTCAGATGACGACTTTGGTTGTCAGACCGGCCCAAGACAGGCCGCTGCGACATCGACTTCGTAGTCGATACTGCCGCCTCGTCGCAACGTAAGACGCCGCCATAATGGTAAAGAGGCTCTTCACTGCGGAAGGCAGCAATCCTGCCGCGCGATGGAATTATCGCTAAAAACATGGAGCGCCGCCGTGGCCGGAGAGTAGTCGCGGGCCTTGTGGTAACCAATGCAATAGGATCGCACTGCTTTTCGGCCCCTTAGAAATCGACCCGATTACAGCCGATTCGTTGTCGTAGCCAAACGGGGCTCCGAGCTTGTGCAGTGGAAGTGCAAGCGCGAAAACGAACCCACAATTCACGCGGCTCGTTCAAAGAATCGGAGCTATCGCTTTGGAGACGACCAACTTTGGTCACTCTCACGGAACCCGATCGCAGCGAGCCGAATTGCCGAGGTACCCGATCACTTCCAGTTGTCGCTCCTCGGAGAGACTTAAAGCCTTCGCGACGATCCCCCAACTTCATCTTCTGCAACTCCGGAGTCAGAAACTCTGGTACGGAGCATCCGAAGCAGCCTCGCTGCTCGGCATCGATCGAAAGCTGCTGCTGCGTGAGCTCATTCGGCTTGAGTCTTGATCTGGACCCGGGCCCGTCGGCCGGACACCGTCCAGAACGGAAACTTACCTCGTCACGAAGAGGAAAATTCGTCAATTTCTGCCAGGCACCGCAGATATCAAGCGAATTTCATCATTTCGCGCTGGAGTTCATCGAAGAAATCAACTGCATCGATGTACCCATGCGGTACTGCAGGTACGCCATCGCCGCCAATGATCACGCTAATACCAATTTGGGATTTATCGATATCAGATTGGAATGGATGCGCGTGCAGGCCGATCGCGAGTGAGCGCCCCTTGTTTTCAGGCGGTGATGTGCGACTCGAAGAAGTCGAACAGCGCGATACAATCGAAAAGGGGTCGCCCTTTAGCGACCCCTTTGCCGGTTGCAATCGACTTCGGGATGAAATTCCAGCCCCGGCGAGGGTCAAATTATCGGTATCTAAATGCCAAGTGAACTCCGTACAATTACGGTGCGGTCGCGCTGTAAGAATTCCTCCGCGCACGAAGGAATCCGCGTGCGTCACTCCTCGGTAGCGCGCTCAACCTTTCCACTGACGCCAAATGGACGGGACACCTATAGCAAGTGCCCCACCTCACCAGGGCTGGGCGTCCTGGATTGTTTAAGCCTTTAAGCGCGACTGCGATCCATATCGCGCGAAGGCGTGCAGCTCGATATCCGTAAACGGCTCGCCTAACGCGATCAGAGGCCGGTGATCCGGCCGCGGGTACAGAAGCGATCGCGCGTCAGCGGCCGGATCAGAGATCAGCTGGTAGCGCGCGAAGACCTCAGCACATTGGGCGGCGTTCTCTCGGGGAGCGGCGGGCCTGTTCGCGCGTCAGCGCTGATCGGACGATGATCCGCTACAGCTTCAGCCGCCCTCCAGACACGCCTCGGCCCGGTCGATTGCGCGATCGCGCCAACGATGGGCTGCATTTCGGATACCGCCGGCCGTTCGACTTGCTGCGGCGGGAGGCTCAACCGGATCTACCGGGTTTGCCGGGAGGATGGCTCACTGTCCGCAAGCGACGAGCCCCCGATATGCTGATGAAGGTCAGCCCAGTGCTCGCTGGTCGCTGGACTTCGTCCACGACCAGTTCGCCAACACGCAGCGCTTCCGCATCCTCGACATCGTCGATGACGTGACTAAGGAATGTCTGGCGCCATTCCGGATACATCGATCTCGGGACGGCGCGTCGCCCGCGAACTGACGGCGATCGTCGCACGACGCGGCAAGCCAGGACTGATCGTGTCTGACCATGGCGCCGAGTTCACCGGCAACGCCATGCTGGCCTGGAGCAAGGACCGGTTATCGACTGGCACTTCATCGCGCCAGGAAAGCCAATGCAGAATGGTTTCATGGACAGCTTCAATGGTGGGATGCGCGATGAGCTGCTCAACGAACCTCTTTTTCGATCTCAATGATGCCCGTCAAGAACGTCCGGGCTTGTGGGCGCTGGAAAATTCATGCTGGGAAAAATCGCAATGTCGGTACCCCTGTGGTCCATTGAACGTAAGGTCATATGTCCGCCGCTGCATGGTCCATATCTTCCGACACCGCCTTGCTGGCGAGCTTCTCCGGTCCGGCGCGACTTTGTCAGAGATCGGCCAACTCCGAAGCGAGAGCCATGTCGTAAGCGGCATCTTTGACGAGGTAGAAATCCAAAGACTCGCACACTGACCCTGCCGCCGCTGGTACGCATCCAATGACCACTGCGCGATTCGCAACGCGAGCGGGCCAAGCGTTTGGAGACAAGGATTTGGAGACAACTACCAGCATGAGGCGCGGCGGCTTGCCGAGTTCGTCTCTTTGATGGCGAAGAAGGCTACGACCATCAGCACGAAGCTCGCCGTAGCCTGGCGTCTGCCACTCGATCGGCACGCATCATAGCCTTGCGATTAACCGCCGTTTGCGGTTTCGCGCGCCACGTCGCGAATATCGTGCCGGGAGCAGACATCTTGCTATCCTGCGCGCCGCGCCAAGCTACATAAGCGATGCGGAAGATCGGGGCCTACTGGGTGAAATCTTTGTTGTCGATTTCGAGCAGCGCCTCGAGTGCGATAATCGTATCCTTGTGCGGAAAATCGTCGGGCACCTCCCCCCGGAAGCCTTGAGCGCAGTGCAGCCACGTTTTCCGGCGGTGAGGCAGGCGGGCTCGGCTTTCTCGCCACATGCGTCTATTCCTAGGGCGATGGGGCTGCTGCGCCTTCCGGCGCTGGCTCCGCTTGCTTCAGGCGCTCTAGGTAGCCGCGTGCGCGCGAAATCACCGCCTCGACCACTGTGTCCAGGACGGGATCGCCGCCGGCAGGCATGGCTTCGACCGCGGCCTTGGCCGCCATTGCATGTTGCGTCACGGCCTGAGCAATCTCGGAGACGCGCCGGATCGTCTGCGCTGGAGAGAGCTTGCAGTCGGTGGCGAAGCGCTCCCAGTGGTTGCGTCCGAGCTGGTCAGCCTGCTTCTGCCCGCCGATCTTCTGCGCCATGTTGCGGGTGATCTTCGGATATGGCGCCGCACAGACGATATCGTAGCCTGGCGCCATGGCGGCGCCGCGCGCCGATAGCATCAACGAGTAATTTTTGGCGTGAGAATCCGTGTTCCAAACCATCGGATTGAAGATTGCAAGATCGACGAAGCGGGCGGTCTCCTGTGCTGTCATGTGGCGCTGGGTCACGCCGACCATGTCGGCCAATGATGGTCCTTTTAGGCCTCTATCGTTGTTCTGGTATTTGGCAGCTGGCGGTCGGCCCAGGGCTTGGCAGAAGTCCTCCTGATGCAGCCGCCGCCATCTCTTGCCCTCATGACGCCGGTCATAGCGCTCAACCAGCAGGTAGGTACGTTCGCCTGCCGTCCCGGTCGTCACCTTCGGCGTCGGGATTCCGATCATGCGCGCGAGCGTCAGGCAGAATGCCTCGTTCTGGACGGCGCCAGGCAAGCGCTCGCCATCGGGCTTGATGATGTGGGTCGATGGCGCGCCGTCGATCGGTATGTACAGGGTGTCGCCATCCAGAGCGACGGCGAGCTTCGTCTGCACACCGGCAAGCGACATCGACACGCCATCTTCGCCGACGAGGAAGGGCTTGTGGGGTAGCTCATTGAGGATGCGCTCGAGGGAGGCCTTGTCGGGGATCTCTCGCCATTTGCCGGCGATCAGCCCGGTGCCAGGCTGTCCGACGGAGAGCGCGCCGGCGGTGTCGCGGCCCATCTCGGCAAGAAGACCGATGACATCGGCCGGCGACTTGCCGAGCATATGACCTACGGTCCCGAGAGTTGCGTTCTCCGGCAGCAGATTTGCCGCCCATGGCAGAATTACCGAGGCATCGTACGACGCCCGCGAGAGCGGCATGGTGAGCGACACAGGGAAGGCGCCGGTCAGCCCGCGCCAGGATTCGGCATAGGTGAAGCCTGACGCTTCGTCGGCGGCCGTGATCCAGCCGACCTCTCGCGTCTCAAAGTAGACCGGAAGACGGTCCATGAGGCTCCTCCTCGTCGCTGTCGGGAATGTCCGGTGTCTCGGAAGTGTTCGCGCGGCGGGCTTGGGCATCCCTGAGAACATCCTCGATGCGCAGCCCGAGCACGTTTGCCACGTGCAGGCTGCGCCCGAGCTGACAGGTGCTTTTTCCGGCCTCGAGGTCGACGATGAAGCGCTTTCCTGTCCCGCTCACCATGGCCAGCTCGTCCTGCCGGAGGCCCTGGCGTTTGCGTTCTTTCTGGATGAGGCGACCGAATGCTGCAGCGAACTCGGCGGCTTGGCGGGCGACACCGGTCTCGCCAGGAGCCTCGTTTCCGCCCGAGGGGGGAGTGCCGTTTGGAGGCTTGTTCATAGCTCTCTCGTTATAAGTTACCGAACGGGAACTTTATGGGTTGAAACAGCAAATGTCCAGGAAAAAGTTACCGATCAGGAACTTTTGTTACCATTCCAATGGAAAGAAAGGATAAAGTTACCGGGCGGGAACATTTACCTCAAGCCAACGGTGAGCGGCCCAAAAAGTTACCGGTCGGGAATTCTGCTCCCCGAGCACTGGGTTCCTTGAAAAGGAGAATCGAGACGACCGGCGGGAAAATCCGCGCTAATCTCCGTCGAGCGAAGCATGTTCCTTAGCGTCCGCTCGGTGTCGAGCGGCGCTGCCGGCCCCACAACGATCTCGGCGATGTTGTAGGCGGCGGCAGCTCATCGTGATCGGGACGCCGGTTTGATCTTGCCACAAGCTGACAATTGCATTGCGCGACCGCGCTGCCCGCCATGGCGTTGGGACCCCGGCTAAGGCCGAGGTCGGCATCACCGAGGACAAGATCAAGTGTCGATCGGCAAGACGATCATCGCTGCGCGTTTATGGAGACGGCACCAACTGACAGCTTACCCTCAGCAAAATCAGCTGCCGCTGTGGCGTGCAGCCTCGCCGAATCGAACACCGGTAATTCTGAATGTTCCGGGCCGATGAGAAGCCCAATCTCCGTGCAGCCGAGGATAACGGCGTCGGCGCCCCGTGTACGACCGCGCGCGATCATGTCGATAACTTCCTGGCGCGACAGATCAGAAACAGTGCCGCAGCACAGGTCATCGAAGATGACATTGTGGATCCGGCTCCGCTCGCCCTCCCCCGGTATGACAGGTGAAAGGCCGAAGCGCTGCCGCAGGCGATCACAATAGAACGGCTGCTCCATCGTATAGCGCGTCGCAAGCAACAGTGGTCGCTTGAAGGAAGCAGCGAGAAGAGCCGCAGCGGTCACATCGACGATGTGGATGAGCGGCACACTCAGCTCGGCAGCAACAATGTCGGCAATCACATGCATCGTATTGGTGCAGATCAGGATGCAGCTGGCGCCCGCGTCAACCAACTGCCGGGCTATCCTCGTTAAATAAGCCGCGGCTTGCTTCCAATCTCCTGCGTTCTGAAGGGTGACGATATAGCCGAAGTCAACCGAGCGCAGCAAGATGTCTGCCGAGGCGAGACCGCCGCGGCGCTGACGGACGATTTCATTGATTTCCTTGTAATAGATGGCCGTGCTTTCCCAGCTCATCCCTCCGATCAGCCCAATCGTCCGCTGCACTTTGAGATCTCCACTTCATTGCGAAGGTGGCACAGGTTTACCGCGCTTTCGGCGGCAAAATCTCGGCGTTGTTGCAAAGCCGCCTGGATGCATAAGTGTATTCCAGAGCCAGCCGGCGTGCACGTTCGATGAGATTTGCGGCAGTGCTGTGCCCCCCATCGATGTTCTCAAAGTAAAAATAAGATTGGCCGAGCGCAGCGAGCTTCGCGGCGGCCTTACGGCCGTGCGCAGGATGCACGCGGTCGTCCTTGGTGGAGGTAAAAATGAAAGGCTCCGGGTAGGTCTTGCCCGGTACCAGCATTTGGTACGGCGAGTAGGCTTCGATCCACTCTCGTTGTTCGGGAATGGCCGGGTCGCCATACTCGGCGGTCCAGGACGCGCCCGCGCCCAAGTAGGTGAATCGAAGCATGTCGAACAGCGGCGCCCCTATGATCGCCGCGTTGAAAAGCTCGGGGCGCTGGGTTATTGCGGCGCCAACCAGCAGGCCCCCTTGGCTGCCGCCGATCACGCCGAGCCGGTGCGGACTTGTGACTTTCCGACGGATCAGATCGTCGGCGACCGCGATAAAATCATCCCATGTCTTTTGCTTCGTTGCTCCCTGGCCAGCCCGGTGCCATAGTGGACCGAACTCGCCGCCTCCCCGCAGGTTGGCAACGACGTACGCATTGCCCTGTTCGAGCCATAGCCGACCCAAAGCTCCTCCATAGGAGGGGAGAAGCGGAATCTGAAACCCGCCATAACCATAGAGAAGCGTCGGGGTCGAGCCGTCAAATCTGGCGCTCCTGGGCCGCACCAGAAAGTACGGGATCCGCGTGCCATCGCGCGAAGTCGCCTCGAGCTGCTCCACGACATGCTTCGATGCGTCGAACGTCGCAGGTGCCGTCTTCAAAAGCTCGAGCCGTTTGCTTTCGACATCAAAGTACCAAAGCGATGTTGGCGTGAGATAGTTAGAGACGGTAAATGTCGTTTCATCGTTTTGCGCGGAAGTGGCTGATAGGCTTACGGTCGCATTCTTCGGCAGCGGGACTGGTGTGGCAAGCCAGGCACCTTGATCGTACCTGTAGACGAACGCCTTGCTTTGAAGGTTATCAAGAATGGTCAGGACCAGGAAATTCCTGGTGCTGCCAAATCCGCTGAGTGCCTGCCGGCAGTTCGGCTGGAAAACGACAGAGGGTTTCGCACGCAGCGGATGCTGCTTCCATTCGGCCAAATCATACGAGATCATTGAGCCAGCCTTGAAGCTGGTATCGCCGGAGCGGATCCAGTCTTCGTCCAGTCTCACAAGCAGCCGGCCACTCGCGATGCCGACGATCAAGGCCTTCTTCGGCAGATCGAGCTCGATCGGCCCGGCGGGCCCGAACAGCACATACTGCCGCTCGAAGCCGTTGATTTGACGGACCACGCCGGTTACATCCATCCACCCTTCACCAAGCACAAACGGCAAGGTCCTGAAGTCGGTGTGCTGGCCGCGAAAGACTTCGCGCGCCTGATCGAGCGGCTGAGCGCGCTTGAGTTCCTTCAACACGAAAGGGAAGCCGGCCTCGGTCGCGGTCCCCTCGCCCCAATCACGTGCAACAAGGACGGTGTCACGATCAATCCAGCTGACGCTCTGCTTGCCCTCGGGCAGTTGGAATCCACCTGCAACAAAGCTTTTGGCTTCGCTGTCGAACTCGCGTATCGACACGGCGTCCTTGCCACCGTCGGAGAGTTTGACGAGGCAGCGCCGCCCAAGGCAGCTGCGACCCTTGTAGACCCAGTTCTTGTTCTCGGCGAGAGCGAGCGCGTCAATGTCCAGGATGGTCTCCCATCGGGGATCCTGGCCGCGGTAGCTCTCAAGCGTAGTGCGCCGCCAGATGCCGCGCACATGGCTCTCGTCTTGCCAGAAATTTTCGAGACCTTGCCGTTGCAGCGAAACGAACGGAATCCGGTCTTTTGCCTGGAGGATCGTCAGCGCGTCCCGGTAAAAGCGATCGTAGCGAGGATCCGATTGCAGCAAGCCGAGCGTCTTTTCGTTCTCGGCCTGTGCCCAGGCCAATGCGCGCGGTCCCTCGACCTCCTCGAGCCAGAGGAACGGATCGTCCACTGGAGTCGCACCAGACTGCCCATGGAGCAGCGCGACCGTGAAACACATCATCGAGAGCAACGCGGCGCGCAGAAGGGACTTCTTCATTTGGCTTATCCTCGGACCAGGCACGCAGGCCGAGCCCACAAGTTCTTGCGTGTGGGCGAAGGTAGCGAAATTCGTGTTGCGACCGTGCACGCGCTGTGTCGCGCCACTCGCAGCTCGATCTGTGCAAGCAGCATGCCGCCGACAAACAGCAGGTTTCCGCCGCATCGTGCCGCATCGCCATGCCAGTTTCCCGACATTGGCTCTGAAGTGACAATCAGGTGTCCGCCGAGTAACGTTTCGGCATCACCCTTTGAGGCCGCCGGTTCGACCGCGGAACCGCATCAGCAGTGCGAAATTGCGGCGGGGCTGCTTCTCGCTTGCGTTCGGACAGAGGGCGTGTGAGCTCTTAGCGGCCTGAGTGTTGGCGGCCTGATTTGCGAGCGGGCATCGTGCGACAAAGAAGAGCTCGTTTAGCAGTAGCCAAATCGCCGCCAGGAAAAGGCCGTGTTCATGGCACACCTGCGAACGCCGATTTGAGGATGTCGCAACACGACACTACCAGCTTAATTTCATTGGGACGCTGAAAGGCAACGTGAAGTGAGGGCCAATTTATCTATCTCCTCCAAGCGCAGGGATTTCGGGATGCGCTGTGCTTTTGCGCCTGAGATAAAGGACACGCGTACGCGATCCACCGGAGATAATTGCCGATCAATTCCATGTAACGGCACCACCCCAACGCGTGCCGTGTCGGGCCAGCCGCGCGCCTTTGTATGATGCTGACGAGTACTGGCGCGGGCGATCTCGCTCTACATCTGCGAATTCCGATTGAAGGCTTAGAAGTTAAGTGCCGGAGTGGGGATAAGGTTTTCCAGGCTTCCAGCTAGATCGCCGTTCTCATGACTTCCATCAGCCGATCCTGATAGTTCTGATCGACCGGGATTTTAGAGTTTGCGTGTTGGAGCGGTTCGTCGAACGTTGGGCGGAAGAAGCCCTTTCGGATACCCCGATGATCCTGATTGTAAGACCGCGCCGGGCCGGCGCGATCCGGTCCGCAAGACCGCCGCCCCCGACCGTAGAAAGGCCAAACGCCCAGCGCGCCGTCAAAGGCATCGCCCGACGGGGTGCGAGAACCCGCTTTGCAGAGAGCAGTTTCCGGAGGCGAGTCGGATCAGCCAACCCGGAGATCCTCAGCTGACATCTTACCCGAACGCCCGGCCTTGAGCTGATAACTTACCCGGGCCCCCTCTTCGAGAGTGGTGTAACCGGCTTTTTCGACGGCACTGATGTGCACGAAGACATCGGGACTTCCGTCCTCAGGCCTGATGAAGCCATAACCTTTGGTCGAGTTGAACCACTTCACAATACCCATTGCCACGGCAGCATCTCCATAGTGAACCGTTGTGATCTAGCGAAGAGTCTCCCGGCCATCAAGAGGGTCGGCAAGAGACGAGTCGCTGCGCTAGTCACGTGCTCGTTTTTCACCGCGTGGTCTAGCTGAGGCCGCATTGTGCAAGCGACTAAAGCGTCCTGACGTCGACGACAGTTCGCCTCAAGGCTTCTGCCCAGATGACGTTTGACCTTCGCCTCACTCGTCGTGCGCGACCGGCTTACAGAAGGCTTGCGGAGCCTCGAACATGCCGCGCTCATCCTGAGCCGGCGGATCGTTTTCATCGACGTTGAACAACAGGGCGGTCGTGAACTCCTTTGCGCAGCCTAGAGCAGGATTGTCAATCCGCGCATGCCTGTATTGAAGCTACCTGACGTGCTTTGAAGACGGCCCGCAGGGCTGCGCTTTGGCTGTTCGCCTTCGGATGTCAACCGCACGTCGAGTCCCATCGAACGAGCAGGGTCTGCCGAGACAATCCTGAATAAAGCGCATTTGGCAAGTTATCCGCTCGTCATGTTGTATTTGGGAAGCCAGCAAACCCGCTCGGCAACTGTGGAGCTTGTTCAAAACGGTAACTACTGACGAACTTCCTCGCGCCGCCGGCGGTTCATCAGCCTCTCGCCTTGGGTTCGATGAATTCAGCTGAGCACCGTGAAGAGGTTGAGATAACCGATGGTCTCTATTTGTCTGCTTCGATCAGCCCGTCCACCGACTTTACTCAGAACAAAGCCGCCTCGATGCATAGGTGTATTCAAGAGCCAGTTGACGCGCATCTTCCATGAGAATGGCCGCGGCGCTGTGTCCCCCGTCGATGTTCTCGTAATAGAAGTAAGGCTGGCCCAGCCCGGCGAGCTTCGCGGCAGCTTTGCGGCCATGCGTTGGATGCGCGCGGTCGTCCTTGGTGGAGGTAAGAATTAAGGGAGCAGGATAGGTGTTGCCCGCGACCAGCTTCTGGTAGGGCGAGTAGCGTTCGATCCACGCACGCTGCTCGGCAATGGCGGGATCACCGTACTCGCCGATCCAGGCGGTGCCGGCGCCCAGTTTGGTGTATCGAAGCATATCAAGCAGCGGCACCTGGATGATCGCCGCGTTGAAGAGCTCGGGACGTTCGGTGATTGCAGCGCCAACGAGCAGGCCGCCATGGCTGCCGCCAATGACTCCTAGCCGGCGTGGACTCGTGATCTTGCGGCGGATCAGGTCCTCTGCAACGGCAATGAAATCATCCCATGTCGTCTGCTTCGTTGCTCCCTGCGCCGCTTGGTGCCATTCTGGACCAAACTCGCCGCCCCCGCGCAGGTTCGCCACGACATAGGCATTGCCCTGTTCGAGCCAGAGCCGCCCGACCGGTCCCAGATAAGAGGGCAGAAGCGACTCCAGGACACCGCCATAGCCATAGAGAAGTGTCGGAATTGTGCCGTCAAACCTTGCGTTTTTCGGCCGTACCAGAGAATAGGGAATTGACGTGCCATCGCGCGAAGTGGCTTCGAGCTGCTCCACGACATGATTGGACGCATCGAGGGCAGCCGGTGTCGTCTTCAATTCCTTAAGGTTTTTGCTTTCGGCATCAAAATACCAGACTGAGGTTGGCTGAGATAGCTCGAGACGGTGAACATGGCCTGGTCCGCTTCATCGGAGATGCCTGACAGGCTGACATATGCATGTTCCGGTAGCGGGATCGACGCCGCCGACCAAGCTCCCCGATCGTACTTATAAACGAACGCTTTGCTCTGAACGTTCTCAAGGATCGTCAGTATCAACAAATTCTTTGTGGCGCCCCACCCGCTCAGGGCCTGGCGGGGCCCAGGTTGGAAAACAAGCGATGGTCTGGCGCGCAGCGGATCCTGTTTCCATTCGTTGAGGTCATACGAGATCAGCGATCCGGCGGTGAAGCTGATATCGCCCGGCGGCGTCCAATCTTCATCAAGCGTTACAAGCAGGCGACCACCCGCTAGGCCATTCATCGCGGCCTTCGTCGGCAGATTGAGCTTGACGGGTCCGTCGGGGCGAAAGACCACATACTCGAACTCAAAAGAGCTGATCGCGCGGCCCGCGCCGGTCGCATGAATATTGCCCTCGCTGTCACGAAGCACGAAGGGGGACGTCAGAACGTCGGTGGGCTCGCCACGAAACATCTCGCGAGCCTCACTGAGCGGCTGAGCGCGTTTGAGCTCCTTCACCACAAAGGGGTAGCCGGCTTGCGTCAAAGTCCCCTCACCGCACTCCCGTGCAACAAGGAGTGTGTCACCATCGACCCAGCTGACGTCTGCTTGCCCTCTGGGAGATAAAAGCCATCCGCAACGAAGGTTTTGGCGTCGCAGTCGAACTCTCATATGGACGCGGCATCCTTGCCGCCATCGGAAAGACTAATCAGGCAGAGGCGCTGTTCAGGCGGAAGGCAGTTCGCACCTTGAAAGACCCAGTTTCTTTTCTCGGCGACTGCCAAGGCGTCCACGTCGAGGATGGTCTCCCACGTTGGATCTTGACTACGATCGCTCTCAGGCGTGGTGCGCCGCCAGACGCCGCGTATGTGGTCCTCGTCTCGCCAGAAACTCTCCAAACCGCGCTCTTCCGATCGAACATCTGCGATTTGATCGTTGGACTGCAGGATGGAGAGCGCCTGTTCGTAGAAGCGCCGATAGTGAGGATCCGACTGGAGTACCCCGAGCGTCTTCTCGTTCTCGGCGCGAACCCAAGCCAACGCGCTTGGCCCTTCAATCTCCTCGAGCCAAAGGAATGGGTCATCAGTCACCGCCGCATCCGTTCGCTTGTGTGAAAGCGCCGTGCGCAGGCAATCGAAAGCAACGTGGCGCATAGGAGTGATTTCGTCAGGGACTTGCTCCGGCCGAGGTCGAGTGGCCACAGTCGCGGGCCCTGGCGCGTCAAGCAGAAGCGGCGGAAAGCACGCAAGCGCATGACGTAGCGCGGCTTACGCTGTGTCGCGCCCCCTTATTGCAAGCTGCGTGCCGGCTAAAGAGTCGTGAGTTTCAGCCGTTCGGAGCTGCACGACCCTGTTCGGTTGCCGACATTGCTTGCCAAGCGGACATCACAGCGGGTCGGCGAAGCGCCTGCCAGACAGCGCCAGCGTCAAAAACCGGGACGCAGCGATGCTGCTTTCCTCCGCATATGAGCTTGCGCCTTCTCGCTGGCGTCACCGGGCAGACTTGTCGACGGGCATCATCCCCACGAAGAGCAGCGCATTGATCAGAAGCCAGATCGACATCGGCAAGGGTGGTATGCATGGCGACCTCCTGGTCGTTGACTGCAAGCGTTGCCGATTTGGACGAGCTTTGTCCTCGCGAAACCCACAAGTCAAGCCGATAGCTCGGTTCGTTGACTGATTGTCGAGAGGATTGCGCTCGAGCGAAGAGAGTAAAAACGCCCTAGAAACGGGCTAGTTACGCTACGTCTTGAGATTGAGCCAACAATCAACAACAAGTACAAGCACCAGATCAGGTTCTTCGGCGCAACGGCGAAATGAAGCTGGGCATGAGCAGCAATTGAGGGAGCTACGGTCCAGCTTAAACGATCCTGATCCACCCGGCGGGGACCGACGCACGAGCCGTGATCCTCATCGAAGCCCTATTGCACAAACGAGATCAAGGGCGAGATTTTCGGTCGAGAACGCCCGCTCCGACCAGATCACCCGGGCTGGTTCAAGGCTAGTGCAACCCTCAGTGCGAACTGTTCCGTAACGGTGCTGTTGCGGCCCAGAACAAGCGCCGCTTTCCGGGCGGAACGATCAACGGGCAGCAGCGCGCCGGCTGCCGCCGCCACCACCCGCATCAGCGTCGTTTAGAGATACAACCTGAGTTGACTGCATCGCCCCCTTCTGATCATGGACCACTCGCATGATGTCTTGATTTCCTGCGGCCCTGCGCCGCGCGCAAGAACCGCGTCATCGCCCTGGATTGCTCCTCCGTCCTGCTATAGAAGCCTCATCCGCCGTGCTATGCTTTTCGCGGTCAGTCCTCGCTGGCACCGAACTCTTGTCCGTGATGACCATCGCGTGAAGCTGCCGGCGCCGGCAGATCCCAGAGTCTGTCCTGTGTATGCTTCAGTGGAGCCGCTAAAGCCACAAAGGCCAACTTCACGTCTGCATAGGCAGCCTCCTTCAAAGCGGCATCAGCGGGATCGATGTCGTTATAGGCGGTCAGCGCCGCGGCATAGTTTTGGTACAGGGGCATTTGAGCCTCGTTGGTCCATCCGAGACCGAGATGGTGGAACTGATCAGCCGGAACGGTGATGCGGCTCTTGTCCAGCTCCCGGAGGTAGTCCGCCGACCAGTCGTGGATGGTATAGGATTCGATCTTATCCATCATCGACCGCCAGCGCCTGACACGCTCCTCAAGCGGCATATTGGCCGCTTTCGAAATGGCGGCTGCGATTTCTTCGGGATGGTTTGGATCCACCAGCAGCGCCTCGTCCTCGTTGAAGTCTTCAGCCGCCCCAGCAAACTTCGATAGTACCAGAACGCCGGGATCCTTCGGATCTTGGGCAGCAACATATTCTTTCGCTACCAGATTCATGCCGTCCCGCAGCGGCGTGATGACACCTACATGTGCCGCGCGGTAAAGACGCGCGAGTGCAGCCTGGCTGAACGGGTCATTCGTGTAGTGGATCGGCCTCCACTCCTCTGTGCCATGCTCGGCATTGACATGGTTGATCGCATTCTCCACGTCCTCCTTGTACTTTCGATACTCGTCGACGTCGGCGCGCGAGGACGGCGCGATCTGCAACAGCGATATGCTGCCCGGCTCGACCGCCAATAGTTGGTTAAATGCTTCGACGCGTTTGTCGATACCTTTCGTGTAGTCTAGGCGGTCCACGCCGATCGCAAACCTCGCGCCCTCAAAGTTTTGCAATAATGACGAGATTTTTTCTTGCTCTGCGGGCGAGAGCTCTGCCGAAAGATACTCTGCGAACTGCCTGGGATCGATACCGATTGGGAATTTTTGAAGTCGCGACTGCCCACGTTCCGTGGTCACGACGCCATCCTTGCTCTCCAGCCCGAAATAGGTTCGCAGGCAGGCCGAGAAATTGTTCAGATCCCGGTTCGTCTGAAAGCCGAGCAGATCGTATTCCAGCATCGACTTCATCAGTTCGCGATGATTGGGTACTCGCTCTATCATGTCGGGCGTCGGCCACGGCGTGTGCAGAAAGAAGCCGGTCGGCCGCTCGATGCCGAGCTTTTGCAGATCGCCCCCGAGCGGGAGCAAGTGATAATCATGCACCCAGAATGCGTCCCGATCCCGCAAGTCGAACGCCGCACGCGCGATGAAGTTGTTCATCTGTCGATAGCTGTCGTATCCCTCTTCCGCGCGCGACATCCGGTCGGACAGGGAGTGTAATACCGGCCACAAGGTTGAATTCGAATAATCTCGATAGTAGCCGCGATGGTGCGCGGCCGGAAGATCGAGTTCGGCCACATGGCCTTCGCCAGCCTTCACGAGTGGCAGGGGCCGCTCAGTCCCGTCGCCGATTCTCCGAGGAGAACATCCAGACCGCGCCGGAACGTTCGACGACCGACTCGAGGGCTGCGGCAAGTCCGCCGGTCTGGGGTTTATTGGGGTCGAACGGCGCGCCGCGGTTCGAAATCACGACCAGCTTCATGTCGGGTTGCTGGTTTACCGAGCGATGCTCCGCGTCGCCCGAGGCAACAGCATGAGAAGGACCTGCACCTCCTTCTTGCTCCTGCTCCAACGGTATCTCGTCGAGGTGCAGGGCGAAGGCCGCTTGGGCTGAGGTTTCATCTTCCTGGGTTGCGCCTGATGTACCGCCGGAATCCACCGTTGCGGTATCGAGCGCGTCATGGATTCGAACCATCTCGTAACTCCCTTTGGCCGCAACTTTCCACTACGCTAGGATGCCGGGTCTAGCTTTCCGAAAGCTGACCGGTCGCCGAGCTAGATAGCAGGATCGAAGGTTCTGGATGACCAGCACCGCGCATCACTCTCCAGCCGCCCCCCGCTAATCAGACGCACTTTGTGCGGCCAGCCACGGTGCTGATGACAAGATTTGCGTGGTCAAGTGGTCGATCCTTCGAAGTGTCCTTGGACGTTCTTCCGCTCATCGCAGGAATGGTGGTGCGCATGGCCATTCATGTGCAGCTGTGGAGCGCACCAGATGCCCTCGTCCCGTGGCACTCTTTCGCATAGGAGTCATCTCCACATCGCCTACGGTGCCAGCTTGGTGCTGCTGAGAATCCGATCATCATGTTGGGGCATCGCAAAGAAAGGTCGCAAGTGCGGCATCGCGCCTGGTCGTGATCTACAGCTAACGCAGAGGTGAACCGCACGATCGTCGTCGGTGCAACAATTGGTTGCCGTGCGACGGACAGATGGCGATCATTAACCGGCGGCCTCGCCGCCTGCTGCCGGACAGCCTGCGCCGCTATGGCAGTTGTTGCCAGTTCTCGACACCGGCGACGGCTTCCTGGTCGACGTTGCGGGTTGTTGCCCAGGCGGATTCGGATTGCGAAGCCGGCTGGGCGGCAGCTTCGAATTCCGGAAACAGCCGAACTACGTTCGAGAGGTCAGTTGTCGGGCTTAACGGCCTAAGCGTGTGTCTTTGAGCACGTGCTCCTCCAGTGGGAGCACATCGCACGACAAGGTTGAGATAAATGGTCGGGTTCAGATCACTCGAATTCCGGGCACTTGCCAGGAAAACGCACGAAGTATGGCACTAGCCATTGCCGCGCGAATAGCTCGGCCGGCGTCTGCCGGCGAAAAGACTGGGCAAATTGATCGATTGCTTCGGCTTCGTCCGAAGAAGGGATACACCACCTTTGACCGGAGCGCGAACGCCGAGGACTTTTCAAGACCATGAACCTGCTACAATTTTCAGCGACAACCCTCAGCACGATGATCGTTCCAGCGCCGGACTATATAATGAGGTCCCGTGCTGGGCAGGACTACACCGACTAGCTTCTTGTTTAGCCAGTGGAAAGCGTGTCCTACAGGTGACAGCGGCACGTCGCGACGACCTCAGATGCTATGCTCCGAAATCAACACCAGCGAAGATCTGCTGATCGCGGAGTGCACCTTCACAAAGGAGAGCCCGGCGTGAGTAATTTTGATCCAGCTTAGCCTCGCCGTCCAGCAACTTGGGAACCGCGCTATTCGTTCCAGGGGCACTGGCGGATGGCCCGAAGTTCTTCCCACGCGGCGGCGGAAGCGTGAATTGAGAAATCGATTATTTGGAAAACCGGCAATCTCACTTTTTGCTTAAGTTTAGTTTGGTTGTGAACGCGCTGGTTCCTATAGCTATACCTATCACGCACACAAAATATCCGAGAGTTGCCTTCATTGTCGTCGGCTCGCCAAACACAACGTACGCCCAGGCCGCCGTAATCACGGGAGTAAGATAGATCAGCGTTGCAACTTCACTCGCCGCATTTTCCCGTAGGCAGAACCAGTAAAGTCCATAACCCACGGCGGTTGAGATAATTACGAACCACAGGACGACAGTGGCAAATTGCGCCGTCATGTGAGGAGCGAGTCTTCCATCCAGAACGGCGAAGGGGAGCATACAAAGCGCTGAGACCGCGCTTTGTACTGCTAATGCAGGAAAAATGGACATAGAGTTGGAACTCAGCTTTGAAATAAGCGTCGCCAACACCAGACATAGACTAGCTGCTACCGCCAATCCATACGCCGAAAGCGGGGCATGCCCTGTTGGCCCTCCCGTTGCAAGTGCTACGCCTGCAAGAGCAATCAAGGACCCCAGCCACTTTCTGGCAGAAATCTTCTCGCCTAATACAGGCCCAGCGCAAATTGTCGTTGCAAGAGGCTGCAATGCACTTATCAATGCTGCCGTTCCAGGAGGCAGGCCTGTTGCGACGGCCTTTACTGCAAAGGTGGTGGAGCAGAACATTGCTAAGAAGCCAAGACAGCTTTGGTTCGCAACGTCGCGGAGCGCCACCCCTCGGATCAATGTCAAGCCCAGCCATGGAGAGAATATGACTGCAGCTATTGCGAACCTCCAGAAGAGGACCAGGTAAACCGATTCTCCGCCATTGATCATCCGTGCACCGATGAAACCTGAGCTCCAGGCCAAAACAAGCCCGGCCTGTACAAGAACCTTCTTGACACTTTTCACGCCTGGAATCCTCCCAGCGATAGTTTTGTTGTTAAATGATCGCTCAGGATCGGCTATGTTGGCGAAACGATTGGAAAAGCCAGCGAACATCTCGGCGCCCATAAGTCCGCGTAAGCATGGTTGCGTTCGCAGGTCGCGTTCGTCATCGGCGTGGGAACCACGTCAAGAACATACGAGCTTCAGTGCCGCTCCGCGAGCATTCCAACGCATCAACATTTGTAGTGTCCTCGGCTGAAAGCATGTTTCGCGGCTAGGCTCGCCTACCTCGCTGGAACTAATGTGGACTCACGATCTCGTGTCGGATCATCGCGTCTAGTTGGAAGGCTTCCGGCGGACATGCCGAAAGCCTTCTTGGGTGTTTAACGCTGATCTATGGAGCCGTTACTTTTCTCCTTTCCCTAGTTCGCAAGATCTACCAGTTGCGCTGAGCGCGCAGCAGCAACGTCAGTCTATTCTGATCCTTGAGTTCGTACACAGTACCCGGCTTAGCGATATTGGCTTGCTGCGGCAGCGTCACAGTGCTTCCGCTCGCGTACTTCTGGTCGAGCACCATGTAGGAGAGTTCAGCCGAGAAAGTCAGATTCCTGACGGGAGTCCAACGCGTAACTGTACCAAGAACGGCATAGTTGAAATCGGGATTACAGCCGGAACCGCCGCTTGACAACGCGAGGGACGTGACGAACGTGCCACAGACGTAGCCCTTGGCCGTGTTGTTGTACCGCACAGCCGTCCACGCACCGTAGATGGCACTACTCCAATGAGGATCCCAATTGTGGGTGTACGCGCCGTTAAAGCCGTAGCTCGTGGTCAACTCCTGGCCGGCGCCAGTTATGAACACAGAGTCAGAGATGCCAGCAAGCCCGATGCTTTGGTAGGCTCCCGAAAGTCCGGTGCCACCATACATCGCGTAGGTGGTCGACTTATAGCTATCGAAGTTGTAGCGGCTCGCGCCGCTCGTATACACGCCTTGGATGTTGACGGTGTCACCCGGCCCCGTCGGGACGTTCTTGATGGACAATGCCAACTGACCGGCCCAGCCCCACTTGTCACTCGGATTGCCGGTGACTTCGGATGCGCCATAATATGCAGCATGGTTGTCATGTGCAGCAACCGACGCCTGAAAGAGGCCCCAAGCCTGGTCAACGCGCACCATACCGACAAGGTCTGGTGTGCGCGAACCGCCGATGTCGTTGGCACCGTATGCGCCGACGGCTAGACCGCTGGCTGTCGCACCACTCACGTTCCAGACATTGCTCGTGTAATTGGCGACTTGATCCTGGACTGAGAACGAAGCCGTGACTCCTTGACCGAGGTCAGCGGTGTAAGTGAACTGGTTCACGGGCTCCCAGCCGCCGCCGCCAGGCAGTTCGATGTTGTTTCCGGGATATCCCGTCCAAGGCGAGCTGAACTGCGAAGCCGCCTTGCCGAAAGTGAACCCAGCGAACTGGATAAAGGCGTCGTAGACACCAAGGGAACCAGCGCCAACCGCAGAACCGAGTGACGACGTATACGCTGTCGAACCATTCACGCCAGTTGTACCCACGCCGGCATAGGTACCTGTGGTCCAGGTAAAGGCGCCATCGAAGAAGGTGCGCACTACACCATACTCGGTCGCAGTGCGTGTATCGATAGAAAGATATTCGCGAGAACGTGTACTGTAATAGTCCGTCAGGCGATTACGAGCCCCAGGGACGCCGCTGCTGGGCATGTCATAGTGGCCGCTCGTGTTCAGTGTGGTTTCAACGCGCAGATACCCGCCCAATTTGATGCACGTATCGGTGCCGGGAATGTAATAGAAGCCGGCCCCATACAACGAGCAAATCTTCACGTACTCGATTGGCCTGGCCTTCCAGGGAAGATCGGTTGCATGCGCCTCGACCACGGCGATCAGACCGACCGCCGAACCGAACAAAAACTTCTCCACGAACTTCATAACTGGCCTCTAAACTGTACCATCTCAAAGGCGGCCAGCAAGGCGCACCGAAGAGACCATCACCTTCGCCCCCCAATCACTTTCGACAGAAAGGGCTCTATTCGAACGCCACCTGACTGATTGAACCAGTGAACGTCGCGGCGCGGACCATTCCGCAGCTCGCATCGCTATGATGTCAGATCACCCTCGTTATCGGCGCGGAAACTGTGTAGGAAACAGACGAACCTTCACGCTCGCTCTGGCAGGTGTGCTCTAATCGTCTCACAACGGTATGCTTCGGACTGCAATCGGCTAAGAACGTATGCTTCATAGCAACGCATCTTGCGCCTCAATGAGATTAGAGCTGAACGCCGTGAAAGCATTAGCCGAGGCATATGCATGCGCACCTCCAGGCGACACCTGCCGTACAAGTCGTTTACAAATTGAACAGAAGAGGCGAAGCCGAAATTGGCTGCACTTGTTTTAGTTGGTCGACTCTTTCGCTGCAATTGCGGATCCCAAGGAGGCATACGCTTCGGAAACAAGCTTGTAACAAGTGCATGCCCTTTGCTCGAGGCACTTGCGTTCATCGATCCGCAACACGCCGCGCACCTTGCGAATAAGACGCTGTTCAGCAAACTTGTTCAGGGTCTCGGTTATCCCCGGACGAGGCAATCCCAAGACGGACGAAAGGTAGTCATGGGTAACTGGAAGAACATGAGTGTCAGCTGAGTCACTCGATAGACAGAGCCAGCTCGCGAGCCGCTTTTCGCGATGGTGCCAAACGCCACAAAATCCTGTCTGAGCGCAATGCAATGATAGCGCGTCGACGTAGCGAGATAGCTGTTCCCGGATTTGCGGACGCTCGTTCATCAGCTGACGCAAATCTTTGACGCGGATCCTGAGAGCGGTTCCAGGAAAAAGCACGACAGATTGATGCGTCGAAAGATGACCTCCCAATAGAACCGAAGCGCCGACCGCTCCCCGAAATCCTATTACCGCCGTTTCAAGGATAATGCCGGAGGTGACAATCCTTAGCGATACGAGCCCCGACTCTATGAAATAGACGTAATCAACATTCCTTTTCGGCTCTTGCAGAACGATGCGTTCTCCCAGAACGATAGGCTCAAGACACTGCCCTATTGCTGCGAGATCCTGGAGAGGCAGCCTCGCCAGGATCGCATTTTTGACAAAGGACCGCATACTTGCCCGCACGACGCAGCTGCCAGGGCGCGGAAGCATCGATAGACTGCTCTGCTCTTGGGTCACATCGTCCAACGCGAGTTAGGTATGAACCGACGGGAGTTCTTAAACTACGAGATAAGGACGATCCGCTGGTTTCCGCCTACAGGCGTGCAGAGCAAGCCCGGCCACGAAACAGATGGGCCCCACACTTGGGCCGGCGCCGTCGTCCAGAGACATGTCGAACTCCACACTTCTGTCGCCATCCGTCCACGCCTTCGAGCACGTTCTGAATGATCGTGAACCCATCGACGGCCCGCACAGAACCATCACTGATCGGCGACGTCTCCTGCGCGCCCGCGGGCATCCGGTGCGCTATGCCTTCGCACCCGACCTCGTCAGGCCGGCGCCGATCGACAGTTTTCTAAGCCAGCAGAGGGATTGATCGAGAGCTTGCATCTCCAGCTCAACCACCTTTCCAGGGGCCGACTGCGCCATTTCGGCGGCATTAATCATCCACTCAGCGGGCAGTTCCCGGAGATTTGCCCAACCAAAAATGGATTCTCCAGGCTCGCCCGTGCCGCGTCGGTCGCGCAGCGGGGCGCGATAAGACCACGTGTTCTCGAAGCAGATGCGGTCGAGCCCGAGCCTTGCGAGCTTTTGCGTCAGCTCTGCGACAGGTGCAACGCCGGAACCGATCGGCACACCGAGCAGGGTCCCCTCCTCCCCCTGACGCACAGGGGGTAATAGCACGCAATCCTTTAGATGTGCGGAGCATACCCAGGGCTCCATCGCCTCGAGGGCATCACAGGGATGCTCAAAGAAGAGCATCGAATTGACGTAATCGAACAACGCGCGGATCCAAGCGCTATTGACCGATGTGAGGATCTCCGCGACCTCGGCGCCGCACAAATCTTCGTGGTTCTCCAGGAGAATTGGAATGCCGACCCGCTCGGCTATCGGAGTGAGCTGAGATAAATTCCTCTTGGCCTCACTCACGCGATGGCGGCGATCCGGCGCACCTGTCGTGAAGGTCCTGAGGTATCCAGCTCCGACGTCAGCGGCCATGGCGAGGCAATCGCTTAGATGGGCGACCTCCGTCCCGCGGGTCTCGATGTCGATGAGTAGCCCGCGGTGATCGAGATGGCGTCGTACCTTCCGAAGGTGATCGCGTCCGCGTCCGGAGATTTCAATATAGCCCGGTAGGTGAGCTGATACGTTGATCCCGTCGAACCCGAGTTCGGCCGCGATATCGATCAATGAGAAAACGTCGAAGCCAGGTTTGTGACGATAGTGATAGCGCAGGCCGTAAGAGTGCAAGAACAGCTTGGTCATGTCCGGTTTCGAAGTGTCAGGGTCGGTTGCGGGACGCGGTGAGACGCTCCTCGCCGACAGCCCAAAGGGCAAGCAGCGAGGTAGTAAGGATGAATAGGCCAGGAAGAATTGGCGCAGGCGATCCGAGAAGAAGACCCGCCGCATTGAGTTTGATGAGTGTGCCCCAATCGCTTGCCGGAGGCTGCACACCGAGGCCCAACACGCTGAGCGCGCTCAGGAACATCAGGCACGACACGAAGCGGTTGATGAGTTCTACGGCTGCATAGGCCCGTATATTTGGCCAGACGTCACGAAAGACGAGGTAGCCGATGCCCTCTCCGCGAATGCGCGAGAGCTCCACGAACGGCTGCGCAATCACCTGAGCGACGGGCGTGCGCAGGGATCGGAACACACGGCAGAATTCGACGACGATGATGACGGCGATCAGGCTGGACGTACTCGATCCGAGGGCCGCGATCAGCACGAAGGCGACGATCAGACCCGGGATCGCGATCAGCGCATCCATCGATCGGGCGAGCACCGAGCCGCCGAAACCTCTCGACAGGCCCGTGAGCACCGCGAGGCCGAGGCCGAGACCAAAGGCGACGAATGCCGCAGTCACGGAAATGAGCATAGTCTCACGGCCAGCCGCGAGTGTCTCGGCGAATAGATCTCGCCCGAGGTGATCGGTTCCAAGAATGTGTGCCGCGGATGGTGGCTCGAACCGCTCGGCGCCGTAACGCTCCGTCCATCGCGCGTCAATCAAAGATGGTGCCATGAAGAGAACAAGCGAAAAGATCGCGAAAACGGCAATCCTCATGTGCGGCCCCGTCCAACAGAATGCGCCGGCTCGAAAGCGCTCGCCGAGTTCGGGAACGTCGTGGGAGGCGATGCCGCGTCGACGCTGATCACAGAGGAGAGCACGCGTCCGGCACGCATTTCGACCACTTCATCAGCGAGCCGCGCCACCATGTCCGGTTGATGTGAAACGAAGAGCATGCTGACCGAACGATGATCACGTACTTTGCGCAGAAGCTCCACGACAAGAGCGCCATTGGCAGAGTCGAGCGAGGCCGTCACCTCGTCGAGGAGAAGAATGCGTGGCCGCGACGCAAGAGCCAAGGCGATCCCAAGCCGTTGGCATTCCCCGCCCGAAAGCTCTGACAGGAGCTTGGGCAGATAACTGGTCGGAAGAAAAATCGAGTCGAGAACCTCTGCAGCCCCGTTTGAGTTGCCGGCCTCCCCCGCCTGACGCAATCTGCGGCCGATCAGATAGGCAATCGTCAGCGCCGGGTTGAGGTGCAACCGAACCGACTGAGGGACGTACTCGAAAACACGCTTCTCGGCGGTTGTGCGGGCCGAATAGTGCAGAGGTAGACGGCGCCCTCCGACCAAGATCTCCCCCGAGGAGTCACGGTGCTGACCAAGAAGTGCACGAAGAACTGTCGTCTTGCCTGCGCCGGACGGGCCGACGAGACCGATGCAGCTGCCAGCGCCCAGCGAAAACGAGACATCGGCGACAAGCGAACGCCCGCTTGGCGCATGCACACTCAGTCGGTCGACACGGAGCGGCACAGCATGCCGCGGCGGTGATTCGCCCGTGTTCGAGTCGAGAGGAGTAGGACGGTCTTCTGGGGCGAGCGCCCTTATGCTGTTGCGGTCTTTTTGGCGGGAAGTGGCCGCTTGGGTGGGAAGCGGTCGCTTCAGATGCCTAGCAAGGTCGATAGTTCCATCCGACAAGGCTTCGAAAAAAGCGAGCTCGTGGGTCACCACTATGGCTGCAGCGCCGATCTCTTGGATACGCGCTTTGATGGCAGTCATAACCGTGCTCTTCAGTGCCGGCTGGAGCGAACTCGTCGGTTCATCCAGCATGACGAGGCGCGGTGCAGCGCAGAACAAGCTAGAGACGAGAATGCGCTGGAGCTGGCCGCCGCTATATTGGTGCGGATAGCGGTTCTCGTTGAACCCCGGAATATCGAGGCGATCGAAGGCGCTGCGAAGCAGATGCCTGCGCTCAATGCGTTGCGAGCTCGTGTCCCCGGGGAAGGCCGCGAGTTGATCGACCACGCCACGGCTTGAAACGAGAGTCGTGGCAGACGACTGGGGAATGTAGAGGATGTCCCGCCCCCAAAGCGCCTGCCGATCAGGGGGAGCCATTCCGGTGAGTGATCGCCCCAGAAACGAGGTATCGCCACCCGTGATACGGAGATTGGGACGCTGCCAGCCGATAAGGGCCAGGCACAGGCTCGTCTTACCGATGCCCGAGGGACCTATGACGGAATAGAGGCGACCGCCCGTGAAAGTGGCACTAAGCGCGCCGATCCGGTTCACGGCGCTGTCCGAGCTTGCGATTTCTACTGTGAGATCACGTATCCGCAGCACCTCTGTCACAGCGCAGTCCTCGCGACGAAGCGACCGCTCACGAGATCGGACAATGAATAGAGCAGCATATAGATGCCGGTAATCAGCATCGCGCAGAACTGCAGTACGGGGATATCGCGCCACACAACAGAGGACACAGTAAGGTCACCAAGCCCCGCAAAGCCGAACACGACTTCGATCACGAGCACGCCCGTCAGCAGATAGGCGCAATAAGTCAGTGCGAGATTGAGGATCGATGGTGTAATCGCAGGCAATGCATAACGCAGCGCAGTTTCGCCCCGGCCAAAGCCTTTGAGCCGGGCAAACTCGAAGTAATCCTTGCGTTCCTCCGTGGCGAGCAGCGCGAGCACCATCCGCCCGACATAGGCGACCATGCCGACACCGAGACAAGCGCTCGGCAGAACGAGGAGACGGAGCTGGTCCAGGAAAGGCTGTCCCTGCGAAATGCGGGAAACCGCAGGTAAAAGCCTAAGCTCCACGGCAAACACATAGATGAAGATATAGGCGATTAGGAATTCCGGCGTGCAGATGACAATTTGCGCTACGAGCCTGAAGAAATGCTGCGTGCGTCGGCCAGTCATGAACACTCCAAGCCCTGCCGCGATCGCGACCGGAAACCACAGAAACGTCACGGCAGCGAGGGCGAGGGTGTTTTCGAGGCGAGGCTCGACAACTTCCCAGACGCCGGTGCGGGTCGTAAACGAGCGGCCAAGATCGCCGGTCAAGAAGGCGCAGAGCCAGAGGACGAAGCGTTCCACAAGGCCACGATCGAGGCCGAGGTCAGCGCGCATGCGTTGAGCGAGCTCGGGAGTGTAGTCCTGGCCCAGCAACTCTGTGACAAAATCCCCCGGAATGACTGCCGTTCCGAGAAAGATCAGGGCGGATGCGCCGATAAGAATGGCAACACGTGTGAGGATGCCACGCAACAGCAGCCACGCTTTGGCACGCTTTGAATGCACGCGCTCAGGCGCGGCGTGAAATGGTGTCAGCACTTGCACGGGATCAAACCTTGCGATCGAGCCAGATCTCGGAGAACGCCGAGCCTTTGAGCGCTCCGAGCGGTGACGGTGCAACGCCTTTGACATAGCTCGCCTTGGCATCGAGCTGATTGAAGAACAGTGGGATGGCGGCACCACCCTCCTTGTGGATCGCCTCTTGGATCCCCCAGTACAACAGGCGTCGACGTTCTAGATCAGTCGTAGCCAGGGCATCGTCCATCATACGGTCGATCTCGGGTCGTCTCCACCGTGTCTCATTCCATTTGGCGTCAGATCGATAGGCAACGCGCAGCATAGCGTCGGGCGTGTAGCGCATGCCCCAACCACCCACCATCAGCGGCTCTTTGAGCCAGATATTGTCCCAATAGCCAGCAACGGGATCCCGTCGCGCCTGCACATTGACGCCCGCCTGGCGCGCCGTATCGGCAAACATCTGCGCCAGGTCGACAGCCACATTGGGCGTAACGGCCTCAGAGGCGTGCAAAACGAGTTGGCCGAGGTCGACGCCAGCCTGGCGAAGCAGCGTCCGCGCCCGGTCCGGATCGTAGGGTCTGACGGGCAACTCGGAATGGTAGAACGGGCTAAACGGAGGAATTGGATGGTCATTGGCAATGCTCGCCTGCCCCGCGCACAGTTTGTCGCGGAGAAGGGAGCGGTCGAACAGACATTTTAGTGCCTCGCGCACCTCGACACGGTCGAATGGTGCCTTGTCGACATGCATCGCGACCACGTTGTGCACACCGCTGGGCGATGAGACGACCTCAAGGCCGGTCACTGCGGCCACGCGTTTAGCCAGCGCAAAGCTGATTGTCTGCACAGCGTCGACGTCCCCAGCGAGCAAAGCCGAAACGCGCGCGATCGGATCCTGGTTGCCTTGAAATGAGACCTCATCGAGATAGGGCTTGCCGCCGTCCCAGAAGTTCGGATTACGGCGATATGTGTTTACGCCAGCCGGATCGAGACCATTGGCGATGAAGGCGCCCGCCCCAAGTGGCTTGTCGAAGCGCGAATATCCCTCAGGCAAGATATGGAAGCGATCCTGGGCGAGCAGCAGCGGGAAATCGGCATCGGGACGTGTCAGCTTGAAGCGGATCGTCTGCGGGTCTTCAGCAACGATATCGCTCACGTGGTCAACAAGCACGCGCAGAGGCGACTGCGCTGCCGGATCGCGCAATCGGTTGATGGTGTAGATCACGTCCCGCGCCGTGACCGATCTGCCATCGTGGAACTCGGCGCCGCGGCGCAGGCGAAAGATCCAGTCGTTCACCTTGCCGTTTGCGGCTTCCCAGCTCTCCGCCAGGGCCGGAATGGGCTGAAGATGCGAATCGACATTAACGAGGCGAGCTCCTATCAGCTCATAGGCGAAATAGACCGCCCACGATGCAACCTTGGTCGGATCAAGTAATGACGAGGAAGCCGTCTCCTGCAGGATGACCCGCACGCGACCGCCGCGGCGAGGCGCGGTTTGCTGGGCCCTGGACGGCCGCGACGCCGTGGACAGGGCAGCGGCACCGATCAAACCAGTGAAGTTGCGACGCGTGATCATATGAGATGCCATGGCAACGGCCTCACCCCCATCGAGTATTGGTCCGCTCGGAACGGCCGCCGCATTGTGTTTGCCAAGCAGCCCGCTCTTGACGGCCGCACTCGTATATACGAGTTGAGATGACAGCCTCATGACACAGAATGGATACAATATGGATAAAGTCGATGACCCTCTCGATGGGGCTGACACCGATTCCGATGCTTTGGAAGGACCCCGGTGGCGCTTTATCGCGAAAACGCTGAAGCAGGAGATCCTGAGCGGGCATTTCGAGATCAACAGGCCACTGCCATCCGACACCAAAGTCGCCGAACGCTTTGCCGTGAGCCGCATGACGGCTCGCAAGGCCTTAGCGAGCCTTCAAAGCAAGGGGATCATCCGCATTGAACACGGGCGTGGCTCGTTCGTGGAGATCGATGCCCTCAAGTACCGCCTCAGCGGACGCCACACTTTCTCGAAGAACGTCATCGATAATGGCATGAGGCCGAGCCGTAGGTTGCTCGCGGCGGATATCGTCC
Organism: Bradyrhizobium sp. JHI2711; assembly: GCF_056156565.1. Taxonomy (NCBI): domain Bacteria; kingdom Pseudomonadati; phylum Pseudomonadota; class Alphaproteobacteria; order Hyphomicrobiales; family Nitrobacteraceae; genus Bradyrhizobium; species Bradyrhizobium sp. JHI2711. The sequence continues at coordinate 2,693,098 of NZ_JBPZPT010000001.1, forward strand.
AACCCGACGACTGGGTGCGGCAATCCCTTCGCTTACCCCTAGATTCTTCGGCCTTACGCATCCGACTCGTCAGCGAGGCCGACAACCGCCCTCTCGCATTGAGCACGTGCTATCTGGAACTACCGCGTTTCGACGGTTTCGTCTCGGCGCTTGGTCCCGAGGCAAACGTCGAAAACGCGCTACAGCAATTCGCTTTGGTGGAAAAAGCCCAGATCGATGTCAACCTGCTCGCGCGGATGCCGAGCGAGGAAGAAGCAACCCTGCTGGATCAATCCCTGGCTAGGCCGGTCATGGAAAAGCGCGCATCAAGCATCGATCAGCATGATGAACCAGTCTGGTGCTACCAGGTGATCTATGCTGCCGATAGGGTCCAATTTCGGTTCGACAGATTGTAGATATTGATGACACTCGCAACCTCGTGAACAAATCGCCCGGCAGAACGATTTGGACCATGGTTCCGCCGCTTGCTATCTGGGTATTGACGCGTAGACAAGGATGTCACTGGTTGAGAGGTCCACATGCATGGCCCGAGTACAGCGCGAATGCGCCGCGATCGAAACCCAAGGTCGAAACCGATCGAACTATTGGAGTATAACCCGGATCGACACAGGCCCTCGGAGTCGCCGAATTCGTCGGTGCAAATCGCTGCTGCAGTTCTGCAGCGGCCTGCGCGCCGGATAATGCAATTCACAAGCCCCGTGACGGCGGCCCCCCTGCCGGTCTAAAAGAGGCCCTTGAGCAGTTCGCCGGCCTCAATCCGCCTGGGCGCCTTGCTTCTTAATCGATCGCCTTTCCGCCAACGATCGAAAGCCAGAATGTCCGCTGTTATCTTTTCCCCGACAAGCAGCGCCTTCTAGCATAACTAGGCTTGCCGAATGATGGCGATGTTTCGGCCGAAGCCAGCGATCACGATGCCGGCTTACCGCCGGGCCCCCGGATCCACGACGCCAAAGCGGTGAGAGGATCGCGTTGCGGCTTCCATGGAACGACAAGGTGAATTCGCGATGCTTGCCGATCAGATTCCAACGTCTGTGGCGACCTCCGTTTTTGATCGTTTTGTTGGCACTCGCATGGCGGCCGGATCGCTTGTAACTCGTGCTTGAGGATCGACGCCCCACCTCATCTCTTTCCCTCTACCACACTATCACTCGACGCTAAGATCGCTTTGATCGGATGCTCACGAGGCCAAATGCGAGCACGCTCCCCGCTCCGCAGATCGCAAGGGATACTAATGCGGCGGTGACGCCATAATGATCTTGCACCGAACTGAAGAATAATGGCGCAAGAGACGCCGATAACAGTCGAAAGCCGTTGATCAACCCAACTCGACCTCCGTATCTGTCCTGCCCGTACGTCGCCAGGGGTAGCGTTCCACGACAGATGCAGTTTAGACCGGAGCTGAATCCGAGCAAAACAACGAAAACCGTAACTCCAAGGACGGAGTGAGAAGCTAGTGCAACGATAAGCGTAGCCGCGAAGAGCAGGAGGCATGAGAGAAGAGTGAGATGAATTTCGGCCATTCTCTCGGTGAGCGAAGCCGCAAAAAGCAGTATTAAGACCTGAGACGGTCCAAAAAGCGCTGAAATCAAAGGGCCCTCCGGACCTAAGCCAAACGTTGAGAGGATTGGAGTCATCTGACTAAGGAATGCTGAGACGATAAATGCGGTGAGCGAAAAACCAAACGTTATCAACGCACAATCAATCGCCTTGGGGGAGGACTGTGAGTGGACTTGCGATTTGTGCGATTTATCTAGAGCTGCAGGGCCAACGGGGGCTCTCCGACGAGCCCATACCATTAACGGGAGAGCAATGAGAACATTACAGCCCGCATAGATCCCAAACACCTCTCTCCAGGATATCCAAATGAGCAACAAAGAGGTGAGCGGCCAGAACAGCGTTGACGATAACCCACTGATCAAGGTCAGCAGAGCGATCTGCTGTTTTGCCTGCACCCCATCTCGTTGGATCAAGAACAAAACTGCAGCTTCGTAAAAAACAAAGGCAGACGCTATTTGTATGCTGAACAGCGCGAACGCGAATACGGTCGCATTCCAGGAGACTGCGGCTATTCCTAAACTGGTAGCGCCCAGAACTGAGGCGATTTCCATCGCTCTGGCGGCACCGTATCGGTCCATAAGGCGACCGGCGATCAACGACATTGGCGCACTCGCTAATTGAGCGAAGGAAAAACAAGCGAGTATCCATGCACCTGTGACTGCGAGGTCACGGGCAACCTCGTTAGCCACACCGGCGATGCAATAGTAGAGTGTGCCGTAACTGATGATTTCTGCGCAGCCCAGTGCCGCGACAACGATTTTGTCATCCTTCCAGATGATCGCTAGCCCTCTCCTCGGTTCTCATACCTAACCGTCGCGTCGACCGATTGTTGATTCGTTGTCTTTAATCTGAGCTTATGAGACTGGCACTCGGCTCAGTCTCGTTGAGAATGCCATGCCATAGAGCGAAATCTTATACCCGTCGGCTGCCTATGTCGGAACGTCTCGGCTGCCATTTGCAGAATGGAAGTCCATACCTCGGGGGACACCTGACTCGGAATATCGTGGAAACCAGCCCAGTAGTTGAGATACTGCTCCTCGCTCATGGAGATCGTCTCGGTGGTAGCAAGAGAAATGCAGTTGCCCAGCTCCGGATATTGGTTGAGCAGCGCCTCGTAAGTTTCCATCTCGGCAACGAATGGGAGACGCGCCCGCCGCAACGCCGGCACCATATCGCGTAGCTTCGCTTCAATTTCGAGTTGAAAGGGGTCGGTCTCAAGATCGTTAAGGAAGGTTGTAATTGTGAAGAACCCGCGGGGTCGCAAGATCCGCATAACTTCGCGAAGCGCTTCGCTCTTGTTCGTCCAATGGAACGACGAGCTGTAGCAAACCCAATTGAGCGTACCGTCGGCCAGGCCCGTGCACTCGCCCGGCGCATTAATCCAAGAGACGGTTGGATAAGCTCGGCCGAGCCTCTGCCCGACCGCGACCATCTCAGTATCAGGTTCGACCGCATAGCCGGTAAGCCCCATGTCAGCCAAGGCATAGGCGATCGCGCCCGTACCAGCGCCGATATCCGCGAAAGTCGGACTGTCGGCTAAGTTCTTTACCTGGTCGACAAGCATCTGAAGGACTCGACGTGAATAAGGCGGACGCCGCGGATAAGTCTCTGCTACTTCGGAAAAGTTTCCAAAGGACCGCTTCTTAGCAACTCGCATCTCGTCCTCCATCAGGCTGGTCGTGCCAGCTAGCTTGTCTGAATTGCCGCTTGATCGTCACGCCGATGCGATTGTCTGAGTGAACGATCCCGGTCAGCTATCGCCGTCGATGATCCCCTCGAAATCGTAGTCCATCGCCGTGGGATCGCCGGGCAATCCTGAGACTCGCTTCAGCCTCGATCTAACTATCGCGTCTTTGTAGACGCTCGAAAGCCAAGGCGCCGAAGTGCTTTGCTGTAACCGTCTGGCAATCTTGGAACGAACAAACCTACACGACGCGGTGAAGCCGATTTGAGGTCGCAGCCGACGATAAGGATATACTGCTCGAGGTCGACAAAGGCTGCGATCGTATTTTGCAGGGTAGTGAGCCTTGCCGATGCCCCCTTACTGTCGAATGCACTCTGACGTAAATCTGGCACGTTGCTTTCCTTCTCGTCCGACCTAAGTCGGTACCAGAGATGAACGCCAATCGGCAGCTCCGCCCGCTCCCGAAGGAAGGGCTTCAAAACGCGTGCCAATTTGGCTGCTCGATGCGAAGAACGTTTTATTGGTTGCGTTCAGCAATTTTGTTAGAGAGGCCCCAATAAGTGATTGAATAAACAAGCCTGTGTCGACGATCTGACAACCCAAACACAAAGTGTTAGATGGTTCACCTGAGACGTTTGTCCGCTGACCAAAGCGCGTGGTCAGGTTGCGAGCCGACTAATGATCATACGAAGCCGCTACGCGAAGTGAGGGCAAGCATGCTGAACGGTGATGCTCTGTCGGAGAGGATCTCGGTCATTGCGCACTCCATCCAGACAGGAGATTCAGATGACTACGAGGAACCTTCTGTGCGGGATATCGAGAACGTCACAATCCGCAATTTGTCGCCATCAACTCAAATCCTATATCTATGCGATTGCAAAGTTCAGCCGACATTCGGCTTCTCCCCGGGCGGCGTTCGATGATACCGCGGATGCCCATGATGTCGCCTATTGTTCCGGGATGATGTCGCCCGGATCCCCAAACACTATCGAAGCGTGCGAGAGTGATTGAATGTCGCGGCTTAATCTTGGCCAAGCGATTAATGGCCGGAGCCGCCGGGTCGGGCGCGCTACTCCTGCGCATCGAGGGAGTAACCTCGCGAGTGTACGGTGCGGATATAGTTGCGCTGGCCGCCTTTATTGAGTGCCTTGCGTAGGCGGCTGATCTGAAGGTCGACGCTTCGCGACCCGACATGGAGGTTCTGTCCCCAAATGATTGATAGGAGCTCGGTCCTAGAAAACACCTGCTCGGGGTGTTCAAGGAAATGCTGCAGCAAGCGGAATTCCAACGGCCTTACCTTGATCGGCCGACCGTTGCGGCTGACGCGTTGGGCGCGAACATCCAGGACCAGGTCTAGAAACACCAACTTGTCGTGAGAGGGCGCTATGCGTGTGCTTTCCGACTTTTTCTTGCGATCGATGGGCCGCATATCAGTCTCGTAATTATCCTACGATAACGCGCGTTCCTTGGCTTCTCAGCGGTGCAGCACGCCGGTCGGACGAGTTTCTGGAGGCATGAAACTCCTGCAAAGCCGCTCGGCGGTTCATGGGCTCTCATTCCTTTTGGCGGATTAGAATGGTCCGGCACCGATACATTTCGCCGGGTACGCTTTCCCCCTTGCACAATCGAACGGTACTCCTCTTTGCTGTGATCGAGCGCTGACCTCGCTAACAGATGATCCGAACGCGCATTAGCTTTGCCAATTTGTGCGGCATTGTACCTTGTATCCATCGCAAGACGCTCATTAAGGCTGTAAGGCCCCGCCGACCGACGCATAAATCAAGTCACCTAATTTCCTATCTGCTGAGCAGTCATTCACACGAGCTGCGGTAAACAGCTAGCTGTAGGAGAATTTGCACGGCCAGGTATAGTTACGCGAGCCGCCGCAGCGGATCGCCTTGCGCAAGCTGAATGACGGCGTTTCGCTAGCCGGTGGGTGCTCTCCGCGTCGTGCCGCAGCCACGAACTCGTCGTGGGGGGAATGCTCACGGAGATGACGGAGCAGGCGGAACGCAAGCGCTCCAGTCGAACAGACGGCTGTCCCGGCTGACGCACCGGACGGGTAGATTTGTGGCGAGGCTTGGAAAGGCCAGCATACGATCGGTCTCTGCAGCAGAACGGCGGCACGCTTTTTTTTGGTCCTGTGCTGCCACTCGACCGAGCGACGCTCGCCTCAACAACGGACCGACTATGATCTGGGCTGCTTGCTCGCTCTCTGCCCAGAGAGCGGCGTCACGCGCAATAGCGTCTTCCGCAAGAGCTAGGCGCCTATATGCGCGGCAGCTGCCACTGGCCGTGGTCGAGAATCGGAGGTTTCGAGCCACTATGTTATCCTCTTGGTGATCGCAGGTCCTACGGCTGCTCGCCTTCGCATTGCTTCTGTGCGGCGCTTCGAGGCACGTTGAGCTTGCACTCGCCGCGCTGGGTAAGTGGAGCGTGTCGCAAGGCGCGTGGGCACCTAGTCAAACCAAGCCTCATCTGCTTTTGACACTACCAACTCTGGTAGGTGCCAAGCGAGATACGCAACTGCTCAATTACATTGCTTCAGTTGATGATCTGACAGAAGCGGACCACGGGCTTCTTCTTGGTCTCTAGCTTGTTGCGTATCGGAACAAGGAGCTTGCGAAGCGCGGCTTCGATAACGCCGAGGCTAATGGGTGAGCGGCCATGGCTGGCCCCCTCTCCCGTTGAACTTCCGCCGATGCGGCGCGGAAATGTAGCCACCCGTTGATCAAGTAGGTACCTCACCGCCTATGACCAGCATACCAGCTGGATGTCGTGATCGAGATGAGCCTAGCCGATCCGCTGCCTGTCCCCTGTTTCCATATTTATTTTCAACGTGCCGGCAGTGGCCACCACCGCGCTTCAGAACAAGGCGGTGGTCAATGACATCCTGCTCAAGCAGGCAGCCGAGACGCTCCGTCTTATCGGCGCCAACCCGATGCATATCGGAGCCGAAACCGAATGATTGCACTTTTCCATGCCGTGGCCGGCTCCTGACGCATCATCCGGGTGCACATCGCCTCTCGTTGCCTGGCAGCGGGCGGGATTGCCCCTGGTGGAAACCGGGCTGGCTAGCCCGGGCTTCCTCCTTTTCGTTCGGCTTCGATTACGATTGCCGGCGGCTGTTCGTGTAGTGCCTGCAGGAAGCGTCCGGGGACGCGAAACTCCGGTTATTCGGCCACCTGGCGCGCCTGAGCGAGCTGGGCGGCATTTGGCCACCATGTCGACGCCCTCCGCAAAGTCGAATGGACGTCTGCGCCAAGCTCCGTTCGGCGTATCCAAAGCACGTCTTGTCTATCTCAGCCAGCTACACCCCATCACGTTGCGGTCCCCAGGGATCGGCTCCTCACCTGTGAGCAGGATCATCCGCTTGCGGCGAAAGAATTGATCGCGCCGGCAACAAGTCCGAAGTGATCACGCTGGACATTGAGGAGCTCACCAGCGCTTTCTACCCCGCGGGTTGCCGAAGGGATTTCCGCCGCCCCCGTCATTTTGGTTTCATGGCAAACGCCTGCTGTGCCGCCAAGCTCGCACAAGAGCCGAGCGGCCCTCGACACACCAGAGCCGCCTTCGCCCGTCGAACCTGAGCGGTCCGCCATCCTTGGTGTTCGCCGCCAAGAGTTATTCCTGTCTGCGGAAGCCATGGTGGATCGGGCTTGTGCCGCGCTTGACAAGCTGCGTGCTCGGCCGAGTTATGACACCGGTTATGCGCAGTGTGTTGCATGCCATTCGGCAAAACCGTACTGACCTTTGAACACTGGCCCGAGATGTTCTTTGGTGGCACCGCCTAGCCGCACTTTTCCACTGACGGAGCCGTCCTGTGCGAATTCGCCCTCGAACCCGTAGAACAAGGAAATCGGCACCTGCTCGTGCGCAGCCTCGAAGTGAATATGGCGACCATGAACTTCACCAGATATGTCTCCGGAGGACGATGCAGTGTGATGGACACCTGATATGAGTTCACCATCCTGCTGAATCTTGATGTGGTGTGTCGCAGACCCATGAAGGAATTGCATTTCGACACGCCAGCTGCCGGAGAAATTCACTTCCGCTGGGAAGTAGGGAGTCACTCGAACGATGGACTGGGGCATACGAAATGCGGATGCCAAAGCGCGGCCGACAATATCAGCCTCCTCATCCGAGAGATTCACCGGATCCAGCATGATTGATGTCGGCGTGGACCAAAAATCGTGGATCAGGATCCGCGGTCGTTGTTGCAAGAGCGCAAGCCTTAGGTCTTCCGCATCAAACGGAATGATGTCGGCATCCCAGATGATTTTCAGCCGAATAGCTGCTGCAAAACTCGCCCAAGGCAGCACTTCCGTAGTGACGCCTGGCAGCGAGACAAGGTAAGCCTCGATCCGGTTCGATCGCGCAAGCCACTGATCACGCTCATCTTTCGCCGATTGAGAATTGATCCAGCGGTCGAGCGCGACTACGGCCCCAACCACCTCTTCCTTGCCGACCTTCATCGACCTGCCAAATGCCTGGTGGGGTGTTCCGTTCCACCAGATCGACCTGCAAAGCCGCTCCTTACCAAGAACGATAGCAGTGGATTGTGGCCCCCGGATATACTTGCCACCGGCGTAAACGACCAGATCGGCTCCTTTCTTAATCCAGCTATCCGGCTTGTCTGGAGAAAGCCCGGCGGCATCGACGAGAATCGGAACACCGCGCGCGCGTGCCAAAGGGAGGAGCGAGCTCAATGGCAATACCGACTCATCGTCCATGCGACCGAGCAAGCAGATCATCGCTACACTTCCATCCAGTGCGTGCGCAAACTCCTCTGTGGTGCCAATGCTGACGACTTCAGCGCCCGCGACGCGGAGCGCCTGTTCATAAGCAAAACGCTGGTCGGATGGAATCAACACGGTATTGCGTAGCCCGGACGTATCCGGCAACCGCAACATCAGTTCCGGGTTGTTTCCTGCAATGCACGCCGCAGTGGCTAATGCTAGCCCCGCTGTAGCGCCGGCGGTGATGACACCCCATTCGGCGCCGGTGAGTTGAGCCATCCTTTCGCCTGCGGCTTCCGCGAGCTCGTCCAGGTCGACGAAAGCCCGGGCGGCCGCGTTCATTGCCGCGATGACCTCGTCGCTCGGATTGCTTCCTCCATAATTCGTGCGGACGCCAGCGCATTGGATCAACGGCTCGACGCCGAATTCTCGGTAGATCCACCCGCGCGCGTGGTCGCGTTCGGGCGGAGCGAATGCCTGTGGGATGTCAGGCCGCATAGTCATATCCGCTCGTCGCAAGTACGATGGGTGGCCTAACGCAAAATGCTGTCACGACGAGGCGAATGACGCTAGATGTTTTCAAGAGGGCGGAGGCGCTAGCACTTGAAAATGCTTCATCCATTCCATGGACGGTGATCAGCCCTGCTATTCCGGCCCCACGGATTAGCACCTCCGCGACTGTTCCCTTTAATGCCCGTAGACGGCCTGAGAGGCTTCCACATTTGGCTAGCGGATGTCGTTGGCCAGACGGGGTCATCTTCGTATAGCAGCTGTCGTCAGCGCGACGCCGCAGCGCCGATGACGGAGTTTCCGCACGTAGATGTGCATTGTTGACTTTCCCGAAGCCGCTGTCACCGCGAGCCAGTTCGGTCAAGCCCACGATGGGCGTTGGCCACGTCAACGACTTGATTCCATGATGCTCGTCGCCTTCGACCTCGACGAAGGAGGCAATTGACAGGGCCGACGCCGAGTGACCTCCGCGCTTGGTGTTCGAGCCGCAGACCGCATCATGAGCTTCTGTGAAGAACAGCTTGCTCTCGGAGCAGATCTGACCGCCCAGCAATTCTGCAGGCGCCAAGGCGGCGCGCCTTTCAGGGCTCCTAGCGAGAGCAAACAGTGGTTGACGTTGCATGCCACACCTGGAGGTGAGTTTGATCGGCGCGATGTTCTTCAACTAAACAGTGACAGCTTCTGTGATCCAGATCAATTATTAGCCTTAGTAGTTGACGGGGCTGCGCTAGTTTGCGCGCACTTAGGTACCAGGAGCGGCGAAGCCCTAACAATCAACGGCGTTCACTCGTTGGTCGCGGAAATTCACAAAGCGCATCCCTCCCGACACCACGAGCTCTATCAGTTTTTCAGGCCCCAAAGGCTCGAACGTGGGTTATTCATCAGAATTGATCGAGACACGCATAGACCTCAATCATCAATCGAGTCGCCTTGAACGAATCTTAGCCCCGACAACTCTTGATTATTATTCTTTTCGCCAAGCTGCAGCTGTTCGATATCGGCTGGTCTGGGGCGGCTGACCGAAAGCTGGGCCTTGGACATCGATTTCAACAACAATCCGAACAGGCCGCTCGCAGCCGAAAAATCTCATTTCCAAACCCTATGGCCGGGATCATTTTGGAATGCAGGGTCCGATTATCCAACGCGAGCGCCGGCGACGAAATAGCTGCACGCCATCTTCAGCGGCAACGAAACTGCGGCCGTTAGTCAAGAAGACCCAGACGCCCCGCCTTGACGACGCACTGGGTGCGGCTGGTCGTTTCCAGCTTTCGCATCGCATTCTTGATATGAAAGTTGACCGTGTTAACGCTCACGCCCAGGATGACTCCGATGGCCCAGGATGACTTCCCCTTCTCCACCCATCGCAAACACTGTTTTTCCCGTTCCGACAGCACAACTTCTTGCACATCCGCCATGAATTTTTCCCGGAGCCGAGAGGGCAAGAACGAGATCAGCAAGTGCCATGCCACTCAGTGGCACACGCAAACTCGCGCGGCAGGACACGTTCCTGGGAGATGCCCGTCCATTCTCGGGAGCCTGCCATCGAACTGCAGCCCTCTCGACCGGATTGCGACATACGTCGCAACGCAATAGCAGCACTTACGACAATCGTAGCAGTCGATATTTTAACATCTGTGTGAGCTGGATATCACCCTTTGACTAGGCGCTCCTCCCGCCAGGGCTGAATGCTCTGTGAAGGGCCGTAGGACGCGGCTCGCGAGCCCAGATCTTTCATTTGCACCAAAGCTTTAACCGGCGTGTCGGCTCGACGCTCATCCGATAACCCTATGGCGATCATGCAAGCTTTTACGCCCCAATAAACTACCAACGCTGGTCATTGATCGACTTCACGACAAAACGATATGAACAGTGAAATTTGCGCCAATCGAGGATCGGCTTCCAGGATTTAGGCATGCAGTATCAACCACAAGCCGTTCGGCCTACCGCAGGTCGTCAATGCACACAGTCGTCGCCAGTCGAAATGCTTCGCGCCCAGGTGTGCTCGAATGATGATCTGTCGTTTCTGATGGAAGCGCATGATGGCCTGTCTGCCACGATCGCGCAGCGCTCGGGATTCAAGGGGCTCTGGGCCTCTGGTTTGTCGATTGCCAGTTCGCTCGGCTATCGCGATGCCAATGAAGCTTCATGGACCCAGCTCGTCCAGAGCGTGGAACGCATAGTGGACTCAACCGAGCTACCTGTGCTCGTTGACGGTGACGGGGGCTTCGGCAATTTCAACAATGCTCGCCTCCTCGCACGCAAACTTCATCAGGCTGGCGCGGCGGGCGTCTCGCTTGAGGACAGCTGCTTCCCGAAGCTGAACTCGCTCATTGGTGAGCGGCATCCGCTCGCCGATATCGATGAATTTTCCGGTCGTCTACGGGCGGTGAAGGACACGGTCGCTGAACACGTTGTTCTCGTGGCCAGGATCGAAGCGCTAATCGCTGGACATGGATTGAATGAAGCCATCTTGCGTGCTCATGCCTATGCCGAGGCAGGCGCCGATGCAATCCTGATTCACTCGCGAAAAAGTACCGCTTACGAAATGCTTTCGTTCGTCACCGAGTGGCGGAACCGGCTACCCGTTGTGATCGTTCCGACGACGTACTATCGAACACCAGTGTCAACCTTTCGTGATGCGGGGATCTCCACGGTCATCTGGGCCAATCACTCCTTGCGAGCTGCGGCAGCTGCAATGCGGCGCGTCTGCGATAGTATCGCAGCTCAAGAGGGCGTTGCGGGCATTGAGCCCCATATCGCCCCGCTCAGCGAGATATTCGAGCTTCTGAGGTATGACGAGCTCGCCGCGGCCGAAAAGCGATATCTGCAGCCTCGCTAGTCCATGCTGAGAGGGTTTATCACATAACGTCCCCTTCTTCGAAAGTCCTCCGATGTGCCCTCTCGGCGGTCTCCCTCTAAGTGTCAACCAACAGGCAGTCGGACCTATAATGCCAGAGAAGCTTTGCACAGCACTAAACAGCTTCCCCTCGCCAGGCGGTAGGCAATCCAGATGCACGTGGGTGACGACCTAGCCCTTTCGATCTCCGGGACGATCTAAACAGGTCTGCGGCCGAAGGGAAGAACAGAACGCTCGCGATGCTCACGGAGTTAGGCGCGGGATTAAAGAAAGCGAATGAAATGCCAGTGAATGCTCCCAAGAATGCTCTCATTCTTGCCGCTGGCGTTGGCTCTCGTCTGCGGCCGCTAACGGATCTAACCGCGAAATCCCTTGTCCAAGTTAACGGCACTCCCATCCTGCACAACGCGCTACATAACCTTGACCGTGTCGGCGTCGAACAGGTAACGATTGTTGTCGGGTATCGCAAAGAGGCGATCAAAGATAGCTGCGGTGGCCGCTTTGGCGGGGTTGACGTCAAATATGTCGAATCCTCCGTTTACGATCGTACTGGCAGCGCCTATTCGCTATGGCTGGCGCGAGACGCGCTGCTTTCCGGAGACTGCTTTCTTCTTGAGGGCGACGTCTTCTTCGAGGAAAATGTATTGCGGCAGCTGCTCATCAGTGAAGCGCCCGACGCAGCGGCTGTCGCTCCCTTCGATCAGCTGATGCAGGGATCAGCGGTCCTGTTGTCCGATCTTGGCTTCATTTCAGAATTTCGTTTGAAACAAACAGCGAGAAATCTCATGGCGGATGACCCGCCTCTTTACAAGACGATGAATCTGTTGCGGCTGTCCGCGTCTACTCTGCGGACAGAGCTCGTTCCGGCCCTAGACGATATGATCAAGGCCGGAGCTACCCAGGCCTACACTGAGGAGCTTCTTTCCTATCTCGTGGAAACACAAGGCCTGCAGCTTGCTGCGGTGAGATGCGATGACCTCAGGTGGTACGAAATTGATGATGCGGAAGATCTTCGTACCGCCGAACGCATCTTCGCAAAAGCCGACGTTTGATCCAACCGCGCAGGGGCGAGGTTCACGACGATCACGGAAGGTTTGACGCTGCGCCTCTTCACGACCTGCGCGGCTGCCTCCCAGGCCGCGTAACGATGCCAAGCCCCGCAAGCTTGATCGGGGGCCGCAACCAACGCGGCCGCCTATTGCCTCAGCAAAACGCGAGCGGCTCGTCCTGGCATGAAGCGTGAAACACACCCCCACAAGCGAGGTGGTAGAAAATAGTTATTGCGCTCCCAGCCGCTTCGACCGCAGGAACCGGAGGGACCTAGACCTTGAAGGGGGCAGATGATCTCGATTTCCTCGCTTGCGCTTTTCCGGATCGAGGCTTTCCTGCAAGCGGCTGCTCCGCGGAACTAATCTCTTTAAAATCGAATCTGAAGCTGATTCTTGGTGCGCACAGTACATTCTCGCCAAATTTGATCGGAATACGGCCGGAGCAGTCAAGGCTCTCCTTGACGAAGACCGGCGCCGAAGTGGACATTCCAAGCAGGCGCGCCTCCTGCGCAGAGGGCAGACGTGCGCTTATCGTCACCCACTGTTGCGAGTAGTCGTCAATTCCGATGCGCCTGAGAGCTGTGGAGATCGAGTTGGCGCCAGAGAATTTGTCCAGCAGTCCGGGAGTGCGTTTCGCCGGAAAGTAGCTATGCGCAATGACGATTGGGATCTCGTCCTGATAGCTCAGCGTGTCGATGCGCAGCACATCGTCACGAGCTTGCAAGTCGAGGTAGCCGGCGAGCCGCTCGTCTGCCTTTATCGTTGCAGCAGACAGGATCTTACGACGCGCCAGGCGACGTTGGGAGAAGAGATTATCGGTCAGGGGTTTGAGGGGAGAGCAGATAGGGTGTTGGATGTTCGACAACGAAGGTGCCCCTCCCCTGCTCGACACGGAGCAGTCGTTCCTGCTCAAGTGCCCGAATGGCGTATCTTACGGTGTGCCGGTTGACACCATATTCGAGAGCAAGCTCTACGTCATTGGCAATTTTCGCCTGGCCGAAATCGGCTCGAGGCAATGGCTTCTTCGATGTTCGACCGAACAAACTCCTAGCGCTTTCCTTGATACATAGGTCAAATGCTCCGTGGTTCAGGCTTTCAATTGCGTCGGATCAGCGCCAGGTCTATCATTCTTCGGTTGCACGAGCCGGGTCACGGCCGCTTCCCTCAGATAAAGACGTTGCCGGTAAAGCTCCCGGCAGACAGTTGACCGGCGCGCTGAACAGGCAATTGAGACGCTCGCATCTTCGACATCATACTGACCTCCGACCTCGCGATCTTGCAAAGCTTCATCGATGATACGGCCGTGCACCGTCGACGGTAGCGGCAGTCCCAAGCTGGAAAGGATCGTCGGCACCAGATCAACGATACTGGTTGGGGTAGCAACAACTCCGCTTCTAAAGGCATCGCCAAAGGATGCATAATGAAGTCAGCTCGTGCCCCGAAAGCCCTCCGTGCATACCAACGCCGATCGGATAGGTCCCATCGTAGTACACGGCATCTTGCGAAGCGCTCCGATTAGCCGCTCCGCAATCGGCGAGACCAAACGACGAGGTCCGCACTTCGTGGGTGTTCGGCCATGACAGCGGAAAGCGGGAGGGTACTCGCGATAAGTGGAGAGCCATCGGAAGTCTGACGTGAGAAGGCGACGCCAAACCATGGCTCCTCGGAAAGGCTGTGATACATCTCTGTCAGAAGATGGCTCTCTCTGTCCCGAGCCCAAATGTTGACGACCCGTTCAGCTGTTATTGCGGCGTCTACGTCGGGCGTGAGTTCATATCCGACCTTGAATCCCGATCGCTGCAGATGTTTTAATACGGTTCGGGAGGGAGCATGGGAAAGGTTGGCGCAATCTACCCCGATCCCACAGCATCGTTCGTCTCGCGCTGGGGGTCTCAGAGCAACTTTCAGAGGGGTGGGTATTGGCGGAACGACAGATTCAATGTGCTGGAGACAACTTTGCTGACGGTGAAGGACCCGGCGCAAAGGCGAGCTGCCTATCAAGAGATGCTGGACATATTCGACGAGATTGATCCACCAGGAACGGTGCTCCATTCGCTTGGCGAGTTCTTTGGAAAGCGCGCCAACATCAAGTGGGCACCGACGCCAACCGGTTTAATAGATTTTCGGCCAGGCGCAATCAACGCCTAGCCGAGAACGCCTTGGGCCAGACGCAGAAGACTATTGTCTGCTCGAAAGGTGGAATCATGGACCAAACCAGTTTGCACGCACTTGAAGCACCTTTTGTTCACACTTTTGAGCAAGGGAATGCCGGGCGCCCAGCCATGGCGGCTGGCAGCCCGCCGCTTCTGAGCATTACTGGATTGACGGTTGTTCTTGCAGACCGACCCGAGACGCGCCTCTTGGATGCCGTTCAGTTCGAGTTGCGGAAAGGTGAGTTTTTCGCGCTTGTCGGCGAAAGCGGCAGCGGAAAAAGCGTCTTGTGTTCGACCATCATGGGAGTAGCAAGTACCGAGCTGAAATGTCTCGGCGATATTCACATCGAAGGCAGGCCTCTTGCCGATGTCGATCGGCCGCCTGCGTGCAATGATCTACCAACAGCCGAGCCTATATCTTAACCCCGTTCGGAACATTGGATTCCAGCTTCGCGAGACTGTCCAGATGATCGGCGGCTAGCAAGAAAGAGGCGAGCGAAAGAGCTGCAGATCTACTCTGCGATGTGGGGATCGATGATCCCAAAGAGACGATGAGAAACTATCCGCACGAAATGCCAGGCGGAATGAATCAGCGCGTCATGATTGCAATGGCGCTCCCGATGAAGCCGAAGCTTCTCATCGCTGACGAGCCGACCTCTGCTCTCGATGTAACCACGCAAAAGCAGATTCTTGACTTGCTCGAACGGCTCCGCCCAGACATGGCAATCCTCTTTGTGACCCATGATCTGAGGCCGGCAAACTGGACCATTTTTGGCTAGAGTTGGCGCTGCGTAAATCCCTCGACTGGGAGGAGCGACGACGATGAAGGCCTCGAAGTTTTCGGACGCCCAGAAGGCGTTTATCCTGAA